>NZ_CP123230.1:6940000-8186397 GCF_045781775.1 Streptomyces sp. 184 | reverse complement strand
GCCGAGCTGCACCATTCAAGTCGCTGTCCACAGGCTGTGCACAGTGTCCGGTGGCGTGTCGGCCGCACGGGGCCGGTTTGACCGGATGGCACGCGCCCGCGTACCGTGTCGAGGTCGAGATGTCGACGGCTGCTGCCGCCTGCCTCCGAACAGTCTCAGGCCGCGACAGTGATCATGTCACGTGTCGGGCGATGACGAGCCGGCTCGAGGGCGCACGGTGGCAGCCGTTCGGCGCCTAACCACCCGTGACAAATCTCCTGGAGCCCCCGAGTGAGCAAGCGCACTTTCCAGCCGAACAACCGCAAGCGTGCCAAGACGCACGGCTTCCGGCTGCGTATGCGTACCCGCGCCGGCCGTGCCATCATCACGGCCCGTCGCACCAAGGGCCGCGCACGCCTGTCCGCCTGACCACGGTGTGTGCTCGTGCTGCCCGCTGAGCACCGGCTGCGGCGGCGCGAGGACTTTGCCCGAGCGGTACGCCGCGGGCGACGGGCTGGCCGCCCGCTGCTCGTCGTACATCTGAAGAGCGGCGGTGACCCGCATGCCGCCGGGGAGGACACCTCCCCGCCGCGTGCGGGTTTCGTCGTCAGCAGGGCCGTCGGTTCCGCGGTCGCGCGCAACCTTGTCAAGCGTCGCCTGCGTCATCTCCTACGGGATCGGATGGATCTGCTGCCCGCAGGTAGCCTGGTGGTCGTACGGGCGCTGCCTGGCGCCGCGGAGGCCGGCTACGACCGGCTGCGCGATGACCTGGACGCAGCGCTGGGGCGGTTGCTGGGAAGGGCGCCGCGATGAAGTATCCGCTGCTTTGGTTGATCAAGCTCTACCAGTGGACCATCAGCCCACTGCTGGGGCCGGTCTGCAAGTACTACCCGTCGTGCTCGCACTACGGCTATGAGGCGATCCGGCTGCACGGCGCGGTCAAAGGCACGGGCCTGACCGCCTGGCGCATCCTGCGCTGCAATCCGTGGTCGCTCGGCGGAGTCGATCACGTTCCGCCCCGCAAGCATCCGGTCTGGCACCAGCGGCTGCGCAGCCGCCTGGGCAAGACGCAGCCCAAGGCCCAAGGAGCCTGATTCGTGGACACGGTCCTCAAACCTCTCTATATCGCCGTTTCCTGGATCATCGTCCAGTTCCACT
The DNA here is from genome assembly GCF_045781775.1 of Streptomyces sp. 184. Lineage (NCBI taxonomy): Bacteria > Bacillati > Actinomycetota > Actinomycetes > Kitasatosporales > Streptomycetaceae > Streptomyces > Streptomyces sp. 184. The sequence goes on along the minus strand of NZ_CP123230.1, from coordinate 8,185,260 downwards.
CGCTGTTCAGCCTGGTCTTCGACGAGGCCAGCGGCTGGGCGTGGGGGCTGTCCATCGTGGCGCTGGTGGTCGTGATCCGTATCGCGCTGATCCCGCTGTTCGTGAAGCAGATCAAGGCGACGCGGAACATGCAGGTTCTTCAGCCGAAGATGAAGGCGATCCAGGAGCGCTACAAGAACGACAAGCAGCGCCAGTCCGAGGAGATGATGAAGCTGTACCGGGAGACGGGTACCAACCCGCTCTCGAGCTGTCTTCCGATCCTCGCCCAGTCCCCCTTCTTCCTGGCGCTCTTCCAGGTGCTGAACAAGATCGCCGGTAACAACGAGGTCGGCGTCCTCAACGCCACGCAGGTCGAGCAGGCCCGTGAGGCCCACGTCTTCGGGGCGCCGATCGCGGCCAAGTTCATGGACAGCGCGAGCAAGGTGGAGAGCCTCGGCGCCACGCTCGCCGACGTGCGGGTCGTCACCGTCATCATGATCGTGCTGATGTCGGGGTCGCAGTTCTACACGCAGCGCCAGTTGATGACGAAGAACGTCGACCTCACGGTCAAGACGCCCTTCATGCAGCAGCAGAAGATGCTGATGTACATCTTCCCGCTCATGTTCGCCGTCTTCGGCATCAACTTCCCCGTCGGCGTCCTGATCTACTGGCTGACCACCAACGTCTGGTCCATGGGCCAGCAGATGTACGTGATCAAGCGGAACCCCACCCCGGGCAGCAAGTCCTACGCGCACCTCCTGGAGCGCATGCAGAAGCACGTCATCGACCGCGGCGGCGTGCGCGGCCGCCGCGACCGCTACGTCGTCAAGCAGATGGTCGCCAAGGGCAAGGACCGCAACGACGACGAGCGGAAGTTCGTCTCGGCCCTGGCCAAGCACGACCTCCTGCCCCAGGCGGACGGCACCGTGATCAAGAGCGAGACCCCGCTGGCGGACGCCAAGCCGGGCGGCGGTGACCCCGGCCGGCGGCAGCAGCCGAAGCGGCAGTCGAAGTCCCAGCGCCGCAGCCACGCCCAGTCCGGCGGCTCCGACGAGCAGGACGAGAGCGACGCCGCGGAGCCCGAGGACAAGAAGCCCGCGTCGAGCACCGCGAAGAAGAAGGCGGGCGGCTCATCCGGCCGCGGCGGTGCGGGCGGCAACGCCCGTAACGCGAAGTCCGGTCAGCGCAAGGGGCCGCAGCGGCCCAAGCACCCGTCGAAGAAGTAAGAAGGAGTCCCCACGTGACGGACACCGCTTCCGCGACCGGCGAAGCCGGTTCGGAGATCGAGGCCCAGCCCGAGAAGACCGAGGCCACGGCCGAGGACGTCCTGACGCGGCTTGAGCAGGAAGGCGAGATCGCCGCCGACTATCTGGAGGAACTGCTCGACATCGCGGACCTCGACGGCGACATCGACATGGACGTCGAGGGCGGCCGGGCCTCGGTGTCGATCATCAGCGAGGGCTCGTCCGACCGACAGTTGCAGAAGCTGGTGGGGCGCGAGGGCGAGGTGCTGGAGGCGCTCCAGGAGCTGACGCGGCTGGCCGTGCACCGCGAGACCGGCGACCGCAGCCGGCTGATGCTGGACATCGCCGGGTTCCGGGCGCAGAAGCGGGCCGAGCTGACCGAGCTGGGCACCGAGGCCGTGGAGCGGGTGAAGGAGAGCGGCGAGCCGGAGAAGCTGCGGCCGATGTCCCCGTTCGAGCGCAAGGTGGTGCACGACGCGGTGAAGGCCGCCGGGCTGCGCAGCGAGTCGGAGGGCGAGGAGCCCGAGCGGCGCGTGGTCGTGCTCCCGGCCTGACCGAAACGTACTTGCTTCACCTCTGGGCCGGTTGACCCGACCGGCCCAGACTGCTCCCCTGTCACCTGCCGCCGCTCGACCGCCAGCGCTCCAGCGAGAGGACCTCCCCGTGTCCGATGTTGCGGATCTCCCGCCGGCGCCGGAAGCCGCCGAGAAGATCTTCGGCGGTGCCCTCCCGGACGCGGTGCGCTACGCCGAGCTGCTGGCCGACACGGCGGTGACGCGCGGGCTGATCGGCCCGCGGGAGGTGCCCCGGCTGTGGGAGCGGCACCTGCTGAACTGCGCGGTGCTCGGCGAGGTGGTGCCCGAGGGCGTCGCGGTCTGCGACGTCGGCTCGGGCGCCGGGCTGCCGGGCATCCCGCTGGCGCTCGTCCGTCCCGACCTGCGGATCACGCTCCTGGAGCCGCTGCTGCGGCGGACCCGGTTCCTCCAGGAGGTCACCGAGCTGCTGGGCCTTGAGCAGCAGGTGACGGTCGTGCGCGGCCGGGCCGAGGAGGTCCTCGGCACGCTGGAGCCCGTCCATGTGGTCACCGCGCGGGCGGTGGCCCCGCTGGACCGGCTGGCCGGCTGGGGCGTCCCGCTGCTGCGCCCGTACGGCGAGATGCTGGCGCTCAAGGGCGAGAGCGCCGAGGAGGAACTGCGCGCCTCGAAGGCCGCGCTGCACAAGCTCGGCGTCACGGAGACCGAGATCGTGCAGGTCGGAGCCGATGCGGTCGACCCCCCGGCGACCGTGGTGCGGGCCGTGGTGGGCGAGAGCCCCGGCGGTGTGCGCTTCGCCGCGAAGCGGGCGCGGGCTGCTCGGAAGGGCGGTCGCGGCGGGCACGGCCGACGCCGTTAGTCTGCTCGTATCCGAAAGAGGGCCGATCGGTCCATTAAAGCCGCCTACCGTACATACACCGGAGTGTCGCTGCGGTGGTGCCCCCGCGGGGCTGTGCATCGTGTTTCACGTGAAACATCGTTCGTTGCTCCCCGGGATCCTCAGCCGAGGACGCGGTGCCCGAGAGGCCCGCGAGTCGGCTGTGGATAAGGAATCATCCACAGGAGAACGGGCCTCGCTGGTTCGCGACCCCGAAAGCATGGCAGGCTCTGTGCAGTGCGAGTCTGAAGTCGAGGAGAGTGAATCCTTGCGGTCCGACGCCAATGTCGCGGGACCGATGGCCGATCCGGTCCCCGGTCCCCGCTCCGAATCGGCGGATGTTTCACGTGAAACTCCGCCTCCGATGGACGACACTCCGATCGGGCGTGCCGCTCAACTCGCGGTAGAGGCGCTCGGGCGGGCCGGTCAGGGTCTGCCGCGCCCTGCGCAGACCCGTGTGATGGTCGTCGCGAACCAGAAGGGTGGGGTCGGCAAGACCACCACCACGGTCAACCTGGCGGCATCGCTGGCCCTCCACGGGGCCCGGGTGCTGGTCGTCGACCTCGATCCGCAGGGCAATGCCTCGACCGCGCTGGGCGTCGACCACCATGCGGAGGTGCCGTCGGTCTACGACGTGCTGGTGGAGGCCAGGCCGCTGGCCGAGGTGGTGCAGCCGGTCCCCGATGTCGAGGGGCTGTTCTGCGCGCCGGCGACCATCGATCTCGCGGGTGCGGAGATCGAGTTGGTCTCGCTGGTGGCGCGGGAGAGCCGGTTGCAGCGGGCGATCGACGCCTACGAGCAGCCGTTGGACTACATCTTCATCGACTGCCCGCCCTCGCTCGGCCTGTTGACCGTCAACGCCATGGTGGCGGGCAACGAGGTGCTGATCCCCATCCAGTGCGAGTACTACGCGCTGGAAGGGCTGGGTCAACTGCTGCACAACGTCGACCTGGTCCGCGGGCACCTCAACCCCCGGCTCCATGTGTCGACGATCCTCCTGACGATGTACGACGGGAGGACGCGCCTGGCCTCCCAGGTGGCGGACGAGGTCCGCGGTCACTTCGGCGCCGAGGTGCTGCGGACGAGCATCCCGCGTTCGGTCCGTATCTCCGAGGCACCGAGCTACGGGCAGACGGTCCTCACCTACGATCCGGGGTCGAGCGGCTCGCTCTCCTATCTGGAGGCGGCCCGCGAGATGGCCATGCGCGGTATGCCCGTACAGGGCGAAGCTCATCACGAGCAGCACGGAGGGGCTCAGTGACGGAAAGACGCAGAGGGCTGGGCCGCGGGCTGGGGGCGCTGATCCCCGCCGCTCCCACTCCCGCCGATGACTCGGGACCGCTGGTCGGCGGCGCCACCATGTCGCCGGGAGCGGTGCCGGTCATAGTGTCGGAGCGGGCGCCGCAGCCCGAGACCCAGGGGTACGAGGAGCTGCCGCCGGAGCACGCCTACGAGGCGCCGCCGGCCGTCGAGGGTGCCGCGGAGAGCGGCGAAGTGGCCGGTGCGCACTTCGCCGAGGTTCCGCTGGACGCCATCACGCCCAACCCGCGGCAGCCGCGTGAGGTGTTCGACGAGGACTCCCTCGCCGAACTGGTCACCTCCATCCAGGAGGTCGGGCTCCTCCAGCCGGTCGTCGTCCGCCGGCTGGGCCAGGACCGCTATGAGCTGGTCATGGGTGAGCGCCGCTGGCGTGCCTGCCGTGAGGCCGGCATGGAGCGGATCCCCGCGATCGTCCGCGCCACGGACGACGAGAAGCTCCTCCTGGACGCCCTGCTGGAGAACCTCCACCGGGCGCAGCTCAACCCGCTGGAAGAGGCCGCGGCCTACGACCAGTTGCTCCGGGACTTCGACTGCACGCACGACCAGCTTGCGGACCGGATCGGCCGCTCGCGTCCCCAGGTCTCCAACACGCTGCGGCTGCTGCGGCTCTCGCCGCCCGTGCAGCGGCGGGTGGCGGCCGGGGTGATCTCGGCGGGCCATGCGCGGGCGCTGCTGTCCGTGGAGGAGGCGGGCGAGCAGGACCGCCTGGCGCACCGCATCGTGGCCGAGGGGCTGTCGGTGCGGGCCGTCGAGGAGATCGTGACCCTGATGGGGTCGGAGCCCAAGAGCGGGCGCCGGCCGAAGGCGCCACGGGCCGGCAACCGGATGTCTCCGGCGCTGACCGATCTGGCGTCCCGGCTCTCCGACCGCTTCGAGACCCGGGTGAAGGTCGACCTGGGGCAGAAGAAGGGGAAGATCGTCGTCGAGTTCGCCTCGATAGAGGATCTGGAGCGCATCCTCGGCTCGATGGCACCCGGCGAGGGCAGGGTGCTGGAGAAGAAGCTGAGCGGCGAGGACGCCGACGAGGACGAGTGACCCACTCCCCTCTCGATCCCGACGAGACAGGCCGCGGAATGAATCCGCGGCCTGTTTTGTCATCTCCGGATACGATGCACACGGGTATCGAGGGGGATGCCGGTGAAGGAGAGGATCGGGCGCCATGGGGCGAAGGCTCGTACCGCTCACCCTGGACAATCTCCCGGACGTCCCCCGGCGTTGCCGCTCGTGCGTCTTCTGGGAGCTGGATCCCGTCAACGGTGAAGCCGCCGTCAAGGCCGGGCGGCCGGAGGGGGAGAAGGAAGCCTGGATCTCCTCCGTTCTGCTGGAGTGGGGATCCTGCGGCCGGGTCGTCTACGTGGACGATGTGCCGGCCGGGTTCGTGATGTACGCCCCGCCCGCGTACGTGCCCCGCTCCCTCGCCTTTCCGACGAGCCCGGTGTCGGCCGACGCCGTCCAACTGATGACCGCGTGGCTCAACCCCGGGTATCAGGGGCAGGGTCTCGGCCGGACCATCGTCCAGACCGTCGCCAAGGATCTTCTGCGCCGGGGCGTGAAAGCCGTCGAAGCGTTCGGGGACGCCGCCTGGAAGGAACCGGCGTGCGTGCTGCCGGCGGACCATCTGGTGTCGGTCGGCTTCAAGACCGTACGGCCCCACCCCCGCTATCCCCGGATGCGGCTGGAGCTGCGCTCCGCGATCTCCTGGAAGGAGGACGTGGAGCTGGCGCTCGACAAGCTCCTCGGTGCCGCGCGGAAGGATCCGGTGCTGCGGCCCCTCTGACACCCGCCCGGCACGACGAAGGGCCCGTCCCCGCGGGGACGGGCCCTTCGTATGTCCGCGTCTGCGTTTCACGCGCCACGTTCACGTTTCACGTGAAACGAGGATCGCTCTGTCAGCCGATGAACTCGTTGAGGTCGCGCTCCAGGGCGGCCTTCGGCTTGGCGCCGACGATGGTCTTCACGACCTCGCCGCTCTGGTAGACGTTCATCGTCGGGATCGACATGATCCCGTACTTCGCGGCCGTCGCCGGGTTCTCGTCGATGTTGAGCTTGACGACGGTGATCTTCTCGGGGTTCTCCGCGGCGATGGCCTCCAGCGACGGGGCAATCTGGCGGCACGGACCGCACCAGGCAGCCCAGAAGTCCACCAGCACGGGCTTGTCGCTCTTGAGGACCTTCTCCTCGAAGTCCGCGTCGGTCGCGGTCACCGTGGCACCGGCCATGGCGTACTCCTTACGTCGTTGTGCGTTGATGGCTACTCGGTCTCAGACGGCGTCTGCGACCTTCTCCGGCTCCGCCGACTTCTCCTTGTCGGCGATCGCGGCGAGGTAGCGCTCGGCGTCCAGCGCCGAGGAGCAACCCGTCCCCGCGGCGGTGATCGCCTGGCGGTAGGTGTGGTCGACAACGTCGCCCGATGCGAAGACCCCGGTGAGGTTGGTGCGCGTGGAGGGGGCGTCGACCGTGAGGTAGCCCTCCCCGTCGAGCTCCAACTGTCCCTTGAACAGCTCCGTGCGCGGGTCGTGTCCGATGGCGATGAACAGACCCGTGACCGCGATCTCGGACTCCTCGCCGGTCCGGACGTTTCGCAGGGTCAGACCGGAGAGCTTGTCGCCGCCGTGGATGGCGGCGACCTCGCTGTCCCAGATGAACGAGATCTTCGGGTCCGCGAAGGCCCGCTCCTGCATCGCCTTGCTGGCGCGCAGGCTGTCCCGGCGGTGGACCACCGTGACGCTGCTGGCGAAACGGGAGAGGAAGGTGGCCTCCTCCATCGCCGTGTCGCCGCCGCCGACGACCACGATGTCCTGCTCGCGGAAGAAGAAGCCGTCACAGGTGGCACACCACGAGATGCCCCGACCGGACAGTTCGTCCTCCCGCGGCAGCCCCAGCTTGCGGTGCTGCGACCCGGTGGAGACGATCACGGCCCGCGCGCGGTGCACGGTGCCCGCGGTGTCGGTGACGTTCTTGATGTCGCCGGTGAGGTCGACGGCCACCACGTCGTCGGGAACCAGCTCGGCGCCGAAGCGCTCCGCCTGGGCGCGCATGTTGTCCATCAGGTCGGGGCCCATGATCCCGTCGCGGAACCCCGGGAAGTTCTCCACGTCCGTGGTGTTCATGAGCGCGCCACCGGCGGTGACGGCGCCTTCGAAGACCAGCGGTTGCAGCGCGGCGCGGGCGGTGTACAGCGCGGCGGTATAGCCCGCCGGCCCCGAGCCGATGATGATCACGTTGCGAACGTCGCTCACGGACTCTTCCTTGTCTACGACCGGCTGCCTGAAGGGGCGGGGACCGCTTGCAATCCGTCCCTCTCACCCCACCCAACGGATCCTACGGGCCGGACATTCCCGTGTGCGGGTGGGCGCGGCTCAGGGGCGCCGGAAGGTGTCGCGGTGCAGAATCTCGCCCGGCTGGTCCGGGGAGGCTGTGCAGGAGGAATCCACCACGTAGGCGTCCACTCGCTCTGGGGCGCCGGTGTGCGGCAGCACGACGACGTAGACGGGGGTTCCCTCGTACGTGTCGGTATCGGCCGCGAGCACCGCCTCCGAGCGGTTGACGGCGGCCCGTACGCACTGGGGAACCTGCGGGGCGTCGCCCTCGGCGACGAGCGGACCGTCGCCGCTGTCGGCCGTGCCCTCGCCGGCGCCACCCCCCTCCCGCCGATCCGGCTGCTCCGGCTGCTGGAGCATGCCGACGACCCGGGACTCCAGCGAGCCGGGGCTCAGTGGCCCCCGGCTTGCGTCGCTCGGCGCGGTCTTGGGGGCGTTCTCCTGGGTGTGCTCCTGGCCGGTGGCGACGTCCGCGGCCCCGCCTTCGTCGCCGCTGTCGCCGCTTCCGGGGAGCTGGACGAGGAGGACGGTCAGGGCGACGAGCGCGGCGGCCCCCGCGGCGCCGAGAACGGCGCGGGGCCAGCGCCGCGCACGCCGGCCGGGGCCGGTGGTGTCCGCGCGGTGTGCGGCGGGGCGCCGGTGCGAGCGGGCGGGCCGTGTTTCACGTGAAACAGCCTCGCGCGGCGCGGGTACGTGGGTGTCCGGCGGCTCGGTTTCACGTGAAACATCGGCGGCCGACACATCGACGGCGTAGCGCGCCTCGGCCGCCAGTGCGGCGTCGATACGCCCCGCGACCTCCGCCGGCATCGGGGCCGGCTCCGGGAGGCTGCCGAGGAGTCCGCGTACGCCGTCGAGGGCGTCCCGGATCTCGCGGCAGATGGCGCACTCGTCGAGGTGGCGGTGGAGCTGCTGGCTGCGGGCCGGGGACGTCAGGCCCTCGGCGAGGTCGGCCAGTTCCTCGACCTCCGGGTGCCCGTCATCGGCCCCGGAGGACTGCGGGGTCTGCGTCACGGCTTCTCACCTCCGCCCTTCGACGCGCGTACGTCCTTCTGCTCTGTCGTCGGTGGGACGGATGTCCCCGGCGCCGGGTTCCGTCCCCCCGCCCCGGAGCCCGCGGCGGACAGCCGCAGATGCCGTACGAGAGGGAGGAGACGGGCGCGACCGCGGGCGCAGCGACTCTTCACGGTACCCGCGGGAACGCCGAGGATGTCGGCCGCCTCCGCGACGGGGTAGCCGGCCATGTCCACGAGCACCAGGGCCGCCCGCTGCTCCACGGGCAGCGTCGCCAGCGCCTCGCGTAGCTCACGGCCGGTGTCCTCCCGTTCCGCGGGCGCCTCTGCGGACTCCTCCGGCTCCAGCAACTGCTCGAAGTGCTCGGTGTCCGCGACCGGTGCCGCGCGGCGGCTGGCGGCCTTGCGGGCCCGGTCCAGACAGGCGTTCACGGTGATGCGGTGCAGCCAGGTGGTGACGGCGGACTGGCCGCGGAAGGTGTGCGCCGCGCGGAAGGCCGACAGCAGCGCGTCCTGCACCGCGTCCGCGGCCTCCTCGCGGTCGCCGAGCGTGCGGAGCGCCACGGCCCACAGCCGGTCCCGGTGGCGCCGGACGATCTCGGCGAAGGCGTGCGGGTCCTCACCGGAGACATGGCGGGCGAGGAGTGTGCGGTCGTCGACTTCGCCGCCGCTGGCGTTCTCCAACGCCGACCCCTCCCCCTCGTCGAGTGCTTTCTGCTCAGCTCCGAATCCGGATGTCGGAGATCTTGCCACGGAAGTTGCCCTCGTTCGACGGCGGAATCTCCGTGAGCCACAGCAGAACGTACTGGGTGACGACCGGCTTGGTGGGCTTGAGCGTCAGATTGGTGCCCTTCGCGGCGTCGAACTCCTCGAAACCGGAGAGGTCCGTCGGCATCGACGCCGCGTCCTGCGGGGTGGCCATGGCGGTCAGCTTGCTGTCGCCGATGAGGGACACCTTCACGCTGCCGACGCGCTTCGGCTCACCGAGGTCCAGGACCAGCCCGACGCCGTCCTTGAGGTTCCCGAAGACCTCGCTGGTGTACCACTTGGTCTCCCAGTAGCTCGACGGGTCGGAGTCGTAGGCCGCGGCGACACTGCTCGGGGATTCGCTGCCGGTGCCGTACGGGTCGAAGTCCCGGGCGCTCTCGATCTCCACCGGCTTGCCGCCGGCCTCGCGGCCGCCGCCGGAGCCCCCGCCCCCGCCGGGCTGCGCCGCGGAGTTGCCGGTGTCGCCGTTGCGGCCGTCGTGGTTGATGAGGGCGTCGGCGAGCTGCCAGCTACCGAGGGCGAGCGCGACGATCAGCAGCACGGACACGCACCACTTCACCGCCTTCCCGGTCCGGCCCGGGAGCGCGGGCGGAGCGGGCGGCGGCACGGCGGCGGCTGCCGCCCCGGCGGGCCCGCCCGGGCGGCCACCGCTCTGCGCGTAGCCCTGCTGGTACGTCGTCTGCTGGTACGGCGCGGGCCGCGGGTACTGCGGCTCCGGGGGACGGATACGCGGCAGTTCGGCGCAGGCGGCGCTCAGCTCCGCCGGCGTCGTGCACGGCCGCGAGTGTGCCGCGGCGGCGGGGGAGCCGGCCGCCAGCGCGCGCATGGCCAGCTCCGAGAGCCCGCGATGCACCCCCGCGCGCACCTGGTCCGGGGCGATGAGGCCGACGTGCTTGGGCAGCCCCGCCAGCCCGTAGGCGTCCCCCTCGTACGGCCAGCGGCCCGTCAGCGCGGCGTACAGCAGGGCGCCGACGGCTTCGGTGTCGGTGCGCTGCGGATCGTCCGCCTCGGTGCCGTACAGCGCCGCGTGCACGGACAGCCCGCGGATGCGCCACTGCCCGCTGCCGGTCCGCAGCACGGCGGACGGCGTCAGCCTCAGGTGCGCGAGGTCCTTGCGGTGGGCCGCGGCCAGCGCCTGGGAGACCTGCGTGACGAGTTCGTACGCCTCGTGCGGCTCCATCGGTGCTCCGCCGGCGAGCAGCGTGGACAACTCGGTGGCGTCGGGGAGCCATTCGTGGACCACGTAGACGACGCCGTCCTCCTCGACGGCGTCGAGGACCTGGACGAAGCGCGGGTCGCCGATGAGGGCCGCGGCGCGCGCCGCGTCGAGGACGGCGTCGGCGTGGGCGTGCCCGGCGGCCAGGACGTGGACGCCGACCGCGCGGCGCAGCTTCTCGTCCACCGCGCGCCAACTGCTGAAGCCGTCGAGCCGGGTGACGCACTCCTCCAGCCGGTAGCGCGCGGCGAGTTTGTGGCCGCTGTGCATGTCGACGACGGGTACGCCGCCCCGTGGCGGCTCCTCGGGCGCGGGCGGCTGCGCGGCCGTGGCCTCCGCGTCGGGGGCCTCCCCGGCCGGGCCGTCCCCGGCACCGGCCTCCGTAGCGCCTGCCTCCGCGGTACCGGCCTCTGCGGCGCCGGCCCCCGGGTCGGGCGGTTCCGGGTCGGTGGCCTCGGCAGCGGGGGTCTCCGCAGCGCTTGTCGGGTCTTCCGTGTCCGCCGCGTTCGTCGTGTCGGCCGCATCGCTGCGGTCGGCCGCCGAGCCGTCGACGGCTGCCGTGCTCCGTTCCGCCACCGGCGTTCCTGCCTCCCCAACTCTCGTGTCGTGCAGCCGCGCCGTGCCAATTGTGCCCACAGCCTCACGTCATCCACGACACACGGCGATGACGGAAGGTTGTGCCCCCGGTTACCGGCCGAGGCGGCCGCGGACCATCCCCATCATCGCGTTCAGCTCCTGGATCCGCATCCGCCGGGCCGCGACGTAGAAGATCACGCCGAGGACGAGCGAGCCGGCCAGGAGCGCGGCGATGGAGCCGGTGACGCCGTCGCCCAGCTTGTTGGTCGTGGCCCACGCCGTGGCGCCGCCGGCGAGCGCCGCCGGGATGCTGGCGCCGATGAGGCGGGCGTATGTGCGGACGACGTGGGCGCCGTCCAGGTCGTTGGTGCCCATGCGCTGCTTCAGCCGCCGCCAGGCGACGCCGACGCCCACGGCGTACGCGATGCCGTAGCAGGCGGCCATGCCGATGACCGCGTGCCGGTCGGGCAGCAGGACGAAGGCGATCACCGAGCCGGTCGCGAAGACCGCGGCGACGATCAGCGTGTTGTAGAAGGGCGTGCGGGTGTCCTCGTAGGCGTAGAAGCCGCGCAGGACGACGTACTGCACGGAGAAGGGGATCAGCCCGAGGCCGAAGGCCATCAGGACGTATCCGATCGAACTGGCGGCGTCGCTGCCGACCGCGGCGAACAGCAGGGTGCACATCGGGATCCCGAGCGCGACGAGCGCGAAGGCGATCGGCACGATCGCGACGGCCGAGGTGCGCAGGCCGTGCGAGATGTCGTCGCGCACCGCCGTGGGCTCGCCGTCGGCGGCGGCCCGGGAGATGCGCGGCAGCATCGCGGCCATCACCGACACCGTGATGATCGCCTGCGGCATCTGCCAGATCAGCAGCGCGTTCTGGAAGGCCATGATGCCGGTGCCGTCGTGGCCCACCTCGGAGGCGGACTCACCGGCCCAGGTGGCGAGCTGCGTGACGACGAGCATGCCGGCCTGGTTGGCGAGGACGAAGAGGAACGTCCACTTGGCGAGCTTGGCCGCCTTGCCGAGGCCGTGGCCCTTCCAGTCGAAGCGCGGCCGGATCTTGAAGCCCGTCTGCCGCAGGTACGGGATCATCGCCAGCGACTGCACCACCAGGCCCAGCAGCGTGCCCACGCCGAGGAGCCGCACGCCCTCCGTCGGGATGGTGCTCTCGTCCATCGCCGAGGAGTCGGAGGTGCCGTACACCCACAGGAAGAGGCCGAAGGTGGCGATGATGACGATGTTGTTGAGGACCGGCGTCCACATCATCGGGCCGAAGCTGCCGCGCGCGTTGAGGATCTGCCCCATCACCACGTGGATGCCCATGAAGAAGATGGTGGGCAGGCAGTACTGCGCGAAGGTGATCGCGACCTCGTTGGACTGCGGGTTGTCCGCGATCTTCACCGACATCGCGCGGATGAGCAGCGGGGCGGCGAAGACGGCGACGAGGACCATCCCGCCGAGGATGACCGAGACGAGGGTCAGCAGCCGGTTGGCGTAGGCGATGCCGCCGTCCGGATCGTTCTTCATCGCGCGCACGAGCTGCGGGACGAAGACGGAGTTCAGACCGCCGCCGATGGTGAGGATGTAGATCATCGTCGGCAGCGTGTACGCGACCGTGTACGTGTCGCCGAGGACGGCGACGCCGAGGGCCGCGGAGATCACCAGCGTGCGCAGGAACCCCGTGATGCGCGAGACGAGGGTGCCGGCGGCCATGACGGCGCTGGAGCGGGCCAGGCTCGCGACCCGGCCGCCGCGGGCGCGCTGCGGCGGTACGGGCGCGGGCCCCGCCGGCTGCGGCTGGAGACCCATCGGGGGCGGCTGCGGGGCACGCTGGTCGCGGAAGAGGTGGGCGAAGGCGTCCGGCTCCGGCTGCGCCGGCTCGCCGGCCCGGGTGACGAGGTCGTCGACGCCGACGAACTGCGCACCCTGGTCGCCGTAGCGCAGGTGCCGCGTGGGGCCGTCGGGCTCGGGCGCGGGCGGGCCGGCCCACAGCCGGGGGTCCGGGTTGTAGTGCGGCGAGGGCGGCTGCTGGTACGGCGGCTGGGCCGCGGGCTGGCTGCCCGCAGGCGGCGGGGGGTGGGCGGCGTGGTCGTACAGCGCGTCACCGAGGGGGTCGGCGCGCTGCTGGTACGGGTCGGGGGCGTAGGCGTCCTGGAGGTACGGGTCCTGGGGGTAGGGCGGCGACGGGGAGGCCGCGGCCTGCGCGGCGTGGCCGTACGGGTCCTGGGGGGCGGCGTGCGGGTGCTGCCGGTGGCCCTGGGGGTGGTGCGGCTGCTGCGGGTGCTGCGGGGCCCGGGGGTCGGGCTGCTGGTACGGGGAGCGGGGGTCGTGCGGCGCCTGCGGGCCCGCGGGCTGGGCGTAGGGGTCCTGGCCCGGCTGGGCGGGGCGGCCGTACGGGTCGGGCGCGTGCGGGCTCTGCGGCTGCCCCTGGTGCGCGGGGGGGCCGGGCTGGGCGTACTGACCGGGGTGGCCCTGCTGGGCGGGCCCGCCGTGCTGAGGCGGCTGCGGGTAGCCGTAGTGGGGCGGCTGGCCGTGCTGACCGTGCTGACTGGGCTGGCCCTGCTGGTTGTGGTAACCGGGCTGGCCGTGCTGCGCGTACGGGTCCGGGGCCCCCGGGTGGGCCGGCGGTGCGTGCTGGGCGTAGGGGTCGGGAGCGGCGGGAGGCGCGTAGTGGCCCGGGCCGCCCTGCGCGTACGGGTCGGCGGCCGGCGGGGCGTAGTGCTCCTGCGGGTACGGCGCGTACGGGTCCTGGGCCCCCTGCGCGTACGGGTCGGGCGCGTACGGGTCGGCGTTCTGCTGGTCGGCCGGGGGCTGCGGGTGGGCAGGCGGAGGCGGCGACCCGGCGGGCGGCAGGTTCGCGGGATCGCCGGTGCCCTGACTGCGGTCACCGTCGTACGGCGCGTTCATCGACACCCCACAAGGGTCATGGCCGGCCTGGAAACGGCCTGGTCTTTCTCACCGCTCCACTCTCTCACTGGCACCCGACCGGGCACCGCTTTCCGTGTCGGTGTCGTCGGCACGGTCGCCGCCGGTGGGGTGCGTTCGGTGTGCCTCCTTGTCGGATTCCCCGCTATCGCCGTCGTTACCGGGGTCTGCCGTGTCTTCCGGGCCCCCGGCGCCGTCGGAGCCGTCGTCCCCGTCCCCGTTTCCGTTCTCTTCCCCGTCCCCGTAGGTGTCTTCGTCCGTGTCCGCCGTCCGGGCGGCGCGCTTGCGCTGCGAGTACATCCGTACGCCGGCGAGGACTAGCAGCAGGATCCCGGCGCCGATGACGAGCAGCACCGTGGAGGTGATGGAGGTCACCTCCACCTGGAAGGTCTTCGCCTCGCCGAAGGGCTTGCCGTCCGCGGTGAAGAGCTGGGCGGTGATCTTCACCGGCCCGCTGGCCCGCGCGGACGCCTCGAACTTCACCGAGGTGCTGTGGCCGCCCGCCACCTCGATGGGCTGCCGCTCCTGCTCGATCCGCAGCCGGCTGGGCACGCCCGACGTCAGCCGCAGCTCCAGCCCGCGGACGTTCTGCACCAGGTTGTTCTGCACGGTCACCGGGATCGTGCCGCTGTTGCCGGACAGCGTGAGGTCGGACTTGTCGATGAGCTGCACCTGCGAGGTGAGGTCCTGGAGGTACTCCTGCACCTCCAGCCGGAACGCCTCCGCCTCGGCCTTGCGCCCGCGCCACTGCGTGGACATCTCACGCAGCAGCGCGTTGCCGAAGGGCACGATGACCCGCCGGCTCCGGTCGAGGATGTCGGAGAAGTTGTCGAGCTGCTGCCGGGTGGCGAGGATCCGGTCGAACGCCCTGCGGGGGATCTCCTGCTTCCGCAGCTTCTTCGGGTACGCGCCGGTGCCCGGCACCGTGCGGTTCGCGGCCGGGTCGGCGGGCTCCACGGCGGCGCTGCTGAGGTTGAGCGGCGTCATCCACGTGCTGGTGTCGAGGTCGCCGAGCGCCTCGGCCATCGCCTGCGCCTGGCCGAGCGTGGGCGTGCGCTGGGGCGCGACGACGATGCTCCGCTGCATGTTCGGCTGCTGGAGCGTCGTCACGAGGGTCTGGGCCAGGAACTCCTGGACGGCCAGGGAGAACGTCTCCGCCCGGCTCATGTCCCCCTCGAAGGCCCGGGAGAGCTGTGCGTCGGCCACCAGCGCCGTCTGGCCGCCCCCGATGGGGCGGGCCGCGGTCGGCGTGTATGACAGGCCGCTCTCGGTCATGCTGTCGCTGCGGGCGAGGAGCCACTGCGCCCCGGCCGCACCCGCGACACCGGCGATGCGCCGGTCGACCGCGCCCTCCGCCGGCCAGGCGAGGTCGGTCTCCGGCTCCAGGTGCAGGACCGACTCCACGGTCGTACGGGCCAGGGTGGTGGCGTCGCCGAGCTGGTCGAGGGTGCCGGAGACCTTGCGGCCGCGGTGGGCGATGGAGGCCAGGTCCGGGTCGCCGAAGGGCAGTGCGACGACCTCGCGGCCCTTCACGGCGTTCTGGAGGTCCCCCAGCCACTGCCGGGCGGTCTCCTGGCCCTTGCCGGGGACGGTCTCGCCGTCCTCGGTCAGCACGTTGTACGGCTCCGTCATCGCGGACGCCGCGGCCAGCAGCTCCGGATCGACGACCCACGTCACGGGCAGTTCCTCGCCGAGCGCGACCATCTGCTGGAGCCGGCCGCCGGGCTCCATCTGCTCCAGCAGGCCGTCGCCGGCGAACAGCGGCGTCTGCACGTCGTCCGGCTCGGTGCGTGCGGTGAGCCGGGGGGTGGCGATGAGGGGCCAGACGAAGGTGAGCCGGGTCTTGGTGGACAGGTTGTCGGGCTGCCAGGGCAGGAAGGTGTGCTCGATGCCGAGCACCTGCTCGTAGCCGGCGTCCGCGGAGGTCCCGCTGAGCGAGACGGCGAGCTGGTAGACGCCGGGCGCGTCCAGCGGCAGCCGGTCCACGGGGATCGTCATGCTGAACTCGCGGCTCATGCCGGGGGCCAGGCTCCGCAGCTCCTCGGTGCCGGGACCGCCGATCTCCGCCCCGTCGTACTCCGAGATCCAGCCCGTGCGCTCCGTGGCCTGGGAGACCTCGCTGCGGCTCGTCAGCGGTCCGCTGAGGCGCAGCGAGACATGCGGGTCGGTGATCTTGGCCTCGGTCTTGTTGGTGACCTTCCCGGAGACCGTGAGGTCGTCGCCGCCGGAGGGGACGGAGGGGTTCAGATAGTCCACGGACACGCTGACCGAGCGGGAGCCGGACGGCTGCGCACGCGCCTCGCCGGCCGCCGGCAACTGCACGAGCGCGGCCGGCAGCAGCAGCGCCACGAGCAGCAGGGCGGTCAGCAGCCGCCGGTGGGCCGGGGGACGGGCGGGAGGCCCGCCCGCGGACCCCGTGAAATGTGCCAGCTCGGCCACGCGCTCGCCCGTCCTCGTCGTCCTCGTGCCCGGCCCGCGGCCTTGTGCCGCCTGCCTTGGACCCCGATGGTAACGAGGTGCGGGACGCCGGGTGTCGGGGACTGCGTCAACCTCCGGGCGGCCCGCCACCCGATCGACGCCGGGGCAGTACGGAGGTGCCGCGGAGGGTGGCCAGTTGCGGTCCCGCGGCGCGCGGCCCGTACCCTGTTCTGTTGTGCCGAATGCCCGCGAAGACCACCGAACCCAGCAGGCCACGCTCAGCCGTGCCCAGCGCAGCGCCGTCAGCGAACTGCTGCGTGTCTCCCCCGTCGCCGACGACCTGGCCCACCGCTTCCGGGACGCCGGCGCCCGGCTGGCGCTGGTGGGCGGCTCCGTACGGGACGCGCTGCTCGGCCGGCTCGGGAACGACCTCGACTTCACCACCGACGCCCGCCCGGAGCGGGTGCTCGACATCGTCCGGCCGTGGGCGGACGCGGTGTGGGAGGTCGGCATCGCGTTCGGCACCGTCGGCTGCCGCAAGGGCGATCTCCAGATCGAGATCACCACGTACCGCTCCGAGGCGTACGACCGGACGTCCCGCAAGCCCGAGGTGTCGTACGGCGACTCCATCGAGGAGGACCTCGTCCGCCGGGACTTCACGGTCAACGCGATGGCCGTGGCGCTGCCGGAGAAGGAGTTCGTCGACCCGCACGGCGGGCTGGACGACCTGGCGGCCCGGGTGCTGCGCACCCCCGGCACCCCGCAGGAGTCCTTCGGTGACGACCCGCTGCGGATGATGCGGGCCGCGCGGTTCGCGGCCCAGCTCGGCTTCGAGGTGGCGCCGGAGGTCGTCGCGGCGATGACGGACATGGCTGAGCGGATCGAGATCGTGTCCGCCGAGCGGGTGAGGGACGAGCTGAACAAGCTGCTCCTCGCCCCCCGCCCGCGCCTGGGTCTGCACCTGCTGGTCGACACCGGCCTGGCGGAGTACGTGCTGCCGGAGCTGCCCGCGCTGCGGCTGGAGCGCGACGAGCACCACCGGCACAAGGACGTCTACGAGCACTCCCTGATCGTGCTGGAGCAGGCCATCGCGCTGGAGGCGAACGGGCCCGACCTGGTGCTGCGGCTCGCGGCGCTGCTCCACGACATCGGCAAGCCGCGCACGCGCCGCTTCGAGCAGGACGGCCGGGTCTCCTTCCACCACCACGAGGTGGTCGGGGCCAAGATGACCAAGGCCCGGATGACGAAGCTGAAGTACCCCAACGAGCAGATCAAGGACGTCTCCCGGCTGGTCGAGCTGCACCTGCGCTTCCACGGCTACGGCACCGGCGAGTGGACGGACTCCGCGGTGCGCCGCTACGTGCGCGACGCCGGGCCGCTGCTGGACCGGCTGCACAAGCTGACCCGCTCCGACTGCACCACCCGCAACAAGCGCAAGGCGCTGGCCCTCCAGCGTGCGTACGACGGGCTGGAGGAGCGCATCGCGCGGCTCCAGGAGCAGGAGGAGCTGGACGCGATCCGCCCGGACCTCGACGGCAACGAGATCATGAAGGTTCTCGGCATCGGCCCCGGGCCGGCGGTCGGCGGCGCGTACCGGCACATGCTGGAGCTGCGGCTGGAGCACGGCCCCCTGGAGCACGAGGCCGCCGTCGAGGCGCTGCGCGCGTGGTGGGCGGAGCAGAACCCGGCGTAGGGCTACGGGGCCGGAGGCCGGCGGCGTGCGGCCGACCGGCGTAGGGCGAACCGACGCGCCACCGGCCGACGCAAGGCCGCCCGGCCTACGGAGGCGGCGGCGCCGCGCCGGGCGCGGGCGTCACGTTTCACGTGAAACATGCGGCTCGGCGCCGCCCTCCAGGGCCGCCGGGTGAGCCTCCTCGGGCGTGTGTTTCACGTGAAACATCGACAAGGCGATGCCCGCGAAGATGAGCGAGACCCCTACCACCAGCACCGCCGAGCGCCCGTCCGCGGGCAGCAGCGCCGCCGACGCCGCGGCGGCGCCGACGAAGGCGACGTTGAAGAGCATGTCGTAGAGGGAGAAGACCCGGCCGCGGTAGGCATCGTCCACCGATGACTGCACCACCGTGTCCGTCGTGATCTTGACGCCCTGGGTGGTGACCCCGAGGACGAACGCCGCGGCCAGCATCGGCCCCGGCGCGAAGGACAGCGCCAACGTCGGCGTCAGCACCGCCGCCAGCGCCGCGCACAGCGTCATCCAGCCGGACCGGCCCAGCCGCGTCACCAGCCAGGGCGTCAGCACCGCCGCGACGAAGAACCCCAGCCCCGACAGGCCGACGGCCACGCCGAGCAGCGCCATGCCCTCGTCCTCGCCGTCGGACCAGGCGTAGCGGCAGAGCATCAGCAGCATCACCGTCAGCGCGCCGAAGCAGAAGCGCATCAGGGCCATGGCGGACAGCGCCTGCGCCGCCTCGCGCCGCTCGCGCAGGTGCCGTACGCCCGCGACCAGCCCGCGCGCGGTGCTGGCGACCGCCGCCGCTACCCGCGGCAGCACCAGCTCCGGGTCCGGCCCCAGCGCCCCCGGCGTCATCCGCAGCGCCGCCAGCGCCGCGCAGAGATACAGCCCCGAGCCGACGAGCACCGTTATCGCGTCGGCCGCGCCTCCCTTGGGCCCGGCCAGCCCGACGAGGAACGCGACGCCGCCGCCCGCCGTGGCCGCCAGCGTGCCCGCGGTCGGCGACAGGGAGTTGCCGACGACGAGCTGTTCTTCGGTGTCCACCACGCGCGGCAGCGCGGCGGAGAGCCCGGACAGCACGAAGCGGTTGACGGCGGTGACGGACAGCGCGGAGAGATAGAACAGCCAGTCCGGCACCCCGGCGAGCAGCAGCGCCGCCGTGCCCGCGGCGAAGACGGCGCGCAGCACGTTCCCGTACAGCAGCACCTGGCGGCGCCGCCAGCGGTCCAGCAGTACGCCGGCGAAGGGGCCGACGATCGAGTACGGCAGGAGCAGCACCGCCATCGCGGAGGCGATGGCGGCCGGCGAGGTCTGTCGCTCCGGGGAGAAGACCACGTACGCGGCGAGCGCCACCTGGTAGACGCCGTCGGCGCCCTGGGAGAGCAGCCGCACGGCCAGCAGCCGGCGGAAGCCGGGCAGCCGCAGCAGGCTGCGGAGGTCGCGGACAACGGGCATGGCGTTCAGCATCACATGCCGAGGGGCCCCGGGCGGCAGCCCGGGGCCCCTGAAGACGGCGAGTCGCCGGCGACGGTGCCGCTCAGCGCTCGACTTCGCCGCGGATGAACTTCTCCACGTTCTCCCGCGCCTCGTCGTCGAAGTACTGCACGGGCGGGGACTTCATGAAGTACGAGGACGCCGACAGCACCGGGCCGCCGATGCCGCGGTCCTTGGCGATCTTCGCGGCGCGCAGCGCGTCGATGATGATGCCCGCGGAGTTCGGCGAGTCCCAGACCTCCAGCTTGTACTCCAGGCTGAGCGGCACCTCGCCGAAGGCGCGGCCCTCCAGGCGCACGTACGCCCACTTGCGGTCGTCCAGCCAGGCGACGTAGTCCGACGGGCCGATGTGCACGTTGCGCTCGCCCAGGTCGCGGTCGGGGATCTGGGAGGTCACGGCCTGGGTCTTGGAGATCTTCTTGGACTCCAGCCGGTCGCGCTCCAGCATGTTCTTGAAGTCCATGTTGCCGCCGACGTTGAGCTGCATCGTACGGTCCAGGATGACGCCCCGGTCCTCGAAGAGCTTCGCCATGACGCGGTGCGTGATGGTGGCGCCGACCTGCGACTTGATGTCGTCGCCGACGATCGGCACGCCCGCCTCGGTGAACTTGTCGGCCCACTCCTTGGTGCCCGCGATGAACACCGGCAGGGCGTTGACGAAGCCCACACCGGCGTCGATGGCGCACTGGGCGTAGTACTTCGCGGCGTCCTCGGAGCCGACCGGGAGGTAGCAGACCAGCACGTCTACCCGGCGGTCCCGCAGCACCTGCACGACGTCGACGGGCTCCTCGGCGGACTCCTCGATCGTCTCGCGGTAGTAGCGCCCGAGGCCGTCGAGCGTCTGGCCGCGCTGCACGGTCACGCCGCTGTTGGGCACATCGCAGATCTTGATGGTGTTGTTCTCGCTCGCGCCGATGGCGTCGGCGAGGTCGAGACCCACCTTCTTGGCGTCGACGTCGAACGCGGCGACGAACTCGACGTCACCGACGTGGTAGTCGCCGAACTGGACGTGCATCAGCCCGGGCACCCGGCTGCCCGGGTCGGCGTCCCTGTAGAACTCGACGCCCTGCACGAGAGACGCGGCGCAGTTGCCCACGCCGACGATGGCTACACGAACCGAACCCATTGACGGTTGCTCCCTGTTCTTCGTTGAGGCCGTGTTAGGGCAGGGCCTCAGTTGGCGGTGTCGTCGGACGGATCCGGCCGGGTGCTGTCCCGGTCACGGGGCAGGCCGCCCGTCTCTGGTGAACCGGCGTCTCCCGAAGGGCGCTGGTCGCGCCCCGCCCGTTCGCTCTCGATCAGCTCGGTGAGCCAGCGCACCTCGCGCTCGACGGACTCCATCCCATGCCGCTGTAGCTCCAGGGTGTAGTCGTCGAGTCGCTCGCGCGTGCGCGCCAGCGACGTGCGCATCTTGTCCAGGCGCTCCTCCAGCCGGCTGCGCCGGCCTTCGAGCACCCGGACCCGTACGTCACGCGACGTCTGGCCGAAGAAGGCGAAGCGGACGCCGAAGTGCTCGTCCTCCCACGCCTCGGGCCCGGTCTGGGCGAGCAGCTCCTCGAAGTGCTCCTTGCCCTCGGCCGTCAGCCGGTAGACGATCTTGGCGCGCCGGCCCGCCAGCGGCACGGCGGGGCCGTCCTGCGGTGCGGGCGCGGCCTCCTCCGTCAGCCATCCCTGTGCGACCAGAGTCTTCAGACAGGGATAGAGGCTGCCGTAGCTGAACGCGCGGAACACCCCCAGCGAGCTGTTGAGCCGCTTGCGCAGCTCGTAGCCGTGCATGGGGGACTCGCGGAGCAGGCCGAGGACGGCGAATTCCAGGACGTCCGAGCGTCTGCTCATCGCCTCCTCCTCCCGTGCCGCGGATGCCCCGCTCTGGTTATGCCGGGCCGATGTGTCAGACCGATGTGTCGTGCTGATGTATCGACTCGATACATCCCGACGATAGAACGGGTCGGGGGCGGCGGCAAGCGAGGGTTCTGTGAACGGCGTCACATCCGCTTGACCGGGCGAGCCGAAGTGTCCGGTATAGCGCGTAATACCCGGCGCAAAGCGGGCAACGGCGGTGCGTACTCTGTTCCGCATGCTGTCGGAAGGGAACCTGGAGCCGCCTGCGGACGTCTTCGTCCTCGGTACAGTGCGGCTGGTTGCCAGAGGACAGAGACCGGTCGTGCATCGGGGGGACCGGCTGACAGAAGACGCCCACAGGCGATGCCACCTGTTCGAGGAGTAGTCCCTTCATGAGCGAGCACCGTCGCAAGCCGCCGAACAGCGGCCGCGGAGGAGGCCGTCACGGCGCCCACTCCGGCCGCCGCGGGACGTCCGGCGCGGAGGGTGGCTACGCCCCCGGCCGCGCCGCCGGCGGTGGCGGCCGACGGCGGGCCGGCGGCACGAACCCCGGCACGAACCCCGGCTACGGCGCGGGCGCAGGCGCCGGTGCGGGCGCCGCGGGCGCGGCAGCAGGCGGAGCCGGGCACGGCGGCGGCCACGGACCCGGCCACGGCGGCCACGGCGGCGGTGGCCACGGCGGCGGCGGACACGGCCGCAGCCACTCCGGCGCCGGCGGCTACGACGGCCCGCGCCGCAGGCGCCGCCCCGAGCCGCCGCCGCGGAAGCGGTTCATCGACTACCCCCGCTCCAACCACACCGGCCTGCGCCGCTGGCTCCCCTCCTGGAAGCAGGTCATGGGGATGTGCGTGCTCGGCGTCGGGCTGCTCATCGGCCTGTTCTTCCTCGGCTACATGCTCGTGGAGGTGCCGAGCGTCGCCGCCGCCGCCAAGGCGCAGAACAACGTCTACTACTGGTCCGACGGCACCCAGATGGCCACGTACGGCGGCGAGAAGAACCGCCAGATCGTCGATCTGGAGGACATCCCGGAGGAGATGCAGAACGCGGTCATCGCCGCGGAGAACGCCACCTTCTACTCCGACCCCGGGATCGACCCCAAGGGCATCGTCCGCGCCATGTTCAACATGGCCGCCGGCGGCTCCACCCAGAGCGGTTCGACCATCACCCAGCAGTACGTCAAGAACGCCCGGCTCGACGACCAGTCGCAGACCATCTCCCGCAAGGTGCAGGAGCTGTTCATCTCCATCAAGGTGGGCGCGAAGGTCGACAAGAACGAGATCCTCGCCGGCTACCTCAACACCGCGTACTACGGCCGCGGCGCCTACGGCATCCAGGCCGCCGCCCAGGCGTACTTCCGTGTAGACGCCGAGGACCTCGCGCCCGACCAGTCCGCCTTCCTCGCCGCCGTCCTCAAGGGCCCGGACCTCTACGACCCCCAGGGCGGCTCCGTCCCGGGCGCCTCGCCGGAGGACAACCGGGCACGCGCCGAGGAGCGCTGGGAGTGGATCCTCGACCGGCAGACCGAGGTCGAGCTGGACGGCCAGAAGATGATGTCGCCGGCCAAGCGGGCCGAGTACGACAAGTTCCCCGAGATCGAGAAGTACAACCCCAGCGCGGGTCTGACGGGACAGAAGGGCTATCTCATCGAGACGGCCAACAGATACGTCCTGAAGAACTCCAACATCGAGAAGGAACAACTGGAGCGCGGCGGCTACCGCATCTACACGACCTTCGACAGGAAGAAGGTCGCGCAGATGGAGAAGGCGGTCGACGACGCCCGCAAGGAGTACCTCGACCCGAAGAAGCGGGAGAAGGACAAGTACGTCCAGTTCGGCGGGGCCTCCGTCGAACCGGACACGGGGAAGATCGTCGCCCTCTACGGCGGCGAGGGCTTCGACAAGGACCACTTCACGAACAACGCCGACACCCTCGGCGTCCCGGTCGGGTCCACCTGGAAGCCGTTCGTCCTCGCCTCCGCCTTCGAGAACGGCACGTACCGCAGCGACGGCGAGCCGATCTCACCGGAGAGCAAGTACAACGGCAACAACGAGATCATCATCCGGGACCAGAACGGCGACCCGATGCCCGGGCCAGGAGGCGAGGACTTCCGGCAGGTCAACGAGGCCGACCAGAGTTACGGATACGTCGACCTCAACATGGCGACCGGGCTGTCCATCAACACCCCGTACGTCCAGCTCGGCATCGACGTGGGACTGGACAACATCCGCGAGACGGCCGAGAACCTCGGGATCCTCGAGGACTCGATGGACCCGAACAACAACGCCTCGTTCTCCATCGGCACCTCGACCCCCAGCGCCATCCGCATGGCCAGTGCGTACGGAACGTTCGCCGCCTCCGGCGAGCACATCGAGCCGTACTCCGTGACGAAGGTGGTCGAGGACGGCAAGGAACTGCCCGGCTACGACAAGCACCCCACCAAGCGCGGCATCGACGCGAACGTCGCCGACACCGTGACCAAGGTGATGGAAGACAACGTCATCAACGGCGAGTTCGGCGAGTTCGGCTCCGGCACCGGCGCCGCCGCGCGCGACCTGGAGCGGCCCGCGGCGGGCAAGACCGGCACCACGGACAAGAACAAGTCAGCCTGGTGGGTGGGGTACACCCCGCAGTTGTCCACGGCCGTCACCCTCTTCCGTACCGACCCGCGCAGCGACAAGCAGGAACTGCTGTCGATGAACGGAACCGGCGGCTTCGACTCCATCCACGGTGGTCAGATCCCGACGGAGATCTGGACCAACTACATGAAGGCCGCCCTGGCGGGCGAGGACGCGAAGGAGTTCCCGGAGCCCGGCCCGCTGGGCGAGATCGTCGATGGCGGCGGCGTCCCCACGCCCACCCCGACCGACATCGAGCCCGAGCCGTCCGAGACCAAGCCCAGCGAGGAGCCGGACAAGCCCACCAACAGCCCGCCGCCCTCGACGTCGCCCCCGCCCAGCCAGACGTGCGAGCCGTGGGACCTGGAGTGCCAGACCGGCGGCGCGACGAACGGCGATCCAGGCGGCGAGACGAACGGGGAGACCACGACCGGGGAGACGACGGGAGAGACGACCGGGGAGACCACCGGGGAGACGACGACCGACGGCGGCTGGAACGGCGGCAACAACGGCAACGGAGGCAACGGCGGCGACGACGGCGGAGGAGTGATCCCATGACGCCCGCCGCGCCCCCGTCCGCCGCGCCCTCATCCGCCGCGCCCCCGGCCCCCGCCGCCGTGGTCCCCGTCCCGGCCGACGTGTCCTGAGCGCCCCCGGCCCGCCTGGAGCGGGAGCCCGCGCCGGGCGGGCCGCCCGCCCGGTCCCGGTGGCCCGTACGCGGCCGGGGCCCGCCCGCCCCGTCGCGCGCGGTGCCCGTACGCCCGCCTGCGCCCCGCCCTCGTACGGCAGGATGGCCCCATGACGAGCGTGGACCACGACCCGGCCCGGCGGCCGGCCGCGGCGGGGGCGCCCGACGGGCCGCCCGTGGCCCCCACCCGGCACGACGAGATCGCCGTCCGCGGCAGCGAGGTCCTCGGCGGGCCGCTGGGCCGCCGGGCGCTCTTCGGCGGGTCCTGGTGGACGCCGGTGCGGGTGATCGCGCTCGTGGCGATCGGGATGTTTGCGCTGGGCATGGTGCAGAAGTACCCGTGCTACGACGGCGCCTGGTTCTCGGGCGCCAACGCGCAGTACACCCGCGCCTGCTACTCCGACATCCCGCACCTGTACCAGGGCCGCGGCTTCGCCGACGACCTCACCCCGTACTTCGACCGCATCCCGCCCCAGGTCTCCGGCGGCATGGAGTACCTCGAATACCCGGTCCTGACCGGGCTGTTCATGGAGGCCGCCTCCTGGCTCACCCCGGGCGGCGACGACCTCGTCCACCGCGAGCAGGCCTACTGGCTCGTCAACGCTGGCATGCTGATGGCCTGCGCCGCCATCGTCGCCGTCTGCGTCGCCCGTACGCACCGCAGACGGCCCTGGGACGGGCTCCTCGTCGCGCTCGCCCCGGCGCTCGCGCTCACCGCGACGATCAACTGGGACCTGCTCGCCGTCGCCCTCACCGCCGCCGCGATGCTCGCCTGGTCCCGCAGCCGCCCCGTCGCCGCCGGCGTGCTCCTCGGCCTCGCCACCGCCGCCAAGCTGTACCCCGTGCTGCTGCTGTGGCCCCTGCTGGTGCTCTGCCTGCGCGCCGGGCGGCTACGGCAGTTCGGCACCGCGACCGCCGCCGCGGCCGGCGCGTGGCTCGTCGTCAACCTGCCGGTGATGGTCAAGGCCCCGGACGGCTGGGCGAAGTTCTACACCTTCAGCCAGGAACGGGGCGTGGACTTCGGCTCGTTCTGGCTGATCATCTCCCAGCGCTCCGGCGAGCCCCTGGACGACGCCAACATCTACGCCGCCTGCCTGATGGTCCTCGGCTGCCTCGGCATCGGCGCCCTCGCGCTCGCCGCGCCGCGCCGCCCGCGGTTCGCGCAGCTCGCGTTCCTGATCGTGGCGCTGTTCATCGTCACCAACAAGGTCTATTCGCCGCAGTACGTCCTGTGGCTCATCCCGCTCGCCGCCCTCGCCCGGCCGCGCTGGCGCGACTTCCTCATCTGGCAGGGCTGCGAGGTCGCGTACTACCTGGGCATCTGGCTCTACCTCGCCTACACCAACGGCGGCGAGGACGCCAAGGGCCTGCCCCCGGACGGCTACCACCTGGCCATCGCCGCGCATCTGCTCGGCACGCTGTACCTGTGCGCCGTCGTCGTACGCGACATCGTGATGCCCGACCGCGATCCCGTACGCCGCCTCGGCGACGACGACCCCGGCGGCGGCGTCCTGGACCGGGCGCCGGACGTGCGGGTGCTCGCCGAGGCCGGCCACGGGCGGCACGCGGCGGGCGTGCCGGGCGGACCGGGCGTACCGGTCGGACCGGGCGCGCTTCGGGTGCGGTGGGGTGCGGAACGTAGCGCAAAAGCGGGTCGGGTGTCCCCGATCGAGTGACGCGCTAGCGCTCGATCACCCGGTCCGGCTGCGTCGTCGTGTGCCGCAGATGCGCGACCATCTCGTCCCCCTGCACCGGCGCCGACGACTCCGCCGGCAGGTACAGGATCGAGACCTGCATGTGCGGGGGCTCCGCGAACCAGCGCTGCTTGCCCTCCCACACGAACGGCGACAGGTTCCGGTTCACCGTCGCCAGCCCGGCCCGCGCCACGCCCTTCGCCCGCGGCGCCAGCCCGTGCATCGCCTTCGGCGCCTCCAGCCCGACGCCCTGGGACGTACCGCCGGCGACCACCACCAGGTGGCCGTCGCCCGACACCTTCTGCTGCCGGTAGCCGAAGCGGTCGCCCTTCGCCACGCGCGTGACGTCCAGCACCGTGCCCCGGTACTGCGTCGCGTCGTGGTCGCCCAGCCACAGCCGGGTGCCGATACGCGCCCTGAAGCGCGTCTGCGGGAACTGCCGCTGCAACTGCTCGAACTCGTCCGCCCGCAGATGGCTGACGTACATCGTGTGCAACGGCAGCCGCGCCGCGCGCAGCCGGTCCATCCACGCGATGACCTCGTCCACCGCGCTGGAGCCGTCGGTGCGGTCCAGCGGCAGGTGGATCGCGAAGCCCTCCAGCGTCACGTCGGAGAGCAGCGACGCCAGCTTCGGCAGCTCCTCCTCCGTCACCCCGTGCCGCCGCATCGAGCTCATCACCTCGATGACGATCCGGGCCCCGACCAGCCGCCCCACCGCGTCCACCGACGCGACGGTGCGGATCACCCGCGTCGGCAGCGGTACGGGCTCCTCGGTGAGCTGGTACGGGGTGAGGACCAGCAGGTCGCCGCTGACGAAGTCGCGCGCCCGCGCCGCCTCGTACACCGTGCCCACCGCCAGCGGACTCGCCCCCAGCCGGGCGGCCTCGGCGGCCAGGCGCTCGTGGCCGAAGCCGTAGCCGTTGCCCTTGCAGACGGGGACGAGTCCGGGGAACTGCTCCAGGATGTGCTGCTGGTGTGCGCGCCACCGCGCGGAATCGACGTAGAGCGTGAGCGGCATGGCGGTCGATGTACCTTCCTTCGCGGTGTCGGGGGCCCTTTCCTTCACGCGCAAGCCCGCTGCTTCACGCGCGAGTCCGCTGAGGTCAGCGGCGGGACATGTAGATGTCGAGAGCCTTGTGCAGCAGCTTATTCAGTGGGTAGTCCCACTCGCCCAGGTATTCGGCCGCCTGCCCGCCCGTGCCCACCTTGAACTGGATCAGCCCGAAGAGGTGGTCGCTGTCGACGAGCGCGTCGCCGATGCCGCGCAGGTCGTACACGTGCGCGCCGGCGGCGTGCGCGTCCTTCATCATCTGCCACTGGATGGCGTTCGACGGGCGCACCTCGCGCCCGTGGTTGGCGGAGGCACCGTACGAGTACCACACGTGCCCGCCCACCGTCAGCATCGTCGTCGCCGCCAGGCACTCGCCCTGGTAGAGGGCGAAGTACAGCCGCATGCGGCCCGGCTCCTCGGCGTTGAGCACCTTCCACATGCGCTCGAAGTACCCCTGCGGCCTGGGCCGGAACTTGTCGCGCTCGGCCGTGATCTCGTACAGCCGCTGCCACTCGCCGAAGTGCTCCAGACCGCCCTGCACCACCTCGACGCCGGCCTTCTCGGCCTTCTTGACGTTGCGCCGCCAGAGCTGGTTGAAGCCCTTGAAGACCTCGTCCAGGGACCGCCCCGCCAGCGGCACCTGGAACACGTAGCGGGGCTGTACGTCGCCGAAGCCCGCGCCGCCGTCCTCGCCCTGCTGCCAGCCCATCCGCCGCAGCCGCTCGGCGACCTCGAACGCCTGCGGCTCGACGACGTCGGCGTTGACGTCGCGCAGCCGCTTGACGTCCGGGTCCGCGATGCCCGCCTTGATCGACGGCGCCTCCCACCGGCGGATGATCACCGGCGGCCCCATCTTCACGGAGAAGGCGCCCTGGCTCTTCAGATGCGCCAGCATCGGCGTCAGCCAGGCGTCGAGGTTCGGCGCGTACCAGTCGATGACCGGCCCCTCCGGCAGGTACGCCAGATACCGCTTCACCTTCGGCAACTGCCGGTACAGCACCAGAGCCGCGCCCACCTGCCGGCCGTCGGCGTCGAACCAGCCCAGGTTCTCCGCGCGCCACTCGGACTTCACGTCCGCCCACGCCGGGATCTGGCAGTGGCTCGCGGCGGGCAGGCTGCGGATGTACGCCAGATGCTGCTCGCGGCTGATGGGCTGCAGGGTCAGGCTCATGGCGGCGCTCCTCGTGCTGCGGCGGGTTGCCGACGGCGGCAGGCTTCTCGCGGGTGAAGCCTACTGCGGGCGCGCCTGCCCCCAGGAGGGAAGGCCCCAAGCCGCGGGGCCGCGCAGACATGCGTGAGCGCCGGCCGCCGAAGGGCGCCGGCGGCGGCCGGCCGTCGTCACGCCGGGGGCGTCAGGCCGGGGCGTCAGGCCGGGGGTGTCAGAGGGAGAAGCCCCCGCGCGCCATCGCCAGGAAGAAGCCGAGGCCCGCCGCTCCCAGTCCGAGGAGGATCAGGAACCGCTCCCGGGTGGTCACCGAGATCATCTGTCCCCATGCCCCGGTGACGATCCCGATGAGTCCGGCCCAGGTCGCCGGCACGTGCAGGCCGCGCCACTGCGCCAGTACGAGCGCGAGGGCGCCGACCACCAGCGTGATGGCGACAAGGGTGTCCTGGGCGACGTGCGGTCGGCCGTCGCCGGCGAAGAGGCCGATGTTGCGCTGCGGGGGCTGTACTGCCTGAGGCATAGGGCACCTCCATGCCCGTATGGCGGCGCGGGCTACCGGTCGTACGTGACGCCGCTCACACCCGTTACGTACAGATTGCCGGGAATCGTGGCCGGATTTCAACCGGAAGGGCTGCTGCGGGTACTGTGTACGTTCTGTAGCGGAGTCTGCCCAGGCCATCCCACCGCATCGGCGCCGTACCCGGCGCCGCCGCTCCGGGATGTCAGTGCCGGGCGCTACCGTTGCGACGCAATGAAGAACCTCCTGCCACGGAGAGACCGTGGCCGCCGAGTCCAGAGGAGGTGGGTTCCACAATGCGTCACTACGAGGTGATGGTCATCCTCGACCCCGATCTCGAGGAGCGTGCAGTCTCCCCGTTGATCGAGTCCTTCCTGTCCGTGATCCGTGAGGCCAAGGGCAAGGTGGAGAAGGTCGACACCTGGGGCCGTCGTCGTCTCGCTTACGAGATCAAGAAGAAGCCCGAGGGCATCTACTCGGTCATCGACATCCAGGCCGAGGCCGATGTCGTCAAGGAGCTCGACCGGCAGATGAACCTCAACGAGTCGGTGCTGCGGACCAAGGTCCTGCGCCCCGCAATCCACTGACGGCAACCGACGAGCAGTCCGCGTGCGGCCCGTCCGGTCACGGACGGTCCGCGTACGAGTAACCGAACCGACAGCACCGACTGCACCGACAAGCCAGACCGCACCACCCGGCAGCAACCGCGAGAGGTCAAGACATGGCAGGCGAGACCGTCATCACCGTCGTCGGAAACCTGACCGATGACCCCGAGCTGCGCTTCACGCCGTCCGGCGCGGCCGTCGCGAACTTCACGATCGCGTCGACGCCCCGGACGTTCGACCGGCAGACGAACGAGTGGAAGGACGGCGACCCGCTGTTCCTCCGCGCTTCGATCTGGCGCCAGGCGGCGGAGAACGTCGCCGAGTCGCTGACGCGCGGCACGCGCGTGGTTGCCCAGGGCCGGCTCCGCCAGCGTTCGTACGAGACCCAGCAGGGCGAGAAGCGGACCGTGGTGGAGCTGGAGGTCGACGAGATCGGCCCGGCGCTCCGGTATGCCACCGCCAAGGTCACCAAGACCACCGGCAGGGGCGGCCAGGGCGGCGGATTCAGCGGCGGTGGCGGTGGCGGTGGCCAGCAGGGCGGCCAGGGCGGCGGCTGGGGCGGAAACCCCGGCGGCGGCCAGGGCGGCGGCCAGGGGGGTGCCCCGCAGGGCGACCCGTGGGCGACGTCCGGCGGCGGCGGTCAGCAGGGCGGCCAGGGCGGTAGCTGGGGTGGGAACTCCGGCGGCGGCCAGGGCGGCCAGGGCGGCGGTTACTCGGACGAGCCCCCGTTCTGATCCCGGGCCTCCCGGGACGTGACGTGGGTGCTCGCACACCACACTTCTTGATCACACTGGAGTAAGAGACATCATGGCGAAGCCGCCTCCGCGCAAGCCTAAGAAGAAGGTTTGCGTCTTCTGCAAGGAGAAGATCTCCTACGTCGACTACAAGGACACGAACCTGCTGCGGAAGTTCATTTCCGACCGCGGCAAGATTCGTGCCCGCCGGGTCACCGGCAACTGCACCCAGCACCAGCGCGATGTCGCCACGGCCGTGAAGAACAGCCGGGAGATGGCGCTGCTGCCCTACACCTCGACCGCGCGCTGACTGGGAGGGTGAGTAAAGCATGAAGATCATCCTCAAGGGCGAGGTCTCCGGCCTCGGTGCCGCGGGCGATGTCGTCGAGGTCAAGGACGGGTACGCCCGCAACTACCTGATCCCCAACGGGCTGGCGATCCGCTGGACCCGTGGCGGGGAGAAGGACGTCGCGCAGATCCGGCGCGGCCGCAAGCTGCGCGAGATCGCCTCGGTCGAGCAGGCCAACGCCGTCAAGTCGGAGCTGGAGGGCGTGCAGGTGCGCCTGTCCACGCGCGCCGGCGCCAGCGGCCGCCTCTTCGGCGCCGTCACCCCGGCCGACATCGCCACGGCGATCAAGGCGGCCGGCGGCCCGGACGTGGACAAGCGTCGCATCGAGCTGTCCGCGCCGATCAAGAGCCTCGGCGCCCACCAGGTGTCCGTACGGCTGCACCCCGAGGTCGACGCGAAGGTCGGCGTCGAGGTCGTGGCCGGCTGACACGCTGTTCGGCAGCGGGTAGAACGAAGGACGGGCCGCATCCCCACGGGGGTGCGGCCCGTTCGCGTGCGCGGAACTACGGGACCGGGCGGGCGGGGGACGTACGCGACCGGGCGGGCGGGGGCACCGACGGCACCCGGAGCTGTGGGTTCCGTGGGCCCGTACGGCAGGGGCGCCCCTGCGCGTCCGTCCGTGCGGGACCGGCGCCTACGCCCGCACGGCGCCCGTGACCAGCCACCGCCCGGACCGCGCGCGCAGCCACAGCGTCACCAGCCGGGTCAGCATCATCAGCCCCATCGACCACCACACCGCCGTCAGTCCCCCGCCCAGCGCCGGCACCGCCAGCGCCACCGGCGCGAAGACCGCCAGCGTCAGCAGCATCGCCCAGGCCAGATACGGCCCGTCGCCCGCGCCCATCAGGACGCCGTCGAGCACGAACACCACCCCCGCCACCGGCTGCGTCACCGCGACGACCAGCAGCGCCGGCAGCAGCACGTCGTGCACCCCCGCGTCGTCCGTGAACAGCGGCAGGATCAGGGGCCGGGCGGCCACCACCAGCGCGCCGAGCACCGCGCCGGTCGCCACCCCCCACTGCACCATCCGCCGGCACGCCTCCCGCGCGCCGTCCACGTCCCCCGCGCCCAGATACCGGCCGATGATCGCCTGCCCGGCGATCGCGATCGCGTCGAGCGCGAACGCCAGCAGCGACCAGATGCTCAGCACCACCTGGTGCGCGGCGACGGACTCGTCCCCGAGCCCCGCCGCCACCGCGGTCGCGATGAGCCCGATGGCGCGTAGCGACAGCGTACGGATCAGCAGCGGCACCCCGGCCCGCGCGGAGGCCCGTATGCCGGCCGGCTGCGGGCGCAGCGCGGCGCCGTGGCTGCGGGCGCCGCGTACGACGACGACCAGGTACACCGCGGCCATCCCCCACTGCGCGAGCACGGTGCCCCAGGCGGAGCCGGCGATGCCGAGGCCGGCGCCGTAGACGAGCGCGACGTTCAGCACGGCGTTGGCGGTGAAGCCGCCGATGGCGACGTACAGCGGGGTGCGGGTGTCCTGAAGGCCGCGCAGCACGCCGGTGGCGGCGAAGACGACGAGCATGGCGGGGATGCCGAAGGCGCTGACGCGCAGATACGTGACCGCGTACGGGGCGGCGGTGTCGGAGGCGCCGAAGAGGCCGACGAGGCCGGGAGCGGTCGGCACGGTGACGGCGACGAGCAGGGCGCCGAGGAGCGCGGCGAGCCAGATGCCGTCGATGCCCTGCTGGATCGCGGAGCGCAGATCGCCGGCGCCGACGCGGCGGGCGACGGCTGCGGTGGTGGCGTAGGCGAGGAAGACGAAGACGCTCACGGCGGTGGTGAGGAGGGCGGCGGCGACGCCGAGCCCGGCGAGCTGGGAGGTGCCGAGGTGGCCGACGATGGCGCTGTCGAAGAGCACGAAGAGCGGCTCGGCGACGAGGGCGCCGAAGGCGGGGACGGCGAGCGCGACGATCTCGCGGTCGTGCCGCCGCCGGGCGCGGCGGCGCCGCTCGCCGGGCTTGCCCTGGTCGGCGGCGGTGGGCGAGGGGGCGTCGTGCATGCAGCAAATCTAATAGTCCACAGGTAACAGACGCAACTGGGTAAGGCCACTTACAAGTCGACGTGTGGGGGGTGAGCGGGCGCGGCGCCCGCCGCGACCTTGGCCCGGACGGGAAAGTTTTTCTCCTCCACCGGCGGTGGACGGAGAATCAGCAGGTCAAACGGGTGATCGCGGAGCGATAGTGTGCTTGTCCACAGCACTGTCCCCCGGCTCGTACACAGCTTTCCCCAAGTAATCCACAGGTTGGCGGACGCTTTCCACACCCCCTGTGGATAGCGCAATTGGCCAGGGGCCGCCGCGGACCTACGGTGGACCCTCCCCCCTGCCGATACCGGCGCCGCCGCCCCGCGGTCCCGGGGGCCGGCCGACGCGCCGTAAGCGGAACGCCGCGGGCGAATTGTCAGCGGCGTGCCGTAAGAAAGAGGGGCGCCCTGAGAGGTCCGCCGCAAGGCGGGTGGGAGGAGGTGGGGCTGCCGTGTCCGAGCACCGGGACTACGTGGACACCATGCCCGGGGACGTCCGTCCACTGCGCCGGGAGCCGGACCAGCACAGCCGGCCGGAGCAGCCCGTCCCCGAGGACCCCTGGGGCCCCGGCGCCCCGGCCGCCTTCGAGCGCGTACCCCCGCAGGATCTGGACGCCGAGCAGTCCGTCCTCGGCGGCATGCTGCTGTCCAAGGACGCCATCGCCGACGTCGTCGAGGTCCTCAAGGGCCACGACTTCTACCGCCCGGCCCACGAGACCGTCTACACCGCGATCCTCGACCTCTACGCGCGCGGCGAGCCGGCCGACCCCATCACCGTCTCCGCCGAACTCACCAAGCGCGGCGAACTCGCCCGCGTGGGCGGCGCGTCGTACCTCCACACCCTCGTCCAGTCCGTCCCCACCGCCGCCAACGCGGAGTACTACGCCGAGATCGTCCACCAGCGCGCCATCCTGCGCCGCCTGGTCGAGGCGGGCACGCGCATCACCCAGATGGGATACGCGGCCGACGGCGAGGTCGACGACATCGTCAACTCCGCCCAGGCCGAGATCTACGCCGTCACGGAACAGCGCACCGCGGAGGACTACCTCCCCCTCGGCGAGATCATGGAGGGCGCGCTCGACGAGATCGAGGCCATCGGCTCGCGCAGCGGCCAGATGTCCGGCGTCCCCACGGGCTTCACCGACCTCGACTCCCTGACGAACGGGCTCCACCCCGGCCAGATGATCGTCGTCGCCGCCCGCCCCGCGATGGGCAAGGCCCTGGCCCTCGACACCCCGCTGCCCACCCCCACCGGGTGGACGACGATGGGCGAGGTCCGCCCCGGCGACTTCCTCCTCGCCGCCGACGGCGGCCCGACCCGCGTGGTCGCCGCCACGGAGGTCATGACCGGCCGCCCCTGCTACGAGGTCGCCTTCGACGACGGCACCACGATCGTCGCCGACGCCGACCACCAGTGGCTGACGGACACCCGGGCCTCCCGCCGCTCCCGGCGCACCCCGGCCGCGGTCCGTACGACCAAGGAGATCGCGCAGACCCTGCGCTGCACGCACCTGGCGGACAACCGCCTCAACCACTCCATCCCCACCGCCGCCCCCCTCACGCTCCCGGCCCGCCCTCTGCCCGTAGAGCCGTACGCCCTGGGCGCCGCACTGGGAGAAGGCGACACCGCGGACACCGCGGGCGCGCGGCAGGCGGGGGCGCTCCGTGCGAACGGCCTCCCGCGGGACTACCTGCGCGCCTCGGCCGCGCAGCGCACGGACCTGCTCGCCGGACTCCTCGACAGCGCCGGCACGGTCACCCGCGCGGGCTCGGTCCGCTTCGCCGTCACCAGCAGGACCCTGGCCGACGACTTCCGCGAACTCGCCACGAGCCTCGGCCACCGCTGCGCCACGACGACGCAACACCCCGCGGAATCGCCTGCCGTCCACGTCGTCGGCTTCACCACCCCCGACGACGTCTTCCGCCTGGAGCACAAGCGCCGCACCCACGCCGCCCGCCGCAGGCCCGGCACCCGCCGCCACCGCTTCGTCACCGAGGTCCGCGAGGTGCCCAGCGTCCCGGTCCGCTGCGTACAGGTCGAGCACCCCGACCACCTGTACCTGGCCTCCCGCTCGATGGTGCCCACCCACAACAGCACGCTCGCCCTGGACTTCGCCCGCGCCTGCTCGATCAAGAACAACCTGCCCAGCGTCATCTTCTCGCTGGAGATGGGCCGCAACGAGATCGCGATGCGGCTGCTCTCCGCGGAAGCCCGCGTAGCGCTGCACCACATGCGCTCCGGCAGCATGACGGACGACGACTGGACCCGCCTCGCCCGCCGGATGCCGGAAGTCACGGGCGCCCCGCTCTACATCGACGACTCGCCGAACCTGTCGATGATGGAGATCCGCGCCAAGTGCCGCCGCCTGAAGCAGCGCAACGACCTCCGGATGATCGTCATCGACTACCTCCAACTGATGCAGACGGGCGGCTCCCGCCGCCCGGAGAGCCGCCAGCAGGAGGTCTCCGAGATGTCCCGGAACCTCAAGCTGCTCGCCAAGGAGCTGGAGGTCCCGGTGATCGCCCTCTCCCAGCTCAACCGCGGCCCCGAACAGCGCACGGACAAGAAGCCGATGGTCTCCGACCTCCGCGAGTCGGGATCGATCGAACAGGACGCGGACATGGTCATCCTGCTGCACCGGGAGGACGCGTACGAGAAGGAGTCACCGCGCGCGGGAGAAGCGGACCTGATCGTGGCCAAGCATCGCAACGGCCCGACGGCGACGATCACGGTCGCCTTCCAGGGCCACTACTCCCGCTTCGTGGACATGGCCCAGACCTGACCGTGCGAGCGTGCGGGCCCGCCGGCCCGCTCGCCGGGTGGTCCTCGGTCAGTCCTGGCCGGTTTCCGCGGAGAAGTCCGGTGGTGCCTGGAGGTCGTGGGCGCGGAACAGGACGGCGTGCTCGACGCCCATGGCCTTGCCGCTCATCGCGGTGAACGTCGGGATGAAGTCCTTGGGGGCGGGGTGGTCCGGGAGCGCCGCCAGGTACGCGGCGTGCGCTTCGAGCGAGGCGATGCCGCGGTCCAGCGGCTCACCGGTGACCTCGACGCCGTGGGTCGCGCCGCGGCCGGGGAGCCCGGGGGTGATGAACCAGCGCACCGAGTGCGGTTCGAGGCCCTCGTCGTCGACCTGTTCCGGGAAGACCCACCGGTTGCCCGCGTCGCGCACCGCGTCGAGCGTGGCGAGCCCGGCGGCGCGGTGGTCGGCCTGGTCGAAGCCGAAGGGCGTCTCGACCGCGTACCCCGTACCGAGCACGACGTCGGGCTTGAACCGGCGGATCTCCCGGGAGATGTCCCGGCGCAGGTCGAGGCCGTAGACGAGCACGCCGTCCGGATGTTCGAGGACGGTCAGGTGCTCGACGCCGACGACGGCGCAGGCGGCCTGCTGCTCGGCGACGCGCAGGCGCGCGGTCTCCTCGGGAGGGTTCGGCATGCCCGCCTCGCCGCGGGTGAGCAGGAGGTAGCCGACGTCGATGCCGCGCGCGGTCCAGCGGGCGACGGCCGCGGACGTGCCGTACTCCATGTCGTCCGGGTGGGCGACGACGCAGAGCACGCGCCGGAAGGACTCCTCGGGGAGGGCAGGCAAAGTCATATCGGCCATCCTTTCGTGTTCAGGAGCCCGCCGCCAGGCACATGGGGTGCCGGCGAGCCCCGGGCCGCGGACCGGCGCGCCGCCGGCCCCAGCGGTAACGCGGCCCGCCGGCGGGACTCAGCCGCCTGTCAGTTCCCACCTCTATGCTCCGGCCATGAGCATGATCGGAGAGTACGTGCGGGTCACGCCGGCCGAGTTGGACCGAGCCGTTCGCGAACCCGACTGGGCAAAGACCTTCGTCTTCGGACTCCTCGAAGTCGAACCCGATGACGAGACCGACGACGAGCCCGATCCCGGCGAAGCGCGCTTTCTGGATACGGACAAGGCGTGGGGCGCCATCGAGTACCTGCTCCGCCGCATCGACTTTCCGGTGAACGTGGTCCACGGTGAGGAGTCCCTCCCCGGGGCCGAGGAGTGGGGCTACGGTCCGCCGCGCTATCTCACTCCCGAGCAGGTGCGGAAGGCCGCCGAGGGACTCGTGACGACCGGATTCGGTCGGCTGGCGCAGGGTGTGACCCCGGACGACCTGGCACGCGCGGACGTCTACCCGCAGATCATCTGGAAGCGCGCCGAGTCGTTCGACTACGTGCAGGGCCACTACGAAGCACTCGTCGAGTTCTTCGAGGCGGCGGCGCGAGAGGGCGATGCGCTGCTGGTGTGGCTGGGCTAGGAGGGGCGGTGCCGGGGCGGTGCTGGTACCGGTGGCGCTAGCGGGGTGCGGAGCGTACGCCGAGCCACTGTTCGGCGCCGTAGGCTTCGAAGCGTTCCGCCTCGGTGAACCCCAGCCTGGTCGCGAGGCGCATCGAGCGGACGTTGGCGCTCTGGGTGACGATCGCGACCGGCTCGCCGGGGAGCACGGGATGTTGTTCGTGCTCCCCGGGGGTGGGCTACTCCTCGCCTGCCAGGGTCAGGGAGCGTAGGCGCTGGGCGGCGAACCACGTGGTGCCCACGGTGACGACCAGGAGGAGGACCGTCGCCACCGGCAGGGCCACGTCGGAGACGACGTGGCCGCCCTGGCCGATCTTCTCGCCGACCGCCAGCGCCCACTGCTGGATGCTGAGCGTCTTCACGCCCTCGACGAGGCTGCCGAGCAGGGCTTCCCATACCAGCGCGTAGACGAGTCCGAAGACCACCGCGTGCCGCGAGATCGTGCCGAGCATCAGGAAGAAGGCGGCGTACGCGACCGACGCGACCGCCGCGGCCAGGGCGTACGCGACCGCCAGGCGGCTGCCGTTGCCGCCGAGGATGATGCCGGCGATCAGCGTGGGGAACGCGGAGAAGACGGCGGTGACGCCGACCGCGACGGTCAGTTTGGTGAGGATGATCGTCGGCCGCGGCACGGGCTTCGCGAGCAGGTAGACGATCGAACTGTCGTCGATCTCCGGGCCGATGGCGCCCGTGCCGGCGATGACGCCGATGAGCGGCACCATGGTCGCCAGGGCGAAGCCGCCGAGCAGGTCGGCGGTGACCTCGTCGTCGGCGCCCACGAGGGCGCGTACGACGATGGCGATGACGATGAGCAGCGCGGGCAGCAGGAGCAGGATGAGCGCCCGGCGGCGGCCGAGTACGGCCCGCTGGGTGAGCCGGGCGACGGTGGGGTGGTACAGCATCGCGTTTCTTCGCTCCTTCTCAGGCCGCGACCAGGTACGAGAAGACGGATTCCAGGGACTCGTCGGACGGCGAGACCTCGTAGAGGCGGATGCCGTGGTCCCTGGCGACGCGCGGCAGCAGTTCGGTGAAGCGGGCGAAGTCGACGGCCTGGACGTGCAGGA
Source organism: Streptomyces sp. 184 (assembly GCF_045781775.1). Classification (NCBI taxonomy): domain Bacteria; kingdom Bacillati; phylum Actinomycetota; class Actinomycetes; order Kitasatosporales; family Streptomycetaceae; genus Streptomyces; species Streptomyces sp. 184. The sequence continues at coordinate 8,147,231 of NZ_CP123230.1, read as the reverse complement.
CGCCGTCGCGCCGGTCGAGTTCGAGCCCGGCCGTGGACGGGTCGGCGATGAGTGCGGAGGCGAGTGTGCGGTCGTCGCTGGAGCGTACGGCGTAGTGGTGGGGGCGGTCCGTCATCAGCCGGCGGATCTTGCGGAAGTCGCCGGAGGCGGCGTGCCGGCCGGCGACGATCACCTCGATGTGCGCGGCGAGTTGCTCGACCTCCTCCAGGATGTGCGAGGAGAACAGCACGGTGCGGCCCGCGGCGCCCATCTGCCGCAGCAGGTCCATCAGGTGCATGCGCTGGCGCGGGTCCATGCCGTTGAACGGTTCGTCGAGGAGCAGCACGTCGGGCTCGTGGACGAGCGCGGACGCCATCTTCACGCGCTGCCGCATGCCCTTGCTGTACGTGCCGATCCGGCGGTTCTGCGCGTACTCCATCTCGACCGTGGCCAGCGCCTTCTGCGCGGCGGCGGCGCCGAGGCCGTGCAGCTCGGCGTTGGCGAGGACGAACTCGCGGCCGGTGAGGAAGTCGTACATCGCCTCGCGCTCGGGGACGAGCCCGATCTGCTTGTAGACCTGCTCGTTGCGCCAGATGCGGACGCCGTCGAGGGTGACCGCGCCGGTGGAGGGGGCGAGGAAGCCGGCCATCATGTTGATGAGGGTCGACTTGCCGGCGCCGTTGGGGCCGAGGAGGCCGGTGACGCCGGGGGCGATGGCCATGCTCACGTCGTTGACGGCGACGACGTTGCCGAACCAGCGGGAGACGCTGTCGATCCGGATGGTGGTCACAGCCCGGCCTTTCGGTAGCGGCGCAGCAGGAACAGGTGGCAGCCGGCGGCGATGGCCAGCGCGATGAGCAGGGCGGCCACCCCGGCCGCGGTCGACGGGTCGACGGGTTCGGGGGAGGCGGTGGCGGGGGTCGCGCCGAGGAACGTCGACTGGATGTTGTCGATGAGGCCGATGGGCGAGAAGAGCGCGAACCAGCCGATGGCGCCGAGGTTGTCCTGCTCCCAGGAGATGCCCTGGAGGGCGCTCACGGCACCGAACGGCACGGTGAACGCGGCGATGACGGCGGCGACGCCGAAGCCGCGGCGCGGGGTGAGGGCGGCGATGGCCAGGCCGATGCCGGCGAAGAGCAGCGACAGCAGGGCGACGGAGACGAGCGCCTGGGCGAAGCCCTTGGTCTGGTCGGTGAAGTCCAGCTTCGCCAGCAGCGCGCCGACGTAGAGGATCAGCAGGGGGGTGGCGGTGAGGATGAAGAGCGCGGAGGCCATCGCCGCGTACTTGGCGGAGACGTAGTCGATGCGCTCGACGGGGCGGGAGAAGTACAGCGGTACGGTCCGGAACCGCAGGTCGCGGGAGACGGACACGGGGGCCTGGGCGGCGATGAAGAGGAAGATGACGGGCTGGAGGTAGATCGCGTAGTCGGTGTAGTCCAGCGGCAGTTCGTCCATGTTGGTGCCGACGGCGACCGCGACGATGATCAGCGCGACCAGGGACATGATGCCGAAGAGGAGCGCGGGCGGGACCTTGGACTTCGCGGAGCGGCCGAGGCCGTATGCGGCGCGCAGGGACTGGGTGAACAGCGAGCGTCGGGCGTAGCCGCGGCCGAGGCGGGGGCCGTCGTAGTGGCGGTAGCCGATGTCGTGGATGACGTCGGTGGCGGCGGGTGTGCTCGTGCCGGGGGCCGGGCCGGGGCCGGTGTCGCCGGTGGTGGGCGCGTCAGTGGGCATGAGGGCTTCCTGCAGTGTCGGTCGCGGTGTCGGTCGCGGGCGGGCTCGCCTTGGCGGTCGCCGGGTCGGCGTCGTCGCGGAAGATCTCCGCGATGCGGTGCCGGCGCTGTTCCATGCGCACCAGCCCGAGGCCGAGCCCGGCAACCGCGTCCCGTACGACGTCGTACGTGCCGTCGTCCTCGGCCTCCACGTACAGCAGCCGGCCGTCCGCGGTGATCCCCAGGCCCGCGCCGGCGAGCGCCTTGCGCAGGGTGGCGGTGCCGTCGGGGTGGGCGTCGGTGTCGGTCACCTCGACCGCGAGGGTGGCGGTGCTCTGCGTGAAGTCGCTGGTGGAGCTGGAGCGCAGCAGCCGGCCGCCGTCGATGACGACGACGTGGTCGCAGGTGCGCTCCAGCTCGCCGAGGAGGTGGGAGGTGACGAGGACGGAGATGCCGAAGTCGGCGTGGACGCGGCGGATGAGGCCGAGCATGTCGTCACGGCCGACGGGGTCGAGGCCGTTGGTCGGCTCGTCGAGGAAGACGAGCTGCGGGTCGTGTACGAGGGCCTGCGCGAGCTTGACGCGCTGCTTCATGCCCGTGGAGTAGCCGCCGATGGGGCGGTAGCGCTCCTCGTACAGACCGACGTGGCGCAGGGTGTCGGCGGTGCGTTCGCGGGCCGCGGTGGCGGGCAGGCCGGACATGCGCGCCATGTGGACGACGAACTCCGTGGCGGAGACGTCGGGCGGCAGGCAGTCGTGTTCCGGCATGTAGCCGACGCGCTCGCGGATGGTGGCGGCGGTGTCGCTGCCGGCGGCCACGTCGAGGCCGAGCACGGTGGCGGAGCCCTCGGAGGCGGGCGAGAGGCCCAGCAGGATCTTGATCAGCGTGGACTTGCCGGCGCCGTTGGCGCCGACCAGGCCCGTGACCCCGGGGCCGATGTCGAGGGTGAGGCCGTCGAGCGCGGTGACCCGGGGAAACCGTTTGCTCAGATTCTCGGTGGCGATGACTGTCACGTGCATGACGGTAGTGGGGAGCGGGCGTGGGGGGCGTCAGACCTGGCGATGGTTGGGAGATACGCCGCGGGGGTGACGAACCCGTAGGGGGAGAGGGCCCGGAACCCTGAGGTTACCCGCGGTATCCACAGGGCGACTGCGGGCATTGACGGAGCCATGGGCCGATGTCACAGTCATTGGTGTCAGCTTTCGGGGGCGGTGCCGGCTTCGGTGAAGTCGGTCCGGGCAGTGTGGATTTGGGGTGTGGCTCGGCCCGGCAGCGCCGGCAGCGCCGGCAGCGCCGGCTGCGGCGGTGCGGGTTCGGGCGGCGGGTGCGGGACGGGAACGGGAGGGGCGGACTGATGACACTCACCGGGTCGTCGGCGGTGCTGCGCGGGTTCAGGAGCGTGCAGCGGCTGGCGTACGAGTGCGCGGAGGCGGTGGCGGCGCAGCTCCGGCCGGGGGTCACGGAGCGGGAGGCGGCGCGGATGCAGCGGGAGTGGCTGCGCGAGCGCGGCGTGCGGGACTGGTTCCACCTGCCGTTCGCGTGGTTCGGCGACCGGACCGCGTTCGCGGGCTTCAAGGTGCCGCTCCAGTTCTTCCCGACGAACCGGGAGCTGGCGCCGGGCATGCCGTTCATCCTCGACCTCGCGCCGGTGCACGGCGGCTATACGGCAGACGTCGGCTATTCCGGCTGCCTCGGGCCCAACCCCGTGCACGACCGGCTGATGCGCGACCTGCGGGTGCACCGCGAGCTGATCCTGCGCGAGGTGCGTGAGCGCCGCCCGCTGCGGGAGATCTACGAGGACGTGGAGTGCCTCATGGTCCGCCAGGGGTATCACAACCGGCACCGGGCCTATCCGTTCGGCGTCATCGCGCACAAGGTCGACCAGGTCCGGGAGCGGCGCTTCGCACCGCACGTGTTCGGCTTCGGCGCGCAGAGCCTGAAGGGGCTGGCGAAGGACGCCCTGCGCGGGCACCGCGAGGGCTGGTCGCCGCTGTGGAGTCCGCACCGGTTCTCGCAGCATCCGCCGCGGCCGGGGCTGTGGGCGGTGGAGCCGCACCTGGGCTTCCGGGGCACGGGCGCGAAGTTCGAGGAGCTGCTGGTCGTCACGGATTCACGGGACGCGCAGGAGAGCGCGTTCTGGCTCGACGACGACCTGCCGCACGTGCGGCGGTGGGCCGAGGCGGAGGCGGACCGGGAGTTGGAGGCGGACCGGGAGCGGGAGGCGGACCGGGAGCAGGAGGCGGAGGGCGAGATGGAGTCGGGCGGGGAACAGGAGTCGGGCGGGGCCGTGGCGAAGGGCCGGGCGTCCGACCGCGCGCGGGAGTCGGCGCAGGGGCGGGAGCCGGAGAAGGGGTGGGTGGCGTGAGCGAGTCGCGCGGCGCGGCTGCGGTACGGGAGCGGTGGGTGCGGGCCGCCGGGGTCGACCTGTGCGTGGCCGAGCTGGGGGAGGCCGGGCGGCCGACAGTCGTGCTGCTGCACGGCTATCCGGACAGCAAGGAGGTGTGGTCCGAGGTCGCGTCCCGGCTCGCCGAGCGCTTCCACGTCGTGCTGTACGACGTCCGCGGCCACGGCCGCTCCTCCGCGCCGAGCCCGCTCAGGGGCGGCTTCACGCTGGCCAAGCTCACGGACGACTTCCTCGCCGTGGTCGACGCCGTCAGCCCGGACCGCCCGGTGCACCTCGTCGGGCACGACTGGGGCTCGGTGCAGGGCTGGGAGTTCACCACGGTGGAGCGCGCGGAGGGCCGCATCGCGTCGTTCACCTCCCTCTCCGGCCCGTCCCTCGACCACTTCGGGCACTGGATCAACGGCCGGCTGCGCCGCCCCACGCCGCGGCGGGCCGCCCAACTGCTCGGCCAGACCGCCAAGTCCTGGTACGTGTACCTGCTGCACACCCCCGTGCTGCCCGAACTGGCCTGGCGCGGCCCGCTCGGCGCGCGGTGGCCGGCGATCCTGCGGCGGCTGGAGAAGGTTCCGGGCGACGGCTATCCGACGCCCTCCCTGGGCGACGACGCCGCGCACGGCGCCTGGCTCTACCGGGACAACGTCCGCGCCCGGCTGCGCCACCCCCGCGCCGACGCCTACGCGCACGCGCCGGTGCAGCTCATCACCCCCGCCGGGGACGCCTTCCTCTCCCCGAGCCTCTACGACGACCTGGACCGCTGGGTGCCGCAGTTGCTGCGCCGCACGATCGACGCCCGGCACTGGGTCCCGCGTACCCGGCCCGACCAGCTCGCCGAGTGGATCGGCGAGTTCGTGCTCGCCCACGAGGACGGCAAGCCGGTGGCGGAGATCGTCCCCGACGCCCCGCACGCGGACCGGTTCGGCGGGCGGCTCGTGCTGGTCACCGGCGCGGGCAGCGGCATCGGCCGGGCCATCGCCTTCGCCTTCGCGGAAGCGGGCGCGCGGATCGTGGCGGCGGACATCGACGCCGAGGGGGCGGCCACGACGGCCGAGCTGTGCCGGATGATCGGCGCGCCGGAGGCGTGGGCGGAGGCCGTGGACGTCGGGGACGAGGGGGAGATGGAGAAGTTCGCCGAGCGCGTCGCCGCTTCGTACGGGGTGGTGGACGTACTGGTGAACAACGCCGGGATCGGTCTGTCCGGCCCGTTCCTCGACACCTCGGCGGCGGACTGGCGCCGGGTGCTGGACGTCAACCTGTGGGGGGTCATCCACGGCTGCCGGCTCTTCGGCAAGCAGATGGCCGAGCGCGGCCAGGGCGGGCACATCGTCAACACCGCCTCGGCCGCCGCGTACGCGCCGTCGCGCACCCTGCCCGCGTACGCGACGTCGAAGGCGGCGGTGCTGATGCTCTCGGAGTGCCTGCGCGCGGAGCTGGCCGGGCAGGGGATCGGCGTATCGGCCGTCTGCCCCGGCTTCGTGCACACCAACATCACGGCCACCACCCGGTTCACGGGCGTATCCGAGGAAGAGGAGCGGCGCCGCCAGAAGAGCGCCCACCGCTGGTACGGGAAGCGGAACTACCCGGCGGAGAAGGTCGCGGACGCCGTGCTGCGGGCGGTCGTGCGCAACCAGGCGGTGGTGCCGGTCACCCCGGAGGCGCGGGGCTCGCGGCTGCTGGCCAGGTTCGCGCCGCGCGCGCTGCGGGCGATAGCCCGGGTGGAGCCGAAGATCTAGCGCCCCGGCTCCCCTGCCCGGCACCCTCTTGCCCCTGCCCCTGCCCCTGCCCCTGCCCCTGCCCCTGCCCCTGCCCCTGCCCCTGCCCCTGCCCCTGCCCCTGCCCCTGCCCCTGCCCCTGTCCCTGTCCTTGTCCCCTGTCGCCTGTCCTGGTCCCTGCCTCGGTTCCTCTCGCCGTCGCCGTCTCTGTCCCTGTCGTCGATTGCCGTTGCCGTTGCCGGCCCGGTTTCCCTTTCCAGGAGTCGCCTCGTGAGCACCGTGCCGGTCGTACCATCCCTCCCAGGAGAGCCCGCCGCGGCGGGCCGGGGCGCGGACCGGTGAGCGGGGCGACGAGCGGGCCGGGTCATCGGCTGGGGGGCAGGAGAGCGGTGCTGGAGCAGCAGACGGCCGGCGAGTACCGGATAGAGGACCTGGCGCACGCCAGCGGCACGACCGTACGCACCATCCGCGCGTACGCCGACCGCGGGCTGCTGCCCCGGTCGGAGCGGCGCGGGCGGACGAACGTCTACGGAGACGAACACCTCGCCCGGCTGCGCCAGATCGCCGGTCTCCTCGACCGCGGCTACACCCTGGCGTCCATCAAGGAGCTGCTGGAGGCGTGGGACGCGGGCCGGGGGCTCGGCGGGGTGCTGGGTCTGGTCGCCGAGGTGCAGGGGCCGTGGACCGACGAGGAGTCCGGGCAGTTGAGCCGTGCGGAGCTGGAGGAGCTGTTCGGCGGGGCGGCGGACGAGTCCGCGGTCGAGGAGGCCGTCGAGCTGGGCGTGCTGGAGCGGGTGGCGGGCGAGCCGGAGGTGTTCCTCGTGCCCAGCCCGCAGCAGCTCACGGTCGCCGCGGAGCTGCACGCGGCGGGCGTACCGTTCGCCGCCATCACCGGCCAACTGCGCGAGCTGCGGCTGCGGGTGGAGGAGATAGCCGCCGGCCTGCTCGACTTCACGGCCGAGCACGTCTTCCAGCGCTACCTCAGCCACCCCCCGTCGGACGCGGAGGCGACCGAGGCCGCCGGCCTGGTCCGCCGGCTGCGCCCGCTGGCGCAGCAGACGATGGACGCGGAGCTGGCCCGCGCGATGCGCACCCTGGCCACGCGCCAGCTCCACCAGCACCTTGCCGGCCCGGCCGACCCGCCGGCTGCCGGCCCCGCGACGGTGCCGGTGAGCCTGCCGGCGGCCACGGTGGCGGCGGTCCGCGACCTGGTGGGCCCGGCGGCGACGGCGGAGTTCGTCACCGCGGCGGCGGAACGGGAGGTCCGCAAGCGCCGCATGGACACCCTGGCGAAGGACCGGGGCGGGACGGCCGGCGCGGGCGGGGCGGACGCCCCGGGCTGAGCGGGTCTGCCCGGGCCGCGCGGCCGGGGCCGAGCGGGTCCGTCCGGCCGAGTGGGTCGGTACGGGCCGAGTGGGTCGGTTCGGCGGGCGGGTGCGTGGCGGATCCTGCGGGCCCAGCGCGGGGTTGACCCCACGTTACTCGCGGGTCACTCTGACTCAGCCGGACAACGGGAGGAGAACACGCATGCGCAGACGCAGTTTCGTCAGAGGGTTAACCGCCACGACCGCCGCCACCGGTCTCGGCCTCACCGCCGCCGGACACGCCCACGCCACCGGCACCGGTACCGCCGCAACCGGAGGCCACCGGTCCGTCCCGACCGCCCGGTCCCGTGCCGCCGCCTGGCGGGAGGTTGCCGTACCGGCCGGTGAACCCGCCGTCCTGCTCAACGCCGTTGCCGCCGCGGGGCCCGATCTCGCCTGGGCCGTGGGCGAGGAAGCCCGCAGCGGCTCCGCCTCCGGCCGCCCCCTCGCCCGTACCTGGGACGGCTCCGCCTGGCAGCCCACCGACGTCTCCCACCTCGCCTTCGCCGGCAGCCTGCGCAACGTCGCCGCCGCCCCCGCCGGCGCCGCGGGTGCGGTCGCCGCCTGGGCCGTGGCCTACGACCGTGCCGGTGCCGACCACCTCCTCGCCTGGGACGGCGCCACCTGGCGCGAGCACGACTTCCCCGGCCGCGGCGAGGCCGGCACCGAGCTGTGGGCCGTCACCGTCGCCCCCGACGGCACCGTCCGCGTCTCCGGCACCCGCGACGGCGCCTCCCGCGTGCTGCGCTCCGACGACGCCGGCGGCACCCGCTGGAGCTGGTCCCCCGCGCTGCCCACCGACGACGGCTCCGCCCCCAGCCTGTGGAACGTCCACGTCGACGGAGCGGGGGCCACGTGGGTCTCCGGCGGCCTCGTCGTGGCCCGCTACGACGACGGCTCCTGGCACGTCCTGCCCAAGCTCTTCGGACTGCGCCTGTCCGTCACCGACCTGCTCCCCGTCGCGCCCGACGACATCTGGCTCACCGGCCACGACTACGGCGCCGGCGGGCCGCCCGGCAAGCCGCCGGGCGTCGTCCTGCGCCACTACGACGGCACGGCGTGGAGCGACGTCGCCGCCCCCTTCACCGTCGGCTCCCTCGGCGCCATCGCGCCCGACGCCGCCGGGCGCCCCGCCGTCATCGCCGGCTGGGACTTCTGGGACGGCACCAGCGCGCACTACCTCCGCTGGGACGGCACCGCCTGGACCAGCGAGCGAGGCCCCGTCGGAGCCGGGGGCGTCACCCCCCTGATGTCCGCACTCGCGCCCATACCGGGCACGGCCGGCTTCTGGTCGGTGGGCACCACGGCGCAGTCGCCGTTCCCGCCCGCGCAAGCGCGTATCGAGCGCTACGGCTGACGTTCCCGCCCTCTACGCTGGACGCCGGCAGAACGGACGGCGCCGGGAGGGTGGCTGGTGGGCAGCGGACGGATCCCCGTCGTCGTACTCGCGGGGTTTCTGGGCTCCGGCAAGACCACCCTCCTCAACCGGCTGCTGCGCAACGGCGGTGGCAGCCGGATCGGCGCCGTGGTCAACGACTTCGGCAGCATCGAGATCGACGCCATGGCCGTCGCCGGCCAGGTCGACTCGATGGTCTCCCTCGGCAACGGGTGCCTGTGCTGCGCCGTCGACACCGCCGAACTGGACGCCTACCTCGACCGGCTCGCCGGCACCGGCCGGATCGACGTCATCGTGGTCGAGGCCAGCGGCCTCGCCGAGCCGCAGGAACTCGTCCGCATGGTGCTGGCCAGCGAGAACGACCGCATCGTGTACGGAGGGCTGGTCGAGGTCGTGGACGGCGCGGAGTTCGCCGCCACCCGCGAGCGGCATCCCGAGATCGACCGCCATCTCGCCGTCGCCGACCTCGTCGTGCTCAACAAGACCGACCGGATCGACGACGCCGAACGCCGCCGCCTCCGCGAGACGATCGGGGAACTGAGCCCCGGCACGCCCGTGGTGGCGACGGCGTACGGGCGGGTGGATCCCGAGCTGTTCTTCGACCCGCGGGGCGACGACCGTCCCGGTACGCCGTCGGCGCCCCGGCACCGCCAGCTCTCCTTCGCCGACCTCGCCGCGGACGACGGCCCCGGCGGTAGCGACAGCGCCGCCGACGACCACAGCGCGCACCTCCACGCGGCGTACGAGAGCGTCGAGTTCACCACCGACCGGGCCGTCAGCCCGCGCCGCCTGCTGGACTTCCTCGACACCCGCCCCGCCGGCCTCTACCGCATCAAGGGCTTCGTCCACTTCGGCGTCCCCGGCCACCCGCAGAAGTACGGGCTGCACGCCGTCGGCCGCTTCCTGCGCTTCCGCCCCACCGCCTGGGGCCGTGGCGAGGAGCGGGCCACGCGGCTGGTGCTGATCGGCTCGGGGATCGACGCGGACGCCGTACGCAAGGAACTAGACGCCTGCCGGGGCCATGCGCCGCAGGACGGGGGCGAGGACGCGATGTGGGGAGTGCTGCGGTACGTGGACGGAGAAGAGGACTCCGGGGCGTAGGAGGTCACCCGGGTTCAACTGCCCGTTGCGGGACAGAAAGTCTGCGGGCCCCGAGACGCTGCAAGCTGGCCCCGTCGTGCATCCGACCGAGAGGGATCCCGCATGAGCACGTTGAGCCGCCGCGCCCTGGTCACCGGGGCGTCCGCCACCGGCCTCGCCCTGGCGCTGCCCCGCCCCGCCACAGCCGCCGAGCCCACCGCCGAGCCCACCGCTCAGCCCACGGCCCAGCCCGACGCCGGCGCCGCCGTCGCGTACGCCGCCTTCCGCCTCGCACGCCTGCGCCCCGGCGACCCGGCCACGCCCGAGGTGACGCTCCCCGACGGCTACGAGTTCGTGCCCGGCGACCGCTACCACGTCGCCAGCCGCGCCGAGTACTACTCCTTCGTCCGCGGCCCCGCCACCGCCGACGGCATCGAGGTCTCCGTCCGCTGGCCCGGCGTCACCGTGGCCGCCGTCGTCCACATGGACACCCGGCTGCGGATCAGACGCGACCGCGCCGACCGCCACCGCATCGCCTTCACCCTCCCGGTCACCCAGCCCTCCGCCGACGCCAACCAGCCCACCCTCCAGATCTGGAGCCACCCCGACATATCCCCGGGCATGTACTACAAGCTCGACCACAACGACCCGAACCGCGTCGCCGGTCCCTGGGCGACCGTCGCGTGGCCGGCGAAGGAGGCCCGCTCCCAGCTCCACCAGCTCGTCGCCGCGCACCGCATCCTCGTCGACTCCGGGCTGAAGGCGACCGCGGCGGGCAAGGGCCACCGCTGGTTCGTCGCCGGCTTCGAGACGAACAACACCCTGCACGCGGACAACCCGCCGCACTGGCACATCTCCTACAACTCCGGCCCCGACTTCAACTCCCCCACCCACAACACCCACTTCTGGCTCGACGCCGACGCGAAGAACTTCTACAACGGCATGGACGTCACCGGCCTCGGCCGCCTGCGCCACTACGTCGGCGACCCCGCCCGCCTCTACGACTTCACCGGCGACGCCAACGACGGCCGCGGCGAACTCGTCGCGACCATGACCATCCGCGAGGACGGCGGCATCGACATCGCCCCGCCCACCGGCCCCGCGTACGCCCTCGCCGCGGGCCGCGACGGCACCCTGGTCGAGGAGGTCACCGTCGAACGCGACGGCCGCCCCTGGCTGCGCGTCGCGACCGAGGACCGCTACCGCGCCGGTCTCATGACCGTCCGTACGAAGGGCCTGCGCCACCCCGCCGACAACGACTTCACGCTCCTGCGCTACGACCCCCTCACGGGCGTCCTCGCCTGAGCCCCGACCCACCGGCCCACGGCTCACCGGCCCACGGCTCACCGGCCCACGGGTCACCGGCCACCGGCCCCGCGTACGGGCGGTCAGATCCCCGGCCCGTACCCGGGGTCCGGCGGGCGCCGCGGCGACCACCACTCGGTGAGCCCCCACACCCCCAGCCCCAGCACCGCCACGGCCGCCAGCGCCACCACCCAGGGCCGCCGCACCCACCGCAGCCCCAGCGCCCAGACGCCCAGAGGCAGCAGCGCACCACCCAGGACGACGAGCGGCAGGTCGACGTAGAGCACGCGCAGGTCCCGGGCGTGGCCCTCGAACCCGCCGCGCACGCTGACCGCCGCCCGCGGTGCCCAGGCAAGCGGCGCGACGGCCGCGCCGACCAGCGCGAGCAGACACCCGCCGAGCCCGACGCTCCTGCCGAGCCCGACGCCCCCGCCGTCCCGCGCCCCCGCACCACCCGTGCCCGTGCCCGTGCCCGCGCCCACGTCCATGTCCCCAACAGACGCACCCGCCCCGGCGGAAGGTTCCCGCACCTCCCCCCACGCGCCCCCTGGCGACGCGCGTAGACATCGGGCATCATCCTGCGTTGTACCACCTGCTCAGCCGGACCCCCACAACTCCCCACCCCCAGCAGGAGGTTCCACATGCGCGTACGTTCCGCACTCACGGCCCTCGCCCTCGCCGCCGGCGTCGCGGTGGGCGTCACCGCCGCCCCCGCCCAGGCCACGCCCGCCCAGGCCGCGTCCCCCGCCGCTTCGGCGTCCACGGCCCCCGCGTCCGCCACGGCCCCCGCCGCGCCCCTGGTCACGAAGATCACCCACGCCCAGGCCACGTCGAGGTTCCGCTCCTCCGGCATCACCTGGTCGTCCTCCGGCGGCTGCTCCAACCGCAACAACCCCACCTGCACCTCCTTCGACCAGCTCAACCTCGCCTCCGCCCAGGGCGCCCAGACGCTCAAGTCCGCGAGCGGCTGCGCCCTGAACATCACCGGCGGCACCGAGACGGGCCACGCCGGCGGCACGTACAGCCACTGGAACGGCTACAAGCTCGACTACTCCCTCGGCACCTGCATCAACAACTACGTCACCGGCAACTTCGCCTACATCGGCCAGCGCAGTGACGGCGCGGCCATGTACCAGTCCGGCTCCGGCAACATCTACGCCCGCGAGGGCAACCACTGGGACGTCCTCTACTACAACTGCGGCGGCTGCTGACACCACCCCGCACCCACCACCCCGCACCCGCCGCTCCGACGCCCCCACCGCGACCCTGCGGCCCCGCAACACAGGCCGTAGGGTCGCGGTATGCGACTGAGCACCCTGATCCTCCCGGTCCGGCGGTGGCACTCCGGCGGCCGTGCGCAATGGCAGCGGGCGGAGGAGCTGGGCTTCTTCACCGCGTACACCTACGACCACCTGTCGTGGCGTACGTTCCGCGACGGGCCCTGGTTCGGTGCCCTGCCGACGCTGACCGCCGCCGCCACCGCGACGGCCCGGCTCCGCCTCGGCACGCTCGTGACCTCGCCGAACTTCCGGCACCCGGTCACGCTCGCCAAGGAGTTGATCTCGCTGGACGACGTGTCCGGCGGCCGGATGACGCTGGGGATCGGGGCGGGCGGTTCCGGGTTCGACGCGACCGCGCTGGGGCAGCAGCCGTGGGCGGTACGGGAGCGGACGGAGCGGTTCGGGGAGTTCCTGCCGCTGCTGGACACGCTGCTGACCGAGGACACGACGTCGTACGCGGGCACGTACTACTCGGCGCACGAGGTGCGCAACATCCCCGGCTGCGTGCAGCGTCCCCGGCTGCCCTTCGCCGTCGCCGCGACCGGACCGCGCGGGATGCGGCTGGCCGCGCGGTACGGGCAGGCGTGGGTGACGACCGGCGACCCCAAGACCTCAGCGACCGGCACCGCCGCCGAGTCCCTGGAGGCCCTGCGCACCCAGGTCGCCCGGCTCGCCGAGGCGGGCGCCGCCGTGGGCCGGGACGTCGCGGCGATGGAGAAGGTGCTGCTCGCCGGCTTCACGCCGGACCGGCCGCTGGACTCCCTGGACGCCTTCGTCGACTTCGCCGGCCGGCACGCCGCCCTCGGCTTCACCGAGATCGTGCTGCACTGGCCCATCCCCGACTCCGTCTTCGCCGCCGACGAGCGGGTCTTCGAGCGCATCGCGGTCGAGGCGCCCGCGCAGTTGGCGAGCTGACCGCTACGGGGTGCGCAGGGCGTCCACCGCCAGGCGGGCGGCGGTGCCGATCACCGCGTCGGCCGCCGGGAGGGTGACCGCGGTCGCGGCGGCGCGGGTGCAGACGGCGACCGCGTAGCGGCCACCGTCCGGGTACTCCACGACGCCGATCTCGTGGCGCAGCGTCGGCAGCGTGCCCGTCTTGCCGCTGATCCGTACGTCGTCGAAGGGGAAACCGGACGCCAGCCGGTGGCCCCACGCCTGGGTGCCCAGCGTGCGGCGCAGGTCGGCGGCGTACGCGCCGGTGCACACCTCGTCGCGCCAGACGGCGGCGAGGAGGGCGGTGAGTTCGCGGGGGGTGGAGCGGTTGGTACGGGCCGGGTCGAGGGCGCGGAGGCGGGCGACGCGGGCGGGGTCGAGGAGCGCGGTCGCACCGGCGTCGCCGGCGTCCTCGGCGAGCGCGGCGTAGAGGTCGCGTACCTTCTGCACGGCGGTGGTACGGGTCAGGCCGAGGCCGGTCATGGTGCGGTTGACGGCCTCGGTGCCGACGGTGTCCCACAGCACGTCGGCCGCGGTGTTGTCGCTGACCGAGACCGCGAGCACGGCCAGGTCGCGCAGCGAGAGGCGGGCGGCGTCGCGCATGGCGCCGAGCCCGGTCGGGCCGGGGGTGCGGCCGGCGACCGGGACGTCGACGGCGGCGGTGAGGTCGACGCGGCCGTGTTCGGCCTCGCGGTAGAGGGTGGCGAGGAGGCACACCTTGTGCACGCTGGCCGTGCTGACCGGGGTGTCGGCGGCCACCGCGAGGTCGGCGCCGGTGTCGATGTCGCGGGCGTGGAGCTGGCCGGTGACACCGGCGTCCGTGAACGCCCGACGGATGCGGGCCCCGGCGGTGCGGTGGGCCCGGTGCTCCGGCTGCTCTGGGGGCGGGGGCGGGGGCGGGGTCACAGCGGGAACTCCGATGCGGGGCGGGGGTGGACGGCCGCGGCGGGGGCCGGACGCATGCCGGCGTGGTCGCGCATCGCCTCGTGGGCGGCCTCCGCGAAGCGGGCCACGGCCGGGTTGCGGCCGTCCGCCGGCCACGCGGCGGACGTACGCCAGCCGATCGGCTCGCCGGCCAGCGGGCGCCACACCGTACCGGGACCGGCTGTCGTACGGGGCAGCAGGGCGACGACACCGCCGGGCGCGCCGGGTGCCTCGGGTGCCTCGCGTTTCGCCGGGGCGCCCGGTGCGGTGGAGAGGACGAGCGCGCGGGTGAAGTCGCCGCCGGACGCCTCGTGGACGGCGGCCGGGGTGCAGCCGTGCCGGGCGCAGGCGGTGAGCACCTCGTCGTACAGCGCCGGGTCGTCGGCCCGCGGCGTGAGGACCAGCGCGCGTCCGCTCAGGTCCGCCGCGGTCAGCCGCCCGCCCGCGGCGAGCGGGTCGGCGGCGGCGAGCAGCGCGCCGAGCGGCTGGTGGAGTACGGGCCCGAAGGCGAGCCCGGGTGCGGGACACGGATGCCGTACGACGCCCGCGTCGAGGGTGCCGGCGGCCAGTTCGCGGGCCTGCGCGGTGGTGGTCAGCTCGCGCAGCTCCAGCTCGCCGCCCGGGGACCGCTCGCGGTAGCCGGTGATGAGCGCGGCGACGGCGGCCGGGCCCAGGTGCGGCGGGACGGCGGCCCGCAGCGTACCGGCCGCGCCGCTGCCGATCCGGGCGACGGCGGCGGCGAGCCGGTCCGCCGCGGCCAGCACCCGGTCGGCCTCCTCCAGCACGAGCCGGCCGGCGGGGGTGAGCGCCGTGCCCTGGCTGCCGCGGTCGAAGAGCCGCACGCCCAGCTCGTGCTCCAGGCGGCGGATGCGCTGCGACAGCGACGGCTGCGCGATGCGCAGCCGCTCGGCGGCGCGGCCGAAGTGGCGCTCCTCGGCGACCGCCCTGAAGTAGCGCAGATGCCGGAGGAGGTCCATGAACAGCGAGGATAGTCAATCGCCTATCGGCTCGATGAGGATATTGGTCTTGGACTGGACAGCCGGGCGGCTGATCTGCTGTCCGGCATGACACGACATGGGGTGGGGTACGGGGACGGGGCGCGGGACTCGCCGCACGAGAGCGGCGCGTACGGCGCTTCGTACGGCGGCGATCCGGATGGCGCCGATCCGTACGGCGCCGATCCGTACGGCGCTGACCCGTACGGCGCTGACCCGTACGGCGCTGATCCGTACGGCGCCGAGCCGCATGGCGCCGGACCGTACAGCGCCGATCCGTACGGGCTCGACCCGTACGGCGACGTCTCCCCGCCGCGCCCGCGCGTGCGGCGGCGACGGCGGCGCGGTCCGGTGCTCGCCGCGGTGGCGGTGGTGCTGGCAGGCGGCGGGTACTGGGCGGCGACGGCCGGACCCCTCGACGGCGGCGCCGACGGCGGGGGCGGCGGCTCCGCGGACCCGGAGGCGCGGCGCACGGCCGAGCGCTTCCTCGACGGCTGGTCGGCGGGGCGGATGAAGGCCGCGGCCCGGCTGACGGACTCGCCGGCCGAGGCCGAGCGCATCCTCGCGAGCTTCACCGAGGGCCTGGAGATCGCGAAGCCGAAGCTCACGGCCGGGAAGGCCCGGGCCGACGGCGACGACGGGGCGCAGGTGACGTACACCGCGAAGATGCCCGTACGCGGTCTCGGCACCTGGACGTACGACGCGACCCTGCCGCTCGCCCGCGAGGGCGACGACGGGGCGTGGCGGGTGCGCTGGGAACTCGGGGTGGTGCACCCGAAGCTGACGGAGACGGAGAAGTTCCGGCTGGTGCGGGAGGAGTCGGCGGAGCTGGACGCCGTCGACCGGGACGGCGCCGCCGTCTCCGCCGCGGACCACCCGTCGCTGGCGGGCGTGCTCGGCCTGGGCGGCGGCCGGCCGCAGGGCGCGGTGCAGGTCGTCGACCGGCACACCGGGGACGTACGGAGTACGGAGGCGCGCTTTGGGCCGCCGCGGGGCGCGGGGGACGGGACGGTGCGTACGACGGTGGACGCGGAGTTGCAGGGCGCCGCGGAGGCGGCGATGGAGCGGCACGTCGGCGGGCGCAACGCCGGGCTCGTCGCGCTCGACATGGACAGCGGCGAGGTGCTGGCCGCCGTCAACTCGCCGGCCGCGGGCTTCAACCGGGCCTTCCAGGGCACGTACGCCCCCGGCTCGACCTGGAAGGTCGTCACGACGGCCGCGCTGCTGGACAAGGGCGCGGTCAGCCCGGGGACGACGGTGGACTGCCCGAAGTACCTGACGGTCGGCAAGCAGTTCCACAACGTGGAGACCTCCGAGATCCCCGGCGCGACCTTCCGCGAGGACTTCATCCACTCCTGCAACACCGCCTTCGTCGCGCTGCGCGACTCCCTCGGCGACGAGGAGATGACGGACTTCGCGCGCCGGTACTTCGGTATCGGGGAGGAGTGGAGCACGGGGGTGCCGTCGTTCGACGGGGAGGTGCCGGTGCCGGGGGACGAGACGGAGAAGGCCGCGGCGCTCTTCGGACAGGGGCGGCTGCGGGCGAACCCGCTGGTGATGGCGTCGGTCACGGCGACGGCGGCGACGGGGACGTTCCGGCAGCCGGTGATCGTGGCGGAGCAGGAGCCGACGGCGTCGGCGGAGGAGTTGCCGGAGGCCGTGGTGACGCAGCTCCGCGAGCTGATGGCGGACACGGTGACGGAGGGCAGCGCGCAGGTGCTCGCGGGGCTGCCGGGGGACGTGGGGGCGAAGACGGGGACGGCGGAGGTGACGGCGACGGGGCCGAACAACGGGTGGCTGGTGGCGTATCGCGACGGGGTGGCGGTGGCGTGCGTGGTGGAGGACGCGGAGAGCGGGTCGGGGGACGCGGGGCCGGTGGTGCGGGAGGTGCTGGAGGCGGTGGGGTGAGGCGGGCGGGATAAGGCGGGTGGGATGAGAGGGGCAGGGTGAGGCCGGTGGGGTGAAGGCGGCGGGGCGAGGCGGGTGGCTCGGCGTGCGCCGTGGCCCGGGCGGGTGCCGGGGCCGGTGCGGGTGCCGGCCCGGGGGCGGGTGCTGACCGCCCGGGCGGCGGCCGGCCCGTACGCCCGTGCCGCCTGCGTGGGCCGTACGCGATGATGGCCGGGTGACCGACGCCGCCTCCTTCCCCACGTTCCCGCCCTCCCCTCCCCCTCCCCGGCTCATCGCCACGGACCTCGACGGCACCCTCCTGCGGGACGACAAGACCGTCTCCGCGCGCACGGTCGCCGCGCTCGCCGCCGCGGAGGCGGCGGGGCTGGCGGTGGTGTTCGTCACCGGCAGGCCGGCGAGGTGGATGGGGCTGGTCGCGGAGCACGTGCACGGGCACGGGATGGCGATCTGCGCCAACGGCGCCGCCGTGGTCGACCTGCACCGCGGGGGTGAGCCGACGGAGGTCTGCCCGCTGCCGACGGCCGACGCGCTGGCGGTCGTCGGCGTGCTGCGCACGATCGCGCCGGGTACGGCGTTCGCGGTGGAGCACACGGGCGGCTTCGGCCGCGAACCGGAGTACCCGCTGCACCGGGGGCCGGGGCAGATAGCGCCGGTGGACAAGCTGCTCGCGGACGACGCGGCGCGGGCGGGTGACCCGCTGCTGAAGCTGCTGGCGTACCACCCGACCGTCGAGGCGGACGCCTTCCTGCACGAGGCGCGGGCGAGGGCGGGGGCGCACGGCGAGTTCACCCGGTCGTCGCCGAGCGCGCTGCTGGAGGTGAGCGGGCTGGGCGTGAGCAAGGCGAGCACGCTGGCGCGCTACTGCGAGGCGCGGGGGATCACGCCGGAGGAGGTCGTGGCCTTCGGCGACATGCCGAACGACATCGAGATGCTGACATGGGCCGGCAGGTCGTACGCGATGGCCAACGCCCACCCGGCGGTACGGGCCGCGACGACGCACAGCACGGCGGGGAACGAGGAGGACGGGGTGGCGCTGGTCATCGAGCAGTTGCTGCACGGCCGCTGAGCGGGACCTCCCACATCAGCGACGTCCCGCCGCCGCAGTCCCCGAGCCCCGGGCCGTACGTCGCCCGGCCGCCCAGCTCCTCCGCCCGCCGCTCGATGTTGCGCAGTCCGCTCCGCCGCCCGTACGGCGACAGCCCCCGCCCGTCGTCCGCCACCGTCAGCCGCACCGCGTCCCGGCCGTCCGCCAGCTCCGCCGTCGCGTCGACCACCACCCCCACCTGCCCCGCCCCCGCGTGCCGCGACGCGTTCGACAGCCCCTCCCGCAGCGCCGCCAGCAGATGCCGCGCGATCGACTCGTCCACCCGCTCGTCCACCGCGCCCACGAAGCTCGTCGACGGCTGGAACCCCAGCGGAGCCGCCGCCGTCGCGACCTCCCGCAGCACCAGCGCCCGCAGCCCCGTCGGCGCCTGTTCCGGCTCCTGCTGGAGCGCGTAGATCGTGCCGCGGATCTCCTCGATCGTCGTCTCCAGCGCGTCGACCGCCGCGTCGATCCGCTCGCGCACCTCCGGCGCCCGCTCCAGCCGCTTCGCGCCCTGCAACTGCATCCCCGTCGCGAACAGCCGCTGGATCACCAGGTCGTGCAGGTCGCGCGCGATCCGGTCGCGGTCCTCGTACACCGCCAGCCGCTCCCGGTCCCGCTGCACCTCCGACAGCATCAGCGCCAGCGCCGCCTGCCCCGCGAACTGCGTCGCCGACTGCTTCTCCGTCTCCCGGTAGAGCCGGGCACCCGGCGCCCGCGGCAGCGACAGCGCACCCAGGACCCGCTTCCCGCTCCGCAGCGGCAGCATCATGCACGGCCCGAAGCGGTCCGCGGCGTCGCTCGCCGCCCGCGGGTCGGCGGCGGCGTCGTCGAGGAAGACCTCCTTGCCCGCCAGCAGCGCCTTCACCGTCGGGCTGTACGACGGCAGCACCCGCCCGACGAGGTCGTCCACCCCCTCCCCGGCCACCGCCGCGACCTCCAGCCACTCCGGGCCGTGGCCCCGCCCCTGGCCCTGGCCCTGTTCCTGTCGCTGGCCCTGTCCTCGCCCCCGTGCTCGCCCTCGCTCCCGGGCCGCGCCGGCGGTGACGTCGTCGCCCGACCGCGGCAGCAGCACCACCCCCGCCATCGCGTCCGCGAGGCCCCGCGCCTGCTCCGCGATGACCCCCAGGGCATCCCGCGCGTTCGCGCTCGACAGCAGCGCGGTCGTCACCGCGTGCGCCCCGTCGATCCACCGCTCGCGCTGCCGCGTCTCCAGGTGCAGCCGCGCGTTGCCGATGGCGATGCCCGCCTCGGTGGCGATGATCCGGACGAGGTGCAGGTCGTAGTCCCGGAACCGGCCGCCGCCGAGCTTCTCCGACAGCACCAGGTCCCCGAAGTACCGCCCGTCCACGTCGATGGGGACCGTCAGCGTCGTCCCCGGCTCGTCCGGGATCTCGTCGATACGGGCCCGGTCCACCTCGTCCACGCCGTACGACGCGAACTCGTCCAGGTCACCGCTCTGCTCGTCGATCACCACGATCGAGGCGTAGCGCGCGCCCGCCAGCTCCGCCGCCGTCTGCGCGATCACGTCGAGCGTGGGGTGGAGCTGGAGCCCGGTGCCGATGGACCGCATGGCGGCCAGCAACTGCGTCACCCGCTCGGCCAGCTCGCTGGAGACGCCCTGGAGTCCGCGGGTGGCGCGGGCGGCGGCGTCCATGGAGTCGGCAGCGGTCATGTCCCGAGGGTAATAAGCGGCTCTCGGTCGGGAAAGTCGGGATTGTCGGTTGGGGTGGGGGTGGCGTGGCCGTCCGTCGCCTCCTGCGGGTACGGAGACGGGTGCGCCCGCTCCCGTAGCAGCGTGCGCCGGAACGGGCCCTCGGCCTCCGCCAGCCCGGCGTACGAGCCGCGCTGCACCACCCGGCCGCGCTCCAGCACCACGATCTCGTCCACCGCTTCCAGGCCGGTCAGCCGGTGCGTGATCAGCACCGTCGTGCGGCCTTCTGTGGCGGCGAGCAGGTCCGCGGTCAGCGCGTCGGCGGTGGGCAGGTCGAGGTGCTCGGCGGGCTCGTCGAGCACGAGGACGGGGAAGTCGGCGAGGAGCGCGCGGGCGAGCGCGAGGCGCTGGCGCTGGCCGCCGGAGAGCCGGGCGCCGTGTTCGCCGACGGGGGTGTCGAGGCCGAGGGGCAGGGTCTCGACCCAGTCGAGGAGGCGGGCGGCGGCGAGGGCGGCGCGCAGGGCGTCGTCGTCGGCGTCGGTGGGGGTACCGCTCGGGCCGTTCAGGGTACGGGGGAGGGCGAGGCGGAGGTTCTCGCGCAGGGTGCTGTCGAAGAGGTGGGCGTCCTGGGCGCAGAGGCCGACGAGGCGGCGTACGGCGTCGGAGTCGCAGGCGAGGGCGTCGGCGGTGCTCTCGTTTGAGATCAGTGCTCTCGAAGGAGAGCGGTGCTCCGAATCGAGAGCGGGGTCCGCGGCGGGTGCTGGGGCCGGGGCCGCAGCGGCGGGTGCCGCGGCCGGGGGCGTGGCCGCAGCCTCCGGGCCCAGCCTGTACGTGCCCGCCACCGGATCCAGGAACCGCAGCAGCACATGCGCCAGCGTCGTCTTCCCCGACCCCGACGCACCCACCACCGCGACCCGCCGCCCCCGCGGCAGCGTCAGGTCCACACCCTCCAGCGCCAGCCCGCGCTGCCCCGGGTGCCGCGCCGACACCCCCGTCAGCGTCACCGGGAACGGATCGGCCGGCGGCTGCCCCGTCCCCTCCGCGGCCGGCGGCGGCGCGTCGAGGATCTCGTCGATACGGGCGGCGCTCCGCCGCACCCGGGCCCGCTGCTGGAGCGCCAGCGGCATCCCGTTCACCGACTCGAACGCCGCGAGCGTCCCCAGCACCACCACCCCCAGCCACACCCCGGGCAGCCGCCCCTCGTACACCGCCTGCGCCCCGGCCGCCGCCGCCCCCACCACCGTCAGCCCGCAGACCAGCGCAGAAAGACCCGCGCCCAGCGCGAGCGCCGCGGCGCTGCGGGCGGCGATACGGGTCAGCCGCCGGTCGGCGTCGCGGAGCGCGGCGAGCCGGCGGGGCAGGGCGCCGGCGACGGCGAGTTCCGCCGTACCGGTGAGGACGTCGACGACCTCCGTGGCGAGCGCGGCCCGCGCCGGCGCGAGCCGCGCCTCCGTGCGCCGGGCGGTGGCCGCGGCGAGCAGCGGCACCCCGACGCCGGCCGCCAGCAGCCCCGCCGCCAGCATGGCACCGGCCTCGGGCAGCAGGACGCCGGCCGTCGCCACGGACGCCGTGCCGACGAGGGCCGCGGCGGAGACGGGCAACAGCCAGCGCAGGTAACGGTCCTGGAGGGTGTCGGTGTCGGCGACGAGCCGGGTGAGCAGGTCGCCGCGGCGGTGCGGGGCGAGGCCGGCGGGGGCGAGGCGTTCGAGCCGGGTGTACACGGCGACGCGGAGGTCCGCGAGGATCCGTAGCACCGCGTCGTGGGAGACGAGGCGCTCGGCGTAGCGGAAGACGGCGCGGCCGATGCCGAACGCGCGGGTGGCGGTGACGGCGACCATCAGGTAGAGCACGGGGGGCTGCTGGGAGGCGCGCGAGATCAGCCACCCGGAGACGCCCATGAGCCCGACGGCGGACGCGAGGGCGAGTGCGCCGAGCAGCGCGGCGAGCGCGAGCCGGCCCCGGGCGGTGGTGCTGCGGAGCGCGCTGCCGCCGGCCCGCCCGGCGCGGGGTGCGCCCTGCGGCCCGTACGACCCGCTGCCCTGCCCGTACGCGCCCTGGGCACCCTCCTCCGGTACGGACACGGCCGCCGACGCCGACGTGTTCGCCGGGGCTGTCGCGGGTGCCGGGGCCCGTACCGCGTCCGTTCCCGCGGTCACCCGGGTGCGGCCGTCCCCCAGCCGCACCACCCGGTCCGCGACCCCCAGCAGCGCCGGGCGGTGCGCCACGAGCAGCACCGTGCTGCCCCGGGCCAGCCGGGCGATCGCGGCGGTGACGGCCGCCTCGGTGTCGCCGTCGAGGGCGGCGGTCGGCTCGTCGAGGAGGACCACGGGCCGGTCGGCGAGGAACGCCCGCGCCAGCGCGACCCGCTGCCGCTGCCCGGCGGAGAGACCGGCGCCCGCCTCGCCGAGGACGGTGCCGGGGTCGAGGTCGCCGGCGGCGGCGTCGCGGAGCGCCCGCGCGACCTCGGCGTCGGTGGCGCCGGGGCGGGGGAGGCGGACGTTGTCGGCGATCGTGCCGGCGAAGAGCGCGGGCCGCTGCGGCACCCAGGCGACCTGCGCGTGCCAGCTCGCCAGGTCGAGCGCGGCCAGGTCCCGCCCGCCTACGAGCACCCGGCCGGCGGCGGGCCGTACGAGGCCGAGGAGCGCGGCGAGCAGCGTCGACTTGCCGGTGCCGGAGGGCCCGGTCAGCGCCACGGTCTCGCCGGGGCGGAGGGTGAGGGTCGTACGCGGCAGGGAGTCCTCGGTGCGGCCTTCGTGCCGTACGACGAGCCCGTCGAGGACGAGGCGGGCCCGGCGGGCGTCGGGGCAGGCGCTGCCGGTGCTGTCCGTGCCGCCCGTGGCGCTCGTGCTGTCCGCGCTGTCAGTGGGGCGGCCTACCCTTGGGCGGGAGTGCGGGGTTTCCTGGGTCTCCGAGCGCTGCGAGCGCTGCGAGGGCTCCGTGGCCTGCGAGGGCTCCGAGCGCTCCAGGATGGCGAACACTCTGTCCGCCGCCGCCAGGCCCTCCGCCGCCGCGTGGTAGTGCGTACCGACCTGGCGCAGCGGCAGGTACGCCTCCGGGGCCAGGATCAGCACCACCAGCCCGGTGTACAGGTCCAGTTCGCCGTGGACCAGCCGCATGCCGATGGTGACCGCGACCAGCGCCACCGAGATCGTCGCCAGCAACTCCAGCGCGAACGACGACAGAAAGGCGATACGCAGGGTGCGCATCGTCGCGCGACGGTAGTCGGCGGTGATGGTGCGGATGCTGTCGGCCTGCGCCTTCGCGCGGCCGAAGACCTTGAGCGTCGGCAGGCCGGAGACCACGTCGAGGAAGTGGGCGGAGAGCCGCGACAGGGTGCGCCACTGGCGGTCGGTGGCCGTCTGGGTGGCCCAGCCGATGAGCAACATGAAGACCGGGATCAGCGGCAGGGTGCCGGCGATGATCGCGGCGGAGACCCAGTCGTCCGTGACGATGCGCGCCAGGACGGCCGCAGGGACGACGACGGCGAGGCCGAGTTGGGGCAGGTAGCGGGCGAAGTAGGCGTCCAGGGCGTCGATCCCGCGGGTGGCGAGCGCGGCGAGTTCGCCGGTACGAAGCTCGTCCCCGCCGGTCCCGGCCGGCCCCCCGGTCCGTACCGCCTCCGTCAGCAGCCGCATCCGCAGCTCCGACTTCACCGCCGCACTCGACCGGTGCGCCGCCAGCTCCGTCAGCCAGCTCACCACCGCCCGCCCGGCGGCGACGGCGGCGAGCAGCAGCAGCGGCGTACGCAGTCCGGCGGCCGACAGGCCGTCCTCGAAGGCGCCGACGACGATCTCCGCCATCAGCACCGCCTGCGCGATGACCAGCCCCGCACCGGCCACGCCCAGCGCGACGGTGGCGAGCAGGAACAGCCGGGTGCCGCGGGCGTACCGGGTCAGGCGGGGGTCGACGGGCTTCATGTCACCGGCCCGCCCCACCGGCACCCGAGCCGCCCGACGTGCCTGAGCCCTCCGCGCCGCTCGTGCCCGACCCGTCGCCACCCGACCCGTCGCCGGCCGCGCCACCGGCCCCGTCCGCGGCGACCGCCGCGTGCGCCTCCGGTGCGATGTGCTGCGTCCCGATGCGCTTGCGGAACACCCAGTACGTCCACCCCTGGTACATCAGCACCACCGGCGTCGCGATCCCCGCGCACCACGTCATGATCGTCAACGTGTACGGCGTCGACGAGGCGTTCTCCGCCGTCAGGCTCCACTCCGGGTTCAGCGACGACGGCATCACGTCCGGGTACAGCGCCAGGAACAGCATCGCGACCGTGGCCACGATCGTCACCCCGGAGTAGAGGAACGACCACCCCTCCCGGCCCGCCGCCACCGCGCCGATCGCGCAGAACAGCGCCGCCACCGCCACGACCAGCGCCACCATGCTCTGCTCGTCGCCCGTCTCCGCCTGGAGCCACAGCAGGAAGCCCAGCGCCAGCGCCGCCGTCGCCGTACCGAGGACGGTGGCCAGCCGGCGCGCCCGCATCCGGATGCCGCCGGTGGTCTTCAGGGCCGTGAACACCGCGCCGTGGAAGGTGAAGAGGAAGAGCGTGACCAGCCCGCCGAGCAGCGCGAAGGGGTTGAGCAGGTCGAAGACGTCGCCGACGTACTCCTTGTCGGAGCCGATCTTCACCCCGCGCACGATGTTGGCGAACGCGACGCCCCACAGGAACGCGGGCAGCAGGGAGGCCCAGAAGATGGCGAGTTCCCAGTTGCGCTGCCAGTGCTCCTCGGGCCGCTTGGCCCGGTACTCGAAGGCCACGCCGCGGATGATCAGGCAGACCAGGATGACCAGCAGGGGCAGGTAGAAGCCGGAGAAGAGGGTGGCGTACCAGTCGGGGAAGGCGGCGAAGGTGGCGCCGCCCGCGGTGAGCAGCCAGACCTCGTTGCCGTCCCAGACGGGGCCGATGGTGTTGATGAGCACGCGCCGCTCGGTGCGGTCGCGGGCCAGCACCCGGGTGAGGACGCCGACGCCGAAGTCGAAGCCCTCCAGGAAGAAGTAGCCGGTCCACAGGACGGCGATGAGGACGAACCAGACGGTGTGCAGTTCCATGACGTGGTCTCCCCCCTCAGTACGAGAAGGCCATGGGCCGGTCGGAGTCTTCGCGGTCGTGGCCGCCGATCTTCGTCGGCGGGTTGCGGTCGGACTCGGTGAGTTCGGGCGGTCCGGCCTTCACGTACTTGATCATCAGCTTGGCCTCGATGACGGCGAGGGCCGCGTACAGGAGCGTGTAGACGCTCAGCGAGGTGATGACCTCGCCCTGCGAGACGCCGGGGGAGACGGCGGAGGAGGTGGGCAGGACGCCGTAGACGACCCAGGGCTGGCGGCCCATCTCGGTGAAGATCCAGCCCCAGCAGTTGGCGATGAGCGGGAAGAGGAGGGTGAGCAGGGCGAGTCGCCAGTACCAGCCGCCGAGGCGGGCGCCGAGTTCGCGGTCCTTGGTGAGGGCGAGCCGGGGGACGTCGTCCGCGCCGGTACGGAGCCGGTCGGCGAGCCAGAAACGGCGGCGGGTGAGCCAGAGGCCGAGGATGCCGAGGCCGAGGGAGGACATCCCGAAGCCGATCATCCAGCGGAAGCTCCAGTACGCGACGGGGATGTTGGGCCGGTAGTCGCCGAGGCCGAACTCGTCGTCGTACTTCTCCCTCATCTCCTCGTTGGTGGGGTTGATGCCGGGCACCGAGTCGGAGAAGTTGTCGTGGGCGAGGAGGGAGAGCACGCCCGGGACCTCTATGGCGACCCTGTTGTGGCCCTTGTCGACGTCGCCGATGGCGAAGAGCGAGAAGGGCGCGGGCGCCTCGGTCTCCCACAGGGCCTCGGCCGACGCCATCTTCATCGGCTGCTGCTCGTACATGATCTTGCCGAGCCGGTCGCCGGTGAACGCGGTCAGCAGCCCGGCGACGACCATGGTCATCAGCCCCAGCCGCAGCGAACTGCGCATGACGGCGACGTGCCGGCCGCGCATGAGGTGGTACGCGGCGATGCCGACGACGAACGCGCCGCCGGTGAGGAAGGCCGCGGTGATGGTGTGGGCGAACTGCGCGACGGCGGTGTTCTGGGTGAGTACGTGCCAGAAGTCGGTCAGCTCGGCGCGGCCGGACTCCTCGTTGATGCGGTAGCCGACGGGGTGCTGCATCCAGGAGTTGGCGGCGAGGATGAAGTACGCGGAGAGCACGGTGCCGGCCGCGACCATCCAGATGCAGGCGAGGTGGATCTTCTGCGGCAGGCGGTCCCAGCCGAAGATCCACAGGCCGATGAAGGTGGACTCGAAGAAGAAGGCGATCAGGGCTTCGAAGGCGAGGGGCGCGCCGAACACGTCGCCCACGAAGCGGGAGTAGTCCGACCAGTTCATGCCGAACTGGAACTCCTGGAGGATGCCGGTCACCACGCCCATGGCGATGTTGATCAGGAAGAGCTTCCCCCAGAACTTCGTCGCCCTGAGGTACTTCTCGTCGCCCGTGCGCACCCAGGCGGTCTGAAGCCCGGCGACGAGGGAGGAGAGGGAGATCGTCAGGGGGACGAAGAGGAAGTGGTAGACGGTGGTGATCCCGAACTGCCAGCGCGCCAGGGTCTCCGGGGCGAGTGCCAGATCCACGTGGGCTCCTCTCCGCGATCACGGGGCGCGGCACTGAAGATGATCCACGCGCCGGTCGGTCCGGTGGGGCCGTGGCGGCATGGCATACAGGCGGAAACCCACATGAACAGCACCGCTCGTGAATGCGTTCACATTCACAAGCCCCAGTGTGGCACAGCGCTTCTCCGTCCTGGCAGGGGGGTCCCCTACGTCTCGTTTCGACGCCTGCGGGGGGTGCGGGAAAAATGCGAGAGCGATGCTCTCAAGCGAGAGCAGTGCTCGCGCGCGTGACGATGCTCTACGACGAGTGCGGCGCTCTCGTACGAGATCACTGCTCTCGTACGAGAGCGCCGCTCTCCGCTCTCCCGCCCCCAGCTCCAGCCCGCCCCGCGGCCTACAGCTCCTTGCGGAACTCCTCCGCCACCGCCAGCAGGATGTCGTTCGCCTCGGGCTCGCCCACCGACGCCCGTACCCCGTCCCCCGCGAACGGCCGCACCACCACGCCCGCCGCCTCGCACGCCGCCGCGAAGTCCACGCTCCGCTCCCCCAGCCGCAGCCAGACGAAGTTCGCGTGCGTCTCCGGCACCGTCCAGCCCTGCGCCAGCAGCCCGTCCCGCACCCGCGTGCGCTCCGCGACCAGCGACTCCACCCGCGCCAGCAGCGCCTCCTCGCTGTGCAGCGAGGCGATCGCCGCCTCCTGCGCGATCTGGCTCACCCCGAACGGCACCGCCGTCTTCCGCAGCGCCGCCGCCACCGGCTCGTGCGCCACCGCGAAGCCGACCCTCAGCCCCGCCAGCCCGTACGCCTTGCTGAAGGTGCGCAGCACGCACACGTTGGGCCGGTCCCGGTAGATCTCCAGGCCGTCCGGGATCCCGCCGTCCACGCCGTCGTCCCGTACGAACTGGCAGTACGCCTCGTCCAGCACCACCAGCACGTCCTGCGGCACCCGGTCGAGGAACCGCTCCAGCTCCCCGCGGCGCACCGCCGTGCCCGTCGGGTTGTTCGGGGTGCAGACGAAGATCAGCCGGGTGGCGTCGGTCACCGCGTCCGCCATCGCGTCCAGGTCGTGCCGCTCCTCCGCCGTCAGCGGAACCTGCACCGACCGCGCGCCCGAGATCTGCGTGATGATCGGGTACGCCTCGAACGACCGCCAGGCGTAGATCACCTCGTCGCCCGGCCCGGCCGTCGCCTGGAGCAACTGCTGCGCCACGCCCACGGACCCGGTGCCCGTGGCCACGTGCGCGGGCGGCACGCCGAGGCGCTCGGCGATCTCCGCGGTCAGCGCCGCGCACGCCATGTCGGGGTAGCGGTTGAAGCTCCCGGCCGCCTCGATCGCCGCCTCCAGCACGCCGGGCAGCGGCGGGTAGGGGTTCTCGTTCGAGGAGAGCTTGTACGCCGCGGCGCCGGCACCGGCACCCGCCGCCGCCGGCTTCCCGGGCTTGTACGTGGGAATGCCCGCCAGCGCGGACCGCAGCCGGGGAGCCCCCGGCGCCCCGGCAGCAGCCCCGGCAGCCCTGGAGGCCCCGGGAGCCTCGGAAGCCCCGGTAGCCCCGGTAGCCCCGGTAGCCCCGGTAGCCCCGGGAGTCTTGTCGTTCGTCACCGCGGTCCTCCTCGACCCAGCCCTGCCGTCACCCGCCACCGGGCATCACACGTGTCGTACCTGTCGTCCCTGCCGTACATGTCGCACCCGTCCTACCTGCCGCATACGAAGGCGTATACGAAGGGGGCGCATCCACCCTGGCGCGCACGGGTGGCGGACGCCATGGCGCGCATCACCCGTGAAGGTGACTGAGACCTCTTCGAGACCTTCGTACCATGACAGGTACCACGCACGTTGCGCCATGGACCGGCGGTCGGCAGTGGTGCAACCACTTGGCATTCCATGGTCGTTTGACCGTTGCGGCCCCGCAGAATCGTGCCTGTCAGTTACGGTTCGGATTCTCCCGCAATCGAGCCATCCGAGCCCTACTATCAGCTCGCGATGACAAGCCTGACTATTGCGGCTTGCACGGGGGACCACGTACGTGTTTGAAGAAAGAAGGCGCATGACCGGCTCGATCCAACCGCAAGTGAGCCGGCCGCCCAGCCGCAAGCTGGCGCGGGCGGGCATCCGGGATGTCGCCGCCGCAGCGGGCGTCTCGATCACCACCGTCTCCGACGCGCTCAACGGGAAGGGACGGCTGCCGGAAGCGACCCGCCGGCACGTCCGCGAGGTCGCCGACCGCCTGGGCTACCGGCCGTCGGCCGCCGCGCGCGCCCTGCGCACCGGCAAGTCGGGGCTCATCGGCTTAACGGTGACGACGTACGGGGAAGAACCGTTCACCTTCACGGAGTTCGCGTACTTCGCCGAGATGGCCCGCGCCGCGACGTCCGCAGCCCTCGCCCGCGGCTACGCGCTGGTGATCCTCCCCGCGACCTCGCGGCACGACGTGTGGTCCAACGTCGCCCTCGACGGCACGGTGGTCATCGACCCGGCCGAGGGCGACCCGGTGGTCAGCGAGATCGTCCGGCAGGGCATCCCCGTCGTCAGCGACGGCCGCCCCGGCGGCTCCCTGCCCGTCACCGCCTGGGTCGACAACGACCACCAGGCCGCCGTCCTCGACCTGCTCGACCACCTCGCCGAGGCCGGTGCCCGCCGCATCGGGCTGCTCACGGGCACCAGCACGGACACGTACACCCGGCTGTCCACCACCGCGTACCTCACCTGGTGCGAGCGCGTCGGCCAGGACCCGGTCTACGAGTCCTACCCCGCGCACGACCCGCGGGCCGGCGCCGTCGCCGCCGACCGGCTGCTCGCGCGCCCCGACCGCCCGGACGCCGTCTACGGCCTCTTCGACCCCAACGGCACCGACCTCCTCGCCGCCACCCGCCGCTACGGCCTGCGGGTGCCCGACGACCTGATGCTCGTCTGCTGTAGCGAGTCCCCGGGCTACGCCTCCACCGACCCGCCGATCACCACGCTGTCGCTGAAGCCGCGCCGCATCGGCACGGCCGTCGTGCAACTGCTGATCGACGCCATCGAGGGAGTCGACGCGGGCCGGCCCATCGAGCAGGTCATACCGACGGACCTGATCGTGCGGGCGTCCTCGCAGCGCCGCCCGCCGCGTACGGTCGTCAGCGCCCCGCGCCGCCCGGCGTAGCCGCGGGCGCGGGGGCCGTCACGAGAGCCGTGCGCGAAGGCCCGCGCGCGGCCCGTGCGACGCGCTGAGACGCGCTGGGACGCGCTGAGAGGCGCTGACGCGACGGGCCGTACGGCCCCGGCCCCCGCCGGGTTCGTACGGCCGGATACGGCGCCGCGCGACGGCCGCGCGACAACAGATGACCGCTTGCGGCCCACGAGAAGCACGAGCACCGCCTCGCCGCGCCTCGCGCCCCACGCCGGTCGTGCCCCGTTTGCCCGGTTCTGGTGGTCCGACGGGTGCCGTCTTCCGCAGCCGGAACCAATTGGCGGCCCCTGGTACCGCACAAGCTGCGACAGGCATTTCTATGATGGGCGCACGCACACCGCGGATCTCCTCCACCTGCACGGGGGAGCGGCACCTGGTCCCATGGCGGCCCGGTCGTGTCCCGGTGGGAGAACGGCTAGGCGGTGGAGGGGTTCGATGCAACAGGGGGCCGGTCAGACGCCGGGGCTGCGGACCACGGCTGGGGTGCCCGCCGGGGCGGCGCCCCCCGTCCCCGCGGCACCGCCCGCCGACGGCGACGCCTACGGGCACGCCGACGACGGGTACACCCCGACCCAGGCCGACCTGCCGGTCATCAGGCCCGGCGAGAGCGGCGGCTACGGCCCGCTGTACGTCGTCGGCGACGTCCACGGGTATCTCGACGAGCTGCGCGCCGCCCTGCGCGCCCAGGGCATCGTCGACGAGGCCGACCGCTGGATCGCCGGCAACACGCGCGTGTGGTTCCTCGGCGACTTCACCGACCGCGGCCCCGACGGCATCGGCGTCATCGACCTCGTCATGCGCCTGTCCGCCGAGGCGGCAGCGGCCGGCGGCTACTGCAAGGCGCTCATGGGAAACCACGAGCTGCTGCTGCTCGGCGCCAAGCGCTTCGGCGACACGCCGGTCAACTCCGGTGCCGGCACCGCCTCCTTCCAGGCGGCCTGGCTGCTCAACGGCGGCCAGCGCACCGACATGGAGCGGCTGGAGGACGTCCACCTCCAGTGGATGGCCCGGCTCGACGCCATCGCCGAGGAGGACGACCACCTCCTGGTGCACTCCGACACCACCGCGTACCTGGACTACGGCGAGTCCATCGAGGGCGTCAACGACACCATCCACGACATCCTGGCCCGGTCGGAGGCGGACGAGGTCTGGGACCTCTTCCGCAAGTTCACCAAGCGGTTCGCCTTCCGCGACGAGGAGACGGGCCCCTCGGCGGTACGGGAGCTGCTGGGCCGCTACGGCGGCGAGCGGCTGGTGCACGGGCACAGCCCGATCCCGTATCTGCTCGGCGAGGTGCCCAGCGAGGACACCGACGGCGAGGAGCGGGGAGCGGCTGTCCAGGGCCCGCACATCTACGCGGACGATCTCGCGATCGCCATGGACGGAGGGGTCACCATGGCCGGAAAACTGCTTGTCGTGCGACTTCCGCTGGTCGGACGCTAGCGGACTTCCGCCCGTCGTGCTCTAATACGGAACCTCCTTTTCTGAAAAGACACTTATCCGCCATACGCGAAGCGCTCTACCATCGGTATTAGGCCCTGCCGCCCAGGGCCTAGCGCCGCAGGCACGCTCCGTCCCCGTTTGCCTTGTTGCCTGCCCATCCGGGGGAGCACGAGCACATGACCAGTGCGTCGCATCTGCTGACGGAGGACCGCCCGGACTTCGAGCGGCTCCTCGATACCGCGCTGCACAGCGCCGAGTTCACGGTCGGCGCCGGTCGCGCACGCCCGCTCAACCCCGAGCAGCTTCGCACCAAGGCCCTTGGCGCCATGGCCGCAATTTCCGCGTGCGCGTCGGCCGAATACGAACGCTACGTACGACTGCGCACCGAGCTGCGCCGGCCCACCCCGAGCGGCGGAACCCTGGGCGGCGCGGAGGGCATCCGCTTCGCGGGCGCGATGGCCGGCGGCCAGAGCGGCAGCACCAACGCGGGCGTGGCCGCGGCGGCGGCGGTGCTGGTGCCGGTGCTGGCCGGTACGGCGGCGGTGATCTTCCTGCTCGTCGGCTATCTGCTGCAACTGATGGACCCCGAGCCCTCCGTGGCGTCCTCGATGCGCCAGGCGGGCTGGATCTTCGCGATGCTCGCGGTCGCCGCCATCGTCATCGCGATGGTCGCGCTGCTGCTGACGGCCGTACGCAACGGCTCGACGTCCATCAGGGCCGCGGCCAGCCGGGAGTTGACCGACGAGGTCGACAGAGCGCGCGAGGAGTGGCGCGAGGCGCTGCTCGCGCGGGGCATCCAGCCCTTCCTGGAGCAGGCCCTCGCCGTCGGGGCCGAGGCCGGCGGCCCGGAGGGCGTCGGTTCCGGGGGCGGCGGGGCGTACCCCGCGGTGCGTACCGACCCGGCCGCCACCCGCACCCCGCGCCTGGGCTACTCCCGCCCGGCGTTCTCCAGCCCCGACGACGGGCAGGCGAAGGACGGGCCGAGCTATTCGAGCCCGGACTTCACCAGCCCCGACTACGGCGGCCCCGAGCACGACCCGGACTGAGCCCCTTGCTGAACCGCTTGCTGAACCGCGGACAAAGAACCGCGTGCTGCACCGCGGGTCGGACGAGTAATCGATTGTCCGCGGCCCTGCCCGCGTTCTAGCCTCACGCCATGTCCCGGCTGCACATCTTCGACATGGACGGCACCCTGCTGCACGGCTCCTCCGCGAACATCGAGATGGCCCGGCAACTGGGCCTGGTCGCGGAGTTCCAGGCGCTGGACGCCGCGTTCGTCTCCGGCGAGATCGACACGTACGCCTACGCCCAGCACGCCCACGGCATGTGGAGCACCCTGACGCCCGAGATCCTGGCCCGTGCCTTCGCGGGCGCGCCGTGGCTCGCGGGGATACGCGACGTGTGGGCCGACATCACCGCGCGCGGCGAGCACTGTGCGGTGATTTCGCTGGCGCCCGGGTTCTTCGTCGAGCGGCTGCTGGAGTGGGGGGTGCACGCGGCGCACGGTTCGCGGTTTCCGGCGCTGCCGTTTTGCGAGCCGGTGGACATGGGGGGCATCCTGGGGCCGCCGGACAAGGTGCGGATCGCGGATCTGCTCTGCGCGGAGTACGGGCTGACGCGGGCGGACTGCATCGCGTACGGGGACTCCATGTCGGACACCCACCTGTTCGGGGTGGTGCCGCGGTCGGTCGCCGTGAACGCCGACCACCATGTGAGCGGGCTCGCCTCGCACGCGTACAGCGGGCTGGACCTGCGTGAGGCGTACGCGCTGACGCGCTAGCCGGCGCCCTCGGTGACGGAGCCGTCGGCGAGGAAGTCGGGGGCGAGGACCGCGAGGACGCCCTCGATGTTCGTGCGCAGAAAGGCGCGCAGGCTGGGCGGGACGACGTCGACGGAGTCGACGCCCTCGCGGGTGAAGGGGATGCGCACCGCCTCGTACTCGCCGCAGGGCTCGTCCACTTCGGGGCCGTGCCGCCGCATGAGGTCCATGGACGTCAGCCGGCAGGCGAAGAAGTGCTGGACCTTCACGCCGCGTTCGCCCTCGGGGACGGTGTCGACGAAGACGGGGACGACGCCGGTGACGCGGGCGCCAAGCTCCTCGTCCACCTCGCGGTGCAGGGCGGCGACGACGGAGGCGTCGGCGGGCTCGACGCCGCCGCCGGGGGTGATCCAGTAGGGCTCGCGGCCCGGCTTGGTGCGCTTGATGAGCAGCATCTCGTCGCCGTCGAGGAGGACGGCGCGGGCGGTGCGCTTGACCACGGGCCGGTGGGACACGGTCATGGGATGTATGTGGCACGCGGGGCGGCGGTCGAAACCCGCGCCCGCCGAACGAAACCGGCGGCAGGGTGCGTACCGCGGGAGCACCCCCGTCCCGCCGCGCCGGGCGCACGGGGCGCGGGGCGCGACGGGACGGGCGGGAGGGGTGGGGAGCCGGTGGACGGCGGCGGGGTGGTGCCGCCGCTCGTGCTCACCGCCGCATGTCGTCGTCGCCGTGCGGGTCGTCCGCGCCGTAGACGCGGTGGGTGGTGCCGCTCTCGTCGGTGCCCGGCCGGCTCTCGTGCGCGGTGCCGCCGGTGATGTCGCTGTGGGTCGTGTGGTCGCCGGGGGCGGGGGACGTACGGGAGGCGGACGTACCGCCCTTCATGCCGGACGAACCGGAAGTGCCGGACGTGCCACCGGACATGTCGCCCTTGCCGCCGTGCATGTGGCGCTTGCCGCCGTGTGCGTCGTGCTTGCCGCCGGCGCGCATGTCGTCGTCGGACTTGCGCATGTGGCCGGTGTCCGCGCCGTAGTCGCGGCGCGTGCCCGTGGTCTGCGCGGCGCGGTTGGTGGCCTCGCTGCGGCGGCTGCCCGTGCCGGACTTCTTCGCCAGCCCCGCGAGGCCCAGCAGACCTGCCAGGCCCAGCCAGCCCCAGTTGCTCGCGCCGTCGCCCTTCGGGCCGCGCGGGCCCTGCTCCTGCTGGACCGTGGTCTGGGGGCTGTCCGCCGGGGCGGCGGCGGGCTGCGCGCTCGCGCCGGTCAGGGGGGCCAGGGCGAGTATCCCGGCCGCACCCAGTGCTGCGGCGATCTTACGCATGGTGTGATCTCCCTTGAGAGCTGTTCCGACGGGCGTCTCGAACGCGGCTCTCGACCCGCGTGCCCGCGGTTTCCCCCACACACCATGAACACATGCCTTGCTGATTTACGCGAGTTTTATCCCTTTTGCTGGCTTTGTGCGGCGTCAGCGGGCGAGGGCGTACGCCAGCGCTTCCCGCAGGTCAGCGACGAGATCGGCGCTGTCCTCGACCCCCGCCGAGAACCTCACGAAGCCCTCCGGCACCGCGTCCCCGCCCCACCGCCCGCGCCGCTCCGCGGTCGAGCGCACGCCGCCGAAGCTCGTCGCCTCGTCGACCAGCCGCGCCGCACCCAGGAACCGCTCCGCCGCCGCCCGGTCCGGCAGCGTGAACGCCACCACGCACCCGTACCGCCCGGCGCGCATCTGGCGCGCGGCCAGCGCGTGCGCGGGATCGGACGGCAGGCCGGGATGGCGTACGTCCCGCACCCCGGGCGTCGCGCGCAGCGCTTCCGCGACGGCCAGGGCGTTCGCCGCCTGGCGCGCGGTGCGCAGCTCCAGGGTCGCCAGCGAACGGTGCGCGAGCCACGCCTCCATCGGACCGGGGATCGCGCCCGCCGTCTTCCGCCAGGTGCGCAGCCGGCGGGCGAGCGCGGGGTCGCGGGTGACGGCGTAGCCGAGGAGGACGTCGCCGTGGCCGGTGAGCGCCTTGGTGCCGCTGGCGACGGACAGGTCGGCGCCGAGCTCCAGGGGGCGCTGGCCGAGGGGGGTGGGCAGGGTGTTGTCGACGGCGACGAGGGCGCCGGCGGCGTGCGCGGCGGCGGCCAGGCGGCGGATGTCGCAGACGTCGAGACCGGGGTTGGAGGGGGACTCCAGCCACAGCAGGCGGGCGCCGTCGAGGAGTTCGGCCTGCGCGTCGCCGGCGGTGGGGGCGGCGCGTACCTCGGTGCCGTGCTCTTCGAGGAGGGTGCGCAGGCCGCCGGGGACGAGGTTGTAGCCGTCGGAGGGGAGGACGACGTGGCCGGGGCGGGGGGCGTCGGCGGGCTCCGCGGTGGGCGTGGGGCCGGGGAGGGCCATGAGGACGGCGGTGATCGCCGCCATGCCGGAGGCGAAGGCCACGGCCTCGGCGGGGACGCCGGGCGACTCCAGCTCGGCGAGGGCGGCTTCGAGGCGGGTCCAGGTGGGGTTGGCGTCGCGGCCGTAGTCGTAGGGGGCGGCGGTGACATCGCCGGGGAGGTGGTAGTGGGCGGCGAAGACGGGGCCGGGGAGGGCGGGTTCGTACGGCTCGGGGGCGGGGAGTCCGGCGCGTACGACGCGGGTGGCGTCGGCGTCAGCGGGGCGGGCGCCGGGGCCGGGCGAGGGCTGGGCGCCGGGGGGCTCGTCGGCGGGCGGGGGGTTGTCGTGGGTCATCGGCCGGCTCCCGTCAGTGCCGCGCGCGCCGCCGCGCCGCACTGCGCGCCGTAGCCTGCGCCGAACAGCGCGGCGTGCACGAGCAGGTGGTGGAGCTGGTACAGCGGGACCCGGCCGCGCCGGCCGGGCAGGGGGCGTACCTCCTCGTACGCCCCGAGCAGCCGCCCCAGGTGCGGGCAGCCGAACAGCTCCAGGAACGCGAGGTCCACCTCGGGGTGGCCGCCCTGCGCGGCGGGGTCGATGAGGTACGCGCGGTCGCCGGCGGCCCACTGCACGTTGCCCGACCACAGGTCGCCGTGGATGACGGCGGGCGGCTGCGGCGGGCCCGCGACCTCGTCGATCACGGCGCAGAGGCGCTCGACGGCGCGGGTGTCGGCGGGCGTGAGGGCGCCGTTGTCAGTGGCGAGGCGTAGAAAGGGAAGCAGCCGGTGCCGGGCGTAGAAGCCGGGCCAGTCGTCGGGGGAGGCGGGCGCATGTGCGGCGTGCTCAGGGGGTGGTTCCGGAGCCGGATCCGGGCCAGGGCCCGGACCAGGGATGCCCGGGCTGCCCGCGCCGTCCGGGACGGTCGGGGACGGAAGCGGCAGCGAGCCGATGTAGGCGGGCCAGGGCGTGCCGAAGGCGTCGGCGGGGGTGTCGTGCAGCGCGGCGAGATCGCGGCCCAGCCGCTCCGCCTGCGCGGGCGTCGCGGAGGCGGGTTCGATCCACTCCAGCAGGATCATCCCGGGCTCCTCGCCGAGCACGGCGGGGACGGCGACGGCGCCGGTGTCCGCGAGGAGGCGCAGGCCGTGCGCCTCGGCGGCGAAGAAGTCGGCGGGGACCGCGGCGCGGGTCTTGGCGAAGACGCGGCGGCCGTCGGCGAGTTCGAGGCGGTGCGCGGCGGAGATGTCCCCGCCGCCGACACCCGCGCGAGCGCGTACGGGGGCGCCGGCGAGCGCGGCGGCGCGCGCCTCGACGCCGCGGGGGCCGTCGGCGGACCGGCTGCCGGGGTCGCCGCTGCCAGAGGCGCCGCTGCCGGGGGCGGGTCCGGGTGCCGGGCCGGTCACGGGCGGGCGGTGAGTTCGTCGCGTACGGCCTGGAGCAGGCCGTCGGCGGCGGTCTCGATCAGGTCCAGAGCTTCTTCGAAGCCGCCGGTGCCGCCGTAGTAAGGGTCCTCGACGTCGCTCAGGTCGACGTCGGGCGCGAAGGAGAGGAGCAGCCGCACCTTCTCGGCGTCCACGGGCGTCGGCGCGATCTTGAGCAGCCGGCGCACGTGCCCGCTGTCGAGACCGAGGACGAGGTCGCGTTCGGCGAACCAGTCGGGGGTGAACTGCCGGGCGGTGTGCGCCAGCTCGTAGCCGTGCCCGGTGAGCACGGAGGCGGCGCGCGGGTCGGCCGTTTCGCCGACGTGCCAGCCGTCGGTGCCGGCGCTGTCCACCTCGATCTCGCCGTCGAGCCCCGCCTCCGCGACACGGGCGCGGAAGACGGCCTCGGCCATCGGCGAGCGGCAGATGTTGCCGGTGCAGACGAAGCAGACGCGGAAAGGCGCGGGTCGGGGGCGCTCGCTCGTTCGCATGCGCTCCATCCTGCCTCAGCCCGGGCGAGGGCGCCCGGTGCCGGTGGCCGGTACCTGCCGCCCGGAGGCTGACTTTCCGTTTCCGTACCGGCGCCCGCGTGCTCCCGGCCCGCGGACCGGGCTCGGGGGCCCGTGACGGCCCCGGTCGCAGCCCGGCGCTCAGTCCCGGTCGAGGGCCATGCTCGTCGCCCACGAGACGATGCTGATCACCAGTCCGCCGAGCACCGCCGTCCAGAACCCGTCCACGTGGAAGCTCAGGTCCGCCTCGTCCGCGATCCAGGAGGTGAGCAGCAGCATCAGCGCGTTGATCACGAGCGTGAACAGCCCGAGGGTCAGCACCAGCAGCGGCAGCGACAGGAGTTGCACGAGGGGCTTGACGATGAAGTTCACGACACCGAAGATCAACGCGACCAGCAGCAGCGTGAGCGCCTTGTCGGCGTTGTCGTCACCGGTGAGCGCGATGTCGGGGATCAGCCAGACGGCGACCGCGAGGGCGCCTGCGTTGGCCAGGGTCTTGATCAGGAAAGTCTTCATGGGTGTGATCGTTCCAGAGGTAGTCGGGAGCACCATGGAAGCGGAGGGCGGAGCACGATGAAGGCATTCCGGCTGGACGACCTGGAGGCGGAGCGCCGTGCGAACGACGGAGCGTACCTCCAGTTCCTGCGCGAACGGAACATGTCGGTGGGCCTGTACGCGCTGGACGCCGGGGCCACCGACACGCAGCAGCCGCACCGCCAGGACGAGGTCTACGTGATCATGAGCGGTCGCGGCTCTGTCACCGTGGGCGACGAAACCCTCCAGGTCGGAAGGGGCTGCGTCGTCTACGTACCGGCGGGCGTGCCGCATCGTTTCCACCACATCACCGAGGATCTCCGGGTACTGGTGGTCTTTTCTCCACCCGAGGCGTGAATCAGTCCCTCAGGGTCGCCTCGGGGTTCGTTCCGGGATGGACCGGGGCAGGGGGCACTCCCATCCGCCCGTCCGGCGTTTTAGCATCGAAGACACCGGGACAACCCCGGCGTACCGGAGGAGGAATGACCGTGTCCGTGAAAGAGATCACCGCGGGACTGCCGTGGTGGGTGACGTGGGTGCTGGTCCCGGCGATCGTGCTGGTGGTCTTCGGCAGCCTGATCATGTGGGTGGTCGGCGTCATCATCGGCCTGCTGTTCAAGGTGCTGCTGGCCGCGGCGCTGATCGCGGGTGCGATCTTCCTGGTGCGGAAGTTCATGACCGCGTCGTCGTCGAAGGGCGACTGGTAAGCCGGCCGCCGTTCCCGACTCCGGCGCTACCTCCGGCGCCGCCGACCGCCGCCGCCCCGGCGGCGGGAGCGGCCCTCGGGAGGAGCCGCGGCAGCGCCGGAGCCCGTGCCCGCCCCCGAACCCGGTCCGCCCCAGGCACCCGCACCCGTACCAGCCCCCGCCACCGCCCCTGGCCCTGAAGCCGGCCCGGCCCAGACACCACCCGCACCACTCGTACCAGCCCCCGCCCCAGAACCCGGCCCGGCTCCCGTCCCGGCCCCCGGACCCGGCTGCCCGCCCGGCCCGGCCCCCGGCCCCCGGCGGCGGTCGGCCGAGACGACGAGCGCCGCGAGCCCCGTCGTCAGCGGCACCGAGGCGACCAGCCCGATGCTCCCCACCAGGGTCCGTACGATCTCCTCGGCGACGAACTCGCTCGTCGCCACCGTGCCGACGCCCTGGTCGGCGATCGTGAAGAGCAGCAGCATCGGCAGCGCCGCCCCCGCGTACGCCAGGACCAGCGTGTTCACCACCGACGCGATGTGATCGCGCCCGATCCGCATCGCGGACGCGTACAGCTTCCGCCACGGCGCCGACGGATCCGCCTGCCGCAGCTCCCACACCGCCGACGCCTGCGTCACCGTCACGTCGTCGAGCACCCCGAGCGAGCCGATCAGCACCCCCGCCAGCAGCAGCCCGCTCATGTCGATGTCCGGGTACTGGGTGTGGATGAGCCCCGTGAAGTCGTCGGTGTTCCCCGTCAGCTTCGACCAGCCGATGAACAGCGAGCCCAGCAGCCCGATCAGCAGCAGCGACGCCAGCGTGCCGAGCGCCGCCACCGACGTACGCACGTTGAAGCCGTGACACAGGTAGAGCGCGATCAGCATGATGGCGCTGCCCCCGACCACCGCCACCACCAGCGGATTCGACCCGTCGAGGATCGCCGGCAGGATGAACAGGATCAGGATCGCGAAGCTCACCGCCAGCGCCGCGAGCGCCGCCAGCCCCCGCAGCCGCCCGACGATCACCACCGCCACCGCGAACACCAGCGCCAGCGCCGTCATCGGCACCGTACGCACCACGTCGGAGACCGCGTACTGCAACTCGCGCGGCGCCTTCGGCGAGTAGGAGACGACGAGTTCCTGCCCCACCTCGTACCGCCGGGACGCATCCGGCGCGACGACCTCCGTGAAGGTGCGCCCCGCGTGTTTGCCCGACGTCACCTCGATCGTCGCCTGCTCGCACACCGCGTCCTCGTCCGGCCGCGGCTCGTCCGCACCGCCACCGCCACCGCCGGGCGACCCCGGCTCCTGGATCTGCGCGCCCACATCCGAGCACTTCACCTGCTCGACCTTCGTGACCTTCGCCCGCTGCCGCTCCTGGTCGAAGCCGATACCGCTGCGCTCCCCGGCCGGTTCGTCCCCCGGCCACAGCGCGATCAGCCCGGCGAGCACCGCCAGCGCGAACGGGACGAGCACCGCGGCGATCACCGTACGCAGCCGGTGCGAGGCGGGCGGGGCCGGGGCGCCGCCGTGGTCGTGGGCATGGCCGTGCGAATGAGTCACGGCCAGATCATCGCAGGAACCGTCCCGGGGCCCTCTTTCGTGCCGGGACGTGCAGCGGTTAGCGTGGGCGGCGAACTGCACACCGCGGGAGCTCGGAGCACCGGGCTGAGAGGGCGCTGACAGATCCGAATCCGGACCGAAGCTGCGCCGACCGCCGAACCTGTTACCGGGTAATGCCGGCGTAGGGAGTGGGTCTCCATGACCGTTTCGGATGCACGTACGCCCGCCACCGGGGAATCCCCCGGGGATCCCACCGGGATCGGCTGGCACAAGGACCACCACCAACACCCCGTCCGGCCCGACATCAGGGTCCCGGTGCGGCGCGTGCACCTCACGAACGGCCGCGACGTGACGCTGTACGACACGTCCGGGCCGTACACCGACCCGACCATCGACACCGACGTACGCCGCGGGCTCACCCCGCTGCGCGACAACTGGATCATCGCCCGCGGCGACACCGAGGAGTACCCGGGCCGCCCGCCCAGCCCCGAGGACGACGGCCTCAAGCACACCTCACCCCGCGGCGGCCTGCGCAACCTCGACGCCGTCTTCCCCGGCCGCCCGCGCCAGCCGCGGCGCGCCCGCGGCGCCGCCGTCACGCAACTCGCGTACGCCAGAGCGGGGGAGATCACCGCGGAGATGGAGTTCGTCGCGCTGCGCGAGCGCGTCGAGCCCGCCTTCGTACGCGACGAGATCGCCGCCGGCCGCGCCGTGCTCCCCGCGAACGTCAACCACCCCGAGTCCGAACCGATGATCATCGGCAAGAACTTCCTGGTGAAGGTCAACGCCAACATCGGCAACTCCGCCGTCACCTCCTCCATCGAGGAGGAGGTGGAGAAGATGACATGGGCCACCCGCTGGGGCGCCGACACGGTCATGGACCTGTCCACCGGCCGCAACATCCACACCACCCGCGAGTGGATCCTGCGCAACTCCCCCGTCCCCATCGGCACCGTCCCCCTCTACCAGGCACTGGAGAAGGTCGACGGCCGCGCCGAGGAACTCAACTGGGACGTCTACCGCGACACCGTCATCGAGCAGTGCGAACAGGGCGTCGACTACATGACCGTCCACGCCGGCGTCCTGCTCCGCTACGTCCCGCTCACCGCCCGCCGCAAGACGGGCATCGTCTCCCGCGGCGGCTCCATCATGGCCGCCTGGTGCCTGGCCCACCACCGCGAGTCGTTCCTCTTCACCCACTTCGAGGAACTCTGCGAGATCCTCGCCGCCTACGACGTGACCTTCTCCCTCGGCGACGGCCTGCGCCCCGGCTCGATCGCCGACGCCAACGACGAGGCGCAGTTCGCGGAGCTGCACACCCTCGGCGAACTCAACCGGACCGCGAAGTCCCACGGCGTACAGACGATGATCGAGGGCCCGGGCCACGTCCCCATGCACAAGATCAAGGAGAACGTCGACCTCCAGCAGGAAATCTGCGAAGAGGCACCCTTCTACACCCTCGGCCCCCTGGCCACCGACATCGCCCCCGCCTACGACCACATCACCTCCGGCATCGGCGCGGCGATGATCGCCTGGTGGGGCACGGCGATGCTCTGCTACGTCACCCCCAAGGAACACCTGGGCCTCCCCGACCGCAACGACGTCAAAACCGGCGTCATCACCTACAAGATCGCCGCCCACGCCGCGGACCTCGCCAAGGGCCACCCCGGCGCCCAGGACTGGGACGACGCCCTCTCGGACGCCCGCTTCGAGTTCCGCTGGGAAGACCAGTTCAACCTGGCCCTCGACCCGGACACGGCCCGCGAGTTCCACGACGAGACCCTCCCGGCGGAACCGGCGAAGACGGCCCACTTCTGCTCGATGTGCGGCCCGAAGTTCTGCTCCATGAAGATCAGCCACGACATCCGCCGCGCACACGGCACGACGGAGGAGGAGATCGAAGCGGGCATGGCGGAGAAGTCCAAGGAGTTCGCAGCCTCGGGCAACCGCGTCTACCTCCCCCTCACGGACTGACCCACCACCCGCGAGGACGGGCCCGCATCGCACGAAAGACCGCGAGCCCGTCCTCTCGCATCCCCCCCCACTCGGCGACCGCCCCCGCCGCCGTGAGCGGGCGTCGCACAGCGACGCCCAACCGAGCCCCTGCTCACGGCGCACGGACGACCCCGGTGCTCCATCAGCTCCCGGCTCCGTCAGCTCCCGTGCTCTCATCGGCATGCCCGCCGATCGCGGGGCCTGCCACTGCGTCGCCTGCAAGGACATCGACGAGCCGGACCCCCGCACCCAGGCCACCATGCGCACCGTCGAGCGGCACGGCTGGCAGGTCGTCATGGTCCCCACCGACGACAAAGGCCCAGGCTGGGCCTACACCATCGGTCCGTGGCACCGTCACCGGATCCCCGAGCCGGCCGTGTTCGGCCCGGACAGCCACCTGACGCAGAACCTGCTCAACGGCCTCGGCCGGCGGGCGGTCGACGGACAGTCCGTGGCAGCCGACCAGACGCAGCACGACTTCACCGGCGCCACTGTCACCCTCAAGGCGATCGACTACCGCTGGTACAAGGCTTACTTCGGAACCGCGATCCGCTTCTACCGCAAGCCGCCGTTCCCGTTCCTCCAGGTCGTCCGGCAGGCCGGCGGCGAGGACCTCCGGACCGTCCAGCCCCAACTCTGGCTGCACCCCGACGCGCACCCCGCGGGCATCTGGACCCAGGACCTGTAGGGGACACGTGCTCGATCGGTGGCGTGATGAGCGTCGCGTGGTAAGGGA
This sequence comes from Streptomyces sp. 184, assembly GCF_045781775.1. NCBI lineage: Bacteria > Bacillati > Actinomycetota > Actinomycetes > Kitasatosporales > Streptomycetaceae > Streptomyces > Streptomyces sp. 184. Next base: position 8,104,781 of record NZ_CP123230.1, on the reverse strand, counting down.
TCCGGCTTTGCTGGACATTGCTGAACATGGACCAGGACGAGCGCAGTGAACAGCTGGAACGGCTGTTCCGACAGACCTACCGCCGGGTCATGGCCTACTGCCTGCGCCGGACCGACGAGAGCGCCGCGCACGACGCGGTGGCCGAGGCGTACGCGGTCGCCTGGCGTCGGCGACGGCACTTGCCCGCGGACGACGAACAGGCCGTGCTGTGGCTGCTGGGCATCGCCCGCCGGGTACTCGCCAACCAGGCACGCAGCCGGCACCGCTGGACGCGGTTGCTGCTGCGCGTGGCCCAGCGCGCCGATCCGGAGCCCGCCGCCGTCCACGGGCACGACACCACGGACGAGCTGGCCACGGCGCTGGCGGAGCTGCCGGCAGCCGATCGCGAACTGCTGCGCCTGGCCTACTGGGACGACCTGTCCCGAGCCGAGATCGCCGCGGTGCTCGGCATCTCCGTCGGTGCCGTCGACACCCGGATGCACCGGAGCAGGAAACGTCTCCGCGAGCGGCTCGCCGCCGCCAACCACCATCAGGCCACCCCAAAGGAGCGGGATCATGCTGAGCGATGACGAACTCGATCGGATGCTCCGCGACAGCGATCCGCATCCGGCTTCGACGGCCACGGCCACCGCCACCGACCCGGAGTCGCCGACCGCCGTACGGATCCTCGCCCGGGTGCGCCGCCGCACCCGGCGGCAGCGGCGCTTCCGGGTCATCGTCCCGGTCGTCGCGCTGGCCGTGGTCGGCGCCACCGCGGGGACCTACGCCTGGGTGGCCGGCGACGGCCAAGGACACACGCTCGACTCGTCGGGGCTCAACTGCGTCGGATCGTCCTCCTCCGATGCCGTCATGAATTTCAATCCCGTCACCCAGGATCCGGTGCGCGAGTGCCGGAGCAACTGGGAGGAAACGTTCGGCAAGCCGGCACCGGCCGAGCTCACCGCCTGCGTCGACAGCTCCCAGCAAGGCTCCATCAAGGTCTATCCCGGCGGCCGGGAACAGTGCGCACGCCACCGGGCCGACGTCTACCGCGGGCCGACAGGGACACAACTCGCTCTCGGCCGCTTCCGCACCGACATCGAGGCACACTTCGCGGGCCGCACCTGCGTCACGTATCCCGAGCTGCGCAAGGGGATCGACAAGTTCCTGACCAAGCACGGTCTCCACGAGTGGTCGACCCGCCTGCACTCCTCCGGCAACGAATCGGCAGACGCCTGCGCGGAGGTCGTCTACTACGACGAGCCGGAGCGGACCGTCTACATCTGGAACCACGAAGACGGCGACCCCATCATCTGGCCGTAGACCTCAACCACCTCAACCACCTCGGCCACCTCGACCGCCCGCGGCTCCCCGGCAGCCGCGGGCGGTCCGTGACGTCGAATGCGCCCCGCCGTCCGACCGGTGACCTCCCCGGCGGCATCTAGGGGGTCGGTTCGAGGAAGAGCCCTGCCAGGCGCGGGAGGCGGCGGTGCATCTCCTTGTCGTCGTCGAAGTCGAAGGCCTCGCCCATGTCCCCTTCCGTGCTCCCCCGGCCACCGGACTCGGCGCGGGCCGCGTAGAAGGCGTCGCGGTCTCCGGTACGGCGCTCGAAGGCGGTGCCGGCCGCGTAGTTCACCTCTTCGTAGAAGAGGGCCTCGTCGTAGAGCTTGGCCCGCCCTTCGAGCAGGGCGGCCTCGTCCCCGTACAACTGCGCCGCCTCGGTGACGGCCGGGTGCCCGGCGAGACCGTCCGGTTCGGCGGCCGCGCGCTCGTACCACTCGCGGCCGAGGGCGATCACCCCGGCGCGGAAGTCTATGAAGCTGTCGTCGGAGCAGCCGCCGCCTATGAGGTACGCCGCGGCCCACACGTCCCAGCGGTACAACGCATCGTGCGCCTCCGAGAATCGCGCCTCGAACTCCAGGATCTCCTGCGTGGAGAGCCCGGCGAGGAGCTTGACGAGCGCCTCGTCGAAAGGCTCGCCCGCCGCGACCGCGGCGGAGCGTGCCGATTCGACCAGGCCCCAGAACCGATCGATGTCCATGGCCCGTACTGTGCCACCCTCCACTGACAATCCGGTCGCGCCGGAACGGTGCCGAAAAGGCGTTGCACGGGCCCGGCAGGCGTGGGAAGTTGGCGGCCGTCCGCGATCTCGCGGACCAAGCCGCCGACCGGCCCGTCGGCGCACTCACGGTGAGGAACGAAGCCTTTGATCCCGGCGTCCGCCAGTGGCCGCCGTCGGCGCCGAACGGCCGGCCCGCTTCCGTAGCGGAGCCGTCGGCTCGTACCGCAGGACACGACCGTTCGGACACGACCCGTACGGCGGCCCCACGATGCCCGCGCGCAGTGCCGCGTGGGCGCTCTCTCCTGTCTGCGCACGTCAGAGACTTCGTGAGGTCGATATCACCGTGGCCACCACCATGGACAAGCAGGTCCAGAACTTCGCCGTCGCCAACCTCCGCCGCCGCCCCGCCGTGGTCGAGACCGGCGGATTCGTCGCGGGCTTCTCCCCCGACACCGACAGTCCGTACCTCAACTACGCAACCCCCCTGCCCGGCGCCGCGCCCACCCGCGGCGACGTCGCCGCGCTGGTCGGCGCCTTCCGGGAGCGGGGGCTGCTGCCGCGGCTGGAGTTCGCGCCGGAGGCCGCGCCCGCGGTGGCGCCGGCGCTGCGGGCGGCGGGGTTCGGGACGGAGGCGGTGCACGAATACCTCGTCTGCACCCCGGACACGTACACCGACCCCCTGCCCGGCGGCGACGGGCCGCGGGTCGAGACACCCGCCACCGACGAGGAGTTCCGGGCGCTGGACGCGGCGCTCGCCGAGGCGTTCGGCGGCGCGTTCGGCGCGTCGGCCGAGGGGGCGGCGCGGCTGCGGCGGCTGGCGGAGAGCGGCGGGGAGGCGCGTTTCGTACGGGCCGGGGACGGCGGTTGCGCCGGCGGCGCGACGTGCTCGCCACCGGCCGAGGACACCGCCGAACTCGCCGGCGTCGGCACCCGCCCGGCGCACCGGCGCCGCGGAGTCGCCGCGGCGGTGACCGCGGCGCTGACGAGGGCGATGTTCGGCCGCGGGGTCGGATCGGTGTGGCTGGAGTACTCCGGCGAAGGCTCCCGCCACACGTACACCCGCGTCGGCTACCGGCCCGGCGGCACCCGCCTGTACGTCTCGCTCCCGGCAACACCGCCCGCCTGACCGGGGGATGCGGGGGAGGGAGGGGCGGGGGGTGGGGTGCCGGGGCCGGGAGCGCTCCGGGGTCACAGCTCCGGCTTCCAGGGCAGGACGTGGAAGTCGCCGGTGCCGCGCTTGACCTTCTCGAACGGTGCCGAACTCACGCACGGCGCCAGGTCCTTGTCCTCCGCCGGGCTGCCCGTGCCGGCCCAGCTGTAGCCGAGGCGGTCGTTGCCGCCCTGGTCGTGGACGGTGACGCCGACGCGCAGACCCTTCGCGCCGGGGAGGTCGGTGTCGGTGATGGTGCCGGTGACGACGGCCACCTTGCCGCCGGTGACGAGGCAGTCGACATCGGCCTTTGCCCAGGCGCCTTCGCCGCCGAGGTAGTGGCTGAATCGGAAGGTGCCGGTGGCCTGGAGGGGGTCGTCGTTGTGCTTGGCGGCGAGGCGGGCGTCGAAGGAGAAGGTGATGTCGTCGCCGAGGGAGCGGGTGAGCTTCGCGGTACCGGTCAGGGCGGCGGCCGGCCGCTTCCCGCGATCGCCGCCGTGGGCTCGGGCTTCGGTGTCGGTGTCTGTGGCGGCTTCGGCTTCGGTGCCGGCGTGGACGGCGGCGTTCCGGGCGCGGTCGGCACCGCCGCGGTCGCCGTCGCCGCCGTCGCCGGTCGCGGCGGCGGTACCGGCGGTGGCCGTCGCGAGGAGGGCGGCGGTGAGGGCGACGGCGCGGAGGCGGTTGCTGCGTACGTAGCGCAAGGGAACTGCTCCTCAAGGGCTGTTGGCCCGGACGTTCCGGGTGCCAGCAGCTTCGCCCGCGGCGGGTGCGCGCCGCGTCAGCCCGCGGCGGCAAGTGACGTACCCCCGCGGTCTGGCCCACCGACCGGCGCGGCTACCTCCGGGGCATGACACGCTGTACGTGACCTGGCCATGTTCCCGACCACCGGCAGGGTGCGCCGCACCCCACCGCGGACGCCGCAGCCGCCGCTCGGCCGCCTCGAAGATCGAAGGGGACGGATTCCATGCCCACCGGATCGCTCGCCAAGGGCGCCAACCTGCCCGTCGACGCCCCCGCGGTACGCGCCGAACTCTCCTGGTCCGAGGGCCCCGGCGTGCCCGACGTCGACGCCTCGGCGCTGCTGCTCACCGCGGCCGGACGGGTCCGCGACGACGGCGACTTCGTCTTCTACAACCAGCCGCAGCACATCTCCCAGGCGGTCACCCACCTCGGCAAGCAGAACGGCGGCGGCCGGTACACCGACTCCGTCGAGGTGCTGCTGAAATCCCTGGGACCGGGCGTCGAGCGGGTCGTACTGTGCGCCTCGGCCGACGGCGGCACGTTCGGCCAGGTGCCCGGGCTGTCGCTGCGGCTGCTCGACGCCGGCACGGGCGGCGAGCTGGCCCGCTTCGACATGGAGGCGACGACGGAGACGGCGTTCGTCGGCGGGGAGCTGTACCTGCGCAACGGCCGCTGGAAGTTCCGCGCGGTGGGCCAGGGCTACGCCTCCGGGCTGGCCGGCCTGGCCACCGACTTCGGCATATCGGTCGACGACACACCCCCGGAGCACCTCCCTCCGGAGCACCAACCGCTGGGCCACCTCTCCCCGGAGCACCAACCCCGGGGCCACCACCCCCCGCCCCCTCCCTCCCCCATCCCCGCCCCGCCCGCACCGCCCGCACCCCGCTCGTATGCCGCCCCCGTGCCTGCCCCTGGACCTGCCGCCTCACCCGGCCCGGCCGGTGGGCCGCGCCTGGTCAAGGGCGAGGAGCATCTGCCCGTCGACATGCGCAAGCGGCTGTCGCTGCGCAAGGAGCAGGTGGCCATCAGCCTGCGCAAGCACGGGGCCGCCGATGTCTCCGCTCGCGTCGTCCTCGTCCTGGACGCGTCCGGTTCCATGACCCGCCTTTACGCCCAAGGCGCCGTCGCCGACGTCGTCGAGCGGATGGCCGCGGTCGCCGCGGAGCTGGACGACGACGGCGCCATGCAGGCGTGGACGTTCGCCTCCCATCCGGCCCGGCTTCCGGACCTGTTCCTGGGGGATCTCCCCGAGTGGCTGCGACTGCACGTGCACGTCGGGCAGCTCGCCCTCTTCCGCCCCCGCAAGAAGCGCAAGGGCCTGGAGAACGGGCAGATCGACATGCGGTCGGTCGGCATCCAGAACGAAGAGCAGAAGGTCATCGCCGAGGTCCGCGCCTACGTCCGCCAGAACCCGGCCCCCGACCCCACGCTCGTGCTGTTCTTCTCCGACGGCGGCGTCTACCGCAACGCCGAGATCGAGCGCGAGCTGCGCGAAGCGGTCGAGGAACCGATCTTCTGGCAGTTCGTGGGACTGGGTGCGTCCGACTACGGCGTACTGGAACGGTTCGACAGCCTCGGGGGCCGCCGCGTCGACAACGTCGGGTTCTTCGCCGTGGACGACATCGGTGGACTCCCCGACCCACAGCTCTACGACCGCCTCCTCTCGCAGTTCCCCGGCTGGATCACCGCCGCGCGCCACGTGCGCATCCTCTGACCCGGCCTCTGTCTCCCTCCTCCCCTACTCCTCGACTCCGGCGCCCGCCGGTGCCGCCGGGTCAGCTTCCGGCTGCGCCCGTGTGCGGGACAAGCGCGGATATGACCGTGTCCCACAGCTCCGGGGGCGGCATCTGGTGGCCCATGCCGGGCAGCGGTACGAGCCCCGCCCCCGGGATCTCGCGGGCCAGCGCCTCGCCGTGGGCGTACGGGAAGAGCGGGTCGTGCGTGCCGTGGAGCACGAGGGTCGGCGCGGTGATGCCGCCGAGGGAGAACGCGGCCGGCTCCTTGGCGTCGTCGAGCAGCCAGTGGTTGGCGGCAGCGGCGGGGACGGGGCTGCGGTCGAAGGCGCGGCCGGCGATGCGGCGTACGCGCTGCTCGTCCACGGGGATGGCGCCGGCGAAGGTGCGTTCACCGGCGAGGAAGTAGGAGACCACCGACTCGCGGTCCGACCAGTCCGGCCCCGGCTGCGGCTCCGCGAACTTCCGCGCCAGCTCCTCGCTCATCGGCGGCAGCTCGGGGCGGTCGGGCCCGCCCGGCGCCTCGGGGCTCGTGGAGATCAACGTCAGCGAGGCGACCCGGCCGGGATAGCGCGCCGCGATGAGCTGCGAGAGCCCGCCGCCCATCGAGACGCCCACGAGATGCGCCGAGGCGAGCCCGAGCGCGTCGAGCAGCCCGATCACGTCGGTGATCAGGTCCTCGCGGCCGTAGGTCGGCGCCCCGACCGGGAACGTCGTGGACCGGCCCGTATCGCGCGTATCGAAGCGGACGACGTACCGCCCGGCTGCGGCGAGGCGTGCGCAGAAGCCGTCCTCCCACCAGTCCATCGACGCCTCCGCGCCCCCGATCAGCAGGATCGGGGGATCCGCGGCTGCGCCGAACGTCTGCGTACAGATCTCGACATCCCCGACGCGCACCAATCGCTCGGCCGCGGGTTGGACTTGTGCCGTGGCGTTCATGATTTGCCTCCCTCACCTGGCTTTCCTGAAAGCTACTACATTTATCGAAGCTTGTGCTACATTTTTCGTAGTGAATTTCGGGCGAGGGAGGAGAGCGGCGATGGCGAGGGGCAGCGGCGACGAGAGGCGGACCTACGGGCAGGCGTGCCCGATCGCCCACGCGCTCGACATGATCGGGGAACGGTGGGCGCTGCTCGTCGTGCGCGAGCTGCGCCTGGGCCCGCGGCGCTACGCCGACATCCAGGCCGCGCTCCCCGGCATCGGGCCCAGCGTGCTGTCCCAACGCCTGCGCGATCTGGAGCGGTTCGGCGTGCTGGAGCGCCGCACGCTGCCGCCGCCCGCCTCGGCGAAGGTGTACGGGCTGACGGAGTGGGGCAGCGAGCTGGAGCCGGTCTTCGCCGCTCTGCGCAGGTGGGGGCTGCGTTCGCCGGTGATACCGCTGGAGGGCGTGCTGACCTCCGACACCGTTCTGCTCGGGCTGCGCGCCTACTTCCAACCGCAGCCGCACGCGGCGTGGTCGGCGAGTTACCGCATAGAGCTGGAGCGCGAGGTGTACCGGCTGGAGGTCGCCGACGGCGAGCTGACCGCGGTGCGGCGCGGGGAGGAGCCGCTGGCACCGGACGTCGCGGTGACGACGGACCACGACACGCTCCAGTCGGTGCTGTCGCACGAGCGCCCGCTGTCCGAGGCGGTCGAGGCGGGGGAGCTGACGGTCGAGGGCGACGGTGAGGTGATGGAACGGCTGGTGGAGGCGGTGCAGCGGCGCTGAGGACCCGGGCGGCCAAGTCGCCGAGGGTGCACCGGGATTCGGGAGGCGGGGAGGCGTCGCGGGAACGCGTGGGTCACCAGATGGGGCGGAGCGGAGGGGGGTCGTCGCCGGCGAGGCCGTGGACGAGGTGGAGGAGTTCGGTGCGGAGGAGGGGGATGTCGGTGCCCGTGCGGCGGGCGAGTTCGGCTTCCAGGTCGTGCAGGGCGTCCCCGGCGACGGCGAGGTGCCGGCGGGCGGCATCGGTGAGGACGACGAGTTTGCGGCGTCCGCCGGCGGGGTGGGCGGTGCGGAGTACGTAGCCGCGGCGTTCCAGGTCGTCGACGAGTTGGCCGGCCGCCTGTTTGGTGACGCCGAGGCGGGCGGCGAGTTCGCTGCTCGTGGCGCCTTCGGCGCCGAGGATCTGGAAGGTCATGCCGTGCACCGGCCGCAGATCGGGGTAACCAGCCGCGGCCACACGCTCGTTGAACTCGGTCAGCACGAGCTGGAAGGCCATGCCGAGCAGGAACAGCAGCTCGGGGGCGGGCGGGCTGTCGTCGTCGCGGGTCACGGGGACATCTTGACACGGTTGAGTAAACCTCCTTTACTCAACCCATCAAGTAAAGGAGCTTTACACGCATGAAGGTCATCACTCCGACCCCCGACCGCACCGTCACCACCCCGAACGCCGCCATGGAGTCCCTTGCCACCCCCTCCCGGGGCAGCACCGCGCTCAGCACCTGGCGGGTGCGCATGGAAGCCGGCCGGTCCGGGCCCGTGCACGCCATCGACCGCGAGCAGGTCTGGATGGTCATATCCGGCACCCTCGCCGTGACCTGCGACGGCCGCACCGAGACCGCAGCCGCCGGGCAGGCGGTCCTGCTCCCGCCCGACGTGCTGCGGCAGTTCGCCGCGGCCGAGGGGGCCGGCGCCGTCGAGGCGCTGGTGGCGATGGAGGCCGGCGGCAGCGCCGTCACCGAGGACGGGCAGCGGCATCCGCTGCCGTGGGCGGAGTAGGGGCGGCCGGCGCCGCGTCCTCGTCCTCGTCCTTGTTCCGTCCGGTGCCGCTGTCTTTTCGCAGGTCGTCGCCTTCGTCGCGTACGGCGCTGCCCGCCACCCGCAGCGTCCGTGAGGCCGCCGCCGCACCCGCGGTGGCGCCCGCGCGGCGCTCCAGTCTCGCGGCGAGGACCGCGAGGGCCAGGCCGGAGGCGGCGAGCGTGGCGCCGACCCAGTTGGGGGCGGTGTAGCCGAGGCCGGCGGAGATGGTGAGGCCGCCGAGCCAGGCGGCCAGGGCGTTGCCGAGGTTGAACGCGCCGACGTTGACGGCGGAGGCGAGGGTGGGCGCGGCGGCGGCCTGGTCGAGCACCCGCTTCTGGAGCGGCGGCACGGTCGCGAAGCCGAAGAACCCGACGAGGAAGATGCTCAGGGCCGCCGCCGGCTTGTTGTGCGCGGTGAGCGTGAACAGCGCCAGCGTGGCGGTCAGCGCGCTGAGCGCGACGTACAGCATCGGCATCAGGGCGCGGTCGGCGTAGCGCCCGCCGAGCAGGTTGCCGCCGACCATGCCGAGGCCGAAGAGGGCGAGGAGCCAGGTGACGGAGCCGTCGGCGTAGCCGGCGACGTCGGTCATCATCGGCGCGATGTAGGTGACGGCCGCGAAGACGCCGCCGAAGCCGAGGACGGTCATGCCCATGGCCAGCAGCACCTGGACGTTGAGGAAGGCGGCCAGCTCGCGGCGCAGGCCGGGGCCGTCGGTGGTGGGGGAGGCGGGTTCCCCGGGCGTCCGCGGCAGGTCCGGTACGAGCCGGGCGACGCCGGCCAGCCCGACGACGCCGATCGCCGCGACCGCGAGGAACGTGGCCCGCCAGCCGACGGTCTGCCCGACGAGTGTGCCGCCGGGGACGCCGACGACGTTGGCCACGGTCAGCCCCGTGAACATCATCGCGATGGCCCCGGCCCGCTTGTCCTTGGCGACGAGTCCGGCGGCGACGACCGCGCCGATGCCGAAGAACGCGCCGTGCGCGAGCGAGGCGACGATGCGCCCGGCGAGCAGGATGCCGAAGGCGGGTGCGAGGGCGGAGAGGACGTTGCCGGCGATGAACAGGCCCATGAGGCCCATCAGCATCCGCTTGCGCGGGACGCGGGTGCCGAGCGCGGTGAGCAGCGGGGCGCCGCCGAAGACGCCGAGGGCGTAGCCGGTGGTGAGCCAGCCGGCGGTCGGGACGGAGACGGAGAACTCGTCGGCCACCTCGGGCAGCAGGCCCATGACGACGAACTCCGTGGTGCCGATCCCGAAGGCGCCGATGGCCAGCGCGAGCAGCGCGAGAGGCATGCGGGGACTCCTGCGGTGGGTGCGGGACTGCCATTTACCAAGCGTCCACAATAATTGCGCACGCCGACCCTTGCAAGCGCGGGCTATTGCGGTGGTGGAGTAAACTCGGAGTCAGGAGACGGCGATCGCACGTACTCACTCACGGGACGCGGAGGCGCTCATGGCGGCCACAGCCGAGCAGCTCGACGAACTGGCCCGGGGCTGGTCGGCCCTGGCATCCCTGCACGCCCGCATCGAGACCCACGTGGAGCGCACGCTCCAGCGCGCCCACCGGCTCAGCGCCCGCGAGTACTCCGTACTGGACGCCCTCGGCCGCCAGGACGACTTCCACCTGCGCATGAACCAGCTCGCCGACACCGTCGTCCTCAGCCAGAGCGCCACCACCCGCCTCGTCACCCGCCTCGAAGACCGCGGTCTGCTCAGCCGCTACCTCTGCCCGGACGACCGCCGCGGCATCTACACCGAGGTCACCGAGGCCGGCCGCCGCCTCCTCGCCGAGGCCAGGCCCGGCTACGAGGTCGCGCTGCGCGCCGCGCTGGACGAGGCCGCGAAGCGGCCGGAGCTGGCGCCGCTGGTATCGGCGGTCGAGAAGCTGGAGTCCCCGCCGGCGTACGTGAGGTAGGAGAAGCGGGCGCGAGGTTGCTCCCGGGCTCTTGGGAGCTTCGCTGCTTCGGTGCCCTATCGCTTCCGGAGGCTCGTACGGCATGGGGGAGCCCCGGGGGCACGCGTAGGGTCGGCTGCATGAGCGACCTGGAAATGCGCCACGCGACGGCCGCCGACGTCCCCGCCATCGTGGCGATGCTTGCCGACGACCCCCTGGGCGCCGCCCGCGAGACCCCCGACGACCCCGCCGTGTACGAGCACGCCTTCGCACGGATCGACGCCGACCCCGGGCAGCACCTCGCCGTCGCCGAACGCGACGGCCGCGTCGTCGGCACGCTCCAGCTCTCGGTCATCCCCGGGCTGTCGCGGCGTGGCGCGACGCGGGCGCTCATCGAAGGGGTGCGGGTGCACCGCGACGAGCGCGGGGGCGGGCTGGGCACGCAGCTCATCGAGTGGGCGGTCGAGGAGGCGCGGCGGCAGGGGTGCGCGGTCGTGCAGCTCACGTCCGACGCGACGCGCACGGACGCGCACCGCTTCTACGAGCGGCTGGGGTTCGCGGCGTCGCACGTGGGCTTCAAGCGGATGCTGTAGCCCTCGCGCTGCTCGTCTCTTGCGTGACGTGTCCCTGGTTATCGCCTGGTCAGAGAGGTGTCCAGGGGGAAGATCCAAAGTTATCCACAGGCCCGAGCGGGCCGGCGCGGGCTTCGGCATACTGCCACTATGCAGATCACGACAGAGCAGCGACGAGCCCGGATCGGGGTGCGGCACGCACTGGCGCCGACCGCCCGGGCGGCCTCACCCGTCGAGGCGGCGGACGCGGTCGTCGCGCTGCATGCGACGGACGCGGCGACCGTCTTCCTCTCCGCCTGCGCGCGCATGAGGGAGCCGGGCGTCACGCCCGTCGAGCGCGCGCTCTACGAGGACGTGGCGCTGGTGAAGCTGCTGTCCATGCGGCGCACGCTCTTCGCGGTCAGCCGCGAGCTGGCGCCCGTCGTGGACGCCGCGGCGGCGCGGGCCATCGCGGCGCGCGAGCGCGCCACCTTCCTCAAGCACCTCAAGGGCTCGAACGGCCTGGACGAGGCGTGGCTCCAGCGCGCCGAAGCCGCCGCGCTGGCGGTGCTCAAGGACAAGGGCGAGGCGACCGGCAGCGAGATATCCGCCGCCGAGCCGCTGCTGCGCACCAAGATCACGGTCTTTCCCGGCACCCGGCAGGAGACGCAGCAGGGCGTGGCCACGCGCGTGCTGCGGATGCTGGCCTGCGACGGCCACATACGCCGCGGATACCCGCGCGGGTCGTGGACGTCCAGCCAGTTCCGCTGGGCGCCGGGCGAGGACTTCGGCGGCATGGACGTCGCCGAGGCCCAGACCGAGCTGACCCGTCGCTGGCTGTACGCGTACGGGCCGGCCACCGAAGCGGACCTCGTGTGGTGGACCGGCTGGACGAAGACCGCCGCGCGCAAGGCGCTGGCCGCGACCGGTGCGGTGGCGGTGGACCTGGACGAGGGCGCGGGGTACGTGCTGCCGGACGACACCGACCCGGTCGCGGAGCCGGAGCCGTGGGCGGCGCTGCTCCCGGGGCTCGACCCGACACCGATGGGCTGGAAGGAACGCGACTGGCACCTCGACGCCGGCTACCGCAAAGCGCTGTTCGACGGCAGCGGCAACGTGGGGCCGACGGTGTGGTGGAACGGCGAAGTCGTCGGCGGCTGGGCACAGCGGCAGGACGGAGAGGTGGTGTGGCGGATGCTCACCGACGTGGGCGGCGAGGCGGAACGGGCGGTGGCCGCGGAGGCCGAACGGCTGGCGGCGTGGGTGGGCGACGCCCGAATAACGCCGAGGTTCCGCACGCCGCTGGAGAAGGAGCTGTCGGCGTAGGGCGCGGTCGGCGTAGGGCGCGGTCGGGGCAGGGGGTGTGAGGCCCGAGGGCTGGAGGGTCGGGGGCTGTGGGGGAGCCGCCCGGGGTCGCTGTTGGGGCGAGGGCTGTGGGGCGGCAGTCGGTAGTCGCTCACTGCCGGGCCAGGGCAGGTTGGGGCAGCCGTCCGGGGGCGGTTCCGTCAGGTCCAGCCTCGGGTGCCGCCGGGGACGGGGGCGTCCCGGTCGTACGGTTCGCGGGTGAAGACGAAGGTGCCCAGGTCGAGGTGGGAGACCTCGCCGTCCACCGACCGCTCCACCCGCAGCGTCTCACCGGCGCAGTAGCCGTCGACCGCCGTCCACGTGCCGTCCGCCTCCGGGCGGAGGCGCGAGGTGTAGCCCGCGCCGGCCAGCGGACTCAGGTCCAGCCACCGGTCCTCCTTCAGCCGCAGCACGTGCGGGTTCGCGCCCCAGTACCACGGCCCGGTGAGGGCCAGCAGCTCCGGATCCACCGCGTCCGCGGCCAGCGGACGCCACGGCTCGGGGATGCGCGGCTCGTGCCGCACCACGGTGCCGATCAGGTCGCCGGCGAGCCCGGAGACGGACACGCCGGAAGTGACGTTCGTGAGGGCGACCGCGCTCACGCCCTCGTCGATGTCGGAAAGGAGGCAGGCGAGGAAGCCGGGCATGGAGCCGGTGTGGCCGGCGAGCAGCGTGCCGTCGCGGCGGATGAGCTGCATGCCGAGTCCGTACGCGCTGTCCCAGGACGCCGCCTCGGGGGCCACGGCGGGGGTGCGCATCTCCGCCAGTGTCTCGGCGCAGAGCACGCGGTCGTCGCCGCGTACGAGGAAGGCCGCGAAGCGGGCCAGATCGCCGGCCGTGGACCACAACTGGCCCGCGGGGCCCATCCGGCCGGTGTCGTGCAGCGGCTCGGGCTGCATGACGTCGGCCCACGGATGGACGGCGAAGCCGCCGGCGTGCGGGGCCTTTGGCAGCAGCGTCGTACGCCGCAGCCCCAGCGGCTCCAGCAGCTCGCGGCGCAGCACTTCGCCCCACGGTGCGCCGCGCAGCGCCTCGACGAGCGCGCCGAGGTAGGCGAAGCCGGGGTTGGAGTAGTGGTGCCGGCGGCCTGCCGGGTGGCGGGCGGGGTCGCCGTCGAAGAGTTCGCCGACCTCGGGGCGGAGCGTGCCCGGGGTCCGCTCCCACCAGGGGCCGCGGGGCTCGGCACCGATACCGGAACTGTGAGAGAGGAGTTGGGCGATGGTCACCGCGGGAGCCTGAGTGCCGGGGAGGTGCTTCCCCAGCGGATCGGCGAGGTCGACGAGGCCCTCGTCGCGCAGCCGGAGCACCAGCACGGCGACGAACGTCTTGGTGATCGAGCCGATGCGGTACTGGGTGCCGGACGTCGGCTCGTGTCCGTCGATCATCGAGCGGGCGCCGGACCACACCGGCTCCCCGTCGCGTACGACGGCCGCGACCAGCGACGGCGTACGGCCCTCGCGCTGCGCGACGGCGAGCCGGTGGCGCAGGGCCCGGTCGGTGGCGGGGAGCAGGGCGTCGTCATTCGGCGGCAAGGGGCGCGGCATGGGGCGCAGCCTAGCCGCGGCCCGCGGCGCGGGGCGCGGGGGTTTCGGCGCCGCGGCTGCCGGCGACGCGGGTGGCGTACCAGACGGTGGCGGTCACCAGCGCGCAGCCGGCGTACTGCGTCGCCGTGGGCCGCTCGCCGAGGAAGGCGACGGCGGTGGCGATGGCGAGCACCGGTTGCAGCAGGAGCAGGGCCGCCCCGGTGGCCGGGGCGAGCCGAGGGAGGGCGGGGGTGATGAGGAGGAGGGCGAGGACCTGGCCGAGGGCGGCCATCGCGGCCAGCCAGCCGAGGGCGGCGGGGTCCGGCGTCGGATCGATGCCGGTCCACAGCGCGCCGAGGATGCCGGAGGCGATGCCGGCGGAGAACGTCGCGGTGCACACCGGCACCGCGATGTGTCCGCGGGGGCTCCGGGGGCCGGCGGCGCCGCCCAGGCGGGTGAGGAAGAGGTAGCCGGCGAAGGCGACGCCGGCGGCCGTGCCGTAGAGGATGCCGGTGACGGGGCTGCTGCCCGGTTCCGGATCGCCGATCGCGCCGCCCGCCAGCGCCACCCCGGCGAGCAGCACCGGGGCGGTCAGCCAGAAGCCGCGCGGCAGCGGCGTACGGGTCAGCAGCCGCGCCAGCAGGGGGAAGACGAGGACCTGGATGTTGAGCAGCACGGTCGCGATGGAGGCGCCGACGTCCCTGATACTGGCCGCCCAGAAGACGAAGTCGACGCCGAGCAGCAGTCCGGCCGCCAGGTCGGTGAGCACCGGGCGCCGGGCCCGTGGTCCGAGGCGGCGCAGTTCGACCGCCGCCAGCGGGACGAGCAGCAGCAGGGCCAGGGCGCAGCGGAGGAAGGCGGCGGTGCCGGCGTTCACGTCGGAGAGCTTCACGAACATCGCCGACAGCGAGATGCACGCCGAGCCGCCGATGACCATCGCGACCGGGGTGGCCAGGCGGTTCAGGAGTCCCGGGGCGGTGGAGGCGCCCCGTAGGTCGTCGGGGAGTGAGGTGCTGTCCGGAGGCAGTGGGTGGGTGGGGGGTGGTATATCGCCGTGGTCGGGCCGGTCGCCCCCGTCGACTCGCATGCTTCTCACTCTGCCTGCCCGGTCTCCCAAGAAAAAGCGATGATTCGTTAGCCGAAAGCGTTAGCATCGCTTGGTGTTCAGTATCGAGCGCCTGCGCGCCCTCGACGCCGTCGCCGTGCACGGCACCATCGCCCGCGCCGCCGAGTCGCTGCACGTCACGGCCTCCGGCGTCTCGCAGCAACTCGCCAAGCTGGAGCGCGAGTCCGGGCACCGGCTGCTGGAGCCGTACGGGCGCAGCGTCCGCCTCACCCACGCCGGCAAGGTGCTCGCCGCGCATGCGGCGCGGGTCTGCGCGCAGGTCGCCGAGGCCGAGGCGGATCTCGCCGATCTCCAGGACGAGATCCTCGGTCCGCTGCGCCTCGGCGGCGTGGGCAGTTCGCTGCGCGCGCTGCTGCCCGAGGTGCTGACGGCGCTCACCGCCTCGCACCCGCGGCTGGCCCCCACGGTCGTCGACGGCGAGGTCGTCGAGCTGGTCCCCCGGCTGGCCGGCGGGGAGCTGGACCTGCTGCTGATCGAGAGCTGGAGCAGCCGGCCCATCCGGCTGCCGCAGGGGCTGGCGGCGCGGGCGCTGGTGGTCGAGGACGTGCAGGTGGCGGTGGCGGACGCGCATCCGCTGGCGGGCCGCGAGCGCGTCGGCCTCGCCGAGCTGGAGGCGGCGGTGTGGGCGAGCTGCCCGGTCGGCACCGAGCCGTACGAGGGGCTGACGCAGGCGCTGCGCGAGGTGGGTCTGGAGCCGGAGGTGCGGTATCAGGTGACGGAGTACGCCACGCAGCTCGCGCTCGTGCGGGGCGGGTTGTGCGTGTCGCTCGTACCGGAGATGGCGCAGCGGCCGTGTCCGCCGGGGGTGCGGTTCGTGCCGGTGCGGCCGGTGGTGCGGCGCACGGTGCAGGCCGCCTGGCGGACCCGGGGCGAGAGCCCGGCGGTGCGGGCCTGCGTGGCGGCCCTGGGGGACGCGGCGCGGGCGGCGCTGGCGGGGCCCGCGGCGGGCGGGTGACCTGCGGGGCCGCTTCCGTCCCGTGCGAGGATCACGGTACCGAGCACAGCCACTGGAGGACCGGATGTTCGCGATACCCCTGGGGGACGACGGTGCCGAGCTGCGGCCGCTGGAGCCGTGGCAGGCCGAGGAGTTCCTCGCCCACATGGACCGCGGTCGCGAGTTCATCGGCCGCCACGTCGGCCTCCCCGACGCCGCCGCCGACCTCGACTCCGCCCGCGCCTGGCTCCAGTCGTACGCCGACAAGGCCGCCGCCGACACCGGCCGCCTCTACGGCATCTGGCTCGACGGCCTCCTCGTCGGCGGCGTCCTCTTCCGCGTCTTCGACGCCCAGCAGCGCTCCTGCGAGGCCGGCTGCTGGCTGGAGCCCGCGGCGGCCGGCCGCGGGCTGGTCACCCGCGCGGTGCGCGTGATCATCGACTGGGCGGTGCGCGAGCGCGGCATGGAGCGCGTCGAGTGGTACGTGTCCGCCGAGAACACCCCGAGCATCAAGGTCGCCCAGCGCCTCGGCATGAGCCGCGACGGAGTGCTGCGTTCGAGGTACCCGTACCGGGGGGTGCGGCAGGACACCGAGGTGTGGTCGGTGCTGGCGGCCGAGTGGGTCAAGGATGGAGGGGCGTAGCGGCGATTCCCTGGCGTACGGGCCCCCTCGCCCCGATCGGGCGTCCTGCCCCGTCCCGCCCCGTCAGGTCGCCGTTCCGGCTGCCTCCAGCAGTGCCGGCAGCTTGCGCATGTCGTCGAAGAGCACCGTGCCGGGACCGGCCAGCCAGTCCGCCGGTGACAGCCCGCCGGTGAAGCCGTACGCGCGCATGCCCGCGGCGCGCGCCGCCTGCACGCCGTAGCGGCTGTCCTCCACCACCGCGCACGCCTGCGGCGCGTAGCCCATCTGCCGCGCCGCGTACAGGAAGAGGTCGGGCGCGGGCTTGCCGCGCCCGCCGACGTCGGCGGCGGAGTAGATGCGTCCGGCGAAGCGGTCGTACAGCCCGGTCCGGCCGAGGGTGCGGCGCATCCGCTCGTGGCCGCCGCTGGACGCGACGCAGGTGGGCAGGCCGGCGGCGGCGATGGCGTCGAGCGCCTCGACGACGCCGGGTACGGCTTCGAGGCGGTCGAGGCCGGCGAAGAACTCCTCGTAGTAGCGGGTGCGCCAGGTCTCGTCGGTGCCCGGGCCGAGGCGTTCGACGACCATGGCGCCGACGGATTCCTGGGACTTGCCCATGAAGAGTTCGACGGCGTCGGCTTCGGTGAGCGGCCAGCCGAGTTCCGCGCCGACGGTGACCTGCACGGCGGCGGCGATGCGCTCGGAGTCGACGAGGACTCCGTCGCAGTCGAATATGACGAGTTCGATGGCTCCGGGCATGGTCACGAGGCTAGCCGAGGGGCGGCGGCCGGGCCGCGGTGGTAGCCGGCGGGGGCCGCCGGCGTCAGCGGGTGCCGGGGACGACGAGGCCCGATTCGTACGCCATGACCACCGCCTGCGTTCGGTCGCGCAGACCGAGCTTGGCCAGCAGCCGGCTGACGTGCGTCTTCACGGTCTCCTCGCCGACGTGCAGGCGCGCGGCCAGTTCGGGGTTGGACAGCCCCTCGGCGAGGAGCCGCAGCACCTCCGTCTCGCGCGGCGTCAGCGCCGCCAGCGGCGCGCCCGGCCCGTCCTGGTCGCCGCCCCGCTCCGGCCGGGACGAGCGCAGCCGCGCGAACTCGGCGATGAGCCGCCGCGTCACCGCCGGCGCGAGCAGCGCCTCGCCGGCCGCGACGACGCGCACGGCGTCGAAGAGCTGCTCCGCGGTGACGTCCTTGAGCAGGAAGCCGCTGGCACCGGCGGCGAGCGCGTCGTAGACGTACTCGTCCAGGTCGAAGGTGGTGAGGATCAGCACCTTCGGATGAGGGGCGTCCGCGGTGAGCCGGGCGGTGGCCTCGATGCCGTCGACGCCGGGCATACGGACGTCCATGAGGACGACGTCGGCCCGCCGCGCGCGGCAGACGCGGACGGCCTCCGCGCCGTCGTACGCGGTGCCGACGACGTCGAAGTCGGGCTGGGTGGCGAGGAGTCCGGCGAAGCCGGCGCGTACGACCTCGTGATCGTCGGCGACGACGACGCGCACGGGGGCGGTGTCCGCCCGGCCGGTCATGCCGCGGCTCCCTTGTCGCTCTCGTCGTCCTTGTTGCTCTTGCCGTCCCCTCCGCGGTTCGCGCCCGTGCCCGTTCGCGTCTGTGCCGGGAGGGTTGCTTCGAGCAGGAAGCCGCCGCCCGCGGCGGGCCCGCTGCGCAGCCCGCCGCCGACTGCCGCGGCGCGTTCGCGCATGCCGACCAGCCCGTGCCCGCCGGCGCCCGCGGCCCCGAGGCGCGGACCGGGGCCGTTGTCGCGGATGCGCAGGCGCAGGGCGGCGTCGGCGTAGTGGAGTTCCACGTCCACGGCGGAGCCGGGGGCATGCCGGCGGGCGTTGGTGAGGGCTTCCTGCACGATGCGGTACGCGGTGAGTTCGATGCCGGTGTCGAGGGGGCGTACGGCGCCGCTGACGATGAGGCGGACGGCGGCGCCGGCGGCGTCG
This sequence comes from Streptomyces sp. 184, assembly GCF_045781775.1. NCBI lineage: Bacteria > Bacillati > Actinomycetota > Actinomycetes > Kitasatosporales > Streptomycetaceae > Streptomyces > Streptomyces sp. 184. The sequence continues at coordinate 8,086,457 of NZ_CP123230.1, read as the reverse complement.
CGGGCACCGTCGAGGAGTTCGTTGAGCTGGGCGAGACCGGGCGGAGGGCGGCGTTCCGCGGGGGCGGCCCCGGCGTCTTCGCGCAGCACGCCGAGCAGGCGGCGCATCTCGGTGAGGGCGGTGCGGGCGGTGTCGCCGATGTCGCGGAGCCGGCGCGCGCCTTCGTCGGGGAGGCCGGGGGTGGTGAGGCGGGCGGTCTCGGCCTGTACGGAGATCATCGAGATGTGGTGGGCGACGACGTCGTGGAGTTCGCGTGCGATGCGGGCGCGTTCGCCGCGGGCGGCGTGCTCGTAGAGGGTGTGGGCGATGGCGCGTTCGGTGGCGCTGTGCGCGGCGGCGGCGCTGCGCGCGCGGCGGGCGAGGCCGGTCGCGGTGGCGGCGGCGAGGAGCACGGCGGCGGCTACGGCGAGCAGCCGCCCGGCGTCGCCGAGCCGGCCCCCGGCGGCGGTGCCGGGGTCGCCGACGGCGTACCCGGCGAGCGGCAGCACGAGCAGCACGGCGAGGGTGCGCACCCGGCGGGTGCCGTGGCGGGCGAGCCGGTGCAGGAGGAGTGCCTGGGCGGCGACGCCGGCGGCGACGGGGGCGCCGAGGAGGGCGACGAGCGGGGCGTTCGCGGCGGTGGCGAGGACGGCGGCCGGGGTGGGGTGGGTGCGGAGCAGCGCGACGGGGGCGGTGGCGCCGAAGGCGAGGAGCAGGGCGGCGGTGAGGCGGTCGCCGGCGCCGGCGCGCAGGACGGCGTCGACGGCGGCGAGGAGCGCGAGGACCGCGGCGGCGGCGAGGGGGCCGTCGGGCGAGGCGGCGAGCCGGCGGAGCCGGGCGGCGGCGGGGGTGTGGCGGCGGGGCGGGGGAGTTGTGGCGTGGCTCGTACGGTCCGGGTGGGGCGGGTCTGCCGCGTCCTTCGCGTACGCGCGGTCCCTGCTTCTGCCGTCCGCGCCGTCCGCGCCGTACGGACTGTCCGCGTCGTACGGACCGTCCGCACCACGCGTCCCGTCCGTACCCCCCGTCCACTCCCCCCGTGCTTCCGTCACGCCGCCATTCTCCCCGCGTCCGCCCCTCCCGGCGTCCCTCGTGCTCCGGACAGCCGCCTCCCCCACACGAGCTACGCCGCCGCCCGCAAGACTCCTCCCCCGCGTGACGACCCGCCCGCCGCCCGCTTCGTAGCCTCCTGACCATGGCAGCGTCAGAAGCAACCATCGAGGTCCGGGAGCTGCGCAAGCGCTTCGGGCCGGTCGCCGCCGTGGACGACCTGTCGTTCACGGTCGTCCCGGGTCAGGTCACCGGGTTCGTCGGCCCCAACGGGGCCGGCAAGTCCACCACCATGCGCATCGTCCTGGGCCTCGACGCCCCCGACGCGGGCAGCGCGCTGGTCGGCGGCCGTCCGTACGCGGCGCTGCGGCGCCCGCTCCAGCACGTAGGCGCCGCGCTGGACGCGGCGGCCGTGCACCCCAGCCGGCGCGGGCGCGACCACCTGCTGTGGCTGGCGCACTCGCACGGCCTGCCGCCGCGCCGCGTCGACGAGCTGCTGGAGCAGGTCGGTCTCGCCGCGGCGGGCCGGCGGCGGGCCGGCGGCTACTCGCTCGGCATGCGCCAGCGCCTCGGCATCGCCGCCGCGCTGCTCGGCGATCCGCCGGTGCTGCTCTTCGACGAGCCGGTCAACGGCCTGGACCCGGAGGGCATCCGCTGGATCCGCGGCTTTCTGCGCCGGCTGGCGGCGGAGGGGCGGGCGGTGCTGGTCTCCAGCCATCTGATGAGCGAGCTGGAGGACACCGCCGACCACCTGGTGGTCATCGGCCGCGGCCGGCTCGTCGCCGACATGCCGGTGGCCGAGGTGCTGGCCGCCGCCTCCGACAACCGGGTCGCGCTGCACACCGGGGCGCGGGAGCGGGCGATGACGGTGCTGTCGGCGGCGGGGGCGACGGTGGCCGCGACGGGCCGGGAGTCGCTGACGGTGTCGGGGCTGCCGGCGGAGCGGGTGGCGGAGCTGCTGGGCGCGGGGGCGGTGCCGTTCTCGGGTCTCGCGGCGCACCGGGCGTCGCTGGAGGAGGCGTACATGGAGCTGACGCGCGGCGAGGCGGAGTTCGCCGCCGAGCCGGAGGGGGAGGGTCCGCGATGAGCGGGGGCGGGGGTACGGACCCGGGTGCCGGTGCCCGTGCCGGTACGGGTGCCGGTGCGGGGTCCGAGCTTGGCGGCGGTACGGGAGAAGGTGACGGCGGCGGTACGGCGACGCGGGTGCGGGCGGGCGCCGGGGGTGTGGCCCCGTACCGTTCGAAGCTGCCGCCCGCGCGTGACGGGTTCCGGCAGTTGCTGCACGCCGAGTTCACGAAACTGCGCACTATCGACCGCTGGCTGCTTACGCTGCTCGCGGGCATGGTGGTGACCGTCCTGGTGTCGCTGGTGTCGGCCGGCGGCAGCGATGTGGTCACGTCGGGCGACGCGGGCGCCTCCGGCAAGGAGGAAGCGGCGGCGCCGCGGGTGGCGGACTCGTTCCGCTTCGTGCACCGGCCGCTGGGCGGGGACGGCAGCGTCACCGCGCGCGTGACGGATCTGACGCTCGGCACGGGCACGGACGCGCCGTGGGCGAAGGCCGGCGTGATCGTGAAGGCGGACACGGAACCGGGCAGTCCGTACGTGGCGCTGATGCGCACCGCCGAGCACGGGGTGCGGCTCCAGCACGGGTTCGAGCACGACACCGCCGGTGGTGGTGTGGACGGTGACGCCGCGGTGTGGCTGCGCCTGACGCGCGACGGCGACCGGCTGACCGGCTACCGCTCCGCCGACGGCGAACGCTGGGACGAGGTCGGCAGCGTCTCCGCGGCCGGACTGCCGCGGACGGCGCGCGCCGGGCTGTTCGTGGCGGCGCCGGAGACGGTGCAGGTGGAGCGGTCGTTCGGGTCGCTGAGCATCGGGACGGGGCCGAGCGAGGCGACGGGGGTCTTCGACCACGTACGACTCGAAGAGGACGGCGGCGGCGACGGTGGCGGGTCCGGCGCGGCGGCGTGGCGGGACGAGGCCGTGGGGCCGGTATCCGGCCCGGCGGCGGCGAACGGCCCGGTCGGCGGCACCGAGCGCTCCGGCGGCACCTTCACCGTCACCGGCTCCGGCGACATCGGCCCGCGCCCGCCCGTGGCGGACCTGACGTGGATGAGCCTGGCGGGCGCGCAGGTCGGGCTGATCGCGTTCGCGGCACTGGGGGTGCTGTTCATCACCGCCGAGTACAAGCGCGGCATGATCCGTACGACGTTCACGGCCGGCCCGCGGCGCGGGCGGGTGCTGGCGGCGAAGAGCGCGGTGCTGGCGGCGGTGTCGTTCGCGGCGGGGCTGGCGGGCGCGGTGGTGTCGTTCCTGGTGGGGCAGCAGGCGCTGCGCTCCGGCGGGCACCGGCCGCCGCAGTTCCCGGAGGTGTCGCTGTCCGACGGGCCGGCGCTGCGGGCGGTGGTGGGCACGGGGCTGCTGGTGGCGCTGGTGGCTTTGTTCGCACTGGGGCTGGGGGCGCTGCTACGGCACACGGCGGCTGCGGTGACGATCGTGGTGGTGCTGTTCGTGCTGCCGCTGGTGCTGGGCGGAGGTCTGCCGCTGGGGGCGGTGGAGTGGCTGTTCCGGGTGACGCCGGTGGCGGGGTTCGGGGTGCAGAGCACGACGCCGCGGTACGGGCAGGTGGAGACGGTGTGCCTGCCGGAGGACGGGTGCATGCCGCAGGGGCCGTGGGCGGGGCTCGGGGTGCTGGCGGTGTGGGCGGCGGTGGCGCTGGCGCTCGCGGTGTGGCGGCTGAGGCGGCGCGATGCTTGAGGGGGGTGTGGGACATGAGGGGCGTGACGGGCTGCGGGGACCGCGGGAGTCGCGGGGCACGCTGAGGCCGCGGTACGCGCCGGGGGACGGGCCGGTGTTCGAAGGCGTACGGGCCGCGGCGTACGCCGCGCGGGCCGAGTGGACCAAGCTGCGCACCGTCCCCAGCACATGGTGGCTCCTCCTCGCCGTCGCCGCCGTCACCGCGGCGGTCGGCGCGGGCGCGGTCAGCGGGCTGTCCACGGCGCACTGCCCGCCGGACGGCTGCCGCGAGGACGTCGTGAAGACCAGCCTGGCCGGCGTGTGGGCCGGCCAGGCGGCGGTCGCGGTGCTCGCGTCGCTGGCGTTCACGGCGGAGTACGGCACGGGCACGATCCGCACGACGCTGACCGCCGTGCCCGGCCGGCTGCGCCTACTGGCCGCGAAGTCCGCCGTGGTCGGCGCCGCGGTGCTGGTGGCGGGCGGCGCGGGGGTGCTGGGCGCGCTGCTCGCGGGGCAGGCGCTGGTACCGGCGGGCTTCGACTCGTACGACCTGGGGGCGGGGCCGGTGCTGCGGGCCGGCTTCGGGACGGCGCTGTACCTGGTGCTGGTGGCGCTGCTGTCGCTGGGCCTGGGCGCGGCGCTGCGGGACACGGCGGGGGCGGTCGCGGCTTGCCTGGGCGTGCTGTACGCGTCGCCGCTGGTCGCGGGGATGCTGGCGGACCCGGAGTGGGTGGAGCGGCTCCAGCGGTACGGGCCCACGTCGGCGGGTCTTGCCGTGCAGTCGACGGTGGGCACGGCGGAACTGCCGATCGGGCCGTGGGCGGGGCTGGGGGTGCTGGCGGCGTGGTCGGCGGCGGCGCTGGCACTGGGCGCGACGGCACTGCACCGCCGGGACGCCTGAGGCGGAGCCGGCGGCGAAGCCGACTGCGGGCGCGGAGGCGGTGCACCGGCTCCGCGCCCGACACCGGCGGCCCGGCTACACCCCGGCAGGCGGCGGAGCTGGCGCTACATCCCGGCAGCCGACGAATCCGGTGCTACGTCCGACGCCGGCCCATCCGGCGCTGCACCCGGGCGCTTTCGGCGAACCCGGTGCTACGTCCGGCGTCGGCAAATCCGGTGCTACGCCTCGGCAGTCGGCGCATCCGGCGCCAAGCCCCCGCAGGCGGCGCCCCGGGCGCTACGCCCTCGCATCCGGCGCACCCGGTGCTACGCCCCTCACCCCCGCACCCCGTCCAGAAACCCCGCCACGAGGTCGCCGCCCCGGCCAGCAGCTCCGCGACGTCGCCCAGGGTGTCCCACAGCCCAGGCCCGCCGTGGCAGAACACCGCCGGTATCGCGCCGTCCCCCTGCCGCACGGCCCACAGCCGCACGCCGTCCCCGGCGGCCACGACCGGGCCGCCCTTCTCTTCCACGCCCTCACCACCCCTCTCGTCGAGCACCCCCCGCCCCTGCCCGGCCCGCTCCCCCGTTATCTTCTTCGCGGTCCTGCAAGAGGGCCGCTGGCCTCCGGGTCCGGCATGACTGTTCCCCCCTGTCGAACGGATGACCTGGGGGGTGGTGTCACCGGGCCCGAGAGGCGCCGTTGGAGACGCTGATGAGAGGTCCGACTACCGCCTGGCCTGGTGCAATGCCCGGCCGCCTTGCGGGCGGCAGGTCTGCATAACGTGGATGCGCGCATACGACGCCAACGCCCTGGCCAGCACCGCACGAACCCTGTTCGGGAGGATGGGTTGGACGACATCGACGACGTGGGCGTTTTCCTCGGCCTGGACGTCGGCAAGAGTGCCCATCACGGGCACGGACTCACACCGGCCGGCAAGAAGGTCTTCGACAAGCAGCTGCCTAACAGCGAGCCGAAGCTGCGGGCCGTCTTCGACAAACTGGCCACGAAGTTCGGCACCGTGCTGGTGATCGTGGACCAGCCCGCCTCCATCGGAGCCCTCCCTCTGACGGTCGCCCGGGACGCCGGCTGCAAGGTCGCCTACCTGCCCGGCCTGTCCATGCGCCGGATCGCCGATCTCTATCCGGGCGAAGCGAAGACCGACGCGAAGGACGCCGCGGTGATCACGGACGCCGCACGGACCATGCCACACACCCTGCGCTCGCTGGAGCTCACCGACGAGATCACCGCCGAGCTGACCGTGCTGGTGGGCTTCGACCAGGACCTTGCGGCCGAGGCCACGCGCACTTCCAACCGGATACGCGGCCTGCTCACCCAGTTCCACCCCAGCCTGGAACGCGTCCTGGGCCCCCGCCTGGACCACCCTGCCGTGACCTGGCTGCTGGAACGCTACGGATCCCCGGCCACCCTGCGGAAAGCCGGTCGTCGCAGGCTGGTCGAGGTGATCCGGCCCAAGGCCCCGCGCATGGCCCAGCGGCTGATCGACGAGGTCTTCGACGCGCTCGACGAGCAGACCGTCGTCGTCCCGGGCACCGGCACCCTCGACGTCGTCATCCCGTCCCTGGCCCGCTCGCTCGCCGCCGTCCACGGACAGCGACGAGCCCTGGAAGCACAGATCGGGCAGCTGCTGGAGGCTCACCCTCTTTCCGCGGTCCTGACCTCGATTCCGGGGGTCGCGGTCAGGACCGCCGCCACGCTGCTGGTCACCGTCGGCGACGGCACCAGCTTCCCCACCGCCGCCCACCTGGCCTCTTACGCCGGCCTCGCCCCCACAACCAAGTCGTCGGGGACCTCGATCCACGGCGAACACGCGCCCAGAGGCGGCAACCGGCAGCTCAAACGCGCGATGTTCCTGTCCGCGTTCGCCGCCCTGCACGACCCCGCCTCCCGCACCTACTACGACCGATGCCGGGCACGGGGGAAGACCCACACCCAGGCCCTCCTCCGCCTGGCCCGACAACGGATCAACGTGCTGTTCGCGATCCTCCGCGACGGCACCTTCTACGAACCCCGAACCCCACGCCTCGCTTGACGAAAAACATAGAGGCACCCCCGCTACCTATCTCGCAGCGCCCGTCCCAGCAGCCGCACCCCCTCGGTCACCGCGTCGGGGTGGCTCGCCGCGTATCCCAGGACCAGGCCCGGCGGGCCGGACCGTAGCCGGTGCCAGGACAGCGGCTGCACCTTGACGCCGCAGCCGAGCGCCGCCGCCGCCAGCTCCGTATCGGTCACCCCCGCCAACCCCGCGCCGGCCCTCCCGCCCGGCCCGTCGAACGTCACCGTCAGGTGCAGTCCCGCCGCCGCCCCGTGGACCACCGCGCCCGGCAGGTGCTCCGCGACCGCCGCGATCATCGCGTCCCGCCGCCGCCGGTGCCGCCCCCGCAGCAGCCGCAGGTGCCGCTCCAGCTCCCCCGACTCCATCAGCCGGGCCAGGACGAGCTGCGGCAGCACCGCGTTGCCGAGGTCGGTGAACCGCTTGGCGTTGACCAGCGCGTCCCGGTATCCCGGCGGCGGTACGACCCACCCGACCCGCAGCGCCGGCGCCAGCAGCTTCGAGACGCTGCCCATGTAGCAGACCCGCTCCGCGAGCATCGCGCGCAGCGCGGGCACCGGCGGCCGGTCGTAGCGGTGCTCGGCGTCGTAGTCGTCTTCGAGTACGAGCCTGCCGCCGTCCTCCGCCCAGCGCAGCAGCTCGCGGCGGCGCTCGCCGCTGAGCACCGCGCCGGTCGGGAACTGGTGCGCCGGGGTGAGCAGCACCGCCCGGGCGCCGGTGGCGCGCAGCGCGTCGACACGTATGCCGTCGGCGTCGACCGGCACCGGGAGGATGTCCAGCTCGCCGTTCTCCAGATGCTGGCGCATACCGAGCGAACCGGGGTCCTCCAGCGCCACCGCCTCCATGCCGTCGGCGCGCAGCACCGGGTGCAGCAGGGTCAGCGCCTGCGCGGTGCCGGCGACGATGACGACGTCGTCGGGGTCGGTGCGGATGCCGCGGTTGCGGGCGAGCCAGCCGGCGACGGCCCGGCGCAGCGCGGGGGTGCCGTGCGGGTCGCCGTAGCCGAGGTCGGTGGCGGACAGCTCGGCGAGGACGGCGCGCTCGGCGCGCAGCCAGGCGGCGCGGGGGAACGCGGCGAGGTCCGGCAGCCCGGGGGTGAGGTCGATCCGGGCCGGGGCGCCGCGCAGCGCGTCGAAGGCGTCGGGCCCGGGCGCGGGCGGGAAGAACACGGAGGGCCGCCCCGGTCCCGGCCACTCGGACCCCGGCCCGCCGGAGCCCCGTGAGCCCGGACCCGGGCCTCCCGGATCCGGCCCTCCGGCGCCCCGCGCGCCCGCACCCAGGTCTCCCGAACCCCGTCCCCCGCGCCCCGACCCAACGGATCTCGGCCCCCCGGACCCCGGCCGCCCGGATCCCGGCCCCCCGGATCCCGCCGCCGACCCGGCCCGTACCGGCGCCGCGACCACCACCGTCCCGCCGCGCCGCCGCCCCTCGACGTGCCCGTCCTCCGTCAGCCGCCGGTACGCCTCCGTGACCACCCCGCGCGACACCCGCAGCTCCGCCGCCAGCACCCGCGTCGGCGGCAGCCGGCCGCCCACCGCCAGCCGCCCGTCCGCGATCGCCTCCCGCAGCCGCCACGCCAGCCAGTCCGCCATCCCGCCCGCCGGCGCGTCACCGACGTCGAGCTGGAGGAAATCCGACCCGTACGTTTTGGACCTCTCGGAGGTCTGCTCTTCCACCCCGTTCATGGAGCCATCGTGGCACGCGCCACTGACAACGCCCCTCCGCGGCCCGGCGGCCACGGCTCCATACGGCCCGCTCACTCCCGGCATGACGACGAGTCACTCCCCGAAGACGAACTCCGGCGCCCCCTCCGTCAGCAGCGCCGCCTTCGGCGCCACGCCCCACAGGCGCTCCAGCTCCCCTTCCACCGCACCGACCAGCTCCGCCACATCCGCCGCGGCCGTCCCGTGCATGGCCTCCGCCACCACCAGCACCCTGCGCGTCTCCGCGCCGACCGCCGAATAACCGCTCTGCCGGTTCGTCCAGCGCCGGGCGTGCGCGCGCCCCGCCGAGTCGGCGAACGTCACCTCCCCCGGCACCGGGTGCTCGGTCCCGCCGCCGAACGTCGTGTACGTCTCGTCGCCGCCCGCGCGGCGCACCTGGAGCCACGGCTCGGCGATCCGGTCCACGTCCAGTACGGCAACGGGGATCGCGTACGCCACGGAGACCGCGTTGCACAGGTCCACCACCGGGTGGATCCGCGGCAGCGACCCCTCCCGCCGCAGCCGTCGCAGCAGCGACTCCGACGCGCACCGGTACTGCGTCGGCCGCAGCCCCAGCTTCGTGTACGTCCGCCGCCACGCCCGTACCTCGGGGAACTCCCCCTCCGTGCCCGCCGCCAGCCGCCCCCGCGCGACGTCCGTGTACGCCGCGACCCGCGCCTCCCACTCAGCGCCCCCACCGGGGCCACCCCCGCCGACAGCACCACCGCCCCCGCCGGCCCCGGCAGCACCACCGCCCCCGAAGTCCGCGTACAGCGCCCCCGCCGCCAGCTCCGGAAAGTCCGCCCGCAGCTCCCGCGCATGCCCGAACCGCATCGTCACGCCACCGCCAGCTTCGCGCCCAGCCCCACGAACGACACCGCGAACACCCGCCGGATCGCCGCCATCACCCGCGGCCGGCCCAGCACGTGCCCGCGTACGGCCGCCGCGCACATCCCGTACGCCGCGAACACCACGAACGTCAGCCCCATGAACACCGCGCTGAGCCGCAGCATCGCCGCCACCGACCCCTCCTGGCCCGCCGGCACGAACTGCGGCAGGAACGCGACGAAGAACATCGTCAGCTTCGGGTTGAGCAGGTTCAGCAGCACGCCGGAGACGATCACCCGTCCCACCGGCTGCGGCCCTGCCGCCGCGTCGTCCTGGACGACCAGAGCCTGCTTGTCGCGCAGCGTCGACCACGCCATGTACAGCAGATAGGCGACGCCCAGGTACTTCACCACCTCGAACGCCACGGCGCTGGCGTGCAGCAGCGCCGCGAGCCCGGTGACGGTGGCGACGACGTGCGGGACGGTGCCGAGCGTGCAGGCGAACGCGGCCACCACGCTCGCGCGCCGGCCGTGGGACAGCCCGGCGGCGAGTGTGTAGACCACGCCGGTGCCCGGCGTGACGACCACGACGAGCGTGGTCAGCAGAAAGGCGATGCTCACGGGACGGCCTCCGGCGGTGACGATGCGGTACAGCGGAACGTCACCCACCCTCGCCCACCGATGGCCTGACCGGCAGAGCCAAAGAGGGGAGAGATCACCGGTCCATAACTACTGTGCCCTCCTACGCCTCCACCTCCTACGCCTCCACCTCCTGCGCCACCATGTCCGCAAACGTCCGGGCCAGCGGCGACAGCGCCGCCCACCGCCGCACCGCCCACCCCGCCCACAGCGGCGGCAGATCCGGGACGGGCACCAGCCGCACCCCCGGGTGCCGCCCGTGCCGCCACCCGGGCAGCTCCGGTACGACCGCGTACCCGAGGCCCAGCTCCGCGAGCAGGATCGCCGTGTCCCAGTCCGCGACCGACGTGTCGAACGCCGGCAGCTTGGCCCCCGACTCCGCGAACCACGCCTCCAGATGTGCCCGCGAACTGGAGTTCCCGGGCAGACCTATGAGCCGCACCGCCGCCAGGTCCGCCGCCCCCACCGCCGGCCGGTCCGCCAGCGGATCGTCCTCCCGTACGGCCAGCACCCACCGCAGCTCCGCCGCGCGCCGCAGCTCCACGCCCCGTACCGGCGCGGCGATCGTGATCCACGCCAGGTCGGCGCCACCCGCGGCCAGCGCGGCGACGCAGCCGCGGCTGGAGTTCTCCGTCTGGAACTCCAGGCTCACCTGCGGATACCGCTCGCGGAACGCGACGACCGCCGCCGACATGAAGTGCCGTACGGTCGTCGCCCCCGTCGTTACCCGCACCGACCCGCCGTCACCGCGCGCCAGGTCGCGCAGCCGCCGCAGCGCTTGGTCCACGCCGCCGATGCCCTCGGCGGCGGCGCCGCGCAGCAGCTCCCCGGCGTGCGTGGGCACCACGCCGCGCGGATGCCGCTCCACCAGGCTGAGGCCGACCTCCCGCTCCAGCCGCTTGACGTGCTGGCTGACGGCGGACTGCGTACAGCCCAGCTCCCGCGCCACCGCGCTCAGGCTCCCCGCCCGGCACACCGCGACGAACACCCGCAGGTCGTCCAGAGTCATGCGCGTCAAGCTAGCCCTTGGGGACGCCCAAGGACACCCGCGGATTGACTTGGGCGGATCGCCGCGCACACGATGACACGATCTTCACCGCGCACCCGGCCCGCCCGGAACGCGACCGACCGACCGCCCCGACGACCTACGGAACGAGGGACGCCGTGGAACCGCTCGAAGCCGTCGCGCTCGCCGGCGCCGGACTCGTCGCCGGCGGCATGAACGCGGTCGTCGGCTCCGGCACCCTGATCACCTTCCCCACGCTCCTGGCCCTCGGCTACCCCCCGGTGCTCGCGAACGTCTCCAACACCGTGGGCCTCGTCCCCGGCGTCGCCGGCGCCGTCTACGGCTACCGCCGCGAGCTGCGCGGCCAGCGCAGCCGCATACTGCGCTTCGGCACCGCCTCCCTCCTCGGCGGCCTGGCCGGTGCGCTGCTGCTCCTGCAACTGCCGGCCGAGGCGTTCCAGGCCGTGATCCCCGTCCTGATCCTGACGGCCTGCGCGCTGGTCCTCCTCCAGCCCGTCCTCAGCCGCCGCCTCGCCCGGCGCGGCGAGGACGACGACAAGGACGGCGGCACCCCGATGTGGTTCGGCGTCCTCGGCACGGGCGTCTACGGCGGCTACTTCGGGGCCGCCCAGGGCGTCATCCTCATGGGCCTGTTCGGCACGTTCGTCCGCGACGACCTCCAGCGCCTCAACGCCGTCAAGAACGTCCTCGCCGCCCTCGTCAACGGGGTCGCCTCGATCGTCTTCATCATCGTCACCGACGTCGACTGGACCGCGGCCGGCATCATCGCCATCGGCTCCACGCTCGGCGGCTTCCTGGGCGCGCACCTGGGCCGCAAGCTCACGCCCGCCCTGATGCGTACGATCATCGTCGCCGTGGGCACCACGGCCGCCCTCATCATGATCATCCGCTGACGGCGGGAGCCCGGGCCACGCACCGGCCCGCGGGTGTACGTGCCTAGCCGAACACCCGGTCCAGCACCGCCGCGATGCCGTCCTCGTCGTTCGACGCGGTCACCTCGTCCGCCACCGCGACCAGTTCCGGGTGCGCCCCGGCCATCGCCACGCCGTGCCCGGCCCAGCGGAACATGGGGATGTCGTTCGGCATGTCCCCGAACGCGATCGTGTCCGCCCCCCTGACCCCCAGGCGGCGCGCCGCGAGCGACAGGCCGGTGGCCTTGCTCAGCCCGAGGGGCAGCACCTCGACGGTGTCGGCGCCGGCGAGTACCACCTCCACGAGGTCGCCGACGGTGTCCCGGGCGGCGGCCGTCAGCGCGTCGTCGTCCAGGTCGGGGTGCTGGAGGTAGAGCTTGCCGATCGGCTGCGCCCACAGCTCGGCACGCTCCGCGACCCGGCGGACCGGCAGGTTCCCCCGGGCCACGGCGCGGAAGCCGGGGCCGAAGACCACCTCGCCCGCGAGCCCGTCGGTGCTGGCGGCCACGGCCACCTCGCCGACCTCCGCCTCCAGCTTCGCCACCGCGTCGGCGGCGAGGCGCCGGTCGAGCGTCACGGAGGTCAGCAGCCGGTGCTCGCCCGCGTGGTAGACCTGCGCGCCCTGGCCGCAGACGGCCAGCCCGTCGTAGCCCAGCTCGTCGAGTATGTGCCGGGTCCAGGCCACGGCGCGGCCGGTGACGACGATGTGCGCCGCGCCCCGCGCGCACGCCGCCTCGATCGCGGCGCGCGTACGCGGTGAGACCGTCTCGTCGCTGCGCAGCAGTGTGCCGTCGAGGTCGGTCGCGATGAGCCGGTACGGGAGCACGCCGTCCACGCCGCTCATTTCGCGACCGGCTCCAGCAGCTCGCGCCCGCCCAGGTACGGCCGCAGCACCTCCGGCACGACCACCGAGCCGTCCCGCTGCTGGTGCGTCTCCAGGAGCGCCACGATCGTCCGCGGCACCGCGCACAGCGTCCCGTTCAGCGTCGCCAGGGGGCGCGCCGCCTTCTTCTGGCCCTGCCCGTCGCGCATCCGCACCGACAGCCGCCGCGCCTGGAACTCGCCGCAGTTCGACGTGGACGTCAGCTCGCGGTACTTGCCCTGCGTCGGGATCCACGCCTCGCAGTCGTACTTCCGCGCGGCCGACGCGCCCAGGTCGCCGGACGCCACGTCGATCACGCGGTACGCCAGGCCGAGCGCCGACAGCCACTGCTTCTCCCACTCCAGCAGCCGCGCGTGCTCCGCCTCGGCGTCCTCCGGGGCCACGTACGAGAACATCTCGACCTTGTCGAACTGGTGCACCCGGATGATGCCGCGGGTGTCCTTGCCGTGCGAGCCCGCCTCGCGGCGGAAGCAGGGCGAGAACCCGGCGTAGCGCAGGGGCAGCCGGTCGGCCTCGATGATCTCGTCCATGTGGTACGCCGCGAGCGTGACCTCGGAGGTGCCGACGAGGTAGAAGTCGTCGCGCTCCAGGTAGTACACGTCCTCGGCGGCCTGGCCGAGGAAGCCCGTGCCCTCCATGGCGCGCGGCTTGACCAGCGCGGGCGTGAGCATCGGGGTGAAGCCGGCGGCCGTGGCCTGCGCGATGGCCGCGTTGACCAGGGCCAGCTCCAGCAGGGCGCCGACGCCCGTCAGGTAGTAGAACCGCGAGCCGGAGACCTTCGCGGCGCGCTCGACGTCGATGGCGCCCAGGATGCGGCCCAGCTCCAGGTGGTCGCGCGGCTCGAAGCCCTCGGCGGCGAAGTCGCGCGGGGTGCCGACGGTCTCCAGCAGCGCGAAGTCGTCCTCGCCGCCTACGGGCACTTCGGGATGGACCACGTTCGCCAGGCGCAGCAGCAGGCGCTGCGTCTCGGCGGCGGCCTCGTCCTGCTCGGCGTCCGCGGCCTTGACGGCCGCCGACAGCTCGCCGGTGCGCCGCAGCAGGTCCTGCTTCTCCTCGCCCTGCGCGCGCGGGATCAGCTTGCCGAGCTGCTTCTGCTCGGCCCGCAGCTCGTCGAAGCGGGAACCGGACGACCTGCGCCGCTCGTCGGCGGAGAGCAGGGCATCGACGAGGTCGACGTCCTCTCCACGGGCGCGCTGCGAGGCGCGCACTCGGTCGGGGTCCTCACGAAGCAGGCGAAGGTCAATCACGGAGTCAGGTTACCGGGGTGCGCGGACCGGCTCGAAGCCGATTTCCACCCCTGTGGATTTCCAGGCGTTTTGCGGTGAATAGCCGGTTTCGCGGATCGCCCTCCCCGCGGGGTGGAGAAAAGGGGCGTGAAGGTGCAATCAGGACATAAGGCCGACGGATGTCCGTGGTGCGCAGGGCAGTTGAGGATCCCTTTTCCACAGGTGGACGCGGATCCCGAAAGTTATCCACAGGTCGGGGAGGCGGCCTGTGGAAGTCGGGGAAGATCGTTCCGTGTGGCCGGTGCTGGCGCAGGAATTCCCCGATGAGGCCCCGGCTACACACCCTTTGGAGCGGAATTGCCTACCGCCTTAGAGTGGATCAAGCGAATTGCCGTGACGAGTAACCATCTGAGCAGTTGGACGCCGGAAATCAGTCACTAGACAGATTTGTCGACATTGCCCGTTCGGGTGCCGGAGTTATGCACAGCACGCCCCCGCACCCTGTGGATAACTCTGTGACCTGTGCACAGATGCCAGGTCAGCCGCGGCCGTCCAGGCACCGCGTGAGCCAGTCGGAAGCCTCCGTGAAGGCCGTGTCCGACGTCCCGAGCCGCAGCGGCTGCACATCGGCCGGCGACAGCCCCGCGCGCGGGTACGAACCCAGGAACCGCACCCGCGGACAGATCCGCTTCAGCCCCATCAGCGCCTCGCCCACCCGGCGGTCGGTGATGTGCCCCTCGCAGTCCACCGAGAAGCAGTACCGCCCGATGCCCTCGCCCGTCGGCCGCGACTCGATGCGCAGCAGGTTGACGCCGCGCACCGCGTACTCCTGGAGCAGCTCCATCAGCGCGCCCGGGTGGTCGTCGCCGAGCCAGATCACGACCGACGTCTTGTCCGCGCCCGTCGGCGCCGCAGGCCGCGCCGGGCGGCCGACGAGGACGAACCGGGTCTCGGCGTTCTCCGCGTCGTGGATGTCGGAGACCAGCGGCTCCAGCCCGTACACCGACGCGGCGAACTCGCCCGCGAACGCCCCGTCCACCCGCCCCTCCTGCACCTGCCGCGCACCGTCCGCGTTCGACGCCGACGACTCCCACACCGCGTCCGGCAGATGCCCGGCCAGCCAGCGCCGCACCTGCGGCTGCGCCACCGGGTGCCCGGTGACCGTCTTGAGGTCCTCCAGCCGCGTCCCCGGCCGCACCAGCAGGGCGAACGCGATCGGCAGCAGCACCTCGCGGTAGATCATCAGCGGCTCGCCGAGCGCCAGCTCGTCGAGCGTGGCGGTGACACCGCCCTCAACGGAGTTCTCGATCGGCACCAGCGCGCCCGCGGCACCCCCGCCGCGCACCGAGTCCAGCACCGCGGGCACCGACACCATCGGCACCAGCTCGCGCGTCGCCGCCTCCGGCAGGGTGCGCAGCGCGGCCTCGGTGAAGGTGCCTTCGGGGCCGAGATAGGTGAAGCGGCTGGCGGACATGAGGGCGGCTCCTCGTGGGCGGTCGGCGAGACGGCCACGATACCCACGGGCGCGGGGCGGGGGGCGCCGGTCCGGGTAACGGACGATCATGGAGCGGGGCGGGGGGCGGTCGGGGGAGACGGCCGGTGCGCATCCCGTACGACCCGGGCGGGCCCGTGCCGTACGGAAACCGCGAGGCCCGTGCCGTACGGGAAGCGCTGGCCCCTGCCCTACGGGAAGCGCGGACCGTGCCGGGTACCCCCGGTCCGTACGAGAGCCCCGCTCAGCCCTCCAGCAGCCGCTGCCCCACGTACTCGCCCGCCGCCGCCCCGCCCGGCACCGCGAACAGCCCGCTCGCCTCGTGCCGCAGGAAGCGCGACAGCCCGTCGCCCCGGTCCAGCTTCCGCTGGACCGGCACGAAGCCCTTCAGCGGATCCGCCTGCCAGGCGACGAACAGCAGCCCCGCGTCCGGCACCGGCCCGTCCCGGGTGTCCAGATAGCCGTCGTGGTACGAGAACGAGCGGCGCAGCATCGTCGCCCCGCCGTTGGACTCCGACGCCGCCACCCGCACGTGCGCGTCCCCCGCGATGGCGAGCGACCCGTCCGCGAGTTGTTTGTTCATGTCCACCGGCGTCGTCTCCTCGCCACCGGACAGCGGGGCCCCGTCGGACCTGCGGCGGCCGATGACCCGCTCCTGCCGCTCCCGCGACAGGTGGTCCCACGTGTCGAGCAGCATCCGGATCCGGCGGAACACGGCGTACGAGCCGCCCGCCAGCCACTCCTGCTCGCCTCCCCCGCCGGCTACGCCCTCATTGGCGGGGGTACCCCCATTGGCGGGCACGAAGACGTGCCCGTCGAAGTCCGGGTCGGTGGGCTTGGGGTTGTTGGTGCCGTCGACCTGCCCCATCAGGTTGCGTGCCGTACGGGGCCGGTCGGTGGCGCCCGGCGTGCGGTTGAAGCCGCTCATCTGCCACCGCAGCACCGCCGCGTCGCCCGCCCGGCGCTGGAGCGTGCGCAGCGCGTCGAACGCCACGAGCGCGTCGTCCGCGCCGATCTGGAGCCACAGGTCGCCGTCGCTGCGCCGCGGGTCCAGCGCGTCCGCGGAGAACGGCGGCAGGGGGGCGAGCCCGGCGGGGCGCCGGGCGGCCAGGCCGGTGCGGTCGAAGAACGTGCGCCCGAAGCCGAACGTCACGGTCAGCCCGGCGGGCCCGGCGTCGAGCGCGCTGCCGGTGCCGTCCGCCGCCGCCCCGCCCTCGCTCAGCTCACGGGCCGTCGCCGACCAGCGCTTGAGCAGCGCCGCGGCTTCCTTGCGCCTGGCTCCCGGGGCGAGGTCGAAGGCGGCGAAGTGGCCCGCGGCCTGGAGCGGTGTGGTGATGCCCGCCTGGTGGGTGCCGTGGAACGGCACGCCGTTCGCGCCGATCGACGTCAGCGGCGCGGGCGGCTCGTCCCGCAGCGCTTCGGCGGCGACCGCGCCGGAGGCGCCCCCGGCGAGGAGCCCCGCCGCCCCGGCGGCCCCCGCGGCGCCGACGAGGCGGCGGCGGGAGACCGGGTGCCGTGGGGGCTCGGCGGCGTCGGCGTCGGCGTCCGGTTTCGTACGGGAGGAACGTGTGGAACTCACGGGATGGTCAACTTCTTCTTTTCTGTCACCTGGTCGATGGGTGAGGTGCGCACGGTCATCCTCAGGGTCCACTCCCCGGCCATCGGGAGCTGCACGCCGGTGGCGGCCCAGTGCCCGTTCTCCACGGGGGTGGGGACGACGTCGAGCGGGCCGACGTCCTTCTCCTCCAGGGTGAAGGAGAGCCGTAGCTCGGGGACGTTGAGGAGCTGGTTGTTGGCGTCGGTCAGGTAGATGTGCAGTTGGTTGTCGCCGGTACGACCGGGGTCCACGGTGATCTCCGCGGTACCGGCGCCGCCCTGCCCGCCCGTGTCGTACGGGATCCTCACCTTCACCGGCCCGGCCGGCTGCTGCTGCGCCGACTCGGCCGCGGCCTGCTCGGTCTCGGCCCTGCCCGGCTGGGTGCCCGTGAGCAGCGTGACGACCGACAGCAGTACGACGGCGAGGGCCGTCTCGACAAGGACCGACTGGCGCAGGCCCCGGCGCACGGGGTCGGAGTCGCGCTCCTTGCGCGCGCGGTTCGCGTCGACGGCGGCCCGCTGGCGGGCGAGCTGCGCGGCGCGGTCGGGGTCGTCGGCGTCGCCACCGGTGTCGGTGTCGGGTTCGTCACCGGAGGTGTCGCCGTCAGGTACGGAGCCACCGGAGCCCGAGCCCTGGACCGGCACCGTGGCGCCGTCCCGCGCCCCGCCACCGCCCGCCGGCACCGCCCCGCCGCCGGCCGCGGCGTGGACGAGCGGCGCCTCCGCCGTCTCCTCCGCCGGCTCCGCGCTCGCCGCGAGCCCCGAGCCGGCCAGGCGGTGCGTCCAGCGCCGCGACGTCCAGCCCGCGGTGATCAGCACCGCGACCAGCCCCAGCTTCACCAGCAGCAACTGCCCGTACGTCGTGTCCGTCAGCGCGCCCCAACTGCCCAGCCCGCGCCACGCCTGGTACAGCCCCGTGCCGGCGAGCACGGTCACCGCCGTCAGCGCCATCCGCGAGAAGCGGCGTATGACGTACGACGGGACGCGCGGCCCGAGGCGCAGGCTCAGCGTCAGCGAGGTGAGGCCGCCGAGCCAGACGGCGACGGCCAGCAGGTGCAGCATCGTCATCGGGACGGCCAGCCACGGCTGGATGCCGGTGGAGGCGTGCTCGGCCATGCCCCACGTCGCGGCGAGGCCGACGGCGACCACGCCGCCGCCGAGCAGGAGGCCGATGGCCAGGTCGCGGCTGCGGGCGGCGGCGTCGTCACCGGACGCGGGCGCGGCGGCCGTACCGGAGCCGGCATCCGGGCCCGTACCCGCATCCGCGCCCTTCTCGGCCTCCGCGCCGACCCCGGAGCCCGCCCCGGCGTCCGCTCCCGCTCCCGCCTTCGCCCCCGCCTCCGCCTCCGCGCGCGCGGTCTTCGCGCCCGGGTCGGTCTCCCGCCCGTACACCCCGAACAGCACCGCCAGCACCACCGCCGCCGCGCCCAGCAGCAGCAGCCGCGACAGCAGGGCCGTGCCAGGGCGGGTCTCCAGCACGTCGCGCAGCGAGTCGAGCCCGAAGTCCGCGCCCGTGTACGGCCCGCGCAGCAGCAGCAGTGCCACGGTGGCGGCGAACAGCAGCGCCCACCCCCCGCTCGCCACCCGCCGCACGATCCGGTTGCGCCCGCCGCAGACGCCCGCGAACACCGCGCCGCCGACGAGCAGCACGAAGCCCGCGTACGCCACGTAGCGCGCGGTGTCGTAGAGCGCCTTGGCGCTGCCGTTGTCCTCGCCCGCCTCGGACACCGCCACCGTCGTCTTCGACGGCTTGCCCACGGAGAACGTGAACGCCCCCGAGATCGGGTGGCTGTCGGCGGACACGGTCTTCCAGACCACCGTGAACGTGCCGTCCGGCAGCCCGGGGCGCAGCGCGGTCGACGCCGTCTTGGTGTTGCCGTCGACGTGGCCGGCGTCGCCCTTGGTGACGTCGTTGCCGTCGGGGTCGAGGACGCGGATGGCGTCGTCGCTCAGTTGCACGCCCTCGGAGAAGGTCAGCGTGACGGCCTGCGGCGCCTCCTGCACGACCGAGCCCTCGGCCGGGTCGGTGGCGGTGAGCGCGGCGTGCGCGGCGGCCGGGGTGGCGCCGGGCAGGAGGACGCACAGCACGGCGGCGACGGCGGCGCACAGCGCCCCGAGCGCGCGCCTGCGGTGCATCGAGCGCCGGCGGATCGGTGCGCGGCGCACTCGGTGGAGCTGTCCGGATGGGGTCATGGCACGCCTCTCACTCCGCGGGGCGGTATGTCGTCGGCTGCACCGGCACCTCGACCTCGATCGGCTCCGACTCGGCGAAGTGCAGCACGAAGGAGACCTTCTCGCCAACCTCCGGGCGCCGGTCCAGCTTCTCCAGCATCAGGTGGTCACCGCCGCGGGCGAGGCTCAGCTCGCCGCCCGCGGGCACGTCGAGGCCGTCCACGGCGCGCATCCGCTCACCTTGCGTGGTGTGCAGGGTGACGTCGTCGGCGAGGTCGGTGCTGACGCCGGTGAGCCGGTCGGCGGCGGCGCCGTCGTTGCGTACGGTCAGGTAGCCGGCGGCGAGGTCCTTCAGCACCGGCCGGGGTACGAAGCCGGCCTCGGCGCGCAGCCGCGGGCCGTCGCCGGAGCGGGGTTCCGCCTTCGTCCCCGTACCGGAACCGCCACCGGAGCACGCGGTCAGGCACCCGAGGGACAGGGACACGGCTACCGCAGTAACTACTGCTGCCCGCCCGGCACGCCTCACGGGTTCTGCCCCCTGACCAGCTTCGGCATGTCCTTGGCGTACTCCTCCGCCGTCACCCCGGCGAGATACAGGACGTGCGCCTTGTCGTCCTTCGGCGAGTACGCCAGGACCTCCGCGCCGTGGCTGACGGTGATGCTGCCGTCCTTCTCCTCGACCGGCTTCTCCAGGTGCACGCCGACGCTTTTCGCGGCGTCCTTGACCGCGGCGAAGTCGCCGGTCAGGCCGATGAAGTCCTTGTCCTGGGCGTCGAGCCAGGCGCCCAGCCGGCGCGGGGTGTCCCGCTCGGGGTCGGTGCTGACCATGACGACCTGGAGCTTCTCCTGCTCGGCGCGGGGCAGCTTCTGCTTGGCGATGGCGATGTCGCTCATCGTCGTGGGGCAGACGTCGGGGCAGTTGGTGTAGCCGAAGAAGAGCAGGGTGGGCTTGCCCGCGGTCTCGGCGACGAGGTCGAACTCCTTGCCCTCGGTGTCGGTGAGGACGAGGGCCGGCTTCTCCTTGGGGGTGTCGAGGACGACGCCGGGATCGGTGCTGCCGCCGGAGATCTCGACGGCCGGCTTGGCGCCGTCGCCGCCGGAGTCCGAGCCGCAGGCGGTGAGGGTGAGGGCTGCGGCGGCGGCGAGGGCCGCGGCGGCGTAGGCGGTGGTGGTACGGGTTGTGCGCATGCTGTGGTTCCTTGAGGGGTGGGGTGGCCCGGCCCGGCGCTGCCGGCCGGGCCACCGCTTGCGTATGGCGTGCCGAGTGCCGTTCCCGCGCCTACTGCGCCGCGGACGAGCCGCCCGCGCCGCGCCGCCGCGACAGCACGCCGAACGCGACGCCGCCGGCGCCGAGCACGATGCCGACGATGCCGAGCGTGCGGGCCGTGGTGTCGGAGGAGCTTTCGTCGTCGGCGGCCGTGTCGTCGGCGCCGTCGTCGCCCTCGGCCGCGGCGGGCTCGGTCTCGTCGCCGTTCGCGGCGTCGTCGGCGTCGTCCCCGGCGCCGCCGTGGCCGCCGTCCTCGGCCGGCTCCAGCGCCAGCACGGGCGCCGGGTGCTCCGGCTCCTCCGCGCCCTCCTCGGGCACCTCGATCCAGCGGACGACCTCGTCGCTGTCGTACGTCTGGACGGCCTTGAACACCAACTGGTCGGCGTCCTCGGGCAGCGCGCCCATGGAGACGGGGAACTGCTGGAACGTGCCCGGCTCGATCTTCCCGCCGGACCAGGTGACCTTGCTGGCGGCCTCGGTGATCTTCTCGCCGTGCGAGTCGATCGGGGTGTCGAGCGTGGCCTTCTCCACCTTCACGTCCCAGCCGGGCACGGGCTGGGGCATGACGGACGTCAGCGGGTGGTCGGTCGGCAGGGTGACCTCCAGCTTGATCGTGGAGGCGTCGTCGCGCTCGTTGGGCACCTTGAAGTTGACGGTCGCGTACCCGCCCTGCTCGGCCTCGCCGGGGTCGATGCTGACGTGCGCGGCGGCCGGCCCGGCGAGAACCAGGACGGCGCCGGCGGCGATGGCGGTACTGACGGACATTCGCCGCATACGGGATGACTTCATGACTGACACACTCCGGTCGGTGGGGATGGATTGGGGGGTTGGCGCGCGTGCGGCAGCGGCGCGACCACCCGCTCATCCGAAGCCCGGGGCCCGTGCCCGCCCGTGCCGGGCGGGGCGTGCGGCGCGTGGGCCGTAAGCCGGAGGGGTGCCGTCGCGTCAGGCCGCGAGGGCGAGGGCCGGGGGCCCGCGGCGTACGACGGCGTGCTGGAGATCGCGTACGGTACGGGCGCTCCGCCCGTCGTACGCCGTCGCCGCCCCGGGGCGCGCGGCCGGCCGGCCGGCGTCGTCGAGCCCGGCGTCCAGTGCCCGCACGTAGCGCACGGCGGCGCGCAGCGGGGCGAGGCCGGCGCCCGCGCCGGTGGCGGCGGCGATGCGCAGGAGGGTCGTGATCGCGGCGTCGCCGCGGCGCAGGAGGCAGCCGGCGGCGAGGGCGGCGAGGAGGTGGCCGAGGACCATCGGCAGGGAGTACGTGGACAGGTCGAACGCGGCGCCGAGGCCCTCGCCGATCCCGCCGTGCCCGGCGTGCGGGAGCGCCGCGCCGCCCGCGCCGCCCGCCCCGCCCGCGCCGCCCGCCCCGCCCGCGCCGCCCGCCCCGCCGAGGCCGGCGTCCGGGTCGAGCCCGGCGTTCGTGACGATCTTGCGCGCGTGGCCCTCGGAGAGGTTCATCGCGGCGTCGTTGCACAGCAGCCGGCGGGCGAGGTCGACGGCGGCGCTGCCGCCCTCGCCGCCCGCGTGCGAACCGCCGTGCGCCCCCGTCGCCGTACCCGCCCCCGCGGCCGTACCGCCGACGGCGCAGTACTGCCCGAGCCCGAAGACGCCGTGCAGCCCGATCTGCCCCACCGCCAGCAGCGCCGCGATCCCCGGCAGCGACCGCTCCCGCCCGGCCAGCGGCACGGCCACCGCGAACACCAGCGCCGCGGCGACGCCGAGCGTCCACAGCGGCACCGTCTCGTCCGAGGCCAGGACGTGCCCGCCGGCGGCCAGCACGACGCAGACCGCGGTGAACACCGCGGCCCGTAGGAGGCGCAGCTCCGCAGCGGCGGGAGCGTGAGGGGCAGCCATGGCGGGCGCTATCATCTCACCGCACGGCCGTACGAGCCCGTCCGGGGCACCGATCGGCCGGATCCGGGCCATGTCATGTCCCACCCCGAAAGGCGGAAGAAACCCCTCCGCCGAATGAGGGTTCTCACGCAACTCGCGTGCTTACGGTGCCGACACAAGGGTTATACGTACCGTATGTCGGGGTGGCGGCCAGGAGGCTGAACGCATGAGCATGTGGTGGTCCCTGCGACTGCGCCGGGAGGCGGCCAGCGTCCCGCTCGCCCGCCGCCTGCTGGTCGGCGCGATGGAGACGGCCGGGGTGGACCCGGACGTCGCCTTCGACCTCTCTCTCGCCCTCACCGAAGCGTGCGCCAACGCCGTCGAGCACGGCGGCGCCGCGGCCGGCGATGACTACCGTGTCACCGCCCACTTCGACGGCGACCGATGTCACATCGAGGTCATCGACTCCGGCCCCGGCTTCGCCGCCCGCACACCCCCCGACCCCACCCACCCCCCGGCCACCGCCCCGCCCCTCACCGACACCGGCGCGGAGGGCGGCCGCGGGCTGTTCCTGATCGCGGAGCTGAGCGACCACGTCGACATCCGCGACCGCCCCGGCCGCGGCGCGGTCGTCAGCTTCGACAAGATCCTCAAATGGCGCGAGGACGCCCCCCTCCAGGCCGCCTGACCCTCTGACCCTGGGCCTGCGCGTTCAGTCGACGGCTTCGTGCAGCAGGTCCCGCAGGGTCAGTGCCGCCGGTAGCGGGGCGGCGGGCAGTGCCACGTGGACGGTCCGGCGCAGGGCCGGGTCGGTGAGGCGGCGCAGGACGAGTTCGGCGGGGACCATCCGGGCGGCCAGCGAGGGGACCAGCGCCACCCCCAGGCCGGCGGCCGCGTAGCCGAACTTCCCGGTCCATTCCGCGATCCGGATGATCTTCCTGGGGGTGAAGCCCGCCCGGGCGCAGGCGTCGGCGAGCATCGTGGGACGGTCGCCGTACGCGCTGTGGAGCCATGCCTCGTCGTGCAGTTCACGCAGGTCGACCGTCGAGGCCCCGGCCAGGCGGTGCGTGCGGGGGAGGGCGACGAACAGTTCGTCCTCGCACAGCACGGTCGTCGTGACGCCGTCGGCCGACGGCAGGCCGGACGGGTAGTCGCTGACGACGGCGAGGTCCAACGCCCCGTCCGCGAGGCGCTCCATCAGCGTGTCGGTCCAGCCCTCGACCGCGATGACCTCGACGTCCGGCTTGGCGTGCCGGAGTGCCCGCAGGGCGGTGGGCACGAGCGAGATGTTGGCGGTGGCGAAGGCGCCCGTGTGCAGCAGTCCGCCGTTTCCGGCGTTGATCACGGCCAGTTCCCGCGCCGCCCGCGACAGCCGGTCGAGCACCTCCACGGCGTGCCGGTGCAGCGTACGGCCGAGGGGGTTGAGCCGTACGCCCCGGGGGAGTCGTTCGAACAGCGGGCCGCCCGCCTGCCGTTCCAGCGCGGCGATCCGCCGGGACACCGCGGACTGCGTGTAACTGAGCCGGGTCGCCGCCTTGGTGAACGATCCGGTCTCCGCCACGGCCACGAGCAGCCGAAGCGCGTCGACCTCGAACACGTCACTCCCCCTCCCTCGGCCACCCATTCTCCCAGTGCATGGGTCCCATGCGATCCAGTCGCTGGTGGAATGCCTTGGCCCGCCCTAACGTCATTCACCCGGCGGGCTTCGCGGGGGAACGGCCCGCCGCACCGCTGCCCATGAAGGCCGAGGGGGAGATGTGCCGTCAAGACCGGGAGCGCGGCAGACAGACGGCACGGGGAGGGACCGGTGACCCGGGGGGCGGCCGTCGAACTGCCGGCGATGCTGGCCGATCTGGCGGAACTCGTACGCTGCGAGTCCTTCTCGGCCGACCACGCGGCGGTGGCGCGAAGCGCCGAGGTGGTCGGCGCGCTCGGGCGGCGGCTGCTGGGGGCCGGGCCGGAGACGGTGGTGATCGGCGGTGTGACCCATCTGCGGTGGACGTTCGGCACCCCGCGGGTCCTGCTGGTGGGGCACCACGACACGGTGTGGCCCATGGGCTCGATCGAGAGCCGCCCCTGGTCGGTGGCCGGCGGGATCGCGCGCGGCCCCGGGGTCCTGGACATGAAGGCGGGCCTGGTGCAGATGTTCCACGCCGTGGCCTCGCTTCCGTCCCCGGACGGGGTGCGCATCCTCGTCAACGGGGACGAGGAGGTCGGCTCGGCAACCTCCCGGCAACTCATCGAGGAGTCCGTGCGCGGGTGCGCGGCCGCCCTTGTCCTGGAAGCGTCCGCGGACGCCGAGGGTGCGCTCAAGACCGCCCGCAAGGGCACTTCGCGGTACGAGGTCGTGGTGCACGGCAGGGCGGCGCACGCGGGCCTGGAACCGCAGAAGGGGATCAACGCCGCGGTCGAGGCCGCCCACCAGGTGCTGTCCATCGCCGGTCTAGGGGCCGGTCTCGGGGCGGGGGTCGGTGCCGGGGTGGGTGCCGTCGAGGGCGCCGACCCCCTCCTGGGCCTCGGCCCCGCGACCGTCACGCCCACCCTGCTGTCGGCCGGCAGCGCGCGCAACACGGTGCCCGCGCTGGCGCGGGTGTCGGTCGACGTGCGCGTGCCGACCTCGGTGGCGCAGGACCGGGTCGACTCGCTCATGCGGGGGCTCACGCCGCGGCTGCCCGGCGCCCGGCTGGAGGTGCTGGGCGGCAGCCGACGCCCGCCCATGGAGCCGGGTTCCTCCGCCGCACTGTTCGCCCTCGCCTCCCGAATCGCCGCGGAACTGGGCCAGGAACCGCTGCGGGGGATCGCCGTCGGCGGCGCCTCGGACGGCAACTACACCGCGGCCGCGGGCTGTCCGACGCTGGACGGCCTGGGCGCCGTGGGCGGTGGCGCCCATGCGGACACCGAGTACGTCAACGTCGGGCAGATGGTGCCCCGCACCCGTCTGCTCGCCCGGCTCATCGAGCGGAGCCGCAGGTGACGGCCTACGGCCGGTCCACATCGGTGGGTACGGCCCTGTTCCGGGGGAGGCGATGCACCATGCGGCATGGCGGGGACGGGTCCGGCCTCGGCGAGAAGCTCGGAAGCTATCCCATCGCGGGGGTGGGGGGCGGCCTGGCGCAGGTGGCGCGCCGGATCGGCATGGTGCTGTACGGCCTCGTGATCGTCTGCCTGGCAGCGCTCTCGCCCCCGGCGGCGTTCGCCAAGGGCGCCGTCCTGACAGCGGTGGTGCTCGTCCTGGCCGGCCTCGTGCCGGCATGGCGTCGTCTGTCCGCCAGGTTCGGACTCAGGCAATGCCACCTCTACACGGACGGCCTGGTCGTCACCAACCTGTTCGGCGGCGTGCAGGACGCGGTGACGTGGAGCGAGGTGACCGCGCTGAACCGGCTCAGCGGCGCGTCGGTCTTCATGGCCTTCCACCGGGTCGAGATCGCACGGCGCGGCCCGAGGCCCCTGGCGTTCCTGGCGATGGGCCCGAAACCACCCCTCGTGGACGCTCTGGTGGGCCAACTGGCCAGGAGCGGTATCCGCTGAGAGCGGCAGGCCGGGGCGGTGCGGGCTGCGCCGCGGGGCGTTACTCGAAGCTCACCTCGCCGTGTTCGTCCGCGCGGACGGGCAGGTCGTTCCAGGCGAAGTCGAAGTCGCCGTTCCGGCAGGACCACAGGATGTCCTGGCAGTAGTAGCCGGTGTCCTCGCCCGGTTCCGCGGTGAAGACGTCCGGCAGCCGGTCGCAGCGCGGGTCGCGGGGGGCCAGCGGGCCGGCGGCGTCGCTGCGGCCGACGTGCCAGGCGTACGCGGCGTAGACGGCCCTGGCGGTGTGGACGCTGGTGAGGGGGCGTATCTCGTAGCGGGGGCGGCTGTCCGCGGCGGCGTCGCGGGAGGTGTCGCGGGGGGTGTCGGTGATACGGACCCTCCAGGGCACCTCCACGTCCGCGTAGAGGACCGTGCAGCGCGCGGTGGCCCCGGCACGGTCGGGGAGTTCGCCGCCGGTGCAGCGGCCCGGCCGGACGGGCCGCAGGTCGTCGGCCATCAGCAGCGTCTCGCGCTGGAGGCGGACGAGGATCCTTTCGGTGTCGCTCGCGCCGCGGCCCGCCGCCGGTACGGCCCGCGCGGCGGCGGCGCCGGCCAGGGCGGGGCGCTTGCCGCCGGGGCGGATCTCGACGGGGCGCTGGTGGCCGCGGACGTCGGAGGGCTCGGGGCGGTCGTCGCAGCGGTGCGACGCCTCCGTACAGCCAGATAACAGGGTCACCACGGCTGTCACGGCTGCCACGGCGGAGACCAGGGCGCGGCTCATTACTCCGTTCTACCTCCGGACACCCTCCCGAACGAACAGTGCGCCCGGTTTACCCCGGCGGACACTCCGGCGGCGCTCGCTCTGTACGCTCCGGCGGACCGGCGCGTCCGCGGGCCCGTGGGCGCTTCCGCAGGCGCTTCTGTGGGCGCGTACGCCCGTTCGCTGCTCCGGTCGTGCGACCCCTTTGCCCTGAATGTACGATTTTGGCGTTGCCATTTCCTCCTGGAAGGAAGTCCGATGCCCCGTACGCGGAAAGCGACCCTCGGCGCCCTGGGCGCCACGCTCTGCGCGACCGCCCTTGTCGGCACCGCAGGCACCGCCCAGGCACAGGACGACAACGGCGTCGCGAAGAAGAGCGCCGCCGACATAGCCGCCCAGGCCGAGGAAGCCTTCAACGGCGCCCGGTCCATGCACGTCACCATGGAAAGGCAGGGCTCCGGCCTCGGCCGCGAGGACCCGACCAGCCTGGAGGTCTCCGCCGACCGCTCCGACAACTGCGTCGGCACCGTCGGCTACGCCGCGGACGGGGGCAGCCTGGAGATCATCAGGCACGGCGACAAGGTGTGGCTCAAGGCCGACACCGCCTGGCTGCGGAACAACCTCCCCTCCGACCAGGCGAACGACATCCAGAAGCTGGCCGGCAAGTACCTCCAGGGCACCGCCCAGGACCAGGGACTCTCCGACCTCGCCCGGCTGTGCAGCATCGACGAGTACCGCGACACCCTCAAGGACGCCACCTCCGCCGGCACCCTGGAGAAGGGCAGCGAGACGACCGTCGACGGCGTGCCCGTCATCGAGGTCACCGGCAAGCCCAACGGCATGGACCTGACCCTCTCCGTCGCCACCACGGGCACCGCCTTCCCGGTACGGGCGACCATGAACGGCAGCGGCGAGCAGCAGACGTCGAACTTCTCCTTCGACCAGCCCGTCCCCGACAAGACCCCGACCGCCGGCGAAACCGTCCCCTGGGGCACCTGACCCCGCCGCCTGACCCGCCCACCTGACCCGGCCACCGGACCCCGGCCCCCGGCACACACCCGCCCGCCCGCGCTCGCCCTGCCGCGATGTCAGTCCCCGGTGTGAGACTGGGGCGCATGAGCGAAGAGCGCGGGCGGGCACGTGACTTCGGCATCCCGCTGACCGGCGAGCCCGGCGAGTGGAACGCGATCACCGACGTCCCGGGAGTCCAGGTCGGGTACGTGACGCTGACCGAGGGCGACGACGTACGCACCGGGGTCACGGCGCTGCTCCCGCGCGGGCGCGACGGCGTCGGTGTCCCGTGCGCGGCCGGCTGGCACTCGCTCAACGGCAACGGGGAGATGACCGGCACCGCGTGGCTGGAGGAGAGCGGCGCGCTGGCGACGCCGGTGCTCCTCACCAACACGTACGCGGTCGGGCCGGTGCACCGCGGAGTGGTCGAGTGGGTGCGTACGCACCGGCGGGACATGGCGCCGGAGTGGCTGCTGCCGGTGGTCACCGAGACGTGGGACGGACACCTGAACGACATCCACGGCGACCACGTCACGCCCGCGCACGCGGGCGCCGCCATCGACGCGGCGGCGGGCGGGCCGGTCGCGGAGGGCAGCGTCGGCGGCGGCACGGGGATGCGGTGCTACGGGTACAAGGGCGGCTCGGGGACGGCGTCGCGGGTCGTGCGGTACGGGGCGGAGCGGTACACCGTCGGGGTGTTCGTGCAGGCCAACTTCGGGGCGCGGCGGGAGCTGGTGGTGGCGGGGACGCCGCTGGGGCGGGGGCTGGCGGAGGCGGCGCGGGCGGAGCGCGGGGGCGGTGCCGGTGGCGGCGGTGCCGGTGGCGGTGGTGCCGGCGGTACGGGCGCGGGCGGCGGGCCGGGCAGCGGCGGACGGAGCGGCGGTGCGGGTCGGGCCGGCGGCGGGCCGGGGGACGGTTCGTACGAGAACGGGAAGAGCCCTGCGAGCCCTGCCGGCCCCGCGGGTCCTTCGGGTCCCTCCGGTCCCGAGCGGCCCCTGCCGCCCGGGGCCGGGTCCGTCATCGTCGCCGTCGCGACCGACGCGCCGCTGCTGCCCGGCCAGTGCAAGGCCCTCGCCCGGCGCGTGCCGCTGGGCCTGGCCCGTACGGGCACCACCGGCAGCCACTTCTCCGGCGATCTCTTCCTCGCCTTCTCCACCGCCAACCCCGGCGCCCTCACCAGCACGTTCCCCGCGCGCCCCGCCGCGGGCGGGGACGCCGGCGGCGCCGAGGAGGCTCCGTACGAGACGCTGCGCTTCATCCCCTGGGGCCGTGTCGACCCCTTCCACACCGCGGTCGTCGAGGCCGTCGAGGAGGCCGTGCTCAACGTGCTGACCGCCGCCGGGCCCATGACCGGCCGCGACGGGCACCACGTGCCCGCGTTCCCGCTCGCCGCCCTCGCCGCACTGCCGGAGGCGCGTACGGACTGAACCGACCCCGGCGACCCCGCCACCGCGACCCCGCCCCGTCGGCGGCGTGTCGGTCCGCGCCCCGCCGCCGCCGGTGCCCACGATGGGTGCGCCGAGGCGAGAGGAGCCGCACCGTGGCCCTGCACCAGACCGACCGCGGCGTGGACGCACCGTACGACGACGTCTACGCGATGCCCATCAGCGAACACGGCCTGCCCAAGTACCGCATGCCCGAAGCGGTCTCCGACCCGCGCGCCGTCCACGCACTCATCCACGACGAGCTGGCCCTCGACGGCAACGCCGCGCAGAACCTGGCGACGTTCTGCACCACCTGGGCCGAGACCGAGGTCCACGACCTCATGGACGAGTGCCTCGACAAGAACATGGTCGACAAGGACGAGTACCCGCAGACCGCCGAGATCGAGAACCGCTGCGTGCACATCCTCGCCGACCTGTGGCACTCCCCCCACGGCGAGACCACCATGGGCTGCTCCACCACCGGCTCCAGCGAGGCCGCGATGCTCGGCGGCCTCGCCCTCAAGTGGCGCTGGCGCAAGCGCCGCCAGGCCGAGGGCAAGCCCGCCGACCGGCCGAACCTGGTGTGCGGGCCGGTGCAGGTGTGCTGGGAGAAGTTCGCCCGCTACTTCGACGTCGAGCTGCGCCAGGTGCCGCTGGAGCCGGACGCCACCGGGCTGCGCCCGCACCAGTTGCGCGAGTACGTCGACGAGAACACCATCGGCGTCGTCGCCATCCTCGGCGTCACGTACACCTGCGACTACGAGCCCGTGAAGGAGATCGCCGCCGAACTCGACGCGATCCAGGACGACACGGGCCTGGACGTACCCGTGCACGTGGACGCCGCCAGCGGCGGCTTCGTCGCCCCGTTCCTCCGCCCCGAGCTGGAGTGGGACTTCCGCGTGCCGCGGGTGGCGTCCATCAACTCCTCCGGCCACAAGTACGGCATGGCGCCCCTCGGCGTCGGCTGGGCGGTCTGGCGCTCCGCCGACCTGCTGCCCGAGGAGCTGATCTTCCGCGTCAGCTACCTGGGCGGCGACATGCCCACGTTCGCGCTGAACTTCTCCCGGCCCGGCGGCGAGGTCGTCGCGCAGTACTACAACCTGCTGCGGCTGGGCCGCGAGGGCTACCGCCGCATCTACCGCGCGGGGGCCGCCAGCGCCGAGTGGCTGGGCGGGCAGATCGCCGGCATGGGCCCGTTCACGCTGCTCTACGACGGGCGCGGCGCGCTGCCCGCGGTGTCGTGGACGCTGACGGACCCGGCGGGCGCGGGCTTCACGCTGTACGACCTGACGGAGCAACTGCGGCTGCGGGGCTGGCAGGTGCCCGCGTACCCGCTGCCGCCGCGGCGGCAGGAGACCGTCATCCAGCGGGTGCTGATCAGGCACGGGATCAGCCACGACAAGATCGAGCTGCTGGCGGGGGACGTACGGGCGGCGCTGGCGCGGCTGAAGGACGGGGCCGGGACGCCCGCGCCGCAGCAGCCGGGGTTCCACCACTGAGGCGGGGACGGCTGTACGGGGTCAGCCGGGGACGCCTGTGCGGGATCACTCGGGGACGCCCGTACGGGGTCAGTCGGCCGCACGGCGTACGGTCGGCGCGTAGAAGCGGGCGAAGAGCAGCGTCAGCACCGCACCCCCCACCGCCCACGCCCCCAGCACCAGCAGCGGCCCCGTGATCGCCCGCCCGTCGAAGTACGCGATCGACCGCGCCGTCCACGTCCCCGCGCCCGGGATCAGCGCCGGGCCGATCTCCCGCCAGAACGGCGGCAGCAGCGGATACGGATACGCCCCGCCCGCACTCGGGTTGCCCGCGATGACGATCACCAGCACCGTCACCCCGATCCCGACGACGCCCAGCATCCCCTGGAACGCGAACGTCGTCGCCCCCGCCGCACACACCACCAGCGCCCCGAGCGCCGCCAGCCCCACCACACTGCCCGGCAGCGCCCCCAGCACCGGCCCGACGACCACCGCCCCCAGCAGCCCCAGCGCAACCGAGTACAGCACCAGCACCGCCAGCCGGATCACCGCCCGCCGCAGATCCGAGGGGCGGGCCCCGTAACTGACGGCGAGGATCGCCGCGCACAGATACCCGCCGACACACCACCCCACGACCAGGTAGAACGCCGACAGCCCGCGCGCGTCCCCGGCGCTCGCCGGCGCCACGTCCACCGTCCGTACGGCCCGCCCCTGCTCCCGTTCCGCCGCCGTGACGACCTCCCGTACCGCATCCGCCAGCGACTGCCCGCCGCCGCTCGCGACCAGCAGCACGTCCCTGTCCCCCCGCGGGTCGGCGACCAGCGCGCCGTCCAGCTTCCGGTCCCGGATCCGCGCCACCGCCTCGTCCCGCGACGCCACCGCCCGCGCCGCCAGCGGCGAGCCCGCCAGCCCGTCGAGCCCGCCGACCAACTCCCCGCGCACCCGCTCCGGCGCCACCACCCCGAACGGGACGTCCTTCGGCTTCGGCGAGTGAAAAGCACCCGCGTACGAGGTGATGAACAGCACCCCCAGCGCCAGCACCCCGAGCACCAGCAGCGCCGAACGCGGCGTCACCGCGTCCCTCACCTCGCCCCGGAAACTCCCCGCCCCGCCACCGCCCGTCCCAGAGGCCCCGCCGCCCCCCGCACCGCCCCCGGCCAGCCCGCCGCCGGCCGCCCCGCTGCCACCCCGGCCGTCCCCGCTGTCCAGACGCATGACCTCAGCGTCCGCGACACCCCACCCGCCCGCACCGCGGATACACCCGAACGTGCGCCCCCACCCCGCTCACGGCATCACCGCCAGCACCAGATACGCGCAGAACAACGCCAGATGCACCCCGCCCTGCTGCAATGTCGCCCGCCCGTGCGTCACCGTCAGCGTCCCCACCGCCACCGTCATCGTCAGCAGCACCAACTGGCTGCTGCCCAACCCCAGCTTCAGCGGCCCCTCCAGCCATATCGACGCGATCGCCACCGTCGGGATCGTCAGCCCGATGCTCGCGATCGCCGACCCGTACGCCAGGTTCAGACTCGTCTGCACCCGGTCCCGGCCCGCCTCCCGCACCGCCGCGATCGACTCCGGCAGCAGCACCAGCAGAGCGATCGCCGCACCCACCGCCGACTGCGGCAGCCCCGCCGCATCGAGCCCGTCCTCGATCGCCGGCGACAGCCCCTTCGCCAGCCCCACCACACAGACCAGCGCCAGCAGCAGCATCCCGGTACTCAGCCACGCGGCCCCCCGCGACGGCCGGTGCGCCGGATCGTCCAGGTCGTCGATCACGTCACCGCCCGGCGTCACCGGCAGGAACTTCTCCCGGTGCCGCACCGTCTGCGTCGCCACGAAGACCCCGTACAGCGCGATCGACGCCAGCGCCGCGAAGGCGAGCTGCGGCGTCGAGAAGACCGGCCCCGGCTCGCTGGTGGTGAACGTCGGCAGAACGAGGCTCAGCCCCGCCAGCGTCGTCACCGTCGCCAACTGCGTGCCCGTGCCCTCCGCGCTGAAGAACGCCTCCCCGCGGCGCAGCGCGACCAGCAGCAGGCTCAGGCCCACGATCCCGTTGCAAGTGATCATCAAGGCGGCGAAGACCGTGTCGCGCGCGAGCGCGCTCGACTTCTCACCGCCGTCGACCATCATCGTGACGATCAGCGCCACCTCGATGACCGTCACCGCCACCGCCAGCACCAGCGCCCCGTACGGCTGCCCGATCCGCTCGGCGATCACCTCCGCGTGGCGCACGGCGGCGAGCACGGCGGTGATCAAGAAGAAGGAGACCACGCCGGTGAGAAGGCCCGAGAGCGAACGCTGCCAGGTGAAGGCGAGCATCACGGCGGCGACCGGCGGCACGACGGCCGACCAGTGGAGGCGCCTGGCAGCCGTGCGGACGGTCATGCTCCGACACTGGCAGACGGCAGGCGCCCCTGCTCATCAGGCGCGGCCGGACGGCGGTCCCGTACGCCCCCTGCCCCACACCCCGAACCCCCCTGCCCTACGCCCCCCTCAGCCCACCGCCGCCAAGCGGTGCTCCTGCGGGCTCACCCCGTGCACCCGCTTGAACGCCGCACTCAGCGCAAACGGACTCCCATACCCCACCCGCCGCGCCACCGCACCCACCGTCGCATCCGGCTCCCGCAGCAGATCCGCCGCCAACGCCAGCCGCCACCCCGTCAGATACGTCATCGGCGGCTCCCCCACCAACTCCGCGAACCGCCGCGCCAGCGCCGCCCGCGACACCCCCGACCGCACCGCCAGCTCCGCCACCGTCCACTGATGCGCCGGATTGTTGTGCAGCAGCTTCAACGCCCGCCCCACCACCGGATCACCCTGCGCCCGATACCACCCCGGCGCCCGCGCCTCCGGCCGCGCGAACCACGCCCGCAGCGCCGCCACCACCAGCAGATCCAGCAGCCGGTCCAGCACCACCCGCTGCGCCGGCCCGTCCCGCCCGATCTCCTCCTCCAGCACCGGCAGCAGCGGACAGTCGCACATGTCCTTCGTCAGCACCACCAGCCGCGGCAGCGCATCCAGCAGCCGCGCCCCGATCTCCCCCGTGTTCTCGTACGAACCGATCAGCATCTTCGACGACGCATCCCGGCTGTACCCCCACGTCCGCACCCCCAGATCCATCTCCCCCGCGAGACTCTGCCCGTCCGGCGTCTCACACCGCCCGCCCGGATGGATCATCGCCTGCGGCTCGGTCGACGGATCGTCGGAGAAGACGTACGGATCCGGGCCGCGCATGATCGCCATCTCGCCCTCCCCCACCCGCACCGGCGCCGCGTCGTCATACGTCACCCACGCCGAACCACTCGCCAGCGCCACGATGCACAACGGCGCCCGGTCCACGATCCGCACCGACCACGGCGGCTCCAGAATCGCGCGCATCATGAAAGCGCCGTGCGCGCGCGGGCTGTCCAGTAGCCCCGCAATCGAATCCATGCCCCCCAGCCTAGACGCTCGCGTATGCCGACGAGCCTTTCAACCATGGAGCGTCCAGCCCGCCGCGGCTTCACTATCCCTATGACACAGACCGGCACCACCACAGAACAGAACACCCACCTCATCATCGGCGGCACCGGCAAGACCGGCCGCCACGTCGCACAGACCCTCACCGCCCGCGGCCACGCCGTCCGCGCCGTCTCCCGCCGCAGCGACACCCCCTTCGACTGGCACGACAGCACCACCTGGAAACCCGCCCTCCACGGCGTGAGCGCCGCCTACCTCACCTACGCCCCCGACCTCGCCGACCCCGCCGCCGCCCCCGCCATCCGCGCCTTCACCGAGACGGCCGTACGCGCCGGAGTGGAGCGCCTCGTCCTCCTCTCCGGCCGCGGCGAACCCGAGTGCCACCCCAGCGAGGACGCCGTCAAGGAATCCGGCGCCCGGTGGACCGTCGTCCGCTGCTCCTGGTTCATGCAGAACTTCGACGAGGACTTCCTCCTCGACCCCGTCCTCAGCGGCGAACTCGTCCTCCCTGCCGCCGACGTCCCCGAGCCGTTCATCGACACCCGCGACATCGCCGACGTCGTGGTCGCGGCCCTCACCGAAGACGGGCACAGTGGGACCACGTACGAGCTGAGCGGCCCCCGGCTGCTCACGTTCGGCGAGGCCGCCGCCGAGATCAGCGGCGCCACGGGCCGCGACGTGCGCTACGTGCCCGTCACCCCCGAACAGTTCCGCACGGCCGCCGCCGGACACCTCCCGACCGATGTCGTCGAGATCTTCGCCGACCTGTTCACGCGCATACTCGACGGCCGCAACGCCCACCGCACCGACGGCGTACAGCGAGCCCTGGGGCGCGCCCCCCGCGACTTCACCGACTTCGTGCGCGAGGCCGCCGAGAGAGGAGCCTGGAATGTCTGACTTCCGTACGGCGGTGCTGTTCGCGGCCGTCCTCACCACCGGACTGAGCGCAGGACTGTTCTACGTCTGGTCGTACTCCGTGATGCCGGGCCTCGCCCGCGCCGGCGACCGCACCTTCGTCGAGTCCTTCCAGCACATGAACCGGGCGATGATGAACGGCTGGTTCGCCCTCAGCTTCGGCGGCGCCTTCGTCCTCCTGCTCCTCGCCGGCGGACTGCTCCTCGGCGCGGACGGCGACCAGCGCTCCAAGGCACTGCCCTGGCTGATCGCCGCCCTCGTCCTGTACGTGGCCATGCTCGTCATCACCTTCGCCGTCAACGTGCCGATGAACAACGAACTCGACGCCGCCGGCGCCGTCGACCAGATCAAGGACCTGGCGGGACTGCGCGAACGGGTCGAGGACAGGTGGGTGCGCTGGAACAACGTCCGCTCCGTCGTCACCGTGGCCTCCTTCGGCTGCGTGAGCTGGGCACTGCTCCAGTACGGACGCGCCACCGGCAAGGGATAGCGGGGTGGCGGCACGAGGCCGGCGCCGGGAACCACGGGGTTCCGGCGCCGGCCTCCGGCGTGTGCGGGGGGCGCTTGCGCGGGCGCGGGCCGGGCCGGGAGGCGGGCCGGGGGGCGGGCCGGGGGGCGGGGCTCAGCGCGGGCCGGGCCCGGCCAGGGCTCGCGGCCGGGCAGGGGAAAGCCCCCGGCGGGGCCCGCCTCCGCGTGCACTGGGGGGAGTGTCGCGGGGCGGCCCGCCGGGGGCCCGGGGGATGGTCTGGGAGCGGATGCGGTGACGGGGGAGCGGGGACCGGGCGCGGCGGTTCTGCCGGCTGTCAGCCGGGGGTCAGGGCCGTCGCCGTCGGATCAGTCGTCGTCGCGGTCGTCGGAGTCGTCGTCGTCCCGGTCGTCGTGGTCGTCGTCCTTGCCGTCGTCGTCCCGGTCGTCACGGTCGTCGTCGCCGTCGCCGTCGTCGTCCCGGTCGTCGCTGTCGTCGGTGCGGTCCGCGACGACGTCACCGCTGCCGGCATCGACGTTCACCTCGTACCACTTGCCGTCCTCACCGAGGATGTCGATCTCCCACCGGTGGGCCCCGCCGCGGTCGTCACCGTCGAACTCCGCCGACTCCACCGTGCCGGCCCGCTCCTGGAGCGCCGCCGCGATCGCGTCGTCCACGCTCACCTTCGCCGCGGCGAGCGCCTCGCCCTCGGCCCGGTCGTCGGCGTCGCGGCCGTCGTCGTCGCGGCCGTCCTTGCCGTCGTCGTCCCGGTCGTCCCGGTCTTTCCGGTCATCGCGGTCGTCCCGGTCGTCGCCGTCGTCGTCACGGCCGTCGTCGTCGCCGACCTGCACGTCCGCCGGCACCGAGGCCGCATCCGCCCCGCTGTCGCCGTTCGAGACCGCGACCGCGGTCACCGTGCCACCCGTGACCAGCGTCGCGGTCGCGATGGCGGCGATGACGATGTTGCGCTTCATGAGGGTCCTCCCGCTTTCGGCGGCTCGTGCCGCTGTGTGCTGACAGAGACCAACCTGCCTGAACGATCCTGAAGGGACCCTGAAGGGACCTGAAGGGTTCTTCAGCTTCGGTTTGCGACCCTTGGGGCATGCGACTGCTGATCGTCGAGGACGAACGACGCCTCGCCACCTCCCTCGCCCGCGGACTCGCCGCCGAGGGCTTCGCCGTGGACGTCGTCCACGACGGCGCGGAGGGCCTGCACCGGGCCACCGAGACCGACTACGACCTCATCGTCCTCGACATCATGCTCCCCGGCATGAACGGCTACCGCGTCTGCTCCGCCCTCCGCGCCGCCGGCGACGAGACCCCGATCCTCATGCTCACCGCCAAGGACGGCGAGTACGACGAGGCCGAGGGCCTCGACACAGGCGCCGACGACTACCTCACCAAGCCCTTCAGCTACGTCGTCCTCCTCGCACGCGTACGCGCCCTCCTGCGCCGCCACGGCCGCACCGCCGCGCCCGTCCTGCGCGTCGGCGCCCTCGCCGTCGACCCCGCCACGCGCCGCGTCCACGTCGGCGAGGCGGAGGTGGCCCTGACGACCAAGGAGTTCGCCGTCCTGGAAGTGCTGGCGCAGCGCGCCGGCGAGGTCGTCGCCAAGTCCGAGATCCTCGACCACGCCTGGGACTTCGCGTACGACGGCGACCCCAACATCGTCGAGGTCTACGTCAGCGCCCTGCGCCGCAAACTCGGCGCCCGCACCATCCAGACCGTACGCGGCGCCGGCTACCGGCTCGCCGACCCGGACGGCGCCGGCGGTGCCCGTGCGTAGCCCGTTCGCCTCGGTACGCGCCAAGGCCGCGGTCGGCGCGACGGCCGTCGTCGCCCTGGCGCTCGTCGCCGCCGGCGTCGCCGTCCTGCTCGTGCTCCGCTCCAACCTGCACGACCAGGCCGCACTCCGGGCCGAGGTCAACGCCCGCCGCATCGCCACCGACCTGAGCAACGGCACCCCGCTCGCCGACATCGACCTCCCCGACGACAACCCCATGGTCGTACGCGACGACAACGACCAGCCGGTGCTCGCCAGCGACGACCTCACCATCATCGACGGCGCCGGCGGCCCCGAGACCCAACTCCCGCCGGAAACCCGCAAGGAGCCGACCGCATCCCCGACGCCGACGTCGAGCCCGAGCCCGAGCCCGGCGAGCCCGACGCCGAGCCCCACCGGGGACTCCGACGACTCCGACGACTCCGACGACTCCGACGACGACGGGGACGACGGGGACAGCGGGGACGACGACTCCGACGACGACGCGGACGACGACTCCCCCTCCGGCTCCGACGACGACTCCAACTCGGACGACTCCGGCTCGGACGACTCCAACGCCGACGACTCCGCCTCGGACGACTCCGACGACGACCCCGCGCCGCGCCGGGGCGAGGTCGAGGACGAGCCCGACCACGACGACGGCACGGCCGTACTCGACGGCGAACGCGGCGACTACCGCTTCGCCGGCCTCAAGACCACCTCCCCCGACGGCCGGACCTACACCGTCTGGGCCGGCGTCCCCCTCGACACCGAGCAGAAGGCCGTCGACACCGTCGGCCGCACCATGCTCGCCGGGCTGGTGCCGCTGCTCGCCGTCGTGGCCGGCGTGACCTGGCTCGTCACCCGGCGCGCGCTGCGCCCGGTCGAGGGCATCCGCGGCGAGATGGCCGCGATCACCGCCTCCACCGACCTGTCCCGCCGGGTCCCGGAACCCGCCACCCGCGACGAGGTCGCCCGGCTGGCCCGTACCACCAACGAGACCCTGACCGCGCTGGAGGAGTCCGTCGAGCGCCAGCGCCGCTTCGTCGCCGACGCCTCCCACGAACTCCGCAGCCCCATCGCCTCCCTGCGCACCCAACTGGAAGTCGCCGCCGCCCACCCCGAACTGCTCGACCTGGACGGCGCGGTGGCGGACACCGTGCGGCTCCAGCACCTCGCCGCCGACCTGCTGCTGCTGGCCCGGCTCGACGCCGGGGAGGAGCCTTTGGGCAAGCCGGTCGCGCTGGACGCGCTGGTGCGCGAGGATGTGGAGCGCCGGAACGCGGAGGGACCGGGCGGCCCCGACGCCGGGCGCCGGGTGGCGGTCGTGGCCGGGGAACCGGCCGACGCGACGGTGGCCGGTTCGCGGAGCCAACTGGAGCGCGTCCTCGGCAACCTGCTGGACAACGCCGTACGGCACGCCGCCGGCCGGGTCGACGTCCGGGTGCGCCGCGAAGGTACGTGGGTGGTGCTGGAGGTCGCGGACGACGGCGCGGGAGTGCCGCCGGCGGACCGGGAGCGGATCTTCGAGCGGTTCGTACGCCTCGACGACGCGCGCAGCCGCGACGACGGCGGCGCGGGCCTGGGGCTGGCGATCGTCCGGAACGTCGTCGAACGCCACGGCGGCTCGATCGGCATCGGCGAAGCCCCGGGCGGCGGGGCGCTGTTCACGGTGCGGCTGCCGCTGCGCGGGCAGACCGACGGATGATGACCCATGGCTAACGAATGACGGATGACGGCTGACAGATTGCAAATTCTGTCAGGTGGTCGTGGGTTGGCGACGGATGGCCCCGGCGGCTGCCGGCGGGCACGGAATTCGTGCGAACCTTCCGTGCCCGCCTTGCGTCTTCTCCAGTGCACCGGCCGGTGTCCGCCCGTACGCACCGGCCGGTGCTCCGCACTTCTCGCGCAGCCCCGCGACCGCGTCCCCGCGCCCTGCCCCCGCCTCAGGCGCGCAGGCGCGCCATCCAGGATTCCACCTCGTCTGCCTGCCGCGGCAGGTGGTCCGACAGGTTCCGGCAGCCCAGCTCCGTCACCAGGATGTCGTCCTCGATCCGCACCCCGATGCCCCGGTACTCCTCCGGCACCGTCAGGTCGTCGAGCTGGAAGTACAGCCCCGGCTCCACCGTCAGGCACATGCCCGGCCGCAGCGTCCCGCCCACGTACTCCTCGGTGCGGGCGGCGGCGCAGTCGTGGACGTCGATGCCCAGCATGTGCCCCGTGCCGTGCAGCGTCCAGCGCCGCTGGAGCCCCAGCTCCAGCACCTTGTCCACGTCGTCGACCTGGAGCAGCCCCCACTCGATGAGTTTCGCCGCCAGCACCCGCTGCGCGGCGTCGTGGAAGTCGCGGTACGCCGCGCCCGGCCGGACGGCGGCGATGCCGGCCTCCTGCGCCTCGTAGACGGCGTCGTAGATGCGCCGCTGGAGCGGCGTGAACGTGCCGTCGATGGGGAGGGTGCGGGTGACGTCGGCGGTGTAGAGGTTGCGGGTCTCGACGCCGGCGTCGAGCAGGAGCATGTCGCCGGAGCGGACGGTGCCGTCGTTGCGTACCCAGTGGAGCGTGGTGGCGTGCGGGCCGGCGGCGCAGATGGAGCTGTAGCCGACGTCGTTGCCCTCGACGCGGGCGCGGAGGAAGAATGTTCCCTCGATGTAGCGC
The DNA here is from genome assembly GCF_045781775.1 of Streptomyces sp. 184. Classification (NCBI taxonomy): domain Bacteria; kingdom Bacillati; phylum Actinomycetota; class Actinomycetes; order Kitasatosporales; family Streptomycetaceae; genus Streptomyces; species Streptomyces sp. 184. The sequence goes on along the minus strand of NZ_CP123230.1, from coordinate 8,046,725 downwards.
TCGCTGGTGGCCTCGGCCCGGTCGAGGACCTTCACGACGTCCTCGAAGCCGCGCGCGGTCGACTCGCACGCGTACTCCAGCTCCGCGATCTCGAACTCGTCCTTGACGAGCCGCATCTCGGAGAGGAAGACGCGGAACTCCTCGTCCCGCTCGCCGGTGACCTTGTCGTCGAGTGCTTTGTCGACGGCCGCGTCGTAGCCGCGCAGCAGCCGTACGGGCCCGGTGGCCTCGGCGAGGTGCTCGGTCAGCTTGCGCACGTCCTTGACGGGCAGGCCGAGCAGTTTCTCGTTCTCGGTGAGGCTGTTGCGCCGGCCGACCCACAGTTCGCCCTGGCCGGAGAGCCAGAACTCGCCGTTCGTACGGTCCGAGCGCGGCAGCAGGTACGCGGTCGCCTCGTGGCCCGGCTTGCCGTCGTCGGTGGTGACGGGTTCCAGGACGAGCACGCCGTCCTCGGTCTGGTCGCCGGTGAGGTAGGCGTAGTCGGAGGAGGGCCGGAAGGGGTATTCGGTGTCGTTGGCCCGCACCTTGAGGTTGCCGGCGGGGACGACGAGGCGTTCGCCGGGGAAGCGGGCGGAGAGCGCGGCGCGGCGGTCGGCGGCGTACGGGGCCTGCGGGACGGGCCGCAGGTCGTGGCGTTCGGTGTCGGCCCAGCCGGACTTCATGTTCTCGGCGAGTTCGTCGGAGAGGCCGCCGTAGAGGCCGTTCTTGCGCTGCTTGACGGGCTTCTCCGCGTCCTCGGTCCCCTCGGCCCCCTCGGCGCCTTCGACTCCTTCGGTTCCCCCGGCGCCCTCCGCACCGTCCGCGCCCGCGGCGCCTTCCGCGGTCTCCGCGGGTTCCGCGGTCTCCGCGTTCTCGGGCGTCCGGGTCTGCGGCTGCTCCTCGGTCACGGCTTCCTCCTCTGCGATGCGTCGGCCGCTTCCAGCGTACGGCCGGGGGCGCGGCTCGAAGACCCTGCGAGCAGTGACGTTTCGAACGAGCGGGAGCGCTCAGCCGGTGAGCTGTACGGCGAGCAGGACGACGTCCTCGGGGTGGTCGGCGCCGTCGTCGGGGCCGGGGGGCAGGAGGCGGGCGAGGACGTGGTCGGTGAGCGCTTCGGGGTCGTCGCGTACGGGCGCGGGGGCGGTGGCGGCGGCGTGGTGGAGGCGGGTCATGGCCTGGTCGGTGGGCCGGCCGGTGCGGTGGAGGAGGCCGTCGGTGTAGAGCAGGACGGTTTCTCCGGGGGCGGGGTCGATGGTGACGCTGGGCGCTTCCCAGCAGGTCAGCATGTTCAGCGGCGCGGACAGGGTGGTCTCGGCGTACTCGGTGCGCCAGGGGCCGGTGACGAGCGGCGGGCAGTGGCCGGCGCCGGCGACGACGATGCTGCGGCGGCCGGGCGGCGCGTACGCGAAGAGGGCGGTGGCGCGGCGCCCGGGTTCGGTGAGCCGCATGAGCAGTTCGAGGTCGGAGAGGACGGCGACGGGGTCTTCGCCTTCCATGACGGCGTACGCGCGCAGTCCTGCCCGCAACTGGCCCATGGCGGCGACGGCGGCGGGCCCGCCGCCGCCGGCGGAGCCGACGGCGAGGCCGAGGGCGCCGTCGGGGAGGGGGAGTACGTCGTAGAAGTCGCCGCCGCCGCGGGGTCCGGTGCGGTGCCGGACGGCGACGCGGGCGCCGGGTACGCGGGGGAGGCACGCGGGGAGCAGCGCGGCGCGTACGCCGTCGGCGGCGGTGCGGGCGCGGGCGAGGTCGAGGAGGCGGGCGAGGTGGTCGCCGGCGTGGCGGGCGTAGAGGCCGGCGATGCGGCGCTGGCGGTCGGTGGGGCGGGCGGGTTCGTCGTAGAGCCACTCGACTGCGGCGAGGAGCGCGGGCGCGGAGGAGGCGGGCGCGGGGGCGGGGCGTCCGGGTGGGCGGGGGGCGCCGGGTTGCGGGGGCGCGCCGGGCCGGGAGGGCGGCGGCGGTACGGGCCCGGGGCGTGCGCCGGGGGCGTAGGGGGGTCCGGTGGGCGGTACGGGGCCGGGCGCGCCGGGTTGTCCCGGTACGGGGTATCCGGGGGTGTGCGGGTCGGGGGGTGTCGCGGCGGGGCGGCCGGGGTGGGCGGGGCCCGGTGCGGGCGGGGCCTGCGGTCCGTAGCCGGTCGGGCCGGGTGCCGCGGGGTGCCGCTGCCCGTACGTGGTCTCGCCGGGCTGGGCGGCACCCGGCTGCCCCGGCCCGGCGTGCCCCGGGCCCGTACCCGCGTGTCCGGGAGCCGGCTGCCCGGGTGCCGCTTGTCCCGCGCCCGCTTGCACCGCGCCCGGCTGTCCCGCGCCCGGCTGTCCCCGCTGTCCCCGCTGTCCGGTTCCCGTCTGGCCCGGTTGTGCCATACCGCCCTGGTCCGGCTGTCCCGGTCCCGGGTGTCCTGAACCCGCCGGTGCGCTCCCCGCCGGCCCTCCGTCGCCCCCCGCGCCCGCGCCGCCGGCCCTGTCCGTCGTCGCGGTGAGCGGCACGGCGTAGCCCGCCGCGTAGCCGAGGCGGGTGGCGACGTCGCGGTGGCGGGGGTGGAGATCGGGTTCGGCGGCGAGGTCGGGGCGGCAGATGTCGGCGGGGCGGGTGGCGGCGGGGGTGTCGAGGATCCGTCCGTACGACGTGGACGCGCGTGGCACGGTTTCCATGGCGCCCAGTTCCGCGGCGCCGATGCCGTAGCCGACGCGGGCGTCGGGGCCGCGGCCGTCGGCGGGCTGGAGTACGGCGAATCCGCGGCGCGCGCCGAGCAGTTCCGCGCCGGCGCGGAGGATCTCGTGGAGCGCTTGTTCCAACTCCGTGGTGCGTGCGAGGCGTCCGGTGAGTTCGTGCAGGGCGGTGAGGTCGCCGGCCCAGGCGGAGAGGCGGTCGTACGAGGCCGCGGGGGACTCGGTGGGGTGGGTGATTGCGGGTCGTAGCAGCCGCTGTAGCTCAATTCCAGCCACATTCGGGAACGGTGGGGTGCTCAAAGCAGGCGGCCTTCGCGCAGCGGTCCCGCACCCGCGGCCGGCGGTCCGGTGCAGCCCCTCCATACGGGCCTGACCGGCACTTGCATCGCGCTCAGCAGCATTGCAGACCCCCATCTCATGCTGTACCACTCGCAATAGATCCACATTTACACGGACTGGTGATGCGATGTCCAGTGTTGTCGGCCCGGGCATGGTGGTGTTCGCGGGGCATCTGTGATTGGCTGAAAATCGATGGGTGCTCTGTTCAACTGCGGTCGACTGGATTTCGACACGGAGGTCCCCACACAAGCCGGCAACGGCAGGAACCCGCCCAGGCGGCAGTGCGTCCTACAGATCAGAGCCCGGGCTCCGCCCGTGCGTGCCGCGCGACCGTACGAACCCAGCGCACGCACCGACGCACCGAAGCAGCGCACCGACGCAGCAGAGACACCGCATCGAGACAGCAGTGACTGCATGACCCTCGCAAGGTGATCGGCCAGCAGACCCTGGTGCCACGGAAGGATGAGCGCTCATGCGCGAATATCCCGGAAAGCGGCGCAGGCGTAACGGGCAGCGGGCGCTGCCGGACGCGGCGCTGACGTTCGCTTCGCAGTGGCAGTGGCCCGTCGTGCCCGGAGCGAGCCTGGAGCCCCCGAGGCGCGGCCGGCGAGACCGGACGCAGGCCCCGGCCGCGCAGCCGCGCGACCGCGGGTGTGCCTGCCCCTATCCGGAGTGCGCCGCACCCGGAGCACATCCCCATGACCCCGGCGTGCTCGCCGCGACCACGGACCCGCGGATGGTCCACTGGTGGTGGGAGCAACGCCCCGACGCGCCGGTGCTGCTCGCGACCGGCGGCCGCGCCCCGAGCGCGGTCAGCCTGCCCGCCGTGACCGCCGCCCGGGCGCTGACCCGGCTGGACCGGCTCGGTGTGCGTACGGGCCCGGTGGTGGCCACGCCGGAGCGCTGGGCGCTGCTGGTGGCCAGCTACGACTACGACGAGCTGGGCGAACTGCTCGGCGAGCACGGCTGGGTGCCCTCGTCGCTGGGTTTCCACGGCGAGGGCGGCTATCTGGCGCTGCCGCCGTCGGAGACGGGTGCGGGGCGGGTCCGCTGGGAGCGGGCGCCGCGGCCGGACGGCGGGGCGCCGTGGGTGCCTCCGGTGGCGTCGGTGGTCGACGTCCTGGTGGAGGCGGTGGCGGCGGCCCCGGGCGGCGGCAGCAGACTCGCCGGCTGAGCGGCGCGCGGCGCCGGGCCGTATGGTGCCGGGCCGTGTGGTGATGAGCGGCGCGGCGCCGGGCCGTGTGGTGCGTACGTACGGCCGGGCCGTGCCTGTGCGCGGCCGTGTGGTGCGTACGAGAGGCAGAGCGGTGCGTACGGGCAGGTGTGCCGTGAGGCGGCCCGTGCGCGCCGTCGGCTTTTCCGGCTCCACCGGAATGGCCCTGTGCGGTCGGGGTGGTGGGTTCCGCGGCTTCGCGTGAAATTTCGGCGGGCGCCGGCGACCGGGCATGTAAAGACCCGGCCGCTGGCGACGGGGGATGCACCAGCGACCGGGCTACAAGCGACGGTAACAACACTTTGGCGTTTCGCAAATTCGAACGTCGTAATTCCCGTCAAATGATGGACCCGTCATACCGCACGGTATGCAGTTGATCAGCTCAGCGTCACCTGGCGGTTGGCGAGTCCGCCGCGGGCCTTGCGCTCGGTCCCCGTGAGCGGTTCGGTCACGGCCAGCGCCGCCTCCAGCCGCTCCCGGAACTCGGCGGCCGGCTTCTCGCAGTCCTCCGCCGTCATGGCCGACGGCAGGTCCCACACGGGCACCACGAGCCCGTGCGCGCGGAACGACCCGACGAGCCGGGTGTCTTCGGCGAGCGCGGAGGTGCCGGCGGCGTGCAGCCGGGCGAGGGCGTCGAGGAGGCGCTCCTCGGGGTGGGGCATGACCCAGCGCAGGTGGTTCTTCTCCGGCGCCTCGCACCAGTACGCGGCCTCGACGCCGTCGAGGCGGGCGGTGGGGATGGCGGCGGCGTTGGCCCGTTCCAGCGAGGCGGTGACCTCGCCGGTGGCCGACTCGGCGTCGTCCAGCCAGAACTCGAACCCGTCGTGCACCACGGGCCTGATCGCCGCCGAGGAGTCGAGGAGGTCCTGGAGCCGCGGGCCGTCGCCGGTGCCGGTGGGGGCGGCCGGTTCGACGGGGGAGCCGGGGGTGGCGGTCAGCGCGCGCTTGAGCACGTCGGCGAGGTCGCGGCTGATGTCGCCGGAGGCGGTGTCGTTCTGGAGCCCGAGGAGGACGGTGCCGTCGTCGCGGCGCAGCGCGGGCCAGGCCATGGGCAGCACGGTGGCGAGGGTGAGCGACGGTACGTCGTCGGGCAGGCCGGCGGCGAGGGTCAGTTCGGCGGTGCCGGCGGGCACCAGTTCGCGCAGCGCCACCCAGTCGCACTCGCCGGGCAGGCCCTCGAAGGGCCGGCGGACCAGCTCGGTGACGGCCTGCGCGGCGGCGCGGCCGTGGCATGCCTTGTACCGCCGGCCGGAGCCGCACGGGCAGGGCTCGCGGGCGCCGACGACGGGAATGTCGCCGTCGGGCACGGCGGCGGGCTGGGATGCCTTCGTACGGGGGCGGCGCTTCTTCGCCATGGCTGGATTGCTCCGTTCGGGGCGCGGACGGTGTCACGTACCGCCGGAGCCTAGTCCCAGCGTCGGGTGTCCGGGTCGGGTGCCCGTGCCCGGGGCGGTGGCGCGTGCGGTGCGGGGTCCGTGCCGCGTGCGGTCCCGGGGCCGGCGTCAGTGGCCGGGAAGGGACGCCCAGACCGTGACCTCGCCGAGGGCGCCGGCGTCGTAGCGCACGCCCCAGTCGCAGGCGAGGGAGGAGATGATGGCCAGCCCGCGGCCGCCTTTGGCGGTGACCGAGGGTGTGGCGGGAAGTGGTCGGGTGGGTCCGCCACCGTCCGTGACGGCGACGGTGACGCGGCCGTCCGGATCGATGCGCCAGTCGGCCCGTACGCGGGTGTCCGCGGTACCGGGGGCCGGGGCGGCGGGCGGTGATTCGGGGGCCTGGGCGGCGGTGCCCGCGGCTTCCGCGCCGGGGGGCGGGTTCCGGCCCGGGCCGTGGTCCGGCGCGGTGTCGCCCCGGGCGCGTACGAGCACTTCGGCGTCCGCGGTCGACGCGGCCGTGGCCAGCGGTCTGGCGTGCCTGCATGCGTTGCTGAGCAGCTCGGACAGGACGAGCACGGCGTCGTCGACGGTCGCCTCGGACGTGCCCCGGGCGCGCAGGTCGGCGCGCAGGCGGCGCCGCGCGAGCCCCACTCCGTCCGGGCCGTGGGGAACGGCCATGGACGAAGCCGGCGCTTGCTGTGCCACCACGAACATCACCACCCCCAGCGATCTCCTCGCCCCGCAACAGGGAGTCAATGCCCCCGCGGGGTGGATCGGAAACCGGCCAACCGGCGACCGTTGATGCACTCGTTACGTAACCGAACGCAGTGCGCGCGCCGGTGTACTACGCGTAGTCACGCATGGCCCGTGGGCGGGTTGTCGTAGCCGATGCGGTCGAGTTGGGCCCGGACCTGGCGCGGGCGGTTGGTGATGAGGGCCTCGACGCCGAGGCGCGCGCACAGGTCGACGTCGTCGGGTTCGTTGACGGTCCAGACGTGGACGCGGTTGCCGGCGCGGTGGAGGCGGTCGACGTAGCCGGGGTTGTTCCGGACGATGCGCAGGCTGGGGCCGGCGATGCCGACGCCGCGCGGGAGGCGGCCGTCGCGGAAGCGGGGGAGGAGGAACTGCATGAGGAAGACGGTCGGGACGGCGGGCGCGGCGGCGTGGATGCGGTGCAGGGAGCGGGCCGAGAAGCTCATCACCCGGACGAGGGAGGGCTCGTCGGTGGCGGGGGTGGTGCCGGGGGCGGTATGGGGTGGGAGGCCCGCGGCCCTGCGGGTTGTGCGCCGGGTGCCGCCGGCCGGCGGGGTGCCGGGGCCCGGCGGGCCGGCGAGGCCGAACCGGCGCAGCAACTCGACCAGCTTCTCCTCCACCTGCCCGGCCCAGCGGGTGGGGTGCTTGGTCTCGATGGCCAGCTCCACCCGCCGCCCGGCGTCGGTGACCAGTTCCAGCAGCCGCTCCAGGGTGAGTACCGAGGTGCGTTCCCAGTCCGGTTCCTCCGGTGCCTCGCGCTGGCGCCGGCCGATCTCGTCGCGGCGGGCCTCGCGCGCCTTCCAGGAGCCGAAGTCGAGGGTGGCGAGGTCGGCGAGTTCCAGTGCGGAGACGGCGCCGCGGCCGTCGGAGGTACGGTTGACGCGCCGGTCGTGGACGCAGACGAGATGGCCGTCGGCGGTGAGCCGCACGTCGCACTCCAGGGCGTCGGCGCCCTCCTCGATGGCCGTGCGGTACGCGGCGAGCGTGTGCTCCGGTGCGTCCTCGGACGCGCCCCGGTGCGCGACGACGGCGGGCGGGCCCGGTTCCGTACGCCCGTACGGCCGATCCGCGGGTGCTTGGCTCACCGGCTCATGGTGCCACCCGTCGGGGCCGCCGGCCCGGCCCTCGTCTGCCACCCAGGGGATGCGCCCGGTATGTCCGAAGTAAAGGATGTCAGCCAAAGACTAGGTGCGGTTTACCGTCCGCTGACAAGGCGTGCGGGACCCTGGTTGGGCGGGTAGGCGCAACTGGCACCTGGCGTGAGACGTGAAGGAGAGAGCTGTGAGCACCGAGAACGACGGCGCGACGCCTCCGCGGCCGGACTTCCCGCCGCCGGATGCCGGAGCGAGGTCTCCGGTCGGGTCTCCTGAGCGTACGAGCGGAGGGGCCGGCGGCGCCTGGCCGGCGGGACCCGAAGGGCCGGGTGGTTCGGACGCTGCCGGCTCTCCGGGTGGCCCGGGTGCCGGGGGGCACGGTGGGGCGCGTACGGAGCAGTTCGCCGCGGTCGGCGCCGCGGGCGGGACGGGCTCCGGCGCCGGCCACACCGGGCCCGCCGGAGGTCAGGCCGGGCCCAGCGGCGCCGCCGGTTCGTCCGGCGGCGCCGGCCCGCAGTGGCCCCCGCCCCCGCCGCCGGCGGGAACCTCCCCTGCGGGTGCCACACCGGCGAGCCCCCTCCCGGCGGGCTCGCCGCCTCCCACCCAGCCCGGCTGGGGCAGCGCCCCGCCCCCGGGCGGCGGCGGCTGGGACTCCGGTCCCCGGCCCCCCTCGGGCGGCGGCCGGCGCGTGGGCACCGTCGTCGCGGCCACCCTCGTCGCCGCACTGCTCGGCGGCGGCATCGGCGGCGGCGTCGGATACTGGGCCGCCGAGCGCGACGACGACTCCAGCGGCACGTCCACGACCGTCTCCGGCACCCAGGACGGCCAGAAGATCGAGAACCCGCCCGGCTCCGTCGCCGGCATCGCCGACAAGGCGCTGCCCAGCGTCGTGACCATCGAGGCCAGCGGCGGCGGCGGTGACAGCGGCACCGGCGAGGAGGGCGGCGCCGCCACCGGCACCGGCTTCGTCTACGACAAGCAGGGCCACATCCTCACCAACAACCACGTCGTGGCGGGCGCCGAGGGCAGCGGCTCGCTGACGGCGACGTTCTCCAACGGCAAGACGTACGACGCCGAGGTCGTCGGCCAGGCCAGCGGCTACGACGTGGCCGTCATCAAGCTCGCCGACGCCTCCGACGCCGACCTGACGCCGCTGCCGCTCGGCGACTCCGAAAAGGTCGACGTCGGCGACCAGACCATCGCCATCGGCTCGCCCTTCGGCCTGTCCGGCACGGTCACCACCGGCATCGTCAGCGCCAAGAACCGCCCGGTGGCCTCCGGCGACGCGACCGGCCAGCAGGAGTCGTACATGAACGCGCTCCAGACCGACGCCTCCATCAACCCCGGCAACTCCGGCGGCCCGCTCCTGGACCACGACGGCAACGTCATCGGCATCAACTCCGCGATCCGCCCCGCGGACAGCGGCAGCCCCTTCGGCGGCGGGCAGGGCGGCAGCATCGGCCTCGGCTTCGCGATCCCCATCAACCAGGCGAACCGCGTCGCGCAGGACCTCATCGACACGGGCGAGCCGGTCTACGCGATCATCGGCGTCTCCGTCGACAACTCGTACCAGGGCAAGGGCGCGAAGGTCAGCGAGTCGGCCAGCGACTCCACCGGCGACCCGGTCACGCCCGGCGGCCCCGCCGCCGACGCGGGGCTCCAGCCCGGCGACGTCATCACCAAGCTGGACAACACGATCATCGACAGCGGACCGACGCTGATCGCCCAACTGTGGGCGCACAAGCCGGGCGACAAGGTGGAGATCACCTACGAGCGCGGCGGCGACCAGAAGACGACGGAACTCACCCTCGGCGAACGCGAGGGCGACCAGTAGGCGGACCGGGGCAGCAGGCGGCCGGGCACCCGAGGCGGGTGCCCGGCCGCTGTGGTGTGTGGGGGGGTACGGGACGGGGGCCGCGGAGCGGAAGGCGCCGCGGAACGAGAGACGGAGAGCCCGCGGAACAAGAGCCCGCGGAGGGCCCGTAGACGGAGAGCCCGTGGCGGGAGGGCGGCACGTAGAGAGGTCCGGGCCGGGTGTTCAGGGCCGTCCCTCACGCTGCCCTGCCCCTCACCCGGCCCGGACCCGTTCACGACCGGGGCCCGTCACCGCCCCGCTCGGAACCTCCGCACGCCCGCGGTCACGTGCTGCGGGCCGCCTCCGCCCGCGCCTGCGCCCAGGCCGCTTCCTTCAGCGCCATCCGCGCGGCGGGCAGCCGGCCGCCCGCCGTCTGCCAGTACGGATGGGTGGACACCCGGACCGAGAGCCGCAGCAATCGCCGCCGCAGGACCGCGGTTTCGCTGGCGCTGTGCCGCGGCTCCTCGGCGAGTCTGCGGTACACCGCGTACCAGTCGCGCTGGGTCTGGACGAGGTCTTCGGGGAAGGTGTGGGTCACGCAGTTATTCTGACACGTGTTCGATTTTCGAGTCACGTGTATTCCCCGGCTCCCATCCCGCCACAGCGGCCCACCGCTCCGCCGCGATCATCAGCACCTCCGTCGCCGGCGCCTTGACCTGCCCGTACGACTTCAGGGCCGGAAAGCCGTCCGCCAGCCGCGACTTGAACTCGCCCCACGCCCGGCGCGCCGCGGCGTCCGCGCGCAGATAGTCGCGGAAGAGGAGCGCGAAGCGGGCGTTCGGGCCGTCGGCCTCGCGTACGTGGACGTTGCACCGCCGCGCGCCGACCGGCGGCGCGAACACCAGCTTGCGGCACTCCCGACCGCCGGAGACCTCGGTGCGGTTCCAGGGCTCGGGGCGGCAGCGGTAGCCGGCGGCGCCGAGGAGCCGGACGGGCTCTTCCTCGTCGAGCGGCGCCGCCACCCGTATCTGGATGTCCACGCAGTCCTTCGCCGGCAGCCCCGGCACGGACGTGGACCCGATGTGGTCGATGGCGTGCGCGTACGGGCCGGCGGCGGCCCGCAGCTCGCCGGCCAGCCGGGCGAAGTCCCGCGGCCACTCCGGCCGGTACGCGAGTACAGCCGCCACCTGCGGTTCGTCAGGGAAAGGCATCCCGCCAGTGTGGCGGCGGCCCGGGGCGGCGCGGGGGAAAACCGTTCGACAGCGCGGGCGTCCGGGGGATGGGATGAGGCGGACCGCAGGCCGGGAGGAGAGTCGTTTGTCGGCCGAGACCACCGCGGGCAGCCCCGCGGGCAGCGACGTCGTCACCACCCCCGTCGTCGACGAGGCGCTGGCCCGGCGCCTGTTGGCGGCGCAGTTCCCGCGGTGGGCGCATCTGCCGCTGCGGCCCCTGCACCCCGGCGGCTCGGACCACGTGATCTTCCGGCTCGGCGATGCCATGTCCGTACGCCTCCCGCGCGGCGACTGGGCGGCGGGCCAGGCCGAGAAGGAACACCTGTGGCTGCCCCGCCTCGCCCCGCACCTGCCGCTGGCGGTGCCGGCGCCGCTGGAGGTGGGCGGGCCGGCGTTCGGCTACCCGTGGCACTGGTCGGTGTCGCGGTGGCTCGACGGCGAGCCGCCGACGCCCGCCGGCCTGGCGGACCCGGACGAGGCCGCCGCGGACATCGCGGAGTTCCTGCGCGCGTTGCAGGGCCTGGCGCTGCCCGCCGAGGGCGCGTACGGGCTGCTCTCCCCCGCCGTAGCGCTGCGGGAGCGCGACCGTACGACGCGGGCGGCGATCGCGGCGGTCGGCGCGGAAGGCGCGTTCGACGCCCGCGCGCTGACGGAGGTGTGGGAGGCGGCCGTCGCGGCGGGGGAGCGGGACGGTCCGCCGGTGTGGTTCCACGGCGACATGCACAACGGCAACCTCCTGGCCCGGGCCGGGCACCTCAGCGCCGTCCTCGACTTCGGCGGCCTGGGCGTCGGCGACCCGGCCTGCGACCTGGTCATCGCCTGGACCCTGCTGGACCCGGGCCCGCGCGCCGCGTTCCGCGCGGCCTTGGGCGCGGACGACGCGGCGTGGGCGCGGGGGCGGGGCTGGGCGCTGACGACGGCGCTGAGCGCGTACACGACGTACGCGGCGACGAACCCGCACGTCGCCCGCAACACGACCCGCCAGATCACCGAGGCCCTGGCGGACACCACGGCGTAGCCGCCGGCTGCGAGGGAGCGACACGATGACCACCGAGGACATCCACACCGAGGGCACGCACATCGGGCCGGCGAGCGTGGCCGACTTCCACCGGGTCCTCGCCGACCACCCCCGCTACTGGGGCGAGCGCGACATGCGCGCGCTGCACCTGCTGGCGATGGTGCAGGAGTTCGGCGACACCTGCCTGGTCGCCCGCGCCCCGGACGGCATCCGCGGCTACCTCTTCGGCTTCGTCACCCCGACCGCCACCGCGTACGTCCACCTGATCGCCACCCGCGACGACGCCCGCGGCACGGGCCTGGGCCGCCGCCTGTACGGGGAGTTCGCGGCGGCGGCGGAGCGGCAGGGGGCGCGGCGGCTGAAGGCGATCACGTCGGTGGCGAACACGGGGTCGCGGGAGTTCCACCGCAGGCTGGGCTTCGAGTCGCGGGTGGCGGAGGACTACGACGGGGCGGGGCGGACGATGGTGGTGTTCGGGCGGGGTCTGCCGCTGTAGGGGGCGACTATCCGCGACGAGTGAGAGGTGGGCGCGGGGGTTGCCCGCGCCGTCCGACAACGCCCCGAACGTCGCCTGCATCTCGACCCGGATCGGCAGGGCGGGGAGTTCGGCGTCCGGCTCGAACCCAGGCCGCCTGGAGGCTGTGGGTGCACGGCGCTGCGGGCGCGGTGCGGTGCGCAGGGCGGAGAGTGTGGGATTCGAACCCACGGTGACGGGATACGCCACGACGGTTTTCAAGACCGTTCCCTTAGGCCACTCGGGCAACTCTCCCTGCCGTCGCTCGGCGGCGGCAGGGACCAAGGCTAGCGGTTCGGGTGACGGCGTTGCGTGCGGGATGGGGGCGGTCTGCGGGGGTGGTGGGGCGGGGTCAGGCGGCTGTGGCGGCGGTGGGGTCCATCCAGAAGATCTCCCACTGGTGGCCGTCCGGGTCGAGGAAGCTGCGGCCGTACATGAAGCCCTGGTCGTTGGGCTCGTTCGCGACGGCGCCGCCTGCCGCCAGCGCCTTGTCGACGATCTCGTCGACCGCCGCGCGGTCGTCCACGCTGAGGGCGAGGATCGCCTCCGTGGAGGTGGTGGCGTCCGCGATCTCCTTCTTGGTGAAGCCCTTGAAGAACGGCTCCGTGAGGAGCATCGCGTAGATGTCGTCCGTGATGACGAGGCAGGTGGCGTTCTCGTCGGTGAAGTTCTCGTCGAAGCGGTAGCCGAGGGCGGTGAAGAACGTCACCGAGCGGTCCAGGTCCTTCACGGGAAGGTTGACGAAGATCTTGTGCGGCATCGTGGTGGCCCCTCTCCGGGCTGCGGTCGTCGGCTCCTGGAGCGCGCTGTCTGAGGGGTAGACGGAGTGGGCGCGCGGAACTCATCGGTGGGTGTCGCCTCCGGGCGGAGTTTTTCTGCCGGGAGGTGGCAGGGCCGGGGCGGGGGTGGGGCGGCGCCGGGTGGGCGGGCGGTCTGCCGGTGGGGGTGGGTGGGCCGCGGGGGTGTGGGCGCTTTACGGGGGTGTGTGTTTTGCCGCCGAGGCCACCGTCGCCTTCGCCTCCCGTTCCGGCAGGCCCGTCGTCATCGCCGCGCGGACCAGCGCCGCCGCGACGTCCGGGCCGTGGCCCGTCTCGTACGCGCGGCAGGCGGCCCAGAAGAGGCGGGCGTTGCGTTCGCCGGGGTGGGAGGCGGTGACGAAGCGGATCAGGGAGTCCGCTCGGCGTTCCCATCCCGGGCGCTCGTCCGCGGCTGCCGAGTGTGCGAGCGGGGGTGTGGGCGGGGGGTCCGGTGGGGGCGGGGTCAGGAGGCGGAGCAGCGCTCGCGGGGCCGGGGCCGGGGCGCGGGTGGAGCGGGGTGCCAGTCGGTACGTACCGTGCAGGGTGCGTGAGCCCGGGCCCGCGAGGTAGCCGCCGGCGCCGCGGACGTCGATGCCCGGCGCGAGGCGGCCCACGGAGTTGGGGACCGTGTGGTCGGGACGGCCGGTGAGCCAGATGTGCCGGCCGCCTCCGGGGGTGAGGATCACCACCGTCGGCGGCAGCACGATCCCGTGCGTGGCGAGCAGCGACTCGAACATCCCGAGCGCGTCCGTCCCCGTTTTCACGTCGAGATCCAGCCCGATCAGGTGATGCGGCGGCCGGCCGCACGCGATGCCGTAGCCCGTGGCCCAGGGCGCGGCGGCGAAGAGGGTGTGTATCGCGTCGGTGTCGGTGGTCGCGTCGTACACGCCGTGGCCGATACGTCCGCACTCCCCGCGGCAGGGCACCCGAGGCCAGTCGACGTGGTGCGGGGAGCGGACCGCGGGCTGTTTCGCGCGGGACAGCGGGAAGACGGGCAGGCCGCGGCGGGCGGCGGCCAGCGCGGCGGTCAGGGCGTGGCTGTGTACGGAGCTGTCCATCCCCCCAGTCTCGTACAAATGTTCGATAGCCGAAAGTGCCACGGCTGTGCGGGTTTACCTGCCGCCGATCATGCCTGCGGGGGAACTGGGCCCCGGGCGGCGATTGTCCCGGGTTCCGTGGGAAACGATGCTCTCGCGACGTCGCAAACCGCCGGAGAGCCGGCCGGGAACCCCCGGCCGGCTCCCGATCACGGAACCGTCTTCCGTTACATAGGAGGAAGCAGATGGCACGCACGCGCATCACCCGCATCATGGCCGTGGCAGCTTCACTGCCGCTCGCTGTCGCGCTCTTCGGAGGGGTTGCGCACGCGGACAACGGGGTCGGGGCGTTCGCCAACGACGACTCCAACTCCGCGGTCGTCGGCCAGCTCGGCGGCGTCGGTGACGACAACTACGGCAACAACGCCCAGACCCAGCAGGTGAACAACGGCGGCGGCTTCAACGAGTCCAACACCGCCAACGTCCAGGGCTTCGGCAACTTCGTCGACCAGTCGGACACGGTGGTCGTCTTCGCCAACCTCTGGTAGGGCTCACGTAGTTCGGGGTGCTCATGGGGATGGCCGCGCGGCCGCACCGTCACGGTGCGGCCGCGCGGTCGCGTGCGGGGTGGGGTGGGTTTCGTTCCGCTGTCCTGTTCGGGGTCGTGGTTCGTCTCGTTTCTCGTACGGGCCCCCGGCCCTCGGTTCTCCTTCGTCCCTTCGTCCCTTCGTCCCGCGTACGGGCCCCACTCCACCCTCCGGACGGCCCACCGGTGCGTGTCGCACCGGCCGCTCCGTCCGCCCGGGTCGTTCACTGCTCGACATGCCTCCCCCCGAGACCCGCCCCCGCCGCTCCCGCCGCTCCCGCCGCTTCCGCCGTTTCCGGCTTTTCCTCGCCCCGCTCGTCGCCGTCCTCGCCGTGTTCGCCGGCACCCTCGCCGGCAGCCCCAGCGCCGCCGGCACCGCCGCCCCCGTCTCCGTACCCGCCGACCTCCGCGACCCCCGCGACCTCGGCGCCCACGTCTTCCGCGGCCGGGCCTTCGACACCTGCCACACCCCCTCCCGCGCCGCCATGTCCGCCTGGCGCGCCTCCCCCTACCGCGCCGTCGGCGTCTACTTCGCCGGCCGCGGGCGCGCCTGCCCCGAGCAGCCCCACCTCACCACCTCCTGGCTCCGCGGCGTCCACCGCATGGGCTGGCGCGTACTCCCCATCTACGTCGGCTCCCAGTCCCCCTGCGTCACCGCCGACAACAAGCGCCACGTACGCATCGACTCCGCCCGCCCCCGCCGCCAGGGCCGCGCCGAGGCCCGCGACGCCGTGCGCAGCGCCCGCGCCCTCGGCATGGTCAAGCGCAGCGCCCTCTACCTCGACATCGAGCACTTCCGCGGCTCCGCGGCGTGCAAGCGCACCACGCTCGCGTACATCCGCGCCTGGAACCGGGAGGTGCGCCGGCACGGCTGGTTCCCCGGCCTCTACAGCAGCGCGAACTCCGGCATCCGCATGATCGAGAAGGCCCGCCGGGCCGGGCAGGACGGCATGCCGTCGATGATCTGGGTGGCCCGCTGGCACACCAGGCCCTCGCTGTACGGTGAGCCGCACGTCGACCCCGCCGCCTGGCGCCCGCACCGCCGTCTCCACCAGTACGCCGGTATGGTCGAGGAGCGCCACGGCGGCAAGCGGATCCTCATCGACCGCAACGTCGTGGACGCCCCGGTCGCGATCATGGGACCCCGGACGTAGTACCCCGACGGGTCGTCCGGGCGGCCCTCCACCTACGGGAGGTCCGGCCGGCTCCCCACCTACTCCCTCGGGTGGAGCCAGCATCGCGACCTCCGGCCGATCCGCCGACCCGGGTGCCGCTCCTAGCGTGGAGCCATGTCCACAGCCAGCACCACCGAAGCCCCCGCGGCGGACACCGCGCGACCGCCCCGTCCGACCTTCGCGGCGTACGTGAACCTGCGGGGGCCGGTGCTGCTGCGCACCGCGCGCTCCCTGACCACCAGCCCCTGGGACGCCGAGGACCTGCTCCAGACGGCGCTGGCGCAGACCTATCTGGCGTGGGACCGGATCGAGGACCCGCGCGCCCTCGACGGGTACGTACGCCGCGCGCTGCTCAACACCCGCACCTCGCAGTGGCGCAAGCGCCGCGTCGACGAGTACGCCGCGGGCGACGACCTCCCCGAGCCCACCCCCGTGCCCGGCCCCGACCCGGCGGAGCACCAGGCGATGCGCGACGCGATGTGGCGCGCGGTGCTGCGGTTGCCGGAGCGGCAGCGGGCGATGGTGGTGCTGCGGTACTACGAGGACCTGAGCGAGGCGCAGACGGCGGCCGTGCTGGGGGTGTCGGTCGGGACGGTGAAGAGCGCGGTCTCGCGAGCGCTGGCGAAGCTCCGGGAGGACACGGGGCTGGGGGAGATGGCGCAGGCGGCGTAGCGGCCTGTCCCGGCCGCGTTGGCGTGGCCGCCCTTGCCCCGCCGGCCGCCTTGCGGAGGCGGCTCGCGTACGGGCCCTCCGTGCGGGCCCTTGTACGACGCCTCTGTACGGGCCTCCGTACGGGCGTGCATAGGGGCTGATGTAGGGGGCAGGGACGTACAGACATCCCCGCCCGAGGTAGTGACAAGGTGCCCGGTCACCAGCAGAATCAGCGCCACCGTTTACTGGCGCGTAACCGCTGCGTGTCTCTGCGTGTCCTACCCCCGGGAGGCCCTCCGTGTTGAGCACGATGCAGGACGTACCGCTGACCATCTCGCGGATCGTCACCCACGGTTCGACCATCCACGGCTCCGCCAAGGTCATCACCTGGACCGGATCGGGCGAGCCGCCCCAGACCAGGGACTACGCCACCGTCGGCGCCCGCGCCGCGCAGCTCGCGCACGCGCTCCGCGACGAGTTGGGCGTACGGCAGCAGGAGCCGGTCGGCACTCTGATGTGGAACAACGCCGAGCACCTGGAGGCGTACCTCGCGCTGCCCGCCATGGGCTCCGTACTGCACACCCTCAACCTGCGCCTCGACCCCCGCCAGCTTGTCTGGATCATCAACCACGCCCGCGACCGCGTCATCCTCACCAACGGCACCCTCCTCCCCCTTCTCGTCCCGCTGCTGCCGCAGCTCCCCGGCGTCGAGCACGTCGTCGTCTCCGGCGCCGGCGACCGCGCGCTCCTCGACGGCACCCACGTCACCGTCCACGACTACGAGGAACTCATCGCCGGCCGCCCCGAGTCGTACGACTGGGCGGTCCTCGACGAACGCGAGTCCGCCGCCCTCTGCTACACCTCCGGCACCACCGGCGACCCCAAGGGCACCCTCTACAGCCATCGCTCCATCTACCTGCACTCCCTCGGCGTCCTGGCCGCCGAGGGCTTCGGCATCACGCCGCGGGACCTCGCGCTGCCGATCGTGCCCATGTTCCACGTGAACGCCTGGGGCCTGCCGCACGCCGCCTTCATGGCCGGTACGTCCCTGCTGATGCCCGACCGCTTCCTCCAGCCCGGCCCGATCGCCGAGATGATGGAGACCTGCCGGCCCACCATCAGCGGCGCCGTCCCCACCATCTGGCAGGGCCTGCTCAACGAACTCGACGCCAGACCCCGCGACGTCTCCTCCCTGCGCACCGCCATCATCGGCGGCTCCATCTGCCCCGCCCAGCTCATGAAGGGCTTCGAGGAGCGGCACGGCATCCGCGTCGTCCAGGCGTGGGGCATGACGGAGACCTCGCCGCTGGGCTGCATCGCGCACCCGCCGCCGGGACTCGAACCGGCGGAGGAGTACCCGTTCCGGCTGATGCAGGGCCGCTTCCCCGCGAGCGTGGAGGCGCGGCTGCGCGGCCCGGACGGCAACCTGCTGCCGAAGGACGGAGCGTCGGCGGGGGAGCTGGAGGTACGCGGGCCGTGGATCACGGGCGCGTACTACGGGGGCGCGGACGGCGAGCCGTTCCGGCCGGAGGACAAGTTCAGCGAGGACGGCTGGCTGTGCACCGGCGACGTCGGCACGATCACGCCCGACGGCTATCTGGTGCTGACGGACCGGGCGAAGGACGTCATCAAGTCGGGTGGCGAGTGGATCTCGTCCATGGAGCTGGAGGACCACCTGATGGCCCACCCGGACGTCGCGGAGGCGGCGGTCATCGCCGTACCGGACGAGGAGTGGGACGAACGGCCGCTGGCGGCGGTGGTGGTGCGCGAGGGCGCGGACGTCACCTACGAGGAGCTGCGGGCGTATCTGGGGGAGAAGATCGCGAAGTGGCAACTGCCGGAGCGGTGGGCGCGGATCGGGGAGGTGCCGAAGACGAGCGTGGGGAAGTTCGACAAGAAGGTGCTGCGGCGGCGGTACGCGGACGGGGAGTTGACGGTGACGCGGTTGTGAGGGCGGCGGGGCGCGCGGGGGTGGTGGCGGCGTGATTCCCGCGCGTGCTGCTGTCGCTGCTGCCTGACGGCGGGTTTCGTTTCGCCGACTACGTCGAGCGTTGTGCGTCGTGCGTCGTGCGTTGTGCGCCGTGCGGGGCTGCGTTCTGGCGGTTACGTGGTGCCGATCTTCGCCAGCAGGTCGACGATCCGGTTCTGCACCTCGGCGCTCGTCGACCGCTCCGCCAGGAACAGCACCGTCTCCCCCGAGCGCAGCCGCGGCAGTTCGGCGCGGTTGATGTCCACGGCCGTGTACACCACCATCGGCATGCGGTTCAGCATCCCGTTCGCGTTCAGCCAGTCCACGATGCCCGTACGCCGGCGGCGGATCCGCATCAGGTCCATCACGACCAGGTTCGGCCGGAAGCGCGTCGCCAGGTCCACCGCCGCCTCGTCCGACGTGGCGTGCATGACCTGCATCCCGCGCCGCTCCAGCGTGGCCGCCAGGGCGTCCGCGATGTCCGGGTTCTCCTCGAAGAGGAGCACGCGCGGCGGGTGTTGCTCGCTGTCGCGCGGCGCGAGCGCCTTGAGCAGCACCGCCGGGTCCGCCCCGTACGCCGCCTCCCGCGTCGCCTGCCCGAGGCCCGCCGTGACCAGCACCGGTACGGACGCCTCCACCGCCGCCATCCGCAGCGACTGGAGCGCGGTGCGTGTGATCGGGCCGGTGAGAGGGTCCACGAAGAGGCCGGCGGGGGAGACGGAGATCTGCGCGTCCAACTCCTCGCGGGAGTGGACGACGACGGGCCGGTAGTTGCGGGCGGTCAGCGCCTGCTGCGTGGCGGCGTCGGGCTCGGGCCAGACGAGCAGCCGGCGCGGGTTGTCCAGCGGCTCGGGCGGCATCTCGTCGTCGAGGCGCAGCGGGGTCGTCTCGGGGTCCTGCGCGGCGACCTCGACCACGCCGTGCCGTCCGTCGAGCGGTTCGGGGCCCTCGGCGGCGGAGGCGTCGGGGGCTCCTATGGCGAAGGCCCGCCCGATGGCGTCCCGCCGGGCCCCTGAGCCGGGGCGGGGCGGGGGGCGGTGGGGGGCGTGTTGCTGGGGGTGCTGCGGGGGGTGTTGCTGGGTTTGCTGGTGGGGCTGGTGGTGGGTTTGCTGGTGGGGCTGGTGCTGGGACTGTTGGTCGGGCTGGTGCTGGGGGCGCGTGGACTGCGGGGGCGCGTCCGCGGCGGCCATGCCGTTGCCGTGGGGCGCGCCGTGCGGGGGCGCGCCGTCCGCGGGGGTTCCGGCGCCCAGGCGGCGCCGGCGACCGCCGGTGTGCTCGTCGGCTGAGTCGTACGGCTCGTGGGTGGGGCCGTGCGCGGGGTCGCCCGCGGAGGCGTACGGGTCGTACGCGGAGTCGTGGGCGGGGTCGTAGGGGTCGTGGGGGTCGTGCGTGGGGTTGGTGGTGCGGGGGGCGCCGGTTCTCCCGGTTCCTCCGGCTCCTCCGGTGCTGTCGTGGGTGCTTCGGGTGCCTTGGCCGCCTCGGGTGTCCTGGATGCTCTGGCCGCTCTGGCCGCTCTGGCTGCTCCGGGTTTCTTGGCCTTCTCGGGTGCCTTGGTTGCCCTGGGGGCCCTGGCCACCCTGGCCGCCTTGGCCGCCCTGGGAGGGCGGGCCTGTGGGCTGGTCGACGTAGGCCACGCCCTGGCCCAGGGTGCGCACGCTGATGGGGCCCGACTGCTGCGCCGGCAGTGCCGGCATCGCGGGGGTCGGGGCGGAGCGGGCGAAGCGGGTGGCGCCGCCGCGGGCGGTGGGTGCGGAGCCGGTGGCGGCGGGGCGGGGTCCGGCGGCGTCGGCGGGGGTGGCCTGGGCGTGCGCGGGGTCCGGTGCGGCGCGGGGTGGCGCCTGGGGCGCGGCCGCGGGCGGGGTGTCCTGAGCGGGGACGGTGGGCGGGGCAGGGGTGTGGGCGGCGTTCCCGGTGGGGGGCGCGGTCGGGGCCGGGGCCCCGGGCGGGGCCGCGGTGGGCTGGTGCGGGTGGGCCGTGGCGCGGCGCGGGTCGACGCCGCGGGCGGGGGTCTGCATCTCGTGCCGCGGGTCTACGGGCACGGGGGTGTGGCCGGAGGCGTGGGGGCCGGCGGCGTGGGGGCCGGCGGACTGGGCGGCGGGGGCGTCGGCGGGGTGCGGGCCGGGCTGCCGGCGGGCGGGGGCGCCGCCCTGGGTACGGGGATCGCCTTGGGTGCGGGGGTCGTTCTGGCCGCCTTGCGTGCGCGGGTCGTTCTGGCCGCCCTGGGTGCGGGGGTCGCCCTGGGTGCGCGGGGCGCCTTCCCCGCGGCCGTCGCCCTGCGCGCGCGGGTCGTGCTGGGCGGGGACCGCCGGGGCCGGGTTGCCGCGCCGGGGGTGCCGGGTGTCCGGGGTGCCGTGGCCGGGGTGCGGGGTCTGCGAGGTGCGTACGGTGCGGACCTCGCCCGTGTCGTCGCCGGCGGGCGCGCCGCGGTCGGCGCTGTCGCCGGCCCCGCGGTCGCCGTCGTGGGGGTACGGCCCGGTGTCCGGGTCCTGTACGGGCCGGCCGGTGGGCCGGCGGGGGCCGGGGGCGGCGTAGGCGGGCGGGGCGTCGTCGTAGGCGCCGGGGCCGTGGCCGGGGTTCTGGGAGTGGGGGTACGGGCCGGTGTCCGGATCCTGGACCGCGGGGTCGGGGCGGCCGGGGTGGTCGGAGCGGGTGGGGTGGCCGGGCGGGCGCCGGTTGCCGGGGGCCGGTGCGGGGCCGGCGGCGGCGTTGGCGTTGCCGGGGTCCGGTGTCGCCGCCCAGTCTTCGCCGGGGGGCAGGGCGGGGACGCCCTGCGGGGTGTCGGCCGGTGCGGCAGGGCGGCGGCGACGGCCGGTGGGGTGCTGCGGCTGAGCCGGTCCGGCGCCGGTGCCGGCGGGGGGTACGGGGGCGCCGGGGGCGTGCCGTACGGCCGGGTCGGTGGTGCCCTGGGGCAACTGCGGCGCCGCCGGGTTCTGCGCGGCGGGGAGCGCGGGGTGCGCCGTACCGGGGCGGTGCCCGGCGGGGTCGGCGGGCTCCAGCCGGTCGGCCGAGGGCCCTCCGGCGCCGGCGCCACCGTGCCCCGGCTGCGCGGCGTTGCCGTACTCCCCGGCGCCGGGATCGCCGCGTCCGGCGTACGCGCCGGGGTTGCGGCGCGTACGAGCGGGCCCGTGGCCCGGCTGCGCGGGGTCCTCGTATTCGCCGTTGCCGGCCGGGCCGTTGGGGCCGCCGGGTCCTGCGTACGCCGCGGGGTTGCCCCGGCCGCGTCCGCGCGCCGCGGCGTCGTCGTACTCGCCGGGCTCGGAGTCGGCGCCCGCGCGGGCGGGGCCGTGGGGATCGCCGCGTCCGGCGTACGCGCCGGGGTTGCCGCGCGTACGGGACGGGCTCTGACCGGCCGCCGCGGGACCGTCGTACTCACCGTCGCCCATCGCGTCATCGGGGTCACCGGGTCCGCCGGGTCCTGCGAATCCGCCGTGGTAGCCCCGCGCACCGGCCGGGCCGTGGCCGGGTGCCACCGGGTCGTCGTACTCGCCGGGGCCCGCCGTGTAGCCGGGCCCGGGGCGTCCGCCGGGGGACCGCCGCGTACGGGAGGGCCCGCGCCCGGCGTCGTCGTACTCGCCCGGCCCCGCCGTGTACGCGGGACCGGCCTGCCGACCACGCGAAGGGTGCCCGCCGGGCGCCGCCGGGTCGTCGTACTCGCCGGGTTCGCTCGGCTCTACGTCGCCGGGGGCGTGGCCCGTACGCGAGGGATGGTCGCCCGGCTCCGCCGGGGCGCCGGGGCCCATGTGGGCGCCGGAGTCGGCGTGCGCGGTGGGGCCGCCGGGGGCCACCGGCCCGGGGCCGACCGGACCGTGCGGCCCGACCCGCCCACCGGGACCACCGGGCGCCGCGGGGCCAACGGGCCCGCCCGGTGCGCCGGGCCCGCCGGGTCCAGCCTGCCCACCGGGCCCGCCGAGCCCTCCGGGCCCGCCCGGACCACCGGGACCTCCGGGCCCGATCGGGCCGCCCGGCCCCATCGGGTCGTCCGGCCCTTCGGGCCCGCCCTGGCCGTCGTACCCGCCGGGGCCACCGTTTCTGCCGCGCCTACCTGGGCCACCTTGCCCACCCGGGCCGCCGGGTCCACCGGGACCGCCGGGTCCGTCGTGCCCACCCGGACCGCCGTGACTTCCGGGCCCGCCCGGACCGTCGTGTCCGCTCTGACCTCCGTGCCCGCCCGGACCGTTCTGCCCGCCCGGCCCGCCTTGGCCACCCGGCCCGCCCGGACCGCCGTGACCATCCGGACCACCGGCTACGCCAGGTCCGCCAGGTCCGCCCTGCTCGTCGAGCCCGGGTCCGCCCGGGGCCCCGGGACCCTCCGGGCCCGCCGGCCCACGTCCTACGGGACGCCGCCGGGCGCCCGCCGTGGGGTCACCCGCCTCGCCCAACTCCCCCTGCTGCGCCTGACTGACCGGCCCCTGGCCCACGGGCCGCCGGCGACGGCCGCGGCCCTGCGTCCCCGGGAGGGCGTGCCCGAGCGCCGCGGCGCCGGTCTCCACGGCGCTGATCTCCCCGGCACCGGCGCCACCGCCAACCGCGGCACCACCGTCAGCCTCCGAACCGCCCGAACCACCGGGACCGCCCGCGCCACCCGAACCGCCCGGACCAGCCACGCCGCCCGGACCACCCGAACCGCCCATGCCGCCACCCGGCGCCGGCACACCGCCCCCGCCGTCGTACGCGCCCTGCCCCTCGTCCGGCGTCCCCCGCCGCCGGCGCCCGCCGGCCCCGCTCGTACCGTGCGGCGGCGTCGGCCCACCGGGAGCCGCCTGCCCGGCGACGCCACCGACCGCGTCGGGCGCCGCCGCGCGCCGCGGCGCACCGGGCCCCGCCGCGCGCCCCGGCTCCTGCGCAACCGCCGGCCCACCGGCCTCCGCGCCACCGGCCCCGCGACCGCCTACCGCGCCCGCACCGTCGTGCCCCGCACCGCCGTGCCCCGCACCGCCGTCCGCCCCGGGCCCCGGCGGCAACCCCGCCACCGCACCGCCCTCCGCGGACTCCCCGGCCCCGGCGCCGGTCGGCACCCCGGCCGCCGGGGTGGACCCGCGCCGGCGCCGGCCCGTACCGCCGACACCCGTACCGCGCGGGGGTGTTCCGGCTCCGTCGCCGGAGTCCGCGGCGGGAGCAGCGCGGCGCCGCCGCCCACCGGCCGTACGCCCAGCACCACCCGTACCGCCACCGGAAGCACCACCACGGGCAGCACCACCAGCCGCGCCACCCTCAGCCCCAACAGACCCAGCATCCCCACCAGCGGAACCAGCCCCGCCAGGAGAACCAGCCCCACCCCCCGACCGACCCCCCGGCGCACTCCCCCGCCCCGGCGCCTCCGCGCCCGGCATCACCGTCGTCTCGTTCCCCGTGTCCCGCCCGCGCCCCGACGCCTCCCGCGCCCGCGCGGCCCGCGCCGCCGGACCCGCGGCCGCCACCGGCACCTCAAGCAGGTACGCCCCGCCGTTCTGCCCCGGCACCTCATGCGTCTGGAGGATTCCGCCGTGCAGCAGCGCAACGCCCCTGGCCAGCGGCTCGTGCACCGAGCCCGCCCCGGCCGACTCCCCGGCACCGCCCCCGCTCCCGGCACCGGCACCGGCACCCGAACCGCCCCCGGCACCACGGGACGACCCGGCGCCACGGGCACCGGAACGGCCACCCGGCCCCCGCGGCCCCTGCACCTCTATCCGCACCACGTCACCGCGCTGCGCCGCCGCCACCACGACCGGCGCGTCCGACGCCCCCGCCGTCCGCTGCCCCGTGGCGTCGACCCCCGCGACCTCCGCGATCAGGTGCGCCAGCGCCAGCGCCAGCCACCGCCCGTCCGCCTCGATCTCCAACTGCGGCGCGTGCACCACGAACTGCGCCCGCCCCGGCCCGATCAGCTCGTCCGCACCCTCGGTCGCGGCGTGCACCGCGTCCGCGACGTTCACCGGCCCCACCGCCAGCCGGTCCTTCCCGGAGTCCAGCCGCTGGAAGTCGAGCACGCTGTCGATGAGCGCGGTCATCCGCCCGTAGCCGGCGGAGAGGTGGCGCAGCGTCTGGTTGGCCTCGGGCCAGAGCTGTCCCGCCGGATCGTCGACGAGCGTGTTCAGCTCCGCGCGCAGGGTGTCGAGCGGACCGCGCAGCGCCACGTCGAGCACGGCCTGCAACTGCGCGAGCCGCGCCTCCAGCGCGTCGCGCCGCCGCCGGTCGGTGAAGGCGAGGACGGCGCCGACGAGTTGGTCGCCGTCGCGCACCGGGGCCGTCGTCATGTCCACCGGCACCGGCAGCCCGTCGCGCCCCCAGAGCACCTGGCCGCGTACGCGGTGCTTGCGCCCCGAGCGCAGGGTGTCGGCGATCGGGGTCTCCTCGTACGGCAGGGGGGTGCCGTCGGGGCGGGAGTGGTGGATGAGGGGGTGGAGGTCGGCGCCGCCGAGTTCGCTGGCGCGGTAGCCGAGGATCTGCGCGGCGGAGGGGTTGACGAGGACGACCTTGCCGGTGGTGTCCGTACCGACGATGCCCTCGGCGGCGGCGCGCAGGATCATCTCGGTCTGCCGGCGCTGCCGGTGCAGCTCCGCCTCCACCTCCGCGGAGCCCGTGAGGTCCCGTACGACGAGCATCAGCAACTCGTCGCCCGTGTAGTGGTGGCCGGGCGCGTACGGGGACTCGCCGCCCGGGCCGTCCTCCAGGTCGGCGCTGGTGACCTCGGCGGGGAAGTCGCTGCCGTCGGTGCGGCGCGCGGCCAGCCGCAACGGCTTCGTACGCTCGTCGGCGCTCAGGCCCGCGTCCGGGGCCACGGAAGCCGTGGCGTCGCCGCGCGGCCGGCGCATGGAACCGGGGATGAGCTGCGGGTCGAAGTCCGGCAGCAGATCGAGCAGCCCGCGGCCGACGACGGCGGCGCCGGGCCGCTCGAAGGTCTCCAGCGCGACGCGGTTGGCGGCGACGACCGTGCCGTTGGTGTCGACGAGGAGCAGCGCGTCGGGGAGCGCGTCGAGTATGGCGGCGAGGCGAGCAGCGCCTCGGGATGGCCTGCTGCTCACGACGAACTTCCTCCTCGACGACCGTTCTTGCTGTGCTCCGCGGCCGGCCCTCGCGCCGTCGCGCTTCCCGTACGCACCCGCGTGCGTGCCGGTGGCCGTGCCACGAGAGGATTCTACGGTCCTCCGTTGCCCGGGGGACGGCGGATGAGAATCGTCACGCCGCCACCACAACTCCGCCCGGCCCCGCCGCGTCCGCCGGTGAGCGGCCGGGAGGCGGCCCGCGCCGTCCTTGTATCGTGCGGTCCGCGACGGTACGGGCACGTGGTACGGGGCACGCGGTACGGCTCCGCACCGGTGGCCGGGCACAGGTCGTGCACGCGCCGGGCACCCGCCCGGCACTGGCGGCAGGGTACGTGAAGAACTCGCGGGCGGTTGCGGGAAAACCGGGGGACGGGGCGGCATGAAGGCAGAGCGCGACGGATCCGGCGGCCGTACCGACCACCCCGCAGGCCCCACCAACACCCCCGGCCTCCGCGCCGCAACCCCCGCGAAACGCCCGGCCAGAAAACCCACCGGCGCAAGGAAACCCACCCCCGCGAGGGAATCCACCCCCGCGAGGAAACCCACCCCCACCCCCACCCGCACCCACCTCCGCCGGTCGTCTCCACCGGCGGCGACCACCGCGTCACCCCCGCCGAGCTGTTCTTCGACCTCGTCTTCGTCTACGCCTTCATGCAGGTGACCGCGCTCCTCGCCGAGGACCCGACCCCCATGCGCCTGCTCGGCGCCGGCGTGGTCCTCGCGCTGCTGTGGTGGTGCTGGTGCTGCTTCGCCTGGCTCGGCAACGTCGTACGCGCCGACACCGGCCCGCTCCTGGGCGTACTGCTGACGGCGATGGCGGCGGTGCTCGTCGTGTCCCTGACCGTGCCGGAGGTCTTCGCGGGCGGGGAGGGCGGCATCAACGCGCCGCTGGTCTTCGTCCTCTGCTACGGCGCCCTGCGCGTCCTGCACCTCGTCGCGTACTGGGTCACCCACCCCGGCGACGACCGGCTGCACGCCACCATCCGCGCCACCGCCCTGACGTCGGTCGCGCCGCCGTTCGTGCTGCTGGTCATCGGCAGTTTCTTCACCGGCTGGACACAGATCCTCATCTGGCTCGCCGCGGTCCTCGTCGACTACGGCGCCATCTACGCCACCGGCGGCTCCGGCTGGCGCCTGGCGGCACCGGGGCACTTCGCGGAGCGGCACGGGCTGATCGTGATCATCGCGCTGGGCGAGTCGATCGTGGCCATCGGCGTGGCGGTACGGGGCTACAGCCCGACGTACGGCGTGCTGGCCGGCTCGGTCGCCGGGCTGCTGGTCTCGGCGGCGCTGTGGCGGCTGTACTTCCGCCGGGTCGGCGAGCCGGCGGAGGAGCGGCTGGCGGCGGCGGAGGGCGACGCGCGCACACGGCTGGCCCGCGACGTGTACACCTTCCTGCACCTGCCGCTCGTCGGTGGCGTCGTCCTCACGGCGCTCGGCGTGAAGCAACTGCTGCACCAGGTCGCCGACACCGGGCACTACGACCTCGCCGAGCCGCTGCACGGCGTCGGCGCGTGGGCGCTGGCGGGCGGGGTGGGGCTGTTCCTGCTGGGCGCGGCGGCGATCCGGAGCCGCACGGGCGGCCGGCCGCCGGCGGCGCTGGCGGCGGGCGGGGTGGTGTGCCTGGCGGCGGGTCCGGCGGTGGAGCACGTACCGGGGCTGGCGGCGCTGGGGGCGCTGGCGGTGGTGACGGCGGCTGTGGTGGGGCTGTACGGCCGGGAGGCGGGCCCGGCACGGGCGTAGCACCACAAGCAACGAACCCCACCCAACGCCACCCCGCCCAACGCCACCCCACCCCCCTCTGCCCAGGGCGAATCTGCCCCCGGCAAAGACCCCTCCCGTTCGCGGCGCCTCCCGCCGACTGTGGAAGCAACGCAAGCAGCACGCATGCCACGAGGGAGGCACGATGACAGCACCGCCCCGACCCACGACCTGGCCGCCCGGCACCCCCACCGCCTGGACACCGGCCCTGACACCGCGCGCAGAGGACGAGGAGGCGGCACCGCCCCCGTCGAGGTTCGACGACCACCTGTCCGCCCAACTCCTCGGCCAGCGCATCGTCCTCCTCGGCACCGAGGTCACCGACGCCTCCGCGAACCGCGTCTGCGCGCAGCTCCTCCTGCTCTCCGCCGAGGACCCGCGCACCGACATCGCGCTCTACGTCAACAGCCCCGGCGGCTCCGTCCACGCGGGCCTCGCCATCTACGACACGATGCGGCTGATCCCCAACGACGTGGCCACGCTCGCGATGGGCTTCGCCGCCAGCATGGGGCAGTTCCTGCTCACCGTCGGAACGAAGGGCAAGCGCTTCGCGCTGCCGCACGCGCGGATCATGATGCACCAGCCCTCCGCGGGCATCGGCGGCAGCGCCTCCGACATCGAGATCCAGGCGGACAACCTGGAGTACAGCAAGACGCTGATGGAGCGCCTCCTCGCCGAGCACACCGGCCAGGACGAGGCGACCATCTCGCGGGACGGCGACCGCGACCGGTGGTTCACGTCGGAGCAGGCGAAGGAGTACGGGATGGTCGACCACGTCGTCGAGTCGCTGGCCGACATCCGCCCGGCAGGTTCGAAGCGACGGATGGGGCTGTGACATGAGCCAGTACACGATCCCGAACGTCGTCGAGCGCACCGCGCACGGCGAGCGCGCCTACGACATCTACAGCCGGCTGCTCTCGGAGCGGATCATCTTCCTCGGCACCGAGATCGACGACGGCGTCGCGAACGTCGTCATCGCCCAGCTCCTCCACCTGGAGTCGGCGAGCCCCGGCAGCGAGATCTCGATCTACATCAACTCACCCGGCGGCTCGTACACCTCGCTGATGGCGATCTACGACACCATGACGTTCGTCGGCGCCCCCATCTCCACGTACTGCGTGGGCCAGGCGGCGTCGACCGCGGCGGTGCTGCTCGCGGGCGGCGAGAAGGGGCGGCGCTTCGTACTGGAGCACGCGCGGGTGCTGCTCGGGCAGCCGGCGAGCGGCGTGCGGCGCGGGACGGTGTCGGACCTGAGCCTGGAGGCGAAGGAGATCCTGCGGATCCGCGCGCAGATGGAGGAGGTGCTGGCGCGGCACACGGGACACGAGACGGCGACGCTGCGCGCGGACACGGACCGGGACAAGGTGTTCACGGCGCAGGAGGCCGTGGCGTACGGCCTGGCGGACCAGGTGATCAGCAAACGCCAGCTCTGACGGGACGGGGCGGGGCGGGCACAGCGGGGCGCCGCCCCGCTGTGCCGTACGGGAACGGACCGCTCAGGCGGCCAGCCGCACGTCGCCGGACCGCGAACGGGCGGAGGGCAGTTCGGTGACGGAGGAGAGCGCGGCGGACCGCTCCCGGCCGGCGGCCTTCTCGTGGTCCCGGATGGCGGTGAGGCGGACGATCTCGCCGTGCACGAGCACGAGCAGGTCGGCGAGGCGCAGCCCGAGCGCCTGCGCGGCGGCGGCGAGGACTTCGGAGGAGGCTTCCTTGAGGCCGCGCTCGACCTCGGAGAGGTACGGCATGGAGATACGCGCGGCGTCGGCGACGTCCTTCAACGTACGCTCCTGCGCCAGCCGCTCCCGCCGCAGCACACCCCCGACGACCTGCCGCCACAGTGGCTCGCGCCCGTCATCGGCCTCGCGCGCCGGCGGGCGCAGGGGGAGGACGCGGGCGTGGCGGTTCGGCGCGTGGTTGGTCACGGTCTCAGCGTAGAAGGACGGCGGGCGGAGGCAAGGGCGAGGCGATCTGCCAACGGCAGAATCGCCAGAGGCGAACACGGGGGTCGGCGCCCGCGGGGCGGGAACCCACCGCCCCGGCAGCAGGCAGCCGGAAGGCCGCGACCGCAGAAACCCCGTAAACAACCCGCCCCCGGCAGAACCCGAAAACAACCCGCCCCCCGGCAGAAGAAGCGCGAACTCCCCACCGCAGGAACCAGTCCCCCCACCTCCCCTCCCCCCGGCACTCACTCTCTCCCCTGAGCCTCCCGGGCGGCGTCCTCGACCCGCCGCCGGTAGGACTCCCACCAGGCGCGGTCGCCGGCCGCGAGGTTGTCGTTGGTCCGCCGCATCCCGGCGGACCCGTCGACCAGCTCACGGACGATGTCGGCGTGCCCGGCGTGGCGCTGGGTCTCGGCGAGCATGTGGACGAGGACGCGGTGCAGGGACACCTCGGCCCGGTCGTCGGGCCAGTGCGGGACGCGGCCCAGGTCGTCCAGGGCGAACTCCGCGATCGTGGTGTCGGAGTGCGCGCACACGCGCCCGTAGAGATGGACGATGTCGTCGCGGGACTCGTCGGCGGTCGCCCACATGTCGACGTTGGGCTCCTCGGCGGCGGGGCCGTCGAGCCAGGGCACGGATTCGCCGAAGGGGCGTCCGAAGGTGTCGCCGAAGTACGTGGTCTCGCAGCCGATCAGGTGTTTGACGAGCCCCAGCAGGTTGGTGGCGGTCGGCGTCAGCGGCCGCCGTACCTCGTACTCGGACAGCCCGTCGAGCTTCCACAGCAGCGCGTCGCGGGCGGCCTGGAGGTAGCGCTGGAGGTCCGCCTTGGGATCGGTGTCGGCCATGCGCACCAGCATGGCACTGCCCCGTACCGCTCCAGGGGATGGCGCCGCGGGCCCTCGCCCGGGGCGCCGCGGGGCGACGCCCGTAGGATCGGGGGCATGTACTTCTTCCACCTGCGCTAGGGCGCCGTCGGCGAGGCGAGGAGCCCCCGTCGCCGACGAGGCGGGGCGGCGTGGCGCCGTCCCGGGCCTTGGCGTGGGAGAAGAACACATCATGCGCGACGACGCACACTTCGTCGCTCGGTGCGCCCGCGGTCTGGAACCGCAGTTGGCGGCCGAGATCCTTGAGGGCGAACTGGGCAGTATCACGAGGGCCGGACACCGCTCCGTCCACTTCCGGGCCTGGCGCCCGTACGACACGGGGGTGACGGCGCTCCGTACGGCGGACGACGTGTTCCTGCTGGGAGCAAGGGGCCGGGAAGCAGGACGAACGAGATCGGCCCTGCGAACGATGGCGGAACTGGCAGCGCAGGCGAACCCGGAAGAACTACTAAGCCACCGCAACGCCCTGGCCCCGCACCCCACCGCGAGACCTTCGGGGGTGGAGGTCTCGGCATCGTTCCTGGGGAGAAGGAACTTCAACAGGTACGACGCGGAGGACGCGGTAGGGGAGGCGCTGGCGGCCCGCCTGGGGGTCCCGTACCACCCACGCCGCACGGAGGGCGCGCCCCCGCCGGACTACGCGGCGTGGCGCCTGACGCTGGACGGCACCGAGGCGACGCTGATGCTCCGCATCACCCCGCGCCCACTCCACCGCCGCCCGTACAAGCAGTCGACGGTACCGGGGAGCCTGCACCCGCCGCTGGCGGCGGCGATGACGAGGCTGGCGGCCATCGGCCCGGGCCACACGGTCCTCGACCCCTGCTGCGGAGCGGGCACCCTGCTCATCGAGGCGGCACTGGCCCACCCGGAGGCGGGGCGCTACCAGGGCTACGACATAGACCCGACGGCGCTGGCAGCGGCCGGCACCAACAAGAGAACAGCGTCGTTGGACCACATCCGCCTCCACCGGGCAGACGCAGGCAGACTCCCACTCCCCGACACCACGGTGGACCGCATCGTGTGCAACCCCCCGTGGGGGACCCAGGTCCCCCCGAAGGCCCGCCTCGCCAAAGCCCCCACAGCCTGGTGGCAAGAACTCCGCCGCGTCCTCACCCCCACGGGCACCGCAGTACTCCTACTGCCCACCCCAACGCCGCTGGCCCCAGCCATCCAAGCGGGCCTACTCCCCACCCACACCCAACGCATCCACCTATCCGGCACCCCCACCTACCTAACCAAACTAGAACCCAAAACGCCGTGACACCACAACCTGCTCGCCACCCCCACCCCGCAAGACACCCCCGAACCCGCCCGCACTACACAAGACGGCGCCCAACCAACGCCGCAGGCCACCAAGGGCGCACCGACTGACGCCGTTGCCGTAGGACATGCGAAAGCCCCCGCAGATGACGTCTGCGGGGGCTTCGGCTGGTGCGCGCTCGGCAGGATTCGAACCTGCAACCTTCTGATCCGTAGTCAGATGCTCTATCCGTTAAGCTACGAGCGCCTGCTTTCGGGCATTAGCGGCCCGGCTGCGTTGCGGGAACAACCTTACATGACCCTCCGCGCCAGGTGAAATCCGATTCCCGCACCCCCTCCGACCTGCGGAAAGTCGTGCCCGCGGGGCGGATGCAGAGAGCCCGCGCCGTTGGGCGCGGGCTCGCTGGTCTGGGGCGGAGGCGGAGGGATTTGAACCCTCGATGGGGGGTAAACCCCAAACCGCATTAGCAGTGCGGCGCCATAGACCAGACTAGGCGACGCCTCCCGCACACCTGCCGGTCAAGCAGGTGTGTGCAGATGATGGCACAGGCGGCGGGGCCGCTGCCAATCGCACCTACCGTACCGGTCACCGGGTCGCCGGGGCAAAGGGCTTGTCGGGGTGCGGGGTCGGGGCGAAGGGGAGGAGGCGGGGCGGAGCGGGCATAGCATCGGTGTACGGGCCGTTTCGGTTCGTAGGCCGATGGTCACGATGCGACAGCACCTCTAGGAGGCGCACGATGGCGTCCGTCCGCCGCAAGGTCCGCGGCGCCCGGGTGAGCATCTGGCTCACCGGGCGGCCGAAGGGGCGGCGCAGGGGGCCTGCGCCCGCCGCGGGGGAGGCCGACGGGCTGGATCTGGAGAAGATCGTCGCGGCCACCGTGCGGTTGCTCGACGCCGAGGGGCTGGGGCGGTTGTCGATGCGCCGGCTCGCCGCCGAGCTGGGGGTCACGGCGATGTCCGTGTACTGGTACGTCGACACCAAGGACGAACTCCTGGAGCTGGCCCTGGACTGCGCGTACGCCGAGCTGGACCTCCCGGCCGAGGACGACGGCGACTGGGCCGCCCAGCTCCGTCAGCTCGCGTACGAGCACCGGCGCATACTCGTCGCCCACCCCTGGGTCTCCCGCCTCGCCGGCGAGTATCTGAACGTCGGTCCCCGCGCCATGGCGTGCGTCGCCGCCGCGCAGCGCGCGATGCTGCGGGCCGGGTTGCCGGAGGAGTGCCTGACGGGCGGGCTGTCGCTGCTGTTTCCGTTCTCGTACGGGTTCGGGGGTGCCGGCGGGCGCTGGGCTGAGCTGTGCCGGGCGGCGGGGGTGACGGAGGACGAGTGCTACGGCGAGTTCGTACGGACGCTGCGGGAGCATCCCGAGTACGTGCAGCCGCCCGCCGCCGCCGCGCATCCGGTGCCCGTCCCTCCCGCTCCGCCCGCTCCCCCCGCTCTCCCCTCCCCTCCCGCTCCCCCCGTGTCTTCCGTGCCCGACGGGCTTTCCGGGCACGAGCAGCGCGACCGCGACTTCAACTTCGCCCTGGAGTGCGTCCTCGCCGGCATGGCCGCCATGCGCGACCGCGTGGCCGAGCAGGTACGGCCCACCATCACCCCCGCGTGAGCGCCTAGACCCTCGCCTTCGCCGGCGTCTCCGTGCGCTCCGGCGAGCCCGCCTGCTGGAGTCCGCTGCGCGTCCGCAGCGCCACCTCCTTGATGCACGTCACCATCACGAACGCCAGCAGCGCCGCCGGCGCCGCGTACAGGAAGATGTCCGCCAGCCCGTGCCCGTACGAACTCTCCACCACCGTCCGTACCGGCACCGGCAGCTTCGCGAGGTCCGGGATCGTGCCGTCGCCGCCCGTCTCGCCCGCGGCGCGGGCCGGCGGGATGCCGAGGCCGTTCAGGCCGTCGCGCATGTAGCCGGAGATGCGGCTGCCGAGGATCGCGCCGAGGGCGGAGACGCCGACCGCGCCGCCGAGTGAGCGGAAGAACGCGACCGCCGAGCTGGCGGCGCCGAGGTCGGCGGGGTCGACCTGGTTCTGGGTGCACAGGACGAGGTTCTGCATCATCATGCCGATGCCCGTGCCGAGCGCGGCCATGAAGATCGCGATGTGCCAGTACGGGGTGTCGTAGCGCATGGTGCCCAGCAGGCTGAGTCCCGAGGTGAGCAGCAGCCCGCCGGCGACGAGCCAGACCTTCCAGCGGCCGGTACGGGTGATGACCCATCCCGAGATCGTCGACGACAGGAAGATCCCCATGATCATGGGGATGGTCAGCAGACCCGACTTCGTCGGGCTCTCGCCGCGCGCGAGCTGGAAGTACTGGCTGAGGAAGACCGTCGCGCCGAACATCGCGATGCCGACGAAGAGGGAGGCGAGCGAGGCGAGGGTGATGGTGCGGTTGCGGAAGAGGCGTAGCGGAAGCACCGGCTCCGGCACCCAGGTCTCGACCCACAGGAACGCCAGCCCGAGCGCGAGCGCGCCGCCGGTCATCGCGAACGTCTGCCAGGACAGCCACGCGTACGACCCGCCCGCCAGCGTCACCCAGATCAGCAGCAGCGAGACGGACGCGCTCATCAGCACCGCACCGCGCCAGTCGAGCGACACCTTCCGGCGCACCACCGGCAGCCGCAGGGTCTTCTGGAGTACGACGAGCGCGAGGATCGCGAACGGGATGCCGATGTAGAAGCACCAGCGCCAGCCCAGCCAGCTCGTGTCGGTGATGACGCCGCCGAGGACGGGGCCGCCGACGGTGGCGACGGCGAAGGTGGCGCCGAGGTAGCCGCTGTAACGGCCGCGTTCGCGCGGGGAGATCATCGCGGCGAGGATGATCTGCGCGAGCGCGCTGAGGCCGCCGACGCCGATGCCCTGGACGATGCGGCAGGCGATGAGCATGCCGGTGCTCTGGCTCAGGCCGGCGACGGCCGATCCGGCGACGTAGATCACGAGGGCGATCTGGACCAGGAGCTTCTTGCTGGCGAGGTCGGCGAGCTTGCCCCACAGGGGCGTGGAGGCCGTCATCGCGAGCAGGGCGGCGGTGACGACCCAGCTGTACGCGCTCTGCGTGCCGTCCAGGTCCGCGATGATCCGGGGCAGCGCGTTGGTGACGATGGTCGAGGAGAGGATGGCCACGAACATGCCGAGCAGCAGGCCGGAGATGGCCTCCAGTATCTGCCGGTGGGTCATGCCGGGAGACTCGGCTTTAGTTTGTTGCACTAAGCAACAGTATGACGAATGGTTGCCGAAGGCAATCGAAGCCGGGGCGGCGGCGGCGCGGGCGGCCGGAAGGGGGCGTTCCCCCCGCTGACAGGCGTCAGGGGCGTTCGCTAGTGTCCTGCTCCATGGCTCACAATCCGCAAGGTCAACAGCCCGATCCCAACAACGACCCGGCCGGGAGCACGCAGATGTTCCGCGCCTTCGTGGACGAGGGCGGCGGCCCGCAGGCGCGGCGGCCGCAGCAGCCGGCGGCCGCGGCGGCGAGTTCGGGGCCGCGGGTGGGACTGATCATCGGGATCGTCGTCGCGGTGGCGGTGCTGGCGGGAGTGGTGTGGCTCGCGGTGGGCTGAGCCGGGGGCTGCGGAGGACCCGAGCGCGCTTTCCGGGCCCGTTCGGCGTCCTGAGTCCTGAGTCCTGAGTCCTGAGTCCTGAGTTCGGTGTCCGGGGGTCGTGACGCGTCCGGGGTTCCGCAGGTCGCGGCCGTTGGTTGCGGCGCGTGGGGTGCGGCTCGTGGCGGTCCGTGGGGTGCGGTCCGTGGGCCTGGGCCTCTCGCCCCGGCCTGGCGTTCCTCGCCGGCGGTCGCCGCCGTACGGGCGCACGGGCGCATCGCCCTCTGTACGTTCCGTAGACAGGGCATACGGCGCCGTCCACGGTCCCACGCGGTACGAGCCGGGGCCGGCCCCGCGCCGGCCCCCGTCGTCAGTCCGCGATCAGCCCTGCCCGAAGCTGCGCCAGCGTGCGCGTCAGCAGCCGGGACACGTGCATCTGCGAGATGCCCACCTCGTCGCCGATCTGCGACTGCGTCATGTTGCCGAAGAACCGCAGCATGATGATCCGCCGCTCCCGCGCCGGGAGTTGGGCCAGCAGCGGCTTCAGCGACTCGCGGTACTCCACGCCCTCCAGCGCCGTGTCCTCGTACCCGAGGCGGTCCGCGAGCGAGCCCTCGCCGCCGTCCTCCTCCGGGGCGGGGGAGTCGAGCGAGCTGGCCGTGTACGCGTTGCCGACGGCGAGGCCGTCGACCACGTCCTCGTCGGACACCCCCAGGTAGTGGGCGAGTTCCGGCACGGTCGGGGAGCGGTCCAACTGCTGCGCGAGGTCGTCGCTCGCCTTGGTGAGCGCCAGGCGCAGCTCCTGGAGCCGGCGCGGGACGCGCACGGACCAGCTCGTGTCGCGGAAGTAGCGCTTGATCTCGCCGATGACCGTGGGCATGGCGAAGGTCGGGAACTCGGTGCCGCGCCGGCAGTCGAACCGGTCGATCGCCTTGATCAGGCCGATCGTGCCGACCTGGACGATGTCCTCCATCGGCTCGTTGCGACTGCGGAAGCGGGCCGCCGCGTAGCGCACGAGGGGGAGGTTCAGCTCGATCAGGGTGTCGCGCACGTACGACCGCTCGGGGCTGTCCCCGGGGGGCAGCTCGGCGAGGCGGAGGAAGAGGGCGCGGGAGAGGGTGCGGGTGTCGATGCTGCCGGAGGTGACGGTGGCGTCGGGGTCCGGGGCGGCGTCGGGGCCCGGCGCGGCGTCCGGGCCCTGGGCGGCGTCGTCGGCCGGGACGGCGGGGGCCGGCACGGTCGGGGCGACGGCCCCGGCGGCACCGAGGGCCGTGGGGGCCGCGGGGGCACCGGCGGCGTGGGGGGTCGGGCCGGTACGAGGTACGCCGGCGGCGGTCGTCGTGAGGCTCGTCGTGGCACCTGCCGTGGTCGTGGCCGTGGCCCCGGGTGGTGGTGACGGTGGCGCCTGGGCGCGGCCGTCGGCAGCCGGGTCGGAGGCCGGGGCCAGGGTGCGGGCCGGGCCCTGGGCCGAGGCCGGGGCGTCGGGGAAAGCCGCTTGTGCGCCAAGCGGCGCGACTTCGGTGAGCATCTGCGAGCTGCCCAGTTCTGCGGACATGCCACCCCCTTGAGGTCGCGGACGGTTGCAGACCGCCCCTCCCATTGAACCGGAAGGAGCCTCGACTCCCGCCGGACCGCCGAGAGAAGCAGCCTCCGACTGAGATACCGGGTGCCGGGGCACGCCAAACACCGTTCCAGCAGAATGTCACAAGTCGGCAACGCGCTGTAGCGCCAAGTCGACATATACGCGCAGATACGGAGCCTGGGCGTCAGCGATGACCTCGAAGAGTCCTACCCGATCCGGTTAGGAATCGATCCGGTTTGCGGACCGCAGTCGCGCGAAGCTGCGCGACAGCAGCCGGGAGACGTGCATCTGGGACAGCCCCAGCTCCGCGCTGATCTGCGACTGAGTCATGTTGCGGTAGTAGCGCAGCATCAGAATGCGCTGCTCGCGCTCCGGCAGTTGGACGAGGAGGTGGCGTACGAGGTCGCGGTGCTCGACGCCGGCCAGCGCCGGGTCCTCGTACCCGAGCCGGTCCAGCAGGCCCGGCATGCCGTCGCCCTCCTGGGCGGCTTCGAGGGAGGTGGCGTAGTACGAGCGACCCGCCTCGCGGCAGGCCCGTACCTCGTCCTCGCCGACCTTCAGATGCGCGGCGATCTCGGCGGTGGTGGGCGCCCGGCCGTGCCGTACGGTCAGGTCCTCGGTGGCGCCGCTGACCTGGGCCCACAGCTCGTGGAGCCGGCGGGGGACGTGGACGGTGCGGACGTTGTCCCTGAAGTAACGTTTGATCTCGCCGACCACGGTGGGCATGGCGAAGGTCGGGAACTGCACGCCGCGGGCCGGGTCGAAGCGGTCGATGGCGTGGATGAGGCCGATGGTGCCGACCTGGAGGACGTCCTCCATGGGCTCGTTGCGGCTGCGGAAGCGGGCGGCGGCGTAGCGGACGAGGGGCAGGTTGGCCTCGATGAGCGCGGTGCGGACGCGGGTGTGCTCGGGGGTGCCGGGTTCGAGGTCGGTGAGCTGCGCGAAGAGGGCGCGGGTGAGGGTGCGGGAGTCGGGTTTGCGGGGCTCATCGTGGTCGATGGAGGGGGCGGGGTCGGAGGGGTCGCCGGGGGCGGCGGGGTCACTCGATCCGCGGGGTTCGCCGGGGGCGGTGCCGGTGCCGGTGCCGGTGCCGGGTGCCCGTTCGGGGTCGCCGGCCGGCGCGGGCGGGGCGGCGGCAGGCGCCGGGGCGGGAGTGGGCGCCTGGGCCGGGGTGGCGGCGGGCGGGCCGGGGGCAGGCGGGGCGGTACGCGCGGACAACGGCTGCACCACACCACCACCCCTTCGCGACCACGTGACGTAGACCGGCACCATGGCGCGCACCGCAGGCGGGCCCGGCAAATCCGGAAAAGCGGTCATAGCATCACAAGAGATGCGCACTCTGTGCAAGCACCGTAATTTGCCGTGTTGGCGGCCAGTTGGCCGCCGCCGCGGCCCCCGGCCGGAGGCCGTTCGGCCAGGCAGGAGGGCTGATCGCGTACGGGCGTACGGGGCTGATCGCGTGGTCGCCGATCACCCGGGTGGAGATCCGCCGCGGGGCCGCCCGCCCCGGTGCGTACCCCCCGGTGTCACTCCGACGACGAGGCGTCGTCCAGCAGGTCGGACATGACGTCCCCGATGGCCTTGGCCGCCTCCGAGATCCACTCGAAGACGACCTGCACGACGTCGGCCGCCTGCGACGGGGAGCTGATGATGGAGTAGATGGCGAAGAGCCCGACGAGCGCCAGCGCTATCTTCTTGAAGTCCACGAGCGTCGATGCCTCCCCTGTGCGGCACACGCCCGATCCCGCTCTCTCCCCAGGCGCAGTCGCACGATTCTATCCGCGCTTGGAGTCGTACCCATGATTTATGGACTAAAGGCCCGGTCACACGGGGCTTTTGCTGGTCACGCCGCCGGCCGCGGCGGCGCACCATGGACGCAGAGCCCGCCGGGCCCGGCAGGACCCCGGCGGGCTCGGGGCGGGCTCACTGCGCGTCCGCCGCGGCTACTCCCCCCTCGCCGCGGCGTGTCGTACGGGCCCGCCCGCTGCGGGGGGAGGCGGCCGGATTCCCCCCGGGGCCGCCTCCCCCTCCGCCGTCTCCCGCTCCGCCGCCCTCCCCTTCCGCCGACTCCGCCCCCCGGGCTCCACGGGCTCGTGTCGTACGGGCGAGGCATCATGGAACCCATCGGGCGCCGGGCGTGTGAAGGGGCGGGCGTGGACACACAGCAGCGGCTGGCGGAGCGGTTCGAAGAGCACCGCGCGCAACTGAGAGCGGTGGCCTACCGCATGCTCGGCTCCTTCAACGAGGCCGACGACGCCGTGCAGGAAAGCTGGTTCCGGCTCAGCCGCTCCGACGTCTCGGACGTACGCAACCTCGGCGGCTGGCTCACCACCGTCGTCTCCCGCGTCTGCCTCGACATGCTCCGCACCCGCCAGTCCCGCCGCGAGGAGCCCCTCGACTTCCACCTCCCCGACCCGGTGGTCACGGCGGCGGAGGGCGCGGATCCGGAGGCGGCGGCGCTGGCCGTGGACTCCGTCGGCTGGGCGCTGCTCGTCGTCCTCGACACGCTGGCGCCGGCGGAGCGGCTCGCGTTCGTCCTCCACGACATGTTCGCCGTACCGTTCGACGACATCGCCCCCATCGTCGAACGCACCCCGGCCGCCACCCGCAAACTCGCCAGCCGCGCCCGCGCGCGCGTGGAAGGCCGCTCGGCGGCGGTCGAACCCGACCTGGGCCGCCAGCGCGACGCGGTCGACGCGTTCTACGCGGCCGCCGCGGGCGGCGACTTCGACGCCCTCCTCGCCGTCCTCGACCCGGACGTCGTCCTCCAGGCCGACACGGGCGCGGCCCTCGCGGGCGTGGCGAAGCTACGCCGCGGCGCAACGGAGGTCGCGGACAGCGCCCTGCTCTTCCGCACCCCGGGCGCGGTCAACCACCCGGTCCTGGTGGGCGGCACCGCGGGGGTGGTCACGTACGTCGCCGACAGGCCGACGTCGGTGGCGGCGTTCACGGTCGCGGAGGGCCGAATCACCCGCATCGACATCCTCTCGGACCCGACCCGCATGGAAACGCTCCCGCTGCCACATAGGACGTGACCACCACTTGGCCGCAGGTTACGGGCACGTCCACCGGGCTCCCCTACCTCTTCGGGCTCAGGACTGGCAGGGGCACTGCGAGGATCTCTGCGCCCCGCCCGTCCAGCACTCGAACTTGAACTCGATACTGGGCGACGACCCGCTCGTTCTGACACGTGCCCGGGTAGCCACCTGGCACCGGGGTCGACGGCGAGACCATCACCGGGGCGGTGGACTACCGGAACTTCCAGCGGGCCGCACTCAGGCCGCTGCCCACCCGAGACGAGGTGGCCTGCCTGTTCCCTTGCGTGACGCGGGTGCAGCCCGGCGCGGTGTCCTACTCGCGTTGGCGGACCTCGGAAGACGTCGGGCTGGGCCGGCTCGTCGCTCGTAACAAGGCTCTCCTATAGCTTCGTTCGAGACTACGTACCGCTGCCCTGGGAGGAACCGTGGGTAACCGTCCGACGGACTGGCACGTGCTCGACCTGGACGAGGACCCCACGCCGGGCGATCCGGACCGGGTGAAGCAACTCGCCCGGGAGTTGCACGACTTCGCCGACGACGTTGCGGATGCGTTACGCCAGATCAAGGGCATGGCCGGCGAAGACGCCCTCCTGCGCTGGGCGGGCAAGACCGCGAAGGCGTTCCAGGACGAGTTCGAAGAGGTCCCCAAGAACCTCAGGAAACTCCAGCGCTCCTACGACCTCGCGGGCGACGCGCTCGCCGCGTACTGGCCGAAGCTGGAACGCGCCCAGTCGCTCGCGGACAAGGCGCTGGCCAGGGGCCGCGAGGCCCGCAGCGAACTGTCCGCCGCGGCCGGCCGCCTGGACTCGGCCACCTCCTGGGTCGAACGCGCCACCGCCAAGACCGAGGAGTATGACGAGAAGGAGGGCAAGGAAAAGCCCGACGACTCCGAGGTACGGGCCGCCACCCGCAACGCCACCGACGCCAAGTCCGCCCAGACCAGCGCCCAGACGGCCGTCGACAACGCCGAATCCGGCCTGGAAGCGGCGAAGAAGATGGCCGCCGACGCCAAGAAGATGCGCGAGGACGCCGCCTCCGACGCGAAGGACAAACTGGAGGACGCCTCCGACGCGGGCATCCAGAACCGCAAGTGGTGGGAGAAGGCGGTCGACTGGGTCAAGGACAACTGGGACACCATCGTCACCGTCTGCAAGGTCATCGTCGCCGTCCTCGGCATCGTCGTCCTCATCATCGGCGGCCCCCTGGCCTGGGTCGTCCTCGCCGCCGCCCTGGTGGTCCTCGCGGACACCCTCGTGAAGTACATGAACGGCGAAGCGTCCCTGTGGGACGTCGCCTTCGCCGCCCTGGACTGCATCCCCGGCCTGAAGGGCCTCACCACCCTCGGCGGTCTGGCGAAGATGGCCAAGGGCGGCCTGAAAGCCATGAAGGGTCTGAAGGCCATGAAGGCCGGCGTGCTGGGCTTGGCCAAGCGTGGGCGCACCATGCTCGGTGATGCAGCCCGAGGCGCCCGTGACCGGTTCAAGAGCGTCGTCAACAAGCTCACCGACCCGATCGACCTGGCCACCGGCGAGATGTATCTCCCCCAGACCGACATCGAGTTACCCGGTCTCCTGCCCCTGGCGTTCAACCGTCGGGTCGGCTCGGCGTACCGGTGCGGGTGGTGGTTCGGCCCCACCTGGACTTCCACCGTCGACCAACGGCTGGAGATCGACGAGCAGGGTGTCGTCTTCATTACCGAAGACGGACGCCTGCTGGCCTACCGCCACCCTTCCGGCCCCGGCGTTGCCGTCCTGCCGGAATCGGGCCCGCGCTGGCCCTTGACCGTTCTGGAGACCGGCAGTTACACGATCACGGATCCAGTCACCGGTCGCACCCGCCACTTTCAGAACCCGGACAGCGATGGTCTCACCCTGTTGCACCGGATATCCGATCGCAACGGCCACACCATCACCTTTTCCTACGATGACGCAGGCGCTCCGACTGACATTCGCCACTCTGCCGGCTATCACCTCCGTCTGACGACGGAGGACGACCGGGTCACCGCCCTCCACCTCGCCGGTGCCGCCACTGACGGCACCGACGTGGAGATCAAGCGCTTCGGGTATGACGAGGACGGCAACCTCACCGAGGACTACAACTCCTCCCGCTTCCCGCTGACTTTCACCTATGACGACCGCCTGCGCGTCACCTCTTGGACCGATCGCAACAACCACTCCTATACCTATACCTATGACCGACATGACCGCTGCGTCGCTGAAGGCGGCGAGGCCGGTCATATCGCTCTCACCCTCACCTACGGCGCCGCCGACCCCGCCTGGCCAGACTGCACCGTCACCACTCTCACCACGACGGACGGCTCGACCACCCGCTTCGTCATCAACGACAACTCCCAGGTCATCGCGGAAATCAACCCCCTCGGCGCGATCACCCGAAGTGAATATGACGACCGCCACAACCTGGTTGCCGAGACCGACCCTCTTGGCCACAGCACTCGGTACACCTATGACGGCGACCGCCGCTGCACCACCGTCACCCGCCCCGACGGAAGTGAGACTCACGCGGTCTATGACGGCCACCCCACACCCGTCGAGTTGATCAACGCCGACGGCACGGTCTGGCGTCAGACCCTCGACGACCGGGGCAACCGGGTGGCACTGACGGACCCAGCCGGCCACACCACCGGCTACGCCTACGACGGTGCGGGCCGGCTCGCCTCGGTGACCGATCCCCTGGGCGCAATCACCGAAGTGGAATGCAATGCCGCCGGCTTGACCACCCGGATCACCGATCCCACCGGCGGAGTCACCGCCTACGACTGGGACGCCTTCGGCCGCCTGATCGCCGCCACCGAACCGACCGGCGCCACCACCCGCATGGAATGGACTATCGAGGGCCAGCCGGCCCGCCAGGTCGGGCCTGACGGCGCCGAGCAGCGGTGGACTTACGACGGCGAGGGCAATTGCCTGACCCTCACCAACCCCGCGGGGTACACGACGGCGTTCACGTACACCCACTTCGACCGGATCGCCACTCGCACCGACCCCGACGGCACCACCCACACGTTCACCCACGACCAGCGGCTACGCCTCACGCAGGTCACCAATCCACTAGGACTGACCTGGGACTACACCTACGACCCAGCCTGCCGTCTCGTGTCCGAATCCGACTTCGACAACCGCCGGACCACCTATGAACTCGACCCCGCCGGCCGGCTAGCCACCCGCACCACCCCTCTTGGCGCAACCGTCACTTACCAGCGTGACTCGCTCGGCCGTCTCACCGAGAAGAACACCGGCGACACCGTCACCCGCTACACCTACGACCGCGCAGGCCGCCTCGCATCTGCCACCAGCCCTGATGGTGAACTCCGCCTCAAGCGCAAC
This sequence comes from Streptomyces sp. 184, assembly GCF_045781775.1. NCBI lineage: Bacteria > Bacillati > Actinomycetota > Actinomycetes > Kitasatosporales > Streptomycetaceae > Streptomyces > Streptomyces sp. 184. The sequence goes on along the minus strand of NZ_CP123230.1, from coordinate 8,004,173 downwards.
CTGGTCGGACAGATCACCGCGGAAGTATGGAACGGGGCAACCGTTGCTCACGGCTACGACGCCGCCGGCCGCCGTACTCACCGGAGCACTCCATCCGGTCACGTCAGTACCTACACATACGACGCCGCGGGCCGCCGGACCAGGCTGACGGCCGGTAGCCACGCCGTGGACTTCGCCCACGACGCCGCCGGCCGTGAAACCGAACGCAGCATTGGCGCTCTCACCCTCGCCTCGGACTGGGACCCAGTCGGCCGCCTCGCCCAGCAGACCCTCACCGCGGGGCTCACTCCCGTCCAATCCCGCGCGTACACCTACCGCCCGGACGGATACCTCCTTGCCCTGGACGACCAGATTTCCGGGCGGCAGACCTTCGACCTCGATCCCGCCGGCCGCGTCACCCAGGTCAGCGCCGCCGACTGGACCGAGACGTACGCCTATGACTCCCTCGGAGCTCAGGCCAACGCCACCTGGCCCGCCGAACACACCACCCCCGACGCGTCAGGTCTGCGCACCCACACCGGTACCACCCTCACCCGTGCCGGCCGCTACCGCTACCAACACGATGCTGCCGGACGGCTGGTTCGCCGCACGCGGACGCGCATCTCCAAGAAGCCCGAGACCTGGCGTTTCGCATACGACGCCGAAGACCGCCTCACTCACGCAGCCACCCCGGACGGCACCGAATGGCGCTACACCTACGATGCTCTCGGTCGCAGACGCGCCAAGATCCGCCTGGCCCCAGGCACCGACACAGTCGTCGAAACGATCACATTCGCCTACGACGGCCTCACTCTCATCGAAGAATCCACCCGTTCCCCCAGCCTGCCCAATCGCCTCACCCTCACCTGGGACTACAACGGCATTGCCCCGATCTCCCAGACCGAGCGCATCACCGATGCCACCACCCAGGACGAGATCGACGCACGCTTCTTCGCGATCGTCACCGATCTCGTCGGCACTCCCCGCGAACTGGTCACTCCCGACGGCGACATCGCCTGGCGAACCCGCACCACCCTCTACGGCACTACCGCTTGGAATCAGGGAGCGACCGCCCATACCCCTCTCCGCTTACCCGGCCAGTACGCCGACGCGGAGACCGGTCTCCACTACAACCTGCACCGCTACTACGACCCCGCTACCGCCCACTACACCACCCCCGACCCTCTAGGCCTCGAACCCCTCCCCAATCCCACCACCTACGTCCGCAATCCTCATACCCAGACCGACCCCACCGGTCTTGCACCATGCCTTGCTCTTGGTCTGAGTCGAGGCGGGGACCTGGTGGAATTCGCCAGACGGAATTCCTTTGAACATTTCATGGGCATGAGCTTCGAAGACGCACTGGCCAACGTCAGGCACGTCGCCCATGAGGAACCACAGAGAAGAATCCACGTCCTGCTCGACGGGTTCATGACCACGAACAGGAACCCGTCCCCGCAAGAGCAGTTTGAGTACTTCTACCAAGAAGGAAGGGCAGGTGCGAATTGGATCACGACCCAGCGGGAGATGAACATTCTCGGTGAATCAGTCCGGCGTGGCAGCAGAGACTGGTCGTCCATCACCTTTTGGCGCGACGGGGAGATCCAAGACCTCGTGGAGCCGAACTTCGACGGACTTCGCAGAGACGTCGGGCTCGGATAGTCCCAACGCTAAAATACCCTCAACGACAGGCATGCCAGTAAAAAGGGGAACGGTTCATGATCATTGCTCGGTGGGAACGTGACTTCAAGGTTTGGCAGTACAGCCAGAGCTGGTCTCGACTCCTCCTTCGGAGTGAGCCCAGGAATGAGGATGACACCAGGCTTGAGATTCTCTTTTCGAACGTTATCTATATGCAGATTCCGACAAAGTTGAGCGAGTTGGAAGTTTCGGAAGGCTCGCTGTCCGAGGTGGACCTGCCGCTGGGAGTCCGTGAGGAGCCAGGGCGGCCCTGCAAGGTATTTCGCCTCAACGACGGCGTCGGCACCGTGATCGCGACTCATTGCAACTGGCGTGAGGACAGCGAGTGGGTGGACGCTCCCACGCCCTTCGGGCCGATGCCCGGAGTGTCAGGGAACGAGGTGGATTGACTCCGTCGGTCCTAGCCCTGGCAGCGGCGGGTGGGAGGTCGGATCCGGCGCGGTGGCTGTGGGGTTGGGGGCGGGCGTGGAACCGCCTCCGGCCCGGGGTGTCGGGCGGAGGCGGGTTCTCGTTGGCGGTAGCGGTGGGATTTGAACCCACGGTGGAGTTGCCCCCACACTCGCTTTCGAGGCGAGCTCCTTCGGCCGCTCGGACACGCTACCGCCGAGCAGCTTAGCCCACCTGCCGCCGTGAGCAGAAATCGTTACTGGCGCGGGGGGGCCGCCGCCGGGCCCTCGCGGAAGAAGGTGGTGAGGAGGGCGGTGGAGGCCGGGGCGAGGACGTGGGGGACGACCTCGGGGCGGTGGTTGAGGCGGCGGTCGCGGAGCACGTCCCAGAGGGAGCCGGCCGCGCCCGTCTTCGGGTCGCGGGCGGCGTAGACGACGCGGTCGACGCGGGCGAGGACCGCGGCGCCCGCGCACATCGTGCACGGTTCCAGCGTGACGACCAGCGTGCACCCCGTCAGCCGCCAGCCGCCCACCGCCGCCGCCGCGGCCCGTAGCGCCAGGATCTCCGCGTGGGCCGTGGGGTCGCCCGTCGCCTCGCGCTCGTTCCTGGCGCGGGCCAGGATCCGGCCCCGCGGGGGCGCCTCGATCAGGGTTTCGTACGGGGTGGCGGACGCGTCCGTGTGCACCGGGCCCACCACCACCGCGCCCACCGGGACGTCCCCCGTCTCCAAGGCGCGCTCCGCCTCCGCCAGGGCCTGCCGCATCGGCGGTGCCCACAGCTCCTCGTACGGGCCGCTCTCCCCTCCTCCGCCGGGATCCGTCAGCGGACCGTCTCCAGCACGTCTGCCGCGCCGAGCATCTCGGCGATCTCGTTGACCGCGTCGCCGTGCAGCGCCAGCAACTGCTTCTCCGAGACCCCGAGGTCCTCCAGCAGCTCCGTGTCGCCCACCGGGCCCGCCGGGGCGCCGGGCGGGGCGTCGGCGTCCGCGTCGGAGTCCGGGTCCGGGACGGTGTCGTCGTCCGGCTCGCCGTCCTCGGTGCCGTCCAGGTCCGTCAGGCTGTCCAGCGCGCTGTCGTCCTCCGGCTCCCGGCCGAGCAGCTCGGGGGTGAGCAGGATCTCCCCGTACGCGCTGCGCCCCGCGGCGGCGGCGTTCGAGACGAAGACGCGCGGGTCGTCCTCACCGTCTATCCGGATGACGCCGTACCAGATGCCCTCCTGTTCGAGCAGCACCAGCACGGTCTCGTCGTCGTCGGCCGTCGCCTCGCGGGCGAGGTCGGCCAGGTCGTCCAGCGTCTCCACGTCGTCGAGCTCTGTATCGCTCGCTTCCCACCCGTCTTCGGTGCGCGCGAGCAGTGCGGCGAAGTACACCGTGACTCTCCCACTGGTCCTAGGTGTGCCGGGCCGGGTGGTCGAGCTTGCCTGCTCTCTCCCCCCGACCAGGGGCGGGGGACCCGCCCTCACCGGAATCGTGACAGAAACCTGCGCTGTCTGCGGGGTCTTCCGCTGTGCGTCGTGAATTGGGCCGCCGCGAGGCCCGCGTTCGGGCGCACTTCGGCCGTCTACCAGCGGAACGTCCGCATGCGGTGGACGTGCCGCCGTCGCGCCGCCCGGGCGCGCCGCGGCTGGACGCGTGCTCGCAGCTCCTCGGCTTCGTGCAGGTCGCGGAGGAAAGCGGCCCGGCGTCGGCGGCGGTCGTCGGTGGTCCCGGGCAGCGGTTCACCGCTGCGCAGATCACGATCCGGCATCACACACCTCCTGCGTCAGGGCGGGCCGGGCGGACATATCCACCTTGCACCCGGTTGGCGGTTGTGTACGAACCGCGGCCCGTTCATCCACGCGTACCCCCTGCCCCTCACACGTATCCGTGCCCGGTCAGGACTCGGATAGATTCGGTCGCATGCGGATTCATGTGGTCGACCACCCCCTGGTGGCGCACAAACTCACCACGCTGCGCGACGAGCGCACGGACTCTCCCACCTTCCGCCGGCTCGCCGACGAGCTGGTGACGCTCCTCGCGTACGAAGCGACCCGGGACGTCCGCACCGAACAGGTCGACGTCCGCACCCCGGTCGCCGCCACCACCGGCGTGCGCCTGGCGCGCCCCAGGCCGCTCATCGTGCCGATCCTGCGCGCCGGGCTCGGCATGCTGGACGGCATGATGCGGGTGCTGCCGACGGCGGAGGCCGGTTTCCTCGGGCTGATCCGCGACGAGGAAACCCTCCAGCCCAGCACCTACGCCAACCGGCTGCCGGAGGATCTGTCCGGGCGGCAGGTCTACGTCCTCGACCCGATGCTGGCCACCGGCGGCACGCTCGTCGCCGCGATCCGCGAGCTGATCCGGCGCGGCGCGGACGACGTCACGGCGATCTGCCTGCTGGCCGCCCCGGAGGGGACCGACGCGGTGGAGCACGAGCTGGCGGGCGCGCCGGTGACCGTGGTCACGGCGGCGATGGACGAGCGGCTGAACGAGGCGGGGTACATCGTGCCGGGGCTCGGCGACGCGGGTGACCGGATGTACGGCACCGCGTAGCGGCCGGCGGCTGGCTGTGGCCCCGCGTGGCGGCGGCCCTGGCTGGCGGCGGCCCCGTGTGGCGGCGGCCCTGGCTGGCGGCGGGTCTTCGCGGCGGCCCTGCCTGGCTGGCGCCGGGTCCTCGCGGCGGGTCCTGGTGCCTGGCGGCAGGGTGTCTGATCCCCGGTTTCTGGCGGTCTGCGTGGGCCGCCGGTTGTGCCGGGGGTTGTGGGGCCCGTGCGTGCGCCGGGCGCGCCGTGGCGCGGGTGGTTGCGCGTCGCGACCGGGCTCAGTCCGCCCGTACCGCCTGTCCCTCCGCCCTCAGTCGCACTGGCCCGGCCTCGGCACCGGCGTCGCCAGCGCCTTCAGCGCCGCCTTCGCCTCCGCCGGCTTCGTCAGCCCGCGGAAGTCGTCGCCGATGATCAGGTCGACCACCGCGCCCTTGCGCTCCACCGCCTTCGGCTCCGCCTTCGCCAGTTGCGTGCCCAGCACCTTCAGCTCGCCGTCGACCGTGCCCGGGGCGCCGAGCAGCACGCCGGGGCCGCGTACCTTCTTGTCGTACTCCGCGGGCGCGTTGTCCACCTTGCCGATCTTGAAGCCGCGCTTCTCCAGCTCGTCGGCGGTCTTCTGTGCGAGGCCGGTCCTGGCGGTGGCGTTCAGCACGTTGACCTCGACGCGCGCCGGGGCCGGCAGCCTCGCCGGCTTCTTCCCGCCCCTGCTCTCCGGCTTCTTGCTCTCGCCGGACTTCGCGCCCGTGTCCCGCGCGGCGCAGTCCTCCGGCTTGCCGGCCTGCACCGTCGTGTCCTCGTCGCCGCCGCCCGCGAAGGTGTCGACGAGCTGTAGCGTCCCCCAGCCGACGACCGCGACCGCGAGCACGGCGCCGAGCAGGGCCAGCACCTTCCGGCGCCGGCGGTTTCGGCGCATATGCGGGTACTTGGTGCCCTTGATGCGGTACGGCCCGCCCATGTCGGGGGGCGTCAGCATGCTCATGGCGGCAGCGTAGTGGCCGGAAGGGGCCGTGCCTACTAAATGATCTACGGGGTGGACTCGGTTCCCCCCGAAAGGGGCAACGGACTGGTCAGTCCAGCTCAAGGACGCGCGCGTGCAGCACCTGGCGCTGCTGGAGCGCCGCGCGCACCGCGCGGTGCAGTCCGTCCTCCAGATAGAGGTCGCCCCGCCACTTCACGACGTGGGCGAAGAGGTCGCCGTAGAAGGTCGAGTCCTCGGCGAGGAGCGTCTCCAGGTCCAGTTGCTGCTTCGTCGTCACCAACTGGTCGAGGCGTACCGGGCGTGGTGCGACGTCAGCCCACTGGCGGGTGGACTCCCGGCCGTGGTGGGGGTACGGCCTCCCGTTTCCGATGCGCTTGAAGATCACACGGAAAGCCTACCGGGGATGCGCCTCCGGGCGCAGCAGTGATGCACAGGAGTGGCAAGTCAGAGGCAAGCGCGGAGCAAGGCGGAGGCAAGGTCCGGGCGGGAAAGGGGCCCGGGGGCGGTGTGGGGCCGGGGCAGGGAAGGGGGTGCGGGGGGCGCGGAGTGGTCCGGGGCGGGGACGGGGGTGCGGGCGGCAGGGAGCCCGGGCCGTTTCCGCCGCCCGGGCTCCCCATGCCTTCGTGCTACGCCGTCACGCGCTCACCGCTCCGCGTGGTCGTCGTGCGCACCGCCGCCGCTGCCCTCGTTGCCCTCGGTCGGCACGAACGACACCGGCTCGCGCAGGGCGCTCACGTCGTGCGCGTACGTCCCGACCGCGTTGGCGATGACGTCGATGTTCGCGTCGAACGCCGGCATGCTGATGTTGTCCAGGTCGTCGCACGCCTCGTGGTAGCACGGGTCGTACGCGACGCCCGCCGTGCCGCCGAACTTCACGGCCTGCGCCTCCGTCTTCGTCCCCTCCGCGCCCGTGAACGTACCGCCGGACGGGATGCCGACCTCGATGAACGGGCCGTAGTCGGAACGGCCGGTGAAGTCGGTGCCCTCGTGCGGCAGGCCCCGCCGGTCCATGAAGTCGGTGATCTGCCGTTCGAGCTGCGCCGAGCCCTCCGGGCCCGCGCCCTCGCCGACGCCGTCGGAGTCGTCGCCGTCGTAGACGAAGAGGCCGTAGTTCGGCGAGGCGACCATGTCGAAGTTCAGGTACAGCTCGATGTCCCGCAACTGGCGCGGGGTCAGCCGGCTCACGTAGTCCGTGGAGCCGACGAGGCTCAGCTCCTCCGCCGACCAGAACGCGAAGCGCACCTGGTTGCGCGGCTTCTTCTCGGCCTTCGCCAGCTCCTTCGCGACCTCCAGGAGCGCCGCCGAGCCCGAGGCGTTGTCGTTGATGCCGGCGCCCTCGGGGACGGAGTCGAGGTGCGCGCCGAGCATGACGGTGCGGTCCTCGGCGCCGCGCTTGGTCTCGGCGATGACGTTCCGCGTCGTCCGCGGCTCGACGATCATCTGGATGTCGACGTGGACGGTGACCTCGCCCTGCGTCAGCAGCGCGGCCAGGGCCTCGCCCTCGGCCTTGGTGATGCCGCCGGTGGGCACCTTGACGGCCTCGGCGTCGCCGAGGGTGCCGTTGAGGGAGCCCGCGGTGTTGTTGTAGATGACGGTGGCGACGGCGCCCGCGTCCGCGGCGTTGCCCTGCTTGACGGCGAAGTCGCAGCCGCCGCGCTGGACGAGCGCGACCTTGCCGGTGTAGTCGCCGCCCGCGAAGTCGCCCGGCTCGCAGCCCGAGGTGCCGTCGGCATCGACGGGCGCGGCGGCCAGCGGGGCGTCGAGGCCGCCCTCGGGGGTCGCCTTGGAGAAGGTCATCGCGTGTATCTCGATGTCCCGCGCCTCGGGCGAGACGACGGCGAACTCGTCCTTCAGCGTCTGGGAGTAGGTGAAGTCGAAGGTGTCGTACGAGACGTCGTAGCCGGCCTTCTTGAGCTGGTCGTAGACGTACGCGGCGGACGCCTCGTAGCCCGGCGAACCGGCCGCGCGGTGGCCGCCGTTGCGGTCCGCGATCCGCTGGAACGCCTTGAGGTGCTTGTACGCGTCCGAGGCGCCGGCCTTGCGCACCAGCTCACGGGCCAGCTTCGCGCCGTCCTTCGCCGGGGGCGCGGCGCTCGCGGGCGTGGAGCTGGCCAGGAGGAGGGGGACGGCGAGGGCGGCCGCGCCCAGCGCAGCCGTGAATCTTCGAGGGAACACAGGAGTCCTTCCGACGTCAAAGGTGGGCGAACCTGTCCGGCGTGTGGGGTCTCCTGTCCGCAAGGCGGACGGGGTGCGAGCAACCTAGCGACTCGAACGGCGTTGCGGAATGGTCCGGAGGCCAACCCGTCCCGGTTCGGGACGTCTTCTTCGCCTCCGCGTTCCCGGGGCGCTGCCTACGCCCCGCGCGCCCCGGATGTCCCCGCTGTCCCGGACGGCTTCGCCTTCGCCGCCTGCTTCGCCTCCTGCTTGTACGCCCGCACCTCGGCCAGCGAGTCCGGCCCGGTGATGTCCGCGACCGAGCGCCGGCTGCCGTCCTCGCCGTACGCACCCGCCGCCTCGCGCCAGCCGTCGGGCGTGACGCCGTACTGCTTGCCCAGCAGCGCGACGAAGATCTGCGCCTTCTGCTTCCCGTACCCCGGCAGCGCCTGGAGCCGCCGCAGCAGCTCCTTCCCGCTGGTCACCCCGCGCCAGACGCCCTCGGCGTCGCCGTCGTACTCGTGCACGAGGTACGCGCAGAGCTGCTGGACCCGCTTGGCCATCGAGCCGGGGTAGCGGTGCACCGCCGGCTTCTCCGAGAGGAGCTGCACGAAGGCGTCGGGGTCGTGCGCGGCGATGGCGTGGGCGTCGAGGTCGTCGCCGCCCATGCGGTGGGCGATCGTGTACGGGCCGGAGAACGCCCACTCCATGGGTACCTGCTGGTCGAGGAGCATGCCGATCAGGGCGGCCAGCGGGCTGCGGCCGAGCAGCGCGTCGGCCTCCGGCTGCTGCGCGAGACGGACGGTGACGTTCATACGAGCATCATGGCAGCCCGCCCCCGCGGCCCCGCCCGGCAACACGCGGGCCCCCGGCGCGGCCGAAGCGCCGGGGGCGTGGGGGCTCGGGGGGAGGGGCCCGGAGGGAGGGTCCGGGGGCGGGCGGCTCAGGCGCCGGCGGGGAGGTGCTTCGCGCGGTGGCGGATGCGCATCGCGGTGACGATCTCGATGACGCCGACCGCCAGCAGCCAGGCGCCGGCCAGGTAGGTGAGGAGCGCGATCGACGTCAGCGGCGAGACGATCAGCACGATGCCGGCCAGCGCCGAGATGACGCCGAGGCCGATCTGCCAGCCGCGCGCCGGCATCGCCTCGTCGGAACCGGCGGCCACCGCCTGGGTGATGCCGCGGAACAGCCAGCCGATGCCGATCCACAGGGCGAGCAGCAGGATGGACTGGAGCGCGCTGCGGAAGCACAGCAGGCCCAGCAGGATGCACAGGGCGCCGCTGATGAACGCCATCACGCGCAGCGCGGTGGAGGCGTGCGTACCGAACGCGGCGACGAGCTGCATCACGCCGCTGACCACCAGGTACACGCCGAAGAGGATGCCGACGACGCGGAGCGTCTCGCCGGGCCAGGCGAGCGCGAGGACGCCGAGGACGAGGGCGGCGACGCCGGCGAGCAGCACCGTCTGCCAGGCGCCCCTGGCCAGCAGGGCGAGGGGCCCTTCGGGGAGGGCGTCGCGGTCGCGGTCTCGGTCGGCGGTACGTTCCGTGCCGCCGCCGGGGGGCGGCGGGCCGCGGTGCTCGTCGCCCTCGACGACGGTCAGCCGGCGCTCCTGGGGGGTGGCCGGGGCCGTGGGCCGGGGGGTGTCCCGGCCTGCGGCGCGGTCGTCCATGCGGCGGATGCCGTTGCCGGCGCCGCGAGGGCCGTTGCCGGCGCCGCGGGTGCCGTCGTCCACGCGGCGGGTGCCGTCGCCGACGGGACGTATGCCTTCGTCGGAACGGAGGGGCCGGTCGTGGCCGCCGGGCTGGCCGGATCGACCGGGCCGGCCGGGCTGGCCGGGGTGGGATGCCGGGTCGGTGCTCATGTTCCAGGCTGCGAGCGGAGCCTGCCGGGCTGCCACCGGCGTGGGCCGAACGGGTGACCCGTACGCCCTCTCCCGCAGGCCCCCCTACTTCCCCGGCCCGCCCTTCAGCCCCGCTCCAGCTCCTCCGCGAGGACCGGCACGTGGCTGCGCTCCACTTCCTTCGTGCTGGTCACCAGCGTCAGCGGCCCCCGCTCGTACAGCTCGCGCAGATGCGCCAGCGCCTGCGCGCGCCCGCCCTCCGCCAGCTCCGCGCGATAGCGCCCGGCGAAGTCGGGGAAGCGGTCGAGGTCCGCGTGGAGCCAGTGGCGCAGCTCGTCCGAGGGCGCCACGGCCTTCAGCCACTCGTCGACGTGTGCCCTGTCCTTGGAGACGCCGCGGGGCCAGAGCCGGTCGACGAGGACGCGCGTGCCGTCGTCGGGCTCGGGGGCGTCGTAGACCCGTCGTATCCGAGGGGGTGCGTGCTTTGTGGCCATACGTCCACGGTAGCCGTGCGGCGAGCCCCCCGCGCCCGCCGCACGGCCCCGCTCACTCCTCGCCGGCCCCGTGTCCTTCAGCCGCCACCGCCCGGAGCAGCCCGCCCGCCGGCGGTACGGGCCCGCCCGCCGCGGAGCCGGCCGTCAGCCGGGGGAGCAACTGTGCCGTGAGGAGGGTCGAGAGCGCGGAGACGTCTCCGCCCCCGCCGCCGTCCGTGCGGATGACCGTCGGCTGCGGCGCGCTGCCCGCGAGCACCGCGCCCACCTCCAGCCGCCGCCTGGCCAGCTCGTACTGGAGCACCGCGCGGTTGTCGCGGTACGCCTGCGCCAGCCGCCGCTGCGCCTTCGCCTCGTTCTCGGCGGCGATCAGGCCGCTGCGCCCGCGGGTCTCGATCTCGAAGCGGACCTTCTGCGCCTCGGTCTCCTGCTGCTCCAGCAGCCGGGCGACCTCCTCGCGGGCCCGGTTCAGCGCGGCCTTGACCTCGACGAACCGCGCGTCGCGCGCCTTCTTCGCCCGCTCGATGTCCATCTGGAGGTTGTCGATGCGGCGCTTGCGCGTCAGGCCCCACTCCTGCTCGTACGCGGTCCGCTCCTTCGCCACCCGCTCGCGGGTCGCCAGGTGCTGCTGGTACTGCGTGGGAAGTTGGACGTCGGGGATGTTGGCGCCGGTGATGCGTACGCCGTAGCGGGCCAACTGGCGGTTGAGCAGGTCCTGCATGTCCGCGACGTCCGAGCCGCGCAGGTCGTACGCCCGCTCCGTACGCACCCGGCGGGCGCGCTGGCGGATGGCGTCCTGCACGGCGCTGGAGAGTACGAGGTCGAAGTTGCCGGCGCCGATGGTGCGGACGAAGAGCACCGCGTCGGTGATGCGGAACTTCAGGAAGAACTCGATCGAGCGCAGCGGCACGTTCTCCTGCGTCGGGCAGGCCATGACCGGCGCCGAGTAGGGGATCTCGGTGGCGGTGTCGACGACGAAGTCGACCCGCGACCAGGGGTGCCAGACGAAGTGCCGGCCCGGGTCGAGCGTGCGGGAGATGGCGCCGTAGCGGGTGAGGACGCCGTTCGTACCCTGCTCGATCTTCACGATCGAGGAGCGCCACCACCACAGCACGCCGACGATCAGCAGGAAGACGCCGGTGCCGTACGAGGCCGCCGCCAGCGCGTCGTACGCGCCGGCGCTCCAGCCGTCGTCGCTGCCGCTCTGGAGCCCGGACATGACGCCCGTCGCCAGCGCCAGCAGCGCCAGCCACAGCGGCACCATCCACCACAGCCGGCGGCGGTGGCGCGGGATGATGACGGGGATCAGGGTGCCGGCCTCGCCGCCGCGCAGCAGTTGGGGGATGTCACCCCAGGCCGCGACGAGTTCGGAGATGACCGACCTGCGCTTCATGGCCGACGTGCTCATGCTCCCGCCTCCTCGTGGCCGTGGCTCTCGTGTCCGTAACCCTCGTTCGCGGCCCCGACTCCGGCGCCGACTCCGACCGTCTGTTGCTGTCCCGCCTCGCCGCTGCCCGCCGGGGCGGGCACCGGCGCCGGCCGCTCGGCCTCGCGCAGCGCCCGGATCTCCGGCTCGCGCTCGGCGATCCGCGCCGCGACCTCGGTCAGCCGCTCCCGTACGGCAGCCATCTCGGCCTCCGAGAAGAGGTCCGCGCCGTGCTCGCCGATCAGCTCCCGGGCGAGCGCCAGGAAGTCGACGCCCGCGCCGCCGCCGGCGCCGTCCACGGGGCCGCCGATGCGCAGCAACTGCGGCAGGTGGTCGGCGACCTGCTCCAGGGTGTCGAGCACCTGCTGCTGGTAGCGGTACTCCAGGATCTCCGGCGCCTCGGCCGTCGTCACCGCGCGGATGTCGAGCGCCTGCGCCTCCAGCAGCGCGGCGTTGGCCCGCGCCTCGGACTCGGCCTGGACGTACCGCTGGCGGGCCAGCGCCTCGGCGCGGTTGGTCTCGCGCTCGACGGCGGTGTCCATCTGGGCCTGGTACTGGGCGATGTCCGCCTGGATCGCGGACAACTCCTCCTCGCGGGTCGCCAGTTCCTTGCTCAGGTCGCCCTCGTCCTGCTCCTTGCGGAGCTGGAGCGAGTACTCGTGGGTGTACGCCTCCTTGGCCATCCGCACCATCTCCGGCGCCGCGAGGTCCATGCGGTACGGCTGGTCGGAGGGCTCGGCGCTGGTGATGTTGGCGTTGGTCAGCTCGACCGCGGGCCGGAACTGGTGGTTCAGCGAGTCGAGCAGCCGGGTGGTGTCCTCGCCGACCATGTCGTAGATGCCGGCGGCCTCCTGCTCGTAGATGAGGCTGCGGATCGTCTCGCTGACGGCGTTGTTCAGCTTCTCCTGGAAGCCGCGCACGGCGCCGAGGGTGTAGACGAACTCGACCGGGTCGCTGATCCGGAACTGGATGAACAGGTCGATGGACGCCTTCACCCCGCCCTTCGTCGGAGCCTCGCGTACGGGCGCGTTGAAGGGGTACTCACGGGTGGTGTTGAGGATGTACGAGACCCGCTTCCACGGGTTCAGCAGGATCACCCGGCCGGGGCCGACGACCTGCTCCAGCTTGCCGAACTTGGTGATCAGCGCATGACACCCGTCCGGCACCATCACCATGCCCTGCCGCCACCACACGAACCCGACGGCGAAGATCGCCAGCACCCAGTAGTGGGCGCCGAACAGCGGGTTCGTCACGACGGAGTCGCCGGTGGCGGCCACCGCGATCGTGCCGACGGCGCCGATGACGAGGAGCAGTGAGACGGGCAGCATGCTGAGGAACGAGCGCCCGCGCGGCAGCACCATCGGGCAGATGGCGTGCACCTGCTCCAGGCCCTCGCGCTTCAGCTCGCTGCGGTTCAGCACCTCCCCGGCCTCGTCCAGCGGCACGGACTGCTGGCTCATGACGGTGTCGAGGCTGCCGCCCTGGTCGCGGGCGGCGGGGAAGTCGGCCGGGTCCATCCCGTCGTCGCGGGGCGCGTCCCCGCGCCGGCCCCGGCCGGCTTCCCTGCCCTCGTGGCCCCCCTGCTCCCCGTCCGGCAGCACGCCGCGACGGCGCAACTCGTCCTGGGCGAGCTGTCTCGGGTCGTTCCCCTGCATCACGGCCTGTGCAGCGCTTCTGATGGTCTGCGCGCGCGAACGTGCCATATCGTCCCCCTCTTCAGGTCGCGTGATCACTCTCCGCAATCACAACTGTTTCGTACAGCAGTACGCAAGGACAGTCGCGGATCGTGACAACACGGGTACGTGGTCATTGCACGATTCCGGCAGCGAAAGCCCGGTCCCCGTAGGATGTTCCGCACGCCGAAACGTGTCCGTCTCGGTTCGGCGACTTGGCGCGGTGGCCGGCAGGGAGGGGGCGAGGTGACGACGAAGCAGGTGGTGTGTCCCCGTACACCGGAGGACATCCGTCGTGCGCTGGAGCGCAAGCCGGAGTGGCTGCACGGGTTCCAGCAGGAGTGGATGGCAGCGGCCACGGACTTCTCCGGCCAGGCACTGGACGAGGTGCTGGACAGGTGGCACCCGTTCGCGGTGGCGTGCGCGACTCCGGGGCACATGGACGAGGCGGAGGACCTGGCGCGCCGGCTGGGCACCGGCGACACCGAGGGGATCGTGTTCTACGACGACGACGGTCGGGCCTGGACCGCGGACAACGAACGGGTCCCGGAGAGGGACGACCCGCGCTGACGGCGACGTACACGATCCGCTACGCGGACCGGGCGCGGGCGGTGAAGCGGAGCCTGTCTTCGGAGCAGAGGGCGTCGTTAGGGGCGCTGGAGAAGAGGCTCGCGGGCAACCCGTACGGGCACAACGCCAAGAGCAACCGGGACAATAGCTGGTCGGCGTCCTTCACCGGCGGTGTGATCACCTACGTCGTGTCGAACAGGTACCTGATCATCAACGTGATCGCCGTCGTCGGCTTCTGACCTGGCCCGTGACCTCCGGGGCTTCGCCTGCCCTGGACCGCCGCCTGGTCGTAGCCCAGGCGGTGGCCCTGGACCCCCTCCAGTCCCGCTGAGGTTCTCTACGCGGAGAACTCGCCGCCCTTGACGGAGCCGACGAACGCCGCCCCGGCGGCGGGTTCGAAGAGCAGCACGGGGCCGTGGGGGTCCTTGCTGTCACGGACGGGGACGACAGCGGGGAAGTCGTCGCAGACCTCGATGCACTCGCCGCCGTCCTGGTTGCTGTACGAGGACTTGCGCCAGGTAGCGGTGCTCAGGTCGGTGCGTCAGCGTGGCGTCGGCGATGTCGTCGACGTGCACGAAGTCCCGTACCTGCATCCCGCCCCCGTTGAGGTGCAGCGGCAGGCCCAGCGCAGCCCGCATGGTGAACCAGGCCACCGCCCAACTGTGGCTGTTCTCCTTCACCACCTGCGGCTCGCCGTAGACGGAGAAGTAGCGGACGATCGCGTATGAGTCGTTTCCGCTGCCCAGGGTCAGGGCTGTCTGGTGCGCGACCGCGGACGTCAACGCCGACGCCGGGCGCTGCTGGCTCGACCTCGGCGACCCGGTCCGGGCCAGCGCGGCGATCGACGACGGACTGGGTCGGGTCGACCCCCGCCGCGCCCGCACCACAGCGGTCTTCCTGACGTACCGTGCCGAAGGCGCAACTCCGCACCCGCAACGCCCCGGCCGCCGCCGCCAACGCCCGAGCCGCCCTGGACAGGGCACTCGACACAGGGGCCGCCCGCTGCGTCGACCTCGTCACCAACCTCATCGACGGCTTGGACGAGCGCACCGAGCGACCCCTCGTCGAGTTGCGCGAGTACGTCCGTGAACGCCTCGCTGGGACATGACCTCCATCGCCGCCCGACCCGGAATTCGGGTGCGGCTGGGGGCGGGGCGGTGTGGGATCGGGGGATGAGGGTCTCTTTGGGTGTGCCCGCGGTTGGTGGGCTTGAGGGTGTCGGTCGGGTGTTGGGTGCTTGGCAGGACGACGACGGGCACGTGCAGCTTCATCCCGGGGATCTCGGGTGGTTTCGGCGGTTCGGGGCGGAGGCCACGGCCGCGGCCGTGCGGACGTGGAGCCGGGGCGGGGAGGTGCTGGCGGTCGGGTTGCTGGACGGGCCCGGGTTGCTGCGGCTGGGGGTCGCGCCGGGGGCGCTGGAGGACGGGGAGTTGGCGCGGCAGGTGGCCGAGGACGCGTCGGTGCCGGGGCGCGGGGTGCTGCCCGGGGGCGAGGTGTACGTGGCCGCGCCGCCCGGTGCGCTCGTCCGGGAGTTGCTGGCGCGGGGCGGCTGGGAGGTCGACGAGCCCTGGACGCCGCTGCGCCGCGATCTGGTCGAACCCGTACCGGATCCCGGTGTGCACGTCGAGGTGGTCGGTCCGGAGCAGGCGGCCGAGCGGGCCGCGGTCCAGCGGGCGGCGTTCGGCAAGTCCACGTTCACCGCCGAGCGCTGGCACGCGATGGCCGCCGCGGCGTCCTACGCCGACGCGCGCTGCCTGCTCGCCCGCAACGACCGCGGCGAGCCGGTGGCCGCCGTGACGGTGTGGTCGGCGGGCGAGGGCAGGCCGGGCATGATCGAGCCGATGGGTGTGCACGCGGACCACCGCGGCCACGGTTACGGCCGGGCGATCACCGTCGCGGCGGCGCACGCGCTGCGGGGGATGGGTGCGTCCAGCGTCGTCGTGGACACGCTCGGTTCGAACACGGCCGCCGTCGCCACGTACCGCTCGGCCGGGATGCGGCAACTGCCGGATCTGCTGGACCTGCGCCGCGGCGCCTCTTCCCCCGCGGCGTAGCGGATCGTTACCGGAAGGCTTCGACGTTGCGGCGGGCCCACTCGGTGAAGGGCCGGGGGGCGCGGCCCAGTATCCGCTCGACGTCCGGGCTGAGCCGCAGCTCGGCTGCGTTGGGCTCGCCGAGGACGGCCAGCGTGGTCTCGATGACCGGCTTTGGCATGAACGCGGCCATCCGCGCGTGTGCCTCGGCGCGGGTCAGCTCCACGAACCGCACCGGCTCGCCGAGTGCCAGCCCGATCGCCTCGGCCTGCTGCCGGGGCGTGACGGCCGCCGGCCCGTTCAACTCGTAGACGTGTCCCGTGTGTTCGTCCTTGCGCAGGGCCACGGCCGCGACCTCCGCGATGTCCGCAGGGTCGACCACCGGGATCCCGACGCCGCCGAACGGCGCCGCGACGGTCCGCTCGGCGCGTACCGACTCCGCCCAGGCGCAGGCGTTGGACGCGAAGCCGCCGGGCCGCAGGATCGTCCAGGCAAGGCCCGACTCGCGCACCGCTTCCTCGATCGCCCGCATCACGCCTCCGTGCGACGGCGACTCGGGTCTGGTCACGACGCCCTGCGAGGAGAGCAGCACCACCCGCCGGACGCCGGCGGCCCCGGCCGCCGCCAGGATGTCCCGCGGCCGGAGCCCGTGGCCGCCCGCGCCGCCGTCGTGCAGGAACAGTGCATCGGCGCCGTCGAGGGCGGGCCGCAGGGTCTCCGGGGCGGTCAGGTCGGCCCGTACGTGTCCGACCCCCGTCGGCAGGTCCACCGGGGAGGCCCCCCGCGACACCGCGGTCACCCGCTCGCCCGCCTCTGCCATGGCCCGCACCAGCGGCCGTCCGACGTTCCCGGTGGCACCCGTCACCACGATCATGTGCAACTCCCGTGTCTTTCCGTGTTTTCTCGCGACGACGGGGACGCTAGCAACCTCGGTATAGTAGGTACCTAGAGGAAAGTGACTACCTCGGCGGGGAGAATCATGGCGACCGAGACGGGCCGGCCGACGGCCGATGCCACCACCGCCCCCGAGCTGGCCTGCCCGGTCTCCCCCGTCGTGGACATCGTGTTCAGCCGCTGGACCACTCCGATCCTCTGGTCCCTCCACACCTTCGGCCGCCAGCGGTTCGTCGAGTTGCAGCGGCGCGTCACGAGCATCACCCCCAAGGTGCTCACCCAGCGACTGCGCCAGTTGGAACGCGACGGCCTGGTCGTGCGCACCTACCACCCCGAGGTGCCGCCGCGCGTCGAATACGAGATCAGCGAACTCGGCCGCAGCCTCGCCCCCCTCTTCGCCCACCTCGCCGAGTGGGCCGACACCAACCTGGAGCATGTCGAACGGGCCCGGCGGCACTACGACGACGCGGGGTCGCCGCGCGGCTGAGGCCGGAGGACCGGGGAGGACGGAGTGCTAGGGCAGGGTTCTTACCGGGCCGCCCGTGAGCCAGCCGGCCACCTCGCGTAGCTCCTCCGCGTGCGCGGCGGGGTCGAAGCCGTCCTCCGTGGCCGCCAGGTAGGCCGCGTCGATCACGGTGACGAGCCACCGCGCCGTCCGCGCCGGCGGGAACGCGGGCCGGCGGCCGGTGGCCGCCAGGCGGTCCAGCAGCGTCGTCAGCGCCGCCATCGTCCCGGCCTCGTCCTCGCTCAGCAGGGCCGCGAACTTCTCGTCGCGGCTCGCCTGGAGCAGGGCCGCCGCGATCAGGCCCGGGGCCAGGGGGTCGGCGAAGTCCGCGGTGAGGCGGTCGAAGAGGAGGGCGAAGCCCTCCTCGGGGTCCTCCGCGGCCACCGCGCGCTCGCGGATCTCGGCGGTACGGGCCAGGTCGTCGGCGAAGAGGGCGTGGAAGATCGCCTTCTTGGTGGGGAAGTAGTGGAAGAGGGTCCCCGAGCCGATGCCCGCGCGGCGGCAGATGCGCGCCGTGGACGTCCCGTCCACCCCGTTCGCCGCGAACTCCTCCGCCGCCGCGGCCAGGATGCGGGCCCGTTTGCGGGCGTGCTGCTCGGGGTTGACGGTGCGCATGACCGCCGAATATACGGTGTGGCGCGGGCGGGTGACCGGCGTAGGGTCGCGGCCATGTCTGCTGCCCGGATGCACGCCGACGAGGCGGAGATACGCCCCGGCCTCGTACGTCGCCTGATCGCCGCCCAGTTCCCGCGGTGGGCCGGCCTGCCCGTCGAGCGGGTCGCCTCCGGCGGCACCGTCAACGCCGTCTTCCGGCTCGGGGACGAGCTGGCCGTACGGATGCCGCTGACCCCGGGCGGCGCCAAGGACGTGGATCTGGAGTACGAGCATCTGCCCCGGCTCGCCGCCGGCCTGCCCGTGCCGCTGCCCGTGCCCGTGCCCGAGCCGGTCGCCAAGGGCGAGCCCGGCCCCGGCTACCCCTGGCCCTGGACCGTCTGCCGCTGGCTGCCCGGTACGGTCCTGCCGCCCGACGCCGGCGTCGCCGCCCCCGGCCCGCTCGCCGGCGACCTCGCCGTCTTCGTCAACGCCATGCGCGCCGCCGACCCGGCCGGCGCCCCGTCCTCGTACCGCGGCGGGACCCTGGCCGACCGCGACGCGGGGACCCGCGCCGCCCTCGCGCTGCTCCGCCCCGGCGACGGGGTCGACGTACCGGCCGTCACCGCCGCCTGGGAGACCGCCCTGCGTGCGCCCGCGCACACCGGGCCGCCGGTGTGGCTGCACGCCGACCTGTCCCCCGGCAACATCCTGGTCACCGACGACGGCCGCCTCGGCGGCGTCATCGACTTCGGCTGCATGGGCCTCGGCGAACCCGCCGTCGACCTGATCGCCGCGTGGAACCTCTTCACCGGCCCCGCGCGCGAGGCGTTCCGCGCCGCCGTCGCAGGCGGCGGCGGTGCCGGCGACGAGGAGGCCGCGTGGGCGCGCGGGCGCGGCTGGGCGCTGTCGATCTCGCTGATCCAGCTCCCGTACTACCGGCACACCAACCCGGTCATGGTCGCCAGTTCGAGGTTCGTCATCGACCAGGTGCTGGCGGATGGGTAGGATGGTGCCCATGACCTGGCGACATTGATTCACCCGCGGTACCGGCGCATCTCCCGGTGCACCTTCGGGGCGGCGGCTGGCCGCCTGCCTTTACGCGTACGCCTTCCTGGACGACTTCGTCCTGCTCTACCCGGTGTACGCGCTGCTCTTCGCCGACCACGGGCTGTCGCTCTGGCAGGTCTCCTCGCTCTTCGTCATCTGGTCGCTGACGTCCGTCCTGCTCGAAGTCCCCTCCGGGGCCTGGGCCGACGCGTTCTCCCGCAAGCTGCTGCTGTGCGCGGGGCCGCTGCTGACGGGTGCCGGGTTCGCGCTGTGGGTGCTGGCGCCGTCGTACGGGGCGTTCGCGGCGGGGTTCGTGCTGTGGGGCGCGAAGGGCGCGTTCGCGTCGGGGGCGCTGGAGGCGCTGGTCTACGAGGAGTTGGGCCGGGCGGGCGCGGCGGACCGGTACGCGCGCGTGCTGGGGCGGTCCCGCGCGGCGGGCACGGTGGGCGTGATGGCGTCGATGGCGGTGGCGGCGCCGGTGTTCGCGGCGGGCGGCTACGCGGCGGTGGGGGCGGCGAGCGTCGCGGCGTGCCTGGCGGGCGCGGCGGTGGCGACGCGGTTTCCCGAGCACCGGGCGGGTGCGGGCGGCGGTGCGGATGACGTCGTACGGGACGGGGGCGGGGGCCTCCGTGCGGACGAGCGGGGCGGGGACGGCGGTCCGGGCGGGCCCGAGCCGGGTGGCTCCACGCCCGGTGGCTCCGGTTGCGGCGAGTCCGCTCCCTGCGGCGGCCCCGAGCCCGGCGACGGTCCGGCCGGCCCCGAGGCCGGTGACCTCGGTCTGGGCGGCACCCTGCGGGCCGGCTTCGCCGAGCTGCGGGCCGGGCCCTCCGTCCGCGGCGCCGTCCTCCTCGTTCCCGCCGTCGCCGCCGTCTGGGGTTCCCTCGACGAGTACACCCCCTACCTCGTCCGCGAGTCCGGCGTCGCCGACCCCGCCGTGCCGCTGTACCTGCTGCTCGTCTGGGCCGGCGCCGCCGCCGGCGGGCTGCTGGCCGGCCGGGTCGAGGAGCGGGGGCGGGCCGGGCGGACGCCGGCGGGGGTGCTCGCCGCGCTGCTCGCCGGGTCCGCCGTCGCGCTGGCCGCGGGCGGGCTGCTGGGTACGGTCGCGGGGATCGCGCTGGTGGGTGTCGCCTTCGGCGGGTTCCAGGTGGCGACCGTGCTGGCGGAGGCCCGGCTCCAGGAGCGGATCACCGGCCCGGCCCGGGCGACCCTGACCTCGCTGGCCGGCGTCGGTACGGACCTGGGGACGATCGCCGTCTACGGTGCGTACGGCCTGCTCGGCTCGGCGGGGGGGCTCGGGCACGGGGCGGCGTTCGCGGTGTGCGCGCTGCCGTATCTGGTCGTCGCGCCGCTGCTTCTGCGCCGGCGGAAGCGCGGCGGGGCGTAGGGCGCGCCCACGGCGGACGGCGGATGGCGGACGGCGGATGGCGACGGCGGCGGGGACCGGAGGCGAGGGCGTCCGGCGCCCCGGTCCCCGACGCCGCTACGCGCCGTCCCCCGACCGCGGCGCGTGGCCGGGGACCGACGTCAGGCCGGCGTGCAGCACCTTCGGGTCGGCCGGGCTGACGGCGAGCGCGCCGATGCCGTGGTGGCCCGAGTGCCGGATCGTCAGCTTCCCGCTGCCCGCGTCGTGGCGGTAGAGGTTGGTGCCGGTCCACTGGTCGCCGTACTCGAAGTAGGCGACGTCCGCGTCGGTCGGGTCGGGGCGGATCCAGCCGCCGTTGTAGATCACCACGTCCTCCCCGTCCTGGAACTGGTCGACCACGGCCCGGAAGGTCCGGCCGCCGTCGGTGGAGCGGTAGAGGTGCCGGCCGCTGTCGCCCGCCTCCAGCTCGGTGACGTTGAGCCCCTTCGCGTAGACGACGCGCGGGTCGACGGGGGAGATCGCCATCGAGAAGCCGTTGACCTTGTCGCCCGCGGCGCCGAGCTTGGCGCGGCGCCAGGTGCGCCCGCCGTCGTTGCTGGTGAAGCCGCCGGCGTCGCTCACCCCGACGACGATGCGGTCGAGGTCGGCGGTGGAGACCTTCGCGTCGTAGAACATGGTGTGCGGGCCGACGTCGTCCAGCGGGACGGGTGTGCCGACGGGGCGGAAGGAGCGCCCGCCGTTCCGGGAGTCCAGCACCCGGCCCTCGTCGGTGACGGCCCGCAGGTGGCCGGGGTGGCGCGGGTGGGCGGTCAGGCCGTAGAGGCCGCCGAGCCGCTCGCCGTCGAAGGCCGGCATTTTGACGACCTTGGTGCCGTAGACCCGGTAGACGCGCTCGCCGCGCAGCTCCCAGACGTAGGCGCTGCCGTCGCGCGCCGGAGAGACGAACCAGTGGCCGTTGCCGAGCGTGGCGATGGTGCGCCAGCGGCAGCCGGAGTCGGTGGACCGGGTCACCCGGCCGTTGATGTCGGTGGCCAGCAGCCGGTTGCGGGTGGCGAGGGGCTCCAGGCCCGTCACCAACTGGTAGTACGGCGGGCGTTCGGCGGTGGTGGTCGGGGCGAAGGTGGCGCCGCCGTCCCGGGTGTGGGTGAGCGAGCCGTCGCTGACGACCCGTGCGCACTTCGGTGATTCCCAGTGCCCGGGGTGCTTGGCGGCGTGTGCCGGGGCGGCGGCCGTGAACAGGCTCGCGACGAGCGCCGCACCGGTGGCCACGGTGGTAATCGCGCGGTGAAGGGGTCTCACCCGGATCTCCTCCTCGATGACGTTGTCCTCACCAGGAAGTACCGTGATCGTCTGGATGTCCACGTGCTTCGGCTGGCGAACGGACGCCATGGCGCGCATGCGCCGCTCGCTCTGCCCCCACCAGGCGGGACATATCCGATACGTGCCCGGGGGGCTCCACGTCACATGTTCGAACCGTTCGGCGTCCTCGCGTCCGACGAGGCCCTGTACCGCCTGCTGCTCCGCCAACCGCCCGTCGACCTCGCGGGACTGGCCGCGGCGGCCGGGCGTACGGAGGCCGAGACCGCCCCGGCGATCGACCGGCTCACGGAGCTGGGCCTGGTGACGCTGCTGCCCGGCGCCCCGGTCCGGCTGGTCGCGACCCGGCCGGACGCGGCGGTCGACCAGCTCACGGTCCGCTGGCAGGACCAGGTCTCCGTGGCCCGTACGGCGGCCACCGCGCTGCTCGCCGACCTTCCGGTCGAGCGGCGGCACCGCCCCGAGGACCAGGTGGAGATCCTCTTCGGCCGCGGCTCGGTCGCGGCGCGCTTCGACCGGCTCCAGCGGTCGGTGCGCAGCGAGTTGCTGGTCCTGGACCGTCCGCCGTACGCGCAGGAGCCCGCCGAGCCGAACCGGGCGGAGCTGGAGATACTGGCGCGCGGCGCGCGGGTGCGCGGCCTGTACGCGCCCGAGGCGCTTCAGGTGCCGGGTGCGTTCGACATCTTCGAGGCGGTCGTCGCGGCCGGTGAGCAGGCCCGGGTCCACACGGACGTGCCGCTCAAGCTGGCCGTCGCGGACGCCTCGACGGCCATCCTGCCGTTCAGCCGCGAGGCCCACGAGATGGTCGACAGCGCCTTCGTCATCCACGAGGGGGCGCTGCTGGACGCGCTGGTGCAGCTCTTCGAGCTGCTGTGGGCCGCGGCGGTGCCCGTGCCCGGTCCGTGGTCCGGCGGCGGGGCCGAGGGTGAGCCGGCGACGGATGCCGCGGCCGACCGGCAACTGGTCACGCTGCTCGCCGCCGGGCTGAAGGACGAGGCGGTGGCGCGGCGCCTGGGGGTGAGCGCCCGTACCCTCAACCGCCGGGTCAGTGCGCTGATGCAGCGCCTCGGGGCCCGGACCCGCTTCCAGGCGGGGCTTCAGGCCGCGCGCGACGGCGCGGTGGATACCTGACGTAGCGTCAGCTACTTGAGGAGGGCGGGGGAGCGCTAGATGCCGGCGGGCGGTGGCGCGTCCGGCAGCGCCTGCTCCAGCACCTCGCGGTGCGTCGGCCTGGCGTCCTCGTACAGCCGCCGGCCCTTCTCCGTCAGCAGGACGAAGATGCCCCGCCGGTCCACGTCGCACATGGCCCGCTGGACGAGGCCCGCGCGCTCCAGCCGGGCGGTCAGCCGCGACGTCGCGCTCTGGCTCAGGTGTACCGTGCCGGCCAGCTCGGCCGCGCGGCACTTGTCGTGGCCGCAGTTCGCCAGGCCCTCCAGGGCCTCGAACTCGCTGACGCCGATGCCGTGCCTGCTCTGCAACTCGCGCTCCAGCGCGCTCCACACCGCCGCGTGACAGGCCAGGAGGCCGTGCCAGCGGTCCACCAGGGCGCGTTCGGCGCCGACGTCGCTCACGCTCACGTCGTCCAAGGTAACATGCGCGTGAACCTAATGCGACTTCATTAAATGCGTTGGCATTAGATGTCTCTGCATGTAGTGTCGTCCCCCATGAGCTCTTCCGCACATCTGTCCACGACTTCGACGAAGTGGGACGCCCGCCTGTGGGGCATCCTGCTGACCGTCTCCCTCGTGGTCGGCCTCGACGCTCTCGACGTGTCGATGGTGGGGGTCGCCCTCCCCTCCATCCAGGCCGACCTCGGGCTGTCCACCAGCACCCTCCAATGGGTCGTCAGCGGGTACGTCCTCACCTACGGCGGTCTGCTCCTCCTCGGCGGCCGGACCGCCGACCTCCTCGGCCGGCGCCGGGTGTTCCTCGTCGCCGTCGCGGTCTTCGCCGTCACCTCGCTGCTCGGCGGGCTGGTCGACGACGGTGGGCTGCTGATCGCGACCCGGCTGCTGAAGGGCGTCTCCGCGGCGTTCACCGCGCCCGCCGCGCTCTCGATCATCACCACGACCTTCGCCGAGGGCCCGGCCCGCAACAAGGCGCTCGGGATCTTCGCCGTCTTCGGTGCCAGCGGCTACAGCGCGGGGCTCGTCTTCTCCGGCCTGCTGACCGAGGTCGGCTGGCGCTGGACATTCTTCCTGCCGTTCCCCATCGCCCTGATCGCGCTCGTCGCGGCCTTCCGCGTGCTGCCGAAGGAAGGGCGGCCGGAGCGTACCGGCGGCTACGACCTCCCCGGCGCGGTGACGGGCGTCGGCGCGATGCTGCTGCTCGTCTACACCGTCGTCGAGGCGCCCGAGGTGGGCTGGGGCGCGTCCCGCACGCTCCTCCAGTTCGCCGTGGCCGCGGTGCTGCTGGCCGCGTTCCTCGCCATCGAGCGGCGCAGCAAGCACCCGCTGATCCGCCTGGGCATCCTGCGCTCCGGGCCGCTGGCCCGCGCGAACCTCGGCGCCGCGGTGTTCTTCGGCGGCTACCTGGGCTTCCAGTTCCTGGTGATGCAGTACCTCCAGTCCGTGCTGGGCTGGTCGGCGATGGAGACGGCGCTCGGCTTCCTGCCGGCGGCGCTGATCGTCGCGTTCGGTTCGCCGCGGATGGACGCGGTGATCGCCCGGGTCGGCACCACGCGCACCATCGCGGGCGGCGTGGTGGCGCACCTGCTGGCGTACGTGCTGTTCCTCGCCATCGACCGGGACGCGCCGTACCTGGTCGGCACGCTGCCGAGCATGGTGCTGCTGGGCCTCGGCTTCATGCTGGCGTTCGCGTCGTTCAACATCCAGGGCACCGCGGGCATCCCGGACCACGAGCAGGGACTCGCGGGCGGGCTGCTGAACACCTCGCTCCAGGTGGGCGGGGCGATCGGGCTGGCGATCGTGACGGCCGTGCTGACCGCGAACGCCGAGGGCGAGACCGGCTCGGGGGCGCTGCTGAACGGCTTCGACCCGGCGCTGTACGTGGTCGCCGCCATGGCGGTGGTCGGCCTGGTCATCGCCCTGTCCGGCCTGCGCGGGACGCGCCGGCCGGAGCAGGAGCCGAAGCCGGTGGAGGACCGCGAGTTCGTCTACGCGGCCGACTGACCACAGTCGTCGGAACCACGGGGAATCGGGGGTATGCGGACCCGGGCCGGGCAGGCCCGGGTCCGCACGTACGCGGGCACGGGGGTACGGGGGCGGGGGAGCTACGGGGCCGGGTCGTCCTGTTCGTCCGGGTCCACCCCCAGGCTGTGGAGGAACGCCGCCGCCGCCGGGGACGGCCGGGTCCGCGGCCAGACCAGGCGCTCCTCCCGGGTCGGGCCGCCCGCGACCCGCACCGTGGCCAGGCCCGTGAGGCGCGGCGCGAAGGTGCTCGGCAGCAGGGCCACGCCCAGGCCCGCGCGGACCAGGTCCGCCATGAAGTCCATAGAGGACACCTCGAAGCCCACCGTCCGCCGCAGCCCCGCCGCCGCGAACGCCTCCTCCGACTGCGCCCGCGCCGCCGTGCCCGCCTCGAAGTCGACGAACGTCTCCTCCGCAAGCCGCGCCAGATCCGTCCAGCCGGCGTCCGCCAGCGGGTGGTCCGGCGGCACGACGGCCAGGTGCCGGTCCCGTACCAGGACCCGCTCGCGGACCTTCTGCGCGCGAAAGCCCGCCGGCACCCCGAGCAGCGCCAGGTCGTACGTGCCCTCCGCGACCGCCCGCACCAGCTTCTCGCTCGCCCCCACCGCCAGGCTGATCCGCACCTGCGGGTACGCGTCGTGGAACTCCCGCAGCGCCGCGGGCAGGTCCACCGCCGCCACCGTGGGGATCGTCCCGATCGCGAGGCGCCCGCGCACCTCCCCCGTCGCCGCCGCGACCTCCGCGCGGGCCCGCTCCGCCGCCGCGAGGGTCGCGCGGGCGGCGGGCAGGAACGCCTCGCCGGCGCGGGTGGGGCGGACCTGCCGGCTCGTCCGGTCGAACAGCCGGGCGCCCAGCTCCCGTTCGAGCTTGCCGATCTGGTGGCTCAGCGCCGACTGGACGACGTGGCAGCGCTCGGCGGCCCGGGTGAACCCGCCGGTGTCCGCGACGGCGACGACGTAGCGCAGTTGTTGCAGCTCCATGCGATCCATCGTGATACGAGATGGATCAGATGACAACTATGTGTTGGACTCATCGATGCCGGTGGGCGGAGCCTGGCTGCATGACAACGGACTCGGTTTCCCCGCGCGAGCAGCCCGGCACCCTGGGGCGCGGACTGCTGCTGCTCATGGCGACCGCCACCGGCCTGTCCGTGGCGGGCAACTACTTCGCCCAGCCCCTCCTCGACCTCATCGGCCGCGACCTGCACGTCGGCAGCACGCTCGCCGCGCTCGTCGTCACCGCCGCGCAGACCGGCTACGCGCTGGGCCTGATACTCCTCGTCCCCCTCGGCGACGTGACCGACCGGCGGCGGCTGTCCGTGGGCCTGTTCGTCGCCACCGCCGCGTTCCTCGCGCTCACCGCCGCCGCGCCCAACGGCCCCGTGCTGCTCGCCGGTACGGTCCTGACCGCGCTGGCGTCCGTCGGCGCGCAGGTAGTCGTCCCGTACGCGGCCGGGCTCGCGGCGCCGGAGGAGCGGGGGCGGGTCGTCGGCGTCGTGATGTCCGGCATCCTGCTCGGCGGGCTGCTGGCCCGTACCGCCTCCGGTGCCCTGTCCGAACTCGGCGGCTGGCGCACGATCTACTGGGTCAACGCCCTGCTCATGGCCGGCATGGCCGTCCTCCTCCACCGCCACCTGCCCCGCCTGCCCGCGGCCGGCGCCGGCATGTCCTACCCCGCGCTGCTGCGCTCCACCGTCGCGCTGCTGCGCGAGGAGCCGGTGCTGCGGCGGCGGTCCGCGCTCGGGGCGCTGTCGCTGGCCTCGTACAGCGTGCAGTTGACGGCGCTGACGTTCCTGCTGGCCCGGCCGCCGTACGGCTGGTCGGAGTCGGCGATCGGGCTGTTCGGACTCGTCGGGGCGCTGGGCGTGGTGACGATGACGTTCGCGGGGCGGCTGAACGACCGCGGCCACGTGCAGGCGGTGACCGGCGCGGGCGTGCTGCTGCTGACCGGCTCGTGGGTGCTGCTGGGGGTGGCGGGCGAGTCGCTGGTGTGGCTCGTCGTCGGGATCGTCGGCCTCAACGTCGCGCAGCAGGCGGTGCTCAACAGCAACCAGGCGGTCGTGTACGCCATCCGCCCCGACGCCCGCAACCGCATCAACTCCGCCTTCATGACGAGCTTCTTCGCCGGCGGCGCGGTCGGCTCCGCGCTGACGTCGGTGGTCTGGACGCGGGGCGGCTGGCCGGCGGTCTGTGCGCTGGGCGCGGTGCTGGCGGCCGGGACGGTGCTGCTGTGGGTGGCGGAGCGGGTGGGCGCGAGGCGGGAGCGGGTGGGCACGGGAACGGCGGCGGAGCCCGGGGCGCCGGCCGTACGGGACGAACCCGCGCCCCGCGACGAACCCGCGCCCCGGCACGCGCCCGTGCGGTGACGGGCTACCCGCCGCCCCCGCCCTGCTGCAACGGCGCCAGCGCCGCGGCGATGTGCGCCTCCGTCGCCGCGCGGTCGACGCCGAGCCGGGAGAGCACGCCGTCGCCGTTCTCCTGCTCCAGCAGCGCCAGCAGGATGTGCTCCGTACCGATGTAGTTGTGGCCCAGCCGCAGCGCCTCGCGGAAGGTCAGTTCCAGCGCCTTCTTCCCCTCCGCGTTGTACGGGACCAGCTCCGGCACCGTGCCGCCGGTGGCCGGCGGCAGCGCCGCGGCGGCCTCCTGCCGTACGGCGTCCAGCAGGATGTCCTGCGCCTTGATGGCCGCCCCGCCGACGGCGTCGGGCTCGGCGAGCAGGCCGAGGACGAGGTGGGCGGGGCCGATCTCGGTGTTGCCCGCGGCGCGCGCCTCGTTCTGGGACGCCATCACGACGTTCTTGGCGCGGGGCGTGAAGCGGGCGAAGCCCTCGCTCGGGTCGAGCGTGACGCCCCCTTCCGAGCCCTTGGTCACGAACCGCTTCTGGGCCGCCTGCCGGGTGACGCCCATGCTCTTGCCGATGTCCGTCCAGGAGGCGCCGGAGCGCCGGGCCTGGTCGACGAAGTGGCCGATGAGGTGGTCGGCCACCTCGCCGAGGTGGTCCGCGGCGACGACGGCGTCGGTGAGCTGGTCGAGGACGTCGGGGTGGACCTTCTTGATCGCCGCGATCAGGTCGTCGAGGCGTACGGGATTCGCCGTGCGTTCGGGTTCGGTCATGGTGACAACCCTAGGTTGACACCCTCCCCTGCGTCAACCTTCGGTTGACACCACGCGGTAGTGGGTGGTCAGCCGGCCGTCCTCGTCCAGGACGTGGAACGCCAGGGCCGGCGGCTGGTCGAGATGCACGTGGTCGTCCGCGTGCGCCCGGTGCTCCCAGGGCAGCCGGACGGTGTTGACGACGCCGGGCGCGACGAGCAGCGGCCGGCCGGCGAAGGTGGTGGCGGCGGCGGTGTGCGCGTGCCCGGCGAGGAAGGCGGTCAGCCGGGGGTGCCGGCCGGCCAGCTCCGCGAGGCGCCCCTCGTCGAACTGCCGGATCCCGTCGACGTACGGGATGTGCAGCGTCACCGGCGGGTGGTGGAACGCGACGAGCACGGGCTCGCCCTCCGGCGCCCGCCCCAACTCCTCCTCCAGCCACGCCAGCGTCCCGTCGCCGAGCCACCCCTCCGGCTTCCCCGGCACCGACGAGTCGCACGCGATCACCGTGAACCCCGCCCCCCGGTGCACCTGGTCCACCGGCTCCGCCGACCCCGGCTGCCCGAGCAGCCCGCGCCGGAACTCCGCGCGGTCGTCGTGGTTGCCGGGGCAGACCAGCACCGGGTGCCGGGAGGCGAGCAGGCCGCGGGCCGTCGCGTACTCCTCGGGGGTGCCGTGGTCGGCGATGTCGCCGGTGACCAGGACAAGGTCCAGGTCGTACGGCAGGTTCTCCAGGTAGTCCGCCACCGCGCGGGTGCGGCGGACGCTGCGCTCGTCGTCGATGTGGACGTCACTGAGGTGCGCGATCACGGCCATGGTCTGGCTCCCTCCCCGGTACGCCGACGTCGGTGCCGGCGCCCGTGGCGGCGACGCTACGGGCCGGACACGGCGGCGGTGAACGGCCAGTCGGGGGCCGGTGGCCCGACGGCGACCACGGCGCAATCATCGTGTGGTTGCCGCGCCGGTGCTTTCAGGTCCGGCCGGAGCTGGATCTGCACGTCGAGCAGGGGGTGGACCCCGGCGGTGGCCTCCTGGTGGTCGAGGTCACCTCCTACGATCAGGACGCGGATACCTGCGACCCCGTGGAGAAGCCGCTTGCCTATGCAGAGGCGGGCCTTCCGGTCTGGCTGCTCATCGACCGTACGACCTGTGAGACCGTCATCCACAGCGAGCCCGAGGACGGCGAGTACCGGGCCGTACGTTCCCACCCCTACGGCAGCACTTCCGGTCCGTGATTCCCAAGACCCGCACGGCCCCGCGCCCATCTTCGACACGGCCGCCTGGTCGTCGTTCGTCGAGGCCGTCAAGGGGCGGACAGTTCCCCACTTGAGTTTCAGGAAGCCGCAGCTTGAGATAGATAGCTGCCAAAGATATACGTCACCTGGTCCAGGAACGTGAATCCAGTTGACGTGTAGGTATCGGCATGTTCATTGGAGCAACTCATCGCCATCTCGTTATGGGAATTCGGAAGATCGGTGGTGGATATATTCCATATCACAAACCCGAATACGGCACAGATCAGTCCGACGCGGGCCCAGCGGGGCGGCCTGGGTCGCCCGACCGTGAGAACCATGAGAAAAGTGGTAGCGAACAGTAGAGTTCCTGATGCCACCTTGCCGGCGCCGAGCAGCACAACGCCGAACAAGCCGGTAAGGACAATTCCTGTCCACGTCGCCATCTTCTTGAGGTTGTCCATCAGGGGTTTCTCCTTGTTTGCGGTCAGGCCGTTCGGCTGGCTCGGCCGGAAAGCTGGATGCCGTCGGCGACGGTGAGGTCACCGAGCCCTCGGTCGGCTCGTCCGGCCCGGTGACGGGGTGTGCAGGCGCTCGTAGCGCCTGGCCACACCTGCCAGTTCGATCACGTGGGTCGGGGGAATCGTCCGCCCTGGGGGTCGCAAGGGCTCATGCCGTGCTGTTCCCCGCGAACATAGGGTCGGGCCGTGCCACGGCGCGTCGGCCGCGGCAACGACATCCGGCCGTCCTCGCGGAGGACACGGCGGCGGGTCATCCTTGAGGCGTACGCCGGCGGGACAACTCCCGTGGTCGTGCGGCGGACGTCCAAGCGATTCGAATGGGCCTTCCGGCAGCCTCCGGATGGGCTGCACGGCACGTGCGGCGGTTGCTGGACGACGTGTGCAGCGTGCCGCAGGGCGGTGTGCCGGGTGCGGCCGGCGGGGGCTTGACCGTCGTGCGGGAAGCCGGATGGTTCCTCACCTTGAGGGCCGCGTGCAGGGAGGGGCCGCCCGGGATTCTGGTCAGCGCCGCGGCGCACTGCCTGATCGCCCCTGTCGGTACCGAGCCCGCCCGGCTGGAGGTCTACGCGCGGCCCCGCCACGAGCGCCCCGACGCTCTGGACGGCCGGGCATTGAACCCCCTCGGCGTGCACACCGTCGCCCGGGGCCAGGTCCTTGCGCTGGCTGCCGGACAACGTGTCGCCGTCTTCACGCAGCCGGAGATCGTCTGCCCGCATCTGCTGCTCACCGGGCCCCTGGTCCTCGCCTACCGGCCGGCCTATGACCGCACGACGCTGTGTCCGGTCCAGGTCATCAGTGGGCGCAACCGTCGATACGGCCGACACCGACTCCGTGCTCGCCTCGGCCGACGCCCTCAACGCGCGGAACGGTGACGAGGATCTGCTGGTCGACCACCTCAAGCACGAGCTTGGCGATCTCGCCTCCTGGCAGAAGGGCAACCCCTACACGGGACCGTCACTGCTCCTGGGCCACGGTGACGCGCCGTCTGATCGGTGTCGACCTGAGCGGCGAGGAGTTCGACCAGGCCCCCGACGTCCCCGGCGACATTTCCGAGATGGCCGCCGAGAAGGCCCGCGTCCGGGGCACCGCCGTTTGATCGTCCTCGACACATGCGCGGTCATGGCCCTTGCCGCCGTGGGGCGGCGGCGACCGGGCACCGGGGGTTGTTGCGCCGGGACGCCCCGGGGTCAGCGGGTCGCCGGGCGGGTCGGCGCCGGGTTCGGTTCCAGGACGTCGACCTTTTCGTTGCGCAGGAGCCCAGGTCGCGGCCCTCCTTGTGGGCGTTCAGCAGTTTCCCCACCTGGGGCTCGGACAGGCCGTTCTCCTTACCCGGTCGGCCCGGACTACGCCGGCCCCGGCGCGTTCTCCGGCGCCCGCCCGGCACGCAGCAGGCCCAGGCTGGTGAACATCTCCCAGCACCACGCCAGCGCGGTGTCCACCGTCTCCCACTGCGAGTCCTCCGGCGACAGGTACGACAGGACGTACGGCTCCACGATGCCCCCGGGCAGGTCCTCCGCGTAACAGTCGTACGGCCCGCCCCCGTACGAGGTGTCGCGCATGCGGCGGGCCACCGCGTGCGGGGCGCTGTCCCATGCCGCGAACCACAGGCGGCGCAACATCGCCGGGTGCGCCATGACGAACATCAGCCGCCCCATGTCCAGCGGTTCCGCGGCCGAGATCACCCGCGCCACCGCCGCGAACCGGTCCGTGTCGCCGACGTACGGGGTGAAGCCGGACCAGATCTCGACGCTGTGGCCCGCCGCGATGATCGAGGAGCACAGGGCGGACAGCGCCACCCCGCGGTGGTGGATGGCCGAGTGCGGGGTGGTGTTCACGTACCCGGCCGGGACGAGGAACGTCACCACGCGGCCCCGGGCGGAGATCCGCTGCGGCACCGCGTCCACCATGCACTCCGGCTCGCCGCTCAGGTAGGCGCCGATGTCGACCTCGCTGCCGGTGACGTCCCACGCCGGCACCAGGGCGGTCGTCAGCACCTCGTCGCCGATCCGCTCGCGCAACTGGGCCACCTCGGCGTCCACGTCGGGCAGCACGGTGGTCCAGCCGTCCTCGGCAAGGCGCAGCGCCTCACTCCACGTCGCGCCCGGCCAGTCGCCCCCGGCATGCCGGCCGTCCCCGTCGTCGATGGTGTCCGGCGCGCGGGCGGCGTCCACGAACTCCTGCCAGGACCACATCGGAGGCAGGGCGTGGTCGGTGTCCTCCGGCCCCGGGTGCCGCCGGCTCACGTCCCGGCGTCCTCGTCCAGCCCCAGGGCCGCGCGGTGGGCCGCCGACATGCCGCGCACCACCCGCCACCGGACGGCCTGCTCGACGCTCGCCCCCGCCTCCAGCAGCCGGGCCGCGTCGATGCTGGCGCGGGGCGAGAACATCACCGGCAGCCGCTTCTCGGCCGCCGTGGCGCGCAGCTCCCGCACGTTCTCGATCACCCGCCGGGCGTCCGCCGTCCGCGAGGGCGCGTACGCGAGCGCGACGCGCTCCTCCAGGTCCTCGTCCACCGGCACGTCGATGACGACGTACCGGTCCAGCGTCGCCGCGTCCAGCGCCTGCCGGCCCACGTACTGCCGGTCGCCGCCGGTGCCGTAAGTGTTCCCGGTGGCGATCAGGCGGAACTCCGGGTGCGCGTCGACCATGCCGTCGGCGAAGGCGCAGGACCGGATGGACAGGGCCTGGTTCAGCTCCGCCAGCAGCCCCGGGTGGCCGCTGTCCAGCTCGTCGAGCAGCATCAGGCCGCCGTGCTCGAAGGCGCGGCGGAACGGCGTGTCGTGGTAGTGGCCGTGCGCGTCGTAGT
This sequence comes from Streptomyces sp. 184, assembly GCF_045781775.1. Classification (NCBI taxonomy): domain Bacteria; kingdom Bacillati; phylum Actinomycetota; class Actinomycetes; order Kitasatosporales; family Streptomycetaceae; genus Streptomyces; species Streptomyces sp. 184. The sequence continues at coordinate 7,971,901 of NZ_CP123230.1, read as the reverse complement.
AGCCGAAGATCTTGCTCATCGGCGTCGTCGGCCCGAGGGAGAGGGCGTGGAACTCCCGCCCGAACGCCTCCGCCGCCTGCTGCGCCATCATCGACTTCCCGGTGCCGGCCGGGCCCACCAGCAGCACGTGGCAGCCGGCGCCGAGCGCGAGCAGCACGTCCGGCAGCAGGGCGTGGGTGTGTCCACTGACGCGGACCGGGTCGGCGGCTTTTCCGACCCTGACGTCCACGACGTGCGGCGCCTCGGCGACGGCCTCGGCGACCGCGCGGGCCGCCTCCTTCCGGGCGAACGCCGAGGCGGACCGCATCATCTCCGTCCGTGACTCCGCCATCTCGGTCCGGGCGTTGCCCAGCGCCTCGTCCAGCTCCCCCTGGGCCTTGCCCAGCACGTCGTCCAGCTCCCCGCGGGCCTTGCCCAGGACCTCCCCCGCCGCGTCGCGCGCCTCTGCCAGCGCCTTGGCCGACGACTCGGCGGCGAGGCCCGCGGCCGTCGCCTCGGCGACCCGTTCCGCCGTCCGGGTCGCCGTGGCCCCGGCCGCCGCCTCGGCGGCCCGGACGATCTCCTCGGCGTGCGCGACGCGCTCGTCGGCGATGGCGTGGGCTGTCTCCGTGGCCACCCGCTGCGCCGTCGTCTCCATCGTCTGCTGGGCGTACGGGGATCTGGCGAGGACGTCGGCGTAGCGCATGATGGTCTCGCTCGCCACGGCGTCTGCGATCAGGCGGACTTCCGCCCTGCTGGTCTCACGCATACCGGAATTCTGGCGGGCCGCGCCGGGACCCCTCCCGGTGCCGGGGCCGTTCACTCCTCCGGCCCGCCGCGGAGGACTCTTCTCCCCGGTCTCCCCGGTCTTCCCGGTTCGATCGGGTCAGCGGGCCGACAGGCGGTCCAGCGCGAGGTTCAGTTCCAGGACGTTGACCCGGTCGTTGCCCAGGAAGCCCAGGTCGCGGCCCTCCTTGTGGGCGTTCACCAGGTTCTCCACCTGGCGTTCGGACAGACCGTTCTCCCGTGCGACCCGGTCGACCTGGATCTCCGCGTACGCCGGGGAGATGTGCGGGTCGATCGCCGAACCCGAGCCGGTGACGGCGTCCTTGGGGACGTCCGCGACCGGCACGTCGTTGAAGGCGGCGACCTGCTCGCGTGCCTCCTTCACCGTCCTGACCAGGGTGGCGTCGGAGGCGCCGAGGTTGGAGGGGCCGGTGGCCAGCGGGTCGTAGCCGCTGTGGGAGGGGCGGGGCTGGAACCAGCGGGGGTCGGGTTCGTCCGTGCCCTCGATGTTCCAGCTCTGGCCGATCAGCTTCGAGCCCGCGTCACGGCCTTCGAATGCGACCTTCGAGCCGTTCGCCTCGTCGGAGAACGCGCCCTGCGCGATCCCTGTGATCACCAAGGGATAGATCACGCCGGTGACCACGGTGAGGACGAGCAGCGCGCGCAGCGCGCTGAAGAGCAGCCGTGCGGTGGTGTGTGCGGAAGAGTTCATCGGGGGTCCTCAGCCGATTCCGGGGATGAGCGAGACGACGAGGTCGATCAGCTTGATGCCGGCGAACGGGGCCACCAGCCCGCCGAAGCCGTAGACCCCGATGTTGCGGCGGAGCATCCGGTCGGCGCTGACCGGCCGGTACCGCACGCCCCGCAGGGCGAGCGGTACGAGCGCCACGATGACCAGCGCGTTGAAGACGACCGCCGAGAGGATCGCCGACTCCGGCGAGGACAACTGCATGATGTTGAGCCTGTCCAGGCTCGGGTAGGCGGCGGCGAACATCGCGGGGATGATCGCGAAGTACTTCGCGACGTCGTTGGCGATGGAGAACGTCGTCAGCGCGCCCCGGGTGATGAGGAGCTGCTTGCCGATCTCCACGATCTCGATGAGCTTGGTGGGGTCGGAGTCCAGGTCGACCATGTTCCCGGCCTCCTTGGCGGCGGAGGTGCCGGTGTTCATGGCGACGCCGACGTCGGCCTGGGCGAGCGCCGGGGCGTCGTTGGTGCCGTCGCCGGTCATCGCGACGAGCTTGCCGCCGGCCTGTTCGCGCTTGATCAGGGCCATCTTGTCCTCGGGCGTGGCCTCGGCGAGGAAGTCGTCCACGCCCGCCTCGGCGGCGATGGCCCGGGCCGTCTTCGTGTTGTCGCCGGTGATCATGACGGTCCTGATGCCCATCCGGCGCAGCTCCGCGAAGCGTTCGCGCATGCCCTCCTTGACGACGTCCTTGAGGTGGACGACGCCGAGGACCCGCGCGCCGCGGGCGTCGGCGACGGCGACGAGCAGCGGGGTGCCGCCGGACTCGGCGACGGAGTCGGCCGCGTCCCGTACGGCGTCGGGGACGTCGCCGCCCCGGTCCCGTACCCACGCCGCGACCGCCCCGGCCGCGCCCTTGCGGACCTGCCGGCCGCCGGTGTCCACGCCCGACATGCGGGTCTGCGCGGTGAACGGCACCCGGTCGGCCCCCGCCAGTTCGCCGGGGCCGCGCTCGCGCAGCCCGTAGCGGGACGTGGCGAGGACGACGATCGAGCGGCCCTCCGGGGTCTCGTCGGCGAGCGACGACAACCGCGCGGCGTCGGCGAGTTCCGCCTCGGTGGTGCCGGGCGCGGGCACGAACTCGTGCGCCTGCCGGTTGCCGAGGGTGATGGTGCCGGTCTTGTCCAGCAGCAGCGTGGACACGTCGCCGGCGGCCTCGACGGCGCGGCCGGACATCGCGAGCACGTTGCGCTGCACCAGCCGGTCCATGCCCGCGATGCCGATCGCGGACAGCAGCGCGCCGATGGTGGTGGGGATCAGGCAGACGAGCAGCGCGGCGAGCACGACGAGGGACTGCTCGGCGCCCGCGTAGACCGCGAACGGCTGGAGCGTGACGACGGCGAGGAGGAAGACGACCGTGAGCGAGGCGAGCAGGATGTTCAGCGCGATCTCGTTCGGCGTCTTCTGCCGCGCCGCGCCCTCGACCAGCGCGATCATCCGGTCGATGAACGTCTCGCCGGGTCTGGCGGTGATCCGTACGACGACGCGGTCCGACAGCACCCTGGTGCCGCCGGTGACCGCGGAGCGGTCGCCGCCCGACTCCCTGATCACGGGGGCCGACTCGCCGGTGATCGCGGACTCGTCGACGGAGGCGACGCCTTCGACCACGTCGCCGTCGCCGGGTATGACGTCGCCGGCCTCGCAGACGACGAGGTCGCCGACGCGCAGGTCGGTGCCCGGGACCCGCTCCTCACCGTGCGCGGTACGGCGGCGGGCGACCGTGTCCGTCTTCGCCCTGCGCAGGGTGTCGGCCTGCGCCTTGCCGCGGCCCTCGGCGACGGCCTCCGCCAGGTTGGCGAAGAGCACGGTGAGCCAGAGCCACCCGGCGATGACCCAGCCGAACCCGTCGCCGGGGTCGGTGACCGCGAGGACCGTGGTGAGCACCGAGCCGATCTCGACCACGAACATCACCGGCGACTTCACCAGCGTCCGCGGATCGAGCTTGCGCAGCGCCTCGGGTACGGAACGGACGAGCTGTCCCGGGTCGAAGAGCCCGCCGGCGACCCGGGGTCCGGGCTCGTGCCGTACGGGATCCGCGGCCTGATCGTGCGGCGCGGGGGCGGGGGTGTGGGTCTGGATGCTCATGCGGCCAGTCCTTCGGCGAGCGGTCCGAGTGCGAGCGACGGGAAGAAGGTGAGCCCGGCGACGATGGCGATGCAGGCCACCAGGACGCCGGTGAACAGCGGCTTGTCGGTACGGAGCGTCCCGGCCGACGCCGGCACGGGCCGCTGCCGGGCGAGCGAGCCGGCCAGCGCCAGCACGAACACCATCGGCAGGAACCGGCCGAGCAGCATGCACAGGCCGAGCGCGGTGTTGTGGAACCCGGTGTTCGCCGAGAAGCCCGCGAAGGCGCTGCCGTTGTTGTGGGAGGCGGAGGTGTAGGCGTAGAGGACCTCGGAGAAGCCGTGCGGGCCGGTGTTCGTCATCGACGACTCGCCGTTGCCCGTGCCCATCGCCAGCGCCGTGCCGGTCAGCACCAGCGCGGGGGTGACGAGGATGTAGCAGGCCGCGAGCTTCATCTCGCGCGGCCCGATCTTCTTGCCCAGGTACTCGGGCGTACGGCCCACCATCAGCCCGGCGACGAACACCGCGACGATCGCCATGACCAGCATTCCGTACAGCCCGGAGCCGACGCCGCCGGGCGCGATCTCGCCGATCATCATCCCGAACAGCAGCACGCCGCCCGACAGTCCGCCGAAGGAGTCGTGGAAGGCGTTGACCGCGCCCGTCGACGTCATCGTCGTGGAGACCGCGAACAGCGACGACGCGCCCTCGCCGAGCCGCTGCTCCTTGCCCTCCATCGCGCCGCCCGCCAACTGCGCGGCGGTGCCCGGGTGCGCGGCCTCCAGCCAGGTCACGGCGACCACGCCGGCCAGCCAGATGCCGGCCATCGCGGCCACGACGGCGTAGCCCTGGCGGACGCTGCCGACCATCTTGCCGAAGGTGCGCGGCATGGCGAACGGGATGACGGTGAGGAGGAAGATCTCCAGGAGGTTGGAGAGGCCGTCGGGGTTCTCGAAGGGGTGGGCGGAGTTGGCGTTGTAGAAGCCGCCGCCGTTGGTGCCCAGCTCCTTGACGGCCTCCTGGGAGGCGACGGCCCCGCCGGTGAGGTGCTGGGTCTGCCCGGTCACGGTCGTCACGGACTGCGTGCCGGAGAAGTTCTGGATCGCGCCGCACGCGACCAGCAGCACGGCCGCCACGGCGGCCATCGGCAGCAGGATGCGTACCGTGCCGCGCACCAGGTCCGCCCAGAAGTTGCCCAGGTCGCCGGTGCGGGAGCGGGCGAAGCCGCGGATCAGCGTGACCGCGACGGCCATGCCGACGGCGGCCGAGACGAAGTTCTGCACGGCCAGGCCGCCGGTCTGGGTGAGGTGGCCCATCGCCGACTCGCCCGGGTACGACTGCCAGTTGGTGTTCGCGACGAACGACGCGGCGGTGTTGAACGCCTGGTCGGGGCTGATCGCCGCGAAGCCGAGGGAGAGCGGCAGCCTGTCCTGGAGCCGCTGGAGCAGGTAGAGGAAGAGGACTCCGGCCAGCGAGAACGCGAGCACGGCACGCAGGTACGCGGGCCAGCGCATCTCGGCGTCGGGGTCGGCGCCGATCGCGCGGTAGATCCAGCGCTCGACGCGCAGGTGCTTCTTCCCGGCGTAGACCCCGGCCATGTGGTCGCCGAGGGGGCGGTGGACGAGCGCGAGGGCGACGACCAGCGCCGACACCTGGAGCACGTCAGCGAGTATCGGGCTCATGCCGGGACCTCAGAACCTCTCGGGGAAGACGAGGGCGAGGACGAGGTAGCCCAGCAGGGCGACGGCCACGATGAGGCCCACCACGTTGTCGGCGGTCACAGCTTGGCCACCCCTCGGGCGATGAGCGCCACCAGCGCGAAGACCGCGAGGGTGGTGACGACGAAGGCCGCGTCGGCCATCGGGTGCTCCTAGACGGTGTCGGTGTCGGGTCGGTGTCGGTGTCGTTGTCGGTCTGGTGTCGGATCGAACGGACACGTCCAGGGAAACCCCGGGGCGGGGCGGATGTGACGGGTGTTGACGGGCCCCTGACGAGGCGGGGGGCGGCGTTGACGGGATTCATACGCAGGTGAGGGGCGCGCGCGGCGGGTAGCCTGGGGCTTACGGAGACGGCCCCCCGGATGACGGGTGTGCCCTCCCTGCGGCGGTGGGGCCCGCCGTACCCGAACCGCGGCGCCGGATGCCGCCAACGGTCCCTGCTTGCGACGGAAGGCGCGCGCTGCCGCGCGCCGCGGCGAGTGGGCGAGGTACGCGATGGCACAGGTCCCGCAGCCCGGGGAGCCCGCCGGCCGGGCACACCCGGCCGAACCGGTCGACCCCGACGTCGAGGTGGCGCTCCCCGCGCCGCCCGACCACCGGTGGCGCGGACAGGGCGCCCCGGTCGCGATGGTCGCCCTCGGCGGCGGCCTCGGCTCCGCGGCGCGCTACGGCGCGGGGCTGCTGTGGCCCACGGAGCCGGCGGCCTTCCCGTGGACGACGCTGGCGGTCAACGCCGCCGGGTGCGCGGCGATCGGCGTGCTGATGGTCCTGATCACGGAGGCGCGGACGGCGCACCGGCTGGTGCGGCCGTTCCTGGGCGCCGGGGTGCTCGGCGGGTTCACGACGTTCTCGACGTACGCGGTGGACGTGCAGCGGCTCGTGGCGGAGGAGGGCCGGGCGGGGGCGGGCCTCGCGTACCTGGCGCTGACCCTGGCCGCGGCGCTGGCCGCGGTCACGGCGGCGCAGGCCGCGACGCGGCGCGCGGTGCGGCGGCCGCCGTCGTCCGGCGGGGGCGGGGGCGGGGCGTCGGCGGCTTCGGCGGCGGGTGAGGGGGAGGGGGGCGCGTGAACTGGCTGCTCGTCGTCGCCGGGGGGATGGTCGGGGCGCCCCTGCGGTACGTCGCGGACCGGGCGGTGCAGTTGCGCCACGGCTCGCCGTTCCCCTGGGGCACGCTCGCCGTCAACGTCGCCGGCTGCCTGATCCTCGGCACCCTCACGGGCGCGACGCTGGCCGGCGCCGCCTCGGAGCCGGTGCGACTGCTGCTGGGCACGGGGCTGTGCGGGGCGCTGACGACGTACTCGACGTTCTCGTACGAGACGCTGCGGCTGGCCGAGACGGGGCGGGGGCGGTGCGCGGCGGCGTACGTGGGGGCGAGCCTGGCGGTGGGCCTGGGCGCGGCGTTCCTGGGCGCGGCGGTGGGGGAGGCGGCTTGGGGGTGAGGGCTCGCGCCTGCGGGGCGGGGGGTGTGGGGCGTACCGAACGGTGCGTACGGGAAACCCGTGTGCTTCCGCGGCGATCCGTCGGGTAGCGTGCGCGTCATGTCGAGCCCCGAGTCGGACAGGGCGGGGGCTTTCGGTCACGCCGTCAGCCCCCTGGACCGCTAGTCCGCAGCCTCCCGCCCCGCCGCGCAGCGGGGCCGGACGCGCGCGCCGCCGGGCGCTGACCGCGGTGATCGAGACGCCTCCCTTCCGTGCTTCTCCTCGCCTCGGAGCCTCTCGATGCCCTTCCCGCTCTATCTCCTTGCCCTGGTCGTCTTCGCCATGGGCACCTCGGAGTTCATGCTCGCCGGCCTGCTGCCGGACATCGCCGCCGACCTCGACGTCTCCGTCGGTACGGCCGGCAGCCTCACCTCGGCGTTCGCGATCGGCATGGTCGTGGGCGCCCCGCTCGTGGCCGCGCTCGCCCGCAACTGGCCGGGCCGCGGCACGCTCCTCGGGTTCGTCCTCGTCTTCTCTGCCGCGCATGTCGTGGGCGCCCTCACCCCGAGCTTCGCGGTGCTCTTCGCGACCCGCGTCGTGGCCGCGCTCGCGAACGCGGGCTTCCTCGCCGTCGCGCTGACCACCGCCGCCGGCCTCGTCCCGCCCGACCGGAAGGGGCGCGCGCTGGCCGTCCTGCTCTCCGGCACGACGGTGGCCACGGTCGCCGGGGTCCCGGGCGGCTCGCTGCTGGGCGCGGCGTTCGGCTGGCGGGCCACGTTCTGGGCGGTCGCCGTCCTCTGCCTGCCCGCGGCCCTCGGCATCCTCGCGGGGATCCCCGCGCGCCGGGGACGGCCGGGCGGGGCCGACGGGCCGGCGCTGCGGGCGGAGATCGCCCGGCTCGGGAGCCCGCGGCTGGTCCTCGTCATGCTGCTCGGCGCGCTGGTGAACGCGGCGACCTTCGGCAGCTTCACGTTCCTGGCCCCGCTGGTGACCGACACCGCGGGGCTGGCCAAGCCGTGGATCTCCGTCGCGCTGGTGCTCTTCGGGGCGGGTTCTTTCGCGGGCGTCACCCTCGCGGGCCGGCTCGCCGACCGGCGGCCCTGGCAGGTCGTCGCGGCCGGCGGGCCGCTGCTGCTCGCCGGCTGGCCGGCGCTGGCGCTGCTCGCCGGGTACCCGGTGGCACTGCTGGGGCTCGTGTGCGTGCTGGGGGCGCTGTCGTTCGCGGTGGGCAGCACACTGATCACGCGTGTGCTCTACGAGGCCGCCGGGGCGCCGACGATGGCCGGGGCGTACGCCACGGCGGCGCTCAACGTCGGCGCCGTGGCGGGTCCGCTCGTCGCCGCGGGGGCCATCGGCGTCGGCGGGAACCGCGGGCCGCTCTGGGCCAGCGGGCTGCTCGTCCTGGCGGCGCTGGTCGTCGCGGTGCCGTTCCGCGGGGTGTTCGCGGCGGCGCGGAGCGGCGCGGGGTGACGCCGGGCGGTGGCGCCGGTGTCGTCAGAGGAGGTCGGGGAGGAGGGGGAGGTCGAGGTCGATGCCGCCGCGGTCGGAGTCGTCGTCCGAGCCGCCGCCGTTGCCGGAGCCGGAGCCGCCGCCCGAGCCGCCGTCGCCGCTGCCGCCCTCTTCGCTCGGGGTGGGCGTCGGGGTGCCGGTGGACGGGGACGACGAGCCGGACTCCGTGGAGTCCGGTGCCGTGACGCGGCCCTCCGCCGGGGTGGTGGTCGACGGTGCCGGGTCGTCCGTCGTCGGCGCCGCGCTCTCCGACGGCCGGTCCGCGCCGCGGGCCGCCTTCGACGGCGGGGTCCGCGGCTGCGTGGGCTCCGCCTCGTCCGGCGTCGCCGCGCCCGAGGGCCGGTCGCCGTCCGGGGTGGGGCCGCCGGTGCCGTCGCCGGGCTCCTCGGAGGGGAGCGGCTGCACCGGGGTGTCGGCCCGTTCCGCGGCGTTGTCCGTACGGGCGCCTCCGCCGCCGCCCATGGCGTTCGCGGCGAGCAGCCCGCCGGACAGCACGGTCATCCCCGCCGCCGCCAGCCCGGCCAGGCGCCGGCTCCGCCGCTTGTAGCGCCGGTGCCGCGACCGGGGCCGTACGGGCACCAGTTCGGCCCCCACGCCGCCGCCGCCCCCGGCGTCCGCCGGGTGCCCGGCTTCCGGCACGTCCGCGGGGTCCCCGGCGTCCTCGGCCGCGTACGGCGACCGGTCGCGGTCCGCGAACAGCTCCAGGTCCCCGGGCGCAGGCCCGTCCGACGCCCCCGCGGGCAGTTGCAGCGCCGCCGCGCTCAGCGTCCCGTAGACCTCGGGAACGCTCCGCGGCGGAGCGCACCACGGTGCTCCCGCCGCGTCGTGCCGGCTGTCGCAACGCGGGCAGTAGATCGTCGTCACTGTCCTGCCGTCCCTTCCGTCGCCTTGGGGGGAGGGGTGCTCGACGCCGGAACAATGTGCCAGCGCCGGAATCCCGCGGAGCACGAAGAATCCCCATAAGGAGTGCGGCGGTGAGACCTATCTCACATGGCGGGTCCGGGCGCAGACCACCCTTCGTCCGGACATGGCACCCACGGCCGCCCCGGAACCCGCGCTTCCCGGGGGGACTGCGAGACTGCGGCGATGACGGTTCAGCTCGTGTCCGTGATCGGGAACAGCCCCGGGGTCGGCAAGTCCACCCTCTGCCGCGGCCTCGCCGCGGCGCGCCGCGAAGGCGGCGCGGAGGTCGACCACTTCGAGGAGGCCGACATCCTCACGCGGGAGGCGTTCCGCCCGGTGGCCGAGGAGTTCGCGGACGGGGCGGGTGCCGTACGGCCGGGGACGCTGGTCGCGTGCATGCGGGCGTACGTCGCTGAGGCGGTCGCCGCCGGGACGGACGTCCTGGTGACGGACGCGCTGCTGCCGTTCGTGCCGTCCCTCGTGGCGTGGGGCCACGACGAGGACACGGTCGCGGGTGTCGTGGCGGACCTGGAGTCGGCGGCGGCGCACCTGCGGGCCGAGACGGAGCTGACCCGCCGGGTGCTGGCGCGTACGCCGTGGCGGGTGGTGCCGGTGGACGCGGGGCGGCTGGACGCGGAGGCGGCGTTCGCGTACGCCCGCGGGCAACTGGCGGAGCCGGCCGCGGGGTTCTAGCGGGAGGGACGGCAGGGCGTCGATCCGTACGAGTCCCAAGCCCCAAGCCCCAAGCCCCAAGCCCCGAGTCCCGAGGTTCGTGTCCCGAGGCCCTTGGGTCGCTGCGCTCCGCGGGTCGTGGTCGGTGTCCCCGTTGCCCCATACGTCCCGTGGGTTTCTCCCGCCACGAGCGCCCCGCTGACCCCCGATGTCCGACCCGCGCGCGATGCTCGAATCCGAACCGTTTGTTGACGACTTCCGTAAGGATCCGAGATGAGCAAGCTTGACGACCTCCGCTCCGCCGTCCGGGGCCGGGTGCTGCTGCCCGGCGACGACGGCTTCGAGCCGGCCACCCAGCCGTGGAACCGCGCCGTGCCGCAGCCCTCCGCCGCGGCCGTGGTGGAGGCGGCCGACGCCGACGATGTCGCCGCGCTGGTCCGCTATGCGCGGCGGGCCGGTGTCGCCGTTGCCGCGCAGCCCGGGGGGCACGGCGCCTCGGGCGACGTGGAGGGCGCCGTGCTGCTGCGTACCCGGCTGCTGGACGAGGTGCGCGTCGACCCCGCGGCGCGTATCGCCCGGGTCGGGGCCGGGGTGAAGTGGGGGCGCGTACAGGAAGAGGCGTCCCGGCACGGGCTGACCGGGCTGCCCGGCAGCTCGCCCGTCGTCTCCGTGACGGGCTACACGCTGGGCGGCGGCGTGAGCTGGTTCAGCCGCGCGCACGGCTGGGCGGCCGACTCCGTGACCGCCTTCGAGGTCGTCGACGCGGACGGCGAGGCGGCCCGGGTGACCGCCGAGTCCGACCCCGAGCTGTTCTGGGCGCTGCGCGGCGGCGGTGGCGACTATGCGCTGGTCACCGCGACCGAGTTCCGGCTGCACCCCGCGCCCGCCCTGTACGGCGGGCAGATGGTGTGGCCGGCGGCGCGGGCCCGGCAGGTGCTCGACGTCTACCGCGAGGTGACCGCCGCCGCGCCCGACGAGCTGACGGTCTGGGCCGGGCTGCTGAGCGTCCCCGGCGCCGAACCGGTGGTCGCCGTCCACACCACGTACCTCGGCGAGGGCGCCGGCGAGGCCGCGCCCGCGCTGCTGCGCCCGTTCGACGCCGTCGAGGACCGGATCGACGACACCCGCGCCGTGCTGCCCGTCCACGAGCTGGGTTCCATCACCAAGGAGCCCACCGACCCGAGCCCCGGCCTCATCCGCGGCGAGCTGCTCACCGCGCTGGACGACACCGTGGTGGACGCGCTGCTCGCGGAGCCGATCGACCCGCTGCTCGGCGTCCAGCTCCGGCACGTGGGCGGCGCGCTGGCCCGCCCCTCGGACTCGCCGCACGGGCCGCTGACCGAGCCGTACGTCCTGTACTTCTTCGGCGTGCCCTTCTCCCCCGAGGTCGCCGCCGGCATCCCGGTCCGCCGGGGCGCGCTGCTGGAGGCCCTCGGTGCGTACGTCGCGGGGCACAAGCCGTACACGTTCCTCAGTGCCGGCGAGCGCGCCTCCGACACCTTCGGCGCCGAGAGCCTGGCCCGCCTGCGGGCCGTCAAGCGGGCCCGCGACCCGCAGGGGGTCTTCCGCAGCAACTTCCCCGTCGACAAGGGCTGACCGCCGTCACTTCACCACCGCGGTGAACTCCGCGGTGCGCACGGCGTCCTCGTGCTTGAAGTCGAGGAACAGCCGGTACGTCCCCGGGCCCGGCACCTGCGCGTGGAACGCCACGACGGGCCCGGGCTCGGTCGTGCCGTCGCCGGGGGAGCCGTCCGGGTGGACGTGGACGTACGCGAGGTCTTCGAGGCGCAGCGCCACGAGGTGCCCGTACGCGGCGAGGTAGGGCTGGAGGTCGGTGACCGGCCGCCCGTCGCGGGCGACCGCGAACTCCAGCCGCCGCCGCTCGCCCGCGGCCGGCTCCCCGGTGAGCGTCACCTCGCGGCCGTCCACGGCGAAGGCGGGCGCGGGCCCGGGGAGTTCGCGCGCGGGGCCGTCGCCGTCGCCGGCCCCGAGGTCGGCGCCGAGGGTGAGGGTGCGGCCGAGCGCGGCGGGGGCGAAGTCGGCGAAGACGCGGTAGGCGCCGGCCTCGGGCAGGCGGACGCGGACGGACCAGGTGCCGTCGTCGGCGACGGCGGGGTGGACGTGGACGTAGCGGGTGAGGTCGCGGCGTACGACGATCAGGTGGACGAGCTTGTCGTGGATGGGCGTGAGGTCGGCGACGGGGCGGCCGTCGGTGCCGAGGAGGCGGAAGCGCAGGTCGGAGTCGGTGCCCGCGGGGAGCGCGACGGTTTCCAGCGCGAGGGTGTAGCCGTCCTGGGAGCTGTCCAGACCGGCGGGACCGTGCTGCTCGTGCTGTCCGTGGTGGGCGTGGGCGTCGTGGTGGTGCGGGGTGTTCATGGCGGGTGTCCTGCCTTTCGAGTCCGGTGCGGCCTGTCGGTGGCGAGCGTAGCAGATATACCCCCAGGGGGTATCTGGGCTTTACGCCGCGGTGGTCGTACGCTCCCGGGTCCACCGCGCGCCGCGGGCCGGCCGGTACGCGCCGGCCGCCGCCCCGCCCGTACGCCCCGAGCCCGCCGGCCGCCACAGCAGCACCGCCGCCACCGCCGCCCCGAGTCCGATGACCGCCAGCGCGCCCGCCGCCGCGGCCGTCCCCGCCCGCGCCGCCAGATAGCCGGCCAGCGGATACGTCAGCAACCACGCGACGTGCGACAGCGAGAACTGCGCCGCGAACGCCGCCGGCAGGTCCGCCTTCCCCGGCACCGCGCCGCGGATCAGCCGCCCCGTCGGCGTCACCATCGCCGAGGTCGCCGCCCCGAGGACGGCCCACGCGGCGAGCAGCGCCGGCCAGGCCCGTACGCCCGCCGCCAGGCCCGCCCCGACGGCGGCGAGCACCGGCGCGGGCACGAACGCCGCCGGGAGCATCACCGCCCGGTCGCCGACCCGCTCCAGCACCCGGGGGAGCGCCAGCGCGACGGCCATCGACCCGGCGCCGAAGGCGCCGAGGGCGAGCGAGACGTCGCCGACCGAGCGGGCGAAGTGGTCCCGTACCAGGACAACGGTGTTCACGACCACCATCGCGCCGGCCGCCGCCACCGCCAGGTTGAGGGCCAGCAGGGCGCGGAGCTGCGGCGCGGAGCCGAAGAGCCTCATGCCGTACGCGGCCTTGCCGAACGCCCCGCCCCTCGCGCTGCTTCCACCGCTCCCGCCGCGGGTGTCGCCGGGCGTCGGCTTCGGCAGCGCCACGGAGACGACGAGCGCGGCGGAGGCGGCGAAGCCGGCGGCGGTGCCGAGGAAGAGCCGGTCGTAGGTGATCAGCGTCAGCAGCCCGGCGGCGAGCACGGGGCTGAACAGGCTCTCCATGTCGTACGCCAGCCGCGACAGCGACAGCGCCCGGGTGTAGTCGCGCTCGGCGGGCAGCACCTCGGGGATGGTCGCCTGGAAGGTCGGGGTGAACGCGGCGGAGGCGGACTGGAGCAGGAAGATCAGCACATAGATCTGCCAGACCTCGGTCACGAACGGCAGCGCGAGCGCGACGGCGCCGCGCACGAGGTCGGCGGCGACCAGCAGCGCGCGGCGCGGGATGCGGTCGGCGAGGGCACCGACGACGGGGGCGATGCCGACGTAGGCGACCATCTTGACGGCCAGGGCGGTGCCGAGCACGGCGGAGGCGTTGCCGCCGGCGAGGTCGTACGCGAGGAGGCCGAGCGCGACCGTGGCGAGGCCGGTGCCGAGGAGGGCGATGGCCTGGGCGGCGAAGAGGTGTCTGTAGGTGCGGTTGCGGAGTACGGGGAACATGGCACTGACCTCTTCCCTTGCTCGTGTGCGCATATACGCACACGTTAAAGGGAGGAGGGCCCGGGCGCTATTCCCGACGCGGTGGGACCCGGCTCAGGAGTGCCAGGGCTCGCCGGTCATGAGGTGATCGGCGTGGTTGAGCGCCTCGACGACGAGGCCGCGCAGGTGCCCGTCGCGCAGCGAGTACACGACGCGGCGGCCTTCCTTCCTGGAGTGCACCAGGTGGGCGAGGCGCAGCTTGGCCAGATGCTGGCTGACGGCCGGCCGGGCGGCGCCGCTGGCGTTGGCCAGCTCGGTGACGTCGGCCTCGCCCTCGGCGAGCAGCCACAGCAGGTGCAGCCGCGTCGCGTCGGCGAGCAGCGCGAACACCGTGCTCGCGGCTTCGAGCTGCTCCCGGTCGGGGGTCCACTCGTGACGGTGGACGGCGGGGGTGGGGGCGGTGTCGCGCTCCGGCATGCGCCCATCGTATGGCCGTGCGAGGCGGGCGGCGGGTGGTGCGTCCGGCGGTGAGGCCGCTCAGCGGGGGCTGAGGTAGCGGTACATGCCGACGGAGTCGTGCGCGGCGACGTCGGCGAAGCCGAACTTCTCGTACAGGAACCGCGCGGGGCCGTCGGCGATGAGCGACACGTAGGCGGTGGCGGGCGCCCCCCGCTCCAGCTCCGCGGTGAGCGCACCCATGATCCGCTTCCCGAGCCCCTGCCCCTGGTGCGCGGGCAGCACGCACACGTCCACCACCTGAAACGCGGTCCCCCCGTCCCCCACGACCCGCCCCATCCCGACGGCCGTCCCCCGGTGGTACAGCACGACGCCGTACCAGGTGCGCGGCAGCGCAACGGCGGCGGCCTCGGCCGACTTGTCGGACAGCCCGGCCCCGGTCCGCAACAGCCGGTACACCTCGACGGAGGGCACCCCGGGCCGTATCTCGTAAGGGTCGCGATTCGCTTCCATGCATTACACCTTAACCGGGTGCCGCCCGGCGATCACCCGGCGGGGCATGGACCGCCCGACGGCTCTCCAGCACCTCGCAGCGCGGCGGCGACGGTCTCTGCCTTGGTGGTCGTGCCGAGGACCTGGGCGACCTCGGCGAGGAGGTCGTCGTCCAGGTCGATCACGGTGCGGCTCATCGCATGACTCCGGGTCGCGTCGGGGTGTCGATCTGACCACGAGTCACACCCCCTGCTCCACCTCTCCCGCCCGCACTCCCCCGGCGGGCATGCGTCTGCGATGATGGGCGCGCCTACAGGTGACGGCGGAACGAGGAAGCCGGTGTGAATCCGGTGCGGTCCCGCCACTGTGATCGGTGAGTCGACTCCGAACAGGCCACTGCCCGGATGCGGGTGGGAAGGCCAGGGGTCGGTGGTGAACCGAGAGCCAGGAGACTCACGTCGTCGCCTCCTCGACGGATCTGGGGCGGATTTCCCCGGAGAGGAGCGTGCGTCGTCGTGCGTGCTCGTGTGCGCCGTCCGGTGGTGCGGCCGCTGCGTGTGGTCGTTCCCGCGGCTCTGCTGTTCGTTGCCGCCTGCGGTGGTCCCGCCGGGGGCGGTGGTGGGGGTGGAGGGAAGGCGCCGGCGGGGTTTCCCGTTTCGGTCGGCAACTGCGGGGTCGAGACCACCTACGAGCGGCCGCCCGAGCGGGCCGTGACCCTCAACCAGCACGTCACCGAGATCATGCTCGCGCTCGGCCTGGAGAAGTCCATGGTCGGCACCGGCTATCTCGACGACGAGATCCTGCCCGAGTACCGCGCCGCGTACGACGGCATCGAGGTGATCGCCGACGAGTACCCCTCGTACGAGGCGCTGCTCGCCGCCGAACCCGACTTCGTCTACGGCGGGTTCGCCAGCACCTTCGAGGAGGGCCGCAGCCGCGACGCGCTCGCCGGGGCCGGCATCGACTCGTACCTCAGCCTGGAGGAGTGCGCCGAGCCGCCCGTGACCGTGGACCTCATGGACCGCGAGATACGCACCGTCGCCGAGGTGTTCGGGGTGCCGCGGCGGGCGGAGCGGCTGCTCGGGGAGTTGCACGGGACGCTGGACGGCGTACGGGATGCGGTGGGCGGGGTCGAGGCCGCGAGGGTGTTCGTCTACGACAGCGGGGACAAGACCGCGTTCACCGCCGGCGGGGCCGGGATCGGCAACGAGATCATCGGACTGGCCGGCGGCGCCAACGTCTTCGCCGACCTCGGCAAGACCTTCGGGGACGTGTCGTTCGAGCAGGTGGCCGCCCGGGCGCCGGACGCCGTCGTCATCTACGACTACGGTGACCAGTCGGTCGCCGACAAGAAGCGGTTCCTCCT
Organism: Streptomyces sp. 184; assembly: GCF_045781775.1. Taxonomy (NCBI): domain Bacteria; kingdom Bacillati; phylum Actinomycetota; class Actinomycetes; order Kitasatosporales; family Streptomycetaceae; genus Streptomyces; species Streptomyces sp. 184. Next base: position 7,956,040 of record NZ_CP123230.1, on the reverse strand, counting down.
CGACCACCCCGCCCTCCAGGACGTTCCCGCGATACGCGACGAGCGCTTCGCGGTGCTTCCGCTGTCCTCGACCGTGCTCGGCGTGCGCGTCCCGGAGGCCGTCGAGTCGCTGGCCCGGCAGCTCCATCCGGAACGCTTCCGGTGACGAAGGTCCGGGCGCCGCGCCGGCCGGCGCTGCCCTTTCCGCTTCTTCTGCTTCTCCTGTGCGGCCTCGTGCTGCTCTCCGCCACCGCCGCCATCGCCCTCGGCTCCGTCCGCGTCCCCGCCGGCGAGGTCTGGGGCATCCTGCTGCACCGCCTCCACCCCGCCCTCGCCGACCCCGGGTGGGCCCCCGTGCGCGAGACGATCGTGTGGGACGTACGCCTGCCGCGCGTGCTGCTGGCCGGGGCGGTGGGGGCGGGGCTCGCGGTGTGCGGGATGGCGTTGCAGGCGCTCGTACGCAATCCGCTGGCCGATCCGATGCTGCTGGGCATCTCGTCGGGCGCGACGGTCGGCGCCGTGCTCGTCGTGGTCTTCAACGTCACCGTCCTCGGCCTGTTCACGCTGCCGCTCGCCGCCTTCGCCGGTGCCCTCGGCGCCCTCGTCGCCGTCTACTTCCTCGCCCTCGGCGCCGACGGCCGGATGACGTCGCTGCGCCTGGTGCTCGCGGGCGTGGCGATGGCCGAAGTCCTGTCGGCCGTCGTCGGCTTCCTCATCGTCACCTCCGGCGACCCGCACAAGACGCAGGCCGCCCTGCGCTGGATGCTCGGCGGGCTCGCCGGCAGCACGTGGCGGCTGATCTGGATCCCGCTGGCCGTCGTCGTCCTCGGTACGGTCGCGCTGCTCGCCGTCGCCCGTCCGCTCAACCTGCTCCTCGCCGGCGAGGAGGCAGCCGCCGCCCTCGGCCTGGACGTCCACCGCTTCCGCTCCGCGATGTTCGCGCTGGTCGCCGTGATGGTCGGGGCGGCGGTCGCGGTCAGCGGCGCGATCGGGTTCGTCGGGCTGATCCTGCCGCACGTGGTGCGGTTGCTCACCGGGGCCGACCACCGGCGGGCGCTGCCCGCGGCGGCGCTGCTCGGCGCCGCGTTCCTGATCGCCGCGGACCTGGCCGCGCGCACGCTGATCAGCCCCGAGGAGGTGCCGGTCGGGGTGCTGACCGCGCTGGCCGGCGGGCCGTTCTTCCTGTGGCTGATGCGGCGGGGGGCGGCGGCCCGGTGACATACGCGAAGGGAGCGAACGCCGCCGGCGCCCCGGGCGCGCTGCGGCTGGAGTCCGTCAGTGTGGCCGCCGGCGGGCGCGCGCTCGTCGACGCCGTGTCGCTGGACGTCGCGCCCGGCGAGGTCGTCGGCCTCGTCGGCCCCAACGGCGCCGGCAAGACGACGCTGCTGCGCACCGTCTACCGCGCCCTGCGGCCCACCTCCGGGCGCGTACTGCTCGACGGCGACGACGTCCGCGCCCTGCCCGCCAAGCGGCTGGCGCGGCGGCTCGCCGCGGTGCTCCAGGAGATCCCGGGCGCCTTCGAGCTGACGGTGTACGACGTGGTGGCCATGGGCCGTACGCCGCACAAGCGGGCCTTCGAGGGGGACGACGACGCCGACCGCGCCGTCATCGCCGACTGCCTCGCGGCGGTCGGGGCGGGCGACCTGGCCGCGGCGCCGTTCGACCGGCTGTCGGGCGGTGAGAAGCAGCGGGTGCTCATCGCCCGCGCGCTGGCGCAGCGCGTGGGCACGATGGTGCTCGACGAGCCGACCAACCACCTCGATCTACGCCACCAGCTCGACGCGCTCCGCCTCGTGCGCGGCCTCGGTGTCACCGCCCTCGTCGCGCTGCACGACCTCAACCTGGCCGCGGCCTTCTGCGACCGCATCTGCGTGCTACGCGCCGGCCGCGCCGTCACCGTAGGGCCGCCGGCCGACGTGCTGACGCCCGCGCTGCTCGCCGAGGTGTACGGCGTGGCGGCGGAGGTCGCGGTGCACCCGGCCACCGACCGCCCGCACATCACCCTGCTCCCCGACGCGGTGCCGCCGGGGGCGGCCACGGCCGGGGGCGCGGGCTCGCCGGGTGGCGTTGACCTGCCCGGGAGCGCGGGTTCGCGCGGTCCGCTCAGCCTGCCCCCGGACGCCGTCCTGCCCACGGGCGTGGACCCGCCCGGCCTGCCGGGCCCGCCCGCCCCGCGCTCGGACACCGCTCCGCCCTCGGCCGCCGATTCCCCCGGTCCGATACCGGCCGTCGATCCGCCCGATCCGCCCGATCCGCCCCATCCACCCGGACCACCCACCGGCGCCGACCCGCCCCGTCCCGCCCCGAAGGGAGCACCGTGACCCCCTCCGCCGACCGGCCACTCCCCGCCTCCGCAGCCGCCGCCGCGCTCGCCGACGCCGCCGCCCTCGGCCCGTTCTTCACCCTCACCGTCGGCGGCCCCGACGCCGGCTGGCACCCCGTCGCCGACACCTACGCCCGCGGCGCCGCCGACCTCGTCGCCGCCACCGCACGCAGGCTCGGCACCGCCGAACTGCGCATCGGCGCCTCCCTCGTCCAGTTCGGCCACGCCTCCCGGCTCTGGTCCCCCGTGCTCGCCTGCGCCCTCCTCCACGGCGTCGTACCGGACCTGACCGGGCTCCAGCGCGCCGACGACGGCCCCGCACTGCGGCTGCCCACGGCCGCCGGCCACCCCGCGCCCGCGACGGCCGGGCTGCCGGAGGCGCTGTACGACGCGGTGGTGACCCGGCACCTGGAGCCGCTCGCCGCCGGCCTGCGCGTGAAGGTCGCCCCGGGCCTGCTCCACGGCAACGCCGCCTCCGCGCTCGTCGGCGCCGCCGCCGCGCTCCGCGCCGCCCGCCCGGCGCTGGGCGACCCGCTGACCCGGCTCACCCGGGCCCTGCTGGGCGCCGGCCGGCTGGCCGGCACGGGGGTGCTCACCGGGCCGGGGCCCACCTTCCGGCGCCGTAGCTGCTGCCTGTACTACCGGGTGCCCGGCGGCGGCACGTGCGGCGACTGCTCACTGCGTACGTAGGCACCGTCCACGGCACCCCCACGACAGCCCCCACCCGGAACCCTCACCGCTTCCCCCGCGCCCGCAGGAAGCGGTCCAGCCCCTCCTCCAGCTCCACCACCCGCTCCGGATACCCCAGCCGCTCCCGCTCCCCCGCCGGCAGCATCCACGGCCGGTGCGCCTTCGCCCCCGCCACCTCCGCCAGCTCCGGCACCCACCGCCGCACGTACGCCCCCTCCGGGTCGTAACGCTTCGCCTGGGTCAGCGGGTTGAGCACCCGGTTGGGCCGGGAGTCGGTGCCCGTCCCGGCCACCCACTGCCAGTTGAGCTGGTTGTTCGCGATGTCGCCGTCGACCAGCAGGTCCAGGAAGTGCGCGGCGCCGACCCGCCAGTCCACGTACAGCGTCTTCGTCAGGAAGCTCGCCGCCAGCAGCCGCCCCCGGTTGTGCATCCAGCCCTCGTGCGCGAGCTGCCGCATCGCGGCGTCGACGATCGGGTAGCCGGTGCGCCCGTCGCGCCACGCCGCGGTCCCGGCCGCGTCCGTACGCCACCGGTCGCCGTGCGGGCGGTAGTCGGCGTGGGCGGCGTCGGGGCGCGCGGCCAGCACCTGGTGGTGGAAGTCGCGCCAGGCGAGCTGCCGTACGAAGGCGTCGGCGCCCGCGCCGCCCGCCGCGCGGGCGCGGTGCACCAGCTCGGCGGCGGACAGCGTGCCGAAGTGCAGGTGGGGGGAGAGCCGCGAGGTGGCGTCGCCGGGGAGGTCGTCGTGGCGGTCCGCGTAGGCGGACACCCCGGCGCGCAGCCAGGCCGCGAAGCGCCGCCGGCCCTCCTGCTCCCCGCCGCGGGCGAGGCCGGGGGAGGTGCCGGAGACCGCGGCGCGGGCGGGCGGTGCGGCGGACCGGAGGCCGGCCGGCACCGGGACGCGGCGCGGGGCGGGCAGCGGCGTGCGCAGCGGGGCGGCGCGCCAGCGGCGGAAGTACGGGGTGAACACCGCGAAGTGGTCCCGCCCCTGCGGCGTGACCTCGCCGGGTGCGAGCGCGGTGACGGCCGCGTCGTGGACGGTGAGCCGGCGCCCGTCCGCCGCCAGCGCCGCGCGCAGCCGGGTCTCGCGGTGCTGCGCGTACGCGCTGACGCCCGCGGCGACGTGCACCTCGTCCGCGCCGGCCCGCGCCGCCACCCGGACGGCCTCGCGCACCGGTTCCCCGGTGCGTACGACGAGCCGGCCGCCGCGCGCCCGCAGCGCCTCGTCGAGCGCGGCCAGGCAGTCGGCCAGGAACGCCCGTCTGTTGGGCGGCGCGAAGCCGATCCGGGCGATGGCGTCGTCCGACACGAACAGCGGCACGACTTCGTCGGCCGCCCGCACGGCGGCGTGCAGCGCGGGGTTGTCGTGCAGCCGCAGGTCGGACGTGAAGAGGCAGACGGCGACGCTCATGGCGGCATTCTCACGGCGCCGGGGCCGGTGCGGCGTCCGCCATGCCGGTGGCGTACGACCGGACCCGCTCGGTGACGTACGCCATCGAAGGCCCGTGCCCGCGGGGCGTTTACCGGTTCATGACACGGCAAGACGCCGTCCATGTCTAACAGAAGCAGACCCAGTGCGGCGGCGGTGGTCGTCGCGATAGCGGATCTGGCCGCGTTCGTGATCGGTCTCTGGATCCTCCTCTTCATCCTGGACGCGAACCGCACGAACGACTTCGTGGACTTCGTGCACGACCTCGCCGGCTGGCTGGCGGGCTGGTCCCGGGACATGTTCTCCGTCGATCCCGACTGGTGGCGTGTGATGCTCAACTACGGGATCGCGGCCGTCGTGTACCTCATGATCGGACATGTGGCGGCCCGCGCGGTCAGACGGTGGTGAACTGAGCCGATACCGCACGCCGCCCGACGCAGGGAGGGCCGATGAGGGGACCCCGGCTGACGTTGGTGGTGCTCAGCTCCAGCCCGGACTGCGCGGTGATCCGCGTGGGGGGCGAGCTGGACCACGGGGGCGAGCGGCTGTTCCTGGACACCCTCGGGTCGAGCGTGGACTCCGGGCACCGCTACCTCGTGCTCGACATGACCACGCTCACGTTCTGCGACTCCCGCGGCCTCAACTGCCTCTTCGCGGTGCGCTGGCTGCTGCGCCGACAGGGCGGCGAGCTGCTGCTCGCCGCCGTCGGCCGGCGGCTGACGTACCTGCTGGAGCAGACGGGCAGCGCGGACATGCTCACCGCGTACCGCAGTGTGCGGGAGGCGCTGGACCAGGTGCCGGAGGGGCTGCGGGCGAGCTGGCCGCCGGGAGCGGTCCCGGGGCCCACCCACCCTCCTTCTCGATAGCTAATTTCGGCGTGCTGCAAATGGCCTATGAGCGGTCAGAAATGGCTGCTGGAAGGGGTGTTGCCGGGTCGAGATGATTCCAGTGGCAAAGTAACGGTCAGGTATAGGTGCTGTGCGGACGGGTAAGCGCACAAAACGTTTGTCCAGCAGAAGCCCACCTGGGGGACGACATGACGACGACATCAGTGACGCGCGACAGCGGGACCGCGACCGGCCCCGACACGAGTTCGGTCACCGACCCGCTCGCCGGCTTGGACCTTCCGCCGCTCCCTGAGCTGCGCGAGGCGAGCACGGCTGACGCGCGCGCCATGTCCCGTGTTCTCTTCGTCCGGCTGGCCGAGCTGGAGGAGGGCACGTACGCGTACTCGTACGTCCGCAACACCCTCGTCGAGCTGAACCTCGCGCTCGTCCGCTACGCCGTCAGCCGCTTCCGGCTGCGCAGCGAGTCCCGCGAGGACGTCGTGCAGGTCGGCACCGTCGGCCTCATCAAGGCGATCAACCGCTACGACCTCGCCGAGGGCACCGAGTTCCCCACGTTCGCGCTGCCGACGATCGTGGGCGAGATCAAGCGCCACTTCCGCGACACCTCCTGGGCGGTGCGGGTGCCGCGCCGGATGCAGGAGCGGCGGCTGCTGCTGGCGAAGGCGAGCGCGAAGCTGGAGCAGTCGCTCGGCCGCGCGCCGAGCGTCGCGGAGCTGGCGGAGCAGACGGGTCTGGACCCGGACGAGGTCGTCGAGGGGCTGGTCGCCGCCAACGCATACAAGACGTCGTCCCTCGACTACCACGCCGCCGACGAGGAGGGCGAGTCCTTCCTCGCGCGGCGCACCGGTGCACCGGACCCGGACCTGGAGAAGGTCGAGAACCTGGTGTCGCTGAAGCCACTGGTCGAGGCGCTGCCGGAGCGCGACCGCAAGGTCCTGGACCTGCGGTTCGGCGCCGAGATGACGCAGAGCGAGATCGGCGCCGAGCTGGGCATCTCGCAGATGCACGTGTCGCGGTTGCTCAGCGGAATCCTCAGACGGCTGCGCGCCGGGCTGACCGAGCCGGCGTGAGCGCGCGCGTGCGGCGGGCCGGGCGGGGCGGGTTCGCGAGCATACGGACCGGGCGTTCCGGAGTCGCCGTGCCCTCGTGGGCAGGCGGGCTTTCTGAGCGCGTGGGCCGAGTCGGCGGTGCCGGCGGCGCAGGCCGTGCAGGCCGCGTACGGAGCAGGAAGGCGGCCGGGGCCGCCGGCCCCGCCGTCGCCGGCGTACGGCGAACGGCGCGGGTGCTGCGGGCCGCCGGACTGGGCGTGTACGAGGAAGCCGCCGGCCGGGGCCGTGGCGCCCGGGCCGCGGCGAGGCGGCTGCGCGCGGCTGACCGGGTGCTCTTCGCCCGGGTCGCCGCGACCCGCTGGCCCGGCGCCGAGCCGGTGCTGCCGCGGCTGAGCCGGGGCGCCGACCACGGCTTCCTGTGGTTCGGCACCGCTGCGGCGATCGCCGCGGTCGGCGGCCCCCGAGGTCGCCGCGCCGCGCTGCGCGGCATCGGCTCGCTGGCGCTGGCCTCCGCGACGGTGAACACGGCCGGCAAGGGCGCGTTCCGCCGGGCGCGGCCCGTGCTCGACACCGTGCCCGTCATCCGGCACCTCTCCCGCCAGCCGATCACGTCGTCCTTCCCCTCCGGCCACGCCGCCTCCGCCACCGCCTTCGCGTGCGGGGTGGCGATGGAGTCGCCGCGCTGGGGCGCGGCGGTGGCGCCGGTCGCGTGGTCGGTCGCCTTCTCCCGGATCTACACCGGCGTGCACTACCCCAGCGACGTGCTCGCCGGTATGGCGCTCGGCTTCGGCGCGGCGCTCGTCGTACGCCGCCTGGTGCCGCCGCGCCCCCGCGGCACGCACCCGACGCCGCCGCCCGCGGAGGCGCCGGCGCTGCCCGACGGCGAGGGTCTGTACGTCGTCGTCAACCCCTCCGCGGGCGCGCAGCCGCAGTTCCTCGACCCCGTACGGCAGCTCGCGGCGGTGCTGCCCGAGGCCGAGGTGGCGGTCGTCGGTGAGGACACCGGCTCGCTGCCCGAACTGCTCGACGCCGCCGCGAAGGAGGCCGAGCGGTCCGGCGGGGCCCTGGGCGTGTGCGGCGGGGACGGCTCGGTGGCCGCGGCGGCGGTGGCGGCCATGGCGCACGGCGTGCCGCTGGCGGTGCTGCCGGGCGGCACGTTCAACCACTTCGCCACCGACCTCGGCGTGGAGAACGTCCCCGAGGCGTGCCGGGCGGTGGCGAACGGCAGCGCCGTCGCCGTGGACGTCGGCCGGGTCCGTCCCGGGCCGCGGGCGGCGTCGGGCCCGCCCGCCTACTTCCTGAACACCTTCAGCCTCGGCGTCTACCCCGAGCTGGTGCGGCTGCGCGAGCGCTGGTCGCCGCGGGTCGGCGGGCCGCTCGGCTCGGCCGCGGCGGTGCTGCACGTCCTTCGTACGGCGCAACCGGTCACCGCGCGGATCAACGGCCGCCGCCGGGAGCTGTGGCTGCTCTTCGCGGGCTCGGGCGCGTACCACAGCGTGGGCATCGCGCCCGTGCGCCGTGACAACCTCGCCGACGGGGTACTCGACGTGCGTGCCGCCCACGCCGGGCGCTTCGGCCGCACCCGCCTGCTGGCCACCGCGCTGGCCGGCGGCCTGGCCAGGACCCGGCTGTACGCGGCGGGGCGGCTGCGCCGGGTCACCGTCTCCGGGCTGCCGGACGGCACGCGGATGGCGTACGACGGGGAGGTCGTCCCCGCGCCGACCGCGTTCGTGCTGGATAAGCTCGAAAGAGCGCTGACCGTCTACCGGCCGGTCAAGGACTGACGCATCCCCCGGGAGGCCCGATGTTCGAGGCACACGACATCCGCGAATGGCGCGGCCACCCCGTCCGCGGCGCGGACGGCGGCAAGATCGGCGAGCTGGAGGCCGTCTACGTCGACACCCGCACCGACATCCCTGCCTTCGCCACCGTCAAGGCCGGAGGGCCGGGGCGCAAGCGGCTGGTGTTCGTCCCGCTGGCCGGCGCCTCCGTCAGCCCCGGGTACGTGACCGTCGCGTACGACAAGGGCCTGGTCAAGGGCGCGCCGTCGATCGGCACGGACGGCGAGCTGGCGTTCGAGCAGGAGCCCGCGGTCTTCTCGCACTACGAGCTGGAATACCAGGCCGGCGCCGAAGGCGAACGGCGGCTGGCGCGGCGCTGACGCCGCCCCCGGCGCCCCGCGTGCGGGCGCCGCGACCCTCACCGCGGTACGGCCGTCACCGACGGGCGCCGCGGGGGGCGGGCGGTCTCGGGCGCCGCGGCCTCGGCGCGGGCCAGCAGCGCGTTGAACTGCGCGCCGGCCAGCAGCGCCAGGTTCGAGAACCACAGCCAGATCAGGAAGACGACCACGCCGGCCAGTGACCCGTACAGCCTGCTGTACGTGCCCGCCGCGTACGAGGCGTAGAGCGCGAAGGCCGCCGACGCCAGCAGCCACAGCGCACCCGCCAGCAGCCCGCCGGGCACGGCGTGCGACACGGCGCGCGACTCGGGCGGCCCCGAGCGGAAGAGCAGCAGCACCAGCAGCGCCGCCACGACGCCCAGGAACGGCCAGCGCAGGAAGTCCCACGCCGCGGCCGTCTGCTCGCCCAGCCCGAACGGCCGCCCCAGCGCGCGGGCCACGGGACCGGAGACGACGAGCGTCAGCGCACCGGAGACGAGCAGCGTCAGCAGCAGCAGCGCCATCGCCAGGATCGCCGGCGCGCGGCGCAGGACCGGCCGGCTGTCGGGGGTGCCGTACATCGCGTGCAGGGCGCGGCGGAAGACGGACAGGAAGCTGCACGCCGACCAGACGGCGCTGGCGGCGCCCGCGGCGGTGAGGATCCAGGCGGTGGAGTGGCCGCGGGTGACGTCGTGCAGCGCGTCGTTGAGCGCGGCGCCGGAGCCGGCGGGGGCGATGCCGGCGACGTAGGCGATGAGGGCTTCGGTGCCGGAGGGGTCGGCGAGGCCGATGACGGTGAGGGTGACGAAGAGCGTGGGCAGGACGGTGAGTATGGCGTAGTACGTGAGGGCGGCGGCCCAGTCGGTGATGTCGTCGTTCCACAGGGCCACGGGGGTCCGGCGCAGGGCGGCCCGGTAGCGCGCCCATTCCGACTGCCCGCCCCGTGCGTGCGCCCCACGCTTCATCCGCCCATGCTCCGTTCTTCGTTCGCTCCGCGCCTGCCCGGCTCGCCGGCCGTCGACTGCCCTGTCTACCGCGTGCGGGCGGCGCGCGCTTCAACCGGGCGTGCGCGACCCGTCGTGGAACCGGTGCCACCAGTGTCGGCGGCGCGGGTGGACGGCGCGGCCGAGCCGGCGGCCGAGGAACAGATAGCCGAGGAAGGCCCCGGTGGTGTTGAGGATGACGTCGTCGATGTCGAACGCCCGGCCCGTGACGAACGTGCCCTGGACCACCTCGACCGCCAGCATCACCACGGCGGTGCACACCCCCACCCGCAGCAGTCCGCGGGCGCGCGGCACGAGCACGGGCAGGAGCAGCCCGAAGGGCACCCCGAGCAGGATGTTGCCGCCGAGCTGGCGGAGGGTGTCGACGAACTCCGGCTGGGAGAGGTAGTCGCGGATCGAGTCGCCGGGGCGCGTGTTGGTGTGCGTCAGGGGCTCGGAGGCGGTCGAGGACTCCAGGGTCAGCCGCGCCAGCACCGCGGCGAACCCCACCATCAGGGCGAACGCCAGCAGCATCGCGAAGGCCCGCACCCACCGCGTGACGGGCGGCGTGCCGACCGGCGTTCCGGTGGTCTCCTTCGCCGCCGGCCCGCCGGTCCCGGCGGCCGTCTCGTCGTACGGCCGCTTCCGGGAGATTCTCATGACGCCCCCCTCGGCCCGGAGAGCCGGGTGTGGCCGGCGGGCGGCAGCCCGCCCGGGGCGGGCCGCAGCTCCCCGTGGTCGGTCCGGCCGGCGGGTGTCGACTCGTCGGTGGACAGGGGCCTGATGGACATGAACCCTCCCTTCCGGAGCCGGGCGGTCTGCCCGGTGGGTTGCGAGCGGGCGGTTACCCGGCCGGCCGGCCGGTATGCACGGGGGCGTGGCGCGCGGGGGCGGCGCGGTCCCGTGGGGCCCGTGGGAGGGGTGTGCCGGCGCTACGACGGGCGTTCGGCGGTCCCGTGTACGTGCGACGGCCGGGCGGCGGGGCTGTGGGATTGCGGGCTGCGGGCTCCCGCCCGGTGTCCGGGGGCGTGCCGTCGTGTGCCGTGCCGTCGTACGCCGCGGCGCGGGCCGGCCCCGTGTCCGGCCCGCGCCGCGGCTGTCCCGGTGCGGTGTGCGCGCTCGATGCGCTTCCCGTGGTGTAAGTGAGGTACGTGAGACATGCGCCCTCCGCTCACGCGCCCCCGTCGAGAACCTCCCGGAGCTTCGCCCCGAAAGCCTCCGGCCGGCCCGCGTAGCCGAACTCCGCGTCGAGGAACCCGCCGTGGTGGCTCGGGAAGACCGTCGCCTCCTGCCCCAGCAGCGCGGCCGTCCCGCGCGCCGTACGCGCCGTGAACGTGTCGCCCGACTCCTCGCCCACCGCGATCACCACGCGCGTCGGCGCGGCGGCGAGCGCCGCCGGGTCCGGGCGGTAGCTGCTGACCTGCCAGGAGTGGTCGGAGAGCAGCGGGTCGTCGCGGTTGCCGTCGTCGCCGTCGGGCATGCCGAAGGCCGCCGGGTCGGGCAAAGGCTGCGCGAAGTAGGCGTCGGTGAACTCGCCCTGCCACGCGCCCAGCGCCAGGAACGCCGCCATGCCGGCGCCCCAGCCCTTGGCGTTGTACGCGTCCGTGACCCCCTGCCGGGCCCGCTCCGCGGCCTCGGCGTCGGGCAGCGCCGGGATGATCGGCGGTTCGTGCGCGACGAGCGTGGTCACGTCCCCGGGGTACGCGGCCACCAGCGCCAGCGCCGTCACCGCGCCGCCGCTGCTGCCGAACAGCTCGACCGGGCCCGCGCCGAGCGCGTCGATGACGGCGTGCACGTCCTCGGCCTGCGTCTGCGGGGTGTTGTCGAGGCGGCCGTCCTTGCGGATGCTGCGGCCCAGGCCGCGCGGGTCGTACGTGACGACGGTCCGGTCCGGGAACTGCGCCGCCAGCGCGCGGAAGCCGGTGGCGTCCATGGGCTGGCCGATGAGCAGCAGCGGGGGGCGGCCGTGGGCGGTGGGCAGCGGGCCGCGTACGTCGTAGACGAGGTCGGCGCCGGGGGTTTCCAGCGTGTGAGTGTCCATGTGTGTGCAGACGGTCCGAGCGGCGGAAACTCATCGGCACCCGCCGCGAGGCCGCCGTTACTGCAACTCGTGGGTTGCAGTATGGCTCTCCATGTGCAATGCTTCAGTTGCAGGTAAAAACACGAGGAGGAACCGTGAACGACATCGCTTACACCGAGGAAGAACTGACCGAGCTCGACCGGATCGCCCGGCAGATCGACATCGACGCCCCCGCCGACCGGGTCTGGGACCTGGTCGTCCGGCCCGGCTGGTACATCAACGACGGCGAGGTCGACCCCGCCGGGCAGGACGTGCGCCAGGAGGGCGACGTGACCGTCATCCGCGAGGCGGGCTCCGGCGACTACCGGTTCAGCACCGTGGAGCTGGACAAGCCGCGCTACGCGGCCTTCCGCTGGCTCTCCGCCCCGCACCGCAAGGAGGCGACGGGCTCGACGCTGGTGGAGTTCTGGATCGACGAGCGCCCCGGCGGCGTGACGCTGCGCGTCGTGGAGAGCGGCTTCTCCGGCCTCTCCGAGGACCCGGCGGTGTGGCTGAAGGAGCGCGCGGGCAACGACAAGGGCTGGCTGGAGGAGCTGGCGGCGGGGAAGGCGTACGTCGAGAAGACCGCCGCGGCGCCGCGGCCGTGACCGCGGCCCCCGGCCTCCCCGTCGTGTGCGCCGCGCTCGGCGAGCCGACGCGCTGGGAGATACTCACCCACCTCGGCGAGGGCCCCATGTCGGCGTCCGCGCTGGCCAAGGTCATGCCGGTCAGCCGGCAGGCCATCGGCAAGCACCTCGACGTGCTGCGCGAGGTCGGGCTCGTGGAGTCCGAGCAGCGCGGCCGGGAGGTCGTCTACGTCGCCGTGGGCGCCCGGCTCAACGCCCTCGCGCGCGAGCTGGACCGGATCGGACGCTCCTGGGAGACCCGCCTGCTGCGGATCAAGGAGCTGGCCGAGCGGCCCGACGCCGACCCGCCCCCGCCGGCCTGACCGCGCGGGACCCCTCTCCCCGGCCGTACGGGGGCGGCCGGGGAGGGGTGCCGCGGGCTACCGGCCGCCCCGGCTGCGTACCAGCAGGTACATGAAGTACGGCGTGCCGATGACCGCCGTCATCAAGCCCGCGCCGAGCTGCGCCGGCGCGATGACCGACCGGCCGAGCACGTCCGCCGTGCACACCAGCACCGCGCCCAGCAGCACCGCCACCGGGAGCACCCGGGTGTGCTGCCGGCCGACCAGCGCCCGCGCCGCGTGCGGCGCCACCAGGCCGACGAACCCGATCGTGCCCGCCGCCGACACCGCCGTGCCGGCCAGGGTGACGCTGAGGATCAGCAGCCACAGCCGGCTGCGGCCGAGGTCCAGGCCCAGCAGCCGCGGGGTGTCCTCGTCGAGCGAGACGAGGTCAAGCTCCCGCCGCCGGGCCGCCGCGATCGCCAGGCCCGCGAGAAGGACGATCGCCAGCGGTACGACGTCCGGCAGCGTCCGCCCGTACGTGGAGCCGGAGAGCCAGGTCAGCGCCATCGTCGCGTTGAACGGGTCGGTCAGCACGATGAGCAGGCTGATCAGCGCCGTCGAGGCGGTGGCGAAGCCCATGCCGACGAGCACCAGCCGGTTCTGCTGGAACCCGCCGCGCGCGGCGAGCCCGAAGACCCCGACCGAGGTGAGCGCCGCACCGCCCAGCGCCGCGGCGGACAGCCCCCACGAGCTGGGCACGTCCACCGTCGTCACCAGCAGCACAGCGCCGAGCGCCGCGCCGTTGGAGACGCCGAGCACGCCCGGCTCGGCCAGCGGGTTGCGGGTCACGGCCTGCACGATCGTGCCGGACAGCGCGAGCGCGGCGCCGGCCAGCAGCGCGGCGAGCACCCGCGGGACGCGGGTGTCGAGCACCACGTCGGTCGTCGGACCCGCCCGGCCCTGCACCCAGTTGAGTACGTCTCCCAGCAGCAGCTTGGTGTCCCCGACGAGCAGCGCGACGATCGTGACGGCGACCAGCGCGGCCAGCAGCACCGCCGTGGCGGCGACGAACGTCCGGTGGCTGCGGATGCGCAGCTTGTCGGTGTCGGCCGCGCCCGCGGTGTCCCGCAGCCGGGCCGCCATCACCACGAGGAACACCGCGCCGACGAGGCTGGTGACCACGCCCGTCGGTACGGAGACCGCCGTGTCCGCCGGCACCATGGCCCGCAGCAGCACGTCCGCGCCGAGCACCAGCGCCATGCCCAGCAGCGCCGCCAGCGGCATGCCCGCCCGCGTCCTGCCGTAGATACGGAACCTGCGGGCGACCGACCGCACCAGCGCCGGCGCGCACAGCCCCACGAACCCGATCGGCCCGGCGAGCGTCACCGCCGCCGCGGAGAGCAGCACCGCGAGCAGCACCGCCGTGACGCGGGTGGCGCGCACCGGCACGCCGAGGCCGCGCGCGGCGTCGTCGCCGAGCGCCAGGGCGTCGATGCGCCGCGCGAGCAGCAGCAGCCCGGCGAGCCCGGCGAGGACGAGCGGCAGCATCTGCACCACGCCGTCCCAGCCGCTCTGCGAGATGCTGCCCTGCTGCCAGTCGTAGAGGCCCTCGGTCTCCTCCGGGAAGAGCAGCAGCATCGCCTCGGTGACCGCGTACAGACCGAGCGTCAGCGCGGTGCCCGCGAGCACCAGCCGCACCGTGCCCGTGCCCAGGCCCGAGAGCCCCAGCACCACCGCCGCGGCGGCCAGCCCGCCGGCGAACGCGACGCCGGAGGACGCGAGCATCGGCAGCGACACCCCGGTGGCGGCGGCGAGGCCCAGCGCGGCGTACGCACCGGCGTTGACGGCGAGGGTGTCCGGCGAGGCCAGCACGTTGCGGCTGACCGCCTGGAGGGCGGTGCCGGCGATCGCCAGCGCCGCGCCGACCACCAGGCCCGCGGCCATCCGCGGCAGCCGGGAGGCGATGACGACGGAGGAGTCGCCCGAGTCGGCCTGGCCGGTGAGGGCCTTCCAGACCTCGGGGGCGCCGGCGTCGGAGGTGCCCTGCGTGAGGTCGACGACCGCGAGGACCGCGACCACCAGCGCGAGCCCGGCCGCCACCGCCGCCGCGCCCGTGCGTGACCGGGCGGTCGGCGGACGGGCGGGGGCGGGGGCGGTCTTGGCCGGGGCGGAGACCGCCATCGGCTACTTCGTCAGCGCGCCGACGAGGCCGTCGACGTACTGGTTCATGGACTCGGTGCCGCCGAACATCCAGATGCCGTCGTCCAGCCGGTGGACATCGCCCGCCTTCACGAACGGCAGGGACTTCCAGACGGAGTTGTCCGCAAGCTCGCCGCCCTCGGTGAACGGGGTGCTGGAGTCGTCGTCCTTGTTGGCGATGTAGGTGAACTTCACGTCGTCGGGGAGCTTCGTCAGGCCCTCGACGTCGGTGGAGCCGAGGCCGTAGTCCTTGTCGCCCTCGACGTCCCAGGCGTTCTTCAGGCCCAGCCGCTCGTTGACCGCGCCGAGCAGCGAACCGCTGGTGAACGGGCGGATGGAGACCTGGTTGGAGACGACGTAGCCGTCGGCGAAGGCGACGTTCGCGCCGCCCAGGCCGGCGTCGTCGAGCGCCTTCCTGCCCTCGGCGAGCTTGGCGTCGAGGCCCTTCTTCAGCTCCTCCGCCTTGTCGGTGGTGCCCGTGGCCTTCGCGATGAGGTCGAGGTTCTCGGTCATCCGGCCGATGGGGTCGGCGGCGTCGGCGGAGCGCAGGGTGAGCACGGGGGTGCGCTTGCTGAGCTGCTTGACGGCCGACGCGGGCAGGTCGCTGGTGGCGACGATGAGGTCGGGGTTGAGCGCGGCGATGGTGTCGATGCTGGGCTCGCCGCGGGTGCCGATGTCCTCGGGCTCGTTGGTGAGCGGGACCGCGGAGTCCCAGGTGTCGTAGCCCTTGACGTCGGCGACGCCGACGGGGTCGATGCCGAGCGAGACGAGGTGCTCGACCACGTTCCACTCGGTGCCGACGACCTTCGTGGCGGGGCCGTCTTCGAGCGTGACCTTCTTGCCGGTGGAGTCGGTCAGGGTGATCGGCTGCGCGGCGCCCTTGCCGGCGCCGCCCTTGTCGTCGTCGTCCGCGGCGTCTTCGGTGGTGCCGCAGGCGGCCAGGGTGAGCGTCGCGGCGGTGGCGACCGCCGCGGTCAGCAGGAGGCGTCTCATGAGGAAGTGCTGAGCCTTTCGCTTCGCTGGTGGTGTCGGCCGATGGCGCGGGTGCGCAGCCGGCCCGTCAGGGGGTCGTCGTCGACGTCGATGCGGATCCCGTACGCCTTGCTGAGCAGTTCGGGCAGCAGGACGTCCTCGGGGCGGCCGTCGGCGACGATGCGGCCGTCGTCGAGCAGGACCATGCGGTCGGCCACGGCCGCCGCCTGGTCGAGGTCGTGCAGGACCGCGCCCACCGCGATGCGGTGGTCCTCGGCCAGGTCGCGTACGAGGTCGAGCAGTTCGACCTGGTAGCGCAGATCGAGGTGGTTGGTCGGCTCGTCGAGCAGCAGCACGCCGGTGTCCTGCGCGAGGCAGCCGGCGAGCCAGACGCGCTGCAACTGCCCGCCGGACAGGTGCTCGGCGCCGCGGTCGGCGAGGTCGGTGACGCCGGTCATCGCCAGCGCCCGGTCGACGGCCGCCCGCCCGCCGGGGTCGGAGGCGCCCCAGCGGCCGCGGTACGGGTAGCGGCCGAACTCCACGACGTCGCGGACCGTCAGCCCGCTGGGCGTGGGCCGCCCCTGCGTGAGCAGCGCGACGTGCCGGGCGAAGTGGCGGGTGGACAGCGCGAACCCGTCGGTGTCCTCGTCGATGACGAGGCTCGCCCGCCGGGCCCGCTGGAGCCGCGCGAGCGTGCGCAGCAGCGTCGACTTGCCGCTGCCGTTGGGCCCGACGAGGACGGTCACCTCTCCGGGCCGCAGCCGCAGCGAGGCGTCGTGGACGACGTCCACGCCGTCGTACGCCACGGTGACGTCGGCGGCGGACAGGGCGTGCCCGCGGGGTCCCGCGGCGGTCGGCGTGCTCTCTCCGGCTCTCACGGGAGCTTAGGTTAACCTAACCTCACCCCGGCCCGGCAGTCGGTGTACGGAGATAGCGTGCGCCCCACCGCCCGGAGCCGCCCCGTCCGCCCCGGTCGCCCCGGCCGCCCCGTGCACGCCGTGCGTCTGCGCGTGTCCCGGGAGCCGCCGGAAGGCACCGAGGCGAACCTCACTGGCGCACGACGGGGGTGGCGGGGCGAGAATACGGGTGGGCGGCGTGCGGATGCCGGACCACCGGGCGGTGCCGCGGCACCCGCGGCGCCCGACGACGAGCACATCCAGGAGGCTCCGTGACCGCCGCACCACCGCGTACGACAGCCGCCCCCGCCCCCGCCGCCGGCGGCGCGCAGGCGCCGCAGGCCGCCGTGCCGTGGGCCGCGGCCGTGTGGCTGCGGGCGCCGTGGCTGGCGGCGCTGAGCCGCCGGGCGTGGTTCCGGCCGGCGCTGGCCGCCGTGTCCGGGGTGCTGCTCGCGGTGGCCTTCCCGCCGTACGGGCTGTGGCCGCTGGCCGCCGTCGGGCCCGCGGCGCTCTTCGTCCTGCTGCGCGGCGCCCGCCGCAAGCGGGACGCGTTCTGGCTCGGCACGGCCTTCGGCGTCGCGTTCTTCGTGCCCCTGCTGTGGTGGCTGTCCAACCTCGGCATCCTGCCGTGGCTGCTGCTCAGCGTCATCCAGGCGGTGCTGCTCGGCGCGCTGTGCCTGGCCGTGCCGCCGCTGGTGCGGCTGCCGGTGTGGTGGCTGTGGGCGGCGGCCTGGTGGGTGGCGGTCGAGGCGGTGCGCTCGCGGGTGCCGCTGGGCGGCTTCCCCTGGGGCCGGCTCGCCTTCAGCCAGGCCGACGCCCCGACCCTGGGCTGGGCGTCCGTCGGCGGCGCCCCCCTGGTCAGCGCCGTCGCCGCGCTCGCCGCCGGGGCCCTCGCGGCGCTGGTCACCGCGCGGGCCGCGCGGCGGACGGTGCCGGCGGTCGCGCTGGCCGCGGCGGTCGCGCTCGGCGCGTGCGGGACGCTGCTGCTGCCCAGCGCCGGCGACGCCGGCGACGAGCGGGCGGACGTGGCCGTGGTGCAGGGCAACGTGCCGCGGGCCCGCAGCCTTCAGGAGCAGGCCCGGGTCGAGATGGTCGCCGAGAACCACATCGCCGCCACCGAGGAGCTGGCCGAGGACGTCAGGGCGGGCCGGGTGGAGCGGCCCGACCTGGTGCTGTGGCCGGAGAACGCCACCGACCGCGACCCGCGCAACGACCCCGTACTCAGCGCCCGGATCTCCCAGGTCGTGGACGACCTCGGCGCCCCCGTCGTCGTCGGCGCCATCCTCGACGCCCCCGACGACCGCATCCGCAACGCGGGCCTCCTCTGGCTCCCGGGCAGCGGCCCCGGCGCGTACTACGCGAAGCGGCAGCTCGTGCCCTTCGGCGAGTACATCCCGATGCGCTCCCTCCTCGGCGGCTTCGGAGACCTCCAGCTCATCCCGCGCGACTTCGAGCCCGGCGACAAGGCGGTGCGCCTGGACGCCGGGGCCGTGCACCTGGCGGAGTCCATCTGCTACGAGGTCGCGTACGACGGCCAGGTCCGCGACCAGGTGCGTACCGGCGCCAACCTGCTGGCCGTACCCACCAACAACGCCACGTACATGCGCGACGGCAACCTCGGCGAGCCCGAGCAGCAGCTCGCGATGTCCCGGCTGCGCGCGGTCGAGCACAACCGCTCGACGCTGGTCGCCTCCACCACCGGCATCAGCGCGATCGTCACGCCGGACGGCGAGACGGTCGACGAGACGGGCCCGTGGCGCCGCGAGGTGCTGACCGCGTCGGTGCCGCTGCGCACGGACGAGACCCTGGCGACGCGGGTGGGGTCGGCGCCGGAGTGGGCGATCGTGGCGCTGGCGGCGGGTGCGCTGGGCACGGCGCTGTACCTCCGGCGCCGCGACGGCGCCGCGGCCGGGGCCGCCTCCGGGGCTTCCGGGACCCGTACGGCGACGGAGGACTGAGCCGCGCCGTGACCGGGTCGGCGTGACCGGGCCCCGGCGCGGCTCGTACGCCGCCGGGGGTCTCGGCGTGGCTCGACGGCCGCCGGGGCGTCAGTGGAAGCGGGTCGTGACGATGCGGGCCTTGTAGATCTGCGCGCCCGGGCGGGTCTTCGACTGGCCGGCGGAGAAGTAGACCGTCGGGCCGCCCCAGGGCGGGTCGGCGGGCGTGGGGTCCAGGGTCCACATCGCCTCGCCGTCGGTGTAGCGGACGTAGGACTTGACGTAGTTCTCCTCGGAGACGACCGTCACCTTCCGCGCCGCCTTGTCCAGCGAGTACACCCGGCCGCTGTCGGTGACCCACAGCTTGCCGGGGTCGGTGTAGTCGGGCTGGATGTCGTGGCCGTTGCCGGCGAAGGCGATGTCCGTGCCGGACTTCACCAGCCGCGCGGTGGAGTTGGCGCCGGTGACGCGGTAGGTGCGGATGACCTTGCCGCCGGTGACCCACAGCAGGTCGTTCACGTCGTCCCAGAGCACGGCGTGCGGCTTGGGCATGTCGGTGATCGTCTGCACCTCGCGCAGCGTGGAGTGGTCGCTGTTGGCGCCGCCGTAGACGTGGATGCGGTCGCGGGTGCCGGCGACGACGACGGCGGCGAGGTTGGGGACGCGCTCGATGCAGTGCGGGTAACTGGCGACGGACGCCTCCCAGATGAGGTCGCCGCGGTCCAGCCGGTTGCCGTTGCCGGTGACCCGGACGATGCCGGCGCGGCCGTTGCCGGGCCGGCCGGCGGTCATCAGCGCGATCGTGCCGTAGCGGGTGGTCTCGCGGAAGCGGATCTCGAACGGGTCGTCCCAGCCGTTCGTCGTGCCCGGGGTGAAGCTCCAGTTCGACGCGCCCGACCAGTCGCCGGTGCGGTCGAAGACCTGGAAGCTGTTGGTGCTCTGGTCGGTCAGCGCGATGGGGTAGTTGGCCGCCGCGGCGCGCGCGGGGGAGGCGCCGAGGGTCACGGCGGCGGGCGCGGCGGCGGCGCCGGCGAGGGCTCCGCGGAGGAGGCTGCGTCGCTTCATCGTCCGTCCGTTCCTCGGTGCGGATTCGGCAAGTCTTCCGTTGTAACGCAGGGCGGTTGCGGGACGGTTGCGCGGGGTCAGGGGCGTACACCGACTTCATAATTCTGTCAGGAGCATGACTTCCCACGGCCATTCTACGCGCATAGTCTGAGCGCCGGCACGACCGACTGCCGGCACGCCCGCGGCAGTTGGCGCACCCCCCAGGCCGTGCGCCGCGACCCGGCGCACCTACCCGAGGAGTCCCCCATGCGCCCCACCGCAACGAAGGGTCTGGTCGCCGCAGGCGTCACCGCGGCTGCCCTCCTGGCAACGGCCACCACCGCCGAAGCCGCCCCCGCCGACAAGCCCCAGGTACTGGCCAACTTCACCCAGACCAGCGCCGCGAGCTACAACGCCTGGGCGTCGGCCGAGTCGAACCGCGGCGCCTGGTCGGCGTACGCGTTCAACTGGTCGACCGACTATTGCAGCAGCTCCCCCGACAACCCGTTCGGCTTCCCCTTCGAGAAGTCCTGCCAGCGCCACGACTTCGGCTACCGCAACTACAAGGAGATCGGCGCCTTCGACGCCAACAAGTCCCGTATCGACAGCGCCTTCTACGAGGACCTCAAGCGCGTCTGCAACCGCTACTCGGGCGCCACCAAGACCTCCTGCAACAGCACGGCCTGGGTCTACTACCAGGCCGTACGCGCCTTCGGCTGACCCACCCCACCCGGCCCCGGCGGTACCCCCACGCCGCCGGGGCCGGGGCAGGCGCCGGGGCACTCCCGGGGCACTCCCGGGGCACTCCCGGGGCACCGCCGGGGTGAAGTCGCCCGGCGGACATATTCCGTTGACCGAGAGTCGGCCCGGGCGCAAGAGTGGTGGTCCGGTCGGGATCGGCGGTGTACCTGGGGCGGTGTGCGGTGGCTGGCGCGGAGATGGCCCGTGACCTGCAAGCCAAGGCGTCCCCTCCCGCCACACCCCTGTGGACGGCGGATTTCCGGCTGTTCTTCACCGCCCGCACCACCTCCCTCCTCGGCGACGCCATGCTCCCCGTCGCCATCACCGCCGCCGTCCTGCACGCCGGATACGGCGCGAGCGGCGTGGGCTACTCGCTGGCCGCGCTCGTCGGGCCGTTCGCCGCGCTGATCATCTTCGGCGGCGTACTCTCCGACCGCCTCGGCGCCCGCCGGCTGATGATCGTCTCGGATGTGGCGCGGCTGGTCTTCCAGATGGCGCTCGCGCTGCTGTTCCTGCTGGGTACGCCCCGGCTGTGGCAGATCCTCGTGCTGCTGGCCCTGGTCGGCGCGGGCAGCGCGCTCTTCCAGCCCGGCGTCGCCAGCATCACGCCGCGCGTCGCCGTGGACGTCCAGAAGGCCAACGCCACCCTGCGCATCTCCGAGTCCGTCACCCTCGTGCTCGGCCCGTCGCTCGCCGGGCTGCTGCTGGCCGTCTCCTCGCCCGCCGTCGTCGTCGCCCTCGACGCCGTGACGTACGCGGTCAGCGGCGCCTGCCTGTTCGCGCTCCGCGCGGTCCCCATGGGGCGCGGCGGCGAACGGGACGGCGCGCCGTCGTTCCGGGCCGATCTGGTCGAGGGCTGGCGGGAGTTCACGGCCCGCACCTGGCTGTGGAGCGTCATCGTCGTCTTCATGCTCTGGCAGCTCGCGGGCGCGGGACCCACCACGACCCTCGGCAACAGCACGCTCGTCACCGACTACGGCGCCTCGACGTTCGGCCTGGTCATGTCCTCCCTCGGGGCGGGCAGCGTGCTGGGCGGGATCGTCGCGATCAGACTCCGCCCGCGGCATCCGCTGCGCGCGGGCGCGCTGTCGATGACGGTCTGGGCGCTGATGCCGCTGGGCGTCGCCCTCGGGCTCTCCGCGCCGCTGGTCGCGGTGTGTTACGGGATCAGCGGGATCGGCGCGGCGTTCTGGATAGTCATGTTCCACACCAGCGTGCAGACGCACGTCCCGCAGGACGTCCTGGGCCGCGTGCACGCGTACGACGCGGCGGGCTCGCTGGTGATGAAGCCGGTCGGCCAGGCGGCGGCGGGGCCGCTGGCGGGGGTGGTGGGGACGGTGCCGCTGCTGTACGTGTCCTCGACGATGGCGGTGCTCACGTGCCTGCTGCTGCTGGCGATCCCGGCGGTACGGGGGCTGCGGCGGGTGGACCGCTAGGCGGGGGGCCTGGGCGTTGGTCGCGGGGGCGCCGGTGGCCGTCTCGGGCGCGCGTGATGATCGAGCACCACGAGGGCGCCGTCGCCATGGCCGGGACGGAGCGGGCGGACGGTTCGTACGGGCCCGCGAAGAAGATGGCCGGGCGGATCGTCAGCTCCCAGGAAGCCGAGATCGACGCGATGAAGTCGATGCTCGACAAGGGCTGACCGCGCCTCGCGCGGGGCGGACGCCGTACGCCGGCGCCCGCCCTACGCGCAGCGGACGGTCCGCCGCCGTACGGACACGAGGGCCACCAGCGAGACGCACACCGTCAGGACGTACGCCGCGAACGCCCAGGCCGCCGGGTCCCCCGAGGAGATCGTCAGCAGGGTGATCGCGGCGCCGGTGCCGACGAGGACGTAGAAGAGCAGGTTCTCGGAGGCCGGGTCGCGCCATGCCTTCACGACCGTCGGCAGCGCCGCCGCCGCGTCCGCGGCCACCGCGAACAGCACGGCGAGCGCCGCCTCGCCGAGCCCCAGCCACACCCCGAGCGCGGCGACGGCGACGGCCGCGCAGGCGAGGTCGAAGACCCCGAGCCGCGCGAGGTTCCGCCGGGTGCACACCCCGGTCACCACGACGACGAGCGGCCCGGCCCCGGCCACCAGCGTCTGCACCGCGGGCAGCCCCACGCCGGAGTCGAGCTGCGCGGAGAACGCGATCAGCGGCACCGCGGCCCACAGCGACCACGTCACCAGGTTCGGCCGTGCGGTGCCCCGGACCACGGCGAACGCGTACCGGACACTGCCCGCGACACCGAGGACGGCGCTGACGAACACCCAGTGCGGATCGATCAACCCAACCCCTCGTCACCTTGCGCTACGCCCCGGGCCGGAACCGCCGAACCGGCCGGTGGCGCCGCTGCGATGCCGTTGCCGATGCCGCCGCCGTGACGGCCCGCCGTGCCGAGCGCACGTACCGCTAGCAGTTGCAGTCGCAGCCACCGCCGTCGCAACCGCCGCAGCCGCCGCAGTCGCAGGCGCCGCCCTTCTCCTTGTGCTCCTCCTTCTCCCCCTCCGCACCCTGCCCCAGCGCGCCGAAGTCGGGCGGCGGCGGCCCGAATTCGCCGCCCGCGTGCGCGAACGTCCGGCGCACCGCCCGCTCCAGCTCGCCGACCAGCAGCGCGCGGACCAGCCGGTCGTCGGTGAACTCCGCGTCCGCCAGGGCGAGTGCGACTCCGCGCGTCGCGTCGTCGCACAACTGCCGGACCCGGGCGGGCGCCGTCTCGGTCGCCGTGATCGGGTTCCACGCGCCCGTACGGCGGTCGTCCGCCGCGTCCTGCACGGCGTCCAGCAGGTGTGCGACCCGGCCGAAGAGGCGCCCGGCTTCGGCCAGCGCCGCCGCGTTCCCGGGCCGGCCCGCCAGCCGGGCGGTGTGGGCGAACGCCGCGGCCGTCGCCAGCTCCGTGGGCTCGGTCACCACCAGCACCGACGTCCCGGGCTCCGCCAGCGCCTCCACCTCCCGCTGCCGCTCCACCGCCTCGACGAGCACGTCCGTGTCGAACCCCAGCCCCGCGCCGCCCCGGGCCCCGGCCGCCTCCCAGCCTCCTGCCACCCGCCGTGCCGGAGCCGCCAGCACCGGCCGCGCCAGCGCGCCGTCGCCGTCGGCGACGTGGTCGCGGATCTTCGCGGAGGCCAGCAGCAGCGACACCACCGCCGCCAGCCGCGCCCCGTCCCCGTACGCGACCTCCGCGCGCCGCATGCGGCGCAGCGGGCACGGCCCGGCGGTGCGCCAGCCGCCTCCGCCGCTGCCCTCGGCCGGGGCGGCCTGCGCGTCGTACAGCACGGATATCAGCAGCCCGTCGTGGTTCGTGGCCGCCCGCGCGACCTGCCCGCCCTGGCCGCGTAACGCCAGGCAGAGCCCGCACAGGTGGCCCAGCCACTGCTTGGCGAGGCCCTTGGGCAGGCGGCAGCGGCACGGACGAATGATGCCGAACATGCGTGTCCTCTCTCGCGCTTCCTTGGTCGGGTGGAAGACGAGGCTATGCGGGGCACGGTTCGCCGGCGGGGGCGGGCGGTAACGCTTTGGCGGCTGGTCGCCAAGTGTGTGATGTAGGCAGGGGTTGAAGGGATCACACATGGTCAGCAGCTCGGGTGAGGCGGTCCGCCGGATCGGCACGGATCCGCAGGCGTTCGAGGCGTTCTATCGCGCGCACGTCGATGCGGTCGAGCGGTTCATCGTGCGCCGGGTGGCGGATCCGCATCGCGCCGCGGATCTGACCGCGGAGGTGTTCCTGGCCACGATCGAGTCGGCCGAGAGCTACAAGCCGTCCCGCGGAGCGCCGGTGGCCTGGCTGTACGGCGTCGCGCGCAACGTGCTGGCCGGTGACAGGCGGCGCAGCGCACGCGAGCGCGACGCGGGACAGCGGCTGGCGGGGCGGCGGCTCGTCGAGGGGGACGACATCGCCCGGCTGGAGGACCGCATAGACGCCGAGGCGCAGGCCAGGACGTTGTACGAGGCCATAGGGCAACTGCCCGCGCATGAGCGGGCGGTGCTGGAGCTGGTCGCGGTCGACGGCCTCACCGTGAGCGAGGCGGGCAGGGCGCTGGGCATCCGGGCGCCCACCGCGCGGGTCCGTCTGCACCGGGCCCGCCGCCGCGTCCGCGAGCACTTCGCAGCCCCCGTCTCACCGCCGGCCGTGCCGGCGGCTTCCGGACCGAGACCGTAGGAGATACCACCATGAGCAAGGAAGAGAGCCGGCTCACCGGCTTCGAGGAGCGGTTGCTCGGCGAGCTGAAGCGCGTCGTCGCGGAACGCGGCGCGGCGGAGAGCCCGGCGGTCCCGCCGGTGGCGGTGGAGGTCCGCGCGCCGCGCCGCCGGCTGTGGGTGGGGCTCACCGCCACGGCGGGCGTCGCGGCGGCGGGCGTCACCGCCGTGGTCGCCCTGCCGGCGATGGGGGGTTCGGCCGCGTACGCCGTCGAGACGAACGACGACGGGACGGTGACGGCGACGATCAAGGAGTTCACGGACGCCGAGGGGCTGGAGCGGCAGTTGGAGGAGCACGGCGTGTCCGCCGAGGTCGACTACATGGAGTGGGGGCAGTGGTGCCAGGGTGACCGCGGCGAGGGTGTCAACCGCGACTTCCTGTTCCGCCAGGACCCGCCGCCGACCACGGACGGCCCGTGGTCCTTCACCGTCCGCCCCGCCGACCTCGGGCCCGGGGAGACCCTCGTGATCGAGACGGCCCGGGCGCGGGACGGCGAGATGGTCAGCGAGGGCGTCGGCTGGCAGCTCGTCACCGGGCCCGTGCGGGCCTGCCACCCGTCCGCCGCCGCCCCCGGCGAGGACGAGCCCGTCGAGCTGCCCGGACAGCCCACGGGCAAGCCTCTGAAGGAGAAGGCCATGCCCTGACGGTCGTGCGCACCACGCCCCGCGCCGTGCGCACGGCGGCCCCGCGGGCTTGCGCACGGTGGCCCCGCGGCCCGTGCGCACGGCTCCGGGGCCCGGGGGCTGGGGCCTGGGGGCACGGCACCGGGGGGTGCGTGGCCCGTACGAGGGGGGCACGGTGCCGGGGTGCGCGGGCGCGGCGCCGGGGCGCGTGGTCCGTACGGTGGGAGGGCCGGCCAGTCAGCGCCCGGCGGGCCCCTCCTCCCACCACGTGAGGTGGGCGGCGGCCTGGGCCACCGGCTCGATCAGCTCCCAGCCCTCGGCGATCAGCCCGCCGTCGATGCGCCAGATGTCGACCACCGCGATCTCCGGCCCGCCCTCGGGGAGCCACCGCCGGGAGTGCATGACGACGTGGTCGCCGTCGGCCAGCAGGTGGTGGATCTCGACCCGCATCCCGGCGAGCGGGGTGAGCGCCGCCTCGACGGCGGCGAGCCACCGCGCCTTGTCCGAGGTGGTCGCGTCCGGCCGGTGGTGGACGAAGTCCTCGCTCAGCAGCGGCGCGATTCCTTCGGCGCTGCCCGTCTCGATCAGTTGCCCGAGCGCCCGTTGGACGACGGTCCTGTTGTCTGCGGTCATGCGTCGCAGTCTTTCCGCGGCCGCGGCGGCTGTCGATGACATGGCATTTCATCAGCGGACCCGACCGCACCCGAGCCGACTTCGTCCGGAGCTGACGGACTCTTCGCCGCGGCCGGGCCCCGCGGGCCCGTTCGATCTACGGTGCCCTGGTGCCACCCGGCCGCCCCGCACCCCGCCCGTCCCGGCGTACCCGCGCGCCCGGGGCTTCCGCGCCGTCCGCGGTTCCCGATCGAACAGGAAACAGGAGACCATGAACCGCATTCAGGAATCCGACGTCCGACAGCTCATCGAGGAGTTCCGCGCCAACGCCGGCCAGGTCGGCGGCCGTTACGCGGGCCGCCGCATGCTCCTGCTGACCACCGCCGGTGCCGACGGCATCGCCGCCCGCACCACCCCCCTCGTCTACGTGCCCGACGCCGAGCGGCGGATGGTGGTCGTGGCGGCGCCCACCGCCGCCGGGGAACTCCCCGCCTGGTACGGGGAGCTGGGGAACCGGGAGGAGGTCGAGGTCGAGACGGACGACTGGACCTCCCGGGCCACCGTGCAGATACTCCACGGCGCCGAGCGCGACCTCCTCTTCGACCGGGCCGCCGAGGTCGACCCCGACTTCGCCGCCGCCCGCGACGCGGCGCGGGCCGCCGCCCCCGTCGTCGCCCTGACGCGCGTCGAGGACGACCTGCCGCCCGGCCCCCTGGGCGACACGCTGCTGACCGCCCACCGCGGCCTCCGCCAGGAACTCGCCCTGCTCCGCGCCGAGGTCGCGAGCGCGGCGGCCGAGGGCAGGCCGGCCGGTGGGCTCGCGCTGCAACTGCGGGTCAACTGCCTGTCGTTCTGCCAGGGCATGGAGATCCACCACACCGGCGAGGACCAGTTGGTCTTCCCCATGCTGGAGAAGCTGGCCCCCGACCTCGCCGAGCCGCTCGCCCTCCTGCGGCGGGAGCACGAGGTGCTCGCCGGCCTCATCGACCGGCTCCGCGTCCTCGTCGGTCTCGACGAGTCCGGCGACCAGACCCCGCCCCCCGAGCCGGCGACGGTGCTGGACGAGGTCGACAAGCTCGTGGACGAGCTGGAGGCGCACCTCGACCACGAGGAGGACCAGCTCGTCGCCGTCCTCAACGCGGCCGCGTTCTGACCGTGGCGGCGCGGTCCGCCCCGGCCGCGGCCGGGGCGGTGACCGTTTCGGTACAGCGGATACCACAGACTTGCCGGTCCCGTCCCGGCCCGCTGCGCTAGCATCGGCGACGCAGTGCCGCGGGTGACTCCGCGGCTGGTGGGGGGAGTTCAGGGGCCGACCGCGGATGCGTGGCGAGCGCGGCTCCCCTGTCGTACGGGGTGGGGGTAGCTGCATGCCGTTAGGGGCGCTGGGGGATCGGCACGGTGTCGCCGCACAGCTCACGGATCTCGCCGCGGAACCGGGACTCGCGTCCAGACGTGACGAACTCACCGCGCTCGCCGACGCGCTGCGCGGCATCGGCACCAGCGACCTCCAGCCGTGGACGGAACTGGACCTGATCGCGGCGTACGCCCGGCCCGAGTCGGTGCACGAGGCGCTGTGCCCGCCGCCGCAGCCGCGCTACCTCGCCTGGGTGGAGGCCGCCCTCGGCGCCCTGGTGTTCGTGCCGCTGCTGCTCACCTGGTTCGGTCTGACCAGGGCGTCCAGCGCGTACGACGCCCTGACGCAGGCCGAGCCGAAGCAGGCCGAGCGCCCCTTTCTCCAGCTCTGGCAGACCGGCTTCGACGGCCACCTCACCGGGTGGTTCACCTTCGGGCACGTGGTCGCCTCCGCCACGGCGGTCATCGCCTTCCTGCTGCTCCTCGCGCTGCTGCACGGCTGGGGCCGTGCCGCCGCCGACCGCGCGGAGGACAAGGCGCGCCAGGACGGGGACCGGCTCCTCGCCCGGCTGGTGCCGGTGCTCACCCGGGCGCAGCTCCTGCTCAACGAGGAGCGCTTCGGCTCGCCGGCCCGCTTCGCCGCGGAGCTCGGCAAGTCGGCCGCCAGCCTCAACCGGCTGACCAGCAAGGCCGTCACGACGCAGGAGAAGCTGGAGAAGGCGTCCGAGCAGGTCGGCGCGGCCGTACGCGGCGCCGAGCGCCGGCTGGCGGGGGTCGACGCCGCCGTGAAGCCGCTGGAGAAGGCGACCGAGGGGGTCGCGAAGGCGGTCCTCGACAGCGGGGCCCGGATGAACGGCGCACTCGGCGACGTACGCGCCGTCAACGGCGAGATCCGCGACCAGCTCGACCGGGCCGGCGAGCGGGTCGAGGACGCCGTCACCGTCCTGGCCGCGTCCCAGCGGTCGTTCACCACCAGCACCGAGGTGGCGGCGGACGTCACCGGGCAGACGATGACCAGGCTCGGGGAGGTCGCCGAGCAGACGGCGCTGGCCGTCGCCGCGTCGCAGGACACGGCCCGCCGGATCGCCGAGCAGACCGACGCGCTGCACGCGATGGCGGAGAGCTTCGCGGAGCTGGCCACGTGGGTACGTACCGCTCCCGCACCCGTGCCGACGGTGGCCCTGCCCGCGGCGATCTCCGACCTCCCGCCCGTCTCCGACCTCCCGCCCGCGGGCGACGCCGCGGCCCGGCCGAAGGCCGCCGGCCCGGCGGGCGGGGGCGCGGCATGAGGTCCGGCCGGCGGTCCGGGCGGCTGCACCCGTTACACCTCGCCGGCTGGCTCTTCGCCGACGTCCTGCTGGTCCTCGCCCTGATCGCCATGGGCGACCAGGGCGATCCGGCAGCCGCCCGGCAGGCGGAGGCCGGCGCCTCCCAGTCGCCCGGCGAGGCCGGCCCGAAGCCGTCGCCGAGCCCGTCCGGCCCGCGGGCCGTGGAGCGCAAGCCGGTGAAGGTCTCCGTCGAGGCCGACTCCTCGGACCGCGAGCGCATCGTGGAGCAGCTCCGCAAGGTGACCGCGAAGCACGAGGGCAGCCAGGCCGCCATCGTGCTGACCTTCGGCCACAACCAGGACGCCGGCTCCGGCGTCGCCTACGCGCGCCGTATCAACTCCCTGCTCGACGAGGCCCGCCCGAAGATGTTCCGGGGGGCGACCACACGCGACTTCGTGCTGCTCAGAGGCGTCGGCGGCCGGGCGGACCTGGAGATCTACTTCTACACCTACTGACGCTGTCCCCACTCCGAACCGGAGGAACGCCCGTGCAGATCCTGCCCTTCTACCTGGTGTGCGACGAGTCGGGCTCGATGAGCGGAGCGCCCATCGAGGCCATCAACAAAGCGCTTCCCGAACTGCACCAGGAGATCAGCACCAACCCCACGGTGGCCGACAAGACCCGCTTCGCCCTCATCGGCTTCTCGGACGACGCCACGGTGCTCCAGCCGCTGGTGGACCTCAGCGAGCTGAGCAGCCTGCCCGCGCTCGCCGCCGGGGGAGTGACGTCGTACGGGCAGGCGTTCCGCGTCCTGAAGGCATGCATCGAGACGGACGTGGCGGATCTGAAGGACGAGGGTCACGAGGTCTACCGGCCGGTGGCGTTCTTCCTCTCCGACGGGGTGCCCACCGACGGGGGGTGGGAGGAGGCGCTGCGGGAGCTGAACGAGTCGCGCTACTGCCCCAAGATCATCGCGTTCGGCATCGGCGAGGCGGACACCGCCAACATCAGTCAGGTCGCCAACTTCCGCGCGTTCATGCAGCAGGACTCCGCCATCTCGCCGGCCGCCGCGCTGCGCGAGTTCGCCGCGAGCCTGACCCGCTCCATCGTGCGCTCGGCGAGCAGCATCTCCGCGGACGGCAGCGGCGACTTCACCCTCGCCGTGGACGACACGGTGCCCGGGTTCAGCACCGTCGCGCTGGACAAGCTCTGACCGCGGGGAAGGGCTCGGACCGTCACCATGGACCGCCAGACACCGCCGGACGGCGACACCCCGCGGACGCAGGGCACGGGCAGCCACGGGGGCAGCGACGGGCTGCTCGAAGGGCTCCCGCCCGAGATCCGGCAAGCCATCATCCAGCCCCGTGACCCCGCGCCCCCGCCCGAAGGGGCGCGCGGCGTCCCGGAACACGTCGGTGGGCGCCCGCCGAGCTATCCGCCCAGGCCGCTGGCCCTGCCCGCGGTACGCGAGTGGGATCCGCTCGCCGCCCTGGTGCCCGACACCGTCGTCGACGGCGCCGAACTCGGGCCGCTGACCGTCCGGGCCGTGTCCGTACGCGGCGACGCCCACCGGTGGCGCGGCGAGTGCCGGCAGGACGCGCTCGGGGTGGCGCAACTCGGGCCCGCGAGCGGCGCGGGGCCTGCGGGCGGCGCCGGTACGGACGGCCTGCTGCTGCTCGCGGTGGCGGACGGGGTGGGCTCCGCGCCGCTGTCGCACCGCGGCGCGCACACCACCGTCGGCTGCGTCGGCCGGCAGCTCGACGCGCTCGCCGAGGACCTGACCGCCGCGCTGCGCGCCGAGGACGCCGGCCGGTTCCTCGACCTGGCGGACCGGGCGGTCGCCGCCGCGGCGGCGGAGCTGCGGGCGTCGGCCGACGGGCCGCCGTCGGCGTACGCGACGACGTTCCGCGCCCTGCTCGTACCGCTCGACCCCGCCGTCCGCGTACGCGGCTTCCTGGCCGTCGGCGACGGCGGCCTGTTCCTGCTGCGCGACCGCGGCTGGTGGAACCTGGAGCACCCCGGGACCGCCAACGCCGGCGTCATCGACACCGGGACGGCGGCCCTGCCGGACGCGTACGAGCACGTCCGCGCCCACCTCCTGGAACCGTCCGAGCCCGGGGACGTGCTGGTCCTGTGCACGGACGGGTTCTCCGGACCGCTCGCGGGCGACAAGGACTTCCGCGAGCACGTGGCCGAGCAGTGGGGGCACACCGCCGGCGTACCGCAGCCCTCGGACTTCCTGTGGCACGCGCAGACCCGGCTGAAGTCGTACGACGACGACCGCACCGTCATCTGCCTGTGGGAGGGCATCCAGTGACCGCCGACGACGGCACCGACGTGCCCCTGTCCGCCCTGGTCTTCGACGGCAAGATCGGCGACGGCGGGCAGGGCGAGGTGCACGCGCTACGGGACGGCCCCGAGCTGCTGTACAAGAGCTACCGCGCGCCCCACGAGGTCGACGGGCAGGCGCTGGCCGCCCTCGTCGCCGTACACCGGGCCCTGGCGCCCGGGGACCGCGCCTATCTGGACGCGCGCGCCGCGTGGCCGCTGTGCCGGGTGGTGGACGGCGGACGGGCGGTCGGCTTCCTGATGTACCGGGCCCCGGCGACGATGACCTGGCGCACGCCCAACCAGACCACGAAGCTCACCGAGCTTCAGTTCCTGCTGCGCGAGCCGAAGTCCTCCTGGCAGAGCATCGCGCAGCCGGAGGCCGGCCAGCGCCGGGAACTCGCGCTGGCGCTGGTCGAGTTGGTCGAGCGGCTGCACATGTGGGGCCTGGTGCTGGGCGACGTCTCGCAGGCCAACATCCTGTGGACGGTACGCCCCGAGCCCGCGGTGTACCTGCTGGACTGCGACGGCTTCCGGGTCGCCGGACGCCCTCCGGTCCTCGCCCAGGCCGACACCCCCGACTGGGGCGACCCGCTGGCGCCGGTCGGCTCGGCCACGGTGGACAGCGACCGCTACAAGGCCGCCCTGGCCACCGGCCGCATCCTTGCGCAGGACGCGTACACCGCACCCGGGCGCCCACTCGACCTGGTCCCCGGCGAGCTGGACGAGCGCCAGGAAGCGGCCGTACGCGACCGCTACACCCAGGCCGCCGGCGCCTACGGCACCCGCCCCACCCTCGCCGAATGGCGCACGGCCCTGGTCGGCCGGGACGTCATCAAACTCACCGCCGCCACCCCGGCCCCCCGGCCGCAGGTGAACCGCGCGGTCCTGGACAGCGCCCGCGACCGCGGCTCGATACCGCTGCGGCCACCGCAGGACTGACCGTCGGCGAGATGCCCAGCAGGAACGCGGTCCTCGACTTCCCGGCATGCAAGGACATCTCGGCCCGCTTGGGAAGTTTATGGGGGAGGCGAAAACAGTACGGCGCGTGCATCCGGAGATCCCCGCCCCTCTTCGAACACTTCCGCCGCCTCACCCCGACCGCACGACCCCCGACCTCGCCGCCCTCGACCGCACCGCCCCACCCCGGGCCGCGGCCTGACACTCCCGCCCCGGCCGTGAAACGACCTGCCGTGGACGGACATCGCCCACAGCAGGGAAACTTTCTGTGTTAAGGTGAGAAAGTTGCAGTTGTGGTTCCCATGTACTTTGTGTGCGCCTGCTGGCTTTGACCTCGGGCGCATTTTTGTTTGTCGGTGCTTGCTCCGGACGGGGAATTCATCGCGGCGACGCGGGATGACGCACACGTGTGATCCCTCTTATGCCACCCAAGAAGGAGAAAGACCATGGCCAACGGAACCGTGAAGTGGTTCAACAGCGAAAAGGGCTTCGGCTTCATCGCCCAGGACGGCGGCGGCGCCGACGTCTTCGCGCACCACTCCAACATCAACGCGCAGGGCTTCCGCGAGCTGGCCGAGGGCCAGAAGGTGGAGTTCGACCTCGTTCAGGGCCAGAAGGGCCCGCAGGCGGAGAACATCCGCGTCGTCTGACGCGCAGTTCCACCACACCGCGAAGACCGCAGGGCACCGGACCGCGCCGCAGGGCGCAGGACGGTGCCCTGCGGCACGTGCGGTGCATGCGTCACCCGGAGCCGCCGTGTGGCGGCCGGGTGCCGGGCGGGCGCGGGGCGCGGCCCGTCGTCAGAGCTTCTCCATGTGGTCGTACGGGGCGGTGACCCGGACCTGGCGCGAGCCGAAGTCGACGAGCATCGCGACGCCTTCCTCGGCGGCCACGATCGTGCCCAGGCCGTACCGGTCGTGTGTGACCCGGTCGCCGGGCGCGAAGCTCTTGGCCGCGGGGACGACGGGCGCCTTGAAGGGGCTGGTGGGCAGGTGGCGCCGGGGCGCGGATGCTTTTTTCATCGGAAGCCCAGTATGGGGCGCGGAAGCGGTCGGCGTGCCATTCGTACGCGATCCGTTTGCAATCCGTATCGTGCGGGGCCGTCCCCCGCACCCGCCCGCCCGGCGGTGACCGGGGCCGGAGCGGCGGCCGGGGGCGGTGTCCCGCACCTGCGGCAGAGCCCCGGATCCGCGGTGGAACCGGGCGATTTGCGCCCCGCGCGGCAGCCTCCTGCGGGTCCCGCGGGGGCACGGGGCCGCCGGGAGACCCGCGCGGAGAGGTGGGTGACAATCACCACTCGTACCCACCGTCAGCGTGGCGGTGTGCGGACGAGGAGTTGACGTGGACTGGTCGGCGGGAGGGCTCGGGTTCGCCGCCGGGGTGGTGATCGCGTTCGTCACCGCGCCGGTCGGGGTCTCCGGCGCCGTCTTCCTGCTGCCGGTCCAGTTGAGCGTGCTGGGTGTGCCCAGCCCGGCCGTCACCCCCACCAACCTCCTCTACAACGTCGTCGCCGGCCCGGGCGCCCTGCTGCGCTACCGCCGGGACGGGCTGCTGTACGGGCCGCTGGCCCGCCGGCTGGTCGCCGGGAGCGTGCCCGGTGTCGTCGTCGGTGCCGTCGTCCGCGTCTTCGCCGTGCCCGGGGCCGGGGTCTTCCGGGTCCTGGTCGCCGTCCTGCTGCTGCCGCTCGGCGCCTGGCTCGCCGTCCGTACGCTCCGCCCCGGCGCCGCGCGGTCGCCGGCCGAGCCGTCGCCGCGTGCCGTCACCGGGCTCGCGCTGGTGGTCGGGGCGGTCGGCGGGATCTACGGCATCGGCGGCGGCTCCCTCCTCGGGCCGATCCTGGTCGGCCGGGGCATGTCCGTCGCCCGGGTCGCGCCGGCCGCGCTCGCCGCCACGTTCCTGACGTCGCTGGTCGGGGCCGGTACGTACGCGCTGCTGGCCTTCACCGGGGGCGAGGACATCGCGCCGGACTGGTCCCTGGGCGTCGCCTGCGGGCTGGGCGGGCTGATCGGCGGCTACTGCGGCGCCCGGGTGCAGGTCCACGTACCGGAGAAGGCCCTCCGGCTGCTGCTGGGCGGACTGGCCGCCGCGGTCGGCGCCTTCTACGCGGCGCAGGCCGCCGGCTGAACGGGCGCCGGCCGGCCCGGCGGCCTGTGTCGCCCCCGCGTACGACGAGACGAAGGGCCCCCGCGCGTATCCGACGCGCGGGGGCCCTTCGGTGTGCCGCCTGCCCGGTGACGGTTGGAAGACGATCACGAGCAGGACGTGCGGGTGTGCCGGGGTGTCGGTGTCACGGCGCGAGCAGCAGGCTGTCGCCGTTGCCCTTGGCGGCGGTGTAGCGCCGGGCCACGTCCTGCCAGTTGACGACCTCCCACATGGCGTCGATGAAGTCGACCTTCTGGTTGCGGTACTGGAGGTAGAAGGCGTGCTCCCAGGCGTCGAAGACGAGGATGGGGGTGGAGCCCTGGCCGATGTTGCCCTGGTGGTCGTAGACCTGCTCGACGATGAGCCGGCCGCTGAGCGGCTCGTACGCCAGGACGCCCCAGCCGGAGCCCTGGGTGGTCGCGGACGCCTTCGAGAGCTGTGCCTTGAAGTTGGCGAAGGAGCCGAAGGACTCGGCGATGGCGTCCGCCAGCTCGCCGACGCCGTCCTTGTCCAGCGGCTCGCCGCCGCCGTCGCCGGTCATGTTGTGCCAGTAGATGCTGTGCAGGATGTGCCCGGAGAGGTGGAAGGCCAGGCTCTTCTCCAGGCCGTTGATCGGGCCCCACTGCCCCTTGTCCCGCACCTCGGCGAGCTGCTCCAGGGTGTCGTTCGCGCCCTTGACGTACGCCGCGTGGTGCTTGTCGTGGTGCAGCTCGATGATCTCCGGGCTGATCACCGGGGCCAGCGCCGCGTAGTCGTACGGAAGTTCGGGGAGCGTGTACAGCGCCATGTTCAACATCCTCCGACGTAATTGCAACTCATTCGCAGTTGCACGCTAGCAGCAAGAGGAGGGGCGCCCGATCAGGCATTGGTCCTAGGACCGCTCTGTGTCGCCCTCCGCGGCGATGCCGGCGATGCCGGCGATGAGCGCCTCGACGCGCCCGCGGATCTCGTCGCGGATGGGGCGTACGGCGGCGACGCCCTGGCCTGCGGGGTCGTCCAGTTTCCAGTCGAGGTAGGTCTTGCCGGGGAAGACCGGGCAGGCGTCGCCGCAGCCCATGGTGATGACGACGTCGGATGCCTGCACCGCGTCGGCGGTAAGGACCTTGGGCTGCTCGTGGGCGATGTCGATGCCGGCCTCGCGCATCGCCTCGACCACGGCGGGGTTGACGGCGTCGGCCGGGGCCGAGCCGGCGGAGCGGACCTCGACGCGGTCGCCGGCGAGGTGGGTGAGCCAGGCGGCGGCCATCTGGCTCCGGCCGGCGTTGTGGACGCAGACGAACAGGACGGAAGGCTTGGAGGGCATCGCGGTCTCGTCTCTCGGGTCACACGGCGGTGGGGGGTCGCATCAGTGCTGCCTGATGTGACAGTATCAGCCCATGCTGACATCAGTCGATGCTGAAGTGATCCGTGCGCTGGGGGACCCGCTCCGGCTGCGGATCGTCGAGCTGCTGGCCGCGGAGACGCTGTGCACCACGCACCTCGTGGCGGAGACGGGCGCGCGGCAGACCAACCTCTCCAACCACCTGCGCGTCCTGCGCGAGGCCGGACTGGTGGAGACCGAGCCGTGCGGTCGCTTCACGTACTACAAGCTCCGCCCCGCGGTGCTGGAGGCGCTGGCCGGCGGGTTCACCGACCTGGCCGCGACCGCCCGCGCCACGGTCGAGGCGGACCGTAAGCGGGCCTGCTGACATGGCGGCCGGCCTCGACACCGGCGCGGACGACTCCGTCGTCGGGAAGCTCTCGACGCTCGACCGCTTCCTCGCGGTGTGGATCCTGCTGGCCATGGCCGCCGGCCTCGGCCTGGGGCGGGCCGTCCCGGGCCTGGACGGCGCGCTGGCGAAGGTGGAGGCCGGCGGCATCTCCCTGCCCATCGCCCTCGGCCTGCTGATCATGATGTACCCGGTGCTGGCCAAGGTCCGCTACGACCGCCTGGAGGCCGTCACCGGCGACCGGAAGCTGATGACCGCCTCCCTCGCGGTCAACTGGATCGTCGGGCCCGCGGTGATGTTCGCCCTGGCCTGGATCTTCCTGCCGGACCTGCCCGAGTACCGCACCGGCCTGATCATCGTCGGGCTCGCCCGCTGCATCGCGATGGTCGTCATCTGGAACGACCTGGCCTGCGGCGACCGCGAGGCCGCCGCCGTCCTGGTGGCGCTGAACTCCGTCTTCCAGGTGCTGGCCTTCGGCCTCCTGGGCTGGTTCTACCTCGACCTGCTGCCGGGCCGGCTCGGCCTGGGAGAGGGCGAGCGCCTGGACATCTCCATGTGGAAGATCGCGCTGAACGTGGTCATCTTCCTCGGCGTCCCCCTGCTCGCGGGCTTCCTCACCCGCCGCATCGGCGAGCGGAAGCTGGGGCGCGAGATCTACGAGTCCCGGTTCCTGCCGCGTATCGGCCCGTGGGCGCTGTACGGGCTGCTCTTCACGATCGTGCTCCTCTTCGCCCTCCAGGGCGAGACGATCACGTCGCAGCCGCTGGACGTGGTCCGGATCGCGCTGCCGCTGCTGGTGTACTTCGCGGTGATGTGGTTCGGCACCTTCGCCCTCGGCAAGGCCATCGGCCTGGCCTACGACCGCACCGCCACGCTCGC
This sequence comes from Streptomyces sp. 184, assembly GCF_045781775.1. Classification (NCBI taxonomy): domain Bacteria; kingdom Bacillati; phylum Actinomycetota; class Actinomycetes; order Kitasatosporales; family Streptomycetaceae; genus Streptomyces; species Streptomyces sp. 184. Next base: position 7,919,773 of record NZ_CP123230.1, on the reverse strand, counting down.
GTTCACCGCCGCGGGCAACAACTTCGAACTCGCCATCGCGGTCGCCATCGCCACCTTCGGCGTCACCTCGGGCCAGGCACTCTCGGGGGTCGTCGGCCCGCTCATCGAGGTCCCGGTGCTCGTAGCGCTGGTGTACGTGTCGCTGGCCTGGCGCAGGAGGTTCACGGCAGGCGCAGCCGGTACGAAGGCCGCGCTCTCCGGTACGGGTCAGACCCCGTAAGGGCGCAGCGTCTGCCCCAGGGCGGCGAGGACGGACGGCTCGACGCGGTAGAAGACCCAGGTGCCGCGGCGCTCGGAGGTGAGCAGGCCGGCCTCCTTGAGCTTCTTCAGGTGGTGGCTCACGGTGGGCTGCGAGACGCCGACGTCGGAGATGTCGCACACGCACGCCTCGCCGCCGTCGTGCGAGGCGACCAGGGAGAACAGCCGCAGCCGCACCGGATCGGACAGCGCCTTGAACATGGCGGCGGTCCGCACCGCCTCGTCGGCCGTCAGGGGCCGCTCGGTCAGCGGCGGACAGCACGGGGCCACGGGCAGCACCGTCTTGAGGTTAGACATACGTCTATGTTCACACAGATCGAATCAACCAAGGTGATTCGACAGACATCTATGTTGACGCTCATCGAATCAGATGTAATGCTGGCGGCACGTAAGCATCGATGAGAATCGAATCAGAGAGATCGAGGAGCCAGCCGCCATGGACACCGCGAAGGATCTTCCCGTAGCCGTGATCGGAGCCGGGCCGATCGGCCTGGCCGCCGCCGCCCACCTCCTCGACCGCGGCATCGAACCGCTCGTGCTGGAGGCGGGACCGACCGCCGCCACCGCCGTACGCGGATGGGCGCACGTACGGCTCTTCTCCACCTGGGCGGAGCTGACCGACCCAGCGGCGGAAAAGCTCCTCGCCCCCACCGGCTGGACCAGGCCCGAGGAGACCGCGTACCCGACAGGCGGCGAATGGGCGGAGCACTACCTCCAGCCGCTCGCCGACGCCCTCGGCGACCGCGTCCGCTACGCCACCACGGTCACCGGCGTCGCGCGCGCCGGCCGCGACCGCGTCGTCGACACCGACCGCGACGCCCAGCCCTTCACGGTGCACGCCGTACGAGCCGACGGCGCCGAGGAGCGCACCCTCGTACGCGCCGTCATCGACGCCTCCGGCACCTGGGCCACCCCCGGCCCGCTGGGCGCCGACGGCCTGCCCGCGCTCGGCGAGCGCGCCGCCGCCGACCGCATCACCTACCGCATCCCCGACCTGGCCGACCCGGCCGTACGCGCCCGCTACGCGGGCAGGACCACCGCCGTCGTCGGCTCCGGCGCCTCCGCCTTCACCGCCCTGGCCGCACTCGCCGACCTCTCCGGCGAGGCCCCCGGCACCCACACCCTGTGGATAGTGCGCCGCGGCATCGGCACGAACACGTACGGCGGCGGCCAGGCGGACCAACTCCCCGCCCGCGGCGCCCTCGGCCTCGCCGCCAAGGCCGCGGTCGACGACGGCAACGCCACGGCCGTGACCGGCTTCCGCACCGCGGCCGTCGAACGCGCCGGCGACCGCCTCGTCCTCGTCGCCGAGGACGGCCGCCGCAGCGACCCCGTGGACGAGGTCATCGCCCTGACCGGCCTGCGCCCCGACCTCACCTACCTCGCCGAACTGCGCCTCGCCCTGGACGAACGCCTCCAGGCCCCCGTCGCACTCGCCCCCCTGATCGACCCCAACGTCCACTCCTGCGGCACCGTCTACCCCCACGGCGCCACCGAACTGTCCCACCCCGAACCGGACGTCTACCTCGCCGGCATGAAGTCCTACGGCCGCGCCCCGACCTTCCTCGCACTGACCGGCTTCGAACAGGTCCGCTCGATCGCCGCGGCCCTCGCCGGCGACCACGAAGCCGCCGCCCGCGTCGAGCTGACCCTCCCCGAAACAGGCGTCTGCGGCGGCTCGGGCCTGACCACCGGAGCAGACACCGCACCGGCCGAAACCACGCAATCCGAAGGCTGCTGCACCCCCGCAACCACCGGTCTCCTCCAGATCACCCCCACCGAAAACCGCTGACTCCACCACCACGACGAGGCCCCCGCAGCGCAGTGCCGGAGCGGGGGCCTCGTATTACCTGGTCAGGCAGGGTGCGGAGGATGCGACTTCTGCCGGCCGATCGCCTGGCGGACGGACCGTCGAAGGGTCCGCCTTGCTGCTGATGTCCACTGCCCGTCAATCCGTCTCGGTGCTCCACACACCAGCCCAGAACGACCCACCCATCCGCCGGGCACCCCTAGGCAATGGCAAAGTCGAAATAGGTGTCCGGGTAGGGCTCTCCGTTCAGGGTGTAATGCCACCACTCGCACTCGTAGGAGCTGAAGTCGCAAGCCTCCATGAGGGAACGGAGGGAGTCCCGGTTTCTCGCCTCGCACTGCGTGATCCCAGGTGTCCCATGGTGTGAAAGGGGATCCATCAGGTCGTGGTCGCCCCCCATGCGGGCGAGTTCGCCGGTGTCCAGGTGGTAGAGCGTGAGGTCGACGGTGCTGCCCCGGCTGTGGCCCGACCTGGCGGCGACGTACCCCCGCTCGAACATCTCGGCTCTGCCGATGTTCGGATAGTGTCGTTGCTTCGTGCGCCCGTCCTCCGGCTGCTCCGACCAGCGCAGGAAGCAGTCCACTGCACGTTGCGGACGGTAGCCGTCCCAGAGCAGCACGCCGAATCCACGGGACTCTGCCTTTTCTTGCACCCTGCCGAGGGCCGTGCACAATGCTCTCGTGCCGACGATTCGATTGGCCAGGTAGCCGTCCACGGGCTTGCCGGTGAAGTTGTCCCAGGTGGCGTACTTGGCATCCCATCGTATTCCGGGTACAAGCTCGTCGACAAAGGCGAAGTCGTCGTTCATCGGGATTCGGCTGCCAATGCCGAGAACACCAGCCGGTCGATCACCTGGGAGAGCGGCAAACCCGCCGCCGCCATCATGCGCGGATAACGGCTGTAGGAGGTCATGCCGGGAAAGGTGTTGACCTCGTTGAGGACTACTTTTCCATCCTCCGTGAGGAACATGTCAACCCGTGACAGCCCGCTGCATCCCAGGATGCGGTATACGTTCTTTGCCGTCTCCTGGACAAGCGAGCGCGACTCCGCCGAAATGTCGGCGGGTACGATGAAGGTGGAATTCTCGGAACCGCTTTCGGGGTCCTCCTCCTGGTGGATCTTGAAGAAGCCGTGCGAAAGGGCGATGCGATCCACCTCGCCGGCGACCAGATCCGGATCGTTGCCCAGGATGGCACACCCGACCTCGCTGCCGACCACCGCCTCCTCGATCAGGACCTTCGAGTCGTACTGCCGTGCACTCTTGACCGCACTCGGCAGTTCCGCCGGCCGGGACACCTTGCTGACGCCGAAAGACGAGCCGGAACGGGCCGGCTTGACGAAGACGGGATACGTCAGCCGGTCCGGGGCGGCATCCTCGTCTGCCGTGACGGTCCAGAAATTCGGCGTGGCGATTCCTGCGCTCCGGACGACGCCGTAGGTGAGGGATTTGTCCATGCAGAGGGCAGAGGTCTGGACATCGCAGCCCACGTAGGGGATGCCGGCCAGCTCCAGCAGGCCCTGCATCGCGCCGTCCTCGCCGAGTTTTCCGTGGAGAACGGGCAGTACGACGTCCAGGTTGATCGTTCCGTACCGGCCCTGCTCCAGGACGAGCACCCCGCGTACGCTTCGGTCCGGTGACAGCAGCGCCGGACGGCAGTTGCCCTTCTCCCAGTCCGGGCCGGGACCGTCGCAGAGCTTCCAGGCGCCGCTCTCCGTGATCCCGATGTAGTACGGCTGGTACTTTTCGAGATCGAGGTTCCGGGCGACTTCCTGCGCGGACTTCACGGAGATGGGATGCTCTTCGGAATGGCCGCCGAATATGATGCCGACCTTCAGCCTACTCATGCCGATTCCTGCTTTCGAATTCCAGGCAGTTGGTCAGGGAGTTCTCGACCGCGTCGCTCAGGGCGTGGTCCGTGTAGTACGCGGTGTGCGGACTGATGAGCACGTTCGGCATCTCCTGGAGCCGCACCAGCGGCCCGCTCCCGATGGGTTTGTTTCTGCGATCGGTGTAGAAGATCCCTTCCTCGCCTTCGAGGACGTCCAGCGCCGCACCTCCCAATCTGCCGCCCGCCAGTGCTGGAAGCAGTGCCTCGGTGTCGAGCAGTGCGCCGCGTCCGGTGTTGATGACGAAGGCGCCGTGCTTCATCTGCTCGATGCGTCGACGATCGAGAAGGTGGTGTGTTTCCGAGGTGAGCGGCGTGTGGAGCGTGACGATGTCGCTCCGCCGCAGCAGTTCGTCGAGAGGCACGTAGTCGGCGGCGGTGGCGGGACGGACGTCGTAGGCAAGGACTCGGCAGCCGAAGCCCCGTAGGCGATTCATGACTGCTGCACCGATGCGCCCTGTCCCCACGACCCCGATGCTCAGATCGCGCAGTTCCCTCCCGCGCACCTCATGCAGCCTGTAATCGTGGACATCTGCACGACGGAGGGTGGATTTAGCATGCCGCACCGCCATCAGCATGAGCATCAGGGTGTAGTCGGCCACGCTGTCGGGCGAATAGGTGACGTTTCCGACGGAAATGCCGACGCTCTCCGCGTACCCTACGTCGATATGGTTGCAGCCGATGCTTCTGGTGGATACATAGGCGACGCCCGCTTGGCTGAGCGCAAGAAGAGTGGACTTTGTGATCCGGGTCTTGTGGTCGACGCTGATGCATCGGTTTCCGAAGGCCAGCTCGATATTGGCTTCGGATACCGCCGCCGCTGTGATGGTCGGCACCACGCCGAAGCGGGGCGCCAGCTCTCGGAGCAGCCTTGCCTCGTCGCGCCCGCAGCCATAGACGGTGATTCCCGTCGTCACGGCGGTCCGGGCCGCCGCTCGTGCTGGTTCGCTGTAGGTCATGCCTACAGTCAAGGAGATGCGGTGTTGCCGGTGCGTATGCGGATCTCGATATACTGACGATACGTTACCGCCTGGTAAGGGCGCGCCGAAAGGTAACACGCAACCCGTCCCCGCTCTACGGGCCGGCAGCATATCGTCGGCATATCGAAAAACGTATACGCGCCGGCAACACCACGCCGCATTGACTTCAGGCGTGACCCACAGCGAACCAGCCTCTTCCTACCTCTACCTCTCCGGCCTCGCCCCCGCTCCCCGGCTCCCGCGCCGCGCGGGCGTGATCCCGCTCAGTCTCCGCGAGATCGCCGCGGTCGTCGGCGGGACCGTCGAGGGCGACGGCGCCGTGACGGTGACCGCTCCCGCCGTGCTCGACGGCCGGCAGGCCGAGCCGGGCGGCCTCTTCGTCGCCGTCGCCGGTGAGCGCGTCGACGGCCACGACTACGCCGGGCAGGCCGGCCGCGCCGGCGTGGTCGCCGTGCTCGGTTCCCGGGCCACGCCGCTGCCCACCGTCGTCGTCGAGGACGTCCAGGCGGCGCTTCAGGCGCTCGCCGCCCACGTCGTGGCCCGGCTGCGGCGCGGGCTGACCGTCTTCGGACTGACCGGCTCGCAGGGCAAGACCGGCACCAAGGACCTGCTGGCGGCCGTGCTTTCGGGCACCGCGCCGACGACCGCCACGATCGGCTCGCTCAACAACGAGCTCGGGGTGCCGCTGACCATGCTGCGCGCCGACATGGGCACCCGGTTCCTCGTCCTGGAGATGGGCGCCCGCCGCGTCGGCGACATCGCCGCGCTCACCGGCCTGGTCGCGCCCGACATCGCCGTCGTCCTCAACGTCGGCCAGGCCCACCTCGGCGAGTTCGGCTCGCGCGGGGCCATCGCCGAGGCCAAGGGCGAGCTGGTACGAGGGCTGGCGCCCGGCGGCACCGCCGTCCTCAACGCCGACGATCCGCGAGTCGTCGCGATGCGCTCGCTCACCGACGGCCCGGTGGTGACCTTCGGACGGGCGGAGCATGCCGACGTACGGGTGCTCGACCTGGCGCTGGACGAATGCGGCCGGCCGTCCTTCACCCTGCGTACCGCCGACGCCTCGGCTCCCGTCACGCTGCCGCTCGTGGGCGCCCACCAGGCGCTGAACGCCTCCGCCGCCGCGGCGGCGGGACTGGCGGCCGGACTCCCCCTCGACGTTGCCGCATCGGCGCTGGCCACCGCGTCGTTGTCACGGTGGCGCATGGAACTGCGCCGCCTCGCCGGCGGCGCGACGCTGCTCAACGACTCGTACAACGCCAACCCCGACTCCACCCGCGCCGCCCTGGACGCGCTGGCGGCGGTCGAGGGCAGGCGCCGCATCGCCGTCCTCGGCGAGATGCTCGAACTGGGCGAGGAGAGCGAGGCCGAGCACCGCGCCGTCGGCGCGTACGCCGCCTCCCGGGCCGACCTGGTGGTCACGGTCGGCACGGCCGCCCGCCCGATCGCCGACGGCTCGGGAGAGCGGGCAGTGGCGCTGGCCGACAACGCCGCCGCCGTCGACTGGCTGCGCGGCAACCTCGCCGCCGGCGACGTGGTGCTCGTCAAGGCCTCCCGCGGGGCGTGCCTCGACGAGGTCGCAGCCGCGCTCACGTAGCCGGGCGGGCAAGCCGGGGACCGCTTCGCCGTGCTGCCGGCCGTAGTCCTCCTCGCTCCCCGCCATGTGTCAGTGCTCCGGCAGGAGTCGGCACGGGCCGTCGTCGGCGCGGGGCAGGTCCCGCAGGAACCGGGACGACTTCCCGGCTTCGCCGACGTACCCGCGGCTCCGGTAGAAATCGTGCGCGGCGCGCCGACGATTCCCACTGGTGACCTCCATGCGGAGGCATCCGCGCGTGGCGGCGAAGGCTTCCGCGGCGGCGACGAGTTGCGATCCGACGCCACGGCCGCGCGCGCGATCGGAGACCACGAGGGCTACGATCCGCCCCCAGGAGCCGTCACGTTCGAAGAACGGGCACACGTGGACGGCGATGACCCCGAGCAAGCCGCCGTCGGCGTCGGCCACATAGACCGCGCCGGACGGGTCCTCGGCCCAGGCCCGGATTCGGCTCGCCGTCGCCGCCCGGCCGCCCTGCGGATAGCCCAGTTGGGCAAGCAGCTCGCTGACGGCCGAGGCGTCGGCGCGGCGTGCCGACCGGACCGTCACGCTCATCGCGCCCGCCGCCTGACGGACTCGCGCCGCCTCAGATAGAGGTCGAACGCCCGGTAGACCATCGGCCGCAGCGGCAGATCCCACTCGCCGACGTACCGCACCGCCCGGCCGCCGGTGCCGGCCTTGAACTGGATCAGCCCGACGTGCGGGTCGTCGGCGTCCAGGGTGGGGGTGATGCCGCGCAGGTCGTAGACGTCGCAGCCGGCCGCCAGCGAGTCGCGGATCATCGCCCACTGGCAGGCGTTGGAGCCGCGCACCTCGCGGTTGGCGGTGGAGGAGGCGCCGTACGCGTACACCGCGTGGGCTCCGACACGTACCAGGACGGCGGCGGCGACGAGGTCGCCCCGGTGGCGGGCCAGGTAGAGCCTGATGCGCTCGGGGTCCTCGGCGCCGAGCGCCGCGAACATGGTCTCGAAGTAGCCCAGCGGCCGCGGTGTGAAGCGGTCGCGCTCGGCGGTGTGGGCGTACAGGTCGTGGAACGCCTTCAGATCCCCGGGGCCCTCGCCGACCGTGACCTCGACACCGGCCCTGGCCGCCTTCTTGATGTTGCGGCGCCAGAGCTGGTTCATGCCCCCGAGCAGGTCGTCCTCGGTCCTGCCGGCCAGCGGGATCTCGTACTTGAACTGCGGATGCCCGGTCCCGAAGCCGTCCTCGGGGCTCTGCGGCAGCCAGCCGGCGGCCCGGAGCCGGCCGGTCACGCGGGCGCCGACCGGGTCCGCCCAGCTCTCGGACAGCTCGGTGAGCCGCTTGCTGCCCGGGTCGGCGATGCCCTCCTTGACCTGGCCGGAGCTCCAGGTGTGGGTACGCACCGGAGGGCCGAGCCGGATCGCGAACGCGCCGTGCTCCCTGAGGTAGGCGGCCAGCGGGTCGAGCCACGCGTCGATCTCGCCGGCCCAGTCGACGGCCGGGCCCTCGGGCAGGTAGGCCAGCGTGAAGCGGTCGAGCTTCGGCACCGGGCGGTGCAGGACGAGCCCGGCACCGACCAGCTCCCGGCCGTCGTACCAACCGAGGGACTCGCTGCGCCACTCGGTCTTGACGCGGCCCCACGCCGGGGTCTGAAGGAAGCTGACCGACCGCTGTTTCCGTACGAACGCCAGGTGCTCGGCGGCGGTGATCGGCCGGACGTCCAGGCTCCCGCCCGAGACCCTCGGCCAGTGGTGATGCGCGGTTCGACCCGGCTCGCTGGAGGACATGCGGCCAGCCAAGAGGGCGCGGTGTTGCCGGCACGTATGTGGTTTTCGATATGCCGACGACATGCTACCGGCAGGTAGCATCGGGTGCGGTTCCGATACGTGGACGATATGCGCCGACTCGTAGCATGACCCGCATGCACGTTTTGACCGTTGAGTACGGGCCCTGCCCGGTGACCTCCGGAGGGGACCGTGCATAGGCAGCCCGGTCTGAGCGTTCGCGTCAAACTCACCCTCAGCTACGCGGGATTCCTCATGCTCGCCGGCGCCTTGCTGGTCTCCGCCATCGGCGTGTTTCTCCTGCGGCAGGGGTGGTTGCGAACCACAGAAGAGGGGGCCTGGAGAGCAACCCCGGGCACCGAATTCGTGCGCGGATTCGCCCCCGTGGCAGCCGCGGTAATGGTCTTTCTCCTGGTATTCGGCCTCCTGGGGGGATGGATCCTCGCCGGCCGCATGCTCGCTCCTCTGTCCCGCATCACCGACGCCACCCGCATGGCCACGAACGGATCGCTCTCGCACCGGATCCGGTTGCCGGGCCGCAGGGACGAGTTCCGCGAACTCGCCGACACCTTCGACACGATGCTCGCCCGGCTCGAAGCCCACGTCGCCGCACAGCAGAGGTTTGCGGCCAACGCCTCGCACGAACTGCGCACGCCGCTCGCGATCTCGAAGTCGCTCCTCGACGTGGCCCACAACGACCCGACACAAGAGCCCGGCAAACTCGTCGACCGCCTTCGCAGCGTCAACACGCGCGCGATCGACCTCACCGAGGCGCTGCTCGTGCTCAGTCGCGCCGGACAGAGGTCCTTCACCCGCGAACACGTCGACCTGTCCCTACTCGCGGAAGAGGCCACCGAGACACTGCTCCCGCTCGCCGAGGAACACGGTGTCACCATCGAGACCTCTGGCGATATCGCCCCGGCTTTCGGGTCGCAAGCGCTCCTGCTGCAACTGACCACGAACCTCGTGCACAACGCGATCGTCCACAACCTGCCCGCACAGGGAACCGTCTGGGTGCGCACCAGCAACCGCCCCACCGGTGTGGTGCTCACCGTCGAGAACACGGGCGAAGAAATCTCCCCACATCTCGCCTCGACGCTGACCGAACCGTTCCAGCGCGGCACCGAACGCACCCACACCCACCACGCGGGCGTCGGCCTCGGCCTGGCCATCGTCGAAACCATCACCCACGCCCACGGCGGCACCCTCGCCCTCACCCCACGCCCCGCCGGCGGCCTCCGCACCACCGTGGAACTACCACCGCCAACCCCGCCCCCCGGTAGATGACGACCCCGGGTATGCCGGGCCCCCCACCCGGCAACGTCACCGCCCCCGGCCCGACAGCCCGGTCAGCCCCACGCCGTCTCCCGGCACCAGCGAGGCCCCGCAGCGGCGTGCCGGTGCGGGGCCTCGTTTTGCCTGGCCAGGCGGGGTGCGGAGGATACGAGATTCGAACTCGTGAGGGTGTGAACCCAACACGCTTTCCCATTCGCCGCGCGTGGGTCCGCGGGCGGACTACGGCGTCCTGACCTGCGGCTGAAAGCGGCGGTGAGCGTTCGGCAGACCGTGCCGGACGGCAGTGAACGAGACCAGAACCGAGACCAAGCCCGCCCCTGTCACCTCCGGTCAGGCAGCCCGTTGTCCTGTGCGGCACGGGTGTGACGGGACCGCACTGCCGATGACGCGGAGGCGGGTCGGGGGCGGCCTGCTGGGACGCCCGTCATGAGGCACCCTCCTCGCGGTAGCGCAGGAGCAGCATGGCGGCGTCGTCCTGGAGGGGGCCGCGTACGTGGTCCACAAGGCTTTGGCGAACGGCCGCCAGCGCGGTGTCGGCATCGGCGTCCCTCAGGAGCGCGGCGCACTCGGTGAGGGGGTAGAAGGCTCCTTGTTCGTTGCGTGCCTCGGTGACGCCGTCCGTGTAGAAGAGGACCTGATCGCCGGGGCCGAAGGGGTGCACCTGCGGTTGGGGCGGTGCGGTGCCGTGTACCCCGAGGCCGAGGGGCAGTGCGCGTGCGAGCGGCTCCAGCAGACGAGCCTTGCCGTCGGCCCGGACCGCAAGTGGCGCGGGGTGCCCGTAATTGAGCAGGGTCACGGCTGACTCGTCGCCGATCTCCGCCATGATCGCGGTGACGAACTTCTCGGACGGCAGTTGACGGTCCAGTGCCCGTTCCACACGCTCGCCGACCGCCTGGAGGTCCGGTTCGTCGTACGCCGCCTCGCGGAAAGCGCCGAGCACCACCGCCGCGGTCTCCACCGCTTCCAGCCCCTTGCCCTGTACATCGCCGACGATCACTCGTACACCCACTGGTGACGTCACGACCTCGTACAGGTCGCCTCCGATCCTGGCGTCGGCGACCGCGGAGGTGTACGAGAGCGCGATCCGCAGCTTTCCGGCGGCCAGCGGCACCGGCCGCAGCAGCACACGCTGGGCCGCCTCGGCGATCGAGCGCACACTGGCCAGCTCCGCTTCTCGCGCCTGTCGCATCCGTACGGCCACGAGGCCGGCTGCGGTGACCCCGACCACCGAGAACATCGCGGTGTACCCGCGGCGGTCACCGAGCAGCCCGTTGTACTGGCCGAGTGCGGCGCAGAGCAGCAGCGCCAGCGCCCCGATCAGCACGGTGCGCCGCCACCCGCCCACCAGGCCGGCGAACGCGGGGCCCAGGGACACCAGCGGCAGGTAGCCGACCTCCGGGCCGGCCGACGTGTCCACGGCCGCGACGACCGCCATGACGGCGTAGGGCAGTACGGACAACACACCGCGGAAGGGCGAGGTCGGCCTGAATCTCTGCGGCTTGTTCACGGATTCCTCTCCCGTGAGGAATCGCCCGGCGCCCCACGACGAACATCACCCGTCACGTTAGACACGCCGCGTCTTCGCCTCACCGCACCCCCCACCGCCGTTATGGATCCGCAGTGATCTCCTGCCCGGAACGTCACTCGACCCTCAGCGGTACTGAGGAGGCGGGCGGACCGGATAGGAGCGCATCACCGCGGTGTAGGAGATGGCCAGGAAGCAGAAGACCGACCCGATGTACTTGACGACCTGCCGCGAGAAGGGGGTCTCCTCGATTCCGCGCGGTCGCACGATGCCCATCGGGTCGTAGACCACGGAGATCTGATCTCCCGGGGTGGTTGCCGAGGTGCATCCGCGCCAGATCCAGACCGGAGCGTACGAGCCCGGAACCTCGTTGACTGAGCAGTACTGCGTCGTCTTCCCCGGCCGGTCTGCCGCAGGTGCCACCGCGGCCACTTCCGCGGAGAGCTGAACGCCACGGTTGTCCAGCACGAGCTGTCCCGCCAGCTGGGGCGTCAGTGCAGCCACCGGGATACCGACTGTCGCCACCGCGATCACGAACAGCCGGCCGACCCTGATGACCAGCAAGGAGAGGGCGAAGGCCAGCACCAGTACGATGCCCGCCGACCCGTCTCGGAACGGCTCGGCCCGGCTGTACGCGCTCACCGCGCCGAGACCCACCAGGGCGACGGTCGCGACGAACACGAACACCGCGCTCTGTATCCGCAGCCAGTGAGGCGGACGGCCGGAGAACGGGGCGGGCCCCACCAGCATGTCCCGAAGACGCCCGGGGGAGCCCTGGGCCCTCCCGCGGAATGCGGGGCCCAGGGAGTCGCTGACGTGCCGCTCAGCCATGCTCCACCCCTCCATCACATTCTTTGCACTATGCAAAACTTGTCAAGGGTGTGCTCGCGAGGGCCTGCCGGGGTAGAAGTGGTTCATGGCCGAGCCCGCAGACCTGCTCGCGGACGCGGACGACATCGACGCCGTAACGCGCGCGGTCCTCACCGCCTCGCGTGTGCTCGTCGCCGTCGCCGCCCGGTCACTGGCGGCCGTCGAGGGGACCGTCACCCTGGCGCAGTTCCGGATGCTCGTGGTGCTGTCGACGCACGGCTCGGTCAAGCTGGTCGCGCTCGCCCAGCAATTGGGGGTCAATCCGTCGACCGCGATGCGCATGGTGGACAGGCTCATCACTGCCGGACTCATCTCGCGGCAGGTCAACCCCAGCGATCGCCGGGAGACCGTACTGCGATTGACTCCGGCGGGACTGCGCATTGTTGACGAGGTCACGGCGCGGCGGCGTGATGAGATCGCCGCGGTCGTCGAGCGGATGGCTCCACAACAGCGCGAAGCGCTGGTCGCAGCCCTCACCGCTTTCACCGACGCCGGCGGCGAGCGGGACGCGGAAACCCCCACACCGCCGCCCTACCCTCTGGGGTGGGCCGAACCCGCCCCTCCGCGCAGACCTGGCTGCGGACGTTGACCCGGCAGAAGATCGCGTGGGCGGACCTTCGGCCCGGCGGCCAGACCTTGACCGCCGACACCGAGCAACGCAGCTATGCCACTGGCGAGGCAGACGGCGGCACCCGCCTCCACCTCACGGTGGACACTGCCCTCACGCCCGACCCGCCCGGCCCGCCCGCGCCGCGTCACTCATCATCCATACGCTGACGAGCTGTAGAACACCCGTACGTACCCTGCTTCACGAGGGCGCAGGACATCCGTAGGGAAGAAGGTCCCGGTCCCGTTCCCGGCGAAGCAGCCGATGCGGGCCTGTGGTACCGGAGGCGCAGTTCTCTCCTCGGCTATGGACCCGCGTCGTCGGTGGTGTTGCGCTGGTAGATGTCCGGGATGCCGTCGTGGTCGGCGTCGGTGTTCTCCTCCTCGTACAGGCGCCGGTAGACACGGTTACGCCGGCGCAGCAGCACCGTGGCCAGCAGTGCGGCGAGGACGGACCCTACGAGGACGGCCGCTTTGACCTCCTCGCCCAGTGCGGAGCCGGAGAAGGCGAGATCGCCGATGAGCAGCGAGACGGTGAACCCGATGCCGCCCAGCGCCGCGAGCGCCAGGACGTCGGCCCAGGCGAGGTTCGGGTTGAGCTGGGCGCGGGTGAAGCGGGCGGCGAGATACGTGCCGATGAAGATCCCCAGGGTCTTGCCCAGAACCAGCCCCAGGACCACGCCCAGGGCCTCCGGCCGAGTGAAGACCTCCCCCAGGGCGGTGGGGGACACGCTGATCCCGGCGGCGAAGAGGGCGAAGAGCGGCACGGCGACGGTGGCGGAGAAGGGATGCAGCAGGTGTCCGGTGCGCTCGCCGGGCGAGGACTTCTCGCCTTCGTCACGTGTGGCGCGCAGGATCAGGCCCATCGCCACGCCGGCGACGGTGGCGTGGATTCCGCCGTTGTACATCAGCGCCCAGGTCACCGCGCCCAGCGGCACGTACCACCACCAGCCCGTTACCCGCAGCCGCTGCAGCAGGTAGAAGACGGCGAGTCCGGCAATGGCTCCTGCCAGGGCGGGAAGGTTGAGGTCGGACGTGTAGAACAAGGCGATCACGAGGATGGCCCCGAGGTCGTCGACGACCGCCAGCGTCAGCAGGAAGGCCCGCAGGGCGGTCGGCAGATGCGTGCTGATCACCGCGAGGACGGCCAGGGCGAAGGCGATGTCGGTGGCCATCGGCACCGCCCACCCGACAAGGTCGCCGCCCCGGAAGGCCGCTGCGGTGACGTAGACGGCGGCCGGCACGGCCATGCCGCACAGCGCCGCCACGACCGGCAGCGCCGCCGTCGCGGGCGTGCGCAGTTCCCCGACGACCAGTTCCCGCTTCAGCTCGATGCCGGCGACCAGGAAGAACACCGCGAGCAGACCATCCGCGGTCCAGTGCTGCACCGACAGGTCCAGCCCCAGCCCGGAGACACCGAAGTGGAAGCCGCGGACCTCTTCGTAAACGTGGCTGAGCGGACTGTTGGCCCACACCAGTGCCACCAGCGCGGCGACCAGCAGCACCAGCCCACCGAGCGTCTCCGTACGAAGCGCCCGGGCGACCGCCTGCCGCTCGGGCCACGGCAGCACACCGAGGAACGAAGAACGGGAACGCGGCGTGTCGGCCACAGCGGCGTAACCTCCAGGGAGCCGATCACGGGCGCGTAGGCCCTCGGACCGCCGACCAGACTTCCCGGCACACCCTGCGCCCCGGCGCATTGCCAGCACCTTATCCCACATGCCCGAACACGCTGAGTCATCGGTGGCGGAGTTCGACTGCCGGTGGATACCCGGGCCCGGTCGTCCACAGGGACTGCTGCACGTTGCGACCCCACCCCGTCCGACCACACGCGTTACCGGCGGGTTCCTACGCTGGAAGCCGCCGCTTCCCGACGTCCTGGCGGCGCGTCCTCTCGTCGTGAGGACGATCGTCGCTCGATGGACGTTCAGACCCGGGGACGGGCCTCCTCTGCGGCCGACGATGGTGACCTTCATACCGCGTTGGGCCTACTTGGTTCCTACCGCGGCCAGTGCGGTGGCGGAAGAGCACTCCAGGACAGGTGCGAGCCGGTGGGTACACGCGTGGCTGGTGAGACTCAACGCGCGCGGTGGCAGGAGTACGCAGTGACGTTTTCGGATGTGGTCTATCTCTGCCTGGGCATCGGGGCGCTCGCGGCGGCCGTGCTGCCTCGGGTTGTTTCCAAGCGGCCGTTCTCCCTGCCGATGATCTTCCTGGCCGCAGGCGTGCTCATCCAGTTGCTGCCGCTGCCCGTGCCGGCGGTGGACCCCGTACAGGACCGCCTGTGGGTCGAGCACACCACCGAGGTGTGTGTGATCGTGTCGCTGATGGGTGCGGGGCTCGCCATTGACCGGCCCTTTGGCCTTCGAAGGTGGTCCAGTACCTGGCGGTTGCTGGGCGTCACGATGCCGCTGACGGTGGCGGCCGTCGCTGTGCTGGCCTGGGGTCTGCTGGATTGGCCGCCCGCCGTCGCCCTGCTGCTGGGCGCTGTGCTCGCGCCCACCGATCCGGTGCTGGCCGGGGAGGTGCGGGTGGGGGAGCCGCTGGGCACCGAGCATGAGGAGGCCGATGCGCAGTTCGCTCTCACCAGTGAGGCGGGGCTGAACGACGGCCTCGCCTTTCCGTTCGTCTATGCGGCCATTGCTCTCGCTGCGGCGGCGGGCACCGGCTGGTCGACGGAGTGGATCGGACGTTGGGCCCTGACGGACGTGCTGGGCAAGTGTGCCGTCGGGCTGGTCGTGGGTGCGGCCGTCGGCTGGTTGCTGGGATGGATGTTCTTCCGTGCGAAGCCGCCGGTGCTGCGGCTGTCCGAGCACATGGAGGGCTTCGTGGCGCTGGGGGCCACCTTTTTGTCCTACGGGATCGCCGAGGTGCTCCACGGCTATGGATTCCTGTCCGTCTTCGTCACCGCTTGCGCTGTCCGTGCCGCCGAGCGCAGCCACGGCTACCACAACGTTCTGCATGAGTTCACTGAGCAGATCGAGCGGTTGCTCACCGCTATTCTGCTGTTTCTGCTCGGCGGATACCTCGCCACCGGCGCCTTGTCTGCCCTGACCCTGAAAGGGGCGGCCGTCGGTGTCCTGGTGCTACTGGTCGTCCGGCCTCTCACCGGGTGGCTGGCTCAGGTGAAGAGCCCAATGGGGCGACCGGAGCGCGTTGTCGTAGCGTCGTTCGGTATCCGCGGGATCGGCTCGCTTTTCTACCTGTCCTATGCGCTGGGGCAGAATCCCTTCAGCGGGCTGGAGCGCGAACTGTGGGCCGTGGTGACCTTCACCGTAGTGGGATCGGTGGCACTGCACGGCGCCATGGCGGCACCGGCGATCAGCCGTATGGAACGCAGAAGCCAACATGCCGAGCCCGGCACTCGCCCGTAGACACGCCCTGACCTACCTGGCCGGACTCCACCTCGCCACCGATTTCATATGCTCAAAGCCGTGACCTTTCAAGCACTGTCTGGGTGGTATCGGCTGAGAGAATTGCTTGCACGGCTGATTGACGGGTGTCCGATGCCCGCCGCA
The DNA here is from genome assembly GCF_045781775.1 of Streptomyces sp. 184. Taxonomy (NCBI): domain Bacteria; kingdom Bacillati; phylum Actinomycetota; class Actinomycetes; order Kitasatosporales; family Streptomycetaceae; genus Streptomyces; species Streptomyces sp. 184. Next base: position 7,903,685 of record NZ_CP123230.1, on the reverse strand, counting down.
TGCCGATCAGGAACGGTCGGCCCCGTACCTGCGCACGCGCTCGGCCAGCGGGACGGGCGTCTCGTCCACACCTGTGACGGACCCGCTTGCCATTCGTGCGCACACACCCTGGCAGGCCAGCAGCTGCTTGTCGTCGCGATGGGAGACCACGCGCGCGTTCGCAGCCGCGGCGTGACGGTAGTCGGTGCCGCAGATCACACAGGCCAGTCCCCAGTTCATCTCGGCGGTGGGTGCTGAACGGCCGCTAGGACGGCCGGAGATCGCGTCCTGGGAGTACATGCTCCGCACAACCGTCCTCTTGATCGGTCCCGGGGGCCTGACGGAAGGTGCGCCGACGGCCTCGTCGTTCGCCGAGGGCGACGCTGGAGGGATGGCTGCGTCTAAGACGCGCTCGGTACGACAACAGTACCCCGGTCTCACCGTGCGCGGACGCATCGAATATGCCGCGACACCGGCTACTGCTGCGGTCCGTGAAGTGGCCGCCCTCCGCCGCGGCGAACTGCTCGCGTGTTCCGTAGAAGAGGGCTGCAACTAAGCTCGGGGAGTGGGGGTAGAGGGGTGGCAGGCTGTGGATCTGCGCCAGCTTCGCTATTTCGTGACGCCCTCCGAGGAGTTGCACTTCGGCCGGGCCGCGCCCCGTGAGTACACCGTGCAGTCGGCGCTCAGCCAGCAGGTGCAGCGTCTGGAGCGAGCCGTGGGGGTGCGGCTGGTGGCGCGGAGTTCCTGCGCCGCTGCGTCGTTGCCCGGCTCCCGGAGCACGACACCGAACGCCTCGTGCTGATCGCCGAGAAGCACTTCCGCCACTCCGCTGGCCGGTTCCTGAACGCCGACCGGGAGCAGGCGGGCGTGCTGGCGGAGGAGCTGAACAACGCCGAGAGGAGGCGAGGAAGCGCGCCCTGAGGGTGCCCAGCACAGCGGAGTACCTGGATGCGCTCCGCGCCAGCCGAAGCCTGCGCATGGCACACCGAGCTGCCTGACCGATCCAGTGGGGCGGCATCCGCAGAACGGATGCCGCCCCACACGCGCGTTCTCACGCATATCCCAAGGACGGAGCGACCTGTGGACGAGGAACCGACGCGAGCAAACGCCCTGACGGGACATCCTCCATCTACTTCGGCGCAGACGGGTACTGGCACGGTCGGGTCACCGTTGGCGTACGAGACGGCGGCAAACCCGCCCGCCGGCACGTGATGGGCAAGAACGCAGCAGAGGTCATCAAGAAGGTCCGCGACCTGGAGAAGCAGCGTGACGCGGGGCAGGTTCCGCAAGCCCGGCAAGCCGTGGACGGTGGCCGGGTGGCTGCGGCACTGGGTGGACGAGATCGCCAAACCGTCCGTCCGCGAGAGCACGTACAGCGGGTACGAGGAGATCGAACCCTACGAGGTGGAGGACGTGCACCGGCTACTCGCAGAAGCCCTTGAAGCTCCGACGTGGATCTGACGAACGGACTCCTAGGTGTGCGCAAGAACCGGCTGGTGCCCAAGTACAAGCATGGCTGCGGTGGTGACCGTGGCAGGAAGCCCGGGTATTGCCCGCAGCGGCAGCGTCGGAACGAGGACACAGCCAACACGAAGTCGCGCGCCGGCCGCCGTGTCATCGGACTTCCCGAGGAACTGGTGGAGCTCTTCAAGCTGCACCACGAGGAACAGGCGCGGGAGCGTGCCCTGGCGGGGTCGATGTGGAAGGAGAGCGGATGCGTCTCCACCTCCCCGACAGGGGACCCGCTGGTGCCCAGCACGACCACGACGCCTGGAAGCAACTGCTCACCGATGCCGGAGTGTGTGATGGACGCTTGCACGACGCCCGACACACCGCCACGGTCCTGCTGATCCTGGGAATGCCGGAACGGGTCGTGGTGCAGATCATGGGCTGGTCGTCGACCGCGATGGCGGCCCGCTACCAGCACGTCACCGGCGGCATCCTCGGGGACGTGGCCAAGCGCGTCGGCGGGCTTGTCTGGGACGTGGCGCAGGGCACGGACGAAGTGGGCAGGGGGAGCCCGAAACGCCCCGTTGAGACTACTGATGGGACTACGAACCACGACGAACCCCCCGGCGGCATGCCGCGGGGGGTTCGTTTCGCCTGGTCGGGCGGGGTGCGGAGGATACGAGATTCGAACTCGTGAGGGTGTGAACCCAACACGCTTTCCAAGCGTGCGCCCTAGGCCTCTAGGCGAATCCTCCGCGGGCAACCCTACAAGACGGGGCGGGGTGGTCGCGAACTCGTTCGCAGGGGGTGGGATCGGTTAAGGTGGGCTAGCCCCTCACGCGGCGCTATCTCGCTGAACTCCCCCAGGGCCGGAAGGCAGCAAGGGTAGGTGGGCTCTGGCGGGTGCGTGGGGGGCGCCTCTTTGTGCGGGTGGGGGTGGGTGTTCCCCGGGGTGGGCGCCGTTGTCGGTCGTCACCGATATCGTCGTAGTCGTGTCGCAGCTCGCTCTCTATCGCCGCTACCGACCCGAGACCTTCGGTGAGGTCATCGGGCAGGACCACGTGACCGGCCCGTTGCAGCAGGCGCTGCGGAACGGGCGGGTCAATCACGCGTATCTGTTCAGCGGGCCACGCGGCTGTGGGAAGACCACCAGCGCGCGCATCCTTGCGCGCTGTCTCAACTGCGAGCGCGGGCCGACGCCGGAGCCGTGCGGGGAGTGCCGGTCGTGCCTGGACCTCGCGCGGAACGGGCCGGGGTCGATCGACGTCATCGAGATCGACGCCGCGTCGCACGGCGGTGTGGACGACGCGCGTGAGCTGCGCGAAAAGGCGTTCTTCGGGCCGGCCGCCAGCCGGTACAAGATCTACATCATCGACGAGGCGCACATGGTCACCTCCGCGGGGTTCAACGCCCTGCTGAAGGTGGTCGAGGAGCCGCCCGAGCACCTGAAGTTCATCTTCGCCACGACCGAGCCCGAGAAGGTCATCGGGACCATCCGGTCCCGGACGCACCACTATCCCTTCCGCCTCGTCCCGCCCGGCACCCTGCGCGACTACCTCGCCGACGTCTGCCGCGTCGAGTCGATCCCCGTCGAGGACCCGGTGCTGCCCCTTGTCGTACGGGCCGGGGCCGGCTCCGTGCGGGACTCGATGTCCGTCATGGACCAACTGCTCGCCGGCGCCGGTGAGCAGGGTGTGACGTACACCATGGCCACCGCCCTTCTCGGGTATACGGACGACGCTCTGCTCGACTCCGTCGTCGACGCCTTCGCGGCGGGCGACGGGTCGGCGGCGTTCGCCGTCGTGGAGCAGGTGATCGAGGGCGGGCACGATCCGCGGCGGTTCGTCACGGACCTCCTGGAGCGGCTGCGGGACCTCGTGATCCTCGCCGCCGTGCCCGACGCCGGCGACAAGGGGCTCATCGACGTTCCCACGGACGTGCTGGAACGGATGCGGCACCAGGCCGACACCTTCGGTGCCGCCGAGCTGAGCCGCGCCGCCGACATCGTCAACGAGGGGCTGACCGAGATGCGCGGCGCCACCGCGCCGCGGCTCCAGCTTGAGCTGATCTGCGCGCGCGTGCTGCTCCCCGGTGCGTACGGGGACGAGCGCTCGGTCATGGCCCGCCTCGACCGCCTGGAGCGCAACGCCGCCTCAGGGCCGCCCACCATGGGGTACGTGCCCGGGCCTGACGCCCACCAGCCCCCCGCCGGAGGTGTCGACGTCGGGGACGGGGTCAGCGGTGGTGGTCCTGTCGGCGGTGGCGGGGCCGGGGCTGCTCGTGCGGCTCTCGCCGCCGAGCGGGAGGGTCCGGTTGCGCCCGGGGGCGCGTCTGGTGCCGGTGGGGCTGTTGCCGAGTCCGGTGGGGGCGAGGTCGGCGGGGACGGGTCTGGCGTTGCCGAGTCCGGGGGTTCCCAGGGTGGCGGGGCTGCCGCGGCTGTTTCTTCGCCGGCTCCGGTTTCCGGTGGTGACGGGGGCGTCCGTCGGCCCGGGGCCTGGCCCGGGGGCGGGGGTGGGGGCGTAGCGCCTGCGGCGGGGGCCGCGCCTGGCTCGGGGTCTTCGCCTGCGGCCGCCGGAGCTGCTCCTGCGGCGGCATCTGCACCTGCGGCTGCGTCCGCGCCCGCCGCTGCCGGTGGCGGCGGTGTTGCCGCTGCTACGGCCGGGGGGGTGCCCGCGCAGCAGGGGGGTGGCGTTGCGGGCGCCGCTTCCGTGCGGCAGATGTGGCCCGACATCCTTGAGGCCGTCAAGCACCGGCGGCGCTTCACCTGGATTCTGCTGAGCCAGAACGCCCAGGTCACCGGGTTCGACGGGGGGACTCTCCAGCTCGGTTTCGCCAATGTCGGCGCGCGGGACAGCTTCGTCAACGGCGGCAGTGACGAGGTGCTGCGCGAGGCGCTGGCGGACCGGTTCGACGTGCAGTGGAAGGTCGAGGCCATCGTGGACCCGACCGGCGGTGCCGGCGGCGGTCCCGCGGCCGGGCCCGGTGGCGGTGGGGGTCCGGGCGGTGGCAGCGGCGGCGGGCCGGGCGGTTCCGGGGCCGGCGGCGGTGGTGGCGGGTTCGGCGGGGGCGCCGGGTTGCGGCAGTCCGTACAGACTCCGCCCGCGCCCTCCGTACCGGCGCCCGCTCCTCCCCGGCAGCCCCGGCCCGCGGCAGGCTCCGGCGGCCCGCCCCCCGACCCCGGGCCGCCGCCCGATCCCGGCCCGCCTCCGCCGCCGCTGGAGGAGGACATCCCCGACGACGACGACCCCGACCTCGTCGACACCGCCCTCTCCGGCCACGACCTCATCGTCCGCGAGCTGGGCGCCACCGTCATAGAGGAGATCCGCCACGACTGAGGCGGTCCGCCCGGCCCCGTACTCCGGAAGTATGACGACGGCGGGAGGTGCGCCGACTCCCCGCGGGGCAGGCCCGAAAGAGCGCGTCCTCCCTGCGATGGACGGCAGCGCGGCGGCAGAGAACGTAGGCTCGCCTCGACCGGCCCGACACACGACCGACGACCTCGTAGACGACTCGTAGACGACGTAGACACAGCGCGACAAGGAGCGAGCGACGTGATGCCTGGTGGTGGCCAGCCCGACATGCAGCAGTTGTTGCAGCAGGCCCAGAAGATGCAGCAGGAGCTCGCCTCCGTCCAGCAGGAGCTGGCCGAGACGCCGGTCGAGGGGAGCGCGGGAGGCGGCCTCGTGAAGGCCACGGTCACCGGCTCCGGCGAGCTGACCGGTCTGGTTATCGATCCGCGCGCCGTCGACCCGGAGGACACCGAGACGCTTGCCGACCTCGTCGTGGCCGCCGTGCGGGACGCGAACAACGCCGCGCAGCAGTTGCAGCAGGAGCGGCTCGGGCCGCTCGCGCAGGGGCTCGGCGGGATGCCGGGGCTGCCCTTCTGACCCCTCCCGGAGATCCCCGAGGGTCCCGGAGGGTCCCGCGGGGCACCCTCCGGTGAGGTCGTTCTCGGCCGTCCGGATCTGCCGGGTTCCGGAACCGGTCGCCACCCCCGAGGCGGGTTGAACCCGGCGGTAGCGGCTAGCTTGGTGCAGGAGAGCGGACACGAGAGAGGCATTGCGTGTACGAAGGCGTGGTCCAGGAGCTGATCGACGAATTGGGCAGGCTGCCCGGCGTCGGTCCCAAGAGCGCGCAGCGCATCGCCTTCCACATCCTCCAGGCCGAGCCCGCCGACGTCCGCCGGCTGGCGCATGCGCTGACCGAAGTGAAGGAGAAGGTCCGGTTCTGTGCGGTCTGCGGGAACGTCGCGCAGGAGGAGCACTGCCGGATCTGCGCCGACCCGCGGCGCGACCCCGCCATCCTGTGCGTCGTCGAGGAGCCGAAGGACGTCGTGGCCGTCGAGCGGACCCGTGAGTTCCGCGGGCGGTACCACGTGCTCGGCGGCGCGATCAGCCCCATCGAGGGCGTCGGCCCGGACGACCTGCGGATTCGGGAGCTGCTCGCCCGGCTCGCGGACGGCGCCGTCACGGAGCTGATCCTCGCCACCGACCCCAACCTCGAGGGCGAGGCCACGGCCACGTACCTGGCCCGTATGGTCAAGGCCATGGGGCTGAAGGTGACCCGGCTGGCCAGCGGTCTGCCCGTGGGGGGCGATCTGGAGTACGCGGACGAGGTCACCCTCGGCCGTGCCTTCGAAGGCAGGCGGTTGCTCGATGTCTGAAACGGAACATGCCCGCCGGCTGGATCCCGGCGCAGCGCCCAGCAGCCCGGCAGGCCGCCGCACGCGGCCGGGTGGTGCGCGGGGCGCCGACAGAGGAGGTCTGCTCGATGTCTGACGCCACCTTGCACCAGGCGACGCAGGACCCGGACAGCTTCGCGGTCCAGATCGCCGACTCGATCGAGAGCTTCATCGTCGCGGTCACCGAGGTCGCGAAGGGCGACGAGCCGAACAGCGCGGTGCCCTTCCTGCTGCTGGAGGTCTCGCAGTTGCTGCTGGCCGGCGGCCGTCTCGGCGCGCACGAGGACTTCGTGCCGGACGAGCGGTACGAGCCGGACACCGGCCCCGAGCCGGACGTCGACGAGCTGCGCGAGCGGTTCGCCGAGCTGCTGGACCCGGTGGACGTGTACTCCGAGGTCTTCGACCCGTACGTGCCGCAGAGCACGCCCGTCGCCAGCCGGATCTCCGACGACATGGCCGACGTGATCACCGACCTGCGGCACGGCCTCGCGCACTACGCCGCGGGGCGGGTCAACGAGGCGCTGTGGTGGTGGCAGTTCTCGTACCTGTCCAACTGGGGCCCGACCGCGAGCGCCTGCCTGCGCGCGCTCCAGTCGCTGGTGGCGCACGTGCGGCTGGACACGCCCCTGGGGGAGCTGGACGGGCTCGACACCGACAGCGACGCCGCGGTGGACGACGGGCGGCTGGAGGAGGAGGCGGGCCGCGTGATGGCGGCGGAGATCGCGGAGCCGCTGGGGCTGCGGCGCACCTGAGTCGGGCGGGCGGTCCGCAGCGGGGCATCCGGAGCGGTGCGCCGAGGCGGGGCGCCGGGGCGAGGTGCCGGAGCGGGGCGGGCGCGGCGCGGGGCGTACGGTGCCTGGCGCACGGGGTGCGTACCCGCGTGGGGCGCGCGGAAGGGTGCGTACGCCGGGCGTACACGTCGAGTAGGTGACCGGATTCAGCGCCTCCGGATGTGAGCTGCCTTACGTTTCCGTGTGCCCGCGGTGGTCCCGGGCAGGTTCGTCTCCGAGTCGGCCCGCCCAGTGCGTATGCGCCGGCTCGCTAGACTGAGCCGACCGAAACACCATTGCGAGGAGCGCACGTGGGCCTTGTCGTGCAGAAGTACGGCGGCTCTTCCGTCGCCGACGCCGAGGGCATCAAGCGCGTCGCCAAGCGGATCGTGGAGACCAAGAAGGCCGGCCATCAGGTCGTCGTCGTGGTGTCCGCGATGGGCGACACGACGGACGAGCTGATCGATCTCGCCGAGCAGGTCTCACCGATCCCGACCGGCCGCGAACTCGACATGCTGCTCACCGCGGGCGAGCGGATCTCCATGGCGCTGCTGGCGATGGCGATCAAGAAACTGGGTCACGAGGCGCTGTCGTTCACCGGCAGCCAGGCGGGTGTGATCACCGACGCCGTGCACAACAAGGCGCGGATCATCGACGTCACGCCCGGCCGGATCCAGGAGGCGGTGGACAAGGGCGCCATCGCGATCGTCGCGGGCTTCCAGGGTGTTTCACAGGACAGCAAGGACATCACGACGCTCGGCCGCGGCGGCTCGGACACCACGGCGGTGGCGCTGGCGGTGGCGCTGGAGGCGGAGGTCTGCGAGATCTACACCGACGTGGACGGCGTGTTCACCGCCGATCCGCGGGTGGTGAAGAAGGCTCGTAAGATCGACCGGATCCCGTACGAGGACATGCTCGAACTGGCCACCAGCGGCTCGAAGGTCCTGCTGCACCGCTGCGTCGAATACGCCCGCCGGTACAACATGCCCATTCACGTCCGCTCCTCGTTCTCGGGGCATGCGGGCACCTGGGTAGGCAATATCTCCGAGGGAGCAGAAGGCATGGAGCACGCGATCATCTCCGGAGTCGCGCACGACGTCTCCGAGGCGAAGATCACGGTGGTCGGGGTCCCGGACAAGCCGGGCGAGGCCGCCGCCATCTTCCGCGCGATTGCGGACGCCGAGATCAACATCGACATGGTGGTGCAGAACGTCTCGGCCGCCGCCACCGGCCTGACCGACATCTCCTTCACCCTGCCCAAGACCGACGGCCACCGCGCGATGGAGCTGCTCACCAAGGCGCAGCCGTCGATCGGCTTCGAGTCGCTGCGCTACGACGACCAGGTCGGCAAGATCTCCCTCGTCGGCGCCGGCATGCGCTCGCACCCGGGCGTCACGGCCACGTTCTTCGAGGCGCTGTCCAACGCCGGGGTCAACATCGAGCTGATCTCCACCTCCGAGATCCGCATCTCGGTGGTGACCCGCGAGGACGTCGTCATGGACGCGGTACGGGCCGTGCACACGGCTTTCGGCCTCGACAGCGAGAGCGACGAGGCGGTCGTCTATGGCGGCACGGGCCGCTGAGCCAGTCGTAATCGATCCGTTGGTCCATACCGCTTGCGCCGAACGGCCTTGCCATCCGACGATTTCGGTTCGCGCCGTCTGCAACCGCGGCGGCGCCGCGAAGCGTCTCTGTCCCTGCCCGCAGTGGCCGGCCGCACGGGTAGCGAGGGAGTGGGCATGGCAGTACGCGCGGTAACAGCAACGGCGTCGCCGCCGTGCGCGTACAACCTTGACGGGGGTCGGCGTGTCAAACAGGCGTGGCAGAGGCACTCAGCATTGCGACCCTTCCGGCCGGCCCCGCGCTGCGGCCCGGTGGTACCCCCGCGTCCCGGGGGCTGCCGGTGATCGCGCCGTGGTCGGCGCGGCCCGCCGTGAAGAAGTCCGCGGCGGACGCTGACGACGCCATGGCCGAGGGCACCAGCGTCGACCACCTCACCGAGACGTACCAGACCCACTACCGGTCGCTGCTCGGGCTCGCCGCGCTGCTGCTCGACGACCTCGCCTCGTGCGAGGACGTGGTGCAGGAGGCGTTCATCCGCGTGCACTCGGCGCGCAAGCGGGTCAAGGACCCGGACAAGACCCTCGCCTACCTCCGGCAGACGGTCGTCAACCTGTCACGTTCCGCGCTCCGTCGGCGCATCACCGGGCTGAAGCTGCTCTCCAAGCCCATGCCCGACATGGCCAGCGCGGAAGAGGGTGCGTACGAACAGTTGGAGCGCGACCAATTGATCCAGGCGATGCGCGGGCTCCAGCGCCGGCAGCGCGAGGTCCTCGTGCTGCGTTACTTCGCGGACATGACCGAGGCGCAGGTCGCCGAGGCGCTGGGCATCTCGCTCGGCTCCGTCAAGGCGTACGGCTCCCGGGGCATCGCCGCACTGCGAACAGCCATGGGAGCGCCGGCATGAGCGAGCGTTTCTACGGATCGGGGCCCCCGTGGGAGCGGGGTTCCGAGGGAACCGGCGGGTCGGGATCGGGGCTGGGCTCCTCGGCCGGTCTCGGGTCCGGTGTCGGTGCCGGTCTTGAGCCCGGGGCCGGGCTCGGACGGGTGTCGGTGGCGCGGGACGCGCGCGGGTCAGTGGATGTAGCGGATACGGCGGATACGGCTCAGATGCCGGCAGCCGGTTCGGACGAGGCGACGGCGCCCGTGCCCCAGGCGGCGGCGGGGCCGGATGACGGGGCGAAGGTGCAGAGCGCGTCGGGTACGTCGAAGGGGTCCGGTGCGGACTCCGAGGAGCCGGGCGGTGTGACGGGCGGTTCGGCTGGGTCGGGCGGTGCCGGCGAGGCCGCCGGTTCTGCGGCTGCGGACGGTTCCGGTGTTCCGGACGGTCCGGGTGGTCCCGACCGTTCCGGTGGCGTGGACGGTCCCGGTGGGGCCGGCACGCCGCGCTGGCCCGGCGGTCACGGGCACGGCGGCGGTGGCGGCGGTGACGACGAGGGCGGCGAGGACGAGCTGCGGCTGCTGCTGCACTCCGCGGTCGACGGCCTGGAGCCGGCGCCCGGCACGCTCCAGTACCTCCAGCGGGCGGTGCCCGCGCGGCGTACGCGGCGCCGCCAGTTGGTCGCGGTCGCCGCGGTCGCGGTGGTCGCGGTGGCGGTCTCGGTGCCGGCGCTGATGAACGTCGCCGGCTCGACCAGCGAGAAGAACCCGCGCCACGACATCGCCAACAGCCAGTTGCCCGGCGCCGGGCAGCAGGGCGGGGGCGGTGCCGTGGAGGGCAGCGACTCCGACGCCACGGCCGGCAGCACGGAGCCGGACGACAAGGAACAGAAGACCGAGAGCCCCGGGCACGAGGAGAGCACCTCCGACCCGACCGGCGGCTCCGAGGGCACGGCCGCCGCGGAGCCGTGTGCGCCGGCGCAGATCAGCGAGCCGGTCGCGGCGAGCGGCACACCGGACGAGGCGGGCCGGGTCACCGGATCCTTCACCGTCACCAACGTCTCCACCACGGCCTGCGTGGTCGAGTCGTCCGGCGGCGTGCAGGTGGGCGGCACGTTCGGTGCGGCGAGCGCGAGCGCGGTCGACACCCGTACGCACACCGTCGGCGACGCCGCCACGGACCTGCTGCCGTCGCCGGCGTCGGCCGGCGCGCTGGTGCTCGCGCCCAGCGAGTCGTACGTGGTGGAGTTCGCCTGGGTGCCGGAGACGACCAGCGACGGCGGCTGCACCACCACCGCCACGACGCCGACCCCGAACCCCAGCGGCGAGACCCAGTCGGCGCCGGACGAGACGCAGTCCGAGACGGACCAGGGGACCGAGACCGGCGGCGACACCGGCGGCACCGGCGATACGGGCGACGGCGACGGCACGACCGACGGCTCCGTCACCCTGACCCACTCGCCGGAGGCCGACTCCTCCGCCGTGGCCAGCGTCACGGTCCAGAACGCCTGCGCGGGCACCGTCTACTACACGGAACCGCTCCCCAGCGCCTGACCCGCCCGCGGACCCGCCCCCGCGATCGCGCCTCCGCGCGATCCCGCCCCCTGGGCGGGAGGCCGCCGGGGGAGGCCGTACCGTGGAGGCGTGTACCGGTTCCTGCTGACGCCCCGGTGGTGGGTCGTCAACGTCCTCGCCGCACTCGCCATCCCGGTCTGCCTGGTGATGGGTAGCTGGCAGATGAGCCGCTTCGAGACGCGCGTGGACACCCACCAGGAGCAGCAGGAGCAGCGGGACCGCGCCGCCGACGGCGTCGCCGGCCGGCCGATGGGCGACCTGCTGCCCGTGACCCAGGAGACGACCGGCGAAGCGGCGACCGTCACCGGGCGGTACGGCTCCCAACTCCTCGTCCCCGACCGCACCCTCGACGGCGAGACCGGCTTCTACGTGCTGACCCTCCTGCGCACCGACGCCCCCGTGGGGGACGACGGCGACGCCCGAACCCGTACCTCCGTCCCCGTCCTGCGCGGCTGGCTGCCCGGCGAGGCGGACCCGGCGAAGGCCCCCGAGCCGCCCGCCGGCGAGGTCACCGTCACCGGCGCGCTCCAGGCGTCCGAGCACCGGGGCTCCCCCGGCGTGCACGCCGAGGGCGGGCTGCCGCGCGGCCAGGTCGGCATGATCAGCGCCGCGGCGCTGGTCAACGTCGTGGACGAGCAGGTCTCCACGGCCTGGATCACCCTCTTCGAGGCGGACGGCGGGATGCGGCCCGTCCCCGCCGAGGTCCCGCAGGGCAGCGGGCTCGACCTCAAGGCGTTCCAGAACCTCGGCTACACGGCCCAGTGGTTCGTCTTCGCCGGCTTCGTGATCTTCATGTGGTACCGGCTCTTCCGCCGCGAGGCGGAGGTCGCGCGCGACGCGGCCCTGGGCCTCACCTCCCCCGATCCTGCCGAGAGCGGTGCCGGGGACCCGGCTCGGGATCCGGCCGAGACGGCTGCGGAGCCAGGTCCGGAAGCAGATGACGGCGAACGAAGTCCAGCTCCAGCCGCAACTGCTTGATCCGCTCGTCCACGACCAGCGAGCCGTGCCCCGCGTCGTAGCGGTACACCTCGTGCGGGTGCCCTCGGTCCGCCAGCCGTCCGACGTAGTTCTCCACCTGGCGGATCGGGCACCGCGGATCGTTGACCCCCGCGGAGACGAACACCGGCGCCCGCACCTGGTCCACGTACGTCAGCGGTGAGGACGCGGCGTAGCGCTCCGGGACGTCCTCCGGCGAACCGCCCATCAGCGTGCGGTCCATCGACTTCAGGGCCTCCATCTCGTCCTCGTACGCCGCCAGGTAGTCCGCGACGGGCACCGCCGACAGGCCCAGCGCCCAGGCGTCCGGCTGGGTGCCCAGGGCGAGGAGCGCCAGATACCCGCCCCACGAACCGCCGCCGACGACCAGCCGCTCCGGGTCCGCCAGGCCGGAGGCGACCGCCCACTCCCGCACCGCCGCGATGTCCTCCAGCTCGATGAGGCCCACCCGGTGCTTGAGCGCGTCGGTCCACTCCCGGCCGTAGCCGGTGGAGCCGCGGTAGTTGACCCGGACCACGGCGAAGCCGTGGTCGACCCAGGCCGCCGGGCCGGCGGCGAAGGCGTCGCTGTCCTGCCACGTGGGGCCGCCGTGCACGTCGAACAGGCAGGGGAAGGGGCCCTCGCCCGCCGGCCGCTGCACCAGCGCGTGGATCCGCCCGCCGGGGCCGTCGACCCAGGTGTCCTCCACCGGCACGGAGCGCGGCGCCGCGGGTCCCGGCGGCTGGAGCACCACGGCCCCGTCGGCGGCCCGCACCTGCGGCGGCTCCGCGCCCGACGACCAGTGGAACTCCACCGTGCCGTCCGGCCGCGCCGTCGCCCCCGAGATCGTCCCCGGCGGGGTCTCCACCCGGGTCAGCGCGCCGGAGTCGGCGCCCCGGAGCCCGTACCGCCACAGCTCGCTGCGCGCCTGGTACGTGTGCAGCACGAGCAGCGCGCTGCCGTCCGGATACCACTCCGCCGACACGTCCCCCGGCAGGTCCAGCTCAAGGTCCCGGGTCTCCCCGGTGACCGGGTCCCAGATCATCGGCTCCCACCGGCCGCGCCGCTGGTGCCCGACGAGCAGCCGCGGGTCGCCCGGCACCGGCGCGAATCCCAGCACCTCCAGGCCCAGTTCCTCGCGGCCGCCCTTGGTGTCGTCCAGCTCGGCGACCACCGGGTCCCCGGCGGGGGCGCCGCCGAGCCGCAGCACGCGCAGGGCGGCGTGCATCGCGTCGCCGTGCTCGGTGTGCTCGATGGCGAGCAGCCTGCCGTCGTGCGAGAGGTCGCCGACGCCGGCGGACTCCCGGTGCCGGTAGATCTCGCTGGGCTCGCCGCCGGGCCGGACGAGGTGGATCGTCGTGCCCGCCTCCTCCGTGGACCGGCCGACCACCGCCGTGCCGTCCCGCCCCAGCGCCAGGCCCGCCGAGTACGCCGCAGGCAGCCCCGGCGCCGCGGCCCGGTCCTGTCCCGGGGCGGCGCCCGCGAACGGCTGCCGCCGCCACACGCCGAACTCGTCCCCGTCGGTGTCGCAGAACCACCACACCCACTCGCCGTCCGGCGTCAGCGCGCCGTCCGTCGTGCCGTTCGGCCGGTCGGTGACCTGGCGGATGCCGCCCGTGCGGCGGTCCCAGGCGTACAGCTCGAACGTGCCGGTCACGTTCGACACGTACAGCGCGCGATGCGGCGCGTCCTCCGCCCATCCGGGCAGGCTGATCCGCGGCGCCCGGAACCGCTGCTCCCACGCCGGGACCGCCCCCGCCGGCCCGTCGGCGCCGTCGCCTGCGCCGTGCCCGCCTGTTCCGGCCCTGTCCGTCCCCTGCCCGCTCGTCCCGCGCCCGCCTGTCCCGTCCCCGCCGTGTCCGTAGCCCTCGCCGCCGACGCTCGCGTCGTCACCGGCACGTACCGCCTTGCCCCCGTCGATCTCGCTCATGCCGACATTCTGCGTCCTAGCCGCGGCCCGGCGGAGTCCGCACCGCCAACCTGTGGATTACTGCACAGTTGTGGATAAACTCCCGCCGCGCGGCGGGACGCGACCCCACGGCCCCCGGCCGCGCAGCCGTGGCCGCCCTACGGCCGAACGCCCGACACCGCGTACTCGAACAGGGCCTTGTTGCTGTTCCGCTTGCGGATGACCTCCACCTCGACCCCCGTGAAGCCCACCTCGCGGAGCAGGGCCGCGTACCACTCCTGCGCCGGCACCTGGTTCCCGTAGAAGGTGGAGTTGCCGATCACGTAGACCGCCCGCCCGCCGCCGCGCACGTTCTTGTACGCCGCCCGGAAGTGCGCCCACATGTCGTGCACGTACTTGCCCACGTAGTTCGCCAGCAGCGGCCCGTTCCGCCCGCCGTCCCTGCGGATCGCCGCCTGCGCCCCGGCCAGTTCGCCCGCCACCGGCTCCGGCACCCCCTCGGCGTCCGGCCCCGGCGGGCGCCAGGCCCGTACGCGCGAGGTGGCCGCGCCCCAGGTGCCGCCGATGGCCTGCCAGTCCAGCCGGCCCGCGTCCTCCGCCCGCCGCAGGTGCCGCATCCAGTACATGTACGGGCGCAGCTCGCGGATGTACGACATCCGGTTCACGTACGGCGGTGAGGTCAGCAGCAGGTCGCAGGGGGTGAGCCGGCCGGCGGCGGGCTGCATGTCGCGGGAGTCGCCGTACAGGACGCGCGCGGTGCCGGGCAGCGGCGTCGCGGCGTTCGCGAGCGTGGTGCCGGCCTCGCGGCGGAACGTCTCCAGCACGGTCCGCGCGGCGTCGAGGTCGAGCGGCTGGAGAGCACCGCTCCCCGCGCCTTCCTGTTCCTCCTTGAACGACATGCTCTGGTGGTTGAACGCCGCGTTGCTCGACGCGATCAGCGTCCGGCAGAACGCCACGTCCAGCAGGTCCCGACCGCCCGGCGGCAGCCCGCCGGCCGCGACGTCCAGCGCCCGGCGCACCGCCTTCAGCGCGTCCAGCGCGCTCCGCGCCCACCAGCGCCCGATGTTGTGCAGCTCCGGCTGCCACAGCTCCCCGGACGCCGGCAGCAGCTCCTCGGCGCGGTGCACCAGCGGCGCGAGTGCCCGCCGGGTCTCGCGCAGGTGGTCCGGTTCGTACGCGGCCGTCTTCATCTTCCCCAGCCAGATCAGGAAGGGGTTCACGTCCAGCGACTGCCCGGTCAGCCCGTGCTCGGCGGCGGCGAGCGGGGTGGTGCCGGTGCCGGAGAAGGGGTCGGTGACGACGGAGCCGGGCGGCATCTCGGCGGCGTAGCGGCGCACGAGGCTCACCGAGTAGGCGGGGGTCAGCCGGAGCCACCCGTGGCGGCCGGCGCCCGCGTTGGCGCGGTAGGTGAGGTGTGCGTTCTGACGTGTGTCCGACCGCATGCTCTCGCTCTCGCCGATGGGGGTGGGGGGTGTCGTGGATCGTAGTGCGCCGCGGCCGGTCACCCGGCGCGAACGGGCAAGTCTCGTCGTACGGAGCGAAGGCATCCGGCCGTACGACGCGCCCGTACGCGCCGCCGCCGACCCCTCGCCCCACGCGCGGGAGACGCCTGTCGCCTTCTGTCGGTGTTTCCCGTGAAACCTACGCCGCGCCCCCGATCTCGGCCGCGCCCCGACGCCTTTGTCACCGCTCCGATCTCCCCTTACGGGCTCGCAAGCGCTTGTCGGCGCATGTCCCATCTGCTTGACTCCGGCTGCCAGTGCCCCATCGCACGGGGGAGGACCCCATGGAGTTCACCCGCAGACGCCTGCTGTCCACCCTGCCCGCCGCCGGCCTGCTCGCGGTCCTCCCGGCCCGCCCCGCCGGCGCCGCCCCGGAGAGTGCCCGCGCCGCGGACCCCGCCCTCCTCCTCGCCAACACCCGCGCCGTCTTCGCCGGCACCCCCGAGACCAACGCCCGCCCCGAGGCCGCCGCGAAGATCGCCGCCCTCCACGGCACCGCCCGCGCCAACCTCGCCGCGATGGCCGACACCGGCACCGCCACCGGCGAGCTGTTCGCCGGCGTCCCCCTCGGCACCAGCGACGTCAACCTCGCCACCTCGTACCGCATGCTCTACGAGATCGCCCTCGCCACCCGCGCCCCCGGCGGCGACCTCCACGACGACGCCGCCGCCCAGCAGCGCGCCGTCGACGGCCTGGTGTGGCTGCACGAGCGCTACTACGGCGACCAGGCCCAGGGCTACTACGGCAACTGGCACAACTGGGAGATCGCCATCTCCACCCACGTCGGCAAGACCTTCGCGCTCCTCGCCGACGTCCCCGGCGCCGTCCCCGCCGGGCTGCTCACCACGTACGTCGCCTCCATGGACGCGTACCTCCGCAACGGCAAGGACGGCGACGTCGACCTCGACTCCCGCTTCCACACCGGAGCCAACCTCGCCGACATCACCACCAACCGCATCATCCAGGGCGCCCTGCTCGACGCCGCCGGGGAGCCCGGCGGCCAGGCCCGGGTCGCCAAGGCCCTTGAAGACCAGCTCACCGTGTTCGCCACCATCGACCCGTACGACATCCGCCACGGCAACACCGACGGCTACTACGCGGACGGCTCGTTCATCCAGCACCACTCGGTCGCCTACACCGGCTCGTACGGCAAGGGGCTGCTCACGCGCGTCGTCCAGACGCTGAAGATCCTCGACGGCACGGGCTTCGCGAACACCGACGCGCTCGTGCCCGTCGTGCAGCGGTGGGTGCGCGACGGCTTCGCGCCGCTGATCTTCGAGGGCTGGATGATGGAGATCGTCAAGGGCCGCGCCGTCGTCCGTACGACCTCCGGTTACACGGACGTCGCCGTCGTCGTCGAGGCCGTCGTCGACCTCGCCGACTACGCGGCCGGTGCCGAGGCCGCCGCGCTCAAGAGCTACGTCAAGCACATCCGCGCCACCTCGCGTGCCGCGCTCGACCCCGTCGGGTTCGTCTCCCCCGTCAGCGTGGTGCGCTACGCCGACATCGTCGGCGACGACGCCGTCCCGCCCGCCGACCTCAACCCCGCCGCGCGCAGCGTCGCGTTCAACGCCATGGACAAGCACGTCCACCGCCGCCCCGGCTACGCCTTCGCGCTCGCGCGCAGCTCGGACCGCATCAGCAAGTACGAGTACATGAGCGGCGAGAACCTGATGCCCTGGTTCCAGGGCGACGGCGCGTACTACCTGTACCTCTCCGGCCAGGACCAGACGCGCGCGTACGGCGTGGACTACTACACCGTCGTCTCCCCCTACGGACTCGCCGGCGCCACCGCGCCCGTCGAGCGGCGGGGCACGGTGCCGGAGCTGTACGACGGCAGGCTCTGGTACGAAAACCCCGGCCACCCGCTGAACTTCACCTCGTCCTCCGAGTCGCAGAACAAGTACGTCTACTTCCCGCGCGGCACCAACCGGCACTCCGGCGGCGCCGTCCTCGGCGCGTACGGCACGTCCGCGATGGTGCAGTCCGACGACGTCGCCTACGCCGAGCGCGACGTCCTGCCGGCCGACTTCGTCGTCTACCGCAACGCGAGGGCCACCAAGTCGTGGTTCATGCTCGACGACGAGATCGTCGTCCTCGCCGCGGGCATCGGCGACCCCGCCGGTCGCGCAGTAACTACTGCCGTCGACGCGCGCACCGCGGACCCGTCCGCCGCCGTCACCGTCACCGGCGTGCGCCGCGACGGCCGCGCCTGGGAGGGCCCGGGCACGGCGGAGCTGCGCTGGCTGCGGTACGCCGACGCGGCGGAGGGCACCGCCGTCGGCTACGTCTTCCTGGACGCTCCGCGCGTGCGGGTCGGCCTGGAGGAGGTCACACGCAGCCGCCGCGTCGTACGGACCGGCAACCCCGACACGGCGGTGACGCGCACCGTGTTCAGCGCCGGCGTGCACCACGAGCCGCGGCGCGGGCCGGCGCGCCTGGCGTACGCGCTGGTGCCGCACGCCTCCGCCGAGCAGTTGGACACGTACCGCCGCCGCGGCCCGCTCACCGTGACCGCCAACTCCCCGCGCCTCCAGGCCGTCCGCCACTCCGGCCTCCGCCTGACCGCCGCCAACGCCTTCACCCCCGGCCGCCACGACACCGCCGGGCTGAGCATCGACGGACCGGCCTCGGTGCTCGTACGGACCGGGGACGACGGCCGCGTGGGGGTGGCCGTGGCGGACCCGACGATGGACCGCGACACGGTCACCGTGGTGCTGCGCGGGCGGCCCCTGCGGAAGGCCGCGGGGGACGACGGGGTCCGGGTGAGCCGGGTGCCGGGCGGGACGAAGCTGGTGGTGGACACGCATCACGCCTACGGCAGGAGCCTGACGGTGAGTCTGGAGAAGTAGGCGGGCAGCCGGGGCACTTCGTCCGGTTCGGGGTCATGTGCACGGGGGTCGGCGGGTCTACGCTGTGGTCAGGGGCTCGGGCCTGGGACGGCCGGCCGGACCGGGGGAGGACGAGTGTCCGAGTTGTTCTTACGTGGCCTGAGCCGGTGGCAGGCGGACACGCAGCGCGAGGCCGTGGCGGACGTCTACGTCGCGTCGTACAACGGCGCGGTCGGCGGGGCTGTGCCCGAGCGGGAGGGCTTCCTGCGGCGGCTTGAGGACCACGTGCAGCGGCCGGGCTTCGAGATGGTACTGGCCGGCGGCGACCGCCCGGTGGGCTGCGCGTACGGGTTCCGGGCCGACCGCTCCGGCGTGTGGTGGCCGGACTTCCCGGAGGGGCCGCCGCCGGCGCTGACGGAGGTCACCTCGTCCCCGCGGGCGTTCGTGGTGGCCGAGCTGATGGTGGTGCCGGACCAGCGCCGCCGGCACATCGCCACGCGGCTCCAGCAGCACCTGCTGGCACGCTGGGCCCCGTCCCCCGCGGTGGCGCTGCTCCCGCAGGACAACGCCCCGGCGGTGGCGGCGTACGTCACCTGGGGCTGGTCCAGGACCGGCAGCCTCCACCCGGTACCGCCGACGCCGCCGCTGGACCTCTGGACGCACAGATAAGTTGCCCGGCCCTGGTCGTCAAGGGCGCATCAGGCTTCAGGGCGGCGCGGGTCAGGGCGCGGATCGGGGTGCACGCCCCGGGCATAGCCTCGTCGGTCTCGCCGGTCTGGTGGGGTGCTCGCGCCCAACCTGTGGGTGCTCGTCGTCTCCCGGGTGCTGCTCGGTTTCGGCACCTCCGCCGCGTATCCCGCGTCGATGTCAGTACTGCGCACGGAGTCCGAGCGCACCGGTGCGAAAAGTCCGACCGGCATCCTGGCGATCCCGTCCGTCTCCAACCAGGTGATCGCGGTCATCGGGCCGGCCCTCGGCGGGCTGCTCATCGGTGCGGGCGGCTGGCACCTGATCTTCGGTATCAACGTGCCGCTGGCCGTCGCCTGTCTGTAGTTGCCCACCGCCGTGGCGGCGCTCGGTGTCACCGCGCTGACCGGGCGGCACGCGCAGGTACGGGGCAAGCTGGCGGCCGGGTCGCTGATCCAGGTCGCCGTCTGCGCCGCGCTGTTGCTGCTCACCCCGGACAGCCCCGTCTGGGCGCTGGTGCTGCTGGCCGCCGGATTCGGCCTCCCGCAGGGTTTGAACGGCCTGGCCAACCAGAACGCCTTGTACGCGCAGGCCGAGCCGGCCCGGATGGGTGCCTCGGCCGGGCTGCTCCGCACGTTCATGTACCTGGGGGGCGCTGCTCTCCTCCGCCGCGACGGCCGCGTTCTTCGCCTCCGGGGCCACCACCGCCGGACTGCACGAGCTGGCCTGGCTGATGACCGCGGTGGCCGTGCGGAACCTGGTCTTCAGCCTCACCGACCGCTCCCTGGCCCGGATCGGACGCGAGAGCAAGGAGTGAACCCGCGTCCCCGATATCACTCGGAAGTGGTGAATAAAGTGCGGATGGGGCAGAAGTGGCTACGCTCAGTCGCGTGCCGGGTACCCACGCCGCCGTGCTGCCGCGACTCTGCCGCGCCGTGATCGCTCTTCTCGCAGGGCTGGCGATCGTCGTGCTGGCCCCGGTGTTCGCGTGCGTGGACGCCGGTACGCCGCACCACGAGGGCGGCGGGAGCCTGCGGGGGAGCGCCTTTGCGGCGGCGGCGCCGGCACCGGTGGCGTACGCGGAGGCGGCACGGGGCCGCCCGGCGGGCCACGGCAGCGAGCGGGCGGGCCGACCGGCCGGCAGCCGGGTCGCCGGGCCCGTGGACGGTCCTATGGACGATCACCGCGACGCCCATCCCGATGCCCACCGCGATGTCCAACGCGACGCGCATCTCGATGCGCACCTCGACGTCCATCGCGACGCCCATCTCGACGACCACGCAAGTCACGCCGACTGCCGCGAGCTGTGCTGCGAGCCTTCCGCCGCCCTCCCCGACGCCGTCGTACGCGACGACTCCGCCGGCGCCGCCCTCCCCGCGCCGGCCCTCCCCGCCGCACCCGCCGCCACCGCGCCGCGAGCCGCCGGCAGCCGTACCGGGCCGCCCCCAGCCGACACCCGCCCGGCGCCCCGCCCCGGGACCGCCCTGCTCCGCCTGGTCTGCGTCAGCCGTACGTGACGGCCCCCGCGCGCCGCGGCGCGCCCGGCCCCACGTACGTACGCGCACACCCGGCCCCGTACCCGCGCGGCCGCGGAAGGACCACCCATGCACTCCGCCACGCACCCCGCCCTGCGCCCCGTCTCCCCCGGCGACCTCCGCGGCCCGGCCGCCGCGGGCGGCGCCCGCAGCACCCCCGCGGGCCTCGTCGGCAACACCCCCGTGCTGTGGATCGGCGAGCCGTTCGGCCCGCCCGGGCACGGCTTCTGGGCGAAGCTGGAGGGCGCCAACCCCGGCGGCCTCAAGGACCGCTCCGCGCTGCACATGGTCGCCGCCGCCCGCCGCCGCGGCGAACTGGCGCCGGGCTCCTCTGTTGTCGAATCGACGAGTGGCACCCTGGGCCTCGGCCTCGCGCTCGCCGGGATCACCTTCGGCCACCCGGTGACCCTCGTCACCGACCCTGGTCTGGAGCCGCTGCTGCGGCATCAGTTGGCCGCGTACGGGGCGCGCGTCGAGGTCGTACGCGAGCCGCACCCCTCCGGCGGCTGGCAGCAGGCCCGCCGCGAACGGGTCGCAGAGCTGCTGGCGGCGCAGCCCGGCGCCTGGTGCCCGGACCAGTACCACAACCCCGACAACCCCGCCGCGTACGACGCCCTCGCCCTCGAACTCGCCGTCCAGCTCGGCCGTGTGGACATCCTCGTCACCGCGGTCGGCACCGGCGGCCACTCCGCCGGCGTCGCCCGCGCGCTGCGCGCGTTCTCGCCGGGGATGCGCCTGGTCGGGGTGGATTCGGTGCGCTCCACGGTCTTCGGGCAGCCTGCGGGCGAGCGGCTGATGCGCGGGCTCGGCAGCAGCATCCACCCGCGCAACGTCGACCACGCGGCGTTCGACGAGTGTCACTGGGTCGCGGCGCACGAGGCGGTGTGGGCGGCCCGGCGGCTGGTGCGGCACCACTACGCGGGCGGCGGCTGGAGCGTCGGCGCGGTGGCGCTGGTCGCCGGGTGGCTGGCGCGTACGCGCGGGCCCTCCGTCCGTATCGCCGCGGTCTTCCCTGACGGGGTGCAGCGGTACTGGAACACCGTCTTCAGCGACGAGTACTGCCGCGCCCACGACCTGCTCGACCGCCCGCCGGCCGAGGACCCCGACGAGATCGCGCATCCGGCGGATCGGGCCGTCGAGCGCTGGACGCGCTGCCGCAACGTCGTCGCCCCGGGGGTGACCGCGCGATGAGGGGGCTGGTGCGGGAGTTCCGTTCCTACGGCGGCGGGGTGCGGCTGCTGATGGTGCAGCAGTTCACCATCAACACCGCCTTCTACATGCTGATGCCGTACCTCGCCGCCCACCTCGCCGACGGTCTCGGCATGGCGGCGTGGGCCGTGGGCCTGGTCCTGGGCGTGCGGAACTTCTCCCAGCAGGGCATGTTCCTGCTCGGCGGCACGCTGGCCGACCGGCTGGGCTGCAAGCGCATGATCGTCGCCGGGTGCGTGCTGCGGACGGCGGGCTTCGGGCTGCTGGGCGTCGTGCAGTCGCTGCCGGCGCTGGTCGCGGCGTCGGCGCTGACGGGCTTCGCGGGGGCGCTGTTCAACCCGGCCGTGCGGACGTACCTCGCGCAGGCAGTGGGGGAGGAGCGGCGCGTGGGGGCCTTCGCGCTTTTCCACGTCTTTTACCAGACGGGGATGTTCGTCGGCCCGCTCGTCGGACTGGCGCTGCTGGCCGCCGACTTCCGGCTGGTGTGTACGGTCGCGGCGCTGCTGTTCCTGGGGCTGACGGTGGTGCAGGTGCTGGCGCTGCCCGAGCGGGAGACGGTACGGGCCGACCGGCCGGGGGCGCGCGGGGTGCTGGCCGACTGGCGCACGGTCGTCTCCAACCGCCCCTTCATGCTCTTCTCCGCCGCCATGATCGGCTCGTACGTCCTGTCCTTCCAGGTGTATCTGGCGCTCCCGCTCCAGGCCCACCGGGCGTTCCCCGGCGGCGGCGACGGCGTGACCACCGCGCTCTTCGCCGTCTCGGCGGCCGTGGCGGCGGCGGGTCAACTGCGCGTCACCGGCTGGGTGAAGAAACGCTGGCCGGCCCAGCGGGCCCTGGTGTACGGCATCGCGCTGATGGGCGTCGCCTTTCTGCCGCTGCTGCTCGCGGGCGCCCCGCCCGGCGGCGACGGGGCGGCGGCCCGGACGGCGGCGCTGGCCCCGCTGCTGCTCGCCGCGGCCCTGCTGGCGCTGGGTACGGTGCTGGCGTACCCGTTCGAGATGGACACGGTGGTGTCCCTCTCCGGCGGGCGCCTCGTCGCCACGCACTACGGGCTCTACCACACGGTGTCCGGCCTCGGCATCACGCTGGGCAACCTGGCGACGGGGGCGCTGTGGGACGCCGCGGAGAGGTATCCCCGGCTGCCGTGGCTGGTGCTGACCGCCACGGGCGCGCTGTGCGCGGGCGCCCTGGCGGCGCTGAGCCGAGGCGGGTGGTTGCGCGCGATGCGGCCGGAGCCGGCGAAGGCATAGGCGTAGGTGTCGGCGTGAGCCGCACCGCGCGCATGGGCGTCCCTAACGGACGTCGATGAAGACCGGGTTGGAGTAGAACCACAGGTCCTCCCACGGACTCTCCAGACCGTCCGCGACCGGCTCGGCCTCGTCCGTGCTCGTACCGCGTACGCGCGCGTACATGTCGCCGTCCACGTCCCGCAGCGTGTGCCGGACGACGTACTCCCTGCCCTGCCGCCGCCAGTCGCCGGGGCCGAACCGCGCGACGACCCTGGTGGTGGGGTTGGTGTCCGCGTCGCGGTCGGCGCTCGGGCCCGTGACGCTGCCGGTGATGAGGTCGACGCGGCGGACCTCGGGGCGGTCGCCGTTGGCGTTCTTGCCGTCCAGGGGACGGAAGCGGATCTCGATCTCGACGTCCGTACGGCCCCGCCCGCCGACCGTCAGCGTCTCGCCCATCGCCGCGCTCCGGCCCCGGTTGCCCGCCGTCAGGTCGAGGGAGGTGATGAGGTCCCCGGTGCCGACCCAGACGCGGCCGTTGCGCAGGCCGTCCATGACGTCCGCGTAGTCCTGCCGCGCCAGGACGTGCGTCTTGCTGTACTCGCCCGGCCAGAAGTCGGCGCCGCCGCGCGTCCAGTGCACGTGCGAGTCCGACGTCGCCGTGATCCACCACCGGCGGCCCTCGCCCAGCAGCGAGTCCCACAGGCCGCCCAGACGGGCGGTCATCTGGTCGAAGCCGCCGTACGTGGGGTGGTTGCCGTAGCCGCCGCGGGCGCCGCCGTTGAGCGGGCCGGCCTGGTGGCCGGGGGCGCCCTCGAAGCCGACGTAGATGTTCGGGGCCGCGTCGTTGCCGTTGCGGAACTCCCGCGGGGTGTCCTGGCCGTAGGCGCCGAGGCCGGTCGCGGACCGCGACGCGTGGTGGGCGAGCACCAGCGGCTTACGGTCCATCGTGTTCGCGGCCTTCAGGAACTCGATCATCTTGGCCTCGGTGTCGCGGCCGGGGTCCGCCGGGAACGGATCGAGCTTCGCGAACCGGCGCTCCAGCTCGTACAACTGCTGAGCCTCTTCGCGGTGGTGCGGAATCATCAGTGTGTGGTGGTCAAGCGCGGGCGCGTCGAACTCCATCCCCCAGAACTGGAGCACCTCGGGTACGAGGACGCGCGAGCGCAGCAGGTCGGGGTAGGCCAGCTCCAGATTGACCTTCGAGTGGGTCGGGCCGCCGTGGTCCGTACACATGACCCAGGCCAGGCCGAAGTGCTTGGCCATGACGGCGTTGGTGACGATGGGGTACACCGCGTCGGCGCCCTTGTGGAACGTGGGCGGGCTGGTCGTCGTGTCGAACCTGCCGCTGTACTCGGAGTGCACGTGGTGGTCACCGGCCCGCCAGACGCGCCGCCGGTCGTTCCCGTGCCCGCCCCGGCCGTGCCCCTGCGAGCCGTCGGCGGTCGCCTCGCCGCCGACGACGAGCGGGCTCGCCGCCGCGAGCGTCGCCCCCACGCCGGCGTACCGGACGAGCCGGCGCCGTGAGATCCCCGTGTGGTCGGGGCCGTCGGCGCCTTCGATGTGTCCGTCGTTCATGATGCGGGCCTCTCCTTCGCGTTGCGGGGGGCGACCTGCGAGTTTCGACGGCGGAACGGAACGGGGCGTGAACGGCGGTGCGGGGGGTGGGAAACAACGGGTCATGCGGCGTCGGCCGCGGGTGCGGCCGGCACGCGCGCGTCTGCTGCTTTTGTACGACCGGTGTTGTGCGGCCGGCCCCGGCGCCGTACGGGGGGCCTCCCGACCCCGTACGCGCAGCCTGCCGACCCTTCCTCTACCCGTCCGCTAACGGACGTCGACGAACACCGGGTTGGAGTAGAACCACAGGTCGTCCCACGGGCTCTCCGCCCCGTCCGCCAACGGCTCGGCCTCGTCCGTGTTCGTGCCGCGTACGCGCGCGTACATGTCGCCGTCCACGTCCCGCAGCGTGTGCCGGACGACGTAGTCCGCGCCCTGCCGCTGCCAGTCGTTCGGGCCGAAGCGCGCGACGACCTTGGTGGTGGGGTTGGTGTCCGCGTCGCGGTCGGTGACCGGCCCCGTGATGCTGCCGGTGATGAGGTCGACACGACGCACCTGCGGACGGTCGCCGTTGCCGTTCTTGCCGTCCAGCGGCCGGAAGCGGATCTCGACCTCGATGTCGGTCAGCCCCTGGCCGTTCACGAAAAGCGTCTCGCCCATGGTGGCGGTACGACCGGTGTTGGTGAGGGCCAGGTCGAGGGACGTGATGAGGTCCCCGGTGCCCACCCAGATACGGCCGTTGCGCAGGCCGTCCATGATGTCCCCGTAGTCCTGCCGCGCCAGGACGTGCGTCTTGCTGTACTCGCCCGGCCAGAAGTCGGCACCTCCCTGGGTCCAATGCAAGTGGGAGTCCGACGTGGCCGTGATCCACCAGCGCCGGCCCTCGCCCAGCAGCGAGTCCCACAGGCCGCCCAGACGGGCGGTCATCTGGTCGAAGCCGCCGTACGTGGGGTGGTAGAAGTAGCCGCTGCGGGGATAGCCGGCCTTCTGGGCGGCCTGGTGGCCGGGGGCCCCTTCGAAGCCGACGTAGACGTTCGGGGCGGTGTCGTTGCCGTTGCGGAACTCCCGCGGCGTGTCGTGGCCGTAGACGCCGAGGCCGGTCGCGGAGCTGGAGGCGTGGTGGGCGATCACCAGCGGCTTGCGGTCCATGGCGTTCGCGGCCTTGAGGAACTCGATCATCTTGGCCTCGGTATCGCGCCCGGGGTCCGCCGGGAACGGGTCGAGCTTGGCGAACCGGCTCTCCAGCTCGTACAACTGCTCCGCTTCCCCACTGTGGTGCGGGATCATCAGCGTGTGGTGATCGAGCGCGGGGGCGTCGAACTCCATCCCCCAGAACTGCAACACCTCGGGCACGAGGACGCGCGAGCGCAGCAGGTCCGGGTAGGCCAGCTCCACGTTGACCTTCGAGTGGGTCGGGCCGCCGTGGTCGGCGCACATCATCCACGACAGACCGAACTGCCGGGCCATGAGGGCATTGGTGGCGATGGGGTAGATCCCGTCGGTGCCCTTGTGGAACGTGGGCGGGTTGGTCGACGTGTCGAACTCGCCGCTGTACTCGGAGTGCACATGGTGGTCACCGGCCCGCCAGGCACGCAGCCCGTCGTGCGCACGCCCGCCTCGCCGGGCCGCCGACGCCTCGTCGGCCGCCGCCTGGCCGCCGGGGACCAGCGGGCCCGCCGCCGCGAGCGTCGCCCCCACGCCCACGTACCGGACGAGCCGGCGCCGCGAGATCCCGCCGCGCGCGTCGCCTTCGTGGTTTAAGTCGTTCATGGTGCTGCCTCTCCTTCGTCGGATCCAGTGCCGGATCGCGCGGCCGGGGAGATCCGGCCGCGGAAGCAGCACGGTAGGTGAACGGAAACCGGGGGGAATGGTGAACGCCCGTGCGCCCATCAGGAGTCGAGGCCGTGGTACGGGCGGGGCCGAAGGGCTGCGATGTCGCACGCGCGAGCCTCAGGCCGCACGCGCGGCTCGGGCGGTCCGTGCCCGCCGCCCCGAGGTCCGTACGTGCCGTTCAGGCGGCCCGTGCGAGCCTCAGGCCACTCCCGCCCGCGCCGCCGCCCTCTCGTCCGTCAGCCGCCGCTCCAGCGGCCGTATCGCCACGCTCGCGACCAGCGCCAGGCAGCCGACCACCACCCACGGCAGCACCCGCTCCACGCCGTACAGGAGGCCGAAGAGACCCGGGGTGACCATGTCCGCCGTCGCGAACGAGTACTGGAACGCGGCCAGATACGTCCCCCGGGCCCCCTCCGGCGCCGCGTCCGCGGAGAGCGCGTTGGAGGCCGGCCCGTGCAGCATCTCCGCGGCGGCCCAGAGCAGCATCACCAGCGCCAGGTAGCCGACCAGCACGGGGCCGCGCGGCAGCAGTACTGCGAACGCGATGGCCCCGCACCACGCCGCCCACGCCACGCCGCCCCAGGCCATCGCGCCGCCGCGGGAGGTGCGCCGGCGGATGCGGCGGGTGACCTCGGCGGTGGAGGTGGCGACGACGGCGGTGGTGAGGGCGAGAAAGGCGCCGACCGCCCAGCCGGGCGCGTCCAGCCCGCGGACGACGTAGACGGGGGTGGCGACGGCGAGGAGGACCGTGCAGATGTTGAACAGTACGTTGACGCCGATCAGCGACAGATAGGCGCGGTTGCGCAGCAGGTGCCGTACGCCGTCGGCGGGCTTTCCGGCGCCGTCGCCGGCGGCCGGCCGCGGGCGGCTCCGTACGAAGAACGCGACGGCGCCGGCGGCAAGGACGAAGGACAGCGCGTTCGCCAGGATCATCCCCCGGTACGCGTTCTGCGAGGCGAGCCCCAGCAGCACCCCGGCGAGCACGGTGCCCGCCCCCGTGCCGGCCGCGCGGATCATCGCGGCACGGGCGAACCACTGGTCCCGGGCACGGTCGTCGCCCTGCTCGGCGATGAGCGCGAAGACCGACGACCAGTACACGCGCAGCCCGGCCGACTCGACCAGCGCCGCGGCGAACAGCGACGCCGGCCCGTCCACCGCCAGGTACAGGAGGAACCCGCCGGCCTGGAGCAGCAGCCCCGCGACCACCACCGGCCGCGGGCCGACGCGGTCCACGACCCGCCCGGCGAGCAGCGGCAGCAGGAGCGCGGAGGCGGTCGCGGCGGTCATGAGCAGGCCGACGCGGGCCTCGGAGAGGTCGGTGACGGCGAGGAAGTAGACCATCGACAGCGGCAGATAGAGCCCGGTCCCGACGGCGTCGACCCCCAGCGCCACCGGAATCGCCCAACCGGCCCCGTCCCGCCCCCTGGTACGCACCCACCGCCCCCGTCCGCGCCCCGACAGCCAAGTGCAACGTTGTAACTCCGGTGCTCGACGAAGTCAAGAGCCCCCCAGGTCGGATAGAGCGCGCTGGGACGAAGGGCGTGCGCCCCTTCTCTCACCGAGAAGAGGCGCACGCCCTCACGTGCGGGAGCCGGGAGGTGTCACTTGCACAGTGACATGCACCGGTGCAGGAGCGGCTCGAGCTTCAGCAAGGCCCCCTCCCGCTCGAAAACCTGGAGGGCGTCCAGGCATGCGTACACCCAGTCGGCGTCCTCCTCGTCCCCCAACTCAAGGGCGATGACCATGATGATGTCGTCCGCATCGGCTGCCCCGTCGCCGAATTCCTCGGCGACTGCCCAGTATCCCGTCAGGAGCTTCGAGTTTGCGGAGATTCCCGTCGCCTGTACGAATTCCCGGGCGGCGGAACGATCCGTGGTCAACTCCGCCATCTTCTGCAGTGCTTCCTCCGCGCCGTCGAGCTCGCGGTGTAGCTTGTATGCGCGTTCGACGAGGTACGGCCATCCGCCGGTCAGTTCGTAGAGGCGGTCGAGACGTCCATTCGTGTAGAACAACTCCGTCCGCTGGGCCCAGTCCTGCAGGCTCCGGTGGTCATAGCGACGGAGCACCACGGGCAGCGCCGAGGATTCTTCCGTTTCCAGGAGCAGAGAACGCCATAGGTCGAGCTGCCTGGTGTCCGTGACAATCACCACCGAGCGAGTCACGCCCGGCGTGACGGGGAGCGCGGTCTGAGCCACGTCAACCGCTTCCCGCCAGGTTTCCTTTCGCACATTCTCGGCGTACTGGGTGAAGTCACTGATGACCACGCGGCGTTCGCCGGGCCGGCCGCCGGTGAGCTCCTGCTTGAAGACGCTGGGCCTGCCGACCGCCGGCAGTTCCCAGCCGGAGATACGACCGGTCACCGTGCGTAGGGTGTTGCCCACTTCGGTGACACCGGTGGCCTTGGTGCCGAGTACCACCCGAGTGCGGTTGGCGCGGTCGCCGAGGAGATCGTCCAACTGGGTGATGGTGAGTGGGGCCGGACGCTTGTCCGGCAGCTCCGGCCGGCCCTCCAGGACGATGCGGTTGCCCAGCTTGTAATCCCGATGAGCGCGCTCAAGCCGAGCCTCAACTTCGTGCGAGGTGCCGATCATGCGCAGGGCGTTCGGACCGCGCAGGTGCCAGCCTTGGCCGTCGTGGTTGGGGGCCAGGACACCCAGCCCGACCATTTCCGACAGGTAGGCGCGAAATCCCTCGGTGTCGAGGTTCTCGAAGCCCTCGGGCCAGTACGTTTCGCAATCCTCGCGGAGGGCGGCGTCGCTGAGCCGCCCCTCGAGTCCGTAGTGGCGGGCGTGGTAGGCGAGTACGTTGGCAATCACGTCGTATCGGTGGTCCAGGCTCAGGGTGTCCTTGAACGCAGCCGAGATGCCGGCGCGAAGATCGGTGTCCGACTCCACGGCCTCGACATCGACTTCCTCGATCGTGTATGGGGGCCCCTCGCCAGGGCGCCGTTGACGCTTGCGCTGCATGACTTCGACCAGCCGGTGACCGAACATCTGGAGCAGGAACGGCTGGTAGGAGCAGTAGTTCAGGATCCGGTTCGTCACGTCCACGTCGGCGAACTCGAAACCGAGGGCCCGCAACGGGTGTACCAGCAGGTCTGCGGCGAACTGCGGAGCGAGCGGGCCGATGACCGTCGGCGTCTGTGCGAGGTGTCCGAACGGCCCGTTGCTGGCAAGCTTGGAGAACCGCTGTACGGAGTGCAGTCCGGCGAACACGACCTTGACCCGGTCCTTGGTCTCCGAGCCGAGCCCTTTGAGTTTCTTGGTCTGCTCGAATCGGGGGGCATCCGCCTCGAAAAAGAGGTCGCACTCGTCGAGCAGGATCAGCAGGCGGCGCATGGAGTCCTGGTCGAGCCAACGCCGTAGCTCCCTGCGAACGTACTCCCAGCGGTCTCCCGGCAGCGGCTTGCGTCCCTTCGCGCGCGGCAGCACGTCGACGGCGGCCAGTTCGCGCTCCAGAATGCTCCAGAGCGTTTCCGGACCGAGAGCGCTGCCCTTGCCGATGTTCACCTGGTCCAGGTTTACGTACACGGTCTGACGGAAGCCGGGGTACTGCTCGGTGAACCTGTCCCCGGCGTCGCTCAGAAGTGCCGACTTCCCCAGTCCTCGCCCGCCGAAAATGACCTGAGTGCCCTGAGGATCGAGGATGCTCTTGCGTTCCGCGTCGCGTCCGTAGAACATCTCCCCTCCGATCCGACCGCGCTTCTCCAGGATGTACGGATTGATGCCGGAGAACGGCAGCAGGGTCTGAGTGGCGGAGCTCACCTGTCGGCTCCCGCGGGCTGCAAGGTAGGCGAGTGCGGCGTCGTCAACGACGAGCAGCGGCCGCTGTCCGTCGCTGCCGACTGCAAGCTCCACCCGGTCCTTCGTGCTCAGTGTGCCGAAGTAGAGCACCAGCAGTCCGGACCCGCTCGGGTCCCGCGAGGCAAGGCTCATCACCACCTCCGCCGGCGGGCGCCCCCACACCAGCAGAAGGCGGAGCCGGCCCCCCTGCTCCCTGATCTTCGAGCCGAAGTCCGGCACGGTGGCACGGCCGTAGATCTGTACGTCCGTGGCCTCAAGGAAGCGGTGCTCGCGACGCTGATGCGACAACTCCTCCAGACGGCGCGGACCCTTGGCGTCGTAACCGAGCAGTCTCAGTGCGGGGAGCAGCTTCGCATTGGGGATGTTCGGTCGGTCCTTCGGCTCGAGGGCGCCCACCTCACGCCAGTTGTCGAGTGCCGTCGCGGCCAGCTCGGCCTCGTCGCCGGAGAGGTGCCGGTAGTCGAGCACGGGCACGGCCGGATGGCTGCCACCGGACCGCACCAGACGGATGAGCTCGCCGTCGATTCCCCGGGGCAGCTTTTCCGGCACCTCCGGGAAGAACTTGCCGAGATGGGTCTCGCCGGTGTCGATCTCCGGCATCGGCTCCCCGATCTCCATGAAATAGACCAGGTCAGCAGCGGTCGGCAGCTTGCCGGTGTCCAGGTGCCGCAGCACCTGGTCCCGTTCGGCCTGCGCGACGTCGAGAGCGTCGAGCCGAGCCCGGATCCGGCCGGCTGCTTCTTCCCGGTAGGCCGGGAGGCTGGTACGTACACTCCGCAGAGTCGCGCGTACCTCGCTCAGGTCACTCTGCGTCGTTCCCTCCAGACCCGTCCGGGCGCCTTCCAACAGCTCCTGCATGCTCAGGTCCTGGTCGTCCGTCACCGCCCCGTCCGCCTGGGCCTGGCGCAGCTCGGCGAGGAGCGCCTTGCGGCTCGCGTCGAGTTCCTGCCGCCTTCTCGCCTTGAGCACGTCGATGTCGGTGAGCTTCTGGGGGCCGAACGACACGCCGTCCGAAGCAGGCAGATCGCCGCGTTCGGCGAGCTTCACGATCGTGCTGGCCGCGTGGAACGCGTCGTGGTCAAGACGCTCTCGCAGCGCCTCGTCCCACGGACGCCACACGGCGGTGAGCAGTTGCTCCACGGAAGGGTGGTCGGCGACGGCATCGCAGACCTTCAGCAGTTCCGCGTCCAGGGCGACATCGGGGTCCTCGCGGTTGACATTACGGCCCTGCTCGGCCTTGCCCTCAAGGAGCGAGAAGAGCTCGGACAAGGAGTCGTACGCGGCGTGGGCAGCAGCCGCGGCCGTGACCTCGGGCCGCCGTGTCAGACGTTCCAGGTCGGCCAGCACCGGTTCCTTGCGGGCAAGCAGCGAGCGGCGTAGGGAAGAGACCTCCTTGGCCACTCTGTTCGTGTCCGACCGGCCGCCCTTGCGGGCGTCCTCGACGGCGATGCACCACTCCTTGGCCAGGGCCACCGTGTCCTCGACCATGCGAACGAGATCCTGTCGCCCCGCGCCTTGGAGGGCCTTCCTGCTGGAGGAGCGGTACTTGCGGTCGATGCGGTCGATCTCGCTGTTGATCTCGGGGAGCTTCGCGAGCCGCTCCGCCTCCTCCCGGACCGACGGCAGCATGTCGCGGTCGTCGTTGATCACCCGGGTCAGCATCGAGCCCAGCAGCCCGTCGTCCGGCCTCAGCCATCGCTTGCCGATTTCCGTCGCCCGGGCGAAGCGGAGGCGCGGTGGCGAGTCGATGAACGTGCGGCACTGCTTGTGGATATTGCGCAACCGGCCTTCGGTACCCGACGCGTCAGCGATCACCGCAAGCGGGGATGCGAGCATCAATGCGCCGCTCAGCGTGCGGTCCGCCACCTGCGTGGTGACCTCTCCGAGCATGTGGGGGAGCCGGGGTGCCAGGGTCTTCAACTGCGCCCCGGCCATGTGGTCCCCGGTGATCAGTGCCACCCGCAGCAGGGCCGGGACCAACAGCAGGTCGGTGCCTTCCGGATCGTGGTCGGCCGGGTCGCTCTGCTTCCGGAGCAGATCTCCCACCAACCGCGCGCAGGGGCCCGTGGCGGAGGTGAGTAGCGCCGCCGCCCCGGCCAGCCGGAGAGCCGTCGCTTGAGGCTCCGGGTGGCCCGCGGCCTTCGCCATATGATGAGCCAGGCCGAAACGCCGTTCCCTGATGAGGCGTGCGAGAGCTCCCTCGATCTGGGCCGCCCCCCCCGGCTTGGCCGAACCGCCCGTACGGCTCGCGACTGCCGGACTGGGCGCGACGAAGCGGGCCGTCCCGTGGCCGCTGGTGTCGGTCGGTGCGGTCGTGGCGCCAAGGGACGGAACGGGCGGCTCGACGGCACTCTGACCACCGGCGACGTCTGTCGGCTGGGTACCGGTCGCGGCGGAGCGAAGCAAATCCTCCTCCCCGGCTTCGGCGAACGAGCGCTGTGCGGTGTCGCCGTCGACCGGGTCTGCGCCGGGTGGCACAGCCGTCGGCAGACTGTCAGCCGAAGGCGGCGGCCCGGTTCCGTCCGGAGGTTGTTCGGTCTCGGCCTCCGTCCCCGCCGGGTTAATCCCGTCAGCGGGAGCAAGCGGGGCGGCAGCCTCCTCGTCACTGCCGCGCAGACCCTGTCCGGAGGGTTCGGCAAACTCCTGTACCTCGTCGGAGGTCAATTCGCTTTCCGAGCCTTCGACCGGTCCGGTCCGTTCCCCGAGGGTGAGGTCGGGTGCCATTGCCGAGGCCGCAGCACACGAGGGAAGGGCGCGTACCACCTGCATCTGGAGCGACAGGATGGTGTGGGGATCGGCGTCTGTCCTCTGTCCCAGGCGGATGAGTTCGGCGATGGCGACCAGGGCAGAGCCCTCCTCGCGCTGTTTCCCGTCCCACACCGGAACATCAAGAAGTTCCCGTGCACAGGTACGGACGGTCTCCGCGTGTACGACGGCAGGGCTTCCCGGGCGGCAGCCGATCGACAGCAGCTCCCGCAGCGTCTCACGCAGTGCCGAATCCATGACGCGCTGGGCAGTGAACGACTCCGCCGCGCGGCGCATGTCGTCCAGGCGCAGCGGGCCCGGTTCGACACCCACTTCGTCGAGCTCGGACCGCGCATGGCGGAAGGCCGCGGGCAACTCGGCCAAGTCCCCTACATGTTCGTCCTCCGGCGGACGACCGTCATCGAGAGCTTCGCATACCGACGACACCGACCGGCGCGCCCGCTCGACGGCCAAAGCCAGGGTGCGGCACACCTCTGCCGGATCATCGGGACCGACGGCTGCGGCCTTCTGGGTGCGTTCCGGGGTCTGCCCGTCGGCTGCATTGCCAGCAGTTGGACGGAGGGTGGCACCGTCGTCGGCCACTGCGCGACCCGACTCCGCCCTCGTGCCCTCCTCGAGCATGAAACCTGCGTGGGCTTCGACGACAGCCATCGCGGCTGCGTGTACGGCATTGAGCTGGGGTGCGTGTCCTGTGTCCGCGTCGGCGTCGAACCACCACCCGTGCTCGGCAGCCCAGACGAGAAGGAAAGCATCGGCGACCGAGGCGTTGCACCAGGCGAAGACGGTCGCGCGCAGCAGCGTTCCATCCCAGCGTCCCACGAGGTCCGCGGACGCGTCGCCGCCCTCGAATACGGCCGCTAACACCTGGTTCAGTACGGTGTCCGTTAGCACTCGGAGGCCGCAGACACAGCCGTCCTTGCGCGTCGCCCGGCGCAGTCTGGCCAGGATGTCGTCACAAAGCGCGGGACCCGCTCGGCGCGGCGCTGCCATGCGGATACCGAGACGCCTCAGCAGA
Organism: Streptomyces sp. 184; assembly: GCF_045781775.1. NCBI lineage: Bacteria > Bacillati > Actinomycetota > Actinomycetes > Kitasatosporales > Streptomycetaceae > Streptomyces > Streptomyces sp. 184. The sequence goes on along the minus strand of NZ_CP123230.1, from coordinate 7,869,944 downwards.
AGTTGCCGTCCGGGAACGGGGAGGGAGTTGAATGCCAACTCGACCATGTCGGGCGGCAGTTCCGCCAGCGCCCGGTCCGCGGGGCGGTCGAGCTGGTTCAGCGCGGCGGCGAGTTCGCCGAGGCTCTCGGCAGACGCACCTGGTGGGGACAACGGTGGCCCTGTGATGACGTAGTACCGGTCGTGCATACGTATGTGCTCCGATTCTTAGGTTTCCCGACGAGCCGCTCAGAAAGAGGGTGATAGGCAAGGGGCAGCATTCCTCATTGACCACGGGTGTGCTGGGTGACGAACGTGTAGCCGTCCGGCAATTCCCAGCCGTCTGCTTTGCCGAGAAGTCTGCAATGCTCCTGGAATGCCTCCTTCTGGGTATCGCTGGCCGAAGCGCCGGGCAGTAACCGTCGCAAGTGCCCAGGCACGTACTGCACGCCGCGCATCTCCTCTTGGGAGTCGTCAGCTCCCCACGGCCGGCGGACACGAACCACCGGAGGGCGGTACCCGATGAGTGGGATGATGCGTTCTGTGGAACGTGCGGGGTAGTGAGGTTGCCCCGCCGGATCACGGCTTCCGACGGCGGGTGTGAGTACCTTCTGGGCCAGCAGTTCGGCTACGGCCGATTCGAGGGCCGCTGACTGAGTGCGAGCCGGCTCGACCCCTCCGTAAACGGCGCGGGGCAGGAAGCCACGGTCGAGGAGTGCGTGACCGTCCGAGGTCAGTAGCCCGCAGCGCCGTACTGTGCGCATCACGAGTTCCCGTGGTGCCAGGCCTACGGCTGTGTCACCGTCGCGATCACTTCCCGGAACGTCCTCGCGGGTGAGAACACGAGCGTCGTAGCAGTGACCGAGCAGGCGGTCCCCGAACCGGACGGGATCATCGAGCGGTTCCGTCGCGGCATGGAGCGTGCGGCCACCCCGGGACCAGCGGAACACGATCTGCAACCCCGGAAAGAAGTCGAGAGGCCAGGTCACGCCGACCAGACATCGGGTCTGGTCGGTGACTTCGGCATAGGTCTTCTGAGGGTCACCGGCTTCGCCAGGGAGTTGCCCCCGGTGTTCAATTTCGAACCATACTGCTTGGCTTCGGCCGTCGGCCGAGCGCAACTCCTCGGCGACAATCGGGTGTAGAGGCGCCATGCCTGCGGCAAGATGCGCCAGCCGCAATGGCCGTCGGTAAACAACGGTGTCTTCCGTGACCCGCAACAGTTCGACGGGATCCAGGTCCGCGTCATCCTCAAGCGGGTTATCGATGGGTGTTGCTTGGGGCTCAGGAGTCGGGGCCGCGGCATCTGCTACAGAAGAGGTCCATCCACGACCTTCCGGGGTGAGAGCGTCCTGTGGAAAGTTCAAGTCGCCCGGGTATTGAGAACTCCAGACTCCGCCCCCTTCGAAGAAATCGTCCAAATGAACCCGCACTCCGTTCGGGAGGAGCCCGTTGTTGCTGTCCCGCCGAATGAAGTCGGCAAGTGTGGTGTTCGCCCTGCATACGGCTGATGCATAGCCGATACCTTCAAGGGCTTCTGTGGCCCCAGGGAAAGAGCGGAGGCGAGGACCTACAGCCGTGTAGACAGCCGTCGGAGCCTTCGTTGAATGACGCCGTCTTGACTGCGGCGCCGCAGGCAGGGCTCCGTGCTCCACCGACGACACCAGACTTCTCAAGTCGTCGCCGCCAAGTGGTCCCGTGTCTCGCCAACCAGCCGCCAACGATTCTCGCGTCATGGCATAGGGGCCCCACATCCGGAGTTGGTCACTTGAGGTGAGAATGCGGCGTACCGTGTCGAGGAGTCGCAAGAGCCCGGGTAAGAGGATCTCGTCACCTGTGCCCCCGACCAATTCAGTGAGGGACACAGAGACGAACGGGCTCAGAAGTTGCGGACGTCCGGTGCTCAGCAGATAGCGCGCGTAGGTCGTCAGATCGTCTTGGGTGCCGGCATCCTTGGAGTCGTAGACGGCCTCGACGACGATGTGGCCATCTGCGTTGATCCAGCGCTGACGACTGCGAAGTCGGTGGAGCTGCGCGGGGGACAGCGACAGCCCCGGGCCGAAGGCATGAAGGTCAGGAACGAGGAGCTCACGGCGCTTGGCTGCATCGCGGTCTCCCGGATCGCCAGGGCCTTCGGCGCCCACTGGTGAACCGGACAGCCAGGCGGGTGTGTTGCCCAGGCTGTCCACCGCGGGGTGGGCACCCTCCTTGTAGCAGATCTCCGCGTACAGCGGCTGCGACCCCGTGGTCACGCTGATCATGGCTCCCACGGGCAGCGGTGGGGTGCACTCGCCGAACGTCACCGACGGAAAGTCGTCGAGACGGAGAGGGCTACGCCCATACCCTTCATCGGCAAAGTGATAGCCGAAGTAGGCAGCGTTGAATGCAACCGACACGTGTACGGGCATCTTGCGGGCAGCGACCACGGCTTCCAGGTACCGAAGCAGTCGCTGCCGCTCTTCTACTGGCACTACTCCGTAGTCCATGGCCATGGCCGGAGTGAGCAGCGGAAGCCCGTCGTAGGGATCAACCTCCGCTGACTGGCGCCGGTGTGTGTTTCCCCCGCTGGAATGCATGAAAGGGCGAGATGCTCCGGTCAACCCCTCGTTGAGGTGTCCATGTACATCTCCGGCTGTGCGTGCTCCGTGTGGTTCATCGGCCATAACACCCCTCTTCCGCGGGCAGCCTGTGCCCGCCCACCACGGTGTTGCCACGCAGGGTATGCCTTCTCTCGATCCTGCCGCCATGTTTTCGTCAACTGGATCGTTGTGTGGAGCGACGCGCGCGCCGTCCGCTGAAAGGTCTTGGGCGGTGCAACCGCTTTCGATCCGCCTCTCGGCATCGGCGAGCCGGTCCGGAATGACGAGAACGGTTCGCATCCGCCACTTGACATGACCCACTGCCCCCCGCCACACCTGCCTGAGCGCATCCCTTGTGTCGATTGGGCGCTTCGCTCCGCCGTGCTCGTCATGCCCCGGGCGGCGTGTCTCGGCTGCTCAGAAGCGCGGTGAGGGATGCCATTCTGCTGTTCACGGATCCGCGACCTGGAAGGGGTGCGAGAGTTGCTGGTTAGACCGGTCACGACGAGGGCGAATTCTGGCCAGCGACGTCGCGGCTACGGTTCGGTCAGGTCCAGCAGGCGCCTTCTTCGGGGGGATCAAGGTGATGGATCTTTCCGGATGAGTTCCCTGCCCGGTTAGCGTGTGGCGTATGGCAGTAGTGGACGCGCTTCACCGTTTCAACCAGCGGCATCCCTGGAGCCACAACGACCACTACGGGCCGTGGATCGCCCGGCGGGTGGCCGAGGCCGGGGCGCGGGACGTGCTGGACGTGGGGTGCGGGGCGGGGAACCTGGTGGCGCTGCTGCGGCGGCGCGTTGCCGTGACCGGGCTCGAACCCGATGCCGCGCTCGCCGCCGTCGCGGCCGGGCGGTTCGAGGGTGATCCCGCGGTCACCGTCGTACGCACCGACTTCGCCGGTCGCGAGGCGGGGCGGCGGTGGGACGCCGTCACCATGGTCGCCGTACTGCACCACATGCCGCTGGTGCCCACGCTGCGCGAGCTGCGCGGGTGCCTCACGCCGGGCGGGCGGCTCGTCGTCGTCGGGTGCTACCGGCAGGCCGGGACCGCCGACATCGTCGCCTCCCTGCCGGCCGTGGTCGCGAACCCGCTCGTGGGGCTGGCGAAGCACCCGGCCCGTGCGAGGACCGTGCCCGTCCACATGACCGCGCCCACCGCCGACCCCGCAGAGACCCTGGCCGAGATCCGGGCCGCCGCGGCGGCGGAACTGCCGGGCGCGCGGATACGCCGGCGGCTGTTCTGGCGCTACAGCCTCGTCTACGACGCCCCGGCCTGACGCGCACCTGACTGACGCCCTGACCCGGCGCCCCCGCCCCGGCGCGCCCGCCCTACTCCGCCCAACCCGCCGTGACCGCCGCACGGTCCGCCCACTGCCGTACCCCCGGCCCGCCCGCCTCCCACCGCTCGCAGAACCGCCGCATCTCCGCGCACTTCGCCAGCATCGCCGCCCGGCGCACCGGCCACGGCGGCACCTCCCCGCCGTACGCGCGGAAGAAGCCGTCGAGCGCACCGCGGTGCCCGGGGTGGTGGGTCCGTACGATCCACTCGCACCAGGCCAGATCCTCGACCGCCGCCCCGCGGTGCGCGAACTCCCAGTCCACCACCGCCGTCACCGCGAAGGTGCCCGGGTCGAGCAGCAGGTTGTTGGGGCCGAAGTCGCCGTGTACGAGGACGGCGCCCGCCGGCGGGTCCCCGGGCCCGTCCTCCTCCGGCAGCACGTCCCGGCCCGCCCCGTGGATCCGGCGCAGCACCTCCCCGCACGCCGTCAGCACCGCCGCCGCGTGCCCGCCGTCCAGCAGCTCCTGACCCGGTACGCCGGCCACGTGGCCGAGCGTCAGGTCATCGGCGGACACCGCCCGTACCGGCGGTACGGGCAGCCGGTCGCGTAGCCCGGTGAGCACCGTGTGCTCACGGCGGAGCCGGAGGGCGGCGTCCGGTCCGTCGTAGGTCTTGCGCACGAGAGCGCCGTCACCGAGCGTGCGGTTCGTATAGCCGTGCTTCATGGGGCGCATGCATTGATCATCCCCACCCGGCCCGGCGCCCGCACGGCGATATTCGCTTGCACGTCCGGTCGCCGATCAGCATCGTGTGTACGGTGAGTGACGACGACGCACCCCAGCGGTGGACCGACGCAAGTGTCTACCCCGACATGTGGGCGGACCCCGACAAGGACCCCCGCAACAATGACTCCAGCCCCGACGGCGAGCTGGCGACGCTCCAGGACTTCCTGGTCAACTACCGGCTGACGCTGAAGATGAAGTGCGACGGGCTGGACGCGGAGCAGTTGGCGCGCCGTTCCGTACCGCCCTCGACCATGTCGCTGCTCGGGCTCATACGCCACCTCGCCGAGGTCGAGCGGGACTGGCGCAACTGGGTCGTGCCGGAGGACCCCGCCCCCAAGATCTACGGCGAGCGCGACGCGGACTTCGCGGGAGCCGCCGCCGACCAGGCGCTCGTCGATGCCGCCTTCGCCGACCTCGCCCGCGAGCAGGCGGCGTGCGACGCGGTGCTCGCCGAGTACACCGACCTCGGCTTCCGGCTGCCCAAGGACGGCACATCGCTGCGCGAGCTGTGGGTACACCGGGTGGAGGAGTACGCGCGGCACTGCGGCCACGCGGACCTACTGCGCGAGTGTGTCGACGGCAGGGTGGGTCAGTAACGGCCGGCAGTGACTGACGGCGTGTAGCCGGCCGGCGAGGCAACCCGGCGCTGTCCTCATCGCGTTCGACCAGTGTGCGACGTGAAGTGAGGACCGGATGGCAGGCGCAGGATGCTGAGGCGGGGCGCGGCACGGCCGCCTGGGTTCGAGGAGTTCGTGGCGGCCCGGGGGCCGCGGCTGCTCCGCGTGGCCTGGCTGCTCACCGGGGACGCCCAGCTCGCCGAGGACCTGCTCCAGACCGTGCTGGCCAAGGTGTGGCCGAAGTGGGAGCAGATAGCGGACGGCAGCCCAGAGGCGTATGTCCGTACGGCCATGGTGCACACCCACATCTCCTGGTGGCGCCGCCACTGGTGGGGCGAGGTGCCGCACGGCGAGCTGCCCGACACGGCCGCCTCCGCCGACGCCTTCGCGCGGGTGGACCTGGAGCAGTCGCTTGCCGCCGCGATACGGCGTCTCCCGCCGCGGCAGCGCGCGGTGGTCGTCCTGCGGTACTTCGAGGACCTGAGCGTCCAGGACACCGCGGCGACCCTCGGCTGTGCCACGGGCACGGTCAAGAGCCAGTCCGCCAAGGCGCTGCGCACGCTGCGCGGGCTGCTGCCCGCCGCCGAGCTGGTGGAGGGCGGTGAGTCCGGTGGCCGGGAACACGGCTGAGGGGGCGGGACCGGGCGGGCCTGCCGAACCGGGGAAGCCGATGGCCCCGGCGGCCCCGGCGGACCCGGCGGACCCGGCGGACCCGGCGGACCCGGCGGACCCGGCGGAGGAAGAGCGTGCGCTGCGCGCGCTGCTGGAGCAGGCCGTCCCGCGGCCGGCCGCGCCCGCGGAGCGGATGGAGCGGATACGGGGACGGGTGCTGCGGCGCCGCCGGCGGCGGGCGGTGTGGGGGGTGACCGCGACGGCCGCGGCCGTGGCCGTACTGCTGCCGCAGGTGCTCCCCGCCGACGACCCGCCACCGCGCTACGTGCCCCCCGCCGCCGGCGCCGCGACACCGCAACCGCGGGACGCGGAGACCCGGTTGGCCGAGCTGTCCGACCTCACGCTCCAGGTGCCCGCGGGCTGGAGCAGCCGCACGGTCCGTACGGACTCGCCGGAGGGCACGTACGTCGGATACGTGGCGAGCCTGTCCCTCAGGCCCTCCCCCGAGCCCTGCCCCACCGGCGCCGACGGCACCTGCACCACGCCGCTGCGGCAACTGCCCAGGCGCGGCACGCTGATCACGCTGCGGCTGCTCTACGGGCCGGAGAAGCCCGACCCGGGCCTGCGGGCGCGCGAGGTGGGCAAGGCGTGCGTCGTCGCGGGCGGCACCGAGGAACTGTGGGCCGTACGCAGCCCGGCGGGCGCGGCGGAGGGGGTGCACGTGCTGGCCACTGTGTGCCTGGCCGCGCCGGCGAACGGGGACGTCGCCGAGGTCCGCACCGTACTCGGCTCGATGCGCTTCGACCCCGTCGCGCAGCCCCGCCACCAGAAGAGGAGCGTCCGGTGACGCTTCCCCGCCGCCGGCTGCTCTACGCGGCCGGGCTCCCCCTGCTCGCGGCGACGGGCTGCACGGACGCCGCCGCCCCGCCCCGCGAAGAGAACGCCCCGCCACGGGACCCCGCACCGGCCCGCTCGCGCGTCGCGGCGGCGCCCGCGCGACTGCCGCGGGACATACCGGGGCTGGGCCCGCGCACCCGCGCGCGCGTGCCGGTACGCGCCCGCCAGGCGCTCGTCGTCACGGGCGTCTCCCGGCGCTCGTCCGACTCCACCGCCGTGCTCTACGAACGCGGCCCCCACGGCTGGCGCGCGGGCCCCGCCTGGCCCGCCCACAATGCCCTCCGCGGCTGGACCCGGCACCACACCGTCGGCGACCTCCGCACCCCGGCCGGCGTCTACGGCCTCACCGACGCCGGCGGCCTCGACCCCGACCCGGGCACGAAGCTCCCGTACGACCACGGCCCCGCCTTCACCGCCACCGGCCGCGGCTACGAGGGCGAACCCCTGGCCGGCTCCTTCGACTACGTCGTGGCGATCAACTACAACCGCAAGCCCGGCACCACCCCGCTCGACTGGACCCGCCCCCTGGGCGACGACCGCGGCGGCGGCATCTGGGTCCACGTCGACCACGACGGCCCGACGAGCGGCTGCGTATCGATCGCCAAACCCCACATGCGCACGCTCCTGCGCACCCTGGACCCGCGCAAGCACCCGGTGGTGGTGATGGGCCCGGAGGCGTGGCTCGCTCGCTGACACCGGCGCCGCCGGCTGTACGGCCGGCACGGGCTGCTTCCAGGGCCCCGGTTCGACGACGAGGTCGCGGCGGCCGTCGGCGGTGTGGCCCCAGCCCACGCCCGTTCGGCCCGGTGCGGCACGGGCGCGCGATGGCTAGCCTGCCGGGATGGGCATGGCGGAGTTCCTTCTCACCGCGGTGGGCACCGTCGCCGGCGTCGTCGGCACGTACTTCGCCTACGTCTCCGTACGCGGCCGGCCCACCCGCCGGCGCCCGCCACCCCCCGCCACCACCGCAGGTGAACCGCCCCCGGCCCCTGCGGCCGGCGCCCGCCCGGCCCCGTACGACGTCTACGTGTCCCACAGCCCCGCCGACGCCCCCTGGGCCCGTGCCTTCGTCCGGCGACTGCGCGAGCACGGCCTGCGCGTGGCCGACGACGAGGTGGTCCGCACCCCCGGCGGGCTCCGCGTGCACGCCGTCGAACAGGCCATCCGCGACTCCGCCCACGGACTGCTGGTCTTCAGCCCGGAGTCGACGGTCGACGGGTGGGTGCTCCAGGAGTACGCGGCCCTGATGGAGCGCTCGATCGAGTCCGGCCGGTTGTTCATCCCGGTCCTGGTCGGCGACGCCGTCCTGCCCGAATTCGCCCGTACGCGATTCAGCGCGGATTTCCGCGACGTGGACGACGACATCTACGCGCACCGGCTGGAGCAGATAGTCACGGCGTTACGAAACCGCTGACCCGTCGTCCTCCTGGACGCCCACGGAGTCCACCGTGCCGTCGATATCCCCCGCGCCCTCGATTTCCCCCGCGGCCCCGGCGCTCTTCGTCAGCGCCGCCGTTCTGGCGTGCCGCTGGGCGCTCTCGATCATCTCGAAGGCGCGCTGGATCGGCAGGTAGCGCAGCAGTTCGTCGGCGTTCCCGCTGACGACCTCCGGTACGCCCATGTCCTTCAGTTGGCGCAGGAACATCTCCATGGCGATGGTGTCGCCACCGAGCATTTCGATCCTCCGCTCCAGCACCACCGTCTGGAGCATCATGTCGGCCCGCTCGCCGCGCCGTTCGCGGTCGCGGATCCGTTCCCGGATGACCGAGTTCTCCTCTTCCGCCTCCAGTTCGCGGGTCTCCATCTGCTTGTCGGCGAGCCGCCGCCGGGCCCGGTCGAGTTCGGGGTCGGAGGACTCGAACTCACCCAGCGTCGTCCCCCTCGCCTCGATTCCCCACGCGGCCAGCGCGTTGCGAACCTGGGAGGAGAGATCCGTGCGCGTACTCGCGTACATGCTGAGGAATTCCTCCACCGTGGAGGCCGAGGCAATGGCGTTGAAGTACGTCTCGACCATTCCGCCCAGCACCCGTTCGACGAACCGCTGCACCGGAAGGGGATCGTTCACCAGCCCGCCCAGCCGGGAGGTGTGGGCGCCGCCGAACCGGCTGACCAGCGTGGGAGCGGCGGCCTCCGGGATCTCCAGCGTCTGCGAGATGTCCACCTGGAGCCGGTGGCCCTGGACGTTCACCAGGATGGGCCGGAGCGCCGCGTCGTAGTTGCTCGGCGAGCGTTCCTTCTTCGTCCACTCGATGACGAGCGTACGCGTCGGAATGAGGACGACGCGCACGAACCACGGATTCAGGGCGTATACGGACCCCTCGCCCAGCGTCTCCTCCTGCACACCGCGCTGCCCGCCCCTGGCGAGAAACTCCCAGGGCAGCCGGAAGTTGCTGTGGCCCGCGATGATCGGCCCGATCGGCCGCTCGTCCTTCCTGGCCTCGGCGCCGTCCAGCGTGACGACCACCCCGGACTCGCCGATCTGGATGGCGATTTCCTTGAGGTGGTCCTCGGTGAGACCGTCCTGGCGGGACTTTCCCACGTTGGTGGTGGTGATCACCTCGAAGAGGTCCGGGTTGATGTTGTAGTACGACCCACCCGTGAGGATGGCCAGTTGCCTGCCCTGCTCGCCGCCCTCGCGGAGGAAAGCCTCGCCGTCCTGGAAGTTGTCGCACTCCACATGGCGGCCGAACGGCCGGTCCGGGGGCCGCACTTTCCCGTCCTTCGCGATGACGAGAGCCACCGTCCCCGGCTGTACGTACGTACGGGGCGCCAATTCGACGTCGAAAAGCGCCCTGTTGATGTAGTACGAGGAGTCGCCGGGCAGGATGGCGATCTGCCTGCCCTGCTCGCCGCCCTCGCGGAGGAAAGCCTCACCGTCCTGGAAGCTGTCGCATTCCACCTGCCGGCCCAGCGTCCGCTGCGCGGGCCGCCTCGCGCCCTCCCGCGCGGTCACGAGCCCGACCATGTCCGCCGGCACGTCCGTCCGCGGTGCCAGCTTGACCCGGTAGAGCAGGGGCGGAAGCCAGTAGACCCGGCCGGGGAGCAGCACGCGGGCCTGCACGCCGCGTCCCTGGCTGTGCGGCGTGACGCGCTTGAAACGCCCCTCCGGGTCGCCGCGCCCGAACCGGCGGGTGACGATGCCCACCTTGTCCGCGGGCACCACGCGCAGACCGAAGTTGAGCCGTGCGCCGCCCGTGCGCTGGGGCGGCGGCGGGGTGCTCGACCGGGGTTTGGTGCCGGAGGCGGGCTGTCGCTCGGGCCGGGCCAGGGCGACCAGGGCGACGAACACGACGCCGACGACGAGAAGCGCCACGAGTAACACGGTGATCATTCGACTCCGCCCTCCGCTCGCATACGCAGGTGTACGGCAAGCACGGTTTCGGTCCACTGGTCGTACCAGTCCGGATAGCGCTCGTTCTGCGGGTTACGAAGCGTGGGAAAGAACCCCGGAGGCCGGGCCGGGCCGGTGAACTCGCGGTATTCCGAGACCCCGTCCTCCACCGAACCACGCCAGCCGTACGCTAACGAGAGTGCCAGGAAATCGCGGTGCCGCGCACTCGCGGGACGTGCCCTTTCCCGCTGTGTCCGAAACCCGTACCTTCCGCCCGAGAACTCCGCCCAGGCGGCGTCCACTTCGCGCAACAGCCCGGCCGGCAGCCGCCGCCCGTCGCTCCGGCGCAGCCATCCGCTCTCCAGCCGGTCGACGGCCTGGAGCAGCAGCGCGGTGGTCAGCACGTCGGCGTGCTCCCACTCCTGCTCCGCGAGCAGTGCCCCGAGCCGCGCCCCCGCGGGCGCGTCGGGAACGAGGCTCGCCACCGGAGCCGCCACGGCGGGCCCCGTACGCGCCGCGGCCGGCCCACTCGGCGCGGGGGCGGGGGCGGGGGCGGCGGCGGGCGCGACGGTGCGGCCCGCGTCCTGGAGGCGGCGTAGGAGGTCGAGTTCGGCGTACCCGGGGAGCGAGCCCGTACGGGCGTCGAAATGCCAGGTGCTCGCCAGCAGAAAATGCCGGTCGCCGCGTACCAGAATGGGAAAGAAGGGACGGCTGTGCCGCTGCCCCTCCAGGATCTCCCGGGTGATGTCGTCGGAGTTCTCGGCCTCCGGGGACATCAGAACGATGATCCCCAGCGCGTGCCGGATCTGCGCGCGAATCGTCCACAGGACGTCGTCGCCCCAGGTCAGGTGGCTGATGGACCAGACGGGAAGACCGGCCCGGGAAAGCGCGGGAAGCAGCCGGCGCGCGTAGTCCCTTTCCCGGCGCGCGTAGCAGACGACGAAAGAGGGCTCGGCCGGGACGTCGACGGAACGGGCGGCGCCTTGGTCGCGGAGATCCATGGCCTCCGAATCGCCGTTGGCGCCGGGCCCGTCGCCGAGGATCACGCGCGCCAGCTCGCTCACCTTGTCGTGGAATGCCTGCCCGGTGACTTCCCGGAAATCGACCCATAAGCGGGTGGCCGCGAAGGGCAGCGCACCGATATCGACATCACTGTGGAGTACGGGGATGAGCCGCAGCCCGCGCCGCGCGGAGGCGGACAGCAGCGCCGCGTACTCCTGAAGCACCCAGGGCTTGTGCACGGCCACCGGGCTGAGTACCTGAATTCCGTGAGTGGAGCGGCGGATGGCGGCTTCCAACTGATGGACGACGACATCACCGGGCAGCAGACTGCACTCGTCGAAAAAGACCTGCACCCCGTTGCGCCGGAGCCCCGCCGCCAGTTCCCCCGCCCAGGCACGGTCCTCTGCCGCGTAGGAGATGAAGACGTCCGCCACGCCGGTTCCCCTTCGCCGAGACGCGCCATCGCTCCGCATGTCCAGCATACGGGCAGAGCGGTGCGCAAGCCCTGGTTGCGACGGCGGCCGAACCGTCAGCGGCGGGTGCGGCCGAGGAGGGCCATCGACTCGTCGAGCCGGATACGCGCCCAGTCGAACTGCCTACTGTCGGTGTGCCCGCGGTAAACGGTCTCGATGACCATGATGAGCATCAGATGGAGGCAGTACAGGCGCCGCCGCACGCGCTCGGTCCCGGTCAGTTCCGGATGGCCGTAGCCGCGCATGAAGGGCACCGGAAAGCCGAAGGACTCCATCTGGGTGCCCGCGAAGCCGGACTCGATCAACGGGTCGCCGTAGAACGCCCGCTCGTGGTCGATGACACCGACGATCTTGCCGTCGCGGACCAGGACGTTGCCGGCCCACAGATCCCACTCGACAAGCCGCGGCTCGGTCACCTCGTCAAGGCTGCCGGCATGTACGTCGACGACCGTACGCACGGTGTCGTAATCCCACCCGAGGTCGACGCCCCGCCGTTCACCGTCGGCGAGCACGTCCTCGACCATGCCGGTGAACACCCGCCGCCAACTCGGATCCCCGGGCCCGTCGAGCGGCCCGAAGGCGCCCCCGCGCAGCGAATTGATCTCCCGGTTGAACGCCCCGACCTGCTCCATCAGTGAGTCGCACGCGGCGGCGGGAAGCTGCTTCGCGACGACGCCGAGGTTGTCGCCGTCGATGTACGGCATGAAGAAGTAGTCGGCGTCGCACAACTCGCGGCTCCGGTCGGCGAAGTGCACGACGGGCACGGGCACGGAGGTGTGCGTACGAAGCAGATCCAGCATGCGCAACTCGACCGCCATGGCACCACGCTCGTACGTCATCACCTCCACCTCCGACGGCGGCGCGATCTTCACCACCACCTCGGCCCCGTCCCGCAGCAGAACGCGATAAGCAACGTTGAACCACCCGTGCCCCAACTCGGTAGCCCACCCCTCCCCGACCGGCACCCGGCCGCCCCCGTAGGCACGCTCGACCATGGCCCGCAGCGCGGCAGGGGACTGCCTGTTCTTGGTAACGCTCTCCACACCCAACCCCTCCACCGAAGCCCCCGCAGGCGTCACGAATCGCCCCCCGCCCACCCGGCGGGAAGCCTCGCCACGCACACGCGATGGCGGGCTCTTACGGTCGCGCTGAACATCGCAAAGGGCATCATCGCCGACCCGACGCCCCCGGTCACCGCGCCTGACACCACCACATGCGTCGCACCGGCAACCCGGCCCACCCCGGTTCGTCGCCTACGGACCAAGATCACACCCAGCTCACACCCAGGGTGCCCCAGGGAAAGAATCAGGGCCGCTCTCCCGTGCGGGAGACCGGCCCTGATCTGGTGCTTTGCTGTCGGGGTGGCGGGATTTGAACCCACGACCTCTTCGTCCCGAATGAGGTTCCGCCAAGATCGACACCGGGCGGTTTGGCGTTTTGCCTGGTCAGGGCGTTGGTGTGCGGTGGTGTCGGGTGGTCTGGAAGGGGCTTGGGGAGCGGGTTGGCTCCCAGATGGCTCCCAGCGGGAAGCGGTCAGCGTGTGTCGTCGAGCTTGCGCATCAGGTCGGTGACCAGCGTGTGATCGCGAGCGACGTCGGAACGCTCGGACGGATCCCGTTGGACTAGGTGCTTCTGGAGCCACTCGTTCCCCTCTGCTTCCCGGAGCGCGAACACACGCTCGGCTCTGCCGTACACGACGGCGAACTCCTCGGGCAGCTCCTCCTCGGCCCCCTGCTCCAGGAGGAAGTCCACCAGTTCCTCCAACAGTTCCAGGTAGGCAATACGTGGTTCGCGCTCGGGCTGCGCGGCGAGCCGGCGCAGCTCTTCCAGGCCGTTCTGGACCAGACCCTCGGTCGCCTGTTCGCGGGAGGCTCTGGACGGTGTCCGGCGCAGCTGGTGGTACAGCGCGATGGACCAGTACCAGTCGCCGGCCTCGACGTACTCCAGCATTTCGGCGTGGATGGCGGCAGTCACCTTTTCCCGGAACCGCTGGGCGTGCTCCCGCGGCCCTAACGGGCTGGCATCGAGAGAGTTGATCAGGCCCTCCAGGTGGGAGAAGGGTCCATAGGGGGTGAACGGGGAGACCGTCTCCTGCATCACGTACGCGGCCAGCGTGGCAGAGTCCAGCAACTCGGCCGTCTCCAGTACCCACTCCAGATGCGTCGACCGGCTTTCGTCCTCGTGCCACAACCTGGTCTCCATGTCACCGCCCATCGCTTGGACGATGGTGCTCACGGTCGACTCGTGCTCCCGCAGTCGGGTCAGAATGCCCGCCCCGTCAGCCATACGAGCTGCAGCGACGAGTCGTTGCACCTGTTCCTCGTGGACGAGTGCCTTGAGGAGTTCCGAGAAGTGGGCCCGGTCGGCGTCGAGGTGGAAGCGGACATAGTCCTCGATCGATGGGTTGTGGAATGCCACCCGCCCCTGTTCGACCGAGATCATCGTGCCGTCCAGCAGCTGCAGTGCCCTGCGGAACGTTCTGCCGTCCGCCGCCCGCTCCATCTTCTTGCGGTACGAGCGCCAGGACTCCTCCAGGTCGTCCAGACCGGCGGATTTGAAGGTGAACAGCACCTCCAGCATGTGGACGGCCTCGTCCGTCAGCTCGTTCTCAACGATGCGTTCCCATACGCGGCGGGGGTCGTCCAGGTTCTTCCGCATCGCCGCGGCGACGTCCTGGCCCCGGCGCGCGGACAGCCTGAGGGTCCCCTGGATCAGACGCGGATTGAAGTGCTTGTGCCGAACCATCGGACGCCACACCTTCGGATCGGCGAACCGGCGCTTGACGTCCGGTGGCAGGGAGGAGTGGTGGACGTGGTTGTAGAGGATCTGGCCCCGCACCCGCCGATGCAGGTCGGTCAGCCGGATCACGCTGACCGCGTCCGACACGTCCGGCGCCACCAGCCGGTCGTACCGGAGACGGGCGTGCTCCAGCAGGTAGTCGCGGGTCGTCATCACCAGTGCCTTGCCAGGTGTCTCCTGGATCTCCCGGATCACCGACAGCAGGCGGTTGTCCTCGTTCTTGTTCAACGACGTGTCCAGGGTCGTACGCCCAAGGAAGTCGTCGTAGAGGAACACCTGCCGAGTGCCCTCGCGCCACAGGGTGCCGATCTCGTCGACGTCTTGGGTGATCTCGTGGACCTCGTAACCATTGCCAATCAGCCAGGCCGTGAGCATCAGCGCCACCGTCGTCTTGCCCACCCCGGGGATGCCAGCGATGACACAGACCTGCTGGGCGTCCAAAAGCTGCTGGGCTCGTTCGAAGCCCTCGTGCGGGACGAAGGTGTCGGCGACGCCCGGTAGCCGTTTCCGAAGCCACGACGAGCGCAGGTACTGGTCCTGGTTCAGCACGGTCTGAAGGACGGCGGTACTGCTCAGCCAGAGCCGGAAGTGTCGTCGGACCAGGTCCGGGCGGCGCAGCAGCTCGGCGACGATCTCGTCCACGCCGTACAGGTCGCCGGTGCCGCGAACGTACGGGGAGAAGGCGCTGCGGAGCTCTTCCTTGCCGTCGACGGTCAGACCGACCGTCGTGGCGACGATGTAACGGTCGGGTGCCAGCGCGCGGACCTTGGGTAGTTCATCCATGATCAGGCGTCTGATCAGAGTCTTCTGGGTCGCGCTCGGCCAGTGCTTGCACTGCACGACGGTCGTCCCGGCGGGGTCGGTGTGCCGCAGGTCGACGCCACAGTCCCGGCCGCGCGGGAAGATCTCCAGCGGGATGCCAAGGACATCACTGAACAGATCACGGCAGACCACCTCGAAGTCATGGTCTGTCAACCGCCCCAACTCGAAAGAGTCCATGCTGTGTTCGCCCCGTGAATGCTGCCGCTGGCCTTGATTCTCCTGGTCCCCGGCAAGCTCTACTCCAGCACGGAGAGGAGTCCGCCCCACTTGCCCATATCTGGGGCGGGGAGCCCCCAGTCACGGTACGGGCACCCGTCACCGTCGCACGTGCCCCCGAGGAGCGGTTGGACGCCAGCGGCAAGGAGATCGGCCGCCAAGCCCTGGGGCGGGAGCAGGGCCATCGGGGGTCCGGCGAGCTCCGCACGTTCCAAGACGAGCCGGTCACGGGTGAGGAAAACGTGAGCGCCAACGGCCTGAGCCTCAAGTACCAAGTCGCAGTCGGCGCCATCAGGAAGGCCGGTCACCTCACCGACGGGAGTGGGCGACGGTCCGTGCGACGGCGCAGGCACGGACCAGTTTCCTACCTGGAATGCCAAGCTGTCCGCTACCGCGTTGATTGACGGGAGCCTGCGTTCCAGGAAGCGCTCGGTGACCTTCTTGGCGTCGGTCTTCGAGCGGGGGGTCACCACGAATCGAATGTCGCGCAACAGCCACAGGTTGAGAGAGTCCGCGAGGCCGGACAGCTCGTCGGCGTAGGCGACGTCCGCCGCAACGCGATCGGGCAGCGGCTCATCGTTCATGAGCGCAGCCCCATGCTGCTGGAGGTCGATCAGGACGTTCGAGTCGAGGGCGACGACCAACGGACCGTGGTAGCCGGGCGGCAGCAGACCGGGAAGGACGTGATGGCAGAAGCCCAACCCGCCATCCTCGGTGACTTCGTGGAGCACCCCCGCAGACTACGCCGGTGCGGGAAAGCGATGTAGACCAGCCGACGCACCGACCTTGCTGGCCAGGCTCAACTACCATCTTGCGTAGGTGGGGAGTTGGCCCGGGGGATGAGAGCAGAGCTACTTACGAGACTTCCAGAAGAACGTCTCAGTTCTCAGCTCCATGGATCGCTCAGACACCACGCGTCGGCAAGGGGTTGCAACGGGGAGCAGGACTGGAACTGGGCATGAAATACGACATCGCAGCCCCTGAACCTGCAGGCATGGTCGCCTCGCTCAGCTCTCTCGGCTATTCACTGCCCGCCGCCATCGCGGATCTCGTGGACAACAGCATCTCCGCGAAGGCAGCCAACATCGACATCGAGTTCACATGGGCTGGACAGGACTCGTGGATCGCTGTTGTCGACAACGGCGAAGGGATGAGCGCGGACGAGCTCGTGACCGCCATGACCGTGGCTGCGCGCGGTCCCGCCACACCGCGTACCGTCACGGACCTGGGGCGCTTCGGCGTCGGACTCAAGTCCGCGTCGTTCTCCCAGGCCCGTCAGCTCACCGTCGCGACCGCTGTCTCCGGAGAGTGGCACGTACGTACGTGGGATCTCGACGTCGTTGAGAAGTTCGGTGAGTGGAGGCTGTTGCACGGCGCGGACGAGGCGACGGCGGACCTGCTCGACAGGATCCGCGGTAGCGCTGACCACGGCACGGTCGTTTTGTGGCGGCGGCTAAACGGATACCACGTCGACGGCGTGACCGAGGACGACGAGCGGACCCAGAAGCAGTTCTACGCAGAGGCCGCCCGCGCGGAGTCGCACTTGGGCATGGTCTTCGCCCGGTTCCTGACGGGCAGTCGACGCCGCACCATGCGTGTCTCCGGTAGCCCGGTCGAGCCCTGGGACCCCTTCCTCTCCGGTCACCCTTCCGTTCAGCCCCTACCTGTGGAGCAACTTCCGCTCGGCACCGGCTCCGTACGAGTGGAGGCGTTCGTCCTCCCCAGCGCGCAGCGGCTCACGCCTACCGAGTACGAGGAGGCCGGCGGCCCACGCGGTTGGCTCGATCAGCAGGGGTTCTACGTGTACCGGCGGGACCGTCTGATCCTGGCCGGCGACTGGCTTGGCCAGCGCGGTGTACGTCGCGAGGAGAAGTACAACCTGGCACGGATCGCCGTGGACATCCCCGCCGAGACGGACGTCGAGTGGGGCGTCGACGTCCGTAAGTCCAGTGTTGTGCCACCCGTCGGCCTGCGTCCTCACCTTCGCCGCATCGCCCTGCAGGCTCGGAGGAGAGCCTCCGACGTGCTGCGCCACCGCGGGCAGATCGCGGCGCGAACGCACGGTGATCCACTCCTCTACGCGTGGAACGTCCGCCGTGCGAGTGACCAGGTCACCTGCAGGATCAACCGTGGTCACCCCTTGGTGAGGGCGGCGCTACGCCCCGGAGGCGCCAGCGCAGACGACGTGCGAGCTCTGATCCGCCTGTTGGAGGAGACCGTGCCGGTTACGGCCCTCCGCGTGATGCATGAGACGGACACCAGTGACGACCCCGAGCCCTTCGGCGGTCCGGGACCCGCCGACGCCGGAGCGACCGAGGTTGCACAACGGATCTACGAGGCGATGGTCTCCGACGGTCGTTCGCCCGCTGCTGCCCGGGAGCGACTCCGGACCATGCCCCCCTTCGACCAGATGCAGGGCTTCTGGAGCGGGTGAGCCCGTTGTCAGTGGTCGCCCCTACCCTGCCCGAGACCGTCCCCGTTCAGCTGGAGGTCAGCTGTGAGTTCCACCCCTGAGGACTCCCTCGAGTCCCTTGCCAAAGCCAGGCGCTTGGTTCTCGCCTTGCTGTCCCAGGACCGCCAGCCGACTCCGGAAGAGGTACAGAACGCGGTCACCGTCATCTTCGGGATGTTGGCCGGCCAAGGGGAGGTTCTCGACCGAGACCTGCTGGCCAAGGAGATCGAGGCCATAACCGCCGTGTTCCAGGAGGGCTCCTCCGGTCTGGAGAGCGACAGGGGACACGAGCCGTGGCTGCCGGAGGCGAAGAACGACCGCGAGTGGGACTTCTGGGAGCGCTACCGGCGCTACCTCGAGGACGTCCGCAGCCTGCCCCCGGTCGTCGTGCGTCGGCTGGACCAGAGCACGGACGAGGTCCTGAGCCAGTTGGAGGACCCGCGTCGCATCGGCTCCTGGCGCCGGACCGGCCTCGTGATCGGGCAGGTTCAGTCGGGCAAGACAGGGCAGTACATCGGGCTCGCCGCGAAGGCCGTGGACGCGGGATACCAGTTCGTGGTGATCCTGGCCGGAATCCACAACGACCTCCGCAGCCAGACGCAACTGCGTGTCGACGAGGGCCTTCTGGGTTTCGACACACAGCACCAGCAGCGGTCCAACCAGAACGGGAAGTCCCGTCTCATGGGTGCTGGGCGGATGCCCGGCGCCAAGAGGCTCGACATCGCGTCGCCCACCAACAGCTCCGAGAAGGGCGACTTCGGTCGTCAGGCGGCCAACGCGGTCAACTTCCCCCTCGGTCGGTTCCCGGTCGTCTTGGTCGTGAAGAAGCACTGGAAGATCCTCGAGTACCTGCGTACCTGGGTGACGGAGGTACAAGGCACCGAGGACGAGACCGGCCGCAAGGTCGTGCGCGACATCCCGCTGTTCGTCATCGACGACGAGGCCGACAACGCCTCCATCAACACCAGGCGGGACCCTGACGCGGATCCGACGAAGACCAACGCCGCGATCCGAGACCTCATGCAGAGTTTCGAGAAGTCGGCCTACGTCGGGTACACCGCGACGCCGTACGCCAACATCTACATCGATCCCGATGTGGACCACGCCGACCTCGGCGCCGACCTCTTCCCCGACAGCTTCATCCGGACCCTGCCCTCACCATCCAACTACCTCGGTCCGGAGCGAGTCTTCGGACTCCAGGTCGACAACGACGACGAGGACGACGTGCCCCCGTTGCCGCTCGTGCGTCCCGTGGACGACGCCGAGAGCTGGGTCCCGAGCAAGCACAAGTCCGCCTTCGTCCCGTCCGACGACCTACCCCAGTCCATGCGTGAGGCGATCGCCTCGTTCGTGCTCTCGTGTGCCGCTCGCAGGGCGCGGGGGCAGACGAAGGTGCACAACTCCATGCTGGTGCACGTCACCCGCTTCACCGCGGTCCAGGGGATCGTTCGTGACCAAGTGGCCGACCATCTGGGCCTTCTCGTGGACTCGCTCCGTGACCGGTACGGGCAGGCTCCGGAGCGGATGGCAGAGCTCCAAGCCCTGTGGGAGCGCGACTTCGTCCCCACCACGGACCACTTCCCCGCGGACGAGGCCGAGCCCTTGACCTGGGAGGAGGTGGCCCCACAGGTCATGCCGGCCCTGCGCAAGATCGTGGTCAAGACGGTGAACGGCGCCTCACGTGACGCGCTCGACTACTACGAGCACCGTAGGACCGGTCTATCCGTCATCGCCATCGGAGGTCAGAAACTCTCCCGAGGACTCACCCTGGAAGGGCTGACCGTCAGCTACTACCTGCGTACGTCCAACACCTACGACACCCTGCTGCAGATGGGCCGGTGGTTCGGCTTCCGCCCAGGGTACGAGGACCTGTGCCGTCTCTACACGACGTCCGACCTCCAGGCCAAGTACGTCGAGGTGACCGCCGCGACCGACGAACTGCGCCGTGAGGTGGAGGAAATGGCCGCGCTCAACCTCACACCGAGGAACTTCGGGCTGAAGGTACGTGCCTCCTCGCTCGGCGTCGCGATCACAGCCATCAACAAGATGCGCCAGGGTACGAAGGTCATGCTCAGTTACTCCGGCGAGGGCCCGGAGACCGTGATCTTCAACCTTGCTCAGAAGACCGTTGACCAAAACCTCAAGGCACTTGAGGACTTCGTCCAGCGGCTCGACGGCGTCGCGGCGGCCGAGTCGAAGGTTCCGGGCGGCAATGTCGCGTGGAAGTCGGTGCCTTCCGAGGTGATCGCCGACTTCCTCTCCAGCTACGAGACCGACCGCATGGCGCAGCGCGTCCGTCCCAGGTTCATCGCGAAGTACATCGACCAGTGCGTGGCGGTGGGCGAACTGCCTGAGTGGACGGTGCACCTGGTCGGCAAGGCCGCGGCACAGGATCCGCAGAACGTCGCCGGACACACCATCGGGCCGGTGACCCGCGCGGCGATCAACCCCGGTTTCAGGACGGAGGGGCGCTACACGATCCGCCGGGTACTCAGTCCGCCTGACGAGTACCTCGACCTCGAACCGGCCCAGGTGAAGGCCGCTCTCGACGCCACGCAGATGGCCGCGGCGATGAAGAAGAAGGAGAAGGTTCCCCAGACCCCCTCGGGCGAGCACCTGCGCTGGCAGAGGAGGCCCGACCAGGCCCTGCTGCTGATCTACCTGATCGAGCGGCCGGCGGCCTCTCCGGACGGTGAGGCAGAACCGCCTCTGGTGGGCTTCAAGGTGAGCTTCCCCCGCTCCGAGCACCAGTCCGACACGGAGTACGTCGTCAACACCATCTGGCAGCAGGAGGGCCTCGACGCCTTCCACGACGAGGAGGGCGGGGAGTGACCGTCACCGAGGCCGAGTGGCGTGACCTGGAGACCCCCCAGAGCACGCCCGGTAGGTCCCGGCTTCGGCTGCATCCGAACGCTCCTCTGGACGTCTTCCTGTCCGTCACCCACCCGGGTCACCAACGCATGTTGGCCCTCAGGACCGACGCCCGCTCCGCGGACCACATCGTGCGCTCGGTGGGGCGGCTGCCGCGTGCGGCCGGACTGGAGATGAACCTGAGCGCGGTGTCGCGGCTCGAGTACGAACTCCAGGTGGTCCTGACCGCGAACGAACTGCGTGAGGTTTTCAACCCGCTCGTCACCGACGTTGCCGACACCGTCAGGGACGCCCCCGAGGCCGCTGCCGCCCTGACCGCCGCCGTGGACAGGTTCGAGCGGTGGCAGGACCTTCTGCGCTCCGTCAGTAGGGACGGCCTGGCGCCCGAGGCGCGCCGCGGCCTCGTTGGCGAGCTCCTCGTCCTCCGAGAGCACGTCCTCCCCGCCGTCGACCCGGCTGATGCAGTGGAGGCGTGGACTGGTCCGAGCGGAGCCAACCAGGACTTCCAGCTACCCGAGGTGGCGATCGAGGCGAAGGCCAGCACCGCCAAGCGTCCACGGAGCATCCGTATCGCCAGCGAGCGGCAGCTGGACGGCACCGGCACGCCCGCGCTGCTGCTGGCACTGGCGATGCTCGACGAACGGCGTGGTGGATCGGGCGAGAGTCTGAACCGGCTGGTCGAACGCATACGCGAGCGGCTCACCAGCTCCGCTGACCGGGCTCAGTTCGATGGGCGTCTCGTCCAAGCCGGATACCTTCCCGGACAGCGAGACATGTACGACGAGCCCCGCTACACCCTTCGCGACCTGCACTTCTGGCACGTGCGGGGGGATTTTCCGAGAATCGTCGAAGCGGATCTCGCGGCAGGTGTCGGCGACTGCACTTACCACGTGAGTACCTCGGGGCTGGATCAGTACCGCGCCACGACCGACGAGGTGACCGAACTGATCGGGGGCTTGCATGTCTGAGCTCGACTTGTCCGAATACTCCCGCGATCTCGTGGCAGACGTCCAGGCGACCGCCGACGCAGAGGGAACCAATCCCTCGGAGGCGTTCACCCGCCGGGTCTTCGAAGACCTGGAGCAGGCGGGCATCGCTTCCAACACCTTCACCGCTTACCACAAGGCACAAGGGCATCTGGTCCACGGGTATGGCATTGGGGAGTCCGGGGAGTGCCTCGACCTGTTCGTCACGGACTTCACCCTGGTCCCCTCGGAGTCCAAGCTCACGAAGAGCCAGACCGAGACGGCCTTCAAGCGGCTGCTGACGTTCGTAAAACGGTGCCGGGACGGGCTGCGTCAGCACATCGACGAGTCCTTCGACGTCTACGACATGTGCGCGGCGGTCGAGAAGGCCCTCACCGAGGTACAGAGGATCCGGCTCTTCCTCCTCAGCAACCGTGTCGGCACCAGCACCGTGGTTCCGCCCACCGACTTCGACGGTCTCCCCGTGACCCACGAGGTGTGGGACCTGGCGCGGCTGCACCGCCATGCGACGTCCGGCAGCATCAGCGAGCCCATCGTGGTCTCCTTCGAACCTCCGCTGCCGTGCGTCTCCGCGCCCAGCAGCGAGTCGGACCACTCGGTGGCCATGGCAGTCATCCCGGGGCGGAGACTGGCCGAGCTGTACGGGGAGTACGGCACCCGACTCCTCGAACTCAACGTCCGCTCGTTCCTGCAGGCCCGTGGCTCGGTGAACCGGGGAATCAGGGAGACGCTCCTGAGTGCGCCCGGCAGGTTCCTGGCGTACAACAACGGCATCACGGCGACCGCCTCGCAGGTCGACTTCGTGCACGGCCCGGACGGACAGCCGACAGGCATTTCCCGTGTTCACGGACTCCAAGTGGTGAACGGTGGCCAGACGATGGCGTCACTGCACTACGCGCAGAGCCGCGACAAGGCGGATCTCTCGCATGTGTCGGTACAGATGAAACTGACGGAGGTGTCCCCCGAGCGGCTCGCGGAGATCGTCCCGATGATCTCCGAGTACTCGAACACACAGAACCGGGTGACGCTGGTCGACTTCAGTTCGAACCACGAGTACCACGTGGCCGTCCAGCGGATCACGCGATCCCTTTGGGCGTCGGCGACCGACGGGAGCGGTCAGGAGACTCACTGGTTCTACGAGCGTGCACGCGGCCAGTACACCGACGAGGTGGCCAAGGCCCGGACCCCTGCGAAGCAGCGCACCTTCAAGAAGCTCAACCCTACGAGGCAGAAGTTCACGAAGGCGGACCTCGCCAAGTACGTCAACTCCTGGAACCACCTTCCGTTCCAGGTCAGTCGTGGAGCGCAGAAGAATTTTGCGGCGTTCATGGTCCGCATCGACGAGGCGCCCCCTCACGTCGACGTGCAGTACTGCCAACGCGTGATCGCGATGGCTGTTCTGTTCAGAGCGGTCGACCGCATCGCGGCGACCCACGAGGCAGGCAGTTACAAGAGCATGATCACGACCTACACGGTGGCACGCCTGTCCCTCGCCACGGACCGGCGCATCGACCTCGACCGGATCTGGCGTGAACAGCGGATCTCGCCGGCTCTCGAAGACGCGATCGACGATCTGTGCCCCCGGGTCATGGCGGTGGTGACCAATCCACGCGAAGGTAACCACGTCGGCGAATGGGCCAAGAAGCCCAGCTGTTGGGACGCGGTCTCCAGGGTTCGCTGGACCGTCCCCCGCGACCTGCAGTCGGAGCTCCGCGAGCATCCCTTGGACGAGGAGGCGCCGGCGGGCGGCACCGAGGGAGACGAGGGGGCCAGGGATGAGGTGACGATGGTCCCCGCCGACGAGTGGTACGCGCTCGAGCGGTGGGCCAAGGAGACCCACAACCTCGTACCCGCACAGCGTCAGCTGGCCCAGTACGTCGGAAGGCGTCTCGAACTCGACCAAGAGGTTCCCGAGCCGCAGGCGGTGCAGGCCCTGCACGCTCGCAACGAGGCCCTGTCCCTCGGGTTCACCCCCGGGGCGTAGACGACACCCCACCGACGGTCAGAGCTGCCCCCGCTCGATCAGGTCCCTCATCGCGTCCTCGGCGCGGCGGAGCACGATCCGTCCGTCTCCGTCACTGAACGCGATGAGCGCGGCCTCCGGCGCGATGCCCGCCTCCGCGAGCAGGCTCATGGGGAGTTCGATCCGGCCCTGGCTGTCGATCTGGAGTTCAGATGGTTCCCTAAGCATGGGAAGAGAGTGGCACCCCTCCCTACGCCCAGATTGGCCGACGGCGGGACAACGAACATGGCAATGGGAGACGACACGGCGGGCACCGGTTGGGTCAGTACCGAGAAGAGCGGTCACCTGCGCGGGCGGCGCGTACGTGACACCGCTCCGGAGGTCGCTCTGCGACGCGCCGTGCATCGGCTCGGGCTGAGGTTCCGACTTCAGCGCCGGGTGGCCGCCCGCTGCAGAGCGGACTTCGTCCTGCCCAGGTACCGCGTCGCCGTCTTCGTCGACGGGTGCTTCTGGCATGGCTGCCCAGTACACGGGCCTGCGGACTTCCGAGGCCCGAACGCCCCGCTGTGGAGGGCGAAGATCGAGACGAACAGAGCGCGGGACCTCCGCAACACCGAGGCGGCCGAGTCGGAGAACTGGACCGTGCTCCGCGTTTGGGAGTGCGAGATCCGCACCGATGTCGAGCAGGCCGCGCTCAGGGTGTACGAAGCCTGCACCGGGCAGCCCTCCTGATCGCCATCTTCCAGCCCGCTCCCCCTACGTTGAGGTCTGTTTCCTCTCTCCGCGCTCCCTGACCTGTGATTCCCCGTTGCCCTTTGTGGTCACTGAGACGTCTGATGCGTCGGACTTCCGCTTGCAGTGTTTACTCAGCGGGCATTCGGAGCACATCGGTTCACGCGCGCTGCAGACGGTGTTGCTGATGAGACGCAGCGCCGCCATGCGGAGCGGTGCGTCCTCGCCCCCGGCGCCCACGAGCCTTACCAGGTTGACCCGGCCGTCACTGAGTCTGTTCGTGCGGTCCGCGTCGCTGTCGTTCAGACGTGCGGCAACGCGTAGCGCCCCTTGGCCCACCCAGAGGAGGTCCTCGCCCACCAGCAGGCGATAGAGCGACGCTTCGGCCGGCTTGAGGGCGAGGCGCTTGGGAATCTCAAGACGCCTGTTCTCCTGCCAGGCGGCTGAGTCATCGACGAGCGGAGCAAGGCGTTCCAGTCGTGTCCTGATCTTCTCGGAGGGGGCTGCTTCCAAGAGGTTCTGGAACGCCTTGGACGTGAGGGTCTTGCGCCATCTCACGTCCCTCAGGATCTCGTCCAGTTGGGCTGCCGACGGTTTGGCGCCGGAGACAAGCGCAATCACGGCTGCCGCGAGCTGCGACATCTGCTCGCCGGGGAGGTGGCACCAGTCGTCGCCGTTCCGCCTCTCCCGGGCCCAGGCCACCAGCTCCTCCCTGACCTGCCGCCAATGCGGCTGTAGTCCTCCGAGCTGTGCCTGCACGCCTTCCACGGGTGCGAGTGCCTCGGCTGCTGCCTTGCCCAGCAGCGGTGGCACCGCGTTTCCGATCTGCCGGAAGGCGTCGCTACGGGTGCCAGCGAACCGGAACCAGTCCGGGAACGTCTGCACCCGGGCCGCCTCACGCACAGTAAGTGTTCGGGGCTCGTCCGGGTGGATGTACCAGTAGCCGTCCTTGGCGATATGCGCAGTGATGGAACGGCTGCGCTCGCCCCAGGCCAGCTTCTTGTACTTGTCCGTGAAGTTCTCGGCACTGTAGCGACGGAACTCCTCCGGAATATCCGAGTACAGGGTCTTGGAGTCCATGTGCTCGGAGAAGATCTTCCAGTCGTCGTCTCGGACCCGGCGCGTCATGTGGTCCCAGACAAGCCCCTCCGGGGCGCCCTTACGCATCATCTCCACGAAGGCGGAGGGAGCCTCTGGCATGCGGTAGGGCATCTCTCGTTCGCCGACGCGTTTCCTGGGCTGCGGATCGAGGCCGGGAAGGTCGCCGATCGCCTCACGGAGGTTGGTGAAGCCGTCCTGCTTCGGCTGCCAGTCGAAGCGCTCGACGTCGTTCCTCGCGAGCAGGATCAGGCGCTTCCGGTGCTGCGGAACACCGTAGTGCCAGGCGTCGACAAGGCGGACCTGCGTGGCGTACCCAAGATCCTCCAGGTGCTGCTCGATCGTGCGCACCACGAAGAAGTCGTCTCCAAGCCCCATGTCTGGCACGTTCTCCATGAGGATGGCCCGGGGCCTGACACGCGTGACAACGTCCACGTAGGCGCGCCACAGTTCCTTGCGAAGATCCTCCGGGTCCCGTTTGTGGTTCGTCACAAGATCCCGGATCTTGCTGCGTCCGGCGCGGCTGAAGGGCTGGCAGGGAGGCCCGCCTGCGATCAGGTCGATGTCAGCAGTCTTCAGGAGCTCAACCAAGCGGTCACGCTCGTCAGGGTTACCGAGGTCCATGTGGAGACTCATGCCGGGAAAGTTCGCCGCATGGGTCTCCAGAGCGCGCTCGTCGAAGTCGACGGCAGCCGCGACCGTCCAACCCGCCTGCTTCACGCCGTAGCTCAGACCACCGGCTCCGGAGAAAAGGTCGACGGCGAGCCGCTTGCCCTTACCGTGGGTCTTCAGCCATTTCCGGAAGTCCTCCGGAGAGCAGCTCTCCTCGTGCCGTTCGAGCGGAAGGTAGTCGCTCCGCTCCAGGGGTACGCCGTACTTCCCCTTCTCCACAGCACAACCTCCAACACGCACGAGACGAACGAGCACCAGGAGATCACGGACACGCTCGCGGAAGCAACAATTCCGACGAGGTCGAGCCTCCCGAACACCCGGCATCCACCTGGCTCGATCCGCCAGCGGGCTTCATGATCGGTAAGGTTCGCCCACTGTGTCTTCGAGATGATGTTTCTGGCACACCCTTGAAATGATCGATCGTACGGGATGCCACCGACAGCTCGATCAGGGGCCTCGCGCACAACCATCCCGTTCCACCCGTTATGCCCCAACGGATCCGCCCGCCAGAAGGCACACCCGAGTGAGTCATTTCCCTGGTTGGCGCCGCTCTGGAGCGGTTTTCAGCCACTCCTGAGCAAGGATGTCCTCAGCCGCACGGCTACGCACGGGCCGTCATCCGCAACGTCGATAGAATCTGCCTCCGTCCCGCCGCGCTGAGGGCTGGACCGGAACGGACCGAAAGTGGGGCCCAGTTGGATACGGTGGGCACGGAAGCGTATCTCCGGCCGCGCGCGCGGTTGATGAGCACCTTGGGCGAGGAACTGATCAGCAACGAGCGTGTGGCGCTCACCGAACTGGTGAAGAACTCCTACGACGCTGATGCCAGCCTCGTACTGATCCGCTTCAACCCACCGCTCGAGGAGGGTCAAGGCTCGATCGAAGTGTGGGACGACGGGCACGGCATGTCCCCGGACACGGTGCGCGGTACCTGGATGGAGATCGCCACTCCGCACAGGCACCGGAACCACCGCAGCGAGTCGGGCGGGCGGCGTGTGCTCGGAGCCAAGGGCATCGGTCGGTTCGCAGCCGCCCGCTTGGCCCATGTCACCACCATCACGACGCGACGTGTCAACGAGCCAGAGGTCACCCTCCGGATCAACTGGGGCAACTTCACGCAGGGTGACGCCTACCTGGACGAGGTTCCGGTCACCTGGTCCACAGCCTCGCCGTCCGTCTTCGCCGTGGGCGGCGAGGCGGAGCGGAACTTCGCCGAGGTCGTCAGGGGGTTCCAGACAGCTTCGGCCGGCGTGTCGGTTGGTCACGGAACCGTAGCCCGACTCGAGAAGCTACGGATGCCCTGGGGGCCCGACGCCGTCGAGGCCCTCAAGCGCTCCCTGTCACGGCTCCTGCCCCCGCCGCCTCCCGCTGAGTTGTCGGTGCCGGACCAGCCGGAGTTCGCCATCTACGTAGACACCCCTGACGGTCCGCTCCGCCACCACGCCGGCTTCGTGGCCGCCAGCGAGACACTGGCCCACCCGCTCTACCGGCTCGTCGGCACTGTGGACGCCGTCGGGAACGCGCACCTGGCCATCTACGCCAGCGGGGACGAGCCCGTGGAGGTCGTCGAGGAGAACCTCCGGAAGGACTCGGACAGGCCGTCCTGCGGACCACTGAAGCTGGACTTCCGCGTATGGGACCTGGAGAAGTCGGCGCTGGAGCCGCTCTTCCACATCGACACCGGGTCGAAGAACCTCACCGAGGTGCGGAAGCTCATCCGGGACAACAGTGGCGTGGCCCTGTACCGGGACGGGTTCCGTGTCCAGCCGTTCGGCGAACCGGGCTACGACTGGCTCGGGTTCGACCAGCGACGTGTCAACAACCCGACGATGCGACTGTCCAACAACCAGGTTGCCGGATTCGTCTACATCTCGGCGGACGAGAACCCGGGCCTCCAGGACCGGTCGCACCGGGAAGGGCTGATTGACAGTCCGGAGTACGAGGAACTGAAGACGGTCATACTGCAGGCGATCTCGAAACTCGAGATCCAGCGCTACAAGTTGCGCCGCCCGGAGTCCACGGTGAAGACGACCAGCCAACTCCTGGTCAGCCCGTCCCAAGCGGGAGGTCACGGAGTCTTCCAGAGCTTCAACCTGGATCCGCTACGCCAGGTCGCCACCAAACGGTATCCGAACGATGTCGTCCTGGGACGCGCCATCGAGGAAGCCACGGCGACGATCAACGAAGGTGTGCGTAAGGTCCAGGAGATCATCTCCCAGTTCTCCCGGCTCGCGACGCTGGGCACCCTCGTCGACGTCGTGCTCCACGACGGCCGGACGGCACTGGCCCGCATCGCATTCGACCTTCGTCGACTCAGGAAGATCACGGGGAAGGTCGAGGTCCACGACACGGACCTATCCGGCGCGCTCGGCGAGCTGCACACGGATTTCACCGCGCAGGAGAGGGCTCTCGACCGGCTGTTCACACGCATCGAGCCCCTCAGCGGTCGGCAGCGTGGGCGTCCCCGCGAACTCTCGCTTCACCAGAGCATCTCCGAAGCTGTCTCCGTACTGGAATCCGAGATCGCCAAGCACGGTGTGATCGTGACCATCGGGGGGGAGGACGTGACGGTGACGGCCGAGCCGGGTGACATCAGGACGCTCGTGCTCAATCTCGTGAACAACGCGGTGTACTGGCTGTCAACGACGCCCAGCGGGACGGCACGCGAGATCCTTGTCGAGACCGAGCGTGCCCAGGAGGGCGAAGCCGACGTGGTGGACATCACGGTCAGCGACAGCGGGCCCGGGGTGCGCGAGGAGATCAAGGACCTGATCTTCGACACCTACTTCAGTGACAAGCCGGACGGTATCGGTCTCGGCCTCAGCATCGCAGGCAGCGTCGTGAAGGACTTCTACGACGGTGACCTGTGGCTGGTAAGTCCCGGCGCCCTCTCCGGCGCGAGTTTCCGGGCGCGACTGCGAAGGAGAGTTGGGTGACGACGCCGGACGTTGCGTATCGCGTACTCATCGTCGATGACGACGCCAAGATGACCGAGGACCTCCGGGAACTCCTCATCGACGAGCTCACGGACCTGGGGCGCATCGAGTTCGAGGTCGAGCAGGACTTCGCGAGCGCGGAGGAGCGACTGAACCACGAGGACTTCGACTTGGTCATCCTCGATGTCCGGGATGCCGCTGACGGCAGCCCGTCTGCGGACATAGAAGGACGCGGACGTGAGCTCTACAAGAAGATCGCCAGCGTCAGGTGGGTACCGGTGGTCTTCTTCACCGGCGTCCCTCAGCAGGTGCGTGCCTTGGAGGAGCCTCCTCTCATCCGTGTGGTGACGAAGAACGCTTTGGACGACATCGCCCCTGCGGTCCGAGAGGGGCTGCTTTCAGGCGTGCCGGCGTTGACGCGTCGCATCTCCGGTCTGGTCGAGCGCCAGGTCCGCGATTTCATGCGCGACGTCGTTGCACCGCACTGGACCGAGATGGCGGCCGCTGACCCGAATGAGATCGCTCCAGTCATCGTCAACCGCCTCGCGGCCTGGCTCAGGGAGAACGGCCTCCGCGAGCTGGATCGCGTCGTGGACGGCGACCTCGTCGCAATAACAGGGCGGTCCGCGGCAGCACGTGTCTATCTGATGCCTCCTGTGACCCACCACCTCACGGCGACCGACCTCCTCGTCGATCCCCAAGGCGGTTGGTGGCTGGTCATCACCCCAGCGTGTGACCTCTACGAGGACCATCCGGACGCGACGGTTGAGAAGCCTCGCAAGGCGAAGGTCCAGTACGTACACCTGGCCAAGGCGGACCGCGTGTTCACCGACGACGGGGACGGCTCTGAGTCCCCGCCCATCACCGCCTGGCTGTCGAGCGCCAAGAGCAACAAGGATAAGGGCCCCGCTCAGCGTCCCTTCAGGGTCGATGACAACCGCTATCGTGCACTCCCTCGCTATCTCGACGTCCCGGACCTGGTGATCGACTTCGAGAACGTCAGATCGGTATCGCTTGATGAGGCACGGGGTTGGAAGAGGGTCGCGACGCTGGACAGCCCCTTTTCTGAATCAATGCTGATTGCGTACAGCCGATCCGTCGGCCGCATCGGGACGCCGGACCTCAGTTTCGACGACGTACAGGTGCGGCTCGGGCTCGCGAAGCCGAAATCCGAGCCTGTTCCCATTCAACCGTCCTCCAGCCCGCCGAACGGCGCGGTGCTCAACCCCTGAGTTCCGCACCGTTTGGCCCTTAGGGCCCGGAACCGTCATCTCAGTGGTGCTGTGAGGATGGGATCGGGATTCACTCTGCCATCCACTGGTGCGCCGTCCACGGCACCCGCACAAGCACGGCTGCGCTGTCCCAGTGGCGATGTTCTGAAGCCTTACGTGGCCGACGCGCGTCGGCTCCTCTGAACGTGAGGAGGAGTTCCTGGGGGTTCCCACTCCTGCGTGGGCGATCACCGGGTTGCTCTTCTGTGACGACATCAACTGCGCCCCGTAGATGGTTGGTTGATGGAACCCAGGTAGCGGGCGAGAGGGAGCTGGGCTAGACGTTGTCCCGTAAGTGATCTTGTCGTGGGATGATCGCGCGGTGGGTGGTGTGATCACGGCCTCGGAGCCGTCCTGGATAGCCCCGTTCACCGGGCTGAGTCCGCGCTCGTTCGGCAAGCTGGTGGCCGCGCTGCGGCGGGAGGGCGTCGATGCACGGGGCCGTGGCCGGCCGTGGCGCCTGCCGTTGGAGGACCGGGTGCTGCTCGTGGCGGCGTACTGGCGCACCAACTTGACGATGCGGCAGCTCGCGCCGCTGTTCGGCGTCTCGAAGTCGGCCGCGGACCGGGTGATCGACCACCTCGCGCCGCTGCTCGCGTTGCAGCCGATGCGCCGGCCGCGCAGGGACACCGTCTACATCGTGGACGGCACGCTGGTGCCCACCCGCGACCGCACGGTGGCCGCCTCGTCCAAGAACTACCGCCACTCCACCAGCCACCAGGTCGTCATCAACGCCGACACCCGGCTGGTCGTCCTCGTCGGCCGACCCCTGCCGGGCAACCGCAACGACTGCCTCGCCTGGGAAGAGTCCGGGGCGAAGGAAGCGGTCGGCAACGCAACGATCATCGCCGACGGCGGCTACATCGGCACCGGCCTGATCATTCCCCACCGACGCCAGAGCGGACAGACGCAACTCCCCGCCTGGAAAGAGGAACACAACTCCCTCCACCGCCGGGCACGAGCCCGCGTCGAGCATGTCTTCGCCCGCATGAAGACCTGGAAGGTCCTGCGCGACTGCCGCCTCAAAGGCGACGGAGTCCACCACGCCATGCTCGGCGTCGCCCGCCTGCACAACCTCGCCCTCACCGGATAAGCACAGTCACAGCCCGCATCCGACGACTCAAAGATCATTTACGGGACAACGTCTAGACCGAGCGCCCCGTCGCGACTGGCTTGGATATGTCGCCAGCTCCCGTCCGCTGTCAGTGCCGTGAGACATGATTGGAGGCATGATTCCTTCGGTCGGTTAGGAGCCTCCGTGATCCCAGTTGTGGACATAGAGATTGACCCCACGTTTCCCGCCAACGTGGCACTCGGTCTACCCCCCGAGGACGAGATCGATGAAGAGGGGTACGGCTTCTTTCGGGGCGTCTGGGACATCGGCGACGTGAGCCACGAGGAAGCCGTCACCATGGTCAAAGAGGAACGGCGCCTTGCCAGCCTGGTTGACCTTGCCGCGTCAACTCACGCTGACTTCGAGGCAATCGCCAGAGCCTTGGAGGCCAACGACCCGGACTGTCTGCCAGCAGGTTTTGCCGCCGAGCATCCCGAGAGCGAGATAGTCGAACTCGTTGGGGGCGGCTATGAAGCCGAACCGCTTCTCGGCTCCTTGGAGCTTGGCGTGGCGGGTCTCTCGTACGCCCTCACATCCGTTGGTTGCTTCACTGCAGCAAGCTGCCGGAGTCACCTGTCCCATCACTCATGGTCTGAACGTCCCATCGTCTACTTCGCAGCGGAGCGCCCGACCGCCCACTGGCTGACACCGTTGGTTCGCGACACCGGGTGCGGATTCGGGGATGGCAGCGGCCACGGACGGTTGTTGTTCGTGGAAGCGCCGTCGATCGCGAACTTCATGGACTTGGCTGACCGGATAGTCGGTCAGGTGGAGCGACAGTCACCTCGTAGGTGAGTAGCTGTTGTTGTACTGGACCTGAGCTTGTTGTTTTGATCTCCGCGTACGAGCCTCGTTCGGAACGCGGAAGTCAAGAAACAAGCTAAGACAATGTCTCACGTGGTGAGTTTCGCGAGCTTCTTGTAGCAGGTCAGGGTTGCCGCGAGCCCGAGGAAGGCCAGGAAGTGGCTGCCTTCGCGCTCGTACCGGACGGTCAGGCGGCGGTAGCCGAAGAGCCAGGAGATTGACCGTTCGATCTTCCAGCGGTGTCGGCCAAGGCGCTCGCCGGACTCGACGCCGGGCCGGGCGATACGCGGAACGATGCCCCGCTCACGCAGCCACTTCAGCCTCTCAGCGGAGTAGTACGCCTTGTCGGCACGGAGTATGCCGGGGCGGCGTCTGCGGGGACCGCGCCGGGACCGGATGGCGGGTATGCCGGCGACCAGCGGCAGCAGCGCCTGGCTGTCGTGGACATTGGCGCCGGAGACGCCGAGGGCCATGGGTAAGCCCTGTGCGTCGGACAGGACGTGGAGTTTGCTGCCTTTCTTACCGCGGTCGACCGGATTGCGCCCGGTCAGCGATCCCCCCTTTTCGCGCGGACGGAGGCCGCATCCACAATCGCCGAGGACCAGTCCACCTCACCACGGGCGCCGAGTTCGTCCAGAACGGTCTGATGCAGGCGACGCCAGAGGCCGGCCTCAGTCCATGCGGCGAACCGGCGGTGTGCAGTCGCCGGCGAGACACCGAACGTCTCCGGCAGATGCCGCCAGGCGCATCCGCTGGTCAGCACGTACACGACGGCAGTGAACACCGCTCGCTCATCAACCGGGGCCGTGCCTCCGCCCTGCGGACGCGACGCAAACGGCGGCAGCAACGGAGCAACGAGGGACCACAGTTCGTCAGGAACCAGCCTCTGCGACAGACCAACACGCATGGCACGGCATCATGCCGCATCAACCCGACACCACATGAGACAACCTCTAAGCCCCCCAACAAGCTCCAAGTCTTCGTCTGTGGGTGGAGGTATGCGAGAGGGGGTCTGACCTGCGGTGGGGCGGAGGCCGGTGAGTCCATTGAACGCGCCCGGACGCCCACGAACGAGACCACCGATCCGTGGGTTCTGCCTGGTTAACGGGCTCCCAGGGCCTCGGAGAAGGCTGCAATGATCGTTTCCCGTTGAATGGTGGTGCTGTGTACCCGTGCGACACGGTTGAGCGGGCAGCGTTCCCTGACTACTGTGCTGTTTCCGGCGCCGATCCGTGTTCCAGGTAGGCGGTTATGCCGTGGGCGCGGGCCTGGATCCCGGCGGTGATCCGGCGTACGAGGCGGGGGATAGTGAGCTCTGGCAGTTGCTCGGCGTGGTGGAAGTCGTAGCTGCGGAGCTCGTCGGCTTGCAGCGCGATCTGCTGGCGTTGGTCCGCGCTGAGACGGCCGCCGTCGAAGAGGTAAAGGACCTTGTCTCCCTCTCCTGGATTCGGTGCCCAGTCCACGACGAGCAGGCGGCCGATGTGTGGCTTGATACCCAGCTCTTCGTGGACTTCGCGTACGCAGGCTTGTCGGGGAGACTCCCCATGCTCGACGTATCCGCCGGGGATGTCGCGGTAGTCCTTGTACGAGGGTTCGACGAGCAGGACTCGGTCGGCGTCGTCGAAGAAGAGTGCGCCGGCTGCCATGCGCGGGTGGGCCATCTTCGCTTCGTGCTCGTTCTCACTCACGGGACGGACTCTAACCGCCGACGACGCCGAGCCTGCGTGCCAGGTCTGCCACCGGCTGGGACGGGCGGCCTCGGGTACCTCGGATCCAGCCGATGACCAGTTCCCGGCTCAGGTAGTGGTGGCGCACCTGCTCGGGGGCAGCCTGTTCGGCGTCCAGCAGGGTGGCCAGGGCTTCGTCGGTCCGGTTCCAGGCGCTGAGTGCTCGGGCGACTTCCAGGTTGTGCCTCACGCGGCGTTCCACCGGCAAGCCGCTGGTGTCGATGCGTTGTCCGAGGTCCGCCGCTATCTGGATGTCTCCGAGCTCTCCGGCGGTAGCGACGCAGTGGATGGCCACGTTCGTCGGGCCGAAGGCCGTCCACAGGTGGTTGGCATCGGTGCCCAGCCGCTGTGCGGCTTCGTCGGCTTCTCGAAGGAAGGTCTGCGTCGTCGCCCGGTCCTCCGCTCGGGCGGCTGCCATGGCGCCGGCGAGGAAGAGGGTGCCGTAGACCGAGAGGTATTCGTCGTTCGCGGTGTCCAGGCCGGGCTGCATCACCGCCGCCGCATCGTTCACCAGCTGGACCGCCGGGGTGAAGCGCCCGGTGGCCAGCAGGCAGTGTGTGACCGCCCGGAAGAGCGAGCCCGTCACCGCGCTCTGGCCGCTGTGCTGCGCGGCCGCCAGGCCGCGGTCGGCGGCGATCCATGCCAGCTCCGACTCCCCGACCTTGCCCAACACCATGGCCGCGCCTTGGTAGGTCAGGGCGAGTAGGGCATGTGCCTCCTCCCTATTACGCCCCGAGTACCCGCGGGATGCGGCGAGGGCATCGGCCAGTACGAGGGGAAGGCGTCGCGTGGCGAAGCCGTAGCGAGACGCCTGATAGGCGTCGAGGATCTCCTTCACGTTGGCCCGAAGGTCCTTCAGGGCGGGCGGTTCGTCATCGGGCGGAGGTACGAGCAGCGGCGTGAGCTGCTTGTAGTCCATGAGGGCTTCGCGCAGGGCGGGGACCGTGCGGCGGCCGCTGTCGTTCGACCACTCCATGAGGGTCGGTTCGGCGAGCAGGTCTCCGAGGGAGACGTCGAGGGCCTCGGCGAGTGAGGTGATCACCGAGAGCCGGTCGAGCTCGATCCGATTGTTCTCCGCTTTGCTCAGCCAGTCCGTGGTCCGCCCGACAAGGCCGGCCAGGACTTCTTGGGAAAGGCCGCGTCGGCGCCGGTACCAGGCGACGCGCTCGCCGATGGTCAGGTTCTCTGTCATCCCTCGCATGTCCTGAGCATCACCTCGTGGCCGGAATCGACCCCGGAAGGATTTTCCGGGGTGCTGCGGGGCGCCCTACCTACTGTCGCAGTAGATCGAAAAAGCCGCCGGGCAATGTGGTCAACTCCCTCTGCTTCGGCTGGCTTTGGTGATCGGTCCTGCTTCTCAAATGGGAGCAGGGCACGGCTCGCTGATACGGACTGGGGGTGTGGAGGGTGCGCAGCACGAATACAGCGGAGCCGTGGATCGAGCAGGGTCTCGGCCCGTTCGGACCAGCAGCTCTCAAGCCGTACTCCAGAACGCGGTTCGCCACGGACGGCAGTGCCTTGCTGAAGATCTACGTGGGCATCGACCCCGAGGGGCGGCGCCAGCGTGAGGTCGCGACGGTTGAGCGCGCTGCCCTGTGGGGTATCTCGGTCCCGGCCGTCCTGGCCACGGGAAACGATGAGCCCGGGTCTTGGACGGCATTCCGGACGGTGGAGGGGGCGCCGTGCTCGGTAAGCACGCACTCAGCGATTGAGGATTACATCGGTCACGTCGTGGCTGTGAGCGGCAGGCTGCACCGGCCTATCGCTGGCGCCACTCCCGGCTCCGGCTGGGAAGCACGGCAAGCAAGTGTCGTTTCCTCGCACCAGTTCCTGCTCGATCAGTTCTCTCCTCGCTGCCGGTCGCTGCCCTGGTGGGCGGTGCTGAGTGAGGCCCTCCAACCGATCGATTCCCATCCGGTCGTTCGCCTGCATGGTGATCTCAAGCCCGAGCACCTCCTCATCGACGGCGAGCGCCTGCACGTCGTCGACTGGGAGGCGAGCGCCTGCGGACCGGCCGTACTCGACTACACCGACGTGGTGTTCCACCTCGTACGCGACCTGCTGTACGGGGGCATGCCGCCCGGACGCATCCCGGTCGATCTCCTGACCCGGTTGCCGTTCAGCGGGCCGGTCCTGGCCTGGCGCCTCCTCCTCTGGCTCGATCGCCGTCGGACGCGAGACATCGACCTCATTACGGCCCACGACGTCTATCGACTCGCTGCCCAGGAACAGGCTGCCTCCGCGTACCGATCGCTTGTTCAGTCGGTCGCGCTTCTCCGCGCTGCTGGCGTCCCTCGCTGAATCCTCCGCTCCACCGCTCGTCCAGGCGTGCTGACGCCTGCGCTCATCCCCTTCTGCCACCCCTGAACGGGAGTTCGTGATGCCTCGTACGAGCACGACCATCGACAACAGCCACATCGTCATCGACACCGGCATGGCCCAGCCGGACGCGACGACCATCGTGGAACGCAAGGGCCTCGGCCATCCGGACACCCTGGCCGACCATCTCGCCGAGCGGTTGTCCCGCGCCTACAGCCGCTACACCGTTCAGCACTTCGGCGCCGTACTGCACCACAACTTCGACAAGCTCGCCCTCCTCGGGGGAGCCAGCGAAGTGCGGTACGGCGCCGGCCGGATGACGTCGCCGGTGCGGGTCCTGGTCAATGGGAGGGCCGCGCCGTTGTGCGGCGGCGAGCGGATACCGGTCGAGGACATAGTGGAGGCCGAGGTTCGGGCGTTCTTCGCCGAGCGACTGCCCGAGGTCTCGGCCCACCTCGACATCGTCTTCAACATCACCAGCAATTCGAGCCCGGGTGCTGTACTCACCGGCGACGGGGTGCCCGACCGCACCCGCTGGTTCAACCCGCGCTCCGTCGAAGATCTCCGCGAGCGGCGGGTACGGCTCTCCAACGACACGTCCCTCGGCACCGGCTGGGCGCCGGAGAACCCCTTCGAGTCGTTCGTACGGGAACTGGTGGACCACTTCTCCGGGAAGAGCGAGTTCACGCTCGCCCACGCCTGGTGCGGCTCGGACGTCAAACTCATGGGCTACTGGGACGGAGCCCAGGCCGACATCGTGTTGTGCGTCCCCCAGAAGTCGCGTCACGTCGCCAGCCGGGCGGAGTACGTCCGCAACACAGAGACGGTCCTCGCTGAGTGCCACCGCCTCGCAGCCCTCCGGCTGCCCGGGGCGGAAGCGCGCTTCCGGCTGAATGCCCGCGACGTCCCGGAAAAGGACGAGCTGTACCTGACGTACACCGGCAGCTCGATTGAGTCGGGTGACGAAGGCGTCGTTGGTCGAGGCAACCGGGTCAACGGGCTGATCACACCGCTGCGGCCGATGAACCTTGAAGGCGCCAACGGCAAGAACCCCGTCTACCACGTCGGCAAGCTGTACAACGTCGCCGCGCAGCGACTCGCCACCCGGCTCCACGAGGCGACCGAGGGGCACGCCGAGGTTCACCTGGTAAGCACGACCGGGCAGCGACTCGATCAGCCCTGGCGCGTCCTCGTCCGCCTGTCCTCTCCCGACGTCGAGGTGGACAAGGTGCAGGCCCTGGTCACCGAGGCGCTCGGCGAGTTCCCAGCCCTGACGGACGAGCTGGTTTCCGACGGGATCGTGCTGAGCTGATGGTGATGCGGACGCTCGGAGAGGTTCCCGCAGGGTGCCGACAGCGGCTACTCGCGCACTACGGGCCGGAAGCCCAGGCGTGGCTGGACGCAGCGCCGGCCCTGCTGGAGCAGGCCGCCGAACGCTGGCAGTTGTCCCTCGGCGACTACCACGACGCCGGACACGCCTCGGTGATCGCGACAGCGACCGCCCTCGACGGGCGTCCGCTACTCCTCAAAGCATGGACCGACCCCACCCGGTATCGCCACGAAGTGAGTGCACTGCGGCTGTGGGCCGGCGGACCGACGGCGGACGTCATCGAGTTCGCTGACGACCTGACGGTGGCCGCCCTGGAGCTGGTGGGAGGGCGCCCTGGTGGCGCCCAGCGGCCAGAGCGCGAGGTTCAGATGGTGGCGGCTGCCCTTCAGGGGCTGCACATACTCGGCCAGCGCCGAAGGCGACCGAACAGCTTCCCGCTGCTCACCGACCACCTCGGCACGGAGATGCTGCCGCGGATCCGGCGACGGATGGAGACGCTCGAGCTCGACGCATGGCGTCTGCTCGTCGACACCGCGCTCCCTGCGCTCGCCGGACTGAGGGAAGACGCAGGCAGGACGACTGTCCTGCACGCGGACTTGTATCGGGAGAACGTGCCGTTCGACTGGCTGGGGCACCCTCGCCTGCTCGATCCGCTGCCCATGCTGGGCGACGCGGCATTCGACTGGGCCTTCTGGTCCGTCTATTACGACCTTGGGCACGGGACCGACGGGCGGCTGGCTGCTGCCGCCCGGATCTCGCGGATCCCCGTTCCCGTACTCGCGCTGTGGTGCAGAGCGCTGGCCCTCGACGGACTCCTCTACTACCTGGAGGCCGGGGACCCGAGAGCACCGCAGATGGCGGAAGTGCTCGTCGGCCTTTCCGCGTCGCCCCCGAGGAGGGGCTCGTGACCACCTACGTCCTCCGCCACGGCCAGACGAACTACAGCAAGCGGTACCTCGTCAACGGCGACCCGTCCCAACCCATCCACCTGACCGAGGAGGGTCGGCAATCGCTGAGCCTGGGCTGGTCCACCCTCCCCCTCCACACCGTGAGGACGTGGCTGACCAGCGAGTTCCCGCGTGCCCAGCAGACGGCTTCTCTGCTGATGGGAGTGCCGGCGGCGAAGCTGGTCATCGATCCTCGCCTGAATGAACTCGACTACGGAGAGTTCGAGGGCCGCCCGTTCCTGGAGTACGCGGTCTGGCTTGACGCCCAGGGTCCGAACGAGCGGCCTGCGGGTGGCACCGAGTCCCAGCGCGCCGGCATCCGGAGGATGCTCACCGGATTGCTCGCCACCCTGGAGCGACCCGGACCCCGCGTTCTCGTAGGCCACGGCCTTTTGGCCTCCGTGCTCCTCTGGCATCAGAACCGATCTCCGAAGGAGGCCATGCCGCTCTTCTTCCCGGAGGCGCCGTACGTCGAGCCGATCGCCATACCCGACGACGAGCTGCCGGACTGGATCACGGCGCTGATGAGTGATCTCGACAGGGACGTTCCCGGAGGTCGCGCCGACCGCGGTGGCGCGGACATATTCCGGATCGGTGAGGGCTCGGCGGTTGCTACCGTCGATTCCGTATCCCACCAACCGGATCAAAAGGATCTTCCTCATGCATGATGCCCGCGCCCTAATCGAAATGGGTGCCGAAGCGGTTCGTCGGCTCGCTCGTCGCGGTTACTCCCTGGACCTGTCCGAGCTGGAGTCCCTCCAGTCTCGGCGCAACCAGAACATCCGCTCGGCCGACGAGCTGCGGGCTGAGTCCAAGCGGGTGGCGAGTGAGGTCCAGCAGACGGCCAAGCAGGGCGGCGACATCTCCAAACTGAAGGAGCGCGCCCGCGAGCTCAAGGACCAGATCCGGGACATCGAGGCCGGGCAGGTGCAGGTCGAGGAACAGCTCCGCGATCTCCTCCTCAGCATCCCGAACCTGCCGGACGACGCGGCCCCCGACGGCGACTCCGAGGATTTCGCGGAAGAGGTCCGACGGGTCGGCACTCCGCCGGCCTTCCCGTTCGAGCCGAAGGACCACGTCGACCTCGGCGAGGCCACCGGCATCCTCGACTTCGCTCGGGCGACGAAGCTGTCCGGCCCGCGCTTCGCGGTCTCGCGCGGCGCCGGAGCAGCGCTGGAGCGTGCCCTGGCCACACTCTTCCTCGACCTGCACACCCGTCGTCACGGATACGTCGAGCACGCGGTTCCGTACCTGGTCACCCGCAAGACTATGACCGGCACGGGGCAGCTGCCGAAGTTCGAGGAGGACCTGTTCAAGACCGGCGTCGCCGACCGCGAGCTGTTCCTGATCCCGACGGCCGAGGTGCCGCTGACCAACCTCTACGCCGACGAGATCATCCCGCCGGCTGAGCTGCCGCTGGCGCTCACCGCCCACACGCCGTGCTTCCGGTCCGAAGCCGGGTCGTACGGCCGCGACACCAGGGGCCTGATTCGTCAGCACCAGTTCGCCAAGGTGGAGATCGTCCAGATGGTCGACCCCGCGGACGCGGACACCACGCTGGAGACGATGGTCGGCCACGCCGAGGCGTGCCTGAAGGAACTCGGCCTCGCCTACCGCGTCGTCAAGCTGGCAGCTGGTGACACGGGCTTCTCCGCTCAGCTCACGTACGACATCGAGGTCTGGATCCCGAGCCAGAACACGTACCGAGAGATCTCCTCGGTCTCCAACTTCGGCACCTTCCAGGCCCGCCGGGCGAACATCCGGACCCGCGGTGAGGGCGGCAAGCCCAAGCTCGTCGCCACGCTCAACGGCTCCGGTCTCCCCGTCGGCCGCACCCTGGCCGCTCTCCTCGAGCAGTGCCAGCAGCAGGACGGCTCCATCGTCCTGCCCGAATCGCTCGTCCCGTACCTCGGCTTCCGCCGTATCTCGGCGGACGGAACACCGGAGGCATAACGTGCTCGTCGGCGTCTGCGACTTCCCTGGTAGCTACGCCTTTCCACCCGCCGGCTACGGCGGGATCGAACGATGGCTGTGGGCGGTCGCCGTAGGCGCCCGAGCCGCAGGCGCCGACGTACACCTTCTTGGGCCGGGCTGGCTCACGGACCTGGAGAACGACTGGGTTCGTCGGCCGGTCCGCCTGGAGGACCTCACCACGGGATCCCTCGCCGAGCGCGATCTCCGCAGCACCGGATACGACCTCCTGGTCGTCGGGCACGAGTACCCGTCGCTGCCAGCCTGGACGCGTACCTGGAACGAGCTGGGCTGCGACGTCGCCACGTTCCAGCACTCGCCCGTCTTCCAGCACGCCGACACAGCCTTCGACGGCAAACAGTCACGGCTCTACTGCTATTCGCCCGAGATGATCGAGCGGTACGCAGACCATCAGCCGATTCCTGAACTCGCTGTACACCTTGGCCTAGACGAGGAGGAGCCGC
The DNA here is from genome assembly GCF_045781775.1 of Streptomyces sp. 184. Lineage (NCBI taxonomy): Bacteria > Bacillati > Actinomycetota > Actinomycetes > Kitasatosporales > Streptomycetaceae > Streptomyces > Streptomyces sp. 184. The sequence goes on along the minus strand of NZ_CP123230.1, from coordinate 7,828,898 downwards.
CTGCCGCCGCGGGGCACGACCTCGTGTGGCTCGGCCGCATAGACGAGGAAAAGGCGCCCCACATCGCCGTCCGAGCCGCCCAGATCCTCGGCCGCCGGATACAGATCGTCGGCCCCGTCTTCGACGAGGCATACGTGCGAAGCCACGAACGCCTCTTCAACGCAGGTCACGTGAAGTGGGTCGGCGAACTCGGCGGCCCCGCCAAGACGGCCGCCATCCGCGACGCCTCCGTCTTCGTCTACACCTACGCCCGTACGTACGTGGAGGCCGGCGCCGCCGTCTTCGGTGAGTCCCTCCGCGCCGGCACCCCCATGGCCGCGCTCACCTGGCGTGGGGGAACCTGCGCCGAGGCGGCCCTGTGCGATCAGACGGGCGTGATCACGGTGGCCGACCCCGACGAGGACGACGAGACAGCAGCGGAGCTTCTCGCCCTTGCTATCGAGCAGGCCGAGGGCCTCAAGCACACGGAGGTCCAAGAGGTCGGGATGCATCGCTTCGATCCGGCCCGCCACTTCACCGCGATGTCGACTCGGTCATGCTGACGAGCGGTTCCAGAGAGCTCGTACTCGGGCCGTCGGCCCGTTCGGAGGCCCGCTTGCCTGCGGTCCTCCGTCAAGCCCTCGGAGCGCAATGGGAGTTCACCGTCTCCGACGGACGGATCGCGATTGAGCATGCGCACAGAGGATCGCCGTACTGTCCGCCTCGTCAGGCCCCGTCGTGGGAAGAGCTACTGGCAGGGCTCAAGGCGGGCTTCGCGGCCCAGGGCGTCTCGCAGGACGCCTGCCTGCCAATTCGGTGGGGCCGCGAGACCGAGCTGACGATCTCGGCCGTCCAAGCCCTTGACCCCCTCCTCAAGGACGGGCGTCCGCTGACCTACCGCAGCGGCTTCCTGCCCCAGCCTGTTGTCCGTTTCACCGGGCAGCGTGACGCAACGGGCGACCTCCGGGAAGGGTTTCTGACCTCGTTTGTCAACGTCTCCCGCGTCCAGCCGATTCAGTGCATCGACGAGTACGGGGGGATCTTGGACGGCTGGCTCAGCGTGCTGTCGCGACTGGGTTTCCACGCGCGCCACATCAGCATCAACGGCAAGGTGGCAGCATGGCGGCGCCGCCAAGTCGAAGGCATCACTCTTCGCTTCAACCACCTCGATCTGCCTCTCGGCGACATCGTCCTTCTTTGGAATGCCGACAACCCCGCACGCATGGCCGTAGACCTCGGCACCGGGCTGGAACGGCTGGCCTGGGCGAGGACGAGGCTGAGGTGGAGGGAGCTCGTCTTCGGCCAGTTCGCGTCCCTGGCGCCCCCGCCGACCCTGGACGCCGTCCGCACGGCCACTCTCCTCCTTGCACACGGTGTCCGTCCCGCAGCGCGCGGAGCCGGCGGGATCACCCGCCGGGTGATCGGAACGATCGACCCGGGTGCGGCGAGGCTGGGTGTCAGCTCCCTGGTTCGCGCGTCGTATCGCTATTGGCGACTGTTCGGTGAACCGAAGGTCCCATGGCCAGCCGTGACCATGGCGATCGAGGAGGAGCTGGGCATCTGAAGGAAGACCTCCAGTGAGTCGAGTCCGCTTACCGGGGCAAATCTGTCCTTCGCCAGTTGTTCCAATCGAACCGAGTCGTGCCGCATCCGGCGTGCCCAGAACCACGAAACGAATGAGGGCCGACGGCAAGCCGTCGGTCCTCTGGTCAGCTATCCCACAGCACAGCACGCCCTGCAGCTCATCAGCCGCCGAGAGTCCCCATGCACGTCATGCACCGGCTCGTCGCCCGCAGCTGCGCGTTCCCCTCAGTGGCCATGGCTGGGCTGCTTTCGCTGATACGGCCCCAATCTCCGGGGGACGGATCGAGAATCCAACCCCACTTCGGAGGCCGCACCTCGTCTTCTGTCATGTGATCGCAGGCGCCTGGAACGTGCGCCTTACCATTCTGTTTGATCAAGATGGCGTTGCCGGGGAACCGCCGCCACTCCTGTCGAACACACCTTTCCTCCGGGTGCGCCTTGGGCACGCTGCCATCAGGAGGGCAGGCGCACCCCATGCCGATGATGTTGTCGCATCGCTCGCAGCGCACCTCTTTCATGTGACCAAGTGTCCCATCCGAGAGCGTGCAGCTCACGCGTAACGCCATGGCGGCGGTGTCCATTGCGGCGACACCGAGAGATCACCGCGATTCGACTGGGTTGGATGGCAAAGCGGCTGGCTTCGTTGACAACAGACACCAGTTCGCCGGGGGCAGACAGGAAAGATCCCGAAAGGACTGATGCCCTGCGGCACGGCATGTCAACGTACAACGCCTGCCGGAAGAACTGACGTCCGAGCCCACGGAGGCGCCCCTGCACCCGCACCACCCCAGTGACCCTACTCGTTCCGACTTGCCGGACCCGATGTACTGGGTCACTCCGTGCCACCTGGCCGGTGACGACGGCGCGCTCGCCGAGCGGATCGGCGACACCCTGACCGGCCTCGGCTGGCATATGTGGCCCACCTCCCGCCACACCCTGCTGTATGTGAGCCCGGACGGGCTGCGCGGCGCCGAGTGGATCCTCGCGGCCTACCCGTTCGAGCTGGGCGGACTGTCCGTAGCTTGGCAGCTGAGTGCCCGCCCGCATGCTGCCTCCGCGATGACGGAGTGGAACGCGTACTTCACTGCCGGCGTCCCGTACGAAGCGCTCGCTGATCTCATTGTCGCGCTCGACGCCCGTGAGGTGCCGGACGCTGGCTTCGAAGGGCCCGAGACGGTCCTCAACGCAGTCGGTGCCCAAGGCTGGATCCGTGACGTGGACTGCCCCCACGCCACCGCCATGGACCCCGGGTTCTCCGCCACCGTCTCCCTGGGGCTGCAGCCGCCGCTTGTCCAGGACGCGGATCCGCACCCTGACTTGATGGGGTGGCAGGCGTGGGCGGAACCCGTTCTCGGCACCCCATATCTGTGGTGTGCCAGCTTCAGCGCCAGTGTCCCGCATGACCTAGTCGCGGCATTCGCCTCCTCGCTCGCCTCACCGGTCCCGGTGCCCCGTCGCACCGTGCCCAAGATCGCGGAGGGCCGGCTCAACTTCGTCCGCCGCAGCTGACGATCCGCGCCCTGCAGTGCTTGTTGTGCTGTTCGTCGCCAATTCCCCTGAGTACACGTTCCCCTGTGTCCGTCAGATGACAGAGATGGAGACCGTATGTTCCGACGACGTGCTCGCGCAGACCGCGAGTTCCGTGAGGCCCAACGTGAGGCGTTCGCGGTGCTGCGGATGCATGCACCCGAGCTTCTGCCATTCGACATCGTCCGCGCTGAGGCGCCGATGTCGACCGGATCGGCCTCGGCGACCACGATGCCGGATTTCCCACCAGCCGATCTGCGGGCGCCGTCCCGACAGGACGTCGAGGGAGCGATGATGCGGTGGATGCAGCCGCTCGTCATCGGCGGTGAGATCCGCGCGTGCCCGACGTGCGGCGCGTACCGGGACTGGATCGTCTTCTGCCTGCGCGACGACTCGGTGTGGCTGCGCTGCCGGGCCGGCCACCAGGTGATGGAGCCCCGTCTGGATGCGGCCTGGTACAACCGCAACTCCGGTCCGGTCGATCACTGGCACCCCACCCTTGAGGACGGGTTGCGCCACCTCGGCCACTGACCCCCGAAACCCCACTCCATACCCCTGCATTTCGCCGGCGCCGGAGGCCCGGCTGGTCAGACCGTTCGTTCCGTAGCGATTTTGGGGTTCCGCATGCGCCTTCACACCACGACCGTTCGCAGCCTGAGCGCCCTCGCCGTCCTGGCCCTGGCTGGCTGCACCACAGGCAGCACGCCCGCCGACGATCCGGTCTCCTCCGACTCCGCGCCCACGCAGCAGGAGGGCAAGCACTCCCCGGTGCCCGAGCTGTTGTCCTCGGCGGCGCTGAGCAAGCGCCTGTTGGATGAGAGTGATCTTGGCGAGGGTTACATCCGCAAGCCGCAGCAGCCCAGGCCGCAGGACGATGTCGTCGTTTCCGGTTGCCCGGCGTTGGAGAAGCTCGGCGGTGACGCGGCTGTCGGCGACAGCCTCGACTTCCCCCGCAGGGCGAAGGCGTCCTTCACCTATACGGGCGGCAGTGACTCGGAGGTGGCTGAGGAGCTGTACAGCGACTCCGCCGCAAAGCTCTCCAGGGGCGTGAGCCGGATCTTCGACGCAATGATCTCCTGCCCCACGTACCAGGTCTTCGTGGGCAGCACCTCCGTCGACATGGGCACCGAGGAGATGGCCGCGCCGCCTCTCGGCGACGAGCAGTGGAGCCAGCTGCTCACCTATTCCGTCGGCCGGCAGCGCAGCGTTGTCCAGCAGACGGCGATCCGTATCGCCAACGTTCTGGTGGTCGTTTCCGGCTCGCCGGGTGTTGTCGACGCGCACTTGGCGAAGGCCGTTGACAAAGGACAGCGCACACGGTGACTGCAGGGGACACGAAGGGGGCCGGTGACCGGGATGGTTTCCCGGTCACCGGCCCCCTTCCTCGTCTGGGGGTGCGGTCGGTGCCGTCGTCTGTCAGAAGGTGTACGGGGTGAACGGACGGACCGGTTCGGCCGCCGCGTTGACCAGCCGCTGGAGCTTCAACCGCTCGTTCTTGTTCATGATGTCGATGGCCTTGCCGAAGGACTGCTCGTCGAGCTGGTCCAGGAAGGGGGCGAGGAAGCGGTCCAGGACCTCGGGGGCTTCGAGCCAGGTCTGCAGGTACTCGTGATACCGGTCGATCTGCTTCTTCGCCTCTTTGACCTCGTTGATGGTGGGCGCGAGGGCGGCGGCCTGTTCCGCCTTGGTGAAGGGGCCTCCATCGTCGTGGCGCCAGGTCTTGGTGCTGGCGTGGTACTTGAAGTACGCGCCGCACAGCTGAGCGACGACGTGTCGGCGGGGTTCGATGAGGAGGATGCGGGTGCTCCTTGTTGAGGGGTGGGGCGGTGGGGCAACACATAGGGTCCGGAGAATCCCCGGTTTCGGTAACCGGGGATGTGCAGCTACAGTCCGTCGGCTTCGTGCCGGTCCGTGGCTGCGCGTGGTGTCGTTTCTCGTGGCCCGCGCCAGGGGCTCCGGCTCAGCGGGACCGTCCGGCGTGGGATGTAGGCGGCGTGTACGCGCCCGGGAGCCCGGGATCGGTCTGCGGGGCGGTCTGAGCGGGAAGGCGGCGGGCCTGCGCGGCTCGTGCGCCGGGGCCGGGTGCATGCCGGTCGCCGAGGCGTTGGATGCGCCAGACGAGGACCTCGGATGCTGACTTCGCGTCGTCCAAGGGGCGGTGCTGGGCTGCCTGCTGGAGGACGGTGGCCGGTTTGTGGCCAGCGGCTTCGGCGGCGGCGAGGGCGGCGGTGAGGGCGGACCAGGCGTTCTCCGTGAGGATCTGTTTGGCGTGGCGGGGCAGGACCTCGTGCAGGGCGCGGACGTACCGGTGCACGGTGTTGTCGGAGGGATAGTGCCTGCCGAGTTCAGTGAGGCTGGTGGGGGCTATCTGGTCGTAGGCGGCTTGCAGGTGGGTGAGCGTCTGACGGGCGGCGGCCACCTGCCGGTCGTGGTGGTGTAGTGCGCTGCGGCGCTGGACTGCGAGGACGACGAGGATGGCGGCATCCAAGAGCATGGCCAGCCCGGTGTGGTCCGCAGGCTGGTAGCGCATGGCCTTGAGCGCGCCCCGTAGTGCGCGGGCGTGCTGGTGGTCGGCGCGGGCGCGGGTGTGGGCGGCGTGTTCGAAGGCGGCAGCCGCACGGTGGAGTTCGGCCTGGAGTCGGGCAGGGGCGTGGGCGGGTAGCGCGTACAGGACTTCACCGAAGACGGTGAGGTGGGCCTAGACGGCGCCGTCGTCGGCGTGGGCGAAGTGGTGGGGGATGCGTTCGGCGGCAGCGGTGGCCACGTGCCATGGGTTGGGGCGGTGCCGACGAGCTGATGAGGCTGCGGTGGGCTGTGTCTCGGTGGCGGCCAGGCGCTGTTGGATCTGGGGGAGGGACAGGTCGGTGGCGAGGCTGGAGCCGGAGAACCAGATGGGCGTGCCGTCGTCGGACAGGGCGACCTTGTAGCCGCCGAGGTCGCCGGAGGGCAGTGTGCGGGTCTCGACGTGAAGGCCGGCATCGGCGAGCAGGTTGAAGAACTCCTCCAGATCCTTCGCGTGGGACAGCGCGGTACGCACGACGTGCCGCAGCCGCTCACGCGCGGTCTTGTCGTGGCCCCGTCGCTTGGCCTTTTCCTGCTCGGCCCGGGTGGAGCGCTTCACCGCCGAGGTGCCGGCAGCAGCTTCGGGACCACGCGCAACCCGGGTGAGGCCGAAGTCCTCCTCGACGGCTGTGAGTTCGTTCATGGCGCGGCGGTAGTCGTTCCAGTTCCGCGGCGGGCGCAGATCACCGCGCACCTTGGTGGCGACGATGTGGATGTGGTCCTCCGCGTGACGCACGGCAACCCAGCGGCAGCCGTCCGGATCGCCGTCGGGTGCGATGCCGGTCGCATGCACCATGCGCCGGGCGATGGTGGCCCACTCGGCGTCGGTGAGGACGCGGTCCTCAGGCGCGGCACGCACCGAGCAGTGCCACACGTGCCCCTCAGGTGCCTTGTCGCTGGCTTGCTTGACCCGCAGATCCAGGGCCTGAGTGAGCTGGCCGAGCCGTTGCTTGTGGCCAGGGCTGTCCCAGGGGCCGGGGTCGGGGATGAAGTTGTCCCAGGAGGCGACGATGTGCTGGTCAGTGTGTTCGTTGGCGCGGCCTTTGTCGAAGAGGTAGGCCAGCACGCCGTAGGTCTTGTTGCCCGGCTTGACGATGTTCGCGATCACCTCAGACCGCCCACTTCTGCTCGGCTGCCCGCAAGGCGGCGTCGTCGATCGCCCGGACTGCGTCGTGGGCTGTGGCGAGCAGGCGGTCCGCCCGGTGAAGGATCGCGGCGTCCACAGGGTGTGGATCGCCGTCCGCGTTGAGGCGGCGGGCGATCTGGTTGACGTTGTTGCCGATCCGGGCGATCTGCGCCCTCATAGCGACGAGCTCGTCGACCGCATCGTCGTAGACCGTGCGCTCGGCCGCGACGGTGATCTCACCGCGGACGCGGGCCATGGTGGCGTCGGCGATGTAGCGGGCCATGGTCACGTGAGCGGTCTTCGCCGACGACTGGATGTCGTGCTTCTCGTGCGGCGCGAAGCGCGCGGTGACGTGCTCGGAGCGCTGCGCATCGAGGTTCGCGCGGCGGTACGGCGCACGCTGAGGGGCCCGGGCAGAGGGATCGCTCGGCTGATCGCCGGCGCCTACCCGCTCCTGCTCCGGCACGCCCTCGTGCCGGAGCTGCTCCTCCGCCACCCCCGGGGCGGAGGAGTCCGCGATGGACCGGCCTATGGACGGTCCATCGCCATTGCTTGCTGCGCTGCCGAGGTCGGTGATCATCTCCTCCTGGGGGGTGGGGAGTTCGTGGTGCGATTCGTGCATTGAGTGGTTTGCCTTGGGCGTTGGGGATGGTCTCAGTGCGGGTGGCCGACGGGCGCCGTAGGCAGCTCGGCCTTGACGGTGCGGATCACCTCGCCGGCGGTGTCGCTGGCCACGCTGTAGCCGTCCTTGCGTACGGCCACCTCCAACAGGTCGCGGGCGAGACGTCCGTGCTCGCGGAAGAGGTCACGGGCGTATTCGTTGAGGAGGTCCCGTGTAGCGCGCGGTTTGGAGCTCGGGCGCTTCGACTCCGCCCGCGAGGCGGTGCGTGGGTCGTTGCCCGGCGTTTCCCCGCCCGGTTTTGGTTCCGGGCCGACGGTGGTGCGGGCGGGCTGTTGCGGGCGGTTTTCGGGCAGGGGGCGGGCTGCCCGGTCGGCGGCGTCATCGCCCGCGACCTTGTGGGGCGGGAGGCCCGAACTTTCTGCCCGCTCTCTTGCCGTAGCCCGCGGGCGGGCCGTCGCGGAGCCGCCCCTCGTGCGTGCGGGCGGCGTCGGGCCAGCGCGCGGGCAATGACCTGGAGGCCAGAACATTGACCTGTTGGCGGGTGGCGAGCTTGCGCAGCAGCAGCTCGTCCTGGCGCTCGTCGCGGTCGACGTCAGCCTGCTCCAGGGCCTGGTGCAGGCGGCGGGTGAGGCGTCGGCCTCGCCGCTTGGTGCGTTTGTCGGGTGTCATGCTCTCTGCCCGGAGGATCAGGGTGACGGCCTGGTCGAGGGCGCGGTCGCGGATGATCCGGGCGGCGTCCGCGTCCCGGTCGGTAATCCCCAGACGAGCCAGCAGCCGTTCGCGTGCCTGTCGGGTGAGGAGGGCGGCCAGGCTGCGGGAGTCGGCGTGCGGGCTGCGATGGCGCAGTTCGATGCCCATGGCCAGGTGCCAGAGCACTGCCGCCAGGACCGGGCCGACGAAAGCCCGCACAGTTCCGCCAACCAGCCCGGACTCGGCGTAGGCGGGCACGATCTGCACGCAGGTGATCACCCAGGTGAGAGTGCCGGGCACCCCGGGCGCCTGCTTGGAGCCGTTGAGGTTCGCCCGCGCCATCAGCGCGGTGGCGAACAGCGCCAGTTCGGCGGCGCTGAACATCGCGGCGCGCTCGACGGCGCTGCCCATGTCGAGGTAGTCGGCGGCGAATCGCCAGCTGGTGTCCGCGCTGTAGGCGGTACAGCCGATCGCGGCGACAGCGGCGACCGGGATCGCGGCGGTGCTACGACGCTGTCCAGCGCTCGGCTTCCGTCGGTACTTCCGCAGGGACCATGCGGCGGACAGTACGACGACGAGCAGAGCCGCGATGGCAGCAGGCGCAGGGAACCAGTGCGGCAAGGCGGGCATGCCGATGTCGTTGGCGCTGATGAGCGTGGTGGGGCCAGGGGTCATGCAGAGGCTCTCCAAGGGACCCGGGCGTTCGAGGGCAGGCGGAAGCCCGGGCGGGCGAGGTGGTGGGACGGGAGGGACCGCGGGCCGTTCAGATAGCGGGCGCGGTGCGGCGTCGGTCGGAGCCGGTGAGGATGACCCGCTCGGTCATCTCGGCGAGGCGGGAGGCGACGCGGTCGCCGAGCGCGGTGCGGAGCTCGGCGGTGGGGAGGTTGGTGGTGATGAGGGTGGGGAGCATGTGCTCGTACCGGTGGTTGACAAGCCGGTAGGTGAGCTCCTCGGTCCACTCGCTTGTCTTGGCCGCGCCGAGGTCGTCCAGGAGCAGCAGCGGGCAGCGGGCCAGCGTCTGCAGTTCTCGTTCGCCGTCGTGGCCGGCGCGGGGGCGGAGCCGCGCGTGGAGGTCGGCGGAGGTGGTGGCCTCCCAGCGTAGGCGGACGCCTCGGGTGAGGAGGGCCCGGACGGCGCCGTACGCCTGGTGGGTTTTGCCGGTGCCGGTGGGGCCGGCGATCAGCAGCGACGGGCCCTCGGCGATACCGGGTCCGGTCGGGCCGGGGCGTCCGGCGCGGGCGATCTGGTCGGCCCAGACGATGATCTGGGGGTGGTCGGTCAGGGCGCGGCGGTAGCGGGCGGGGATGCGGGAGTCGGCGAGTTCCAGGGCGGTGACGGTCTCGGGTGCCGGGTCGTGGGCGGCAGTGGTAGTGGGGTCGATGCCGCGGTTGGCGAGGATCGTGTTGAGCCGGTCGGTGATCGCGCCGACGGGCTGGGGTGCGCGGGTGAGGGTGGCGGTCAGAGCTCATCTCCGTAGGCGGCGACGACGTCGGTGGGGTTCGTCCACGCCCGGTGGGCGGCGGGCGCGGCGGGGGATGCGGCGTTCATGACCTCGTGGACGAGACTGGGCAGGACGCCCGGGGACAGGCCCTTGGCCCGGTGGCGTTCGAGGGCGGCCCGGAGGTGGGCGGGGGCGATGCCCTCGTCGAGCAGCTTGCGCACCTGTCTGCCGAGATGGTTCAGGAAGGCATCTGGCGGGCGGTGGTTGCACGCGGCGATGTACTCGCCGAGGAGCTGCTTGGCCGAGACAGTGTCGGGCGCGTGGGCGCTTGCGCCCCCCGAAGGGATATCTCCTAGATCCACGGTCCTAGGTCCTAGATCCGGACCGTGAGACGTCACTGCTGCCTCACCGAGCGCTCCCTGATCCCTCGCGGAGGACTCCGTGAAGCCCTCTTGACCTGCGACTTCGCTCTCAAGTCCCGGATTCAGCGCGGACTCACGGACCTCGCCGGAGCCCTCAGTGAGGACTGCGTGAGGCGGCAGCGAGTACTCCGTGACACCGGCGCCCACGGCAGGAGCCGACGCGACCGAAGCGTCGTGAACCGGGCAGCTCGGGAGGCGGCTCTTGCTCGCCCGGTTGATCTTCTGATGCTGGTGCCAGGTCACGACGTGCAGGTACCGCTTGTGATCCGGCCCCTTGTAGCGGCAGATCAGTCCCGCGTCGGCGAGCTGGGCGAGATCCGTCTCGACATCGGACGGGGTGTGCTCCGGGCGCAGCACCCACAACTGCCCAGCGAGGATCGCGGCGTGGTCGCGGTGGCGGCCCTGGTCGTCGGCCTGGGTGAGCAGGCCGAGGAAGGTGCGCTCGGCGGTCAGGGAGACGACGGCCAGGGACTCGGAGACGAAGGCTTCGGGCTTGATGGTGCGGATTCGTGCCAAGTGTGGGGCGGTCCTCACTCGGTGGCCTGTGCGCGGACATCACGGCTCACCGTCGGTCGGGGCGGGATTCGAGGGGGTGTTGGCGCGGAGGCGCGCCGGGAAGCGATTGCGTTTCCGGGGTGTCGTCAACATAGCCATACCCCAGTCGCGCAAGTCCAGCCCTATCCGGCGCAATCTCTCACGGCAGAAAGGCTGCGAGAAATGGGGCTCGGTGACGGGCGGGAGGAAAACCGTAAGGCACGATCCGCCGTTGACCAAATAGTTGCCCGGACCGCCGAGCCAGAAGCATCACATCGGCAAGCCGTTGACGGGCCGCCGACGGGGAAGCTACAACACAACACCGCACTTCAGAGCCATGATCGGCGTGCTGGTCCGTGTCCATTCCCGACTCCCTGGAACCACATCTCGGCGAACGACGCGAGCGCAACATAGACCACGATCGCCGGTTACCCAAACCGGCGAATGCACCTTTCAATTGGAGCCATGCCCCCACGCCCACTGGAAGTCGGACCCGCAGGAATGCAGGCGGCCCGCACCATCGAAATGCTCCGAACCGAACGCGGCCTGTCGCAACGCCAGTTGGCCGACCGCGTGACCGCTTTCGGCCATCCGATGTCCAACACCATGCTGTCCCGCATCGAACGCGCCCAACGCCGATGCGATGCCGACGACCTCGTCGCGATCGCCGAAGCCCTCATGGTCTCGCCTCTCGTGCTGCTGCAGGGGCCGACCGCCACGTGACGAGGACCGCTCAGCACCGCTGACCGAGCACGCCCCCCCCACCCAGTAAGGACCCGCCTTTCTTGTACCGCTCCGACATACCCCCTGCCCTCGTAAGACGCCTTCCCGGCACCGAGGGCGGAGCCCCCTTGCCTCGTCTCTACCGCCCCGAAGAAATCGCCGAAGCCCTCGGCTGCTCCGCCTGGTGGGTCAAGGACCGGGCCCGACGCGGACTCATCCCGCACACCCGCGTCGGCCGCGCCTACCGCTTCACCGCCGCGCACCTCGCCGAGATCGTCCGCCTCCACGAAGAGCGCCCGAAGCGATCCGTCAGCAGCGCGCCGGCGAGTCGGGCAGCGACAAGCCCTCCCTCGGCACGAACTCGTGCCGCCCGGCCGCCTGAGCCGACTACGGCCCCGACGCCAGGGCGTCTGCGGGCTCGACCGCCGCGCCGCACCCAGTACGAGACCGTCGCGTAGCGCGCCCGCACCCAGTCACAAGCCGAGAACAGGGGAGGAAGACGGAAGTTGGGTTTCGCGGAGAAGCGCGGAAACTACTGGCGTGGCCGGTACAAGACCGCGCCCGGCAAGCACCTCACGGTGGTCGACGACAACGGCAAAGCGATCCGGTTCGCCACCAAGGGCGAGGCCCAGCGCGCCGCGAGCGAGGCCGAGAACAAGTATCGGCGCGGCGACTGGCGCGACCCGGCACTCGGCCAGGAGACCTTCGGCGAGTACGCCAACCGCTGGTACGAGGCCCAGGACCTGGCCGCCTCGACCATGCAGAACTACAAGCGCCACATCGAGGAGCACCTCCTCCCCGACTTCGAGGACAAGGCGCTCGTCGGCATCCTGCGCACGGACGTCGACCTGTGGGAGAAGAAGGAGAAGGCCGCTTACGCGGCCTCCAGCGTCAAGACCTGGCGCTCGACGCTCCACCTGATCTTCGAGGACGCGATCGACGAGGGCCTGATCACCTCGAACCCGGCCGCCAGACGGCGCGGACGTGGCAAGCGCGCCGGACGCTCCCGCGACCGCGGCCCGGAGAAGGTCGTCACCGACCCCCTGGGCACCCTGCTGACCGCGGAGCGAGCCGCCCTGCTCTCCGGCCGCGACGACGAGTTCGTCGCCGTCGTCCTCAAGGGCTACACCGGCATGCGCTGGGGCGAAATCGTCGGCCTGGAGACGGAGTTCGCCCGCTCCGGGGCCGTCCGCGTCGAATGGCAGCTGTACGAACTCGACACCGGCGAGCTGGTTCGCTGCCCACCCAAGGACGACAGCTACCGCACCATCGACGTGATGGACTGGCTGTCGGCCCTGGTCGCCAACCACGTCGCCCGCACGAAGCCGAAACCCTGCTCGTGCCACGGCAAGACCTACGTCTTCCGGGGCCAGGGCACGGCCCGCACCGGCGGCCACCACGGCGCAAAGCTCGTCGACGTCGCACGCCGAGCCGAAGTCTCCACCGGCACGGTGTCCAACGTCCTCAACCACCCCGACCGTGTCACCGAAGCCAAGCGGGTCAGGGTGGAACAGGCCATCGCAGACCTGGGATTCGTGCGCGGCGGCGCGGTACCGCAGCACGCAGCCCACTGGCGCCGAAACGGCTTTGCCACCTGGCTGTTCACCCCGGCGGTCTCCGGCTGGTACCCAAAGAAGGCGCCGCAGGAAGCCCGCCCCGTACCTCTCCTCGGCGAGCCGTGGCCCGGCGTCCCAGCCCGAGGGCGTGGCGCCAGCGACCGTGCCGACGCCTGCTGGCTCCCGATCGCCAAGGGCCTCACACCCCACGGCCTCCGCCATACCCACCGGACCGTGATGGAGGACCTCGGCACCGAGAAGGTCCTCATGGACGACCGCATGGGCCACATCGACGGCTCGGTCTCCGCGCGCTACGCCCACGTCACACCCGGAATGCGAAAACGCCTCATGCTTGGACTGACCGAGCAGTGGGAGGCGGCACTCGACACCCGCCTGGCGATGAGCCCCACGTCACCCGTGCGCGTACTCGATGATCTCCTACGTGCGCGCAGGGAATCACGTAAGCCTGCGGAGTCCCAGCGGTGACTGCTGCTGCACCTCTGGTGGTCACCACCAGAGGCACAGCCGTCTCCGGCGACACCTTGCGGGGGCAGCGTCAACCTCGTGGAGGTCACCTCGCTCCGGAGGTTATGGCAAACGCCCGGTGAGAGGGCCAAGGGACCTGGCTCAATAGGCACATGGAGATTGGCGAGCACTGGGCGTACCGCGCGAGGCCGAAGGACCTGGGTAGCGAGGTCCGCCAGGTCGAGGTCGTACGCGTGGGCAGCTCCGGCAGGTCTGGCTGGATCCACGTGCGGTTTCTCGAAGGCGATGCCGCTGGCCTGCAGGAGTGGGTCAGTTCCGGCTCTCTCGTAGCGCCGTGGGCGGATGTTGATACGTTCCGCGCGGATGACGCGGCGGAGCTGGTGCTGGCGGAGTCCTCTCGCCACGTCCGGGGCAGCACGGATTTCGAGGCCGCCCGCATGATCCTCGGCTTCGTCCGTCCGAAGAACAGGCTCCGCCTGCGCCGAACAGTGGCCGACGCCGGGGTCCTGGAGCTGAGCCGCCTCGACGAGACGGCACCGCTCATCGGCATCGACGCAGCTGAACTCCGCGGTGACGCCATGGTGCACGAGAACCGCCACGGCATGTGTCTGGCTGGGTGGCCGGTCACCGAGCGCGTCGCCCGCCAAGTGGCCGGCCGTCTCGCCGACGAGATCCTTCCGGAGGTGGACCGCAAGCAGCAGGGCATCGAACAGGAGCGTGCCCAGTCCTCTTGGTACTCCTACAGCCGACGGGACGACCGGAAGCTGGACGCAGAGGCAGCTGTCTTGCGAACCGTCCGGGCCTGGTGCGGCGAAGACAAGGCCGACCGCTACGACGAGTTGGTCGCCCTTCGCGCCGAGGTCATCAGGCTCGGGGGACTCGTCGAGAAGGCGGTCAAGGCTCTACGCGACCGAGGTCACGGCGTCATCGCTTCCACCATTGAGCGCGACCTTGGCGTCCATATCGCCACCCTTGATCCTGATGTGCGTCGATGACGCCGCGCCATGAGTCCGGCTCCGGCTTGGGAAGCGTTGGCTGAGCCGGAGGCTCCTTCTCCGGCCGGTCCGGCCGCCAGCCGTCGAGGAACGGTCGCAGCTGCTTCTGCGTCGGCTCCACGTTGAAGTCACCGGCGGCCAGACCCCTGCCATTCGTCGTGGGGTCGAGCTGATCGGCCTCTGTGTTCCCCCAAGCCGACCACTCGCGCAGCCTCTCAACTTCGAGGGCGTCCTCCGATGCGGCGGCGACGTCATCCAGCGCAGCACAGAAGGCCCGGATCTCACCGGCGGCCCGCCACTGCTCCAGGGCCGTGCCGAAGTGCTCGGCCCGTACCGCGTGAACCGCCTTGACCGAGGCCGCACTTACCGCGGCCTCCCACTCCCGCCGCTCGCGTTCCTCCCGCTCCGCTGCAAGTCGTCGGCGCTCGGCCTCCTGGTGCTCCCGTTCCTCTCGCAGACGCCGTTGCTCGGCCTCTCGTTCCAGCCGGGCCCGCTCCTGCTCCTCCGCACGTGCTTTCAACGCCCGGAAGATTGAGGCGATCTGCTCCTCCAACGGCTTCTTGGCCGTGTCGGCCCATTCCTTCTTCCAGCCGTAGTTGTAGCTGTAACCCGAGTTCTCGCTGACCAGCAGCTCCAGTTCGCCGGACGGCTCGAACTTGTGGGCCGGCGTGACCCGCTGCCAGTCGTACGTGCGCCGACCTGGTTGCTTGGGGACGTAGCGGACCTGCTTCTGCCGCTCACGGAAGCCGACCTCGTACGTCCTGCCGTGGACAGTGAGCAGCGGCCTCGGCTGCCTGCGCTTCTTGGACACCGCGATCTCGCCGTACCGCGCGAGGGCCTGTTCGGCGAGCAGCCGGAGCAGCGCGAGCACCCTCGGTAGGACCTCGTCGGAGATCTCGAAGGCGCTGTGGTCCTTGGTGACCGCGGCGAGCACGTCCTCGACATCGGTGATCACTCGGCTTCGCGCCAGTCGGATTCGGTTCCACTCGGTGTCGTCCTCGCCAGACACCCTCAGCAGACCGAGGAAGAAGTCCCCCTTCGCCCGCCCGCTGTACTTCAGGTGGTACCCATCCGGAGCGCACTGCCGGGCTGCGTCGAACGCCCTGCGATACCGAGCCCGTTCCTCCGCGCTGGGGTCAGGGATCCGAAGAAATCGTCCGGCCTCCTGCACCTGCGCGATGAGCGCCGGCCCGACAGCTGCTGGCGACGGGCGCGGGGGTTTCACAGCCCGTTTCGGGGCGGGCTTTGTCTCGGTCGGAGGATCGGCATCCTGCGACGGACCAGCGGCAACGGGCGCCCCGGCTTCAGACGCCGCCGCGCGAGGCTTCCGTGGAGCCAACTCCGGACGGTCGGGATGATGCCCGTGCTCCAGGTAGAAGCGTCCCGCGTCAGTGATCTCCGCCTGCCACCTCCCCTTCTTCCTGGGCATGGTCACCAAGCCCCGGTCCCTGAGCGCGCGAGCCGTGACGGCGAGCTCGGGGCTGTTGGACGTGACGGGGTCGGTTCCGCCCCCGATGCGGGTGAGGAGTGCGAGCTGCCGGTTATTTAACGGAGACCAAGGGTGCATGGCGATCGTCGTACCGTCTGTGGTCTCTCCGGCACAAGCCCACGACTCGCTGGAACCGGTGCACACCGAAGCGGCGTGCTGGTGCTCTGGAGCTAAGCGGCGCTTTCCTCCTGAACCACGTCAGCGATCTGCTGCGCGATCTCCTCGATGGAGTAGTCGCTGGTGCTCATCGCCACTTTGTCTGCGAGGGAGGGGCTGTAGCGCCGGACGTCTTCTGCACTCAGGTTGTGCCAAATTGGCAGGAGTGATTGCTCCCCGGCCACATTACGGGTGACGAGTCCGTCGAGTTCGTGGTTGGTCCAACCCTTGGCGAAGAAGGGGGCCGAGAGCACTACGATGCCGAAGCGGCTCGCCCTGATCCCTTCATCGATCTTGCGGCGGAGGCTGTGGCCGATCCGCATCTGGGCTTCGTCGAGCCAGACAGTCACACCCAGCTTGGTAAGCGCGTCTCGAAGGGGGCGGGCAACAGCTCCTTTGTCCTCGGACGCGTGGGAGATGAAGACGTCCCAGGTCTGGCCACCAAGTATGTCGCCAGTAGGCTCCTCCGGTTCATGGACCGCGACGGAGCGGGCCGGACTGCCCTGTGGGTCGCGGGCCGGGGGCAGGAAGCCCCGCGGAGGTGGCTGGACTTGGACAGACGCAGAGATGCGACCGGAATAGCCGCCAAGGTCGATGGCCACGACCCACTGTCCGTTACTGGGGATGGTGATCTGGTGAGGCGAGCGAGTGACGCGACCGCCCAGGTACCGGTATCTCTTCCCCGACTTGTATTTGCTGTACTCGCTGCGCGTCATCACCTGGACGTTGGCTTGGTTGCGCAGGGTGACGATGACCGTGGAACCTCTCTTGAGGTTGCCGAGGTCTTTGTAGAAGTAGTCCACGGGTGCTCCTGGAGATGTGCGGCCGAGCACGTCTCAGAGTAAGGACTGTCACTGACAATCGGAGGCGACGATGTCTGAAGCGGGGTGGAAGCCCACGTCGGCTGGACGCTCGTCTCTCCCCTGGCGCTAGGACTCGGGGAGCCGTCCGGGAGCCGCTCACCGAGGTCGGCTCCCAAATGGCTCCCAAACTGGGCCCACAAAGCAAATCAGGCCCGGTTCTGATCTCTCAGAACCGGGCCTGACCTGGTGTTTCATCTGTCGGGGTGGCGGGATTTGAACCCACGACCTCTTCGTCCCGAACGAAGCGCGCTGCCAAGCTGCGCCACACCCCGTGACTGCGAGAACTACTGTAGCCCACCCGGGCGGGTCGGGTGAAATTCGTTTCCGGGGCCGGGGGTCAGGGTGAGGAGGGTGGCTTCCGGGGGGCAGGCGAAGCGGAAGGGGGTGTAGCGGTTGGCGCCGCAGCCGGCGGAGACGTGGAGGGCTGCGCGGCGGGCGCCGGTGGTGTGGGTGGAGAGGCCCTTGACGCGGCCGGTGTCCAGGTCGCAGTTGGTCACCAGGGCGCCGTAGAAGGGGATGCAGAGCTGGCCGCCGTGGGTGTGGCCGGCGAGGATCAGGGGGTAGCCGTCGGCCGTGAAGGCGTCGAGGACGCGGAGGTACGGGGCGTGGACCAGGGCGAGGGAGAAGTCCGCGTCCGGGTCGGGGCCGCCGGCGACCGCTGAGTAGCGGTCGTGCTTGATGTGGGGGTCGTCCAGGCCCGTCAGGCCCAGTACCGCGCCGCTGTCCAGCTTCAGCCGGCCGCGGCTGTTGTCCAGGCCGGCCCAGCCCGCCGCGTCGAAGGCGTCGCGCATGCCCTCCCAGGGGTTGCGGGGGACGTTGTGGCGGAGGCGGTGGCGGCCGTTGAGGCCGTGTATGCCGCGGGCTTTCTCGATCAGGTAGCGGCCGGGGTTTCGGAACGTCGGGGCGTAGTAGTCGTTCGAGCCGAAGACGTACGTCCCGGGGAACTCCATCAGCGGGCCCAGGGCGTCCAGCAGCTCCGGCACCGCGTCGGGGTCCGACAGGTTGTCCCCCGTGTTGACCACCAGGTCCGGCCGCAGGCCCGCCAGCGACTGGAGCCAGCGCCGCTTCGCGTGCTGGCCCGAGACCATGTGGATGTCGGAGATCTGGAGGACGCGCAGCGGGTGCATGCCCTTCGGGAGTACGGGGACGGTGATCCGTCGGAGCCGGAAGGCGCGGGGCTCGATCACGGCCGCGTAGGCCACGCCGCCGGCCGAGAGGGCGGCCAGGCCCAGGGGCACTCCGTATCGCGCGCGCATTCTCCTATCGTCGCAGAGGCGCGGGGTGCGGGTGTCCCGGGGCCGTTTCCCGCGGGGCGGCGGGCTGTCGGCGCGGCATGGGAGACTCCGACCATGACCACGCTCAAGTCGAAGCTGAAGGACGACCTCACGGCCGCCATCAAGGGCCGGGACGAGCTGCGCGCCGCCACCCTCCGGATGACGCTCACCGCGATCACGAAGGAGGAGGTCGCGGGCACCGAGGCGCGCGTGCTCTCCGACGACGAGGTGCTGAAGGTGATCACCCGCGAGGCGAAGAAGCGGCGCGAGGCCGCGGAGGCGTTCGCGCAGGGCGGGCGTGCGGAGTCGGCCGAGCGGGAGCGCGCCGAGGGCGAGGTGCTCGCGGACTACCTGCCGAAGCAGCTCGGTGACGAGGAGCTGGGGGTGCTGGTCCGGGAGGCCGTGGCCGAGGCGAAGGCGGGCGGTGCCGAGGGGCCGCGGGCCATGGGCGCCGTGATGAAGATCGTGAACCCCAAGGTCGCCGGGCGGGCCGAGGGCGGGCGTGTGGCCGCCGCCGTCAAGCGCACCCTCGCGGAGGGGTGACGGCCCCCGGGCGCTGAGTTCGCCGCGGGTCGGGGCCGCAGGTCGGGGCCGCGGGTCTAAGGAGCTCGCCTGGGCGCAGGTCTGGGCTTTCCGGTCGTGGGCGAGGTCCCCGTCACCTGCTGTCCGGCCAGCCTCCCGGGCCGCTGTTGCCGTTGCCGTTGCCGTTTCCGGCGTCCGTCCAGCCGCCGTCCGCCGTACCCCCGTCGGTCGTACCACCGTCCGTCGTGCCGCCGTCGAGCGTGCCGCCGCCGTCCAGGGTGCCGCCGGTCAGGCCGCCGCCGGCGTCTCCCCCGCCGTTGCCGCCGCCGTTTCCGTTGTTGCCCCCGAGGAGGCCGCCCAGCGGGTTCTCGGGTTTGTCGTCGTCCTCGTCCTCGTCGTCATCGTCGTCGCCCCTGTCCGGGCGGTCCGCCGCCACGGGGACCTTGTACAGCGGCGGCGACGTCTTGCCCGCAAGGGCTCCGTCCATGGCGTCGCGCCAGATCGGGCCGGGGACCGCGCCACCGAAGACGCGGGCGTGGTACGTGGGGCCGATCTGGATGTTCTCCATGGAGACGTCGTCCGTGGGCCCGCCGACCCACACGGCGCCGGCGAGGTCGGCCGTGTAGCCGACGAACCAGGCGGCCTTCCGCTCGTCCGTCGTACCGGTCTTGCCCGCGTTGTCGCGCCCGGTCAGACCCGCCTCCTGGCCGGTGCCGTCCTCGACGACGCCCGACAGCAGCGTGTTGATGGTGCCGGCCGTCTTCTCCGACATGACGCGCTTGCACTGCGTCTTCGGCACCGGGAGCTTCTTGCCCTGCGCGTCCTTGATCGACTCGATGGCGACCGGGGTGCAGTACTCGCCGCGGTTGGCGAAGGTCGCGTAGGCGTTGGCCATCGTCAGCGGCGCGATCGTCTGGCCGCCGAGGGTGAGCGACGGGCTCTCCTGGAGGTCCTTGCCGTCGCCGCGGTGGACGCCCATGTTCTGCGCCAGCTCCTTGACCGGGCAGATGCCGATGTCGGAGATGAGGGCGACGAAGTAGGTGTTGATGGACTTGGCGGTGGCCTCGCGCATGCTGTACGGGCCGACCTCCTCCTCCGTCTCGTTCGCGACGTCGGAGCCCTCGGTGTTGACCCAGTCCTTGCCGTCCTCGCAGGTCTCCACCGGGCTCGGATACGGCATCTCGTTCGGCGACGGGTACACCTTGGTGTTCGCCACGCCCTCCTCCAGCGCCGCCGCGGCCGTGAACGGCTTGAAGGTGGAGCCGACCTGGAAGCCGTAGTTGGACCCGTTCATGGACTTCTCCACGGACAGGTTGATCATCGTCTCGTTCTTGCCCGAGCCGTACGGCCTGGACTGCCCCATCGCGCGGATCTTGCCGGTGCCGGGCTCCACGATGCTCACGGCGGTGGCGACGGTGTCGTCCTGGTAGACGTGGCTCTTGATCGACTCGTTGGCGGACTTCTGCGCCGCCGGGTCGAGCGTGGTGCGGACGGTCAGGCCGCCGCGGTTCCAGCGCTTGAGGCGCTGCTCCCGGGTCTCGCCGAAGCCCTTGTCCTTGAGGAGCACTTCGCGTACGTAGTCGCAGAAGAACCCGGCGCCGCTGACGGCGGTGATGCAGCCGCTGCGCGGCTGGCTGACCTTGAGGCCCAGCGGCTCGGCCATGGCCTTGTCGGCCTCGGACCGGGTGACGTTGTCGTTGCTGACCATGCGCCGCAGCACGGTGTTACGGCGCTTCTTGGCCTCTTCCGCGTCGTTGAGCGGGTCGTACCGGCTCGGTGACTGCACGATGCCGGCGAGCATCGCGGACTCGGCGAGGGTCAGCTTGTCGGCGGACTTGCTGAAGTAGCGCTCGGCGGCGGCCTCGATGCCGTACGCCTGCTGGCCGAAGAAGGCGATGTTCAGGTAGTTCTCCAGGATCTCGTCCTTGGTCAGCTCCTTCTCGACCTGGATCGCGTACTTCAGCTCCTGGATCTTGCGCCCGAGGGTCTGCCGGGTTGCCTCGGCGACCTTCTCGGCGTCGTTGCCCGCCTCCTCGACGAAGACGTTCTTCACGTACTGCTGGGTGAGGGTCGAGGCGCCCTCGGAGACCGTGCCGGACTGCGCGTTGCTGTTGAGCGCGCGCAGGATGCCCTGGAGGTCGACGGCCCCGTGCTCGTAGAACCGCTCGTCCTCGATCGCGACGATCGCCTGCCGCATCACCGGGGCGATGTCGTCGAAGTCGACGACCGTGCGGTTGCGCGAGTAGACGTCGGCGAGGTGGCCGCCCTCGCGGTCGAGGATGGTGGTCTTCTGGCTGAGCGGCGGGCGCTTGAGGTCCGCGGGGATGTCGTCGAACTCCGAGACCGTGCCCTTGGCCGTCAGGCCCAGCAGACCGGCGGCGGGCAGCGCGAGGCCCGCGAGGACGGAGCCGGCGAGAACGCTGACGCCGAGGAATTTCGCGGCTTGCTGCGTGGCGGTGAGTCCGCCGCCCGGGCGCTTGTAGGCCATGGGGTCACCCTAACTTCTGATTCGCCGGACAGCCGCCCGTCTGTTCGCCTACGCTGTTTTCGGCCACCACCACCGGCCACGGTCTAGCCCGCTCGTTGATTCACTCCTGTGGGTGATGAGGCTTGACCGAATTGACGACATGTGACGCCCGAGATCCGACCGCGAGCTGGCTCCCCTGCCCGCTTTGACCGGATTGCCCCTGGCTGGGACGGCTCACTCCGGTGGGTGACCTGCCGCGTACGCATAGTCCGTTCGGGCCATTCAACTTTGGGCCTGACGGGGGTGTTGCGTTGCCGCACTCCTTCCGTAACGTCCTCAACTGGCAACGGTGCATATGCCCTTTGCCGCCGTGGGGGAGCCTCAATTCGGGAGAGGACGGCGCCAGCATGAGCTGGGTTACCGACTGGAGTGCACAGGCAGCCTGCCGCACTGCCGATCCGGACGAACTGTTCGTGCAAGGCGCGGCACAGAACAGAGCCAAGGCGGTCTGCACCGGATGCCCGGTGCGCACGGAGTGCCTCGCCGACGCGCTCGACAACCGCGTCGAGTTCGGCGTATGGGGCGGTATGACGGAGCGCGAGCGGCGGGCGCTGCTGCGCCGCCGGCCGACGGTCACGTCGTGGCGCAGACTGCTGGAGACCGCGCGCGAGGAGTACGAGAGCGCGGGAACGCCGCTGCACGAGGGCGTCCTGCACGAGGACGCGCTGCGCGCGGCGGAGGAGCTGCCGGTCGCCGCGGGCTGACCCCGGGCTCCGGGGCCCTGAGCCCCGCGCTGAGCCCGTTGTGCGCCCGTCGTGAATCCGCCGGCAAGCCCCTCGTGAGCCTGCCTTGAGCCCGTTGCTACGGGCCGAGCGCCGGCCGTGCGCTGCGCGCCACGGCCACTCCCCCCACGCGCGCTCGCGCCCAGGTGACCGGCGTCCTACGTGCCGGGCTGCCCCGCGCCCGCGGCCCCACGCGCCCGCCGTCGCCCGCGCCCGCCGTCCACGTGCCCGCCGTCCTACGCGCCCGGAGCCTCCTGCGACGTCAGCCGCTCGGCCACGTCCCGTAGCCCCGCGAGGTCGTGCACGTCCCCCGGCAGCGCGGCGACCTGGGTCACCGGAACCCCCGGGTGCAGGGCCGCGAAGCGGTCCCGGGTACGGCGCTCGTGCGCCAGAACCTGCATCCGCTCCGCATGCAGCCGCAGTAGCGCCGCGGCGCCCTCTGCCCCCTCCACGCCCTCCGCGCCCGTACTCTCCGCCCCCGTGCTACCCGCGCTCGTACCCTCCGCCTCCGCGCTCTTCGCGCCGGAGTGCGCGTCGTCCACGCCCCGCTCGTCCAGCGCCTCCGCCGCCGCCTGCGCGCGCTCCGCGCTCAGGTGCGCCGCGTCGCTTTCGTGCACCCGGTTGAGCACCAGTCCTGCCAGCGGCATCCGGTCGGCTTCGAGCCGTTCGACAAAATATGCCGCCTCCCGCAGCGCGTCCCGCTCCGGCGTGGCCACCACCAGGAAGGCCGTCCCCGGGGCCTGAAGCAGCCGGTACGTCGCCTCTGCGCGCGTGCGGAAGCCGCCGAAGAGCGTGTCCATCGCCGCGACGAACGTCTGCACGTCGCGCAGCAGGGAGGCCCCCAGCAGCTTGCCGAGCGTGCCCGTCATCATCGACATCCCGACGTTGAGGAACTTCATCCCCGCCCGGCCGCCCACCTTCGCCGGCGCGGTCAGCAGTTTGATGAAGCGCCCGTCGAGGAAGGAGCCCAGCCGCTTCGGCGCGTCCAGGAAGTCGAGCGCGGAGCGGCTCGGCGGGGTGTCCACGACGATCAGGTCCCAGGATTCCCGGGCGCGCAACTGGCCCAGCTTCTCCATCGCCATGTACTCCTGGGTGCCGGCGAAGCCGGCCGACAGCGACTGGTAGAAGGGGTTCTCCAGGATGGCGCGGGCCCGGTCGGCGTCCGCGTGCGCCTCGACGATCTCGTCGAAGGTGCGCTTCA
Organism: Streptomyces sp. 184; assembly: GCF_045781775.1. Classification (NCBI taxonomy): domain Bacteria; kingdom Bacillati; phylum Actinomycetota; class Actinomycetes; order Kitasatosporales; family Streptomycetaceae; genus Streptomyces; species Streptomyces sp. 184. Next base: position 7,805,897 of record NZ_CP123230.1, on the reverse strand, counting down.
TGTCGAGCATCATGGCGTACAGCTCGCCGGGCCCCTCGACGCCCTCGACCCGGCGCGGGCTGTTGTCCAGGGCGTCGATGCCCATGGACTGCGCCAGCCGCTTCGCCGGGTCGATGGTGAGCACGACGACGCGTCGGCCGCGCTCCGCGGCCCGTACGCCGAGGGCGGCGGCCGTCGTCGTCTTGCCGACGCCGCCGGCGCCGCAGCAGACGACGATGCGGGTCTGCGGGTCGTCGAGGAGCGCGTCGGCGTCCAGCCGGGGCGCGGTGTCGAGGCTCATAGGGGCCACTGCTTTCCCAGCTCGCCGGACAGCCGGTAGAGGCCGGCCAGATCCACTCCCTCGGTGAGCAGCGGCAGTTCGTACTGCGGCAGCTCCAGTCGCGCCAGTGCCGTCCGCTGCGTACGTTCCAGGGCCAGCCGCTCCGTGTGCTCGCGCGCCTGCCGCAGCAGCGGCGCGACCAGCCGCTCCGCCCGCGCGCCCCGGCTCGCGCCGCCCAGCCCGGCGGCGGACAGCGCGGCGGCGAGGGCGGCGGGGTCGGCTTCGGCCCGTTCCAGCTCGGCGTCGTCCATGAGGGCCGGGCGCACCATGTTGACCACCGCGGCGCCGACCTGGAGCCCGGCCCCGCGCAGCTCGGCGGCGCCGTCGACGGTCTCCTGCACGGGCATGTCCTCCAGGAGGGTCACGAGGTGTACGGCGGTACGGGCCGAGGTCAGCACCCGCATCACGGACCGGGCGTGGTTGTGGATGGGGCCCGCCTTGGCCAGCCCGGCGACCTCCGCGTTGACGCCAAGGAAGCGCGTGATGCGGCCGGTCGGCGGGGCGTCCATGACGACCGCGTCGTACACGTGCCGCCCGTCCTTGTCCTGGCGGCGGGCCGCCTCGCACGCCTTGCCCGTGAGCAGAACGTCGCGCAGGCCGGGGGCGATGGTGGTGACGAAGTCGATGGCGCCGAGGCGGCGGAGGGCGCGTCCCGCGCTGCCCATCCGGTAGAACATCTGGAGGTAGTCCAGCAGGGCCTGCTCCGCGTCGATGGCGAGCGCAAACACGTCGCCGCCGCCGGGCGCCGAGGCGATGCGCCGCTCGCCGTACGGCAGCGGCTCGGTCTCGAAGAGCTGGGCGATGCCCTGCCGCCCCTCCACCTCGACCAGCAGGGTGCGCCTGCCGTCGGCGGCCAGGGCCAGCGCCAGCGCGGCAGCCACGGTCGTCTTGCCGGTCCCGCCCTTGCCGGTCACCACGTGCAGCCTTTGGAGCCCGCTCATGTCCGCGAGCCTAATTCCTCGGCGCGCGAGTCAGCAGACCGCCTCCGCCGACGGCCCCCAAGCGGCGGCCAGTCGCGGCGGGCTACAGTCTGGCCCATGAAGAAGTGGGAATACGTGACCGTGCCGCTGCTCGTACACGCGACCAAGCAGATCCTGGACCAGTGGGGCGAGGACGGCTGGGAGCTGGTCCAGGTCGTGCCGGGGCCGAACGCCGAGCAGCTCGTGGCGTATCTGAAGCGGGAAAAGAGCTGATGGCGGGGCGGGTCGAGGCGAAGCTCGCGGAGCTGGGTCTGAGCCTGCCCGAGGTCGTACCGCCGCTTGCGTCGTACGTCCCCGCCGTGCTCAGCGGGCCGTACGTGTACACCTCCGGGCAGCTCCCGATGGTCGACGGCACGCTGCCGCTGACCGGGAAGGTCGGGGCCGAGGTCACGCCGGAGGAGGCCAAGGAGCTGGCGGCGCGGTGTGCGCTGAACGGGCTGGCGGCGATCAAGTCGGTCGCCGGGGACCTGGACCGGATCGTACGGGTGGTGAAGGTCGTCGGGTACGTCGCCTCGGCGCCGGACTTCACGGCGCAGGCGGGCGTGATCAACGGGGCCAGCGACCTGCTCGGCGAGGTGCTGGGCGAGGCGGGCGTGCATGCGCGCAGCGCGCTGGGGCTGGCGGTGCTGCCGCTGGACGCGCCGGTGGAGATCGAGTTCCAGGCGGAGTTGGGCGCGTAGGCGAGGGCCGCCGCGGCCCGGGGGGCCGGTCGGAGGCGTCCGTCCGGGGCGTTGGTCGGGGCGGGTGCCGTTCGGCGGCGGGTGTTCCCCAGGGCCGGTGCCGAGCCGGGATCGCCGGGTGCGGACGGGCCGGGTGCGGGCGTCGGCGGGGCCGGAGTTATCCACATGCCGGGGGTTGTCCACAGCCTGAGGTTGCCCACTCGAACATGGCGTCGGCAGCACGTAGGCTCCCGGTCATGTCCGAAATGAACGCCGCGAACGCCGCGACCGGCGCGAACGCCCGGTGGATTCCGCCCGCCGAGCGCATCCGCGCGCTCGCCCGCGGCGAGCTGACGCCCGTCACCCCGCGCCGCGCGGCGACGGTGCTGCTGCTGCGCGGCACGGCGCCCGACGGCCCGTGGGTGTACATGCTGCGGCGGCGGACCTCCATGGCCTTCGCCGCCGGCGCGTACGCCTATCCGGGCGGCGGCGTCGACCCGCGGGACGAACGGCCGCTGGATGCGGCAGCCTGGGCCGGGCCGCCTCCGGCGCAGTGGGCGGCGCGGCTGGGGGTGGCCGAGCCGGTGGCGCAGTCGGTGGTCTGCGCGGCCGTACGGGAGACGTTCGAGGAGGCCGGGGTGCTGCTCGCCGGGGCCTCGGGGGCGGAGGTCGTCGCGGACACCACGGGGGCGGACTGGGAGGCCGACCGCGCGGCGCTGGTCGCCCGCGAGCTGGGCTTCGCCGACTTCCTCGCGCGCCGCGGACTGGTCGTACGGACCGACCTGCTCGGCGCCTGGGCCCGCTGGATAACCCCGGAGTTCGAGGCCCGGCGGTATGACACGTGGTTCTTCGTCGCCGCGCTCCCCGAGGGCCAGCGCACGCGGAACGCCTCGACGGAGGCCGACCGCGCGGAGTGGGTCAGGCCCGCCGAGGCGGCCGCGGGGTACGACAGGGGCGAGCTGTCGATGATGCCGCCGACGATCTCGACGCTGCGCCGGCTGCGGGCGTACGGGTCGGCGGCCGAGGCGCTGGGCGCGGCCGGGGAGCAGGATCTGTCGGCGGTGCTGGCGAAGGCCCGGATGGAGGGGGACGAGGTCGTGCTGAGCTGCCCGGGGCACGAGGAGTTCACGCTGCGGGTGCCGTCATGAGGGCGGCGGGTCCTGGGGAGGCCGGCGGCCGGGGGGCGGCGGTGGGCAGGGGAGCGGTGGGGGTGGTCCTGTGACGGACGCGGGTAGGGGAGCGGTGGCGGGGGAGGTCCTGTGACGGACGCGGCGGCGTTGCCGGGGCAGCCTCGCGGCGGGGTGCTCGGCGGACCGGCCACCGCCCGGGCGACGTGCGTGCTGGCGCCCAACGCCTCGCCCATGACGCTCGACGGTACGAACACGTGGATCGTCGCCGAGCCCGACTCCGCGCAGGCGGTGGTGATCGACCCCGGGCCGCTGGACGAAGGCCATCTGGCGGCGGTCGTGGACACGGCGGAACGGGCGGGCCTGCGGGTGGCGCTGACGCTGCTCACCCACGGGCACGCGGACCACGCCGAGGGCGCGGCCCGCTTCGCGGAGCTGACCCGGACGAAGGTGCGGGCCCTGGACCCGGCGCTGCGCCTCGGCGACGAGGGGCTGGCCGCGGGGGACGTGATATCCGTCGGCGGGCTGGAGCTGCGGGTCGTACCCACGCCGGGACACACGGCGGACTCGCTCTGCTTCCACCTGCCTGCCGACGACGCGGTGCTCACCGGCGACACGGTCCTCGGCCGCGGCACCACGATGGTCGCCCACCCGGACGGCCGGCTGGGCGACTACCTGGACTCGCTGCGCCGGCTCCGGTCCCTGACGGTGGACGACGGCGTCGCGACGGTGCTGCCGGGCCACGGGCCGGTGCTGGAGGACGCGCAGGGCGCCGTGGAGTACTACCTGGCGCACCGGGCGACGCGGCTGGCGCAGATCGAGACCGCGGTCGAGGCCGGGTACCGCACGCCGGGGGACGTGGTGGCGCACGTGTACGCGGACGTGGACCGCTCGCTGTGGCCGGCGGCGGAGCTGTCCGTGCGGGCCCAGCTCGAATACCTGGAGGAGCACGGCCTGATCACCTAGCCGGGCTCGACCGGCGGCGGGCGGGGCGTCAGCGGGCGGCCGGTGTCAGCGGGCGGCGAACGTCAGCGGGCGGTGGGCGTCAGCGCGAGCGCTTGGCCAGGCGCTCGACGTCCAGCAGGATCACGGCCCGCGCCTCCAGGCGCAGCCAGCCGCGGCTGGCGAAGTCCGCCAGCGCCTTGTTGACCGTCTCCCGGGAGGCGCCGACGAGCTGGGCCAGCTCCTCCTGCGTGAGGTCGTGCACGACGTGGATGCCCTCGTCCGCCTGCACGCCGAAGCGCCGCGAGAGGTCCAGCAGGGCGCGGGCCACGCGGCCCGGGACGTCGGAGAAGACCAGGTCGGACATCTGGTCGTTCGTGCGCCGCAGCCGGCGGGCGACCGCCCGCAGCAGCGCGGAGGCGACCTCGGGGCGGGCGTTCAGCCAGGGCTGGAGGTCGCCGTGGCCGAGGCCCAGCAGCTTGACCTCGGTGAGCGCCGTGGCGGTGGCGGTGCGAGGGCCCGGGTCGAACAGGGACAGCTCGCCGATCAGCTCGCCGGGGCCGAGCACGGCCAGCATGTTCTCGCGCCCGTCGGGGGAGGTGCGGTGGAGCTTGACCTTGCCCTCGGTGACGACGTAGAGCCGGTCGCCGGGCTCGCCCTCGTGGAAGAGCGCGTCACCGCGCGACAGCGTCGCCTCGGTCATGGAGGCACGCAGCTCCGCAGCCTGCTCGTCGTCGAGCGCGGCGAAGAGGGGCGCGCGCCGCAGAACGTCGTCCACGAGTTCTCTCCTTGTCGGGGTGCCCGGGCGACCGCGGGCCGTTGCTCGGTCGGCCCGTCGCTTTCCATGATGCCGGACAGTAAAACAGTGCGATCAGTCACAAGTTTGACGTACCGCAGCGTGAACCGTACGCCAGGGGTCCGATTGGCGGCAGTTTTCCGGTGCTCAGCGGACGGCGCTCGGGGGATTGCGCGGGGGCGCGCAGGTGCGCGTGGAGGCCCGAGGGGCGCTCAACGAGCCGGTCGGGGCGCCGCCGTGCGTGACGCGCGGGTTGACCCGTACGGCCCTATTCCGCTCTCAGCGAACGCACCTCCCGCAATCCGATAAACCGGACATAACTCCGCCGTGCCAGCGCCCTGTGCGCGCCGTGCCAGCGGCCCTCGGCACGCTCCTTCCCGCAGACCGAGAAGGAGACACCCGTATGACCTACGCATTCCGGGCCGAGGGCCTGGTCAAACGGTTCGGCGCGACGACCGCGCTGGCCGGCATCGACCTCGCGGCCCGGCAGGGCACCGTCCTCGGCGTCCTCGGACCCAACGGCGCCGGCAAGACCACCGCCGTCCGCATCCTGGCCACCCTCCTCAGCCCCGACGAGGGCACGGCGACCGTCGGCGGCCTGGATGTCGTACGCGACGCCGGCGAGGTGCGCCGGCTCATCGGGCTCACCGGCCAGTACGCCTCCGTGGACGAGGACCTGACCGGCACCGAGAACCTCGTCCTCATCGGCCGGCTCCTCGACATACGCACCGCCGACGCCCGGGCCCGCGCCCGCGAGCTGCTCGCGCACTTCGAGCTGGCCGAGGCCGCCGGCCGCACCGTGAAGACCTACTCCGGCGGCATGCGCCGCCGCCTCGACCTCGCCGTGTCCCTCGTCGGCCGGCCCGACGTCATCTACCTGGACGAGCCGACCACGGGCCTCGACCCGGTGCGCCGCGAGGACGTGTGGGGCATCGTCCGCTCCCTCGTCGGGGACGGCGTGACCGTGCTGCTCACCACCCAGTACCTGGAGGAGGCCGACGCGCTCGCCGACGAGATCTCCGTCATCGACCACGGCCGGGTCATCGCCCACGGCACCCCGGCCGAGCTGAAGCAGCGCGTCGGCGGTCGCCACCTCGACCTGCGCCCGCTGGACCCGGCGCGGCTGCTGGAGTCGGCCGCGATCCTGGCGGAGGTGGCCGGCACGCAGCCGGAGTCGCCGACGCGCGGCACGCTGACCGTTCCCGTCGAGGACGACGGGATGCTCACCGCGGCCGTACGCCGCCTCGACGGGGCGGGGATCGCGGTGGCCGAGCTGTCGCTGCGGCTGCCCGACCTGGACGACGTGTTCTTCACCCTCACCGGCCACGGCACCGCCGCCCCTGCCACGGCCACCGCTTCCGTGTCCGTCACCAAGGCGCCCGGTGCGGCCGGTGCGGCCGGTCCGGCGCCGACCGAGGAGACCGTCCGATGACCACGCTCACCGCTTCCGAGCGGACCGCCGTGCCGTCCCGCCGGGACGGCGCCGCGCGCCCCTTCCCGCTCGTACGGCACAGCGTCGCGCTCGCCGGCCGCAGCCTGACCAAGACCAGGCGCACGCCCGAGCAACTGATCGACGTGACGCTCCAGCCGATCCTGTTCCTCGTCATGTTCCTGTACCTGCTCGGCGGTGCGGTCGCCGGCTCAACGCACGACTACCTCCAGAGCCTGCTGCCGGCGCTGATGGTCATGAACACGGTCTTCGCCTCGGTGCAGACCGGCATCAACCTCAACGACGACATCAAGAAGGGCGTCTTCGACCGCTTCCGTAGCATGCCCATCGCCCGCTCCGCGCCGCTGATCGGCTCGGTCCTCGGCGACCTCATCCGGTTCGTCATCCTGATGACGGTGCAGCTCGGCTTCGGCTACGCCGTGGGCTTCCGGGTCGAGACCGGAGTGCTGCCGGCTCTGGCGGCCTGTCTGCTGGTGATGTTCTTCGCGTTCTGCCTGTCGTGGATATTCGTGCTGATCGGCATGCTCGTACGGGAGCCGGGGGCGGTGCAGGGCTTGGGCTTCATGGCGATGTTCCCCCTGACCTTCGGCACCAACGTACTGGTGCCCACCGACACCCTCCCCGGCTGGCTCCAGGCGTGGGTCGACGCCAACCCGGTGACCGGCGTGATGGACGCCGCGCGCGGGCTGATGGTCGAGGGCGCGGTCGCGGGGCCGGTGCTGGAGACGGTGCTGTGGAGCGTCGGGGTGTTCGCGGTGTTCTTCCCGCTGGCGGTACGGGCCTACCGGCGGCGCGCCTAGGGGGAGCCGGGAGCGGGGCCGCCGGCCGGGGCGGGGGCGTCGTCGGCGGGCGGGTCGGCGGCAGAGGGGGAGCCGGGAGCGGGGCCGCCGGCCGGGGCGGGGGCGTCGTCGGCGGGCGGGTCGGCGGCAGAGGGCGGGCCGGCGGCGGCCGGGGCACCGGCGGCGGCCGGGTCTTCGGCCACGTACGCGCGGAGCAGTTCGACGGCGTCGCTCTGCTTGAGGGCGGCGCCGCGGGCCCGGGCCGGCCCGAAGTCCGCGCCGAGTGCGCGGTGCAGCCGGGCGGTCAGCTCCGCGGCGTCCGGCAGGGCGACGTCGCCGACCCCGCGGACGGCGTCCGCGGCGCCGAGCAGTTCGGCGGCGCGGGCGAACGGCGGACGCCCCGCCGACGCCGCGTGCTCCGCCGCCAGCGTCGCCACCCCGACCCCGACCATCGCGACCACCGGCATGTCCTTCACCCCCGTCGCGATGCCGAGCCCCGTCGCCAGCTCCGTACGCGCATCCGCCAAGTCCCCCCGTACGCACGCCAGCAGCGCCCGCCCCGTCCGTACGATCGCCTCGATCTGCGCCGCCGCCACCCCGCCCCGCCGCAGCGTCGCCAGCGCCTCGTCGTACCACCGCGCCGCCTCGTCCCACTCCCCCGCGCCGCGCGCGAGGTCGCCCAGGACGTCGCGGCACAGCGCCACGACGTGCGCATGTCCGTCGCGCACGGCCGCACGCAGCACGCGGTGCAGCTCCGCGCGCGCCGCCTCCGTGCGCCCCTGCGCCGCGTCGAGCTGCGCGAGCCGGGTGCGCAACTGGCCCACGTCGTCCTCGGCGTGCACCTCGCGCATCAGCCGCAACGCCTCCTCGAACCCCGCCCGCGCCCGCTCCGCGTCCCCCAGCAGCGCCCGGTACTCGCCGAGCTGGTGCAGCGCCATCGCCAGCCCCCACCGCTCGCCGACCTCGCGGAACCCCTCCGCCGCCGCCTCCAGGTCCTCCTCCAGCCCCGGCGCGTACCCCCGGTTCTCGCGGAACGCCGCGCGGATCATCCGCAGCAGCGCCCGCGCCCACGGGTCCGGGTGGCCCAGCCGCGCGTCGATCGCCGCGAGCCCGCGCTCGTCGTCGTCCGTGAACACCGCGATGCCCGGCTCCAGCACCGCGAGCATCGGGTGCCCGCCTTCCGGATCGATGCGCGCCACCAGCGCCGTCAGCTCCTCCAGGGTCTCGGTGCGGGGCCCTCTGCCGCCGCCGGTGGCCGAGTTGATCAGGTAGAAGCCGAGCGCGACCGCGTGCGCTTCGAGGGGCGGGTCGCCGGGGACGTCAAGCGCGAGGCGGAGCCAGTCGGCGGCCTCGGAGTGGTTGCCGAGGATCGTCCAGTAGATGCCGAGGGCGGCGACCATGCGGACGGCGGTGCCGGCGTCCCCGACGTCGACGGCGTGCCGCAGGGCGGCGAGGAGGTTGTCGCGCTCGGCGTCGAGCAGGGCGATCCAGCCGAGCTGTTCGCGGCTGCGTACGTGCGGGTCGGCGGTCTCGGCGAGCCGGAGGAAGTGCGCGGCGTGCGCGGCCCGTACGCGGTCGAGGTCGCCGGCGTCGGCGAGGCGGTCGCGGCCGAACTCCCGGATGGTCTCCAGCATGCGGTAGCGCGGACCGGCGCTCGGCTCGGCCTGCGCGCCCTGCGGCGCCTCCGCGATCTGGAGCAGGGACTTGTCGGCGAGCGCGGCGAGCAGGTCGAGCGCGGTGACGACGTCCATGCCGCACACCCCCGCGACGGACTCGGGCGTCGCGCCGCCGGGGAAGACCGACAGCCACTCCGCGAGCCGCCGTTCCGCGTCCTCCAGCAGCTCCCAGCTCCAGGCGACGACGGCCTGGAGCGTACGGTGCCGGGGCAGCGCGGTCCGGCTGCCGGTGGTCAGCAGCCGGAACCGGTCGTCCAGGCGGGCGGCGACCTGCTCGACGGGCAGCGAACGCAGCCGGGCGGCGGCCAGCTCGATGGCCAGCGGCAGCCCGTCGAGGCGGCGGCAGATCTCGGCGACGGCGGCGGCGTTGGCGGGGCCGACGGCGAAGTCGGGTCGGGCGGCGCGGGCGCGGTCGGCGAAGAGCCGCACGGCGGGGGCGTCGGCCGGGGTGTACGGGATGTCCGGGGTGTCGGGGGAGTCCGGGGCATCCCCGGCGGGCGGCGCGGGCAGGCCGAGCGGCGGGACCGGACACAGGGCTTCGCCGTCGATGCCCAGCGGCTCGCGGCTGGTGGCGAGGACGCGCAGCTCCGGGCAGCGGCGCAGCAGGTGGTCGGCGAGGTGGGCGGCGGCGGAGACGACGTGTTCGCAGTTGTCGAGTACGAGGGTGGTGGGCGCGGCGGCGAGGGTGTCGGTGAGCCGGGTGAGCACGTCGCGCGGCGGCAGGTGGCGGTTGTCGAGCACCGCGGTCTCGCGCTGGCCGAGCGCGCCGAGCACGGCGAACGGGACGTCGTCGCCGCCGGTCACGGGCGCGAGCTCGACGAGCCACACGCCGCCGGGGGAGGCGTCGAGCAGCGTGGCGGCGGCGGTCGTGGCCAGCCGGGTCTTGCCGGCGCCGCCGGGGCCGGTGAGCGTGACGAGCCGCGAGCCGCCGAGCAGCGCGCGGACCCGGCGCAGCTCGTCGTCGCGGCCGACGAAGCTGGTGAGGGCGGCGCGCAGGTTGGTACGGACCGGGGGCTCGGGTTCGTCGGCGGCGGGCGGCGTGCCGTCCGCGGCGGAGGGGCCGCCGTCGCCCGGGCTCGTACGGGACGGACCGCCGGCGCCCTCCGGACTCGTACGGGAGGAACCCCCCGGGCGCGTACCGTACGGGCCGCCGCCCCACCCCGTCACCTCGCCCCGCAGCACCGCCACGTGCAGCTCCCGCAGGCGCTCCGGCGGGTCCACGCCCAGCTCCTCCGCCAGCAGCGCGCGGTACTCCTCGTACGCCGCCAGGGCTTCCGGCTGCCGCCCCGCCGCGCACAGCGCGCGGATCAGCAGCGCGCGCGGGCGCTCGCGCAGCGGGTACGCCGTCGTGAGCGCCTCCAGCTCCGGGACCGCGGCACCGGGGCGGCCGGCCGACGGGCCGCCGGTCGCGCCTTCTTCGGCGAGACCGGCCTCGATGCGGTCCTCGGTGGTCTCCAGCCGCAGCTCCTCCAGCCGGTGCGCGGGCGCCGCCGCGAACGGCGCGTCCGCCACGTCCGCCAGCGCGGGCCCCCGCCACAGCGCCAGCGCCTCTTCCAGCAGCCGCCGCGCGGCTGCGGCGTCGCCCGCCGCCAGCGCCGCGCGCCCGGCGTGCGCCACCCGCTCGAAGCGCACGGCGTCCACCGCCTCCGGCGGCAGCGCGAGCCGGTAGCCGGCGGGCCCGTACGCAAGGGCGTCGGCCCGGCCGAGCGCCCGGCGCAGCCGGGAGACGAGGGACTGGAGCGCGTTGCCGGGGTCGGCGGGGGCGGTGTCGCCCCACAGGTCCTCGGCGAGCAGGGCCGTGCCGACGTACCGGCCGGGGTCGAGCGCGAGCCGTACGAGCAGCGCGCGGAGCCGGCCCCCGGCGATCTCCACCGGCACCCCGCCGACCGCCACCTCCAGCGGACCAAGCACCCCAATGCGCACGTGAGCCAGCCTCTCACGCACCCGGTGAGCGGCCGATCTCCTTTTACCCGCCCCTGAACCGCGGGACCGGCATCCGGCCGCCCCGGTGGGCACCGCCGGCCGCGGTGCCCACCGGGCGGGCCGGATCGGATCCGGTCAGACCCGGTCCGCGGCGATCAGCAGGTACTGGAAGCTCCCGCTGCGGTACGCCGTGAGGAACACCTCCTCGATCCCCGTGGCCACCGAGGACTTCGCGCGCAGCTCCCAGTACGGAATCGTCGCCTCGGTGAGGTCGATGACCGCAGCGGGCACCAGCCGGTGCGCCACCATCTCCCTGAAGTACGTCGACCGCGGGTGGACGTTGCAGATGTAGTGCGCGTTGATCTGGCTGACGGCGCGGGACGGCAGCCCGTAGGCGTCGTTGTAGCAGCCGGTGATGGTCACGTACCGGCCGCCGCGGGTGAGCAGCCGGGAGTGCTCCGCGAAGAGCTGCGCCAACTCCACGTACATCGTGCTCTCGTTGTTCCAGATCCCGCGGAACGCGCCCGTCTCGAAGCCCGTGTCGAGCATGTTCTTCAGGTGGAACCGCACCGTGCTCCCCAGACCGCGGCGCTGCACCTGGTCGTTGGCGAAGGAGACCTGGGACTGGGAGATCGAGATGCCGTCGACGCGGCTGCCGAATCGTTCGTGCGCCATGAAGCTCGTGCCGCCGCGGCCGGAGCCGGCGTCCAGCAGGCGAGCGCCTTCGTCGGGGTCGCCGAGGTGGTCCAGCAGGAGGGTGGCCTGCGCGGTCTCCAGGCGGTGCATCTCCGCGATGATCCGCGCTTCCCTGGTCTCCTCCGGGCCCTCCAGCACGGACTGGTCGACGTCGCCGATGCCGTAGTGGTGGTGGTACGTGCCGCTGACGTCGCCGAGCTTGAGGTTGACCGGGTCCTTCTCCCGGTTCCAGTAGTCGGCGATGGAGTGCTGGTACGGGCTGGTGAGGACGTTCGTGTCGGCGGCTGCCGCCATGGTCGTTCTCCTTCTGAGGGCGTGCTGAAGCGTGCAGAGGCTGCTGAGGCGGGTACGAAGACGTTCAAAGGACGTGCCGCGGGCGTGCCGAGACGGCGCGTGGGCTCGTCAGGCGGACCTGCGGGGCGTCGGGAGACGGGCGGGTCGGACCGGTCTGGCGGGACGGGGCCGGCCGAGTCGGTCAGGCGGGCTGGTAGCGCGCGCTCGTGGCGTGCCACTCCTTGCAGCCGCCCATCCAGGCCCACACCCCGGCCAGGAACCGGCCGAGCTGCGGGGAGCCGGCGGCCGTGAGGGCCGCGGCCTCCGCCTCGTAGGTGTGCATCAGCTCGTCGTGGATCAGGGCCGTCCGGTCCACAGCCTCCTGGAGGGTGCAGCCTTCCTCGGCGGCGATCAGGTTGGGCAGGTTGGTGTCCGTGGGGTCTTCCTTTCCCATCGAGTACAGGTCGTTGAGGAGCACGCTGGCGGTGCCGGCGTAGAGGTACGTGCGGCGCACCCGGGCGTCGGCGAACTCGTCGGGCGGCAGTTCGTACCCGCTGACGGGGTCCACGAGGACCATGCAGGGGAAGAAAGCGTTCTCGTAGCGGTGCAGCAGGTACTCCCACACCGCGGGGGTGCGCCGCGAGGCGCGCCACTCGGCCTCCTGGCCGTAGCCCACGAACATGACGGCCAGCTCGTGCCGCAGCCGGGCGACCTGGGTGGGGCCCGCGTACCGCGAGAGGTGCGCGAGGGCGGAGCGGAACGCGCGCAGCACCGGCTCGCGCTGGACGGTCTCCTCGAACTGCGGCATGTAGCGCGCGGGGAGCCGCACGGGGTCGATGACGGCGTGCGCCAGCGCCATTCGCTGGCCGAGCAGATCGGGATCCGCGTCCTCCCCCTCGTCCACCCAGTGGTCGTCGACGGACCACTCCGACAGGCCGCACCTGGCGGCGGCCAGCAGCCGGTCGGGGTCGTCGCAGTCGGGGTGGGCGAGCATGAAGAGGCGGCCGAACTGGTGGGAGCGCAGGCGCTCGATGCGGCCGGTGAAGATGCCGATCTCCTCGGCCCATTCGACCAGGCGCTCGTTGACCTCGTCGCCCAGCGCGGGGTCGTTGCGCAGGGCGTCGGGGCAGTGCAGCGGCGGGATCCGCAGGCCGCCGCGCTCCGTACCCCCGTCGGGCCGGGGCGCGGGGGCGGACCCGGACTCGGACCCGGCGTCGGCCTCGGCGTCGGGTTCTGCGCCGGACGCGGGCTCCGGCCTCGGCTCGGTACTGCCGGGGGGCTCCGCCGCGGACGGCGGCGCGGCCTCCGGCGCGTACCCGGACAGCGGGCGGGCGGCGGCGGTGCCGAGGCCGGTGGGGCCGAGGGTAAGGAGGGCGCGGAGGGCGTCGAGCGTGTCGGCGGGTGCTTCGGTCGGTGCTCCGGTCATGCGTGGCACCCGGCCTCCGCGGAGGCCGGCGGGGAGATCGTCATACTTCGAAGCTAGGCATCTGCGCCGAGTGCGGCAATCGCTCGAAAGAGTATGCATAAAAGGGGGATTGGCAGGGTGGAGGTCCCTCGCGCGAACCGTCGGGTGAAACGCTTGCGTTTCTCCCGCTCGTGACTTAGCGTGATGGTACGAAACCGTTCCGTACGAAAAGGACCGCCCGTCATGCCCGGCAGACCCGTCGGCCAGCTCCCCGACCAGACCTCCGACGCCCGGATCCGCCGACCCCGTATGACCCCCGAGCGCGAGCGTGAGCTGCTCGAAGCGGTCCTGGGCGTGCTGCGCGAGTCGGGGTACGGGGCGCTGTCGATGGACCTCGTCGCGACCCGCGCGCGGTGCAGCAAGGCGACCCTGTACCGGCAGTGGCACAGCAAGGCGGAGATGGTGGTGGCCGCGATGGTCGCGAACCGGCCCGCGGACCCCGGCGCGGTCGACACCGGCTCCCTCCGCGGCGATCTGCTCGGCCTCGTCGAGGAGCTGTCGGCCACCGCGGAGAAGGACACCGCGCTGATCGCCGCGATACACCACGCCGCGCTCACCGACGGGGACCTGGCCGCCACCCTGCACACCTCGCTCGCGGACTACGAGTTCACGCATCTGTCCGGGCTGCTCGACCGCGCGGTGGAGCGCGGCGAGCTGCCACGGCGGCCGGGCGCGGCCGAGTTCCTGCCGCAGTTGCTGTTCGGCGCGGTCGTCACCCGCCCCCTGATAGACGGGGCGTTCGCCGACTCCACGTACCTCGCCCGGTTCGTCGACCTGGTGGTGCTGCCGGCGCTGCGCCATTCCTGACCCGTACGCGCCTCACCGCCCCCACCGGCCGCCGGCGCCGCACCACGGCCCCCGCACCGCGGCACGCCGCACGGCCGCCGCGCCGGGGAGGCCGTACGCCCCTGCCGACCCGACGGCCGCCGAGCGCGACGGTTGCCCGGCGCGACGCGTGCCAGGCGCGACCCGCATCCGGACCCGCGTCCGCGTCCACACCCGTACGCACCGAACCGGCCCTCCGAGCATCCGACCCCCCACACGGAGCCCGCCATGTCCCGCACCCGTGCCGAAGCCGGCAGCGACCCCGCCGACCCGTCCCATGACGAGCGCGCCCACCGCCACCGCTGGCTGATCCTGGGCGTCCTCGGCCTCGCCCAACTGATGGTCGTCCTCGACGTGACCATCGTGAACATCGCGCTGCCGTCCGCCCAGGCCGACCTCGGCTTCTCCAACGGCGACCGGCAGTGGGTCGTCACCGCGTACTCGCTGGCCTTCGGCAGCCTGCTGCTCCTCGGCGGCCGCATCGCCGACCTCATCGGCCGCAAGGTCACCTTCCTCGTCGGCCTGGTCGGCTTCGCCGTCGCGTCCGCCGTGGCCGGTGCGTCCGTGAACTTCGACATGCTGATCGTCGCCCGCGCCTTCCAGGGCGCCTTCGGCGCGCTCCTCGCCCCGTCCGCGCTGTCGCTGCTGACGACGACGTTCACCGACCCGGGCGAGCGGGCGAAGGCGTTCAGCGTCTACGGCGCGGTGTCCGGCGCGGGCGGTGCCATCGGCCTGCTGCTGGGCGGCGTGCTCACCGAGTACCTCGACTGGCGCTGGACTCTGTACGTGAACGTGGTCCTCACCGTCGTCGCCTTCGCCTTCGCCTCCGCACTGCTGTCCCGCACCGCGCGCGACCCGAACGTCAAGCTCGACGTACCAGGCACGCTCCTGGTCACGGCCGGACTGTTCGCCGTCGTCTACGGCTTCTCCAACGCCGAACACCAGGACTGGGGCGCGCCCGCCACCTGGGGGCTGCTGATCGTCGGCGGCGTGCTGCTCACCGCGTTCGCCTGGTGGCAGACGCGCAGCCCGCATCCGCTGCTGCCCATGCGCATCGTCACCGACCGCAACCGCGGCGCGTCCTACCTCGGCATGCTGATCGCCTCGGGCGGGATGTTCGGCGTCTTCCTGTTCCTCACGTACTACCTCCAGACCGGCCTCGACTACACGCCGATCGACTCCGGCGTCGCCTTCCTGCCGATGGTCGGCGGCCTGGTGGTCGCCGCGACGCTCGCCACCAACGTCGCCGTGCCGCGCCTCGGGCCGCGGCTGGTGGTGCCGGTGGGCATGGCGATCGCGGCCGTCGGCCTGGCGTGGATGACGACGCTGGACCTGAGCAGCTCGTACGCGGCGCACATCCTGCCGATGACCGTCATCGCCGGCTTCGGCCTCGGGCTGGTCGTGGCGGCGGCGATGAGCCTGGGCACGCTGGGCGTCTCCGTGCACGACGCGGGCGTGGCCTCCGCCACGGTCAACGCCATGCAGCAGGTCGGCGGCTCCATCGGTATCGCCCTGCTCAACACCCTCTCCGCCAGCGCCGCCGCCGACTACATCGCCGGGCGCAACCCCAGGGACCCGGCCGTGCGGGCGCAGGCGGCGCTGGAGAGCTACCACACCGCGTTCTGGTGGTCGGCGGGCATCTTCGCCGTCGGCGCCGTGGTGACCCTGTTCCTGTACCGGCCCGGCGCACCCAAGGAACTGGCGGGCGGGGCGCCCACGATCCACATGTGAGCGCCCCGCCCGCACCCGGGCCCACGCGCTCCCCGGGGGGCGTACACGCGCCCAAGCGCTCACGCGCCGGGCGGCCACCCGCTCACCCGCCCGGCGGCCCCCCGCTCACACGACGAGCAGCGACTTGCCCACCGTCGCGCGCCGCGCGAGCGAGGCGTGCGCGTCCTCGGCGCGCGCCAGCGGGTAGGTCGCCCCGATCACGGGCCGGATGCGGCCCGCGGCGGCGAGGTCCAGGGCCTCGACGAGCGCGGCCTGCGAGACCTCCCTGGCGGGCGGCCCGCCCGCCAGGAGGTTGGTCACCCGCACGTCCCGCTCCTCGGCCGCGCGCGGGTCGATGTCGGCGAAGCCGCCGCCGGACGTCCCGTACGTGACGAACCTGCCGCCCCGCGCCACCGTCCGGAACGCCGCCCTGCCCAGCTCGCCCCCGGCGCCGTCGAAGGCCAGGTCGACGCCGTCGCCGCCGGCGGCCTCGCGGACCCGGTCCTCCCAGCCGTCCTCGGAGTAGTCGACGGTGTGCTCCGCGCCCAGCTCGCGGGCGAGGGCGAGCTTGCGCTCGCCGCGTGCCGCCGCGACGACGCGCGCCCCGGCGTCCCGCGCCAGTTGCAGCACCAGCGACCCCGCCCCGCCGGCCGCCGCCGCCACGAGCACCGTCTCGCCCTCGCGGGCCTGCCCCGCGCGGGCCAGGCGCACCGCGGTGGTGCCGTCGTGCAGCACGGCCGCCGCCTCGGCCAGGCCGAGTCCGTCGGGGACCGCGGCGATCTCCGCCACCTCGGCGACGACCCGCTCCGCGTACCCGGCGGACGCCGGGGCGACCACGCGCCGCCCGACCCACGCCGCGTCGACCCCCTCCCCGGCGGCCAGCACGGTCCCCGCGCCGCCCCCGCCCGGCACGTACGGCGGACGCACCGGGAAGATCTCGCCGCCCCAGCCGCTGCGCAGCAGCGTGTCCAGGTAGATGACGTCGGCCACCTCCAGCCCCACGACGACCTGCCCCGCCCCGGCCACCGGCTCGGGCACCTCGGCGGGCACCAGTACCTCGGGCCCGCCGAACTCCCGTACCTCGATCGCACGCACCGCGACCACGCTCCTGTCTTGATCGACTCGACGCGGCCCAACGTAGAAGTTCAACGGAGGTTCAGGTCAAGCGGCGGCCGTGGCCGGCCCCGTCACCCCCGGCCGGGCCGCGCGGCCAGCTCCACCAGCGCGGCGTGCGTGTCGCCGTCGGCCGCCGCGATCAGCCCGCCCGCGCTGTCGTGCAGCGGGCGGCCGTCGATGCCGCTGACGACGCAGCCGGCCGCCCGGCACAGCGCGATCCCGGCGGCGAAGTGCACGCTGGCGCGCAGGTCGCCGCCGTCGGTGACGTACGCGGCCCGGCGGCCGGCGGCGACCCAGGCCAGCGCCAGCGTGGTCGACAGCACCCGCGGCCGGAACCGCGGCGCGAAGCCGGGGGCGGTCGGCAGCCCGGCGGCGTCGTAGGCGGGGAAGCGGGGGAACGGCGGGTCGAGGTTGACGTCGACGAGGCCGGAGCCGGGTGCCGGCGCCAACTCCCCGTCCACGCCGCCGCGGCGCAGCACGGCCCGTACGCCGTCCGTCCAGAACACCTCGTCCGCGAACGGGTCGGCCACCGCCGCCACGGCCGTCTCGTCCCCGTCCCGCAGGGCGACGTTCACGGCGACCAGCATGGTGCGGGCGTCGTAGTTCAGCGTGCCGCAGAGCGGGTCGACCAGCCAGCGTCGCCGCGCCTGCGCCGTGCCGCTCGCGCCGCTCTCCTCGCCGCTGACGGCGTCGCCGGGGCGGGCGGCGCGCAGCACGGCAAGGACGGCGCGTTCGGCCTCGAAGTCGGCGGTCGTGGCGAAGTCGCCCGCGGACTTCTCGTACCGCCGCAGCGTCGTGCCGTACAGCTCGCGGAGCACCGCCGCACCCGCCAGGGCCGCCGTCACGGCCAGCCGCGCGTCGCTCCCGGCCGCCGCGTCCCCCGTCGCGTGTCCCGCGCTGTCCCCCGCCGGGCCCGCCGGCTTCCGTTCGTCCATGCGGCCAGCCTCCCCCAGCCGTACGCGACGCAGTTCGGCGGGGGGAGGAGGTCAGGGCGGCCGGACCGGCACGCCCTAGCGGTCCAGCCGTTCACCTTCCGGCTGCCGGGGCGGGGGCATGGTGTTCCTCACGGAGTCCAGGATGCTCAGCCCCTGGCCCACCAGCCCCGCGGTCAGCTCGCCGAGGCCGTCGGCCCCGTTCAGGACGTTGATGTTGGCGCCCTTGAGACCGGCGGCGGCCTGTTCGACGATCTTCGGGAGCTGGTCGATCAACTGCTGGTCCAGCGCGACCCTGTCGTACGAGGACGCCGCCTCGGCCTGGATCTTCATCCGTTCCGCCTCGGCGAGCGCCAGCACCCGCACCCGTTCCGCCTCCGCCTCGGCCGGTTTGACCACCTCGGCCTGCAACTCCTGCTGGCGGAGCCTGGCCGCGCGCTCGGCCAGCTCGGTCTGCGCGGCGAGCACGGCCTGCTGCGCGTGCGCCTGCGCCAGCGGCCCGGCCTGCGCCGCCTCCGCCTCGACGCGGCTGATCTCGGCCTGGTACTGCGCGCGCACCATGGCGGTCTGCCGGGCGTACTCGGCCTGCTTCCGCGCGGACTCCTGCTCCGCCTCGGACGCCTTCTGCGCCGCCTGCGCCTCGGCGATCTTCGCCTCGCGCTGGATGGCCGCCTGGTGGGGCGCCGACATCGCCTTGATGTAGCCGGTGTCGCCGTCGTCGATCGACTGGATCTGGAACGAGTCGACGATCAGGCCGATCCGGCCCATCTCGCTCTTGGAGGTCTCCACCACCTCGGAGGCGAGCTTCTGCCGCTCCGTGACGATCTCCTCGACGGTCATCGAGCCGATGATGGCGCGCAGGTGACCGGCGAAGATCCGCCCGGTCAGCACCGACATCTCCTTCTGCTCGGAGAGGAAGCGCTGTCCGGCGTTGACGATGGACTCGATGTCGTTGCCGACCTTGAAGGCGATCACGGACCGTACAGTCAGCGGGATGCCCTGCCTGGTCACGCAGTACTCGGCGACCTCCGACTCGTGCATCGCCAGCGACAGGAAGCGGGTCTTGCGGAAGATCGGTAACACGAACCTGCCGTGCCCGACGACGACGCGAAACGGTGCACCGTCCCGCCGGCTCCTGCCGCCCGACACCAGCATGGCCTGGTCGGGGGCCGGAACGCGATAGCCGAACATGCTTACCTCCTCAATCGACGGGACCGATGCCGTCGGTCAGTTCGTCCAACGGATCCGTCCACGCGATCACGGTGACCTGGCGACCGCCGCAGTACTCGATGACCAGTACGTCCGCCCCCTGCGCCAACGGCTCGGCGGACCAGGCGAGAAACGTCTCGGTGCCGCCTCTGATCCGCACCAGCACCTCGCCGGGGCCGGCGGGCCCGCGCGTGGGGATGACGAGAACGCCGACACAGCCGATCACGGCGTCGTCAGGCACCATCGATGGATCCCCCTCCATCACCCTGCTCGCGACGTTCATGCGTACCCTACTCACGACGACGGCCGCTCAATCTTGGTTTCGCTCCCCCGGGAGGGGGCCCCAGCGGTTTCGCTCTTCGGTGTCAGCCGGGGCCCGTAGTCTGGGCCCATGGCGAAGAGTGGCAAGGCAGCGCCCGCGGCCGGGGGCCGCGCGGCGGTGCGCAAGGCGAAACCGGCGCCGACGCGGACGGGGCTGGTGCGGCAGGCCCGGCGGATCTACCGCGAGCTGGCCGAGGTGTATCCGTACGCGCACCCGGAGCTGGACTTCGAGAACCCGTACCAGCTCCTCGTCGCCACGGTGCTCTCCGCCCAGACCACCGACCTGAGGGTGAACCAGACGACGCCCGCGCTCTTCGCGAAGTACCCGACGCCCGAGGATCTGGCCGCGGCCGATCCGGAGGAGGTCGAGGAGCTGATCCGGCCGACCGGGTTCTTCCGCGCCAAGACCAAGTCGATCATGGGTCTTTCGCAGGCCCTGCGGGACGACTTCGGCGGTGAGGTCCCGGGGAACCTGAAGGACCTGGTCAAGCTGCCGGGCGTGGGCCGCAAGACGGCGTTCGTCGTCCTCGGCAACGCCTTCGGGGTCCCCGGCATCACGGTCGACACGCACTTCGCCCGGCTGGTGCGCCGCTGGAAGTGGACCGAGCAGACCGACCCGGACAAGATCGAGCAGGAGGTCGGGTCCCTCTTTCCGAAGAAGGACTGGACGATGCTCTCGCACTACGTGATCTTCCACGGCCGGCGCATCTGCCACGCCCGCAAGCCCGCCTGCGGCGCCTGCCCCATCGCCCCGCTCTGCCCGGCGTACGGCGAGGGGGAGACGGATCCGGAGAAGGCGGAGAAGCTGCTGAAGTACGAGAAGGGCGGCATGCCCGGCCAGCGTCTCAAGCCCCCGCCGGACTACCCCGGGAAGCCCGCGCCCCCGCTGGGAGCCGCATGACGCGCTCACGCGAGATGCCCGGCGGACCGGGCGGCGGCGCGGCCGCGGGTGCCGCGTCCGGCACCGCGCCCGGTGCTTCCCCGGGTGGGGGGCGTGCTGAAGCGGGCGGGGGCGCGCGGAGCGGTGCTGGAGCTGCCGACGGGCGCGCCGGGGGCGCGGACCCCGTCCGTACGCCGGTGGCCGTCAGCGACGCCGGGCTGCCCGGCTGGCTGGCGCCGGTCGCCGACGCGGCCCGTACCGTACGGGCCGAAGAGCTGAGCCGCTTCCTCCCGCCCGACGGCGACGGCGGCCGGCCCGCCGCCGTGCTCGTCCTCTTCGGCGACGGCGCCCACGGCCCCGAACTGCTGCTCACCGAGCGGGCCAGCTCGCTGCGCTCGCACGCCGGCCAGCCCTCCTTCCCCGGCGGCTCCCTCGACCCCGAGGACGGCGACCCCGAGGGCGAGGGCCCGCTGCGCGCCGCGCTGCGCGAGGCGCAGGAGGAGACGGGGCTCGACCCCGCGGGCGTGCAGGTGTTCTCCGTGCTGCCGCGGCTGTACATCCCGGTCAGCGGCTTCGTCGTCTCGCCCGTGCTCGGCTGGTGGCGCGAGCCCAGCCCTGTCGGCGTGGTCGATCCGGCCGAGACCGCCCGGGTGTTCAGCGTCACCGTGGCGGATCTCACCGACCCGGCGAACCGGGCGACGGCCGTGCATCCGCGCGGCCACCTCGGCCCCGCGTTCCTCGTCGGCTCCGCGCTGGTCTGGGGTTTCACCGCCGGCGTGATCGACCGCATCCTGCACCTGGCCGGGTGGGAGCGCCCGTGGGATCGTGACCGCCGGGTGCCGCTGGACTGGCACGCATGAGACGGTGACCGGGTGAACGTGCTGGACATCCTGCTGGTGGCGGCGGCCGCGTGGTTCGCCGTGGTCGGCTATCGCCAGGGCTTCGTGGTCGGTGTCCTGTCCGTGTGCGGCTTCGTCGGCGGCGGGCTGCTGGCCATCTATCTGCTGCCGGTCGTCTGGGACTTGGTGACCGATGGCGCCGCCCTCGGCCCGACGGCCGCGTTCGGCGCCATCGTCCTCGTCCTGATAGCGGCCTCGGTGGGGCAGGGGCTCACCACCCACCTCGGCAACCAACTGCGGCAGTACATCACCTGGTCCCCCGCCCGCTCCCTCGACGCCACCGGCGGCGCACTGGTCAACGTGGTGGCGCTGCTGCTCGTCGCCTGGCTGCTCGGTACGGCGCTGGCGTCCACGACGCTGCCGACCGTCGCCCGCGAGGTGCGTGCGTCGAAGGTGCTGGGCGGCGTGGCCGAGGTGATGCCGAAGTCCGCCGACACCTGGTTCGGCGAGTTCAGTTCGGTGCTGTCGGAAAACCGTTTCCCGCAGGTCTTCGCGCCGTTCCAGAGCGAGCAGATCACGAACGTCCCGGCGCCCGACCCCGAGCTGGTCGACAGCCCGGTGGTGGAGCGGGCCCGGGAGAGCATCGTCAAGGTCGTCGGCACGGCACAGTCCTGCGGCAAGGTGCTGGAGGGCACCGGCTTCGTCTTCGCGCCGCAGCGCGTGATGACCAACGCCCACGTCGTCGGCGGCGTCGACGAGCCCACCGTGCAGATCGGCGGCGAGGGCCGGCTCTACGACGGCGAGGTCGTGCTCTACGACTGGGAGCGGGACATCGCCGTGCTGGAGGTCCCCGAGCTGGACGCGCCCGCCCTGCCGTTCGACCAGGACGACGCCGGCCGCGGCGACGACGCCATCGTCGCCGGCTTCCCGGAGAACGGCGGCTTCGACGTACGGGCGGCGCGCGTGCGCGACCGTATAACGGCCAACGGCCCGGACATCTACCGCCGCGGCACGGTCAACCGCGACGTCTACTCGCTCTTCACCCTCGTCCGCCAGGGCAACTCCGGCGGCCCGCTGCTCAGTCCCGAGGGCGCCGTCGTGGGCGTCATCTTCGCCAGGTCCATGGACGACAAGGACACCGGCTACGCGCTCACCGTCGACGAGGTCCGGGACGACGTCGAGCGCGGACGCACGGCGTCGCGGCCCGTGGACAGCGATAGCTGTGCCATGTGAGACGCCCCGGCGGACCGAGGTGTGAAGAGGAAAAGGGTGAGTGCACGAGCCCCCGGGGGCTAGTGCACGCGTCGCAACCGGGCGCTCATCCAGCGGGCCCGGCGGCGGAGAATGTGCGGGATCCCCAGACGGAGGTCCACTTCGCGGTGCGCCGCGGCGCCCTGGAGCGGTCTGGCGTCCGGGGCGGGGTAGCGGTGGGTTCCTACGTCGTTGTAGTCATGCGTCCAACCCATACCCCCGATCCTCCCCTCACCGGGCGGCCGGTAATCGCCCTTTCTCGCGCCCATCGGCCTATGCGGAGCGCAATTGCCGTGGGCGGTGCGGGCGCCGGCGGTGCCGGGTCCGCTTCGCTTCCGTAGCAAAGGGTGCCGTACGGGCGGTGGCCCGGCCGGTGACCTGGGGTGGTTTCAGCGGTCGGGCTCGGGATCCCGTAGCCAGTTGACGAGTTCGGCGGTGAACGCGACCGGGTCCTCCTCGTGCGGGAAGTGCCCGAGACCGTCGAAAAGCCGCCACCGGTACGGCGCTTCCACGTACGCCACCGACCCCGCCGCGCTGCGCGTCCGCATCACCGGATCGAGGGACCCGTGCAGGTGCAGCACCGGCACCCGCACCGGCAGCTTCATCCGGCGGTAGAACTGCACGCCGTCCGGCCTGCCCAGCGACCGTACGAGCCAGCGGTACGGCTCCACCGAGCAGTGCGCCGTCGAGGGCACGGTCATCGCGCGCCGGTAGACCTCCAGCGCCTTGTCGTCCGGCTGCCGCGGCCCCGACCAGGCGCGGATCAGCCGGCCGACCAACGCGGCGTCGTCGGCGACGAGTTGCCGCTCGGGCAGCCAGGGGCGCTGGGCGCTCCAGACGAAGTGGCCCGCTGCGCTCTGCCGCGGGTCGGTGAGCATCGCGGAGCGCCAGCGGCGCGGGTGCGTCATCGAGGAGACGGTCAGCCGGCGGATCAGCTTGGGCCGCATCACGGCCGCGGTCCAGGCCAGATAGCCGCCGAGGTCGTGGCCGACGAGCGCGGCGTCCGGCTCGCCGAGGGAGCGGATCACGCCGGTGACGTCGAGGGCGAGGTTCGCCGGGTCGTAGCCGCGGGGCGTACGGTCGCTGCCGCCGACGCCGCGCAGGTCCATGGCCACCGCGCGGTACCCGGCCTCGGCGAGCGCGGGCAGTTGATGCCGCCAGGTCCACCAGAACTGCGGGAACCCGTGCAGCAGCAGCACCAGCGGCCCTTCGCCCATCTCCGCGATGTGGAAGCGGGCGCCGTTCGCCGCGACGTCCCTGTGGGTCCAGGGCCCCTCGATATGGACTGCCGGGTCGACTGGCGACGGTGCCGTCATGACTCCGAGCGTGCCACGCCCGCGGCCGGCTTGCGTCGGTCCGCCGGATGACTTCTGCCGCGCAGGGAGTCGGAGATGACGGAGGCGGTCTCCTTGGTGGAGTTCATCGCGCGCTCGGGCTTGCGCATCTGACGCATCTTGGCGATGCCCCAGAGGGCGATGACCGTGCCGATGACCACGTGGGCGCCGAAGACGATGAGGAACGACCAGCCGAGGGCGAGGCCCAGGGCGTGCAGACCGTACGCCGCGGCGAAGCTGAGCACCGGGATGCCGAAGAGAACAAGCGTGGCGGCGATGGTGAGGGCGGTGCCGCCGGCGCCGGCGCGCTTGAAGTCCTGCCGGGTCTCGGCCTTGAGCAGGGCGATCTCGTCGTGGACCAGCGCGCTCAGGTCGGTGGTGGCGGCAGAGACGAGCTGCCCGAGGCTCTGCTGTGCGTCGAGGTGGGCGTCCCCGTCGGGGCCGGTGGACGCGACGACGCCCGCGGTGCCCTGCGTCGTGCTGACCCTCGCCGCACCGACTTTCGTCGTGGTGCCCGCGGCTGCGGGCGTCCGGTTTCCTGCCGCACCGTTACCGGCTGCGCTCATCGTCCGTCCCTTCGCCGCCTGGAGTCACATCATGCCCGACCGTCACCCGGCTCGCCGGTTGGGTGCCGCATTTCGGCACGCCTGCGGTGCTCGGCGGCCTTTGCCTCGTAGAGGACGGCCATGCGGAGGTGGTACTCGGGGTCGCCCTGCTGGTACGAGTCCGGGATGCCGTCCCCGTCCTCGTCACGCTCGTCCTCCTCCGCGATCGCCTTGTAGCGATTGTCGCGGATCTTGAGCATGACGCACGCCAGCATGGCGGCGATGAACGAGCCGGTCAGCACCGCCGCCTTGGTCTCCTCGGCGAGCCCGGCGTCGTCGCTGAAGGCCAGCTCGCTGACGAGCAGCGAGACGGTGAAGCCGATGCCGGCCAGGGTCGCGACGGCGAACACGTCGGGCCAGGCCAGCGCGGGATTCAGCTCCGCCCGGGTGAAGCGGGCGGCGAGCCAGGAGCCGAGGCTGATGCCGACGATCTTGCCGAGCACGAGGCCGAGCACGACGCCGAGGGGCTCGGGGTCGGTGAAGACCCCGCTCAGCGAGTCGGCGTTCACGGCCACGCCCGCGGCGAAGAACGCGAAGACGGGCACGGCGAGCCCGGCGGAGAGCGGGCGCATCCGGTGCTCGATGCGTTCGCCGGGCGACTGCTCTTCGCCCGGTCGGGTGGTGACGCGCAGCATCAGGCCCATGGCGACGCCCGAGATGGTGGCGTGCACGCCGCTGGCGTGCATGAGCGCCCAGATGACGAGGGCCAGCGGTACGTACACGTACCAGCCGCGGACGTCGTGGCGTTGGAGGAACCAGAAGAGGACGAGGCCGGCGAGGGCGAAGCCGAGGGCGACGAGGTCGATCCCGGCGGTGTAGAAGACCGCGATGATCAGGATCGCGAAGAGGTCGTCCACGACGGCGAGTGTCAGCAGGAAGGCGCGCAGCGCGGAGGGGAGGTTGCTGCCGATGACCGCGAGCACGGCGAGGGCGAACGCGATGTCGGTGGCGGTGGGGATGGCCCAGCCGCCGAGATCGCCGCGACCGGCGTTGACGGCCACGTAGAAGAGGGCGGGGGTGGCCATGCCGCACAGGGCGGCGACGATCGGCAGCGCGGCGGCCCGCGGGTCGCGCAGCTCGCCGTCGACCAGCTCGCGCTTCAGCTCGACGCCGACGACGAAGAAGAAGATCGTCAGCAGCCCGTCCTTGGCCCAGTGGGCGAGGTCGAGGCGGAGGTCGAGCGCGGAAGGGCCGAAGGTGAAGCCCTTGATGTCCTCGTACGTGCCGCTGAGGGCAGTGTTCGCGAAGACGAGGGCGATGACGGCCGCGGCCAGCAGGATCAGTCCGCCGACGGTCTCCGTACGCAGGGCCTCGGTGAGGAACTTGCTCTCTTTGAGGGACGGCCTGCGCAGGAACTGGGACTGCTCAGAGCGCTGGGGCGCGGTCACGACGGGCCTCCCGGGCGGTGGACGGCGGATACACGTGTGCTGTGTGCCGACCAGACTTCCCGGCGCGCCTCAGGGTTCTATCGCTCTCTTTACGTGTCTTCGCCACCCTACAGGGCGGCACCGGTCGATCAACCTGGGGTCAGATTACGGGCAAAAGGGAGATACGGCGCGGGCGGCCGGCGGGCGGCCGGCGGGCCGCCGGCGGCGGGGATGCACCCCCGCCGCCGGCGCCGCTGTCCGCGCGACCGTGCGCGTACCTTCGGTACGGCCGGCCGGTACGGCGACCGGCACGCCGACCGGTCTGTCGATAGTCCGGTGCGCCGACAGGGCCGCGGGCCGTCCGGTACGCCGCCCGCCCGGTCTCAGTCCTCCGAGGCCGCGCCCGGCAGCTTGGCCTGGATGAGGTCCATGACCGTGGTGTCCGTCAGCGTCGTGACGTCGCCCATCTTGCGGTTCTCGGCGACGTCCCGCAGCAGCCGGCGCATGATCTTGCCGGAGCGGGTCTTGGGCAGCTCCGCGACCGGCAGGATCCGCTTCGGCTTGGCGATCGGGCCCAGGGCCTTCGCCACGTGCGCCCGCAGCTCCTCCACCAGCCCGTCGGCCTCCTCGGCGCCCCCGCGCAGGATCACGAAGGCGCAGATGGCCTGCGTGGTCTGCGGGTCGGTGGCGCCGACGACCGCGGCCTCGGCGACCTTGGGGTGCGAGACGAGGGCGGACTCCACCTCGGTGGTGGAGATGTTGTGCCCGGAGACGAGCATGACGTCGTCCACGCGGCCCAGCAGCCAGATGTCGCCGTCGTCGTCCTTCTTGGCGCCGTCACCCGCGAAGTACCGGTCCTGGAAGCGGGCCCAGTACGTGTCCTTGTAGCGCTGGTCGTCGCCCCAGATGGTGCGCAGCATCGACGGCCACGGCTCCGTGAGCACCAGATAGCCGCCCGAGCCGTTCGGCACCTCGCGCGCCTCGTCGTCCACGACGGTGGCGGCGATGCCGGGCAGCGGCACCTGCGCCGAGCCGGGCTTGGTGCTCGTCATCCCGGGCAGCGGGCTGATCATGATGCCGCCCGTCTCGGTCTGCCACCACGTGTCGACCACGGGGGTGCGGCCGGCGCCGATGTGCTCCCGGTACCAGATCCACGCCTCGGGGTTGATGGGCTCGCCGACCGAGCCGAGCAGCCGCAGGCTGCTCAGGTCGAACTTGGCCGGGATGGCGTCGCCCCACTTCATACAGGCGCGGATCGCGGTGGGCGCGGTGTAGAAGATCGAGACCTTGTACTTCTGGATGACCTCCCACCAGCGGCCCTGGTGCGGGGTGTCGGGCGTGCCCTCGTAGAGCACCTGGGTGGCGCCGTTGGAGAGCGGGCCGTACACGATGTACGAGTGGCCGGTGACCCAGCCGACGTCGGCCGTGCACCAGAACACGTCGGTCTCGGGCTTGAGGTCGAAGACGGCGTGGTGGGTGTAGGACACCTGGGTGAGATAGCCGCCGGTGGTGTGCAGGATGCCCTTGGGCTTACCCGTCGTGCCCGAGGTGTAGAGGATGAAGAGCGGGTGCTCCGCGGGGAACGCCTCGGGGGTGTGCGTCTCCTCCTGCCGGTCGACGACGTCGTGCCACCACACGTCGCGGCCCTCGGTCCAGGCCACGTCCTGGCCCGTACGGCGCACCACCAGGACGTTGCGCACCCGCTCGGAGCGCTCCACGGCCTCGTCCACCGCCGGCTTCAGCGCGGACGGCTTGCCGCGGCGGTACCCGCCGTCGGCGGTGATGACCACGCGCGCGTCCGCGTCCGCGATCCGGGTCGCGAGCGCGTCGGCGGAGAAGCCGCCGAAGACCACCGAGTGGGGTGCGCCGATGCGGGCGCAGGCCAGCATGGCGACGACGGTCTCCGGGATCATCGGCATGTAGACGGCGACCCGGTCGCCGGTCTGCACACCCAGCTCCACCAGCGCGTTCGCCGCCTTGGCCACGTCCCGCTGGAGCTCGGCGTAGGTGATCGTGCGGGAATCGCCCGGCTCGCCCTCGAAATGGATCGCGACGCGGTCGCCGAGGCCGGCCTCGACGTGCCGGTCCACGCAGTTGTACGCCACATTGAGCGAGCCGTCCTCGAACCACTTCGCGAACGGCGGGTTCGACCAGTCGAGCGTCTTGGTGGGCTCGGTGGCCCAACTGAGCCTCCGGGCCTGCTCCGCCCAGAAGCCCAGCCGGTCCGCACGTGCCTGCTCGTACGCCTCCGCCGTGACGTTCGCGTGTGCCGCCAGCTCGGCTGGCGGCTCGAACCGGCGTTCCTCCTTGAGCAGGTTGGCCAGGCTTTCGTTGCTCACGACATGTCCCTTCCCAGGATGTCCGCCTCAGTCCCGGGCCTAGCTCATCAGGCGTGGGGAGGGCGTGACAAGGGCCTGGGGATAAAATGGTTTAGACCTGTGGGTACCCGCAGGGCCCATGTGCTATCGGACATCACGCCGGCGCGGGCTGCTGCTGGCGCCCGGCGGGCCCGGGGCGTACGGCCGTGAAGTCCCCCTGCGTCACCAGCACATAGGTCTGCGCCTCGCCGACGTCGAAGTACATGCCGTGCAGGCTCAGCGAGCCGTCGGCCAGCCGGCGGCGTACGCACGGGTGCCGGCGCAGATGGTCGAGCTGCTGCGCGACATTGGCCAGGCTCACCCGCTCGGCGTCGTCCGCGTACGGCCGGCCGGTGATCCGGGGGCCGCCGGTCCGGGCGCGCGCCAGGCTCGGCAGCCCGTGCCGCAGCCAGCGCCGCAGCGGAGTGAGCGGTACGTCGTCGGCCGCGGCCCCGGCGTCCCCGCGGGCGGCGTCCTCGTCGAGCAGCGCCTGCACCGCGCCGCAGCCGGAGTGCCCGCACACCGTGATCGACTCGACGCGCAGCACCTCGACCGCGAACTCGATCGCCGCCGCGACCGAGTCGTCGGGCAGGGCGGCGCCGTCGGCGCCGGCGGAGCCGGCGTCCCCGCGGGTGCCGCTCCCGGCGTGCGTACCGGTCCCGTCCCCGGGCTCGTCCGGCAGCGGCACCAGGTTCCCCACGTTCCGTACGGTGAACAGGTCGCCCGGCCCGCTCGACGTGATCATGCTGGGGACCACCCGGGAGTCCGCGCACGTGAGGAAGAGCTGCGTGGGCCGCTGCCCCTCGCGGGCCAGCCGCGCCAGCTCCTCGCGCAGCCGCGGCGCGGTGTGGCGCTGGAAGTTGCTGATGCCGCTGAGCAGCCGGTGCGCCGGGGCGGAACGCTCCGGTGTCGTGACGCAGCAGTGGTTGCGCCACGGCGTCCAGGGGTGGCAGTGGTGTGCCGTGGCCGGCTCGGCGATGCGCCGGCCCGTGACGGAGGCCAACTCCGCGACGCCGCCGTGCGCGACGTGCGTCTGGCGCCACTCCTGGAGCGTCTCGTACGCGGCGTGGTCCACGAACGAGCCGGTCAGCTCCACCTTCGCCGTCGTGCCCTGCGGCACCTGCGCGAGCACCCGGCTCAGCCGCGGGACGGCGAGGAAGGTGAGCTGCCCGCGGATCTGCACGCGATACGAGTCCTCCCGCACGCCCCTGGCGTCGCCGTCGCCGTCCGTGTCCCGCGCCGGACCCCTGTCGCACCGCTCCAGCGACACCCGCGTACGGGACAGCCGGTGCAGCGACACCGCCACCGCCACCGCGACCCCCACGGCGACGCCCTCCAGCACGCCCAGCACCACGACGCCGGCCACGGTCGCCGCGTAGACGAGGATCTCCCGGTGCCGCCGCACCGACCGCACGTGGCTGATCTTCACCATCTGGATGCCGACCACCATCACCAGCGCCCCCAGCGCCGCCAGCGGGATCAGCTCCAGCATCCCCATCAGCAGCAGCGACGCCAGCACCACCCACACCCCGTGCAGCACGGCGGACCGGCGACTGACCGCCCCCGCCGCGACGTTGGCCGAGCTGCGCACCGCGACCCCGGCCACCGGCAGCCCGCCGAGCACGCCCGCGAGCACGTTGCCGGCGCCCTGGGCGCGCAGCTCCTTGTCCAGGTCGGCGCGCGGAACGGGGTTGCCGCCTTCCCGCGCTCCCGCGAGCTTGTCGATCGCCACCGCGGACAGCAGCGACTGCACGCTCGTCACCAGCGCCACCGTCAGCACGGCGGACGCCAGCCCCAGCACCGGCCCGTCGGGCATCCCCGCGAGCGCGTGGCTGCTCCACGACGGCAGGTCGACGCGCGGCAGCCGCAGCCCGGCGAGGGAGGCGAAGCCGGTCGCGAGCACGATGGCGGCCAGCGCCCCCGGTACGTACCGCAGCGGACGCGTGCCCCGGCCGCGCAGCCACGGCCAGCCCAGCAGCACGACGATGACCACGGCGCTCACCGACACCGCACCGGGGTGCAGGTCGGCGAACCGGCCGGGCAGCGCCAGGGTGTTGTCGACGGGCGAACTCTGCGGGCTGCCGCCCAGGACGATGTGCAACTGCGCCAGCGCGATCGTCGCGCCGATGCCGGCGAGCATGCCGTGCACGATGGCCGGGCTGACCGCGAGCGCGGAGCGGGCCACCTTGAGCGAGCCGAGTGCGAGCTGCGTGAGCCCCGCGAGCGCGGTGATGGCGCAGGTGGCGCGCCAGCCGTACTGCTGGATGAGGTCGGCAGTGACCACGGTCAGCCCGGCGGCCGGCCCGCTGACCTGGAGCGGAGCCCCGCTGATCAGGCCGACGACGATGCCGCCCACGGCCGCGGACAGCAGCCCGGCCTGAAGCGGCGCGCCCGTCGCGAGCGCGATGCCCAGCGAGAGCGGCAGGGCGATGAGGAAGACGGTCACGGAGGCGGACAGGTCCGCGACGAAGGCCCGCCGGGGGGCGGTGGCTTCGGGCGGAGCGGCGGGCCCGGGGACGGTGGTGTGCGCGGTCTTCGCGTGCTCGGCGTCCGCCGGGTGTTCCGGGTCGCGTTCCCTGTCGTGCTCCGGATCGTGTTCCGGTTCCTTCGCGCGCTCGGCGGAGGTGCTTCCCAGGGGTGTCGGGCGTCCTGCGGGCATGTGGCGTCTCCTCGATGCGGAGGGGGCGTCGTGCAGCACGGGCACACGGGTTACGTCACTCAGTGTGACGGTTCGGTGACCCTCAAGGGCAAGTAAATGAATCGTAATGCCATGTAAAGAGTGAGCGAAGCATTTTGCGCTGGTCGGCCCACTTCTCCCATCCATCGAGTGAATACAGAGAGATAATCTGAATTCCCGGTTATCTCTCTTTCCGAGCGTGCCGCGAGAAATCGCGTGTGCATTCGGCCATTCGAGTCAGCGCGTCCCTGGCGACGCCGGGAAGAGGTGGGAGCTTTGTTCGGAACATGGCGGGCGACCGTGGGAATCTGCGGCGTCCTCGCACTGGGGGGAGCGGCCGTCGCAAGCTGTTCTCCCGGGACCGGACCGGACGGCGATACGCAGCGTTCGCGGAGCGATGACGCGGCACCCGGCAAGGGCCGGCCGATGAAGCTCATCGGCGACGGCTCCACGGCCTACACCGGCACGCAGCCCAACCAGCCCACGATCAGCCGGATGACGTCGGCCGCCAAGCCGCCGCAGTTCGTCGTCTTCTCCTGGGACGGCGCCGGCGAGGACGGTCAGCGCCTCTTCTCCCACTTCCGCAAGGTCGCCCGGGAGAACGACGCGGCCATGACGTACTTCCTCAGCGGCGTCTATGTCCTGCCCCGGGACAAACGCATGGAGTACGCGCCCCCCGGCCACCCCCGCGGCGCCTCAGACATCGGCTACCTGGACGAGGAGGAGGTCGTCGCCACCCTGAAGCAGGTGCGTGGCGCGTGGCTGGAGGGCAGCGAGATCGGCACCCACTTCAACGGCCACTTTTGCGGCCGTACGGGCGTCGCGAGCTGGTCGAAGGAGGACTGGAAGAGCGAGATCGCGCAGGCCAAGCAGTTCGTGCAGCAGTGGAAGACGAACACCGGCCGGAAGAAGGCGGATCCGCTTCCCTTCGACTACGACAAGGAGCTGGTCGGCGGTCGCGCCCCCTGCCTGGAGGGACAGAAGAACCTCATGAAGGCCGCCAAGGAGATGGGTTTCCGCTATGACACCAGCGGTGTCAGCAGCCAGGTGTGGCCGAAGAAGAAGGAGGGCATCTGGGACCTGTCCCTCCAGGAGGTCCCCTTCCCCGGCCGGTCCTTCGAAGTCGTGAGCATGGACTACAACTTCATGGCCAACCAGTCCGGCACCGCCTATGCGCCCGCCGCGCAGCACGCCGCCTTCGAACGGCAGATGCGCGAGGGGCTACTGGCCGGCTTCGAGCGCGCGTACACGACCAACCGCGCGCCCCTCGTCATCGGAAACCACTTCGAGAGCTGGAACGGCGGTGCCTACATGCGCGCCGTAGAGGACACCATCAAGACCGTCTGCCCCAAGAAGGACGTCCACTGCGTCTCCTTCCGGCAGTTGGTGGACTGGCTGGACGCCCAGGACCAGGGCACGCTCGCGAAACTGCGCACCCTCGACGTGGGCGAGCGGCCGGCGAAGGGCTGGGAGAAGTTCCTTCAGGAGCCGGCGAAGCGGGGGAGCGCGCAGCGCGCCGGCGCGCCGGCGGGATCCGGGCAGAAGGACCACGCCGGCACCGCCGACGCCAAGCAGGGTCAGGCGGGCTGACGGGCGGCGGGCGTGCCCGGTGCCGCCGCGCCGGGCACGGCGGCGCCCCGTACGGCCGCGGCCGGCACGGGCTCCGTGCGCGCCGTCTCGCCCAGGACGAAGCCGGGGTCGATCTGGTCCCTCAGGTCGGCCCCGGTCCTCGCGTTTCCCCAGCTCTCCGCGTTCTTGCGGTGGAAGTGCACCATCTGCTCGGTGTAACGGGCCCAGTCGCGCCGCTCGTACGACGCGTCCACGGCCCCGTACAGCTCCCGCAGCACCTGCGCGGCAGGCTCCTCCAAGGCGGCGAAAGCCGGCGGGCGGCCCTTCTCCATCGACCGCACCCAGTCGGAGTGCGGGAACGAGGCCAGCAGGTCGGCGCCCACCTCGGCGCGCAGGAACTCCAGATCCTCCGGGCCCTGCACCTTGTTGCCGACGACGCGCAGCGCGACATCGAAGTCGCGGGCGTACTCCTTGTACTGGCGGTAGACCGAGACGCCCTTGCGGGTCGGCTCGGCGACGAGGAACGTCATGTCGAAGCGCGTGAACATCCCGGAGGCGAAGGAGTCGCTGCCCGCCGTCATGTCGACGACGACGTACTCCTCGCGCCCGTCGACCAGGTGGTTGAGGCACATCTCGACCGCGCCGGTCTTGGAGTGGTAACAGGCGACGCCGAGGTCGGCCTCGGTGAACGGGCCGGTGACCATCAGGCGTACGGAGCCGTTGTCCAACGGCACGGGGCGCGCGCAGGCGGCGTACACGGGATTGTCCCCGGTGACCGTGAGCAGGCGCGAACCCGTGCCCGGGGGCGTCGTCTTGATCATGCCGGCGGCGTCCGCGATCCGCGGGTTGGTGCCGCGCAGATGCTCCTTGACGAGCGGGAGGTGCGCGCCGAGCGCGGGTAGCCGGGCGGCCACCTCCTCGTCGAGCCCGAGGGCGGCGCCCAGGTGCTGGTTGATGTCCGCGTCGACGGCGAGCACGGGGCGGCCGGTGCCGGCGAGATGGCGGACGAAGAGGGACGACAGGGTGGTCTTGCCGCTGCCGCCCTTTCCAACGAAAGCGATCTTCATGTTCAGAAACGGTAGCGGGATCTTGCCCCGAGGTCAGGGAAAGGGCTGGACAAGTCCACTCCATCGGGTTGCGTAGGCTCGTACGCATGACGAGCGCGACCGACCCGCTGGCGGCCCTGAGCACCCTCCCGGGAGTGCCGGAGGCGGTGTCCTCTGTAAGAAAGTCGGTCGACCGCCTCTACGGGCACCGGGTCATGCGGCGCCGCAGCAACGAGGTGTCGGCGGAGGCCGCGCTGCGCGGGGCACGGGCCTCGGCGGCGCTGTCCGGGGCGGACTGGGCGCTGGAGGAGGTACGGCGGCGCAGCGACTTCTCCGCGGCCGGGGAGCCGCGGACGGTGGGCGGGGCGCTACGGGTGAACGCGGAGGCGGGGCAACTGCTGAGCACGTGGCGGCAGTCGCCGATGCGGGTGCTGGCGCGGCTGCACGTGGTGGCGTCGGGGGGTGCGCAGATCTCGTCGGCGGGCGGCGCTGGTGGTGTCGGGAGCGCGGAGGGCGCGGGCGGTGCGGAGGGTGCGGCCGGCGGTGCCGGTGAGGCGGTGGGGCGGCCGCGGCTGGCGGGCGAGAGCGTCGCGGAGCCGGGCGCGACGCTGCCGGCGCCGCTGCCGGACGCCGACGAGGTGGCGGCGCGGCTGGACGCGCTGGCGGCCCTGGTGGTCGCGGGGTCGTCCGCTCCGGCGCTGGTCATGGCGGCGGTGGTACACGGCGAGTTGCTGACGCTACGGCCGTTCCGTACCGGCAACGGCCTGGTCGCGCGGGCCGCCGAGCGGATCGTGCTCGTCGGCAGCGGGCTGGACCCGAAGGCCGTCTGCCCGGCCGAGGTGGGGCACGCGGAGCAGGGGCGCGAGGCGTACGAGACGGCGCTCGCGGGCTACGCGAGCGGGACGCCGGAGGGCGTCGGCGGGTGGATCGCGCACTGCGGCAGGGCCGTCCACCTGGGGGCGCGGGAGAGCACGGCGGTGTGCGAGGCGCTCCAGCGCGGGGCGGCGTAGCGGGGCGGTGTGGCTGTGCGGCAGCGCGCGGGGGCCCGTGCGCGGGCGTGGCGCGGGTCCGTGCGGGGCGGCGCGGGTCCGTGAGCGGGGCGCTGGGGGGCTCGCGAGGGCTCGCAGGCACAGAGTTGCGGCGGCGCCCTGGGGCACCGCCGCCATCTCATGTCGGCCGGGGTACCAGTGCGTGCAATCTCTTTGCCCATCAGGCCCGGCACTTGTCCGTTGCCTGGTGTGGCGGTCCCTATTCGAGGGATCGGCGTCGCGTGGGTTCCCGACTTCCATGTGCGGTCCGTGGGGCCGTCGTTGCTCGGGGATCCTCGTCGGATGCCCTGGCTCTCGCGGGCCGTAATCCCTTTGTACTCCTGTCTGGGGTGAGAGGGAAGCCCGGCGTTGAGATCTTTACTTTCGCCTGCAAATGCCTGCAAACGTTTCGTATGGGGTGAAACGGAGTATGTGCAGGTCAAGGCGGGATGGCGGGGCTCAGGCCGCCTGGAGGCGGCGGCGGTACGTGTACCAGACCACCCCGGCCGCGGTCGCCGCCGCCAGCCCCGCGGCAGCCGCGGCCAGCACCGGCCGGGAGGGCAGCGAGAACTGCGGCAGCCGCTGCTTCAGCCGTACGGGACGGGCGAACGACAGCACCGGCCAGCCGCGCTGCTCCGCCTCGCGGCGCAGCCCGCGGTCGGGGTTGACGGCGTAGGGGTGGCCGACGGCCTCCAGGAGGGGGACGTCCGTGATCGAGTCGCTGTACGCAAACGAGCGCGCGAGGTCGTACCCCTCGGCGGTGGCCAGCTCCCGTACCGCCTCCGCCTTGGCGGGGCCGTAGGCGTAGTAGTCGATCTCGCCGGTGTAGCGGCCGTTCTCGACGACCATGCGGGTGGCGATCGTGCGGTCCGCGCCCAGCAGCTCGCCGATGGGCTCGACGACCTCGGCGCCCGAGCTGCTGACGATGACGACGTCCCGGCCGGCCAGGTGGTGGTCCTCGATGAGGGAGGCGGCCTCGTCGTAGATGATCGGGTCGATCAGGTCGTGGAGGGTCTCGGCCACGATGTCGCTCACCTGGGCCACGTTCCAGCCGCGGCAGAGGTTGGAGAGATAGGCGCGCATGCGCTCGGTCTGCTCGTGGTCGGCGCCGCCCAGGAGGTAGATGAACTGCGAGTAGGCGGATCGGAGGACAGCCCTCCGGTTGATCAGCCCACCGTGGTAGAACGACCGGCTGAAGGTCAGCGTGCTCGACTTCGCAATGACCGTCTTGTCCAGATCGAAGAAGGCGGCCGTCCTGGGCAACGAGTGGTTTTCCACGAGTGCGAGCATAGGCGCCCACCATTCGGCGTAAGGTGTGGCGCGTGGGTTTGCCTGAGAAGGCTCTCGGGTACACCATGGAAGTCACGGATCGTTCGCGACCGTGCTAACCCGGACCGGCTCCTCCCCCCCCGAGTCGGCCGTGGGGACGACCCCCGCTCTCCCCCCCGGCGGGGGTCGTCGCATGTCCGGACTTCGACATTCTCGTTTTTCTCCGGGCCCGTCGGATCTTCTTCCGCTCTTCCCGGTCACTCCTTGCCTTGAGCCGCCCTTGGGGCTGTCTTCATCGCCGTCGTTCTACTAGACGCATCACCGTGGGTAACCGTTGCCCTGGATCTGCATGCTCCCCCGATCGGGTGACGGAGTTGTCCACAACTGGTGGGTTATCCCCAGATCTTGACCAAGATCCCCGAGGGGCGGGGTGCCGGGGGCACGGTGGGGATCGGAAACGGGCCGGGTGCTGCCGCGGAGGGCGGTGGCGCGGGCCGGGGCGGACGGCGTGCCGGGTGGCGCGGCGGAGGACACGGGGGAGGCGGCGCGATGGGCCGGGTACGGAGCGGTGGGCTGCGGAGCGGTGCGCTGCGAAACGGTGGGCTGCGGAGCGGTCAGGCGTGGAGCGGCGGGGTTTGGAGCGGCGCGGCCGGGCAGAGCGCGGGGCGCGGGCTCGTGGGAGCCGGCGCCGCGGGGCGCGCCGGAGGCGCCGGTGGCGCGTCGGGGGGCGAGGGGAGCGCGTCCTCCGGTGCCGGGAGCAAAGCCGACGACGGCGGCGCCGGCGGGCGGCCGTTGGTCGTCACGGAGGACGAGGAGCTTCTTGACGACCTGCTGCGGCTGTGTGCCGCGGCGGGGACGCAGGCGGACGTCTCGCACGCTCCGGGCCGGCAGGACTGGGCCGCGGCGCCGCTGGTGCTGGTCGGGGTCGACAGCGCCGGGCGGCTGGTGGCGGCGGGGCCGGCCCGGCGGGACGGGGTGGTGCTCGTCGGCCGGGACCAGGGCGACCCGGGGGTGTGGCAGCGGGCGGTCGCGGTCGGGGCGGAGCAGGTGCTCGTGCTGCCCGACCAGGAGACGGAGTTGGTGGACCGGATCGCCGACGCCGCGGAGGGAGTCGGCGCGCAGGCCCGCACGGTCGGCGTCGTCGGCGGCCGGGGCGGCGCCGGGGCGTCCACGCTGGCCTGCGCGCTTGCGGTGACGGCGGCGCGGGCCGGACGGCGGACGGTGCTGGTCGACGCGGACCCGCTGGGCGGCGGGCTCGACGTGCTGCTCGGCGGTGAGGAGGCGGAAGGGCTGCGCTGGCCGGCCTTCGCCTCGTCGCGGGGGCGGATCGGCGGAGCCGCGCTGGAGGAGTCGCTGCCGCGGCTGCACGACGTGCGGTTGCTGAGCTGGGACCGGGGCGGCGGCGCGGCCGGGGCGGTGTCGGTGGCGCCGGAGGCGATGCGTTCGGTGCTGGCGGCGGCCCGGCGGCGGGGCGGGGTGGTCGTGGTCGACCTCCCGCGGCGGGTGGACGAGCCGGTGGCGGAAGCGCTGGCCCAGCTGGACGTGGGGCTGCTGGTGGTGCCGGCCGAGCTGCGCGCCGTCGCGGCGGCGCACCGGGTGGCGGATGCGGTGCGGACGGTCCTGGGCGATCTGCGGGTGGTGGTCCGCGGCCCGACGCGGGGCGGCCTGATGGCCGAGGACGTCGCCGAGTTGCTGGGCCTCCCGCTGGCCGGTGAACTCCCGGCGGAGCCGGGCCTGCCGCAGTCCGCCGAGACCGGCGCCCCTCCCCCGGGCACCCGCCCCCGTACGCCGTTGTCGCGTTTCTGCACGGACTTCTGGACCCGGGCCCTGCCCGGTGCGAGCGGGGAGGGGGCGGCGGCATGAGTCGCAGGGAGAAGGCGGCGGAGAGGTCGGCCGCGGGCTCCGGGTGGACCGCGCAGGGGTACGGCCGGGACGACGCGGAGGCCAGGGGACCGGCGGCTGAGGCCGTGCCGCGACATGCCGGGTCGTGTACGGGCCGTGGGGGCAGTGCCCGGCCGGAGCCGGAGCTGCCGGCGCGCGGGCCGGGCGCGGCCGGTGCCGATCCGGTTCACGCGGTGCCGGGGTGCGAGGTGCAACCGGGGGCGCTGCTGGCGGTGTTCGGCTCGGGCGGTGGAGGGCCGGCGTCAACTGCCCCGGTGCGTAGCGCGGGTGCGGGCGAGGTTCTGCCGGGCCGGATGGACTGGGGGTACGGCTTGGGCCGTCCGGGGCCGCTCGTTGCCGATCCGGCGCTTCAGCCGGGCTCGGGGGGCAACGGTCAGCCGGGCTCGGGCCCTGAGTTCGCGCCCGTCGGCGCCGGGGCGGCCGCGGTGGTCGTCCGCGATGAAGTCCCGCCGGCGTCCACCCCCGGGCGCTCGCGCTCGGTCCGGCGTCCCGGTGACGGCGAATCCCTCGCCGTGTCCGGGCAGTTGGTGGGGGCCGTACGGCGGCGGTTGGCGGAGAGCGGTGGGGAGCCGACGCCCGCGGGGGTGGCCGCCGCGCTGCGGCGGGAGGGGCGGCTGCTCGGCGACACCGAGGTGCTGGCCATCGTGGGCGCGCTGCGTTCCGAGATGGTCGGGAGCGGGCCGCTGGAGCCGCTGCTGGCCCAGCAGGACGTCACCGACGTGCTCGTCACCGCACCGGACGAGGTCTGGGTGGACCGGGGGTGCGGCCTGGAGCGGGTCGACGTGCGGTTCGCGGACGCCGATGCCGTACGGCGCCTTGCGCAGCGCCTGGCCGCCGTCGCAGGGCGGCGCCTCGACGACGCCCGCCCGTGGGTCGACGCCCGGCTGCCCGACGGTACGCGGCTGCACGCCGTCCTGCCGCCGGTGGCCGTGGGTTCGGCCTGTCTGTCGCTGCGGGTGGTGCGGCGGCGCGCGTTCAGCCTCGCGGAGCTGGCCGCCGCCGGCACTGTGCCGCCCGGCGGCGAAGGGCTGTTGCGCGGGCTCCTCGACGCCCGGCTGTCGTTCCTCGTCAGCGGTGGTACGGGCAGCGGCAAGACGACGCTGCTGAGTGCGCTGCTGTCGCTGGTGCGGCGGGACGAGCGGATCGTGCTGGCGGAGGAGTCGGCCGAGTTGCGGCCGGACCACCCCCACGTCGTACGGCTCGAAGCCCGCCCGGCGAACCAGGAGGGAGTCGGCGAGGTGAGGCTTCAGGACCTCGTGCGGCAGGCGCTGCGGATGCGCCCCGACCGGCTGGTCGTGGGCGAGGTGCGGGGCCGCGAGGTCGTCGATCTGCTGGCGGCTCTCAACACCGGTCACGAAGGCGGTGTCGGGCGGCTCAGAACATTTCAGGGCGCCACAAAAGACTTCAGTAGAGATTTCAGTAGACCACCGAAGCTTTCAGTGGCATGACGCAGCGTGGCCGGGTAACCGGAGCTAGCCCGCTGGGCGTTGGGGGAGGGGGACGGCACGTTAGCCGACTGCGTATCGCCGTGCCTGAGGCGCTAGTCTTGATCTTTCGTGACGGCCCGCGGAGGGAGCTGGCGGGGGGTTTCGCGTTCCGCGCATGGTTGCTGGCAGGCTGATTGCCCTCACAGTCGCGTCGGGTGGGTGCCGGGTTCCACGGCTCCGGGCGGGGTGTTGCTGCTCGCGGGGACGGGAACGTGTCAGTCGGGGTTCGGGAGAGCTTCGAGCTGTGCCAGGGCGCCTGTGATCATGTCGGTCCAGGGCCAGTGGCGTGCGAATCACAGATGTCGGCGGCGGACAGCCTCAGGCTGGCCGGCCGGGCAGGGGCAGGCTGGGATGTTGTTCACGGTCCATCGGATCCTGGCGCATATCGAGGACTACGAGGAACGGTTCGCCGTGGTCAGGAAGCCGCGGGAGGGCAGGGCGCGCTGGACGCCAGATGAGGCGAGTCGGTACGTTCGGCCGCCAGGTCGACCACCCGGTCACGCCGCAGGAGAAGATCACCGCGATCCACTGTCTGCCCCAGGAGGCGGAGGTCGCCGCGGCGGTCACTACCGACTTCTCAAACGTCCCCAGGTCGCGGCCAAAGTCACCGCGAGGACAAGGCCCAAGTGGTGGAGGAATTCACCCGCGATGAGTCGATCGCAGCGAGCACGTCGACCAACCTGCTGCCCCGGGCGGACGTGGCGTTCAAGGTGATGAGCGACGCCAGCGCCCGCTTCCAGGTCAACCATGCCCAGAACGAACGCCACCGGCAAGCCCGCGAGGACTTCGAGGAGACCAGCCCCGTTGCCCCAGCGATCCGGCACATTGATCGGGCAGTGGAGTTCCTGGACCTGGTCACCGCCTGCCTACGACGACCTGAACCGGCCCAACGGGCACGGCTGATCGAGATCCGCGACAACCTGATAGCCCGCATCGCCGAAGCCGAGCAGGAGGGCTGGCTCGGCGAGGTCGAAGGTCTCCAGGTCAGCCTGGCCGGCGTCGAAGAGAAGCTCCGGCAGATCGACGCAGAGGTCCACCGCCGCACAACCGCCGTCGATCTCGGGATGCCCCTTTGGCCAGAGCGCCACCCGTCAGAGCGAAGCACAGGGCCCCGGCCAATGACCGAGGCCCCGCCGCGAGGGTCAGTTGCTCAGGCCATCATCACCGGCCTGGCCGCCGTCGTTACGCCTCCTCCGGATCTCCACCCAGAGGATGATCGACGCGGCACCAAGTTCCACGATGGCAGTGAGGATGTTCAAGGAGGTCTGCACCGCAGGACCAGCCCTTTCCGCCCGGGCTCCGGCGCATAGCAGGACCCCGGACATTAGTCCGGTTCCTGCCGCTGACCTCTACATCAACCGTCTGGCTTTCTCCGAAGGAGCGATCCAGCACAAGTCCCGACTGTTGGCCCATTGGCTGGCCGCATGCCGATCGCCGACATCGACCGCGGTGGAGACCCCTCCCGCGCCAACGGCTGCGGACCCTCAGGAGCGGGATCTACACACGCCCATGATGACACGTCGATCGTTCGAGATTCGAACTAGCAGGTCGCAGCGGTTGGTTCAGAGAAGCCTGCATCTGCTGCCCCATGCTCCAGCCCGAACCGATTCAGCGACCCCGCCTGGTCGAGATCCGTGACAACCCCATCGCCCGGATCACCGAAGCGGAAGGGGAGAGGTGGCTCGGCGAGGTCGAAGGGATACGTGTCGACCTCGCCGGTGCGGAGGAAAAGCTAGGCCAGCTGTCCACCGAAGCGAGACGGAGGTCAACCGCAAGGACCTCGGCATGCCTTCGTTCAGCGGGCCTGGTGCACTGGCCTCATACTTCAAGCAGGCCCACTGCCGACATCGGCTCTGCGGCAGAACCCTGGGTCGGCGCCGCCGTCGGCGGCGCCGACCGGGTCGCGTCGATCACGCGCCAACATGATCGGTGCGCGGTTTCCCTGCGCAGCCGTGATTGGAGCCAAGAACCTCAGGGATACGCCGTGAAACGGCGCGTTTTCGGATGGTCGCAGCCCGGTACGCGCGCGGCAAGCGCTGACGGGCCGGATTGAAATATCCCGGTGACCGCAGGGCCTCACGGCTCCGGGCGCATTTGCGGGTGCACGTCCATCTGCCTGGTCGAGGGGTTGTGTCGGGGTGTCCCATTCGAGCGTGCCAGTGGATGGCTGCGATCGCGCTGGGACGGATGTGGGTCAAACTCCGGTCGCCTGGCCTGCTGCCGCTGCGGATGCTGGCACGATGCATCTCGCCACGGAGGGTGCAGCACCAACTGCCCTTCGTATTCGCGTGGTTGGAGCCAACGATCCGGTGGCCGTGGGGCGCCAGGATGTCAGGAGGTACAGATGCCGGGTGCTGGAGTCGGGTGCGGAGCAGACGAGCCCGACGGGGCTGCAGGGCCTGCCGGTCGTCGGCTGGGCGGCGGCGAGATCTGCGTGATCGTGGTGGTGGTCCTGGCCGCGGGGGCGCTGGCAGTAGCCGGCATGCCGACGGTTCAGATCGTGGGGCTGCTGAGTGCCGCTGGACCGACGGCGGCCGCCATCCTGGCAGTGAGCGCCGGCCGGGGGCTGCGGCTGCAGCTGCTGCCTCCGGGACCGGCGTGAAAGGGGTCGGTGGCAATGGGTCGGCCGGAAAAGCCGATACCACCGGAGGTCGCCTCCCAGGCGTTGGGCCTGCTGGCGGCCTACCTGCGCCAGGGCCGTCGGCAGGCCCGCTACCTGTTCGACGGGAAGCTGATCCGCGGTGTGCCGTACAGCGAGTTGGCCCGAAGGACCGGGTACAGCGCCTCGACGCTACAGCGGGCGGCCTCCGGGCGGCACGTGAGCCCCGCGGGCGGGCGAGAGGGCTCGGGGACGTAGGGGCCGTGGACGCGGCGGTGACGGTAGCCCCGCAGGTGATTCCCCGGCGGCAAGCCGGTACAGGCCGAGGGCCATCAGCTTGTTCGTGAGGACATTTCGTTCAGCGAAGACATAATGATGGTCTGCGCCGAGGACGCGGTCATAGGAGTCGATGTTTGCTCCCCGAAGGCGGCATCTAGACGCCGCCCGAGGCGACCGAATGCCGGCGAGCCCCGGCCGGCCACGTTTGGCCGACCGGGCTCGGAGTCCAGGCAGTTCTCAGCC
Source organism: Streptomyces sp. 184 (assembly GCF_045781775.1). Lineage (NCBI taxonomy): Bacteria > Bacillati > Actinomycetota > Actinomycetes > Kitasatosporales > Streptomycetaceae > Streptomyces > Streptomyces sp. 184. The sequence goes on along the minus strand of NZ_CP123230.1, from coordinate 7,763,967 downwards.
TGCCTTCTCGAAGCTGATCGGGTCGTTCGGGCAGTCGGCTGCGCGTTCTTTCAATGCGGCGAGTTCGGCGTCGTCGACCCTCAGGTCCCAGCGCAGCTTGGTCGCGACCCATTCCCCCAGGTATCGGCACGATGCGCCTTCGGCGGGCACCCACCATGTCGCCGGGTCCTGGTCACTTTTGCTGCGGTTGGAGCGGGCCGTCACCGCGATCAGCGAGGCGTCGGTGTCGAGGTCGTTGGCGTACGCCTCCCGCCGTTTCGCGTCCCAGTTCGAGGCCCCGCTGTCCCAGCTTTCGGCGAGCGGAACCAGGTGGTCGATGTCCAGGCCGCGGGGGCCGTCGACGTAGGCGTCGTCGTAGTAGCTGTACCAGCGGCCGCCGGTCAGCCGGCATCCGCTGCCGACCTCCGGGGCCCCGACGGCTTCGGCCAGGAGAACCTCCGACCTGGTGTGGCAGCCGTCCCGGTCGGCGTCGACCCAGTGGCGGAACAGGTCGCGGTCGTAGCCCTCCCGGGATTCGGCTGCGACGGGCAGCCGCTCGATCGCGGTACGCACTGGCAGCGTCTCCGGCGCCGGCATAGTCACCGCATCCGCTACGGGGACGGGCTCGGCGACCGGCGCTGCGGCCGTGGGGCCGGCCGGAGCAAGCAAGGCCGCGGCGGACAGGGCGAGTGCGGCCAGGGCGTGAGTGGTCTTCTGCATGCCCGGAGGCTGCGCCCCGCGCGTGCGTTCATGCGTGCCAGGATGCTGATCCACCCGCGCGGGGGCATCCACGTCACATGGTGTTGACACCGCCCGGCTGCAGTTCAGGGCGGCCTCACCGGGTGATGGTGCGGGGGCGGGGCGGTCTGGGTCGCCACAGGGGCGGCGCTCCCGACAAGAACCGCAACGAGAAGAAGGCCGGGACGAGTGTGCTGGTCGCACGGCGGCACCGCCTTGCGCCCGGCGGCGAGCGCGTCGGTGACCATGGCCAGCGCCTGCTGCGGCTTTGTCGCGAAGGTGATCTCCTTCGGCACTCCGGCGACCTCGCGGCGTTCCTCGTCCGCGGCCCAGTCCGCCTGGAGGTAAAGGGCCCGATCGGTGATCACCTTTGTCGTCGCGGTGACCGCCGCAAGGTGTACCGCTACCTGGCAAAGTCCGACACCGCCGATTGCACCGGAGTATTGCCAGCCTGCGCCCACGCAGTCCGTGGACAACTTCGCATCCCCCGCCTCGTCCGCTATCAACACCACGCTCTGACCCGCGAGTTCATCGATCACGAGGCCGGCGATCCCGCGCCGGGCCCGCTCATGGTCGAACCGGGCACGCGAGAGCAGGTGCTGCGGCCGGTGCGGGCCGGATGTCCCAGAACCTGCGCGAGCGTCCAGCAGTTCCGCGTGTCCACCTCCAGCAACAGCCCCGCGACCAGCTCCGCCGCCGTCACCCGGGCTTCGCGCCGCGCGAAGCAGCCCGCGCCCGCCCGCCCGCATCGCTCTCCCGAACGCCTCGCCCCACGCCTGCTCGGCTATCGTTGCTTCCACGGCCACTGCGTCTTGATACGTCGTCACAAACGTTCATGATCACGGTGGCCGTACTCATGCTCGCACTCGCCCCGGCTCCACGCTGACCAGCGCAGACGCTGGAACTACAGCTGCCGTGGCCGTGCTTACTGAGGTTCAAAGCGTGGTGTCGTGTGGGCTGACGCCTCATGATCCGTGCGGTTTGCCGGATGTGTGAGGTACGCGCAAGGCGGCGGGCTGACCGATGAATGGCGGGCCTTCCGCGAGAAGTTACGACTGGAGGCGGCCGAGCGGTTCCGGGCCGGTGAGGACAATGCAGTGATCGCTCGTGACCTGCGTGTCAGCGTCCGGTCGGTGCAGCGCTGGCGCAAGTCCTGGTCGCAAGGCGGAACATGGGCCCTTGCATCCAGGGGACCTGCCTCACGGCCGCTGCTGAGCGACGAGTTGTTCACCGTGCTGGAGCGTGAGCTGGCCAAGGGCGCGGTCGCGCAGGGCTCGCCGGACCAGACCTGGTCCCTGTCGCGCATCAAGACGCTGATCGGGCGCCGCTTCCACAAGAGCTACACCGTGCAGGGGGTGGCCGCGCTGCTCCGGCGGCACGGCTGGAGCTACCAGGTCCCGGCCCGCCGCGCGATGGAGCGCAACGAGGCGGCGGTGGCCGGCTGGGTGAAGGAGATCTGGCCACAGGTGGAAGGACCGCGGCGGCGCCCGGCGCCTGGCTGGTCTTCGAAGACGAAGCCGGAATTCTCGATGACGCCGCCGACCACCCGCACCTGGTCCCGCCGCGGCCACACTCCCGTTGTCCGCGTGCGGGGCCGCTCCCGCCGCCGCTTATCCGTGGCCGCCCTGGTCTGCTACAAGCCGGCCAGCGCCCCCGGCTGATCTACCGGCCCTGCCCGGACGCCCGGCCCGACGGGCGCAAGAGCTCCACCTGGAAGGACTACCGCGACCTGATCCAGACCGCCCACCACCAGCTCAACGGACCGATCGTGCTCGTCTGGGGCCATCTCAACACCCACCTGGCCGCCGGGATGCGCCGTTACATCGCCGCCCGCGAGTGGCTGACGGTCTTCCAACTGCCGCCCTACGCACCCGACCTCAACCCCGTCGAGGGCATCTGGTCCGTACTGCGACGCTCCACCCTCGCCAACCGGGCCTTCGCCACCCCGGACGATCTGACCACCACCGTCCGGCAAGGGCTACGCCGGCTCCAATACCGGCCCGATGTCCTCGACGGCTGCCTCACCGGCACAGGACTCCGACCCGCACCACCATGACGACATCACACATTCAAGGTCAGTAGTGGTGGGAGCAGCGCTTGGCTACTCATACGGTGAGTCAGCGACTACGCTGTGCGAAGCGATCTTGCGTCTGTGGGGAGGATGTCGTGGTACAAGGTGGGGCGCGCCTTGAGGTAGCGATTGAGTACTATAAGGCTTCCCTTAATGCGAAGCTCAATGCTGTAGCCATCCAGGGGCAGCCAGAGGATCAACTACGTGCTCCGCTGGAAGCTTTGGTAACTTCCCTCGCTGAAATCTGCGGGCTCACCCCGTCTCAACTAGTGCTCATCGGCGAGTCGTCTCTGAAAGATTTGAGGACGAGGCCTGATTACGCCGTCACGTACGAGGACCTCCTTCTGGGCTTCATTGAGATTAAAGCGCCCGGCAAGGGGGCTGATCCTCGCAAGTTTAGAGAACCTCACGACAAGGAACAATGGAAGAAACTCAAAGCACTTCCAAACTTGATCTACACGGACGGCACGCACTTCAGTCTCTGGCGTAATGGTGTTCTCGTCGGCAAGGTAGCCAAGTTCGACGAGGATATTCAGGGTGGTGGGCGAGCGTCCAAGAGTGCTCCCGCCGGACTGCTTCCGCTGTTCGAGGCCTTCTTCTCGTGGGAGCCGATTGTTCCTACGAGTCCGAAGGCGCTGGCTGAAGTGTCGGCTCGTCTGTGCCGGATTCTCCGCGAAGAGGTCGAGGAACAGGTTGAAGCTGGCGACCCCACGCTGAAGGGGCTGCATAGAGATTGGCGTCAACTGCTTTTCCCTGAAGCCACTGCCAAACAGTTCGCGGACAGCTATGCACAAGCTGTCACCTTTGGGCTTCTCCTGGCGCGCTCGCAAGACATCAGCCTTGCCCAAGGAGTTGGGGTCGCAGCTAAAAAGCTAGCCGCGAGCACGCACTCGCTGATTGGGGCGGCTCTTCGTGTGCTCACCGATGCCGTCGTGGAGACAGACGTCCTGGCTACCTCTGTTTCTACGATCACCAGGACGTTCTCAGTCGTTGATTGGCAATTGATCGCCAAGGAGCATCCGGATGCCTGGCTCTACTTCTACGAACACTTCCTCGGAGAGTATGACAACGATCTGAGGAAGCAGACCGGTGTCTATTACACACCGGTTGAGGTCGTGACAGCGATGACTCGAATTGTGCATGAAGCACTTCAGAGTCGCCTCTCAATGGACAGCGGTCTCGCAGACCCTAGGGTAACGGTTGTAGATCCGGCCATGGGTACGGGTACGTTCCTTCTTGAGGTTATCCGGCGCATCTCTGCCCAGGTTGCCGAGGAACAAGGGGAGGGTGCGGTCCCAGCAGCCGTAGCGGATGCGATGGAACGGCTGATCGGGTTCGAGTTGCAACTCGGTCCATTCGCTGTGGCTCAACTTCGGGTGCTGGCTGAGCTCCGAGAGGCTGGGGCTCAGGTGGTGAATCCGAAGAGCATTCGGATGTATGTCACGAATACGATTGACAACCCCTATGTGGAGGAGCAGACACTCGGGACCTGGTACGAACCCATCGCTGAGAGCCGACGTGAGGCGAACAAGATCAAGCGGGACGTTCCCGTTCTAGTTGTGCTGGGTAACCCTCCATACAAGGATAAGTCCCGAGGTAAGGGCGGGTGGATCGAGAAGGGGAGTCCGGCCGTCGATGTCGCGCCCCTAGCTGACTTCATTCCACCAAAGTCCTGGGGCGTCGGTGTGCACAGTAAGCACCTGTATAACCCGTATGTTTACTTCTGGAGGTGGGCAACTTGGAAGGTGTTCGACGCCCACTCGGAAGCAGACAACGGAGTGGTGTGCTTCATCACGCCAGCCGGTTTTGTAGACGGTCTCGGCTTTCAGCGCATGCGTGAGTACCTACGGCAGAAGTCCGACGCGATTTGGGTGATCGACTGCTCACCTGAAGGTTTCATGCCCCTAACGAACACTCGGGTTTTCGAAGAGGTGAAGCATGAAGTCTGCATCACCATCGCGGTACGCGATGGGAGCACTACAGATGATTCACCAGCCCCCGTATACCACCGCTCGTTGGCCAAGGGAACGCGAGACGCTAAGTTCGTGGAGCTCGCTAATATTGGGTTGGCCGACGGAGAGTGGGAACTCTGCGGTGAGGGCTGGCGTGATCCCTTCGTGCCACCTAGCGGTGAGCAGTGGTCGGAATTCCCGCACCTCGACGATCTCCTGCGGAGGTCTCGTGGTGGCACACTAACTGGTCGCACCTGGGTTGTTGATCCCGACCCGGAGTTTCTGCGCGATCGCTGGAATACATTGGTGAGCGTAGATAGTGACAGAAAGCCGTTGCTCTTCTCTGAACACAAAATAGATCGGCGAGTTGATAGCGTGCTATCCACTGGCCTCGACGGGAGGCCGGAAAGCGCGCCAGCGGGGAGTATCGGAGAGGAGACAGGTCCTTGCCCGGAACCCATCAGAATTGGGTATAGGACACTGGACCAGCAGTGGATCATTCCCGACAAGAGGCTCATCAACCGGCCTAGCCCTGAGCTCTGGGCAGCGCACTCTGAAAGGCAGGTGTACCTCACCGCTCTGGATACGGAGTCTCCGACTGCGGGGCCTGCTGTCACCTTCACTGCTGGAATCCCGGACCATCATCACTACAAGGGTAATTTCGCGGGTCGCGCTTATCCCCTCTGGCAGGATGCCGCGGCTTCACGCCCTAACGTGGTGCCAGGGCTTCTCGAAAGCCTGAGCTCTCTTTACGGCTTCGATGTATCGGCCGAAGACATGTACGCATACATCGCTTGCGTAGCGGCTCACTCAGGGTATGCAGACCGATTCCGTGCGCAGTTGGAAAACCCGGGAGTTCGTATTCCGCTCACTGGGGATGGCGCTCTCTTCCGTCGCGCCAAGTCGATAGGTGCAAAGATCATCTGGCTTCACACCTATGGTCAGCGGTTCATTGACCCTTCGGTGGGCTTGCCAGGGAAGAAGCCGCGGCTGTCGGCAGAAGAGGCGCCTAAGGTGCTTGCCGGTCACTCAATCCCTACAAGTAGCGACGAGATGCCGGACACGCTGGATCACGATGCGAGTGAACGCATTCTCGAAGTCGGGGCTGGAAAAATCGGTAACGTTCCTCCTGAGGTGTTCGAGTATGAAGTCTCAGGCATGAACGTGCTCGGCAAGTGGTTCAGTTATCGCAAAAAGACTCGTGAACGTGTCGTCATGGGGGATCGCCGTACTTCCGAGTTGCTCCTTTTGCATTCCAAGCAATGGAGCTCTCGATACACGGCGGAGCTGCTCGACCTTCTTCACGTCATCGGGCTGCTAGTGAAGCAGGAGGCGGAGCAGCGGCAGATTCTGGATGAGATCGTGGCGGGCCAACTCATCAACATTTCGCAGTTGACCAGCATGGGCGTTCTCCCTGTTCCTGGCCAAGCTCGTAAGGCCGTCAAATTCGAGTCGGCGCCTAGCAAGGGTCAGTTGCCTTTCTCGGTGTGACTTGCATAGGTAGCCGGGACCAAGTACACCAGAGTGTGCCCTCCCCGGCGTACAGCCAGGGAGGGCCGCGCTTACCCACTTACTGACCTTGAATGTGTGATGTCGTCATGGTGGTGCGGGTCGGAGTCCTGTGCCGGTGAGGCAGCCGTCGAGGACATCGGGCCGGTATTGGAGCCGGCGTAGCCCTTGCCGGACGGTGGTGGTCAGATCGTCCGGGGTGGCGAAGGCCCGGTTGGCGAGGGTGGAGCGTCGCAGTACGGACCAGATGCCCTCGACGGGGTTGAGGTCGGGTGCGTAGGGCGGCAGTTGGAAGACCGTCAGCCACTCGCGGGCGGCGATGTAACGGCGCATCCCGGCGGCCAGGTGGGTGTTGAGATGGCCCCAGACGAGCACGATCGGTCCGTTGAGCTGGTGGTGGGCGGTCTGGATCAGGTCGCGGTAGTCCTTCCAGGTGGAGCTCTTGCGCCCGTCGGGCCGGGCGTCCGGGCAGGGCCGGTAGATCAGCCGGGGCGCTGGCCGGCTTGTAGCAGACCAGGGCGGCCACGGATAAGCGGCGGCGGGAGCGGCCCCGCACGCGGACAACGGGAGTGTGGCCGCGGCGGGACCAGGTGCGGGTGGTCGGCGGCGTCATCGAGAATTCCGGCTTCGTCTTCGAAGACCAGCCAGGCGCCGGGCGCCGCCGCGGTCCTTCCACCTGTGGCCAGATCTCCTTCACCCAGCCGGCCACCGCCGCCTCGTTGCGCTCCATCGCGCGGCGGGCCGGGACCTGGTAGCTCCAGCCGTGCCGCCGGAGCAGCGCGGCCACCCCCTGCACGGTGTAGCTCTTGTGGAAGCGGCGCCCGATCAGCGTCTTGATGCGCGACAGGGACCAGGTCTGGTCCGGCGAGCCCTGCGCGACCGCGCCCTTGGCCAGCTCACGCTCCAGCACGGTGAACAACTCGTCGCTCAGCAGCGGCCGTGAGGCAGGTCCCCTGGATGCAAGGGCCCATGTTCCGCCTTGCGACCAGGACTTGCGCCAGCGCTGCACCGACCGGACGCTGACACGCAGGTCACGAGCGATCACTGCATTGTCCTCACCGGCCCGGAACCGCTCGGCCGCCTCCAGTCGTAACTTCTCGCGGAAGGCCCGCCATTCATCGGTCAGCCCGCCGCCTTGCGCGTACCTCACACATCCGGCAAACCGCACGGATCATGAGGCGTCAGCCCACACGACACCACGCTTTGAACCTCAGTAAGCACGGCTCGCTTGGATCAGCGCACCCTATGGATCTGACCGCAGTTACCGTGACGCAAACCGACTTGCTCGGTTGGCGGCAGTCGGCAACGGAACGTGATTCGCCAGTGGTGTGGGGGTCAGGTAGTCGCGGCAGGTTTGCGACTCGGGTCCCTGGTGTCGAGGGAGAGCAGCGCTCCCTGCAGGGGAACATACAGGGCGTCGCCGATGACAATCATCTGTCTAGTTTCGTAACTGCCGAACGCTACCCCCTTGGGAACGCCGGTGGCCCAGCGCTGTCTTCCCGAGGTGCGGTCCAGGGCAGCAACTCGGCCGGTGGTAGCCAGGACGTAGACGCCTTCGTGCGAGACCACCGGGGCGGTTGCGGCGTCGATGCTCGCGGTCCGCTGCCACCGGGTGTGGCCGCTGCGGGCGTCGACCGCGTAGATTCTGCTGTCTGCCCCGATGCCGTAGAGCATCGGTTCACCGGGTGCCATCGCGCATAGCAGGCCGAACCCACCATCGGGCGGATGCAACAGGAGGTCGGCCTCCACAGGTTGTAGGTCGAGCTCGCGGGTATCCGGATCCAGCACTCCGATGGAGCGGACCTCGCGGGCAATGGCGTTGTCCTCCTCCTCGATCAGAACAGGTCCTTCGTCAGTGACCCTTAGGAGCTTTAGATCGCGCGACGATGAGAACGTCCACAACTGCTGGCCGTCAGCGGCACGCAGGGCTGCCACTCTGGTCTTGTCGTTGGCATCGGGACACGCCAGGTACACCACTGTCGAATGCGCCTGTATCGAGCAAGAGGAGGTGTCGTGCGGGTGCTTCCACCTCCAGGCGATCTTTCCGGTACGCATATCGCGACCCACGATGGCGGTGTAGCCGAGGGGATGGACCATCATGTCCTGCACGACGGCGTTCACATGTTCAGGGGTGTGCCACGTTGCCTGCCACAGCCGCCGCCCGGTGGCTGCGTCATATCCGGCCAGCTGCTCTTCGATACCGTCGCGCGAGTTGTCCGAGGCGAAGGCCGCCACTGCGGTCGGTGAGGCGGCGACCACTCCGGTGGTGTTGGTGTTGTGGTGGCCACCGGCCACGGGCTTTGCGGCCTGCCACACGAGCCGGCCAGACGCTGCTTCCAGCCGTACCGGCTTGGCCGTTGCATCCGCAGGGCTGCAGAACAGGCTGTCCCCCTGCGTCAGGCAGGTTGGCGGACCGCCGCGCTGGTCCCAGGTGCGTCGCCATGGCTGCCAGCTGGCGGGGGTGTCCGCATGCTGTACGGCGGTATCAGATGCGGGCGGTTTCGTGTCCCTGTCGGGGAAGGCCAGCGCGGCTGCCACGATCACACCGCAGGCTACGACGATCGCGCTGGCTGCGAGCACGCCCGGGCGCCGACGAAGCACACGAAAAGCACTGCGCGGCTCCGCTGCCGGATCGGACGAGCTGGGCTCGGCGCGGACAGGGCTGGTCATCGTCGGGTGTGGGCCCCAGTCCCCGGCCGGCGTGGCGCGGAACGCCTCCAGCAGCTCCAGCGGTTTCGGGCGCTCGCCCGGTTCCTTTGCCAGACACCACTGGACGATCTCCCGGACCGTGCCCGACAGTACGCCCACCTCGGGCGGCTCATACACTACCCGGTAGGCAGTCAGGTAGGGGCTGTCCGAATCAAACGGGCCGCGCCCGGTCAGCGCATACACGAGTACCGAGCCCAGCGAGAAGACGTCCGAGGCTGGGGTTACGCGGTGCGGCCGGCGCAGTTGCTCCGGTGACATGTACGGCGGCGTGCCCAAGACCCGGCCGGTGACGGTGAGCGTTTGATGATCGGCGGCCCGGGAGATGCCGAAGTCGATGACCCGCGGTCCGTCATCGGTCAGTAGCACGTTGTCCGGCTTCAGGTCGCGATGGATCAGGCCGGTCGCATGGATGTCCCGCAACGCTTCCACCAGGCCCACCGCCAGTGTCCGCAACTCGCGCCCGGCCAGTGGTGCATGAATGGCCACGCGCTTGGCCAGCGTCAGCCCGGGCACGTACAGCGTGGCCATCCACGGCCGGTTCGCCGCGGGGTCAGCGTCGATGACCGGGGCGGTGTAGGCGCCGCTGACTCGCCGCGCAGCCGCTACCTCCCGCCGGAATCGGGTACGGAACTCATAGTCCTCGGCGAACTGCTGATGCACGACCTTGATGGCTAATTGGCGACCAGATTGTGCGCGAGCGAGGTAGACGGTTCCCATCCCGCCCACCCCCAGCCGGTCGATCAGTTCATACCCGCCTATCGACTGCGGATCATCGGACGACAGAGGCACCCGAGCCACACCTCTCCAGCTGTCCATGTCTGACGAACATCAGGCCAGTTAGTCCTTGACCACCCGGCGACCTGGCGCGCCGACTCTAGCCCAGTCACACAACCCACGTGCCTTCTTCCCGAGACCACTCACCATTCGTCAATGGCTTGCCCCTCGGGCCGCCACCCCTGCCGTCCAGCCGCAGCATGTCCCGAACCGACCGGTTCCTCGCCCACCGCCAGCGGCATGAGCTGCCTTCGATGCCTCAGTCGCCGGACTCGCCGGCATCGGGGTGTTCGTTGATCCATTGCAGGCCGTCGGAGTCGAGGTGGTGGCGGGCGCGGGTGACGGCGACGTAGGCCAGCCGTGCTTCGTCCGGTGGGACGGGGCCGGGGATGGGACGGCCGTGGGCGTCGTGCTCGCCGGTGTCCTTGGGGGGCGGGAAGTCGGCGGCGATGCGGACAGTTCCCCATTCGCGGCCCTTGGCCTTGTGGACGGTGGAGACGGTCACCTGTGCGCGGGGTTCGGGGACGAGGTGGTCGACGGCGTTGAGGATGGCGTCGGGTCCGTGGTCGTCGACGAGGTTGACGAAGGGCTGGAGGTCGGCGCCGGCGGGGTCGAGTTCGGCGTAGTCGCGCAGTGCGTTCCAGGTGGTGAAGAGGACGAGTTCGGGGTGGTGGGTGGGGCGGTTGTCCAGGAGGTTCTGGGCGGCTTGGGCGAGGGCGCGCAGGGCGTTGCCGCCGCCGACGAGGGCGGTGGGGTGCCCCGTGGCCTGGTGGGTGAGGATTTCGGTGACGGCGCCGATGTTGGTGCGGCACAAGATGGCATCCGGAGCGCCGGATCGGGGGCCGACGGTGGTCGTTTGGGTGGGGCTTCCGGTCAGGCGGATGGGGGCGTCGGTTAGGGCGAGCCAGCGGTTGGCTTCGTCGGCGAGGTGGGGGCCGAAGCGGAAGGACTGGCTGAGGGTGAGGTGGGTGCCGTCGGAGCTGGTCATGATGTCGCGGGCGCCGCGCCAGCCGTAGATGGCCTGGGCGGAGTCGCCGACGATGACGATCTGGGCGTGGTCGCGTTGGGCGGCGATGAGGTGTTCCAGGACGGGGTTGGTGTCCTGGGCTTCGTCCAGGAGCAGGAAGTCGGTGTGCAGGACGGGGTCGGTCAGGGCCCACATCTTCAGGTAGTGGTCGTGGTCGAAGCGCACGGTGCCGGCTGCGGGGTTTTGCAGGTCGTCCCATGCTTTGGCCGCGTACGGCAGGAGGAGGTCGGCGAGTTCGGCGTGGGCCTTGTCGTCTTCCAGGCCGCGCAGGCGGGGGACGTGGGTGTGGGTGAGTTCGCGGTCGGCGGAGTGGCAGAAGGCGGTGACGGTGCGCAGGGCGGTGTTGGACAGGGTGGTGGGCTGCAGGTCGTGGCCGGCGATGCGGGCGGGGCGGGTCAGGCCGAGGTCCTGGCCGGTCTGCCAGCCGGGGCGGCGGGGGCTGTTCAGGCGGGTGCGGTAGCGGTGGCCGACGGCGGCGTAGGCCAGGGAGTGGGCGGTCTTGCACTGCACGCTGGCGGGGAAGCGGGTGGCGGCTTCGGTGGCGATGGCGCGGTTGAAGGCGAGGTAGCGGCCGCGGCGGGTGCCGGCCTGTTCGGCCATGAGGGCGAGGGTGGAGGTCTTGCCGGTGCCGGCGCCGGCCTGCACGACCAGATGCTTGCCTTCGCGGAAGGCGTCGACGGCGGCGGCCTGCTCGTCAGTGGGGGCAAAGGCAGGTGGCATGGGGCACTCCGGTCGGTCACGCGCGGGAAGGCGCCCGTGCTCTCAGAGCGCAGGCGGGAACCGGGAGTGAAGGTGCCAGCCGACACGCCGCGTGCGAAGGCGCGCGCCGTCGGGGTCCCACGGGAGGGTGATCCAGCCGGAACGTGTGTCCGTCTCTAGCGAGAGTGGCCGATTGTGGGGTCCGGTTCGGGTGATAGTGACCGGGATCGTCTTCAGCTGCTGGTGTCTGGGGGTTCGTGGTCGTCGCACAGGGCGCCGAGGAGTTCCCCGAGCGGAGTGTGCAGGGCGTGGGCGAGGGCGTGCCAGGTGGCGAGGGTGCCGATGGTGCGGCCCTGCTCGATCTCGATGAGGGTGCGCCGGGACAGGCCGCTGGCGTCGGCCAGCCGGTCGTAACTCCACCCGCGCTCGGCCCGCAGGCGGGAGAGGGCGTGCCGCAGGGCCTCGAGGTCGGGCTCCGGCGGGAAGATCGTCACCCGCCCATCCGACGGTGCAGACCCCTGCCCTGACAGTGCAGACCTCTGCCCTATTTGCGGGGATCCGCGTGAATCCCGCCAGGGCAGCCCTCTGCACTACCGTGACCGCGCCCCGCGCCTCCCTCAAGACAGCGCCGGACCTCCCCGACTACGGCTGGAAAGACCCATGACCCCTTCCCTGCCCGCCCGCGTCTGGATCGTCACCATTGGCACCAGGGCCGGACGTAGCACCCTCACCTGCAGCGCCTGCCCCACATCAGATGTCGAACCGGAGGTGCCACTGGAAAGGCGGATCCGCCGCCATCTCGCCGATCACCTGATCGGCACCCCGGTTCCGGTGCACCTGCGGATCTGCCAGTGCCGTGAACACCGGTGCGCCTGGCATCGGCTACAGGTCCCCTGCTCGGGCCCGCTGCGCCTGCTCCTCGCCCGCACCGATGCCGGCCGCACCTGGCGCCTGGCCGACACCTGTCACGGCTGCGCCAGCGCCACTCCGCACGCAGCAGCCGTCCACGAACCCCCGCAGCCCACCGCCACCTCTACCGCCGCTCTCCCCGGCGGAGCGCTTGAGCCAACGCCAGAGACCGGAGCATGGATTGAAGCCCCGTGAGTGCCCGTGAACCCTCGGGTAGACGAGGCGTGGTCCGTCCTGGCGTGGCAGCCGCGGGCTCGCTGCAACTGCTGAACGACTGCTGCGGCGCGCGATCCGCCGCCGCAAGGCCCCCATGCGAGGGTGTGGGCCGGTGTCCGGCCGAACCGGTGGACCTGGGGCGAGCCGGCCCTACCGGACAGCCACCTGGCAGTCTTCGAATCTACGTTCTATCCACCCGGATGGGAGCCTTGCGAGGCCGGATCCTGTACGGCACGCTGCAGAGTAAGACTTCTCGGTGGATTCTCGGCAGCCTCGCATGGGAGGAAGGGCGATTTGGAAGACCTTTCGCCACAAGGCGCCCTGCTCGCGTTGTGCGTCTCCCGGCTTCCCCGGCGCACGCTGCCCAGGCATGCCTGGGCGGCCGAGGTTCTCGTTGAGCAACTGTGGGCTTACACCGCTGAGCGAGCGAACCGCGATGGTTGGCTAGACGTCTTGATTCCGCTGGTCGGCAGCGGTGGTGTGGATGCACGCCGGGTCCGAGCCGAGGTTTGGGCGTTGGCGCAGGAGGGCGCGCTGGTGCCGGTGGGCGTGGGAGCCGCAGCCCGGTACGAGGTGGCCGAGAACCTTCGCTGCGCGGCGATGCGCAGTGAGTTGACGCTTGAGCAGGACCGTGTGGTCGACTTGGCGGTGGATCAGCTGACAGCCAGGCTGTTGGCCTTCTCGAAGACGGCGAGTGCCTGCTGATCACGCAGGTCGGTCACCGTCACGTCGGTTTCCGCGCGGCGCCATGACAGTGTCTTGCGTTTGTGCGTGGTCAGGGTGAGACCGCCGCCGCCGGCTGGTTTCGCTGTGACACGGATGCACTTGCGGGCGTCGTGAAGAAACGGAGCCTCCCAGGTGTCGCCGCCCGTCTCCCGCCAGTTCGCGATCTTGATTTTGGCGAGCTGATCGCTCATCTCCCGGGCCTTTTGGAAGCGGCGGGATGGGTCGGGGTCCATCGCCTTCTGGACGACTTTGCGCAGCGATCGGCATACCCAGGCAGGGAGTACGAGATCGTCTGGGCGCAGTGGTGACTCTCCTCTGGTCAGGGCATCGATGATGTCTGTTCTCGAGTACGAGTCGTAGTCGAACTTACCGCGCAGAAGCTCCAGGAGCACCACACCGAGGGAGTACAGGTCGGCGGCTCGCGTCAGGCCGTCGCCGGTGAGTAGTTCGGGCGGGGAATACAGTTGCGGCGCGTTCACGCCCGGGGTCCTGCCGTCCCAGTCCATCTTGCCGGCCAGGCCCAGATCGCCGAGCTTGACCGTCTGGGCATCCCCGGTGAGGAAGAGGTTTGGGCTCTTCACGTCACGGTGCAGGATGCCGTGGCGTTCGTGCATCTCCGCCAGTCCCTGCAGTGCTGCACGGACGATGCGCAGTGCCTGTCCGGGAGTGAAGCGCTTGCCAGCCTCAAGGGCGTCGGTGATGCTACCCGCCTCGTAGAAGGGCATGAGAACCTCGACGACCCGCATCGGTGGAGGAAAGCCGGCGACGGAGGCAACGGAGCGGACCTTTACGACATTGGGGTGGTCGATCATTTCCATCACCTGCGGCTCCACCAGGTCGGCTCCGCCTTCGACCTCGGAAATGTCGACGCGCTTGCCGACGAGCCAGTTCGCGAGGTCCGGGTCCCACCACACGCGTACCTCGTGGAGGCCCGTCGGCATGGTCTGCAGGCACTCGTAGTTAAGGGTGAGTCGTCTCTCGCGCTGCTTCACGCGCGGTCTCCTTCGTCGACGCGCTGCGGCGCGTCAGTTCCCGGACCCGTCTGTCACATAGGCCAGGGCAGCGGCGAAAGCCGCTGCCCGCCCTGCGTTCCAGTATGGCGGTCGTTGTACCAGCCCGATCGTCTCGTGACTGAAGGTGCTCAGGGAAGCAGGGGGGAGGCCGACGAGCTTGCCGATCCGTTCGCTCTTCAACTCCTCATACTCCAGGTTCTGCTGGGCACACGAGAGCATCAGTGCCGAGATCAGGGAGATGCGCTCCGTCGCCTCCCTGTACGTCCAGTTGCCGTGTTTGCGCGTACCCACCAGGACCACGGCGTCCGGAGCGAGGATGCGCAGATCTTGGGTGATCCTGTCGAACGTGTCGGCCAGCCGCTCGGAGCCCGCTAAGCCGGCGGCGGGAACCAGACGGGTCGGGGCGTCAGATATCACAGCAGGAGCGGAGGCGCCCTGCGGGGCGTCGAGAGCCCCGAAGTGCAGTATGCCCGAGGAGGCGACAACGCCGAGAACCTTCACAAGTCATATCTTTCCGGGGGAGGACGGGGGTGCGGCACCCAGGAGAGCACAGCCACGCAGGCCAGACTGCGGTGACCAACCGCGCCATCTAGCCCTTGACGAGCCGCAGTTGCGGGCGCGATGGTACGGACCGCTGACCTCCCCCCTCGACTGCGACCGGGACAAGGCCGAACACGTACTCGTTGAGTTCCTCGACGAAGATGTTCAGCTCGGCCGCCACATCTGCGGGAGACTGCTTCAGCCGATCACGCAGCGCATCGAACACCTTGGCCAGCAGCTGGCTGCTCTCACGGATCACCGAGGAGTCGGGCTCCGCCTTGCGGTAGCCGCGGCGGGCCAATTCCTTCGTGGTCTGACTGTAACGCCACTCCGATAGCAACTCGAGCTTGTGCAGGCGGTAGGTCAAGGCCATCGCAGAGACGCCCCACCTGCGTTTGGCGCTCAGTATCCGGTCGAGGGAGGCGTTGTGGAGCCGCTGCGCGACAATGCCTGCGCGTGGCATCAAAAAGGCCGAGGCGAAGGCGTTCGCCTCCCCTTCCGAGTCCCGGCCATGGGGGACGCGGTGCTCGCAGTGCATCACTAGATGCCCCAGCTCGTGGGCGGCATCGAACCGGCCTCGCTCACCGGTCTTGCGGGTGTTCAAAAAGACGTACGGGGTACCCTCGTTGATGGTGGAGAACGCGTCGATGTCCAGGCAGTCCGACGGCAGGGAGAACACCCGTACCCCGCGTGCCTCCAGCAGATGCACGGTGTTCGGCACTGGAGCCTCCCCCAGGCCCCAGGCGGCTCGTACCTGTTCGGCGGCCGTCTCGGGCTCCAGGTGCGGATAGGTGGGCAAGTCGGGCCGCGGCAGCTTGAACAAGCTCTCCAGCCAGACATTCAGGGCAACGGCGATGGCTCCCGAACTCAGAGCGCTGTCGCGCTCCGTTGCCGTCATCTTCGATGGCGCCCTGAAACTCACGGAGTCCAGCTGCAGTTCTGTCGGCCGCGGCGCGGCGAAGAAGGAGACCGGGTAGCGCAGGGCTTTCGCGAGCGCGGACAATGTCTCCGACGAGGGGATCTTGCGGTGGTTCTCGAAGGCCGTGATGCTCTGCGCCGAATACCCCGAGGCCCTGGCCAGCTCCGCGAGCGTCATGCGCCGCCGCCTACGCGCCAGGACCAACCGTTCTGGGGTGAACACGTTCCCTCAGCTCCCACACTCGTTCCTACGCCAACCCGGTCAGCCCTACAGCAGCTCCACCATGACATCCGGTCCGTCGCCGTCATCCGGTCCGTCAAGCAGCCCGATGTCCGCGCCCGGGTCACCAAGATCCGGAAGGTCAAGCGGGATGCGTTCCTGCCACTCGTCGACGAACTTCCCGTTCATCTTGACCGGCAGCGACAGCTCCGCGCTGAGCACTCGTCTGTCCCACCTGTACAGCAGGCACCACGTCGGGATCTGATCGAGCTCCCGCCCGTAGAGCACTTCATCGTGGGACATAAAGGCGAACTGGCCGTTCCTCTCCACCAGGCGCGCCATCGCAGGACCCTTCGGGTTCTTCGACCGTACGCGAGCTCTCAGGTCACCCACGCCGCCATCGGCACTGATCGCCGTGACCGCATGGCTGACGCTGGGGTGGATCACCCGGAGAATGCTGTCCCGCGACGTACGCCCCCACCCCTCAGGGTCGAGCGCTTCGGCGAGATACCGGTTCGCGCGGCTCCAGAACATAAAGCCGCGCATCGCCGGCGCGTCGAAGTCGGTACAGGTGCGGACATCTTCGACCGCAAGTTCGAGCACCTCGTGGAACAGCCTCGTCGAGAAGCCGAGCTGCGCGAGCCGCTGCCTGCGCTGTTCCGGATCCAGGTTCTGCAAAGCCCCCTCCAGGCACTCGTGAGTTTCAAAAACCATACCTCAAATGAGGCGTCGGTTTTGAAACCTGCGCTATCCTCGCATGTCAGTTCGAATCTGTCACGCGTTCAACGTCTCAGCCGCAAGCGGCTGGCCGAGAAGGAGGACCGCATGGGGTGTGGCGGCGCCGGGGAGTCCTGCCGTCCTGCGCTCGCGAGTGTTGGAAGCCTCTAGGGTGCGGCGCCGTCGGCACTCGAGTGGCCACCGGCGGAAGGTGTATGCCCGTATGGGCTGCTCGCGCGGCTGGGGCGTACGGATTTGACCTGGTAGGGAGACAGGTCGTTGACATAGGCAGGCGCCTGGGGAGGCAAGGAGACCAGGTCGGCATGCAGTGCTTCGCGCATGTGTGCGGTGTCGTGGTTGTATGGGCCGAACACCAGCGATGTCCCGAATACCAACCGTCCGCGATTTGGGTAGCGCAGGGGCGAGCCGAGGTGGCTCTTCAGCCACCGCACCGCCTGTTCTGGGCCGTCTTCCGTCGCCGACAGGAAGTGGGCCACGTGCGCGGCGCCAGCCATGTACAGCGGGTCGGTCCACTGAGGCCACAGTTCCGACTGAGCTGGGGGCCACCACTCGTAGTAGCTGCCGTAGTCCCGTCCACGGGTGACGTCGGCGTGGGGCGCCTGCAACTCGGGCTGGGCGCTGTACAGCATGCTGCCGGTGAGGACGTCTGTGACGATGGCTGTCAGTGACGCGAACTCTGTCTCTGGAACTGATGCGTCAGAGGTTCCGTGCAGCCAACGCAGCAGCCGCTGTTGGCCCTTGAAAGCGTCGTAGTCACGCAGAGGGATGGTCTCGGCACGATCCAAGTTGGCACGGCACTCGACGAACTTGTCCGACAAGGGGGTCTCCGATGTCGGCGAGTCCTCTGTCACAGACTCGGGGCGCCGACGGTGGCATATCCGGCTGTCCCGGCCCCAGTTCACTCCAGTCTGTACCTGTTTGCATCGTGGGCATACTGCGTGCAGGTAGACCCTGTGTTCCAGGCACGCGAAAGTCCATGGCAATCTCCAGTCCAGCCGCCACCGGTCGTCTTCAGCGAGGCACTTGGGGCAGAAGTTGGAGTGGCGACGCAGCACCCAGGAGCCAATGGACCAAGGCATCAGTACGCTGTGGGAGGTGTAGGGCGCAGGTGGAAGGTTCGGAAGCGCGGTGGTCTTGAATCGCGACAGCAGCAGTGCTTCGATCATCTTCACCGGCACCCCGGTCGCCGTACTGATGGCCTGCTTGGAAGGTGCGGAGAGGTCCAGATTCGCGGTCTCCACCGTCATCTCGCCGCGGGAGGTGAGTCCCAGTGCACCGAGAAGGTCCGGTCGGTGCAACTGGTAGGCAATTCCGATCCGGTTGATCCAGCTGGTCAGCGACTCCTGTGCTTCCGGCAGGGGAACAGCGGGCAGCCGGCGGGGCATCGCCGCGGGGCGAACGGGGTGGAAGGGGACCGGGCGCGGCACGGTGCGTCCCTCAGCGACCGCGGGGGTCGATGTCCAACAGCCCGGCGGAGGCGGCTCCCAGTGTCTTGGCGAGTGCGGGGATGGAGTCGAGCGAGATTCCGTGTAGCGCAATTTCCCCCTCGTTGCAGACGGAGCCGTCCATGCCCGCCGAGCTGGCCTCCCTGGTCTGGGGCAGACCTGCATGCGGATGCGGGACCTTCAGCCTTCGGCGGTGGACCGGTCGTTCGTCCGGGGTGTCATCACCGGCATCGCTGTTCGCCACAGCTGGTAACCGTAGTAGCGTCCACAGGTTGTAGGAAATGTCCCACCGTTCGCGGCTGGAGGGGGCGGTGATGGACCGCGGTGGCCTTCCACGACGGCTTCCGGCCGTCCCGGTTCCGGCCGCTGGCGAGGCATTCGCCTCCTGGCTCACCCGGGCCGCCGCCGACTGGCAACTCTCACCCGGCGAGGCCGCGCAGGCGATCGGGTTGGAGCGCCGGCGCGGCGTGTCGGTGACGGCTCCGCTGTTCTTTGGCGTCGTGCTGACCGAGCGGAGTCTGGTGCGGGCGGCTGCGGCCACTGGGCTCGGGGCTCGGGTGCTACGCGAGATGCAACTGTCCCGGTACGCGTCAAGCGTGCTGGACTTCTCCGGACTGAACCTGACGTCGGAGGCCTCACTCAGCCGGCTCGGCCACCGGGAGTGGGCCCTGTTCACCTCCAGCCGGGCTTGCCCGAAGTGCCTGGCTGAGCGCCCCGTGTGGCCCCTGTGGTGGCGTCTGGGGATTGCCGCCGTATGCCCGGTGCACCGGGTGCTGCTGGTGGACACTTGTCGGCGCTGCCGAATCCGGCTGGGGCAGGGGTACGCGGGCCGTCCCCGCGGGCTGCTCACCCGCCGCGGGGAACTGGACCTGAAGCGCTGCAACAACCGACGCCCCGCCGGCAGGCGCCGCAAGCCCGGCTTGTGCGACCAGAAGCTGGCCGCGCTGCCCACCACGCCGGTGCCGTCCGCTCTCGTCGCCTTGCAGCAGCGTGTGCTGGACATCGCGGACGGGAGCGGTCAGCCTCGTGTTGTCGACTGCACGGTGGCCCCGGCGGAGTTCTTCGCCGGGCTGCGGTTCACCGCGGCGCTGGCACGGCTGGCGGCCACTTACGAAGACCTGGCCGCCGGAGCCGAGTTACCGGACGCGCTGGCCAATGCCTTCGCTGCCGACCAGCAAGGGCGCCGGGCAGCCCGCCGCGGTGGGGCGGGCACCCAGCTGCGGGCCAGCCCACCGAGTGCGGCCCACGCTGCGGCCGTGCTCGCTGTGACCGCACCCGTGCTCTTCGCACCGGACCGTGACACCTGTCGCGAGGTGCTGACCCTGTGGATGGGCCGGGCGGTCGCCTGGCGCCGCACGCAGGGCAAGAGCGACCCGCTGCGGTCGGTGCCCCGGCCGCCGTGTCTGGAACCGCTGATCCGGTCGATCACCCCGCCCACCTCGCGCATCGCCGGGGCCCTCGCCGCCCGACCGGAGCCCGTGCGCGCCTTCACCGCGGACCACCTGCCCCACCTAGTGGATGCGGACGACTATGCGGAACTCATCGCACCTCACCTGCCCGGCACCGCCCCGGTCAGCGGGCGGCGTCTGGCCACCCTGGCCCTGGGACGTCTCGCGGGGGCCTCCAGTTGGCAGCATGCCGCCGCCGCCACGGCCATGGACTCCCGCAAGGCCGCCCGCGTCACCAACACGCTGGTCCAGCGCATCACCGCCCCTGACGCTTTCTGGGCGGCGATCGAACAAGTCGCAGACCGCCTGGTCGGGCGCAGTTTGGTCAACTACGCCTTCCGGCGTCGGGCGCTGGCCGGGCTGACTGCCGTGCCGCACGCGGTGCTGTATCCGGTGTGCCGGCCCCTGGAACATGACGTCACCCTTCAACGCCGCCGTCACGCCGCCGCCTGGATCTGGCAGCACTTCACCGGCGGCGACGTCCGCGAAGCCCCCGCGTACGAACCGGTTCTGTGGGCACCCACCAGCACCGGGTCCGTCCGCGAGGGCTGGCGCCGCTTTGCGGCTTGGATTCCCGGGACGGTCAGCATGCAGCTGATCAGCTTCGGGCGGGAGCTTCTCCACCCCGATGCAGGAGGGACATGAGCCCGAAAAGATCCCGCACGCTGCGTCCGGTACGACGTACGTCCGGCCAGATGTTCATCCATTATCACGACGCCGATGCCACCGAACGCCTGGTGCCCGCCGAGGAAGCCGCCGACGAACGTTTTGAGACCTGTATGCCCGCGCGCGACATTCCTTCCTACGCCGGGCAGAAACACACCCCCGGCGCCTACTGGGCGGCCAGCAGCAACACCGTCGTCGAGTACGAGAGCTTCCTCGAAGCCCGCTGGATGAAACTCCTGGACTTCGACGCCAACGTCGCCTGTTTTGCCGCTCAACCCTTCATTCTTGAGGGCATCGACGCCGACGGCAGCTGGACCCACTACCCAGACTTGTTCGTCCGCCGCACCGACGGTTCGGGGCTGCTGCTGGATGTGAAGAATCCCGAGGAGCTGGACAAACCCAAAGTCCAGCAGCAAGCCCGGCGCACATCCGCAGCCTGCCAGCAACTCGGCTGGGACTACCAGATGGTCGGTGAACCCGACCCGCAGCTGTGGGCCACTGTCGAATGGCTCGCTGGCTACCGAAGGCCCCTGCGAGCCGCAGCATCCTTCGCCCACGTCCTGCTCTTCCGGGCCGAATGCCCCATCTCCATCGGCGAGCTGCTGTCTGTCTGGCCCGAACCGCAGGTCCAACGCGCCGTCACCTACCACCTGATGTGGCACCACCGCCTGCAATTCGACCTCACCCAACCCTTGCGCGACTACACTCGCGTGTGGGCCGCGGCCGCGCTGGAGCAGCCCTGATGGAACAACGCCACCGCATCGCCGTCACCGATTGGATCGAGTTCGAAGAAGAGCAGCACCAAGTCACCGGTGTCACCGGCTCCCTAGTCCGGCTCCGCTCGGCATCCGGGCACCACCAGACCATCATGCTCAACACCCTGCTGACCGACTCCTCCTTCCGCGCGCAGACGGTCCCGCCGGCCGTCGCTACGGACACCGCCGCGGGCCTCGACCCGGGAGGAGTGCTGGCGCTGTTGCCGAATGATGTCCGCAACAAGGCCCTGGAGTTGGAAGGGCATCTACAAGAGGTCACCACTGGCTACACCTCGGGCGACCGGCTGCAAGCAAAGAAGGGCGAACCCCGCTCCGGCTACCACCCCGATCTGCCGATTGCCACCCGCGTCGAGACCAAGGCGGCCGAATTAGACCTGACAGCTCGCCGCATCTGGCAACTGCTGGCCCAGTGGAAGGAGAACGGGCTATGGGCGCTGGTCGACCGGCGCAAGGCCCGCCTGCAGAACCCGCTGCGCAACATCGATGAGCGTGTCATCACCGCCATCCGCGAGCAAGCCGCAGTCGAACGCCGCGACAGCTCCTCCAGCATCTCCACCCGCTTCCGTCGCCGGGTCCAAAACCGCCTGGATGCGGACCACGGGACCGGAGTTGTCCCGCTGCCCAAGGAATCCACCTTCCGCCGCGCGGTCAAGCTCCTGCTCCACCGCAGGCCCTGCGACCCCGCCGACCAGCGAATCTCGCAAGACAACCAGCCCGACCGCACCTTCGGCAACGTGATCGCACATCGGCCTGGCCAAGTCGTCATGCTCGACACCACCCCGCTAGACGTCCTGGCCTTCGATCCCGTCACGAACGACACCTACACCGTCGAACTCACCATCGCGATCGACGTCGCCACCCGCTCCATCCTCGCCTGGCGCCTGACACCGGCCGGCACCAAGGCCATCGACATCGGCCTGCTGCTGGCGGACGTCATGACACCCGAGCCCATGCGCCCCGACTGGGCCGATGCCTTGCGTTACCAGATGCTGCGCGTCCCCTACGAACGCCACCTCAGCGTGGACGAACGTCTCGCCGAGGCCGCCGCCCGGCCCGTCATCTACCCGGAAACCCTGCTCTACGACCACGGCAAGCCCTACAAGTCCGACGTCGTCAAGCGTGCCTGCCGAACATGGAGGATCGATCTACAGGACGCCCGCAAGCTCCAGCCGACTGATAAACCACAGGTCGAGAGGCTCTTTCTCACCATCAATGAGAAGTTCGCCCAACACGTCGCCGGATACAAAGGACGCAACACCGCCCACCGCGGCGAGACTGTCGAGCAGCAGGCCCGCTGGGCCCTGGACGAGATCGCGGAATTCTTCGCCGAATACGTCATCGCGGTCTACCAGAACCAGCACCACACAGGGCTCCACCTGCACGGCTTCCCCGACCTGAACACCTCACCCAACGGGGCCTACGCCATGGCCCTGGGCTCGGCTGGCTTCGTCGACTCCCCGCGCGACCCCAACTTGTACTACGAACTCCTGCCCATCGCCGCCCGCGGCCGGGTCATCAACCCATACGGCGTAGAACTCAACCACCTGGTCTACGACGCACCGGTGCTCTACCAGTACCGACGGGCCAAGTCTCCTTACGGCACCGGGCTCTGGCCCATCCGCTACGACCCGCGCAACCTGCTGCACGCCTACTTCCACAACCCGCGCGACGGCAAGTGGTACACGCTGCGCTGGACCAAGGCGCTCAGCGACCTGCAGCCCTTCACCGACATCACCCTCCGCGAGGCCAAACGACTGGTCGAACTGCGCCGGGGAGACCCCAAGGACAAGCACTACCAGGAGCAGGTGGCTCAAGCCCTGTGCGATCTGCAAAACCGTACCGACGCCCCCGAGACGTGGTCCAAGACCGACCGCAAGCGCCACACCCGCGACCGGCACCGCGCCGACGCCCAAGCCCAAGACGAAGCCCGCTCCACACCGGCCGTCCCCGCCCCCGCCCCACCACCGGACACCGCGAAACCTGCGACCTCCCCCTTGCACGTCGTACCTGACATCCCCGACGAAGACGACGACTTCGACCCGAACACCGTCCAGCCCGCCGAGGTCTGGAACCCCCGCTCCAGCCAGGAGGGTTGACCGTAGTGCCGAACCGCCCGCCCTTCGCGGAGGAACCGGGATATTTCACCCACCCCGGGCTGTCAGAGCCGCGCACCAAAGAGGAGTGGCGCGACTACCTGAACTACAAACTCCCGCCCCGGCCGACCCTGCTACCTCTCAAGGACTACAAGGAACTCGGCTCCACGGAACGCCGGCTGCACAACAAACCCCGCATGGCCTACCACAGCGCCTTGGTCATCGTCCGTACCACCAAGCTGAAAACCATCCATCACCAGATCGCACGCCGGATGGCAACCAACGCCGAGCAGCCCGCCGGCGCCCGACGCGGCATCGTCATCGACGGCCAGGCAACCCTCGGCAAATCCACTCTGGTCAAGACCTTCGCCGCCGACTTCGAGCACGAACTACGCCGTGACTACCCCGAGCGCTTCACCAGGACATACATCGTCGAAGATCACGTCATCGACTACACACCCGTTGTTTACGTCAGCATCCCGTCACAGGCCACACCCAAGGACCTCTCCGTCGCGCTCGCCCACTACCTCGGCCAGAAGTACCGCGCAGGAGCAACTAAGGGCGACATCACCCAACTCGTGCTGAAGAACATGCGCCTAGTTGGCACCGAGCTGGTCATCATCGATGACGCCCACTTCATGGACCTCTCCCTCAAGGAGGGAAAGGTCGTCAATGATCACCTGAAGTACATCGCGAACCACACCGCAGCGACCTTCGTCTACACCGGCGTCGATCTCCACCACTCCGGCCTCTTCCTCGAAGGCGCCGGTGGCAACCGCGCTACCCAGACCTCCGGCCGCAACACCCTCGTCCGCCTGACCCCCTATGCCATCGAGACCAGGGAGCAGAAGGCTGAGTGGACCTCCGTCATCTCCGCGATGGAAGACGCACTCGTCCTCTACCACCACCAGCCCGGAACCCTCAAAAGGGCGTGGAAGTACCTGCACCGACGTACGCGTGGCAACATCAGCTCCCTCGCGGAACTCATCTGCGAAGCAGCCGCCGAAGCCGTGCTCACCAAAGCCGAGCGGATCGACCGGGCCCTCCTCGAAGACATCGTGATCAACGAACACGCCCAAAGCACCTACGAGAACACCCGGCCGCACGACGGCCCCACCCCTCCCGCGACAGATGCCAAGAGGCCTTCCGGCGAGGAAGCCGCTAGCTAGAACCTCCGTCGCCCTGCGTAACGACCTACTCGAGCATCCGGCGGGGTACTGAAATTCTCCGTGGCGTGTATGTGACTTGAGTCACACCAGGAAAGATTTCAGTGCCCAGGCCAGAGGCGCGGCGACTGAAATCTTTGGCGCCGCCCGACAGGCGGCTCGGGGACCGTCCACGCGAACGCGGCGGGCGACGTGCCCGCCCGGCTTGAGGCGCTGGGCGCCGTCGCGGGCCTCGACCGGCCGGCTCTGCACAGCCAGTTGGTCGCGGGGGTGTCGGTGCTGCTGCACCTCGTGCGCGACCGGCGGGGGCGGCGGCGTATCGCGGAGGTGCACGTGCTGGAGCGGGACGGCGCGGGGCTGGTGACGGCGGTGCCGGCGGCGGTGTGGGCGGCCGAGGGGTTCGCGCGGCGGGCCGGGTGGCCTCGGCTGGAGCGGCTGTTGGAGCGGGGCGGGGGTGCGCGGTGAGCGGGGAGGTAGCGGCGGTGGCGCCGGTGTGCGGGGCGGCGTTGTGCGCGGGGGCGGCGGTGGCGCTGGCCGGCGGGCGGAGGCCCGCGGTGCGCCGGGCCCGGGTGTTGCTGGCGCCACCGGGGAGCGTGGCGCGGGCGGGGCCGTGGCCGCGGGTGGCCGGAGTCGTACGGACGTGGGGCGGGCGGCGCGAGCTGTGGTGCCTGCCGGCCGGCGGGGTCGTGGCGCTGCTGGGTGCTTCCTGGCTGCCGTTGCTCGCGGGTGCGGTGGCGGTGCCGCTCGTCGGGCGGCGGCTGCGCGGCCGGGAGCGGCGCGGGGCGGAGGTGCGCCGGGCGGCGGCCGTGATCGAGCTGTGCGCGGCGGTCGCGGGTGGGCTGCGGGCCGGCAGGCAGCCGGCCGATGCGCTGCTCGCCGCGGCGCCCGGCGGCCCGGCGGGCGGTCCGGAGGTGCTGGCCGCCGCGCGGTTCGGCGGCGATGTGCCGGGCGCGCTGCGCGGGGCGGCCGGTGCCCCCGGTGCGCGGGGGCTGGCGGGCGTCGCCGCGTGCTGGCAGGTGGCAGCGGGCGGGGGTGCGGGGTTGGCGGCCGGTCTGGACCGGGTGGCGGCGGCGCTGCGCGCGGAGCGGGACGAACGGGACGAATTGGAGGCCCAGTTGGCGGGTCCGCGGGCGACGGCGCTGCTGCTGGCCCTGCTGCCCGGCTTCGGGCTGCTGATGGGCTCGGCGCTCGGCGCCGCGCCGCTGCGGGTGCTGCTGCACACGCCGGCGGGGCTGGTCTGCCTGGTGGCGGGCGGTCTGCTGGAGTGGGCGGGGCTGGTCTGGGTGGGCCGGATCGTGCGAGGTGCGCATGCGCGCTGAGTTCATCCACAGCCTGTGGACGGTGATGTCGGTCCTGGCCGCCGCGTACTGCGCGGTGGACGCGGCCCTCGCGTCCTGGCGCGCACGCGCCGCGCGGCGCCGCCTCCCCGCCGTGCTGGGGCCCCTGGAGGCGCCCGTACGGCCACAGGGGGCCGGAGGGCTCGCCGCCGGGCGGGAGTCGGCCGTGGGGCGGCTCCGGGGGGCTGCCGTGCGGTGGGGGCCGGGTCTGCTCGCGGGGGTCGCGGTGCTCATCTTCGTCGGCGGTGCGGTCGGTGCCGTGGCGGGACTCGCCGCCGCGTACGGCATACGGCGGTGGCAGCGCCGGGCCGCCGCCGTCGCACGCCGCGACGGCGGCATACGGACCGGGGCCGACCTCGCGTCGGCCGCCGACCTCCTCGCCGCCTGCCTCGCCGCCGGCGCCGGGCCGCGGGAGGCCGCCGCGGAGGTGGGCCGCTCGCTGGGCGGCCCGGTCGGGGAGCGCCTCGCGCAGGGCGCGGCGGAGCTGCGCCTCGGCGGCACCCCGCGCGCGGCGTGGGCGCCCCTCGCGGAACTCCCGGGAGCGGCGCGCCTGGCCGACTGGCTGGAGCAGGCGGGCCACACGGGCATGCCGGTGGTCGACGCGGTCTCCCGGCTTGCCGCCGAGTGCCGGGCGGAGGAGACCAGGGCGGCGGCGGCCCGCGCCCGCCGGGCGGGCGTCAAGGTGGCGGGCCCGCTGGGGCTGTGCTTCCTGCCCGCGTTTTTGGCGGTCGGGGTGGCACCGGTGGTGATGGGCCTGGCGGCGCGGCTGCTGGGCGGCAACGGATGACGGATTCGGATACGGAGACACGGGGGTCGAGATGGCAGGCAGGTTCGTCCGGAGGGTCCGCGCGTGCGCGCGAAGGCTCGGCGGGGACGCGGGGATGACGACGTCCGAGTACGCGGTGGGCACGATCGCGGCGGTCGCGTTCGCGGCGATCTTGTACAAGGTGGTGACGAGTGAGCGGGTCAGCGGTGCGCTGCAGGCGGTCGTGGAACGTGCGCTGGACGTCCCGTTCTGACGCGCGTCCCGCGCCGGCCGCCGGTGCGCGGACGGACGCGGGGCCCGGTTCGCGGGCAGGCCGGCCGCGCGCGTGCGGGTTCGCGGGACCCGCCCCGCGGCCCCGCCGGGTGCGGGGGGACGCGGGGGTGGTGACCGCGGAGGCGGCGGCGGCCATCCCGGCGCTCGTGGTCCTCGCTCTCGGGCTGGTCTGGGCGTTGATGGCCGCCGCCGCGCAGATCCAGTGCGTGGACGCCGCCCGCGCGGGGGCGCGGGCCGCGGCCCGGGGCGAGCCCGCCGCCGGCGTGCGAGGGGCCGCCCTCGCCGCGGCTCCTCGCGGAGCGGCCGTGGCGGTGGCGCGGGACGGCGACCTGGTGCGCGTACGGGTGCGGGCGGAGGCCCCGGGCCCGGGGCCGCTGTCCCTCGGCCTCGGAGGGGAGGCGGTCGCCCTTGCGGAGGAGACCGTTCGATGACCGGGGCGGGGCGACGGTGTGGTCGGCACTGGCGTGCTTCGCGCTGTGCGCGGTGTTCGCCGCGGCGCTGGGCCTGGGGCAGGCGGTGCACTCCCGCCACCGCGCGGGCGGGGCCGCCGACCTGGCCGCGCTTGCGGCGTCGGAGCGGGCGCTGCTCGGCGAGGCGGCTGCCTGCACGGCGGCCCGCCGGGTGGCGGCGGCGCAGGGCGCCCGGCTGCTGCGGTGCGCGGTGTCCGGGGAGGTCGCGGACGTCGTGGCGGCGGCCCGCACCGGCCGCTTCACCGCCGAGGTCCGCTCCCGCGCCGGCCCGCCGTCCCCGGCCGGTGCCCGCTCCCGCGGCGGGCACACCGCCGGACCGGTGGCCCGCGACCGCCCCGCGGCCGACCGCCCGGGGTTGCGGTAGAGCGCGCTCCAGCGTTCAGACTCCGGCTTTGGCAGACACACGAAAGGACTCCGCATGAAGTACCGCACGATCGGCGCCGACCCGCAGAACCGCCGCGAGGTCAGCGTGCTCAGCCTCGGGGCGATGCTGTTCGGCTCCCGGACCGACGAGGAGACCTCGTTCGCGATCCTCGACCGCTACGTCGAGGCCGGCGGCACGTTCGTCGACACCTCCGACAACTACGCGTTCTGGGTGGACGGTTCGCAGGGCGGCCAGAGCGAGAGCCTGCTCGGGCGGTGGCGGCGCAGTCGCGGGATCGGGGACGAGGTGGTCATCGCGACCAAGCTCGGCGCCCGGCCGCTCGCGCCCGGCACCTCGTACGTCGACAACGCCGAGGGCCTGTCGGCGAAGGTGATCCGGCAGTCCGCGGAGGAGAGCCGGCAGCGGCTCGGGGTGGACAAGCTGGACATCCTGTACGCGCACATCGACGACGTGACGGTGCCGCAGGAGGAGACCGTCGAGGCGTTCGGCGCGCTCGTGGCGGAGGGCTCGGTCGGGCTGCTGGGAGTGAGCAACCAGTGGGTCTGGCGGGTGGAGCGGGCCCGTGTCCACGCGGCTACCTCCGGCCTCGCCGGATACGAGCTGCTCCAGTACCACCACACCTACCTGCGCCGGCGCACCGACTGCCCCAGCGAACTCGACCCGGACGGTTCGCCGGGCGGCGTGGACGGGGCGATGCTCAGCTACCTGCGCCACAACCCCGGGCTCGCGCTCGTGGCGTACTCGCCGCTGCTGGCCGGCGGCTACGTCCGCGCGGACAAGCCGCTGGGGCACGAGCTGGACCACCCGGGGACGCCGGCCCGGCTGGAGGCGCTGCGGACGGTGGCACAGGAGGCCGGGGCGACGGTCAACCAGGTGGTGCTGTCCTGGCTGATAGGCGGGGAGGTGCCGGTGATCCCGCTGGTCGGCGCCTCGTCGGTGGCGCAACTGGACGAGAGCCTGGCGGCGGTGGACCTGGAGCTGACCGAGGACCAGCGGGCCCGGCTCGACGCCGCCGGCTGAGCGCGTCCCGTACGCGAACGGTCAGCCCTCGTCCGCCGCCCCGGCGGCCGCGGGCCCCGGCGCCGCCCCGGACCCACCGCCCGTCTCCGTCTCCGTCTCCGCCCCCGCCTCCGTCTCCGTCTCCGCCAGCAGCGTCGTCAGCAGGCGCAGCGCCGCCGCCTTGTCCAGCGGGTCGTTTCCGTTGCCGCACTTCGGGGACTGGACGCAGGACGGGCAGCCGGTGTCGCACTCGCAGGCGGCGATCGCCGAGCGGGTTGCGGAGAGCCAGTCGCGGGCGACGCCGAAGGCCCGTTCGGCGAAGCCCGCGCCGCCGGGGTGGCCGTCGTAGACGAAGACGGTCGGCAGCAGGGTGTCGCCGTGCAGCGGTACGGAGACGCCGCCGATGTCCCAGCGGTCGCAGGTGGCGAAGAGCGGCAGCATGCCGATGGCCGCGTGCTCCGCCGCGTGCAGGGCGCCGCCCAACTGCTCCTGGGCGATCTCCGCCGCGTCCAACTGGTCGTCGGTGACGGTCCACCACACGGCGCGGGTGCGCAGCGTCCGCGGCGGCAGGTCGAGCTTCGTCTCGCCCATGACCTCGCCGGTGATCAGCCGGCGGCGCAGGAAGGAGACCACGTGGTTGGTGACTTCGACCGACCCGAAGCACAGCCGGGCGTCCCCCCACGGGATCTCGCGCTCGGTCTCCAGCACGGAGACGGAGGTCGTGTCGCGGGCGACGGTGGTGTACGGGGGATCGGCGCGTTCCACGAGCGCGACGTTGTCCTCCAGGTCCAGGGTGCGGACCACGTACGTCCGGCCCTGGTGGAGGTGGACGGCGCCCTCGTGGACGGTGGTGTGCGACGCGGCGGCGTCGACGGTGCCGAGCAGGCGGCCGGTGCCGTCCTCGACGACGTCGACGGGCCGGCCGCCCCCGCCGCGGATGTCGGCGAGGTCGCAGGCGCGTTCCCGCCGGGTCCAGTGCCAGGCGGCCCCCGGTCCTGCGGGGCCGCGGCGGCGCAGCAGGCCGCGGTCGGCGAGCTGCGGCAGCAGCCCGGCGGCCCCGGCGTCGAAGCACGCGGTGTCGCCGGTGAAGTCGGCGTCGGTCAGCGGGAGTTCCGCGGCGGCGGCGCAGAGGTGCGGGGCGAGTACGTACGGGTTGTCCGGGTCCAGCACCGTGGACTCCACCGGACGGTGGAAGAGCGCCTCCGGGTGGTGCACCAGGTACGTGTCCAGCGGGTCGTCGCGCGCGACCAGCACCGCCAGCGCGCCCTGCCCGGAGCGCCCCGCGCGCCCGGCCTGCTGCCACAGCGAGGCCCGGGTGCCCGGGTAGCCGGCGATCAGCACGGCGTCCAGCCCCGACACGTCCACGCCCAGCTCCAGCGCGGACGTCGCGGCCAGCCCCAGCAGCTCGCCGGACTGGAGCGCGGCCTCCAGGGCCCGCCGCTCGTCCGCCAGGTAGCCGCCGCGGTAGGCGGCGACCCGGTCGGCCAGCGCCCGGTCGACGGCCGCCAGCCGGTCCTGGGCGATCATCGCGACCAGCTCCGCGCCCCGCCGGGAGCGGACGAAGGCGACGGTCCGTACGTCCGCCACCGCCAGGTCGGTCAGCAGCTCCGCGCACTCCGCCGTGGCCGTGCGCCGCACCGGCGCGCCCCGCTCGCCGTGCAGCTCCGTCAGCGGCGGCTCCCACAGCGCGAACGCGACCTCCCCGCGCGGCGACGCGTCGTCCGTGACCTCCGCCACGGCCCGCCCCGTCAGCCGCTCCGCGGAGCGCCCCGGCTCGGCCGCGGTCGCGGAGGCGAGGAGGAACACCGGGTCCGCGCCGTAGCGCGCGCAGAGCCGGCGCAGCCGGCGCACGACCTGGGCGACGTGCGAGCCGAACACGCCCCGGTAGGTGTGGCACTCGTCGATCACGACGTAGCGCAGGGCGCGCAGGAAGGAGGACCACCGGGAGTGGGCCGGGAGTATGCCGCGGTGCAGCATGTCGGGGTTGGTGAGGACGAGGTTGGCGTACAGGCGCACCCACTCGCGTTCCTCGGCGGGCGTGTCGCCGTCGTAGACGGCCGGGCGCACGGCCTTGCCGAGCGGGGCGGCCAGCGCCTTGACCGCGCGCAACTGGTCCGCGGCCAGCGCTTTCGTGGGGGCCACGTACAGGGCCGTCGCGCCCCGCCCGTTGGGGGCCTCGGAGCCGTCGAGCGCCGCGCTGAGCACGGGCGCCAGATACGCCAGCGACTTGCCCGACGCCGTGCCCGTGGCAGCGATCACCGACTCGCCCGCGAGGGCGTGCGCCGCCATCGTCGCCTGGTGCGCCCACGGCCGCTCGATCCCGGCCGCCTCGATGGCTCCGACCACTTCCGGCCGGATGCCCGCAGGCCAATCGGCATGGCGCCCGCCGCGCGGGGGCAGGTGCTCCGTATGAGTGATGCGAGCGGCGCGGTCCTCCCGGGCGGCGAGCCGGCGCAGCGCGGTGCGCGGCGTGACATGCGCCGGTCCGTCCGCGGTGCCGTCGGACGTCGTGCGGTCCGCCGTGCCGGACGGGGTGCGATCCCGCGGTCCGGCCGGTGTGACGTGCGGTGCGCCGGGCCGCGTGCCGGGCCGGGGTGCCGGCAAGGTGACGTCGGCCGCGGGGGCTGCCCCCGGCTCGTTCGCGTCCCTCCGCTCGTTCGCGTCCATCGGCACGAGTGTGTCACCGATGCGACGGACAATGCCCCCAAGGCGTCGTGCACGCCCGGGGGTAAGTGATTGAATGCCATGGCGGATGCCGATCCGTCTCCGGCCGGACGGCGGGGGACGCCCGGGGCAGCCGCTCGCTGAAAGGTGCTGGAGGATCCGTGGACCTGTCTCTGTCGACGCGTACCGTGGGCGACCGCACGGTCGTCGAAGTCGGTGGCGAGATTGATGTGTATACCGCCCCCAAGCTGCGCGAGCAGTTGGTCGAGCTGGTCAACGACGGCAGCTACCACCTGGTCGTCGACATGGAGCGGGTCGACTTCCTCGACTCCACCGGCCTCGGCGTCCTCGTCGGCGGACTCAAGCGGGTCCGTGCGCACGAGGGCTCGCTCCGCCTGGTCTGCAACCAGGAGCGCATTCTGAAGATCTTCCGTATCACCGGCCTGACCAAGGTGTTCCCCATCCACACCTCGGTCGACGAAGCCGTCGCCGCGAAGGACTGACACAGGACGCCGCACAGGCGGAGGGACCGGGCCGCGCGCCGGGTCCCTCCCCTGTCGGCTCCCGTACGGATGGCTTCCCGTGGTGATACGGGATGGCGTGGGATGACGTGAAGGGGATGGCATGCCCACCGTTGAATTGCGCTTCAGTGCCCTTCCCGAGCACGTCCGCACGGCCCGCCTGGTGGCGGCCGCGGTCGCGCGCCGGGCCGGGGTGGACGAGGCGGTGCTCGACGAGGTGCGCCTCGCCGTGGGCGAAGCCTGCCTGCGCGCCGTCGGGCTGCACCAGCACAACGGGCTGTCGGGTCCGGTGCGGGTGGTGCTCACGGAGGAGGAGAAGAAGTTCTCCATCGAGGTGGGCGACGACGCGCCGACGGCCGCCGGTCACGTACCCGCGGCCCGCAGCACCGCCGAGACCCACCCGGATCCGGACGGCGACGGGAACGCGAGCGGCCCGGGCAGCGAGGCGGATATCGACGACCAGATGGGCCTCGCGGTCATCAGCGGTCTCGTCGACGACGTCGAGGTGACCGCGGGCGAGTCCGGCGGCACGATCCGGATGAGCTGGCCGGCCGCCTCCCTCGCAGCCGGTTCCTGACGCGCGTACGCCCGCGTACGACCGCGTAACGCCGCCCCCGACCGGCCCGGGGCCGCACCCGGCCGCGCCCGACGGCCTACGGCCGCACCTGACCGCCTACGCCGTCCCCGACCGCGTGGGGCATGCACCTGACCGCCTACGGCCCGCACCCGGCCGCCTACGGCCGAAACCGCCCCGCGTGCGGCCGATCCGACGTGCGTACGCCCCCTGCCCCGCAGACGGCTGCCCACCCCCGCGTACGGCGTGCAGCCGCAGGTCTTGGACCCGTACGGCAAACTCCTGCCTCCCCGCGGCCGCCCCCGGCCGGCGCCGATCAACTCCGGCCGGCCGCCGATCTGCCCGCCCCCGCCGTTCCCGGGGCCTGCCGCACCCCACCTCTTGACCCGCGCATTTCAAGATCAAGGCGCTTCTGAGCAGCGCTTTCTCCCGGCTCGTAGATCATTCTCCCGCCATTGCCCGGCCGTTCCCGCATCCCTCTTTCGAGCGAATTGACAGCGGCTCTTCCACGCGTTGATCGTCGTCGGAGCCGAATTCCCCCGGGGACGCTCTGTTTTGATCTAGTTCCGCTCCCTACAATCCGTCCACAACTTGCAGCTCAGGACGCCTGAGCGCTGCGGCCGCCCAAACCCCGACCGCCCATACCCGCAGTCGGGGCTGCCGCGCGCCCATGTGCCGTACGTCAAGGAGGACGAATGGCGGGGCATTTCACCCCACTACAGCAGGACCACCTACTGGCCGTGGAACTCACCAGCGGCAACCGTGCCATCGTGGCGATCATCGCCGTGGTTGCCGTTGCCGCACTCGCGGTCGCCGTGGTGCTGCTCCGTCAGGTACTCGCCGCCGGCGAGGGCACGGACAATATGAAGAAGATCGCGGCGGCGGTGCAGGAAGGCGCGAACGCCTATCTGGCCCGCCAGTTGCGCACGATCGGCATCTTCGCCGTCGTCGTGTTCTTCCTGCTCTTCCTGTTGCCCGCGGACGACTGGTCGGAGCGAGCCGGACGCTCGATCTTCTTCCTGGTCGGTGCCGCCTTCTCGGCCGCGACCGGGTACATCGGCATGTGGCTCGCGGTCCGCAGCAACGTGCGCGTGGCAGCCGCCGCGCGCGCCGCCACCCCGCGCGAGGGCGAACCCGCCAAGGACCTCACCGCGGTGAGCCACGAGGCGACCAAGCTCGCGTTCCGCACCGGCGGTGTCGTCGGCATGTTCACCGTCGGCCTCGGCCTGCTCGGCGCGTGCAGCGTCGTGCTCGTGTACGCGGCCGACGCGCCCAAGGTGCTGGAGGGCTTCGGCCTCGGTGCCGCGCTCATCGCGATGTTCATGCGTGTCGGCGGCGGCATCTTCACCAAGGCCGCCGACGTCGGCGCCGACCTCGTCGGCAAGGTCGAGCAGGGCATCCCCGAGGACGACCCGCGCAACGCCGCCACCATCGCCGACAACGTCGGCGACAACGTCGGCGACTGCGCCGGCATGGCGGCCGACCTCTTCGAGTCGTACGCCGTCACCCTGGTCGCCGCGCTCATCCTGGGCAAGGTCGCCCTGGGCGACGCCGGTCTGGCCTTCCCGCTGATCGTCCCGGCGATCGGCGTCGTCACCGCCATGATCGGCGTGTTCGTCGTGGCGCCCAAGGCGAGCGACCGCAGCGGGATGACCGCCATCAACCGCGGGTTCTTCATCTCCGCGGTGATCTCCCTGGTGATGGTGGCCATCGCCGTCTTCGCGTACCTCCCCTCGTCGTACGCGGACCTCGACGGCGTCGGTCAGGGCATCGCGGAACACGACGGCAACCCGCAGGTGCTCGCGCTCGTCGCGGTCGCCATCGGCATCGTGCTCGCGGCGGTCATCCAGCAGCTCACGGGCTACTTCACCGAGACCAACCGCCGTCCCGTCCAGGACATCGGCAAGTCCTCGCTGACCGGCCCGGCCACGGTGGTGCTCGCGGGCATCTCCATCGGCCTGGAGTCCGCCGTCTACACCGCGGTCCTCATCGGCCTCAGCGTCTACGGTGCGTTCCTGCTCGGCGGTACGTCCATCATGCTGGCGCTCTTCGCGGTCGCCCTGGCCGGCACCGGCCTGCTGACCACCGTCGGCGTCATCGTCGCGATGGACACCTTCGGCCCGGTCTCCGACAACGCCCAGGGCATCGCCGAGATGTCCGGCGACGTCGAGGGCGACGGCGCCCAGGTCCTCACCAACCTGGACGCGGTCGGCAACACGACCAAGGCCATCACCAAGGGCATCGCCATCGCCACCGCGGTCCTCGCGGCGGCGGCGCTCTTCGGCTCGTACCAGGACGCGGTCAACGAGGCGGTGGCCGAAGCCGGCAACGTCGGCAGTCCACTCGGCCTCAGCCTGGACATCGGGCAGCCGAACAACCTCGTCGGCCTCATCCTCGGCGCCGCGGTCGTCTTCCTCTTCTCCGGTCTGGCGATCAACGCCGTCTCGCGCTCCGCGGGCGCGGTGGTCTACGAGGTGCGCCGGCAGTTCCGCGAGCGCCCGGGGATCATGGACTACACGGAGGAGCCGGAGTACGGCAAGGTCGTCGACATCTGCACCCGGGACGCGCTGCGCGAGCTGCGCACGCCGGGTCTGCTCGCCGTCATGGCGCCGATCGCGGTCGGCTTCACGTTCGGCGTCGGCGCGCTGGCGTCGTTCCTCGCCGGTGCCATCGGCGCGGGCGTGCTCATGGCGGTCTTCCTGGCCAACTCGGGCGGCGCCTGGGACAACGCCAAGAAGCTCGTCGAGGACGGCCACCACGGCGGCAAGGGCAGCGAGGCCCACGCCGCCACGGTCATCGGCGACACGGTCGGCGACCCGTTCAAGGACACCGCGGGCCCGGCGATCAACCCGCTGCTGAAGGTGATGAACCTGGTGGCGCTGCTGATCGCGCCGGCGGTGGTGAAGTTCTCGTACGGCGACGACTCCAACGTCGGCGTACGGATCGTCATCGCGGCGGCGGCCATCGGGATCATCGCCGGTGCCGTCTACATCTCCAAGCGCCGCGGCATCACGGTCGGCGACGACGAGGCGGAGTCCACGGCGTCCGCCAACTCGTCGCCGAAGTCGTCGACCGACCCGGCGGTGGTCAACGGCTGAGACGGGTCTGCGTCACCACACCCCGCCGGCCGGGAGGCGAGATCGCTCCCGGCCGGCGGGGTGTGGTGTGTCCAAGGACCGTTGTGGCCGGCTGTTGCCGTTGTTACTGCTGTGCCTGCCGTGACTGTTGTGGCAAATGGAGCAGGACGCGGCGTGCGGCCCCGACGATTCGTCGTACCGGCGGGGTACCGGTGTATGTTCCGGGTGTCTCAGTCTCGAAGGGATGATCCGGTGAACAAGAAGCTTGCCGCCGCCCTGGCCGGTGCCGCCGTCACGCTGCTGGTGGCGTCCGGTTGCAGCGATGACAACGGCGCGGAGGTCCAGAAGTGGGCGGGCTCCCTCTGCGACCGGATCCAGCCGGAGTTGCAGAAGCGGGATCAGGCCAACCTCGCCATCAGCGAGGCGACGACGGAGAAGGACCCGCGGAAGGTGCAGGAGGCGGACGCCAAGGCGTTCGGTGAGATCTCCGACGCGTACACGGCCATGAGCAAGGCCGTGAACAAGGTGGGCGCGCCGCCCGTCGACGACGGCAAGAACACCCACGGCGGGGCCGTGACCGAGCTTCAGCAGGTGGCGTCGGCGTACGCGGACCTCCAGAAGCAGGTGGAGGACCTGGACGTCAAGGACCAGGCGGCGTTCGCGGAGGGCCTGCGGGAGCTGGCCGGCGAGGCGGACAAGATCAGCAAGAGCGGCGACGAGGCGCTGAACAAGCTCCAGGCGGGTGAGGTCGGCCAGGCGCTGGCCGAGCAGGAGGGCTGCCAGAAGTCGAAGGCGAAGCCGTCGCAGGAGGCGTAGGGCTCCGCGGCGGGCCGACGGGGCCCGGCGGGCTGAGCAGGCTTGCCAGACCGGGCGGTACGGGCGTGCCGGTCGGTGGTCCGCGGCGGCCGGTCGGCGTGGCCGCCGCGGCGGCAGCACAATGGTGCCCGTGAGCGCGACCGACGACCTTCCCCGCCCCGACCGCGCCGCCGAGTTGCGCGCGGCGCTGCTGGCGGCGGACTTCACCGCCGACGGCCTGCTGGACCTCCTGGGCGCCCCCGCGTACGCGGCCCTCGCCCGCAGCGAGACCGTCCCCGCGGAGCGGGCGACACGGTGGCCGCCGGGCGACACGCCGCCCGCCCTGGCCACCCTGACCCGGCTCTTCCTCCTCCAGCACGCGGTCCCCCGCGCGCACGCCGCGGCGGTGCTCCCGCTGGCGGCGTGCCTCGCGGACGGCTGGCTGCGCGAGGACGGCGAGGCGGTACGGGCCGTGCTCGACGTCCGGCCGTACAGCGGGCCGGCGGGGCAGGACTGGTGGATCGTCTCGGACCTGGGCTGCGCGGTGGGCGGTGCCGCGGGCGCGCGGCGGGCGGCTGCCGGCGCGTACGGTGCCCGGGGCTCCGGCTCGTACGGGAACGGTGCCGATCTCGTGCTCGGCGTCGGCGGCGCGTCCACCACGCTCGCCGGGCTCACCGTGCCCCTCGACGGCGGGCGCGTGCTCGACGTCGGCACCGGCTCGGGGATCCAGGCGCTGCACGCCGGCGCCCGCGCCCGCGCCGACGCCGTCACCGCCACCGACGTCAACCCCCGCGCCCTCGCCTGCGCCCGGCTCACCCTCGCCCTGTCCGGCGTGCCGGACGCCGACCTGCGCGCCGGATCGCTCTTCGAGCCGGTGGCCGGCGAGCGGTTCGACCTGATCGTCTCCAACCCGCCCTTCGTCATCTCCCCCGGCGCCCGCCTGACGTACCGCGACGGCGGCATGGCCGGCGACGAACTGTGCCGCACCCTCGTCCGCGAGGCCGCGGACCACCTCGCCGACGGCGGCTACTGCCAGCTCCTCGCCAACTGGCAGCACGTCGAGGACGAGGACTGGCGCGAGCGCGTCGCGGGCTGGGTGCCGCCCGGCTGCGACGCCTGGATCGTGCAGCGGGAGGTGCAGGACGTGACGCAGTACGCGGAGCTGTGGCTGCGCGACGCCGGCGACCACACCGACCCCGCGGCCTACGCCGCCCGCTACGACGACTGGCTCGACGCCTTCGCCGCCGGCCGCACCCGGGCGGTCGGCTTCGGCTGGATCACCCTGCGCCGCACCGGCGCGGCGGACCCCGCCGTCACCGTCGAGGACTGGCCGCACGCCGTCGAACAGCCGCTCGGCGAGGCCGTGGTGGAGCACTTCGCGCGGCAGGAGTTCCTGCGGCGTACGGACGACGCGGCGCTGCTCGCGACGACGTTCCGGATCGCGGACGACGTGGTGCAGGAGCAGGTGGGCCGGCCGGGCGAGGAGGACCCGGAGCACGTGGTGCTGCGGCGGCAGCGGGGGATGCGGCGCGCGACGCGGGCGGACACGGTCGCCGCGGGCTTCGCCGGCGCGTGCGACGGGACGCTGCCGGCGGGCGTCATCCTGGACGCCATCGCGCAGGTGCTGGAGGAGGACCCGGCGGTGCTGCGGAAGCGCACGCCGGGGGTGATCCGGCTGCTGGTGGAGCAGGGTTTCCTGGCTCCGGCGGACTGAGTCCTGGCGGACTGAATGGCGCCCCCGAGTCCTGGCGGGCCGGGTCCCGGGGGACCGGGACCGGCCTGAGGCCGGGGCCGGGTGCTACGCCACGTTCCGTACCACGGCCCACACCACCGCCACCCCCAGCACCACCGCCGTGCCGAGCCGTCCGAAGGACGGCCGCCAGCGGCGCCCGCGCAGCCCCTCGTACAGCCAGCGGCCGTAGAGCACCGCCGCGAACGGCAGGCCGAGGAGCAGCATCAGGGCATTGCCGTGGAAGGCGGCGCCGAGGTCGCCGTGGAGGAGGTCGTACGCCATGCGGGTAGCGCCGCAGGCGGGGCAGTCCAGGCCGGTGGCCCAGTTGAACGGGCAGCGGGGCAGCCAGTGCCCCGGCTCGTGGGGGTTCGTGCCGTAGAGGTACGCCGCGCCCGCGGCCCCGGCCGCCGCCAGTGCGAGCGGCGCGGTGGCCGGCCGGCGCAGCAGGCGCCGTACGCGCCCCGCGCGCCTGCGCCGTTCGCCCTCCGCCGGCCGCGGGCGCGCGGCACCCGCCGTCTCCGGTTGCGGGGGAACGGGAGGCGGCGGGTCCGGGTGCCCTGGGGACGTCGGAGGGCCGACGGCGTCAGGAGCGGAGGATGCGGCCCTTGGCATCGGTCTTGTCGTCACTGACGAGGATCATGATGCCGTCGATCAGCGCCCAGATGCCGACGCCGCCGCAGGTGAGGAGCTGGGCGATGGCCATACCGGTGTGACCGGTGTAGAAGCGGCCGATGCCCAGCGTGCCTATGAAGAGCTGGAGCACGCCCGCGACGATCTTGGACTTGTCCGAGTACGGGCGGCCGTGCGGGTCGTAGCCGTACGGTGCGTTCGGGTCGTAGCCCTGCGCCGCGGCGGCCGGGGCCTGCGGGAGCCCGCCGGGCTGCCCGCCCGGGTAGCCGTAACCGGGCTGCTGGCCGGCCTGCTGCGCGTACGGGTTCTGGTTCGGGTCCTGCTGGCCGTACTGCGGATAGCCGTATCCCGGCTGACCCGGCTGGCCCGGCTGCCCGGGCTGCTGGCCGTAAGGATTCTGGTTCGGATCGGACACTGGTACGTCCCCCCGGTCGGATGTCTGAGTGGTGGGCTCCGAGCGGGCCTTGCGGCACGTTCGGACGCCCATACTCCCATCTGTAGTACTGGCCGTTGTCAAGGGGCTGTGCGATACAGACCACGGCGACCGGAATGTGCCCTGTGCGGGAGCTAGGCGGCTTGTCGGGTTACCGTTCGAGTGGCGCCCCGGGTTTTAGCCGCTTGACACGGGGGCGGGTTGTACCGTCACACTCCGCAGCAACGCCCAGCACAGCGACGTACGACCCGTACAGCCGTCCAGAAGAGCGCCCACAAGGCCACCGACAAACGACCACCGGCAAGATCGCCGCGAATCCCCCCA
This sequence comes from Streptomyces sp. 184, assembly GCF_045781775.1. NCBI lineage: Bacteria > Bacillati > Actinomycetota > Actinomycetes > Kitasatosporales > Streptomycetaceae > Streptomyces > Streptomyces sp. 184. The sequence continues at coordinate 7,724,655 of NZ_CP123230.1, read as the reverse complement.
CCAGATCGCTGCCAGCTTCCGACCGGAGAAGAGAGAGCCGAAGTTGTCCGCCACCAGCAAGACCCGCCGACTCGTCATCGTGGAGTCGCCTGCCAAGGCGAAGACGATCAAGGGCTATCTGGGCCCCGGCTACGAGGTCGAGTCGAGCGTCGGGCACATCCGCGATCTCCCCAACGGTGCCGCCGAGGTGCCGGCGAAATACAAGGGGGAGTCCTGGGCGCGGCTCGGGGTGAACGTCGACCATGACTTCGAGCCGCTGTATGTGGTGAACAGCGACAAGAAACAACAGGTCAGCAAGTTGAAGAAACTGCTGGCCGAGTCGGACGAGCTGTATCTCGCGACGGACGAGGACCGCGAGGGCGAAGCCATCGCGTGGCACCTGCTGGAGGTGCTGAAGCCCAAGGTCCCGGTGCACCGGATGGTCTTCCACGAGATCACCAAGGACGCGATCCGCCAGGCCGTCGCCAATCCGCGGCAGCTCAACCAGAAGCTGGTGGACGCCCAGGAGACCCGCCGCATCCTCGACCGGCTGTACGGGTACGAGGTCTCGCCGGTGCTGTGGAAGAAGGTCATGCCCCGGCTCTCCGCCGGCCGGGTCCAGTCCGTCGCCACCCGCCTCGTCGTCGAGCGGGAGCGCGAGCGCATCGCGTTCCGCTCCGCCGAGTACTGGGACCTGGCCGGCGTCTTCGCCACCGGCCGCGCCGGTGACGCCACCGACCCGCGCAGCCTGGGCGCCAAGCTCTCCGCGGTCGACGGCCGCCGGATCGCCCAGGGCCGCGACTTCGGTCCTGACGGGCAGCTCAAGGGCGGTTCGTCGGCCGAGGTGCTGCACCTGAGCGAGGAGAGCGCCCGCGCGCTGGCCGCCGCGCTCCAGGACACGGCGTTCGCGGTACGCAGCGTCGAGGCGAAGCCGTACCGGCGCTCGCCCTCGGCCCCGTTCCGTACGACGACGCTCCAGCAGGAGGCGTCGCGCAAGCTGGGGCTCGGCGCCAAGGCCACCATGCAGGTGGCCCAGCGGCTGTACGAGAACGGCTTCATCACCTATATGCGCACCGACTCCACGACGCTGTCGGAGACCGCGGTCGCCGCGGCGCGGGCGCAGGTCACGCAGTTGTACGGGCGCGACTATCTGCCGGACCGGCCGCGGAACTACGCGGGCAAGGTGAAGAACGCGCAGGAGGCGCACGAGGCGATCCGCCCCTCCGGCGACCGCTTCCGCACGCCGGCGGACACGGGGCTGTCGGGCACCGAGTTCCGGCTGTACGAGCTGATCTGGATGCGTACGGTCGCGTCGCAGATGAAGGACGCCGCCGGGCAGTCCGTGACCGTGAAGCTGGGCGGCACGGCGGCCGACGGGCGGGACGCCGAGTTCTCCGCGTCCGGCCGGGTCATCACCTTCCACGGCTTCATGAAGGCGTACGTCGAGGGCTCCGACGACCCCTCCGCCGACCTCGACAACCGCGACCGGCCGCTGCCGCAGCTCGCGGAGGGCGACCGGCTGACCGCCGAGGAGATCACCGCGGACGGGCACGCCACCAAGCCGCCCGCCCGCTACACCGAGGCGACGCTCATCAAGGAGCTGGAGGAGCGGGAGATCGGCCGCCCGTCCACGTACGCCTCGATCATCGGCACGATCCTGGACCGCGGGTACGTCTTCAAGAAGGGCACGGCCCTGGTGCCGTCCTTCCTCTCCTTCGCCGTCGTCGGCCTGATGGAGAAGCACTTCGGCCGCTACATCGACTACGACTTCACCGCCAGGATGGAGGACGACCTCGACCGCATCGCGCGCGGCGAGGCCGAGGCGGTGCCGTGGCTGCGGCGGTTCTACTACGGCACGGACGACGTCGCCACCTCCGCCGAGGAGCGGTCCGGCACCGACCACCTCGCGGGGCTGAAGGAGCTGGTCACCGACCTGGGCGCGATCGACGCCCGGGAGGTCTCCACGTTCCCGGTGGGCGAGGGGATCGTGCTGCGCGTCGGGCGCTACGGGCCGTACGTGGAGCGCGGCGAGCGGGACTCCGAGGACCACCGGCGCGCGGACGTGCCGGACGAGATGCCGCCGGACGAGCTGACCGTGGAGCTGGCCGAGGAACTGCTCGACAAGCCCAGCGGGGCGTACGAGCTGGGCACCGACCCGGACAGCGGGCGCGAGATCGTCGCCAAGGACGGGCGCTACGGGCCGTACGTGACCGAGGTGCTGCCCGAGGGCACGCCGCAGTCCGGCAAGAACGCGGTGAAGCCGCGGACGGCGTCGCTGTTCCAGTCGATGTCGCTGGACACGGTGACGCTGGCGGACGCGCTGAAGCTGCTGTCGCTGCCGCGGGTCGTCGGCACCGACCCGGAGAGCGGCACGGAGATCACCGCGCAGAACGGGCGCTTCGGCCCGTACCTGAAGAAGGGCACCGACTCGCGCTCGCTCCAGAGCGAGGACCAGCTCTTCACGGTGACGCTCCAGGAGGCCCTCGCGCTCTACGCCCAGCCCAAGCAGCGCGGGCGGGCCGCGGCGAAGCCGCCGCTGAAAGAGCTGGGCGAGGACCCGGCGAGCGGGAAGCCGGTGGTGGTGAAGGACGGGCGCTTCGGGCCGTACGTGACGGACGGCGAGACGAACGCGACGCTGCGGCGCGGGGACGAGCCGGAGTCGATCACGCCGGAGCGCGGGTTCGAGCTGCTGGCGGAGAAGCGGGCGAAGGGGCCGGCGAAGAAGACCGCGAAGAAGGCGCCGGCGAAGAAGACCACCGCGAAGAAGGCGCCGGCCAAGAAGGCGGCGGCGAAGAAGACCGCCGCGAAGACGGCGACGAAGACCGCGGCGAAGAAGGCCACCGGGTCGAAGACGGCGGCGGCGAAGAAGGCGACGACGAAGAAGACGGTGTCGGCGAAGGCGGACGTGCCGGACGAGGACGGGTAGCGGGGACGGGTCGCGAGGTCGCCGGGGCGGGGCTGTCGGGCAGTCGGGCAGTCGGGTCGGGGGGTTCGGTCGGGCGGTGCCGCGGTGCTCGGCCGGGCCGTGCTCGTCGGGGGCGGAGGCCGCGGATTGTCCACAACCGGCCGGTAATCCACAGAACCGGGCAAGTGTTCGTGCGAAGCTCACCGGTCCGGCCCGTCCCGCTAGGCTGACCGCATGCGAGCCGACCAGCCGACGACAGCGCCGGACCCCACCGAGAGCCTTGTCGCGGACTCGCGCGAGCGCGCCGTTCGGGCGCTGCTGCGCGTGCCGTCCCTGAGGCGGTTGTGGGGCGCCCATCTCACCAGTGCCACCGCGGATGCGTTGGCGATGCTCGTTCTTGTGCTGCTCGCGCTCCAGGCGGGGCTGGCGGACGAGTCGTTCGGCGGCGGCTATCGCGGCGCGGCGGTCACGGTCAGCGTGGTCTTCGCGGTCCGGCTGCTGTCGACGGTCGTCTTCGGCGCCGTGCCGCTGGGCCCGGTCGGGTCGCTGCTGTCCGGGTCCGGGGCGCTGGACCGGCGCTGGACGATGGTCGGCGCGGACGTGCTGCGCGTGGGGCTGCTCATCGTCGCCCCGCTGTGGATCGACTGGACGCCGGACTCGGCGCTGACCTGGATCCTCGTCACCGTCTTCGTCGCCGGCGCGGCCGAGCGGGTGTGGGTCGTCGCCAAGGACAGCGTCGCCCCCGCGCTGCTGCCCGCGCCGCCGCCCGAGGGCGCGGCGATAAGGCCGCTGCCCGACCACGGCATCGCGCTGCGCCGGCTGTCGCTGCGCACGGGGTACGGCGCGCTGCCGCTCGGTGCCGCCGCGCTGCTGGTCACCGCGTGGATCGGCCGGCTGCTGGGCTCCGGGTTCGACTGGTTCGACGGACACCCCGGCGCGGTCGGCTCGTATCTGGCCGCCGGGCTCTTCGCGGCCTCTGTCTCGGTGCTGTTCTTCATGGAGCTGCCCGACGGCGGGGCGCGGGCGCGCTCCCCGCTGGAGGGGCTGCGCCGGCCGCGGACCGCGGACGGCGGCCCGGAGCGGGGGCGTACGGGCGCGGTGCCGCTGCTCGTCGGCGCCTGCGCCGCCGCGGCCGCCGCCGTCGCCGCCTCCGTGGCGCTCGCCGTCCTCCAGGCGCAGGAGGCGTATGACATCAACGGCACCATCGCGTACGCGCTGCTGGCGCTGGCCGTCACCGCCGGTCCGGTGCTCGGCGTGCGGGCCGCGCCGCGGGTGCTGCCGGCGCTGTCGCGGCGCCGGCTGCTGGCGCTGGCCGTCGGCGTCGCCGGGATCGGGCTGCTGCTGGTCGGCCTGGTGGCCGACGCGGCGACCGGGGTGCTGTGCGCGCTGCTGGCCGGGACCGCCGCGGGCGTCGCCGCCGCCACCGGGCACGCGCTGCTGGAGCTGGAGACCGAGGACGCCCGCAGGCCCCGGCTCATCGACCATCTGCACGCCGTCTCCCGCGTCGCGGTCGCGCTCGGGCTGATCGGCGCGCCGCTGCTCGCCGCCGCCATCGGCCGGCACCGCCTGGAGGCGGGCGACCTGGTCTTCGCGCACGGCGGCGCGGCGTTCACGTACATGCTGGCCGGCGCGCTGCTGCTGCCGGTGGCGGTGCTGGTGCTGGTGCGCATCGACGACCGGCAGGGGGTGCCGCTGCGGGTCGACCTGCGGGACGCGCTGCGCGGCGCGGACCCGGACGAGGGACGCTCGGAGAGCGGGTTCTTCATCGCCGTCGAGGGCGGCGACGGGGCCGGGAAGTCCACGCAGGTCGAGGCGCTGGCGCAGTGGATCAGGGACAAGGGGCACGAGGTCGTCGTCACCCGCGAGCCGGGTGCCACCTCCATCGGGCAGCGGCTGCGCTCCATCCTGCTCGACGTCTCCACCGCCGGTATCTCGCACCGCGCGGAGGCCCTGCTGTACGCCGCGGACCGTGCGGAGCACGTGGACGGCCTGGTCAGGCCCGCGCTGGAGCGCGGCGCCGTGGTCATCTCCGACCGGTACATCGACTCCTCCGTCGCGTACCAGGGCGGCGGGCGCGAGCTGTCGCCGACCGAGGTGGCGCGGGTCAACCGCTGGGCCACCGGCGGGCTCGTCCCGCATCTGACGGTGCTGCTGGACATCCCGCCGGAGACGGCGCGGGAGCGGTTCACCGAGGCGCCGGACCGGCTGGAGTCGGAGCCGCCGGAGTTCCACGAGCGGGTGCGCGCCGGGTTCCTGGCGCTGGCCGCCGCGGACCCTGGCCGCTACCTGGTCGTGGACGCCGGCCAGGACGCCGGGGTCGTCACCACCGCCGTGCGGCACCGCCTGGACCAGATCCTGCCGCTCTCCGACCAGGAGGTGCGCGCCCGGGACGAGGCCCGCCGCAAGGCCGAGGAGGAGCGCAAGCGCCGGGAGGCCGAGGAGGCCGCGCGCAGGGCCGAGGAAGAGCGGCTGGAGCGGGAGCGGCAGGAGCAGTTGGAGCGGCTGCGCCGCGAGGAGGAGGAGCGCAAGCGCCGCGAGATCGAGGAGGCCAAGCGGCTGGAGGCCGAGCGGGAGGCGGAGCTGGCCCGGCAGCGCGCCGAGGAGGCCCGCCGCCAGGCGGAGGAGGAGCGCAAGCGCCGCGAGGCCGAGGAGGCCGCCCGCCGCGCGGAGGAGGAGCGGATCCGGCGGCAGGCCGAGGAGGAGTCGCGGCTGCGCCGGGAGGCCGAGGAGCGCCGCCTGGAGAAGCAGCGCAAGGCCGAGGAGGCGCTGCTCCGCGCCGAGCAGGAGCGGCTGGCCGCGGAGGCGGCGGCAGCGCAGGCGGCGGCATCCGCGGCCGGTGCTGCCGGTGCGGGCGGTGCTGCGGGTGCGGCAGGTTCCGGGGCGGCCTCGGGGAACGACACCACGCAGCCGCTGCCGGTCTCCGGCGACCCGGACATGGAGGAGACGTCCGAGACGTCCCGGCTGCCGCACACCCGCGCGGACGACGGCCCGGACGCGGCCGAGACCCGCGTCCTGCCGCAGGTGCCGGACCCGGACGTGGAGGAGACGGTCCAGGTACCGCAGGTGCCGGCCCCGGAAGAGCAGGACGCCCGCCGGCGCCCCCGCCCGGACTGGGCGGAGGAGACCCCGCTGGACGACCTGCCGACGCTGGCCGACGAACTGCTGGGCCCCCGCGGCGAAGAAGACCGCGACGACCGCCGCCGCTGAGGGCGGGGACGCCGAAGCGCCGGTACGCCCGGGGCGTACCGGCGCCGGAAAGGTGCCTGCGCGGGTGCGGGCCGTGCCGTACGGGCCCGTCCACGGCGCGGTCCGCGATCGGCCGAGCGGCTACGACGGCCCTCGTGCCGGTGGTGTACGCGTGGCTACGACGGCCGTCGCGCCGGCGACGTACGTGCGTCCACTTCCCGCGGCGCCCCGCCCCGCCGCCCGCGGGGCGTCAGCGGATGAACTGCTCCACGTAGTCCTCGCCCAGGCCGTTGCCCGCGTAGTGGGCGCGGGCCATGTCGATCTTGGTGAACACGTCCTCGTAGCCCGTGTTCCGGTTCTCCTCGTCCAGGTAGATCATCGCGCCGCTGATGTTGAAGAACGTGATCATCTCGGCGCAGTCCTCCGGCACGGCCAGCGTGTGGATCTCGCCCGGCGGCTCGTAGACGAAGTGGCCCTCCTCGGCCACCCACGGGTGCTCGTAGTAGTGCCACTTGCCCTTGATCACGTACCCGAAGACCGCGCCCGGGTGCCGGTGCCGGGAGACGATGCCGGCGGCGGTGACCTTCAACAGGTTGCACCACTGGCCCGTGACCGTATTGAAGAGCAGCGGCCGGAACCACACATTGGGCGCCTGCGGCACCCACACGCGCTCGTCCTCCGGGACTGCGGCGACGGCGAGTTCGGGCGGCAGCGACGTGGTCGCCGCGATGACGGCTGGGGCTACTTCATTGGCCATCCCCCAACGAAGCCACCCCGTCCGAATGCTGGTCAAGGGCCGAGTTTCGAATAGCCGCATTCGCCGGGCGGATATGGCTGTCACGAGCAATACGCCGTGCACGACTGTTGCCCCCGCGTAGTCCGCAACTTAGCCTGAGGGCGGCTGTTGATCACTGGTGCCGTTGTGCTGATCGAGCCGATCGGGCTGGTTAGGGCGGGAAGACGCGCTGCTTGGGTGCGGGGTGAGGGCAAGATGTTGAACCCGGATGTCAGGCTGGAATGGTTCGTCTCGTTCCTCGCGGTCATCGAAACGGGGAGCTTCGTCGCCGCTGCCGAGTCCACGAAGCGGTCGCAGCCCCGCGTCAGCATGCACGTCGCCGCGCTGGAGCGCGAGATCGGCCTGCCCCTCTTCGACCGCCGCAAGCGCCCCGTGGAGCTGACCGAGGCCGGCGTCGTCCTCGCCGACCACGCCCACGAGATCCTGCGCGCGCTGGAGTCCGCGGAGGCCGCGATGGCCCCGTGGCGCAGCGGTGCCCGCGGTGTGGTGACGCTCGGTTCGTACCCGAGCGCGAGCGCCGCGTTCGTCCCCGCCCTGCTCCAGGGGCTGGCGCGGACGAGCCCCGAGGTGCGGGTCGTGCTGGTGGAGCGGTCGACGCTGGAGCTGGACGACGCCCTCACCTCCGGCGCCGTCGACGTCTATCTGCGCCCGATGTCGCCCCCGCCGTCCTCCGCGTCCGTGCGCAGCCGGCTGCTGTGGGGCGAGTCGCTGGTCGCGATCCACCCCAGTGAGCACCCGCTGTCCGACGTGCCCGATCCGCTGTCGATCGACGCCGTCGCCGAGCACCCGATCGTCTCGATCGGCCGGCTCGACGCCCCGGAGACCCCGGACTTCGAGACATACCGGACCTTTCGCGACTGCGGCCACGAGATCGAGCCCGTGCAGGCCACCAACCAGCCGCAGACGCTGGTGTCGATGGTCCGCCAGGGCATCGGCGTCGGCGTGACCAACTCGCTGGCCGCCCAGGTCGCCGACGTGGACGGCGTCCGCGTACGCCGGCTGAAGGGCGCCCCGGAGCGGCGCGTGGCGGTCTGCTGGGACTCCTCGCGGCCGCTCACGCCGTCGGCCCGCACCCTGCTCCGCGCCATCGTCCGCGCCCGGATCCCCGCCGGCACCCACGCGGTGCCCGCCGCGGCGTGACCGGGCGTGCGTACGTGTCCGACCGGTGCGGCCCGGCACATCAGCTTTGCGAATACTGTCATTCGCAATTCAGTCTTAACGCCCTGGCAGTCCGCTTCTAATGTTTCCGTAGCCGGAACCATGCACGGCTGGGACCGAATGAAGGGAGAGGGGCGTTGACGGAGGAGTCTGATTCCCCGACCGGGGATCTGCACGGCCGTCGTGCGCTCATTACGGGAGCGGGCAGCGGAATCGGGCGCGCAGTTGCGCTCGGACTCGCCGCCGTCGGCGCCGACTTGGTATTGCTGTCGGAGCGCGACAATCTCGATCCGGTGGCCAAAGAGGCCGCTGAATTGGGGGTTTCCGTCACTCGCGTGCACGTCGACCTGACCGATCCCGGGGCCCGTAGAGGTGAGATCAGCCAACTCGTCGAGAGATTCGACCTGGACATTCTGGTCAACAATTCAGGACTCATTCGAAGAGCCCCGGCCGCGGAATTCAGGGACGCCGACTGGTACGACGTCGTGGAGTTGAACCTGCACGCCGCATTCGAGCTGACCCGGGCCATCGGCGCGGGCATGCTGGAGCGCGGCTACGGGAAGATCATCAACATCGCGTCGGTGCTCAGCTTCCAGGGCGGGATGTTCGTCCCGTCGTATACGTCGAGCAAGCACGCCCTCGTCGGGCTGACCCGCGCACTGGCCAACGAATGGGCCGGCCGCGGGGTCAACGTCAACGCCGTGGCTCCCGGCTACATCGACACCGCCGTGACTTCGGAGCTGCGCGCGGACGGCGTCCGCAGCAGCGAAATCCTCGCCCGCATCCCCGCCGGCCGGTGGGGCCGCCCCGCCGACATCGCCGGACCGGTGGTGTTCCTCGCCTCGCCCGCCGCCGACTACATCCACGGCCACGTCCTGGCCGTCGACGGCGGCTGGCTGTCGCGCTGAACCACCGGCCGCGACACAGCACGCACGTACCAGATCGGAGCCAACTCGAGATGACGACGACCATCCCGCCGGAGACCATCGCGGCCTTCCACGGCATAGCCACCGCGTCGGTGGCCGACGCCGTGGAGCAGAAGGGCGTACGGGGCTACCTCACCGGAAGCATCAAAGCGGTGCTGCCGGGCAAGTTGGTGGGCCCCGCGGTGACGGTGCAGGAGGTGCCCTCCCACGTGTCGGAGCCCCCCACGCACGCGCTGCGCGCCATCGACGAGTCGGCGCCGGGCAGCGTCATCTGCATCGCCGCGGGCGGCGCCGACGTCGCGGTGTGGGGCGGGCTGATGGCCGCGGGCGCCGTCACCAACCAGATCGCCGGCGCCGTGCTCGACGCGGGCGTCCGGGACGTCGAGGAGATCCGCCGCGACTACCCCGAACTCCCCATCTACGCCCGCGGCGCCGTCCCGGCCACCACGGTCGGCCGCTACCGGACCGTCTCGCTCAACGAGCCGGTCGAGGTCGGCGGCGTGTCCGTACGCCCCGGGGACCTGATCGTCGCCGACAGCGACGGCGTCGTCTGCGTGCCGCTGGAGCTGGTGGCCGAGGTGCTGGCGCTGGCCACGGACATCGAGGAGCGGGAGCGGGAGCAGACCCGGCTCATCCGCGAGTCCGGCTCGCTGCGCGGCGGGCTCGAGAAGTACCAGCGGATCTGACGGCGGCGGACATGGACAACGACATCCTCGCGATCGGCGAGCCGCTGCTGGAGTTCAACGCCCGCGTCGAGGGCCGCGAGCCCGTCGGGCCGGGCGACGACTTCGCCGTCGGCTACGGCGGCGACTCGTCGAACTTCGCGGTGGCCGCGCGGCGCTCCGGCGCGCGCACCGGCTACGTCACCCGCATCGGCGACGACGACTTCGGCGACGCCCTGCTGCGGCTGTGGCAGCGCGAGGGTGTCGGCACCGAGCACGTCGTCCGGGAGGCCGGCGGGCGTACCGGGATCTACTTCATCTCCCGTACGCCCGCGGCCAGCAGGTTCACGTACTACCGCGCGGACTCGCCGGCCAGCCGGCTCACCCCGGCCGACGTACCGGCCGCGGCGATCGCACGGGCGCGGATGCTGCACGTCACCGGGATCACCCAGGCGATCAGCCCGTCGGCCTGCGACGCGGCCTTCCACGCCATGGAGCTGGCCCGCGGCAGCGGCACGCTGATCGGCTACGACCCCAACTACCGCCCCGCGCTCTGGCCCGTCGAACGGGCCCGCGCGGTGGTCATGCGCAGCATCGAGCTGTGCGATGTGGCACTGCCGAACCTGGAGGAGGGCAGGCTGCTCACCGGCCTGCACGAGCCCGAAGAGGTCCTCGACGCCTTCGTGCGCCGCGGGCCCGGCATCGTCGTGCTCAAGATGGGCGACCAGGGCGCCCTGCTGGCCCACGAGGGCACCGTGACCCGCATTCCGCCCCACCCGGTGCGGGCCGTCGACCCCTCCGGGGCCGGCGACACCTTCGACGGCGCGTTCGCGGCCCGGCTGCTGGAAGGCGCCGTACCGCTGGAGGCGGCCCGCTACGCGGCCGTCGCCGCCGCGCTCACCACCACCGGACCGGGAGCGGTCCTGCCGATTCCGCACCGGGCCGCGGTGGACGCGCTGCTCCCCGGCGCTCCCACACCAGCCCCGTAGCCGTACGGATCAGGAGAGACTCATGTTTCGCGCAACACGTCACATAGCAGTGGCGGCGGCTTGTTCGGGAGCCCTGCTGCTGGCCGCCTGCGGCGGCGACTCGACCGTGGACGACGACGTCGACGGTGGCGGGGGCGGCGCCGAGCCGACCAAGCTGTCCGCCGGGTACGTCTCCGCCATCGACCAGATCGGCCTGCCGGCCGGCGTCGAGGCGGGCTACTTCGACGAGCAGAACCTCAACGTGAAGCTGAAGGAGCCCTACCCCACCGGCGTGGACGCGCTGAACGCGCTCCAGGCCGGCGAGGTCGACGTGGTCCAGGTCGGCACCCCGGCCATCGCCGCCGCCCAGCAGGGCATCGACCTGGTGCTCGTCGGCAACTACACCGGCTCGTCCTCGCAGCTCAGCATCGACGAGACGATGGCCGTGGTCGCCGGCGGCGACTCCGGCATCGACGGCAAGGACCTCTCGACGCTGCGCGGCAAGCGCATCGGCGTCTCCGAGGGCTCCATCAACCACCTGTACCTCCTCGGCCTGCTGGACGACGCGGGGCTGGAGGCCGGCGACGTCGAGATCGTCAACACCGAGCCGCCGGACATGGCGGTCGCCCTGGAGACCGGCGGCATCGACGCGGGCATCGTCTGGGACCCGTGGCCGATCACCATGACCGGGCAGGTCGACGGCGCCAAGGAGGTGCTGCGCGGCGGCGGCTACATCCCGTTCATCGGCTACCTGGTGACCACGCGCGACTACGCCGAGAAGAACCCGGCGGTCATCGAGCAGTTCCTCACCGCCCGTGCGCAGACCGACCAGTGGATGCGCGAGAACCCCGACGACGCCGCCGACTCGGCGACGCGCTGGCTGCCGGGCACCGAGAAGAAGGTCGCGCAGGAGGCGATGAAGCACAACGTCAAGCAGCTCGACGGCCGCTTCTCCGCCTGCAACTACCTGGCGCTCGACACCCTCGCCGGCCTGCTGGCCGAGCAGGGCAACGTCAAGGAGGGCTTCGACGTCAACAAGTACTTCCAGCCCGAGCCGATCCTGAAGGTCATGAAGGACAACCCCGACCTCTTCGCCGACCTGCCGCCCGTCCCGGACGCCGCGGCGATCGACGGCGGGTACACCTTCGACCGCGACACCGCCGCCGAGGCCTGCCCGTCGTGACCACGCCCCGTACCGAAAAACAGGCCACGGCCGCGGCCGCCCCCGCACAGGGGCGGCCGCGGCCGGGCGGGCGGCCGCCGGGGCAGCAGCGCAAGCGCAGGGGCGGGTCCAACACCCCGGCCGCGCGCGCGATCTCCGCGCTGTGGTTCCTCACCCCGCTCGCGCTGCTCGTCGTGGTGTGGCTGGTGGCCGTCGCGATCACCGATCCGCCGCTACGTGTCTTCCCGCAGGTCGGCGACGTCCTCTCGGCGCTCGGCGACATGTGGTCCAGCGGCGAGCTGTTCGACCACCTCGGCGCGAGCCTGCGCCGCATGGGCATCGGCGCCGCGATCGCCATCGCCACGGCCCTGCCGTTCGGCATCGCGCTGGGCTCCAGCGCCGCGCTGTCGGCGTTCTTCTCCCCGCTGCTGCGGTTCTCCGTGGCGCTCGCGGGCATCGCCTGGATCCCCGTCGCCACGCTGTGGTTCGGCTACGGCGACAAGGCCGTGATCTTCATCGTGTGGAACGCGATGTTCTTCGCGATCACGTACAACGCGATGCTCGGCGTCCGGCAGATCCCGACCCAACTGCTGCGCGCCGCGCGCAGCATGGGCACGACCCGGATGCGGATGTTCTGGGAGGTGCTGCTGCCCGGCGCGCTGCCCAGCGTCGTCACCGGCCTGCGGGTCGGCCTCGGCTACGGCTGGCGCGGGCTGGTCGCCGCCGAGATCATCGCGAGCAACGCGGGCCTGGGCTACGCCCTGTTCCAGGCGCAGAAGTACTTCCAGACCGACGTGATCATCGCCTCGATGGTCATCATCGGCGTGCTCTGGCTGCTGATGGACCGGCTGATGCTGGCCCCGCTGGAGAAGCGCACGGTGGAGCGCTGGGGGATGTTGGGAGGGAGGAGCTGATGGCGTCGGACACGACGGACACGGCCAGTACGGCCAAGCCCGTACGGCGCGCACCCTCGGGGCGTACGCCGCGCAAGGGCGGCGCGAGCCCGGGCGTGGTCCGTGCCCGCAAGGTCTGGCTCTGGCTCACCCGCCGCGCCGTGTTCCGCAACCTCGGCCCGTTCGTGCCGGTCATCGCGCTGTGGTGGCTGGTGGCGGAGATGGGCGTGTTCGACGAGGCGTTCTTCGTCGGCCCGCCGCGGGTGGTCGAGGAGTTCGGCGACCTGATGGAGAAGGGCATCCTGCCCGGCTACCTCACGGACTCGCTGACCAGGCTGGCGTACGGCGTCGGCTTCGGCCTCGCCATCGGCCTGCCGATGGGCTTCGTGGTGGCGATGTTCGCCAAGGTCCGCCGGTTCTTCTGGCCGATCCTGCTGTTCTTCCAGGCGGTCGCCGACATCGCCTGGCTGCCGATCGTGATCGTCTGGTTCGGCTTCAGCCTCACCGCGGTCACCTTCGTCATCGTCTACACGATCGTCTTCCCGCTGATGCTGAGCGTCGTCGCGGGTGTGGAGCAGGTGCCGCGCGAACTGCTGCGTGCGGCGCGCAGTCTCGGCGCGGGCCGGCTGCGGGTGTTCTTCGAGGTCATCCTCCCGGGCGCGCTGCCGTCCGTGGCGGGCGGCATCCGCACCGGTCTCGGCTACGGCTGGCGGGCCCTGGTCGCCGCCGAGATCATCGTCGGCACCAGCGGCGTCGGTTTCATGATGTTCGACGCCCGCCGGGTGGGCGACATCAGCCAGGTGTTCCTGGGCATGGCAGTGCTGGGAATCCTGTGGTACGCGCTCGACGCCATGGTCCTGGCGCCGTTCGAGCGATCCACCGTCGAACGGTGGGGCATGGTACGGAGTTTGGAGGCCGACGGATGACGGCGCTGGAGATCACAGGACTACAGAAGAACTACGTCGACTCGTACAGCGGCGAGGAGGTCACCGCCATCGGCGACGTCTCGTTCAGTGTGAACGAGGGCGAGTTCGTCTCCGTGCTCGGCCCGAGCGGCTGCGGCAAGACCACCGTGCTGAACATCGTGGCCGGCTTCGTGAACCTCACGGAGGGCGAGGTCGTCGTCGACGGCCACGCGGTCAGCGGCCCGGGTCCGGACCGCGGCGTGGTGTTCCAGAGCCACGCGCTCTTCCCCTGGAAGACGGTGCTCGGCAACGTGGTCTTCGGGCTGCGGATGAAGGGCGTGCCGCGCGCCGAACGCGACGCCAAGGGCAAGGAGTTCCTGGAGCTGGTCGGGCTCGGCGGCTTCGAGCACAAGTACCCGCACGAGCTGTCCGGCGGCATGCAGCAGCGCCTGGGCGTGGCCCGCGTGCTGGCCAACGAGCCGGCCGTGATGCTGATGGACGAGCCGTTCGCCAGCATCGACGCCCAGACCAGGCGCAAGCTCCAGGAGGACCTGACGCGCATCTTCGAGAAGCGGCACCCCACGGTCTTCTTCGTCACCCACGACGTGGACGAGGCGGTGTTCCTCTCCGACCGGATCGTGGTGCTGTCCAAGCGGCCCAGCCGGGTACGGGAGATCGTCACCGTCGACCTGCCGCGCCCGCGGGAGTGGCGTACGGCGCTGGAGATGCCGGAGTTCCGGGAGATCGCGAACCGGGTCAACGAGCTGCTCGTCGACGACGAGGGCGCCGCGGCCAAGGGCGCGCGGGACGACTCGGGAGGTGCGACCGATGCCGACGGAACGGCAGTCGCTGGCGTTTAGGGCGCTCCGCAGCCCGACGGTGCGCCGGCTGGCCATCCTGGTCCTGCTCATCGTCGCGTACCAGGTCTGGCTGACCGTCCAGGCGAGCGGCAAGGTCGATCCGGCGGTGGGCGACGAGCGCGACCAGCGCGGGCGTTTCTCCGCCGACGTCGAGCTGGGCTTCGCGCCGGAGCGGTACCACATCCTGCGGATGCAGAAGCACGGCCGGATCGCCGGTACGGACGGCAACGTCGTCCATCTGCGCGGCGTGGCGCCCGCGGGTGTGGACGCGCTGGCGCGGGAGTACTGGATCGAGCGCATCGTGCCGCCGGAGGACGAGAGGCCGGCGGGGCGGTGAGCGCGCGTCGGGCGCGCTGAAGCCGGGAGCCCGTACGCACCACCCTGGTCGGGTGCGTACGGGCTCCTGCCCTTCCTTCCCCCCGTCCTTCCCGCCCGCCGAGGGGGCGGGCCTCGGATTCGGGTCGCGAATGGGCGTATCCGCAACTCGCCCTTAACGGCCGGGACGCACGTACGTACGCTGGCGCGCATCCCCCTGCACGCGGACGCACCATGTACGACGTGGTAGCTGTACGCACCACGTACTACGCACCACCGCACGACGCACTACCGCAGCATCAGGCAGCCGGCAGAGCACAGAAAGCGAAGGTGACGTATGGAATCCCCCGCACACGACGGCAGTTCGCGCCGCTCCTTCCTCAAACGCGGCTCGACCGCCGCGGCAGCAGCCGCGATCGGCGCCTCGGCGGGCGCCGCGGCCCCCGCGTTCGCCGCCCCGGGCGGCGGCAACGGGCCCGGCCACGGCCACGGCCCCGGCGGCAACGCCCCGTTCCCGAAGCTGAACTGGCCCGACGACGTCCGCGAAGGACCCGACACCCCCCGGCTCTGCCAGTGGATCGACCGCCGCCCCGACGACGCGACGGTCCGCAAGTGGCGGCAGGCCGGCGTCACCGGCGTGGTCTCCGGCGCCCCCGACTCGCCGTGGACGGTCGAGGAGCTGACCGCCGACCGCGAGAACCTGGAGTCCAAGGGCCTGCACGTCACCGCCTTCCTCATCAGCGCCCCCGACTCGGTCGTACGCGGCGAGGACGGCAGCGACCAGGCCATCGAGGACATGAAGACCTCGCTGGTGGCGGCGGGCCGGGCCGGCATCCCGGTCGTCGAGTACAACTGGTACGTCCACCGGCTGAAGGAGGGCTATTACGAGGAGATCGACGAGACCGACCGCATCGGCGCCGGCTACACCGCCTTCGACCTCGACCACGAGGTGGACGGCGTCAAGGTCCGCGACCTCCCCCGCCCCGACGGCGTCCGCGCCTTCACCCGCGAGGAACTCTGGGAGAACTACGAGCACTTCCTGCGCGAGGTCATGCCGGTCGCCGAGGAGGCCGGGGTGCGGATGGCCGTGCACCCCAACGACCCGCCCGCCGAGATCAGCCGCGGCAACCCGCAGATCATGGGCTCGGTCGAGGACTGGAAGCGCATGGTCGACACCGTCGACAGCCCGTCCAACGGCATGACCGTGCACGCGGGCGTGACGGCCGAAGTCGGCTTCGACTCCGTCGACTTCCTGCGCTGGATGTGCCGCAAGGACCGCGTCAACCACATCCACTACCGCAACGTGCGGGTCGACAAGCCGCGGGTGAAGTACGCCGAGGTCTTCCCGGACAACGGCGAGACCGACATGTTCGGCTTCATGCGCATGCTCGTCCGCGCCGGCTACTCGCGCGGCATCCTCGCCGAGCACCCGCGCGCGAACGACTTCGACCGCGAGAACGGGTCGGACCAGAGCAACCAGTACAAGGACGTGGGCGGCGGCGGCCACGGCATGGAGCTGTACGACACGGGCTACGCACGGGCGATGATGCAGGCCGCGCTGATCATGGAGCGTGGCCGGTTCGGGCGCGGCGACGACGACGAGTGAGCGGGCTCCTCTTCGAGGACGCGGCGCGGGCCGCCCTGCGCCGCGGCGTTGACGCGGTCGCGAACGCGGCGCGGGTCACCCTCGGGCCGCGCGGGCGGCTGGTGGTGCTGGGCGGCGGTACGGGACCGGGGTCGGCCGGCTCCCGGGCCGGCCGCCCCGGCGCCGGCCCCGACCGCTCCGGGGCCGGGGCCGGATCCGGTTCGGGGGCCGGTGCCGAGGGCGCCGGCTCCCGGGCCGGCGGCGGGGCCGGCGCCGCCTCCGGCCCCGTCGCCACCCGCGACGGCGCCACCGTCGCCGACGCCGTCCGGCTCTCCGACCCGTACGCGAACCTCGGCGCCTCCCTCGTCCGCCAGGCCGCCACCCGCACCCGCCGCGCCGTCGGCGACGGCACGACGACCACCATCGTGCTCACCCAGGCGCTCCTCGCGACCGGCCTGCGCGCCGTGACCGCAGGCGCCGACCCCGTGGCCGTACGCCGCGGCATCGACACCGCCGCGGCGGCGGCCGTCGCGCACCTGACCGCCACCGCCCGCCCTGTCGGTGGCGAGCAGGACACCGCGATGGTCGCCGCCGCGGCGGCCCGCGACCCGGAGCTGGGCGAGCTGGTCGCCCGCGCGTTCGCCAAGGCGGGCCGGAACGCGGCGATCTCGGTGGAGGAGGCGCATGTCGCGGGCGTGGAACTGGAGTTCACCGACGGTCTGCGGCTGGACCGCGGCTTCCTCAGCCCGTTCATGATGACCCACCCCGAGCAGGGCACGGCGGTGCTGGAGGACCCGTACGTCCTGCTGCACCACGGGCGTATCGCCCGACTCGACGAACTGCTGCCGGTGCTGGAGCGGGTCGCGGCCACCGGCCGCCCGCTGCTGGTCGTCGCGGACTCCGTCCAGCAGGACGCGCTGGCGGCGCTGGTCGCCAACCGCCTGCGCGGCACCCTGCTCTCCGCGGCCGTCCCGGCGCCGGCGCTGGGCGCGCGGCGGCTGGCGCACCTGGAGGACCTGGCGGCGCTGACCGGCGCGGAGGTCGTGCTGCCGGAGAAGGGGATGCTGCTCGGCCGCACGGAACTGGCGTCGCTGGGGCGCGCGGAGCGGGTCGTCGTGACGAGGCGTACGACGACGGTGACGCGGGGCGCCGGTGCCGCCGAGGCGGTCGCGCAGCGGGTGGCGCACCTGGAGCACACGCTGGCCGGGGAGGCGTCCGACTTCGACCGGGAGGTGCTGGAGCTGCGGCTGGCCCGGCTGACGGGCGGGCTGGCGGTGCTGCGCGTCGGCGGCGCCACGGACCCGGAGCGGGCGGAGCGCCGGGAGCGGGTCGCTGGGGCGGTGGCGGCGGTACGGGCGGCGCTGGCGGAGGGCGTCGCCCCGGGCGGCGGCACGGGGCTGGCGGGGGCGCGGCGGGCGGTGGACGCGTTGCTGTGCGGCGGTACGGGGCCGGAGGGCGGGGCGGCGACCGCCGGATCCGCGACCGCTGGGAATGCTGGAGTCGGTGGGTCCGCTGGAGCCGGTGCCGCCGGATCCGGCGGCACCGCCGCCGGTCTGTCCGCGGACGAGCGGGCGGGCGCCCTCGCCGTACGGGCCGCGCTCACGGCCCCGCTCCACCAGCTCGCCCGCAACGCCGGCGCGGACGGCGCCCGCGTCGTCGCCGAGACGGCCGGCCTCCCGCCGGGCCACGGCTGGAACGCGGACACCGGCACGTACGGCGACCTGCCGGCCGCCGGCGTCCTCGACCCGGTGCGCGTGCCCCGTACCGCACTCCAGAACGCCGCCTCCGTCGCCGGCCTGATGCTGACCGCGGGCGCCCTGGTGGTGGACCGCACGCCGCGCGACCCGGACGCGATCAGTTGGCGCCGCAGGGGCCACGGCCACCACCACGGCACGGGTCACCACCACTGACGGACGGCCGGGTGTCGGTGCCGTACCGCACAATGGTCGGCGGGCGACGGAAGGACGGTGCCATGGCGGTGTGGGACGAGCTGGTGGGGCAGCGGCGGGTGGGCGAGCAGCTCGTCGCCGCGGCCCGCGCCGCCGACGCGCGGGTCACGGCCGAATCCGGCACGCCGACCCCGAGCACTTCGGCCCCCGGCACCCACCCCGCCGAGGCCGCCGGCCCGCCCTCCAACTCCGCGATGACGCACGCCTGGCTGTTCACGGGCCCGCCGGGCGCCGGCCGGGCGACGGCGGCCCGCGCGTTCGCCGCGGCGCTCCAGTGCGTCAGCCCGGACCGCGCGACCGCCGGGCCCGGCTGCGGCTTCTGCGACGGCTGCCACACCGCCCTCGTCGGCACCCACGCCGACGTCACCGTCGTCGCCACCGACCTCCTCACCATCGGCGTCAAGGAGACCCGCGAGCTGGTGCGCCGCGCCCAGCTCGCCCCCTCCGGCGGCCGGTGGCAGGCCATTGTCGTCGAGGACGCCGACCGCCTCACAGAAGGCGCCGGCAACGTCCTCCTGAAGGCCATCGAGGAGCCCGCCCCCCGCACGGTGTGGCTGCTGTGCGCGCCGTCGCTGGAGGACGTGCTGCCCACGATTCGCTCCCGCTGCCGCCACCTCTCCCTCAGCACCCCCGCCGTCGCCGCGGTCGCCTCCGTCCTCGTACAGCGCGACGGCATCACCCCCGCGGTCGCCGAGTCCGCCGCCCGAGCGGCCCAGGGCCACATCGACCGCGCCCGCCGCCTGGCCACCGACGACCGCGCCCGCGAACGCCGGGCCGCGGTGCTGAGGATCCCGCTGCGCGTCGAGGACATCGGCGGCTGCCTGCGCGCGGCGCAGGAGCTGGTCGAGGTCGCGGCGGACGCGGCGAAGGAGCAGGCCGACGAGACGGACGAGCGGGAGACGGAGGAGATGCGCACGGCGCTCGGCGCGCAGCCCGGCGGCCGGATGCCGCGCGGCACGGCGGGCGTGATGAAGGACCTCCAGGAGCGCCAGAAGCGCCGGTCCACCCGCAGCCAGCGCGACAGCCTCGACCTGGCCCTCACCGACCTCGCGGGCTTCTACCGGGACGTGCTCGCCCTCCAGTTGGGCGCGGTGGCCGACGTGTCGCTGCTGCCGTGCGCGGACGTGGGGGAGGGGCTGCGGCGGATCGCGGAGGACAGCAGCGCGGAGATGACGCTGCGGCGGATCGACGCGATCATGGAGTGCCGGGAGGCGCTGGAGCGGAACGTGGCGCCGCTGCTGGCGCTGGAGGCGATGACGGTCACGCTGCGCAAACCGTAGCGGGTGCTTCACCCGTACGGGGCGAGGGTGACCCGGCGGAAGCCCTGCTCCCAGCGGTTACGCTCAGGCGCATGGACTTCCGCAGCCTGTTCCGCACGGCCGCACCCGCCACCGCGCTGGTGGTGCTGGTCGCCGCCGCCGGGTGCGACTCCGCCGGATCCGACGACACCGGCGGCGGGGGCGGGGGCGCCGACGCCGCCCGCGCCGGCAGCGTCAGCCGGGTCCTCGAACCGCTCCCGGCGCAGACCCCCGCGGATCTGAAGCCGTACTACGAGCAGAAGCTGCGCTGGACCGAGTGCGGCGCCCCCGGCTTCGAGTGCGCCACACTGCGCGTACCGATGGACTACGCCAGCCCGGGCGCCGGCGAGGACGTGGAGCTGGCGGTGGCCCGCAAGCGGGCCGAGAACCCCGGCGAGCGCCTGGGCTCGCTGCACATCAACCCGGGCGGCCCGGGCGCCTCCGCGATCGAGTTCCTCCAGAACTTCGCGGGCGTCGGCTACCCGGCGGACGTCCGCGCGCGGTACGACATCGTGGCGGCCGACCCCCGCGGCGTGGGCGGCAGCCAGCCGGTGAAGTGCCTGACGGACGCGGAGTTCGAGAAGCACACCCAGATCGACCAGACGCCCGACGACGAGCGCGAGGTCGAGGCGCTGACCGCGTCGTTCGAGCGCTTCGCGGAGGGCTGCGAGAAGCGCGCGGGCAAGCTGCTGGGCCACGTCTCGACGGAGGAGGCGGCCCGGGACATGGACGTCTTCCGCGGCGTCCTCGGCGACAAGAAGCTAACGTACGTCGGCGCCTCGTACGGCACGATGCTCGGCGCCACCTACGCGGGCCTCTTCCCGCAGCGCACCGGCCGCCTGGTCCTCGACGGCGCGATGGACCCCTCCCTCACCTCCCGGCAACTGAACCTGGACCAGAACGCGGGCTTCACCACCGCCTTCGACGCCTTCGCCGAGGACTGCGTCAAGCGCGCGGACTGCCCGCTCGGCACGGACAGCGCCGAGGCCGCGGGCAAGCAGCTCCGCGCCTTCCTCGACCGCCTCGACTCCAAGCCGGTCCCGACCGGCGAGCAGCGCGGGCTGGGCGAGCCGCTGGCGACGATGGGCGTGCTGATGGCGATGTACCAGGAGGACTTCTGGCCGCAGCTCCGCGACTCCCTGACGGACGCGATGGAGCGCAAGGACGGCAGCGGGCTGCTGGCCCTGGCGGACATGTACTTCGAGCGCGAGCCGGACGGCTCGTACGGCAGCATGATGTACGGCTTCGCCGCGGTGAACTGCATCGACCAGCCCGCCCCCTTCGACACCCCGGCGGACGTCGAGAAGCTGGTCCCGGACTTCGAGGCGGACTCCCCGGTCTTCGGCCGCGACTTCGCCTGGGCGGCCCTGAACTGCGCCGGCTGGCCGGTCGCCCCCACGGGCGAGGCCAACCGCATCGAGGCCGCCGGCACCCCGCCGATCCTGGTCGTCGGCACCACCCGCGACCCGGCGACCCCGTACGTCTGGGCGGAGAGCCTGGCGGCCCAGCTCAAGGAGGGCGTACTCCTGACGTACGAGGGCGACGGCCACACGGCGTACGCGAGGGGCAACGGCTGCATCGACGACGCGATCGACACCTTCCTCCTCGAAGGCACCCCACCCGCAGACGGCAAACGCTGCCGCTGACCGCCCCACCCGAAACCGAGTGCAGAGGCCCCCCGGGAACTGTGTAAACTTGTCGCCGTTGCCCGGGCCCCGGCCCGCAACCCGCCGCCTTAGCTCAGTCGGCCAGAGCGACGCACTCGTAATGCGTAGGTCAAGGGTTCGATTCCCTTAGGCGGCTCCACCGGACCCCAGCTCAGAGATTCTCTGAGCTGGGGTTTTTTGGTTCAGCGGATGCGACGGCGCCGCCGCGCGCGGGCGGCTCGGGTGTCTCCGGTCTCAGTTCTGGTCTCAGACGCGGGCCCGGGGCGGGGCATGAAGGCGTCTCCCACGCGGCGCATGGCGTCCTTCGAGAGGTGCGATCTGCCCTTGACGTACCGCCGCGTCTGGCTGATCTGGGTGTGCCGAAGGATCTCCATGATGGTGGGCATGTCCACCCCCAGCTCGTTCAGGATCGTGCCGGCGGTGTGGCGGCTGCCGTCGTACAGCCGCCGGTCATCGATGCCCGCTTCGGCAAGCAGCTCCTTGAACTCCTCCCAGTCCGCCCGCGGGTCCAGCGGACGCCCGTCCGGCCGTGTGAACACCGCCTTGTGCTCCTGCCACAGCTCGCCCGCGGCGGCCCGCGCCGCCTCCTGCTGGGCCTTGTGCTCGCGTAGGTGAGGAATGAACGGCGGCGGGATCGGCACGGGGTCCGTGCTCTTCTTCGTCTTGGGCCGGGTGAAGGTGAGTCCGCCGCCCTTACGCTCCGGGCACGTGCTGGCGTGTCGAGTGCAGCCCTTCGGGCAGGGCTTAGGACAGCCACGCGTGTACGACTTGTGCCGGGTGCACCCCTGTGCGCAGGGCTCGAAGCGGTGCAGCCGGGCGCCGCAGGCGTGCGGGTCGTTGCAGCCGTGCCGCCACGTCAGCCGCTGGAGCTGCCACTTCGGGTGGATCAGCTCATTGTCGAGGTCGACGTAGGGCCAGCGGAGTCCAAGCGTCTCGCCCTGCCGGAAGCCCATCCCGACCCCGACGACCCACCGCATGAACGTGGGCCGCTTCGCTGCCGCTTCGAGGAACGCCTTCGCCTCCTCCCTGGTGAAGGGGTTTGCCTCGGTCTCCTCCAGGGAGGGCGGCTCTACGAGCGTGGCGACGTTCTCACCGATGATGCGGCGGCGGTGGGCGATCTTCAGTGCGCGGGACAGAATGCGGTGCACCTTGAGCACGTGCGAGGGGGCGTGCCCCTCGGCGAGCATCGCGGCGTACATCCTCTCCAGATGCTCCGGGCCCAGCTTGTCGAGCCGGTGCTTGCCGACGCCGGGAACGATGTCGTTGCGGGTCTTGGACCAGTAGTCATCCAGGGAGCGGGGTCGAAGTTTCAGGCTGGCAATGGTGGTGAGGTAGGTCGTCATCCACTGCTCTACGGTGGGCACCCGCCCGGCCTTGGGTGCCCGGCCGTCGTCCCGGAGCTTTTCCAGGGCCCTGACCTTGCGTCGCACCTCCGCCTCGGTGCGTGCGCGGCGGTGCCGGCGGTCTGGACTGCCGTCAGCCTTGACGCCCATGGTGACGCGACCGTGCCACCATCCGTCACTGCCGAGATAGACGGATGAGGCCATGTTGGGCTTGCGTGGGCTCATGCACTTCCTCCATGCAGAAAGGCGGCCCCGGACTGAAGTTCGGGGCCGCCTCGGGTGCGGTGCGGTGTTCAGGCGGCGGGGGAGAGTCCCGCCACGTAGCTCTCCAGGTCGCTGCGGCGGATGCGACGACAGCGGCCCAGCTTGATGTACTTCACGGCGCCTGCCGCCATCAGCTCATAGAGGGTGGAGCGGCCGATGGCGAGTACGCCGGCGGCTTCCTTCGGGGTGTAGAGGAGCCGGTCGGCAGGGGCGGGGGTGCTCATGCGGTGCAGCCTCCTTGGCGGGCTCGCTCCTGTCCGAGGTTCGGATTTCTGCGTCATTGCGTCATCTGCGTCATTCGGGCCGCTGAACTGCGGTCTTGTATGACGCAGGGGCTTCGAGGCTGCGTCATACATGACGCAGGGCTGCGTCACCCATGACGCAGATGACGCAGGATGACGCAGCGATCAGCCGTCTGCGTCATGGGTGTAGCCGCAGGTCAACGGCCGGTTTTCGGCTCGCATGACGCAGATGACGCAGCGTTCCTCTACTTCGGACAAGAGAGGGGTGTCTGTTGGTAGTGCGCGGGAGCTCTCAAGCGTGAAGGGCGAAGAAGGAGCCGCTTCGCGGCGCGACCATCGGGGGCGGCAAGCCGCCGAACAGCAAGAGGAGCACAACGGCGGGGCGTGCTCTTCTTGCTGTTCGGGACGGACTCTGACGCCGCGGGTCAGAACACCTGCTTCTGCTCAGGCGGGAGCGGGGCCGGTGGGCGGCTCATCTCGATGTAGCGGGCCGCCATGGTGCGTCCCCAGTCGATGAGGACGCCGCGGGCTGCCAGCGTCGGCTGAAGCCGTTTGAGCCGGTCGGAGAGCACCTTGCCGGTGGTCGGCCAGCCCCTCGGCAGGGGACGGCAGTCCTCCCCGACGTAGAGGCGGGTGAGGCAGTGCAGCCACTCGGCAGAGGTCATCCGCTCCTCTGCGCCGGCCTCCATTCCGGCGGCGTGCTGAAGCACAGTCTGCGCCAGCAGGTCGCCCTCGATCACGTCGTCGTTGAGGTCGTCCAGGCTTCGCCGGTACGCACTGAGCGCCCCGAGACCGGTGGCCACGTCGAGTTGCGCGCACAGGTGCGCGAAGTCCGCCATCCGCAGGTCCGTTGGGGTCTCCGCTTGGGCGGCGCGGACCTGGACCGTGAGGTCGAGCAGAGAGCCGAGGACGACGGGCAGGATCTCCTCGTACTCCGCCCACAACTCCGCCTCGGTCCGCCGGACCTTGGGCCGCTCAAGACGCAGCGGAAGGAGCCGTTCGGCAAGGTCGGGGCGGATGACGCCCACGTCGATGCCGGTCATGAGCAGCGGCCGGCGGTAGCGGGCCCGGACCACGTCGCCATCCGTGTACAGGGCGCGTTTGACGTTCTCGGCGCCGGTGACGATGCAGCACATCGCATCCGACAGGTCCGGCGTGAGGTGCGAGAGGTTGTCCAGCGCGGTCACCCACCCGGCCGCCACCGCCGCCGTCAGGTTCTCCTCATCCTTGGGGGCGCGGCGCAGGTCGCTGCTCATGCCCTCGATGATCCGCACGAGCATCCGCCCGCCGGTGGACTTGCCGGCGCCCTGCGGTCCGGTGAGGAACGGCGCGGGTACGGGCACGGACGGGCCCAGGCAGCCGATGAGCCAGGCCAGGGCCAGGCACTCGGTTTCCGCACCGGCGAAGTTGCACAACCGCAGCAAAAGGTCGATGCCCTTGCCGCTGGTGTCCTTCGCCGGCAACGGGAGTTCGCCTGTGAGCTGCGTACGGCGCCAGCACACTTCGCGCGGGTCGGGGGTGGTGATGTCCCATCCGGTGGGGTGGATGCGGACGGACTCGCCGTCGTTGCGTCCGAGGTCGAGCCAGGTCGCGCCGTCGAATCCGGGCGCGACGCGGATGTGTACGGGCTGGACTTCCTCGGTCAGCGCGAGGGCTTCGATCAGGTCAAGCGCCTCCTTCAGTGCGGTGCCGTTGAAGACGCCGCAGCCGTCGCGGAACAGGCCGACCATGAGTTCCTGGCGGTGGCTGCCGGTGGTGCCCTGGGAGCGGATCGGGCGGGCTACGGGGTGGCCGTTGCGCTGCGCGTACACGGTGCCGTCGGCGGTGCGGAAGTAGCTGAAGTTGGCTTGCGCGTAGTCGGCGATGACCTCGCGGGCCGGGGGCTTGTCGTCGTCGGACATGGCTACAGTCCCAACCTGGTACGGGCGTTGGTCCATGCATCGGTGCAGTGCCGGGCCGTTTCCCCCTTGGCCTGCGCGGCGGTGAACAGCCGCGCGACGTGGGCGTCGGTGAGGCAGCCACACCGGCCGTGCGTTGACAACACGGCCAGGAACGTGCCGTAGACCGTGCTGTGCACCGCGCTGCACGCCTCCGTGATGCGCTGCTCCGCCATCGCGATGCCGCGTTCCAGGAACGCGGGGGTGCGGTGCCGGCACGGGCCCTGCCCGCCCGGCACAGCCACGGCGACAGCCCCCGCCGGGCGGGCCGGGGACGGCTCCTTGGTGGCCAGCTCACGCACGGCGTCCGGCAGCGCGGTCATGGTGCCGGTGCCGAAGCCGAGCCAGCGGGCGTAGGCCATCGTGGATTTGATGTCGACGCCGGGCCGTACCGCGTTGGCGGACGGCATTCGCCCGAGGTAGAGCCAGTGTTCACCCCGTGTGGTGGGCACGGTCTGGGTCGGCGGCAGGGTCTCGCGGGCCCAGGCCACGGCGTCGGTGTCGTCGAGGTCGACGACGGTGAGCCCGGCCCCGCCCGGGTGATAGGCGACCGCAGCCGCCCGCACCCACGCGCGCCGCCAGATGCCGGAGCTGATCACGTCCCGGTCGGTCGTGGCGGCAGCCCATGCGTGGCACGGCGCCGGGCAGGTGCAGGGGCCGGGGGTCTTCATGTTCGGCCGGCCGCCGCACGCGTTGCCCGCACAGCGGCGGCAGTTGCCGAACGGCACCTTCCCCACCCGCAGCGGGAGGGCAGGGATGCCGGAAGCGGCAAGGTCCAGGGCGGCGCGCATCAGGCGGTGGTTCATGCGGCGGCGCTCCCTTCCAGGGTGAGGTACTGCCCGGCGATCCAGTGGGTGTAGGCGGGGGGTACGGCTTTGCGGGCTTCGAGGTTGGTCATCCAGGTGCAGCCCATGGCGTCGGCGTAGGCACGCTCGGCCTTGTGCTCGAAGGCGAGGAGGTCTTTGCGGTGCCAGCAGGGCGGCACTAAGTCCCCGCCGCCGTGCCAGGAGGTTTCGAAGACGCGATGACGCCGGACACCCAGGCCGAACTGGGTACCGCACAGCAGGTAGTCCGGGCGCAGCAGCCCGGCAGCGGCGGTCTCGGGCACGTTCTCCATGACCCAGGGCCGGCCGGTGGCCTGCATGACCTCCCGCCCCGGGCCGACCAGGTCCGGGTGCGCCTGGGGGTCACCGCGCCACTTGGTGACCGTGGCGTAGCGCTCGCACGGCCAGGAGCCGTGAACCAGATCGAAGGTGTGGCCCCAAGTGGCGCAGTACTCCAGCCCGTCGGCCTGGACGAACGTGAAGGGGTAGTTGGGCTGGGGGCGGATGTCGACGCCGACCACGTCGAAGCCGGCGAGGTGGTAGCCCATGGACAGGCCACCGGCGCCGCAGCACAGGTCCAACAGGCGAGGTCTGCGCCTGATGGAGCGTCGGATGTCGGTGGGGTCGGGCATGCTGGTATCTCCAGTTCAGTGAGGTATGGCTGGACGGTGGGCGGCCGTGTTCTTTGGCGAGAGGCGGTCGCCCACCGATATGGCTGACCAGGGAAATAGAGGCAGATGACGAACGCGTGGCTGGTCTTGGTGGTCGGTGACAATCGAACCCACGGGAGCAACGACGGCTACGACGACGAGCCGTCCCGGCACTACATCTGGGATGACACCGTCCCCAATCACGCGGCGCTGGCGCCCGGTGACGTGATCGCGTTGTGGGACAAGAAGTCGCTGCTGGGCGTGTCGGTCATCGAACGCATCGACACCGGCCAGGCGGTGAAGAACACCTACACCTGCCCGGAGTGCGGCAAGGCCAGCTTCAAGGCCCGCAAGACCAAGACGCCGGCCTACCTGTGCTGGGACTGCGCCGCCGAGTTCGAGACCCCCGTGACCCACCGGAAATCCGTCACCACCTACCGGTCCCACCACGCGGCGGCCTGGGTGGACATGCCGGGCGTGCTGTCGGGGAAGACCCTGCGCGAGCTGTGTGACTCGCCCAGGTCACAACTGAGCCTGCGTTCGCTGCGGTGGGAAAAGCTCCGCAACGCCATCGCAGACGCGGGGGTGGCCATGACCGTGACCATTGCCGACACCACCCAGCAGCGCATCCACGGCGGACACCGGCATGCCACCGTCCGTGTCCGTGTCGGGCAGGCAGCCTTTCGCCAGCGTCTGCTGGACGAACACGGCACGGTCTGCGCCTTCACCGGCCCCTGCCCGGCCGCAGCACTCGACGCCGCACACCTCTACAGCTACGCCGCCGAAGCCGAACACCACGCCCGCGGCGGACTGCTCCTGCGCCGAGACCTGCACCGGCTGTTCGACCTGGGACTGATCGCGGTGAACCCCAGCACCACCAGGCTGGACATCTCCCCCGAACTGGCCGGCTATCCCGGCTACAGCGGCTTGCAGGACGCCGAACTGGCCGTCCAGCCCACCCGCGAACATCTCCAGTGGCTGGCCAAACACTGGAACATGCACCGCACCGCCCCCCGCGTCCCCTCCAGCCGACAACCCGAGCAGCCGGCACAGCGCTGACGGGTACGGCGCGGTGCAACCGGCAGGCCGTCAGCCGTTGAAGGTGTTGCGCTTGAACACGGCCTTGCGGATGTGGACCGTGCTGCCGCGTCGGCCGCTGGCGATGGTGCGGACGGGCATGCGCCAGGCGATGACGGCCAGCGCGATCCACATGACGCTGCCGGAGCCGAAGCCCGCGGCAGCGGAGACGACTTCGCCGATCCCCCAGCCGACGCCGGCGGACAGGGCGCCGCCGCCGATTCCGGCGGCGGCGAAGCGCTGCGCGATGGGGTCCAGCAGCGGCAGGGGGGTGAGGTCGCGGGGTTCGGGGCGTGCTATCGGTGCCGGGGCGAGGTGCTTGGGCATGGGGACCATGCGGCCGTAGGCGTCGGGCACCCACACCACCGGCCCGCGCTCGGTGGCCAGTTCCACCGCCGTCGACTCTGGCGCGTAGGGGTCGAGCGGTGCCGGGTCGTACACGGGCGTGGTCGGCGGGCCCGGCCGTGGGACGGGTTCGTTCATGACTGTGCCTCCTGTCAGTTGCCCAGGGCGCGGGCCGCTTGGGCGGTGGCCTGGACCAGGTCGCGGATGGGCTCGTACGCGCCGGTGCCGGCGGTGAAGAACCCGAAGAGGAACACCAGCACCGCGGCGCCGGCGCCGGCCGCCTTGGTGCGGACGGCGAAGAACGAGGCGACGCCGAAGAGCAGCACGGCGGAGACGGTGAAGCTCATCGGGTGACCTCCGTGTGCGGCTGGGTGGTGCCGGCGCGGTGGATGCGGGCCCAGCGGTTGTAGAGCCAGCGGCCTACGCGTATGCGGCGGCCGGTGGCGCGGCAGCGCCGGCAGCTTCGGCCGCGCTTGAGCTGTCCGCGGCGGTTGGTGCGCGTCGCGTAGCCGAAGCCGCGGCACTTGCGGCAGGCGCCGAACGGGGAGACGGCACACAAGCCGCAGTAACCGAGAGTGACGGCGAGTAGGCAGGCGATAGCGAGCAGGGCAGGGGTCATGAAGGGCCCTCCAAGGCAGTTTCGTGGGGTTGTCGCAGGTGGGCCACTATCTGCTAGCAGCCTGATCAGGCACGGTTTGGGGTGCTAGCGGAGCCGCTATCGATAGCGGGGTGTGCTGCTATCGATAGCGGCTCCTGGCGGTCAGCTTGCGTCCCGGTTTCCGTCACGCTCCGCAATCGCAGTGGTGATGTGGGAGCGGTCGATACCGCGCTTGTTGATGAACTTGCCGTCGATGCGGCGGCCCACCTGGATCGTGGTGATCCCGTGCGGCTTGAGCGCCGCCGACAGCGCGTCAGGCTCCCACCCGCTGTACACGTCCGGTCGCAGTTCGGCGAGGCGGGTCACGATGGTCTCGGACCACGCCTTGGCCTCGCTGGCGGGGACGATGGCGAGGATGTCGGCGAGCAGGTCGTACGCGGGCGCGGCCGGTTCCGGGGCCTCCCCGAGCGCGTGGCCGGACAGGGTGCCGGCCCGCTCGCGGGCCTTGCGGGCGGACAGCGCGATGCGCTCAGCGGCGGGGGCATCGACGTAGACGCTGCGGATGATCCGGGCGTCGGAGCCGTCGCCGACGAAGTACGCGATGCCCTTGTCGTCCCAGGTGAACATGGTCGCGCGTACCCCGCGCTTGTGCGCGGAGGTGCCCAGCACCATGTCGTTGGCGGTGTGGTCCATGACCTTCATGCACAGCCGGACACTGGCGTTGGCGCTGATGCCGGTGGGCAGCGACTTCGCGTCGGGCCGCTGCGTGGCGGTGATCAGCACGATGCCGGTAGCCGGTCCCCGCTTGACCAGGTCGGTGCAGATCTCCTCGAACTCCTTGCCGTACTCGTGGTGCTCAAACCACACCTGGCACTCATCCACGCAGATGATGATGGGGTGCAGACCCAGGCTCGCCTTGGAGGCGAGTTCGCTGGTCACCTTGGATTCCGGGCAGATGTCCCGGGGAAGCGAGCGGATCACCTTGGCGCGGCGGCGCAGCTCGGTGCGCACGTTGCGCATGTCGGCGATCGCGTACTCGATGTCCGGGTCTTCCTCGCCCGCGCGGTGCCGGTGGGAGACGTGTTCGCCGACCGGGTCCAGGTCGCCAGTCCCTTTGAGGTCGTAGGTGTGCAGCTCTGCCCGTGCGTCCAGGGCGGCGATCAGGGCGAACAGCCGCAGCAGGAACGTCTTGCCCATGCGCGGGATGGCGCCGATGATCGCAGCGATGTACATGAAGGTCAGGCCCACCCAGCGTCCGCGCTGGTCGGTTGCGAAGTTGACCGGCTTGAACAGGTCCACGCTGCCGCCCTTGGCCAGCGGCCAAGCGGGCTGCGGGGCCTTGTTCATGTCCTGGTCCCCGACCCACAGCACCAGGTGCCCGGTGTGCTCATCCGGCACCGCTTCGGGCCACACGCAGCCCAGCGGGCGGCGCAGCCCGGACGCCAGACGCTCGCGCTTTTCGATGATGTCGGTGACCGTCACGCCGTAGGGAAGGTCACCCTCGGCACGCCAGCCGGGCCCGTCCCGGGTGATCGGGGCAGTGAACTCGAACCCGTCCCGGCCCTTGGCCTGCGCCTGACTGATCGGCGAGATGCCCAGCGATCCCAGCGCGCGCAGCACGATGTCCGACGTGAGCTTGGTCGCCTTGGGCAGTTCTACGGCGCGGTGGATGACCGGGGCGTCTGCCTTGCGGCCGGCCGTACCGAGGGCCAGCGTCACCGCGCCCACCGAGACGGCTTGCAACCAGCCGGGGGCAAGCACGTAGATGGCCAGCGCGGAACCCATGCCGACGAACAGCGCCAGCACCGCGACGAGGGTGCGCAGTCGCACGCGCCCGTCACGCTGCCGGGAGAGCTTGAGGTAGCGGTCGGCGTCCTCGGCGCGGACGGCGGCGAGTCGGACCGGCTCGCCTTCCCGGTCGGCCATCCACCGCAGCGTGCCGCCGACGAACCGGGCGGTGCCGGTCGGTGCCTGCAACGCGAGTCGGGCGGCGTAGACCGGGGAGCGAAGCGCGTGGTAGCCGGCGGCGTGCGCGTAGTGCCGTGCCACCCAGGACACGGCAGTCTTCAGCTCCTCCGTCGACTTCAGCCACGGCGGAACGACCGCCCGCCGCTTGGCGCCCAGGAGCCGACCGAGGTAGCCGGGCCCGGCCGACTTCGGGGTCGGCAGATCCACGTACGGGCGGGCGGTCGGGTCGGCCGACTCCTCACCCGACCCGGTCGGGTGGGAGTCGGCCGACCCGCGGGTGTCGAGTCGGGTAGGCGAGTTGGCGGACCGGTCCCGGTCGGAACGGGCCTTGTCGAGGTCGACTACCTCGCCCCCGGAGTCGGCCGCCATCTCCGCTTCGAGTCGGTTGAACAGCTCGTGTTCTTTGTCGTCGTCGGGATGCTTCACTAGGAGTCCTTCCACTTACGGGTGTGAGGGAACGCGGGCCCGGCCGACGCTGTGAGAGGTGAGCGGCCGGGTCCGTGCGAATGACTCTGGGCCGAGGTGATGGGGCGTTGCCACGCCATTCAGCCGCCATTTCCGACTCGTTTCGAGCTTCCAGTGGATGTGATTTCGCACCTCTTGCGGCTTTCGCGCGCAAGATGTCGTGCGCAACGACACGGAAACGACGGGAAAGCGACCAAGGAACGAAGGAGTCATGGCCTTGCATTGCCCCCAGCCAGGCTGCTATGTGCCCGGGTGGGCGCAGGGCACGCACATGCCCAACGATGTGGGGATGCAGTACCAGCGCTCCACGCGGCACTTCGGGCAGGTGCGGCGGGCGGTCATCATGGCGTCGAACGCGGCCCACTTCGCCAGCGTCATCGGCCGCACCGGCTTGGCCTTGATGACCTCGTACAGGTACGCCACCCGGGGCTCGCCGGTACGGCGGGCCAGGCGCATCACCTGGGCGGCGATCGGCTGCCCACCCGGCCGCAGCCCGCGGGAGCGGAGCTGCCGGCGGGTGGCCAGCCCTTCGGGCGCGAGGCGCCAGGGGTAGGTGGGGATGCCGTAGCGGGTGCCGGTCGGGTCGTAGCACTCGGCGTAGGCGGTGGTCATGCCGCCACCAGCTCAGGCGACCCGCCTCCCTGGCGCTCGGTACGCAGCGTGTCGCGCAGCTTGCGGGCGTTGGCCTGTGAGCAGCCCACCGCCGTGCGGATGCGGTCCGCGGTCAGCTCTGCCACCGCCCACCCCGCGGTCGCCTCGCGAGCGGCGGTCAGCAGCTCGTCAAAGCTGCGCTGCGGCCTGCCCCTACCCTTGCCCGCGACGCCGTTGCGGCGGCGCGGGCGCGGCTTCGGTCCGGCGCCGCCGGCGGCGGGCGGCTTGGCCTCATCGGCGACCACAGGCGGGGGTGGGTCGGTGGCGGGGGCGAGGTCGCCCATGCGCAGCAGGACGCGCTCACGCCGCGGGGCCTTGAACCGCCACCGCCGGCCGTACTGCTCGCGCAGTGCGGCGCGGGCGAGCTGGCGCTTCTTCTCCCGCGTCAGCGCCTCGCTGTAGGAGGTGATCTCCCACAGCGTCATGCGGCGCCAGAGCCCGAAGGTGGAGCGCGGCGCGAGCAGCCATCGGGAGAAGCGGACTTTCTCCATGCGGCGGCCGGTGACCGCGCCGATGCGTACGGCGTAGATGTGGGCGCCGATCTCGGAGAAGACCACCCACAGCAGCGGCATCGTGCCGTGGGCCAGCCGGGCGGACAGGGTGTGTCCGGCGGCGATGTTGAGCCAACAGGTGATCAGGGTGAGGATCCAGGGCACGAACCGCACCCACGCCAGCGTCATGTCCATCCTGATCAGCAGCAGGTTGGCGACGGTGAACACCGGGATCGCGATGTCGATACCGACCGGCAGCATCCACGGCGTGCCGAAGCCCCACCGCTCAGCGGCGGCCGATACCGCCTCGAACGAGGACGCCAGCCCGAGCACGCCGACGCCGGCCGCCGCCAGCGCGGCGACACCCGCAAGGCCCGTCTCTGGGCGGGTGAGCGGCGGCACACGCCGTTCCTCGGGGGTCGTGGTGGTGCTCATGCGGCACCTCCCAGCGTGAGCAGTGCAGCGGTGAAGAGGAACGCGCCTGCGGTGCGGATGAGGTCGACGGCGCGGCCGACCACTTTGAACTTGACCAGCGCGATGCGGGACAGGTTCGCGATGTCCGCGGCCTGGTCGTCGGGCAGCCGGGTGCGGATCTCCTGGGGGGTGAGGGTGGCCCACAGCGGGAAGCCGTGCCCGCCGCGCGTGTTCGGGCGTACCGCCCGCAGCAGCAGCGCGACGGCGACGACCAGCAGCCCGACGCCCGTTCCGCCCAGGACGCCGGCCGGGACGGTCAGCGGCGCGTTGCTGCCGACCGTCCAGGCCCCTGCGAAGACGGCGGCGATGAGCGCCAGTAACAGGCTGGCCTTGGTGTCGATACGGGCGATCTCCGCCTTTACCTCCGCATGAGCGGCGGCAAGGCTCGACTCCCGGGCACTCACGCCGCACCGCCCGCCGTGCCGGCGGTGCGGCCGTTGGCCAGCTTGCGGCGGGCGGTGAGGACCCGGCGGCGGGCCCGGCGCAGACGTCGGGTGTCCAGCTCGCCCGGTACCCGGTCCAGGACGGTGATCTGCGCCTCCAGGTAGGCGACTTCGGTGTGGATGACGGGCATCTCGGCTTCGATCGCGTCCAGCTCCGCCGCGGTCGGCTCACGGCCGGACGTGTCACCGGAGTCGGCGACTTCAGGTGCGGCAATACTGTTCATGGGTCGTTGTCCTTTCAGACGGGGACGGCCCGACAGCACCCCCGGAGATGCCCCTCCGGGGGTGCGCGCCGTGTGGGTGGAGACCAGGCGGCGGGCCGCCGTCCTGGTGTGGAGCGGGAAACGGGGTGCCCCGGGCGGGATTCGATCCCGCGCCCTCACGGCATGGATGCCGGGGCTGTCGAGCAATCGGGCCGGCGGGTGCCGGGCGCGGGTTCAGGACTGGTCGGTCAGGTGTGCAGCGTCCGTCTGGGCGGTGCGCGCCTGCTCTTGTGCCCAGGCGAGTTCGCTGCCTGCCATGGGCGGATCCGCGCTGGCGATCCACGCGCTGACGGACTCGCCGTACTGCTGCGAGTGCTCTGCCGCCGGGTCAGGCCCGTATCCGGAGCCCGCCATCAGCCGCGACCCCGCGCACGCACGTCGTCCTCGGATCGCTTGTTCTGCTCCCCGTTCTTCCGCGAAAGCTCCTGGCGCTCCGCTTCTGTCAGACTCGTGACCACAGGTGCCTCCTACACAGGTGCCTGTGGCACGGCCCTGGGGTGCCACCCGGGGCCGTGCACTTTGGTTCCGGACTCTCCGGCTCCCCGCGCCCCCGCCCGTCCGCACACCCGGCGGGGGCGTGAGGACGGGCGGGAGAGGCAGCCGGCCACCGTGTTCCGCGGCTTGGATGCCGGGGCGGTGGTGCCGGGCGTTACTTGTTCTGGTCGTCGCTGGGGTGCAGCACGTCCAGAACCTCGTTGATGTTCTTGTGGTAGTCCTCGTACCTCGGGTCGCTGGTGTCCTCGACGCTCTGGCACAGCTCGGCGGTCCGGGTCAGGTAATTGGGCATACCGTCGACGCGGTGGTCACTCATCAGAGAATCTCCTCTTGTTGGGTTCGGCCCGTTCTGGCCGACTGCCCGTGGCCCCGGCCGGTGGCCGGGGCCGCAGACGGCCCGTCAGATCCGCGTGCCGTAGAGCACTTTGGCGCCGGCTTCGCGCAGCGCGGTGTGCGCCTGGCGGGCCCGCAGCCCGGCCGCGTCCCGCTCGCCGTCCGGCACGTCACCGATGGCCATCGCCGCGTTGACCGCTTCCTGCGCCGTGGCCAGCAGAGTGCGGTTGGTGGTGGTCATGTGCAGCGTGTCCATCGCGCTGGTCACCGCCGACCGGGCGGCGTAACGGGCCTGCCGCGCCTCGGCGGTGTCGGGCTGCCCGTCGCGGCGGGCGGCGACCTTGAGCCACTGGTGTTCGCGGTGGGTCACGATCGCCGCGAGCAGCGCGGGAACGGCATCGGCGAGCGCCTGCCGGCGCCGCTCGGCCGCCGCGGTCCGTGCGTTCCGCGTGGCGGTGAGGTGCTGCATGAGCCCAGCAACAACCGCGCCCGCGAGCGTGCCCAGAACAGCAATGAGTGTGCTGGTCATGAAGTCTTCTCCTTGGGGTTCCGGCTCCCCGCACCCCCGCCCGTACGGCCAACGGCCGGACGGGCGGGGGAGGCAACCGGCCGCAGCCCGGCAGGGCTGCGGAGCAGTCGAAGAACGCGCGGGCCTCACCCCGCGCTGGCCGCCTTATCGGAGGAGGCGACGAACCTCGTCACGCTGTGGAGTTCTCAACGAGCCTTCGCTTCCCTTGAGCCCACTTCCGCGGGCCCGGCAGGGCGTTGCAGTACCTGTTTTACAGGTACTGCATGGAGCCAGTCAAGCGCACCGGTCGAACTTCTCGGCCTGTGCCAGGACTTCTTGGTGCACCATCAGAATCGCCGCAGGTCAGGGGAGTTGGTCACCCCCTGCGTGGACAGCTCAGGTAGATCTCGCTACCGTCAGGACGTCCCTAGAAGTCCCCTCGGGGGTGCGGATGTCCAATGAGCGTCTGAGGTCGACCCTCTTAGCGCAGAACATGACTGTGCGTCAGCTCGCCGAAGCGATCGAAGTGAACCCGAAGACGGTCGAGAGATGGATCACGCAGGGCAAGGTGCCGTACCGGCGCCATCAGTACGCCACTGCGTCTGTGCTCAACGTTGAGGTGACGACGCTGTGGGAGGACGATTCGCGTGCCGTCGACAGCGCAACCGACCTGTGTAAAGCGGAGATCCTTACGGCATATCCGCATCGCCATGTCGTCCCGGCTGACCTGTGGCGCCAGATGTGCGAACGCGCGATGCGGCAGATTGACATCCTGGTCTACGCAGGCATCGGACTAGCGGAGGATCCGCGCTTCCTGTCGGTCCTCAAGGCCAAGTCGAGGAACGTCGACATCCGCGTCCTGATGGGCGACCCCGAGTGCGAAGCCGTTGTCCGCCGTGGCATCGATGAGGGGCACCGCATCATGGACGGCAAGATTCGCAACGCCCTGGTTAATTATCGCCCGCTGTTCACCAGCCATCCTGAGATCGCCTTCCGGCTACACGACACCGTGCTCTACAACTCGGTCTACCGAGCGGATGACGAGATGCTGGTCAACACGCACGTGTACGGTATCGGTGCCTACCTGGCTCCGGTGCTTCACCTGCGGCGACTCCCTGGCGGGGGGCTTTTCAGCACGTTCGCCAACAGCGTTCAGCAGACCTGGGAAGGCGCCAGGTCAGTGACCGAGCACGACATCACAGGAGCTTGAGCATGGGACGCATCGACTACCTTCACGACCCCGACGCCCCGCCGGCCAACTCCGTTGTGCCCTCGGTAGTGGCCTACGTCCAGAACGACGCGGGGCAGGTTTTGGTGATCCAGCGATCCGACAACGGCCGGTGGGCGCTGCCCGGCGGTGGTCACGACCTGGGGGAATCGATCTCCGACACTGTTGTGCGCGAAGTCTGGGAAGAGACCGGCATCAAGGCCGAAGTAGTCGACATCTCGGGGATCTACACGGACCCCGGGCACCTCATGCAGTACGACGACGGCGAGGTTCGCCAGCAGTTCAGCATCTGCTTCCGCGCCCGGCCGGTCGGTGGTGAGGTCCGTACCAGCAACGAGACGACACAGGTCCGCTGGGTCGACCCAGCGGACCTGTCGCAGCTCGACATCCACCCCACCATGCGGCTGCGGATCGAGCACGCTACCGATCGGACGCGGGTGGCTCCCTACATCGGCTGACGCTTGACGCCCGCGACCCGTTCGAGCACGCGCGCCGTGCTCGCGAGGATTTCGGGCTCAGCTCGCCGGATGAACGTCCCGATCAAGCTTTCCGGCCCGTACCGTCCTGCGATCTCGTTCACTCGGTCGATGGGGTTCGTGGGCGTACCGTCTGGTGTGGTGTTCATGTCGCAGAAGCACAGGGCGTCGTTCAGGTGCGCGTGCTCGCGAGGGAACTCTTCCAACTCGTCGCGCAGGCCGCGAGCGTCTGCCTCCATCCACGCGCAGGAGTGGTGTGCGACCAGGTTCACGACCCGTTCGTCGGCGTTGGCCACATCCCGGAGGTAGCGGGCACCGTCGAGCGGGTGGAAGCCCGTCTTGGCTAGGTCCGGCGAGTACCCGATGTCGTGCAGTACGGCAGCCGCCTCCAGCAACGTGGCATCCTCCCCGAGTACCGGCGCGATGACGCGCGCCCGCTGTGCCACGCCTTGCGAGTGCGCCCACCGGCGTGGCAGCGGCTCGGCAAGCAGTGACTCGGCGAGGGGATAGGCCCACTCCACCAGGTTCGACAAGCTAACTCTCCTCCTGAACCGGTACGGCGCGGACAGTCCGCGCCTTGCCTTGCCCTTCACTCGCCAGCACGCCGGCGGCTTCTAGCTTGTCGAGCGCCTTGGTCACGGTGGGACGTGAGACCCGGAACCGCCCGGCCAGCGCAGAGGCGCTAGGGAATGGTTCCCCCACTTCGAGCCCATCAGCCGTGATGATGTCTGCGATGCGCTCATCGAGGGGGCGGCGGTCGACATGCTCGCCGGCCCGGACGACGCGCCACCGGCCACCCGGCACGGGCTCCGCCGCGCCTTCCTCGCGGAGCACGTCGAACGCACGAAGTACGACCCCACGCGAGACCCCGCGGCGCTGCATGAGGTCTGCGACCGTCGGCAACCTTGTCATCTCCGGGTCGTCCGCGATCTGGGCCCTCACTTCTGCCGCGATCTCCAGGAAAGTCCCCCGAGGGCTTGCCTGATGCGCCACTCGGCCCCCCTTCTGTTCGCCCTAGTCAAGCTCTACGGGTCCAGAATCGCACGTCCCAGTGTCAACTTGAGGGGGAGGGGCGAACTGCCCTGGAGATGAGCAGGCACGAGGCTCCAGCGCTGACACCGGTACGCGCGTCGCACTGTCCGAGCCTTCCGGTACGGCGGTCATGCAACGGCGTTCCGCTATCGGCATGACGGGCCCAGACGCCGGAACTCGTACCCCAGGCTTCCGTCCGAAGCCTCGTAGCCAAGTGGCTCACCGAAGGACTGAGGTGCCGCTATCGTGCTCCTATGACTCAGTACGTTGACAACCCTGCCGGCCGTCTGGAGAAGCTTCTCCGTGATCTGCACGCTGCATACCCCAGAGATCAACAGCAGAAGCAAATGCAGGCATGGGCGGCGGTTGTCGAGCTGATCGACAACGAGGCCGGGGTTGCCGGTGAGGCTCAGATAGTTGGCAATGTTGCAGCGCTTCCTGCGCAGATTCGAGATTCCGTAGCGCGGCTCTCCGTGGATGTTGACCGTAAAGAACAACTTTTGTTGCACCTGGACGAGGTTGAGCAAGGCATAAGGAATATGCTGACCCGTCAGCCGCTCTACAATATGTTTGTGGCGTTCGCCACTAACGGTGAGGTGCCTCGGTCTGCGACCATCAGTTCCCTGGCTCATTGCTCGTATGAACTTCATCGTTCGCTGCCTGAGAGAACTATTTCTGACGAGGATCTGGCGAGCATTATTGAACAGATCCATGATCTGATGCGTGGCGTAGCTGAAGCCAAGCTTCCCGAAGAAGTCAAGCGCGCAATGCTGAATCATCTCACCGCGCTACTTCAGGCAGCGAACAATGTCAGATTCTCTGGCGCCCAGCCTTTGGATGATGCGCTGTTCGCGTTGGCTGGATCTGCATTTCACAGAGGTCCCGTGCAGGAGGATCTTTCGCAGGCAGGACTGTGGGATAGGTTTAAGGATTTCATGCAAACCTTGAACCTAATGCTGACTACTGGTCAAAGCGCTGGCCAAATTGGACAAGGGGTTGCCGGATTCTTGGGTGGGTAGTCGTCGAATGTCAGGCGGATTGGCGTGTTTCTGCAGTTTTGGTCAGGTTGTTAACGGTGGAGACCATTCCCCGCAGGTCGAGAACTTCAGCAGTGCCGCATGTGTGACATCGTAGGCATTTCGTTTCGGGCCGTCGGGAAGAGCTTTAATCCGATGCAATAGAGGGTCATCTCCACGCTTATAGTCGACCCAAGTCCCGTCTCTTCTTCGCTCATCTGGCTTGTCGACTTCGATTAGCCCAAAGGCTGCCAGCGCTTGATGCGTGTCGTATACCTCGCGAGATAATCCGAACATCCCCGCCCGTACCTTCCATTCGGCGGTTATGAAATCGTGGAACGCGCCGAGTTGCAGCCACATCAGGTACGCCGCAATTTCGCTCTTAGTGAGAACGTGAACCCACCCGTTGATGAAGAACTCTGGTGGCACTGAGAAAATCGGTTCCGACTTGGCAGGTACTCGATAGGCTGCGGCTCCTGCGCCTGAGCTCGAACCATCCTCCTTTAGTAGCTTGAAGCCCTCATATCGAGATCCGGTACCCGGCTCGCCTAGATCCACGAGTCCTTTCTCGGCGAGATTCTCCAAGGCTGAACGGAACTGTCGTAGCTTGTTCCCGGTGTATGTGGAGATTTGTGCTGCTTTTTCTCTCGATTTTGCAGAGACTGCAATTAGGTCCAGCCAAGATATGGGGTTCTCATTCCTCCCCTTTTCTAGCGGGATATTGTTACGCCACTCCTTCCCAGGCTTTGCTCCGCATTGCGCGACAAACAGGGAAGTCAAGTGGAACTGCATTGCCACGCCTTGCGACACTATGAGCTGGGCGAATCGAGGCGATAAGGAGGCAGGGGGGCGCCTTCGCTCATCGATGAGTTCCTCTGGCGGCATGCGTTCGTTGCGGGTGTAGGCACGGCGCAGACGGATCGCGACTGGACTCCGACCGGTCGTCCAGACGTCTCGCGTGGCTCTGATGATCTCTGGCAGGCCTCGGTCGCGTTGTAGCACCTTCAAGGTGGCGGCGCGCTTCGCGGCCTGAGCCCGATTCTGGTTCCTGGTCAATTTTGACCCCTTGTTCGCTACGTCTTGGTCCGTGTGATGTGGCTCTCTACGTTTCTCTATATCAATGGCTACGCACAGTCGGACCAAGCTGCTACACAAGCGTACCTGACGCAGTGTCAACGTGTACGAGGATTGGATGTGCCGGAGCAGAATGGATGCTCCGGCGATCGGGAGCGGCAACGCCGGCAAGCACCTGCCGCTCCCGATCACATCACCAGCCCTTGGAGGTCCAGCGATGTCCAACCAGCCTAAGCGGCGTAGTAGCGATGCCATAGCCTTCCTGGCCGTTCTTGCCACAGGCGTCATCCTGATCAACAGCGGAGTCAGCGCTCAAGAGGTGGCGGTTGCTGGCTCAGCTATGAGCAGCCTCTACGCGGTGTGGCACAGGCCCGCCTCACGGCAGAGCTGATCGTTCGCCGCGGCGGTCTCGTAGTCGCGCGGTGCTGCCGGTCTCGGTTGTGGTCTCGACTCACCTTCTGTTCAGATGCGTACGTCGGCATCCGGGTACGTCCGTCACCCCGCTTGACCAGCAATACAGGCTCGGTCACGGACGAACCCGGACGGCAGTGGAACGTGATCGGACAACTCGTAATGCGTAGGTCAAGGGTTCGATTCCCTTAGGCGGCTCCACCGGACCCCGGCTCAGAGACTCTCTGAGCTGGGGTTCTGCCTTCACGAGCCGGATGGTGGGGACGCCGGCGGGGAGGGGGCCCGAGGGGGTCTCGATCAGGTGCTTGCGCGGTCTGGTGTCCCTGCCATGATCTTGGCTCGGAACAGGCCCCTGGGGTCGTGCTGCGGGAGGGGCCCGCGGTGGGCTCGCTCGCCATGGTTCGACGACCGGCTAGGTGGAACAAGGAGACCCCCGATGACTCCCGTGCAAGTCGACTGGCTGTCTCTGGTGTTCGGCCCCGTTGTGGTCATCTTGCTCCTGACCGCCTTCTTCACGGCCCGTTCCGCGGCCCGGAAGGGTGATCGGGTGCCCGGTTGGACCAAGGCCGCCCAGAACGTGGGGATCGTCCTCGCGGTGTGCGTGGCCCTGGCCAACATGGCGTGGGGCGGCTAGGACATCGGTCCGGAAGGCGCGGTGGGCACCGGCCAGCGTTTCCAGACCGCGACGTGCAGGATCACCGCGGTGCTCAGGGCGTTCAGCATGACGTGTGTGCTCCAGCTCCACTCGCGCGCATGCGGCACTCCGAGGGCGTGGGCGAGCTTCGGCAGGAGCCAGGTCAGCAGCACGGTGAGGGTCACTGCGATCAGCACGGCGACGGTACGGCCCGGGGCGGGGGCCAGCCGGATCGCCGGCCAGGCTTCGAACAGCATGGCCACCAGCAGGATGCAGCCGATGGCGGTGCCGGCGGTCGCGGTGATGCGGCCTCCCGGCCAGTCGAGAACGTGGCCGGTGAGCAGGTAGCCGGCCCATCCGCACGCGATCACGGCGACGTTGCCCAGCAGCAGCCGCGGCCACGTCCGGTCGATCCGGGCGAACGGCCAGCCGCGCAGCGCGACCCAGAAGAACATCTGCCACGCGCCGATCGACGTGAACCAGGCGCCGTAGCTCTCCGACTCGACCGCGTCCGAGCGGACCAGGGCCAGCCAGGCGAGCAGGCCGAGTGCCCAGCACAGGCCCACGGCGGCGAGGCCCGCGGGCACGGGGTCCAGGCGGCCCAGGGGCCGGCGTTCGCAGACCAGGGTGAGCTGGAGTACGAGGGTGAAGATGCTGCCGGCGAGGGAGTTGGCGGCCGGATCGAGGCCGGGGTGCGCGGGGCCCGGGGCGAAGACCCCGACCAGGTCCGACCCGTTGACGACGAGTTGGCCGAGTACGGCCAGCGCCGTGCCGCCGGCCACGACGAGCGCGGTGTCGTAGAGGCCGGACCAGGGGCGGGGGAACCGGGTGCCGGGCCAGTCCTCCCACCAGAACGCGATCATCGCCATGATCGGCAGCGCGAAGGTGGTGATCGGCCCGAGCACGACCAGAGAGTGCAGCGCGCCGCCGGCGGCGGCGGACACCAGCACGGTGACGGGGACGACGAAGGCCAGCCCGACCAGGCCGCGGACCGGCTGGTGCCGCCTGGCGTCGGCCAGCGCGGCCGGACTCAGCGCGTCCGGCCGGCTGACCGACGGGCGGGTGTCGGGGGTGCCGGCCGTGTCGGGGGCGTCGGGGGTGCCCGGGGTGTCGGGGGGCGGTGGGGGCGTCGGCTGTTCAGAGGACATGTTCCAGCCGGATCGGCAGCCGGCGCATGCGTCGGCCGGTCGCGTGGTGCACGGCGTTGGCGATCGCCGCGGCCACGCCGACCATGCAGACCTCGCCCGCGCCCTTCACCCCGGCCGGGTTGAACCGCAGGTCGGGTTCGTCGATGAAGTCGACGTCGATCCGGTCGATGTCCAGGTTGACCGGCACCGGGTAGTCCTCCAGCGTCGTGTTGAGGAACCCGCCGAACCGGTCATCCACCTCGCTCTCCTCGCGCAGCGCCTCCCCGATCCCCCAGACCACGCCGCCGCGGACCTGGCTGGTCGCGGTGACCGGGCTGGCAACCCGGCCGCAGTCCACGACGGTGACCACGCGCGGCACCCGGATGCGCCGCGTGGTCGCTTCGATCCGGACCTCGACGAAGTGCGCGACCCAACTGAACGTGACGAACTCGGGGTAGACCGGTCCGCCGATGGCGAGGACGCCCTTGTCGAGCTGCGCGAGGTCGTCCCGGCTCTGGCCGGGGGCGAGCGTGGTCGCCTCGACCGCCACCGCCGGCTTGTCCGTGGCGCGGACCGCGGCGGCGATGTCCACGTCGCCGTGGCCGGGGACGTTCAGGGCCGTGCGCAGTTCGCCGAGGGCGGCCTGCACGGCGGGCAGTGCGCTCGCGGTGCCCCAGGAACCGGCGGTGAGGTGCTGCGGCGCCCCCCGGGTGTCCCCGACCTGCACGGTCACGGTGTCCACCGGCACGCCGAGGTCCCGCGCGACGAGCAGTGCGACGGCCGAGCGAAGGCCCTGGCCCATCTCGTGCCCGCCGACGACGACGGCGACGGTGCCGTCGGCCGCCGCGGACAGGTGCGCGACGACCGGCACGATGCCGCCGGGGTAGCAGCCGGCCGCCACGCCCCAGCCGAGGGTCGAACCGTCCTCGGCGGTCATCGATCCCGGCTCCGGATCGCGTGCGGCCCAGCCGAATCGGGCCGCGCCGCGGCGCAGGCACTCGGCGAGGTGCCGGCCGGAGAACGGCAGGCCGGTGACCGGGTCGGCGTCGGCGTCGTTGGCCAGCCGCAGGTCGACCGGGTCGCGGCCGGTCGCGTAGGCGAGTTCGTCCATGGCCGATTCGAACGCGAACATGGCCGGGCTCTCGTGCGGCGACCGCATGAAGCCCGGGGTCTGCACGTCGGTACGGACCAGGCGCTGCTCGCCGCGGAACGCGGGTGCCGCGTAGAGCCGCGACGAGACCTCGGTGGTCTGGCTCGGGAACAGGTCGTGCCGGGAGGTCTGCTGGTCGACCTCGTGGATCGCGGCGAGGAGTTCGCCGTTCGCGGTCGCGCCGAGCCGCACCCGGTGCACCGTGCTCGGCCGGAACGCGCCGAGGTGGAAGACCTGCGGCCGGGGCAGCACCATCTTCACCGGCCTGCCGAGCCGGCGCGAGGCGACGGCGATCGGCCCGAGGTGCAGGTGCATGGCGTTCTTCTGGCCGAAGCCGCCGCCGACGTACGGCGAGCGGACCTCGACGTCGGCCGGGTCGATGCCGAGCTGGGTGGCGAGCCCGAACCGTACGGCGTTCGCGTTCTGGGTGGTGTCGTCGATGATCAGCCGGTCGCCTTCCCAGTGCGCGACGCTCGCGTTCGGCTCCATCGGCATCGCGTGCTGGGCGGGGTGCTCGTACGTGCCGGTGATCTGCACCGGGCTGGCCGCGAACGCCGCGTCCGCGTCGCCGACCTTGATGTCGGCCAGGAACGGCAGCGGGATCGCCTGTTCCTGGAGCACGGTGTCGGCGCCCTCGGCGTCGGTCTTCACCGTGAACGGCTCCTCCTCGTACTCGGCCGTGATCAGCAGGGCCGCCTCGGTCGCGGCGACCAGGCCGTCGGCCACGACCAGCGCGATCGGCTGGCCGCGGTACGCGATGTGGTCGTCGCGCAGCGGCTGGAGGCTCTGCACGGCGTGCCCGCCGGCCATGAGGAAGCCGACGTCGTGCAGTTCGTCCGGCCCGAACCGGGTGATCACCAACCGGACGCCGGGCACGGCTTCCGCGGCGGCCGTGTCGACGTGCACGATGCGCCCCTTGCCGGTACGCGCGGTGGCCCATGCCCCGTAC
Source organism: Streptomyces sp. 184 (assembly GCF_045781775.1). Classification (NCBI taxonomy): domain Bacteria; kingdom Bacillati; phylum Actinomycetota; class Actinomycetes; order Kitasatosporales; family Streptomycetaceae; genus Streptomyces; species Streptomyces sp. 184. The sequence goes on along the minus strand of NZ_CP123230.1, from coordinate 7,680,973 downwards.
GCGACGTTCTCGGGTACCCGGTCGGCGGCGTAGCGGGCGTGGCCGGTGACCTTCTCGCGGGCGTCGACGCGGCGGGTGTCCAGCGGTCGGCCACCGGTGCCGGGAGCGTGGGCGGCGGTCATCGGGTGGCTCGCTCTCCGGCGATGCGCAGCGCGTCGGCGACGGTGCGCACGCCCAGTTCGATGCGGAATCCGTTGTCGTTGCCGGGGCGCGCCGCCGCAAAGGCGGCCTCCCCGGCGCGCCGGGCGGTCTGCGGCGTCAGCCGCCCACCGATCAGGGTCTGTTCGGCGTCGGTGGCCCGCCACGGCCGGGTGGCCACGCCGCCGAGGCCGATGCGGCACTCGCCGACCGCGCCCTCGGCGTCGAGGGTCAGGCCGACGGCCGCGGCGGTGAGGGCGAACGCGTAGGACTCGCGGTCGCGGATCTTGAGGTACGTGGACCCGCGCCCGGCCGGGGTCGCGGGCACTCGGATGCGGACGATGAGTTCGTCCGGGGCGAGCACGTGCTCGCGGGTGGGGTCGTCGCCGGGTTCGACGTGGAGTTCGGCGAGCGGCAGGGTGCGTTCTCCCGCGGGGCCGAAGACGTCGATCACGGCGTCGAACGCGATCAGCATGACGGCGAAGTCGCCGGCGTAGGTGGCGATGCACGTGTCGCTGCCCCCGAGCAGCGCGTGCGCGCGGTCGTGGCCGCCGATGGCGGCGCAGCCGCTGCCCGGGTCGCGCTTGTTGCACGGGAACTCCGAGCCGTTGCGGAAGTACGGGCAGCGGGTGCGCTGCAAGAGGTTCCCGCCGACGGTCGCCATGTTCCGCAACTGCTGCGACGCGGCGCGCCACAGTGACTCCGACAGGCCCGGGTACGCGGCGCGGACCGCCGGGTGGTCGGCGACGTCGGCCATGCGCGCACCGGCCCCGAGGACCAGTTCGCGTTCGCCGACGTCGATGGTGTCGAGTGCGGCGATCCGGTGTACGTCGACGACCGCGGGAGGCGTCTCGATGCCCAGCTTCATCAGGTCGTACAGGGTGGTCCCGCCGGCCAGGATCCTGGTGCCGGGCGGTGCGGTGCGCAGCGCGGCCACGGTGGCGTCCACGGTGTCCGGCGCGACGTAGGAGAAGGCGCGCACGGCGTCACGCCCCGTTCCGCGCCGCGTCCGCGGTCTGCCGTACGGCGGCCACGATGCCCACGTAGGCGGCGCAGCGGCAGAGGTTGCCGCTCAGGTACTCGCGGATCTCGTCGTCGGTCCCGCAGTGGCCCTCGGCGATGCACGCGATGCCGGACATGATCTGGCCGGGCGTGCAGTAGCCGCACTGCAACGCGTCATGGTCGATGAACGCCTGCTGCAACGGGTGCAGGCCGCCGTCCTCGTCGGCGACGCCCTCGATCGTGGTCACCGCCCGACCCGAGACCTGCACCGCGGGCGTCAGGCAGGACAGCACCCGCCGGCCGTCCACGTGCACCGTGCACGCGCCGCAGTGGCCCTGGTCGCAGCCCTTCTTCGTGCCGGTCAGCGCGAGCTGCTCGCGCAGCACGTCCAGGAGGGATTCCCGGGGATCCAACCTGAGCGATACGTCCTGACCGTTGACCGTGCAGGCCAGCGCCATTTTCATCTCATTTGTGGACATGTTGTGGAATTGTAGGGATACCACAACGTCCCGGGATGGAGCGGCGGATCCGGCGCGCCTCCCGCTGCCGCGGCGCTCAGCCGTTGGCCAGGCGGCCCACTCCGCCGTAGAGCCACACGTCGTCGAGGAGCCGTGGCCGGACGGGGCCGTCCGGGTGCCAGCGGGGCAACTGGACGACGCCGGGCTCGACGACGTCGAAGCCGTCGAAGAACGCCTCCACCTGGTGCAGGGGCCGCGGCACCATCAGCGCCGCGGCCCGCCTCTCGCCGTACACCGCGGCGGCGTCGGCGGCCCTGCGGGGCTGGATGTCGTTGGTGGTGTGGGACAGCGCCAGGTAGCTGCCCGGCGGTAGGGCGTCGCGGAAGGCGGCGACGATACGGGCGGGCTCCTCCTCGTCGCGTACGAAGTGCAGGACCGCGGAGAGCGTCAGCGCCACCGGCCGGTCCCGGTCCAGGGTCTCCCACAGCGCCGGGGCCCGGAGGATCTCGTCCGGCCGGCGCAGGTCGGCCCGGATGTACGCCGTGCGGCCCTCGTCGGAGCTGCTCACCAGGGCGCGGGCGTGGGCGAGGACGACGGGGTCGTTGTCGGCGTAGACGACCCGGCAGTCCGGGCTGATCCGCTGGGCGACCTCGTGGAGGTTGGGCGAGGTGGGGATGCCGGTGCCGACGTCGAGGAACTGCCGCATGCCCCGTCCGGCGAGATAGCGGACCGCGCGGCGCATCCAGGCGCGGTTCGCGCGTGCGGATTCCCTGACCTGGGGTGCGCGCCGGCTGGTCTCCTCCGCGGCGGCGCGGTCGGCGGCGTAGTGGTCCTTGCCGCCCAGGAGGTAGTCGTAGATCCGCGCGGGGTGCGGTACGTACGGGTTGACCGGGGCCTGCGTCCGGTCGCCTAACGGCGGTTCGTGTGTCACGGGCGTCCTCGTCTCCGTCGGTCGTCGCCTGGCGCGCACTTCGGCATTTCGCCGCGACCAAGATAAAGCGGGCGAAGCGCCGCCCACCATCGGATCACCCGCCCCCGGCCGCTTGAGGCAACGGATCGTTTCCGGCGCGGACGGGGCCGGGGACGGGCTCGTGCCGGGGGCGGTCCGGTCAGACGATGCCCGCGCGGATCTCGTCGTACAGGTGGACGGGGTCCTCGGCGAGGGACTTCTTGACGTGGGCGCTCCAGTCGTCGGCGATCACCTCGGCCGCGCCCGCCTCGATGCCGTTGAGGCCGGCGCGGACGACCGGGGCCGGGTCGCCCTTGGGGCCGGTGTAGGCGGCGCTGAAGTCGGTGTCGACGGCGCCGAGGTGGAGGGCGGTGACGAGGGTGTGCTGGTCGGCGAGTTCCATGCGGGCGGCGTTGGTCAGGGCCCACTGGGCGGCCTTGGCGGCGTGGTAGCCGTTGGTGGCGGGGTAGGCGAACCAGGACTGGGCGGACAGGACGTTGAGGATCGCCCCGCCGCCGTTGGCCGCGAGGATGGGGGCGAAGGCCCGTGTCATGTGGAGCGTGCCCCAGAAGTTCGTCTCCATCTCCGCGCGTACGGCGTGCAGATCGCCGGTGACGAGGTCGGTCCAGTGGCTGACTCCCGCGTTGTTCACCAGGAGCGTCACGTCGCCCGCCGCGTAGGCCGCGGCCCGTACCTGGTCGGGGTCCGTGACGTCCAGCCGCAGCGGTACGACGCCGGGCAGGTCGACCGTCTCCGGTCGTCGGGCGGTCGCGTAGACGCGGGATGCGCCGCGGTCCAGGAGCTGCCGGGCGAAGTGGCGGCCCAGGCCGCGGTTGGCGCCGGTGACGAGCGCGACCGTGCCGTCGAGCCGGAGGCCGGGGGCGGGGTGGGGGCTCGGTGCTGCGTTCGGAGTGCTCATGTCGGGTACGCTAAGACCTACCGTTGACGTCAGGTGCAAGTCTGTGGGGTGGCGCGTGCGTATCGGAGAGGTCGCCCGGCGCTCCGGAGTGAGCGTCCGGGCGCTGCGCTACTACGAGGAGCAGGGCCTCCTCACGCCCACCCGCAGCCCCGGCGGTCAGCGCGAGTACGCCGACGACGCCGTCGACCGGGTCCGCTTCTTCCAGCAGCTCTACGCGGCCGGCCTGCCCAGCCGCCGCATCGCCGAACTGCTCCCCTGCGTCGACACCGGCACGACGACCGGCGAGCAGCGCGCCATGCTCGACGCCGAGCGGGACCGCATCAGGAAGCAGATCGAGGAGTACACCGCCGCCCTCGCCCGCCTCGACGAGATCGTCGATGCCGCCGCCGCCCGCCGCGCCTGAGCCCCCGCCGCCTCAGTCCTTGGCGCGGCGTCCGGTGTGGGTGGAGCGGGGGGTCGGCCAGCTCCTGGGGGACTCCCGGGTCAGGCCCGTGAGGACGGCTTCCACCGCGCGTTCGGTCTGCTGGTCGGCTTCCTCGGGGGTGTCGAGGGTCATGAGGCCGTCGGTGAGGAGGGTGGCCACCCCGTGGACGGCGGCCCAGACGGTGAACTCGGCCGCGGGGCGGGCCGCGGCCGGCAGGTCGCCCGTCTCGGTGAGGCGGTCCGCCCACGCCTTCTACGCCGGCCGGGCCTCCTGAGCTGCGTCGCCCACCTCCGCTTCGGGGGCGTGGCGGGCCGGGGGTTCCGGTTCTTCCTTGGGGGTGCGGTAGGCGCGGAGGGGGGAGTTGGCGGCGGCTATCGCCGTTATGGCCGCCACCGCGGCCAGGCCGCCTGTGACCAGGGAGAAGGTGGCGGAGGTGGCGGAGGCGACCAGGCCGCCGCGGAAGTTGCCGAGTTCCGGGCCTGCCACGCCGATGACGTGTTCCACCGACGAGACCCGGCCGCGGTAGGCGTCCGGGGTTTCGAGCTGGACCAGCGCGCTGCGGGTGACGACGGAGACCGTGTCGGCGGCGCCGGCCACGGCGAGGCAGGTGAGGGCCAGCCAGAGGGGGCCGGCCAGGCCGAAGCAGGCGAGGGCCAGGCCCCACAGGGCGGCGGCGGTGAGCTGGACCAGGCCGCCGCGGCGCCAGCGGGTGACGGTGCCGGAGAGGAGTCCCGCCGTGATGCCGCCGACCGCGACGGCCGAGAGGAACAGGCCGAGGGTCTGCGGGTTGCCTTCGAAGCGGACCTCGTTGACCAGGGGGAAGAGGGCGATGGGCATTGCGAGGAGGGTGGCCGACAGGTCGGTGGCCAGGGAGCCCCACAGCGTGTCGCGGCGCAGGACGACGCGCCAGCCGCCGCGTTCCGCCCGGCGCCTGCCGCCCTCGGCCCGTACGCCTTCGGGGCGCATCGCGGGGAGGCGGAGGACCGCGAGCGTCGCGAGGGCGATGGCCGCGGCCTGGGTGGCGTAGGCGGCGGCGAAGTCCCAGCGGGCGATGATCAGTCCGGCCGCGGCGGGTCCGGCGAGCATGGCGAACTGGAAGGAGACGTTGTTCAGCGCGAGGCCGGCGGCGACCTGGTCGGGCGGCAGCAGGCGGACCGGGAAGGTGCGCCGGGCGGGGGCGCCGAGGGCGCTGCACGCGGTGGCGAAGGCGACGAGGGCGAGCAGGAGGACTACGTTCCGGTTGCCCGCGAGCGCCTGGACGCAGAGGGCTCCGGCGGCCAGCAACTGGCCCGCGGTCGTGGCCCGTACGAGCGCGCGGCGGTCCACGGTGTCTGCCAGGGTGCCGCCGAGGAGGCCGAACAGGACCATCGGCAGGCCGGTGGCGAGGCCGATGGCGCCGGTGCCGACGGGGCTGCCCGTCAGCTCCCAGACCTGGGCGAGTACGGCCACGTTGGCTATCTGGGCGCCGAGTTGGGAGGCCGAGGTGCCGATCCACAGGGCGCGGTACGGGGGGCTGCTGCGCAGCGGGCGGGTGTCGATGAAGCGGACGCGCCGCTTCATCGGGGTGGCTCGGCGAGGTGGTTCTCGATGCGTTCGCGCATGGACCGGTGTGTCAGCGCCTTCTGTACGTCCTGCACCACCTCGGTCATCGCGTGCGGCAGTTCGCCGTTCAGCTCGGCGATCGCCGCGTGGGTCGCGCGCCACTCCGCCTCCAGGAACGGCACGAGCGACCGGCCGCGCTCGGTCAGGTCGATCCGCCGGGTGCGGGCGTCGGGGCCCGGCTCGGAGGTGACCAGGTCCGCCTTGCGCATGGCGGCGATGGTCTGGCTGACCGCGGAGTGCGAGCGGTGCAGGGACTCGGCCAGCTCGCGGATGGTCAGCGGGCCGGTGTGGGCGAGCCGGATCAGCGGATACGCGAAGCGGGGGCGTACGCCCTCGATGCCGCGGTCGGTGTAGACCCGCTCGATCTCGGCGTCGAGGGAGGCCAGCAGTGTGTGCAGGGAGTGCCAGGGGTCGGGCAGCTTGGTGGGATCCGCAGATGTCACAGCGCTAATATAACAGCGCTGTGACAATCTCGGTCACGGCGGCGCCGGCGGGCGCGCGTCACGTCGTACGGTGCGGTGCGTGCCTGCTGCGGAAGGCGCCCGGCGGCAGCCCCACCCGCCGCGTGAACAGCCGCGTGAAGTGCCCGGGGTCGGCGTAGCCGATGCGCCGGGCGATGGCCGCCACCTTGAGGTCCGTGGTGGCGAGCAAATCCTTGGCCGTGTTCAGGCGGGTGCCCAGGACGAAGTCCTTCGGGCTGCACCCGGCCGTGTACTGGACCTCCTCGCGCAGTTCGGCCAGCGGCAGCGACAGCCTGCGGGCATGTTCGGTCACCGAGACCGGCAGGTGGGCGGCGCGGCCGAGTTCCTCGACGACGGTCGGCGGCTGCGCCGGCGGGGTGGCGCGGGAGCGGCGCAGGGTGGCGAGGAGTTCGTGGAGTCCGGCGGCGGACGTGGCGTCGTAGGTGGGCTCGGTCTCGTTGCAGACGGTGGCGAGCTTGCGGATCGTACGACGGGCGGGGGCGCCCGTGGCGAGGGGGACGACGGCCTCGTCCGGGGCGGGGACGAGGCCGCGTTGGGCGCAGGCGGCGACGGCGGGGCCGGTGAAGCCGGCGAAGGCCACCGTCCAGCCGGGCTTGCCCGGCCCGTAGCGGTGCGGGACGCCCGGCAGCAGCCACAGCAGCGTCGGGGCGCCCACGTGGATCCGCTCCCGTCCGCCCGCGGAGAACCAGCCGGAGCCCGCCAGCAGGACCAGCGCGACGTGGTGGTGCACCACGCGCGGGCCCACGCCGCGCGGCGGCATGTGCTGGACGCCGAGGTCGGTGCAGCCCAGGCCCGGGTGCCACGGTGCCGTCGGCGGCACCGGACGCCGCCGCCACCGCTCACGGCGCTCTGTCCCCGGTGCCCAGTCGGTCGTCCCGACGTCGAGCCGCGCAACGCTGCTCATGCCTCTCCCGTACGGACTCGGTGATCGGTTCCTGTGGGGGGAGAGCGCGTACGGGCCCGGCCGTCCCGCTGTTTTACCCGTGCTTTACCCAAATGGCGGCGGCCGTTCACCGTCGTCGTCAGTAGCCGAAGGCGGGCCCCCGGTAGCGGAAGCGCAGCGAGGCGGTCGCCTCGTAGTTCGCCGTCGTGCCGATGTCCGGGGCGTGCGGGCGCCCTTCGGCGGCGGCGTGCCAGTCGTCGAGGCCGAGGAACTGCCCGGAGGAGTCCCGCTGGGTGAAGACGACCTTGTCGTCGCCTTCGAGGAAGTACTTCCAGTGGGCCGTGGAGGCGTCGGACGCGCAGGCGCCCTGCCGCTGGCTGACCGGGGCGCCGTCGGCGTCGGTGCCGGAGTGGGTCAGGCACATGCCGGTCGCGTGGTTGCGGATCCGCACCTCCTGGACGGGCGGCAGCGAGACGAGCAGTTCCCACTGCTGGCTCCGGCTGCCGTCGCAGTCCGCCTCGTACGGCTGGGAGCCCTCGGCGGCGCCGATGTCCATGCAGCGGCCGGTGGAGGCGACCGGCAGCGCGGTGCGGTCGTCGGCGGGCGGCGACCAGTCCGGCGGCGGGCCGGTGTCGTCGTCGCCGGCGGGCGGGTTGCCGGAGGCGGTGGGCCCGTGGTCCGGGTCGCCGTCTCCGTCTCCGTCTCCGTCCCTGTCCTTGCCGGCGTCCGGCCCCTGGGCGCGGTCGGCCGAGGCGGTGGGCGGGGGGTCGTCCGGGTCCTCGTCGCCGTCCCGGTCCCCGGACCTGCTCCGCTCCGTGGAGGGGGACGGGGCGGCGGTGGTCGCGGTGGGGGCGGGCGGTGGCGGCGGGGGGTCGCCGCCGTTGGGGAGGGTGGTGTAGCCGGTGACGACGATGGCGAGGACGGCGGCGCCCACGGCCGCGGCCTTGGCGGCGGCGGCCAGCCCGGCGGACGCGGCGGCGGCGCCGGAGGCCGCGCCGGCCGCCCCGCCCGCCGCCCCGCCCGCGGCGGAGGCGGAGCCGAGGGTCGTCACGGCGCCGCTCGCACCGCCCGCGCCCCCGGCGGCCGTGCCCACGCCTGCCGTGCCCGCGCCTGCCGCGTCGCCGCCGGAAACCGCTGCACCGGGCGCGCTGCCGCCGGACGCGCTGCCGCCGGACGCGCCGGCCGTGGCGGAGTCCGGGGCGCCGGGGGCACCGGCGGCACCCGGTTCGGCCGACGCACCCGACGCACCCGACGCGCCGGTCGACTCCGCGCCCCCCGTGCCCCCCGCCCCGTACGACGCCCCCGCCCACAGCAGCAGGCTCGCCGGCAGCGCCGCGCTCAGCGAGCTGTTCAGCTCCCGCAGCTCCGCGCTCGTACGCCGGCACCGCCGGCACACCGCCAAGTGGTGCTCCAGCCCTCGCTGCGCGCGCCGCCGCCGGCCCCCGCGCCGTACCGACGCGGCCAGCAGCCCCGTGTAGTGCCGGCACTCCGCCGGCGCCCCGGCGCCCCCCGCGCGCTCCGCCAGGTACGCCTCTCGCAGCCCCTCCCGCGCCCGCGCCGTGAGCGACGCGACGCCGCTCGTCGTCAGGCCCAGCAGCGGCGCGATGCGGTCCGGCGACTCGCCCTCGACCGCCGAGTGCCACAGCGCCGTCTGCCACCGCTCCGGCAGGCTGCGGAACGCGCGCAGCACCAGGTTCGCGTCCTCGCGGCGCAGCGTGCCCTCCTCGCTGCTCTCCACGGTCGGCGCCCGCGTCAGCCAGCCCTCGAAGTCGGGGGACAGCTCGGTGCGCCGGGCCGTACGGGACCACGCCGCCGCCGTCCGCCGGACGGTCGTCAGCAGGTACGGCCGCCACGGTCCGTCCGGCCCGCTGCCGCCGCGCACCGCGCGCAGCGCGCCGGCGAACGCCTCCGACGTCAGGTCCTCCGCGGTGTGCGGGTCCCGCGTGCAACTGCGCGCGTACGCCAGCACGGCGGCGCGGTGCCGGCGGTACAGCTCGTCGAGCGCCGCGTCGGCGGTGCCGGGCAGCGCGTCGCGTATCAGGGCGGTCAGTTCGGCGTCGCCCGTGTCGCCCGCGTCGCCGGCGGCGGCGCCGGACGCGGGGGAGGCGGTCGGGCTTTCGGGCATGGCGGTCATTCCAAGAGGGAGGAGAGGAGGGGAGAGCGCAGATGGGCGCTTGTCAGGGAGAGAGCGGGCCGCGGGCGGCTCGTCCCGCGACGATGCGAATCCGTTATGCGGCCGGGGTGTTCACCGGCCAAAAGTGCAAGTGCCCGCGTCGGCCGGGTCCTTGGCTTGCCATGTGACGTGTGTAATTTTACATGTCACCAAGCCCCGTGTGCATGACAGTCCGAGGTTTCCCGGCTGTGCGGCACACGCGGAACCCACGAACTCGGAGGCTCCCTTGATAGCCAAACCCCCCATGTCGAGAACGGGGTTCTACCTTCTGGTAGTCGCCCTGGTGATGTGTCTGGGGGCGGGGTACGCACTCGTCACCCCCGCCGCAGAAGCCACCGTCGTGCCGGGTGAGGGCCCCGCGCCGAAGTCGCTCCCCGCCCCCAGGCAGTCCACCCCCGACGCGCTCGCCGCCGCTCTCGCGCCCGGCGACCCGGCGACGACCGCCGAGGCGAAGGCCGACGCCACCCTCCTCCCGCCGCAGGAGGCCACCACCGACGCCATCGCGCGCAAGGCGGCCCGTACCGCGGCGGGTTCCGAGGCCGCGGCGGAGTGCAACGTCGGCGACTTCACCTCCAAGACCGGCGCCGCGCTGGTCGAGCAGATCAAGGCGTCGGAGACGGCCTGCGTGAACACGCTGTTCTCCGTGACCGGCGGTGACGCCCGCGCGCTCTTCCAGGAGTCGCAGATGGTCACGGTCGCCGACGCCTACCGCGACACCGCCTCCGCCTACCAGGGCGACAACAGCTCCTCGATCACCCAGATCGTGCTGTACCTGCGCGCCGGCTACTACGTGCAGTACGGCGACCCCGACGGCGTCGGCGAGTACGGCCCGGCGCTCAAGACCGCCGTCCAGGGCGGCCTGGACGCCTTCTTCGACTCCTCCCGCGCGTACGACGTGACGGAGGCCAACGGCGAGACGCTGTCCGAGTCGGTGATCCTGATCGACAGCGCCATGGAGAACGCCCGCTACCTCGACGTCGTCAAGAAGCTGCTGACCGGCTACGACTCCTCGTACGACGAGTTCTACTGGATGGTCAACGCGGTCAACAGCACCTACACCGTGGTCTTCCGCGGCAACTGGGTGCCCGAGCTCATCGACGCCGTGGCGGGCGACCCGAGCCTGCTCACCGTCCTGCACGACTTCGCCGCCGGCCACAAGGACCTGATCGGCACCGACAAGCAGTTCCTGACCACCAACGCCGGCCGCGAGCTGGGCCGCTTCCTCCAGCACGACGAACTGCGCGAGGCCGTCCGCCCGCTGGCCGGGGAACTGCTCGACACCACCTCCCTCGACGACCCCGCCACCGCCGCGCTGTGGGTCGGCGTCGCGGAGATGACGGACGTCTACGACAAGGAGAACTGCGACTTCTTCGGCACCTGCGACCTCCAGGAGCGCGTACGTGCGGCGGTGCTCCCGGTCGAGCACACCTGTGCCGACACGCTGGAGATCGTGGCGCAGAAGCTGACCGCCGAGGAGCTTGAGCAGTCCTGCGCGAGCATGCTCGGGCAGGACGAGTTCTTCCACGGCGTGGCCAGGGACAACGGCCCCGTCGCGGACGACCGCAACACCAAGCTGGAGGTCGTCGCCTTCGACTCCAGCCTCGACTACCAGACCTACGCCGGCGTCATCTTCGGCATCGACACCAACAACGGCGGCATGTACCTGGAGGGCGACCCCGCACAGGAAGGCAACCTGCCGCGCTTCATCGCCTACCGCGCCGAGTGGGCCGAGGACTTCGAGATCTGGAACCTCAACCACGAGTACACGCACTACCTCGACGGCCGCTTCAACATGTACGGCGACTTCGAGGAGAACATGCGGACCCCGACCGTCATGTGGGTCGAGGGCTTCGCCGAGTACGTGTCCTACTCGTACCGGGACCTTCCCAACGAGGACGCGATCGCCGAGGCGGCCAACAAGACTTACCCCCTCAGCACGCTCTTCGACACCACCTACGAGAACACCGACACCACCCGCACCTACCAGTGGGGCTACCTCGCGGTCCGCTATCTCATCCAGTCCCACCCGGATGACGTCGCCACGCTGCTCGGCCACTACCGCACCGGCGACTGGGAGGCCGCGCGCACGCTGCTGACCAGCACCATCGGCAACCGCTACGACGCCGACTTCGCCGGCTGGCTGGGCAGGTGCTCGGCGGGCGACTGCGGCACGGCCGCGGCACAGTAGTTACCGGGACGATCCGGTGCCCCATCCGCGACCCGCGGATGGGGCACCGCCGTACGAGGATGCGCTACGGCACACGGGCGGGCGCCGACGCCGGAGGGCCGAACCGCCGCCCTCAGGCCCGCTTGTCGCGTTCCTGCTGGACCACCGACGCCATGCGCTCCACCAACTCGAAGTGCAGCTCCGTGGGCAGCTCCGTGAAGAAGTTGAACACCCCGCGGCCCATGTCGTCGCGGTTCATCACGCTCAGCTTGATCATCGACTGCTCCGCGCGCCCCGTACGCTGGTCGAAGACGTTCACCTTGAAGTCGAGTTCGTCGACGTTGAACGTCGACACCACGTCCGCCGGCGCCGCGAAGCTGTCGTGGCTCGACCGGGAAATCATCTCCGCCGCCATCCCGTCGCGCAGGTTGCTGTTCAGGAAGCCGACGAACGACGGGGCCAGGAGCGTGAGGAGATCGCATCCCAGGTTGACCCGGGTGAGGGTGCCGTACGACTTGAGTTGGACGTTCTCCTGGACTTCGCGGCTTTCCCAGCGCTTCGGTGCGCCGGCCGCCCGCCACATCGCCTCGAATACCTCGGCCGCCACGTACTCGCCGATCTCCGTGCGGCCGTCGACCATCACGAGGATTTTCTCGCTGGTCACGGACACCGCGGTGATCGACACGTAGCTGTTCCGGCCGATCGATACCCGGCCGCGGGAGAAGTCGACGTCCTTCTGCCGCAGGGCGAACTTGAGGATCTCCAGCTTCGACCAGTCCGACGCCTCGCTTATCTCGCGCACATGCGAGAGGACTTCGGGCGGATCGATGTTCAGGTGGAATTTCTCCTCGATGGTGCCGAGGAGGACTTCGGCGTCGATGTCCTCGTGCGGCAGCATCTTGGGGTTCATGGTCAGGACGACGGTGGTCATGTCGACGGACTGGACGACGTCCGGCGGCTCCTGCTCCAGTGTCTGGAGGATGTCCCTGCGGCGGGACTCCGCGTCCTGCTCGTACTGGTCAAGTGCGTTCTGGAATTCCTCGTCAGACATTCTTCCCGCTCTCGATCTGCTTCACGTACTGGGTCAGCCTCTCCAGCGCCGGAGCGATCTCGTTCCTGTCGCCGAGCGCGCGGATGCACAGGACTCTGAGGTCTGAGGGGAGCCAGATCGTCAGGCCCAGGACCTCCTGCCGTTCCTCCTCGGACAGGGGTTCGTTGAGCCTGGCTCTCAGCAGCGCGGACCAGACTTTCTGAATGGCGTTCTGCCGCAACGGCAGGAGCGAAAGCGAACGGTCGTTCCATTGCTGGAAGTTCTGGGTTCTTCGGAGCGTGAAGTACGCGGATACGAAGGCGATGCCGCCGCCTATCAACGTGGCCACCACGGAAGTCAGCACGTGCCCCCCAAAAAGCCCCGCCCCAGCACGGTGGAGCGATCCCATCATAGAGTCAGTGACTTGACGCCAGCAAGGCACGTTGCGCGGCCTTCTCCGGCCCGGCGGTAATGTTCTTGCTTTCCGATCCCCCCTATTCGGCGGCGGGAACGGCGCGGGAACTGATCGCGACGAGTTCGAGAGTGCCCCCCGGGCGGCCGGTCAGCCGGCCGCTGTCCGCTCGGCGAGGAAGTCCTCCCACGTGTCGCGGCCCACGGCGTGGTCGGGAGCCAGGTTGGCGCCCCCGCGGAACGCCGCCGCCGCCTTGCCCGGCAGCCGCACCGGCACGATCGGGCGGCGGCGGCCCGCGGCCCTGAGGTAGCTGCGGAGGAGGTCCTTCATCTCGTACGTGTGCGGGCCGCCCATGTCCTCCACGAGCCCCGCCGGCTCGGCCAGCGCCAGGTACGCGAGCCGCTCGGCCACCTCCGCGGCGGCGACCGGCTGGATGTGGAAGCCGGACGGGGCCGGGAGGACCGGCATGCGGGCCATGGCCCGCGCCGTCGTCAGCGTCAGCTCGTGGAACTGGGTGGCGCGCAGCGTCGTCCACGGCAGGCCGGAGTCGGCGATGATCCGCTCGGAGGCGTGCTTCGCGGCCACGTAGCCGAACATGGCGCGGTCGAGGCCGCTGACGACCGGGGTGCGGTCGGCGCCGACGACGGAGATGTAGACGAGGTGCGGGTTCCCGGCGGCGGTGGCGGCGTCGACCAGGTGCCGGGTCTTGACGTCGTCGCCCTTGGAGGTGCCCGCGCAGTGGACGATCACGTCGGCGCCGGCGACCGCCGCCGCCGCGCCCTCGCCGGTGGTGAGGTCGCCCGTGACGTACTCGACGTCGTCGGCGGCCCCTGCGGCCCCGGCCTCCCGGGGCTGCCGGCTGAGCACCCTGAGCTTGGCGCCGGCGGTCAGCAGCCGCGGTGCGACGAGCCGGCCGAGCGTGCCGGTGCCGCCGGTGAGCAGAATGGCTGATGTCATGATCACTCCAGGTGTTTTTGCTGTCCCTATACGTGCCCCCCGATCACAACCCGCAGGTCGGATGGGGTCTACTTCAGGGACCCCCGGCGAGTGAGGGATGTGACAGATGGACGAGCAGGAGTTGCCGGAGTGTCCGGCGGGCCGCCCGCCGGGCCGTCCTGCCGGTGGTCCCGCCGAGCGGCTGGCCGAGCGGTTCGAGGCCGAGCGGGGACGGCTGCGGGCGGTGGCGTACCGGATGCTGGGCTCGGCCGCCGAGGCCGACGACGCCGTGCAGGAGACCTGGCTGCGGCTGAGCCGCTCCGACGCCGACGCGATCGAGGACCTGACGGCGTGGCTCGTCACCGTGGTGTCGCGGGTGTGCCTGAACATGCTGCGCTCGCGCGAGCACCGGCGGGAGGAGCCCCTGGAGGCGCGGATCGCGTGGTACGGGAACGGGGGCCGGAACGGGGACGCGGGCGCCGGTGCGGCGGGCGGCGGCGGGGCCGCCGGCCCCCGGGACCCGGAGGAGGAGGCGCTGCTCGCGGACTCGGTCGGCGTCGCGCTGCTCGTCGTGCTGGACACGCTGGCGCCCGCGGAGCGGCTGGCCTTCGTCCTGCACGACCTGTTCGCCGTGCCCTTCGCCGAGATCGGGCCGATGCTGGAGCGCAGCCCGGCCGCCGTCCGCCAGCTCGCCAGCCGCGCCCGCCGCCGCGTCCGGGGGGCCGGCACGCCGGCCGCCACGCCCGGGGAGGACCTGCTGCGCCGGCGGCGGATCGTGGACGCCTTCCTGGCCGCGACGCGCGGCGGTGACTTCGCGGCGCTGGTCTCCCTCCTCCACCCCGACGTGGTGCTACGGGCCGACCGCGCGGCGATCCCCACGCCGGAGCCGGTCGAGGTCAGCGGTGCGGCGCCGGTGGCGCAGGGCGCGATGGCCGCGGCGGGCCGGGCGCAGTTCACCGGGCCGGCGCTGATCGACGGCGCGGTGGGCCTCGTCATGGCGCCGCTGGGGCGGCTGCGGCTGGTGCTGAGCTTCACGGTGGTGGAGGGGCTGATCACGGAGATCGACGTGATCGCGGACGCGGACCGGCTGCGGGGGGTGGAGCTGGGCGTGCTGGAGGGGTGACGCGGTTCTCCGCCGCCCCCGGTGGTCCGGGTGGTCCCGGTGGTCCTGACAGGCCCGGTGGCCTCGCTCGTCCCGGCGGTCCCGGCGGGTCCGTTGGCCCCGCCGGGCCCCGAGGGGCGTGCGCCGTACGGCGGTTGGGAGGGTGCGTACGGCGCACGCGGGGCCGGGTGTCGAAACACCCGCCCTCCCAACGGGTGAAGCTCGCGCCTCCCGAGGGTGGCAGCCTTCCCCGCGGTCCCTGCGCACCCTCGGCACCGCCCTACGGTGTCCGCCATGTTGATCTTGAAAGCCCGAGCGACGGCACCGCGCCGCCGCTCCGTCGCCGCCGGCGTCGCCGCGGTCATGGGGCTCTCCCTGCTCTCCTGGACCGGCTCGTCCGTGGCCACCGAGCCGGCCACCGCATCCGCCGCCAAGCCGGCCGCGGCGTCCGCGCGGTCCGCTCCCGTGCCCGTCCAACTCCTCGCCCTCAACGACCTGCACGGCAACCTCGACCCCGTCGACGGCCCCGCCGGCACCGTCTCCCGCGTCACCGAGTCCGGCGAGGAGGTCCGCTCCCGGGCCGGCGGTGTCGCCGGGCTCGCGACCCTGCTCAAGGGCGCGCGCGAGGGGCAGCCCAACTCCCTGACCGTGGGCGCCGGCGACCTCATCGGCGGCAGCCCGCTGCTCTCCGCGAACTTCCACGACGAGCCCACGATCGACGCCCTGGAGGAACTCGGCCTCGACGTCGCGTCCGTCGGCAACCACGAGTTCGACGAGGGCCCCGACGAACTCCTCCGCATCGCCCACGGCGGCTGCCACCCCGACGACGGCTGCGCGGTGCCGGAAGAGCCGTACGACGGCGCGGACTTCCCGTACCTCGCCGCCAACGTCACCCGCAAGGGCGGCACCGAGCCGCTGCTCCCGCCGTACTGGATCAAGACCCTGCCCGGCGGGCAGCGCATCGGCTTCATCGGGCTGATCACGAGGAACGCGCCCGACGCGATCTCCGCCGCGCGCATCCGGGACGTCGAGTTCCACGACGAGGTCGAGACCGTCGACCGCTACTCGCGCAAGCTGTCCGAGATGGGCGTGACCGCGCAGACCGTGATCCTGCACGAGGGCGGCGAACACGGCGGGAGCATCCCGTACAACCAGGACTGCAACGAGGGCGGCCCCGCCGCGAAGCTCGGGCAGCCGATCCGCGCGCTGGCCGGGTCGTTCACGCCGGACGTCGACATGGTCGTCAGCGGCCACTCGCACGAGCCGTACGTGTGCACCGTCGCCGACCCCGCCGGCGACCCCCGGGTCGTGACGCAGGCCGCGTCCTTCGGCCGTACGTACACCGACCTGCGCTTCGCCCTCGACCCCGAGACCGGCGACGTGCTCCGCGGCACGGTGGAGGCGGCCAACCACCCCGTCCTCACCGCCACTCCGCAGGACCCGGCGATGGCGAAGCTCGTCGGCACCTGGCGCGAGCGCTCCGCCGAGCTGGAGAACAAGCCGGTCGGCTACATCACCGCCGACCTGCCGGGACGCGGCTCGTCCGCGCCGGAGCGCCCGCTCGGCCTGGTGATCGCCGACGGGCACGTGGAGGCCACCCGCGGCAACGGCGCGGAGATCGCCTTCATCCAGCCGGGCGGGATCCGGGCGGACATCACGTACCGGGCGTCCGGCGAGGAGGGCGACGGGGTGGTGACGTACGCGGAGGCGTTCCGCGTCGCGCCGTTCGAGACCGGGCTCGTGACGCTGACGCTCACCGGCGACCAGCTCGTCGAGGCGCTGCGGCAGGGCTTCTCGGGCGTGAACGAGGGCCGTTCGCGGTTCCTCCAGCCGTCGGCGGCGCTGTCGTACGCGGTGGACCTACGCCGCGAGGGCGACGCCCGGCTCGACGCGGCGAGCGTCCGCGTGGCGGGCGAGCGGGTGGCGGCGGACCGGGAGTACCGGGTCACCGTCAGCGAGTTCCTCGCGGAGGGCGGTGACGGGTTCACGGCCTTCAAGGACGGTACGGACCGCCAGGGCGGCGACGTGACGGACACCGCGGCCCTCGTCACGTACTTCCAGAGCGTCAGCTCGCCGGAGTCCCCGCTGTCGCCGCCCGCGCCGGCGCGCGTCGAGGTCCGGCAGTAGGGCGTACGGCGTACGCCCCCGGTCGGCGGGCTCCCGCGGCTACGCTCGCGGCATGAGCGAGACGTGGGAGCCCGCCGCGGCCGGGGTGTTGCGGCTGCCGTCCGGCCGGTACGTGCGCGGGCGCGGCCTGCGCAGGCCGGCGCCCGCCGGGCCCGACCCGGAGCTGGGGCTGTACCTGCTGGGCGGGACGCCGCCGGAGACGGCGTGGGAGAGCCGCTGGGTCCGGTGGCCCGACTTCCGCCTGCCGGCCGACCGCCCGGCGGCGGAGGCGGCGCTGCGCGAGGCGTGGGAACGGGCGGTCACGGAGCGGGTGGAGGTCGCCTGCGGCGGCGGAGTGGGCCGTACGGGGACGGCGCTGGCGTGCCTCGCGGTGCTGGACGGGGTACCGGCGGGCCGGGCGGTGGCGTACGTACGGGAGCACTACAACCGCCGCGCGGTGGAGACCCCCTGGCAGCGCCGCTACGTGACCCGCTTCCCGGACGGCCGCGGCGCGACGACGGCGTAACCGGCGCACGGCCGGCGCCGCCGCCGGCCCGCCCCGGGCGCGACTCCGCCGCCGCCCGGCGGCCCGGAGCCCGGAGGCCCGGCTCCCGTACGCCGCCGGGCCCCTACTCGACCACCCGCATTTCTTGTGCACTGTGCGGGCGGGGAGGCCCTGGAGTTTCCGCACCGCTTCCCGGCGGGGTCCGGGCCGTTGCCGGGGCGAGGGGTTGTGCGGGACGCACAAGCCGGGTGCCGGATCCGGGGGCGGATCGCGTATGGATCTTCCGGTCGGCCGGGGCGGATACTCGCCGTATGGCCGAGTCGTACGAGTCGCATCGCCCGCCCGTCCAGCAGCCACCCGTCCAGCAGCCGTCCGTCCAGCAGTCGCCGGAGCCGCCGCGCCCGCCCCGTACCCCCGTGCTCGCCGCCGGCGGCATGGCCGCCGGCTCGCATCCCGCCGTCACCTTCGCCGGCGCCGCCGTGCTGCGCGACGGCGGCAACGCCGTGGACGCGGCGCTGGCGATGGCCGCGATGTCGTGGCTCGCGCTGCCGGGCCAGTGCGGCGTCGGCGGCGACGCCTTCGCCGTCGTACGGGAGCCGGACGGCCGGGTGTGGACGGTCTGCGGCAGCGGCTACGGGCCGGACGGCGGCGACGTCGACTTCTACGCCGCCCAGGGCCACGACGCCGTGCCGATCGCCGGCCCGCTGTCCGTCGCCGTCCCCGGCGCGCCCGCCGCCCTCGCCGCCCTGCACACCGCCGGCGCCACCCGCGGACTCGACGCGCTGTGGGCCCCCGCCGCCCGCGCCGCCGAGGGCGGCCTGCCCTGCACGGCCAAGACCCGCCGCGACATCGCGGAGGAGGCGCAGCTCCTTTCCGCCGACCCCGACGCGCTGCGGAACCTGCTGCCCGCCGGCCGCCCGCCCGCCGTCGGCCGCCGCCTCGCGCAGCCGGACCTGGCCGCGACGATACGTACCCTCGCCGCCGACCCCGCCGCCTTCTACACCGGCGCGTTCGCGGAGCGGGCCGTGGCGGCCCTGCGCGCGGCGGGCGCGCCGTTCAGCGGCGACGAGTGGGCGCTGTGCGGCGACGTGACGCCGCAGCCCGCACTCAGCACCGGCTACCGCGGCCGTACCGTGCACCAGACCCCGCCGCCCTCCCCCGGCTGGATGGCCCTCCAGCAACTCGCGCTCTGCGACGGCACCCTCGGCGGCCTCGCCCCGCTCGGCACCGACGCCGTGCACCTGCTCGCGTCGGCCGCCCGGCTGTCCTTCGCGGACCGCGTCGGGCGCTGCGCGAGCGACACCGGGGTGTGGCGGGAGACGCTGACGCCCGCCGCGGTCGCCGCCGCGCGCGAACGCCTCGCGCGCGGCGAGGCGCCGCCGGGCGCGGCCGGGCCCGCGGAAGGCGACACCACGTCGATGGTCGCCGTGGACGCCGAGGGGCGGGCGGTCAGCTTCATCCACTCGCTGGCGTTCACGTTCGGCTCCAAGGTCACCGTCCCCGGCACCGGCGTGCTGCTCAACAACCGCCTGGGCCGCGGCGCGTACCTCATACCCGGCCACCCCAACGCGGTCCGGCCGCGCCGCCGCCCGCTGCACACGCTCAACGCCTGGATCGTCACCGACGCGGCGGGGCGACTGGAGCACGTCGGGAACACCCCGGGCGGCGACGGCCAGGTGCAGTGGAACACGCAGCTCATCTCGCACCTGGTGGACCACGGCCTCGACCCGCAGGCCGCGGTGGAGGCACCGCGGTTCTTCATCCACCCGGGCAGCGACGCGGACGTCATCGGGCAGCCGGAGGAGCTGCGGTGCGAGTCGAGGCTGGGTGCGGAGGTGCTGGCGGGGCTGCGCGAGCGGGGGCACGAGGTGACCGACGCGGGGCCGTGGGGCGGGGGCGGCAGCGCGATGGTGATCTCGGTGGACGCGGAACGGGGCTGCCTGCTCGGCGGCGCGGACCCGCGGCAGGACGGGGTGGCGCTCGGCGTGTGAGGGCTAGGCGGTTTTGTTTGGATCATCGGGCGGACCAGAGGAGGATGCCTGCGATGTGGAGTCCGGCGAGGTAGATGGTCGGGGTCTTGTCGTAGCGGGTGGCGATGCCCGCGCCACTGCTTCAAGCGGTTGATGCAACGCTCGACGGTGTTGCGTTGCTTGTATGCCTGCCGGTCGAAGGCCGGCGGTCTGCCACCGGCCTGTCCGCGTCGCATCCGGTTGGCCTGCTGGTCGGCCCGTTCCGGGATCACCGTGCGGATACCGCGTCTGCGCAGGTGGTCTCGGATCTCGCGGGAGGAGTACGCCTTGTCGGCCAGGACCAGGTCCGGTCTGGTGCGGGGCCTCCCGCGACGGCGGGGAACGCGCAGGCGGGCCATGACATCGGTGAATGCGGGTGCGTCGCCGGCCTGTCCGGCTGTGAGATGGAAGGCCAGCGGCTGACACCGGCCGTCGGCCGCGAGGTGGATCTTCGTGGTCAGTCCGCCGCGGAACCGGCCGATGGCGTGGTCGTCCCACTTACACCGCGACATCGTGACTGGCTCGCGGGGTCGATGATGCGACGCGTCACTTCGGGGATAGTCCCGCATTGCAGTGTCGGCTGCGGCATCATGAGATGAGTGCGGTGGCGGCTGTCCGTCGCACCGCGGGCCTGCAGCAATTCTGCATGCGGGCTGCAAGAGAAGCCACTGGTCACCTCCCGCAGACTCGAATGCGCGGGCCGACTTCCCGGCCCGATGCCGAAATCTGGGGGAGACGAGATCGACTATGCCGCGGTTTGTCATCGTGGGAATGACGAGGCTGGCTATGACTGCGCCCGTCGAGGAATTCCCATTGCAGTACAGGGCGTACCGCAGCGCTTCATGGATGCGCTGCGCTGTCGTGGGAGGCGCGTACAACGTCGCCGCCGCCTTGAAGACGCTGGGGAGCGAGGCACACATCTGCACGCTCGTGGGAACCGACGAAGCCGGAGCGGTCATCCGGGAGGCCATGGAGCGGCGCGGACTGAAAGGGCGGGGAGTCGTTGACGTTGCGGAGACGGCCAAAACCATGATCCTCACCGACCCGGGCGGACGCGTGGCACGCAATGCCTGGGCCGTGGGCGGCTCCGGCGACTATCCGATGGAGCGCTTCATCGAACAGGCCGTGGACGCGGACCTGGCGGTGATCACCAGCCGGCCGTTCGGCGAGCCGTTCCTGCAGCCGGCGAAGGAACTGCTGGGGCTGCCGGTGGCCGTGGATCTGCATGTGTCGGCAGATCTGGACGACGAGAGCCACAGGCCATGGCTTGAGGTAGCCGACGTACTCTTCTGCAGCCATGAGCGCCTGCCGGGAACGTCCGCCGAATGGATCGGGGAGGTGTTCCGCCGGTATCCGGGTTGCCGGATCGCCGCGGTGGGATGCGGCGAGATCGGCTGCGTCATGGGGCTCCAGGACGGACGGCTGGTGGAGATCGGCGCCGTCACGCCGCGACTGGTTCGTGACACCGACGGCGCCGGGGACGCGTTGTTCGCGTCCTTTCTGCACGGCTGGCTCACCTCGGGCAAGCCTGTAGAAGCGCTGGAGTCGGCCGTTCTGTTCGCCGGGTGGAAAGTCGGGGCCGACTCGGCCGCCACGGGATTTCTGACCGACAAGGAACTGGCCGCTCTCCGCCGCGTTTACCCGCTGCGTACGAACGTCGGCACCTGGCGTTAGCCTTGATCGTTTATGAGTCCTCGTCAGCTTGCTGACGGGGACTCTGTGCCTGTGTGAGGGGGTCTTTCAGGGCTGGGGCAGGCTGAGGGCGCGGCTCTCGTGTCGGGTGTGCGCCGGGTTCCACTTCGCCGGTGCGGTGGTGCGGGTTGTCCGGACAGTCGACGTGGCTGGTCAGCCGGGGTTCGAGAGGATGTGGCGCCGGTCGAACGCGTGGGTGATCACGGGTGTCCGGGGCCATCGGGCGGTGAAGCGGAGCCAGTGGCGGCGTCCGGTGTGCACGAGCTGGGCGGCGGCGGAGAACAGGCGCAGGCGGAGCTTCTTGGGTTCTCAGCGGCGGGTGTCGCCGGTCAGGGCGAGCATGGGCATCCAGGCCAGGAGGTCGAGCGCGAGGGAGACGATCTCCAGCCAGATCTGGTTCTGCGCGGTGTCGTGCAGGGGCAGGTTGCGCAAGCCGGTGTCGGCGCCTCGAATGCGGTCCTCGCAGTGGGCCCGCCGGCGGTGACGCAGTTTCAGATCGGCGAGCTGGCTGCTCTTGGTGTTGGTCGCGAAGCAGGTCAGCCGCAGTCCGTCGAGGTCGGTGAAGCGCAACTGGGCGGCGGGATGCGGGGCGTTCCTTGCTGACGATCAGCCGCATTCACCTCGGCTAGGTGCTCAGGTCGGGCATGTCGGTGATCTCCGCGACCCAGGCGCCGGGCCGCTCGGTCCCTTCGGCGTCGTAGGCCGGCGTCCACGCCTTCTTCGGGATCTTCAGTGCGGCCTGGTGGATGGCGTCGGTGATGGGCATTCCGACGGAATACGACAGCAACCGCCCTGGCTTGGAGAGCCAGTCGAGGAAGGAGCGGGCGCCACCGCCGGAGTCGGTCCGGATCAGTTACCGTCCACGCCGCAGGGCTTTGGGCAACTGGGCCAGGGCGAGCCGGGCGTTTTCGATGTTGGCGGCGGCGGTGTTGGAGCCCGCGTTGCCGGGCCGCAGCAGGGCGCCCACCGGCTCTCCGGAACTGGCCTGGCCGTGGTCGACGAACGCGACGAGCGGGTGATGGCCGAAGGTCTTCTTCCAGGTCGCGGTGGCGTCCTGCTTCTCGGAGTGTGCGAGTACCAGCACGCCGTCGATGTCCACGATTACCCGGCCGCCGGCGGCTGGACTGCTCTCACCGGCCAGGTCCCAGACTCGCTCGCGCACTTGGGAACGCGCGCCCCGGATCGCCGCAAGAGCTCTCGGTCCGGACGCCGCGAGTGCGTCGACGAGACGGGAGACGGTGGGAACGGAGGCCACCGGACCGAAAGCAGCCGCCTCGGCCCGCAGCAGGCCGACATCGGCCAGGCAGTCTCCGCCGAAGGCGACGGCCAGGGCCCACGTCCAGCAGGATCTTGCCCGGATCGTGCACCGCCTGCGGCTTGCGCCATGGCATGAGTGCCGCCGATATCGCGGTGTCCAGGCCGGACTTGCGGACCGTCTCGACCAGCAGCACCGACCCGGCCTGCGAGACCACCCCACGGCCGCCGCCCTCGACACGAACACGCGGATACGACCCGCTGCGCTTCTTCACCTGGAGAGTGGTTCTTTCCTTGCAGCTGACAGATCCTCGACAAGTCCCATCATTGCAGGTCAGCAGTACTCTCCACTTATCTGTTCAAGACCCGGACAGGGCCACTCGCGAAAGCACGAGGCTAGTGCGGCGTCCGGGCAGGATCCACGGGTTCGTCCGGCCCGGCGCCGGGATCCAGCCTGTGCCGGTGTCCGGCGGCGCGCTCTGCATGCGGAAAGGCGCCGAGTCTGCCGTAGACGGCTTCGGCACGGGCGTAGTGGTCCCGGGCCGAAGCCAGATCCTCGTCCTGCTCGGCGATGTCGCCGAGGATTTCACGGATGGTCCCCTCGTCGAATACCCCGCCAGCGTCTTGAATCTCCCTCAGGGCGGCCTCGAGGTGGGCACGCGCCGCCGGGCGGTCACCAGCGCGCAGATACGCCTGGCCGAGGCGGCGGCGAGCCGGGATCTCGGAGTTGAGGTCCGCTGTCCCCGCGATCATGTCCATCGCCTTGGTGAGATGGCGCAGGGCATCGTCATCGTGTCCGAGGAGGCTCTCCACCTCGCCGATAGCGGAATGCTCCCGAGCGACTCCGCGGGTGTCATCCACCTCTTCCCGGATGGCGAGTGCGGTCCGGAACAGCTCGCCTGCCCGGTAGAGATCGTCACGTTGCCGGTGTACGAGGCCCACGTTGTGCAGGACTAGGGCCTCGCCCCTGCGGTCGCCGATCTCGCGGCGGAGTGCAAGGGCCCGGTCGAAGACGCCGAGGGCCTCCTCGTACCGGCCCGTGTCCCGCAGTGCCACTCCGAGGCCGGTGCGCAGCCTTGCCTCACCAAGGCGGTGACCGCAGGCGTGGGCGGCTGCCGCGCCGATCTCGTGACTAGTGATCCAGTCCCCGTGGTATCGCGTATGGATGAACAACCCCCACATGGCGTCCACGATCTGCCATGCGGCCGAATCGTGCCCGTGTGCCGACGCGACCCGCAGTACTGCCATGAGATTGCCGAGTTCGGCGTCGAGCCACCCGAGTGCGGTGGCGAAACTCGGGAAGGCGCGACTCTCCCGCGGCGGAAGCATGTACTCCGGTGGCGGGCGCAGACGTTGGGGATAGATGACGCGATCCGCATCGTTCGCGGTGGCGAGATAGTGATCGATGATCCGCTGTACGGTCACCTCACGAACTTCGGGGTCGTCGTCGGCCTCGGCTCGGTACCGGGCGTGTTCGTGGATCAGGTCGTGGAAGCGGTATCGGCCGGGACGTTCCATGCCGAGGAGGTTGGCGTGCACCAAAGTGGCCAGCCGATCGGCTGGCCCGGGGATCCCGGGAGGTACGGCAGCCGCGGCCTCGACGACGCCGATGTCGAACTCGCTTCCGGGATGCAGGCCCATACGGCGGTACAGGCGCGCGGCGTCGTCGGGCAGCGCCGTATACACCTGATCGAGTCTGGTCTCCATGGATACCTCCTCATCTGCTTCTGTGAGATCCGCGCCGACAACGGGACTGGTCACCGCCGTCGCGAGGCTCCAGCCGGGCCGGGCGACGAGTAGCGCCGCGCTGACGCACAC
Source organism: Streptomyces sp. 184 (assembly GCF_045781775.1). Lineage (NCBI taxonomy): Bacteria > Bacillati > Actinomycetota > Actinomycetes > Kitasatosporales > Streptomycetaceae > Streptomyces > Streptomyces sp. 184. The sequence goes on along the minus strand of NZ_CP123230.1, from coordinate 7,656,912 downwards.
CGCCAGCGGGAAACGGCCACAGGAGATGACCAATTCACGGGCGGCGTCGGCATCGGCCGCGACCCGATCGTGCCCGGCCATTCTGCCCAGCAGTTGTATGGCCGCATTCGTGTCGAGCGGATCGAGCTGAACGAGTTCCGCCCCGTCCAGGACAAGTGACCGGAGGTGCCATCGACTGGTCACCACGCAGACACTGCCTGCGGACGCCGGCATCAAGGGCCGGATCTGGGCTGCCGACAAGGCGTTGTCGCAGAGGACGGCGATACGTCTTCCGGCCGTGACCGTGCGGAAGTGGGCCATCTGGCCGGCAAGGTCTGCGGGGACCTGGTCCGGAGACACTCCGAGCGCCTGCAGAAATCGGGTGAGCACGTGGCCGGGACTGGTCGGCTGATCGGGCCGATGGCCCTCCAGGCCGGCGTAAAGGTGGCCGTCCGCGAAGTCCTCGCCGTGGCTGTGCAGCCACGACAGCGCCAGGGACGTCTTCCCCACCCCCGGCGGACCGCTGATCGAGAGGAGCGCGGAGAAGTTCTCGCTTCGCGCCCTCGCGAGCGCGCGGTCGAGGATGTTCACCTCCGCGTCGCGGTTGGTGAAGTGCCGCGGCCGTGAGGGGAGTTGCCTGGGGACCGGAGGGTGCGGCCGGGCGGCGGCACCGAGATAGACGTCCCCGTGGATGGTGGCCGCCTGAAGACTGGGGCCGTGGACGGTCCCGGAGAGCTCGTTGTGGGTGTCGCTCCGCCCCCATGGCGCATGACCGTCGGACGGTCGCATACGAGTACCCCCAGGGTCGTCATGATCAAACCTGACTGTAGCCACACCTGGGAGCGGTGGCATATCCCCTTGGCAACTGCCAACACTGAAATGAGTGGAGGACATACTCATCACCGCAATTACATCTCGGGTATATGGTAAGACTCCTTTTCCTTGAAGAAACGTGACTTCATAGCGACCTCGCCTACGGAGGCTCGGTCGGGGCTTCTCGCCGCACTGCCGACGTCGCCCCCTGCTCACCGTCGACCAGATACACGGCAAGTCGCTGCCGCAGCGCGTGCGACTCTGCGGCGAGCCCCAGTCGCTCGTAGAGTGCGAGCGCGTGCAGCCAAGTCTGCCGGGCCGCGGTGTCGTCTTGGAGTTCGAGCATCAGTGCGCCGAGACCCTCCGCCGCCAGGGCCTCCTCGTGGGATGCGCCGATCGCCCGGGCTTTCTGCAATGCCTTCTCGTATGCGGATCGAGCGGCCGTGCGGCGGCCCGAACCGTGCAGGGCGGCTGCCTTGCCCGCGAGTGCTCGTTGCCACTGGTACGAGTCACCGATCTGCTTGGCGATCCGCTCCGCCATGGTGAAGTGGATGTCCGCCTCGGTGTGCCGCATCGTTTCAGCGAACGTCAGGCCGATGTTGATGAGGGAGTCGGCCTCGCAGCGCAGATCGCTGATGGCACGGTAGTTCTTCAGTGCCTCGCGGTAATAGTCGAGTGCGGCGGCGGTGTCTCTCGCGGTGCGGCATAGGTTGCCCAGGTTGTTGTAGAGGATGGCCAGCTCCTGGCGGCCACCGACCTGGCGCTGCAGTACGAGGGCCCGTTCGTAGTAGGTGCGCGCCTCCTCCTGGTTTCCTTCCAGCCTCTCCGTCTCCCCGATGTTGTTGAGCGCCTTCAGCTCCCCGAGCCGGTCCCCGATCTCCTGGAACAAGTGCAGAGCCGTGCGGGTCTGCATTAGTGCTTCCCGGCGCTGTCCCGTGTAGGACAAGGCCACCGCCTGCTGGGTGAGAGTCTCCGCCTCTCCCCTGATATTGCCTACCTGCCGGTGCAGTGCGAGTGCCAGCTCAAGTTTTCGGATGGCCTGCGAGAACTCACCGGACACCAGGTCGACGAGGGCTCGCTGCGCCTGCGCCTCTGCCAGCCCCCAGTCGTCGTTCAACTCTCCATAGCAGGCCATCGCCTCGTCGGCACACGGCAGCGCCTCGTCGCGCAGGCCGAGACGCCACAACACCTCGCTGCGCTCCACGAGCGTCCGTGCCACAGATGGGAGATCGCTTGCTCCGCGAGACAGCGAGAGCGCTGTCGCGTAGAGATCGGCTGCCGTCTGCCAGACTCCCCAGGTTCGGAACGCCGGAGACAGGAGCAGGGGAAGGATCCGTGCGTGTTGCGGTGATTCGGTGGCCGCGTACCGGATCACCGCAACCAGATTGGCTCGCTCCACGTCCAGCCACGCCTGTGCCGCGGCCCCGTCGGAGAACGGCAGCGCGGGTTCGGCCGGCCGGACGGACATCGGGATCTTCCGGCGCTGCGGATGAGTCAGCTGGACGGCCGCCTCGGCGGCGGCCAGGTAGTAGTCGAAGAGCCCGGACAACGCCCGTCGCCGTACCTCTGCGGAATCCTGCAGTCGCCCCATCCTGCCGGCGAAAGCACGCACCAGGCTGTGCACCACGTAGCGATCACGGACGAGTTCCTCGACGAGGTGGTACTCAAGGAGCTCGTCCAGTTCCCCTCGAACGGCGGCGGTTTCCTTCCCGGAGAGCGCAACTGCCGCGTCGAGGGTCAGGTCCGGCCCGGGATGCAGGGACAGCCGGCGGAAGAGGCGTTGGCAGCCGTCGCTCAACTCCGCATACGAAAGTGCGAACACGGCAGCGATGCCTGCGGATGCGTCGAATTCACCCGACGGCTCGCCGGCCCGGGTAAGGCTGTCGGCCAGATCCCGTACGCTCCACACCTCCCGGTGCCGGAAGCGGTTGGCGGTGAGCTGGACCGCGAGCGGGTGGTGACCGTAGAGACGCGTCACCTCCAGCACCCCCGCGGTATCCCGGCTCCGCGTCGCACCGACGATGCGGGTGAAGAGGGCCACGGCCTCCCCCGCCGGGGGCACGTCGAGGGCGATGGACCGAGCTCCTTCGAGCTCCGCCATGCGGTGCCGGCTGGTCACGATCACACTGCAGTTCGGCGTCCCCGGCAAGAGCGGCCGGATCTGAGCGGCATCCCGGGCGTCGTCGAGCACCAGCAGCATCCTGCGGTGGGCCAGACGCTCCCGCCACCGAGACGCCCGCTCGTCAAGGGTCGAGGGCAGCCCTTTGCCGGCTCCCACGGCCTGTAACAGCGTGGCCAGTACCTCGGAGGGGTCGCGGGGCAGGTGACCGTCACGGCTGTGCGCACGCAGGTCGACGTACTGCATGCCGTTCGGGAACTGCTCACGCAGCAGATGCGCCGCGTGTACGACGAGAGTCGTCTTTCCGACCCCCGGCATACCGTGAACCACGAAGAGCGGCAAGGCCGTGGACCGTCTCCGGACGTCGTCGACGATGAGGCGCAATTCTTGATCGCGTCCAACGAAGTCCGGGGTGTCGCGCGGCATGGTGTCGGAGACGTCGGGCTTAGGGGAGCCGCTTCTGGAGAATTCCGGTTCCAGGAGTGCGGGGTCCCGGCTGAGGATGCGCTGTTGCAGGTCGCTCAACTCGTTCCCGGGGGACAACCCCAGTGTGTCGCGCAGGTCGCGCCGGATCCGCTGGAAGACGTCCAGGGACTCGCCGTGCCGGCCGCTGCGGTAGAGCGCCACCATGAGCTGCGCTGCGATGGGCTCGTTGGTGGGGTGCCGTTCGGCCAACTCACACAGCTCACCCACGAGATCGGCATGTCTCCCCAGACCGAGTTCCAGGTCGACGCGCACCTCCTGGACGCGGCGCCGTTCCTCGCCGACGCGATGTCGGAGGCTGGTGACCCAGTGGCCGCGTAACCCACCGAGCGGCTCCCCGCGCCACAAGGACTCGGCCTCGGTCAGCAGGGTGACCGCCTGCTCGGGACTGCCGCTGCCGGCCACCGCCTTGCCCTGCCGGTACAGCCGACGGAAGCGGTGCAGGTCGATGGTCTCGGGATCCACCTCCAACCGGTAGGCCCGGCCCGCGAAGGTGATCCTCAACCGGTCATCGGCAGCGGCGCGCAGCCGGTTGCGTAATCGGGACACGTTGGCCTGCAACACCTCGGGAGCGGACGGCGGCCGCTCGGTCCCCCATAGCCGGCTCATCAACACCTCGACGGACACCGGCCCGCCGACGACCCAGAGAAGGCTGGCCAGCACTGTACGTTCCTGCGGCGTGCCCACCGGCAACCGCCGGTCTTCGGACCATAACTCGAGCGGGCCCAGCAGTTTGAATTCCACCCAGTGCCCCGGCCATCTCTTGCCGTGTGTGCGCTCCGGCTCGCTACCGCGATACGACTCCAGTGCGACTGTGGCACAGGGCACCGGGCCCGGCCAGAGGATTGTCAGCCGCGTTGGTTGCAACAGGGCGAGTGCACCACTTAGCGCACCGGCTCCACCCATGTCCTGGCCGCGGTCCGCGACCTGACGCGGCTGGAGATGGTCACCGAGGCGGTCCGCGCCGCGCTGGAGGGCGTCGCCAACACCTCCCCGCACCTGCTGGACCAGTTGGTCTACGAGGACTGGAGTAGCCGTTACGGCCGTCCGCTCCGCCTGGGCAAGAACCCCACCAAGCTCAAGACCAGGATCCTCGCCCACCGGAAACGACGCCGTCCGGCTCCTGGAACACCTCTCCCGGCACGGAGCAGACCGCACTTCCGGCCCTCGGTTCAGGCCCTGCGTCAGATCGTGGTGCAGAACTACCACCGTGACTCCGCAGGACACCTGCGCCGGCGCACCGCCGAGACGGAAGACGGGTCCGGGCTTCCGCCCTCGTCCCGGGCGATCGTCTCCCCGTACGACACCTCGGTCGCTACGCACGGCACGGGCACATCATCAGCTGGAAGGGGCTCTCCGCCCATCTGACGGAGACATACGCTCCCGACGGCCCCAACGTGATCACGGACGTGGCCACCACTACATCAACCACCCACGACAGCAAGGTCCCTGCCCGGCATCCACACCCGCCTGCACCACCGCGGTCTGGTGCCCTCCGAGCCCCTGGTCGACAGCGGCTACACCTCCCTGCCCCACCTGGAACAAGCCCCACGCGACTACCAGGTCACCGTCTCCGGACCACTGCGGAGCAACCCCACCTGGCAACACCGCCGGGACGAGGGCTTCGCCCGGGACGACTTCCACATCGACTACGACCATCGGCAGGTCACCTGCCCCCAGGGTCAGGTCAGCCAGGGCTGGCACGGCCCTTACCGACCTCACCGCCGCCGCCCCGCTGATCGTGGCCAGGTTCACCAGAAGCCGGTGCCAGCCCTGCCCGGCCCGCACGCGGTGCACCACCTCCCGCGAAAGCACCCACACGGTCGGCTTTCCCCCACGAGAACTCCGCGACCTGCAACTCCGCGTCCGCACCGAGCAACAGACACCCGAGTGGAAGACCCGTTACGCGGTCCGCTCTGGAGTGGAAGGCACGGTCAACGAGTTCGCCCACGGCATGCGACGCTGCCGCTACCGCGGACAGAGAAAGGCCTACATCCAGCACGTCCTGACGGCCATCGCCGTCAACATCGAGCGCCCCAGCGGATTGCCACCAGCCGAGGAAGCCCTCACACCCCGCCGACCGACTGCCTTCCAGAACTACCTCGACCAGCGCGAGATACCCCGGCCGAAGTCCGGGCGAACCCTCGGCACCTGACTTCGGCAGCTCCAAGATCCCCGACAGAGTCAAGCTAGCCGACAGTGGTATAACGACCACCGCGGCAAGGTACTGGTGATCCGGTGAAGTTCTCCCCACCGGCTGCCGGCTCTGCCCCACCCGCTCGAAGTGCACCAAGACAACTCCGAGCATCGGCCGCGAGACCACGTTGCGGACCAGACCCGAGCACGAAGCAATCCGTCAGGCCGCGCCAACCAGGAAGACGCCGCATGGCTCCAGCGCTACGGGCACCGCGCCGGCGTCGAAGGCACGATCTCCCAGACATCACGGGCCTTCGGCCTGCGCAGATCCCATTACAAAGGCCAGGCCAAGACCCACCTTCAGCATCTCCTCACAGCCGCCGGCATCAACCTCGTCAGACTCGACGCCTGGATGACCGGCACCCCGCTTGTCGGCACCAGGACCAGCCACTTCACAGCACTCCGCCCCGCCGGGTAACCCCGACGGGGCGGAAGCGTCACGCCATCAGGACCAATTCGCCAACGGTGTCCCGTGGGGTCGCCCTGGCTTGACAGAAAGGGGTTACACGAATGCGCAACCGGGGAGTTAGAGCATATACATGCAGATTCGCAAAAAGTCTACAAAAGCGCTATCAGTCGCTATGTTCTGGGCAATCGCCAACATTTTAACCTTAATGCTTTCGGTAGTTCACGTACGGGTGCGGAAAATCGTTCACTCGCGCAAACATCGCTTGCGCTCCCGTTGAGGAGCACACCGTACCCGGTCTCGCGTCCCATCGGCCACATGCGCCTCGGGTGGACAGGCAGCGCAAGGGGAACGACCCAACTTCGCGTATGCAACGAGCCAGCTCGCCCACACCGGGCCGCTGCCATCCGCGAACCGGCGGAGTCCCTGCACCGCTCGCACTCCGCCGTCAGCCGGACCGTCGCCGCGATGCGCGAGGAGGACCTGGTCACTTCAGAGTCGGGGCCCGATGCCCTTCCCCTGCGGTTCGACCTGACCGAACGCGACCGGGCGCACGCCCTCTTCCTCGCCGGCTGGGTCGCGACGGACGCCGCCCCCCAAACGGCCACCGGCGCCGGGCTGATCGCCGCGTCGGCGACGGCGATGGGCGTCCAGACGCGGCGGCCCGCGGCCTGGACCGGGCGGGCATCACGACGACGTTCGTCACGGGCACGCTGACGTCGCTGGTCTCCGGCCTGGCGCAGGGCGACCGCCGGCACGCCGGGCTGCGCACGGCGATCCTGGCGGCGCTGCTGGTGGGGGCCTGGTCGGCGGGCTGCTGCTGGCGTACGCGCCGAGGGCGACGGCGGTGGCGCTGGTGCTGTGTGCGCGGCAGGGCGGGCCGTCGTCGCGTACGGGGTGACGCGGGTCCTCAGCGCCCGTGGTGGACCAGGTACTTGAGGTGCGTGACGCCGTTCCCCTCCACCGCCCGGACCTGCTCCAGCCGTACGCCCGTACCGCCGAGGTCGTCCAGGAGGCGGGAGCCGCCGCCGAGGAGGAGGGGGGTGACGTGCAGTTCGAGCACGTCGAGCAGCCCGGCCGCCAGGTACTCCCGGGCGATCCGGCCGCCGCCGTACAGCATTACGTCCTTGCCGCCCGCGGCCTCCTTCGCCCGGGTGAGCGCGGCCTCGATGCCGTCGGTGACGAAGTGGAACGTGGTCCCGCCGGCCATCTCGACGGGCTCGCGCGGGTGGTGGGTGACGACGAACACCGGGTAGTGGTACGGCGGCTCCTCGCCCCACCAGCCGTTCCACTGCTCGTCCTCGGCCCAGGGCCCGCCGCCGATGGGCCCGAACATGCCGCGGCCCATGACGGCGGCGCCGATGTTCTCGATGCTCTCCTCGAAGACAGGCGAACTGGCGGTGACCTCGCCGCCCTCGCTGCCCTGGAGGTCACGCCAGGCGGCGAGCGGCACGACCCAGTCGTGGAGGCTCTCGCCGCCCACGCCGAGGGGTTCCTCGACGCTCTGGTCCGGCCCGGCGACGTACCCGTCGAGGGAGATGGAGATGTGGCATCTGAGCTTGCTCATGGTGCTCCTCGCGAAGGGCGGCTGCTGCACGAGAGCATGGCCGGACGGCAGTGATGACGTCCAATGCCAAAACACCGATGGTCACATCAATATCCTTGATGTGTGCTGAACCTCGTCCATCTGAAGGTCCTCGCGGCCGTGGCCCGCCACGGGTCCGTGACCGAAGCCGCGCGGGAGCTGCACTACTCGCAGCCGTCGGTGAGCCACCACCTGTCCCGGCTGGAGGCGGCCACGGGCGCGAAGCTCGTCCAGCGCGTACGGCGCGGCATCCGCCTCACCCCTGAAGGCGAACTCCTCGCCCGCCGCGCCACCGAGATCGTCGGCCGCGTGGACGCGGCGACCAGCGAACTCGCCGCCCACGTCGGCCTGCGCACCGGCCGCGTCCGCCTCGCGGCGAACGCCTCCGTCCTGAGCACGATCGTCCCGAAGGCGGCGCGGGCCCTGGCCGAAGCGCACCCGGGCCTGGCGCTGAGCGTCGTCGACCGGCACCCGGTCGAGGCGCTGGGGATGCTGCGCCGGGGGGACGTGGACGTGGCGCTGGTCTTCCGCTACGCGCACGCCCCGCTGGAGGACGACGGGTTCCGCCTCCTCCACGTGGCGGACGACCCGATCCACCTGGTCAGCCGTCACCCGGACGACAGCGTGGCCGACCACCGCGACTCGCCGTGGATCGGCGGCTGCGAACGCTGCCAGAGCGAACTGACGGCGGTCTGCGCCCGCCACGGCTTCGCGCCGCGGATCGACTCGGTCTGCGACGACATGGTCGTCGTCCAGGCCCTCGTCGCCGCGGGCGTCGGCGTCACCACCCTCCCGGGCCTGGCCCTACGCGCCCACCGCAACCCGGAGATACACACCACGGAGATACCGGACGCCCCCCGCCGCATCTACACCGCGACGTACGGCGACCCCCCGGACCCCCCGGCGACGACGGCCCTGATCGAGGCGATAGCGCGGGCAGCCGCCGCGGAGATGACGCCGCGGCCGGAAGATGCCCCGGTCGGCTAGGTGGTGCCGGCCGGAAGGTCGCTGACGGTGGCGGTGTCCTGACGCGAGATGAGGTCGGCGATGTCGGTGCCGGCGCGGAGCAGCGCGTCGGAGCGGGTGGCGATTGCCCGGAGTCGGCCGTGGAGCGCATCACGGGCGTCGTCCGCGTGGCTGACCGTATGGATCGACTCCATGACTGCTTGCACCGCGGGGATCCGGTAGCCGCCTGCGCGGAGCGCAGCGACGATCCGTGCGTCCTGGATCGCGGCGAGCGGATAGCTCCGCGCGTTGAGCCGTGTGGTTCGTTCCGGGGTGACGAGGCCCTGCTGCTCCCAGAAGCGGAGTGTGGACGGGCGCACGCCGAGCGCGGCCGCCAGCTCGCTGATGCTCATCGCATCGGCAGAAGTCGGGGGCGCAGCGTGGGCACCTTCTTCGACGATGCTGTCCAGCGCCCGCAGAGCGGCGATGGTGTCGTCACGGGACCGGGCCAGGTGGACGTGGAGCGCGACGACTCGCGCGATCGCCTCGTCGTGCGGGAGCTGACGTGCTTCTCGCATGGTGGTGCGGGCGACGACCGGACCGACTGCGACGGCCAGCCGCCGGTAGGCGCGTAGCGCTGTGAGGTGCTCGGGTCCGAAGCGGCGGTAGCCGTTCGGTCGCCGGATCGCGGGAGGGATCACGCCGAGCCGTTCGAGGTCGCGGATCTGCTGTGCGGAATAGCCTGAGGCCGCGGCCAGGCGACCGGTCGTATGGGCATCGGGTGCGGATGCGGTGACCTCGTCCATGACGCCAACCCTCCGTACGCACTTCAAGCTCACACTTGAAGCATGGCTATGGAACGGATTCTCTCAGAGGTCAGAAGCCATGTCGGTGTGCTGGAGCTCGCTCCCCGAGCCGGGAGCGAGCATCCCGAGATCTCCTGGGGTGACTTCTTCTTCTACTACGCGCCTGACGGCGAGGTGCCGCGGAACCGGCAGCCCTACGCGACGATCGTCACGAGGGACTACCCCGACGACACCCGCTCGCGACTCGATGCGCCCGATCGGTGGCGTCTGAACATCCACGTCGGGACACAGCTCTTCACCGATCTCGTCGGATACCCGCCGGAGTCGAGCGAGGAATCGGCTGTCGACTTCAGCGTGACGGACGTGTTCCTCCCGCACCCGGTCTACGGCGCGTACGGGTGGGTCGCGGTCGTGAACCCCGGCCCCTCGACGACAGCTCGCGCGCTGGAAGTGCTCCATGAGGCACACCTCGCCGACCAACGCCGCGTCGTACGTCGCGAAGGGCGAGGCGGCGCAAACGCGTCGCGGGACGGATGAGCGCAATCACCGCAACCAAGGAGGGCGCGGGTCAGGGGTTCAGGAGGGCGGCGGCGCCCTGCTCGGCCAGGTCTTCCGCGTGCGGGGGCAGCGCTGTGCCGGAGCGCAGGTGGCGGCGGACCAGTGCGAGGGGGAGGTCGATCAGGGCGAGCGTGATCCGGTCGGCGGCTTCGGGGCCGCGGAGGTCCAGGACGGCGGCCAGGGCGGCGAGCGCGGCGTGGACGCGCTCGTTGCCCGCGTCGGCGCGGTGGCGGTGCGGCTTGGACCAGGCGGCGCGGTCGAAGGCTTCGGGGCCGTAGAGCAGGACGGTGGCCTGCGCGGGGTGGGCGCGGCTCCAGGCGACGATGTGACGGGCCGCCGCCCGCGCCGCCTCTGCCGCTCGCGCGGCGTCGCGGTCGGCCGGTGCCAGGACGGCGAGGTAGCCCTCCTGGAACGTCTCCACCGTCCGCAGCCAGGTTTCGGCAAGCAACTCGGTGCGTCCGGCGAAGCGGTGGTAGATCGAACCGCTCGGGGCACCCACCTCGGCGGCGACCGCGGACATCGTCACCGCCGCCGGACCGCCGGCCGCGGCCTTGCGTACGGCGGCGTCGAGGAACTGGTCGGTGCTGAAGCGGGGTTGCCTGGCCATGGAAATAGAGAGTACTCTCTACAGAGTAATTAGAGGGCATCCTCTAAAATCGTCGGACGGGGAGCGCGGAGCGATGGGCGTATACAACGTGCACGAACGCCTGCTGGAGGCCGAACCGCGTGAGGTGGGCGCGCTGGTCGACTCCCTCGCCGGTGACGGCGACGCACTCTGGCCCCGCGCCGCCTGGCCCGCCATGCGCTTCGACGGCCCCCTGGCCGTCGGCGCGACCGGCGGCCACGGCCCCATCCGGTACGCCGTCACCGCCCACGTCCCCGCCACCTGGGTCCGCTTCACCTTCGACGCGCCACGCGGCTTCGACGGCTTCCACGAGTACACCGTCCACGCCGTCGACGAACACCGCACCCTGCTACGCCACACGCTGGCCATGAACGCGCGCGGCCCGGCGCGCCTGACCTGGCCCCTGCTCTGGCGCCACCTGCACGACGCATGCCTCGAAGACAGCATGGACCTGGCCGAGGCCCACTGGCAGACACCGGCACACCCGGCACGCTGGAACGGCTACGTCCGCCTCCTCCGCGCCGTGGCCGCCCGCACCGCCGCCCGGCGCCGACGCACCGCCCCCGCCCCGCGTGAACGGCTCACTCGCTAACGCCCACCCGGAGCTCGACCCACACCGCCTTCCCCGGCCCGAACGCCCCTCCGCCCCCCACGCATCCGCCAGCGCCCCCACGAGCACCATCCCCCGCCCCACGTCGTCCATGGGCCCCGCCGCCCGTACGACGGGCACCCCCTCCCCGCCGTCGTGCACCTCGACCCGCACCCGCGCGCCGTCGTCCGCGACGCGGACGAGGAACTGCCGCCCCGCGGGGACGCCGTGCCGCACGGCATTGGTGGCCAACTCGGAAACACACACCCGCACATCGTCCAGCCGCCCGTATATGGGCCGCCCGGCCAACGTCTCGACCACGAAGGCCCGAGCCTTGGCCACGGACGCCGCATGACGGGTGAACTGCCTCTGGATTGGCTTCTGCACGTATCCAGCCAAGTGGGCGGCGGGGGAGATTCCCAGGGTGGACAGCCGGGTTGGGCGGGCGTTTCCCCGGGCATTTTTGCCGGTGGGCTTGTTACTTGTCGACCAGCCGGAGCTACGGTGTCGCCGTGACCAGGAACATGGCACTCGCCGCCGCAATGGCGGAACTGGAGATGACGGCACCTGAACTGGCCGGTCGGGTTAACCGGGAGATCGAACTGCTGACCGGCAGGCCCGGAGTGATCGACGACCGAATGGTCAGACGCTGGTTATCCGGAGGGGGCAAGTGGCCCCACGCCAAGCAACGGATCTGCCTGGAGAGAGTTTTCGACAGACCGGCGGTGGATCTCGGCTTCGTACCGCGGAGGAGATCCACCCCAGAATCCACGGAGGCCCAAGTACGCCGCCGAACATTCCTCACCGCCACCACCGGCACCACCCTTGCCGTAACGGCTGCGCATGCGCCACGGGCTGCGGCAGCGCGTCCCGGCGTCGGGCTGAGCGACCTCGAACGGCTGCGTGACAAGCACGTACGCCTCATCCGCGAAGGGAACCGCAGCGGCGGGACACCCGCGGTGATCAAGGCGTCCGAGGGTCTCGCGGAAGAAATCCAGCACCTCATCGCCGACAGGGCCGTCTCGGGACGGGTGAGCCAACGTCTGTACGGGCTGGCGCCGGGCGCGATGTCGACCGCGTCATTCGCCGCCCTCGACGCGCGGGCCCCGGACCACAGTCGGGCTCTGACGGACCGCGCGGTCACGCTCGCCGGGATGAGCAACGACAGCGCCACCGTATTCCGAGTCTGGAACAACATGGCGATGATCTCCCAGCAGCGCGAGAACTACACCGAGTCCGCCGCCGCCGCACAGGCCGCGCGCTCGACATCCGTCGGCCGCGGCAGCCCACTTTTCTCCTCCCTGGCCACGGCACGGATGGCGATCGCGACCGCTTGCCTGCACGACTCCCGTAAGGCCGAGAGGCTGCTGTCCAGCGCCACCAGTTCGTTCGAGCGTGCCGGACACGACGACACACCGGCGTGGGCCGACTTCTACGACATCGCCGAACTCGACGGCTTGTCCGGCATCACGTACATGAACCTGGGCCGACCGCAGCGCGCTGAATACCACTTTCACCGCACCCTGGCTCAACTGCGCCCCGGATACGCGCGCAACCGCGCCCTCTACACCGCCTCCGCCGCCCTCGCCCAGGCCCGTCAGGGTGAGCTGGAAGCGGCCGTGGACACCGCCGACCGCGCCTGCAAGCTGGCTGAGGGCGTCCCGGGCTCCCGGCGCATCTGGAAGAACCTGACCGAGGTGCGCCGCGCGGTCGGCGCCGCGGGCTCCCGCAGCCCGGAGATCACCGGCTGGCTGGAGAGGACGCAGTCATGGAGATGAAGTCATATGGGCGGGCGGACGCCGCCGGTATCCGGGAGTTGCTGCTCGACGTCCACGACGCCGCGTATGCCGGGAGCGACGACCCCTTCGACTCCCGCGAGCGGTTCGCGCAGTTCGTCGACAGTTGGTCCGGCAAGGAGGGCTTCGCCTGCGTCGTCGGCTACGACGGCGAGGAGCCGGTCGGCTTCGCCTACGGCGCGCCGTTCGCGGCCGGCGGCTGGTGGCGGGGCAGCGACCTGCCTCCGGGATACGCCGGGCCGAGCTTCGCGCTGTCCGAGCTGATGGTGCTGCCGAGGTGGCGCAAAACCGGTGCCTCCACCCGCCTGCACGAAGCGCTCGTCGGGGCCAGGACCGAGGCCCGCGCGACGCTGCTGGTCGACGTCCTGCACCCGAGGGTGCAGGCCCTGTACGAGTCCTGGGGCTACACGAAGGTGGACGAACAGAAACCCTTCTCCGACTCACCGGTGTTCGCGGTCATGGTCAGACCGCTGGACCGGCCGGAGGCCCACGGCGCGCGGGTGTTTCGGGGGGCTTGGGTTGCCGGGGTGCGGCGGCATTTTCCGGGGGAGCCGAAGCCGGGGTACGTCTCGCCCTGGGAGGAGACCCCCGAGTGGGAGCGGGAGGCGGCCGGTGCCGTGTACGGGCAGGTGCGGCAGTTCCTTGAGGTGAGCGGCGGGCAGGCGGTGCGGCTCACGCGGGAGCAGAAGGGGCGCTTCGTCGCGACGTGCTGGACGGCGCAGATGTACCGGCACTTCGGGGATCCCAAGCCCGCGTACGTCGCGGACTGGCCGGAGCTGCCGGAGTGGCAGCGGGAGACGGACGCCGACATCTTCGAGGCGATCACGGACTTCGGGAGGTAGAGGCCCCCGAGCGGGGTCAGCCCGGGGTGACGTAGCCGTTTTCGTAGGCGAAGACCACCGCCTGGGCGCGGTCGCGCAGGTGGAGCTTCGCGAACAGGCTGCCCACGTGGCTCTTCACCGTCGCCTCGGTCACGACCAGGTGCGCGGCGATCTCCGGGTTCGACAGGCCCTTCGCCACCAGGAGCAGCGTCTCCCGCTCGCGGGGGGTGAGGGGGGTCGGTGGCTCGGCCGGGGGGCGGAGCGGTTCGGTGCGGGTGGCGTAGTCCTCGATCAGTCTGCGGGTGATCGACGGGGAGAGCAGGGCCTCGCCGGAGTGGACGACGTGGATGGCCTCCAGCAGGCGGTCGCGGGAGGCGTCCTTGAGCAGGAAGCCGGACGCTCCGGCCCGTAGCGCGCCGAAGACGTATTCGTCCAGGTCGTACGTCGTGAGGATCAGCACCCGGGGTGCGGCGCCGAGGGCGGTCAGCCGGGCGGTGGCCTCGACGCCGTCCATGTGCGGCATGCGGATGTCCATCAGGACCACGTCGGGGGCGAGCGCGGCGGACTGGGTGAGCGCTTCGTGGCCGTCTGCGGCTTCGCCGACGACTTCCAGGTCGTCCTGGGTGCGCAGGAACAGCCGGAAGCCGGTGCGGATCAGCTCCTGGTCGTCGGCGATCAGGATGCGGATGGTCATGCCGCGTCCTCGACGGGGAGCCGGGCGGACACGAGGAACCCGGCGGCGGTGCGCCGGGCGTCCAGGCTGCCGCCCGCCACCGCCGCGCGCTCCCGCATCCCGGGGATGCCGTGGCCACCGGTGGACGGGGCGCAGTCGCGGACGGTGCCGTCGTCCTCGACGGCGACGTCCAGCCGCGCCGGGCCGTAGTGGAGCGTCACCGTGACCCGGGTGGGGTCGGTGTGTTTGAGCACGTTGGTCAGCGCCTCCTCGACGATCCGGTACGCCGACAGCTCCAGCCCGCCGGCGAGGGCGCGGACCTCGCCGGTCCGTTCGAGCCGTACGGGCATCCCGACCGCCCGGTACTCGGCGACCAGCTCGGCGAGCCGGTCGAGCGACGGCTGCGGTCGCCACTGCGTGCCGTCGTCCGAGGTGCGCAGCAGGCCGAGGATCCGGCGCACTTCGGCCAGGCTCTGCTCCGCGCTGGCCTCGACGCGTTCCAGTGTCGCAGCCGCGACCCGCGGTTCGGTCGGCAGGATGTCGCGGGCGCCGCGTACGCCGATCAGCGTGACGGTGACGGAGTGGGCGACGATGTCGTGGAGTTCGCGGGCGATGGAGGTGCGTTCCCGCTGGGCCGCGAGCTGGTCGCGCTGCTCGCGTTCGCGTTCCAGGGTGGCCGCGCGGTCCTCCAGCGCCCTGGTGTAGCGCCGCCGGGTCTGGAGGTACGAGCCGAGGGCCCACGCGCCGATCGTGATCGGCGGCGAGCAGATGCTCGCCAGCTCCAGGTACAGCGTCGTCGGGACGAGCACCGCCACCGAGACCCTGCGGTCGCGCAGGTCGGCGAGCGAGGCGAGGGCGACCACGGCGGGCGCCCCGCCCGGCGCGTAGCCCGGCGGGACGAGCACGGCGGCTCCGGCGCAGGCCGCGAGGAGCACCGGCAGGGGTGCCCGGCGGCGGGCGAGCAGGACGGCGCCGGTCAGCACCGTCACCACCAGCGGGAACACGCCGACGCGGATGTTGCTGTCGAGGAACAGCCCGATCTCCACCGCGGTCGTGACCAGGGCCAGCACGACGTCGAACAGCGCCGAGCGGTGTACGACCAGCACGTCGTACACCGCCCGGATCCGCCGCCGGAGCCGGCTCATGCCAGATCGCGCCGTCGCTCGACGACGACCGCGACGAGCGTGACCGCGGCCGTCCAGGCGGCCAGGACCCATCCGGCCGAGACCACCGACAGGGTGGTGTGGTGCGTCATCCTGCTCAGGATGCCCGCCGCGCCGAACGGTGTGAAGTTGACGCCCGACTCCCAGAAGCCGGACACCAGCGGGACCACGGCGAAGTTCACGATCAGCAGGACGACGACGCCCAGGACCGGGTTGCGAAGCAGGGCGCCGAGGGCGGCGCCGAGGATCGCGGACAGGACGAACGCCACGAGGTTGCCCGACACGACGGCGCCGACGTCTCCCGCGGCGAGGTCGGGACCCGGCTGGTCGCTGAGCAGCGGCAGCGCCAGCCCGACCGACACCGCGACCGTGAGCGTGCCGAGCAGCAGTCCGGTCAGCGCGTACGCGGCGATCCTCACCGCCAGCACGATCCCGCGGTCCCGGCGCCCCACCAGCGCCGCCGGCGCGGCGGTGCGGTGCCGGTACTCCCCGGCCGTACCGACCAGGCCCCAGAGCAGCAGCAGGACCGGCAGCGCCGACAGGGCCTCCTGCTTCTCGGCCACCTCGTCCAGCGTGCCCGACCACACCGCGACCGCCAGGACGTTGAGGACGGCGAACGCGACCCCGCCGAGCGCGAAGCCCGGCAGGGTCCGGGTGGTCACGGTCTTGAGCAGTTCGCCGCGCAGCAGATGGATCATCGCTCCGCCCCTTCCGTGAGACCGAAGAACACGTCCTCCAGCGACGCGGTCCGCCGGGCGATCTCCTCCAGCAGGATGCCGCAGCGGTGGGCCAGTTGCGCGACCTCCGCGGCGTCGAGCCCTTCGACCAGCAGCGCGCCCGCGTCGTCGCGCCGGGTGCGGCCACCGGCCGCGACCACCAGCGCCGCCAGCCGCTCGGCCGCGGCGGTGCGTACGGCGACGAGGCTCTCCCCGGACCGTTCGAGGTCCCGGATCGTGCCCTCGTGGACCAGCCGGCCCCGGTCGATCATGATCACGTCATCGACGGTCTGGGCCGCCTCCCCCAGCATGTGGCTGGACAGCAGGACCGTGCCGCCTGCCGCCGCCCGGTCCCGTAGCAGCGTGCGCAGCCAGCGGATGCCCTGCGGGTCCAGGCCGTTCACCGGCTCGTCCAGCACCAGGATCTCCGGGTCGCCCAGGAGGGCCGCGGCGAGCCCGAGGCGCTGCCGCATGCCCATCGAGTACTTCCCGACCCTGCGCCGGGCCGCGTCCTCCGCCAGGCCGACGAGTTCCAGTACCTCCTCGACGCGGCGGCGGGGGAGTCCGGCGAGTGCGGCGAGCGAGCGCAGGTGCGCCCGGCCGGTCCGGCCGGGGTGGGCGCCGCACGGCTCGATGTGGACGCCGAGGAGCCGGGCGTCGGGCCTGAGCGCCGCGACCGGCGTGCCCCGCAGGAACGCCCGGCCCGCGGTCGGGCGCGCCAGCCCGGCGACCGCCTTGAGCGCGGTGGTCTTCCCCGCCCCGTTCGGGCCGAAGAACCCCGTCACCCTGCCGGTACCGACCGTGAACGACAGGTCGTCGACGGCCGTTCTGCGGCCGTAGCGCTTGGTCAGCCCTTCGACTTCGATGGCCGCCGGGCTTGCGGCGGCTGTTCGCGTGGGAGTCATACCGGAAGCTTCCGGCCTGCGGATCTCCCGGTCATCCGCCCACGGTCGAAACCCGGATTCCGACCAGAGGGGGAGACGACCCCGAGGCGCGGGTGAGGGTACGCCCGCGGCCGTGCGGGCGCCGCCTGCGTCAGCTCGCCGCGCCCGCCAGGGCCATGTCCACCTGCCGCGGCGACAGGGCGTGCTCGATCGCCAGGATCCCCGCGCCGATCGCCGCCGCGTTCTCGCCGGTCCGGCTCGGCTCGATGCGCAGGACGTGCGTCGCCAGCGGGTGCGACCTGCGGTACACCGCTTCCCGTACGCCCGCCAGCAGTTGGTCGTGCACCGCCGCGAGCGCGCCGCCCACCACCACCGTCTCCGGGTTGAAGAAGTTCACCAGGCCCGCCAGGACCTCGCCGACCGCCCGGCCCGCCTCGCGGACCATGCGGACCGCCTCGCGGTTGCCCTCCTTGACCAGGCGTACGACGTCGAGGCCCGCCGACGCCTCCAGGCCCAGGTCGCGCAGCCGGACCGCCAGGGCGGCGCCGCCCGCGATGGCCTCCAGGCAGCCGGAGTTGCCGCAGCGGCACAGCTCTTCGCGCTCGCCCACGCGGATGTGGCCGATGTCGCCCGCCGAGCCCTGCGCGCCCCGGTGCAGGCGGCCGTCCGCGATGATGCCGCAGCCGATGCCGGTGCCCACCTTCAGGTAGAGCAGGTACGACGTGTCGGGGAAGGCCCGGCGCTGTTCGGCCAGCGCCATGACGTTCACGTCGTTGTCCACGAGCGCGCGGACGCCGAAGCGCTCGTCGAAGAACTCGGGGATGGGGAACTGGTGCCAGCCCGGCATGATCGGCGGGTCCACCGGGCGGCCGGTGGAGAACTCCACGGGGCCCGGCACGCCCGCGCCGATGGAGCGGAGCGTCTTGGGGTCCCGGTCGGCGTCCTCCAGCAGCGCGTGCATCGTCCGCTCGACGTGGCCGAGAACCGCCGCCGGGCCGTCCGCGATCGTCAGGGGGTCCTCGCGGACCGCGAGCAGCGTGCCGCCGACGTCCAGCAGCGCGACCCGGCAGTGCGAGGCGCCCAGGTCGACGCCGGCGACGACGTGCTCGCGGGTGCGCAGCGACAGCCGCCGCGGGGGACGGCCGCCGGTGGAGCCGGCCTCCGCGTCCTCGTCGACGAAGCCGTGCGCGATCAGCGCGTCGACGCGCTGGGAGACGGTGGAGCGGGCGAGCCCGGTGAGCCGGGCTATCTCGGCGCGGGTGGCCGCGGCGCCGGAGGAGATGAGCGCCAGGACCTCGCCGGGAGACTGGCCCGAGGGCGGGCTGGGCGGCGGCGTTCCGGAGGCCGATGGCGGCGGCGGTGGCGGCATCGGCGAGGAAGGCGAAGAAGCGGCTGTCACATCGACCACCCTAGAGACGGCCTTGACCACTAACAAGACCTCCTTTGTTCGACATTCGGCCAAAGCCTTTGCCAACTCATCAGCGAAAGCCCTTGCTTAGGCTCTTGACAGTCCAAAGAAGCCTGGGGACATTGCCTTTCATGCTGACGATGGAGGACGTGTCCAAGAGCTTTCTCGGGGTACGGGTGCTGCACGGGGTGTCGCTCGACCTCGAACCGGGCGAGGTCCACGCCCTGGTGGGGGAGAACGGCGCGGGCAAGTCGACGCTGATGAAGGTGCTCGCCGGGGAGTACGCGCCCGACGAGGGCACGATCACGCTCGACGGCACGGTGCACGCCTTCTCGCACCCCGTTCAGGCCCAGGCCGCCGGTATCGGCCTCATCCACCAGGAATTCGCGCTGCTCCCCCACCGCACCGTCGCGGAGAACGTCTTCCTCGGCCGCGAGCCCGTACGCCGCGGCCTCGTCGACCGGCGCGCCATGGAGCGCCGCACCGCCGAACTCCTCGCGGAGCTGGACGAGACCGGAATCGCCCCGCACATGCAGGTCAAGGACCTGTCGGTGGCCCGCCAGCAGACGGTGGAGATCGTCAAGGCGCTGGCGGCGTCCGAGGTCCGGGTGCTTGTCATGGACGAGCCGACCGCGCCCCTCGCCGACCACGAGGTCGAACTCCTCTACGCGCTCATCCGCCGCCTCGCCGCCCGCGGCATCGGCATCCTCTACATCAGCCACCGCCTCCGCGAGGTCTTCGACCTCTCCCGCCGCATCACCGTCCTCAAGGACGGCCGCAAGGTCGCCACCCTCACCACCGCCGAGACCACCCCCGACGACGTCGTCCGCGCCATGGTCGGCCGCGAACTCGGCTCGTACTACCCGCCACGCGCGGCGCCCGGGGAGATCGGCGAGCCGCTGCTGACCGTCTCCGGCGCCGCCAACGAACGCCTCGCCGGCATCGACCTCACCCTGCGGGCCGGGGAGGTCACCGGGGTCGCCGGACTCCAGGGCTCGGGGCGTACCTCCCTGGTACGGGCCCTCTTCGGCGCCGCGCCCTTCACCCGCGGCCACATGACCGTCGCCGGCCGCGCGCTGCGCCCCGGCAGCCCGCGCCAGGCCATCCGCGGCGGCGTCGCGCTGGTCACCGAGGACCGCAAGGGCGAGGGCCTGGCCTTACGCCAGTCCGTACGCGACAACGCCCTGCTCGTCACCCGCGCCGTCCACGGCGGCGGCGCCCGGGCGAGCGAGGTCCCCGGGCTGCTGGACCGCGTCAACCTCCGCTCCCGCGGCCACGACCAGGAGGTCCAGTACCTCTCCGGCGGCAACCAGCAGAAGGTCGTCATCGCCAAGTGGCTCGCCGCCCGGCCCCGCGTGCTGCTCTTCGACGAGCCCACCCGCGGCGTCGACGTCGGCGCCAAGGCCGCGATCCACACCCTCGTCCGCGAACTCGCCCGCGACGGCATGGCCGTCCTCATCGTCTCCTCCGAACTCCCCGAGCTGATCGGCATGAGCGACCGCATCCTCGTCATGGCCGACGGCACCCTCGCCGGCGAACTGCCCGCCGGGGCGGGCGAGGAGGACATCATGCGGCTCGCCACCCGGGACGCGGCGGACACGGCCCCCGAGGGGAGCGCCGCATGACGGCCGTACGCACCGACGCCCCCGCACCGGCCGCCCGCCCGCGCCGGCTGCCCGCGGCCGGGCGGCTCAAGCTCACCGACCCCGTCGTCGGCGTCTGGCTGGCCGCCGCCGCGGTCACGCTGATCGGCTGGATCGTCGTCACCATCGACGGCGGCCAGTTCATGACCCAGTCCAACGCGACCGGCATCCTCCAGAACTCCGTCGCCCTCGGCCTGGTCGCCGTCGGCCAGTCCGCGGTGATCCTCACCGGGTCGCTCGACCTGTCCGTGGCGTACCTCATCAGCCTCGGCACGCTGGTCGCCGCCGAGACGATGGAGGGCGGCAGCGTCATCACCGCGGTGCTCGCCGTGCTCGCGCTCTCCGCCGCGGTCGGCCTCGCCAACGGCCTCATCGTCACCGGGCTGAAGGTCAACGCCTTCATCGCGACCCTCGGCATGGCCTTCATCCTGCGCGGCTACATCGAGGACAACTACACCGGACCCTCGGGCGACGTCCCCGCGTCCTTCCAGCGCCTCGGCTACGACCGCATCGGCTTCATCCCCGTCTCCGTCTTCCTGCTGATCGCCGTGGCCGCCGTGCTCTGGCTGGTCACCAAACGCACCCGCCTGGGCCACCACATGTACGCCACCGGCGGCGACGAGCACGCCGCCCGCCTGTCCGGCGTACGGACGAAGCGCACCGTGATCTACGCGCACGTGCTGTGCTCCCTGTGCGTCGGCGCCGCCGCCCTGTTCCTCGCCTCCCGGCTCGGCGCCGGCGCCCCCTGGGCGGGCACCGAGGCGCGCTACGACCTGGACTCCATCGCCGCCGTCGTGCTCGGCGGCACCGCACTGGCCGGCGGGCGCGGCGGGGTGGCGGGGACGCTCGGCGGGGTGCTGCTGCTGTCCGTGCTGGACAGCATCTTCAACCAGCTCTCCGTCGACCCCTTCTTCAAGAACGTCGTCCGCGGCGTCGTCATCATCGCGGCGGTCGCGCTGTACGCGAGGCCGTTCCGCCGCCGGGCGAAGGAACGCGACCGGGCGCGCAAGGAACAGGCGCAGAAGGGAGCGCTCGCATGACGACGACCACTCCCGGCACGCCCCCCGGCACCGCCGCCGCGGGCCCCGCGACGGTGCTCGCCGGCGTCGGCCGCCGGCTCGGCACCGGCGCCCCCGTCTACGTGCTCCTCGCCGTGCTGCTCGCCGCGCTGGCGATCACCGACCCCGGGTTCTACGAGCCCGACTCGTTCCTCGCCTTCGTCAAGCGCGCCGCGCCGCTGGTGATCCTCGCCGCCGGCCAGTACCTCGTCATCGTCTCCGGCGGCTTCGACCTCTCGGTCGGCGCGGTGGTCACGGCGGGCGTGGTGGCCGGGGCGGAGTTCTACGGTTCGTACCCGGACGCGCCCTGGCTGCTGGTCACCGCCGGGCTGCTGCTCGCCGGGGCGATCGTCGGCCTGGTCAACGGGTTGATCACGACGGTGCTGCTGGTGCCGTCGTTCATCACCACGCTCGGCATGATGCTGATCCTCGAAGGCGCCGTCTTCTACTGGACCGGCGGCTCCCCGCAGGGCGTGCTGCCCGAGTCCTTCCGCAACTTCGGCCGCGGCGAGGCCGGCGGCTGGCTCCCCTGGGCGGTGCTCGCCTGCCTCGCGGTGGGGGCGATCGCCTGGTGGCTGATGCGCGCCGACTTCGGCCGTACGCTCCTGGCCACCGGCGACAACGAGCGCGCCGCCGCGCTCGCGGGCGTGCGCGTACCCCGCGTCCGCACCCTCGCGTTCGTGCTCTCCGGCACCGCCGCGGCGCTCGCCGCCGTGCTCGTCGCCGGCTTCTCCGGCGTCTCGGCGCAGGCCGGCCGGGGGCTGGAGTTCGAGGCGATCACCGCCGTCGTGCTCGGCGGGGTCATCCTCGGCGGCGGTCGCGGTTCCGTCGTCGCCGCCATGGCCGGGGCGTTCTCGCTCCAGGCGCTGTTCACGCTGCTCAACCTCCAGGGCGTCTCCGGCGCGCTGGAGTCCACGGTCCAGGGATTCATCGTCATCGCGGCCGTCGGCCTGGGAGCGACGGGTATCCCGCGGTTCTCCCGCCTGCGCCGCCGCCGTTCCTCACCCTCGGAAGGGAAGTCCTCCTCATGAGCCGTACGCGACGCACGACACGATTCGGCGGCAGCCGCCGGCTGGCCGCCCCGGCCGCCGCACTGCTGGCCGCCGCGCTGCTCGCCTCCTGCTCGTCGGACGCGCCGAAGGACGACCTGGCCGACGACCCCGCGGCCTCCGAGCAGGCCGAGGACGGCGACAAGAAGTCGGAGTTCTTCGACCAGGCCGACTACGACCGGCAGTTGCAGCTCACGGAGGCGACCCCGGAGGGGCCGGAGGGCAAGCCCTGGGAGCAGATGCTCGATCCGCAGTCGGGCGGGATGGTCGACACCTCCGAGTACGCCATGAAGGGCGGCGTCGAGGGCGCCAAGCTGTGCTTCTCGAACGCCGGCGTCTTCAACCCCTGGCGGCAGGTGGGCCTGAAGACGATGAAGGCCGAGGTCGCGCAGCACGACGAGATCGCCGACTTCACCGTCCTGGACGCGCAGGGCAAGGACGACAAGCAGATTTCCGACATCCAGGAGCTGTCCGGCCAGGACTGCGACGCGCTGATCGTCTCGCCGAACACCACCGCCACCCTCACCCCCGCGGTCGAGGAGGCGTGCGGCAAGATCCCGGTGATCGTCTTCGACCGCGGCGTGGAGACCGACTGCGCGGTGACGTTCATCAGCCCCATCGGCGGCTACGCCTACGGCGCCGCCGCCGCGGACTTCCTGGTGGACGAGGTGGACAAGGGCGGCAAGATCGTGGCGCTGCGCATCTCGCCCGGCGTGGACGTGCTGGAGACCCGCTGGTCGGCCGCCGAGATCGCGTTCGAGGAGGCCGGACTCGACGTCGTCGAGGTGAAGTTCACCGACGGCGACCCGTCGAAGGCCAAGTCGATCGTCTCCGACGCCATCGCCCGGCACGGCTCGATCGACGGCGTGTGGATGGACTCCGGCGCCACGTCGGTGGCGGCGGTCGAGGCGTTCGAGGACGCGGGCGAGGACATCCCGCCGATCACCGGCGAGGACCAGCAGGACTTCCTCCAGGCGTGGAAGGACAAGGACCTGACCGCCATCGCGCCCGCGTACCCGACGTTCCAGTGGCGTACGCCCGTGATCGCCGCGCTGAAGATCCTGGCCGGCGAGGAGGTCCCCAAGGAGTGGACGCTGCCGCAGCCCGTCGTCACCGAGGAGAACTTCGACGAGTACTACAAGGAGGGCATGCCCCCGCTGCACTACGGCGCCTGCGGCTGCGAGGACCTGCCGGGCTACCCCGGCGACTGGGGCGGTGAGTGATGCCGGCCGGACGCCGGCTGATCGGCGCCAACCCGTGGATCTGGCACTCCCCGGTGACCGAACGCGCGCTGGAGGCGGTGCTGCCGCGGCTGGCGGGCTGGGGGTTCGACTGCGCGGAGCTGCCGCTGGAGCAGCCGGGTGACTGGCAGCCGGCCGTCGCGGCCAAGCTGCTGGACGACAACGGGCTCGCGCCGGCCGCGGTGGTCGCCGTGATGCCGCCGGAGCGCGGGCTCGTCCGCGCCGAGCCGCTGGCGGTCCGTACCACGCAGGACTACCTGCGCCGCTGCGTCGACGCGGCGCGGGAGATCGGCGCGCCGGCCGTCGCCGGGCCGATGTACGCGGCGGTGGGCCGGACCTGGCGGATGGACGCGGACGAGCGGGCGGCGGCGTACGCCGAGTGGCGGGACAACATCGCGCCGGTCGTCGCGCACGCCGCGGCGGCCGGGGTGCTGCTGGCCGTCGAGCCGCTCAACCGGTACGAGACGAGCCTGCTCAACACCGTCGCGCAGACCCTGGCGGCGCTGGACGGGCTGCCCGGCGAGACGATCGGCATCGCCCTCGACACGTACCACCAGAACATCGAGGAGCGCTCGCTGCCCGGCGCGGTGCGCGCGGCGGCGGGGCGGATCGCGCACGTCCAGGTGTGCGCCAACGACCGGGGCGCGCCCGGCGCGGACCACCTGGACTGGGCCGGGTTCCTCGGTGCGCTGGACGAGGCGGGCTACCGCGGCCCGCTGTGCATCGAGTCGTTCACGGCGCACAACGCGACCATCGCGGTGGCCGCGTCGGTGTGGCGGGCGCTGGCGCCGAGCCAGGACGCCATCGCCGTCGACGGCCTCGCCTTCCTGCGCCGGGCGTTACGCACCTGACGTACCCCGGAGCCCGTACCCCGTACCCCGTACCTCCGACGCCGTACGCACCCTGACCGCGTACGCACTCCTGACGGCACTCCGCACAGCATCCAGCACACCACCGCACGCACGACCGCACCCCCACCACAGTGCCGCCGGGCCCGGAGTTCCGGGACCCCGATCCGGGTCCGGCGGACCACCCCTGCGCACACCGCGCCCCTCCATCCCCTCTCACCGACCGGTACGCCCCACACATCCCGCACACCGAAGGAGAGGACCGATTCATGAGCTGTCATGCTCGTGACATAGGCAGGTCGTTGGTCACCTTGCTGGCCGCCGTCCTGCTCGCGCTCACCGCGCTGCCGTCATCCGCCGCGGAGAAGGCGCCCGCCTTCAAGGCGCTGCTGTTCACCAAGGCCGTGGGCTACGTCCACGGCTCCATCCCGGCGGGCATCCAGATGGTCCAGGAGGAGGCGGAGGAGAACGGGTTCGAGGTCGACCAGACCGACGACTCGACCGTCTTCAACGACGCCGCCCTCGCCGAGTACGACGTGATCATCATGCTCCAGAACTCCGGCATGGTCTGGGACACCGACGAGCAGCGCGCCGCCATGCAGACGTACGTGAACAACGGCGGCGGCGTCGCGGCCGTCCACAACACGCTCGACATGGGGATCGAGAACGAGTTCCCGTGGTGGGACGAGCTGATCAACGGCGGCGCCCACATGCCGACCCACTCGCCCGGCGTGCTCCAGGGCACCGCGAAGGTCGCCGACACCGTGCACCCCTCGACCAAGGGCCTGCCCGAGCGCTGGGAGCGACCCGAGGAGTGGTACAACTTCGACGCCAACCCGCGCGGCGACGTGCACGTCCTGGTCACCGCCGACGAGACGACGTACGACCCGGGCGGCGACGCCATGGGCGCCGACCACCCGATCTCCTGGTGCCGCAACGCCGAGGGCGGCAGGGTCTGGGCCACCGCCATGGGCCACGACACCCCCGCCTACAGCGAGGCCGAGTTCCGCGACCACGTCATCGGCGGCGTGAAGTGGGCCGCCGGCGCCGAGCCCGGCGACTGCGGCGGCACGGTCTGGAACGGCTACGAGAAGGTCACCCTCGACGACGACACCGCCGACCCGATGGAGCTGGACGTGGCCAAGGACGGCCGCGTCTACTACGTCCAGCGCGCCGGCCAGGTCCAGGTCTTCGACCCGGCCACCCACCAGACCACCACCGCCGGCAAGCTCGACGTCTACACCGGCGGCGAGGACGGCCTCGTCGGCATGGAGCTGGACCCGAACTTCGCCACCAACGGCTGGATCTACCTCTACTACGCCCCCGCCGGCAGCGCCGAGGACGTGAACCGCCTCTCGCGCTTCACGCTCAAGGGCGGCAAGCTCGACACCGCCAGCGAGAAGAAGCTGCTCGACGTGCCCGCGTACCGGGACCGCACCTATCCCGAGCCCGGGCACACCGGCGGCGCCGTCGAGTTCGGCCCCGACGGCACGCTCTACCTGAGCACCGGCGACGACGTACCGCCGAACCTCAGCCCCGACTGGCAGGGCTACGCGCCGATCGACTGGCGCGACGGCCAGGAGATGCTGGACGCCGCCAGGACCGCGGGCAACACCAACGACCTGCGGGGCAAGATCCTGCGGATCAAGCCCACCAAGGGCGGCACCTACACCATCCCCAAGGGCAACCTGTTCGCCAAGGGCACCGCGAAGACCCGTCCCGAGGTCTACGCGATGGGCTTCCGCAACCCGTTCCGCTTCACCGTCGACCAGGAGACCGGCTACGTCCACGTCTCCGACTACGGCCCCGACCGCGGGCTGCCGACGACGGACCGCGGACCCGAGGGCATGGTCGAGTACAACGTCATCAAGAAGGCCGGCAACTTCGGCTGGCCCTTCTGCCACGGTGACAACCAGCCCTACGCCCCGTACAACCCGGACACCGGCGAGATCGGCGCGAAGTTCGACTGCGCCAACCCGGTCAACCCCTCGCCGAACAACACCGGCCTGACCGACCTGCCCGACATCCAGATGCCGGAGATCTGGTACGGCTACGGCGCCTCCGAGAAGTTCCCGGAGGTGGGCGAGGGCGGCTCCGCGCCGATGAGCGGCCCGGTCTACAACTACGACCCGGACAACCCGTCCGAGACGAAGTTCCCCGAGTACTTCGACGGCGCGAGCTTCTTCTACGAGTGGGCCCGCAACTGGGTCAAGGAGGTCCGCTTCGACGAGAACGAGGAGCTGCTGAAGATCAACGACTTCCTGTCCTCGGCGAAGTTCAACAAGCCGATGGACATGACCTTCGGCCCGGACGGCTCGCTCTACGTCCTGGAGTGGGGCAGCGAGTTCGGCGGCGGCAACAGCGACTCGGGGCTGTACCGCATCGACTACAGCCAGGGCAAGCGCTCCCCGGTCGCCAAGGCCACCGCCTCCGCGACCAACGGGGCCGTGCCGCTGGCGGTCGACTTCTCCAGCGAGGGCTCCCACGACCCCGACGGCGACTCGCTCTCCTACGAGTGGGACTTCGACGGCGACGGCACCTTCGACTCCACGGAGGCGAACCCCAGCCACAGCTACGACACGAAGGGCGACTTCACCGCACAGCTCAAGGTCACCGACTCCACCGGCAAGACCGGCTACGCCAACATCCCCATCACCGCGGGCAACACCGCGCCGAAGGTGACGATCGAGGCCCCGGTCAACGGCAAGGCGATCGAGTTCGGCGACCAGGTCCCGTACAAGGTCACCGTGACCGACCCCGAGGACGGCGAGGTCGACTGCTCCAGGGTCTTCGTCAACCCGGCGCTCGGCCACGACGACCACGAGCACCCGACGACCGACCTGCCGGGCTGCGAGGGCACCGTCGACACCGGTGACCTCGGCGGCCACCCGGAGGGCGCGGACCTGACGTACGTGCTGAACGCGAGCTACAAGGACGGCGGCGGCGACGGCGCCGGCTCGCTGACCGGGTACGCCAAGGCGGTCCTCCAGCCCAAGCACAAGCAGGCCGAGTACCGCGACGACCAGTCCGGTACCCGGATCATCGAACAGGCCGGGGCCGAGAACGGCAAGCGCATCGGCGACATCTCCGACGGCGACTGGATCGCCTTCGACCCGATGTCCGTCGAGGGCATGAGCCAGGTCTCGTACAAGCTGTCGTCGCCGTACGGCGTGGGCGCCATCGAACTGCGCGCCGACGCCCCGGACGGGCAGTTGCTGGCGACGACGCCGGTGCCGAACACCGGGGACTGGGACACCTACCAGGCCACGGACGCGGTGCCGGTCGAGGCGCTGACCGGCTCGCACAAGCTCTATCTGAAGTTCACGTCACCGCAGAACAACTCGTTCGACGTCGACTCGGTGACGCTCGGCTAGCGATCGGAGAACGAACCGACGGCGGCGCCCCGGGCGGTGAGCCCGGGGCGCCCGCTGTGCGTGCGCCGCGCTCAGATCTTGACGCCGTACTTGGCGAGGTACTCGACCGGGTCGATGTCCGTGCCGTAGTCGGCGCCCTTGCGCACCTCCAGGTGCAGGTGCGGCCCGGTGGTGTTGCCGGTGTTGCCGGACTCGCCGATCCGGGTGCCGCCCTCGACGCGGTCGCCCGCGGCGACGGACATCCGGTCCATGTGGGCGTAGAGGACGTAGTGCCCGTCGGGCAGCCGGATCAGGATGTGCTTGCCGTACGCGCCCTCGGCGGAGGTGCTGTGGACCGTGCCGGGGCCCACGGAGAACACCGGGGTGCCGGTGGGGACGGCCAGGTCCACGCCGGTGTGGTGGCCGGCGATCCAGCCGTCGCCGGGGATGCCGTAGCGCGCGGAGATCCGGTACTCGACGTCGACCGGCGCGGACCAGCCCGGCTCGGGCGCGACGAGGACCTGGCCGGGCCGCAGCAGGTTCGGGTCGCCGCCGATCACGGATCTGTTGATCTCGTACAGCCGCTTCAGCGGCACCCCCAGCCGGCGGGCGATCCCGAAGAGGGTGTCGCCTTTGCGTACGCGGTACGGGGGCGGCGGCTCCGGAGCCGCGGGCGCGGCACCTGCGACGTACGGGGCGTACACGGGGGGCGTACCGGCGGCGACGGCTGACGCGGCTGACGTGGCGGAAGCGGCTGACCTGGCGGATGTGGCTGACGCGGCGCCGGCTGTGCTCGCTCCGGTGAGGGCCGCGAGCACGGCGGCGAGGACAACGGCGACGGCGGTGCGCCGCCTTCGGGGGGAGAGGTGACGTCTTGTTGACACGGCGTCACGCTAGGTCGGCACCCGCCCCGTTCCGGTGACGGCGCGCCGGGATCACTCCACGACGAGGTGCACCGGGATGTTGCCGCGGGTGGCGTTCGAGTACGGGCACACCTGGTGGGCGGCGTCCAGCAGCGCCTTGCCCTGCTCGGCGGAGATGGCGTCGGGCAACTCCACCCGCAGCGTCACCTCCAGCGCGAAGCCGCCCTCCGCGTTGGGGCCGATGCCGACCTCGGCGGTGGTCGAGACGTCGGAGACGTCGAGGTCCATGCGTTTGGCGACGACGCCCATGGCGCTGGTGAAGCAGGCGGCGTAGCCGACGGCGAAGAGCTGCTCGGGGTTGGTGCCGTTGCCGTCGCCGCCCATCTCGGGCGGCGGGGCGAGCTTGACGTCGAGCTTGCCGTCGGAGGTGGCGCCGCGGCCGTCGCGGCCGTTGGCGGTGCCGACCGCGGTGTACAGAACGCTCATGGGAGGGGCCTCTCGGGGGGTCGGTGGCGGACGGTGGCGAGCGGACGGGTCCGTCCGGCTCGGATCTCAGACTAGACAGATCCGCCCGGTACGCCGCCGTCCTCGCGCGCGCCCGCCGGACGCTCGCGCCTACGCGCCCGGGGCCCCGTCCGGACCGCCGTGTCCGCCCTGTGCGTCCGCTCCGCCCGGTCTGCCCGGTCTGCCCGGTCCGCCGTGTCCCCCCGGTCCGTCCAGCGCCTCCAGCTCCGTCGCCGCCTCCGTGAGCCAGACGATCCAGAACGTCTCCTGCGCGATCCCCCCGCGCAGCACCACGTGCCGCAGCCGGTCCGCGGCCGTGTCCCGGCCGGGCCCGAAGTCCCGCTCCTCGATCGCCTCGTACTCCGCGAGCTGCCGCCGGTGCAGCTCCAGGTGGCGCGCCACCTCCGCGCGCAGCCCCGCCGTGCCGACCACCGCCGCCGCCCGCAGCCGCAGCGTCAGCGGGTCGCGCAGCGGGCGCGGGTCCTGCGGCTCCGCCGTCCAGCGGGCCAGCTCGGCGCGGCCGGCGGGCAGCACCTCGTACTCCTTGCGCCGCCCCCGCGCCGGCCGCTGCGCCGGCACCGCGCGGATCAGGTCGTCCCCCTCCAGCCGGCCCAGCTCCCGGTAGATCTGCTGGTGGGTCGCCGACCAGAAGTAGCCGATGGACCGGTCGAAGCGCCGCGTCAGCTCCAGCCCGGACGACGGTTTCTCCAGCAGGGCGGTGAGGATGGCGTGCGGGAGGGACATGGGCGCATGGTACGGATCGGGCGCGCTGCCGGCCGGTCCGCTACAGGGCCGCCGCCACCTCCGTCCCCTGCCGCACCGCCCGCTTCGCGTCCAGCTCCGCCGCCTGGTCGGCGCCGCCGATCACGTGGGCCCGTACGCCCGTCGCGCGCAGCTCCTCGTACAGCGTGCGCAGCGGCTCCTGGCCGGTGCACAGCACGACGTTGTCGACGGGGATGACCTCCGTCCGCCCGTCGACGGTGACGTGCAGCCCGTCGTCGTCGATGCGTTCGTACGCCGCGCCGGCGACGGTCGTGACGCCGCGGTGGCGCAGTTCGTTGCGGTGGATCCAGCCGGTGGTCTTGCCCAGCCCGGCGCCGACCTTGGAGGTCTTGCGCTGGAGCAGGTGCACCGTGCGCGGTGTGCGCGGGCGCGGCGGGGCGGCGGTCGCCAGGCCCCCGGGGGAGCGGTAGTCGGTGTCGACGCCCCAGCGCCGGAAGTAGGCGTGCGTGTCCAGGCTGGCGCGGTCGGCGGGGTCGGTGAGGAACGTGGCGACGTCGAACCCGATGCCGCCCGCGCCGACGACCGCGACCCGCGCGCCGACCTCGGCGCCGTCGCGGAGGACGTCGAGGTAGCCGAGGACCGAGGGGTGGTCGGCGCCGGGGATGTCGGGCACGCGGGGCACGACGCCGGTGGCCACGACGACCTCGTCGAAGCGCCCGTGCGCGCCCTCGGCGCCGTGCGCCAGGTGGGCGCCGCCGGTGCCGTTGACGGCGCGCGGGCCGCTGCCGCCCGTACCGTACGGGCCGGTGGTGCGCCCGCCGGTCAGCTCCGCCGCCGTCACCCGGGTGTTGAGCCGCACCTCGATGCCGTGCACGCCGAGCTGCACCCGGAAGTACCGCAGCGTCTCGTCGAACTCCTCCTTGCCCGGGATCCGCCGCGCGATGTCCAACTGCCCGCCGATGCGGTCCGCCGCGTCGAAGAGCGTGACCGCGTGTCCGCGCTCGGCCGCCGACACCGCGCACGCCAGCCCCGCGGGCCCCGCGCCGACGACGGCGACCCGCTTGGCCCGGCTCGGCGGCACGGGGGTGAGGATCAGCTCCGTCTCGTGGCAGGCGCGCGGGTTGACCAGGCAGGAGGTGATCTGACCGGAGAACGTGTGGTCCAGGCACGCCTGGTTGCAGCCGATGCAGGTGTTGATGGTCTCCGGCCGGCCGCGCCGCGCCTTGGCGACGAAGTCGGGGTCGGCGAGGAACGGGCGGGCCATCGAGACCATGTCGGCGCGGCCCTCGGCGAGCACCCGCTCGGCGACCTCGGGGGTGTTGATGCGGTTGCTCGTCACCAGCGGCACCCCGACCGCGCCCATCACCCGCCGGGTGACCCAGGTGTACGCGCCGCGCGGCACGGACGCGGCGATGGTGGGGATGCGCGCCTCGTGCCAGCCGACGCCGGTGTTGATGATCGTCGCCCCGGCCGCCTCGACCTCCTTGGCCAGCGCGACCACCTCGGCGAGCGTGGAGCCGCCGGGCACCAGGTCGAGCATGGACAGCCGGTAGACGAGGATGAAGTCCGGCCCCACGCGCTCGCGTACGCGCCGGACGATCTCGACGGGGAAGCGGATCCGGTTCTCGTACGGGCCGCCCCAGGCGTCCTCGCGCCGGTTGGTGCCGGCGGCGGTGAACTCGTTGATCAGGTAGCCCTCGGACCCCATGATCTCGACGCCGTCGTACCCGGCGGCCCGCGCGAGGGCGGCGGCGCGGGCGAAGTCCTCGACGGTCTCCTCGATCTGGTCGCCGCTCATCGCGTGCGGTGCGAACCAGCCGATCGGCGCCTGGAGCGCGCTGGGCGCGACCAGGTCCTCGTGGTAGGCGTACCGGCCGAAGTGCAGGAGCTGGAGCGCGATCTTCCCGCCGGCGCGGTGCACGGCCTCGGGTATCGGGGCGTGCCGCTCGGCCTCGGCCTCGGTGGTGAGCTTGGCGCCGCCCTCGTACGGGCGGCCGGCCTCGTTGGGCGCGATGCCGCCGGTGACGATGAGCCCGGCGCCGCCGCGGGCGCGGGCGGCGTAGAAGGCGGCGAGCCGGTCGAAGCCGCCCTCGGCCTCTTCGAGGCCGAGGTGCATGGAGCCCATGAGGACGCGGTTGGGCAGGGTGGTGAAGCCCAGGTCCAGCGGCTCAAGCAGGTGGGGGTAGGGGGTCACGACTCTGTTGTAGCCCACCGCGGAACCCTTTTGCAACGAGTTGCAAAAGGGTTCCGCGGTGTCGTTCGCGCGCGTCGAGGGATCAGACGGCACGCGTGTACGAGACTCATCGCCCCGGCGCCGCCGACTCCCCCCGCCGCCCCAGCAGCGCCCCGGCGGCCAGCGCCCCGACGAGGACGAGTGCGGCGTTGACCCCGACCGCGGTCCTGACCCCGTCGAGCACCGCCTCCGGGCCGTCCTCGCCGGCGGCGGCGATACGGGCGGTGGCGATGGCGCTCATCACCGGGATGCCCATGGTGATGCCGACCTGCTGGGTCATCGTGGCGAGCCCGGTGGCCAGGCCCTGTTCTGAGTCGGGCAGCCCGGAGGTGGCGGTGACCATGAAGCCGACGATCATCAGCATGTTGCCGACCCCGCCGGCGAAGGTCGCCGCGAGCAGCAGCCAGATCCAGTCGCCGGAGGTGCCGAGCGCGAGCAGCGCCGCGGTGGCGACGGCCTGGGCCACGCCCCCGTAGACGATCGTCGCGCGGCTGCCGACGCGGCCGACGACGCGCCC
Organism: Streptomyces sp. 184; assembly: GCF_045781775.1. Taxonomy (NCBI): domain Bacteria; kingdom Bacillati; phylum Actinomycetota; class Actinomycetes; order Kitasatosporales; family Streptomycetaceae; genus Streptomyces; species Streptomyces sp. 184. The sequence goes on along the minus strand of NZ_CP123230.1, from coordinate 7,624,315 downwards.
GCCGAGGGTGCCGCCGAGTACGGTGCCCAGGCCCAGGACGCCGAAGGCGAGGCCGGTGGCCAGCGGGGTGTAGCCCAGGACTTCCTGGAGGTAGAGGGTGAGCAGGAAGACGAGGGAGGTCTCGGTGAGGAAGGCGACGAGCCCGGCGGCGTTGCCCCACACGACGGTGGGCCGCCGGAGGATGCGTACCGGCACCAGCGGCTTCCGCGCGCCCCGCTCGACGAACCAGAACGCGGTGAGCAGCGCGGCGCCCGCGCCGAGCGCCGCCAGGGTGACCGGCTCGGTCCAGCCGGCCTCGCCGGCGTGGGTGAGCCCGTAGACGACGGCGAGCAGCCCGCCGGTGACGGTGACCGCGCCGGGCAGGTCGAGCCGCTGCCGGCCGGCGGGGCGGGAGTCGGCGATGACGGCGGGGGCGACGGCCAGCACGGCGGCGGTCACCGGCACGTTGATCAGGAACGCCCAGCGCCAGGAGAGCAGGTCGGTGAGGAGCCCGCCGAGCACGGCGCCCGCGGTGAATCCGGCGGACATCAGCGCCCCGTTCAGCCCCAGCGCCCGCTGCCGCAGCGGTCCCTCCGGGAAGGCGGTGGTGAGCAGGGAGAGGCCGGCGGGGGTGACGGCGGCGGTGGCCAGGCCCTGGAGCACGCGGGCGACGAGCAGCATCCCGGGGGAGGTGGCGAGGCCGCCGAGCACGGAGGACAGGCCGAGCAGGGCCATGCCGCCGAGGAAGAGCCGCTTGCGGCCGAAGAGGTCGGCGATGCGGCCGAAGAGGAGGGTGAAGCCGGCGGCGGCGAGCGCGAAGGCGGTGGCGATCCACTGGAGGTGGGCGAGGGGGAAGCCGAGACCGGCGCCGATGACGGGGAGGGCGACGTTCAGGATGGAGAAGTCCACCGCGACCATGAACTGGGCGCCGAGGAGGAGGGTGAGGACGAGCTTCTGCCGGCCGGTCATGCGGGGCGCGGCGGGGGCGGGCGCGGTGGCGGCCTGGTCGAGGACGGACATGGAGGTTCCCTTCGTACGAGCTAACGGGACCTGCGTTCCGTTAAACTGGAGCCGAAGGTAGCAGAGGATCGCCTACTAATGAAACTGGAGACCCGTTAATGATGGCGGCAGCGTCGAGCCCCGAACCCGATCCCGGCACCCTGAGGCCCGGCGGCCGTACCGCACGGGTGCGGGCGGCGGTGCTCCGGGCCACCGGCGACGCCCTCGCCGAACACGGCTTCGCCCACCTCGACCTCGCCGACGTCGCCCGCCGCGCCGAGGTCGGCAAGACCACCGTCTACCGCCGCTGGGGCTCGGCCACCGGGCTCGTCGCCGACCTGCTCGCGGACATGGCGGAGCAGTCCGTGCCGCGCACCGAGACCGGCACGCTGCTGGGCGACCTGCGCGCCAACGCGCGCCTGGTCCTGGACACCCTCACCGACCCGCGGCAGGGCGCGCTGTTCCGCGCGGTGATCGCCGCGGCCACCTGCGACGAGCGCACGGCGGCGGCCCTGCACCGCTTCTACGAGATCCGCATCGCCGAGTGGGCCCCCTGCGTCGAGCAGGCGGTGGCCCGCGGCGAACTCCCCGCCGGCACGGACCCCCGCGAGGTCGTCCGCGCCGTCTCCGCCCCCCTGTACTACCGGCTGCTGGCCAGCGGCGATGCCCTCGACACCGCCGCCGCCGACCGCGCCGCCGGGGCGGCGGCGGTGGCGGCGCGGGAGGGGGCGTACGTCGTGTGAGGCCCGGCGGGGGCGTCAGGAGTCGTGCTTGCGGAGGAACGTTTGCAGGCCCGCCAGGTCGTCGGTGTTGATCCAGTCGACGTTCGCGTCGAGCAGCGTGCGCCACAGGTTGTCGCGGGCCGGGCCCGGGGCGTCGGGCGTGGCCCAGAAGCGGACCGTCTGGCCCTGCCGGTGGGCGGTGTGGACGATGAGGTTCAGCCAGTTGCGCTCGGCGGCCGGCATCGTGCCGGTGCCCTGCCAGGTGAAGCTGGAGTTCCAGTTGCCGCTGACGAGCGGGATGAACGACGCGGGGACACCGGAGTTGATGTCGTCGTGGCGGCCGTCGTAGAAGGCGTGGCGAAGCTTCTCCGCCTCCATCGGCGCACGGGCGCCGCGGTCGCCCGAGATGACCGCGGTCACCGCGCGGCGGCGGACCCGGCCGCCGCTGGCGGAGCTGAAGACCGAGCCGTAGCCGCGCAGCACCTTGGACAGCGCGCGGTACGTCGGGTCGCCGGCGGTCTTGAGGTCGATGAGCAGTTGCAGGGTCAGCTTGTGGCCCTTGTACACCCGGCCGCCGTTGGCCCGCACGCGGCGCGCCAGCGGGTCGAGGTAGAGCCGCTGGAGCGTGCGGGCGGGGTCGAGCTGCGACTCGTCGTGGGCGACGAGGAGTTGGCCGTCGACCAGCCAGATGTCCGACTCGACGCTGGCGAAGCCGTGGTCGAGCGCGTCGAGCAGCGGGCGCCCGTGGAGGTAGTCGTTGTGCGCGTGCGCCCGCTTCAGGGGCGCGGGCCCGCGGCCCCGGCCGCGGTCGGCGGCCTGTGCGGTCGCGGGGAGCCCTCCGGCGAGAGCGCCGCCGGCGACGGCGGCGGACAGCGTGGCGACGGCGCGGCGTCTGGAGTAGGCGGACAACGGGTCCCTCCCCTGGTACGGCGTGCAGGATGGACCGAAGTATCGACGGCCCGGGGCGACTTGCACAGGGTGCCCGCGGTGAACGCGAGTCGACCCGCGCACGGCGCGGGCGGGCCGGTCCCGTACGGACCTGCCGCCGGCCCGTACCGTACGAGTCGCGCGGGCAGCGGCCCGTACCGTACGGGCCCGCCGTGCCTCAGCTCGCGCCGTACGAACCCCCCGACGGGCGAGCCCGCTTGAGGATCGCCTCCGTGTCCACCCCCGGCGGCAGCGTGCCGAACGCCAGTCCGCCGTCGCCGTCGAGGCGCCCCGCGCAGAAGGCGTCCGCCACCGCCGCGTCGCCGTGCCGGTGCAGCAGCGCGCCCTGGAGCACCAGCGCCATCGACTCCACCACGCGCCGCGCCCGGTACTCCACCGCCGTCACGTCCGCCAGGTCCCTGCGCAGCCGCCCGACCGCCGCGTCGAGCCGCGCGTCGGCGCCCGCGGCGGCGTCGACCTCGGCGAAGAACGCCGTCACCGTCTCCGGCCGGCGGGCCATCGCGCGCAGCGCGTCGAGCGCGGCGACGTTGCCGGAGCCCTCCCAGATCGACGGCAGCGGCGCCTCCCGGTAGAGCCGGGGCATGCCGGACTCCTCGACGTAGCCGTTGCCGCCCAGGCACTCCAGCGCCTCGGCAGCGTGCGCCGGACCGCGCTTGCACACCCAGTACTTGGTCACCGCGAGCCCGATCCGGCGGAACAGCGCCTCCTGCTCGTCGGCCGTGCCCGTCTCGCCGCGGTCGACGGCGCCGGCCAGCCGCATGCTCGCCACCGTCGCCGCCTCGGCCTCCACGGCGAGGTCGGCGAGCACGTTCGCCATCAACGGCTGGTCCGCGAGCCGGGTGCCGAACGCCCGCCGGTGGTCGGCGTGGTGGAGGGCCTGGACGACGCCGAGGCGCATGCCGCCGGCGGTGGCGAGGGCGCAGTCGAGCCGCGTCATGTTGACCATCTTGATGATGGTCTTCACGCCCGCGCCCACCTCGCCGACGAGGTGTCCGACCGCGCCCTCGTACTCGATCTCGGCGGAGGCGTTGGAGCGGTTGCCGAGCTTGTCCTTCAGCCGCATCAGGCGGATCGCGTTGCGGGTGCCGTCCGGCAGCACGCGCGGGACGAGGAAGCACGACAGCCCGCCGGGCGCCTGGGCGAGGGTGAGGAAGACGTCCGACATGGGCGCGGAGGTGAACCACTTGTGGCCGGTGAGCGCGTAGAGGCCGTCGCCGTCGCCGGTCGGTACGGCGCGGGTGGTGTTGGCCCGTACGTCGGAACCGCCCTGCTTCTCCGTCATCGACATGCCGGCGATCAGACCGGACTTGGTGGTGGGCGGGCGCAGCCCGAAGTCGTACGCGGCGGAGGTCAGCAGCGGCTCGTACGCGGCGGCGAGGTCCGGCGAGGTGCGCAGCGCGGGGACGGCGGCGTACGTCATGGAGACCGGGCACAGGTGGCCGGCGTCGGTCTGGCCCCAGACGAAGAGCTTCGCGGCGCGCGCGACGTGCGCGCCGGGGGCGGACTGCCGCCAGGGCGCGGCGTGCAGGCCGTGGGCGACGGCGGTGCGCATCAACTCGTGCCAGTGCGGGTGGAAGTCGACCTCGTCCACGCGGTGGCCGTAGCGGTCGTGGGTCCGCAGCACGGGCGGCTGCTCCTCGACGTTGCGGGCCCACTCCTGTGCCGCGGCGCCCCCGGCGAGCAGCCCCAGCTCGCGCACGTCGTCCTCGGCCCAGCCGGCGCCGTGGGCGCGCAGGGACTCCAGGAGGGCGGGGTAGGCGGCGACGTCGTAGGAGGCGAGGGGCGGGGGCTGGTTGGTGACCTCATGGGTCGGCGACATGGGGAACTCCCAGGGCTCTCAGGGTGAAGGCGGCGAGGCGCGCGGGGGTGCCGGGGCCGGGGATGCCGGGGGTGTGGGTGCCGGGATCAGGCGTGCCGGGGGTGTGGGGGGCGTACGGGTCGGGGGTCGTGGCCGCCGCGCCGGACAGCGGTCCGATCAGCGCCTCCGCGCAGGCCCCGACGACGCCGGCCGCGGTCAGCAGCGGGTCCTGCCGGGGCAGCCGCCCGGTGGCGGTGCCCTCGGCGATCCGGGCGGCGAGCACGTCGCGGAACGCCCGCCGGAAAACGAGGCGTTCGGCCTCGACGGCGGTGTCGACGGGCTCGGCGAGCAGCGCGTACGCCAGTCGTGGGCTGGCCAGCGCCCGGCGCGCGAACGTCTCAGCGCCGGCGGCGACGCCCCCGGCGGGGTCGGCGGGCCGGCGCGCGGCGGCGGACACGGCCTCGACCTCGACGGTGACGACGCTGCGGAACAGCTCGACGGCGAGCACGGACTTGCTGGGGAAGTGCCGGTAGACGCTGCCGGTGGCGATGCCGGCCCGGGCGGCGACGGCGGCCACGGTGCAGCCGGCGTAGCCCTCGTCGGCGAGCAGCGCGCGGGCGGCGTCGAGGAGCGCGTGCCGCCGGTCGTCCATCCGCGCCTGGACGGCGGCGGTGCGGCGGTAGGGCATGGGAAGGATTGAAGCAGCGATTCACTGCTTCAACAAGAAGGCGGCGGCGATGTCAGTGGGGGGTGCCAGACTCGGGGGCATGACGGAGGAGCTGCGGCTGAGGGATGTTGCCGAGGAGGACCTGGAGGTCTTCCTCGCGCACGAGCACGACCCGGAGAACGTGCGGCGGTCGCACTTCCCCCCGCGCGAGCGGGAGCGCTTCCTGACGCACTGGCGGGAGCGGGTCCTCGGGGACCCGACGGGCCTGGTGCAGGCGGTGGAGGTCGGCGGGCAGGTCGCGGGGAGCGTGGTGGCCTGGTGGGACGGCGACCGGCGGTTCCTGGGGTACGTCCTCGGCCGGGAGTTCTGGGGCCGGGGGATAGGCACCCGGGCGGTGGGCCGGTTCCTGGAGCTGGAGCGGCACCGCCCGCTGTACGCCGACCCGTACGTGGGCAACGAGGGCTCGGTCCGGCTGCTGGAGAAGCTCGGCTTCCGGCGGACGGGGCACAGCGACTGGAACGGGGACGACGAGCACGTGATGCTCGTCCTGGAGTAGCGGCCCGGGCGGGCCGTGCGCCCTGCACTACGCTCGTTCGATCATGCATGTGCTGCGCGGGATCAACCATCTGACGCTGTCCACGGCCGACCTCGACGGGCTCGTGGCGTACTACACGGAGTGTCTCGGCGCGAGGCTCGCGTTCGAGCGGGCCGCCACGGCGAGCGACCCGAGGGTCGCGGCCCTCGACGTCGGCGGGGACGACCACCTGATGCTCGTCGAAACCGGCACCGCCTCCGGCACCGGCCTCGACCCCCTGGGCGGCGCGGGGTGGGCGCTGCGGGTGGAGACGTACGAGCAGCTTTGCGAACTCCGGGAGCGGCTGCTGGGCGCCGGGCGGCCGGTCGGGGAGATCGTGACGCTGCCCGCGCAGTGGACGATGACCGCCCGCGACCCCGACGGACGCCCCGTCGACATCCGGGCCCACCGCCCCCGCCAGGCCGCCTCGGCGGCGGACGCGGGCTGAGGTCGCGCGGGCTCACAGCGCGCAGGCCGGCCCGCGGGCGCGCGGGCCGCGGCCGGGACGCGCCCGTCTCACGCCGTTCGTGCTACGCCGCGCCCTTGCCGCCGCGGACCACCAGCGAGTCCAGCAGCTCGTGCGTCACGGCGGCGATCTCCTCGACCGCCTTCTCGAACGCCTCGGCGTTGTGCGGGGCGGGGTGGCGGAACCCGGAGATCTTCCGTACGTACTGCAAGGCCGCCGCGCGCTCGTCGTCCTCGGTGACGGTGTCGGCGAACGGGGGGCGCAGAGTCTTGATGCTTCGGCACATACGTACGACGGTACGCCGTACGTATGACATCCGGCCGCTGCCGGAACGGGGGCCGGGGCTACCAGCTCGTGGCCAGCAGGTGGTTCACCGCCAGCGCCGCGGCGGCCTGCGCGGCCAGCCAGACGCGCCGGTCCCGGGCCGGGAGCAGCGCTGCGGCCGGGAGCAGCCAGAGCGTGAACGGCAGCCAGATCCGCTCGGTCTCCGCCTTGCTGAGCCCGGAGAGGTCGGCCGCCACGATGCAGGCCAGCCCGGCGACCGCCAGGGCCGCCACGGCGTACGCGGAGGGGCAGCGGTTCGGCCGCGTGCCGGGGGGCGGTGCCGCGGGCCGGAGGGTCCGTAGCGCGCGGCGGGTGCCCGCGACCGCCGCCGGGCCCGCGCTGAGCGCGGCCACCGCCAGGTTCGCCCAGACCCAGTAGCCGTACGGCCGTTCCCCGCCGAAACCCTGGTAGTAGCGCTCGTGCAGCAGCTCGTACCCCTCCCACCACCAGAAGCCCGCCGCCGTGAAGACCACCGCCACCGGCAGCGCGCCCAGCACCGCCCACGGCACCGTCCGCAGCACCACCCCCCGCAGCGCCCCGCCCCGCGGCCCCGCACCCCGAGGCTCCGCGCCCCGCGGCGCCCCGCGGGCGGCGCACCACAGCACCGCCGCCACCGGCAGCACCAGCAGCGTCAGCCCGTACGAGAGGTACACCGCCCACCCCAGCAGCAGCCCCGCGCCGACCGCCGCCACCGCCGGGCGCCGGGCCGCCCCCGTCGCCGCCAGCGTCAGCAGCGCCAGGCCCCAGGCGGCGACCGCCGCGAAGTAGCCGTCGGCCGACACCCCCGCCCAGATCGCCCACGGCCCCAGCACCAGGAACGGCACCGCCCGCCGCGTACGCTCCTCGCCGCCCAGCGCCCGCAGCGCCACCAGCACCGCGACCGCCGCCGACCCGCCCACCGTGACGCACAGGACCGCCGCCCACGCCCCGCCGCTCAGCCCCGCGTGGTCCAGGCCGGCGAAGGTGAGGACCGCGCCGGGCGGGTGCCCGGCGATGTGCGCGGGCCAGTTGTCCGGGGTCTCGATGAGGATGTGGTCCGTGAAGGTGCGTACGGCGTGGCCCACGTCGGCGAAGCGGGCGACGGTCTCCGGCCGGGCGTACTCGTGCGTCCGCGTCAGCCGCTCGGCGACCCCGTCCCCCCAGCCGTCGACCAGCGCGAGGGACCAGATCCACGCCATCGACGCCAGCCACGTCGCCGGCAGCAGCCGCCGCCACGGCAGCCGGGCGGCGAGCGCCGGCCCGTACGCGACGACGGCGACCGCCACGGCGAGCGCCGCGGGGGTGCCGGGCCCGTAGTGGGGCTCCCAGGAGGCGGAGAGCGGCGGCCAGCGGACGTGCAGGATGTCGTCGCCGTTGACGGCCCGCCCGACGACGGCGGCCACCGCGACCAGCACGCCGGCGAGCCCGGCGGCCAGCAGGTCAGGGCGGCGGCCGGCGGGCGCGGGCGCCGGGCTGTCCGCGGTGGCGGTCTTCGGACCGGTTCCCGTCGCGGTCACGGTTGCGGTCTCTGTCTCCGTACCGGCGGCGGGCGGCCGGGTGGGTGAGGCGGTCACGCCGCCACGCTAGGCAGCGGCGGCCCGCCCGCGGCGGGAGCGCGCGGCGACGTCACGCTTTCGTCAGGAGTCGGTGCGCCGATTCGGGCGTATCCGCGGCCTACGGTCGGTCCATGCCCGCCGTACCCCCGCCGGCCCCCCGCCCGGACCCCGGCCCGGACCCAGGCCCGGGACCCGCGCTGCCGCCGCCCGGCCCCTTCCGCCCCGCCTTCTGGCGCAGCCCGCTGCGCGGCCCGTGGTTCACCGCGCTCCTCGGCACGGTCCTCCTCGTCGGCCTCCCGCTGCTGCTGCTGACCGGCTTCCTGTCGTACGCCGCCTACAACCCCGGCCTCCCCGGCAACGACCGCACCCCCGGCAAGGGCCTCCTCGGCTTCTACCTCTTCGCCTGGCCCACCGACCCGCACTGGCTCTACCGCCTCAACCAGGGCGTCCACGTCACCCTCGGCGTCGCCCTCGTCCCCGTCCTGCTCGCCAAGCTCTGGTCCGTGCTGCCCCGCCTCTTCGTCTGGCCGCCGCTGCGCTCCGCCCGGCACGCGCTGGAGCGCGGCTCGACGCTGCTCCTCGTCGGCAGCGGGATCTTCGAGTTCGCGACCGGCATCGTCAACATGCAGCTCTTCTACGTGTTCCCCGGCTCCTTCTACTCCCTCCACTTCTACGGCGCCTGGGTGTTTCTCGCCGCCCTCGCCGTCCACCTCGCCACCCGCGTCGGCAAGCTGCGCGGCGGGCTGCGCGACCGGGGCATGGACGACCTGCGCGCCACCGACCCCGCGCCGCCGACGATCACCCGGCGCGGGGCGGCGGCGCTGGTCGGCGCCGGATCGCTGGGGCTGCTCGCGGTCACCGCCGGGCAGAGCATCGGCGGCCCGCTGCGCCGCACCGCGCTCCTCGCCCCGCACGGCGGCGGCGACCCGGGCGAGGGACCGAACGGCTTCCAGATCAACAAGACCGCCGCGGCCCTCGGCATCGCGCCGGCCGACATCGGCGAGCGGTGGCGGCTGGTCGTACGCGCCGGGAACGGCCGCCGCGCGGTCCTCACCCGGGCGGAGCTGCTGGCGCTGCCGCAGCACACGGCGGCGCTGCCGATCGCGTGCGTCGAGGGGTGGTCGACGGACGACCAACTGTGGCGCGGGGTCCGGCTCGCGGACCTGGCCGCGCTGGTGGGGGCGGGGGACGGGGACGGGGTGTTCGTGGAGTCGGTGCAGCGGAAGGGGACGTTCCGGGCGGCGTCGCTGCGGGCCAACCAGGTGCGCGACCCGCGGTCGCTGCTGGCGCTCCACGTCAACGGCGCGGCGCTGTCCCGCGACCACGGGTACCCGGCGCGGATCATCGTCCCGGCGAACCCCGGGGTGCACAACACGAAGTGGGTCACGCGTCTGACGTTCGGGGACCTGCCGTGAGCGGGGACCGGGCCCCGGGCGGATCCGTACGCCGCCGCGCCCTCGCGCTCGTCCGCCGCCCGCCCCCGCGCGTGCCCCTGCGCCGCCTGCTCGCGCCCGGCCCGCTGCCCACCCTCGTCCTCCTCCTCGCCTCCTTCGCGCTCACCGGCTACGCCGGTGTCCGCCTCTTCGGCAAGGACCCCCTCGGCGTCGCGCTGTGGCTGGCCGGTGCGGCGGTGCTGCACGACCTGGCGCTGGTGCCCGCGTACTCGCTCGCCGACCGCGGCGCGCAGCGCGTCCTCGGGCCGCGGCTGGTGAACTACGCCCGCTTCCCCGCCGTCGTCTCCGGGCTGCTGCTGCTCGTCTACTTCCCCCTCATCACCCGCCAGGTGGGCCGCTACGAGCGCATCACCGCGCTGCCCGCCGACGCCTACCTCCACCGCTGGCTGCTGCTCACCGCCGCACTGTTCGCGGCGTCGGCTCTGGTGCTCGCAGTGCGGCGAACCGTCGCCCGCCCGCGGCCCAGCGGTCCTCCTCCCGCCAGCGGCCCGCCGCCGCGTACCTGAGCAGGGCGGGCAGCCCGACCCGGGCCCAGGGGAAGCCGTGGTGGCCGGGGTGGGCGCGGTCGGGGCGGCGGGCCGCGCGGGGGCCGCGGACCCCGTCCGTGACGTGCACGTGCACGCGCTCGTCCACGTCGTCGTCCGCGGCGACCTCCACGACCAGCCGTCCCCCGGGCCGCAGCAGCGCGGCGGTGCGGGCGAGGAGAGCGGCGGGGTCGCCGCCGATGCCGACGTTGCCGTCGATGAGGAGCGCGGTGCCCCAGCGGCCCTCGCCGGGCAGCGGCTCGAACACCGACCGGCGCAGCGCGGCGGCGCCGCGCGACCGGGCGTGCGCGACGGCCTCGGAGCTGACGTCGATGCCGAGTGCGGGCCGGCCCAGCGCGGCGAGCGCGGCGACGAGCCGGCCGGGGCCGCAGCCGATGTCCAGCACGGGCCCGGTGCACCGGCGCAGCACGGTCACGTCGGCCCCGTCGGGCACGCCGCACCACCGCTCCACTTCGAGCGGCAGCAGCCAGCCGTCGCGCCGCCGCAGGAAGAGCGGTCCCGCGCCGCTGCGCAGGGCGTGCGCGTAGGGGTCGGCGCGGTCCCAGGCGGCGTCGGCGGCTGCGTCGATGGCGGCGTCGGCGGGGGTGTCGGTGGCCGGGGGTGCGGGGCGGGCGGCAGGGCGGCGGGGTGGGGGCGGGGTCATCCGGCGGCTTGGTCGGCGACGGTCCGGGCGGCGGCGGCTCCGGTGACGGGGGCGGGTCCGGCGGCGGGCCGGGCGGCGGCTCCGGGGGCGGTTGCGGCGGCGGTGCGGTCCCGGGCCGCGAGGCGGTGCGCGGTGGCGGCGAAGCGGCCTCCCGGGGCGGCGGCGGCGACCACCGGGACGTCCGCCGGGGTGTCCACGTCGCGCAGCGGCGGCAACTCCCGTACGCGCAGGCCCGCCCGCAGCAGCCGGCGGCGCTGCGCGGCGCACGTGTGCGGCGTCGACATCGGTACGCCGCGCAGCAGCGCGGGGTCCGGCCGCGCCAGACCCAGCGCCCAGAAGCCGCCGTCCGGCGCCGGGCCGAGGTAGGCGTCGCAGGCGGCCCAGGCGTCGTCGGCGAGGACGGGCGCGAGCAGGGCGGCGGTGAGTTGCGGGGTGTCCATGCCGACGAGCAGCGCGGGACCCGTACAGCCGCCGAACGCGGCGGCCAGCCGCTCGTCGAGGCCGCCGCCGGCCTGCGGTACGACGGTGAAGCCGGGCGGCAGCCAGTCGCCCGGTTCGCCGTCCAGCACCAGGACGCGGCGCCGGGCGGGCAGGTCCCGTACGACGGCGAGCGTGTCGGCGAGCGCGGCCTCGGCGAGCTGCGCGGCCTCACCGGGCGTGTACGCGGGGGAGAGCCGGGTCTTGACCCGGCCGGGCCGGGGCTCCTTGGCGATGACGAGCACCGCCGGGCCCCCGCTCACCGCCCCACCCCCGCGCCGGAGCCTCCGGCGGAACCACCCGGCGGTCCGGCCGCCCGCCCCCCGGTGCCGCCACCCCGGCCGCCCGGGCCCGGAGCTGCTACCGCCCGTGTACGTGCCGTCTTCGTGTCCGTGCCGGGTCCGGCCGGGCGAGACTCGGCGCCGTCGTCGCCCGAGCCCGGGCCCGGGCCCGGTGCCACGCCCGCGTCCGCCCCCGCTCCTGCTCCCGGGCCCCCGCCGGCAGCCGCGCCGGTGTCCGCGCCCGCTCCGCGTCCGCCTGTGTCCCCCGCGGCCTCCCCCGGGGCCGTCCGCAGGACGCCCCGCATGTCGTGGACCGCGTGCCACGTCCCCCGCCACGTCCCCGTCACCTTCGACTTCCCCGTCCGCGGCGCGTACGGGACGGGCAACTCCTCGATCCGCCACCCCGCGTCCGCGGCCCGTACCACCGTCTCCAGCGGGTAGCCGCTGCGCCGGTCCGCCACCTGAAGCCCCAGCAGCGCCGCCCGCCGGGCGGCGCGCATCGGGCCCAGGTCGTGCAGCCGTACCCCCGTGCGCCGGTACAGCATGCGGGCCAGCGCGACGTTGCCCGCGCGCGCGTGCAGCGGCCACGCGCCGCGCTCGGTCGGCCGGCGGCGGCCGAGGACGAGGTCCGCGGTGCCCGCCGTGATGCGGTCGGTGAGCCGGGGCAACAGGCCGGGATCCAGCGAGCCGTCGCAGTCGCAGAAGCAGACCAGCTCGGCCGTGGCCGCCCGCAGGCCGGCCGCGCAGGCGGCGCCGAAGCCGCGCCGCGGCTCGTGCACGACGGTGGCGCCGAGTGCGCGGGCGAGGTCGCCGGAGCCGTCGGTGGAGCCGTTGTCGACCACGACGGCGCGCCAGCCGGCGGGGATACGGGACAGGACCCAGGGCAGCGCTGCGGCCTCGTCCAGACAGGGGAGTACGACGTCGGTCATGGCCCTACCCTACGAGCGCAAAAGCCGCATAGCGGACGCAAGGTTCTTACGAATCACGGACGTCGCCCGCCGCCATCCGTTCGGCCCCCGCCGACCGTCCCCCACCCGTGCCACGCTGACGCCATGGACCCCGCCCCACCCGCCGGGCCCCGGCCGCCAGGCCGCCCGGCCCGCGTGCTCGTCGTCGACGACGACCCCACCGTCGCCGAGGTCGTCGCCGGCTACCTCGACCGCGCCGGCCACACCGTCGACCGCGCCGCCGACGGCCCCGAGGCGCTGGCCGCCGCGGGTGCCGCGCGGCCGGACCTCGTCGTACTCGACCTGATGCTGCCCGGCATGGACGGCCTGGAGGTCTGCGCGAGGCTGCGCGCCACCGGCCCCGTACCGGTGATCATGCTCACCGCCCGCGGCGACGAGGACGACCGCATCCTCGGCCTCGAAGTGGGCGCAGACGACTACGTCACCAAGCCCTTCAGCCCGCGCGAGCTGGTGCTGCGGGTGGAGTCGGTGCTGCGCCGCAGCCGCGCCGTGGCGCCCCGCGGCGGCGCACTGCGCGGCGCCGGGCTCACGCTGGACCCGGCGGCGCGCAGGGCCGCCAAGCACGGGGCCGAGCTGGCGCTGACGCTGCGGGAGTTCGACCTGCTCGCGCACTTCCTGCGGCACCCGGGGCGGGTGTTCGGGCGGGAGGAGCTGATGCGGGAGGTGTGGGGCTGGGACTTCGGCGACCTGTCGACGGTGACGGTGCACGTACGGCGGCTGCGGGGGAAGGTCGAGGACGACCCGGCCCGACCGCGGCTGATCACCACGGTCTGGGGCGCGGGCTACCGCTTCGACACCCCGGGCGGCGGTGGGGAGGACACGTACGACCGCGAGACGGATTCCGACCGCGAGACGGATTCCGACCGCGAGACGGATTCCGACCGCGAGACGGATTCCGACCGCGAGACGGATTCCGACCGCGGGACGGGTTCCGACAGTGGGGCCGACTCCGGCCGCGGGGCCGGTCCCGGCCGCGGGACCGGCGCCGGACCCCGCCCCGACCGCGGGACCGGCCCGCGCCGTGAGCCCGCCCCCGGCGCTCCCCGAGGCGAGCGCCCGTGAGCGAGATCCTTCTCATGGCCGCCTTCGCCTTCCTCGGCGCCGCCGTCGCCGGCGTCCTCGGTGCCATCGCCCTGCGCCTGCTGCGCAACCGCTCCCTCGTCGTCTCGATCTCCGTCGTCGCCGCGACCGCGATCACCGCGATGCTCCTCGGCACCCTCGCCGTGGCCTGGGAGATGTTCCTGTCCGGCCACGACCTCACCGTCGTCAGCATCGTCTGCCTCATGGCCGCGGTCGTCGCCCTCGCCACCGCCGTGCTCCTCGGCCGCTGGGTCGCCGCCCGCAGCAACGCGCTGGCCGCCGCGGCCCGTTCGTTCGGCGACGCCTTCGACGAGGGCGGCTCCTTCGCGCCCCCCGCGGGCGGCGCGACCGCGGAGCTGGCGGCGCTGAGCCGGGAGCTGGCGGCGACCGCCGCGCGGCTGGCGCGGTCGCGGCAGCGGGAGCGGGCGCTCGACGCCTCCCGGCGGGAGCTGGTCGCGTGGATCTCGCACGACCTGCGTACGCCGCTGGCCGGGCTGCGCGCCATGGCGGAGGCGCTGGAGGACGGGATGGCCGCCGACCCCGGCCGCTACCACCGGCAGATCCGCGCCGAGACCGAGCGCCTGGACGCCATGGTCGGCGACCTCTTCGAACTCTCCCGCATCCACGCCGGCGCCCTCGCGCTCGCGCCCACCCGGATGTCGGTGTACGACCTCGTCGGCGACGCGCTCGCGGGCGCGGACCCGCTGGCGCGCGAGCGCGGGGTACGGCTGGTCGGCGAGCCGCCGGAGCAGGCCGCGGCGGTGCCGGTGGAGGTCGACGGCAGGGAGATGACCCGGGTGCTGGGCAACCTCCTGGTCAACGCGATCCGCCGCACCCCCGCCGACGGCACGGTCGCGGTGGCGGTCGCCGTCGGCGAGCGGGACGGCGCGGCGGTGGTCGTCTCGGTCACCGACCAGTGCGGCGGCATCCCGGAGGAGGACCTCGCGCGGGTCTTCGACACGGGCTGGCGGGGCAACCACGCCCGTACGCCGGTGCCGCCCGCGGGGGCGGGGCTGGGGCTGGCGATCGTGCGGGGGATCGTCGAGGCGCACCGCGGGCGCGCGGAGGTACGCAACGTGCCGGGCGGCTGCCGCTTCGAGGTCACCCTCCCCGCAGCCGCCGGCTGACCGTCAGGGCGCCACCGCCAGCGGGGACTTCGCGAACTCCGTCACGCCCTCCTCGAACCCCACCGCCGGCCGCCAGCCCAGCTCGGCCCGCAGCCGGGCGGAGTCCGCCGTGATGTGCCGTACGTCCCCGAGCCGGTACTCGCCGGTGACCCGCGGCGCCGGGCCGCCGTACGCCGCCGCCAGCGCCGTCGCCAGCTCGCCGACGGTGTGGACGTCCCCGCTGCCCGCGTTGTACGCCGTGAGCGCCCCGGCCGCCGCCCCGCCCCCGTACACCTCCTCCAGCGCGCGCACGTTGGCCTCCGCGACGTCCCGTACGTGGACGAAGTCCCGCCGCTGCGCCCCGTCCTCGTACACCCGCGGCGCCTCGCCCCGCTCCAGCGCCGAGCGGAAGAAGGAGGCGACGCCCGCGTACGGGGTGTCGCGGGGCATCCCGGGGCCGTAGACGTTGTGGTAGCGCAGCGACACCGCACGCGCGCCGGTGACGCGCGCCCACACGCCCGCGACGTGCTCCTGCGCCAGCTTCGTCGCCGCGTACACGCTCCGCGGGTCCGCCGGCGCGTCCTCCGCCACCAGCCCCGGCCGCAGCTCCGCGCCGCAGCGCGGGCACCGCGGCTCGAAGCGCCCGCCCGCGAGGTCCGCCGCCGCCCGCGGCAGGGGGCGCACGGCGCCGTGCGCGGCGCAGTCGTAGCGCCCTTCCCCGTACACGACCATCGACCCCGCCAGCACCAGCCGCCGCGACCCGGCCTCCGCCATGGCGGCGAGGAGCACGGCGGTGCCGAGGTCGTTCACGCCGACGTACGCGGGGGCGTCCGCGAAGTCCTCGGTGAGGCCGACCATCGCGGCCTGGTGGCAGACGGCGTCGGCCCCGGCGAGCGCCGCCGCGACGGCGTCGCGGTCCCGCACGTCGCCGCGCACGTACGCGGCGCACGGCGGCCCCGCGTCCCGTACGTCCAGCACCACCGCCTCGTGCCCCCGCTCCGCGAGGGCGGAGACCACGTGCGATCCGATGAAACCGGCGCCGCCGGTGACGAGTACGCGCATGCCGGCGAGCCTAGGGTCGCCGACGGCGGCGGGCGGCTCCTGCCACGCCCGCCGTCATACTCCGGTAAGAGGCAAGTACTATCCAGCAATCAAGAAAGATATTCCTACTCTTTCGAGCGATTGCTGCCGCTTTGCCCGAAGCCTAGCTTCGGTGCCATGACGACCTCGCCTGAAGAAACGTCCGCGTCCGTCGAACCCCCCGCCCGTCTCAGCCTCGACACCGCCGCCGCGCGGAACCTCACGACCACCACCAAGACGCCCCCGCAGATGCAGGGAATCTCCTCCCGCTGGCTGCTCAAGGCGCTGCCGTGGACGGAGGTCAAGGGCGGTGCGTACCGGGTGAACCGACGCCTCACCCACACCCTCGGCGACGGGCAGGTCGAGTTCACCTCGGTCGGCGGCGAGGTGCGCGTCATCCCGCAGGAGCTGCGCGAGCTGCCGCAGTTGCGCGCGTTCGAGGACGAGGAGGTGCTGACCGCGCTGGCCGGCCGGTTCGAGCAGCGGGAGGTCGCGCCGGGGGACGCGGTCGTGTCCGCGGGCGCGGCGGCGGACCAGGTGGTGCTGGTCGCGCACGGGCGGCTGGAGCGGGTCGGCGCCGGGAAGTACGGGGACGAGACCGTCCTCGGCGTCCTCGCCGACGGCGACCACGTCGGCGGGGACGTGCTCCTCGCCGCCGACGGCAGGTGGCCGTACACCGTGCGGGCCCAGACCCGCGGCACGGTGCTCGTCCTCGCGCGCTCCGCGCTCGACGAGCTGCTGGGGCAGTCGCCGGGGCTGCGCGAGCACCTGGAGGCGTTCCGCGACATCCCGCAGCAGCGGCAGAACAGCAAGGGCGAGGCGGAGATCGCGCTGGCCTCCGGCCACCACGGCGAGCAGGCCCTCCCGGGCACCTTCGTGGACTACGAACTGACGCCCAGGGAGTACGAGCTGGAGGTCGCGCAGACCGTGCTGCGCGTCCACAGCCGGGTCGCCGATCTCTACAACGACCCGATGAACCAGGTCGAGCAGCAGTTGCGGCTGACCGTCGAGGCGCTGCGCGAGCGCCAGGAGTACGAGCTGGTCAACAACCGCTCGTTCGGCCTCCTGCACAACGCCGACCTCAAGCAGCGCATCCACCCCCGCTCGGGCCCGCCCACGCCCGACGACCTGGACGAGCTGATCTCCCGCCGCCGGCAGACGCACCTGCTGCTGGCGCACCCGCGCGCGATCGCGGCCATCGGTCGGGAGTGGAACAAGCGCGGCATCTACCCGCCGCGCACGGAGTACCTGGGCAGCGAGGTCAACAACTGGCGCGGCATCCCGCTGCTGCCCTGCAACAAGATCCCGATCACCGCGGAGGGGACCAGCTCGATCCTCGCGATGCGGCTCGGTGAGGCCGACCAGGGCGTGGTGGGGCTGCACCAGACGGGGCTGCCGGACGAGATCCGGCCGGGGATGAACGTCCGCTTCATGGGGATCAGCGACAAGGCGATCATCTCCTACCTGGTGAGCACGTACTTCTCCGCGGCGGTGCTCGTCCCCGACGCCCTCGGCATCCTGGAGGACGTCCAGCTCGGCGCCGGCTGACCGGTGCCCGACGGCGCCCGGCCGGCACGGCGACCGCGCCGGCCGGGCGCCGCTGGGCGGGGGTGGCGCCGCGTGCCGCCCCCGGCGGGTGCCGTCCTCAGCCCGGCCACGTCCAGTCCGCCACCTCGGGCAGGTCGGTGCCGTGCTCGCGGATCCAGGCGTGGTGCCTGCCCCGTACGTCCTCCATCCGCTGCCGCACCGCCGCCGCCCGCACCGCCAGCCCCGGGACGCGGTCGATGACGTCCATCACCAGCCGGTAGCGGTCGAGGTCGTTGCGTACGACCATGTCGAACGGCGTGGTCGTGGTGCCCATCTCCTTGTAGCCGCGCACGTGCAACTGGTCGTGCCCCGCGTGCCGGTAGGCGAGCCGGTGGATCAGCCACGGATAGCCGTGGTACGCGAAGATGACCGGGCTCTCGCGGGTGAACACCGAGTCGAACTCCCGGTCTGTCATCCCGTGCGGGTGGTCCTCGTGCGGCATCAGCCGGGCGATGTCGACGACGTTGACGACCCGTACCGCCAGCTCCGGCAGGTGCTCGCGCAGCAGCGCCGCCGCGGCCAGCACCTCCAGCGTCGGCACGTCCCCGGCGCAGGCCAGCACCACGTCCGGCGCCTCGCCGGAGCGTTCTGTGCCGGCCCACTCCCAGATGCCGACGCCGCGCAGGCAGTGCGCGCGGGCCTGCTCCAGCGTCAGCCAGTCGAACGACGGCTGCTTGCCGGCGACGACGACGTTGACGACGTCGCGGGTGCGCAGCGCGTGGTCGGCCACGCACAGCAGGGTGTTGGCGTCCGGCGGCAGGTAGACCCGTACGACGGCGGGGCTCTTGTTGAGGATGTGGTCGACGAAGCCGGGGTCCTGGTGGCTGAAGCCGTTGTGGTCCTGCCGCCAGACGTGCGAGGTCAGCAGGTAGTTGAGCCCGGCCACCGGCGCCCGCCAGGGCTCCTCGCGCGCGGTCTCGATCCACTTGATGTGCTGCGCGGCCATGCTCGCGACGATGTGCGCGAACGCCTCGTACGACGAGAACAGCCCGTGCCGGCCGGTGAGGACGTACCCCTCCAGCCAGCCCTGGCACAGGTGCTCGGAGAGCACCTCCATGACGCGGCCGTGCCGCCCGTGGTGCTCGTCGGTCTTCTTCGTCTCCGCCTGCCACGCCCGGTCCGTGACCTCGAACAGCTCCTGGAGCCGGTTGGACGCGGTCTCGTCCGGACCGAAGACGCGGAAGTCGCGGCGCTCCGCGGTGTCCGCCATCACCTGCCGCAGCATCGCGCCGAGCACCCGCGTCGGCTCGTGGAGCCGCACACCGGGCCGGTCGACGGTGACGCCGTACGCCTCGGGGCCCGGCAGCGGCAGCGCGCGCAGCAGCCGGCCGCCGTTGGCGTGCGGGTTGGCGCCCAGGCGGCGGTCGCCGCGCGGCACGCAGGCGAGGACGCGGGCGCTCGGCCGGCCGTCGGCGCCGAAGAGCTTCTCCGGCCTGTACGAGCGCAGCCACCGCTCCAGCTCCGCCAGGTGCTCGGGGTTCTCGCGCACCTCGGGCAGCGGCACCTGGTGCGCGCGCCACGTGCCCTCGACCGGCGTGCCGTCGACCTCCCGCGGCCCGGTCCAGCCCTTGGGGGTGCGCAGCACGATCGCGGGCCAGCGGGGGCGGCGGGGCCGCCCGCGCCCGCCCCTGGCGCGGGCGGCCTGCTGGTACTCGGCGATCCGGTCGAGCGCGGTGTCCATGGCCGCCGCCATGTCCCGGTGGACGCGCGCGGGATCGTCGCCGGTGACGTGCAGGGGCTCGTGGCCGTAGCCGCGCAGCAGGTCGTCCAGCTCGCTCTCGGGGATCCGGGAGAGGACGGTGGGGCCGGCGATCTTGTAGCCGTTGAGGTGCAGGATCGGCAGCACGGCGCCGTCGTGCAGGGGGTCGAGGAACTTGTTCGCGTGCCACGACCCGGCCAGCGGCCCGGTCTCCGCCTCGCCGTCGCCGATGACGCATGCCGCGACGAGCCCGGGGTTGTCGAAGGCGGCGCCGTAGGCGTGCGCGAGCGAGTAGCCCAGCTCGCCGCCCTCGTGGAACGAGCCGGGGATCACGGGCGCGACGTGGCTCGGCGTCCCGCCGGGGAAGGAGAACTGCCGGAACAGCCGCGCCATCCCGTCGGCGTCGCGCGAGACGTCGGGGTGCACGTCCCCGTACGAGCCGTCGAGCCACGCGCCGGCGTAGACGGCGGGACCGCCGTGGCCGGGGCCCCAGACGCAGACGGCGTCGAGGTCGCGGGCGCCGATGACGCGGTTGAGGTGGGTGTAGACGAGGTTGAGGCCCGGACAGGTGCCCCAGTGGCCGAGCAGCCGCGGCTTGATGTCGCCGGGCGTCAGCGGCTCGGTGAGCAGCGGGTTGCGGGTGAGGTAGATCTGGCCCGCGGCCAGGTAGTTGAGGGCGCGCCAGTGGGCGTCGAGGTCGGCCAGCTCCTGCTTCTTCATCGTCGTCCCATCAACGGTGGGGGCGGTACGCGGTATGGCCAAGTTTCACGGCCGGGGTGCGCGCAAACCACCGGAAGGCGCGCGGCGCGCCCCCGCCCGCCCCGGACGGCCCCCCAACCACCCGAATGGCGGGCACGGCTCGCGCGGGACGGGGGGTACAGGTGGGACAGACTGCCTCGTATGTGGACGGCGAACCCGGGGACCGGTGATCAGATGGCCGTGTCGGTGTCGGTTGTGCTGCTGCTCCTCGTGCTGGCCGTGGTGTTTCTGCGCAGCGGTTCGCTGAAGACCTCGCACGCCGTGGTCTGCGTGCTGCTCGGCTTCTATCTGTCCGGGACCACCGTCGCGCCGACGATCCAGTCCGGTCTGGAGGCCACGGCGAACGTGGTGAGCAGCATCCGGCCGTAAATGTGGCCGGGGCGGGAACTATTCGGTACCGCCTTGTGCGTTGAACCCTCGGGGGATGACCTTGGTGGACGCCTGATCGGAATCAAGCGCGCACGCTGTGTGCACGTGCATTTGCGCGTGCACCTAGCCGCCAACACAGCTATGATCCCCGACAGTTGACATTGGCAACCACCTTGGAGAAGCGCTGTGGCCCACGCATACAACGGCATTGCGGCCAGAGATCTTCACGGCGCCGCCTGGCAGAAGAGCCGGCACAGCAACTCGCAGGGTTCCTGTGTGGAGTTCGCCAGACTTCCCGGCGGCGAGATAGCCGTTCGCAATTCCCGATTTCCCGAAGGTCCCGCCCTCGTCTACACCCGTGCCGAGGTAGAGGCGATGCTGCTGGGCGTCAAGGACGGAGAGTTCGACCACCTCATAGTTGACTGACACCCCCCTATTCCCGGCTGCACCGTCCGCTTCCGCCATCCGCGGGGTGACACTGGAGCCGGCTGTCATCCGGATCCTGGCTGAGATATCGCCCGTAGCAGGCGTTGATCGCGGTGCGTCCGCGATCCGCACAGAATGCGATCGCTTCCTTTCCGTCCGCGAACGGTCCCGGAGCGTGAATCACCCAGTATCCAGGGCGCAGCGAAGGGTAGTCGTCGCTGCGCAGCAGTTCCGCCTCCGGCACTTCGGCCCGGACGTTCGCGAGTCTGTCGTCCCGTGCCGCCGCGCCGTTGGCGACCGGCTCGGAGGCCAGTACCGCGATCCATGAATCGTTCGGCGGCGACGAGCCGGGGGGCTGCGGAGAGGACGAGGGCGAGGAGGTCGGGTCCTGCTGCCCGGACGGCCCGCCCGTGCCGCCGTCCCCGGCGTCCTTCCCGTCCTGCGTCGCGTCCTCGTTCGCGTCGTCGGCCCCGGCGTCCTTCCCGTCGCCGTTCCCGTCGCCCTTCCCGGCGCCCCCGGCCGGTGCGGTGCTCGCCGTGCCGTCGCCCGCGGCGCCCGGACCGCCGTCGTCGCCCGGGATCAGCAGCAGCCCGGCCACGGTGCCGCCGAGCACGACGACCGCCGCCGCCAGCACCCCGACGAGGAGCCCGCCGCGCCGCCCCCGGCCGGGCGCCGCCGCCGGCGCCGTGGGGCGCGGGCTGTCCAGCGCGGTCGGCGTGTACGGGGCCGGTCTCTGGGCGTACGGGGTCGTGGAGGGGGAGGCCGGGGACGTGGCCGGCGCCGGGGGCGGCGAGGGCGCCGGGGCCGGACGGGGGGCGTAGACCGGCGCCGCGCCGAACTCTCCGGCCGCCGCCGCCCGCAGCATGCCGTCCAGCGCCGCGGCGTCCGGCCGCGCCCCCGGATCCCGTACGAGCAGCGCGTCGAGCACCGGCGCCAGCGCCCCCGCCCGGCGCGGCGGCGCCAGCGGCTCGTCGAGCACGGCCGCCAGCGTGGCCAGCGCCGTCCCGCGGCGCAGCGGGCTGGTGCCCTCCACGGCCACGTACAGCGTCATGCCCAGCGACCACAGGTCGGCCGGCGGTGCGTCCGGGGCGCCGCGGATCCGCTCCGGCGCGACGTACTCGGGGGAGCCGACGACCTCCCCGGTCGCGGTGAGCGCGGTGGAGCCGGCGAGCGCGGCGATGCCGAAGTCGGTGAGCACGGCGCGCTCGTGCGGCTCGCCGGGGTGCAGCAGGACGTTCGCGGGCTTGACGTCGCGGTGGTGGATGCCGGCGGCGTGCGCGGCGGTCAGCGCGGCGAGCACGTCGCGGCCCAGGCGCGCGGCCTCGGGCGGCGGCAGCGGTCCGGCGGTGGCGAGCCGGTCGCCGAGGTTCGGTCCCGGGACCAGCTCCATGACGAGCCAGGGGTGCGGCTCCGCGGCGACGATGTGGTGGATGGTGACGACGTGCGGGTGGCTCAGCCGGGCCAGCGCCCGCGCTTCGCGCAGCACCCGCTCCCGTACCATCTCCGCGTCGTGCGCGGGGTCCGGCGGCCGTACCTCCTTGAGCGCCACCTCGCGCTCCAGCACCGTGTCGCGCGCCCGCCACACCGTGCCCATGCCGCCGCTGCCGAGGCGTTCGATCAGCTCGAACCGCCCGTCGACCAGTTCCCCAGGCCCCCCGCTCATGCTGAGAGAGCCTAACGGGCGGAGCCCGTCGGGCCGTCAGGCGGTGGTTTGCGCGTACGGGCCCTCAGTCGGCCGCCGGCGACGGCAGGTGGAACACCGCCCAGACGACCTTGCCGCGCAGCGCGCCGTCCAGCGGGTGCCAGCCCCAACTGTCGCTGAAGGAGTCGACCAGATACAGCCCGCGCCCCGACTCGGCGCCCACGTCGGCCACCCCGGCCACCGGACTCGCGGTGCTCGGATCGCGTACGGCGCACACCAGTCGCGACGCCCAGCGCATCAGATGCAGCCGCACCGCCGGATCCTGGCTGCTGCAACAGGGCAGGGCGTGCCGGAGCGCATTGGTGACCAGCTCCGAGACCACCAGCGCGACATCGTCGCTGAGGTCGGTCAGCTCCCAGTGCCGCAGCGTGGTGTGAGTAAAGGCGCGCGCGCCGCTTACGGACTCGTGGCTGCCGGATATCGCACAGGACGCGGCACCGTCGACGGAGCCGGGGTCCAGCGGGGGCAGCCCTCGCCATAAGGGCGCGAGCACGGCTGCTGCTTCGGTCCCCATGCGCGGCACTCCCCAGTCGCGTGCGTGTCTGTCGTCACCGTGCGGATGCCCATGGTTCCGAATGCTTTTGGCAGATGCAAGGGCAGATGCACGTGCACGAGCGAGGAATGTGTAGCAACTTACCGGTTCATGGGGATTGCCCGGCAAGATTTTCTCGGTTGGGTAACCGTTCGGGCACGCAATGATACGGAGTGGTGGCAGTATGGGCCGGTGGCGCCGGGGGCGCGCTTGTAGTGCCATGTCCTTTGTAAGTGCCATGTCGCCGAGGTGGGTGGAGGGCTCCGATGGCCGTGGACGGATCAAGCGGATCGGTCGTGCGCCGTATCCTGCTGGGCTCCCAGCTCAGACGGTTGCGGGAGGAACAGGGGATCTCGCGCGACGCCGCCGGATACGCGATCAGGGCCTCGGAATCCAAGATCAGCCGGATGGAGCTGGGCCGGGTGAGTTTCAAGAGCAGAGACGTGGAGGACCTGCTCACGCTGTACGGCGTGACCGATCAGACCGAGCGCGACGCGCTCGTCGGCCTCGTCAGCGAGGCCAACACCGCGGGGTGGTGGCACAGTTACAGCGACGTGCTGCCCGGCTGGTTCCCCACCTATGTGGGACTGGAGTCCGCCGCCTCCGGCATCGACGTGTACGAGGTCCAGTTCGTGCACGGCCTGCTTCAGACAGAGGAGTACGCGCACGCGGTCGTCACCGCCGGCCTGCCGATCTCGCCCGCCGAGGCGGAGAAGCGCGTCGGCGCCCGGCTGGAGCGGCAGAAGCGGCTGTACGCCGAGCATCCCGCCCAGCTCAAGGCGGTGCTCGACGAGGCCGCGGTCAGCCGCCCGTACGGCGGCCGGCAGGTGATGCGCAAGCAGTTGCAGCACCTGCTCGACGCCTCCGAGATGCCCAACGTGTCGCTGCGGATCATCCCGCTGGCGCAGCACGGCCACACCCCCGACTCCGGCGCCTTCACCATCCTGCGCTTCCCGGAGGAGGACCTCTCCGACGTCGTGTACGTCGAGCATCTGACGAGCGCGCTGTACCTGGACAAGCCGGAGGACGCCGCCACGTACGCGAAGGCCATGGACCTGCTGCGCGTCGCCGCCCAAGACGAGGCGGAATCGAGGGAGTTGCTGCACAGGATCATCCGGGAGGTGTAGGCGGGGCGCACTCGCGCACCAGTACGATGACGGGTCAGCGGTCACAGCCGTGCCCGCCGTCCGCCGTGCGCAGGGGTGCAGCCTCGCTCATGTCTCTCTTCTCCGACCTGGCCCTGCAATACATCGACGGCAAGTGGTGTCCCGGCGCCGGCTCCTGGGACGTCATCGACCTCGACCCGTACACCGGCGAGCAGCTCGCGGCCATCACCGTCGCGACCGCCGCCGAGGTGGACGCCGCGTACCGCGCGGCGCAGCGGGCGCAGCGGCTCTGGGCGGAGCGCACCCCGTACGACCGGAGGCTGGTCTTCGAGCGCGCCCTGCGGCTGGTGGAGGAGCGCGAGGAGGAGATCACCCGCGCGATCGTGGCGGAGCTGGGCGGGACGCGGCTGAAGGCCGCGTTCGAGATCGCGCTCACCAAGGACGTGCTGCGCGAGTCCGTGTCGTACGCGCTGCGCGCCGAGGGCCGGGTGCTGCCGTCGCCGACGCCCGGCAAGGAGAACCGCGTCTACCGGCTGCCCGCGGGCGTCGTCGGCGTCATCAGCTCGTACAACTTCCCGCTCTTCCTGGCCGCGAAGTCCGTGGCGCCCGCGCTCGCGCTCGGCAACGGCGTGGTGCTCAAGCCGCACAACTACTCGCCCGTCGTCGGCGGCACGCTGCTGGCGTGGCTGCTCCAGGACGCCGGGCTGCCGCCCGGGCTGCTGAACGTCGTGGTCACCGACACCGCCGAGATCGGCGACGCCTTCATCGAGCACCCCGTGCCGCGCGTGCTGTCCTTCACCGGCTCCACCGAGGCCGGCCGGCACGTCGCGGGCGTCGCCGCCCGGCACTTCAAGCGGACCGTGCTGGAGATGAGCGGCAACTCGGCGATCGTCGTGCTCGCCGACGCCGACGTCGACTACGCGGTGGACGCCGCCGTGTTCAGCCGCTTCGCCCACCAGGGGCAGGTCTGCATGGCCGCCAACCGGGTGCTGGTGGACCGGGCGGTGCTGGCGGAGTTCGCGGAGAAGTTCGTCGCCAAGGCCGCCGCGCTGACCGTCGGCGACCCCTCCGACCCCGCGACCCAGCTCGGCCCGCTCATCAACGCCCGCGAGGCCGCCGACCTCGCCGCCCAGGTCGACGCGGCGCTCGCCGCCGGCGCCACCGCGCTGCTGCGCGGGCGCACGGACGGCACGCTCGTGGAGCCCACGGTGCTGACCGGGCTGCCGGCGGACAGCGAGCTGCTGCGGCGGGAGTTCTACGGGCCGGTGGCCTTCGTGCTGCCGTTCTCGGGCGAGGACGAGGCCGTACGGATCGTCAACGACACCCCGTTCGGGCTGAGCGGCGCGGTGCACACCGGGGACCTGGAGCGGGGCGTACGGCTCGCGGGGCGGATCGACTCGGGGATGGTGCACGTCAACGACGGCACGATCCAGGACGAGCCGCTGGTGCCGTTCGGCGGCGAGAAGTGCTCGGGCGTGGGGCGGCTGAACGGTGAGGCGACGGTCGAAGCCTTCACCACGCTGAAGTGGATCTCCGTCCAGCACGGCCGGACGCACTTCCCGTTCTGAGCGCCCGTACGGCCCCCTCCCCCCGCCGTTCACCCGTTCGGCGGCGCGTATGTCGCCCGGTCGGCCGAGGGCCCGGAGCATGGCGGTGACGGATCCCCCATCCCGCACCCCATCCCGCACCCCTTCCGGACCGTAAGGACAGGAGACCCGCGATGACCGCTCCCACCACCGCGCGGACCGCCCGCGACCTCATGCACGAAGGCTGCGAGTGCATCGACTCGACCGAGTCGGTCGCCACCGCCGCCGCGAAGATGCGCTCCATGGACGTCGGCTGCCTGCCGGTGTGCGGCCAGGACGGCAAGCTCGCCGGCATGATCACCGACCGCGACATCGTCGTGGAGTGCGTCGCCACGGGCCGGGACATGACCACCTGCATGGCCGGCGAGCTGGCGCAGGGCCGCCCGGTCCACGTCGACGTGGGCGCCCCGGTCGAGGAGGTGCTGCGCACGATGGAGCAGCACCAGGTGCGCCGCCTCCCGGTCATCGAGGACCACCGGCTCGTCGGCATGATCAGCGAGGCCGACCTGACCAGGGGCCTGACGGACGAGCAGATGGCGGCCTTCTGCCGCAGCGTGTACGCGGGCGGTCACTGACCCCCGTACCGCTCCACCGTTCCACCGCTCCACCGGACCGGCGGAGGGCCGGGTTCCCGCGCGGGGAGCCCGGCCCTGCGTCGTGGCGGGGCGTCGTTGCGGCTCGCACCGCCCCCGTGCACCGTTCTAGTCAAGGTTGACTAGGCTGGGAGGCCACACTTCCCCGCGGAAGACAAGCGGAAGACGAAGGGGCTCCATTTGTCCGCGACTCGCCTCCTGGTCCTGGGTGCGGTCCGCCGGCACGGCCGGGCGCACGGCTACCAGGTCCGGGCCGACCTGGAGTACTGGGGCGCCCACGAGTGGTCCAGCGTCAAGGCCGGCTCGATCTACCACGCGCTCAAGCAGATGGCCAAGCAGGGCATGCTGGTCGCCCACGAGGTGGCGCCCAGCACGGCCGGCGGCCCGCCGCGCACCGAGTACGAGATGACGGGCGACGGCGACGCGGAGTACTTCCGGCTGCTGCGCGAGGCGCTGCGCGGGTACGACGAGAAGATCGACTTCCTCACCGCGGGCGTCGGCTTCCTCGTCGACCTGCCGCGCACCGAGGCGATCGCGCTGCTGAAGGAGCGCCTGGAGGCGATGGAGGAGTGGCGCGCCCAGGTCCTGCGGCACTACTCGCCGCAGGAGGGCGAGGACTTCGGGCACATCGGCGAGATCATGCGGCTCTGGCTGCACACCGCCGAGGCCGGCGCCGAGTGGACCCGCGCCCTGATCGGGCGGCTGGAGTCCGGCGCGTACGTGATGGCCGGTGAGGGCGACCCGTGGGCCGGGGTGGCGACGAGCCCGGAGGACCCGGCCGCTCCCGATCCCCGCTAATCAAGTTTGACTAATGGTCGGGCCGGGGATACCTTCGCTCCGGTGGTCAAATTTGACTACTTGAGGGAGCGGAGGAGGCGTATGACGGCGATCCTCGCCGAAGGACTGCGCAAGACGTACGGGAAGAAGGGCGCGGCGAAGGCGGCGCTCGCGGGCCTGGACCTCGCGGTGCCCGCGGGCACGGTGCACGCCGTGCTCGGCCCCAACGGCGCGGGCAAGACCACGGCCGTACGGATCCTGGCCACCCTGCTGCGCCCCGACGCCGGCACCGCGCGCGTCGCGGGCCACGACGCCGTGCGCGAGCCGGACGAGGTGCGCTACCGCATCGGGCTGCTCGGCCAGCACGCCGCCGTGGACGAGGTGCTCAGCGGCCGGCAGAACCTGGAGCTGTTCGGCCGGCTCTACCACCTGGGCAGGGCCGGCGCCCGGCGGCGGGCCGCGGCGCTGCTGGAACAGTTCGGCCTCGACGGCACCGGCGACAAGCCGATCAGCCAGTACAGCGGCGGCATGCGGCGCCGGCTCGACCTGGCCGCGAGCCTGATCATGCGGCCGCAGGTGCTCTTCCTCGACGAGCCGACGACGGGCCTCGACCCCCGCGGCCGTACGGAGGTGTGGCAGGCGGTCCGCTCGCTCGTCGGCGACGGCACCACCGTGCTGCTGACCACCCAATACCTGGAGGAGGCCGACCAGCTCGCCGACCGGGTCTCGGTCGTCGACCACGGCCGCACCGTCGCCGAGGGCACCGCCGACGAGCTGAAGGCCCGGCTCGGCGGCGACCGCATCGACGTCGTCGTACGGGACGCGGACCGGCTCCGTGCCGCCGCGGCGGTCATCGGCATGGCCGCGCGCGCCGAGGAGGCGGACATCGAGGTCGACGCCGATACACGGCGGATCAGCGCCCCGGTCGCGGACCGGATGGCGGCGCTGTCCGAGACCGTGCGGGGGCTCGGCGCGGCGGGGGTGGCGGCGGAGGACGTGTCGCTGCGCCGGCCGACGCTGGACGAGGTGTTCATGCACCTCACCGGCCGCAAGCCGGACCAGGACCGGGACCAGGACCGGGAATCGGACCGGGGATCGGGCCGGGAAAGGGACCAGAAGCACGATCCGGGGCGGGCAGGGGGCGGCGCCGCCGGCCGTGCGGGCTCCGTAGCGGAAGGAAGTGCCGTATGACCGCCACCGCCACCGCCACCGCCACCGCCCTCGCCGCCCCGCCGCCCGCCCGCACCGCGGGCGCGCGGCTGAAGTGGGCGGTCGCCGACGGGCTCACGATGACCGGCCGCGGCTTCGCGCACTGGGCCCGCCAGCCCGGCCAGGCCGTCGTGAGCCTGGTCTTCCCGGTGATGATGCTGGTGGTCTTCACCTACCTGCTCGGCGGCGGCATGGCCGTGGGCGGCGGCGGCAGCTACCGCGAGTACCTGGTGCCCGGCATGCTCGCGCTCGCGATGTCCTTCGGCCTGGAGGCCACGATGGTCTCCCTCACCTCCGACCTGGGCAAGGGCGTCGTCGACCGCTTCCGTGCCATGCCGATGGCCCCGTCCGCGGTGCTCGTCGGCCGGGCGCTCACCGACATGGCCGAGTCGGCCGCGGGCCTCGTCGCGATGGTCGGCGCGGGGCTCGCGGTCGGCTGGCGATGGCACGGTACGTGGGCGGAGGCGCTGGCCGCGTTCGGGCTGCTGCTGCTCCTGCGGTTCGCCATGCTGTGGGCCGGGATCTTCCTCGGACTGGTGGCGGGCAAGCCGGAGATGGTGCAGGCGGTGCAGATCCTGGTGTGGCCGGTGGCGTTCCTGTCCAGCGCGTTCACCTCGCCGGAGACGATGCCGGGCTGGCTGGGCGCCGTCGCGGAGTGGAATCCGATGTCGGCGACGGCGAGCGCGATCCGCGAGCTGTTCGGCAATCCGGGCTGGACCGGGGACTCGTGGGCGGCGCAGCATCCGGTGCTGCTGGCGGTGGTGTGGCCGCTGGTGCTGCTCGCGGTGTTCTTCCCGCTGGCGGTGCGGCGGTACCGGCGGCTGGGCCGCTGAGGCGGCGTAGGAGCAGGTGGCGGGCGGCGCCCGCCGGCGCGGGGGCGGCGCTCTCGACGCCGGGGGCGCCCCCGCTGCGCGCCAGTGGCGCCCCGTTTGTACGACTTGATCCGATGTGCCGCCGTGCTGCCGTACCCTCCCGACCCCCCGGGGGCGTTCTTCATGCGCCCGACTTATGCTCGCGGGCGTAAACCTTTCGGCACGTCCGCGGGGGGTGATGGTCCAGTGGGTCAGGAGCCCGAACCGGATAACGGCGAAGACAAGCCGCAGTCCGACGAGGCGCACAGCGCGTTCACGCCGCCCTTCGGCGTGCCTCTCCCACCGGCGCCCGAAGACGGCCAGACAACCTCCGAGTTCGCCCGCCCTGCGGGCTTCGACGAGCGCGCCGCCGACGAGCAGGACGAACATTCGGGCTTCACACCCCCGCGCGGCGGTCCGGCGGCCGCCGCGGGCGTCGCCCCGCCTCCGCCGCCCGCAACGGGTCCTCTCTCGCGGTCCCAGCCGTGGCAGGACCGGATGCGTGTCATGCTCCGTACGCCCATGACGGAACGCCCCACACCCGAGCGGACGCTGTCGCCCACCGAGGAGACCGCACTGCCGGTGCCGCGTGTGCTCGACCTCACACTGCGCATCGGCGAACTGCTGCTCGCCGGCGGCGAGGGCGCGGAGGACGTCGAGGCGGCGATGTTCGCCATCGCCCACGCCTTCGGGCTGGACCGCTGCGAGCCGACCGTCACGTTCACCCTCCTGACGGTCACGTACCAGCCGTCCCTGGTCGACGACCCCGTCACGCTCAGCCGCACGGTGCGCCGCCGCGGCACCGACTACAACCGGCTCGCCGCCGTCTACCGCCTCGTCGACGCCATCGTGGACGAGGACGCCGCCGTCAGCCTGGAGGAGGCGTACCGCGGCCTCGCCGAGATCCGGCGCAACCGCCACCCGTACTCCAAGTGGGCGCTCACCGTCGCCAGCGGCGGGCTGTCGGGCGCGGCGGCGACCCTGGTGGGCGGCGGGCCGCTGGTGTTCTGCGCGGCGGCGATCGGCGCGATGCTCGGCGACCGGCTCGCGTGGCTGGCGGCGGGGCGCGGGCTGCCGGAGTTCTACCAGTTCGTGGCCGCCGCGATGGCCCCGGCGGCGGTCGGCGTCGCGCTCAACATCGCCGACGTCGAAGCCCAGTCCTCCGCCGTCATCACCGGCGGGCTCTTCGCGCTGATCCCCGGACGCGCCCTGGTCGCCGCCGTCCAGGACGGGCTGACCGGCTACTACATCACGGCCTCGGCGCGCCTGCTCGAAGTGCTCTACCTCGTCGTCGGCATCGTCGTCGGCGTGCTGATCGTGCTCTACGTGGGCGTGCAACTCGGCGCCGAGCTGAGCCCGGACGCCGCGCTGCACCGCCAGGAGCGGCCGGTGGTCTCGCTGCTCGCGGCGATGCTGCTGACGCTGGCGTTCGCGGTCCTGCTCCAGCAGGAGCGTTCCACCGTGATCGCCGTGACCCTCAACGGCGGCGTCGCCTGGCTGATCTACGCGGTCATCGCCGACCAGGCGGGCAAGTCGCCGGTGCTGGCCACCGCGCTGGCCGCGGGCCTCGTCGGGCTCTTCGGCCAGCTCTTCTCGCGCTACCGGTTCATCTCCGCGCTGCCGTACGTCACGGCCGCCATCGGCCCGCTGCTGCCCGGCAGCGCCACGTACTACGGCCTGCTGGGCTTCGCCCAGGACGAGCTGAACCGCGGCGCCCGCTCGCTGCTGACCGCCGCCGCGCTGGCGCTGGCGATCGCGATCGGGGTGAACCTGGGCAGCGAGATCGCCCGGCTGTTCATGAAGCGGCCGGGCGTGAAGACGGCCCCCGCCCGGCGGGGCGCCAAGCGCACCCGCGGGTTCTAGGGGCCGTCTTTCAGAGGCGGTCGCGCCGCGTTACGTCCGTGCGTGCGCCGTGTCCGTGCGTACTGCTCCGGCCGTGCGTGCCGCTACGTCCGTGCGTGGCGTGCTAGGTCAGTGGTGGCCGCCCGCCGCCTCCAGGCGCTTCTTCGACGCCTCGATCTCGGCCTCCGCGTCCTGCCGGCCCACCCAACTGGCGCCCTCCACCGACTTGCCGGGCTCCAGGTCCTTGTACACCTCGAAGAAGTGCTGGATCTCCAGCCGGTCGAACTCCGACACGTGGTGGATGTCGCGCAGGTGCTCCACCCGCGGGTCGTGCGCCGGCACGCACAGCACCTTGTCGTCGCCGCCGGCCTCGTCGGTCATGCGGAACATGCCGATCGTGCGGCACGCGATGAGGCATCCGGGGAACGTCGGCTCGTCCAGAAGGACCAGCGCGTCGAGCGGGTCGCCGTCCTCGCCGAGCGTGCCTTCGATGAAGCCGTAGTCTGCCGGGTAGCTGGTCGAGGTGAAGAGCCGCCGGTCCAGGCGGATCCGGCCCGTCTCGTGATCCACTTCGTACTTGTTCCGCGAACCCTTCGGGATCTCGATGGTGACGTCGAACTCCACGGGTGGCTCTCCTTCAAGATCAGCATGGTTCAGATGATTAAGTGTCCCCCACGCAGCGGGGTGGTGGCGAAAGGGGCTGGTCCCTGGTGAGGGTCGGGGTCGCGGTGGCACGGCGGAAGGCCGCCCGCTGGGCACGGCACTGGACCCGGCGGTGGGAAGCACAGCCCCTGCACACCCGTCGTACGGTGCGGCTGGTGGCCGCGTCCGGCGCACTGGGCGGCGTCCTCGCCGCCGGCGTGATCGCCGCCGCGGGGCCCTGGGACTCGGGTCAGCGTACGGCGGAGAGGCAGACCGCCGCGCGCGCGGACGCCGCCGGGGGCCGTACAGGTGACGCGGATCACGGCTCCTCCGACGGCGTACCCGGCAAAGGCGCCCCGGGCGACGGCGTCCAGGGCGCCGGCGCGGGAGCCCCGCGGGTGCTGACCCCGCTCGGCCCGCAGGACGGCACCCGGCCCGTCGGCAGCCCCCGGCCGACCGGGGCCGGGCTCGCCAAGGAGTTGGCGCCGCTGCTCAAGGACCCCGCGCTCGGCTCGCCGAGCACCGCCGCGGTGTGGGACGTGACCACGGGCCGCGAGCTGTACGGCGCGCGCGAGACCACCGGCGTCGTCCCCGCCTCCACGGTCAAGCTGGCCACCGGCGCCGCCGCCCTCGCCGCCCTCGGCCCCGACCACCGCATCCCGACCGCGTCGCTCGCCGAGGACGGCGAGGTCTTCCTCGTCGGCGGCGGCGACCCCACGCTGTCCGCGAAGCGGCTCGTGGGGCTGGCCAGGGACACGGCGCGGGAGTTGAAGAAGGACGGGGTGCGGCAGGTGGCCGTACGGTACGACGCCACTGCGTACGCCGGCGACGTGCTGCACGAGATCGGGCCGAACGAGAACATCGCGCCCGTCACCCCGCTCATGGTGAACGAGGCCCGCCTCGACGACTCCCGGCACGGCCCGGCGCCGCGCGCCACCGACCCCGCGCGGGACGCGGCCGACGACTTCACCGCGACGCTGCGCAAGGCGGGCGTACGGGTCGCGGGCGAGCCGCGCGCCGAGCGGGTGCCGGAGAAGGCCGACGAACTGGCCACCACGTACTCGGCGCCGCTGGCGGAGCTGACCGAGCGGATGCTGACGTACAGCGACAACGACCTCGGCGAGGCGCTGGCCCGGCAGACGGCCATAGCGGCGGGGCGGGACGCGAGCTTCGCGGGGTCGGGGCGGGCGGTCGCGGGGCAGCTCAAGAAGCTGGGGCTGCCGGTGCACGGAGCGCGGTTCGCCGACGGCAGCGGCATCAGCCGCGACAACCGGGTCTCGGCGGACCTGCTGGCCCGGCTGCTGGTGACGGCGGCGGACCCGGACCGCCCGGAGTTGCGGTCGCTGCTGACGGGGCTGCCGGTGGCGGGGTTCAACGGGACGCTGCGGGACCGGTACGGCGACGGCGACCGAGGCGACGGCGGTACGGCGGCGGCGCGGGGCGTGGTGCGGGCGAAGACGGGGACGCTGACCGGGGTCAACTCGCTGGCGGGGACGGTGGTGGACGCGGACGGGCGGCTGCTGGCGTTCGCGTTCTTCACGATGGGCGCGACGGACCGTACGGGGGCGGGGGACGCGCTGGACCGGATGGCGGCGGCGGTGGCGCGCTGCGGCTGCCGCTGACGGCGGGGGCGCTCTGCGCCGCGTGCCGGTGCCGGTGCCGTGTCCGTGCCCCGTGCCCGTGTCCGTGCCCTGTGGCTGTTCCTGCCCCTGTTCCTGTGCCCGTACCCGTGCCCGGTACGGGGGCTGACCGGGGCGGTCGGCCGGCGGCCTGCGCAGGGCGCTCCTCCCGGCGGCTCGCCGGTGTCCCTCGAACCACCTTGTGTCCCAGGCGTGTTGCAACTCCTCATCCGGTTATCCACAGGCCTGTGGAGGAGGGCTGCGGGAGTTGCGGCCGATATGGCAGCATCCGAGGCAAGTGATCGCCCGGGGCTGGCCAGAGCCCCGGGACGGGCCTGCTGGGGGAGAGGCCCGGAAGAGCGCGATCGGGGGGAGTGGGAGACGCATGCGCGAAACCGGGGGAGCGCGGGCGGCGGGGGCGCGTCGGCGCAGGGGGATCGCCCTGGCCGTGACCGGGCTGCTGGCGCTGCTCGTGCCGCTGACCGGGCCGTCCGCCGAGGCGGAGCCGAAGCCGACGGTCGAGGAGGTGCACGCCCGCGTCGAGCGGCTGTACCGCGAGGCGGAGGCCGCCACGGACGCGTACAACGAGGCGGAGGAGAAGGCGAAGGAGCAGCGCAAGGAGGTCGAGCGGCTCGACCGGGCGAAGGCCGACGCGAGCCGGCGGCTGGACGGGCTGAAGGACGAGGCGGGCGCGCTGGCCCGGGCGCAGTACCGCGGCGGCGGGGTGCCGATGGAGGCGCAGTTGCTGCTCAGCGACGATCCGGAGCAGTTCGTCGACGACCTGAGGCTGGCCCGCAAGGGGCAGCATGCGCAGCGGCGGCTCATCACCGAAGTGACGGGTACGCAGAAGCGGTTGGACGGCTATGCGAAGAAGGCCGCCGGGACGTACGAGCGGCTGGAGCGCAGCCGCGAGGCGAAGGCCGGGGCGAAGGAGCGGATCCAGGAGCGCCTGACCGAGGCGAAGGAGCTGGAGAAGAAGCTCAGGGCCGAGGAGCGGGAGCGGCTGCGCCGGCTGGAGCGGCAGCGGGCCCGCGAGGCGCAGGCGCGCTGGCTGGACTCCGGGGTCCTGGACGAGATCGACGCGCAGGCGACGCCCGCCGGCAAGAAGGCCATCGCGTACGCCACGGACCAGCTCGGCAAGGACTACGTGTGGGGCGCCGAGGGGCCGGACACGTTCGACTGCTCGGGGCTGACGATGCGCGCGTGGGAGGCGGCGGGGGTGCCGATCCCGCGGACCTCGCAGACCCAGTTGGCGGGGCTGCCGCGGGTCGACGTGCGCGAGATGCGCCCGGGTGACCTGATCATTTATCACTCCGACGCCAGCCACGTCGGCATATATGTCGGTGACGGCGCAATGCTGCACGCGCCGCGGCCCGGCCGGCAGGTGACCGTGGCGGGCGCGGGGACCATGCCGATCAAGGGCGTTGTGCGTCCCGACGCGTGATCTGCGTCATGTGGGCGACCTGTCGGATACGGGGCGGGAGGGCCCGGCGCGGGCCCTCCCAACAGGGCAAAGGACCGGGGGAGCGGCCGTGTTCCGGGCCGCGTCGCCCGTTCCGTACCGGCGGGTGATCACGCTAGGGTCCCTCCTTGGCGGTTTGCCGTATGCAGGATGAGCCGCCGTCCACGGCCGCGAGCGCGCTCGCGCCCGGCCGTCACCCCCGGGGGGAGGGAAGGAAGAGCGATGCCCGCACCCGGGCGTTCCCCGGCCTCCGGACCGTCCGGCGGACCTGACCCGTCCGCCGCCGGCGCCGGGGTGACCGACGCGCAGGCCGCACCGCGGCGACGGCTCCCGCAGCCGTCTGCCGTGCACGCGCCGTCGCCGCTGCCGCACACGCCGTTGCCGGCGCAGCGCTCGGCGCACGGCCCCGTGCCCGGGCCGCCGCACACGCGCCCGCGGCCGGTGCCGGAGGCGCTGACGCTGCTGCTGATAGAGGCGGAGCCCGGCAGCGGGCCCGGCGTCGCGCGGATGCTGGAGCAGGCCGGTGCCGGCCGCCACGGCGAGCGGATCCGGGTGCGTACCGCGCGCAACCTCACCGAGGCCGAGCGGCTGCTCAGCCCCGACGTGCACTGCATCCTGCTGGACCTCGGCGTGACCGGCGAGCCCGGTGACGCCCAGGCCCAGGACGCCGCCGACGCCGAGGAGGGCGACGAGCTGGAGGCGCTGCGCGAGGTGCTGGCCATGGCGCCGCTGCACGCCGTGCTGACGCTCACCGACGAGGACGACGTCGAGCTGGCCGCCGAGGCCGTCCGCGTCGGCGCACAGGACTACCTCTTCCGCGGCGAGCTGGACGGCCGGGTCCTCGGCCGCGCCATCCGGTACGCGGTCGAGCGCAAGCGGGCCGACCTGGCGCAGAGCCGGCTGACGGCCTCGCGGCTGCGGGCGCAGGAGAACGCCCGGCTGGAGCGCGGGCTGCTGCCCACGCCGCTGCTCGCCGGCTCCGGCCTCGGCTTCGCCGCCTGCTACCGCCCCGGCCTGCCGCTGCCCTCCGCCGGCACCACGCCCACCCGGGCGCTGCTCGGCGGCGACTTCTACGACGCGGTGTGCACCCCAGACGGCGCGGTGCACGCCATGATCGGCGACGTCTGCGGCCACGGCCCGGACGAGGCCGCGCTCGGCGTCGAGCTGCGCATCGCCTGGCGGGCGCTGACGTTCGCGGGCCTGGTCGGCGACGAGCTGCTGGCCACGCTCCAGCAGGTGCTGGAGAACGAGCGGGCCGACGACGAGATATTCGCCACGATGTGCACCGTCGACATCTCCCCCGACGCCCGCCGCGCCGGGCTCTACCTGGCCGGGCACCCGGCGCCGCTGGTCGCCGTCCCTGGCGGCCGGCCGCGGCTGATGCCGCAGGAGCTGGGCGGGCCGGCGCTCGGCCTGCTGCCGCGCGCCCGCTGGCCGCGCCAGCAGGTGGAGCTGGGCGGCGCCTGGAGCCTGATGCTCTACACCGACGGCCTCATCGAGGGCCGGACGGGTCCGGGCCGCGGCCGGCTCGGCCAGGACGGCATGCTCGCGCTGGTCGGCAGGCTGCTGGACCAGGGGCTCGCCGGCGACGACCTGCTGCACGGCGCGGTCACCGAGGCGCGTGCGCTCAACGGCGGCGACCTCACCGACGACGTGGCGGTCGTGCTACTGGATCGGCCCCCGGGCCCATGCGGACCCGGGGACCGGAGGTCGTGATCGCCGGCGCGGCTCAGCGCCCGTTGAACGGGCCGTAGGGCCCGTCGGAGCTGCTGCCGCCGCCGCTGCGCCGGCCGCCGCCGACCTGCTTGAGCGCGGGCCGGACGTCCACCATGAAGACGATGGTCGCGATCAGCGCGATGATCGGCAGGAACGACATGATCGGGAAGATGACCATCACGGCGAAGCCGACGCCGAGGATGATCAGCCAGAACTGCTTGGTGTTCTTGTTGGCGGCGCGGTACGCGTCTTCGCGGGCGGTCGCCGCGAAGAACAGTGCCACGCCGGCGAACACCGTCAGGGCCAGGCTGAGCAGGGCCAGCAACGAGTTGAAGCCAGAGATGAGCACGCGGTCCACCGCCTATTAGGTCCGACTCAGTGGTTCAGGGATCCGGCGCAGACACCGTACCCGCATAACGCCCCGGGCACGCGAAGTGTGCCCGGGGCCCGGGACTTCAGGAGTCCGACTTGGGGGTCTCCTTCGCGGCGGACTTCTTCGCGGCGGACTTCTTCGCGGTGCCGTTGGCGCTGGTCCGGCCGGTGCCGCCGGCGGCGGCCTTGCGGGGCGCGGCCTTCTTGGCGGCGGGCTTCGCGGTGGACTTCGCGCCGGCCGGCTTCTCGGCACCGGACGTGGCAGCGTCGTCGGCGACGGTCTTGCCGGCGGCGGTCTTGCCGGCGGCGGTCGTACCGGCGGCAGCGGCAGCGGCCTCCTCGCCGATGTCCTTCTTCTCCTCGTCGGGCCGGATGATCTCGGTGGTCACCTGGACCGTGTCGGCGGTCTCGCCGCGCCACTCCGCGACCGCGCCGCGGCCGCGCTCGGCCAGCTCGTCGTAGGTCTCGCGGGCCTTCACCGCGTACTCCGCGGCCCGGCCCACGCCCTGAAGGGCGAGATCCTGGGCGGTCTCACGCAGCTTCTTGATGTCGGTGTCCAGCTCGCCGAGCCGCTCGGAGACCTTCGCCTGCGCCTCCTTGGCCTGCTTCGACACCCGCTCCTGCACCTCGCGCGGGTCGGTCTCCCGCACCGCGGAGAGCCGCCCGGGCGCCTCGGCCCGCAGCTTCTCCACCAGCGCGGGCACCTCGCGCAGCTTCTCCAGCGCCAGGTCGGCGGTGCCGGCGACGGCGTAGAGGGGCGTGGGGTCGCTGAACGTCTTGCGTACGTCGTCGGTGATGGTCATGGTGTTCTCCCTCGGTCGCTGGCGGGCTTCGCGTCGCCCTCGCCCGTCGCGGCACCCGGCCGCGGGGCGTCCCCGTTCGTCTGTTCCTCCTCCGCCTGCCCGCCCGCGTCGTCGCGCGCGTTCTCCTTGCGGAAGGAGTCGTAGATCTGAAGCAGCACCTGCTTCTGCCGCTCGCTGATCGCGGGGTCGGTGAGTATCGCGGTGTGCACCGCCATCCCGTCGGCCCCGTCACTGCGGCGCTCGTCCAGGATCCCCGCCTGCACGTACAGCGTCTCGGCGGAGATCCGCAGCGCCTTCGCGAGCTGCTGAAGAATCTCGGCGCTGGGCTTGCGCAGCCCGCGCTCGATCTGGCTGAGGTACGGATTCGACACCCCGGCGGCATCCGCGAGCTGCCGCAGGCTGAGCCGCGCGCTGCGCCGCTGCTCCCGCAGGAACTCACCGAGGTTGCCGACGTGTATCGAAGCCATGCCCCGATGCTGCCGCAGCCGTGCTAACTATTGCAAGCACCTGCTTGCAAGTGTGTCGTACGCCACATATCGCGATACTGTCGCGAGTTCGTGCGGGCTGTCGGTATGACCTTGCTCCCCAGTGCATAGTTCTCGCATGATCTGCGGATGGACGATAAGCCCAGCCATCTCCCGACCGCCCTGCCCGCGTTGCGCTCCAGGGCGCGTGACGCGGGCTTCGTCCTTTCCAGCGAGGACCGCACGGGCAGCCTCCTGGCAGCACTCGCCGCCACCCGGCCCCGGGGGCCGGATCCTCGAACTCGGCACCGGGGTCGGGGAAGGCGCCGCCTGGCTGCTGAGCGGCATGGACGGCGCCTCCCGTCTGACCACCGTCGAACTCGACCCCGACGTCCAGGCCATAGCCAGGGAGGAACTGGGGGCCGATCCGCGGGTGACCTTGGTCTGCGGCGACGGCGGCACATGGCTGGAAGAGTTCGACGGCGCGCCCTTCGACCTCGTCTTCGCGGACACCTGGCCCGGCAAGTTCACCCATCTCGACCAGGCGCTCGACCTCGTGGCGCCCGGCGGGACCTACCTGATCGACGACCTCTTGCCCCAGCCCGGCTGGCCGGAGGGCCACGAGGTCTCCGTCGAACGGCTGCTGGCCGAGCTGGACGAGCGGAAGGACTTCCGCTGCGTCCGCCTGGCGTGGGCAAGCGGGCTGCTGATGGCGGTGCGCACGGCCTGACGGCCGGGAGCCTGGAGGCGGCGGTTGACCTTCACCTTGGGGGAAGCCGCAGCATCGGTCGGGCCGGGCGTCCGCCCGGCGCGAGGAGGGACGGGCATGGGGTTGCTGACCATCGGGGCCTTCGCGAAGGCGTCCCGGCTGTCGCCGAAGGCGCTGCGGCTCTACGGCGAGCTGGGCCTGCTGCCGCCCGCCCGCGTCGACCCCGTGAGCGGCTACCGCTTCTACGCACCGGAGCAGTTGGAGCAGGCCCGCCTGGTCGCCTGGCTCCGGCGGCTGGGGATGCCCCTGGCCCGTATCCGGTACGTCTGCACGCTGGACGCCGGTCCGCCCGGGAGATACGCGCGTTCTGGGCGCAGGCCGAGGCCGACACCGCCGCGCGGCGGGACCTGGTTGCCTTCCTCGTCGTCCACCTGTCCAGGAAGGACCCGGCCATGTCACCGACCGCCGGCCCCCTGGGAATTCGTTACGCCGCCCTGTCCGACACCGGCCTCGTACGCGACCCCGAGCGGTCCCTGCTGATCCGCGCCCTGGGCCGGGACCCCGACGTCGCGCCGGACGTGCGCCTGCACGACGCCCGGCGGGCGGACCGGTACCTGCTCTGCTCCGACGGCCTGTCGGCCGTGGTGCCGGACGGGGAGATCCACCGCGTGCTCGCCGAGGGCGGGGACCCGGAGCACACGGTCTGCGCGCTCGTGGCCCTTGCCAACGGCTCCGGCGGCCCCGACAACGTGAGCTGCGTGGTCGCCGACGTGGTGGCGGTCCGGCAGTAGGTACGGGACAGGTGCGGGACAGGTACGGGACGCACGCCGGGTCGGCCCGGAGACGAGTACCGGCCCGCCCGGGCCGTCAGGCGAACGTGTACGTCGTCCAGTCGGCGACCGGTTCGTAGCCGAGGCGCTGGTAGAGCGCGTTGCTGGTGGGGTTGGCCGCGTTGGTGAAGAGCACCGCCTCCGTGGCGCCCGCGTCGAGCGCCGCGCGCGTCACCGCCGCCGTCACCGCGGACGCGTAGCCGTGGCCGCGGTGGGCGGACGGGGTGTAGACCGGGTCGACCATGGCCAGACCGGCGACCGTCGGGTTGAGGCCGGCCATGGAGACCGGGGTGCCGTCCGGGGTCTGCCAGAAGGTGTAGTCCTTGTCGGCGTAGCGGGTCGTGGCCCAGGTCGCGGCGTCGATGGTGACGTCCTCGCCGACGTCGGCGGCGAACCCGCGGCAGAAGTCGATGAGTTGTTCGCGCTCCCCCTCGCCCGCCGCCGCGGCCCGCCCCGCCGGTGCGGGCCGCGGCGGCGTGAGCGTATCGAGGCGGCGCAGGCGGAGCCGGACGGCGGGGGTCGGCGTCGCGCCGGTGTGCCGCTGCCAGGCCGTCGCGAAGGCCGCCGTGGTGTCGCGGTCGCCGCCGACGGACGGGAGGGCGTGCCCGAGGGCCGCCAGGTGCGCGGCGAGGGAGTCGGTCTGCGCGGCCGTGAGCGGGGTGAGGCCGAGGCCGCGGCCCGGCAGCCGGTGGCAGGCGCCCCGCACGGACCCCGCCCGCGACAGCAGGCCCAGCAGCGGGCGTCCGCCGCCGTACGGGCCGGTCCCGCGCGCTTGCAGCCTCGCCGCCCAGGTCAGCGCCATGACGTGCGGTACGGGCCGGGCGCGCAGGAACTCCCCCGCCGCGGCCAGGAATTCGTCTACGTCATCGGTGAGGTGCCAGCCGTCCGCGCGCATGCCTCATGATCCCCCGCCGCGACCGCCGCGCAAAAGCCCGGGATCAGCCCGGGCGGCGGGCGTCGATGAGCGCCTGGATGCCGTCGAGCACGCGCTCCAGGCCGAACGCGAACTCGTCGTAGTCGGAGGCGTTCTGCGGCGCCTGTACGTCGGGTTCGTCGAAGGCGCCGCCCTCCACCGCCGTGCGCAGATGCGGCAGGCGGCCGGTGTCGGAGATCCGGAGCAGGAAGTGGCTGTACTCGTTCATCAGCCGCTCCACGTCCGGGCTCGCGCCCATCGCCAGGACGATCGACACCTCGGCGCGCACCTGGTTGCTGATCAGCAGCGCCGTGGCGACCTTCTCGAACTCCGTCAGCGGGGTGTCGCGGAGGATGTACAGGGCCTGGTCGAGCGCCGCGAGCTGGTTCGGCGTGACCGGCGGGCCGCCGGTCGGCACGTGCGCGGCGGCCCACGGGTGCGCGAACATCGCGGCGCCGATGGCCTGGTGCCAGTGCCGCAGCCCGGCCCGCCAGTCGCCCTCGACGCTCTCCGGCAGCGGCGGCGGCGGGCCGAAGGCCCCGTCGACCATCAGCGTGAGCAGCTCGTCCTTCGTGGCCACGTACCGGTAGAGCGCCATGGTCGAGACGCCCAGCTCCTTGGCCACCCGCCCCATCGACGCGGCGTCGAGCCCTTCTGCGTCCGCGACCGCGACCGCCGCCGCCACGATCCCGTCCAGCGTCAGCCCCCGCTTCGGCCCCTTCTGCGGCCGTGGCCGCAGGCCCCAGGCGGCCTCGACGCTGGCGGGGACGGCTCCGGCCTCGCGGGTGTCGCGCTTGTCCTCGCCGGCGTCGGCGTCCTTGGCGTCCATGCGTTCAGTTTACGGCATACGCAGTTCCGTGTATGCTCTACGCAGTAGTGTGTACGGCATACGCAGAAGCAGCTCTAGGGAAAGAGGGGGAAGCTGTGCCGCAGCCCACCCGCCCCGCCGTCGAGGCCGCCGGCCTCACCAAGGCGTACGGCGGCACCACCGTGCTCGACGGCGTCGGCCTGACCGTCCCGCCCGGCACCGTCTTCGCCCTCCTCGGGCCCAACGGCGCCGGTAAGACCACCACGGTCCGGATCCTCGCCACCCTGCTGCGGCCCGACGCGGGCACGGCCCGGGTCGCCGGGTTCGACGTGGTCGCGGAGCGCTCGCGGGTCCGCCGGGCCATCAGCCTCACCGGCCAGTACGCCGCGCTGGACGAGCAGCAGACCGGCGCGGAGAACCTCCGCATGGTCGCCCGCCTCACGGGCCTCTCCCGCCCCGCCGCCGCCCGCCGCGCGGCGGAGCTGCTGGAGCGGTTCGCCCTCGCGGGCGATGCCGCGGACCGCCGTGTCGGCACGTACTCGGGAGGCATGCGCCGCCGTCTCGACCTGGCCGCCGGCCTGGTCGGCGACCCCTCCGTGATCTTCCTGGACGAGCCGACCACGGGCCTCGACCCGCGCAGCCGCCAGGCCGTCTGGGACGAGGTGCGCCGGCTCGCGGACTCCGGGGTCACGGTCTTCCTCACCACGCAGTATCTGGAGGAGGCCGACCGGCTCGCCGACCGCATCGCGCTCCTCGACGGCGGCCGGCTCGTCGCCGAAGGCACGGCGGCGGAGCTGAAGCAGCAGGTCTCCGCCGAGCGGCTGGACCTCACGCTGGTCTCACCGGAGGCGTACGAGAAAGCGGCCCACGCCCTGGACCACCTCGTCGTACGCAGCGACCCGGGCACCCGCACCCTCGGCGTCACCACCGACGGCCGCGCCGCGCACATACGCGACCTGCTCGACGCCCTCGACCCCGACCGCACCCTGATCGAGCGCTTCGCCGTGCACTCGGCAACGCTCGACGACGTCTTCCTGAAGGTGACCCGCGATGGCTGACGCCCTGACCCACTCGGCGACGATGGTCGGCCGCTCCGTGCGGCTCAGCTCCCGCAACCCCGACGCGGTGATCACGGCGCTGGCGCTGCCCGTGCTGCTGATGCTCGTCTTCGTCTACCTCTTCGGCGGCGCGATCGACACCGGCGGAAGCTGGCGCTACGTGGACTACGTCGCCCCCGGCGTCCTCGTCCTGTGCGCCGGCTTCGGCGCCGGCACGACGGCGATGAGCGTCGCGGACGACATGAAGGGCGCCGTCATCGACCGGTTCCGCTCCCTGGACGTCGGCGGCACCGCCGTCCTCGCCGGCCACGTCGCCGCCAGCGTCGTGCGGAACCTGGCGGCCACGGTGCTGGTCTTCGGCGTCGCCTTCGCGATCGGCTTCCGCCCGGAGGCGGGCGTCGGCGGCTGGCTCGCGTCGGCGGGCATCCTGCTGGCGGTGATCACGGCCATATCCTGGGTCGCGGCGGCCGTCGGCCTGCTGGCCAAGTCCCCGGAGGCGGCGGGCGGCTTCACGTTCTTCCTGGCCTTCCTGCCGTACCCGTCCAGCGCCTTCGTCCCGGTCGAGTCGATGCCGGGATGGCTCCACGGCTTCGCCGAGCACCAGCCGCTGACATCGGTGATCGAGTCGCTGCGGGGGCTGCTGCTGGGCCAGCCGGTGGGCAGCAGCCCGTGGGAGGCGCTGGCGTGGTGCGCGGGGCTGACGGCGGCATCGGTGGTGGCAGCGGCGGCGCTGTTCCGCAGGCGGATGACGTAGGCCGGAGGCGGCAGATGTGAGCCGGAGGCGGGTGTCGTAGGCCGGCGACGAGGGCCGTGAGCCGGAGGCGGGTGACGTACCCAAGCCGGGGGCGGCGTGCGCGCCGCGCCGTCCTCACACCCCGCCGAACAGCTCCAGCAACTCCGTCCTGCCGGCCGCCCGCGCCGCCGCGACCGCCGACGGCGAGCCGGCCTGCGGATCCGCCCCGTGCAGCAGCAGCACCCGCACGACCTCGTCCGCACCCGCCCGCACCGCCGCCGCCAGCGGCGTCGCACCCACCGCCCCGACCTGGTCCGCGTCGGCGCCCCGCTGCAACAGCGCGGCGACGGTCCCGGGGTGCCCGTGCACCGCGGCGAGCATGACGAG
This sequence comes from Streptomyces sp. 184, assembly GCF_045781775.1. NCBI lineage: Bacteria > Bacillati > Actinomycetota > Actinomycetes > Kitasatosporales > Streptomycetaceae > Streptomyces > Streptomyces sp. 184. The sequence goes on along the minus strand of NZ_CP123230.1, from coordinate 7,581,115 downwards.
GGTGTCCCCCTCGTCGTCGCGCAACCCGGCCGGCACCCCGGCGTCCACGTAGGCGGCCAGCGTGTCGGTGCGCCCCTGCCGGGCAAGCTCGAAAGCCTTGGTGGCCAGCTCGAACACGGCCGGATCGTGCGCGGGCTCGTCGGCTCCACTCATGCCGTCACCCTACGTCGCACCCACCTCCGTGCTACGTGACCGCCACCCGCCCGGCCGGTGCCAACTCCGCCAACTCGGCGACGGCGGGCGGCGCTCCCGGCAGCTCGCGCAGCCGCCGGCGCTTCGCCGGCTCGCGGTGGTAGCCGCAGAAGGCGACCCCGGCCGCGGCGGCAGCGGCGGCGTCCGCCGGGGAGTCCCCGACGAGCACGCACGTGTCCGGCCGCACCGGCCAGTACGCGAGCGCGCTCCGGAGGACGGCCGGGTGCGGCTTCATCAGCCCCGCGTCGTCGGGGCGGCCGACGACCGGGCCGTCCTCGAACCAGCGGGCCATCCCGGCGCGTTCGAGGAACACCCGGATGGCCGCTTCGGAGTTGTTGGACGCGACGCCGAGGAGCACGCCCCGGTCCGCGAGCCGCGCCAGCAGGCCGGCGGCGCCCGGGGTGGGCACGGCGGTGGCGCCGGCGGCGGCGAGTTCGCGCTCGTCCAGGCGCTTGCGCATGGCCGCGACGACGGGGTGCTCCGGCTGCCCGTCGCGGCGCAGCGCGGCGGCGGTGCGCCGGTACACCTCGTGCGGGTCGGGGAGCGGCGCGAGCCGGGCGCGCAGCTCGGGCAGGCCGCCGAGCAGGGCGCGCAGGTCGTCGGCGATGCCGGGGGCGAGGCTGTCGGGACCGCCTGGCGGCCCGGCGAAGAACCGGCACAGCGGCCCGTCGAAGTCGAGCAGCACGCAGCGCGCGCCGGCCAGCGGATCCGGCCGGGCGGAACCGGGGCGGGCCGCCGGACCCGGTCGGCCGCCGAGCCCGGCGCGGGCCGGGTCCGGGCCTCGGTCCTCGTGGTCGGAGCGGTTTGCGGGAACGGCGAAACGGCCGTTGTCAGCGCGTGTCATGGGCGGCTTCGGGGTCGCGTGCGGGACGGGCGGGAAGGGCAGGACGGGCAGGACGGGCAGGACGGGGCCTCAGCGGCCCGGCGGGCCCTGCGGGGCCGGTGGCGCGGGCGGCGGTGCGGCTCCGTTGAGCAGCTCCCGCATCCGGTGGACGACGAGGTCGGCGCGCCCGGTCCCGAAGGCGGTGGCGTGGGGCGGGGCGGCGAAGCCGACGAAGGACACCCGGGCGGTGCGGGCGGCCAGAAGGTCGGCGGCGGTGTCGCCGATCATGACCGTCTCGCCGGGGTCGGCCCTCGTGGCGGCCAGCGCCCGGTTCAGGCAGTGCGGGTCGGGCTTGAGATGCCGGGCGTCGGCGGTCCGGCCGTAGATGTGGTCGCCGAAGTGCCCGGCGAGACCGATCCGGTCGAGGTAGGCGCGTACGGACCGCGCGGAGTTGTTGGTGGTCACGGCTATCTGGCGGCCGGAGTCCACCAGCCGCGCTATGAGCAGGTCCGCGTCCGGCGTCGCCCGGGCCGTGGCCACGGCCTTCAGCTCCTCCTCGGTCAGCAGCCGCTCCAGCGCGATCGCCGCCGCCCGCCCGGCCGGCGCGTGCGCCACGTGGCTGAGCACCCGGTACGGGTCGGTACGCCCCGCCACGTCCGCCATCAGGCGCGTCTCTCCCAGGTCCGCGAGCCGCTGCCGCATCCGGTCGGCCACCTGGGCAGGCGGGTGTCCGTGGAAGAGCCGGCAGATGGGCCCGTCGAAGTCGAACAGAACGCACTTCGCGGACTGTAGGAGTGCGTGGAGATCGGCCACATCGCTCCATAAGTCGGTTGCCCCGGGCGGTGGTCAGGGCGGTGGGGGCAGCGCCCCGGCCGAGTACCGGCGTTTCAGGCGCTGGCGACGACGATACCCCGACTGGCCTTCGAGCCAGCGGGCGAGCGCCGCCGTGACCTCCTCTTCCTCGGGTACCCGCGCCAGGCCCGCGGCCTTCACGGCGTTCTCCAGGGACCGCCGGATGCGCTGGGCCCCGCGCCGCAACTCGGCGGCGTCGGCATCCGGGGACAGGCTGAGCGCCGTGCGCATGGTGTCGGGGTAGAGCGACTGCGCGCGTTCGAAGTCGAGGTAGACCTCCAGGTCCTCGAAGCCGCGGGTGGCGTCCGCGAGGCCGTTTCCGGCCATCTCCTCGTACCACAGCTCCTTCATCCGTTCCGCCTCCCGCGGCGCGTATCCCGTACGCACCAGATGGGTGGCCAACTCGTGCAGCGGGTCGCCGAAGAGGGCGATCTCCCAGTCGAGGACGAAGAGGTCGCCCGCGTCGCCGGGCAGCCGCAGGACGTTGTCGCGGTGCAGGTCGGTGTGGAGCAGCCGGAAGGGCCTGCGGGTCAGGTCGGCCGCGCGCCGGCAGAAGCCGCGGGCGGCGGCGCCGGTGATGCCGAGTGCTTCGAAGAGCGTGCCGAAGTCCTCGTGGTACGTGAGGAAGACACGGGTCTCCGCGAAGTCGACCAGCGTCCGCAGGAAGGCGGGGGTGTCGTCGCCCACCGGCCACTCGGGCGGCAGCGGCGGCAGCTCGCCGGCCGGCACCTCGGCGATGCGCCGCATCACCTCGGCGAGCTTGCGCATCGTCGGCTCGCCCACGGGCTCGCCCGCCGGGTGGTGCACGGACAGCGGCGTGCCCTCGGTGAAGGTGTGCAGTGCGTGGCCGCCGCGGGTGAGCAGGCAGGTGGGCACCGCGGGCAGGTGCGGCCGGACGGCGGCGAGCACGTCGGCCTCGCTGCGCCAGGTGCGCGGCAGGACCTCGACGGTCTTCATCGCCGTACGGATCTTGCCGCTCGCGCCCGGCTCCGCACGCACTATCGCGGCGAACGTCTCGTCCAGCGGCACCACGTAGTTGGTGTTGTGCTGGCCGCGCAGGAGGATGCCGCCGCGACGGCGGCGGTGTCGCCGGAAGTGCCGGCGCAGCCGCAGCTCGTGCAGCAGTCGCGGCAGGCCGCGCTGGGGTCCGGGCGCTTCGGTGGGCATGGGCGGTGGCAGACCGTTCACGAGCACGTCGGATGGGAGCAGCCGCCCTGCTGAGGGCGGCTGACAGGGGCTGAGAGTACCGCAGGCGTGTTGCCGCGGCGTGACGTCGGCGCTCACAAGGTCGGGGGAATCCCCGGATACGGCTTCGCAATTTTCTGCCAGGCGGACTCGAACCACCGCTTGGCGCTGTCCACGTACGCCGCCTCGTGGCGGTCGCGCGCGTCGTGGGCGGAGGAGTGGCGGAACAGGGAGGTGTCGACGCCGAGGACGTCGTAGATGTCCATGTTCTCGTCGCCGGCGGGGGTCGGGACGCTGTTGGGGACGACCTCGTAGAAGCCCGTGAGGGCCTCGGTGCCGTTGAGGACGTAGAGCTTCGTGGTGGGGGTGAGGGCCACGCCGCGGACCTCGACGGAGAGGTCCTTCACCCGGCCGCGTTCGCGGAGGTACTGGAGCGCGTGTGCGAAGGAGCGCGCGTGGAGTTCGATGAGCCGGTCGAGGCGCTTGAGCGGGCGCGGGTCGGAGGGGTCGGCGACCAGCAGGGGCAGCGCCAGGTGGGCGTCGGGGCTGGGGACCATGATGCGGCAGGTGACCGAGCGGGGGGCGGGGCGGCCGGCGGCGATGGCCATCAGGGTGGGCGCGATCGCCTGGTTGAGGGTCTCGGTGGTCAGGCTGAAGGCGTCGAGGGTCACCTGGGTGGCCTGAAATGCCACATCGAGCCGTTCTGCCAACTCCACGCCCGCGGTGAGCGGAGTGGACGTCTCGCGGTGGGCGGAGGGCTCCGCGACGGTGGGCGGCGACCCCCTGCCGACGTCGGCGAGCAACTGCTCGCGCTTGAGCAGGTCAAGCGCTTTCCGTACAACGCCCCGCTCCACGTCGAACTCGTCCATCAGGGCTTTCTGCGTCGGCAGGCTGTCGCCCGGCTGGAGTTCGCCGGAGTCGATACGTGCGCGCAGTGCGTCGGCGACCCGGTCGCGTGCGACCCGGCCGCCGTTCGCCGAAGGCTGGTCCCTGCTCACCCCACCAACATTACAACTTCCGGCCAACCGGCGGGGGTTGTCTCAGGAAGGTTTTGAGTTGGTCACCAACTGGGCACAACTTAAGCAGAGTTGGTAACCAACTCTGCGGCCCCGGTGACAACTGCCCGAAGTTGGCGGTGATGGTCGTCGCCGGGACGCGCGCTCTCCCGCTGTTCGAAGGCGCATGGGGGGAGGGGGGACCACTGCGTACGCAGAAGGGAGGGACCCACCATGCCGGTCGGAATCACTCTGGCCATGTCCGCGCTGCTCTTCGGCTTCGAACGCTTCGTCGAATGGCGCTTCGGCGCGGTGGGAGCGATCGGGCTCACCACCTTGCTCGTGGGGCTCAAGGCGCAGAACGTCACGTGTATGACCATCGGCGGCATCGCGCTCGCCGTGCTGCTGCTCCAGTCCGCCGAGCCCGGCCGCGCCGCGGCCGGGCAGTGAGGCAGAAGAACCAGCAAGTCCCTGCGGGGATCTAGAACATGTCGGGACACCACGGCCGGCGCGAGGTGCGCAGCAGGGCGTCCGCCCGCGCGGCGGCGCCCGGGCGCTCCTCGTCGACCACGCCCAGGGCGGCGAGCCGCACCGCGGACTCGTCGCCCAGGCAGAGCCGCGCCAGCTCCGCCACGCTCAGGGCGAGGTCGGCGGGCCGGTCCGTGGGTATGCAGCCGGTGCCGCCCGGGCCACCGGCGTCCAGCAGGAAGCGCCCGCCGGCCAGGCCGGCCGGGTCGTGCACGTCCAGCACCAGGGAGCCGGAGGCCGCGTACGTGCGGGCCTCCAGAAGACGCGGGACGTCCAGTGGCCGCAGCCACAGGTAGTCCGCGTGCGTGGTCACCCGGGCCGCCCGAGGGTCACCTAGGTAGAGGGGGAGGAGATCGTCGGGCGCCCGGTGGCCCGTATGGATGGTCGTGATCCAGTCGAAGGAGACCAGGTAGCGCCAGAGCGCCCGCTCCGCGGCGGGCGTGACGGCGATCAGGTCGGTCACCGTCAGCTCGTCGTCGGAGAGCTTGCCGGGCCAGTCGCCCCACTTGGTGCGGTACGTGACGATACCTTCCGGCTCGCCCGTCGCGGAGCGGTAGGCCGCGTAGAAGGGCTCGTGCCACGGCTCGTCGACGCTGAACCGCGCCGCGCCGGTGTGCACCCGCCACCGGTACCCGCTCCGGTTCACCGCGCCCGGCACCAGCCGGCGGAAGCGGTCGTGCAGCGCGGGGCCGATCTCCAGCAGCTCGGCGGCGTCGAGGAGTTCGACCGTGCCGCCGTCGTCCGGGCCCGCGTACCGCGGGTCGAGCTGGGCGCGCCGGGTGCTCACGTCGTAGCTGGTGGTCCAGGCGGCGGGGCCGAAGCCGTAGCGGCCGTAGATCGGGTACTCCGCGGCGACCAGGCTGGCGACCACGTCGCCGCGCTCCTTCGCCGCCGCCATGTCCGCCCGCAGCATCCGGCTCAGCAGGCCCCGGCGGCGGTGCGTCGGCGAGACCGTGACCGCGGACACCGCGCACGAGGGCACCGCGGCCCCGCCCGGGACGGTCAGCTCCTGGTCGAAGCTGCGGTACGTGCTCACCCACCGCCTGCCGTCGTACGCGCCCCGCGTCCGGGACAGGTCGCGCTCCGCCACGAACAGCGCCACGTCCGCCTCGGTCACCGAAGGCGCGCGCATGAAGCCGGTGTGCAGCGCCCGCATCCAGTCGCCCACGTCGTCCTTGCCGAGCGTACGGATCTCGACGCCGTCGCTCATGACCTCACCCCGCCGGCGGGGTGAACAGCACTGCCGCAGTCTTGGATCATCCGCCCACGCTAGGCGCCGCGCGTCAGAACGTCGCGCGAATTTCCCCGACCTGCTCCGCGCCGCCCAGCAGCGGCGCCGCCCCGATCCTGGCCAGCACCGGCGACCGTACGCCCAGCAGCGCCAGCCCCCGCGCCAGCACCGGCCCGACGGCCCGCAGCGCGCCGTCGTCGACCTTGAACGCCAGCGCCCGCCCGTCCGGCAGCGCCACCGCCTGCACGCCCTCCGCGCCGACCTTCGCCAGCGCCCCCGGCACGCCCCGCATCAGCCAGGTGTCCCACCGCCGGGTGCCCGCGACGTACTCCGGGTGCGCCCGCATCGCGTCCGCGACCCGCCGCTCCGGGGTGTCCTCCGCGGCCAGCACCAGGTGCCGGAAGCCGCGCGCCAGGGCCGTCAGCGACAGCGACATCAGCGGCGCGCCGCAGCCGTCGACGCCGACGTGCCGTACCGGCTCGCCCGCCGTCTCCTCCACCACCTCCCGCACCAGCCGCTGGAGCGGATGGCCGCCGTCGAGGTACGACTCCCGCGGCCAGCCGTTCGCCACGCAGGCCGCGAGCATCGCGGCGTGCTTGCCGGAGCAGTTCATGGCCACCCGGTCCCGCGTCCCCCCGGCGGCGAGGTACGCCTCCCGCTCCTCGGGGTCCAGCGGCAGGTCGGGAGGGGTCCTGAGGTCGTCCTCGGAGAGCCCGGACTCGGCGAGCATCTTGCGTACGAGGTCCCGGTGGAACCGTTCGCCCGAGTGGCTGGCCGCGGCCAGCGCCAGCCGCTCACCGGCCAGCGCCCCGAGGGCCGTACGCGCCCCCGCCCGCAGCACCGCCGCCGCCTGGAACGGCTTGTTCGCCGAGCGCGGGAAGACCTGCGTGGCCACGTCCCCCCACGCCCGCTCCACCGCGCCGTCCGGCCCGAGCAGCACCAGCGACCCGCGGTGCCGCCCCTCGGCGAAGCCGGAGCGCACCACCTCCGCCAGCACGGGCGCGGGACCGGCGTACGCGCCCTCCGCGGCCGGCCGCGGACCGGGGGCCGGGGGCGGGGATATCCAGGTGTCGTCGTGCATGGGCGGCCTTCCGTGCCGGGGACGGCCTCGGGATCGCCGCGCCGTCGCTCGGTCGTCAGAGTCAGGACAGCAGGTCGTCGACCTGCGCCTCCCCTTCACGATAACGGCGCGCGATCTCCGCGCTGCACTCGTCCGCCGTCCGCTGGAGCCGCTGCCGGCGGCCGGAGATCCGCGCCTCGTAGCCGGCGAGCCGGGCGAGGCCCTGGTGCAGCTCCTCGTCCGTACGGGCCGACAGGTCGGAGAGCGCGACCTCGGCGAGCATCTGCTCCGCCAGCTCCCGGTACTCCTCGCGCAGCGGCGGGCCCAGCGTCACGTGCCGGGCCGAGGCGGCCCGTAGCGAGGGACCGTCGGTGAGGATCTCGGGCAGCCGGTCCAGCACCGGCGAGTGCGGGCTCGCGCGGCGGCCCAGCTCGGCGCGGAGGATGTCGATCCGGCCGTGCAGCAGCCGGCGCACGTAGCTGAGGTCGGCCTCCTCCTGCTGCGCGGAGCGGCGCAGCCGGCGCAGCTCGGGCAGGCCCAGCGCGTCGAGCGGACCGGGCGCCGTGGGGCCGGGGGTGGCGACGAGGGAGGCCACGGTGGTGGCCGCCCCCACCGGCGCGGGCGCCGCGGAGTGCGCCCCCGCCTTCGCGGCCTGTGCCGCCTGAGCCGCCTGCGCGGGCCCGCCGTCCGGGGCGCGCGGGCCCGGCGGGCGGGGCCGGCGGGCGGCAGCCGGGCTGCTGCGCGCGGTCGGTACGGGCGGCGTGGGCCGCCCGGCTGCGGGAGAGCTCATGCGAGTGTTCAGTCCCCTTCGTCCGAAGATGCCGCATCGGCGTGGCGACCTGCCGGACACCGAAGGCAATCGTGCCATTGCCCAGGGTCGCGTCGCATGGAGACCGCGCCCGTTCGGCCCCGCGCACATTGCGGCGCCCGGGGGCACGGCGGCGCACGTCGTGCCGCCGGGATAATGCGACCCATGCGAGCGGTGGTGCAGCGGGTGGACGGGGCGCGGGTCGAGGTCGGCGGCGAGACGGTCGGCGAGGTGATCGGCGAGGGGCTGTGCGTGCTCGTGGGCGTCACCCACGACGACACCCCCGCGAAGGCGGCGCAACTGGCCCGCAAGCTGTGGACGCTGCGGGTGCTCGACGACGAGAAGTCCTGCTCGGACGTGTCCGCGCCGCTGCTCGTGATCAGCCAGTTCACGCTGTACGGGGACCCCCGCAAGGGGCGGCGGCCGACCTGGCAGGCGGCGGCGCCAGGGGAGGTCGCCGAGCCGCTGGTCGAGGAGGTCGTGGCGCAACTGCGGGCGCTGGGCGCGCAGGTGGAGACGGGGGCGTTCGGCGCGAAGATGCGGGTGACGCTGACGAACGACGGCCCGTTCACGGTGCTGGTCGAAGTCTGAGCCGCACGGGCTCCCGCGGCGTACGGGCTGCCGCGGATTCCCGCGGCGTACGGGCTCCGGGGTGTACCGAACGTGCGCCCTACGAACGCCGCGGCGGACCGGCCCGCGGGGCACGGGGGGCGTACGTGACATCCGAGGCGCACGGGAGCACGCCCGCGCGCTCTGGGCGCCGCTGCCCCCGCGGCCTCAGGGCTCGACCACCGTCTCCTGCGCCGCCGCCGTCTCGTCCGCCAGCAGCGCCGCGTCCGCCGGAACGTTCCGCTTCACCAGCGCCAGCGCGATCGGCCCCAGCTCGTGGTGGCGTACCGAGGTCGTGACGAAACCCAGCTTGCGCCCCTCCTCCTCGGTCGCCAGCCGGATCGCCGCCCCGTGCGGCGGCAGTGTCACCTCGCTGCCGTCCAGGTGCAGGAAGACCAGCCGGCGCGGCGGCCGGCCCAGGTTGTGCACCCGTGCGACGGTCTCCTGTCCCCGGTAGCACCCCTTCTCCAGGTGCACCGCGGTGCCTATCCAGCCGACCTCGTGCGGGATCGTGCGGTGGTCGGTCTCCAGGCCCAGCCGCGGCCGGTGCGCCGCCACCCGCAGCGCCTCGTACGCCAGCACCCCGGCCGGCGGGCCCGCGGCGGCGGCGAAGTCCGCCAGCGTCGCGCGGGGCAGGAACAGGTCGCGCCCGTACGCCGTCTCGCGGACGGTCACGCCGTCGGGCACCTCGGCGATGGAGCCGGCCGGCAGATGGACGACGGCGAGGTCGTCCGTGCGGTCCGCGATGTCCACCCGGTAGAAGAACTTCATGCTCTCCAGGTACGCGATGAGGTCTTTCTGCGTACCCGGCTCCACGTGCGCCCACGTCGTCTCGCCGTCGTCGACGAGGTACAGCGCGTGCTCGATGTGCCCGTGGGCGGACAGCACCAGCGCCTCGGTGGCGTGCCCCGGCGCGAGGGCTTCCACGTGCTGCGTCAGCAGCAGGTGGAGCCAGCTCAGCCGGTCCTGGCCGGTGACCGAGAGGACACCGCGGTGGGAGAGGTCGACGAAGCCCTCGCCTGCGTCCAGCGCGCGCTGTTCCCGGAAGAGATCGCCGTAGTGCGCGGCGACGCCCTCGTCGGGAGCCTCGGCGGCGACCGCCCCGGGCAGGGAGAGGAGGGGAGAAGGCGCGTTCATGCTTCAAGAGTACGTCCGGGCGGGCACCCGGGGTCACGGTCCGGATGCGGCAGCTCCCCGGCGCCCTCAGGGGTGGGACGCGGCCGGGGCGTCGGACCTGCCGGACTCGGCGCAGGTCGCGCAGCGGCCGAGGATCGCGAAGTGCTGGACGTCGCTCTCGAACCCGAACCGCTGCCGCAGCGTCTCGGCGAACGGCTCCGCCACCGCGTTCTCCGCCTCGATCACCCGGTCGCAGACGCGGCACACGAGGTGCAGATGGTGGTGGCGGTCGGCGATGTGGTACGTCGGCGGTCCGTGGTTGAGGTGGGCGTGGCTGACGAGGCCCAGCTCCTCCAGCAGCTCCAGCGTGCGGTAGACGGTGGAGATGTTGACACCGGCGGCGGTCTTGCGGACCTCGCCAAGGATGTCGTCGGGCGTCGCGTGCTCCAGGCAGTCGACGGCCTCCAGCACGAGCTGGCGCTGCGGCGTCAGCCGGTAACCGCGCTCGCGCAGGTCGCGCTTCCAGTCGGTGGTCTCCACGGCTCAAGTGTATGAGCGTCGCGGCGGAACCCCCGCCGGTTGCCGGAATGCGCTCCCACGGGCCGGTCCGCGGGAGCGGCGGGGCCGGCCGGGCTCAGCGGAAGAACGCGATCCCGTCGTCCGGGAGGTCCTTCAGGTCCTTCGCCCACTCCCGCGGGTTCACGACCTTCTTGAGCTGGGCCGACATGTACGGGCGCAGCTCGACATCCGGCGTCGCCTTCTCGCCGACCCACATCAGATCGCCGTTCACGTACCCGTAGAGCCGCTTGCCGCCCGCGTACGGCGGCGAGACCGAACTGCGCGCCACCGCGTCCGTGGCCAGGTCGAGCTGCGGCTTGCCCTCGGCCATCTCGCCGTACCAGACCTCGGCGACGCCCTGGTCGCGCACCATGACGGCTTCGAGCTGCCGGCCGGGGCGGATCCGCCAGTACCCGCTCTCGCTCTCCAGCGGGCGCACCTTCTCGCCTTCCTCGTCGAGCACCCAGGTGTACGACGAGTAGGCCAGGAAGTCCCGGCCGTCGTGGCCGAAGCGCACCTCCTGGCCGAAGTTGCACTTCTCGCTGCCGGGGAAGTCGAAGACGCCCGCACCCTGCCAGTCGCCCAGGAGGAACGCCAGCGGGACCAGGTCCTTGTGCAGGTCGGAGGGGATTTCGATCGGCATCGTCAGCGCTGGCCCTGGTACAGCTTCTTCACGACCAGGCCGGCGAAGGCCAGTGTGGCCACGCAGACCAGCACGAGCAGGATGTCGAAGGTGACGACAAGCACGAAGGCGCTCCGTAACGACGAGGGACGTACCGCCGCCGAGTCTAACCGCCGGGCCAGGCACCGGCCCGGCGGGAGTCAGCCGAGGAGCTGGTGCTGGAGGACCAGGGTCTGCTGGAACGGCACGAGCGGTGCCTCCTTTGGCGCCTCGACGGTGACCAGGCCGACGGTGTCACCGGCGACGACGTACGCCTGCCGGACGTGCTCCTTGCCGCGCGGCTCCGACTCGTCGTAGACGTACAGCTCCACCTCCGGCAGCCGGTCCTTGTCCGACCAGCGCTCGTCCACCGCCACCTCGGGTGCGCCCGTCAGGTCGCGGGCGGTGGCGATGCCGCCGGCCAACTGCTCGTCGTAGAAGTGGGCGGCGAGGGCGCCGGTGTTGAACTGGAGCAGGTAGATCCGGGCACGGGTGCCGTCGGGCATGGTCCAGCCGGTGGCGGCGATGTGGCGGACGGCGTCGTCGGTGAGCGCCTGCCGCAGCTCGGCGCGTTCTTCCTTCGCGTAGACGGCGGCGAAGTCGGCGGGCGCCAGCCAGCCGTCCTCGGTCTTCAGCCCGTCGTCGTCCTCGGCGCCCGCGGGGGCGGGCAGCAGCAGTTCGCGGAGGTCGGCGTGGTGGACCTCGCCGGCGTTGGCGGGCGCGAACGGCGGCGGCCTGCCCGCGGGCAGCGCGGGCAGCTCCAGCTCGGGGTAGTCCCAGCGGCCGTCGCCGTCGGTGGCCAGGCCGGGCAGGTCGCCGCGCTCGGCGCCGGTCACCGCGTACGCGGAGCCGAACGCGGCGCCCGCGAGCAGGAGGGCGGCGGCGCCCCAGCGCAGCAGGGGCCGCAGCCACCGGCGGCGCGGCGCGGGGGCGGCGGGGGGCGCGGGCTGGGGGTGGGGCTGGGGCTGTCCCGTGTACGGGGGCGGGGGGTGCTGGACGTACGCGGGTGCGGGCGCCGGGGCCGGCGCGGGCGCGGGCGCGGGCGGTTCGGGTGCGGGGCCCGGGCGGGTGGGTCCGTAGCCGCTCATATGGACTTCCCCGGGGCGTCGATGTGGCCGAGCTGGTCCTCCAGGAGCCGTACGGTCCTGTCGCCGTGGGCGGCCGGTCCGTACGAGGTGAGCGTGACCAGCAGGTCTCCCTTGGCCGCCGAGCAGGTCATCATCTTCACCCCGTCGCCTTCGGCGCTGACGGAGGTGGCCGGCACCAGGAAGCACGCGGCGCTGTCCTGCCCCTCGACCTTCGGCCCCTCCTCGAACTCGCCCATGCTGCGCGTCAGTTCCTCCTGGACCGCCGCGAGCCCGGCCGCCGTGCCCTCGCCCGCGACCTCGGCGAGCTGCACCTCGACGACGAGGTCGAACTCGTCGGCCGCGTAGGACCGCATGGCCATCCCCTTCAGCTCCAGGTCCTCCAGCGCGTCGAGCTGCAACCGCCGCTGGTCGGGCGGCAGTCCGCGCGCGGTCTCCTTGTACACGGCCTGCGCCTGCTTGGCGGTCAGGACGGTGTCGTTGCCGAAGCCGTCGATGTCGGGCCCGGGGTGGTAGCCGCGCGGCATCGGCAGCAGCGCGTTGCCGATCGGGCCGCCGGGCGGCGCGGGGACGCCCGGGTCCTTGGCGGCGTCGCCACCGAGGCCGCGCTCCTTCGGCTTCTTCCAGACGTCGGTGCTGCCGGCGCCGCGGTCGGCGTCCTGCACCTTCAGCGCGGTGGCGACGACCCCGGTGGCCGCCGCGCCGGCGGCGAGCACCGCGGCCAGCACGACGAGCACGAGCCGCCGCCGCCCGGACCGCGGCGGCGCGGGCTGTGCGGGCGGCGAGGGCGGCGGGGGCGCGAGCGGGGCCGCGGGCGCGGGGTAGTGGCCGGTCACAGGCGCTCCAACTGGCGTTCGGCGAGCTTCGTCAGGTCCTTCTCCTCGATCGGGGAGCTTTCGATCAGGTAGATCTCCATCACGATGTCGCCGCGGCGCGCGACTGCCGTGCCCTGGTAGAGCGGCGGCACCCCCGCCTCCTCGTAGGGCTCCTCAAGGAAGTACGCGCGGCCGTTCGCGGAGCCCTTCAGCGACACACTCGGCACCTCGCCGCCGGTCATGCCGATGGACGCGATCATCTGCTGCTCCGCCAGGTAGTCCACGGACCCCGCCGTGGCGTCGTTGCGGAACTGGAAGAGGTTGATCATGACCACGGAGTCGAAGCCCCCCTCCTTGCGCCACGAGGTGAACGCGGTCCGCCGCAGCCCCTTCTCCAGCATGAAACCGAGCATGTCCCCGGGCGCACCCGTGTCGGCCACCACCTCGTACGGCGCGAGCCAGCCCTCGCCGCTCCCGCCGATGTCCGTCTCGGCGTCGACCGTCCCGGCCGGCTTGGAGACGAGCAGTTCGCGCAGGTCGCCGTCCGTCTTCACCCGGCGGTCCTGCGCGGCGGACAGCGGCTCGGGGGCCTCGGCGTCGGGCAGCGGTTTCTCGGGGTGGGCCAGGCCCGGCTGGTTGAGCGGGGGGAGCGGGGTCGGGGGTTCGCCGGCCTGCTCGGCGTAGCCGTAGGTGACGCCGCCGAGGGTGCCGGCGAGGACGGCGGCGGCCAGCAGCAGGGCGGTGCGCAGCCCGCGGCGGCGGGGCGGCCGGGCGGCGGGCGGGGGCGGCCCGTAGGCGGCGCCGGCGGCCGGGCCGTACGCGCCCGCTGCCGGGCTCCCGTACACGCTGTTCGACGGGGTCGGCGGCGGCCCGGTGTCGGGCCTGATCGGTGTGAGCCTGGTCGTCGGCGGGTCGTCGGCCGCGGGCGGGCCGCTCGTTCCGTCGGGAAAGGTCACAAGCGCCCCCTGCTCAGGTCCATACCTGTACAGCGCGCGGCGGCGCGAGAATGTCACGCTTCCCCGCAGTACCTACAGTTGGCGCATGGCCAAGAAGCTTGTGATCAAGGTGACCGCGGGTACGGATGCGCCGGAGCGCTGCTCCCAGGCGTTCACGGTGGCGGCCGTCGCCGCCGCCAGCGGCGTGGAGGTGTCGCTCTGGCTGACCGGCGAGTCCGCGTGGTTCGCGCTGCCCGGGCGGGCCGCGGAGTTCGAACTGCCGCACGCCGCGCCGCTGCCGGACCTGATCGACGGGGTGCTGGCGAGCGGGCGGGTCACGCTGTGCACGCAGTGCGCCGCGCGGCGCGGGATCGAGGAGAAGGACGTGCTGGAGGGGGTACGGATCGCCGGGGCGCAGGTCTTCGTCAGCGAGGCGATGGCCGACGGCACCCAGGCCCTCGTCTACTGACCGCGGGCGCGCGGGGCGTCTCTCCTCTGTTGGTGCACCGCACGTCTCATTTCTCGTCCCACCACGTGTCGCCTTCCTCCCGCCGGTTGCCGGTGATCACCGCCACCGGCGGGAGGACGGCCGCGACCGCGCACATGGCGACGGCGGCGGGCGCGGAGAAGTGGGAGACGACGGCGCCCGCCAGCACGAAGAGCAGGACGGCGGCGCCCATCAGCAGGAAGTAGCGCCTGCGGCGCCGCGGCTGACTCCGCGGCTCGCGGGGGTCGGATGGGACGCCGGAACGGCGGAAGCCCCGCATGCCTCCACGGTACGCCCGGGAGGCGGTGCGGGGCTTCCGCGCGGTTTGCGCGCCCGTACGGCCGGGTCTCAGACCGCGATCGCGACCTCCGAGAGGCCGCCCTGCTGGGCGACCACGGTGCGGTCGGCGGTGCCGCCGGGCACCAGGGCCCGTACGGTCCAGGTGCCCTCCGCGGCGTAGAACCGGAACTGGCCGGTGGCCGACGTCGGCACCTCGGCGGTGAACTCGCCGGAGGCGTCCAGCAGCCGCACGTAACCGGTGACGGGCTCGCCGTCGCGGGTCACGGAGCCCTGGATCGTGGTCTCGCCGGCCTTGACGGAGGCGGCGTCAGGGCCGCCTGCCTTGGCTCCGCACATGGGGAGTGGTGTCCTTTCGTCGGGGTGTGACCGGGCGGTCAGCGGTCAGTCGTTGGCGCCGAGCTCGATCGGCACGCCGACGAGGGAGCCGTACTCGGTCCAGGAGCCGTCGTAGTTCTTGACGTTCTCCTGGCCCAGCAGCTCGTGCAGCACGAACCAGGTGTGGGCGGAGCGCTCGCCGATGCGGCAGTAGGCGATGGTGTCCTTGGACAGGTCCACGCCCTCGCCCTCGTACAGCTCCTTCAGCTCGTCGTCCGACCGGAAGGTGCCGTCGTCGTTGGCCGACTTCGACCACGGGATGTTCCGCGCGGAGGGCACGTGCCCGGGCCGCTGCGACTGCTCCTGCGGCAGGTGGGCCGGGGCCAGCAGCTTGCCGGAGAACTCGTCGGGGGAGCGCACGTCGACGAGGTTGAGGTTGCCGATGGCGGCCACGACGTCGTCGCGGAAGGCGCGGATGGCGGTGTCCTGCGGCTTGGCCTTGTACTCGGTGGCGGCGCGCTCCGGCACCTCGGCGACCAGGTCGCGGGAGTCCAGCTCCCACTTCTTGCGGCCGCCGTCGAGGAGCTTGACGTCGCCGTGGCCGTAGAGCTTGAAGTACCAGTAGGCGTACGCCGCGAACCAGTTGTTGTTGCCGCCGTAGAGGACGACCGTGTCGTCGTTGGCGATGCCGCGCGCGGACAGCAGCTTCTCGAAGCCGGCCTGGTCGACGAAGTCGCGGCGCACCGGGTCCTGGAGGTCGGTCTTCCAGTCGATGCGGACGGCGTTCTTGATGTGGTTCTTGTCGTACGCGGCGGTGTCCTCGTCGACCTCGACGAGGACGACCTTCGGGTTGTCGAGGTTGGCCTCGACCCAGTCGGCGTCCACCAGGACGTCACTGCGGCTCATCTGCTTCTCTCCTCCGGAGCGCTGGACAGGGGTACGGGCGGGTGTGCACCCGGCACGCGCGGCAGGCAGGGCGGAACGCCGGATGCGGAGTGTGCGGACAGCCGGGCGGGCGGTGCGGGGAGGCACGGGCCCGGCTGGGGGCGGGAGCTGCGAACCCGGACCCCGGTCAGGCGGTGCGACAGAGCATGGCGGCGACGCGGCACAGGTCGACGGCCCGCCGCTTGGTCAGGTGATCTGCCTGTCCCCTGGGGCGGGGACCGCTCATCGAGCACAGCATGTGGTCGATCGTACGGAGGGACGTGCGCATGTGTCACCGTTGTGTCGGATTGTGAGACGGCTTCGTCCGGGATATGGGATGAGAGCGGGGTGGGCGATGGCCGCGCGGCGGTGTGCGGAGGGTGGCGGGGCCGGGACTTCTGCGGTATGGACGCGGGGGTCTCAGCTTACGGACGCGGGCAGGGAGGTATTTGTGTGTCCGGTGACCGGTGTGTCTCGCCGCGGTGCGGTGGTGGGCCTCATCGTCAGTTGCGCGCCGAGCGCTCGTCGCCCAGCTCCACGTCCCTGCCGCTGCCCGTGACGACGATGCCGTCCTTCGTCACCTCGACGTCCGTGAGACGTATGCCCGGCGGCAGGTCCTTGATCGTCCAGTTGTAGTCCATGCGTTCGCGTACGAAGTCCTCCAGGCCCGGCACGCCCTGGAGGTTGTCGACGCCGGTGGCCCGCAGCCGTATCGTGTCGCCGTCGGCCACGCTGACCTCGCCGAGCAGCGACTCCTCCAGCCGCTGCCCGAGGAACGTCGCCCCGACCGTCGCCTTCACCTTGTTGTCGCCGGCCGCGTCCTTCCCGCCGTACGAGACCTCCACCACCGGCAGCGCCGCGGAGATGTCCTCGTACGTGATCGTCACCTTGCCGTCGGCCTTGTCCGCGGTCGCCCGGTCCCAGTCGTCGCCCTTGATCCGCACGCCCTCCAGCGCGCCGCGCACGCCGTCCAGGCGCAGGGCCCGGCCGCCGCTGCCGACGGCGTCGATGCCGTCGATCCGTACGTCCACGGCCTCGAACTCGCGGGACATCACCTGCGTGAGGAAGGGGAACCCCTTGATGTCGATCCCGGGCCGCTGGGAGAGCCCGTACTCCTTCTCGATGCGGTCGGCCGCGTCCGACTCGGCCAGCTTGAGCGCGATGCGGTCGGCGGCGAGCGCGAGCACGCCGACGACGAGCAGCACCACCACTGTGATCCTCAACCAGCGCATCGCTTCTCCGCCCCCCGGTCGGTCGTGCCTGAGAGCTTAGACAGATGTACGGCTCCGTACCCCCGGGTTGGCGGGGGTGTCGGGGGCCGGGGCACCCGGAGGATCAGAGCAGTGCCAGCCCGAGCAGGTGGACCGCCGGCACCGAGAGCGTGAGCGGCAGGGACACCCCGGCCGTCATGTGCACGAACCGCGACGGGTAGTCGTAGCTGGCCACCCGGACCGCGACGAGCACGCACACCCCGGCCGCCAGGCCCAGCAGCCCGCCGGCGGCGCCCATGTCGGTGCCCAGCCCCGCCGCGAGCCCGCCGGCCCCGGCCGCGGCGACCGCGGCGACGGGCGAGGCGTTCGGCGGCAGCGGTACCCCGCGCCCCAGCGTCCCGGCGGCCACGGCGACGGCGCCGACGACGACGGCGTGCCGTTCGGCGGCGAGGTAGCCGGAGGCGAGGACGGCGAGGGCGGCGGCGGCGAGCGCGACGTTCAGGGCGGTGAGGCGCTCCTTGGGGGCCTTGGTGCTGCGCAGTTGGACGAGGGCGATGAGGAGGAACCAGCAGCCGAGGGAGCCGAGCGCGGCGATCGTCGCGTCGTCCTCGTCGACGGCGAGGACCGCGCCGGTGGCGGTGAGGCCGGCGGCAGCCGCGAGGGCGATGCCCTCGCGGGCGGGCCACATGCCGTTCAGCCGGAACCAGCCGGCGGCGGTGACGAGCTGGAGCAGGGCGACGGCGACGGCGAGCCCGGGGCGCACGTCGAGCGCGGCGGCGGCGGCGAGGAGGGCGGCGAGCACGGCGGTGAGCGCGGCGGGCTGCGGCCCGGGCGCTATCAGAACGGAGGTGCCCTCCTCGCGCAGCACCTCGGCGGGCGGCTTGGGCCGCCGCGGGGTCGGGGCGCCGTAGAGGGTCCCGGTCTCGGGCCCGCCGGGCCCGGGGAAGCCGGGGTCGGCGGAGCCGGGGGCGGGAGCGCGGCCGGGGGGCGGGACGTCGGGCTGCCCGGCTACGTCACCGGGGTGCCCGGGCGCGCGGCGCCGCCCGCCACCGTGCCGCCCGGGTGCGGGGGCGGGGTGGCCGGGCGCGCCGGGGTGGCCGGGCGCGCCGGGGTGGCCCGCCGCGTTGCCGTGGGGCCCGGGTGCGGTGCCGGGGTGGCCCGGGCCCGGGGTGCCGCCGCCCGTGGCGCCGCGTTCCCAGCCGTTGGGCCAGTAGGCGCCGTCGCCGCCCGGGGGTTCGTGGTCGGTGACCGGCGGCAGGTAGGCGGTCTGCTCGACGGCCGGCTCGGCACCGCCGCCGCCGTACGCGGCGGCGCCGCCGTCCGCCACCGGCGGCGGGTACGCCGTCCCGCCGGCGATCCCCGCCGCGCCCGCGCCCGTACCCCCGCCCCGGCCGTCGCCTGCGGTCGGCGGCGGATAGCCCGCCTCCGCGCCCTGCCGGCCGCCGTGCGCCCCGCCGCCGTACGTCTGCGGATGCCCCCCGGCTCCGCCGGTGCCGCCCCCGTACGACCCGCCGTACCCCGCGCCGTGTCCGCCGGGCTGCCCCGCGCCCGCGGGCGCCTGCCCGCCGCCGTACGGCGCCGCGTGCCCGGCGCCGCCCGCGGCCCCGCCTCCGTACGACCCGCCGGGCCGCCCGTCCCCGTACGAACCGCCGCCCTGCCCCTCTCCGTACGACCCGCCGTAGGTGCCCCCGTACGGGCCCTCGTCCGTGACCGGCGGCAGGTACGCCGTCTGCTGGGCCGCCGCCGACTCCTCGTGGAGTGCCATCCCCAACTGCGTCTCCGGGCCGGCGTAGCCGTCGTCGCCCTGGCCCGCCGCCGGCGGGAACTGCGTGTGGCCGCTCGGGGTGCCGGCGTCGGCGCCGTCGTGCGGCTCCTCGTACGGGGCCCAGCCCGCGGGCGTCGCCGACCACGGCGCGGGGTCGTGTCTCTGGTCGCTCATCGTGCGCCTAGCCTCCCGCGAACGGGGGCAGGACCTCAACCGTCCCCCCGTCCGCCAGCGCCACCCCGGCGTGGTCGCGCGCGCCCACCGCCCGCCCGTCCACCAGGAACGAGCACCGCGCCAGCACCCGCGCCAGCTCCTCCCCGTGCCGCCCCCGGGCCGCGGCCAGCGCCTCGGCCAGGGTGTCCGCCGCGTAGGTCTCCTCCGCGGTGCCGGCCGCGGCCTTGGCCGCGGCCCAGTACCGGATGGTCCCGTTGGCCGTCATGGCGTGGCGAACCCCCTACGAATACCTGTCCAGATTTCCAGATCCGACTGCGTCGTGCTGTCCCGCGTACCCCGTACGCCCCCATCATGCCCCTAGCGAAATGCTCGTCGCCCCGGGCAACCATCGACGTACGCTTCGGACGTGCTCGTCCGAATCCTCCGCGCCCACCTGCGCCCGTACCGCCGGGACCTCGCCTGGGTCGTGGCGCTCCAGTTGATCGCCACCCTGACGACGCTCTACCTCCCCACCCTCAACGCCGACATCATCAACCACGGCGTCATCCCGGGCGACAACGGCTACATCGTGCGCACCGGCGGCTGGATGGTCGCCTTCAGCGTGCTCCAGCTCTGCGCCGCCGGCGGCGCCGTGTTCTTCGGCGCCCGTACGGCCACCGCCCTCGGCCGCGACGTGCGCGCCGCCGTCTTCGACCGCGTGCAGTCCTTCTCCGCCCGCGAGGTGGCCCACTTCGGCGCCCCGTCCCTGATCACCCGCACCACCAACGACGTGCAGCAGATCCAGATGCTCGCCCTGATGACGTTCACGATGATGGTGACGGCGCCGATCATGTGCGTCGGCGGGGTCGTCATGGCGCTCAACCAGGACGTGCCGCTGACGTCCCTGCTGCTGGTCGTCGTGCCGCTGCTGGGCGTCGTCATGGCGCTGATCGTGCGCCGGATGCGCCCGCTGTTCCGCAGCATGCAGAAGCGCATCGACGAGGTGAACCGCGTCATGCGCGAGCAGATCACCGGCATCCGCGTCATCCGCGCCTTCGTCCGCGACGAGCACGAGCGGCGCCGCTTCGGCAAGGCCAACGCCGACCTGCGGGACGTGGGGACCCGGGCCGGCCGGCTCATGGCGCTGCTGTTCCCCACCCCGATGTTCGCCATGAACCTGTCGAGCGTCGCCGTGGTCTGGTTCGCGGCCGGACGGATCGACAGCGGCGCCATGGACGTCGGCGCGCTGACGGCGTTCCTGTCCTATCTCATGTACATCCTCAGCAGCGTCATGATGGCCACCTTCATGTTCATGATGATCCCGCGCGCGGAGGTCTGCGCCGAGCGGATCCAGGAGGTGCTGGACACCGAGTCGTCCGTCGTCCCGCCGGCGGCACCGGTGCCCGCGGCGACCGAGCCGCGCGAGCGCGGCCGGCTCGACGTCCGCGGCGTCGAGTTCCGCTACCCGGGCGCCGAGGAGCCGGTGCTCAAGGACGTCGACCTGGTGGCACGCCCGGGGCGTACGACGGCGGTCATCGGCAGCACGGGCAGCGGCAAGTCGACGCTGCTGGCCCTGGTGCCGCGGCTGTTCGACGCCACGGCGGGCAGCGTCGCCGTCGGGGGCGTGGACGTACGGGACCTGGACCCGGCGGCGCTGGCGCTGGCCATCGGGTACGTACCGCAGAAGCCGTACCTCTTCAGCGGCACCGTCGAATCAAACCTCCGCTACGGAAAACCCGACGCCACCGAGGACGAGCTGTGGGACGCGCTGCGCACGGCGCAGGCCGAGGACTTCGTCCGCGCCATGGACGGCGGCCTCGACGCGCCCGTCGCGCAGGGCGGCTCGAACGTCTCCGGCGGCCAGCGGCAGCGCCTCGCGATCGCCCGCGCGCTGGTGCACCGGCCCGACATCTACCTCTTCGACGACTCCTTCTCCGCCCTCGACTACGCCACGGACGCCGCCCTGCGCACGGCGCTCACGCGCCGGCTCGGGGACGCGACGGTCGTGATCGTCGCCCAGCGGGTCGCGACGATCCGCGACGCGGACCGGATCGTGGTCCTGGACGAGGGCCGGGTGGCGGGTACGGGCACGCACGCGGAGCTGATGGCGGCGAACGAGACGTACCGGGAGATCGTGCTCTCGCAGCTCACGGAGAAGGAGGCGGCGGCATGAGCACGCGGGCGAAGGACCCGGGCGACGGGCCGGAGGAGCGACAGCCGGGAGAACAGCAGCCCGGGGAGCAGCCGCAGGGGGAACAGCAGGCAGGGGAGCAGCGGCAGGGAGAACAGCAGGCCGGGGAGCAGCCGCCGGGCGGGCCGCAGACCGAAGCGGAGAGGCCGCCGCCGCCCGCCAAGGGCTCCGGCTCCGGACCGCAGACCCTCGCCTCCCGGCCGGGGCCGCGCCCCGCCACCGGCCCCATGCGCATGTTCAGCGGCCCGCCCGTCGAGCGCTCCATCGACTTCCGCGGCTCCGCCGTCCGCCTCCTGCGCACCCTGGGCCCCGACCGCACCCTGATACGCGCCATCCTCGTCCTCGGCGCCGCCGGCGTCGCGCTCACCGTCGCCGGCCCGAAGCTCCTCGGCCACGCCACCGACCTCGTCGTCGCCGGCGTGTACGGCGACCGGGTCGACACCGGCTCGGCCCGCCCCACCGACGGCATCGACTTCGACGCCGTCGGCCGGACGCTGCTGTGGGCGGCGCTCGTGTACGTCGTCGCGTGGGGCCTCGGCCTCGCACAGGCGCGGCTGACGGCCGTGGTCGTGCAGCGGGCGGTCTTCCGGCTGCGCGAGGAGGTGGAGGCGAAGCTGTCGCGGCTGCCGCTGTCGTACTTCGACCGCAACCAGCGCGGCGAGATCCTCTCCCGGGCGACCAACGACATCGACAACGTCGGGCAGTCGCTCCAGCAGACCATGAGCCAGATCGTGTCGTCGCTGCTGACGATCGTCGGGGTGCTGGCGGTGATGTTCTGGATCTCGCCGCTGCTGGCGCTGGTCGCGCTGGTGACGGTGCCGCTGTCGATCACCGTGGCGACCCGGGTCGGCAAGCGGGCGCAGCCGCAGTTCGTGGCGCAGTGGGCGTCCACGGGCAAGCTGAACGCGCACATCGAGGAGATGTACACCGGCCACTCGCTGGTCCAGGTCTTCGGCCGCCGCGACGAGGCGGCGCAGACCTTCCGGGAGGAGAACGACGAGCTGTTCCGGGCCGGGTACCGGGCGCAGTTCATCTCCGGGCTGATCCAGCCGGCGATGATGTGCATCGGCAACCTCAACTACGTGCTGGTCGCCGTCGTCGGCGGCCTGCGGGTCGCCTCCGGCGCGCTGTCGATCGGCGACGTGCAGGCGTTCGTGCAGTACTCGCGGCAGTTCAGCCAGCCGCTGGGGCAGATCGCGTCGATGGCGAACCTCGTGCAGTCCGGCGTCGCCTCCGCCGAGCGGGTCTTCGAACTGCTGGACGCGGACGAGCAGGAGCCCGACGCCGAGTCGCCGGCCCGGCCGGCGGCGCCGGTGCGGGGGGAGGTGGCGTTCGAGGGCGTCTCGTTCTCGTACGACCCGGAGAAGCCGCTGATCGAGGACCTGTCGCTGACGGTGCGCCCGGGCCAGACGGTGGCGATCGTCGGGCCCACGGGGGCGGGGAAGACGACGCTGGTGAACCTGCTGATGCGGTTCTACGAGGTGGCCGGCGGCCGGATCCTGCTCGACGGCGTGAACGTCGCGGACATGAGCCGCGAGGGGCTGCGGGCGCAGATCGGGATGGTCCTCCAGGACACGTGGCTCTTCGGCGGCACGATCGCGGAGAACATCGCGTACGGGGCCCCGGCGGGCACGCCGATGGACAGGATCGTCGCCGCCGCGAAGGCCACCCACGTCGACCGCTTCGTACGCACCCTCCCGAACGGCTACGACACGGTGATCGACGAGGAGGGCACGGGCGTCTCGGCGGGGGAGAAGCAGCTCGTCACCATCGCCCGGGCGTTCCTCGCGGAACCGGCGATCCTGGTCCTGGACGAGGCCACCAGCTCGGTGGACACCCGCACGGAGGTCCTGATCCAGCACGCGATGGCGGAACTGCGCACGGGCCGCACGAGCTTCGTGATCGCCCACCGCCTGTCCACGATCCGCGACGCGGACGTGATCCTGGTGATGGAGTCGGGCAGCATCGTGGAACAGGGCACGCACGAGGAACTGCTGACGGCACAGGGCGCGTACGCCCGCCTGTACCAGGCCCAGTTCGCGGAGCCGGTGGCAGAAACGATCTAGGTCACCCGTGCGGGTGGACTGTCCGCCGGGCCGATGATCTGCCCGGCGTGGGTGGGAGAAGCCGGCTGCGAACCCGGAAGAGGGTGCACCCATGACCGTTATGGCAGAGCGCACGCGGTACATGGCGGTCGAGGAGTTCGAGTCGCTTGCCAGGTACGCCGAGAACGAGATCGAAACCGTCAGGTTCGAGTTCATCGACGGACGGATCGGAATCAAGGTCATGCCGGACGGAGACCACAGCGAGATCGTCAGGTGGTTGCAGGAGCAGTGCCATCTGAGCGGGAGCCCTCTGTGTTCGTACGCGGGCGACCTCGGCCTCCAGGTCGGCGAGTACCGCAGCGGCCGAGCCAAGCCGGATATCGTCTTCGCGCCGAAGGGGACGTTCGCCGGTCAGGGTGATGGGGCTGAACCTGACCACGTCGCGATGGTGGTCGAGGTGACCTCGTACGACTCGGACACCCACCGCCGGGATCGCGTGGGGAAGCCCGCGCCTATGCCGCAGCCGGCATTCCGGCATACCTGCTCATCGACCGTGATGCGTGCACCCTCACCGTGTACAGCGAACCCTCTCCCCGTGGCTACCGCGACACCCACTCGGCGGATTTCGGCGACAAGATCGCCCTCCCCAAGCCGGTGGACACCGAGCTGGACACCGAGGAACTCAAGGACTACGTCCGCTGACCCTCCGCCCCGGCCGCCTTCGTCGCCCACTCCGCGATGCGCGTCAGCAGTTCGTCGCTTGCCGCGTTCTCCGCGTGGCCGAAGTCCTCCTCCAGCCACAGTTCCGCCGCTCCCGGCTCCGCCGCGGCGGCGAGGGCGTGGGGGTGGTCCAGGGGGAAGTAGGCGTCCCTGGTGCCGTGGACGACGAGGAGGGGGACCGGGGCGATCAGGGGGACCGCGGCGGTGGGGGAGAGGGGTTCGGGGTTCCAGCGGCGGTGGTGGATGCGGGTCTTCAGGGCGAGGCGGGAGACCGTGCGGCCCGCGCGGCGCTCCACTATCCAGTGCAGCCGCCGCATCGGCGCCGTGCCGCGGTAGAACCAGCGGGCCGGTGAGCTGACCGACACCACCGCGTCGGCGTACGAGGCCGTGTCCGTACGAAGCACGTTTCCGTCGAGCGCGCCCCCGTCGAGCGGCGCCGCGCCGTCCGCCGCCGGGCCCGGGGCAGCGCCGCCGCCGCCCGCGGCGGCGTTTTCGTACGCCTCCGTGCGCCCCTCGCGCCCCCCGCGCTCCCGTTCGTCTCTCCGCGCCGCACCGCGGTACAGCGCGCCGTGGCGCAGCACCACCGAGCCGCCCATCGAGAACCCCACCGTCGCCACCCGGGCGTGCCCCAGCGACCGGGCCCACGCCACCGCCGCCGCCAGGTCCAGCACCTCCCGGTCCCCCACCGTCGACCGGCCGCCCGAGCCCCCGTGGCCGCGGAACGAGAACGTCACCACCCCCGCACGCTGCGCGAACACCGCCGCCGCCCGCCGGATCGCGGGCCGCTCCAGGGCGCCCGTGAAGCCGTGTGCGACCACGATCGCCGGGGCGCCGGGGCCCGGCCCCGGGGCGTACGCGGCCTCGATCGGCACCCCGTCCGCGGCCCGCAGCAACGCCGTGCGGGAACCCGGCGGGGCGGGTGCGGAAGGGCCGGGGGAGGTGTCTCGCCGGCCGGACGAAGCCGCGGGGGTGGAGCGCATGTGGGCTATTCTGACGTGTGAAGGATCCGGGCAAGGTTGCCCCCGGGTCCTTTCGTGCTTTCATGCACCTTCTGAGGAGGCCGACGCCATGGGCACAGACAGAGGCAGAGCCGAGACGCCGACGACCGCGCCGGACGGGACGACCGCGACGACCGCGGCCGACGCCGGCGCCCCCGCGCACCGGGAGGTGCGCCCGTGAGTTCTCTGCTGCTTCTGACCAACGCCCTCCAGCCCTCCGCCGAGGTGCTTCCCGCGCTCGGCCTGCTGCTCCACAACGTCCGGGTGGCCCCCGCCGAGGGCCCCGCGCTGATCGACACCCCCGGCGCCGACGTCATCCTCGTCGACGGCCGCCGCGACCTGCCGCAGGTGCGCAGCCTGTGTCAGCTCCTGCGCTCCACGGGCCCCGGCTGTCCGCTCATCCTGGTCGTGACGGAGGGCGGGCTCGCCGCCGTCACCGCCGAGTGGGGCGTGGACGACGTGCTGCTGGACACCGCGGGCCCGGCCGAGGTCGAGGCGCGGCTGCGGCTGGCGCTGGGCCGGCAGCAGCTCCCCGCGGACGAGAGCCCCACCGAGATCCGCAACGGCGACCTGACGGTGGACGAGGCCACGTACAGCGCGAAGCTCAAGGGGCGGGTGCTGGACCTGACCTTCAAGGAGTTCGAGCTGCTGAAGTACCTCGCGCAGCACCCGGGGCGGGTGTTCACCCGGGCCCAGTTGCTCCAGGAGGTCTGGGGCTACGACTACTTCGGCGGCACCCGCACCGTGGACGTCCACGTGCGGCGACTGCGGGCGAAGCTCGGGCCCGAGCACGAGTCGCTGATCGGCACCGTACGGAACGTGGGTTACCGCTTCGTGGTGCCGGAGAAGGCGGAGAAGAAGGCCGAGAAGCAGGAGCCGAGGAGCGTGCCGCAGGAGATGCGGCACCGCGCGTAGCCGGGGCCGACGCCTTGGCCAGGGCTTCACAAGGCGGGGTAGTGCGAGAAGTCATCACGCGTAGACTTGCGCCGTGGCCAAGGTGACGCGGGACGACGTGGCACGGCTGGCGGGGACCTCGACCGCGGTCGTGAGCTATGTCATCAACAACGGACCCCGGCCGGTCGCCCCGGCCACCCGGGAACGGGTGCTCGCGGCGATAAAGGAGCTGGGCTACCGCCCCGACCGCGTCGCGCAGGCCATGGCATCGCGGCGTACGGACCTCATCGGCATGATCGTGCCCGACGCCCGGCAGCCGTTCTTCGCCGAGATGGCGCACGCGGTGGAGCAGGCGGCGTCCGAGCGCGGAAAGATGGTCCTCGTCGGCAACTCCGACTACCTCGACGACCGCGAGGTCCACTACCTGCGCGCCTTTCTGGGCATGCGCGTCTCCGGCCTGATCCTCGTCAGCCAGGGCCCGAGCCCGGCGGCCGCCGCGGAGATCGACGCCTGGGACGCCCGGGTGGTGCTCATGCACGAGCGCCGGGACCAGCCGGAGGACCTCGTCGTCGTCACCGACGACGTCGGCGGCGCCCGTCTGGCGACGAGCCACCTGCTGGAGCACGGGCACGCGTACGTGGCCTGCCTCGGCGGCGTCGAGACCACACCGACGACGGGCGATCCGGTCACCGACCACGTCGAGGGCTGGCGCGTCGCGATGCGCGCCGCGGGCCGGTCCACGGAGGGCCGGCTCTTCCAGTCCCCGTACAACCGCTACGACGCCTACCAGGTGGGCCTGAAGCTCCTCGCCGGCCCGGACCGCCCGCCGGCCATCTTCTGCGCCACGGACGACCAGGCGATCGGCCTGCTGCGGGCCGCGCGCGAGCTGCGCATCGACGTGCCGGGCGAACTGGCCGTGGCGGCCTTCGACAACGTGAAGGAGGCGGGCCTCACGGACCCGCCCCTGACGACGGTGGCCTCCGACCGCCCGGCGATGGCCCGCGCGGCGGTGGACCTGGTCCTGGACGAAACCCCCCTGGCGACCCGCCGCGAGCGCCTGAAGCAGTTCCCGTCCCACCTGGTCGTCCGCCGCTCCTGCGGCTGCCCCTAGCGGCCCGGGCGCCGACGCGGAAGTCCGGACGGCACCCAGAAGTCAGGAGGGCTTACGGGCCACGCCGCCGAAGTCGTCCACGGGGCCGGCCGCTCCGACGTCCGCGGCGTCGGGACGCCACTGCGTGGTCGACACGACTCCCGGGGGCAGGAGGTCCAGGCCGGCGAAGAAGCCGGCGATCTGCTCCGGGGTGCGCAGCACCAGGAGCGCGCCGCCGCCGCTGTTCCACTGGCGGACCGCGGCCTCCATCCGCTCGCCCCGGATCTCGCTCGTCGGGTGCGTGAAGACCAGGTGGCTGCCGGGGGGCAGGGCGTCCATCAGGGTGGAGACGATGCCGTACGCGGGGCCGTCCTCCCGGACGAACTGGAGGATGCCGCACAGGATCAGCGCGACCGGCCGCGTGAGGTCCAGGGTCTCGGCGGCGGCGGCGAGGATCCGCTCCGGGTCGCGTACGTCGGCGTCCAGGTAGGCGGTGGCGCCCTCGGGGGTGGAGCTGAGCAGGGCGCGGGCGTGGGCCAGGACCAGCGGGTCGTTGTCCACGTAGACGATGCGGCACTCCGGGGCGATGCCCTGGGCCACGTCGTGGGTGTTGCTCGCGGTCGGCAGGCCGGTGCCGACGTCGAGGAACTGGCGGATCCCCGCCTCGCCGACCAGGTAGCGCACCGTACGCTCCAGGAAGCGGCGGTTGCCGCGGGCGTTGTCGCGGATCTCGGGGAAGTAGCCGGCGATCCGGTCGCCCATCTCGCGGTCCGCGGCGTAGTGGTCCTTGCCGCCCAGCCAGTAGTTCCAGATCCGGGCCGAGTGCGGCACCGTCGCGTCGATCGGTGATCCGGACTCGGGGGTTAACGCGTGGTCTGCCACGGAGCCGTCCTCTGCTGCGTTTGCTGGGTGTCCGACAGCGGGCCAACGTATCGCAGCGGCAGGTGCGGCAGACCCACGGCTTTATATCGGGCAAACGCGGTTTTACTCCGCTTCTTACATCCGTCTCAGACACCTCTCAGAATCGGCGGGGACCGTAGCAGGCATGACGGAGCAGACATACCGCACCAGCAGCCAGCCCGACTTCACCGCCGGCCGTGACGGGGCCCTGCCCGCCGACCCGCCCGGCGCCGGGTACCCCCGGACACCCGCCGGCGGGCACGGCGGCTTCGCCGGGTTCGGCGCCCCGCCGCCGCCCCCCGCGGGGCCGCCGCGGCGCAGGCGCGCCAAGGGCCCCCTCGGGCTGCTCGCCGCCGCCGCGCTCGTCGCCGCCATCGTCGGCGGCGGCAGCGCCGCGCTCGTCGGGGAGCTGACCGACTCCTCCGGTACGGTCGGCAGCGCCGCCGGCGCCGCCAGCGGCACCCAGGTCTCCGCCGGCAGCAACGGCACCGTCGCCGGGGTCGCCGCCGCCGTCAGCCCCAGCGTCGTGGAGATCAAGTCCTCCGGGACCGCCGGTCAGTCGACCGGCTCCGGGGTGGTCGTCAGCGAGGACGGCGAGATCCTCACCAACAACCACGTCGTCTCCGGCGCCGAGCAGGTGCAGGTCACGTTCAGCGACGGGTCGACCGCCACCGCCGAGGTCGTCGGCACCGACCCCGACCTCGACATGGCCCTGGTCAAGGTGGCCGGCAAGAGCGGCCTCAAGCCCGCCGCCCTCGGCGATTCCGACTCCCTCAAGGTCGGCGACGAGGTCGTCGCCATCGGCTCCCCCGAGGGCCTGAGCGGCAGCGTCACCAGCGGCATCGTCTCCGCGCTCGACCGCGACGTGACCGTCGAGAAGGAGCAGGAGCAGCAGCCGCAGCGTGGCGAGCAGTGGCCGTTCGGCTTCGGCGGCGGCCAGTACAACGGCCGGCTCGGGTCGGAGACGACCACGTACCAGGCGATCCAGACCGACGCCTCGCTCAACCCCGGCAACTCCGGCGGCGCGCTGGTCGACATGCACGGCCGCATCGTCGGCATCAACTCGGCCATGTACGCGCCCCCGGACGGCTCCTCCGCGGGCAGCGTCGGCCTCGGTTTCGCCATCCCCATCAACGATGTGAAGCACATCCTCGACGACCTCAGGAACAATTGAGGCCGTGACCGAGCAGCAGCAGCGCATCCTGATCGTCGACGACGAGCCGGCCGTACGCGAGGCGCTGGAGCGCAGCCTCGCCTTCGAGGGCTACGGGACCGAACTCGCCGTCGACGGTCTCGACGCCCTCGACAAGGCCCTCTCGTACCGCCCCGACCTCGTCGTCCTCGACGTGCTCATGCCCCGCATGGACGGCCTGACCGCCGCCCGCCGGCTGCGGGCGGCCGGCGACCGGGTGCCCATCCTCATGCTCACCGCCCGCGACACCGTCGGCGACCGCGTGACGGGGCTCGACGCGGGCGCCGACGACTACCTCGTCAAACCGTTCGAGCTGGACGAACTGTTCGCCCGCATCCGCGCCCTGCTGCGCCGCCGCTCCTACGCCGACGGCGGCGAACAGCCCGACACCGCCGAGACGCTGGAGTTCGGCGACCTGCGGATGGACCTCGCCGCCCGCGAGGTCACCCGCGGCGGCCGGCCGGTGGAGCTGACCCGCACCGAGTTCACGCTGCTGGAGCTGTTCCTCAACCACCCGCGGCAGGTGCTCACCCGGGAGCAGATCCTCAAGGCCGTCTGGGGCTTCGACTTCGAGCCCTCCTCCAACTCCCTCGACGTGTACGTCATGTACCTGCGCCGCAAGACGGAGGCCGGCGGCGCCCCGCGGCTGGTGCACACGGTGCGCGGCGTCGGCTACGTCCTGCGCGCCCCGGAGGGCGACGCCCGGACCGCCGGCGGCAGGGGCGCCGCCAGGTGACCTCCCGCGTCGGCCGGCTGCCGCTGCGGTCGCGGCTGGCCCTGCTCACCGCCGCGGCGGTGGCGGTGGCGATCGCCGCGGCGGCGGTCGCCTGCTGGCTGATCACCCGCGACCAGCTCATGAGCCAACTGGACCGTTCGCTGAGGCAGGTCGAGGCGACGAGCACCCTGCCCCAGGTCGTACGGTCCGTCGGCTGCGTCGACGAGCGGCCCGCGGACGGTCCGCTGCTGCCGCGCGTCGAGCTGAACGCGGACCGGACCACCGCGCAGCTCGTGCTGGCGGACGGCACGGCCTGCTGGCTCCAGGGCGAGCACACGATCACCGTCACCGAGACCGACCGGGCCATCGCCGCCCGGCCCGAGTCGCAGCGCAGCGAGGTCATGCACAACGTGACCTCGGACGGCACCGAGTGGCGGGTGCGCACCATCAACGGCGTCATCCTGAACGGCCAGCCCGCCGGGGTCTCCGTGGCCCGCCCGCTCAGCGAGGTCACCGACCCGCTCGGCACCCTCGCCCTCGTCCTCGCCCTCGTCGCCGGCGGCGGCGTCGTCGGCGCCGGGGCGGCCGGACTCCTCGTCGCCCGCGCGGGCCTGCGCCCCGTGGAGCGGCTGACGCACACCGTCGAGCACATCGCCCGTACCGAGGACCTCGCCGTCGAGATCCCCGTCGAGGGCGACGACGAGATCGCCCGGCTGTCCCGCTCGTTCAACGCCATGACCGCCGCCCTCGCCACCTCCCAGGAGCGGCAGCAGCAGCTCATCGCCGACGCCGGGCACGAGCTGCGGACGCCGCTGACCTCGCTGCGTACGAACATCGAACTGCTGGCCCGCAGCGAGGAGTCCGGCCGCGAGCTGCCGCCGCGGCAGCGGGCCGAGCTGCTGGAGTCCGTCACCGCGCAGATGACCGAGCTGGCCGCGCTCATCGGCGACCTCCAGGAGCTGTCGCGGCCCGACGCGGCGCCGGACAGGGCGCAACTGGAGGTCGTCGCGCTGGACGAGATCGCCGAGCGGGCGGTGCGGCGGGTGCGGCTGCGGGCGCCGGAGGTGCGGATCGAGGCGGAGCTGGCGCCCTGGTTCGTACGGGCCGAGCCCGCGGCGCTGGAGCGGGCCGTGGTCAACCTGCTGGACAACGCGGTGAAGTTCTCGCCGGCCGGCAGCCGGGTCGAGGTCCGGCTCGGCGGGGGCGGGCTGCTGCGGGTGCGCGACCACGGTCCGGGGATCCCGGAGGCGGAGCTGCCGCACGTCTTCGAGCGGTTCTGGCGGTCGCCGTCCGCGCGCAGCCGGCCGGGCAGCGGTCTGGGGCTGTCGATCGTGGCCCGTACGGTGCAGCAGGCCGGCGGCACCGTGGAGCTGCGCCGGGCGGCCGGCGGCGGGACGGAGGCGGTACTGCGGCTGCCGGGGGCGCCGGCGCCGCCGCCTGGGTCGTTATCGGCGATCCGGGGGCGGGTGGGGGGCCGTTCGGCGTAATCCGGGTGCCGTCGCGGGGCGGGCCGTGTGCCCCGTACGGGGCAGGGAATCGGAATCGAAGGACATGCCTCCTTCGGGTGACGGTACCGCGCGCCGCTGACCGACTGGGGTATCTCTGACGTGCCAGACGCCCGACTCCTCCCGGGCGTCACGCCCACCGAGGAGAAACCCCCCATGACCGTCCGGCCTCTCGCCGCCGTCCTGGCCGCCACCGCGGTCGCCGTGCTGCTGCCGCTGACCGCCGCCGCCACCGCCTCCGCCGAGCGCCCGCTGCCCGAGCCGTTCGAGGCCACGCACCTGCGGCTGACGACGAAGTTCGTCAGCGACCGCGCCAGGGGCGGCTTCACGTACCTCAACTGCGACCCCGTCGGCGGCACGCACCCCGCGGCGGAGTCGGCCTGCACGGACCTGACGAAGGTCGACGGGCGGTTCGAGGACCTGTCCGACAAGCAGGGCGCCTGCACGATGCAGTACGAGCCCGTGGAGCTGCACGCCACGGGCACCTGGCGCGGCAAGCCCGTCGACTACGTCTCCGAGGTCTTCCCCAACCCCTGCGTGGCGGACCTCGCGACCGGCGGGAACGTCTTCCACTTCTGAGGTCGCGTCCCCGCCGGCCGCACCGCGGTCCGCTACTCCCCCACGACCGTGATCCGGTCGGCCGCCGGCGGCGCCAGGGGCTGGTCGGCGCTGGAGTTGGCCGTCAGGTAGCTCTCCAGCGCGGCCAGGTCGTCCCCGCCGACCAGCGGGTCCGTGCCCGCGGCGAGGGTGGCGAAGCCGTCGCCGCCGCCGGCCAGGAACGAGTTGACGGCGACCCGGTAGGTGGCCGCCGGGTCCAGCGGCTGCCCGTCGAGCCGGACCGAGTCGGCGACGACGCGGTCGGCGCCGGCCTTCGTCAGGTCCAGGGTGTAGGTCAGCCCGGCGGACGGCTGGAGGATCTTCGGCGACGCCTCGTTGGCGCCGCCGACCTGCTCGCGCAGCACCTGGAGAAGCTGCTCGCCGGTCAGGCTGGTCAGGTTCACGGTGTTGGAGAACGGCTGGACCGTGAAGCCCTCCCCGTAGGTGACGACCCCGTCGCCCTCGCCGCCGGATGCCGCGTACGTGATGTCCGCCCGGATCCCGCCGGGGTTCATCAGCGCGAGCTGCGCGCCCTCGTCGAGGGTCCTGGCGTGGGCGAGCTGCGCGTCCGCGATGAGGTCGCCGAGCGGCGACTCGGTGCCCGCGCGCGGGATGTCGCCGGAGACGTAGCCGACGGGCTTGGCCGCGATCGGCGCGGCGAGCGCGTTCCACTCCTCGACCAGCGAGGTCATGTCCGGCGCCTTCGGCTGCTCGCGGTCGACCACGTGGTTCTCCGCGTGCGGCAGCTTGGTCGCGGTGCGGACGATGTCGCCGCTGCGGCGGTCGTACGTGAGCGTGGTGTCGGTGTAGAGCCGGCCGAAGGACGACGCGGAGGTGACGCTGCGCGGCTTGCCCTTCGGGTCGGGGATGGTGCAGGCGTACGGCTGGTGGGTGTGGCCGGTGACGAAGGCGTCGACGCTCGCCGTGGTGCCCTTGGCGATCTCGGCGACCGGACCGGAGATGCCGGCGCCGGGGCCGGGGCTGTCGCAGTCGTAGTTGTACGCGCCGCCCGCCGAGGCCGCGGGGAACCCGCCCTCGTGGACGAGCGCGACGATGGACTCCACGCCCTTCCGCCGCAGTTGCCTGGCGTACGTGTCGAGCGTCTCGATCTCGTCGTGGAACGTGAGGCCCTTGACGCCCTCGGCGGAGACGATGTCGGGGGTGGCCTCCAGCGTCACGCCGATGAAGCCGATCTTCACGCCGTTCTTCTTCCAGACGTGCACCGGGTCGAGGACGGGCTTGCCGGTCTTCTCGTTGGTCACGTTGGCGGCGAGGTAGGGGAACTCGGCGCCCTCGAAGGCGCGGCCCTCGGTGTAGCAGCCGTCCTCGGGGTGGCAGCCGCCGTCCTGGAGGCGCTTCAGCTCGGCGCTGCCCTCGTCGAACTCGTGGTTGCCGACGCCCGCGACGTCGAGGCCGAGGCCGTTCATGGCCTCGACGGTGGGCTCGTCGTGGAAGAGGCCGGAGATCAGCGGGCTGGCGCCGACGAGGTCGCCGGCGGCGGCGGTCACGGAGTAGCGGTTGCCCTCGCGGGCGTCGCGCAGGGAGGTGGCGAGGTACTCGACGCCGCCGGCGGGGATGGTCTTCTTCGAGCCGTCCGGCTGGAGTTCGGTGACCTGGCCGGAGGAGCCCTGCGGGGGTTCGAGGTTGCCGTGGAAGTCGTTGAAGGACAGGAGCTGCACGTCGACGGTGCGGCCGTGCCCGTGCCCGTGCCCGTGGCCGTGTCCGTGCCCGTGGCCTCCGCCGTGCCCGCTTTCCGCGCCCGCCGGCTGCGCCGCGGCGAAGAGGCTGCCGGCCACCGCCAGCGCGGCTGCCGCCGCCGCGGCCCTGCGCCCCCTCCGGGTCGTACGAACCCTGCCTGCCCGCTGTGCTCTTCGAGACCTCACCATGAACGCCCCCTCGGCGCGACGCGGAAACACCGCTGGGCAGCTTACGGTCGACGCGCGTAGCGCGTCTCCAACAAAGACTGAACGATTCCCAAAGCTTGTCCCGCGTGCCGCTGGCCTTAGGCTTCCTCCATGACGGAGTCCGGTACGACCGACAAGGGGAAGCCGCGCGGCAGGCGCATCGACGTGCTCGACGAGCTGACGCCGTCCCAGTCCCACGCCGTGCTCGGCATCATCGACGCCGCCGCCGAGACCGACGGCCGGCAGGCCGTCTCCGAGCAGGGCCGGCTCACCCTGCGCAGAGGCCACCGCGACGGCGTCAAGCACCTCCTCCTCTACGACGGCACGGAACCGGCGGGATACGCCCAGCTTGAGGAGACCGACCCCGTCGAACCGCCGGCCGCCGAGCTGGTCGTCCACCCCGCGTACCGCCGCCGCGGCCACGGCCGGGCCCTCGGCCGCGCGCTGCTCACCGAGTCCGGCCAGCGGATGCGGCTGTGGGCGCACGGCGGCCACCCCGCCGCCCGGCACCTCGCCCAGCTCCTCGGCCTCACCCTCTTCCGTGAGCTGCGCCAGTTGCGCATGCCGCTCGCCGGGTTCGCGGCGGACGGCGTGGGGGAGGCGCGGCTGCCGGCGGGGGTCACGGTGCGTACGTTCCGGCCCGGCGAGGACGACGCCGACTGGCTGGCGGTCAACGCCGCCGCCTTCGCCCACCACCCCGAGCAGGGCTCGCTGACGCAGACCGACCTGGACGACCGCATGGCGGAGCCGTGGTTCGACCCGCGCGGCTTCTTCCTCGCCGAGCGGGCGGGGAAGGTCGTCGGCTTCCACTGGACGAAGGTGCACAGCGCGGAGCAGCTCGGCGAGGTGTACGTGCTGGGGGTGCACCCCGACGCGCAGGGCGGCGGCCTCGGCAAGGCGCTGACCACGATCGGGCTGCGCCACCTGGCGTACGAGCGCAGCATGCCGACCGCCATGCTCTACGTGGACGCCGACAACGCCCCGGCGGTCGCCGTCTACGAGGGGATGGGCTTCCGGACCCACGAGACGGACCTCATGTACCGCACGGAGGGGTAAGCGGCGCGCAGCCACGGTCACACCGAGGGTTAGTCGGGGCGTTACCGTCGGTTCAACCGCGGTTGCGACCATCGACGGATGCAGCAGCGCTCCGCCGCGAACCTCTCCACCGTGCCGGGTCAGGCCCGTACGCGGGAGAATGAGGGCATGGACGACAGCTCGCCCCTCGTCACCACCGCCCAGCCCGCGCAGCCGGCCCAGCCGTCGGTGGGCTCGATAGCCGCCCGCCGCCCGCACCCGGTGGCCCCCGCCATGCAGCGCGCCGCCCAGCAGATCGACCCGGACATCGACGCCGACGCCGACGACTACGACGGGCAGGAGGCGGACGAGGAGCTGCCCCAGGGCCGCTTCCTGGACCGCGAGCGAAGCTGGCTGGCGTTCAACGAGCGGGTGCTGGAGCTGGCCGAGGACCCGGCCACCCCGCTGCTGGAGCGCGCCAACTTCCTGGCGATCTTCGCCAGCAACCTGGACGAGTTCTTCATGGTGCGCGTCGCCGGCCTCAAGCGCCGTATCGCCACCGGCGTCGCCACCCGGTCCGCCTCCGGGCTCCAGCCGCGCGAGGTGCTGGACCTGATCTGGAACCGCTCGCGTGAGCTGATGGCACGGCACGCCGCCTGCTTCCAGCAGGACGTGCAGCCGGCGCTGGCCGACCAGGGCATCCAGCTCATCCGCTGGGCCGACCTGGGCGAGAAGGAGCAGGCCAGGCTCTTCACCCTCTTCCGGCAGCAGATCTACCCGGTACTCACGCCGCTGGCCGTCGACCCGGCGCACCCGTTCCCGTACATATCGGGACTCTCCCTCAACCTCGCGGTCGTCGTCCGCAACCCCGTCAGCGGCCACCGCCACTTCGCCCGGGTGAAGGTGCCGCCGCTGCTGCCGCGGCTGCTGGAGACCGCCTCCGTCGGCGGCGCGCAGCGGTTCGTACCGCTGGAGGACGTCATCGCGGCCCACCTCGAAGACCTCTTCCCGGGCATGGAGGTCCTGGCCCACCACGCCTTCCGGGTCACCCGCAACGAGGACCTGGAGGTCGAGGAGGACGACGCGGAGAACCTGCTGAAGGCCCTGGAGAAGGAGCTGATGCGGCGCCGCTTCGGGCCGCCGGTGCGGCTGGAGGTGGAGGAGTCCATCGACCCGTACGTGCTGGACCTGCTGGTGCGCGAGCTGAAGGTCTCCGAGGCCGAGGTCTACCCGCTGCCGGGGCCGCTCGACCTCACCGGGCTCTTCGGCATCGCCTCGCAGGACCGGTCGGAGCTGAAGTACCCGAAGTTCGTCGCCGGCACGCACCGCGACCTCGCCGAGGTCGAGTCGGCGTCCGCGCCCGACATCTTCGCGGCCCTGCGCGAGCGCGACGTGCTGCTGCACCACCCGTACGACTCCTTCTCCACCTCCGTCCAGGCGTTCCTGGAGCAGGCCGCGGCCGACCCGGACGTGCTGGCCATCAAGCAGACGCTGTACCGCACGTCCGGCGACTCGCCGATCGTCGACGCCCTCATCGACGCGGCCGAGAGCGGCAAGCAGGTGCTGGTGCTGGTGGAGCTGAAGGCGCGCTTCGACGAGCAGGCGAACATCAAGTGGGCGCGGAAGCTGGAGGAGTCGGGCTGCCATGTCGTGTACGGGCTCGTCGGGCTGAAGACGCACTGCAAGCTGTCGCTGGTCGTACGGCAGGAGGGCGAGACCCTGCGCCGCTACAGCCACGTCGGCACCGGCAACTACCACCCCAAGACCGCCCGGCTCTACGAGGACCTGGGGCTGCTGACCGCCGACCCGCAGGTCGGCGCCGACCTCTCCGACCTCTTCAACCGGCTCTCCGGCTACTCGCGGCGCGAGAACTACCGCAGGCTGCTGGTCGCGCCGACGTCGGTGCGCGAGGGCCTGGTCCAGCGCATCCACCGCGAGATCACGCACCACCGGGCGGGCCAGCCCGCGTACGTGCGCATCAAGGTCAACTCGATCGTCGACGAGGCCGTCATCGACGCCTGCTACCGGGCGTCGATGGCGGGCGTGCCGGTCGACATCTGGGTGCGCGGCATCTGCGCGGTGCGGCCGGGGGTGGCGGGCCTGTCGGAGAACATCCGGGTACGCAGCATCCTCGGCCGGTTCCTGGAGCACTCCCGGGTCTTCGCCTTCGGCAACGGGGGCGAGCCGGAGGTGTGGATCGGCAGCGCCGACATGATGCACCGCAACCTCGACCGGCGCATCGAGGCGCTGGTCCGGGTCTCGGACCCGGCGCACCGGGAGGCGCTGAACCGGCTGCTGGAGACGGGGATGTCCGACACCGTCGACTCCTGGCGCCTGGACTCCAACGGCGACTGGACGCGCAACGTGGTGGACGACGCGGGCGTCAGGCTCGCGAACGTACAGGAAATGCTCATCGACGCCCGGAGGCGCCGGCGTGTCATCACGTCCTGAGACATCCGCGACGGCCACGGCCGCGCCGGGCGGCGCCTTCGCCGCGGGCGAGGTGCTGGCGGGGTACCTGAGCACGCAGGCGACGGAGCTGCTGCGCGGCCTGCGGGACCTCCCGGCGCAGGACGCGGGCGCCGCGGCGGGCGCCGCGGCGGGCGCCGCGGCCGTCGCGGGGGCGGTCCACGACGCGGCGTTCCGCATCGCGGACACGCTGGGCACCTTCGGTCCTTTACTGGACGCGGAGTGGGCGGAGCGGCTGGAGGGGGAGCTGTACTGGCTGGGCACCACGGTGCTCCGCGAACACGTGTACGCGGCCCGGCGGGACCGGCTGGTGGGGGCACTGCGCAGGCTGTCGGGCGAGGAGGAGCCGGGGGACCTCGCGGTCGGCGGCGCGGGTGCTGCCGGTACGGACGGGAGCCGGCACCCGGCGGTCGGCGGGGTGGAGGCCGGGGACGCGGCCGTCGGCGCCACGGCCGGGGGCGGCGCGGTGCCGGGCGCACGGCCCGGGGGCGGCGGCGAAGCCGCGCCCGCGCCGACGGGTGGCACCCGTGGTGCCGGGCCGGCAGCCGCCACCGCCACCGCCACCGCCGACGCCGCGGAGCAGCGGCCGGGCGGCGGTTCGCGTACGTCGGCGGGCGCGACCCGCGAGGGCCGGCCCCGGGACGGGGCCCCTGGACACGCTTTCGGTACCTCCGCGGCCGGTTCCGCGTCCGCCTCCGCCGGGGCCGCGTCCGACGTTGCCGCGTCCGCCGGGGGCGGATTGTGTGCCTCCGGATCCTCCGGCCCGCGCTCCGGCGCCTTCGCCACCGCCGCGCCCGCGCCCGGCGGCGCTGCTGCCGGGGCCGGGTCCGGGCGGGTGTCCGCCTCCGGTACGCGGCGTACCGGCGTGGCCTCCACCTCCGCGCCCGGGGCGGCGCGGGCCGCCGCGCTGCTGGAGCGGCGGTTGGGGCTGGCGCGGAGCCGGGCGCACTCCGAGGCGCTGGGCGCGCTGACGTCCGCGCGGTACCACGCGCTCGCCGACGCCGTCGCCCTGCTCGTCTCCGATGCGCCGCTGACCGGCGCCGCCCTGCGGCCCGCCGCCGCGCTGCCCCGGCACCACGACGAGCTGCGCCGCCTGCTGACCGCCGCCGTCGCCGCGCTGCCGCTGGCCCGCGCCGGCCGCCCGTACAACGCCGCCGCCCTCGCCCGCGGGCTCGCCGCCCCCCGCCAGGCCGCCGCCGGCGCCACCGCCGCCGACGACCGCGACGACGCGCCCTGGCGGCACGTGCACGCCCTCGTCCGCCGCGCCCGGCACGCCGCGGAGATCCTGGCGGCGTGCCCGCCCGGCACCGTCCCCGTACGCCCGCCGGGGCCGCCGCTGCCCGCCGCGGGCGCCGCGCTCGACCGCGACCGCGAGGCCGTGGAGGCCGCCGCCGCTGCCGCCTCCGCCGCCGCCACCCCGCGGATCGCCCCCGCCACCGCCTACGCACTCGGCGTGCTGCACGCCGACCAGCGCCACGAGGTGGAAGCCGCGCGCTTCACCTTCGGCAGGCTCTGGCTGACGAGAGGGGAGCAGGAGTGAACGAGCACCAGAAACACCCGGCCGACCCGATCCGCGCCGCGGGCTGCGTGCTGTGGCGGTCCGCACCGGCCGCCGCCGGCGGGCTGGAGATCGCCCTCGTCCACCGCCCCAGATACGACGACTGGTCCCACCCCAAGGGCAAGCTCAAGTCCGGTGAGGAGCCGCTGGCCGCCGCGCTCCGCGAGGTGGCGGAGGAGACCGGCATGGCCTGCGAGCCGGGCGCCCCGCTGCCCACGACCCGCTACCGGGTGGCCGACGGCCGGCCCAAGGAGGTCCGCTACTGGGCCGCGCGGGCGGGCGCCGGCGCGTTCGTCGCCAACGACGAGGTGGACCGCGTCGACTGGCTGCCGCCGGCCGCGGCCCGCCGCAGGCTGAGCCACGTCCACGACCGCGCCCTCGTCGACGCGCTGCTGGCGGCGCTGCCCTCCGAGGCGGCCTGAGCCCTCCCGGTCAGACCGCCGGGCAGGCCGCAGGTCGGGCCGCCGGTCAGGACGCCGCGTACTGCTCGGCGAACTCCCCGGTCGGCGCGATCGGGGTGATCACGTCGATGAGAATCCCGTTCGGGTCCGCGACGATGAAGTGCCGCTGCCCGAACTCCTCGCTGCGCAGCCCCAGCTCGGGCTTCAGCCCTTCGCGTACGACGAGCCGCTCCCACTCCGCGTCGACGTCCGTGACCTCGAAGTTGAGCAGCATCCCCCGGGCGGGCGCGCGGTAGCCCTCGGGGACCGTGGGGTGCGCGGGGTCGAGCAGGGCCAGCTCGTACGGCGGGTCGCCCGGCCGGCGCAGGCTCACGTACCAGTCGGCCTCGAAGGTCACCTCGAAGCCCATCAGCCGGACGTAGAAGTCGCGGGACTCGGTCAGCCGGCTCGTGCCGAGCACGGGATAGAAACTGGTCAGCTCCATGGCCGACTCCTTTCACGTACCATCGGTATGTCAAGACCGTAGTTCGCGTACCATCGGTACGTCAAATGGGATCGGGGTGGGCATGGCCGCGCGCGGCGGAGTCAGGGCGGAACAGCGGGCGCAGACCAGGCGGGCGCTGCTGCGCGAGAGCCGGCGGCTCTTCGCCGGCCGCGGCTACGGGGCCGTGGGGCTGGCCGAGATCGTGCGCGCGTCCGGGGTGACGAAGGGCGCGCTCTACCACCACTTCGACGGCAAGGCGGACCTCTTCCGCGCCGTGCTGGAGGAGGTGCAGCAGGAGGTCGGCCGGCGGGTCGCGGAGGCCGCCGGCCGGCACGCCGACCCGTGGCGGCAACTGACCGCCGGCTGCCGCGAGTTCCTCACCGCGAGCACCGACCCCGAGATACAGCGGATCATGCTGGTCGACGGGCCGGCGGTGCTGGGGTGGAGCGAGTGGCGGACGATGGACGAGGCGGCGTCCGCGCGGCATCTGACGGAGGCGCTGACCGGGCTCGTCGCGGCGGGGGTCGTGGCACCGCAGCCGGTGGCGCCGCTGGCGCACCTGCTGTCCGGCGCGATGAACGAGGCGGCGCTCTGGCTCGCCGACCCCGGGCACGACCCGGGGTCCGGCGATCTGGCCGACACCTGGGCGGCGTTGGAGCGGATGCTGGACTCGCTCCGTACGGCCCCTACTCGGCGCGCTCGCCCGTCAGGTGCGTGAACGCCGCCAGGTTGCGCGTCGACTCCCCGCGCGCCGTACGCCACGCGTACTCCTTGCGGATCGCCGTCGCGAACCCCAGCTCCAGCAGCGTGTTGAAGCTGCCGTCCGCGGTCTCCAGCACCGTGCCCAGCACCCGGTCCAGCTCGTCCGGCGTCACCGCGGCCAGCGGCAGCCGCCCGGCGAGGTAGATGTCGCCGAGCCGGTCGACGGCGAAGGACACCCCGTACAGCCGGGTGTTGCGCTCCAGCAGCCAGCGGTGGACGCCTGCCTCGTTCTCGTCGGGGTGGCGGATCACGAAGGCGTTCACCGACAGGGAGTGCCTGCCGACGATGAGCTGGCAGGTGGTCGACAGCTTCCGCGTGCCGGGCAGGGAGACGACGTACGTGCCCTCCGCGGGCGACTCGTAGTCGATGCCCGCTTCCCGGAGGGTGTCCTCGATGACCTTGCCCGCCGCACCCGCGGTCGTGTCCGTGCTCGCTGCCTCAGCCATGCGGCGATCGTAGGCGACCGGGCCCGCCGCCCACGCGCGGTCGTACGCCGCGGGGGTGCCCGGCGACCGCCGCGGCGTACACGTCGGCCGTCGCGCGGGCGGCGGCGTCCCAGCCGAAGCCCGCCGCGTGCCCCGCCGCCGCCGCGCCCATCCGGTCGGCCAGCGCCGGGTCGGCGGCCAGCCGCCCCAGCGCGTCGGCGAAGTCCGCCGGGTCGTGGCCGTCGACCAGCAGCCCCGTGACACCGTCGCGCACCGCGACCGGCAGCCCGCCGACCGCCGCCGCGACCACCGGCGTCCCGCACGCCTGCGCCTCCAGCGCGACCAGCCCGAACGACTCGCTGTACGACGGCATCACCAGCACCGACGCCGCCCGGAACCAGCGCGCCAGCGCCTCCTGCGCCACCGGCGGCGTAAACCGTACGACGTCACAGATTCCCAGCCGCGCCGCCAGCTTCTGGAGCGCCTCCGGCTTGGCCAGCCCGCTGCCGCTCGGCCCGCCCACCACCGGCACCACCAGCCGCTCGCGCAGCGCCGGCGTCCGCTCCAGGAGCAGCGCCACGGCGCGCAGCAGCACGTCCGGGGCCTTGAGCGGCTGGATGCGGCCGGCGAACAACGGCACGAAGGCGTCCGGCGGCAGCCCCAGCGCGGCGCGCGCGTCCGCACGGGCGGCGGCACGGGCGTCGGCGCGGGCGGTGGGCGGTGACCCGGCCGGTCCGCCGGGGCAAAAGACGTCGAGGTTCACGCCGGGGCGCACGATGTCGACCCGGGCGGGGTCGGCGTCGTAGTGGTGGATCAGGTCGTGCGCCTCGTCGTCGGTGTTGGCGACGAGCCGGTCCGCGGCCCGCACGATCTGGCTCTCGCCGATGACGCGGGCGGGCGGCTCGGCGGTGTCGCCGGTGGCGAGGGCGGCGTTCTTGACCTTGGCCATGGTGTGCATCGCGTGCACCAGCGGCACGCCCCAGCGCTCGGCGGCGAGCCAGCCGACGTGGCCGGAGAGCCAGTAGTGGGAGTGCACGAGGTCGTAGTAGCCGGGGCGGTGCCCGGCCTCGGCCTGCATCACGCCGTGCGTGAACGCGCAGAGCTGCGCGGGCAGCTCCTCCTTGGCCAGCCCCTCGTACGGCCCGGCGTCCACGTGCCGGACGAGCACACCGGGCGCCAGCTCGACGACCGGCGGGAGGGCGGCGGTGGTGGCGCGGGTGAAGACCTCGACCTCGACGCCGATCTCGGCGAGCCGGCGGGCCAGCTCCACGATGTACACGTTCATGCCGCCGGCGTCGCCGGTGCCCGGCTGGTGGAGGGGCGAGGTGTGCACGGAGAGCATCGCGACGCGACGCGGCCGGCGGTGTCGCGCCAGGGCGCGGAGCCGGGACAGATGGTGGCTCACGGCTGCTGGTTCCTCCTCGGAATCGCCGTCATCCCCGCCGTGAGGGTGCGAACACCGCGGGTGGCGGCTTCATTCCCGGGGGGCGCGCGGCAGGCGGGTCACGTGCCCCATCCCCCGCGGCGCGACCGCCGCCCACGCCACCGTCAGCTCGCCCTGGCGCCAGCGGCCGGGCCCGTCCGTCAGCGGCCAGTCAGCCGACAGCGCGCTCGCCGTACGGATCCAGCGCTGCCGTGCGCCCAGCGGCGCGTACGGTGCCGCCGCCGCCCAGGCGCGGTCGAAGTCGCGGAGGAACGTGTGCACCGCCTCCCCGGCGACGTTGCGGTGGATCAGCGCCTTCGGCAGCCGCTCCGCCAGGTCCGAGGGTGCGTCGAGGGTCGCGAGGTGGGCGGCGAAGGTGACGGTGCGGGGGCCCTCCGGGCCCAGCGCCACCCACACGTGCCGCCGGCCCGCCTCGTCGCACGTGCCCTCCACCAGCAGCCCGTCCGGGCCGAGCCGTTCGGTGAGCAGGGCCCACGCCGCGGGGACCTCGTCCTCGCCGTACTGCCGCAGCACGTTGGCCGCCCGGATCAGCGCCGGGCGCACCCCGCCGGGCAGCGGCACCTCGAAGCCGCCGCGCACGAACGTCAGGCCCGCGCGCGCGTACGGGCGCGCCGCCGCGACCCGCTCCGCGTCGATCTCCACGCCCGCGACCTCGGCCGTGGGGCACGCGGTACGGAGACGTTCCAGCAGCTCGACGGGGGTCCAGGGGGCGGCGCCGTAGCCGAGGTCGACGGCGACGGCCCGGCCCTCGGCGCGCGCGGTGCGGCGCAGGGCGCTGCCGTGGGCGGCGGCGATCCAGCGGTCCATCCGGCGCAGCCGGTTGGGGTTGGTCGTCCCGCGGGTCGCCGATCCGACCGGCCGGGCGGGTCGCGCGCCGGACGCGCCGGACGCGGGACCTGAGGGCCGCCGATGGGACGCCATGGGTTCCAGCGTACGAGCCGCGCCAAATCCCCCCGCGCCCCCGGACCGCGCTCCGCGCGGTGGCCCGCCCCGGCGGCGGGGCCGGGTCAGCGCGGGACCCGTACCCCGGCGGCGCGCAGGGCGGCGACGAGCCGCCTGCGGTGCGGTGTGCGGAGCTGGATCGCCTCGCCCGCGTGCAGGTGGAGGTCCACGCAGCCCTGGACCGGCCAGGTCCCCGGCTGGTCGACGGCGCCCAGCAGCGCCGTGAGCGGGACGTCCAGCGCCGCGCCGTCCGCGCCGCGCAGCAGCCGCGCGTCCGCCGTCACGGCGACCGCCCCCGGGCGCTGCGGGCCGCGGTCCCACGCCGCGGGCCCGGTGGCGTCCCGGCCGGCGGCGTTCAGCCCGTAGCGCACGGGCACGGCCCGCGCCGCGCCGCGCCGCCCAGCGCCGCACACGCGGGGGCCGCGGCGGCGGCGAGCGCGCGGTCCGCCCGGCGGCGTACGACGAGCGCGCACGGCAGCAGCAGCGCCGGCACCCCCGCCCCGATCCCCGCCGCGACCGCGACGTTGGCGACGGTCCGCGGGCTCACGGCCACCGCGACCGCGAACGCCACCAGCACCGGCGCGGCCATCGCGGCGAGCAGCAGCACCCTGCGCCGCTGCGGCGCCGCCGACTCGGGTCGCGCCAGCAACTCCCGCATCAGCCGCCGGTTGCGCGCCAGGATCTCCGCGGGCGTCACCGGGCGCTACCCCGTCGCCCCGGACGCACCCTCGCCCTCCGCCTCGTCCACGAACACCGACCGGCCCGCGATCACCGCCACCAGACCCGCCAGCTCCCCCGCCTGGAGCGGGTTCAGGCTCGTACCGACGACCAGCAGCCCCCGGCCGCCGCCCACCGGCGTGGCCAGCGCGCCCGCGAGACCCACCTGCACCGGCTCCTCGCCGACGCCCTCGGCCCCCGCCACCGCCGCCACCGGCAGCGCCGGCCGCGCGACGAAGCCGAAGCCCATCCCCATGTCCGTCGCGTACGCCTCCGTGTACGCCGGCGCCGCGCTGTAGTGCTCCGCGAACACCGCCGTCATCAGCTCGCCCAGGTCCAGGTCAGACGGGCTCTCCGGCACCTCGACCACGCCCGCGAACACCAGCCACGCCGCCTGCTCCCCGCT
The DNA here is from genome assembly GCF_045781775.1 of Streptomyces sp. 184. Taxonomy (NCBI): domain Bacteria; kingdom Bacillati; phylum Actinomycetota; class Actinomycetes; order Kitasatosporales; family Streptomycetaceae; genus Streptomyces; species Streptomyces sp. 184. The sequence goes on along the minus strand of NZ_CP123230.1, from coordinate 7,537,134 downwards.
GCTCGGCAGCGGCGCCGTGACGATGCCGTTCATCAGCACCCCGTCCGCGTACAGCACGTCGTGCCACGCCACCAGCGCGTCGGTGAACTGCTCCCGCCGCTCCGCCGCCGTCCGCGGGTACGTCAGCCGCACCAGCTCCGCGCAGCGGGCGCGGGTGGCCTCGCGGTCGGCGCCGTCGGCCATCAGGTCGAACCAGTCGGTGGGCGCGTACAACTGGATCCGGCCGGGCGTCAGCGTGCCCATGGGGCCACCGTGTCCTTGTTCGTCAGCGGGCCGAAGTCCCAGGTGAGGAGCTTCCCGGCGGTCTCGATGGTGTCGTGCGAACCCTCGGCGGTGAAGGCGTTGCCGGTCCAGGTGGTGAAGTACTGGCCGGTGCGCATGCCGAACTCGCGCACGCTCATGCTGTACGAGGCGCCGCGCGCGAGCTGGAAGTAGCCCTGCGGCAGCTCCATCGCGGGCAGCCGGCCGCCGAGTTGGGCGACCATCCGCGTCGGCTGGTTGCTCGCCTTCGCGGCGGCGAGGATCTCGTCGCCGAAGCGGGCGCCGAGCTTGCCGAGGCCGAAGCCGACGGCGTCGAGGATGACGTCCTTGGTGGTGAGGGCCTTGAGGAAGCTCCCGGTGGTGCCGACCGCGGAGAGGTAGTGCGCGACGAGCGCGACGCCCGCGAGGGCGAGCGAGGCGGCGCCGAGGAACTGGAGCCCGGGGACGAGTGCGAGCAGGCCGGTGACGGTGCTGAGCAGGCCGGCGATGTCGCCGAGCGTCTTGAAGAGCGGGGCCAGCTCCTTGAGCGTGCCCATCGGGTCCATCACGGCCTGGCCGATGGCCTCCAGCGCCCCGCCGACCGCGTCGCCGAGCTTGTCCCAGAAGCCGGGCTCGTTGGGGGCGATGTCGAGGGCCTTCTTCAGCCGGGTGGCGGCGTCGCGGCCCTCCTGCTCGTAGTCGTCCTGGAGGCCGTGCGCCCGGCGGCGTACGTCGGCGAGCGGGTCCTCTTCGGACCCGGACCCGGCATCCGCGCCCTTCTTCCCGTCCTTGCCGTCTCCGCCGTCCTCGTCTCTCTTCTCTTCTTCCTTCTTCGCCTCCGCGTCCGCCGTCCGCTTCAGCTCGGCGGCCTCGTCCTCCAGCCGCAGCGCCGCCCGCTGCCGGCGGTCGATGTTCTCGGCCCAGTCGGTGAGGACCGTACGGGCCGTGGAGAAGGCGCTGTACGCGTCCTTGACCTTGGGGCGGAAGTCGTCGGCGAGCAGCGCCCGGAAGGCGTCGGCGGCCTTGCCGCGCCAGTCGCCCTCGTCGGCGCCTTCCAGGACCCGGCATATCTCGCCCAGCGCGTCGGAGGTACGGCGGACGGTGGCGGCGGTGTCCTTGGCTGTCTCGTAGTCGCCGGGGCAGGGCACGAAGCCCAGCGTGGGGAAGTCCGCGGTGGTGGGTGCGCTCACTTCTTCGCCGCCTCGGACAGCGCGGCGGCCAGGTCCTTGTCGAGGTCGGCGAAGCCCTTCTCGATCTGGTCGAGCGCCTCCGCCGCGCCCTTGGCGAATTTACGCAACTGCCCGAACCCGTATGACCACTCGTCGCCGAACTCGTCCATGCGCCGCTCCAGCGCGCTCGCACCCATGGCCTTGGCGTCCACATCCGCCATGGCGCGGGCGGGCTTGTCCAGGACTTCACCGATATGTGCAAGGTTGTGGCGGACGCGCTTGAGCATGGCGTTGTCGATGTACAGGTCGGACACGGGGTCCCCCTCGGACCGGAACGGCGGGCTCTCCGAGGGGCAGACGCTACCTGTGTGACGTGTGAGGTTCCTAGGCGGGTCTCCCCGACGATTCTTCGACAGCCTTTTCGGCCGACTCCGCGGCCGGCTTCCGGACCGGCGCCGACACCGACTCACCGACCGGCGCCGGGAGCGGCTCCGCGAACGGCGCCGCGGTCGACTCCCCGGCCGACTCCGTGACCGGCGCCGGGCCCGACTCCACCGCCGGAACCGGGTCCTCCGTCGGCAGCCCGCGCATCAGCAGCAGGTACCCCGCCGCCGCCACCGTGCCCACCGCCGCGCACCCGGCCCACAGCCACCCCGCCCCGACCGCGTCGATGACCCACCCGCCCAGCAGCGGGGCGGCGAGCGAGGCGACCGCCCAGGACGTCGTGTACATGCCCTGGTACCGCCCGCGGCCGTGCACGGGGGAGAGGCGGACGACGATGCTGGTCTGCGTCGGGGCGTTGATGATCTCGCCCAGGGTCCAGACGCAGACGACGAGCGCGTACGCCGCGACCGACTCGGCGAAGACGTTGAGCCCGAACCCGTAGCCGGCCAGCAGCGAGGAGAGGATGAGCAGCGTGCGCGGGTCGCGGTGCTCGATGAACCGGGTCACGGGTATCTGCACGACGACGATCAGCACGCCGTTCACGGCGATGGCGAGCCCGAAGTCCGAGCTGGAGAAGCCCTGGTCGCCCATCGCCACCGGCAGGGACACGTACGCCTGCATGAAGATGAGCGCGATCAGGAACGACAGCCCGACGACCCCCATGAACCGCCCGTCGCGCACCACCGTGCCCAGGCTCACGGAGTCCGCCGCCTCCCCCGCGGCGCCCGCCGGGCGTTCGGGCCGGGACTCCGGGAGCTTGACGAAGACGAGGATCGCGCAGACGAGGGTCAGGGCGCCCTCGATGAGGAAGCCGGCCCGGTAGCTGTACTCGGCGATGAAGCCGGCGCCGGTGGAGGAGACGGCGAAACCCAGGTTGATCGCCCAGTAGTTGAGAGAGAAGGCCCTGACGCGGTCCTTGGGCGGGACGATGTCCGCCATCATCGCCTGCACCGCGGGCCGGGAGGCGTTGGACGCCATGCCGACGGCGAAGGCGACGGCGGGGACGGCGACGGGGTGGGTGGTGAAGCCGAGCACGGCGACGGTCACGGCCGTCGAGGACTGCGCGAGCATCAGCGTCGGGCGGCGCCCGAGGCGGTCGGCGAGCACGCCGCCGCCGAGCGAGGAGATCACGCCGCCGAGCCCGTACACCGCGGCGACCAGCCCGGCGTACGAGGCGGAGTGGCCGCGCTCCTGCGTGAGGTACAGGGCCATGAAGGTGGCGACGAAGCCGCCGAGCCGGTTGACGAGCGTGGACGTCCACAGCCACCAGAACTCGCGGGGCAGACCGGAGACGGTCTCGCGGGTGGCGCGTCCGATGCGGGAGACGGGCACGGCAAGAACCCCCGGATGTAAGTGGCGCGAAAGATGAGGGGATATTACGAAGCGACGCTGCCCTCACGCCACCGAATTGACGGCTGCCGTCAATCCGGGCCCCGAGCGTGGGGAGATGCCCGCTCTATTAGGCTCGGAGCCATGGCCGACGCACCGTACAAGCTGATCCTCCTCCGCCACGGAGAGAGCGACTGGAACGCCAAGAACCTGTTCACGGGCTGGGTGGACGTGAACCTCACCGACAAGGGCGAGAAGGAGGCGGTGCGCGGCGGTGAGTTGCTGCGCGAGGCCGGCTGGCTGCCGGACGTCGTCCACACCTCGCTGCTCAAGCGCGCCATCCGGACCGCGAACCTGTCGCTGGCCGCCTGCGACCGGCACTGGATCCCGGTCGCCCGCTCCTGGCGGCTCAACGAGCGGCACTACGGCGCGCTCCAGGGCAAGGACAAGGCGCAGACGCTCGCCGAGTTCGGCGAGGAGCAGTTCATGACCTGGCGCCGCTCGTACGACACGCCCCCGCCGCCGATCGCCGACGACAGCGAGTTCTCCCAGGCGCACGACGCGCGCTACGCGCACATCCCCAGCGAGCTGCGGCCGCGCACCGAGTGCCTCAAGGACGTGCTGGAGCGGTCGCTGCCGTACTGGTACGACGGCATCGTGCCGGACCTCCAGGCCGGGAAGACCGTGCTGGTCGGCGCGCACGGCAACAGCCTGCGGGCGCTGGTCAAGCACCTCGACGGCATCTCCGACGAGGAGATCCCGGGCCTGAACATCCCCACCGGCATCCCGCTCGCGTACGAGCTGGACGGCGACCTCCGCCCCGTCACCAAGGGCGGCACGTACCTCGACCCGGACGCCGCCGCCTCGGCGATCAAGGCCGTGGCCAACCAGGGCAAGAAGTAGCCGGGCGGCCCCCCTCCGCCGGCGCCTTTCGTACGTACACCGCAGCCCCTACCCGTCGTCGTCAGGGCAGGGGCTGCGGGCGTCTCGTCGCAGGCGTCGTCTCGCGGCTCAGCCGCAGCTCCCGCCGCAGTTGCACGACCCGCCCGACTGGCACCCGCAGGAGCAGCCGGGGCCGCAGGAGCAGGCGCTCAGCTTCGGCAGCGGGGTCATCTTCGGGCGCATCCGCGGCGGCCGTGCCGTGACGCGCGGGTCGGCACGGGTGCGGGAGGTGAACTCTTCCGGCATCGGGTCCTCCTAGCAGGGGTGTTCCCTTCGACGGAAGGCTGCCCCGGCCCCCGGGGCGCACATGCGGGCGCGCGGATGCATCTCCGGCCGTCGTACGGCCGTACGCCCCCGGGGCCGCGCCCGGCGCGTGAGCCGCCTCCGGGCGCGCCCGGCGCGCGCGGGTTCCGTGCCCCCGCGCTCCCTCCGCTACGCCCCGTCGACCGGCCCCGCCGCGCTCAGCTCGTCGGCGTGCTCACCGGTCACCAGATACACCACCCGGCCCGCGCAGGACACGGCGTGGTCGGCGAAGCGCTCGTAGTAGCGGCCGATCAGCGTCACGTCCACGGCGGTCTCGATGCCGTGCTTCCAGCGGTCGTCCATCAGGTGCTGGAAGATCTTGCGGTGCAGGTAGTCCATCCTGTCGTCGTCCTGCTCCAGCTCCAGTGCCAGGTCGACGTTCTTGGTGGTGACGACCTCCGCGGTCTTGGCCATCAGCCGCTGCGCGAGCTGCCCCATCTCCAGCACGGTGGCGTGCAGGTCGTCCGGGATGCAGCGGCCGGGGTAGCGCAGCCGGGCGAGCTTGGCGACGTGCTTGGCCAGGTCGCCGGCGCGCTCCAGGTCGGCGCTCATCCGCAGCGACGTCACCACGATGCGCAGGTCCGTGGCCACGGGCTGCTGCCGGGCGAGCAACTGGATGGCCCGCGTCTCCAGCTCGCGCTGGAGGTCGTCCACCTTCTCGTCGCCCGCGATCACGCTTTCGGCGAGCTGTAGGTCGGCGTCGAGCAGCGCTGCCGTGGCACGCCCCATCGCGGAGCCGACCAGCCGGGCCATGTCGACCAGGCCCTCGCCGATCGAGTCCAGCTCCTCGTGGTAAGAGTCCCGCATCCCAGTGTCCGTCCGTCCTCTTTGCCGATTTATGCAGCATCCACCATGCAGGGGACGGCGCGCCACTTAGTGAATCGAGACCGACCTGAGGGTGAACTCTTGGCGACCAGTGTTCGAGACGGCACCCGGATGGCTGTGGAAGGGGTCGGCATGGTGCCTAACCTGGAGTCATGGACGTGAACGCGGCGGTCGCCGCGGCGGCAGCGCTCGCCGGTCTGTGCACCGGCGTGATCGCCGTGCTCGCGTTTCGGTGGAGCGAGCGTGAGCAGGCCAGACCCACGCGCACCTCGCTGCACACGGACGCGGTACTGCCGCCCGGCGTGGACACCGTGCTCTCGGTCCTGCGCTCCTCCGCCGTCGTGCTCGACGAGGACGACGCGGTCGTCAAGGCCAGCTCCGCGGCGTACGCCCTGGGGCTGGTGCGCGGCGGCCGGCTGGCCGTCGAGCCGATGCTGGCCATGGCCCGCGACACCCGGCGCGACGGCGAAATACGGCAGGTCGAGCTGGACCTGCCCCGGCGCAGCGGACGCGGCGAGGCGCTGGCGGTCTCCGCCCGCGTTGCGCCGCTCGGCTCCCGGCTCGTCCTGCTGCTCGTCGAGGACATGACCGAGGCCCGCCGCATCGAGGCCGTCCGCCGCGACTTCGTCGCGAACGTCAGCCACGAGCTGAAGACCCCGGTCGGCGCCCTGTCCCTGCTCTCCGAGGCGGTCATGGACGCCGCCGAGGACCCCGAGGCGGTGGAGCGGTTCGCCGGCCGGATGCAGGGCGAGGCGACGCGGCTGACCAGCCTCGTACAGGAGCTGATCGACCTCTCCCGGGTGCAGAACGACGACCCGCTGGAGGACGCCGAGCCGGTACGGGTCGACGAACTGGTCGCCGAGGCCACGGAGCGGTGCCGGCAGCAGGCCGGCGCCAAGCAGATAACCATCGCCACCGGCGGCCAGGCCGCACTCCGCGTCTGGGGCCACCGCGGCCAGCTCGCGGCGGCGCTGGGCAACCTGGTGGAGAACGCCGTGAACTACAGCCCGGCCCGTACCCGGGTCGGCATCGCGGCCCGCCGGCTGCCCGCCGGCGGCGGCGACCTGATCGAGATCGCGGTCACCGACCAGGGCATAGGCATCTCCGAGAAAGACCGCGAGCGGGTCTTCGAGCGCTTCTACCGGGTCGACCCGGCGCGCTCGCGGGCCACCGGCGGGACCGGACTCGGTCTCGCGATCGTCAAGCACGTGGCCGCCTCGCACGGCGGGGAGGTCACGGTGTGGAGCGCTGAGGGCCAGGGCTCCACCTTCACCCTGCGGCTGCCCGAGGCCGCACGTCCGAAGAGCGGCCGGCCCGACACCGGCCGCAGCGGAGCTCTCATCGGCCCGGAGGACCTCGACGGCGAGGACCGGCTCCGGCTCGACGGGACCGACGCGACAGACACAGCTCCGGAGGTCATTCCGTGACCCGCGTGCCCACCGCCCGGCGCGGCTCCACCCCTCGCCGCCCGGCTCCCCCAATCCCGTACTGTCCGTTCACCTCGGAGGTCAGAGCGTGACCCGGGTTCTCGTGGTCGAGGACGAGGAATCGTTCAGCGACGCACTGTCGTACATGCTCCGCAAGGAGGGCTTCGAGGTCGCCGTGGCCACCACGGGTCCCGAGGCGCTCGACGACTTCGACCGCAACGGCGCCGACCTGGTGCTGCTGGACCTCATGCTGCCGGGGCTGCCCGGCACGGAGGTGTGCCGCCAGTTGCGCGGCCGGTCCAACGTCCCGGTCATCATGGTGACCGCCAAGGACAGCGAGATCGACAAGGTCGTCGGGCTGGAAATAGGAGCCGACGACTACGTGACGAAGCCCTTCTCCTCCCGGGAGCTGGTCGCCCGGATCCGCGCGGTCCTGCGCCGCCGCGGCGAACCGGAGGAGGCGGAGCCGGCGGCCCTGGAGGTCGGCCCGGTGCGGATGGACGTCGACCGGCACGTGGTGACGGTCGCCGGCGACAAGGTCGACCTGCCGCTGAAGGAGTTCGACCTGCTGGAGATGCTGCTGCGCAACGCGGGCCGGGTGCTGACGCGGATGCAGCTCATCGACCGGGTCTGGGGCGCCGACTACGTCGGCGACACCAAGACGCTCGACGTCCACGTCAAGCGGCTGCGCGCGAAGATCGAGCCGGACCCGGGCGCGCCGCGGTACCTGGTGACGGTCCGCGGCCTGGGCTACAAGTTCGAGCCGTAGACCGGCCGGTGCGGCGGGTGCGCGGGCGTGTCCCGCCGGACGGATCCCGTCGTACGGAACGAGAGGGCACCCGGCCCCGGCGCGCTTCCGCGCCGGGGCGCCGGGCGTAGCGGCTACTGCTCGCCGACCGGGCTCTCCGAGGACGACGCCTCGTCGGTTCCCGGGGTGCCTTCCGCGGCGTCCTCGGCGGCGCCGCCCGTGGCGTCGGCGTCCGGCGACTCCGTGGCCTCGCCGGTGCCGTCCGTGCCCTCCTCCGCGGCGTCCGTGCCCGCGCCGGCGTCCTCGCCCGGCTCGGCGTCGGGGGAGGACGTGCCGGTCTCCAGCGGGCTCGGGGACTCGGTCGCGGCGAAGTCCCCGTACTCGTCGTCGTCCGCGACGATGAACGCGGAGAGCCGTACCTCGCCCTCCTCGCTGAACTCGAAGGCGAGCTTCTGCGTCGCGCCGTGTCCGGCGTCGTGCCCGTCGGGCAGCACCGCGGAGGCATGGCCCTCGCCGCCCAGCATCACCGAGCCGCCCGCCGGCACGACCACGCCGCCCCGGCCCTCGCTGCCGGCCAGCTCCAGCTCCTGGCCCCCGTCCGCGAGCGTCAGCCGGTCCAGCGTCTGGTCCCGGTCGCCGTTGTTGAAGATGCGCGCGGAGACCGCGGCCGGCCCCTCGGCCTCCCCGGGCGTGATGAGCACCGCGTTCTGGATCTTGATGTGGCCCGCGGTGACACGCGCGTTGTCGGGGTTGATCTTCAGGGTCTCGGCGTTGTTCCCCGCCCCGCACGCGGTGAGGACGGCGAGCGAGAGAGCGAGGGCGGTCGCGGCGAGCGTGCCGCGTCGAATGCTGCTGCTGCTCACGGCGGCGGCATCTCCTTGAACGTGAAGGCCGGTTGGCTCGGCTGCGGTGGTGTTGGTGCTGGGGGAACAGTACCGACCCCCTTCTGGGCACACGGACCCGACCCGCCCTCTCGCGCCCGCGCGCGCCATCGCTCACGGCCGCGCGTACGGCCGTGCTAATGCCCGGCAATATCTGCGCGGCAAGCGGTGTTGGAACTGGCAAGGGAACACCGGCGGAGGGAGAACGTGGATATCGATCACAGCCCGCGTGATCAATTCCGGGAATCCGGCCGGATTCGTTCGTGATCGGCCGAACGGAGCAGCACGACTTCACCGGCCGAGTCCGACAAATCGGGACGTACGCCGCTCTGTCGAACCTTCCGGCGGCAGGTAACCTCCGCGTTTCAGCATTCGTGTAGACGGCATCCCACCTGCGGAAACCGTGATTCCGGCGGCGCGCGAAGCACGTTCGAGGGTCGATTGTCAAGCCCCGAGACGGGCCCTGACCTGCGAAAACGCCATTCAGAAGCGGCCTGTGCCGTGTTACCCTGGATAGCCACGGAAGGGGTACCTGTCACATGACGTTCAAGGTTGGCGACACCGTGGTCTATCCCCATCACGGGGCCGCGCTGATCGAGGCCATCGAAACTCGCCAGATCAAAGGTGTGGACAAGACCTACTTGGTGCTGAAAGTCGCGCAGGGCGACTTGACGGTGCGCGTGCCGGCGGACAATGCCGAGTTCGTCGGGGTACGCGATGTGGTTGGGCAGGAAGGGCTGGAGCGGGTCTTCGAGGTGCTGCGTGCGCCGTATGCCGAAGAGCCCACCAACTGGTCCCGGCGGTACAAGGCAAACCTGGAGAAGCTCGCCTCGGGTGACGTGATCAAGGTCGCGGAGGTTGTCCGGGACCTGTGGCGCCGGGAGCGTGAGCGCGGTCTCTCCGCCGGAGAGAAGCGGATGCTCGCCAAGGCCCGCCAGATCCTGGTGAGCGAGTTGGCGCTGTGTGAGAGCACGAACGAGGACAAGGCGGAAGCGCTGCTCGACGAGGTGCTGGCGTCCTGAACGGTGCCTGACGGCGCCTCACGTCATGCCGACGGTGCCCGAGGGCGCCGTGGGTCATGACGGCCGCGGTACCACCCGGCTTGCCGGGTGCCGTAGCTGCGCCGCGGCTGCCCGGTGAGGTCTCGTCCGGCTTGTTTTCTTCGGTGCCGGTCGTCGGCTGTGTGTCGGCACGTGTCGTCACGCGGTGTCGTCACGCGCAAGCCGTCGTTCCCGGCGCCGTGGTTTCGTCCGCCGCCGTCTCGACGCTGCCCGGTCACGTCCTTCGTGGTCCGTCCGTTTGTCCCCGCTCGTCCTTTCACGTCCGTTCCGACGGCCTGAAGGCGTGCCGGGTTTCCGGGGGCAGCCGTAGGCTCCCGCGCCGCGCGTGCGTATGCTCGCGTGCGGCGCGCCGGGCCGACGGCTGTCCCGCTTTCATGTGGACACGCCGTGCCGGGCCCGGGTAGCTACTGCGACCATCAGCGTCACGGAAGGGGGTCGGCAGCGAGCTCCGCGGTGGGGGCACGAAGCACGTGCCCGGCACGCTTTTGGCCATACCCATGTCGTCCAAGGACACAAACCTGAACACCGCAATGTCTCCGTCAGGCTCGTCCGACTCGCCCGCCGCGTCCGTGGGGACCCGGCCCGGCCACTCGGACCCGTCCGGTCCGCACCGATGCGCCGCGGTGATCCCCGCCGCCGGCCGCGGAGTGCGGCTCGGCCCGGGCGCGCCCAAGGCCCTGCGCGCCCTCGGCGGCACGCCGATGCTCGTGCACGCCGTACGTGCCCTCGCCCGCGCCCGCGCGGTGTCCCTGGTCGTCGTCGTCGGCCCGCCCGGTGAGGCGGCGCAGGTGCGCACCCTCCTCGACGACCACCTGGAACACCTCGACTCGACCGAGGTCGTCGTCGTCTCCGGCGGCGACACCCGCCAGGACTCCGTACGCCTCGGCCTGGCCGCGCTCCCCGACGACGTCGGCGTCGTGCTCGTGCACGACGCCGCCCGCCCGCTGGTCCCGGTGGACACCGTGGAGGCCGTCGCCGCCGCGGTACGGGCCGGGGCGCCCGCCGTCGTACCGGCGCTGCCCGTCACCGACACCGTCAAGCAGGTCGTGCCCGGCGGCGAGCCGGGCGCCCCGGAGCCGGTCGTCGCCACGCCCGAGCGGGCCGCGCTGCGCGCCGTGCAGACCCCGCAGGGGTTCGACCGCGGGGTGCTGACCGAGGCGCACGACAAGGTGCCCGCCGCCGGCGAGGGCGCCACGGACGACGCCGGCATGGTCGAGCGGCTGGGCGTCGAGGTCGTGCTCGTACCCGGGCACGAGGAGGCGTTCAAGGTGACGCGACCGCTGGACATGGTGCTGGCCGAGGCCGTGCTGGCGCGCAGGAGGGCGACCGATGCCTTCTGACGCGAACGCGCCTGCCGCGGGCGCTCCTGCGCCCGGTGGGGACCCGGGTGCGCCCGGTGCGTACGGCCTGCTGCCGCGCATCGGCGTCGGGACCGACGTGCACGCCTTCGCCGAGGGCCGCGAGCTGTGGTGCGCCGGCCTGCTCTGGGAGGGCGAGAGCCACGGGCTCGACGGCCACTCCGACGGCGACGTCGCCGCCCACGCCGCCTGCGACGCGCTCTTCTCCGCCGCCGGCCTCGGCGACCTCGGCGCGCACTTCGGCACCGACCGCCCGGAGTGGTCCGGCGCCGCGGGCGTCGCGCTGCTCGGTGAGGCGGCCCGTATCGTCCGCGCGTCCGGCTTCCGCATCGGCAACGTCGCCATCCAGGTGATCGGCGTCCGGCCGAAGATCGGCAAGCGGCGGGCGGAGGCGCAGGCGGCGCTCTCGGCCGCCACCGGGGCGCCGGTGTCGGTCTCCGGCACCACGACCGACGGCCTCGGGCTCACCGGCCGCGGCGAGGGCCTGGCGGCGGTCGCCACCGCGCTCGTGCTGCCGCCGCCCGGGTGACGCGGACCTTCCGCCGCCGCGCGGAAGGTCCTTGGGGCGCGGGTTGTTGGGTACGCAGAGAGTTCCCACGTCCGCGAAACCCGAGGAGTCCCACGTGTCTGCCGCCCTCTCCGACAACCTCAAGCAGGTCCTCGACGGCAAGGTCTTCGTCACCGTCGCCACCGTGCAGCCCGACGGCGCCCCGCAGGCATCGCCCGTCTGGGTGAAGCGCGACGGCGACGACCTGCTCTTCTCCACCACCGCCGAGCGCGTCAAGGCCCGTAACCTGAGCCGCGATCCGCGGGTCAGCGTCGTCGTGGTCAACCCGGCGGCCCCGTACAACTACGCCCAGGTGTACGGCACCGCGAGCATCACCACCGAGGGCGGTGCGGAGCTGATCGACGAGCTGGCGGTGAAGTACACGGGCAAGGACTACGACACCTTCAGCGGCGGCCACGGCGGCGACGGCACCCGGGTCGTCATCCGCGTCACCCCGGAGAAGATCTCGGGCCAGGGCGACCTGCATTGAGCGAGGTGCATCGAGCAGGGCGCCTTGAGCGAGGTGCCTTGTGCGAGGTGCGTGGAACGCGCGGGCGGCCGGGTGCCCGCGCGTCCGCATCGGGCCCGGGCGCGCGGGCCCGATGAGGGCCCGATGTCAGCGGGGCGGCCTACCCTTGGGCGGGTGCGCGGGGGGTGTGCCCGAGGGGGTGTTCGGGGCATCCGCGGACCGGGGCCCCCGGGGCGCCCGGGTCCTACTACCCTTGAGGCGTGACCATTCGCCTGTACGACACCAGCACCCGGCAGATCCGTGACTTCACCCCGATCGTCCCGGGTTGTGTCTCGATCTACCTGTGCGGCGCCACCGTGCAGGCCGCTCCGCACATCGGGCACATCCGGTCGGGCCTCGACTTCGACATCCTGCGCCGCTGGCTGCTCCACCGCGGCTACGAAGTGACGTTCATCCGCAACGTCACGGACATCGACGACAAGATCATCTCCAAGTCCGCCGACCAGGGCCGCCCCTGGTGGGCCATCGGGTACGAGAACGAGCGCGCCTTCGACGACGGCTACCGGGCGCTCGGCTGCCTCCCGCCGACGTACGAGCCGCGCGCCACCGGCCACGTGCCCGAGATGATCGAGATGATGCGCGCCCTCATCGACTCCGGCCACGCCTACGCCGCCGACGGGAACGTCTACTTCGACGTCCGCTCGTACCCCGACTACCTGGCCCTGTCCAACCAGGAGCTGGACAACCTGCGCCAGCCCGAGGGCGAGGGCGAGACCGGCAAGCGCGACCAGCGGGACTTCGCCCTGTGGAAGGCCGTCAAGCCGGGCGAGCCGTCCTGGGAGACCCCCTGGGGCCGCGGCCGGCCCGGCTGGCACCTGGAGTGCTCCGCGATGGCCCACAAGTACCTGGGCTCCCGCTTCGACATCCACGGCGGCGGCATCGACCTCGTCTTCCCGCACCACGAGAACGAGATCGCGCAGTCGAAGACCTTCGGCGACGAGTTCGCCGACTACTGGATGCACAACGCCTGGGTGACCATGAGCGGCGAGAAGATGAGCAAGTCGCTCGGCAACTCGGTGCTCGTCTCCGAGATGGTCAAGCGCTGGCGCCCCATCGTCCTGCGCTACTACCTGGGCACCCCGCACTACCGCTCCACCATCGAGTACAGCGAGGAGGCCCTGCGCGAGGCCGAGTCCGCCTTCGCGCGCATCGAGGGCTTCGTGCAGCGTGTGGTCGAGAAAGCCGGCGGCCCCGTCGCCCCGGCCGCCGACGTGCCGCCCGCCTTCGCCGAGGCGATGGACGACGACCTCGGGGTGCCGCAGGCGCTCGCGGTCGTGCACACCACCGTCCGGCAGGGCAACGCCGCCCTGTCCGCCGACGACAAGGAAGCCGCCGTCGCCCGCCTCGCCGAGGTACGCGCCATGCTCGGCGTCCTCGGCCTCGACCCGCTCGACGCCCACTGGACGGGCGCGGCCGGCGCGGACCGCGGCGCGGACCTGCACGGGGCCGTCGACACGCTCGTACGGCTGGTGCTGGAGCAGCGCGAGGCGGCGCGGGCGCGCAAGGACTACGCCGCCGCCGACGCCATCCGCGACCAGCTCCAGCAGTCGGGCCTCGCCATCGAGGACACCCCCGACGGGCCGCGCTGGACCCTGTGCTGACCGGCCGGGACCGGGCGCGCTAGCCCCCGTGTGCCGCCCGGCGGACCGGGCGGCACACTCATGACGTAGAGAACGACCGATCGCAGAAGCAGGTGGAGCCCCCATGGCCGGAAACAGCCAGCGCCGAGGCCGGAGAACGGCGAGCAAGAAGGGCGCGACCAAGGGCAGCGGCGGCAAGGGCCGCCGGTCCCTCCAGGGCAAGGGCCCCACACCGGCCGCCGACCAGCGGCCCGGCCACGCCAAGCAGCGTGCCGCCAGGGCGCGGGCGAAGAAGGCCGCGTCCGCCCGCCCGGCCGCGCGCCGCGGCGGCAGGGGCAGCAGCGAGCTGGTCGTCGGCCGCAACTCGGTGTACGAGGCGCTGCGCGACGGCGTGCCGGCCACGACGCTGTACGTCCAGCAGTACGTCGACAGCGACGACCGCGTCCGCGCCGCACTCCAGCTCGCCGGCGACCGCGGCGACGTGCACCTGATGGAGGCGCCGCGCCCCGAGCTGGACCGGATGACGGACGGCCTGAACCACCAGGGCCTGGTGCTCCAGGTCCCGCCGTACGAGTACGCCCACCCCGACGACCTGCTCGACGCCGCCGCGGAGGACCCCGCGGGCCTGCTGGCCGTCGCGCTCGACGGGGTCACCGACCCGCGGAACCTCGGCGCCGTGGTCCGCTCCGTCTCCGCCTTCGGCGGGCACGGGGTCGTCATCCCGGAGCGGCGCGCGGCGGGCATGACGGCGGGGGCGTGGAAGTCGTCGGCGGGGACGGCGGCCCGTACGCCGGTGGCCCGCGCGACGAACCTGACGCGCGCGCTGGAGGCGTACCAGAAGGCCGGCGTGATGGTCGTCGGCCTCGCCGCCGACGGCGAGGCCGAGCTGCCGGATCTCGACCTGCTGGACGGGCCGGTGTGCATCGTGGTCGGCAGCGAGGGCAAGGGCCTGTCGCGGCTGGTGGGGGAGACGTGCGACGTACGGGTACGGATCCCGATGCCGGGCGGAGCGGAGTCGCTGAACGCGGGCGTCGCGGCCGGGGTGGTGCTGTACGAGGCGGCCCGCAGGCGGGCGTGAGCGGCGTGAGCGGCGTACGGGAGGGCGTGCGGCGAATCGGCACGAGCCCCCGCGAACGGTGTGTTTGACGGGCCTCCGACACAAAAGGGCCGTGTCAGGCAGTGTCTTAATGCCGCATCACTCGGTTAGTGGAGTGTGGACACCAGAACACCGCCCACCCCCACGGGTGGTAGCGAGCAGGAGCCCGAGGAAACCGGCCGGCTGACGATGGTGCGGGTCCCCAGCGACCCCACCCGGATCAACGTCGACAACCCGAGCTTCCGCGTGCAGCTCGGGCCCTCGTCCCGCCGGACGCTCGCCGCGGCGGGCGCACCGCTGTACGGGGGCGGCGGGCTCGCGCCGGCCCTGGTGGGCGCGGGCGCCCTCGCGGGCGCCGGGGCCGTGGGCGCCGCCGGAGCGGCCCGCAGGCGGGCGCCCGTGGTGTGGACCGGGCGCGTCGACGACACGGCCGCGGGCCGCCTCCTCCAGGCCATCCCCCGCGGCGACGCCGACCACCGCCCGGCGGGCGCCGCCGACGCGATGCCGACGCAGTTCCTGCCCCGCTTCGACGACGGCTTCGACAACCGCTTCGACGACGCGACGCAGGTGATCCCGCGCATCAGCGACGACACCCACCGGCTGCCGCGCATCGACGGCTCCGGCGCCCCGCCGCTCGTCGCCCCGCGCCGGCCGGGGCCCGCAGGGGACGCCACCCAGGTCATCCCGCACGTCTCGGGAGGCTCCGGTGCGTACGGGCCGGAGGACGGTCCGTACGAGGGGCACGGCGGCCCCGGCGGGCACGGCGGCCCCGGTGGCTACGACGGGCCGTACGACCTCTACGCCGAGCCGGGCGACGGCACCGCCGACCCCGGCACCGATTCGCACGGTGACCCGGACGCCGACCGCCCCCGCGGGCGCACCCAGCGCCACGGCGCCGACCCCGTACGGCACGCCTACTACCCCGGCCGCCGGATGAACCTCGGCGTCGTCCTGCTGCCCCTGCGCATCGTCCTCGGCCTCGTCTCCCTCTACGCCGGCATGGGCAAGCTCAGCGACCCGCTGTTCTTCGACGCCGGCGAGCACGGCTCGATGCGGAGCTGGCTGGAGCGCATGGACCCGTGGCTCATCGCCGAGCCGCTCTACGACGTCGGGCTCGCGCACCCCGTCGGCACCGGGCTGACGGTGGCGTTCCTCCAGATCATCGTCGGCGTGCTGACGATCTGCGGGCTCTGGCAGCGGCTCGCGGCGGCCATCGGCGGGTTCATCGCGCTCGGGCTGCTGGTGACGGTGGCGTGGCAGACGTCGTCCGCGTACGACGCGACGGACGCCCTGTTCCTCGCCGCCTGGTCCCCGCTCGTGATCGCCGGCGCCCCCGTCTACTCCCTCGACGCCCGCCTCGCGGGCGAGGCGTGGCGGACGCTGGGGCCGCGCTCGGAGCTGTGGGAGCTGCGCCGCCGGGTGCTGCGCCGCGGGACGGTGCTCGCCACGGTCATCGTGGGCCTGGCGCTGCTGGTCGGGTCGATGCTGGGGGCGGCGGTGCGGTCGTCGAGCACCGTACGGGTACCCGGCCCCGACGAGCCGCCCGTCAACCACCTGCCGGGCACCCCGCTGCCCCCCACGCCCGGCGGCGCGGGACGTGGCGGCGACGCGGGCTCGGCCACCCCGTCGCGGGACGGTTCCGCGGCACCGGACGGCGAGGCGACCTCCCCCGGCACGGCCGGCGCGCCGGGTACGGAGGAGGCGGGCCCGGCGACGGAGTCGGGCAGCGTGCCCCCGGCGCAGCAGCCGGCGGCGCCCCCGGCGTCGCAGGCACCGCCGCCCCCGTCCGCCGAGAACCCGGCGCCGCCGCCCTCCGACGCCGGCTCCGGCGCGGACCCGGGCCCGGGCACGGCGGAGTCGGGTGCCGACGGTGCGGGAAGCACGGGGGGCGGCGGCTCGTCGGGCGGAGGCTCGACGGGCGGGGGTCCGGAGGAGAAGCCGCCGGGTCTCGTGGGCGGGTTGCTGGGTTAGGCGTTGCGGTCGGCGGGCCGGGGTCCGGCTGCGTGGGTACGCGCCCACGGAGCGGGGCTCCGGCCCGGACGCGTGGAGGGCTCGGCTCGTACGAAGGGAAGGCCCGGCCCGTACCGCCTCAAGACCTGAGGGCCTACGGGCCTACGGGCCTCAGGGACCTCCGCGTGCCGCCGGGCCTCCCGCCCTCAGCTCCGGCCCAGCTCCTTCGCCGCCTCCGTCAGGTCCTTCGCCGTGTCGATGGCCCGCCAGTACGCCCCCTGCGGCAGCGGGAAGCCCGCCAGCCGCCGCTGCCGCGCCAGCCGCGGGAAGGTCGCGCGCTCGTGGTCGCCGCGCTCCGGCAGCAGGTCGCGGAAGGCGGCGGAGAAGACGTACACGCCGGCGTTGATCAGATACGGGGACGGCGGCGCCTCGATGAAGTCGATGACGTGCCCGAACTGGTCCGTCTCCACCGCGCCCCACGGCATGTTCGGCCGGGCCAGCGCCAGGGTCGCGTCCGCGCCGCGCTCCTGGTGGAACGCGGCCATCTCGCGCAGCGAGAACCGGGTCCAGATGTCGCCGTTCGTCGCGTACCACGGCTCGTCGGGCCGCGGCAGCGACTCCGCCGCGAACTTCAGCCCCCCGCCGCGCCCCAGCGGCTCCTTCTCGACCACGCAGCTCACCTTCAGCGGCAGCTCCGTGGCGTCCAGCCACTCCTGGAGCACCTCGGCGAGATGCCCGCAGGACACCACCGCGTCGGTGACGCCCTCGGCCGCCAGCCAGGCCAGTTGGTGCCCGATGATCGGCACGCCGGTGCCGGGGATCTCGACCATCGGCTTGGGGCGGTCGTCCGTGTACGGACGGAGCCGTGACCCCTGCCCGCCGGCAAGGACCACGGCTTGAGTGGGTTGTGCTGCGGCTGCGGTCATACCCCGCACCCTAACCGGCCGGTAGCCACCGGCCCCGGGTGCGGGGTCCTCCTGTGAAACCTCTGCCGGAACGCCCCTACTGGGCCGCGACGACCCCGGAGGCGAAGGCGGTGTCGCACACCGGGCGCGAGAACGACTGCGCGCGGGCGACCCCGTACTTGGCCACCGCCGCCTCGCCCAGCGCGCGGGCGATGCCGGCGCAGTGCCGCGCGAGCGACGGCCGGGCGTGCACCTCGCGCTGCAACTGCGTGAGCGCGGCGCCCGGGTCGTTCTCCCGCAACTCGGCGACGAGACGGTCCCGCAGCACCTCCTGCGGGGCGCGGGCGCCCGACTTGGTCGCGGCGCTCTTCGCGGAGGCGCTGAGCATCCGGGAGTCGGTCGAGGGCGACGCCCAGGGGACCGTGGCGACCGCGAGCGTACCCGACAGAACGAGTACGACGGGAAGGACGAATGCGATGGTTCTGCCGATACGGCGGGCTGCCTGTTTCACGAGGGCGATCGTAGCGAGCGGTAGTGATTTGGCGACATTGAGTCACTCTTACGAGCGCGGTTGGCCGGGAAATTCGAATTCCGTGTTGACGTGGAGGTCGAACGAAATGCCGGTCTTTCCGACGCACTTGCCGTTACGCGCGGGTACGCGCCGCGGCCCCGGAAACGCGCAACGGCGCCGCACCCCGTCGGGGGCCGCGGCGCCGAGGCGCGTGAAGTGCCGGGCGGTGTCGCTCAGTCGCTGACTCGGTCAGTCGCTGAGACGCGCGCCGGTGGAGGTGGAGAACACGTGGGTCTCGCCGGAGCGCGGGACGATGTGCAGCGTGGAGCCCTTGTCCGGCACGGCGCGGCCGGAGACGCGGACGACCAGGTCCTTGTCCTCGCCGCCGACGTTCGCGGAGCCGTAGACGTAGGCGTCGGCGCCCAGCTCCTCGACGACGTTGACGGTGACGGGCAGACCGGCCGGGGCGCCGCCCTTCTCCGTCGACACGGCCTTGTCCGCGGGCACGTCGCCGTTGGCCAGGTCGAAGTGCTCGGGGCGGACGCCGACCGTGACGGTGCGGTCGCCCTTGTCGGTGGCCGCGGCCAGGGCCTCGCGCTCGACGGGCACGACGCTGTTGCCGAACTTGATGCCGCCGTCGGTGATCGGCACCTCGACCAGGTTCATCGCCGGCGAGCCGATGAAGCCCGCGACGAAGAGGTTCTCCGGCTTGTCGTACATCTCGCGCGGCGTCGCGACCTGCTGGAGCAGCCCGTCCTTGAGCACCGCGACCCGGTCGCCCATGGTCATGGCCTCGACCTGGTCGTGGGTGACGTACACGGTGGTGACGCCGAGACGCCGCTGAAGGCCGGCGATCTGCGTACGGGTCTGGACGCGGAGCTTGGCGTCGAGGTTCGACAGCGGCTCGTCCATGAGGAACACCTGCGGCTCCCGGACGATCGCGCGACCCATCGCGACACGCTGCCGCTGACCACCGGAGAGCGCCTTGGGCTTACGGGCCAGGTAGTCGGTGAGGTCGAGGATCTTGGCGGCGTCCTCGACCTTCTGCCGGATCTCGGCCTTCGGCACGCCGGCGATCTTGAGCGCGAAGCCCATGTTGTCGGCGACGGTCATGTGCGGGTACAGCGCGTAGTTCTGGAACACCATGGCGATGTCCCGGTCCTTCGGGGGCAGGTGCGTGACGTCGCGGTCGCCGATGTGGATGGTGCCGGAGTTCACGTCCTCCAGCCCCGCGAGCATGCGCAGCGAGGTCGACTTGCCGCAGCCGGACGGGCCGACCAGGACGAGGAACTCGCCGTCGGCGATCGAGATCTCCAGCTCGCTGACCGCGGGGGTGTCGGACCCCGGGTAGGTGCGGCTGGCCTTGTCGAACGAAACCGTTGCCATGGTGTTTCCCTTCACCGGCAGGAACGTGCCGGACGATCCGAGTAAAGGATGTGGTGTAGTCCACTGCGTGAACCTTGGCGCTGACCGTACCTGCCGGTCAGGCCCCTTGTCACCACCTCGAAGGTCCCGAAAACGCATCGCCGGGCCCCCGGGCGCCCCGGTTACACTGCACGGGCGCGCCTCCTTAGCTCAGTTGGTCAGAGCAACGCTCTTGTAAAGCGTAGGTCGTCGGTTCGAATCCGACAGGGGGCTCCGACACCCAGCTCAGAGCGATTCTGAGCTGGGTTTTCCATGACCCGCACACGCGGGGATGGTCCCATCGCCGACGGGCTCATCGAGTTCGACCACTGGTGCTCCCCGCACCCGTGGGGATGGGGTTCACTGCCGTCTTCCGGGGCTCGTCCGGCCCTCTCGACCTGCGTTTTCCCCTCAGGCTTGGGGGCGGCTTAATACAGAGGCGGTGCTTGCTGTGACGTGGAAGGCTCGGGGGCGCCGATGAGTTCCGGCGGGTTCGCCGGTCTGTTTCGGTGAAGCGTTCGAACCATCCAGTCCGCGGCCCCCGGCTGCGTGGTGACTGTGATCAGGAACCCCAGCGAGGAGCTGTCATGCAAGCTGCGATATCGAAGCGACCCGCCGCCGGGGATGCGGAGGGGCGGACGCCTACCGTGGTGCGGCTGCTGGTGCTGGCGACGTTCGTGGTGATCCTCAACGAGACCATCATGATCAACGCGATCCCGCGGCTGATGGAGTCGATGGACGTCACCGAGCAGTCGGCGCAGTGGGTGTCCACGGCGTTCATGCTCACCATGGCCGCGGTGATTCCCGTCACCGGTTGGTTCCTCCAGCGGATCACGACCCGCCGGGCGTACGCGGTCGCCATGAGCACGTTCCTTCTCGGCACGGTGATCTCCGCGGTCGCGCCCACGTTCGCGGTGCTGCTGGCGGGCCGCATCGTGCAGGCCGCGGGGACGGCGGTGATGATGCCGCTGCTGATGACCACGCTGATGGCCGTGGTGCCCGCGGAGCACCGTGGCAGGGTGATGGGCCACGTCACGCTGGCGATGTCGACCGCGCCCGCGCTGGGGCCCACGGTGTCCGGGGTGATCCTCCAGGCCGGCTCGTGGCGGCTGCTGTTCGTCGTCGTGCTGCCGATCGCGGCGCTGGTGACCGTGTTCGGGCTGCGCAAGCTGGAGAACGTCGGTGAGCCGCAGGTCAGCTCCATCGACTGGGGCAGCGTGGCCGTGGCGGCCCTCGGGTTCGGCGGTCTGGTGTACGGGCTGAGCCTGGTCGGCGAGAGCGACCGCAGGGGCCTGGGCATCGGCATCGCCGTCGCGGGTCTCGCGGCCATCGCCCTCTTCGCCTTCCGTCAGTTCGGGCTCCAGCGCGCGGGGAATCCGCTGATGGACCTGCGGACCCTGCGGTACGGCGCGTTCACCCGGTCGCTGGCCGTGATGTCCATCGGCTTCCTGGCGATGATGGGCTCGATGATCCTGCTGCCGCTGTACCTCCAGAACGTACGCGGCCTGAGCCCGCTGGAGACCGGCCTGCTGGTCATGCCGGGCGGTCTGGCGATGGGTCTGCTGGGCCCGTCCGTGGGCAAGGTCTTCGACCGGTTCGGCAGCCGCCGGCTGGTGCTGCCGGGTTCGGCGGGCATCGCGGTCGCCCTCCTCGGCTACACGCAGATCTCGATGTCCATGCCGTACTGGCAGATCCTGGCCCTGCACGTGGTGCTGATGGTCAGCCTCGCGGCGACGTTCACCCCGGTCTTCACCCTCGGCATGGGCGCGCTGCCTCCGCACCTGTACTCGCACGGCAGCTCCATCCTCGGCACGCTCCAGCAGGTCGCGGCGGCGTTCGGTACGGCGCTGGTGGTCACGGTGATGTCCTCGCGCGCCACGGGTCTGGTCGCCGACGGCATGGACCCGATTCCCGCCCAGGTCAGCGGCATGAAGGTGGCCTTCGCCACGGCGGCGGCCCTGGCGGTGGCGATGATCGCCCTGGCGGCCACCCTGCCCAGCCGGGTCCCGGACATCCCCGAGGACGAGGACGGCATCGGCGACATCGCCGTCGAGAGCACGACCGACATCGTCGCCGGGAGCACCCCCGACACCACCCGGGCGGCCGTCACCGACGCGGACCACACCCCCGGCAAGCGCGTCACCGCCTAGGGCGTACGCCGGAACCCGCCGGCGACGTCCTGTCGTCCCTCCTCTTGCGTGGCCATGGCATGTGGCGTGTGGCATACGGACGGATGGGGTGGTTCGGGTGGATCCGGTTTCTGCGGGGTTGCTGGTGGCGCTGGCCGGTGGGGCCGGGGGCGAGATCGGGCGGCAGGGCTGGGCGGGGCTGGTGCGCCTGGTGCGGCTGCCCTTCCGGCGGGACGGCGGCGACGGCGACGGTGGCGACGGCTGTGACGACGGCCCCGGCTCCGGGGAGGTGGAGTTGGCGCGCCTGGCCGCGGAGCCCGGTGACGAGGCGCGGGCGCAGGCGCTCAGTACGGCCCTGGCCGTACGTGCCGCGCTCGACGCGGAGTTCCGCGCCGCGTTACGGACCTGGCAGGAGGAGCTGCCGCCCCTGCCGGGCCACGGCGATGGCGCGGACTCGGTGACCAACATCGTCAGCGGCACGGTCGAGGGCGGCCCCGTCGTCCAGGGCCGCGACTTCCACGCCGACACCTTCCACATCGGCGTGAGCCCTCCGCCGCCGGAGGGCCCCGCCCCTCAGCGGTAGCAGTACGAGTCCGACGAGGCGTCCCCGCCCTGGAGGTGCGTCTGGTGTACGCGCCGCCCCCGGAACTCCGCTCCGTGCGGGAAGAAGCGGCGGTCCACCGCCAGCCCGCCCGTCGCCGGGTCGGCGTCGAGCTTGGCCAGCCACGGCTCGATGCCGTCCGGGTAGAACTGGTCGTCCCAGGAGCCGTAGAGGGAGTTCGTCAGGTAGACCCGGCGCCCGTCGCGGCTGAGTTCGACCATCTGCGGGCCGCCCGTCAGCGGCGTGTCCGGGGCCGCCGGGTGCGGGGTGCGGGCGGTGATGCCGCCGAGGCGGAGGGAGGCGGTGCGGCGGGGGTGGAACGGGTCGCTCACGTCGTACCGGAGCAGTTCGCCCGTGCCCCAGGCCGAGACGTACAGCCAGCGGTCGTCGACCGACAGGTTGATGTCCGTCACCAGCGGCGGCACCGCGCCGAACGGCCGCAGCGCCGGCGGCAGCTCCGCCGGGTCCGCGGGTTCCGCGGGGATCGTGATCACCTTGCGTACGGTGAAGTCGCCGCCGTCCGGGTCGCGGTGCCACAGCCACACCGACGCCGACAGGTCCGCCACGCTCACCACCACCCCGGCGAAGCCCCACATCGCCTCGGGGTCGTGCGCGGGGCGCAGCTCCAGCACCATCTGGTGCTCGTCGCCGAGGTCGACGCGCTGGAGGTGCCGGCCCGTACCCAGCTCCCAGAAGTGCAGCGCGTGCCCGTACTTGCGGCCGAGCAGCAGCTCAGGGTCCACGCCCTCCTCGACCATCGACGGGGTGCCCCACTCGCTGGTCACCGCGATGTCGTGGTTCAGGTGCCACCACACGTCGTACGCGAGCTGCTGCGGCCCCCGGTCCGTCTCCCAGGCGCGCAGCACGTCGAACGTCTCGTGGTCCAGCAGCGCCACGCCGCCGGGCCCGTCGGCGCCGTTCCCGCCGCCGAGGCAGGAGAGGAAGACGCCGTCGGGGCCGCAGTGCAGGGTGTGCGGGCGGGAGTAGCCCGCCTTGGCGGCGAGTTCGTCCGCCTCGACGGTCTTGACCAGCCGCGGCCGGGCGGGGTCGGGGTGGGTGTCGAAGACGTGCAGGCGGGAGGAGCGCAGGCCGGGGGCGAGGAGGTAGCGGCGCTCGGGGCTGTGGTGGCCGGCGTGGGCCAGTGCGCTGGAGCAGGCGTTCCAGCCGAAGTGGTGCAGTTCGTCGCCGAGGGTGGGCAGTTCGGTGACACCCACGACCGTGCCGTACGACGCGGATGCCGGATCGGTGTCGAGGGTGAACAGGGCGTCGGGGCGCCGGGCGCTGCGGTCGAAGCCGACGACGTACGCCAGGTGCTCCGGTGGCGCGGCGGCGGCGTCGGCGGGGGTGCGGTAGAGCGTGGGGTCCGCGTGCCGGCCGCCGGGGTGGTCGCCCGGGTCGGCGCCGCCCTCGTGGTGGCCGTGGTGTGCGTGCCGGCTGTGATCCGTCGTCATACGCCGCTCCGCGCGCTCGGGGTACGCGCAACGTAGCGGCGGGGCAAACGGGCACGGAAGGGGCCGATCGGTCCGGCCACGCACCCGCAACACGCCCGCAACACACCGCCCCCGGCCGACCGCGCGCCCCCGCCGGGGCACGCCCGGCCCGGGGCGCCGCCGTCAGCGGAAGTCCGTGATCCGGAACGTCGCCAGCATGTCGTGGTGGCGCGGGTCGCCCGCCGACGAGTTGTAGCGGTGGTCGAGCCTGGCCAGGGCGGCGTCCGGGGCGAGCCGTACTGCCCACTCCTCCGTCCACGTCTGGCCGATCTGCCAGGTGAGGTGGACGAGTTGCGCCCCGGTGGCGTCGGTGCGCGTCGTGTACGTGCCGGTGCGCGTCTCCGCGGGCGCGCCCGTGAAGCCGCCGGCGGTCAGGGTCCGGCACCGGCGGGGTCTTCGAGTCGTTCGCGCCGGTGGCGCAGGACGGGTCGGGGGTCGTGCCCGTGGCGTCGCGGGCGGGTGGGCCTTCTGGGTCCAGAGGTTTCGGTCAGTGCCGTAAGTAGACCGAGGGCCGTGCCTGGCGTCAATGGCTGCGGGTCAACTTGCGGACGTGTCGAGAGTCTTGACGAGGTTTACGGGCACGGCGTATCACTTTCGGCTAGTGCCGTAATTCACGGAACCGGAGGTGTCCCACACCATGTCGACGCGCCGCGCCTTTCTGGTGAGCACGACCGCAGCCCTGTCCGCCACCGCCCTGCCCGCGGTCCCCGCGTGGGCGGCGGCCCCGGCCGGCGCGGCGGCGCCCGTCCCCGACTCCCTCGGCATCCCCCTCGCCGACGTGCTCCTCATCGGCGGCACCGTGGCGCCCGGCCCGGACGGCCGCCCGGCCTGCTGGAACGTCTCCACCGGCGCCCCCGCCCACCTCAACGCCATCGACCCCGCCACCGGCGACGTCCTCGTCTCCGCGCCCCTGCCGGGCGCCGACGGCGCCTGGGCGACGGCCGCCGCCCCCGACGGATCGGTGTACGTGGGCTCGTACGGCAACGGCGGCCGGCTCTACCGCTGGCGCGGCGGCGCCACCGCCGAGGACCTCGGCGTGCCCGTCCCCGGCGAGACGTTCGTCTGGCGGCTCGCCGTCGACGCCGACGGCAAGGTGTGGGGCGGCGGGTCGCCGAACGGCCACCTCTTCCGCTACGACCCGGACACCGGCGCCGTCGAGGACTTCGGCCGCCCGCTCGCCGACCAGACGTACGTCAAGAGCCTCGCCTGCGCCGGCGGCAGGGTCTACAGCGGCGCGTACTCCCAGGCCCGTATCGCCGAGTTCGACCCGGCCACCCGCACCTTCACCGAGCTGCCCAAGCCGCCCGGACTGCCGTCGGTCGAGGGTCAGTCGGTGTACGACATCGACATCCACGACGGCCGCCTCTACGCCCGCATGGGCAGCGCCTTCCCCGGCCCGATGTTCGTCTACGATCTCGCCGCCCGCGCCTGGACCGACGAGATCCCCGACGCGCACGGCCTCAACATCTCCCCGCCGGACGCGGACGGCGCCGTCTACCTCATCCAGCAGAGCGAGCTGCGCCGCTACGACCCCGCCACCCGGCAGCTCACCGGCACCGGCCTCACCTTCACCGGCCGGGTGCAGAACGCCCGCTCCATCGGCTGGGCCGAGCTGGGCCTGCCCGACTACCCCGGGACCAGCCTCGTCGGCACCCTGTGGCGCGGCGCGATGTTCCGCTACAACCCGCAGACCGGCGCGTACGCCACCGTCGAGTCCCAGGTCCGCCGCGACGAGCCGATCGAGATCCTCGCCCTCGGCGCCGGCGGCCGGGGCACGGTCTACGCGGGCGGGTTCCTCAACGGCGGCCTGGCCGCGGTCGACACCCGCACCGGCACGCCGGACTTCCACCGCTTCTCGCAGATCGAGTCCCTGCTGCGGGGCAGCGACGGCTCCCTGTGGATCGGCACGTACCCGGAGGCGCGCCTCTACCGCTACGAGCCGGGCGGGACCTGGAGTTCGCCGGAGTACTCCCCGGGTCCGGAGGGCACGCCGGACAACCCGGAGCGGGCGTACACGCTCAAGGAGCACGTCCAGATGCGGGCCAAGGCCCTGGTGGAGGTGGGCGGGAAGATCGTCATGGGCACCGTCCCGGACGGCGACCGGCTCGGCGGCGCGATCGCGGTGTACGACCCCGCGAGCGGCGAGCTGGAGGTCACCCGGCACGTCGTCGAGGACGAGTCGGTCTTCGCGCTGGCCGCCGCGGGCGGCGTCGTCTACGGCGGCTGCTCGGTCACCGGCGGCCTCAGCACCACCCCGCCGACGCGCGAGTCGGGCGCCGTCTTCGCGTGGCACGTACGCGGGCGGCGCAAGCTCTGGGAGCTGGTTCCCGAGGTGGGGGCGGACACCGTCACCGCCGTGGCCATCGGCCCTGACCGCAAGCTCTGGGGCATCGCGGGGAACACGGTTTTCGCCATCAGCCCGCACGCCCGGAAGGTCGTCCGGCGCTTCACGGTCGGCGCGGGCCGGGGCGGCGGCGATCTCGCCGTGCTGGGCCGCCACCTGTACGCGAGCATCGACGGCAACGGCATCTACCGCGTCGACCCCTGGTCGCGGAAGCCTCCGGTGCTGGTCGTGGAGCATGCGCACCGGCGGCTGACCGCCCACTTGGACGGCCGGCTCTACTTCAGCGACGGCGCCGAGCTGTACCGCGTCGACCCGCGGGACCACACCGCGGGCGGCGGCGACGACTGATCCGGGCCCCTCCCAATTCCCCCTCACCGCAGAGCCATTGACAGTCCCAAAGTAGATGGCTAGTTTCGGTCAAGGCCGAAACTAGACGGGCTCCACTGCACCCTGAGGCCCCCGGAGGCCCTAATGAACTCATCGCTCAAGCGCGTCCGCGTCCCCCTCGCCCTGCTCAGCCTCACCGCCCTCGCCGCCGCCTGCGGCGGCTCCGGCGGCGGCTCCGGCTCGGTCTCGGAGGAGGTGACCGTCTGGATGTACCCGGTGATCGGCGACCCCAAGGCCAACGCCGAGTACTGGGAGGGCCTGGAGAAGGCGTACGAGAAGAAGTACCCGGACGCGGAGCTGACCATCGAGCAGCAGCCGTGGGACAACCGCGACGAGAAGCTCGCCACCGCGTTCAGCGGCGGCAAGGGCCCCGACGTCGTGGTCCTGCAACCGGACCAGATACCCCAGTACCTCGCGAACGACGCCCTGGCCCCCGTCGACGCCGCGATCAAGGACCACGCCGACACGTTCCTCCCGGCCGCCCTGAAATCCCTCACCCACGACGGCAAGGCGTACGCGGCGCCGATCTACCACACCATCACCACGACGCTCTACAACAAGAAGCTCCTCGACCGGGCGGGCATCGAGGAACCCCCGGCCACCTGGGACGACATCAAGGCCGCCGCACCGAAGCTGAAGGCCGAGGGCCTGGCCACGCTGGACTACTCCGCCAGCAACGAGGCCACCTTGAACCTCAACTTCTACCCGCTGCTCTGGCAGGCCGGCGGCAGAATCTTCAGCGAGGACGGCGAGAGCGTCGCCTTCAACGACGACAAGGGCGTCGAGGCGCTGACCTTCCTCACCGACCTCTACGAGGACGGCGCCATCCCCAAGTCCGCGATGACCAACGTCAACGTCGTCGCCGACCAGGCGCTCGGCAAGCAGCAGGTCGCCATGGGCTTCACCAACTCCGGCATCGACTTCGGCGTCGCCGAGGAGGCGTGGGGCAAGGAGAACGTCATCGTCGGCGCCCCCCTCACCGGCGCGGAGCAGGCCGCCTTCGGCGTCCCCGGCGCCCTCGGCATCAACGCCCAGGGCAACCTCAAGGGCGCGGAGCAGTTCATCGGGTTCATGACCCAGCCGGACCAGATCGTCAGCCTCAACAAGGAGACCGGCTTCCTCTCCCCGCGTACGGACGTCACCGTGCCCTCCGGCAGCCCGTACGCCAAGCAGCTCGAAGACGCCCTGTCCGTCGTCGTCCCCGGGGAGTCCAGCCCGGTCGCCCGGCAGCTCATGGGCATCCTGGCGCCGGAGATCCAGGCGGCGATGACCGGCAAGAAGTCCCCGCAGGAGGCCCTGGACGCGGCGGCCGGGCAGGGCGACGACCTGCTGGCCAGGCAGCGGTAGCCGCAGAATGCGGAAGATTGCGCCGCTGCGCCGGCACGACGCACGCGCGGGGCTGCTGTTCGTGGCCCCGATGCTCTTGCTGTTCACGATGTTCCGCTTCGGCCCGGTGGTCGGCGCGGGGTTCCTGTCGCTGACCGACTACCGGCTCAGCGGCGAGTGGGAGTTCATCGGGGCCGAGAACTACTCCCGGCTGCTCGACGACGACCTGTTCTGGGAGAGCCTCGGCGTCACCGCCATGTACACCGCCGTCTACGTCCCGCTGACGGTCGGCGTCGCCCTCGGCACCGCCATGCTGCTGCACCGCACGGTCTGGCTGCGCGGCTTCTTCCGCGGGCTGTTCTTCCTGCCGTACGTCACCAGCATCGTGCTGGCCGCCGTCGTCTGGAAGTGGATCTACGAGATAGAGGACGGCCTGCTCAACTCCGCCCTCGACGCCCTGTCCTTCGGCGCCGTCGACTTCCTCGGCAGCGACACGCTCGTGCTGCCCTCGATCGCGGCGGCCTCGGCCTGGAAGGGCTTCGGCTACTCGATGCTCATCCTGCTGGCCGGCCTCCAGTCGATACCCAGGGCCGTCACCGAGGCCGCGACCATCGACGGCGCCGGCGGCTGGCAGCGCTTCCGGCACATCACGCTGCCGATGCTGCGGCCCGTGCTGTTCTTCGTGCTCGTCATCGAGGCCATCCAGGCGTTCCAGGTCTTCGACCAGATGTACGTCATGACGGCAGGCGGCCCGGTCCGCTCCAGCTACAGCCTCGTCTACCTCCTGTACGACACCGGCTTCAAGTACTTCGACTTCGGCTACGCCAGCGCGCTGGGACTCGTGCTCTTCGTGGTCGTACTGGTCTTCTCGCTGATCCAGCGGTGGTTGATCGGGAGGGACGACTGATGGCTCTGCTCACCCGCGACAACGCGCCCCCGGCCACCGGCGGCGGCAAGGGCCGGGGCGGGGGCCGTACGCCGAAGGCGCCGCGGCGGGACCGGGGCCCGGCGCGGCTCGGGCTGCCGACGCTGCTGGTGCTGGTGGCGTTCGTGACGGTCGCCCCGTTCGCGGTGATGGTGCTGGTCGCCTTCGCCCCGCACAGCGGCAAGACCCTGCCGGGCGCGTTCGACGTCACCCGGTCCACGCTGGCGAACTTCGACGAGGTCCTGGGCAGCTCCGACATCCTGCGCTGGGCGCTGAACTCGACGATCTACTCCGTGGTCTCCGTCGCGCTGATCCTGCTCTTCGCCTCCATGGCCGGCTACGCCTTCGCCAAGAAACGCTTCCCCGGCCGGGAGATCATGTTCTGGTCGTTCCTGGCGACCCTGATGGTGCCGTTCCAGGCCACGCTCATCCCGTACTACATCCTCATCTCCGAGATGGGCGGCGTGGACACGTACTGGGGGATGATCGTCCCCACCCTCGCCAACTCCCAGGCCGTCTTCCTGATGCGGCAGTTCATCGTGCAGTTGCCGGACGAGCTGTTCGAGGCCGCGAAGATCGACGGCGCCTCGGAGTGGCGGATCTACACCACGATCGTCCTCCCGCTGATCCGGCCGATCATGGCGACGCTCGGCGTGTTCGTCTTCCTGTGGCACTGGAACGACTTCCTGTGGCCCCTGGTCATCGCCCAGTCCGGGGACATGCACACGCTGACCGTGGGGCTGGCCACGCTCGACGGCGAGAACGTGACGATCAACCAGGTGATGGCGGGGGCGACCATCACCGTGGTGCCGTGCCTGCTCGTCTTCGGGCTGCTCCAGCGGTACCTGACGGACAGCATCGCGACGACGGGGCTGAAGTCGTGAGGGTCGTCGACGTCAACCGGATCCTCGGGCCCGTACCGCACGACGACGTGCCCGGGCGCGACCCGGACGGGATGCGCGCGGAGCTGGACCGGCTGCGGATCGACGAGGCGTGGGTGGTGCACTCGCACGCGGTCTACGGGGACCCGCTGACCGTGCCGCCGGTCGAGGAGGACCGGCTGCCGGCCGTGCCGGTGGTGGTCCCCGGCCCGCTCGGCACGGGGGAGTTGCCGCCGGCGCCGGTGGTACGGCTCTACCCGGCGGCGCACCGCTTCTCGCTCGGCGACGGCGACGGCGACGGTGACGGCGGGGCCGGCGGCGGCGGTGACGACGACGGCGCCCGGCTGCTCCGGCTCCTCGGCGAGCGGCGCACCGTGACCCTGATCGACTGGGAGCAGCTCGACGCCGCCGGCCGGCGCGACCTCTCCCGCCGTACGGGCATGCCCCCGCTCGTCCTCCTCGGCACCGGCTACCGCAGCCTGCGCGAGCTGGCCGACCTCATGGCCCGCTGCGCGCACCTGCACGTCGACACCTCCACCCTCTGCGGCCACCGGCAGGTCGAGTGGGTCGCCGAGCGCTTCGGGGCGCACCGCGTGCTCTTCGGCACCGGCTCGCCGCTGACCGACGACGCCGGGCCGCGCTTCCTGCTCGACCACCTCGACCTGCCCGCCGCCGACGTGGCGCGGATCGCCGCGGGCAACGCGGACCGGCTGGTGCGGGAAGCCGGGAGGGGGGAGGCCCGGTGAACGTCATCGACGCGCACGCGCACCTGGGCCGCTGGTTCAACTTCGCCATCCCCGACGGCTCCGCCGAGAGCCTGCTCGCCGTGATGGACCGCTGCGGCGTCGCCCAGGCGTGCGTCTCCCACCTGCTGGCCGTCGGCCCCGACGCCCGCGCCGGCAACGCGCTGCTCGTCGCCGACCTGGCCCGCCACCGCGGGCGCCTCCTCGGCTACGCCGTCTACCAGCCGCACGACCCGCAGGCCGGCGCCCGGCTGCGCGACCTGCTGGACGTCCCCGGCATGGTCGGCGTCAAGCTCCACCCGGACGTGCACGAAGCCGAGCTGGACTCGCCCGCGTACGCGGAGGCGTTCGAGATCGCGGCGGAGCGCGGCGTGCCCGTGCTCTCCCACGGCCAGTACGGCTCGCCGTGGTCCGACCCCGCGCGCTTCGCGGCGGTCGGCCCGCGCTACCCGGCGCTGCCGGTCCTCATGGGGCACGCCGGGCTCTGGCCCCAGGGGTTCGCCGCGGCGGCGCGCGCGGCGGACGCGGCCCCGAACCTCGTGCTGGAGACGTGCGGTTCGCGGATGACGGCGCGGCACCTCGTCCGGCTGGTACGGGAAGTGGGCGCCGAGCGGATCGCGTTCGGCTCGGACGCCGTCTTCCTCGACCTCCGGGTCGGGCTCGGCCGCGTGGTCCTGGCGGATCTCTCCGAGGCGGACCGCACGCGGATACTCCACGGAACCATGAAAGGGCTCTTGTGACGTCGTCGCCGGTACGCACCGCACCCTGGCCCGAATGGCCGCCGCCCGCCACCGGCGAGCAGCGCGAGGCGCTGCTCGCCGTGCTCGACAGCGGCCGGTGGGGCGCGACCAACGGGCCGGAGGTCGAGGAGTTCGCCGCCGCGTTCGCGCAGAGCGTGGGCGCGCCGTACGGGGTGTGCACCGTCAACAACACCGTGGGGCTCTTCCTCGCCCTGCGCGCGGTGGGCGTCGAGCCCGGCGACGAGGTGATCGTCCCGGCGTACACGTTCGTCGCCAGCGCCTCCGCGGTGGTGCTGGCGGGCGCCCGGCCGGTGCCCGCGGACGTGGACCCCGACACCCTGCTCGTCGACCCGGAGGCGGTCGCCGCCCTCGTCGGGCCGCGGACAAGGGCGGTCATGACGGTCCACATCTCGGGGGCGGTCGCCGACGCCGGCGCGCCCGGGGTGCCGGTGGTCGAGGACGCGGCGCAGGCGCACGGCGCGGTGCGCGGCGGGCGGGCGGCGGGGACGCTGGGGGACGCGGGCTGCTTCAGCTTCCAGGCGAGCAAGGCCATGACGGCGGGCGAGGGCGGCGTCGTCGTCACCGCCGACCGCAGGACGTACGAGCGGCTGTGGTCCCTGCACAACGTCGGGCGGAAGCTGGACGGCGGCTGGTACGAGCACCCCTCGCTGGGCTGGAACCTGCGGATGACCGGCTTCCAGGCGGCCGTACTCCGGCCGCAGCTCGCGCGGTTGCCCGCGCAGATCGACCGGCGCACGCGCTCCGCGGCGGTGCTCGCGGAGGCGCTGGCGGACGTCGAGGGCCTGTCCGTACGCCCCGCGCCCCCGGACACCGAGCGGCACACCTGGCACCTGGCGCTGCTGCGGTACGACGCGGGGGCTTTCGGGGGCCGTACGAAGGACGAGTTCATCGCGGCGATGGCGGCGGAGGGCATCCCGCTCGACGCCGGCTACCGCGCGCTGTCGGTGGAGCCCTCGCTCGCCGCGTACGCCCGGCCGTGCCCGGTGGCCGAGGCGGAGGCGGAGGCGACGGTGTGGGTGCGGCAGCACCTGCTGATGGCCGACGACGACGCGATGGCGGACATCGCGCGGGCGGCGCGGAAGGTGCGGGAGGCGTTCACGCGCCCGGTGTGACCCGAGACGGCGGTGGGGACCGGCCGGTCCCCACCGCCGTCTTCGTGCCCGGGGTGCGGGTCAGCAGACCCGGTAGGTGTAGAACCGCTCGTTGCGCGACATGTACAGGTTGCCGTCGGCGCCCTTCTGGAGGTTCGAGACCGGCCGGGCGATCAGCGTCATCTCCATCGTCGCCGGGTCGATCCGGTACGCCTTGCCCTGGGTCTTGCCCCACAGATATCCGGCGTGGAACAGCAGGTTGGTGTCGTGCCAGACCTGCGTGGCGGTCTCCCAGGGGTACGTCTGGTGCTTGGCGGTGCGCAGGGTCTCGCCGGTGGCCGGGTCCATCTCGAACACGGCGTCCGGGGTCAGCCCCCAGAGCCGGCCCCTGTCGTCGAAGGCGATCTCCCCGAGCGCCAGGTCGCCGGGGACCGGGGCGCTCTCCCAGAGCACCTTGTCGGCGGCGATGTCGTACGCGAAGACCTTCGCCACCGTGTCCTGCGGCGTGCCGACGCCGCCGAACGCGGAGGTGGCGCCGTAGACGACGCCGTCGCGGTGGGCCACGCCGACGACCGAATGCCCGGGGACGATGTTCCGGCGGACGCGGGACTCGCCGGTGGCCGGGTCGATCAGGCCCAGCGCGCCGCCCACGGTGCCCGACTTGGGCACGGTGCCGAAGGCGAGCCAGTCGCCGGCCGAGACGAGGGTGAAGGGCCGGTCCTGCTCCTGCTCGTGGAGGTTGAGCAGCAGCTTGGGCTCGTCGCCGTCGAACTCGTAGATGCGCGCGCCCGGGTAGACGCCGAGGTACAGCTTCCCGTTGTGGGTGACCATGCCCTCGCTCTGGCCGACGCGGGGCCAGAACTGCGTGGCGCCGGTGGCCGGTTCGTACGCGACGAGGCCGCCGGTGAAGAACCCGCCCGCGTACAGCCGCCCGTCCGGGCCCTCGGCCATGGACCGGATGGAGACGGGCAGGCCGGTGAGGGAGTCGTCGAGGAGCCTGCCGGTGCCCGTCCTGCTGTCGTAGTGCCACATGCCGCCGGTGGACGAGGTGCCGACGAGGGTGTCGCCGCGCCAGCCGAGGGGGCGTACGGCGCCTTCGCCGAACTCGGTCATGCCGAGCCCGGTGACCTTGCCGGACCGCAGGTCGAGCCGGACCAGCTCGCCGTCCTGGACGAGGTGGACGGAGGAGCCGCGGGCGCCGCCGCCCACGGTGAGGCTCTCCACGTCCTCGGTGAGGTGCAGCCAGGTGCGGCGCTTGAGGTCGTAGACGCCGAGCGTCTTCTCGGCGGCGGAGGTCTCGTAGCGGACGAGGAGGTGGCGGCCGACGACGTCCACGTCGTACGACCAGCCGGTGGCGTCGAGCGGCGGCTCGATGACGCGGCGGACGTCGCCGTCGGGGGAGAGCACGGCGACCTGCATGCTCGACGGGCCCATGCCGGCGTAGACGGTGCCGTCGCGGCCGACGGCGAGGTCGCGGATGTAGCCCTGGCCGGGGACGGGCGCGCCGAGGTCCCTGGTCTCGCCGGTGCCGGGGTCGTGGCGGAAGAGCCGGCCGCCGGGGGAGGTGCCGCCGTAGACGTGGTCGCCGGTGGCGGCGACGGTCCAGACGAAGGTCTCCGTGGCGACGGGGACGCCGAGTTCGGTGACCGAGTCGTCGGCGGGGTCGTAGCGGAAGAGCCTTCCCTTGTGCTCGTCGCCGCCGTAGCTGCCGACGTAGACGGTGTGGTCGGGGGCGACGGAGACGGCCCAGGAGCCGAGGGCCCGGGGCAGGGGGTGTTCGGCGATCAGGGTGCCGTCGTCGGCGTCGCGGATGCCGAGGAGGGCGGGGCCGGAGGCGGAGGAGGTGACGGAGTAGACGCGGCCGCGGTCCATGGCGGTGCCGGCGGTGGTGGCGCCGGTGAGCGGCAGGCTGCCGAGGTCGGCGAAGCCGCACGGGGCGGGTGCGGGGGCGGACGCGGGGCGTTCGGGGGCGGTTTCGGCATGGGCCGGTACGGCGAGGGTCACGACGAGCAGACACGCGGCCGTGAGGGCACGACGCATGGGACCTCCAACGGGAGTGATTTACGGCCCTGACCGTAAATGCAGGAGGGGGCGACGGCAAGACGTCGCGCGGCCCGGACTTCGCGGGCCGCGGGGCCCGGTGCCCGGGCCCGGCCCCCGGCGAAGTCCCCGGCTCAGTCCGCCAGTTGCGCCAGCACCCCGCCGAAGCCCTCGATGGCCCGGAGGGCGTCCGCCTGGGGCATCCCCGGCGGCTGGAGGCGCAGGATGACGCCGTCCGCGCCCATCGCGGCGTAGCGGCCGAGGCCGTCCGCGCACTGCTCCGGCGAACCGACGACGCTGCGCGCGGCGATGTCCTCCCAGCTCTGCGCGTAGCGGGCGGCGTCCATCGAGGTGCGCTTCCACGACCCGTACGCGTCGTACAGCCCGCGCAGCGGCTCCTCCAGCGCCTTGCGGGCCTGCTGCGAGGTGGGGGCGCAGTACCCCTCGCGGCAGACGAGCACATCGGCGCCGAGGGTGCCGGGGCCGCGCTCGTACGAGAGGTATTCGGCGATCTTCGCGGGGAGTTCGGCGTCGGTCTCGTTGAAGGAGGTCGTCCAGCCGTCGCACATCCGCGCCGTGCGCGCCAGCGCGGCCGGCACCCGGCCGCCGTTCCACAGGCGCGGGCGGGGGCGCTGCGCGGGGCGGGGGGAGAGGAAGGCGTCGGTCACGGAGGTGAAGCGCCCCTCGTACGTCACCGACTCCTCGGTCCACAGCCGGGTGACCAGCTCCACGCACTCCTCGAAGCGGGCGGCCTTCTCGCGCGGCGGTACGCCGTACAGGGCGAACTCCTCGGGCCGGTAGCCCAGGACGAGGCCCGCGGTGAGCCGGCCGCCGGAGAGCACGTCGAGGTGGGCGAGGGTCTCGGCGAGCCACACCGGCTGGTAGACGGGGGCGATGAGCCCGGCGGTGGCCAGGCCGATCCGCTCGGTGTGCGCGGCCAGCCAGGTCAGCGAGGTCAGCGCCTCGTGGTAGCCGGGGCGGTGCAGGTGGCGCTCGCCGAGCACCACCCAGTCGAAGCCCGCCTGTTCGGCGAGCCGGGCCTGCTCGACGGCGTCCGCGAGCGCGGGGCGGTCGTCCTTGCCGGTGAAGAGGTTGACGTAGAGGCCGAGTCGCATGGCAGGACTCCTATCCCTTTACGGTCTGGGCCGTAAAGGCTAGCGTGTGGTCCGTGGTTGCCAAAGGGGTTCGGGACAAGTGGTCGACATGACGGGCGCGCTGCCGGCGCGACTGCGCGGGACGGTACTCCCGGCGGTGCTGACGCCGATGGACGGGCGGGGGGCCGTCGACTTCGACGCCCTCGCCGCGTACGCGGCGAAGCTCGACGCCGCACCGGTCGGCGGGTTCGCGGTGTGGGCCCACACCGGCCGCGGCCTGTACCTCTCGGCCGCCGACCGCGCGCGCGTGCTGCGCACCTGGCGCGCGGCGACGGACAAGCCCCTCGTCGCCGGCGCCGGCGTCCCCCGCGACCTCGCGCCCGCGACGGTCGCGGACGCGGAGGCCGCGGTCGAGGCGATGGCGGTGACGGCGGCCGGACTCGGCGCCGACGCGGTGATGGTGTACCCGCTGGCGGCTCTGGCCGACCGCCCCGACGGCCACGCCCGCGCCGTCCGGCTGCACGAGCGCGTGGCGCGGGCGAGCGGACTGCCGGTGCTCGGCTTCTTCCTGCACGGCGAGGCCGGCGGATACGAGTACCCGCCCGCGCTCGTCCGCGACCTGCTGGCGCTGCCGGACGCGCTGGGCCTCAAACTCGCCACCCTGGACCGCGCGATGGCCTGCCAGGACGCCATCCGCACGGCCCGGGCGACGGACCGGCTGGTCGTCACCGGCGAGGACCGCATGTTCGGCCCCAGCCTGATGTGGGGCGCTGACACGGCCCTCGTCGGCATCGCGGCGGCCCGCGCGGAGCTGACGACGGCGGTCCTCGACGCCTGGCGCGCGGCGGACCACACGGCGTTCGTCCGGGCGTCGGCCCGCCTGGACCGCTTCGCGGAGGCCACGTTCCTCTCCCCGATCGAGGGCTACGTCCAGCGGATGCACTGGGCCGCCGTGTGGGAGGGCCTGCTCCCGGAGTCGGCGGCCCACGACCCGTACGGCCCGGAACTCCCGCGGGCCGAACGGGACCGGGTGGTGCGGTGCCTGGCGGAACTGGCGGCGGACGGCGCGTAGCTCCGCGGCCGGGCCGCCGGCTCCGGAGACCACGACCGGTGGCAGCGGCGGCCCGGCGGGCGGCTCAGCCGGGCCTCGGCAGGCCGAACAGCTCCGCCGCGTTCCGCCACAGGACCCGGTCCAGTTCCGCCCGGGTGAAGTCCGCGTCGCGGATCACGCCCAGCGACACGCTCGGGTCCACCAGCGTGGAGTCCGTACCGAACAGCAGCCGCTCCACCGGAACGCCCGCCTCGCGCGCGTACGGGATGCGGCCCGCGTCCGTCGCCGTGCGGCAGTGCTCCAGATACAGGCGGTCGCACTCCGCCGCCGCGTGCGCCGCCTCGCGCCAGGCGTCGCCGCCCGCGTGGCCGACGACCACCCGCAGCCGCGGGAGATCCGCCAGCAGGCCGGGGAGGAGGGCGACGTCCGGGTCCCAGGTGTGCAGGAGCAGGGGGACGGCCAGGTCGTCGAGGAGGGCGAACGCCTCGCGCATCTGCGGCGAGCCGATCGCGCGGCCCGGGTAGTGGGTGTGGATCTTGGCGCCGACGAAGCGGCCCGCGGCCAGGTGGCGGCGCAAGTCGGCCGCGCTGTCCTCGATCCGGTTCGGGTTGACCACCGCGTACCCGTACAGCCGCGGCTGCGCCGCCAGCACCCGCGCCAGCGCCGCGTTGCCCGCCACCGCGTCGTACGTCACCGCCTCCGCCGCCGAGACGATCTGCACGTCGATCCCGTAGCGGTCCATCAGGCGGAGGTTCGTCGCGCCGGACGCCTGTGCGTCGCGGTGGTACGGCCAGGTGCCCCAGTGTCCGTGTACGTCGATGACCGGCATCAGCTCAGCAGCTCCTCGACGTTCCCGCCCGCGATGGCCTCCCGTTCGGCCGCGCCGATACGCGCGTACCGCAGCCGCAGCGTCTGCGGCGAGATGTCCGTGAACGGCGTACGGGAGCCGAAGACCAGCCGCCCCGCCCCCACCGCCGCCACCACCCGCTCGACCGAGTCCGGCGCCGACAGCAGCCGCGTCGTCGCCATGAACCCCGGCTCGCGGCGGGCCAGCAGCAGGAAGTCGCCCAGCAGGTAGGCGTGCAGGTCGAGGAAGACCACGCGCGCCCCGCGGTCCGCCAGCGCCGGGCCGAAGCGGCGCGGGTCGCCGTCCTGGAGCAGCACCATGCCGCGCGCCAGCGCCAGGTCCACCACGTGCCGGTAGCCCGGGAAGCCCGGCTCCGCCCCCTGCTCGACGGTGAACAGCCGCAGGAACCGCACCCCCGCCGCGTGCAGCCCCTCGATCCGCTCTTCCGCGCCCCACGCGTCCCGCAGGTCCACCGTCCCGACCGGCAGCAGCTCCGGGCAGTCGGCCAGCTCGCGCAGCGTCGCCGCGTTGCCGGAGTCCGCGTCGAAGAGGGCGCCGCGGGTGGACAGCGCGAGCGCCCGCTCGACGGGGGAGCGCGCCAGCCGTTCGCGGACCTCCGCCAGGCCCACGTCGCGGTGGTGCCGCGGCCAGGGACCGTAGAGCACGTCGACGTCCCAGCGCACGCGCTCGGCGGGGGAGGGGGTCAGCCAGTCGTACGTCACGGGGAGGCCGCCAGGACCGCCCGCGCGATGGCGTCCACGTCGGCGTCGGTGTACCCCTCGTTCCAGTCCAGCACCAGCAGCGTGCGGCCGATCAGCCGCTCCGCCCGCGGGCACAGCCCTTCGGGGTGGCCGGTGAACACCGGGTTCGCGTACAGCGGGCGCTCCAGGTAGCCGGCGGCGGCCGGGACGCCCGCGGCCGTCAGCGCCTGCGCCCAGCGGGCGTTGTCGTCGACCAGCAGCGGGTACAGCCACCAGGCGTGCCCCTCGGGCCGCGGCGCGGTCCGTACGCCCGCCGCCCCCGCGAGCGCGGCGGTGAGCCGCGCCGCCCGCTCGCTCCGTACCCGTACGACCTCCGCGACCTTCCCCAACTGCGCCCGCGCGACCGCGGCCGTCAGCTCCGGCATGCGGTAGTTGAGCCCCGGCACGCGGTGGATCCGGCCCTCCGACCGGTCCCAGCCCTTGTCGGCGAAGAGCCGCATCCGGCGGGCCAGTTCGGCGTCGTCGGTGAGGGCGATGCCGCCGTCGCCGGCCGTGATGTGCTTGTACTGCTGGAGGCTGAAGCAGGCGATGTCGCCGTACGTGCCCAGCAGCCGCCCCGCGCCGTCTGCCCCGAGCCACGCCTGCGCGCAGTCCTCGATGAGCACGAGCCCGTGCCGGTCGCACAGCTCCCGCAGCTCCGCGACGCGGGCGGCGGCGCCGAAGAGGTGGACGGCCAGGACCGCCTTGGTGCGCGGGGTGACGGCCGCCGCCACCGCCGCCGGGTCGAGGTTGCCGTCGTCGGGGAGCACGTCGGCGAAGACCGGCCGGCCGCCCTCTGCCAGGATGGGGGCCACGGTGCCGAAGTCGGAGATGGGCGTGGTGATGACCTCGTCGCCCGGTCCGATGCCGGCCGCCGCGACCGCCAGGTGCAGCGAGGCGGTGCCGGAGCTGCACGCCACGGCGTGGGTACGCCCGTACAGCTCGGTCATCTCCCGCTGGAGCGCCGGCACTTCGGTGCCGAACGTGCCGCACAGCACGGCGGAGTCGAGCACCCGCAGCACCGCGGCGCGCTCCTCCTCGCCGAGGGTGCGGCCGCGCGGTTCGAGCACGGTGGGCAGCGGTCTGTCCCGTACGGACATGACGGCGGAATCCTCTCGACGTAACGCGCTTATGGCCTGGACCGAAAGGTAAATCCGTCTTTGCGGCACGTCAACCCCGGTACCCGGGGAGCCGCTGCGGTCCGTAATGCCTAGACTTACCCGCGATGTTTGGGACCCGGCCAGAACAGGCCGTATGGATGAAGGAGACGGGGCGAATGGCGTTCACCGTCGGGGTGATCGGCCCCGAGGACCTGGTGCAGAAGGTGCAGGCGGTCGGGGCCCCGGGCACCACCCGGCTGCTCGGCCTGCGCTACCGGCACGAGGACGAGACCCTCGACGTCGTCCGCGAGGCGGCGGCGTCCGGCGCCGACGCCCTGCTGTTCACCGGGGTCGTGCCGCACGCCCTCGCGGCGGACGCCGGGCTGCTCGACCGGCCGGCGATGTACGTGCCGTACAGCGGGGCGACGCTGCTGCGCGCGCTCGTCGAACTGCTGCGCCTCGGCCACGACGTGTCGCGGATCTCCATCGACACCCTCCAGCGCGCCGAGGTCGTCGAGACCATGACCGAGGCCAAGCTGCCCACCGAGCACGTGCACGTGCTGCCGTACCGCCCCGGGCTGACCGGCGACGACCTCGTCTCCTTCCACCTCGGCGCCCGCGACAAGAAGCGCACCCGGGTGGCGCTCACCTGCCTCGGCTCCACGTTCCACACCCTCGACAACGAGATGCACGCCGTCCGCCTCGCGCCC
Organism: Streptomyces sp. 184; assembly: GCF_045781775.1. Lineage (NCBI taxonomy): Bacteria > Bacillati > Actinomycetota > Actinomycetes > Kitasatosporales > Streptomycetaceae > Streptomyces > Streptomyces sp. 184. The sequence continues at coordinate 7,497,625 of NZ_CP123230.1, read as the reverse complement.
TCCCGGCACTCCATCCGCGCCACCGTGCAGTCGCTGGTGCTCGCCGCCTCCGCCGCGCAGAGCGGCGACACCCAGGTGGCGATGGGCATCATCGACATCCCGGCCGGGTCCGACGACTCCGAACTGGCCGCCGACCTCGCCGCGCTCGGCGGCAGCCTGGCCTATCTGCCGGACGGGCGGCGGCTGGTGGTGACCACGCGCGGCGCGCTGGAGAAGGCCAGCGAGCGCTACACCCGGCTCCCGCTGCTCGACGCGCTCGCCTCGCGGCACACCTCGGCGCACGTGGGTTTCGGTCTGGGCCGAACCGCGGCGGAGGCCGAGTCGCTGGCCCGGCGGGCGGTCAACCGGGCCGCCGCGGTGGGGCCCGTGGCCGGGGTGGTGTCCATGCGGGACGACGTGGACATGGTGATCGACGCCGGCTCCGGCGGGGCGTCCGCGGCGGCCGGGCCGGAGAACAGCGCGCTGCTCGCGCGGCGCGTGGGGCTCAACCCGCAGACGCTGGACAAGCTGCGCGAGCTGGTCGCCGAGGGCGCCGGCGAGGGCCTGACCGCGCACGCGGTGGCGGAGCACCTCGACGTCCAGCAGCGCACCGCGAGGCGGGTGTTGAAGCGGCTGGAGCGGGCCGGGGTGGCGGTGCCGATCGGCAGCCAGCAGCACGGCCAGACGGGCCGGCCGCCGATCGTCTACCGGGTGCGGCTCTGACGCCGGCGGCGGTACGGGGCCGGGTGCCCGCGCGCCGCCGCCCCGTGCGCGTACCGCCCTACGCCCCTGACGGCGGCCGTCTCCGGCGCGATGCGGCCGCGGTGCCGGACCCCGGGGGTCCGGACTTCTTGCCACAGGCGGCTTCGCGAATTACGGTCTAGGCCGGAACCTGGGTAAGGAGCCGCGCTTGAGAATCGCCTCGGTCCGCACTCGTGTGGTCAGCGCACCGTACGTGCGTCCCTTCGTCATCAGCAGCGGCACCAGCTCCGACCTGGTCAGCCTCGTCGTCGAGGTGACCACCGACGACGGCCTCACCGGCCACGGCGAGGCCGCCCCCATGACCGCGTACACCGGCGACACCCTCGCCGGCGTCCGCGCCGCAGTCACCGAACACGTCGGCCCCGCGCTCCTCGGCCGCGACCCGCGCGACGTGGCCGGCGCGCACACCGCCATGGACACCGCCATCCGCGGCCAGCCCCTCGCCAAGGCCGCCCTCGACCTCGCCCTGCACGACCTCGCGGGCCTCGCCGCCGGCTGGCCGGTGCACTTCCTGCTCGGCGGCCGGGTCCGCGAGCACATACCGACCGCCTGGGTCGTCGGCCTCGGAACCCTGGACGAGATGACGGCGGAGGCCGCCGCGTACGCGGCCAAGGGCTTCGGGCACATCAAGGTGAAGGGCGGCGTGGACCCGGCGGCCGACATCGAGCTGATCCGGGCCGTACGCGCCGTCCTCCCGGCCGCCACCGAACTCTCCCTGGACGCCAACGAGGGCTACGGCCCGGGCGTCGCCGCCCGCGCCCTGACCCGGATGGCGGAGGCGGGGCTCGACCTCGTCGAACAGCCGCTGCCGCGCTGGGACCTGGACGGGCTGGCCGCCCTGCGCAGCAAGGTGGGGGTGCGGGTGATGGCCGACGAGAGCGTGCACTCGCTGCACGACGCGCTGGAGGTCGTCCGCCGCGGGGCCGCCGACGTGCTCAACATCAAGATCCTCAAGGTGGGCGGCCTGCACCGGGCGCGGCAGATCGCGGCCGTGGCGGAGGCGGCGGGGCTCGCGGTGAAGATCGGCTCGATGCCGGAGCTGGGGGTGGCGACGCTCGCCGCGGTCCACCTCGCGGCGGCGCTGCCGCACGCGACGGTGGCGGCGGACCTGGTCGGTCCGCTGCTCGTGGCCGAGGAGCCGCTGGCGCCGCGGGCGTTCGCGTCGGCGCACACGGGACGGGTACGGGTGCCGACGGACGCGGGCCTGGGCCACGACCTGGGGTGAGGGCACGCGCGGGGTTGCGTCGGGCAGGCGTTGCCACGGTGGGCGCTGCCGCGGCGGGTGCTTGCCGCGGGTGGCGGTCGGCCCCGGGCGGCGATGCCGCTACCGCCCCCCGGGGCCGACGTCCGCCGCTCCGTGGGTCGTTCGGCGCGCGGCGGTCCTCCCGCCGGCCGCCGCGCGCCGGTGCGCCCCGCCACCGGGGGGCCGTTCACGGTGGCGGGGCGCGGTCCGTACAGGTGCGCCGGGGCGCTTACGCGCAGGGGCCGAGGTCCTCCCACACGCCGCTGCCGGCGCCGGGCGTCTCGCCCTGGGTCCACCACTTGGCGCGCCAGTTGTGGCCGTTGTGGGTGACCGTGTTGCCGCCGTTGTAGACGGAGCCCGCGCTCCAGGGCGACCCGGTGCACTGGTCGGGGTCGCCGGGGTCCGGGTCGCCCCCGCCGCCGCCGATGTTGACGTCGATGCAGGAGTAGAAGGCCATGGCCGTGTCGTAGACGTTCCAGACGGCGAGGACCTTCTGCTTGCCGCTGAAGCCGCCGAAGTTCACGTTGTGGTACACGTCGGCGGCGGGCTGGGCTCCGCCGTCGTTGAACTCCGCGATCTTCGTGCCGCCGATGAAGTACTGCCAGGTGCTGGTGCGGTGGCGGGCGGTGAGGTGCCAACTGAAGGTGGTCGAGCTGCCGACCGAGGTGACGCGCCAGCCCTTGCTGTTGTTGTCCAGATCGGCGAACTGCCCGTTGCCGCCGCTACAGCTCGTCAGCCCCTTCGGGCCCTCGACGCTCTGCGGCTCGTACTTGATCTGCCCGCAGCTCACGACGCCCTTCGCGCACTGGTCCTGCCGGCTCGACGGGGACGTGACCCAGCCGTGTGCGCTGGCCGAGGGGGCGGGGAGGCTCAGGGCCAGGACGGGGGCGACCGCCGCACCGACCACTGCCGCAAGTCTTCGTTTCGTGTGCATGTCAACTCCAGGGCTCGCGTGACATGGGAGGACGTGCATGTGGCCACGGGTTGTCGAGCGGGTCGCCGTCCGCGCGCTGCCTGAGCGCGTCGTCGACTGCGGGCGGGCGACCGGGTGTTGGTCTAGACCTTATCCGCTGTCGGGGTACGGTCAAGAGGGCATGACCCACCAAGTCCGCACGCGACTCCACTGGTCTGGACAAGACCGCTCATCGCCCATCTCCCCCTGCGCGTACGGGAGTCGGGCCCCGCCCGGCCGCGTCGTCCGCCGCGACCAGAAACGGCGTCAGCAGCTCCGGCACCGCCTCCTCGGCGAACCGCAGCCCCTGCGCCTCCCCCACGTCGTACGCCGCGTACGCCTGTGCCCCCGCCGCCGTCGTCGCCCGCAGCGTCACCAGCCCCGCCCGCCGCTGGAACACCGACTGCCGCACCGTCCACCCGACCACCCCGTCCCGCCGCAGCGCCACCGTGGAGCGCCGCAGGGTGCCGCTGCGTACGAGCAGATACGGCCCCGCGAGCCCGTGCCCCAGGCTCCGGTACGCATCCCGCGCCAGCAGCGCCGCCGCCGGCAGCAGCACCGCGGCCGTCGCCGCCCCCGCGTACGCCAGACCCCGTACCGACAGCGCCGCGCCCAGCGCCAGCAGCACCGCCACCGGCACCAGCGCCGCGCCCAGCGACCACCGCAGCCGGCGCGCCAGCGCGGCCCGCGGGTGCGGGGCCAGCTCCGGCCGGGTCAGCGTCACGGGGGTGCGCAGCACCCGGGCCGTCACGTCGTCGGCGACGGCGCGCGGGGCGGCGGGCAGCAGGGTGTTGAGGTCGTTGTCCTCGCTGTCCTTGCGGGACAGGCCGGTCGCGATCGCGTCCACCCGGGCCGCGCCCGACAGCCGCACCCCCAGCGGCTCGACGACGTCGAGGCCGCGCAGCCGCGCCTCCTCCAGCGATATCGACCGGGTCGTCAGCAGCCCGCGGCGCACGCGCAGCGTGCCGTCCGGCTCGCGCTCCAGCCGGTAGCTCCACCACATCTCGGTCCACAGCCCGAGCGCGCCCACGAACCCCGTCACCAGCGCGATCGACCCCAGCGCCAGCACCGTCCACAGCGCGGGCAGCGGGCTGAAGGTGTCCCGTACCCAGTCGACGACCGTCTCCTCCGCGCCGAACCACTGGCTGACCTGCATCACCGCACCCCAGCCCGTCAGCGCGAGGAGGGGGGTGAGGAAGGAGAGGGGCGCGTAGCGGATCCAGCCGGGGGCGAGGGAGGCGAGCCGCGGGTCGTCGTCTCCCGCACCGGGAATCGCGGCCGTCGAGGCCCGGCGCAGGAGTTCGCGGCGCAGCGACTCGCCCTCCGCGCGCCGCACCGGGGCCAGTTGCAGCACGGACTCGCCGGCGGCGGTCTGGTCGCCGGTGCCGATACGGACCTTGACCAGCCCGAGGAGGCGCAGGAGCGGGTGCGCGGTGAGGTCGACGGTGCGGATCCGGTCGCGGGGGAGGGAGCGCCGGGTGGTGAACAGCACGCCGGTACGCAGCTCGACGCGCTCGGCACCGACGCGGTAGCGGGTGTGGCGCAGCCGCAGGGCGTCCACGGCGAGCCCGCCGCCGATCAGCAGCGCGCAGCCGGCCAGCACCCAGGCCACGGCGGCGCGGAAGTCGATGTGGCTGGCGAGCCCGGCACCGACGGGGACGCCGGCGCCGAAGGCGGCGCCGAGGAGGAGTTCGGCGGTGACGAGGAGGGAGCGGGGGTCGAGGCGACGCCAGGCGGGAGCGGGGTCGGCGGGGTGGCCGGGGTGGTCGGGGTCGTCGGCGGCGGGGGAGGCGGCGGTAGGGGCGGTGGGGGTGGCCTGGTCGTCGGCCTCGGCGGCGCGGGCAGGGCGGCCGGGGACCTCGGCGGGGTGGTCGGGCGCCTCGGCGGGGTGGTCGGTCTCGGCAGGGCGGTCCGGGGTCTCGGCGGCGGCGTGGGCGGCAGGGGGCCGGGCGGCGGCGTCCGGGGTGCCCGTCCCCGTACCCGAGTCGGTCACGTCGCGTCCCCCGGGGTCTGCTGCGTCGCCAGCGCCAACTGCTCCGCCAGCTCCGCCGCCTCCTCGTGGTCCAGCGCCTCGATCCGCAGCGCGCCCTTCGCCGACGCGGTCGTCACCGTCACCGCCGCCAGCCCGAACGCCCGCTGGAGCGGCCCCCGTTCGGTGTCCACGGTCTGGATCCGCGACATCGGCGCGATCCGCGAGTCGACCCAGAAGTAGCCGGTACGGACGTACACCGCGTCGTCCGTGACCTCCCACCGGTGCACGCGGTAGTACCACGGCGGCAGCCCGAGTCCCGCCCCCAGACCCGCCGCGGCCACCCCCGCGCCCACCGCCAGCAGCCAGAACCGCGCCGGCCCGACCAGCGCGCCCAGCACCGCCAGCACCGCGACCGGCACGGCCGCCGCCAGCAGCAGCCGCGTACGCCACCAGGCGACGGCCCGGCGGTCCACCCGGTGGTGCGGCGGCCGCAGCCGCGGCCCCGCCGGGCCCGGGACCCGGCCCTCTCGATCTACGCCCACAACCTGAACCGTACGTCCTGCGCCCCGGACGTCACCGCCGGGTACGAACCGTTCCGGCCGCCCCGACCGGCTCGTAGTGCTCCAGGAAGAGCTTGCCGACGAGGGCGCCGCGGGTGGAGACGCCGGTCTTGTCGAAGACGGCCTTGATGTGGTCGCGCACGGTGTGCGGGGAGAGGAACAGTTCGGCGGCGATGCCCTCGGTGGCCAGGCCGCGGGCGAGGAGCTGGGTGATCTCCAGCTCCCGGGCGGTCAGTTCGTACGCGTCGGCGAGCAGCGGGGCGATCTCGGCGGCGGCCGCCGGCTCGATGACGACGGCGGTGGAGTGGGGGGTGCCGTCGGCGCCGTGGAGGCAGGAGGCGTGGCAGGTCAGCCACCGTCCGGCGGCGGTACGGAGCCGGATGCGCGGGGCTGCTCCCGTCCCGCCCTCCGCGGTCGCCGCGCGGGCCTGGAGCACGACGGCGTGCAGCCACGCGGGCACCGCCAGCCCCAGCGCCGAGGCGCGGGCCGGCCCGGGCGGGAGGGCGGCGAGGTGGCGGCGGGCCGGGTCGTTGGCGGAGACGAGACGGGCGTCGGCGTCGAAGAGCAGCAGCCCGGGCTCGCCGCCCTGCCCGTTGCGCCCGTCCTGTCCGCTCTGTCCGCTCTTTTCGCTCTGTTCGTTCTGCCGGGTGTCTTCCGTGTCCGTACGCGCAGGAGCAAGGGCCGGCTCCGCGTACGAGCGCAGCCGGCGCGCCAGCGGCGTCGTCAGCCCCGCCACCACCCGCTCCTCCGCCGCGCTGAACGGCGCCCGCCCGCGCTCCCGGAACAGGCTGATGTGACCCTGCGGCCGGCCGCCCACCCGCAACACCGCCCGCAGCTCGTCGTGCAGCCCCCGCGGGCGCAGGAACTGCCGGTAGATCGCCGCCCGCTCCGGCTCCCCGCCCGTCGACGCGCGCAGCGCCGCGACCGGCACCCGGGCTAGCGCCAGCTCCGCGAAGCGGTTGACGCGCTCGTCGAACAGCTCGCACTCCCAGTAGTCCCAGCAGCCGCGCTTGTCGGTGTTCTCGGTGCGTACGGGCGCGGTCATCAGCCCGGTCGCCGGGTCGGTGGCGCGCCAGACGGCGGCGTCGTACGGCAGCAGTCGGCGCAACTGCGCCGACACCTCGGCGAAGAGCGCCAGCGCGTCGGGCGCGCGGTCGGCGCGCGCGAGCAGCTCGCCGCGGGCCGCGCCGCGGGCGGCGGGGGTCGGGACAGCGGGTGTCGGCACGGTCGGCCACCTCCGCCACGGTCAACGGCCGGGGGCGATGCCGTGATTCCCCTCAATCGGGGGATGGGTTGGCACGGGCGCCGGGCGGAGAGTCGCGGACATGGAGTTCATGCAGTTCAGACCGGGTGAGCCCGGCTACGAAGAGGAATTGGCCGGCTTCAACCGGATCGTGTCCCACCGGCCCGCGCTGGTCGCCGCGGTGACGTCGGTGGCGGAGGTACGGGCCGCCGTGCGGTACGCGGCGGAGCGCGGCATGCCGGTCGCCGTGCAGTCCACCGGCCACGGGCCGGCGGCGGCGGTCGGCGCGGACAGCCTGCTGCTGTCGGTGCGGCGGCTGCGGGGCGTGCACGTCGACCCCGCGGCCCGTACCGCGCGGGTCGCCGCCGGCACCCGCTGGCAGGAGGTCATCGACGCCGCCGCCCCGCACGGCCTCGCCCCGCTGTGCGGCTCGTCGCCGCTGGTCGGGGTCGTCGGCTACACGCTGGGCGGCGGCCTCGGCCCGGTGGCCCGCACGTACGGCTACGCGGCGGACCACGTCACGGCGGTGTCGCTCGTGACCGCGGACGGGCGCGCGCGGGAGGTCACCGCGGAGCGGGAACCGGAGCTGTTCTGGGCGCTGCGCGGCGGCGGGAAGAGCGGGTTCGGGGTGGTGACGGCGCTGACGTTCCGGCTGGTGCCGGTGGCGCGGCTGTACGGGGGCGGGCTGCGGTTCGCCGGTGCGGACGCGGCGGCGGTGCTGGGGGCGTGGCGGCGGGTGGCCGAGGGGGCGCCGGAGGAGCTGACGACGTCGGTGGCGCTGCTGCGGCTGCCGGGGGAGGCGAGGGGGCTGACGGTGCATGTGCGGGTGGCGCTGGTGGCGGGGCCGCCGGGGTCGGAGTCTGAATCGGAGGCGCTGGGGGAGAGGCTGACGAGGCCGCTGCGCGAGGCGGCGGCGCCCCTGGCGGACACGGTACGGATACGCCCGTACAGCACGGTCGCGGAGATCCACGAGGACCCAGTCGACCCCATGCCGTACCACGAACGCGGCATCCTGCTGCGCGAGTTCGGTCCTGACGCGGAGGCCGCGCTGCTGGCGGCGGCGGGGCCGGGGGCGGAGTGCGGCGACTGGGTCGTCGAGCTGCGCCACCTCGGCGGCGCGGCGTCGCGCACGCCGGCGGTGCCGAACGCGGTCGGCAGCAGGGCGGGCGCGTTCGCGCTGACGACGGTCGCGCCGCCGGGCACGGACAGCGGGGTACGGACGGCGCTGGCCGGCTGGTCGACGGGCGGCCGGTACGTCAACTTCCTCGCGGGCCCGGACACGGAGTCCCTGACGGCGGAGGCGTACGACGCGGAGACGTACACGCGCCTGCGGGCGCTGAAGGCCGCGTACGACCCGGCCGACGTCTTCCGCCACGGCCACGCGCTGCCTCCGGCGGGGGCGGCGAACCGTGCCGGTGCGGCGCCGGGCGGAGCCCCGGACGCGCCTGCGGGCGCCGGCGCCGCCGGCCGCGCCGGACCGGGCGGGCCCGTGCCGCCCGGCACGGGGAGGCCCGATCCCGGCGGGCAGCGCGCGCCCGCGCCGGACGGTCCTCCCGAGCCCGGCGGGGCGGCGCTGCCCGACTCCCCGGAGTCAGGTGACGCCCGCGCGGCGTCGGCCGGCACCGGCGGCACCGCGCCGGCAGGAGCCGCCGGGCCCGGTGCCGCCGGGGCGACAGGCGCCCCCGTCAGCGATGCCTCGGGCCCCGCCGCCTCGACCGCCTCGACCGCCTCGACCGCCTCGGCCGGTTCGGCCGGTTCGACTGGCTCGGCCGCCTCGGCCGGCTCCACCGGCGCCCCCGCAGGCACCCGCACCCCCCGGAGGGTCTCGTGACCGTTCCCGCCGCGGCCTCCGCCGCCTCCGCGTCGCACCGTCCCGCCCCCGGGACCCGTTCCGTCGGGCTGCGGCTCGGGGCGCTGTTCGGGCCCGCCGTCTTCGGGGTCACCGCCGCCGGCGTCGCCCTGCCCGACGTGGCGCGCGGGCTCGACGCCTCGCCGACCGCCGCCACCTGGGTGCTCACCGCCCACGCCCTCGCCCTCGGCGTCGGCACCGCCCTGGCCGGGCGGCTCTCCGACGCCCTCGGCGTACGGCGCATCCTGGCCGCCGGCGCCGCGGTGCTCGCGGTCGGCGCAGTGGTGTGCCTCCTCGCGCCGTCCCTCGGCGTGCTGGTCGCCGGGCGGTTCCTGCTCGCCGCCGGGTCCGGCGCGATGACGTCCGGCGCGCTGGTGCTGACGGCCGCCACCGCGCCCGAGCGGCGCGCGCAGGTGCTCGCCGTCTTCGGCGCCGTCATGGCGGTCTGCTCGGCCGCCGCGACGCTCGCCGGCGGCGTGGTCACGGAGTGGGCCGGCTGGCGGCCGACGCTCGTGCTGCCCGCGCTCTCCCTCCTCGCCCTCCCGTTCTGCCTGCGCCTCGCGCCGCAGCGCGGCGGCGCGGGCCGCACACCCGACCTGCCCGGCGCCGTGCTGCTCACGCTCACCGCCGCGAGCCTGCTCATCCTCATCCAGTCCACGACGCTGGACCTGTCCCCCGCCGCCGTCGCCGGCACCGCCGCCGTGCTGCTGGTGGCGGGCACGGGCTGCGCGGCCCGTACGGTGCGCAGGCCCGCCGGCTTCGTCCCGTACGACCTGGTCCGCGACCCGCTCTTCCGGCGGGCGGCGGCGACGGGCGCGGGGGTGTACGCGGGGCTGTTCGGCGCGATGTACGCGGTGCCGCAGTTGCTCGTACGCGACCACGGCTGGAGCGTCTTCGCCGTCGGCGGCTGGCTGCTGCCCGGCGCGGTGGCGGGTGCGGCGCTGTCCCGGGCGGCGAGCCGGCTCGGACCGCGGGGCGCGCGGCTGCCGGCGGCGGTGGGAGCCGCCGCCGCGGTGCTGCTGGGCGCGGCGGCGGTGACCGGGGAGCCGGCGGTGCTGGTGGTGGGTACGTCGGCGGCGCTGGCGGCGTTCGCGGTGACGCAGGTGGTGCTGACGGGGCTGCTGTCGGGGCACCTGGCGCCGCAGGCGCGCGGGGGTGCGCTGTCGCTGCTGAACCTGGCGTTCTTCGTGGGCGGCGGCGCGGGTTCCGCCGTCGCGGGGGCGCTGGCGGACGCGGAGAGCCTGTCGGTGGCGCTGGCGGTGGTGGCGGCGTTCCCGCTCGCGGCGTCGGCCGTGGCGGCGCGGCTGCGGGGGCCGGGCGGGGGGTGAGCGGCGGCGGTGGCCGGATACCGACTCCGGCCACGGCTCGGTAGCCGGGGGAGACGGCCCGTGGGCCAGGCCCGCGGGCCGTTCCGGAGGTCCGGCCCCTGTCGAAAGGGTGAGGCCCGTGCGGAGGATCATGAGGTGAATAGCAGGTCTAGTCGGCCCCAACTCCGCACCACCCAGTATGTACTCCTTTTTAAGACACGAAGGTGAAACTGGCCAAATCCGCAGCTCGCGGGCAGAACCACCTACGTACTCACGAGGGGGACACTTGTCCAGCACCAGACATGCGGCCGCGACAGCGGCCCCACCCGGCAAGGGGAGAGCCGGCCCCGGCGCCGGCGGCGAGGACACCGGCCCGTCCGGGGCGTACTCCGTGCTCGACTTCCTGACCGAGGGCGAGAACGACGTCGCCGGACGTCAGGTGGCCCAGCTCTTCTCCGGCTACCTCTACACACCCATCGCGGTCGCGCTCGTCGAGTTGGGCGTCCTCGGCCGCCTGACAGGCAAGTCGCTGACCGCGGACGAGATCGCGAAGGAGGCGGGAACCGACCCCGACGCCACGGGCCGGCTGCTGCATGCGGGGATGGCCGTGGGGCTGATCTCCGGTGCCGACGACGGCAGGTTCCGGCTGACCGCGGCCGGCGAACGGCTCGGCCCGGACGCCGGGCGGCTCGGCGAGATGGCCGTGCTGTGGCTGGAGCCGATCCGCGAGGCCATGGCCGGCCTCGCCGAGCACGTACGGACCGGCCCCCGGGTGGATCCGGCCGCCCCCGGCGGGTTCTGGGACTACCTGGGCAGCCACCCGGGCGAGGCGGTGAAGTTCGCCCGCGCCATGGGCTACGCCACCTCCCGGCTGCCCGGTGCCCTGGGCTCCGCCGGCTACCGGCCGCCGCCCGCCTCGCGGGTCGTCGACGTCGGCGGCAACCGGGGCACGATGCTGGCCTGGCTGCTCAAGGCGCTGCCCGAGGCGACCGGGGTGATCATCGACCGGCCCGAGGCCATGGCGACCGCCCCGGACTTCCTCGGCGCCGCCGGCGTGTGGGGGCGCGCCGAGCTGGTACCCGGCAGCTTCTTCAACGAGGTGCCTCAGGGCGACCTGCACCTGCTCAGCCGCGTCCTGCACAACTGGGACGACAAGAGCGTGCGGCGGATCGTCGCCAACTGCGCCGCGGCGAGCAGCCGGGGCGGCTCGCTCGTCGTGATCGAGTACGTCCTGCCGTCCGTGCCGGAGCCGACCGTCGGCCACCTGATGGACGTCATGATGATGGTCCTCTACGGCGGCCGTGAACGGACCCTGGAGCAGCACCAGGCGCTCATCGAGCCCGCCGGGTACGCGCTGCGCAAGGACTTCCCGGTCGGGGCGGTGAACGGCGGGCAGCCGCCGCTGCGGGTGCTGGAGTTCGCCCGCACCTGAGCCGTCCCGCTACGCCGTGCTCCTACGAGTGCACGTGAGCCAGGGCCCGCCGCAGGGGCGACACCCCGCAGGCGCGGCTTGACTTCCCCATCGGTGCCCCATCATGGCACCGGGCACGGTTCGTCGGCGTACCTGCGCCGACCGCGCACGAACCGTGCCCGTCCCCCGCCTTCCCCCGGGGGCGTCCGCCCTACGGCTCCAGTACGACCTTCCCCACCGTCCCCCGCGTCTCCAGCGCGCGGTGTGCCTCCGCCGCCCGCGCCAGCGGGTAGCGCTGCACCAGCGGCGTCCAGCGGCCCGTCGCCGCCTCCGTCAGCGCCGCCTCCTCCATCCGCCGCAGGGGGTTCTCGCCGCCGATGCGGCCGAGCCAGTCCGGGCCGAGGACGTTGACCGACGTGATGCCCCGCTCCGCCAGCTCCGCGTCCGTGAACTCCAGCGGCGCGCCCGACGACCAGCCCAGCACCAGATGACGGCCCCCGGGCCGGAGCAGGTCGGCCGCCGCACGGGCCGCCGCGCCGCCGACGGTGTCGAGGAGCACGGTGGGCCGCCGCTCGCCGAGGGCGGCGCGTACGCGGTCGGGCCAGGCCGGGTCGGTGTAGTCGGCGGCGGCGTCCGCACCGAGGTCCCGTACGCGCGCGACCTTCTCCGGACCGCCGGCCAGGCCCACGACGTACGCGCCGAGGTTGCGGGCGTACTGGACGAGGAGCGACCCGACGCCGCCCGCCGCCGCCGTGACGATCACGATGTCGTCCGCCGTCAGCCCGGCGAAGTGCAGGAACCCCATCGTCGTCCGCCCCGTGCCGATCATCGCGACGGCCTCCGCGGCGTCGAGGGAGTCGGGCAGCGCGTGCAGCCGCTCGGCCTCGGTGACGGTCAACTCCGCGTAGCCGCCCGGCACGAGGCCGATGTGCGCGACGACGCGGCGGCCCAGCCACTCCGGGTCGACGCCGTCGCCCACGGACTCGACGGTGCCGGCGACCTCGCGACCGGGGATCGTGGGCAGGTCGGCGGGCGGCATGGGGCCGCCGGTCTCGCCGGCGCGGAGGAAGGTGTCGAGGAGGTGTACCCCGGCGGCGGCGACGGCGATACGGACCTGGCCGGGGCCGGGTACGGGGTCGTCGGTCTTCTCGTAGACGAGGTTCTCTGCGGGGCCGAAGGCGTGCAGTCGTATGGCGTGCATGGGGCCAGCAGACAACTTGAACAGAAGTTCAGGTCAAGCGGGAGCGGCACACGCCGGCCGCCCGGCCGACAAGGCGGGCCGCAGCCCGCGCCCACCGACCGGGCGAACCGCCCCCGTGTCCCCCTCCACATCCCCCCTCGGGCTCCCCCCTCGGGCCCCCGATCCCCCGATCCCCCCGGCCTCAGGCCCCCGGGCCGCACCCGGCGGGCCGCGTACTCTACGGCCCCGCGCAGCGCTTCCGCGTACACCCCCGCGCAAGCGCCCCCGCGCCCGCGCCCCGCGCTCTCGCGCCCGCGCCGCGCCGCTCCGGCCGCGTGCCGCCTACGCCGCTCTGCCGAGCCGCTGCTCCGCCAGCGCCAGCGTCACCGCCTCGATCGCACTCGCAAACGCCACCTCGCTCAGCACCCCCGGCGCCGCCACCTGGTCCCCCGCCAGGTACACCCCGTCGCCGCGATCCACCGCCGGCCGGTCGCGCCACGTGGTGCCCGGCGGGTCCACCGCGCCCGTGCGGCCCGCGGCCAGCGCCTCGCGGCGCCACACCGTACGGTCCCGCCAGCCCGGGTAGCCGAGGTCCAGCAGTTCCTCGGCCCGCGCGACGCCCACCGCCTTGCCCTCGTCGGGCGCCACCGGCACCTGGCCCTGGATGAGCTGCTCGCCGGCCGGGGCGAGCGTCGCGTCCCCGGCGGAGAAGCGCTCCAGCCAGCCGGGGGCGTCGAGGTCGGAGACGACGAAGGCGTCGCCGCGGCGCTGGCGTACGGCGAGGTCGACGAGGACGGTACGTCCCGAGTGCCAGGTCAGCGACGAGTCGCCGAGGAGCGTGCGGGCGGCCGGCAGCGAGGTGGCGACGACGACGGGGGCGTCCTGCGGCAGCTCGCTCACGCGGGTGCCGATCTCCATCCGTACGCCCAGGTTCCACGCCATGCTCGTCATCAGGTCGACCACCGAACCCCAGCCGCCCGCGGGGTAGTGCGCCTCGGGCGGCAGCGCGGTGGTGCGGCGCAGCCGCTCCTGGACGAAGGCGGCGGACAGCGAGCCCGGGTCGTGGTGGAAGATCGCGACGGCGCTGTAGCGGGCGGCGGCACGGGCGCCGGCCTCGCCGGCGATCTGCGCCGCCCAACTGTGGAAGTCGCGGTCCACGGGCGCCTCGCGGCGCCGTACGAGGCGCAGCATCGCGGCCGGCGGCACCTTGCGCAGCTTGCCGTCGCGGCGGAAGCGGAACCGGGAGCCCTCCAGGGGCGGGATCGGGGCGAGCGGGCCGAGCAGATCGCGCTGTTTGAGCCAGGTCCAGTGCGGGCCGCGGTAGTAGAGGGCGTGCGGGCCCTCGTTGGTGCGGTAGGGCGCGTCGGCGGTACGCGCGCGCCCCCCGAGGCTGCTGTGCGCCTCGTACAACGTCACCCGGGCGCCGGCCTCGGCGGCGGTGATGGCAGCGGTGAGCCCGGCCAGCCCGCCGCCGATGACGGAGATCCGTCGCATGATCTGCTCCTCGCCTGCTGATGTCGCACGTTCTGCGCAAGAGACGAACCAGGGGGTCCGGAATGTGACATCGGGGCCGCTGTCAGTGCCGTAGGTCACGATGGGGCGCATGACGAAGCGGAAGACGATCAAGGCGCCGCGGCGGCCGTCGGTGCGGCTGCCGGAGGCCCTGGAGCCGTACGGGGCGGGGGACGGGGGCGACGCGGGAGCGCCCCGCGCGGCGGACCTGGAGCCCGACGGGGACTACGACGCGCTGGAGTTCGCCGGCCTCGACCTGACCGGCGCGGACGGCGCGGGCGCCCGCTTCATGGACTGCGCGCTGCGCCGCTGCGTGCTGGACGCGGCCCGGCTGCCGAACGCGCGGCTGATCGACTCGGTGCTGGAGGAGGTGCGCGGCGCGGGGACGGACCTGGCGGGCGCGACGCTGCGGGACGTGGAGCTGACGGACACCCGGCTCGGCGGGGTGCAGTTGCACGGGGCGACGCTGGAGCGGGTGGTGGTGCGGGGCGGCAAGGCGGACTTCCTGAACCTGCGGGCGGCCCGGCTGACCGACGTCGTCTTCGAGGACTGCGTCCTGGTGGACCCGGACTTCGCGGACGCCCGGCTGGAGCGCGTGGCGTTCGAGGGCTGCGCGGTCCAGCGCGCCGACCTCTCCGGCGCCCGCCTGACGGACGTGGACTTCCGCCGCGCGGCGGACCTCACCCTGGAACGCGGCGTGGACCGCCTCTCCGGCGCCGTCATCAGCCCGGACCAACTCCTCGCCCTGGCCCCGGCCTTCGCCGCCCAGGTGGGGGTGGAGGTGCGGGCGTGGGATGACGTGCAGAAACGTCCCTGAACACCCGTTCGGGTGAAGGCGTCGCCGATGCCGCCACGCGATCTCGCCTAGGCTGAAAGCGTCCTTCCGACGAAGGAGGTCATCATGGCTTTGACTATTCCCGAGCGCGAGGTGCTCGTGACTGCAAACGACCCGGTCGAGGACGCCTTCTTCGCGGCAAGCGCAGCCGTTCCGCAAGGACGGCGCGTGGAACTGATCGAAGGGCAAATCCACGTGACGCCTCCGGCCAACGGTGAGCACGAACAGATCGTCGTCAGGTTCAACGACCAGGTCTTCGACCACGACAGGAGTCTTGCGAGGTACACGGGAATCGGTCTGGAACTCCCCGGTGGCGAGGTGAGGGACAGAGTAATTCCCGATGTGGTGGTCGCCCCTTGGGATAGCTATCGGGACCAGCTCGAATGGCACGACCCTGCTCCGGCCCTGCTTGTCGCGGAGATTACCTCTCCGTCCACGGGTGGCAACGATCGCGAGAAGAAGCTGCGCGGCTACGCCCACGCCGAGATTCCGGTCTACGTGCTCGTCGACCGTGAAGAAGGCGTCGTCTCGGTGCACAGCGAGCCGAGCGGAGGGAAGTACACGCGCAGCCAGCAGGTGGCGCTGGGCAAGAAGATCATGCTGCCCAAGCCGTTCGACTTCGAGCTGGACACCGCCGAGTTCTGACCCGCCCCGTTCCGGTCCGGAGCCGCGAGTGGCCCGCCGCGCGGGGGCGCGGCGGGCCACTCGGTGTTGCCGGACGTCCTGCGGACCCCGTGGGTCAGACGGTGACGCCGAAGTCCTGGGCGATGCCCGCCAGGCCCGAGGCGTAGCCCTGGCCGACCGCGCGGAACTTCCACTCCGCGCCGTTGCGGTACAGCTCGCCGAAGACCATCGCGGTCTCCGTCGCCGCGTCCTCGGTGAGGTCGTAGCGGGCGATCTCCGTGCCCCCGGCCTGGTTCACGACGCGGATGTAGGCGTTGCGCACCTGGCCGAAGTTCTGGCTGCGGGTCTCGGCGTCGTAGATCGAGACCGGGAAGACGATCTTGTCGATGTCCGCCGGCAGGCCGGCGAGGTTGACGTTGATCTGCTCGTCGTCGCCCGCGCCCTCGCCGGTGACGTTGTCACCGGTGTGCACGATCGTCTGGTCCGGCGACTGCCGGTTGTTGAAGAAGATGAAGTGCTGGTCGGAGAAGACCTTGCCCTCGGCGTTCACCGCGATGGCGCTCGCGTCGAGGTCGAAGTCCACCCCGGTCGTGGTGCGGACGTCCCAGCCGAGTCCGACCGTGACGGCGGTCAGCCCGGGGGCTTCCTTGGTGAGCGATACGTTGCCGCCCTTGGACAGGCTTACGGGCATGGGGAGTCCCCTCCTGGTTCTGGCTCCACGTGCCGGAGCCTCGTCTACGGACCACAACGCCGGTGTGCCCTACCCGGTTCCACGCACCGTACGCCCACCGCCTTCCGGGTGACGGCGGGTGCGGGCACGTGCGGACAAACGACGTGACAGGCCGAACATCCGCGCGGGATCATAGGTGACATGTCCGGTCCACACCGCATCCGCGGCTCGGTCGCCCTCCCGGAGGCCGAGCTGCTCTGGCGTTTCTCCCGTTCCTCGGGCCCGGGCGGTCAGCACGTGAACACCAGCGACACCCAGGCCGAGGTCCGCTTCGACCTCGCGCGTACGCGGTCGCTGCCGCCGGTGTGGAAGGAGCGGGCCCTGGAGCGGCTCGCGGACCGGCTCGTCGACGGGCACGTCGTGGTGCGGGCGAGCGAGCACCGTTCGCAGTGGCGCAACCGTGAGACGGCCGCCGTACGGCTCGCCGCGCTGCTCGCGGAGGCCACGGCGCCGCCGCCCGCGCCGCGGCGGAAGCGGAAGGTCCCGCGGGGGGTCAACGAGCGCCGGCTGCGGGAGAAGAAGCAGCGGTCGGACGTCAAGCGCGGCCGTACGGGCCGCGGCTGGGGCCAGTGACTCCCGCCCCAGCGGCTCCCGCCGCCGCGGCTGCCGTCGCCAACGCGAAGGTGTGAATCCTCACCCCAGCGTCCGGTACCGCCCCCGGAAGTACGTCAGCGGGCTCCCGTCGGAACTCGGCTGCGTCGCGCTCAGCACCCGCCCGATGACCAGCGTGTGGTCCCCCGCCACCACCCGCTGCTCCGTCCGGCACTCCACCGTCGCCAGCGCCCCGCCCACCAGCGCGCACCCCGTGACCTCGCCGCGCGTGTACGGGATGTCGTCGAAGAGCAGCCGGTCGCTGATCCGCCCCTTCATCGCGAACCGCCCGGCGATGTGCCGCTGGCTCTCGGAGAGCACCGACGCCGCCCACTCCTCGCGCTCCGTCAGCAGGTCGTCCATGCGGGAGCCGTTGCGCACGCTGACCATCACCAGCGGGGGGTCGAGGGACACCGACAGGAACGCGGTCGCCGTCATCCCCACGTCCTCGCCGTCCAGTCCGGGGTCCGGGTCGTACGCCGTGACCAGCACCACGCCCGCGGCCAATCGGCTCATGGCCGCCCGGAACTGCTCCTCGCTCACCCCAACAGGATGGTCCACCGTTTGCGTCTCATGCAGCACGCCTCGAACCGTAACGGGACGAACGGGCCCCGGGCATCGGGCCGAGGGCGGAACGGAGTCCTAGGTCTCCGCCCCGTCCCAGCGGCCCCGGACTCCCGCCCGGACCAGGCGCGGAGCCCTCGCGGGCCCGGCCGCGGGGACCCCCGGCGCGAAGCTCCCGGGGACCGGCGTGCAAGCCTTGGTCGCACGCCGGTTAACACCTTCCCATCCTGTGACTTGAGTCACAGAGAGCATCCAATGTTGACCCTGTGTACCCGCCGAAGAGCGGGCTGTGATTCAGTGGCCGTGTCGTTGGTGAAATTCCACGCGGGGGTCTTCCGCCGAGGTCGGGGCGAGACGGGAGGGCAGGTATGGAGACGGAGGCAGAGCCTTACGTAAGGCTGGCGAGCCTGCGCCGGCTGCATCAGGTCCTCGCGGACCTGAACCAGACGCGCAGCCTCGCCGACACACTCCAGAGCGTTGCGGACGGGCTCGTCGCCCTCGGTTACGAGGTGTCCGCGGTGAACCTCGTACGGCCAGACGGCGACCTCGTCGTCGCCGCCGTCGGCGGCGATCCCACCGCCGAGGCGATCATGGGCGGCCGGGTCGGCCCGCGCGAGGCGTGGGAGCGCCGGCTCCACATGGGCGTCGAGTGGGGCGAGCTGCGCTACATACCCCACAGCGAGGGCTGGGTCCTCGACGACGACGAGGTGCCGCAGACGCACCCGGTCGTCCCGCCGCCCTCCGCGCCCGGCGACTGGGCCACCGGTGACCGACTCTTCGCGCCGATCTACGACGCCGGCCGGGAGCTGCTCGGCGTCCTGTCCGTCGACAAGCCGGCCAACGGCCGGGTGCCGACCCCCTGGGGCCGTGAGGCCCTCCAGATGTACGCCTCGCAGGCCGCCATAGCGATCACCAACGCCCGGCTGCGGGCCAACATGCAGCGCGCGCTGGTGCGCCTGGAGCGCGAGCAGCAGGCGCTGCGCGCCAGCGAGGAGAGCTTCCGCCAGGCGTTCGAGTACGCGCCCAGCGGCATGGCCGTCGCGGAGATGGGCGGCGACGACCACGGGCGGCTGATCCGTACGAACGACGCGCTGTGCCGGCTGCTGGGCCGCCAGCCGTCGAGCCTGCGCCGGCTGTCGTTCTCCGACCTCGTCCACCCCGAGGACGTCGGCACCCTGCTGCGCACCTTCGCCGAGGGCGGCAAGGCCGAGCTGCGCCTCGCCCGCCGCGACAGCACGTACGTGTGGGTGAACCTGCGCAACTCGGTGGTCGCCGACGCCGCCGACGGCCCGCGCTACCTCCTCACCCACGTCGAGGACATCGAGGAGCGCAAGCGCCACGAGGCCCAGCTCGCGCACCGCGCCAGCCACGACTCGCTCACCGGCCTGCCCAACGCCGCCGAGCTGCGCGCCCGCCTCACCGCCCGGCTCTGCGACCGGCCGCCGGAGCTGTACACCGGCGCCGTCAGCCACTCCGCCGCCGGGCTGCCCGGGCCGCGCGGGCGGGCCATCGTCGGCGCCGGTGCGCCGGCCCGCGGCGAGGTCGACAGCAACGGGCACGGCTTCGGCCCGGACGGCGCCGAGGAGCAGCAGTGGGGCGGCCCCGGTCCGTACGAGCACCATGTGCACGCGATGGTCCCCGAGGGCGGCGGCGGGGAGTCCGCGGGCAAGGGGCTCGCGGTGCTCTTCTGCGACCTCGACGGCTTCAAGTCCATCAACGACCGCTTCGGGCACAACACCGGTGACGCCGTGCTCATCGCCGTCGCGCAGCGGCTGACCCACGCGGTCCGCGACGGCGACACCGTCGCGCGGCTGGGCGGCGACGAGTTCGTGGTGCTGGCCGACGGCCTGACCCCCGGCGGCGCCGAGGACCTGGCGGTGCGGCTGCGGAACGCGATCATCCCGCCGATCCGGGTGGACGGCCGGGCGGTGCGCGTCGGCGCGAGCATCGGCACCGGCTGGGCGATGTGCGGGACGTCGACCGAGGAGATCCTCAGCTCGGCGGACCAGCTCATGTACCGGGAGAAGCGGGCCCGCTCGCAGGGCCGTTCACACCGCCGGGCAGGCTAGTGGCGCGCGTACGGGCCGCGGGCTCCGCCGTTCGGCCGCGGCGGGTTGTCCACAGGCGGCCGTCGTGGCTTCGTCCACAGTCGACCGAAGCGACGCTCGGGGACTGCTCCGGACGGGGTAGGCTCGCTGCTTGGCCGGCGCTTCACCGGCCGGGACGCAACGCCCATCAGGGAGTGAGAGGGAGATGACGGCCGGCAACCACGGTGCGGGCACGCCGCCCGAGGACGACGACCCCTTCGCCCACCTGTACCGCCCCGAGGGCGGTGCCGCACCGGTACCGGGGCCAGGCGAGGGCACGGCACCCGCCCCCGGAGTGCCGCGGACGTCGTACACCCAGGTCAGAGCGGTCGGCGAGCGCACCTACGGCGGCCAGCAGGCCGCGCAGCAGGTGCCGCCCCAGCAGGCGTATCCGTACGGCCAGTCCAGCCCCAGCCCGCACTACGCGGCGCCCGAGACCTACGGCGGCCCGCCGCCGCAGCCCCCGTCCTTCTCGCCCGGCGGCCCCGGCGAGGGCCCGCGCCGCGGGCGCGGCGGCGGGCGGAACGGGCTGATGCTCGGCGCGGTCGCGGTGGTCGCCACGGTCGTGATCGCCATCGTCGCCGCGGTGCTCTTCAGCGGTGACGGCGAGGACGGGGACGTCGGCGGTGGTGGTTCCGAGTCCGTCGCGCCCAGCCCCGACGCCAAGGGCGACGGCGGCAAGAACGGCGACGACAAGCCGAAGAAGGACCCGACCGCCCCGCCCACCGAGGACGGCACGAAGCTGGCCCTGGCCGGCGGCGCGGTCGTCGGCAACGACGCGAACGTCTCCGAGGACGGCTCGTACGTCCACGGCCTGGAGACCGCGGGTGCGTCCGCGACCTGGAAGCCCGAGGTGTCCAAGGCCGGGGAGTACACGCTCTTCGTCGGCTACAGCGTGCCCGGTACGGACGCCGAGCTCACCCTCACGGTCAACGGTGAGGCGGAGGGCCGGCCGTTGAACCTGGGGAACTTCGCGAAGGCCAAGAAGGACGACTGGCTGGCCGGCTGGACCCGTACCTACTCGTGGATCTCCCTGGACGAGGGCGCCAACGAGATCAAGCTGTCCTGTGAGTCGGGCAACAAGGAATGCCAGACCGCGATCAGCCAGGTGTGGCTCAAGGAAGGCCAGGTCACGTCCTAGGGCCGCCCGCGCCCTCGCGCTGATACGGGCCCGCCGCGCAGGTGCGCGACGGGCCCGTGACCGTCTCCGCGACCGTCAGCCGCCGACGACCTCCAGGAACCGGCGCACCGTCGCCGCCATCGCGTCCCGCCCCGGCGCCAGGTACTTGCGCGGGTCCACCACGGCCGGGTTCGCGTCCAGGTGCTCGCGGGCCGCGCCGGTGAACGCGGTGTTCAGGGCCGTACCGACGTTGATCTTCACCATCCCCGCCGCCACCGCCTGCCGCAGCTCCGCGTCCGGCACCCCGGACGAGCCGTGCAGCACCAGCGGCACCGCGACCGCCGTCCGCAGCCGGCCGATCAGCTCGTGGTCCAGCGCCGCGGTGCGCTCGGTCATCGCGTGCGAGCTGCCCACCGCGACGGCCAGTGCGTCGACCCCGGTGCCCGTGACGTACGCGACCGCCTCTGCCGGGTCCGTACGCACCCCCGGCGCGTGCGCGTCGAGCGGCGCCTCGCCCTCCTTGCCGCCGACCTTCCCCAGCTCCGCCTCGATCCAGATCGCGTGCTCGTGCGCCCAGTGCACGGCCTCCGCGGTGGCCCTGACGTTCTCGGCGTAGGACAGCTTCGAGGCGTCGAACATCACCGAGCTGAAGCCCAGCCCGTGTGCGGAGTGCAGCAGGTCGGTGGAGACGACGTGGTCCAGGTGCAGCGACAACTGCGCGGACGAGGCGTTCGCGACGGCCGCCGTCGCGGCGGCGATGGGCGCGAGCCGGCCGTGGTGGAACCGTACGGCGTTCTCCGAGATCTGGAGCACCGCGGGCGCGCCCGCGGCCTCCGCGCCGGCGGCGATGGCCTCGGCGTGCTCCAGCGTGATGACGTTGAAGGCGGCCACGCCGTGGCCCGCGGCGCGGGCCGCGGTGACGAGTTCTCCGGTGGTCGTGAGTGGCATCTTTCAGGCCCCATCCCGGGCCGTACCGCGGCCCGACGTGATCTCGATCAGCGGCAGTGTCTCCGCGTAGACGGCGGCGTCGAACTCGCCTGCCACGGGCGCGGCGACGGTCGCCGCGGACAGCGCCACCGCGCGGGCGAGCCGGGCGGGCCAGTCGAGCCCCTCGGCGAGCCCGGACAGCAGCCCGGCGACGGCGGAGTCGCCGGCGCCGGTGGGGTTGCCCGGCACGTGCCGCGGCGGTGCGGCGCGCCAGGTGCCGTCGGCGGTGACGGCGAGCAGCCCGGCGGCGCCGAGCGAGGCGACGACGGCACGGGCGCCGCGGCGGCGGGCGTCGTCGGCGGCGCGCAGCGGCTCGGCGGTGCCGGTGAGCCGGGTCAGCTCCTCGGCGTTGGGCTTGATCAGGTCGGGGTGGGCGGCGACGCCGTGGAGCAGGGGGTCGCCGCTGGAGTCGAGCAGGACGGGTACGCCGGCGGCGTGCGCGGCGCGTACCAGCTCGGCGTACGCGCCGGCGGGCGCCCCGGGCGGCAGGCTGCCGCACAGCGCCACGGCCCGCACGGGCCCGGCCCCTTCGCCGGCGTCCGTCAGGAGCGCCGTGTACGCGTCGAGGAACGCCGCCCACTCCCCGGCGGTGACCTCCGGGCCCGCCTCGTTGAGCTGGGTGGTGTCGCCCGTACTGCCGTCGACGACCGCGACCGTGCGCCGCGTGTTGCCCGCGACGTCCACCAGCGCGTCGGTCACCAGCGCGTCGGTCACCAGCGCGTCGGTCACCAGCGCGTCGGTCACCGGTGCGTCGGTCACCGGGCCCGCCTCGGCGGCCAGCAGAGCGCGCACGTGCGCGCCGGTGGGGCCGCCGGCGAGGCCGGTGACGGTCACCGGGTGGCCGAGCGCGGCGAGCACCCGGGCGACGTTCAGGCCCTTGCCGCCCGGCCGTTCGGTGACGTCGGTGATCCGGTGGGACTCGTGGGCACGCAGCCGCGGCACCCGGTACGTGACGTCGAGCGCGAGGTTGAGTGTGACGGTGAGGAACATGTGCGCGAAAGATCCTGCCATGGTGCCCGGGTGCCGTCGACGGCGCGCGCCGCCGACGGCGCGCCTCAGCTACCGGGTTCGACGATCCACGCACCCTTGCGCATGATCCCGACGAGAGCGAACCGCTCGTCCAGCACGACGAGGTCCGCGTCCTTCCCCGGCTCCAGCGAGCCGATCCGGTCGTACGCGCCGAGGAGCTTGGCCGGCGTCGCCGACAGCGCCTCCACGACGTCCCCGACCGGCAGGCGGTCGACGGTGACCGCCCTGCGGAACGCGGTGTCCAGCGTGAGCGTCGAGCCGGCGATCGACCCGCCGTCGACCAGCCGGGCCACGCCGTCCAGCACGTCGACCTCCATCGGGCCGAGCGGGTAGCGCCCGTCGCCCATGCCGGCGGCGCCCATCGCGTCCGTGATGAACGCGACCCGGCCGCTCCCGGCGCGCTGGAACGCCAACTGGAGCACCGCCGGGTGCAGGTGCACGCCGTCGTTGATCAGCTCGACGGTCACCCGCTCGTCCTCCAGCAGCGCGGCGACCGGGCCGGGCGCGCGGTGGCCGAGCGCGGGCATGGCGTTGAACAGGTGGGTGGCGACGGTGGCGCCGGCCTCGACGGCCTCGTGCACCGCGTCGTACGAGGAGTCGGTGTGCCCCACGGCGGCGATGACGCCGCTGTCGGCGAGGAGCCGTACGGAGTCGAGGCCGCCCGGCAGCTCCGGCGCCAGCGTGAGCATCCTGGTCTGCCCGCGGCCGGCCTCGACGAGCTTGCGCACGTCGGCGGGCGCGGGGTCGCGCAGCAGCGCGGGCTGGTGGGCGCCGCAGCGGTGCGGGGAGATGAACGGGCCCTCGAAGTGAATGCCGGCCAGCTCGCCGTCCTCGGCCATTTCGGCGAGGACGGCGGCCTGGCGGGCCAGGTCGTCCAGGTCGCCGGTGACGGTGGAGGCGAGCATGGTCGTGGTGCCGTGCCTGCGGTGGGTGTCGATGACGGTGCGGGCCTCTTCGTGGGTGCCGCCGGAGAAGGAGGCACCGCCGGCGCCGTGCACGTGGACGTCGACGAAGCCGGGGACGATCCAGTGCCCGGAGAGGTCGGTGGCCGCGGGCCCGCCGTCGTCCCGCGGTTCCCCGGGCGCCTGCGGTTCCCCGGGCGCCTGCGGTGACACCGCGGCGATCCGGCCGTCCGTGACGGTGAGCCGCGCGTCCTCTACGGTGCCGGCCGGCTGGACCACACGGGCGCCGGTGAGCACCGTGCGGCCCTCCCGCATCGAATCCCGCATCAGGCGGTTACCTCCGTGGCGAGTAGGTCCCAGGCGAGCTGCCCGGCGCCCAGGCAGGCGGCGGCGTCTCCCAGCTCCGCCGGGACGATCTGTGGGGATGTCTGGAACGTGATGCGCACCCGGACGGCGCGCGTGAGCGGTACGAACAGGGTGTCGCCGGCCTCGGCGAGGCCGCCGCCGACGACGATCCGGCGGGGGTCGAGCAGGGTGATGCCGGTGATCAGGCCGCCGGCCAGGGCGTCGACGGCGTCCTGCCAGACGGCCTCGGCCAGCGGGTCGCCGGACTCCACGGCCTTGGCGCAGTCCGCGGCCGTCGCGGCGGGGTCGCCGCAGGCCGTCGCCCACGCCTCGCCCACGGCGGACGCGGACGCCAGCCGCTCCAGGCAGCCGCGCTGCCCGCAGCCGCAGGGCGGCCCGTCGGGGCGTACGACGATGTGGCCGATCTCGCCGGAGCCGCCGTGCGCGCCGGGCTCGATGCGGCCGTCGATGCCGATGGCGGCGGCGATGCCGGTGCCGAGCGCGATGAACAGGAAGCGGTCCACGTCGCGCGCGGCGCCGAGCCGGCCCTCGGCGAGGCCGCCGGTCCGCAGGTCGTGGCCGACGGCGACGGGGCAGGTGAGCCGCTCGCCGAGAAGCCGGCGAAACGGTACGTCACGCCAGCCGAGGTTCGCCGAGAACACCGCGACGCCCTCGGCGTCGTCCACGATCCCGGGCACCGCGACACCGGCGGCGACGGCCGGTTCGCCGTACTTCTCCACCCCCGTGTCCCGCAGCTCCGCGGCGAAGTCCAGGACGGCGGCGACGACGGCCTCGGGCCCCGCCTCCCGCGGGGTCGCCCGGCGCGTTTCGTGGAGCAGCGCGCCGTCCGCCCCGACGAGGGCGGCTTTCATGCCGGTGCCGCCCACATCGAGGGCGATGACGTGTCTCACGGGGAACAGTCTCGCCCGTAAAGAGGCGAGAGGTCTAGTCCAGTCGCGATGACGGGTCCGGTTTCCACCGGTATCCGGGTGAGTGCCCTGGCGGGCGGGGGGTGCGGGGCGGCGGACGGCGTACGCGCCGGGCGTACGCCGCCGCCGGGCCGCCTACGCAGGACCGTGTCGTACGACCGGTGCCAGCAGTACCGCGCCGACCGCGCCCGCTCCCGACCGCGCCCGCTCCCGACCGCGCCCGGTCCCGATCGCTCCCGACCGCGCCCCACTGCCGACCGCGGCACCGGCGAGGGTGCGACGGCCTACCGCACGGCCTACCGCACGGCCTACCGCAGGACGACGCTGCGCGTCAGGTTCCGCGGCCGGTCCGGGTCGTAGCCCTTCGCCTCCGCCACGGCCACCGCCAGCCGCTGGGCCCGTACCAGGTCCGCCATCGGGTCGAGCCCTCGCGCCGTCGACTCCGCGCTCAGGTGGCCGCCCACCCGGCCCACGTCCGCCGCCAGCCCGTCCGGCAGCTCGCCGAAGTGCCACACCGCCCGCCCGGGACCGGTGATCGCCATCGGCCCGTGCCGGTACTCCATCGCCGGGTAGCTCTCCGTCCAGGCCCCGGCCGCCTCGCGCATCTTCAGCGCCGCCTCCGCCGCGATACCGCAGGTCCAGCCCCGGCCCAGGAACGTCCACTGCACCGCCGCCGCCAGCTCCGGCGGCAGCGGCTGCGTCACCGCCAGCTCGGCGTCGACCGCCGCGTCCGTGACGGACTTCACACCCGCCGCCGGCGCCCCGTGCAGTTCGAGCCCGGCGCGCAGCAGCGCCAGCGCCGTCGTCGCGAACCGGGTCTGGACCACCGACTCCTCGTCCGCGTACGCCAGAGTGACCAGCTCGTCCGCGGCCGTGGCGACGGGCGTCCCCGCGTCCGCCGTGAGGGCGGTCGTCGCGGTGCCCGCCGAGCCCCGTACCGCCGCCAGCAGGTCCAGCACCTCGGTCGTCGTCCCGGAGCGGGTGATCGCCACCATCCGGTCGTACCGCCGCCCAGCCGGGAACTCCGAGGCGGCGTAGGCGTCCGTGTGCCCCTGCCCCGCCGCCTCGCGCAGCCCGGCGTACGCCTGCGCCATGAACCACGACGTGCCGCAGCCGACCACCGCGACCCTCTCCCCGGGCCGCGGCAGCCCGGTGACGGTCTCCGCCTCCTGCCGGGCTCGGCGCCAGCAACTCGGCTGGGTGGCTATCTCGGCGGCGGTGCGGGACGGTTCTGCGGCTGCCATGAGGTGCGGCTCCCTGGTTGTGCCGGTGTACGTACGTCGCCACGCGCGGTGTTGCGATCGTGCGCGCTTTCGTGCTGTTCCGCGACCGTTGGTGTGCGATTCAGCTCGCCGCCTCCCTATCAGCCCGGTGCCCGGTGCGGCAATGGCAGTAAGTGGCGGTGGTTACGGAAGTGATATCCATCTGGTGTAGACCTGGGAGGGGCGTTCCGGTCAGACTCGCCCCCTCAGATGATTCTGTACGAGGTGGGCTAAAGCTGTGCAGCGGCGTGGATTTCTGAAGGCGGCAGCCGGTGCCGCGGGAGCGGCGGCCCTACCGCTGAGCGCGTGCGGGGACGGCAGTGGCGGCGGCGATGTCACGCTGAAGCTGGTGGCCGCCGAGTACGGGACGGGCGAGTCCGACACCTCCCGGCGCTACTGGGAGCAGCTCGCGGCGAAGTTCTCCAACGACACCCCGGGCATCTCGGTCGACATCGAGATCATCCCGTGGGAGGACATCGACGCCAAGGTCGACAAGATGGTCAAGGACGGCAACCCGCCGGACATCGCGCAGATGGGCCCGTACGCCGAGTACAGCTCCCGCGACATGCTCTACAGCACCGACGAGTTGCTCTCCATCCCCACCCAGGCCAACTTCGTGCCCAGCCTCGCCGCCGCCGGCGAGGTCAACCGCGTGCAGTACGGCATGCCGTTCGTCTCCAGCTCGCGGCTGCTGTTCTACAACAAGTCCCTCTTCGAGGACGCGGGCCTGGGCACCGACCCCGAGGACGCGCCGAAGGACTGGGACGAACTGCTCGACGCCGCGCAGGCGCTCAAGGACGCCGGCGTGAAGATCCCGTACGCGCTCCCGCTCGGCCCCGAGGAGGCCCAGGGCGAGACGCTGATGTGGATGATCAGCGGCGGTGGCGCGTACACCGACGACGTCGGCAGCTACACGATCGACTCCGAGCAGAACATCCACACCTTCAACTGGATACGCGACAACCTCGTCGGCTCCGGCCTCACCTACGCCGCGCCCTCCGAGACCAACCGGCGCACCGCCTTCGCCGACTTCGTCAAGGGCGACGTCGGCATGATCTTCGGCCACCCGACGCTGATGCAGGATCTGCGGCGGGAGAAGGTCGACTTCGGCATCGCGCAGAAGCTGCCGGGCCGGGACGGCCCGTCGGAGTCCACGATGGGCGTCGCCGACTGGATCATGGCGTTCAAGGCCAACGGCCGCCGCTCCGAGATCGGCAAGTTCCTCGACGTCCTCTTCGACGACACCAACGTGCTGAAGTTCGCGCAGCGCTACGACCTGCTGCCGACCACGGTCTCCGGGGTGGACAAGCTCAGCCAGGGCCGCAGGGACCTCCAGCCGTTCCTGGACCAGCTCCAGACCGCCGTCTTCTACCCGGACAACAAGACGTCGTGGGCGCGGGTGAACGCGGAGCTGAAGAAGCAGATAGGCAAGGCGGCCGAGTCGGGCGGCGAGCCGCCGGAGCGGGTGCTGACGAACCTCCAGAGCATCGCGGAGTCGGCCTCCACGACGGAGGAGGAGTAGAGCCCGTCAGCCCTCGCGGGCGTCGCGGCGGGCCTGCCGGACGCGCCGCAGGCGCTTGACGGTCACCGGGTCGTGTTCCTGCGCGCGCGGGTCGTCCAGGAGCGCGTTGAGCAGTTGGTAGTAGCGCGTCGGGGAGAGGCCGAGACCCTCCCGGATCGCCCGTTCCTTCGCACCCGGACCCGGCCACGCGCGCTTCTCCAGCGCCAGGACGGCCAAGTCCCGCTCGGTCAGCGCCGGGTCACCCTCAGACATGCCCTGCACGTTACCGCGGGCCGGTAGGGTCCTGGACATGGGCAGCACCTCCGCAGCACAGCTCCCCGTTCCGCGTACCGAGGCGGGCCGCGCCGGACTCGCGGCGCTCCTCGCCGATCCGGAACAGGCCCTCGTCGCCTTCGACTTCGACGGCACCCTCGCGCCGATCGTCCCCGACCCCGACTCCGCCCGCGCCCACCCCGGCGCCGTACCCGCGCTGGCCCGGCTGGCGCCGCGCGTCGGCACCGTCGCCGTCATCACCGGCCGGCCCGCAGCGGTGGCCGTACGGTACGGCGGCTTCGCCGGCGCCGCCGGCCTGGCGCACCTGCGCGTCCTCGGCCACTACGGCGACGAGCAGTGGGACGCCGCCACCGGCACCCTGCGCACCCCCGAGCCGCACCCGGGCGTGGCCGCCGTGCAGGCCGAACTGCCGGGGGTGCTGGAGACGGCGGGCGCCTGGCAGGGCACGTGGATCGAGGACAAGGGCCGCGCCGTCGCCGTCCACACCCGTCGCGCCGAGAACCCCGCGGAGGCCGCCGACGCGCTGCGCAAGCCGCTGGACGACCTGGCGGCGGCGCACGGCCTGGTGGTCGAGCCGGGCCGCTTCGTCCTCGAACTCCGCCCTCCCGGCATGGACAAGGGCCGCGCGCTCACCGACCTCACCCACGAGACGGGCGCCCGCACCGTCCTCTACGCCGGCGACGACCTCGGCGACCTCGCGGCGTACGACGCGGTGGACGCGCTGCGCCCGGAGGGGATCGCGGGCGTGCTGGTGTGCAGCGCGGCGACGACGGGCGAGGGCGCGGACGCGCTCGCGGACCGGGCGGACCTGACGGTCGACGGGCCGCAGGGCGTGGTGGACCTGCTGACGGCACTGGCGGCGGCGCTGGGCGCGTAGCCCCGCGCGGGCAGCCCGTAGCCCCGGGCCGTGAGCCGGTAGCTCCAGGCCATCGGCGTCGTAGCCCCGCGTCACCAGCCGCCGCCCGGTCGTCAGCCCGGCCGCCTCCGCCTCCGTCTCTGCCTCCGCCTCAGTCGGACAGCCGGCGCAGGAAGTCCCGTATCAGCCCCGCGCTCTGCGCGAACCGTGTGGTCAGCGGGAAGTGGCCGGCGTCGAGCAACTGCACCTGGGCGTCCTTGGCGTCCCGGGCGAAGGCCCGCGCCCCGTCGGCACCGAAGATCTCGTCGTGCCGCCCCCAGGCGGCGAGCACCGGCGGCTGGTGCACGCGCAGGTACTCCTGCCAGTCGGGGTACCGGCCGGGGTTGGTGCCGTAGTCGAGGAACAGGTCGAGCTGGATCTCCTGGTTGCCGGGGCGGTCCAGCAGGGCCTGGTCGTGCACCTCCAGCGCCGGGTCGACCAGCGAGGTGTCCGGGACGCCGTGGGTGTACTGCCAGTGCGTGGCGTCCGGGGTGAGGAGGGAGCGCAGCGCGTCGCGGTTGGCCGGGGCGGGGTCGGCCCAGTAGGCGCGCAGCGGGGCCCAGAAGGGGGTGAACCCCTCGTCGTATGCGTTGCCGTTCTGGCTGACGATGCCGGTGACGCGCTCGGGGTGGCGCAGCGCGAGGCGGAAGCCGACCGGGGCGCCGTAGTCGTGGACGTAGATCGCGAAGCGCCGGACGCCGAGCCGGTCGAGCAGCTTGTCGACGATGTCGGCGAGGTGGTCGAAGGTGTACGCGAACTCGTCGGCGGGCGGCGCGGAGGTGAGCCCGAAGCCGGGGTAGTCGGGGGCGATCAGCCGGAACTCGTCGGCCAGCTCGCCCATCAGCGGCGCGAAGCCGACCGACGAGGTCGGGAAGCCGTGCAGCAGCACGAGCGTCGGCGCGCCGGGGTCGCCGGCCTCCCGGTAGAAGACGTCGAGGCCGTCGATGCGGGCGGTGCGGCTGCGTACGGTCATCGGGGAACACTCCAACCATCAAAATGCTTTTGAACGGTTAAGACGCTCCGAACCTATCCCCACCCCCGCCAACCTGTCAACCCGACTTGAACGGTTAGACTGCCGGTATGGCACGACCACTGACCGGAGAACCGCTCGCCCTGGACCTGGTGAACACCTGGTGGATCGACGAGGGCAGCCCCGTCGACTTCTTCTACGAGCCCGACGGCATAAGCCGCTGGCTGGGAGAGCACGAGCTGACCGCCGACGCGGCGGACGCCACCGCGACCGCCCCCGCCGCCCTGCGCGAGCCGCTGACCGCCGCCCGCGCCGCCCTGCGCGCCGCCCTCGACGGGGACGAGCGCCCGCTCGACGCGATCCTGGCCCACGGCGCCCGCCGCCCCCTGCTGCGCGACGGCGTCGCCACCTCGGAGGTCGTCGTGGACGACCCGGCGTGGCTGCCCGCCTGGTGCGCGGCGGCCGACCTGGTCCGGCTGTACGCGGAGCATCCGGAGCGGATCCGCGGCTGCGCCAACCCCGAGTGCGTGCTGTGGTTCTACGACACCAGCAAGAACGGCCGCCGCCGCTGGTGCTCGATGGAGGGCTGCGGCAACCGCGCCAAGGCGGCCCGCTTCCAGGAGCGCCACCGCCGCTGAGGGCCCCGCGGCCCGTACCGCGAGCCGCGCCCGTACCGCGACCTACACGCGAGCTGCGCCCGTACCGCGAGTGCCCGCAGCGCGAGCTACCCCCGCAGCGCGTCCAACTGCGCCAGGAACCACGCCTGCGGCGGCAGCGCCGTGGCCGCCGCCGCCAGCCGCTTCGTCCGGCGGGCGCGTTCGCCGCGCGGCATCGACAGCGCCTCGTGCAGCGCCTCGGCGGTGGCCCCCACGTCGTACGGATGCACCACGAGCGCGTCCTCGCCGAGGTCCGCGTACGCGCCCGCCTCCCGGGACAGCACCAGCGCGCAGCCGTCGTCCGAGACGACCGGGATCTCCTTCGCGACCAGGTTCATCCCGTCGCGCAGCGGGTTGACCAGCGCCACGTCCGCCAGCCGGTACGCGGCGAGCGAGCGGGCGAAGTCGTCCTCGACGTGCAGCACGACCGGCAGCCAGCCGTCCGTCCCGTACGTCTCGTTGATCTCCGCGGCGAGGCGGCGCACCTCGGCGGTGTAGTCCCGGTACACCGCCAGGTCCTGCCGCGACGGGTACGCGAAGGCCAGCTTCACCACCCGCCCGCGCCACTGCGGCCGTCCCTCCAGCAGCTCCCGGTACGCGAGCAGCCCGCGGACGATGTTCTTCGACAGCTCCGTGCGGTCCACCCGCACGAGGACCTCGCGGTCCGCGCCGCCGATCTGCTCGCGCAGGGCCGCCATCCGCTCGGCCACGTCCGGCCGCCGGGACCGCTCGCGCAGGAAGTCGGCGTCGGCGCCGAGGGCGTGCACGTCCACGAAGGTGGTCCGCTGCCCCCGCGGGTCCTCACCGCCCCAGGCGACGTCCGCCGCACCGCCGAGCACGTCGCGGCAGCAGGAGACGAACGCCTCGGCCCACCGGCGGGTGTGGAAGCCGACGCGGTCGGCGCCGAGGAGCCCGCGCAGCAGCGCGGCGGCGATGTCGTCGGGCAGGAGCCGGAAGTACTCGGGAGGTGCCCACGGCGTGTGGGTGAAGTGCGAGATGCGCAGGTCGGGCCGGCGCTCGCGGAGCATGCCTGGCACGAGGCACAGGTGGTAGTCCTGCACCAGCACCTCGGCGCCCTCGGCGGCACCGTCCGCCAGGGCGTCGGCGAAGGCGCGGTTGTACGCCTCGTACGCGGCCCACTGGCGGCGGAACCCGGCGTCGAAGACGGGAGCGACGGGGATGTCGTAGAGCATGTGGTGCACGAACCACAGCACGGAGTTCGCGACGCCGTTGTACGCGTCGTGGAAGACCTCCGGGTCGATGCCGAGCATCCGCACCCCCGGCTCGGCCACCCCCCGCCGCACGGCCTCCCGGTCCCCGCCGCCCAGCGCGGCGCACACCCACAGCGCCCCGGCGTCGGGCCCCACGGCACTGAGCCCGGAGACGAGCCCGCCGCCGCCGCGCTTGGCGGCGAGTTCACCGTCGTCCCCGACGGCGTACGAGACGGGCCCGCGGTTCGACGCGACGAGCAGGGGGGCACCGGGGGACTCGACCATGCGCCGAGCCTAGCCACGACGGGCCCCCGCGAAACGCACCCGGGACGGTGTGGCCGAGACCGGTGGCCGAGACCAGTGGGGGGAGCGGTGGGGGAGCGGCGCGTGCGAGCACGGGGATTCCCCGGTACGGCCCGCCCGCCGCGGGCTACGCCGCGCGGCGCTCCACGTACTCCCGGATCTCCCGCATCGGCGGCCGCTCCTCCGTGTCGACCCCGTACGTCCGCGGCTCGAACGTCCCGTCCGCGCCGCGGTCGAACTGCGTCAGCCGCGGCCGCACCAGGTGCCCCCGCGCCAGCCGGAGCTGCGCCGTGCGGTAGATCGCCGCCGCCATGCGGCCCAGCGCACGGTCGTCCTGGTGGCGGTGGCGGCGGACGCCGACGTCGACCTGCGCCAGGGCGTCGAGCCCCACCGTGTGCAGCGCGTCGACGAGCAGGCCCAGCTCCACCCCGTACCCGACCGGGAACGGCAGCCGCTCCAGCAGCGAGCGCCGCGCCGCGTACTCGCCGCCCAGCGGCTGGACGAAACCGGCCAGCAGCGGCCAGTGCAGGTTCAGCAGCGGCCGGGCCACCAGCTCCGTCACCCGCCCACCCTGGCCGCCCGCCTCCGCGCGACCCGCACCGCCCGCCGTACCCGCCGCCGCACCGACCGCCGAACCGACCGCACCGCCCGCACCGAACTCCGCACCCTTCGCACCGCCCCCCGTACCGAGGGGTCTGTCGTACACCGCCTTCACGAACTCCACGTCCGGCTCCGTCAGCAGCGGACCCACGATCCCGCTCACGAACGCCGTGTCGAAGTCCCGCAGGTCCGCGTCCACGAAGCACACGATCTCGCCGCGCGTCACCAGCAGCGACCGCCACAGCACCTCGCCCTTGCCCGCCACCGCCGGCATCCGCGGCAGCACCTCGTCGCGGTGCACCACCCGCGCGCCGGCCGCGGCGGCGACCTCCGCCGTACGGTCCGTGGAGCCGGAGTCCATCACGACCAGCTCGTCCACGAGCCGGTCGCCTTCCGGGCCGCCCGGAGCCATCAGCTCCGCCCGGATCGCCGCGACGATCGCCCCGACCGTCGCCTCCTCGTCGAGCGCCGGCAGCACCACGCTGACCGTCCCCCGCGCCCCCAGCGCCCGCTTGGCCGCCAGGAGCCGGGCGCGCGGCCGGTCCGGCGCGGACCAGGACCGCGTCTTCAGCCACTGCTCCACGTCATCGAGCACCTGCGGGCCTCCCCTTGCCGGTGGTCCTGTGAGGTGTGAGAGCCGTCTCGCGTGCCGGACGGCCCTCACAACTGTCCTGGTCGTCGGTTACAGTCTTGAACAACGTGCGTGACGTCCCTATGTCGGGGTCCGCGCGTCGCATAAATGCGTCGGACGGCCCCGCCGGGCCGGCGCCATACAGAGCTCATCCAGAGGGGCAGAGGGAACGGCCCGTAGAAGCCCCGGCAACCCTCCGTCCGGTACTCGCGACGCTGCGAGGCCCCGGACGGTGATGGTGCCAATTCCGTCCTGCGGCGAGACGCGTCGCGGGGAAGATGAGGAGAGAGGGCCTCGCCAGTATGGCTGTAGACACAGCTCCCACCCCGGCCGTCGTAGACGGCGCCCCCGACCTGGGTCCCGCCGTCGCGCTGTCGTGCCGGGAGTGCGGGGAGCGGGTGCCGCTGGGGCCGGTGTTCGCGTGCCAGTCCTGTTTCGGGCCGCTGGAGGCGGCGTACGAGCTGCCCGGCGGCGACGCCGGGTCCGCGGCCCGGCTGCGGGAGCGCATCGAGGCGGGACCGCGGAGCATCTGGCGGTACGCGCCGCTGCTGCCCGTCCCCGCCGACGTGGCGTCCAAGCCCAATCTGAACCCCGGCTTCACCCGGCTGCACCGCGCCGACCGGCTCGCCGCCGAGCTGGGCGTGACCGGTGAGCTGCACGTGAAGGACGACTCCGGCAACCCCACGCACTCGTTCAAGGACCGGGTGGTGGCCATCGCCGTCGAGGCGGCCCGCGCCTTCGGCTTCACCACGCTGTCCTGCTCGTCCACCGGCAACCTGGCCGGCGCCGTCGGCGCCGCCGCCGCGCGGGCCGGGCTGCGGTCGTGCGTGTTCATCCCGTACGACCTGGAGCACGCGAAGGTCGTCATGGCCTCGGTGTACGGCGGCGACGTCGTCGGCATCGAGGGCACGTACGACGACGTGAACCGTTTCTGCTCCGAGCTGATCGGCGATCCGATCGGCGAGGGCTGGGGCT
This sequence comes from Streptomyces sp. 184, assembly GCF_045781775.1. Lineage (NCBI taxonomy): Bacteria > Bacillati > Actinomycetota > Actinomycetes > Kitasatosporales > Streptomycetaceae > Streptomyces > Streptomyces sp. 184. The sequence continues at coordinate 7,463,614 of NZ_CP123230.1, read as the reverse complement.
TCACGAACGTCAACCTGCGCCCGTACTACGCGGAGGGCTCCAAGACCCTCGCGTACGAGATCTGCGAGCAGCTCGGCTGGCGGCTCCCGGACAACATCGTCATCCCGGTGGCGTCCGGCTCCCAGCTCACGAAGATCGACAAGGCGCTGAAGGAGCTGATCGCGACGGGCCTGGTCGAGGAGCGCCCGTACAAGATCTTCGGCGCCCAGGCGGCGGGCTGCTCGCCGGTCTCGCGGGCCTTCAAGGACGGCCACGACGTGGTACGCCCGGTCCGGCCCGACACCATCGCCAAGTCCCTCGCCATCGGCAACCCGGCCGACGGACCGTACGTGCTGGACATCGCCCGCCGCACCGGCGGTGCGGTGGAGGACGTCACGGACGCCGAGGTCGTGGACGCGGTCAAGCTGCTGGCCCGCACCGAGGGCGTCTTCGCGGAGACGGCGGGCGGCGTGACCTTCGGCGTGCTGGCGAAGCTCGTCGCGGACGGCCGGATCGACCCGGCCGAGACCACCGTCGCGATCAACACCGGCGACGGTCTGAAGACCCTCGACGCGGTCGCCCCCACCACGGGGCCGAGCGCGATCATTCGTCCCACACTCGACTCCTTCCGAGAGGCCGGCCTCGCATCATGAGCGTGAACGTCCGAATTCCGACCATCCTCCGTACGTATACCGACGGGCGGGCAGAGGTGAGCGCCGAGGGCGCGACCCTGGCGGAGGTGATCGAAGACCTGGAGAAGAACCACCGCGGAATCGCCGGCCGGGTGCTAGACGATCAAGGCAAGCTGCGTCGCTTCGTGAACGTCTACGTGAACGACGACGACGTCCGCTTCGCCGATGGCCTGCGGACTCCCACCCCCGAGGGGGCCGGCATCTCGATCATTCCGGCGGTCGCCGGAGGCTGCTGAACCCCGCTGTCGTGTGTGCGGCCCCACTGATCCGGAGTGGGGCCGTTCGCATGTCCGGACACGCGATAGGGTTGGGGCGTTCCCCCCTCGTGGCCCATGCTCCGCGCATATGAGAACGCGACAAGTTCCCCGCAAATGCGGAGAGTTAATTGTCGTGATGGTGAGTTATGCCCTGCCCGAGTTGTCGGGGAATGGCGGAAATTGATTGGAAAAATACCGATCGAGTGTCCGCAGAATTCTCGTCCGATTGACCTGTTGCACTGGGCATCTGTGCGGATACATTCAGCCGCGGTCGACGCGTTCCGGCGCACGCCCCCCGGCGTGTATCCGGGGGTGAGGTCTGACCCGGGTCCGCGGAGTGCGGTCCTGTGTAGGGCCGGCAATAGGGGAGTTTGGAATGGCTCAGGGCACCGTCAAGTGGTTCAACGCGGAGAAGGGGTACGGCTTCATCGCGGTCGACGGTGGTGCGGATGTCTTCGTCCACTACAGCGCGATTCAGATGGACGGATACCGCACCCTCGAGGAAGGCCAGCGGGTCGAGTTCGAGATCTCGCAGGGTCAGAAGGGGCCGCAGGCAGACATGGTCCGCGTCAGCGGCTGAGCGCCGGGCATCGACCACGGACGACTCGCGACGGGCCCGCACCCCCGGGGTGCGGGCCCTCTGCTGTCCGCCGCCGTGTTCCGCCGCCGCTGTCCGCAGCCCTCCCGCCGCCGTCCGACACCCTCCGCCGCCGCCCGCCGCCGTCCTCCTCCTGATACGGGGGGCCGCGGTCCGGTTCCGCTCTGCGCATGAGAAGCCCCTACCCGCTTGCACTCGCAGGGGGCGAGTGCTAATCATTGGCGTTAGCACTCTCCCAGTGAGAGTGACAGCACGGGACCGGTTCGGTGAGGTCCGCAGGCCGGGTGGGAGGGAACCACGCGGGTCGCGGACCGTCCGTCGCGGGCGCCAGCGCGGTCCGGACACAGTCGACCCCCCTGTCCGGGAGGACTCAACACAATGGCCAAGACCATCGCGTTCGACGAGGAGGCGCGGCGCGGCCTTGAGCGCGGCATGAACCAGCTCGCCGACGCCGTCCGCGTCACCCTCGGCCCCAAGGGCCGGAACGTCGTCCTCGAGAAGAAGTGGGGCGCCCCCACGATCACGAACGACGGTGTCTCCATCGCCAAGGAGATCGAGCTGGAGGACCCGTACGAGAAGATCGGCGCCGAGCTGGTCAAGGAGGTCGCGAAGAAGACGGACGACGTCGCCGGTGACGGCACGACGACCGCGACCGTCCTGGCCCAGGCGCTGGTCAAGGAGGGCCTCCGGAACGTGGCCGCCGGCGCCAACCCGATGGCGCTGAAGCGCGGCATCGAGAAGGCCACCGAGGCCGTCTCCGCCGCCCTGCTGGAGCAGGCCAAGGACGTGGAGACCAAGGAGCAGATCGCCTCCACCGCCTCCATCTCCGCCGGCGACACCCAGATCGGCGAGCTGATCGCCGAGGCCATGGACAAGGTCGGCAAGGAAGGCGTCATCACCGTCGAGGAGTCGCAGACCTTCGGCCTTGAGCTTGAGCTCACCGAGGGCATGCGCTTCGACAAGGGCTACATCTCCGCCTACTTCGCCACCGACATGGAGCGCATGGAGGCGGAGCTGGAGGACCCCTACATCCTCATCGCCAACTCCAAGATCAGCGCGGTCAAGGACCTGCTGCCGCTCCTGGAGAAGGTCATGCAGTCGGGCAAGCCGCTGCTGATCATCGCCGAGGACGTCGAGGGCGAGGCCCTGTCCACCCTCGTGGTGAACAAGATCCGCGGCACCTTCAAGTCCGTCGCCGTCAAGGCCCCGGGCTTCGGCGACCGCCGCAAGGCCATGCTCGGTGACATCGCCATCCTCACCGGTGGCCAGGTCATCTCCGAGGAGGTCGGCCTCAAGCTGGAGAGCGCCACCCTCGACCTGCTGGGCCGCGCCCGCAAGGTCGTCATCACCAAGGACGAGACCACCATCGTCGACGGTGCCGGCGACAGCGAGCAGGTCCAGGGCCGGGTCAACCAGATCCGCGCCGAGATCGACGCCAGCGACTCCGACTACGACCGCGAGAAGCTCCAGGAGCGGCTTGCCAAGCTGGCCGGCGGCGTGGCCGTCATCAAGGCCGGTGCCGCGACCGAGGTCGAGCTGAAGGAGCGCAAGCACCGCATCGAGGACGCCGTGCGCAACGCGAAGGCGGCCGTCGAGGAGGGCATCGTCGCCGGTGGCGGCGTGGCCCTGCTCCAGGCCGGCCACGTCTTCGAGAAGCTGGAGCTCCAGGGCGACGAGGCCACCGGCGCCGCCGCGGTGAAGCTGGCCCTGGAGGCCCCGCTGAAGCAGATCGCGGTCAACGCCGGCCTTGAGGGCGGCGTCGTGGTGGAGAAGGTGCGCAACCTGACCGCCGGTCACGGGCTCAACGCCGCCAGCGGTGAGTACGTCGACATGATCGCCGAGGGCATCCTCGACCCGGCCAAGGTGACCCGCTCCGCGCTTCAGAACGCGGCGTCGATCGCGGGCCTGTTCCTCACCACCGAGGCCGTCGTCGCCGACAAGCCGGAGAAGGAGAAGGCCGCGGCCGGGGGCGGTATGCCCGGCGGCGACATGGACTTCTGATCCGGGATCGCCGAGTCCGTACGTCCGCGGCGTCAGCGACGTCCGGGGACGGACAGCGGACGGACTGACGAACCGAGGGCGGTACCCCGCAGGGGGTGCCGCCCTCGGGCGCGTCGGGGCGCATTCGACCGCGGTTGCGGCGGTCCCGGCGGTCGCAGCGGTCCTGACGGTCCCGGCGGTCAGCTCACGTCGGTCGCGGACTTCAGGGCGACGCGCAGATGGCCGTGCGAGGCGTCGAGCAGCCGCTCCGCCGTACTGCCGTCCACGCCGCCCAGGATGGTGAGGATCGCGCTCTTCACCTCTCCGTGGGTCTCGGTGAGGGCGGCCTCCACCTCCTCGTCGCCCGCGCCCGTCGCCAGCGCGACGATGCGCCGCGAGCGGGCCTGGAGCTTCTCGTTGGAGGCGCGCACGTCCACCATCAGGTTCCCGTACGTCTTGCCCAGCCGGATCATCGTGATCGTCGACAGCATGTTGAGCACGAGCTTCTGCGCCGTGCCGGCCTTCAGCCGCGTCGACCCCGCGATCAGCTCGGGGCCCACGACGACCTCGATGCCGTGGTGCGCCGCCGCGCACAGCGCCGAACCGGCGTTGCAGGACAGCCCGATGGTCAGCGCCCCCCGGCCGCGCGCGAACGCCACGCCGCCGACCGCGTACGGCGTGCGGCCCGAGGCGGAGATGCCGACGACCGTGTCGTCGGGCCCCAGGTCAGCCGCCTCCAGGTCGGCCGCGGCCAGCTCCTTGCTGTCCTCCGCGCCCTCCGTGGAGGTGCGGATCGCCTTGTCCCCGCCGGCGATCATGCCGACGACCTGTGCCGGGTCGGTGTTGAACGTCGGCGGACACTCGCTGGCGTCCAGCACCCCGAGTCTGCCCGCGGTGCCGGCGCCCAGATAGAACAGCCGGCCGCCGCGGGACATGCGCTCGGCGGTGGCGTCGATGGCGGCGGCGATCTGCGGCAACTGCGAGGCGACCGCGCCCGGTACCCCGCTGTCCTCCTCGTTCATGATTCTGGCGATGTCCAGGCTGGAGAGGCGGTCGATCTCCGCCAGCTCGGGGCGGAACGCCTCGGTGGTCAGGTTTTCCAGCTCCCGGCGGATTTCGGCTGAGGGAGAGGGCATGTCGGAGCGGCTCTTTCCATGCGGTGCGTGGCGCGCGGTGGGCGGTGCGCGCACGCGGAGGTGGGTCGGTCACGGCGGCTTGCGTGGTGCAGAAGCGGTGCCTGGTGCGTAAGTGGTGCGTGGTGCATGAGCGGTGCTTCGTGCGTGAGCGGTACGTGACGCATGGGCGGTGCTTGGTGCGGGTGGCGCAGGTGCAGGTGGCGCGGGTGGTGCATCCGGCGGCCCGGAGCCGTCCGGCGCGCCCGACACGTCCGGTACATCCGAACTGTCCGTCGACTCCGGCGCGTCCGGTGCCATGGGCGGGGGCCGCGCCTGCGTGGAGGGCGGGTCGCCGGGGCATCGGTCGTCGTCGGTGTCGCCGGGCGGCGTCAGGACCTCGGGCGCAGCGGGCTGTGCCGGTGGGCCAGCGCCTCGTACGAGGCGGCGAGCGCCGGGGCGGCACGCTCGTACGTCCGCTGGGCCACGCCTATGAACAGGCAGTCCACGACCAGCAGTTGGCCCGTCCTGCTGGACATGGCCGCCGGCCGCAGCTCGCTCTCGCGACCCGTGGACGTGGTGAGTATGTGATCGGCGTACGAGGCGACGGGGCCGTCCGGGCGGCCGGTGATGGCCACCGTCGTCGCCCCGTGGTCGAACGCGACCCGCAGCGGCTCTATGACGTCGACCGTGCGACCCGAGTGCGTGATCGCGATGGCCACGTCACCCGCGCGCAGTTGGACGGCGTTGGTCACGGCCAGGTGCGGGTCGGGCGAGGCGTGCGCCACGACGCCGATCCGCAGCAGCTTCTGGACCAGGTCCTGCCCCACGAGGTTGGAGGCGCCGATCCCGTACACATCGATGCGCCGGGCCGCGGCCATGGCGGCGACCGCCGCTTCCAACTGCGCGGGGTCGAGCCCGGCCGCGGTGTCCGCGAGGGCCTGCTGCTCGTCCCGCGCGAGCTTGGCGATGACGTCGGCCGTCGAATCGTCCACCGCTATGTCCGCGGTGACCGCCGGCGCCCGCCCGGCCTCCTGCTGCGCCGCCGCGGCGGCCAGGGCCAGCCGGAGGTCGCGATACCCGGGATAGCCGAGCAGCCGCGCCGTCCGCACGACGGTGGCCTCCGACGTGCCGGTGCGCTCCGCGAGGCCGGTGACGGTGAGCGCGGCACAGCCGGCCGGATCCCCGGCGACGGCCTCGGCGACGCGCTGCATGGAGCGCGTCATGGACGGCGCGACCGTGCGCACCTTGGCCGCCAGAGCGGCCGGCGCGGGCGGCGCGGGCCCGGTCGGGGAGTCGGGAGTGAAAGTTTCCTTCACGCTGTAGCTCACACACGAAAGATATTTTCGCGACGGAGGGGGAGTCAACCCCCCGCGACGGCCCTGTGGAAAACCCCGGAGGAGGCCGGGCCGCCCTCGCCCGGTCGGCCGCCGGCCCCCGGCCGCGGAGGCCGATTGCGGGAGAATGGACCCATGGAGCACCAAGGGCTGGAGCAGGCGCTGCACCGCGCCCGTGCGCTGATCCTCGCCGACCTCAGCGCCGCCGACGTGGCGGAACCGGACGTCGTGACCTTCGTCGAGGACTCCGTGGCGCACCGCCGGTGGTGGGTCGAGCAGTGGCCGGAGGGCGTGGCGTACCTCGACGGCCTGGTGGCCCAGGACGTCCAGGACGCGCTCCTGGAGAAGTACGGCAGATGGCCGCTGTGCCCCGTCTGCCACGACGCCGACTCCGCGGGCCCGCACGCGCTGGACATCGAACCGGAACTGGGCCCGGACCCGCGGTGGGTGTGCGGCAGGACGGGCGCGGTGGTCGCCCGGGTCGGCGCCCTGGGGCCTGGCGGTGCGCGATGACCATCTACGTGGACCCGCCGACCTGGCCCGGTCACGGGCGGATGTGGTCGCACCTGGTGAGCGACGAGTCGTACGAGGAACTGCACGCGTTCGCGGAGTCGATGGGCGTACCGCGGAGGGCGTTCGACCGGGACCACTACGACATCCCGTCCACGCGGTACGAGGACGCGGTGAGCCGCGGGGCGGTGGCGGTGGGGTCGAAGGAGTTGTTGCGGCGGCTGGTGGCGGGGGGTCTGCGGCGGCCGGGGAGGAGGACGGGGGCGGGGTGAGCGGTCATCCCCGCGTGGGCGGGGAGTGCGCGTCCAGTTCGTGTACGACTGGCAGGACGCGGGACCATCCCCGCATGTGCGGGGAGTGCGCGGCATCGGTCACGAACGCCTCGAACTCGTCGGGACCATCCCCGCACCCGCGGGGCGCACCCTTTTCCACCTGTGGGTTTTCCCCGTACCGTGGCGGTCGTAGGAATGTTCCCCTCCCGCCTTGGTGTTTGACTCGTCATGTCCCCGACCGCCCCCCGGGCCGGAGCCCGCCTCCCCGTCGCCGTGTACGTCCTCGGCGTCGCCGTCTTCGCCCTCGGGACGTCGGAGTTCATGCTCTCCGGCCTCCTCCCCGAGATAGCCGACGACCTCGACGTCTCCATACCCCGCGCCGGGCTCCTCATCTCCGCGTTCGCCGTCGGCATGGTCGTCGGCGCCCCGACCCTCGCCGCCGCCACCCTCCGCCTCCCCCGCCGTACCACCCTCGTCGGGCTGCTGATCGTCTTCGGCGCGGGTCACATCGTGGGGGCCGTCTCGACCTCCTACGGTGTCCTCTTCGCCACCCGCATCGTGAGTGCCCTCGCCTGTGCCGGGTTCTGGGCCGTGGGTGCCGCCGTCGCCATCGCCACCGTCCCCACGGGGGCCCGCGCGCGGGCCATGGCGATCATGGTCGGCGGGCTGAGCGTCGCGAACGTCGCCGGGGTGCCCGGCGGGGCGCTGCTCGGGCAGCACTTCGGCTGGCGGTCCGCGTTCTGGGCCGTGACGCTGATGACCGCCGTCGCGCTCGTCGGGGTGGTGGCGCTCGTACCCGGTGGCACGCCCGACGACGCCGAGCCGCCGCGCCTGCGGCAGGAGTTGCGCATCTACCGGGACAGCCAGGTGTGGCTGGCCATGGCGACGATCGCGCTCTTCGCCGGCGCCACGTTCTCCTTCTTCTCCTACCTCGCCCCGCTGCTCACCGACGTCGCCGGCCTCGGCGACGGCTGGGTGCCGACCGTGCTCGCGCTCTTCGGCGCCGGCGCGTTCCTCGGCACGCTGGTCGGCGGGCGGATGGCGGACCGGTACCGGTTCGGCACCATGTACGTCGGGCTCTCCGCGACCGCCGCCGTGCTGGTCGCGTGCGCGCTGCTCGCCGAGTACCCGGTGGCGATCGTGACCCTGTCCATCCTGCTCGGCGCCACGGCCTTCACCACCGCGCCCGCCCTCAACGCCCGGATCTTCGATGTCGCCGGCGCCGCGCAGGGACTCGCCGGCGCGACGGCCACGTCCTCGTTCAACATCGGCAACACCGTGGGCCCGTGGCTCGGCGGCCTCGTCATCAGCGCCGGTCTCGGGTACGCGGCCACCGCGTGGACCGGCGCCGTGCTGGCGGTGGGCGCGGTGGCGATGACGGTGGTCGCCGGCCGGTCGGCGGCACGTCGTACGAGGCTGGTGGCGCGCGGCGAACCCGCCGCCGAGGGCGCGGTGAAGGCGGCGGGAACGGCGGGATAGGCGCGGCTGCGAACGCGGTGTACGACCGCCTGGACCCGTACCTGACGCACGCCTTCGACCGGCTGGACAGCGGCGGCCGGCAGGCCGTCATCGACGCCGTGGCCGACACGTTCGCCCGCGCGGACCTCTCCGACGACGCCCTCCTCGCCGCCGACGCCCAGCCGGCCGAGCTGGTCCGCCGCATCACCGCCTCCGTGCGCCCGCCCACCGGCCTCGGCGAGACGGAGACGCGGCTGTACGAGACGCTGTTCGCGGAGTGCGTCGCGTACTGCGTACGCATCGTGCGCAGCCTGCCCGTCTTCGAGGAGCGCGCCGCCGCCGAGCTGCTGGCGCGTACGGCCACGCTGGGCGCCGAGGTGGCGCGGATCCTGGAACGCCTGCCGGACCGCTCGCTGTTCGCGCCGGACGGCTCGGACCTCGACACCCACTTCCGGCGTACGTACATGGAGCTGGTCAGCCGGGAGCTCGACGAGGTCGAGCTGTTCCGCGGCACGTCCGACAAGGCGACCCCGCAGCGCGTCAGGCTGTCGGTCGCGTACGTCAGCCTGCGCACGACCGGCGACGACGCCCGGCCCCGCCGCGCCACCCGCCGGGCCGTACCGCAGCTCAGGCCCGACATGAGCAACTGGGAGGAAAGCGGGCACGAAGCCGCCGGCCTGCGCGTCGAGGCGGCGCTGAGCGGCGCGCCCCGCGTACTGCTGCGCGGCGAGGCGGGCTCCGGCAAGACGACGCTGCTGCGCTGGCTGGCGATCACGGCCGCGCGCGGGGGCTTCACGGACGAACTCGCCGAGTGGAACGGCCTCACGCCGGTCTTCGTCAAGCTCCGCGACTACAGCGGCCGCAGGCCCCCGAACCCGGAGGCGATGCTCGACGGGGTCGCGGGTCCCATCACCGGGGTCATGCCGCGGGGGTGGGTGGAGCGCCAACTCGCCGCGGGCAACGCGCTGCTCCTGATCCAACACAGAAGCTGTTCCCGGCGAAGCGGAAGACGGATCCGCCCGCCCTGGCGGCGGTGGGGCCGACCCTGCTGCGGTGGCTGCCGCCGTCACTTGAGGATCTGTCCGAGCCGGCCGCGGCGCACACGGTACGGACCGCGGCGCTGATCGGGGGCGAGAAGGCCCTCGACCTGCTGGCGGGCTACGTGGGCGACGAGCGCTTGGAAGTCGTCAACGAACTCATCAAGGCGTGGAACTACTTCGACGCGGACGCCTACGCCGACCGCGTCCTGTGCCGGTTGCCGCTGGCCGGAAACCTGGTGGCGATCAATCACCCCGGTCAGATGCGGGCGGCGGCCCGACTTCGCGAGCTGACGGGCGCCTACGTGCGCTATCCCCTGCGCGGGCCCAAGGCTCTGGCCGACCTCCCGCCCCTGCGGGTGCTGTGGGTGGACGAGGTGTCCGAAGCGGCGGACCGGTCCGTTCTCAGCGGCCATCCCGACCTGATGGATCTCACGCTGAGCGTCACCAAGGCGCTGCGCGGTGGGGCTGCTCTCGCGGATCTCATCCGGCTGCGCTGGCTGACGACCCGGCTCCCCGAGGACCTGGACCTGAGCACACTGCGGGACTGCCGGGATCTGGCGGATATCAGTCTCTCCGGTGTGGCGGAAAAGGATCTCAGTCCGCTGACGACCTTCGCCGGCCTGCGGTATGTGGACCTGTCTGGGAGCGGCCGGGAGACGCTCCGGGGCTTCGACGACCTGAGGGAGATGCACGGTCTGAGGTTCCTGCGGCTCGAAGGTGTCGACATTGACCCGTGGCTCAGGAGGGTGAGGAATCTTCCGTCCACGCTGACAGACGTGTATCTGGCGAACTGCGTGGTGCCGCCCGACCCCGAGGTCTTCCTGCGGTTCCCCAACCTCAAACTGCTGGCTGTCGATGCGTGCCGTACCTCCGACGGCACGCCCGTCGCCGCCCCGTACATCCCGGGGACGGACGTCCGCATCGGCTGATGTCCCTACCCGCCCAGCAGCTCCAGCTCCGTCCCCACGTTGTGCCGCGCCGCCGCCTCCCAGCGCGCGTACCCCGTCTCCGTACGGAACAGCCGCGGCAGCTCCAGCAGTTGCCGTAGCACCGCCGCCCGCCCCTCCCGGAACGCGTCGTCCGGCACGAAGCCGTACTCCTCCCGCACCGCCGCCGCGTACGCCGCGTACGCCGCCGGCGGGCCCGCCAGTACCGCGAGGTCCGCGTCGCACAGCACCTCGCCGTTGCGGTCGCCGGCCTCCGGGTCGTGGGTCACCGTGAGCCGTACGAGCCGCGCCACCTCCGCGACGCGCTCGTCCCCAACCCCCGCCTCCGCCAGGGCGACTTGCGCGAGACGCGCACTGCGCTCCTCGTTCTCGCTCCGCTCCGGCCGGTAGACGGCGTCGTGGAACCAGGCCGCCAGGCGGACGGCGTCGGGGTCGTCGGCGTGGTGGGCCAGCTCGTCGGCCCGGTCGAGGACGGCCGCCAGATGCGCCACGGTGTGGTAGCGCCGCTGCGGCTCACCCCACCGTTCCAGCAGGTTCTTCCCGTACGGTACGGGGTCGGGGGGCGCGGCGCCGGACCGGCAGCGGGTGAGGAGGGCCGTCCAGCGGTCGAGCAGACCGGGGCCGGCGGGCTCGGGCGCGGATGTTGCAGCCTGGTTATCTCCGGGGGCGGGCATGGTCACCATTCTGCGCGATGTGGCAGGCTGTGCTTCATGTCTAGACCAATGCTGCTTGAGGTCATCGCCCTGAACGCCGCCGACGCCGCCGCCGCGGAGGCGGGCGGCGCCGACCGTCTGGAGTTGGTCACGGACATGGCCGCCGACGGGCTCACCCCGACGCGCGAGACGGTCGCCGCCGTGCGGGCCGCGGTGGAGATCCCCGTGCGCGTCATGCTCCGCGCGGAGGACGGTTTCGCGGCGGGGGACGTGGAGGCGCTGGCGGCGCGGGCGCGGGTGCTGCGCGCGGAGGGGGCGGAGGAGTTCGTCCTCGGGTTCCTGGACGAGGCGGGCGGGCCGGACCTGGCGGCGGTCGGGCGGTTGCTGGAGGAGGTGGGGGACGGGTGCCGGTGGACGTTCCACCGGGCGATCGACCGGGCGGCGGACCGGGACAAGCTGCGCAAGCAGCTCGCGGGCCTGCCGGGGCTGGACACGTACCTGACGGCGGGCTCTGCGCGCGGCGTCGCGGACGGCCTGGCGGTGCTGGTCGCGGAGGCGGCCCGCGCGACCGCCGGCCAGCCCGGCTACGAGGCCCGCATCATGGCCGGCGGCGGCCTCACCACCGCCCACGTCCCCCGCCTCCGCGCGGCGGGCCTGGACGCCTTCCACGTCGGCGGCGCGGTCCGCCCGGCGGGCTGGTCGGGCCCGGTGTCGCCGGAGTCGGTCGCGGAGTGGCGCAGGCTGCTGGACACGTAACCGGGCGGCGGTGTCCTCGGCACGCGCGCGCTGGCGGCGTAATACGTGGCGTATTACGCTGGTCTCATGACCGTACAGACCATTAGTTTCCGCCCGGACGCCACCACGCGCCGTGAACTCGACGCGCTGGCGAGCATGCGCGACGTGACGGTGTCCGACGCCATAAGGCAGGCAGTGCACGAGGCGTACGTTCGCGAGCAGTACCGCCAGGCGGCGGCGGAGGTGCAGGAGTGGCGCCTGGACCCGGCATACGCGGCGGAGGCGGCCGCGGTGCGGGAGGAGATGGACGACCTGCGTGCGTGGTGACATCTACCGCCTGCGCGCGCCGAAGCAACGGGTGGGGCACGAGCAGCGGGGCATGCGGTACGGGGTCGTGCTTCAGACGGAGGCGCTGGCGACATCGACGCTCGTCGTGGCGCCCACGTCGACGAGCGCGCGGCCCGGGCTCATCCACCCGCGGGTGGAGATGGCCGGTACGGACACGGTGGTGCTGGTCGAGCAGATGGCGGCGGTGGACCCGGGGCGGCTGGGGGACTTCGCGGGGCGGGTGGAGCCGGCGGAGTGGGAGGACATCGAACACGCGGTCCGGCTGGTGCTGGGGCTGTTGTAGGGGCGGGCGGCGCGGGGTGCGGTCGGGCGTACGGCACGGGGGCCGGGTGCGTACGTCGGTGGCCTTCGGGGGGCCGGTGCTTGTCATAGGGGCGGCCTACCCTTGGGCGGGTGTGCGGAGGATGTACGCCACGCCCCCGTCCCCCTGCTACGCCCCCGGGCCCGACGTCGACTCCCTCACCTGGAGCGACGTTCGCAGCACCACCGTCTGGAGCGGCCGTTCCGTCCCCGCGATGCGCTCCTGTAGCAGCCCCGCCGCCGTCCACCCCAGGTCGTACGACGGCAACTGCACCGTCGACAGCGGCGGGCGGACCAGCGACGCCCACGGGACGTCGCCGAAGGACAGCACCCCGGTGCGCGGCGGCTCCGTGCCCGCCTCCCGTAGGGCCTCAAGGGCGCCCACCGTCATGAGGTTGTTCGCCACGAACACCGCGTCCGGCGGCTCCGGCAGCGCCAGCAGGTCCGCCATCGCCGCCCGGCCGCCCTCGACCCGGAAGTCGGCGTGCCGTACGTACTCCGGCGGCAGTGCCCCGCCGTCCGTCTCGCGCAGGTGGTCGCGCATGACCGCGCGGTAGCCCGCGAGCCGGTCGTCGGACGTGGACGCGCCCTCCGGGCCCGCGATGCACGCGATCCGGTGGTAGCCGCTGCGCAGCAGGTGGGCGGTGGCCTCTTCGCCGCCGTGCTGGTTGTCGACCATCACCGCGTCCACGGACGCCCCCCGCGGGCGCCGGTCCACGGCGACCACCGGCATGCCGCGGCCCTCCAGCACCGACAGGTCCGTGCGGTTCCGCGAGGCCACGGCCACGATCACGCCCGCCATCTGCTCGGCCGCGGCGATCTCCAGGTAGCGCCGTTCCTTGTCCACGTCCTCGTCGGTGTTGCACAGCACCACCGACAGGTTGGTCTGCTGCGCCGCGTCCTCCACACCCCGCGCGAGCGAGGTGAAGAAGGGGTTCTCGATGTCCGGGATGATCAGCCCGATGACGCTGGCCCGCTGCATCCGCAGCGACCGTGCCACGCGGTTCGGCGAGAAGCCCAGTTCCGCCGCGGTCTTGCGGACGCGCTCGGCTCGCTCGGCCGTGACCCGGCCCCCGTTGAAGACCCGGGAGACTGTGGCCGGCGAGACCCCCGCGGCGCGGGCCACATCGTTGATGGTCGTCACTTGTCCGCTACCTGAACCTCTCACGCAGGCGCGGGAGTCGGCCGCGCGTCCGGTGCCCTGCCCGCCATTCTCCGCCAGTGCGGGGCCCCGTTGAGCCGCGGCGGGACATCGGATACGCGCATCCGGCGGCCCCGCGGTGCGGCCCGCGGCGCGGTCCCGGCATCGGGTCGGGTGCGTGGACGGGTCGGCGTGGACGGTGTTTTCCACGGTCTCGTACGGACCTCTTGACACCGTCTTGCGTGAACTCTACGTTCGCGTGAAATGGATTTCAAGGGATTTCCGGTGGGGTCGCCTCACGTCACCGGGATCTCTCTCAGTTGCTGCGCGCATTTGGGAGGACCCTTCCCCGACCCCGTACGAAAACGATTTCACGAACCGATTTCACCACGGAGCGTCCATGAGCACCACGTTCGGCCTGGATGACCTCGCCCGTACGACCCCCGCCCTCACCCGCTCGATCAGCGCCGAGAACCCCACCGGCGCCAAGGGTGCGGGCGGTGCCGCCACCGAGGGCACCGGCGCCCGGGCCGCGAGCCGGCTCGGCCGGGGGTGGAAGATCTCCCCGAGCATCGACATCGCCGCCGGCGAGACCGCCGTGCTCGCAGAGATCGACGGGCCGGGCACCATACGCCACCTCTGGTGCACCACCGCCCCGCACGCCGCCTGGCGGCAGACCCTGCTGCGCGTCTACTGGGACGGCGAACGGACCCCCGCCGTCGAGGTGCCGCTCGGCGACTTCTTCTGCAACGGCTGGAGCGTCTTCAGCCAGGTCTCCTCCGTGCCCGTGACCGTCGCCCCCAACGGCGGCTTCAACGCCTACTGGCCCATGCCGTTCCGCCGCGGCGCCCGCGTCACGCTGGAGAACCTCGCCCCCGAGCAGATGACGCTCTACTACCAGATCGACTACGAGCTGGCAGACGTCCCCGCCGACGCCTCCTACCTCCACGCCCAGTGGCGCCGCAGCAACCCCGTGGACGAGTCCTCCGTCCACACCCTCCTCGACGGCGTCACCGGCGCCGGCCAGTACGTCGGCACGTACCTCGCCTGGGGCACCAACAGCCCCGGCTGGTGGGGCGAGGGAGAGCTGAAGTTCTTCCTCGACGGCGACGAGGACTGGCCCACCATCTGCGGCACCGGCACCGAGGACTACTTCGGCGGCGCCTGGAACTTCGACGTCAAGCCGCACGGCTACACCGCGTACACGACGCCCTATCTGGGCCTGAACCAGATCCTGCGGCCCGACGGGCTCTACGCCAGCCAGCAGCGGTTCGGGATGTACCGCTGGCACGTCCTGGACCCCGTCCGCTTCCAAGAAGACCTCCGCGTGACCGTGCAGTGCCTCGGCATCGGCGCCGGCCAGGGCAACGGCCTCAAGCACCGCTACCGGAAGAACCGCGACGACATCGCCTCGACCTCACTGTTCTACCTCGACGCACCGTCGAGCGCATCCCTGCCGGCAACTCCCGGCCTGCTGGACCTGGAAGTCGACGCCCCCGACTGACCTCCCCGTACGAACCCTCGGGCCCGGGCACGACGAGCCCCCGGCCCCCCGACAGCACCCACCCGACAGACAGGGGCAACGACATGCTCCAGCACGGCAACGGCGCCGTACCCGCCCGCGGCGCCCCCTCGCGCCGCCGCTTCCTCGGCGGCACGGCGGGCGTCGCCGCGGCGACCGCGGCCACGGCCGCCGCCACCCCGCTGCTCAGCGGCTGCGGCGGGTCCGCGAGCGCCGGCGGCACGCTGAAGTTCTGGCACTTCTACGACCCGAAGGCGTCCGACCCCGCGATGGTCGCCCAGTCCAAGTGGTTCGACCGGCTCATCAAGGACTGGAACGACACCCACGACGTCACGATCGAGCCGTACTTCGTCCCCGGCGTCAGCTACCAGGGCTCGAAGATGGTCACCGCCTTCGCCTCCGGCGCCGGACCCGACATCTTCCTGCTCAGCCCCGGCGACTTCACCCGCTACTACAACGGCGGCATCCTCGCCGACCTCACCCCGCACCTCGACGACGGCGTGATCGAGGACTACGGCACGAGCCTGACCAGCCGCACCGTAGACGGCAAGGTCTACGCCCTCCCCATGGAGGTCGAGCCGCTGGCCATGTTCTACAACGTCCCCGTCTGGGAGAAGGCCGGCCTCTCCGAGGCCGACATCCCCGTCACCTGGGACCAGCTCCTCGACACCGGCGACCGGATCCGCAGCAGGACCGGCGCGGCCGGCCTGGTCTTCCACACCGACCCCGGCTACTACCAGAACTTCACCTGGTACTGCTGGATGTGGCAGGGCGGCGGCGAGGTCGTCGACAAGTCCGGCAACGTCGTCTTCGACTCCAAGGGCGCCCGCCAGGCCCTCGCGCTCTGGCAGGACGCGATCGAGGCCGGCATCGCGCCCCGTACGCTGCCCGCCGCCGACGACCGCATCACCGCCTTCACCTCGAACCTCGCCGGCATGTGGCAGATCGGCGTCTGGGAGGTCCAGGCGTTCAAGGCGGGCGCTCCCAAGCACGAGTACGGGGTCTTCAAGCTGCCCGTGCCGCCCGGCGGCGAGTACACCACCACCCTCGGCGGCTGGTCGTTCTGCGCCAGCACCCAGGGCGCCAGCCCCGACGCCGCCGCCGAGTTCTGCGGCTGGGCGCTCGGCCGGATGTCGGACGAGTCCATCGACCGCACCGTCGAGTGGTGCACGGGCGTGAAGTCCGACATCTCCCCGCGCACCTCCGCGCTGGAGCGCGGCGCCGAGCAGGGCGGCTACGACTCCTGGGCGATGAAGAAGTTCAAGGAGGAGATCTTCCCCGGCGGCCGGGCCGAGCCGCGCTACCCGCCGATCGTCTACAAGGCGATCTCCGACGCCGTCCAGGCCACCATGCTCGCCGGCAAGGGCGTGGCCGGCGAGGCCGACCGGGCCGCCCAGACCATCGACGCCTTCATGAAGAGCTACCAGGGGGCGAGCCTGATATGACGAGCATCGCCACACCGCAGCGCGCACCCGGCGCCGCCGCGAAGCGGGCCGCCGCCCCCGCGGGCCGCCGCCGGCTCGGCCGCAAGGGCCGCGAGCGGCTGGCCGCGACGCTGTTCCTGCTGCCCGACGGGCTCGGCCTGGGGATCTTCGTGGTCCTGCCGATGCTGCTGTCGTTCGTGCTGAGCTTCTTCCAGGTCTCGGGCTTCGGCTCGTACGAGTGGATCGGCGTCGGCAACTACGAGCGCATGTTCAACGACCCGTACTTCTGGTCCTCGATGGGGGTCACCGCGAAGTACGTCGTCGTCCTGGTGCCGACGCTCTTCGTGGTCAGCCTCGGGCTCGGCGTGCTGATGAAGCAGATGCTGCCCGGCATGTCGGTCTACCGCACCGCGCTCTTCCTGCCCCACATGCTGAGCCTGGTCGTCGTCGGCCTGCTGTGGAAGTTCATGCTGGACGACCAGACCGGCGTGGTGAACAAGGCCACCGGCGAGGTGGGCATGGGCGCCCGCTCCTGGCTGGGCGATCCCGACCTCGCGCTGTACGCGGTGATCGCGGTCACGGTCTGGTACTACATGGGCTACTACATGATTATTTTCCTGGCGGGTCTCAACGAGATCCCCCGGGAGCTGTACGAGGCCGCGAAGATCGACGGCGCCGGGCCCTGGACCTCGTTCCGGCAGATCACCTGGCCGCTGCTCAAGCCCACCAGCTTCTTCGTCCTCATCGTCAGCACGGTCGCCGCCATCACGGGCACCTTCGACCTCATCTTCGTGCTGACCGACGGCGGTCCCGCCAACGGCACGGCCGTGGCGATGTTCTACATCTACCAACAGGCGTTCGTCTTCGGCGAGTACGGCTACGCCGCGGCCCTGGGCTCCTTCCTCGTCGTGGTGATGGTCGCCCTGTCCTGGCTGATCTTCAAGGCGACCAAGGGCGGGAGGTTCGACGATGAGCAGTGACACCCTGGCCGACGGCACCACCGCCGCCCGCCCCACCCCGCTGCGCGGCCCCGGCCGCCGCCGCGCCCGTGCCGGGCTCACGGTCCTGGCCATCGTGCTGTCGGTGCTGAGCGTCTTCCCGATCCTGTGGCTGATCACCTCGGCGTTCAAGCCGCGCGAGGCCGTCACGGACGGCAAGCTGGTCCCCGAGGACGTCACCTGGGAGAACTTCCGCTACGTCCTCACCGAGGTGGCCTTCGACCGCTGGCTGTGGAACAGCTTCTTCACCGCCGCGATCATCACCATCGTCGCGCTCTTCTTCCACTCGATGGCCGCGTACGCCCTCGCCCGGCTGCGCTTCCCCGGCCGCGACGGCATCTTCGTCGTCATCTTCTCCACGCTGCTGATCACCCCGCCGGTGATCCTCATCCCGCTGTTCATCGTGGTCCGCGAGCTGGGCATGCTCGACAGCTACGCGGCCCTGATCATCCCGCCGCTCTTCAACGCCTTCGGCATCTTCCTGCTGCGGCAGTTCTACCTCGGCATCCCGCGGGAGCTGGAGGAGGCGGCGATCGCCGACGGCGCCGGCTACTGGCGGATCTACTGGAGCATCATCCTGCCGCTGTCCCGGCCGATCCTGGCCGCGCTGTCGGTGTTCTTCTTTCTCGCCAACTGGAACGCCTTCGCCTGGCCGCTGGTCGCCACCAGCAGCGAGAACCTGACGGTCACCCAGGTCGGCATCGCGTCCTTCACCACCCAGTACGGCTCGAACTGGAACTACATCCTCGCCGCCGCGGTGGTCGCGGTGATCCCCATGCTGATGCTCTTCCTCTTCTTCCAGCGCCAGATGGTCGAGTCCATCAAGACCTCCGGCCTCAAGTAACGCCCCCGCGCCCCCGCGACCCACGTACGCGCGCATCGCCCCACGCACGCGCATCGCCCGACGTACGCGCATCTCCACAACCGCACGCAATTGGAGGCCAGCCACATGGCACGCATCGGTCTGCTGTCCATCTCCGACGGCCGGGACTACGTCCAGCGGGACGTACGCGACCACGTCTCCCGCGCCGCGCGCGAGCTGGCGGCCATGCTCGGCGACGCCGGGCACGAGGTGATCGTCGCGCCCGAGCACGTGGAGTCCAACGTCCTCGCCACCTCCCAGGCCCGCTGGCTCGCAGAGCGGCACGTGGACGTGACGATCTTCCACCACTCGGTGTGGACGTTCCCGCACTTCACCATGCTGGCCGCGGAGTCCACCCCGGGACCGATCCTGATGGTCGCCAACCTCGACCCGCAGTTCCCCGGCATGGTCGGCCTCCTCGCCGGCGCCGGCGGCCTGGACCAGATCGGCCGCGTCCACGCCCGCGCCTGGGGCGACCTGGCCGAGCCGGACGTACGGAACCGGATCCTCACCCACGTCCGCGCGGGCGCCGCGGTGCAGCAGTTGCGCGGCTCCACCTTCGGCCGGATCGGCGGCCGGCCCATGGGCATGTACACCGCCACCGCCAACACCGACCAGTGGATGAAGGTCTTCGGCGTGGACGTCGAGGAGATCGACCAGTGGGAGATCGTCCGGCGCAGCGAGAACGCCGACGCCGCGCGGGTGAAGAACGCCCGCACCTGGATCGAGCGGCACGCGGCCGGCGTCCACTACGACGGCGACCGGCTCACCCCCGAGCTGCTGGAGCGGCAGATCCGCGCGTACTACGCGATGCGCGAGCTGATCGAGGAGTGGAACCTCGACTTCTCCGGCATCAAGGGCCAGCCGGAGCTGACGGCGAACTTCGCCACGATGGACGTCGCCGAGGCGTTCCTCAACGACCCGTACGACTGGGAGGGCCCCAAGGACACCCATGTCACCTCCACCGAGGCGGACATGGACGCGGCGCTGACGATGCAGGTGCTCAAGCTGCTCTCCGGCGACCCCGTGCTCTTCGCCGACGTGCGGCATTACCACACCGACAAGCAGGTCTGGGACCTGTGCAACTCCGGCCAGCACGCCACCTGGTACGCGGCCCGCTCCGACGACCCCGCCGAGAACATGCGGCACGTCAACTTCCTGCCGGAGGTCTTCTACTTCCCGGCCGGCGGCGCGTCCGTCCAGCACCTCGCCGCCCCCGGCGCCATGACCTTCGCCCGGCTCACCCGGCTGAACGGCGAGTACCGGATGCACGTGATGCGCGGCGAGCTGGAGACGTACGACGCGGAGACCAACGAGCGCATGATGCGCGCCTCCACCTGGGAGTGGCCGCACGCCTTCGCCCGGCTGAACGCCACGGCGGAGGAGTTCCTCACCCGCTTCGGCAGCAACCACATCCACGCGGTCCCCGGCGACTACGTCGCCGACCTCCGCGCGGTCTGCGACCAGCTCGGCATCGCGTACGACGGCTTCGGCGACTGCCGGTAGCCATGGCCGACCACGCAGGCGCAGCGCCCCTGCTGGCGATGCGCAAGATCGCCAAGTCCTTCCCCGGCGTGCGGGCCCTGAAGGGGGTCGAGCTGACCGTGCACGCCGGGGAGGTGGTCGCGCTCCTCGGCGAGAACGGCGCGGGCAAGTCGACGCTCATGAACGTCCTCGCCGGGGTGCACCCCGACTACGAGGGCGTCATCGAGCGGGACGGCGTGCCCGCCGCCATCCACTCGCCGAGGGACGCGCAGCGGCACGGCATCGGGATGATCCACCAGGAGCTGAACCTCGTCCCGGAGCTGTCCGTCGCCGAGAACGTCTTCCTCGGCCGCGAGCTGCGCACCGCCCGCGGCACCGTCGACAAGAAGGCCCAGGAGGCCCGCGCCCGCGACCTGCTCGCGGGCCTGGGCCTGGCCGTGCCGCCGCGGCGGCTGGTCAAGCACTGCCGGCTGGCGGAGCAGCAGCTCATCGAGGTGGCGAAGGCACTCAACCTCGACGTCCGGTTACTCGTCATGGACGAGCCGACGTCGGCGCTCGCCGACGCCGAGGTACGGCGCCTGTTCACCGTCATCCGCGACCTGACCGCGCGCGGCGTCGGCGTCGTCTACATCTCCCACCGCCTTGAGGAGCTGGAGGAGATCGCCGACGCCGTCACCGTGCTGCGCGACGGCGCGTACGTCGGCACCCGCCGGATGGCCGAGACCACCAGGGCCGAGCTGGTCCGGCTCATGGTCGGCCGCCCGCTCGGCGAGCTGTTCCCGCGCCGCGCCGAGCAGCACCGCGGCGGGGAGGTCCGGCTCGCCGCCGAGGGGCTGACGTACGTCTCGCAGGACGGCGGCCCGTCGCTGTACGGCGTGGACGTGTCCGTACGGGCCGGGGAGATCGTCGGGCTCGCCGGGCTGATGGGCGCCGGGCGCAGCGAGGTGCTCCAGGCGCTCTTCGGCCACTACGGCGCCCGGGCGCACGGCCGGATGACCGTGGACGGCAGCCCGTACCGCCCGCGCAGCCCCGGCCACGCCATCCGCCGCGGCCTCGCGCTCGTCGCCGAGGACCGCAAGGGGCAGAGCCTGGTCACGGCCAACACCGTGCGGTTCAACGGCTCGCTCGCCGCCCTGGCCCGCTACCGCAACCCGTGGCGGACGGTGAACAGGCGCCGCGAACGGGCCGCGGTCGCCGGGCAGATCGAGGCGCTGAAGGTGAAGACGCCCGGCATGGAGACCGCCGTGGAGCATCTGTCCGGCGGCAACCAGCAGAAGGTCGTCCTCGCCAAGTGCCTGCTGACCAGGCCCAGCGTGCTGCTGATGGACGAGCCGACGCGCGGCATCGACGTCGGCGCGAAGGCCGAGATCCACCGGCTCATGGACGAACTGGCCGCGCAGGGCACCGCGATCCTCGCGGTCTCCTCCGAGCTGCCCGAGCTGATCGGCATGTGCGACCGGGTGCTGGTGCTCTGCGAGGGCCGGCTGACCGGCGAGTTCCACCGTGATCCGGCGCGCGGACCGCAGGCGGACCAGGAGGCCATCCTCACCGCGGCGATGGCGCGCGAGACCGTCACCACCCACCACCTTCGAGGAACGCGGAGATGACGCGGAGATGACCAGGACAGCACAGCCGGACGGGGCCGCCGCCGGCGACGGCGGCGCGAACGGCCCGGGCGGCGGCAAGGGCGCGGACGGGCCGGGTGGCGCGGGCGGCGCGAAGGGCGCGGGCGGCGCGGGCGGCTCAGACGGCGCCGGTGGCCCGGACGGCGCGGGCGCGGTGTCGCGGGCCCGGCGGATCCTGCCGGTGCTCGGCTCGCTTCAGGCGTACATCGGCCTGATCCTCATCGTCGCCATCGGCGTGATCACCAAGGGCGACGTCTTCCTCAACCAGACCAACCTGACCAACGCCGTGGGCGCGTTCGCCACCCGCGGCATCCTCGCGGTCGGCGTCACGCTGGTCATCCTGGCGGCGGGCATCGACCTGTCCGTCGGCTCGCTGATGGGCTTCGCCTCGATGTCCGCGGCCATCATGGTGGCCCACCACGACATGCCCGTCTGGCTGATCGTGCCCGCGTGCATGCTCATCGGCGCCGGCTTCGGCCTGGCCAACGGCATCGGCACCGCCTGGCTGAAGATCCAATCGTTTGTCATGACTCTGGCGATGATGTCGATCGCCAGAGGGCTCGACCGGAAGATGAGCGACAACGAGTCGGTCGGCACCCTCGTCGCCGGCCCGGACGGCGAACTCACCGAGAACTCCGAGTCGTTCCAGAAGCTCGGCACCCCCGACAACAACGTCCTCGAAGGCATCCTCGGCCCGGACGGCATCTACTTCCCCGTCCTCGCCTTCCTCATGGTCTGCGTCGTCTTCCACCTCCTGCTCTCCCGCACCACCTTCGGCCGGCACATCTACGCCGTCGGCGGCAACCCCACCGCCGCCCGGCTCTCCGGCATCAACGTCACCTTCGTCATCATCGCCGTCTTCACCCTCTCCGGGATGCTCGCCGGCTTCGCCGGCCCCATCGACGCGGCGTACAGCGTCTCCGCCGACCCCCAGGCCGGCTACACGTACGAACTCGACGCCATCGCCGCCGCCGTCATCGGCGGCGCCTCGCTCGCCGGCGGCAAGGGCACGATCATCGGCACCTTCGTCGGCGCGCTGATCCTCACCCTGCTCGACAACGTCCTCGGCCTGAACGCCGTCGACGACAACTGGCAGTTGGTCATCAAGGGCTCGATCGTCGTCCTTGCGGTCGTGCTGCAACGCCCCGACCTGCTCCAGAGCATCAAGAACGGCATCGACAGGCTACGCGGCGGCCGATCCCGTACGGGCCCCGGCCGCACCCCCAAGGCCCCCGTCCCCGGCCCCGCACCCGCACCCGCCGCAGAGGAGACTCCACGATGAGCAGCAGCACGAGCACGAGCAGCACCAGCCCCAGCAGCACCCCCCGTATGCTCCGCCGAGCGCTGACCGCCGCCACCGCCGTGCTCGCCGCCACCGCGCTGGCCGCCGGCTGCGCCTCCAAGACCGAGAAGGGCGGCGGCAGCGAGAAGGGCGCGGGCGACGAGTTCGTCATCGGCTACTCGCAGGCCAACAACGCCGAGCCGTACCGCGCCCAGCTCAACAAGCAACTTGAGCACTACGTCAAGGAGTACCCGAACCTCAAGCTGCTGCCGATCGCCGACGCCCAGCAGGACAACGCGCAGCAGGTCAGCCAGATCCAGCAGTTCGTCCAGCAGAAGGTCGACATCCTCATCGTCTCGCCGAACGAGCCCGCCCCCGTCACCCCCGCGGTCGAGCAGGCGTGCGCCGCAGACATCCCCGTCATCATCCTCGACCGCACCGTCGACACCGACTGCTACACCTCCTTCATCGGCGGCGACAACTACGAGATCGGCAAGAAGGCCGGCGAAGCCGTCGTCCGCGAGCTGCCGGACGGCGGCAACGTCGCCGAACTGCGCGGCCTGCTCTCCACCGAGCCGCAGAAGCAGCGCCACGACGGCTTCATGGAGGCCATCGGAGCGAACCCCGACATCGAGGTCGTCGAGGAGCGCGAGGGCAAGTGGCTCCAGCCCGAGGGCACGAAGATCATGCAGCAGTGGCTCGCCCGCGGCACCGACATCGACCTCGTCTACGCCCACAACGACCCGATGGCCATCGGCGCCCAGCAGGCGGCGAAGGCCGCGGGCAAGGACGAGATCGCGTTCATCGGCATCGACGGCCTCGCCATCCCGGACGGCGGCATCCGCGCCGTACAGCAGGAGCGGATGGCGTACACCTACCTCTACCCGACCGGCGCGGAAGAGGCCGCGAAGACCGCCGCCGACATCGCCGCGGGCGAGAAGGTGGAGAAGAAGCAGACCCTCGGCACGGTGGAGATCACCGCGGAGAACGCCGAGGAGATCTACGCCAAGTACGACATGAGCGGGAAGGTCGACTGACAACCATGGGGCTCCTCCTCGGCATCGACATCGGCACCTCGTCGTCCAAGGGCGTGCTCGTCCGCGGCGACGGCACGCTCGTCGCCCAGGCCGTACGCGAACACGCCACCGCCACCCCGCGGCCCGGCTGGGTCGAGCACGATGCCGAGGAGGTGTGGTGGGCCGACTTCACCGCACTGACCGCGGAACTGACGGCCTCGGCCGCCGAAGGGATCGACGCCGTGGGCGTCAGCGGCATCGGCCCCTGCCTCCTCCCCGTGGACGAAGCCGGCACCCCGCTGCGCCCCGCGATCCTCTACGGCGTCGACACGCGCGCCGGCGCCGAGATCGAGGCGCAGACCGCCCGCTACGGCGGTGCCGACGGACAAGCAGTCATCGCCCGGTGCGGCTCCCCGCTGACCAGCCAGGCCGTGGGCCCCAAGCTGGAATGGCTGCGGCGGCACGAGCCGGAGGTCTACGCCCGTACCCGCCGCTGGTACATGGCCAGTTCGCTGCTCGCCCACCGGCTCACCGGCGCGTACGTCCTGGACCACCACTCCGCGAGCCAGTGCACGCCGCTGTACGACCTGCGCGAGCGGCGCTGGATCGCCGAGCGGTGCGAGGAGATCGCGCCGGGCCTGGAGTGGCCCGAACTGGTCTGGCCCGCCGACGTCGTCGGCGAGGTCACCCCCGCCGCCGCTGCCGCCACCGGCCTGCCCGCCGGGATCCCCGTCGTCGCCGGCACGGTCGACGCCTGGGCGGAATCCACGGCGGTCGGCGCCACCGGCGCCGGCGACCTGATGCTGATGTACGGCACGACGATGTTCCTGGTGAACGTCGTCGAACAGCCGGTCTCCAGCCCGAAGCTGTGGGGCACGGCGGGCGCCTTCGCCGGCACGTACTGCCTCGCCGCAGGCATGGCCACCTCCGGCGCCGTCACCGGCTGGCTGCGCGACCTCACCGGCTCCGACTACGCCACCCTCGTCGCCGAGGCCGCCGCCGTCCCGCCGGGCGCCGAAGGGCTGCTGATGCTCCCGTACTTCGCGGGCGAACGCACCCCCCTCTTCGACCCCGACGCCCGCGGCCTCATCCACGGCCTCACCCTCCGCCACACCCGCGGCCACCTCTACCGCGCCGCCCTGGAGGCCACCGCGTACGGCGTCCGCCACAACCTCGCCGCGATGACCGAGGCCGGCGGCGCCCCGGCCCGCCTCGTCGCGGTCGGCGGCGGCGCCCGCGAACTGTGGACGCAGATCGTCTCCGACGTCACCGGCCGGGAGCAGCAGATCCCCCGCCACCTCGTCGGCGCCGCGTACGGTGACGCATTCCTTGCCGCCGTCGGCGCCGGCACGGCGGCCCCGCCGGACATCTCGGCGTGGAACCCGGTCGAGTCGACGGTGACCCCGAACCCCGCCGCGGCCGGCGTCTACGAACAGCTCTACGCCCACTACCTGGACCTCTATCCGGCGACGAAGGACGTGGCCCACGCACTGGCCGCCCGCCAGCACGCGGACGCATGACCGGGGGGCGGGGGAGATCTCTATCACGTGTCTGTGACTGCATGGTTGCCTTCCCGCCATCGAAGACGCGACCATGCTTCGCTAATCTCATCGGGGCACAACGGGGGCAGGTGGCTCCCCTCCCACATGCGACGGAGGGAAAGACCGCACCATGAACGCGCGTAGGGCACGCACGGGGGCCGCGGCAGCGGCTGCGGCGATGGCGGCCGCGCTGCTGCTGGCCGGCTGCGGCGGTGACGACGGGGGTTCGTCGTCCGGCGACAAGATCGAGGGCGCGCAGTCGGGCAACGAGGACCCGAGCACCGAGCCGTCCGCCGACGACCCCGACGCCCCGGAGTTCGACCTCCCGGACGATGTGGAGGTCGAGATCGCCGAGGACGAGACGGGCGACAAGAAGAAGGACGAGGTGCTGCGTTACCACGGCTACGCGCTGATGGCGCAGCAGGAGGCGTACGCCGCGACCGAGGCGACCCCGAACTTCACGAAGTTCTGGGACGACGTCGCCGCCGGCAAGCTGACGAACGACTTCAGCACGTACCGCAAGGACGGCATCACCATCACCGGCCTCGACCGCTTCTACTTCCGCGAGGTCGTCTCGATCGACGGGACCACGGCCGTCGTGGCCGCCTGCGAGGACCAGAGCAAGGCGTACGTGAAGGACGTGGAGACCGGGAAGGTCGAGAAGACCGAGACGACGCTCAAGTCGTACATCGACCTCCGCTCGACCATGGAGAAGACCGCCGACGGCTGGAAGGTCGTCGACTACACCGCGACAAGGGGGAGCGAGGAATGCCGCGACAAGGCCTGAGCACCCGATCCGTGCGCGTCGCCACGACCGTCGCACTGGCCTGCGGGCTGGCGCTGGCGACCGCGGGACAGGCGTCGGCAGACCGGCCCAGCGGGGGCACCACCTACGACCCCTCCGGCGGCAGCAGCCCCGGCGCCGGGTTCTCCTTCAGGTACAGCAGCCCCGGCAGCGGCGGCACGCCGATGCAGAGCTCGAACGCGAACTGGTCGCCGCCGCCGTGCTGGTACGCGCCGACGTACACCAACGACAGCCTCGACAAGCACAACGAGGAACTGCACGAGGACCCGACCTCCGGCGTCCGCGGCGACGTCCTGGAGCGCCGCAAGGAAGAGACCGAGGAGAAGCGGAAGAGCGGCGAGGAGGGCATGTGGTGGGAGCGCAAGCCCGATGACGCCGCCCTGCTGCCCCGCGAGTGCAACCTCGGCGAGTGGATCGTCTGGGTGGAGGAGGGCGACCCCGACCCGCCCGAGGGCGCGGTCGACCCCGAGATTCTCGCCGGCTTCGCCTACGAGCGCATGAAGCTCCCGGCGCCGCCCATCGACCTCAAGCCGGACCCCGACCGCAACGTCGTCAACCTGCCGACCAAGATCGAGTTCAGCGAGGCCCTCCAGCGCGAGTGGGTCACCGCCAACTACGACAACGCCGAGGCGAACGTCCACATCGCCGCCACCACCGTCGCCCAGCCGGTCTCGCTGCGCATCGAGGCGGGCACCGAGTATGCCGAACCGAACGCCTGCGAGTACCGGCTCACCGGGGGCGGCGACGGCGGCTACCAGGTCAACAGCGACGACGCGGGCTGCAACATCACGTACCGCAAGTCCTCCGGCGAAGGCACGTACCCGCTGCGGGCCGAGATCGTCTGGGAGGTCTCCTGGAACGCCACCGACAACCCCGACGGGCCCCCGGAGGGCGACCCGGAACTGCCGAACGGGCTGTCGGTGTTCGAGCAGGACGTAACGGTCAAGGAGATCCAGACGGTCGTCCGCTGACCTCGTTCTTTATGCTCGTTGAGGCGCCCCTGGCCGGAGAGGCCGGGGGCGCCTCGCTCGTCTGCCGAACAAAGGACACCGCGTTGCGCAAGCTCGTCTACTACATCGCCGCCACCGTCGACGGCTTCATCGCCGGCCCGGACGGCGCCGACCCCACCGGCCCCGCCGGCTTCTGGCCGCTGCCCGCGGACTACGTCCAGTACCTCGTCGCGCACTACCCGGAGACCCTGCCCGTCATGGCCCGCGAGGCGCTGGGCGTCACGGCGGAGGGCACGCACTTCGACACGGTGCTGGAGGGTCGCAAGTCGTACGAGATCGGGCTGGCGGTCGGCGTCCCCGACGCGTACCCGCACCTGCGCCACCTGGTCTTCTCCACGACCCTGGGGGAGAGCCCGGCCGAGGCGGTCGAGGTGGTCGCGGGAGACCCGGTCAAGCGGGTGGCGGAGCTGAAGAGCGAGGCGGGCAAGGACATCTGGCTCATCGGCGGCGGCACGCTGGCGGGCGCGCTGTACGGGGAGATCGACCGGCTGATCATCAAGCTGGGCCCGCTGACGACGGGCGCGGGCATCCCGCTCTTCGGCCGCGAGGCGGCGTTCGACCCGCGGGTGTGGCGGCTGACGGGACACGAGGTGACGGAGAGCGGGGCGGTGTTCCTGACGTACGACAGATGAGGTGACGGGGCAGCGGGGAGGCGGTGACGCGGCCCGCGGCCGGCGACCCGTGGCCCGCGAACGGTGGTCCGTGGGCGGTGGCCCGCGAACGGTGGCTCGTGGACCGGCACGCCGACGGTTGTCAGAGGTGGCTGGCAGGATCGAGTCCATGGCCCACACCCGTACCACCCCGCCGCGGCCGGCCGACGTCTCCGTGCTCTTCCCCGGGCTGGCCCCGCTGGCCCGCGCGGCGATCCGGCTGCACCCCCGCCCCGGATCCCCGTCGCCGCAGGACAGCTCGGTCGGCGGCCCGCTGCTGTGGCCCGCCGCGGAGCCCTGGCCGCACTGCGAGCTGTGGCACGAGGGGGTCGACGGGCCGATCGCCATGGTGCCCGTGCTCCAGTTGCACGTGCGTGACGTACCCCTGCTGCAACCGCCCGGGCGGGCAGATCTGCTCCAGGTGTTGTGCTGCACGTTCGAGCACCCGCCGGAGTACAAGCCGCCGACCGCGCTCGTCTGGCGCTCCGCCGCAGAGGTCACCGACGTCCTCGCGGCACCGCCCGAGCCGCACGCGGTCGAGTACGACTCCTACATACCGAAGCCGTGCGTGCTCGCGCCGGAGGAGATCACCGAGTATCCCGACCTGCTGGCGGTGGACAAGGAGACGCACCAGCAGCTCGCCGACTGGAACACGTGGCGGTCGGCCGGGGTGGAGGTGGACGGTTCGTATGAGATCGCCCCGCAGGAGTTCTACGGGAACGAGCTGTCCGTCGCCCCAGGCTGGAAGGTCGGCGGCTGGCCTTCGTGGGGCCTCACCGACCCCGTCGCCCGCTTCTGCATCGCCTGCGGCGCCGAGATGAGCCCGCTGGTGACCATCGCCTCGAACGAATGGGACGCTTCCAGCCACGGCTGGGTCCCGTACGAGGACCGCGAACTCGCCGCACTCCGCAACGCCGCGGCGGCGAACCCGCCGGGCGTCACGGTCTCCCGGGGCAACCACCTCCAGCTCTACGTCTGCCCGGACCACCCGTACCACCCGCACACCGATCTGATCCAGTAACCCCGCACGGGCGGGGAACGACCGGGAATCAGCCCGTTGACGAAGTCCTTGACGGGACCACCCCCGCGTATGCGGGGACCACGTCAAGGTCCTGCTCTACCGGGCCGGAACGTTCGGACCAACCCCGCATGTGCGGGGAGCGCTGCGCCTGGGCGGCGCGCTTCGGCGGGGGCAGGGGACCAACCCCGCATGTGCGGGGAGCGCTGGGAGGGCAGCACGCTGTCCGAGCGGCGCCGGGGACCAACCCCGCATGTGCGGGGAGCGCCCCTTGCCGAACTTCGCCGCCATCTCGTCGGCGGGACCAACCCCGCATGTGCGGGGAGCGCCCTTTGCGACCTGCGGCTTTCTCCTGCCATTGCTTGCGTTTCCGTCACTTGTGCCGATCTGCGCATACCCGGCGATAATCCGTGCAAGCCAATGACTCTCTGCGATTGCCGCAAGGTGCATGCGGCTGCCTCCGCATCATCGAACCTGGCTTCAGTACTTCGGGTCGCACGCTTCCTGCTCGGCAGGCGAACAGTCACCGCCGTCCGAAGCAGGCTTGCAGTCAGGGTCACACGCGCTCACGTCCGACCGGAAGGGAACCCGCCGCAGCGCCGCGGCCCACGGCTCGCCGCCGAGGACCACGGCCCACTCTTGCTCACGTAGGTTGCCGGTGTGGCGTCCGCGCCGACCCCGGGCAGCGAAGCTCTGCCGAGGCGCCGCGTCCGGTCCGTGCGGATCTTCGTCACGCCGAGCGCTTCGAGTTCGCGTCGGGCCTCGTTCACGCGCTGGCTGGGGAGGACTTCGACGATGCCGACGCGCAGGGGGATGCCCTGCCGCAGCGCCTCGACGATGTGCGCCCGGGTGCGCTTGTGGCTCCCCGCGCGCGTCGTGATCGCGTCGTGCTCCTCGGCGTCCAGCGGGCTGCTGCGGAGCCGTCAGGCGGCGGCCAGCGCCCTGGGGAGTGGGGTGGCGTGGAGGATGGTGAGGCCTGAGACTGCGCGGGTGAGGCAGACGTAGAGCCGGCGGAGCCCTGTTCGTTCGTCCGGTTCGCCCGCGACGATCGCCGCCGGGTCGTCCAGCACCACGTAGTCGTACTCCAGGCCCTTCGCCAGCGACGCCGGTACCAGCGTCAGCCGTGCCTCCGCCGTCGTCTCCTCACCCGGCGACAGAAACGACAACCCCGCCGCGTCCAGAGCCGCCCCCAGCGCGGCCACCCGGCCGTCCGCCGCGATCAGCCCCACCGAGCCCTCCCGGTTTCGCAGCACCGACCCGCACGCCTCCGCCACCGCCCCGTCGAGCGCTGCCCCCGGTACCGCCCGTACCGCCAGGTCGCCCGCCGATTCCCTGATCGACGTCGCCTCCGCCAGCCCCGGCGCGATGGACGGCAGCAGCCGTGACGCGTAGGCGATCACCTCGCGCGGCACCCGGAAGCCCTGCGTCAGCTCCTCCACCACCGCCCCCGGCTTCCCGAGGTGCTCCAGCGCCACGCCCCAGCTCTCCGTCGCCCACGGCGTCGTCCCCTGCGCGATGTCCCCCAGCACCGTCGCCGACCCCGTCGAGCAGCGCCGCCCCACCGCCCGGTACTGCATCGGCGACAGGTCCTGCGCCTCGTCCAGCACCACGTGCCCCAGCGACGGCGTCCGCTCCACCACGTCCCGCGCCTCGTCGATCAGCACCGCGTCCGCCGCCGACCACCGCGCCGACCGCACCCCCCGCGGCGCCTTCTCCCACAGCAGCAACCGCTGCTCCGCCTCGTCGAGGATCCCGTCCGCCTGCGCGGCGAGGAAGTCGGCGTCCGACAGCAGCCGCAGTACGAGCTTCTCCGGATCCACCGCCGGCCACACCGTCTTCACCACCGCCTTGACCGCCGCGTTCCGCGCCACCGCGTCCTGCACCCGGTCGTCCGGCGCCTCGCCCGCACGCTCCATCCGTACGAGCACCGCGTGCGCGATCCGCTGAGGCAGCGCCTCCCGCGCCGCCCCGTACCGGATGTCGCGCTCCAGCAGTTCCCGTACCAGCTCCTCCACCTCGTACGCGGGCACCCGCCACCGCCGCGACCCGCGCACCACCACGACCGGCTCCGTCGGCATCGTCACTCCGGCGCGCACCGCCCGCCGCAGCACCGCCGCCATCCGCGCGTCGCCCTTGAGCCGCGCCACCGGCGCCGGATCCGCCCCCCGCACCTCCACGTGCGCGACCAGCTCCGCCACCGTCGCCTGCTTGACGTCCAGCTCGCCCAGCGTCGGAAGCACCTGCTCGATGTAGCGCAGGAACGAGTCGTTCGGCCCGATCACCAGCGTTCCCGTGCGCGCCAGCCGCTCCCGGTGCGTGTACAGCAGATACGCGACCCGGTGCAGCCCCACCGCCGTCTTCCCCGTCCCCGGCGCCCCCTGCACGCACACGGTGCCGCCGATCTCGGCCCGTACGATCGCGTCCTGCTCCGGCTGGATCGTCGCCACGATGTCCCGCATCGGCCCGACGCGCGGCCGCTCGATCTCCCGCTGGAGCAGGGCGCTCGACTTCGCCGCCTCGGCCGGGTCGGTCAGATGCTCGTCCTCGTACGCCGTGATCTCCCCGCGGTCGTACCCGAACCGCCGCCGCAGCACCACATCCATGGGCTCCTTCTTCGACGCCCGGTAGAACGGCTGCGACACCGGCGCCCGCCAGTCGATCACCATCGGGTCCCCGTCGGCGTCGTGCACGTGCCGCCGCCCGATGTAGAAGTTCTCGCCGGGTGCGCCTTCCTTCGCGTAGTCGAGGCGCCCGAAGAAGAGCGGGGTGTCGGCGAGGTCGGCGAGTGCCTTGATCCGCTGGTCGATCTCGGATTGCAGCACCTCGGCGCTGACCCAGCTCGCGGTCACGTCGGTGAGGTCCAGCGCCTCGGCGTCGGCGCGCATGGCGCGCAGCGCGGTACGGGAGGCGGCGAGGTGGGCGCGCTCGCGGACGAGCGGGGTGGGGACGAGGGGTGCGGGGGTGGCGGATTCGGGCATGGGGGCGGACATGGTGGTACGAGCCTCCGGCGGCTGGCGGTACGCGGCGGTACGGTCACGGGCGTGGCGTAGGCCGCCGGTTTCCGACCGGCGGGCGGCACTCCCGGCACGCCAGAACGGCCGGTGAGGCGGGGGCAGACGCGCGAGCATACGCGCGGGGTGCGGACCGGTCCAACGAATTTCTTCGCCTGGGTCGAATGGCCGGTACTGCGCTGGCCTCCGGGCGTAATGGCGCAGTTGTCTGTACGCCGACAAGTGTTCGCGACTCTACGAACCCGAAGGAGCCCGCGCCATGCGAAGAACCCGGTTATCCGCCGCCCTGGCCGCCCTCACCCTGACCGCCGCCCTGGGCGCCACGGCCACGGCCACCGCCACCGCCGCCGCCCCGGAACCCCCGACCGCGGCGCCCTTCTGCGCCAAGGGGTACGTCTGCGTCGAGCAGGGCTTCGGCATCGTCACCCTCGTCCCGGAGGGCAACCGCCACGAATTCGACCCGCCCGTGCGCATCGTGTCGGTGGTCAACAGCACGAGCACCGGGTACTGCCTGACGGGCACGTACAACACCGGCGTCGCTCCCGGCGGCACCTTCGAACCGCGGGTCGCGTACTCCCTGCGCTGGCTCACACCGTCGCCCGGGGGCATCTGCTCCACGACGGACGGCTGACGCCGGTGGTCGGTCCCCGGGCCCTCTCCGGGGACCTACCGCAGGAGAGACCGCTCGGTGGGCGCCAGCCGCAGCCGTTGTGGGGCCATCGCCGACCGTTCCGAGAGGGCCGGCAGGTCAGGCCGCCTCGGCGTTCAGGCGGCGGGGAACTCCTCGCGCTTGACGGCGGCGACGAAGGCGTCCCAGGCGGTGGGGGTGAAGGCCAGTCGGGGGCCTTCGGGGTCCTTTGAGTCGCGCACGGGGACGGCGGCGGGGGTGGTGGCCACCTCGATGCAGTTGCCGCCGTTCGCGTCGCTGTGGCTGCTCTTGCGCCAGTCGGCGGCCACCTCGATGCAGTTGCCACCGTTGTCGTGGCTGTAGCTGCTCTTACGCCACACGATCATGCCCGTATCCCTCCATGAACTCGCCAATAAGGGTGGCGGATTCGCGGGCGGACAGAGAATCCGCCCGGAGCACATCATATGTCCGGAGTTGGTACTCGTAGACCGTCGGATTCGCGCTGAAGTGACCTCGGTCGAGTGCCTCGGCGTACGCCCATTTTTGGTCGTCGGGCAGCGTGATGAGTGACATGGAGCCGCGCGGGCGGACGAGTTCCGGCCGGTCAGCCGGGGCGACCTGGATCTGGATGTTGTTTCGTTTCCCCACGCTCAGAAGGTGCTCGCCTTGCCCACGCATGACCTCCGGTGCACCGACAACGTTGCGCAGGCAACTCTCGTCCAAGACGACGACGTAGAACGGACCTTCCGTCGAGAGGAACCTCTGCTGGCGGCTGAGCCTGGCTCGTACGCGCTCCTCGACCTTCTCCTCGTCGTGGATGACGCGAGCGAACAAGGTGCGCGCGTACTGCTCGCTCTGAAGCAGGCCGGGTACGACCCCTTCCTGGTACTCGCGTAGGGACACACAGTCTGATTCCATCTGCGCTCGTCGTTCGAACCAGTTGGGATGCTCGACATCCGGGTACCAGTCGACCTTCAGCCAGAGTCGCGCTAACAGTCCGTTACCGCCCAGCACTTCGTCGCACTTCGCCGCGAACGTGTCCGGCGGCACGCTCGTACCCGTCTCGACCCTCGCGACGTACGACCGGTCGCAAGGGATGAGCTTCGCCAGCTCCACCTGTGTCATGCCTGCTGCCTCGCGCAGGTACTTCAGCACGTCACCGAACATCTCGGCCGTCGTGCCGGTCGCGCGATGGGTGGCGTTC
Organism: Streptomyces sp. 184; assembly: GCF_045781775.1. Classification (NCBI taxonomy): domain Bacteria; kingdom Bacillati; phylum Actinomycetota; class Actinomycetes; order Kitasatosporales; family Streptomycetaceae; genus Streptomyces; species Streptomyces sp. 184. The sequence continues at coordinate 7,430,174 of NZ_CP123230.1, read as the reverse complement.
CGTGGGGTCATGTCTGCCTCCCAGTTCAGGTCACGTCTGTAACGTGCCGGGCCTTGCTCTCGGCCACTCCGCTCCGAAAGCCTTTCACCACGCAGCGTAACCGAGCGCTACGACAATACAGCCGTAAATCCCAAAGTGTCACTGTAATTCTGGAGTTGATGTGGATGGCCGAGCATGGAGCATGCGGTTCGGAGGGGATGGCGCGCGAGTGGTCGATGGGGTACGTGATGGCGCACCGGTCCGTGCCGCTGGTGCGGGTGCACGTGCGGCGGCAGTTGGCGCTGTGGGCGTGGGGTGGGGACGCGCAGGATGCGCAGGACGCGGCGGTCGTGGTGTCGGAGTTGGTGACGAACGCGATCCAGTACGGGCGGCGGGTCGGCCGGCGGGTGTGGGTGCGGCTGGCGGTACGGGAGGACGGGTCGCTGGTGATCGACGTATCGGACCCGCAGACGACGTTGCCGCCGCGGGTGCTGGATCCGTCGCCTCCGGGGCCGGAGGACGAGCGGGGGAGAGGGTTGTTCCTGTCGCGCGGGCTGGGGGCGGAGCTGTCGTGGTTCCCGCGTGAGTTCGCCGGCAAGACCGTACGGGCGACGCTGGAGCCGAGGCCGGTGGCCGGGCGGGCGGGGGACGGGGAAGTCGGGGAAACCCTGAGACTTTCGTAGGGGTGCGGCTGGCTCTTGGGTCGTAGATCGGGGGCGGTGCGGTTCCGCCCGCGGGCCGAGGTTTTCGCAGGTGGATCCCGGCAGGCTGGAAGCATGAGCAGCGCTTCCATCGCCCCGCCGCGCGGGGCAGCAGACACCCGGCGGGCCGCCGAAGCCCCGCACCCCGACAGCCCGCGCATCGCGAAGGTGGCCGCGCGTGCGACGCGACACCGCCTCCACACCGCGTGGCGGGCGATCACCGCCTTCGGTGGTGCGGTGGTCTCGGTGGTCGTCCTGGGGGAGTACGCGGACGGCTGACGGGGTCGGTCGCTCGGCGAACGTTCCGCACCTTCTACGGCAGGCGATCTGCGTCGGCCTTGACCCCCGGCCGCGTACGCCCGGTTCCGCTCCTGGCTCCCGGAAGCGGCGCTGAGGCCACCGCCGGGTCAGAGAACGGCGGAACGTGGGGTGGGCCGGTGGCCGGAGGGCCTGCGAGGGGAGTAGCCGTGACGTGTGGGCTCCCCCCGGGCCACCCCACTCCTTGAGTGTGCGGGCCTGCGTCCGCCGTCAAGGGCGTCCCCTCCGCTTCGCTGCGGGGACGTCGCTTCGCGATGGGGCTTCGCCCCACCCTTGACGGCGGACTCCGGCCCGAAAAGACCGGCGGCTATGGGTGGCCCGGAGGGAGCGGGCACCCTAACGCGGGCCTACGGATGCAGACCCCGGCCGACGGGGGGCCGGAGCGCCGGAGGCGGGCCTGCCCCGATCGCGGATGCAGCCGGATGGACGGGGGCCGGTTCACCGGAGATGGGCCGTCCCGATCGCGGACATCCCGGGCGGACGGGGGTCGGATTACCGGAGACGGGTCGGGTCCGGTCGCGGGGTGTTCCGGATGGCGGGGGCCGGACCGCTGGAGGTGGGTCTGCCCCAATCGCGGGCGGGCTCCGGACTGCGGGGGCGGCAGCCCTGCTTGGCGCGGCTCGGTCTCCGGGCGTAGCGCGGTGTCGGGGGGCGGGTTTCGGGGTGCTGGTGCGTCGTCGGGTGGGTGTCGCGAGGCGCCGAGGGCCGGGTGGGTGCGTACGGAGGGGAAAGAGCCGGCCCCTGGGTCCCGAATCGGTTCGGATTGACGGGTGTTACCGCGAGTTACGACCCAATTTCTCCGCTCGGGCCCCGCGGGAGGCGGTACCGGGCCGGGGCACCGGCCGGGTGCGTGTGGGTGGGCGAAAGTCGGTCCGCCTGGGCGTTTTGGGATACTTTCGGGGGTGGGTTACCGCGAGTTTGTCTCGGCGGCGTGCACTCGGGTCGCCTTGGGGTCCAGAGCGCCGCCTTGCGGGTGGGTCCGTGCGTGTCGCGTAGCGAAACTCGGCCCCCGAGGGGGATTTGGGCCGGTTTGGCGGGCTGGTTACCGGGACTTCGCGCCGGTAGCGCTCATTCCGGGCCGCTTGGGCGGCGGCCGGCGAGGGCTGGGGCGGTCCGTGCGTCTGGATGCGCGAAAGTCGGCCCCGGAAGCCCGAATCGGGCCCAATCGGGGAGTGTTACCGCGAGTTACGACCCAATTCCTCCGCACCGGAGGCGTGGCGCGCGGAGCCGCCGCCCCCGCCGCCCGTCCCCGTCCGCGAATCGGACAAGCCCGGTCGGATCCCCGGCCTCCGGCCTCCAGTCCGCCGTCCGCCGGGAGCATCAGCGATCGGTGTCGCCCGGCCCCGCCCTGTCGGGCGCGGAGCTTGTCCGCGATCGGGGCGGACCCGTCTCCGGTGTACCGAGCCCCGTCGCCCAGGGCGTCCGCGATCGGGACGGGCACCACGCCGGCGGCGCGGCCCCTGTCCTCCAGGACACTCCGCGATCGGAGCGGGCCCGACTCCGGCGGCCCGGTCCTCGTCCGCCCGGGGCCATCCACCATCGGGGCGGCCCCGACTCCGGCGGTCCGACCCCCGTCCGCCCGGGGTGTCCGCGATCGGGACGGGCCCCTCTCCGGCGGCCCGGTCTCCGTCGTCCGGGGCGCTCCGCGATCGGGGCGGACCGTCTCCGGCGGCCGGGCCCCGCCCGTCCGGGGGCATCCGCGATCCCGTCTCCGGCGGCCAGGCCCCCCGCCCGTCCAGGGCCTTCGGGATCGGGAGGGATCCGCCTCCGGGCGGCCCGGCCCTCCGTCCGTCCGCCGCATCCGCGATCGGGGCAGGCCCGTCTCCGGTGCTCCGTGCCCCCGTCCGCCCGGGGCCATCCACTCGGGGCGGCCCTGCCTCCGGTGGTCCGGCTCTCCGTCCGCCGCTGGCATCCGCGATCCGGCCTTCCCGCTCCCGGCGCTCGGCCCCCCGTCGTCCGGGGTCTGCATCCGTAGTGCTGGTCGAGGGTGCCCGCTCCCTCCGGGCCACCCATAGCCGCCAAGTTTTTCGGGCCGGAGTCCGCCGTCAAGGGTGGGGCGAAGCCCCATCGCGAAGCGACGTCCCCGCAGCGAAGCGGAGGGGACGCCCTTGACGGCGGGCGGAGGCCCGCACACTCAAGGAGTGGGGTGGCCCGGGGGGAGCCACAACGACACGGCCCCACCCCGATGCGGGTCCGTGCCGTATCCGGCCCACCCGGCGAACCACCGCCCACCCCGGCACCGATCCCCCGGCCCCGCCCCACCGAACCGGGCGGGGCCACCGCCCGCCCCGTAGAACCAGCACTGTCAGAGCAGGCGCATACCCTTGGGCGGGCGTGAGGGGACGTGGGGGGTGGTGGACTACGGGACCCCCGGTGCCGTGCCCCCGGTGTCGCCGCCCTCCGGTGCTGCCCTCCGGCGCCGTATCCCCGGTGCCGCCTTCCGGGGCGCCCCCGGTTGCGGCAGCCCCCGGCGGTACTGGGACCCGGAGGTGCCGGGCCTTCGTCCGGTACGGGCCTTCGGCGGTACCGGGCTTCCGGCGGTACCGGCGACCCCGGCGGTACCGGGCCTCCGGCGGTACCGGCGACCCCGGCGGTACCGGGCCTCCGCCGTACGGGCCTCCGGTCGTACGGCAGTCCGGCTCCGTAACGGTGACCCGCCGGACGTGACGATGACCCACCGGCCGCACCGGTAACCCTTGTACGCACCAGTGACCTGCCAGTCGTACCGGCGGGCCACCTGTACGCACCGGCGACCCGCCGGCCGTACCGGTTACCGGCTGTCCGTACCGGCGGGCCGCCTGCCCGGTACCGGTGACCCGCCGTCCGTACCGTCAGGTCCCCGTCCGTACCGGCAGGCCGCCGGCCGTACCGACACCCCCCTCCGCACCGGCCCCCCGGCGGCCAGCCCAACCCCCGCCGCCGGCCCGGCTCCCCCTCAGCCCTCGGGTCCTACTTCAAGTGCCTGCCGAAGAACCGGTTCCCGTCCTCCACCTCGAACCACGGCGTCCCCAGGTGTCCGCCCGTGTTCGCGTGCAGCGTCTTCTCCTCCGTCCCGAACGCATCGAACAGGTCCAGCACCCGCTGCCGCGGATTCCCCTCGTCGTCCCACTGCAACAGCACCAGCAGGGGAACACCGACCCGCCCCGCCTCATCGCGCTGCGTGCGCGGCACGAAACCCCCCGCGAAGAAGCCCGCCGCTGCGATCCGCGGCTCTACCACCGCCAGCCGGATGCCCAGCGCCATCCACCCCGAGTACCCCACCGGGCCCCCGACTTCCGGCAGCTCAAGCAGCGCGTCCAGGGTGGTCTGCCAGTCCGGGGCCGCCTTTTCGACCATCGGGCCGATGAACGACTCGAAGATCTCGGTGACCTCGTCGGCCGGCGCGCCCGCCTGCATCGCCCGGCGGAGGCCGGCGCGTGCCTCCTCGTCGGCGGCGGTACGGGGCCGGTCGCCGCACCCGGCGGCGTCGATGGTGGCCACCGCGTACCCGTACGCCGCGGTGTGCCGGGCCCGCGCCACCAGGCGCGATGCCGCCTTGGGCAGGCCGTTGTTGTGGGCCATCAGGATCAGCGGAGACGGCGCCTCGGACTCAGGGGTCCACAGGGTGCCCGGAATCTCGCCGAGGGAGAACTCGCGCTCAAGGGTGCCGTCGTCCAGGCGCAGTTCGGAAGTGAAGTGCAGGGATGTGAGTTGCATGGTCGTGCCTTTCGGGAGTGCTGCTGAACGGCACTCCCGGACGACCTATCGCCCGACCGTGACCCCGGAGGGGAGCACCCATGTCGATACGTTCACGGGTACCACCTCCTCGTCTCTCGCACGGCCTCCGGAAACGTAGCAGCGGCCACCCGCCCCGACAAACGGTTTTTCCCCCGCCTCCTCAGCCGCCCCGCCCTCTCCGCGCGGACGATAGCCGTCCACCTCCCCTCCTCCTTCCGCGTCCGGCCCCGGACGGTCCACGCGCGGCAGGGTATTGACGCGGACCGGGGAGGGGTACCGGCCGCAAGCGGCACGTGGGTCCTCACTTTCGGTGTCCTCCGAAACATCTCCCGCCGCCCGCAGCCCCCGCCGCACACTCCCTCCCATAGCCCGGCGCCGCTTGTTCGGACCACGAGGCGGCGCCGGGCCCAGCAGGACCGGGCAACCGGGCACCACGGGGGATCGGGGGACAGGCGTGCGCATGCGTACGTACGAAACGGCCGGCACGGACCGAACAACGACCGCGAACGGAAGGGCGTACAGAACAAGGGCGTACAGAACAACGGCCTACGGAACAAAGGCGCACGGGGCAAAGAGCACCAAGGCGTACGGGACCACCGCCCTCTGCGCCCTCCTCCTCGCCACCGCCACCGCCTGCGGCGTCGCCGACGGCACCGAGGGCGGCGACCGCGGCACCACCCCGCGCTCCGCCACCCTCCGCGAACGCGCCCTCCTCGACCGGGCCGAGGAGACCCTCGTCGACCGCTGCATGGACCGCAACGGCTTCGAGTACCACCCCGCGCCCCAGGCCACCGCGGACGAGCTGCGCGTCTTCCCCTACGTCGTGGACGACCCCGCGTGGGCCCGCGAGCACGGCTACGGCGGCGCGCTCGACCGCGCGGCCGTGCGCGAGCGGAAGGACAACCCCAACGCCGCGTACGTACGCACCCTGCCCCCCGACCGCCGACGCGCCTACGGCACCACCCTCTACGGCGACGGCGGCAAGGCCATCGAGGTCACCGTCCCGACCGGACTGGACGTCCGCAGGTCCCGCACCGGCTGCCTCTCCGAGGCGCAGGGCACGCTCTACGGCGACCTGCGCGAGTGGTTCCGCGTCGACAACGTCGCCTCCAACCTCCCCGACCACGGCGCCGAACTGCGCCGCGCGCCGGACTACCGCGCCGCCGCCGGCAAGTGGTCCGCGTGCATGACCGACCGCGGCCACCCGTACGACAGCCCTGACGACGTCCGGCGCAAGCTGCCCGCGCTCACGAAGGGCGCGAGCCCGGACGAGGCGCACGCCGTCGAGGTGCGGCTGGCGACGGCGGAGGCGGAGTGCGCGCGCCGTACGCCGCTCGCGGCGACGGTCGACCGCCTGGCGCGCGAGCTGGCGCGGCCCGACCGGGAGCGGTACGCCGCGGAGATCGAGGGCCGCGACCGGATGCGCCTGGTGGCGCTGGAACAGGCCCGGGCCCGCGAACTGCTGCCCCGCTGACCCGCCCCGCACCCGTACATCCACAAGCCCACGCACCCACACATCCACGCACCACCGCCACAACCAACCGAGGAGAGTGAGATCACCCATGCGCAAGTACAAGCTGGTTCTGGCCGCCGCGGCGGCCGTCGCCGCCGCCGGGGCCCTGGTCCCGGCCACCACCGCCGCCGCGGACTCCGCGGACACCGCGCCCCGGGCGACCGCCGGCACCGAGGTGCGCGACGTGTCGGCCCGGGACCTGAAGTGTGCGGCCACCGTCGACCGGTACGGGAACACCGGCACGATCAACGTCTACGACCGCCGCAACTGCGCCGGCTCGGCGATGTGCAAGGACTACGACAACGACAGCAACTACGGCAGCGGCGGCGCCTGCAAGGGCGGCGACAACAACGACACCAGCTCCGCCGCGAACCTGGGCTGGAGCGGCCGTATCGACGACGTGATCTTCTACAAGGGCTCGTACGCGAACAGCGGCGAGAGCACGCGCATCGGCTGCCTCAGGCGCGGCGACTACTGGACCGACCTGGACTGGGGCGCGGCCAACAACTCCGTGTCCTCCCATCGCTGGTCCAACTGCCCCTGACCGGACCCACCCGGCAGGCCCCGCAGGCCCCCCAGACACCGCCCGCGTTCGGCCGGAGTACTACGGCCGAACGCGGGCGGTCTGCCTCAGTGCCCCCGTACCCCTACGCCTCGCAGATCTCCGGCGCGCGCTTCTTGATCCCCAGCAGGTCGAAGTAGTTCTGCCCGAGCGCGATCCGCCGGAACGCCGTGTCCCCCAGCGCCTTGTTGATGCGGCTGGTCACCTCCAGCTCCTCCTTGTAGACGCCGAAGTCCTTGTCCCGCGACGCGACGAAGTCCGTCCCCGGGATCGCCTGCTCCGGGTACGCGTCGAACAGCGCCGCGTACTTCTCCCGCACCCCCGGCTTGCCGAAGTACCTGTCCTCCAGCACCCGCCAGCTCAGGTCGAGCGTGAGGTTCGGGTAGCGCTCCAGGAGCCGCTGCATGATGCCGATGTGCTCGTCGGGGTCCATGGTCGACAGCTCCTTGGAGAGCCCCATGTGCGCCCAGACGATCTTGTTGTGCGGATACAGCTCCAGCACGCGCTCCATCAGGTGCAGATAGCGCGTCGGCTCCTGGTCGTTGCCGAGGTCGGAGTGGATGGTGATGGGCATGCCGCGCCGGCGCAGCTCGTCCATGAACGGCGCCCACTCCTCGATGTCCGCCTCGTCCGCGGGCTCGTGCTTGTTGGGCAGGAGGGCCTGCTTGATCAGGTTGACCTCGCCCATCCACTGGAACATCCCCGGGAACTCCTGGTCGAGCCGCTGCATCCCGCCCATCACGGTCTCGGGGTGGGCGAGGTCGGGGTACGTCATGGACAGGGCCAGGTCCACGTCCTCCTGCTTGTGCTCCACGACGTTCTCGGCGTTGACGAAGTCGTTCTTCAGGCTGGGGAGTACGGGGGTGCCGGGGCAGTCGAGGTAGTACGTGCAGGAGGAGTCGACGGGGAGCTTCTGTCCGATGCCGAAGACACCGGCGTGCCGTACGCCGGTGCGCTTGAGGTAGTCGACCAGCTCGCGGAACGGGATGGCCTCGCCCCCGAAGGGCCGGAAGTGCAGGTGCCCGTCGACGGCCGAGGTGTACGGCTCGGTGCGGCGGTCGAAGCAGTCCTGCTCGGTCGCGGACGCCGCCGTCCCGGCGGCGGGCCCGAGGACGACGGCGGCGGCGAGCCAGGTCGTGGCGGTCACGGCGGCCCTGCGACTCACGTACGGCACGCGGAATCCCTTCGGCGGTGGAGCGATCGAAGTGAAGACGAAGGGATTGTGTGATCAAGAGGAGGCGGGCGGGAGGCCGCACCGCCGCGCGGATCTACAGATGACCGAAACGGGCTACGGGCCCGGTGCCCAGGGTGCGGATGGGCCGTACGTACGGGGCTGTGGCGTACGTACGCACGGCCCTCCGCGACCTCACACCCGGGCCACCGCGTCCGCCAGGACGCGCCCCGCGTCCCGCGCCGCCCGGAGGGCCTCGTCGTGCCGCCGCGCGGCCTCGTCGCGCAGTTCCTCCATGCCGGGGGTGGTGGCGGCCAGGGTCAGTTCGCGCTCGATCACCGTGAGGTCCGCCTGCCAGATGTCGACCAGGACCCGGCGCAGGTACGGGGTCGAGTGGTCCCACCCCTCGCGCGGTTCGCCGGGCCGGTAGCCGCCGCCCTTGGTGGCGACCAGGACGGTGGGCTTGTCCTTCAGTACGGGCGTGGCGGCGCCGGCGCCGTGGATGACGAGGTCCGCCCAGGTCTTGAAGTGCTGGGAGACGCCGTAGTTGTAGAGCGGCACGGCCAGCAGCACGGCGTCGGCGCGGTCGAGTTCCGCGGCTAGTTCGGTGGCCAGCGCCCCGGCCTCGCGCTGCGCGGGGGTGTGTTCGGGGGCGGGGGTGAAGGCGGCGGTGGTGGCCAGCGCCCAGGCGTCGGCGGGGAGGGGTGCGGTGCCGAGGTGGCGGCGCTCGACCGGCGCGGCGGGGTGGGCCAGGGCCCACTCCGCCTGGACGGCGTCGGCGATCTCGGCGGAGGCGGAGGCGCCGGGGAGGATGCTGGCGTCGATGCGGAAGAGGTTCATAGGGGTTCGTCTCCGTATGCAGGGGCTTGCGCGTCTTGCGACGGCTCTCGGTCCAGCATAAGCGGACTTCACCCCGCTTATATTCCTGACGGTACGGTGGCGCCCGTGGAAAGCGACCCGATCCCCCTCGAACGACCCCGCGCCGAACGGGCCGACGCGGCGCGAAACCGCAGGCTGCTGCTGGACACGGCCCGCCGGATGATCGCCGAGACGGGCGCAGGGAACGTCACCATGGACGGCCTCGCGGAGCAGGCCGGGGTGGGCAAGGGCACGGTCTACCGCCGCTTCCGCACCCGCGCGGGGATCTTCACCGCGCTCCTGGACGAGGAGGAGCGCGGCTTCCAGCAGCGCGTGCTGTCCGGCCCGCCGCCGCTGGGCCCGGGGGGCGACCCGGTGGACCGGCTGATCGCCTACGGCCAGGGCCGTATCACCTTCCTGCTGGAGCACCACGCCGTCGCCCGCGCGGCACTGGACCGCAACCAGCCCGTACCGGTCGGCGGCCCCGGCCTCACCCGCATGCACATCCGCCTGCTCCTGGACCAGGCCGGCGTGGGCGGCGACCACCTCGACGCCCTCACCCTCCAACTCGCCGCCGCCCTGGAGGGGCCGGTCCTGCTCTACCTCGCGACTCCCGAACCCGAGGGACCGGCGGCGGACGGGGCGCGGGAGCACGAGAGCACCCGCGTTCTGCGGTCGCTGGCGGAGGGCTGGCAGACCCTGGTCACCAGGGTCTGCCGCACCTGACGGCGGTGACGCGGACCGGATCGCGGGCCGCGCCGCGGACCCCTCCCGGGCCCGCGCGGGTACGTTTCCGGTCAGGAGCCGGTTCGTGGGGAGGTCCCGTGGCGGAGTTACCGAACTCCCGGCCCATGCCGATCTGGTGGACGGCCGTTCAGGCCGTGCTGGGAGCCGCCGGCGGCCTGGCGCTGGCCGCGCTGTGGACCCGCGCCGGCACCTGGGTCACCGACCGCTCGTCCGGCATGGAGGGCCCGGCGGTCCTCGCCGTCGTGATCTTCATGACGGGCCTCGTGTGCATGATCGCCGTAGGGGCCCGGGACCTGCCGTGGCCCTACGTGGTGGCGACGGGGCTGCTGCACGCCCTGATGGTCATGCCCCTCGCCTTCCACGGCGACGCCGTACTCGACCGGCGCGGGGAGCGGGTGACGGCCGTGGTGACGGACGTCAGCACCTCCGAAGGGATGAACACGGGCCACACCGGCCACCACTGCCGGGTCCGCCTCCCGGACGGAACCGAGCCGAAGCTCACCGGCCCCGGCTGCGACGGGAACACCCGCGCCGGCGACCGGCTGCCCGTCTACCGGGACCCGCAGGGCCGGGTGCCCGCGAAGCTGGAGGTGCAGGTGACGGACGAGCAGCGGAACTGGGTCATCACCGCCTGCGCGGTGGGGTTCACCGCGCTGGGCGCCCGCGTCGGCGCCCACGGGGGGCGCCGTCGCGACGGCACGGCGGACGCGGTCAGTAGGCCAGCGTGAGGTCGATGTCGATCTCGTACGGGAGGGAGAGCTTCAGCCGGTCGGTGTGAATCCCCGTGAGCATGTAGTTCCGGGTGGCGTCGTCCAACTGGTAAACGTGCACGACCGCCTGCTCGCGCTTGTTCTCGACCCGCCAGAAGTGCTGGATCCCCGCCTTCGCGTACTTCAGCGGCTTGGTCTCACGGTCGCGGTCCACGGATTCCGGCGAGACGACCTCGACGGCGAGCAGCACGTCTTCCGCCTGGCAACTGGTCTGCGCAAGTTTGGTCGCCGCGTCCCTGCGGACCGCGATGAGGTCGGGCTCGGGCCGCTGGTGCTCCCCGATCACGACCGTCATCTCGCGCAACACCGCAAGATCACCGGGGACCGTGCGGAGAAGACCGTTTTCCAGCATGCGGATGGTCACCATGTGGAAAATGCTCTGCGGCGTCGTGAAAACAAGGCTCCCGTCGATCAGCTCCGTGTGCGGAGGCAGGTCGGGGAGCGTGTCCAGGTCGTCGGCCGTATAGCCGCCGGATGGCGGCACCGGCCATGCCGGGGCCGTGTGCTCCGGCTTCTTCGGTGCCACGCTCATAGCAGGTGCTCCCATACGACGGATCCTCGCCGGTACGACCAGCGTACCCACCGGGAACGCCGATCTTGCCCCTCGCACGAGTGACCGACCGGCGCTCCCTTGACGAACGGGTCCGCCGTCAGATCCCCCGGGCCGTGAGGATGCGGTCCGCCGCGTTCACGGAGTCGACCAGCGGGTGCAGTGCCACCGCCCGCAGGGCCTTCGCGCGGCTGCCGGTGTCCGCCGCCGCGATCGTGGCGCGTTCCACGTCCTTCAGCGTCAGCATCAGGCCCAGTTGGTCCGCCGCCGCCGGGCGCGTCGGGATCGGGTGGGCGCCGGCCGCGTCCACGCGGCAGGGGACCTCGATGACCGCGTCGGCGTCCAGGCCGGGGATCGTGGTGCGGTTGGGGACGTTGAGGATCAGGGTGGAGCGTTCGTCGCGGGAGATGGCGCGCATCAGGGCCAGGGCCACGCGGTCGTAGCCGCCGCCGTCCAGGTCGCAGGTGTCGCGCTGCCAGCCGCCGGTGCTCTCCCGGCTCTCCGCCATGTACGTCGCCTCGCGCTCCTTGCGCGTACGCTCCCACACCGCCGCCGCCTCGCCGGGGTCGGCCGCCGCGGCGGCGTAGAACGCCGCCTGCTGCTCGCGCAGGAACTCGCCGCGGGTCGCCGGGGCGTCGCGCAGGGCGCTGATGGCCTCGCGGTTGAAGTAGTAGTAGTGCAGGTACTCGTTGGGCAGCGAGCCCAGCGCCTGGAGCCACTCGGCGCCGAAGAGCTTGCCCTCCTCGAAGGACTCCAGCGACGCGGGGTCGGCGAGCAGGGCGGGGAGGCGGTCCTCGCCGTCGACCACGATGCGGCGCAGCCAGCCGAGGTGGTTCAGGCCCACGTAGTCCAGCTCCGCGCGCTCGGCGTCCACGCCCAGGGCGCGGGCGGCGCGGCGGGCCATGCCGACGGGGGAGTCGCAGATGCCGATGACCCGGTCGCCGAGGAGGCGCTGCATGGCCTCGGTGACCATGCCGGCGGGGTTGGTGAAGTTGATGACCCAGGCGTTCGGGGCGACCGCCGCGACGCGCTCGGCGATGTGCATGGCGGCGGGTACGGAGCGCAGCCCGTACAGGACGCCGCCGGCGCCCACGGTCTCCTGGCCCAGCAGGCCCTCCGAGAGCGCCGCGCGCTCGTCGAGGCTGCGGCCTTCGAGGCCGCCGGCGCGGATGGCGGAGAAGACGAAGTCCGTGCCGCGCAGGGCGTCGTCGAGGTCGGTGGTGGTACGGACCGCCGGTGGCCGGGCGCCTCTGGCCGCCGCGTCCGCCGCGTGCTGCGCGAGGACGGCGCCGATGGCCTCCAGACGCCGCGGCTCCGTGTCGTACAGGACGAGCTCGGCGCACCGACCTGACTCGTCGCCGCTGTCTTCGAGCAGGGCCCGGTACACCAGCGGCACGCGGAACCCGCCGCCGCCCAGCACTGTCAGCCTCATACCGTGATTACCTCCACACCGGCCTCGCCGAAGGCGGCGAGGGTCGCCGGGTCCGATGACGTGTTCGTGATGAGCATGTGCACGTCCTCGGGGCCGCAGATGCGCACGAGCCCCGAGTCGCCGGGGAACTTGCCGGCGCTGGCGAGCAGCACCACCTGCCGGGACGCCTTGATCATGGCGCGTTTGACGGGCACCTCGACGTGCGTGCTGTCGAGCACGCTGCCGTCGGGGAGGATCCCGCTGGCGCCGAGGAAGAGGCGGCCGACGTACAGCTCACGGAGGTTGGACTCGGTGAGTACGCCGACGACCGAGCGGTAGTTCCGCCGGACCTCGCCGCCGAGCAGGATCAGGGTGACCGCGTGGTCGTCGCGCAGTTCCTCGTAGACCGCGAGATTGCTGGTGACGATGGTCACAGGGCGGCCCCGCAGCCGCTGGGCCAGGGCCAGCGTGGTGGTGCCGATGTCGAGCAGCACCACGTCCCCGTCCTCGACCAGCTCCGCGGCGCGGGTGGCGACGGCCTCCCGGCCGCCGGGGTCGTCGACCGCCACCTCGGCGAAGGGCCGCTCGTCGTCCGCGCGGGCGGCTACGGCGCCGCCGTAGACCCGCGTGAGGCGGCCGGCGCGGCCCAGTTCGGTGAGGTCGCGGCGGGCCGTGGCCTCGCTGACGCCGAGCCGCGTGGCGATCTCCCGTACGGGCAGCACGCCCTCGTCGCCGAGGATGCTGAGCAGCTTCTCGTGGCGCGTCTCTCGCAGCATGGACCGCAATGTACTCCACCTGAGCGAGTTTGCGCGAGTGTGAGTGACCTCTTGCAAAATCCGTCGCGGCGGTGCAAGGTGTCGCTCAATGTGAACCACGAGCAGGAAGGACACGCCGTTGAGCACTCCCTCGGCGGTCCGCACAGCGATCGACCCGCTGGCGGGCACACGGGCTCCCGGCGATCCTGAGCACGACGTTCTCCTCACCGGCACCGTGTTCATGGACATCGTCTTCACCGGTCTCGAAGGCGCGCCCGTGCGCGGCAGCGAGAACTGGGCCCGCGGCATGGGCTCCAGCCCCGGCGGCATCGCGAACATGGCCACCGCGCTCGCCCGCCTCGGGCTGCGCACCACGCTCTGCGCGAGCTTCGGCACCGACCTCTACGGCGACTACTGCTGGGAGAGCCTGTCGGAGAGCGAGGGCGTGGACCTCGGCCCGTCGCGGCGGCTGGCCGGCTGGCACTCGCCGGTCACGGTCTCCATGGCGTACGAGGGTGAGCGCACCATGGTGACGCACGAGCACCCCGCGCCCGCGCCCGTCTGCGCCACGCTGCCGCGTGCCCGCTCCGTCGTGGCGTCGCTGGAGCCGGGCCGCGACGAGGCGTGGGTGCGGCACGCGCACGAGCAGGGCTCGCAGGTCTTCTCCGACGTCGGCTGGGACGAGACCGGCCGCTGGGACCTGGCCGCGCTGACCGGGCTGCGCTACAGCCACGCCTTCCTGCCCAACGCCGCCGAGGCGATGCAGTACACCCGCACCGAATCGCCGGAGCAGGCCGTACGCGCCCTCGCCGAGCTGGTGCCGATCGCCGTGGTGACCAAGGGCCCCGACGGCGCGGTCGCCGTGGACGGGGTCACCGGCGAGACCGCCGACGTCCCCGGCCTGCTCGTGGACGCCCTCGACCCGACCGGTGCCGGCGACGTGTTCGTGGCCGGCTTCATGACCGGGACCCTGGCGGGCTGGCCGCTCGCCGACCGGCTCGCCTTCGCCAACCTCACCGCCGCGCTGTCCGTGCAGCACTTCGGCGGCTCGCTGTCCGCGCCCGACTGGACGGAGGTGGCCGCATGGTGGATCGAGGCCGCCGCCCGCGCCAAGGCCGGCGACGCGGACGCCGCCGAGGTGGCCCGGCGGTACGACTTCCTGGACGGCCTGGTCCCGGCCCTGGTGCGGAGCCGTCCGCGCCGGCGGGCGATTCCGACCATCGGCTTCCGGGACGAGTAGAACGAAGGAGTTCTGATGGGATTGCGCAACAAGGGCGGCGGTAGAAAGCGGACCCGGCCGAGGGCCGTGGCGTCCGCCGCGCTCGCCGCGGGTCTTGCCGTGATAGCGGCCGGCTGCGTGCCCGGCACCGACGGCTCCGGTGCCGTCGAGGGCGGCGGCGCCGGCGGCGCGGGCGGTCTACCGGACCCGTCGAAGGCGGGGAACGTGACGCTGACCGTCTGGGACCAGGAGGTCCGCGGCGGCACCAACGCCGAGCTGGAGCAGCTCAACAAGGAGTTCCAGGACAAGTACCCGAACGTCAAGATCAAGCGGGTCTCCCGGAGCTTCGACGACCTCAAGACGACGCTGAAGCTGGCGCTGTCGGGCAACCGGCCGCCGGACGTCGTCCAGGCCAACCAGGGCTACCCCGACATGGTCGCCTTCGTGCAGGCCGGGCTGCTGATGCCGCTCGACAACTACGCGGGCCTGTACGACTGGAACACGCGCTATCCCAACACCCTGCTGAACCTCAACCGGGTCTCCGCCGACGGCAAGCAGTTCGGCACCGGCAGGCTCTACGGCATCTCCCAGACCGGCGAGTTCATCGGCGTCTACTACAACAAGGAGAAGCTGGCCGACGCGGGCATCGAGCCGCCGAAGACCTGGAAGGAGTTCACCGACAGCCTGGGCACGCTCAAGGAAGAGGGCGAGCTGCCCATCCAGTTCGGCAACCTCGACCAGTGGCCCGCCATCCACAACTTCGGCGTACTCCAGGACCAGCACGGCGCCGCCGAGGCACGCGACACCGTCCTCGGCCGCGGCGACGGCTTCGACAACGCGTACACCAAGGACGCCGCCGCCGAACTCGCCGACTGGATCGACAAGGGCTACCTGCCCAAGGACGCCAACGGCCGCGGCTACGACGACGCCTACAAGCAGTTCGCCGGCGGCGACGGCGGATACCTGATCGCCGGCACCTGGTTGCAGGCCGACCTGAAGAAGCCCATGGGCGACAACCTCGGCGTCATGGCGCCGCCGCCCGCCACCGAGGGCGGCAACCCGACCACCACCGGCGGCCAGGGCCTGTCGTGGTCCGTCACCTCCAAGTCCGCGCACCCCGAGGTCGCCGCCGCGTACCTGGACTTCATCACCAACGAGCACGCCGCCGACGTGATGACCGAGAACGGCGTGCTGCCCGCGGTGCCCGGCAAGGCCGCGGACGAGGTGGACCCGGAGAGCCCCGACGGCCAGATGATCGCGGCGTGGAAGCGGCTGAACGACGACGACGGCCTGGTCCCGTACCTGGACTACTCGACGCCCACGTTCTACGACACCACCTCCGCCGCGCTCCAGGACCTCATCGCCGGCAAGACCTCGCCCGACGGCTTCGCGAAGAAGCTCCAGGACGACTACGGGCCGTTCATGGAGAAGCAGCGCGGCGACGACGCCGGCGCCGAGCCTGCGGGGTCGTGATGAAGTCCCTCACCGCCGGCTACGGCCGCCGCGCGCCCGGCGAACCACGCGCGGTCGGGTACCTGTACGTCCTGCCCGCGCTCGTCATCTACGCGCTGTTCCTGCTCGTCCCGTTCGGGCAGTCGGTGTGGCTGTCGTTCCTGCACTGGGACGGCCTGACCCGGGCCACCTCCGCGGGCTTCTCCAACTACTCCGACATCTTCACCGACCCGTCGCTGCGCGCCCCCTTCGGGCACGCGCTGGTGCTGCTGATCTTCTACTCGGCGCTCCCGGTCTGCATCGGCCTGCTGCTCGCGGCGGCCATGTCCCGGATCCGGGTGCGGGGCATGACGTTCTTCCGCACCGTGCTGTTCCTCCCGCAGGTGCTGGCGATGGTCGTCGTCGGCGTCGCGTGGCAGTCGATACTCGCCCCCGACGGGCTGCTGAACGACGTGCTGCGCGGCGTGGGCCTGGACTCCCTGGCCCGGCCCTGGCTCGGCGACTACGACTGGGCGCTGCCCGCGGTCGGCATCGTCGGCACCTGGGTCATGACCGGTCTGTGTCTCGTGCTGTTCCTCGCCGGTGCCCAGCGCATCCCGAAGGAGCTGTACGAGGCCGCACGGCTGGACGGCGCGGGCGCGTTCCGCGAGTTCTTCGCCGTCACGCTGCCGGCGCTGCGCGCCGAGATCGCGGTCGCGCTGACCCTGACGATCGTCGCCGGGCTGCGCAACTTCGACCTCATCTACGTCATGACGAGCGGCGGCCCCGGCGAGGCCACCTCCGTGCCGGCGTACGAGGTGTACCACCGAGCCTTCGAGCTGAACCAGGTCGGTTCCGCCGCGGCCGTGGGCGTCGCGCTCACCGTGCTGATCTTCACCCTGACCGTCACGGTCTCCCGGCTCGTCGAAGGACGCCGCTCATGAGCACCAGGATCGAACGCACCTTCACCTACGGCATCCTCTCGATCTTCGCCGTCATCTCGCTGACCCCCGTGATCGGCATCCTGTCGACCGCGTTCGGCGAGAAGGGCTCGCTCAACACCGGGTTCTCCCTGCCGGACGGCGGGCTGAGCTGGAGCAACTTCTCCGACGCCTGGAGCCAGGGGCACTTCGGCACGTACCTGGGGAACTCGATCCTCGTGGCGGTCGTGGTGGTCACGGTCGCCACCGTGCTGTCGATCCTGGCGGCGTACGCCTTCGGCGTGATGCGCTTCCCCGGCTCGAACGTGCTGTTCTACGTGTTCGTCATCGGCCTGACGCTGCCGCAGGAGGCGCTGGTCGTACCGCTCTACTTCGACCTGCGGCACTACGAGATCACCGACACGTACTGGGCGCTGATCCTGCCGCAGACCGCGCAGTCCTTGGCGTTCGGCGTGTTCTGGATGCGGACGTACTTCCGCAACAGCGCGCAGTCCGTCATGGAGGCCGCGCGGGTCGACGGGGCGAACAGCTTCACGACGCTGTGGCGGATCCTCGTCCCCATGGGGCGGCCGGCGATCACCACGATGATCGTCATCACCTTCATGTGGACGTGGAACGAGTTCCTGATGGCGCTGGTGATGATCAGCGAGGAGGGGCTGCGCACGGTGCCGCTGGGCCTGGCCTTCTTCCAGGGGCAGCAGACCTCGGACACCTCGCTGCTCGCCGCGGCGGCCGTGCTGATCGCGCTGCCGGTGGTGGTCGTGTACATCGCGCTCCAGCGGCGGTTCATCGAGGGAATGCTCACCGGAGCAGTGAAGGAGTAAGGGAGTTGGGAGTGGCAGTGCCGATGCCGAAGCCGTACGACGTGGTGACCATGGGGCGGGTCGGGGTGGACATCTATCCACTCCAGACCGGCGTCGGCCTCGCGGAGGTCAGCACGTTCGGCAAGTACCTCGGCGGGAGCGCCACCAACGTCGCCGTCGCCGCCGCCCGCTACGGGCACGGCGCGGCGGTGATCACGAAGACGGGCGCCGACCCCTTCGGCACCTTCGTCCGCGACGCGCTGCGCGGATACGGGGTCGGCACCGACTTCGTCGGCACCTCACCGGGGCTGCCCACGCCCGTGACGTTCTGCGAGATCTTCCCGCCGGACGACTTCCCGCTCTACTTCTACCGCTACCCCAAGGCACCCGACCTGGACCTGGCGGTCGACGAGCTGGACCTCGACGCGGTGCGCGCGGCGCGGGTGTTCTGGATGACGGGCACCGGGCTGTGCGAGGAGCCCTCGCGGGCGGCGACGCTGGCGGCGCTCGAAGCGCGCGGGCGCGCGGCGCACACCGTCTTCGACCTGGACTGGCGGCCGATGTTCTGGCCCGAGGGGGCGGGGGAGTCGGCGGACGGCCCGGCGCGCGGGCTGTACCGGCAGGCGCTGGCCCACGCGACGGTCGCCGTGGGCAACCTGGAGGAGTGCGCGGTCGCGACGGGGGAGCGCGAGCCGCGCGCGGCGGCGCGGGCGCTGCTGGCGACGGGGGTGGAACTGGCCGTCGTCAAGCAGGGCCCGCGGGGGGTGCTGGCCGTGCACCGCGACGGCGCGGAGGCGGAGGTGCCGCCGGTGCCGGTGGAGGTCGTCAACGGCCTCGGCGCGGGCGACGCCTTCGGCGGGGCGCTGATCCACGGGATGCTGGAGGGCTGGGCGCTGGACCGCACGATCGCCTTCGCCAACGCGGCGGGAGCCCATGTGGCGGGGGAGCTGGCGTGCTCCGACGCGATGCCGACGGCGGCGCAGGTGGAGGCCCGGCTGCGCGCGGCGGGAGCGGAGGTGTGACCCGTCCGCCGCGTGTACGTCCGCACGACCCCCAGGACATCCCCCCGGACGCCCGTCCCCCGCGCACCCGCCCAAGGGTAGGGCGCCCCTGTGACAAGCCGCGTACGCAGCGGACGACGGTGACCGGTGCGACGATCGAGGTTCGCACCGCGACCACCGCGACCACTGTGCCCACCCGCGTACGCGCCCACTCCCCGGAGACCCAGGCATGAGCGTTGACAAGACCGGCGACCTGACCGCCACCCGTGTCCACAACCCGGAGGCCGTCGCCGTCGCGGCAGCCGCCCGCCGCCCCGCGGCCTCGCCGCTCGGCAGCGGCGACCCGGGCCGGGCAATGATCATCGCCGCCGACCACCCCGCCCGCGGCGCCAACGCCGTCGGCGGCGACGTCAACGCCATGGCCGACCGCGGGCTGCTGCTGGAGCGGCTGTGCCTGGCCCTGGAGCGCCCCGGCGTCACCGGCGTGCTGGCCACCGCCGACATCCTGGAGGACCTGCTCCTCCTCGGCGTCCTCGACGGCAAGACCGTCTTCGGCTCGATGAACCGCGGCGGCCTCGCCGGCTCCGCGTTCGAGATAGACGACCGCTTCACCGGGTACGACGCCGAAACCATCGACGCCATGGGCTTCGACGGCGGCAAGATGCTCACCCGCATCGCCCTGGACGACCCCGCCACCGCCGCCACCCTGGAATCCAGTGCCCGCGCCGTCGACGCGCTCGCCGACCGGCGGCTGATCGCGATGGTCGAGCCGTTCCTGTCCCGCTGGGAAGACGGCCGGGTACGCAACGACCTCTCCCCGGACGCCGTCGTCAAGTCCGTCTCCATCGCCTCCGGCCTCGGCCGGCGCAGCGCGTACACGTGGCTGAAGCTGCCCGTCGTGCCGGAGATGGAGCGCGTCGTCGCCGCGACCACGCTGCCCGTGCTGCTGCTCGGCGGCGACGCCGGCGGGGCCGACAGCCAGCGCGCGGTGTTCGACGCCTGGCGGGGGGCGTTGCGGCTGCCGGGGGTACAGGGACTGGTGGTGGGCCGTTCGCTGCTGTATCCGGCGGACGGCGACGTGAGCGGGGCAGTGGACCGGGCGGTGAGCTTGCTGTGAGCGGTACGAACGGCATGAGCGGCATGAGCGGCATGAACGAAACAGACAGGACAAGCGACGGGCACGGCAACCTGTACGTACGCGGCGGGGACGCGGCCTCCGGCCCGTACCGCACGGTCATCACCCCCCGCTCCGCCGGCTGGGGCTACTCCGGCCTGCGCATCCTCGAACTCGCCCCCGGCGAGAGCCGCACCCTGGCCACCGGCGACGCCGAGCACCTCGTGCTCCCCCTCGCCGGCGGGTGCACCGTCGAGGCGGCCGGCGAGCGCCTCGCCCTCGCCGGCCGCGACGGCGTCTTCGGCGCGCCCACCGACTTCGCGTACGTGCCGCGCGACGCCGAGGTCCGCATCGCCAGCCCCGGCGGCGGCCGGTTCGCGCTGCCCTCGGCGCGCTGCGAGCGGCGGCTGCCGGTGCGCTACGGGCCCGCCGAGGACGTGCCCGTGGAGCTGCGCGGCGCCGGCACGTGCAGCCGCGAGGTGCACAACTACTGCCTGCCGCAGACCTTCGACGCCGACCGGCTGCTGGTCTGCGAGGTGCTCACCCCCGGCGGCAACTGGTCCTCGTACCCGCCGCACAAGCACGACGAGGCGCGCGCGGGCGAGGAGAGCGAGCTGGAGGAGATCTACTACTTCGAGGTCGCCGACGGCCCGGACGGCGGCCCCGGCATGGCGTACCAGCGCGTGTACGGCACGGCGGAGCGGCCGTTGGAGGTGCTGGCCGAGGTGCGCAGCGGCGACACCGTGCTCATCCCGCACGGCTGGCACGGGCCGTCGATGGCCGTGCCGGGCTACGACCTGTACTACCTGAACGTCATGGCCGGACCCGGCGCCGAGCGGGCCTGGCTGATCTGCGACGACCCGGCGCACGGCTGGATCCGCAGCACCTGGGACGACCAGGAGACCGACCCGAGGCTGCCGTTCGGAGGAGGGACGCGATGAGTACGGACCACGCGCAGACCGTCAGGCTGACCACCGCGCAGGCGCTGGTGCGCTTCCTGGCCAACCAGTACAGCGAGCGCGACGGCGTCGAACGGCGGCTGATCCCCGGCATGTGGGGCATCTTCGGCCACGGCAACGTCGCCGGCGTCGGGCAGGCGCTGCTCCAGGCGGCCCGTACCGGTGAGGCGGACCTGCCGTACCACCTGGCCCGCAACGAGCAGGCCATGGTCCACTCCGCCACCGCCTACGCCAAGATGGCGGGCCGGCTCCAGACCTACGCCTGCACCTCCTCCATCGGCCCCGGCGCCACCAACATGGTCACCGGTGCCGCCCTCGCAACCACCAACCGCCTGCCGGTCCTCCTCCTGCCCGGCGACGTCTTCGCCACCCGGGCCGCCGACCCGGTGCTCCAGCAGCTCGAAGACCCGCGCAACGGCGACGTGTCCGTCAACGACGCGCTCCGCCCGGTCTCCGCGTACTTCGACCGCGTCGAACGCCCCGAGCAGCTCGTCCCCGCCGCGCTCGCCGCGATGCGGGTGCTCACCGACCCCGCCGAGACCGGCGCCGTCACCCTCGCGCTGCCGCAGGACGTGCAGGCCGAGGCGTACGACTGGCCGGTGGCGTTCCTGCGCCGCCGGGTCTGGCACGTGCCCCGCCCCGCGCCCGAGCCCGCGGCGCTGGCCCGCGCCGTCGCGCTGCTGCGCGGCGCCCGCCGGCCGCTGCTCGTCGCCGGCGGCGGCGCGGTGTACTCCGAGGCGTGGGAGGAGCTGCGGGCGTTCGCGCTACGCACCGGCATCCCCGTCGCCGACACCCACGCAGGCAAGGGCGCCGTGCCCTGGGACCACCCCTGCGCCGTCGGCGCGCTCGGCTCCACCGGCACCGCCGCCGCCAACGCGCTGGCCGCCGAGGCCGACGTGGTCCTCGGCGTCGGCACCCGCTACAGCGACTTCACCACCGCCAGCCGCACCGTCTTCGCCCGCCCCGACGTGGCGTTCGTCAACCTCAACGTCGCCCGCCTCGACGCCGTCAAGCACGCCGCGGAGCCGCTGGTCGCGGACGCCCGCGCGGGCCTGGAAGCGCTCGACGCCGAGCTGGCCGACTGGCAGGTGGACGACGCCCACCGGGCGCGCGTACGCGAACTCGCCGACGCCTGGCGCCGCACCACCGACGCCGTCTACCACCCCGGGCGCGGCCACGGCCCGCCGCCCGCGCAGACCGAGATCCTCGGCGCGGTCAACGACCTGGCCGGCGACCGCGACGTCGTCATCAACGCCGCCGGCTCCATGCCCGGCGACCTCCAGGCCCTCTGGCGGGCGCGGGACCCGAAGGCGTACCACGTCGAGTACGCCTACTCCACCATGGGCTACGAGATCGCCGCCGGCCTCGGCGTGAAGCTGGCCGCGCCGGACCGCGAGGTCGTCGTCCTCGTCGGCGACGGCTCGTACCTGATGCTCTCCCAGGAGATCGTCACCGCGGTCGCCGAGGGGCTGAAGCTGGTCGTCGTCCTCGTCGACAACGGCGGCTTCGCGTCCATCGGCGCGCTGTCGGAGTCGCTGGGCTCGCAGCGCTTCGGCACCCGCTACGCCGGCCGCAACCCGGACACCGGCGAGCTGGACGGCGACCCGCTGCCGGTGGACCTGGCCGCGAACGCCGCGAGCCTCGGCGCCGACGTGCTGCGGGCGACGACGGTCGCGGAGTTCCGGGACGCCTTCGTACGGGCCAGGGAGGCGGAGCGCACCACGGTGGTGCACGTCGTCACCGACCTGACCGGGCCCAACCCGCCGGGTTCCGCGTGGTGGGACGTGCCCGTCAGCGAGGTCTCCGAGCTGGAGTCCACGCGCAAGGCGTACGAGGAGTACCGCGACGGCAAGCGCGCCCAGCGCCCGTATCTCTGACCGCGACCCCGGTCCTGGCCCTGGTCCTGGTCCAAGTCCCGGCCCCGATCCCGATCCCGATCCCCGGCAACCCCTGCACTTCCCCGGCAAGTTAAGCGAGACCCTCATGCACACGATCGAGCACTGGATCGCCGGCGGGCTCACCGCCGCCTCCTCCACCCGCACCGCCCCCGTCTACGACCCGGCCACCGGCCGCGAGCAGGCCCGCGTCCTGCTCGCCGAGAGCGCCGACGTCGACGCCGCCGTCAGCGCGGCGGCCAAGGCGTACGACACCTGGCGGGACAGCTCGCTGTCCCAGCGGATGCGGGTGATGTTCGCCTTCCGCGAGCTGCTGGTCCGGCACGAGGACGAGCTGGCCCGCCTGATCTCCGCGCAGCACGGCAAGGTGGTCTCCGACGCGCGCGGCGAGATCGTCCGCGGCCGGGAGGTCGTCGAGTACGCCTGCGGGATAGCCGACGCCCTCAAGGGCGGCTACTCCGACCAGTACTCGCGCGGCGTCGACGTCCTCTCCTTCCGCGAGCCGCTGGGGGTGTGCGCGGGCATCACCCCGTTCAACTTCCCCGCGATGGTGCCGCTGTGGATGCACCCCATCGCCATCGCCACCGGCAACACCTTCGTGCTCAAGCCCAGCGAGCGCGACCCGTCCGCATCCAACCTCGTCGCGCAGCTCTACGCGGACGCCGGGCTGCCCGACGGCGTGTTCAACGTCGTCCACGGCGACAAGACCGCGGTCGACGCGATCCTCGACCACCCCGGGATCTCCGCCGTCTCCTTCGTCGGCTCCACACCCATCGCCACGTACGTGCACGAGCGCGCCACCGCCGCCGGCAAGCGCGTCCAGGCGCTCGGCGGCGCGAAGAACCACGCCGTCGTGCTGCCCGACGCGGACCTGGAGTTCGCCTCCGACCAGCTCGTCGCCGCCGCCTACGGCTCCGCGGGCGAGCGCTGCATGGCGATCTCCGTCGCCGTCGCGGTCGGGGAGGCGGCGGACCCGCTGGTCGAGGTGCTGGAGCGGAAGGCGCGCGCGGTGCGCGTCGGGCCCGGCGACGACCCGGCCAGCGAGATGGGCCCGCTCGTCACCCGCGCCGCCCAGGAGCGCGTCGGCGGCGCCGTCGCCTCGGCGGCGGCGCAGGGCGCCACGGTCGTGGTCGACGGGCGCGAGCTGAAGGTCGCCGGGCACGAGGAGGGCTTCTTCACCGGCCCGACGCTGCTCGACCACGTCGGCGCGACGATGGACGCGTACCGCACCGAGATCTTCGGCCCGGTGCTCGCGGTGATCCGCGTCGGGACCCTGGACGAGGCGATCGCGCTCATCAACGCCAACCCGTACGGCAACGGCACCGCGCTCTTCACCGGCGACGGCGAGGCGGCCCGGCGCTTCCAGCGCGGGGTGCACGTCGGGATGGTCGGCATCAACGTGCCGGTGCCGGTGCCGATGGCCGCGTACTCCTTCGGCGGCTGGAAGGACTCGCTCATCGGCGACAGCCCCGTGCACGGCCCGGAGGGCGTGCGCTTCTACACCCGCCCGAAGGTCGTCACCACCCGCTGGCCCGCCGGCGGCAACCCGGCGGCCCGCGGCGCGGCGTTCGCCTTCCCGACCGCCAACTGAGCCGCCAACTGAGCCGCCACCGAGCCGCCGACCGAGCCGCTCCCGCAGCCCGTTACGAGCCCCCGACCACCGAGAGGCCGCACCCTCATGACGAACGCACCCGGCGCCCCGCGCACCGCCGCCGGAAATCTGTGCCTGGGCTCCGCCCCCTGCTCCTGGGGGGTGTGGTTTCCCGAGGAGGAACACCAGGTCCCGTACACCCGCTTCCTCGACGAGCTGGCCGAGACCGGCTACAAGTGGCTGGAGCTGGGCCCGTACGGCTATCTGCCCACCGACCCGCAGCGCCTCGCCGGCGAACTCGCCGACCGCGGCCTCCAGGTCTCCGGCGGCACGATCTTCGGCGCCCTGCACCGCCCCGCCGAGTGGGACGAGACGCTCGCCGCCGTCCGCCGCGTCGCCGAGCTGACCGCCGCCGCGGGCGCGCACCACCTCGTGCTCATCCCGCCGCTCTTCCGCGACGAGAAGACCGGCGACTTCACCGAGCCGCCGGAGCTGACCGCCGAGCAGTGGACGGCGCTCGGCAAGGCCGCCGACGACCTAGGCCGGATCCTCCTGGACGACTACGACGTCCGCCTCGTCGTCCACCCGCACGCCGACAGCCACATCCAGACGCAGCCGGAGATCGAGCGCTTCCTGAACGCCACCGACTCCCGCTACGCCAACCTCTGCCTGGACACCGGCCACGTCGCGTACGGCGGCGGCGACAACCTCGACCTGATCCGCCGCTACGCCGAGCGCATCGGCTACGTCCACATCAAGCAGATGGACCCGGTGATCATCGAGCAGGTCCGGGCCGAGAACCTGTCGTTCAGCGAGGCCGTCAGCCGCGGCGTGGCCGTCGAGCCGCCCGCGGGCGTGCCGAACCCGGCGGACATCGTCGAGGCGCTGTCCGGCCTGGACGCGGAGCTGTTCGTGGTCGTCGAGCAGGACCTGTGGCCGTGTGCGCCGGAGGTGCCGCTGCCGATCGCGGTCCGTACCCGCGACTACCTGGCGGGCGTCGGCCTGAGCGGCACGCGCCGCCCCCGCTGAAGCGGCCCGCCGAGGCGGCCCGCTGAGAACGAGTACTGAGGAGCAAGAAGTCATGACCGTACGCATCGGAGTCGTCGGCACCGGCGCCATCGGCCGCGAGCACATCGAGCGCATCAC
This sequence comes from Streptomyces sp. 184, assembly GCF_045781775.1. NCBI lineage: Bacteria > Bacillati > Actinomycetota > Actinomycetes > Kitasatosporales > Streptomycetaceae > Streptomyces > Streptomyces sp. 184. Next base: position 7,405,022 of record NZ_CP123230.1, on the reverse strand, counting down.
CCGCCACATCAGCGGTGCCCGCGTCAGCGCCGTCGCCGACATCGACGCCGCGCTGGCCGAGAAGGCCGCGGCGGAGGCGGGCGGCGCCCGGGTCGCCGCCGCCACCGACATCGCGGGGGCGCTGATCGCCGCCGACGACGTGGACGCCGTGCTGGTCTCGTCCTGGCACGCCGCCCACGCCGAGCACGTGCTCGCCGCGATCGCCGCGGGCAAGCCGGTCCTGTGCGAGAAGCCGCTCGCCACCACCGCGGAGGACGCGCTGCGCGTGCTGGCCGCGGAGGAGGCGTACGGGCGGCGGCTCGTGCAGGTCGGGTTCATGCGCCGCTACGACCCGGGCTACCGGGAGCTGAAGCGCGTCATCGCCGACGGCGGCATCGGCCGGCCGCTGATGATGCACTGCGCCCACCGCAACCGGTCCGCGCCCGAGCGCTACACCACCGAGATGGCCGCGCAGGACACCGGCGTGCACGAGATCGACGCCGCCCGCTGGCTGCTCGACGACGAGATCGTCTCGGCGCAGGTCATCCTGCCGCGCGCCACCGAGCGCCGCTTCCCGCACCTGCGGGACCCGCAGTTCATGCTCTTCGAGACCGCCGGCGGGGTCCGTATCGACCTGGAGGTCTTCGTCAACTGCCAGTACGGGTACGACATCCGGTGCGAGACGGTCGGCGAGACCGGCCTCGTCCGGCTGCCCGACCCGGCGCGCGCCGAGGTGCGCGCGGCGGCCCGGGTGGGCACGGAGATCGACCAGGAGTGGGGCGGGCGCTTCGCCGAGGCGTTCGACATCGAGGTGCAGGCGTGGGTCGACTCGGTGGCCGCCGGCGCGGCCACCGGCCCGAGCGCCTGGGACGGCTACGCCGCCACCGCGGTCGCGGCGGCGACGGTCGAGGCGCAGCGCACCGGCGCGGTGGTGGACGTGGACCTCGTGGAACGCCCGGCGTTCTACGCCTGACCCCCGCGGTCCCGGCCCCCACCGCGGGGGGAGGGGCCGGGCCGCGGGAACCCCGCCCGCCTCCGGCACGTCTCTTGGAGTCAGCAGACGTGTCCGAAGGGGGTAGGGGATGTCGCTGGGGGAGCCGCCCCTGCTGAGCCGTCCGCCGTGGGTCGGCGTGACGACGACGCTGGGGCAGATGGCGTACGCGCTGGGGGCCTTACCCGCCGCGCTGATGGCTTTGATGATCCCGCTGTTCCGCGGCGAGCGGGAGTACTGCTCGCCGCCCGACCACACCGGGCCGTGCGACCGCGTCCAGGAGATGAGCACCGGCGCCGCGGCCGGTCTCGGCCTGGGGATCCTCACGCTGCTGCTGGCCGGCGCCGTCGTGCAGGCGGCCGGCCGGCGGCTGGCGGAGGCGGGGCGGGAGCGGCGCGGGGTGGCGCTGGTGGTGGGGACGCTGACGGTGCCGGCGGTGACGTACGCGATGCTGGCCTACGGGTACACGACGGCGTGACGCCGCCGGCCGGGCGGCGCTCTCGGGCGGCGCTCTCGGGCGGCGTGGTCAGGCGCTGTCAGGCGTCGTCGCCGGCCAGGACGTCGTCGGCGTCCACGATCCGGTACGCGTACCCCTGCTCGGCGAGGAACCGCTGCCGGTGCGCGGCGAAGTCCTGGTCGATGGTGTCGCGGGCGACGAGCGAGTAGAACCGCGCCTCGTGCCCGTCCTCCTTCGGCCGCAGCACCCGGCCGAGCCGCTGCGCCTCCTCCTGCCGCGAGCCGAACGTGCCCGAGACCTGGATGGCGACCGTCGCCTCCGGCAGGTCGACCGAGAAGTTCGCGACCTTCGAGACCACCAGGACGCTTATCTCCCCGCTGCGGAAGGCGTCGAAGAGCTTCTCGCGGCGGGTGTTGGTCGTCTCGCCCTTGATGACGGGCGCGTCCAGATGCTCGCCCAGCTCGTCGAGCTGGTCGATGTACTGCCCGATGACCAGCGTCTGCTCGCCCGCGTGCTTGGCGACCAGCGCCTCGGCGACCTTGCGTTTGGTGTCGGTCGTGGCACAGAAGCGGTACTTCTCCTCCGCCTCCGCCGTGGCGTACGCGAGCCGCTCCGCGTCGGTGAGGTTCACCCGCACCTCGACGCAGTCCGCGGGCGCGATGTAGCCCTGCGCCTCGATCTCCTTCCACGGGGCGTCGAAGCGCTTGGGCCCGATGAGCGAGAACACGTCGGACTCGCGGCCGTCCTCCCGTACGAGCGTGGCCGTCAGCCCGAGCCGGCGGCGCGCCTGGAGGTCGGCGGTGAACTTGAAGACCGGCGCCGGCAGCAGGTGCACCTCGTCGTAGACGATCAGGCCCCAGTCGCGGGAGTCGAACAGCTCCAGGTGCGGGTAGACGCCTTTGCGGCGCGTGGTCAGCACCTGGTACGTGGCGATGGTGACCGGCCGGATCTCCTTGCGGGCGCCGCTGTACTCGCCGACCTCCTGCTCGGTCAGCGACGTCCGGCGCAGCAGCTCGCTCTTCCACTGCCGGGCCGCGACGGTGTTGGTCACGAGGATCAGCGTCGTCGCCTTCGCCTCGGCCATCGCCCCGGCGCCCACGAGCGTCTTGCCCGCCCCGCAGGGCAGCACGACGACGCCGGAGCCGCCGTGCCAGAAGCCCTCGACGGCCTGCTTCTGGTACGGGCGCAGCCCCCAGCCGTCCTCGACCAGCGAGATCGGGTGCGCCTCCCCGTCCACGTACCCCGCGAGGTCCTCGGCGGGCCAGCCGAGCTTGAGCAGCGCCTGCTTGATCTGGCCGCGCTCCGAGGGGTGCACGGCGACGGTGTCGTCGTCGAGCCGCGCGCCGACCAGCGGCTGGATCCGCTTGGACCGCAGGATCTCCTCCAGCACCGGCCGGTCGGTGGTCCTGAGCACCAGCCCGTGCGCGGGGTCCTTGGACAGCGTCAGCCGCCCGTACCGCGCCATGGTCTCGGCGACGTCCACGAGCAGCGCGTGCGGCACGGGGTAGCGCGAGTAGGTCACGAGGGCGTCCACGACCTGCTCGGCGTCGTGCCCCGCGGCGCGCGCGTTCCACAGGCCCAGGGGGGTGACGCGGTAGGTGTGGATGTGCTCCGGCGCGCGCTCCAGCTCGGCGAAGGGCGCGATGGCGCGCCGGCACTCCTCCGCCAGCTCGTGATCCACTTCCAGCAGGAGCGTCTTGTCCGACTGCACGATCAGACAGGACATGCGGATCTCCTCCCACTGCTGCTGCGCCCGACCGGGGAAACAGGGAAGTCTACCTCGGGGCGGGGGTCGCGTGCGGTCCGCGGGAGCCCGGAGGCGGGCGACCGGCGTGGGTGACCGGCGGCCCCCCGGCCGCCGGTCACCCGCGTACGCCCGTCGCCCCGCGGACCCCCGTCACCCGGTGCACAGCGACGCCGCGGCGAGGGCGAGGCCCACGACGATGCAGCAGATGCCCCAGCGGAGGGAGCGGTACTTGCGCGCCAGGATCCCGCTCAGGTCGCGGAACTGCGTGAGCAGCCACTCCGTCGGTGCGTCGCCGGCCCGTGTCACGAGGTGGACGAGCTGCGCCGGCTCCGCGTCGTGCAGGGCGTCGGCGTAGTACGTCACCCCCGCCGTCGTACGCCGGGTCCGCGTGGTGGGCAGCACGGTTCCGACCAGCAGGGCGACGCCGAGGAGCCAGATGCCCCCCGCCCCGGCCCACAGGACGGCGCTCTCGCCCAGACCCGACTTCGGCACCCGGCTGCCGACGAACACGGGCAGCGCCAGGGCGCCGGACAGCATGATGGACGCCTTGGTGTCGGCCCGCGCCACGTCCTCGCGCGTCGCGACGACCAGCCGTTCCGCGATGTACAGCGCCGAGTCCGGCCCCTGCTGTCCGGCGCCCCGGGAGGTCATCGCGGCTCGTCCCGGCCGCCGGGGGGCGGCGGAGGGGCGGGCGGCATCGGCGGGGCCTCCGCGGGGATGACGGGCGGGCCGTCCGCCAGGCCGGCGTCCGCCGGCTTCGGGGCGGGCGCCGCCGTCGGGTCGTGGGCCGGCGGCTCGTGGGCGGGCGGCGGGAGGGGGAGGGACGTGGGCGGCTGCGGCAGGCCGCCCTGGCCGAACACGTCGCCGGCCACGTTCCGGCCGTAGTCGATCAGCCGCTGCACCTGGTCCTCCACCTGGTGGCGCTGCACCACGCCGGCGTCGACGAGCCGCCCCAGGTACTCCAGCGCCCCGGCCCGCTGGTCCTTGGCCAACTGCTGGATCTCCCGCAGCACGCCCTCGGCCCGGCCGGGGTCCTGCGCCATGAGGTACGCGTACCGGTCCGACTCGCCGGCGCTGATCAGCGTGCGCGCGTGGTCCATGTTCGCCTCGGTGCGCTGCTGCTCGGCCCGGTCCCGCGCCATGTTGACCTGGGAGGTGTGCGACACGTCGACCATCTCGTTGAAGTGCCGCTGCGCCGCGGCACCCAGGTCGATGCGGACGTACACCTGCGTCACCAGGCCCAGGGCCGCCCCGAAGTCGTTCCAGCGGCCGGTGGCCAGCTCCGCCTGGATCGCCTCGTCCGCCGCCTGCGCCCGGTCCAGGCCGTACTGGCGCGAGATGCCGCGCAGCCGGGCGAGCAGCTCGGGGCGGAGCATCTGCGCGACGTCCACGACCCGCTTCTCCGCGGTGAGGTAGAAGTCCTGGACCTCCCAGTTGACGTCGGCCTCCGCGACGAACTCCGCCTTGTCCTGGAACGAGGGCAGCCCCACCCGGAACGAGACCTGGTGCCTGCCGCGGGCGATCCAGCAGACGGAGGTCGGCTTGCCGACGAGCGGCTTGTTGACGTGATGCGCCCCGCGCACCGTCACGATGCTGTGCCCGCCGTTCTTGTAGAACTGCACGGAGGCCACCTGGGTGCCGCGGTGCCGGTAACTCCCCACGGGGGTGAACTCTCTGATGAAGGGTCCCAAGAGCGGGTGCGGCAGTTGGATCTCCGCGGTGTATCCCGCTGGGGCCTGGTACTTCGACGTCACCTTGCGCCTTCTCCCCGGACGGCCCGCCGCAGTAGACGGGCGTGGTCCTGTGCCAGTGGGTGGTACGGATCCTGCGTCAGCTCGTCGACGAGCGACAGCAGTCGCCTCTCGTCGTCCTCGGTGTGCAGCAAGTGGCGGAGGAAGCCCAGCAGATACGGGGCCCACGGCTCACCGGCGGAGCCGGTGAACCAGCCCTCCACCGCCTCCAGGGCCGACTCGTACGAGCGGCCGGTGTTCAGGGCGGTCCACAGCAGCCCCGCCAGCCCGGCCGCCTGCGCGGGCCGGGCCTCGGCCAGCGCCACGAGAAGGGGGACGTTCCCGAGGTGCTCGATCTCGGGGGCCGGGTTCCACACCTCGTCGACCCTGGTGCCGGCGAGGAACAGCGTGCTCTGCAAGCCGAGGTTCTGGTATTCGACGCGGGTGTCGCCCAGCCAGCCGCGGAGCCGCTCCATGGGCAGCGGCGCCACCGTCGAGCCCATCAACTGCACGATGTTCTCCGCCGCGTCGGCGCGCGCCTCGCCCTCCTCCCAGGTGCCCACCGTGCCGAGCAGGTCGAGCGCCCCGGCGACGGACGCCGTGGCCCGGCCGCGGCCGAGGACGATGGCGGCGGTGCGGCGGAGCCCGGCGGAGCCGTCCGCGGCCCAGCGGCGTACCAGCGAGGCGACGGCCGCACCCACGTGCGGGTCGGTGATCGCCAGGTCGAGGGCGGTCGCGGCGAACTGCCGTCTGCGGACCTGCTGCGCGGCGGCCATGGGTTGCAGGATGTGCTGGACCGTGTGCGAGCAGTCGAGGCGGCACAGGGCGCCGGCGGCGATGGCGGCGCGTACCCACACCTGGGAGCGCGGGTCGTCGCCCAGCGAACCGAGCCAGCGCAGCACGGGCCCGCGGACGTTGTGCCGGTACTCCCACAGGTGCTCCAGGACGGCGGGCGCGAGGCGTTCGCCGGCGAAGTGGACGGTGCGTACCGGGACGTCCGCGTCGCCCAGCGCCTCGGTGCCGGCGCCCGCGACGGCCCGCGCGGAGACGAGGCGGGCGTCGAGGTCGTGGTTGAAGAGCGGGCGGCCCGGGGCGCTGTCGGGGTCCGTGGTCACCGCGAACTCCCAGGTGAGCAGTTCGGCCGCCTCGACCACGGCGCTGACGGGCGCGTGGCCCAGCACGGCGAGCGCGATGCGGAACGCGGAGTCGCGCAGCCGCGGCAGCTCCTCGGTGCGCTCGCCGTTCGCGAACCAGACGGCCGCCTGGCGCATCGCGAAGTCCCGGCACCCGGCGAGCAGTTCCTCCCGCGGGAGGTCGCCGGTGACGCGGCGGGCCAGCAGCCGGGCGAGCCGCGTCGCCTCGGCCGGTAACAGCTCGCCGAGGCCCATCGCGGTCGTGACGTCCTCGGACCGGGCGAGCGCACGGGCTTCCTCGACGAGGTCGGGCCGGTCGGCGAGGGCGTACACGAGCTGGCTGTCCAGTACCTCGTCGGCGCCGGACGGGCGGAACGGGAGCCGGTAGCGGCCCGCCGGAGCCAGCGCATGGCCGGCTTCCGGGACGGCGAGCAGCACGCCGTACGCCTCGCGGCGCTCCAGGATGCCGCGCAGCCGGTCGAGTTCCAGCTCGCCGGGGAAGGACAGGGGCTCCAGGGCGAAGCCGTGCCCGGAGGCGAGGTGCTCGGCCTCCACCTCCTTCAGGTCGGTCGCCGGGTCGAGGCGGGACACGCTGCCGCGGGAGAGGTCGTCGAGGAGGGACAGCGCGGTGAACATCCGGCCGGTGCCGGAGCGGCCGAGCAGGACGATCAGCCGGTCGGCACGCAGCCGCCGCTTGAACTCGGCGTAGTCGGGCGGCTCGTGCAGGGTGTCGCGGAGCGTGGCCAGCTCGTCCGCGGCGACCGGGCCGGCGAGCAGCCGGGCCTGCCGGTCCACCTGCACGCTGATCGTGCCGATGCTGCCGGCGGACACGTAGCTGCTGGAGTCGCGCAGCGTGAAGGTGGAGCGGGCCTCCCGGTACGTCCTGGACGCGGCGGCCGACGACTCCGGCAGGTCGTCGTCCCGGGCGTCGGCGTCCCGGGCCCCGGCGGCGCCGAAGAGCCGGTCGTCCTGCCGGGGGCCGGCGCCGTCGTCGGCGCCGCCGCCGGGCTCGCGGGCACCGCCCCGGTCGGGCTTGCCCGCCTCGCGGTCGGGCGCGTTGTCGGGGCTCACCGATCACCGTCCGAGCCGGAGCCCATGTTCAGGGTCTCGATGCGTTCGACGCCGGAGACGACCTTCCCGGTGCCGTGGTTGATGACCGTGTTCGTGACCCGCGCCGGGCCGGGCCTGTCCTCGGCGGCGCCGGACCGCGCCGGCGCGGCCTCTGCCACCGCGGCCTCGCCGGCCGCGGGTTCCGGCGGCGCCGGCTCGCCCGCCGCCGGCTCCGCCGGCAGCTCGGGCGGCCGTTCGAGCCCGAGTACCTGGATCCACGCGGGCTGCGGGCCCTCCTTGAGCCCGAGGACGTAGCGCCGGTACCGCTCGGGTTCCACCCAGCGTCCCCCGCGCCGCACCACGTCCTTGTACAGCGTGTCCGAGGCGACCACGGCCAGGCAGGACCGGGGCGCGGCGGCGAGGAGCCGCTTGGCCGTACCGGAGTCGCCGATGCGGCAGGCGAGTTCGACGGCGTGACCCGACCACCCGTGCGGGTCCCGGGTGACGGGCCCGATGGTGATCCCGGCGCGCAGCCGCAGCGGATGCCTGCGGCCGCCGTTCGCCGCGCGCAACTCCTCGTGCAGGTACTCGACCCACTCCCCGACGATCCTGACCGGGGGCACGCTCGTCTCCAGGATGGCGAGGATCCCGTCGCCGCGGTCCTCCTGGCTCAACTGCGCCTGGCCGATGCGCGCCTGCGCGAACGCCCTCCCGGACACGTCGTGGATGAGCTTGCGCATGGCGGGCTTGTCCCGGTCCGGGACGCTGCTGGAGCCCTGGGCATCCAGACTGATGGTGAACCTGTACGTCGATTCGGGTTCCATCCCTGCTCCAAGGTCGGTTTCCGGCGGCTCTGGTCTCAGAGTGCTGGTCGGGAGCCGGACCCCGCTGTATTCATTTACACAGCGGGGGGTTTCCCGCCCGTCGGGAGCGCAGCGCCGCCGCCGACGCGCCCCGCTGGTCGCCCACGTCCCGCTCCTTCAGAGGTCCGCGCCCGCCAGCAGCCGCAGCGGCCCGAGGCTGGAGACGGTCAGTGTGTTCGGCCCGGTCCGCACCAGGCCGCGGTCCCGCAGCAGCCGCAGCGCCTTGGCCACGGCGTCCCGCGTCGAACCCACCGCGGCGGCCAGCTCGTGCTGGGGCATGGGCAGGGAGATGGTCACGGAGTCGCCCTGGGCCCGGCCCGCGTGGTCCGCCAGCTCCACGAGCGTTCCCGACAGCCGCCGCAGCACGGTCATGGAGGCGAGCGCCCGGCGCTCCCTGTCGGAGCTGCGCAGCCGCTCGGTCAACTGGCGGAGAACGAGGCTGGTGGCGCGGGGACGGGCCGACAGGAACGCGCGGAACCGGTCGCCCGCGACGACGACGCCCGTCACGGGCCCCAGGGTGCTGACCGACGCGCTGCGCCGGCCGCCGTCGAACGCGGCCATCTCGCCGATCAGTTCGCCGTCCGTGCGCAGGCCGAGGATCAGCTTGCCGCCGCGCTCGGTGTCGAGCCAGACGGTGCACCAGCCGTCCAGTATCACCAGGACGTGCGTGCTCTGCTCGCCCTCGGTGAGGAGCGTCGTGTGCGGTGCGTACGAGCGTGTGGGGCCCAGGGCGAGGAGAGCCGTCTGGTCGGCGGGACCGAGCCCGGGCAGAAAAGCCTCATGCTCGCGGAATAGCCCCATCCGCACCCCCTCCACCCCGCGGTGCGGTAACAGAGTAGTGGTGCCGTCACGGAGGCGAGAGTGGTTTGCCGGGGTCGCGTCGCCGCACGGCGGAGAACCCGGCCCGGCGCGTCCGCGGGCGGGTGCGGAAGCAGGGGGGCGGGCCCGGCCCGCGCGGGCGAAGAGGACGCACATGCCCGCCCGCGCGACCCTCGCGGGAGCCACGGGACACGTAGCCGATCGGCCCGCGCCGCGGGGCGGGCGCGCACGTCCTCGCGGAGCCGGAGCCTCAGCTCATGGCCTTCTTCACCAGCTCCGTGATCTTCTTCTCGTGGGCCGGCGTCAGCTTGGTGATGGCGAAGGCGGTCGGCCACATGGTGCCGTCGTCGAGGTTCGCGGCGTCGTCGAAGCCGAGGGTCAGGTACCGCGACTTGAACTTGTCCGCGGCCTGCACGAAACAGACGATCTTCCCGCCCTTGCCGTTCTTCGCGCCCTTGGCGTACGCGGGCATCCCGTACCAGAGCCGCGGCGCCAGCTCGGGCGCCGCCTCCGTGATGAGGTCGTGCAGCTTCTTGGCGATGGTGCGGTCGGAATCCGGCATCTCGGAAATCTTCGCCAGCAGCTCGGCCACCGGGTCCGCCTTGGTGCCGCCGCGCTTGGTCTTCTTGATCTCCTTCGCGCGGTCCTTCATGGCCGCGATCTCTTCCTCGGTGAAGCCCTCGTAGGACTCGTCGTCCTTCGTGCCGGCTGCCTTCTTCGTGTCCGCCATCGCAGTGCCTTTCTGGGGTCCGACCGGATACGGCTCTCAGCCTACGAAGAATCACCGGCGGCGACTTCTTGAGAACTGACCGCTCGCACGACCGCTGGAGTGACGGCCGGGACGGCCGGGTCGGGGGTGCCGGGTCGAGGGAGCCGGGTCAGGGGTGCTCGGCGCGGGTGACCGGCTCCTGGAGTTCCGTGACCCAGTCGGCGTGGTCCTCGTGGACTTGGAGGTACAGCTCGCGGGCGTAGCCGGTGGAGCGGTAGCCGTTCTCGTCGATCCAGGCGGCGAGGGTCTGGACGGTCGGCAGGACGGCGTCCATGTCGCCGCGGTGGACGACGGTGGCCGCGGCGGCGAGCGGCGGGAGGTCGGTCACCGCGAAGTCGTACTCCGGTGCGGGCTCCACGCCGACGCGGAGGCCGGCGTGGACGGTGACGGTGCCGTCGGCGGCGTCCTCGTACCAGGCGACGGCCGGGCCGGTCGGCTCGACGCCGGCCGCGTCAAGGCGGCGGCACAGCTCGTCGTAGAGCGGCTGGATCACCGGGCCGACGTCGGCCGGCTCGAAGCTCGCGGCGCTGCCGCTCAGCTCGGCGACCCGGACGGCGGGGACGGACTTCAGGACGACCTCGGTGGCGGGCATGCGGCCCTCGCTCTCGATCGTACGGAGCCTCCCCTCCACCCCGGCCAGCCGCCGGGCCGCGTCCGCGGCGGCGGTCTCCAGCTCCGCGCGGCGCAGCCGCAGCATGCCGCGCAGCTCCTCGGCGCCCAGCTTCTCGTCCAGGATCGAGCCGACCTGGTCGAGGCGGAAGCCGAGGTCCTTGAGCGCGACGATGCGGTTGAGGCGGGCGAGCTGGGCGGCGTCGTAGCTGCGGTAGCCGCTGCGCGGGTCGACGCGGGCGGGGCGCAGGAGGCCGAGGGCGTCGTAGTGGCGCAGCATGCGGACCGAGACGCGGCCGTGGCGGGCGAACTCTCCGATGGTGAACATGGCGCGCTCCAGTGGAGGGGCTGACACGGTGTGAGAGTCAAGCGCGGCCGTCGCTGCGGGGCGGCCGGGGGCGGTCTCCGGGGCGCGGGGGCGCGGCTCGGGGCGGTGTGCGGGGCGGCCGGGGGCGGGCTCAGGTGGGGTCGTCGGCGAGTTCCGCGGCGCCGGTGATGCGGTGCAGGGGGTAGGTGCGGACCTCGTCGGCCGTGTGGTCGTACGCGGTGACGTAGCCGCCCTCGACGCGGACCGGGGCGATGACGCGCTGGCTGGCGGCGCCGTCGGCGTTGACGTAGCCGATCCAGACGGCGGCGCTGCCGAGTGCGGCGGCCTGGAGGACGGCCAGGGTCTCGGCGGAGGGGGTGCGGGGCAGGCCGCCCGGGGGCGGCGTGTCGGTTTCCGGGGTCTGCGGGGCGCCGGTCTCGCGGGTGCCGCCGCCGGGGGCGGTGCGCAGGGGGGCGGTGGCGGCGCGGTCTCCGGCCCGTACGGCGCGGACGGCGGCCGAGAGCAGGGTGGCGTCCGGAACCGGCGGGCCGTCGGGGACGGGCGCCGGCGGCGTACGGGGCGGGGTGCGGTGCTCGGCGGCGCGGGCGACGAGGACGGCGCCGTCCGGCGACTCGGCGGCGGGGGCGTAGCCCATCGCGCGGAGCCGGGCCAGCAGCACGTCGGGCGGGGTGGGGGTGACCAGGACGGTGGGCGCGAGGTGGCGCAGCCGCAGCTCCTCGGAGCGCCGGTCGGCGACGATCTCGGCGAGGAGCGCGTCGTCGTCGCAGCGCAGATACGCGCCGGCCGCTCCGATACGCAGCCTGCCGTGCTTGCGGGCAACGTCGTCGATGAGGTAACTGAGCGGCTGCGGCACGGGGGTGCGGGAGTGGGCGGCGAGGAAGTCGTGCAGCTCGGCGGCGGACCGCCCGGCGTCGAGCGCGCGGCGCACGGAATCCTGGGTGAAGCGGTAGACGGTGGCCCCGCCCTTGGACTCGACCTCGGCGAGCACGCCGAGCACCGCGGCGAGTTCGCGCTTGAGCGGCCCGGGAGCGATGGCGGTGAGGTCGGCCTGGAGGAGCACGTGGTCGACGGGCGGCGGCAGATGCGGCGCCAGCGCCCCGGCGGCACCGGCCGCGGCGGCGCGCGCTTCTGCGGGGGTGGGGGGCGCCGGGTCGCCGGCGTCCGCCCCGGCCGCGGTCAGCAGGGCGCCGCCGTGGGTGGACAGGGCGCCGCGGCCCGTGACGCCGAGGAGTTCCGCCTCCGCCAGCGTCCAGCGGGCCAGCCGCGTACGCAGGTCGTCCTCCTCGCCGTCCGCCGGGCCCCCGCCGCGCGGCGGGCGTTCCCAGCGGAGCCGGGCCACCACCGAGTCCGCCGTCGCCGCCGTGCCCTCCGGCAGCCCCGCGAGGAGCCGCAGCACCGCGCGCCGCACCTCCGGCGCCGCGCCGCGGTCCAGCCCCTCGCCCAGCGCCGACAGCGCCCGGCCCTTGCCGTCCCGGCCGCCGACCAGCCCCGGCGTCCGCGTCGCCGCCAGCCACGCCGCCGCCAGCTCCGCCCACCGCTCGGCCGCGGGCAGCGCCAGCCAGTCGTCGTACGCGGGCGTCGGCGCGTACCGCTCGTCCGTCTCCCCGTCCGACGCCAGCAGCCCGGCCCCGTACGCCAGTTCCACCCAGAACGCCGCCAGCGGCTCCGCGACGTCCAGCGCGGTCGCCGTCCGCTTCAGGTCCCGTACGGCCAGACCGCCCGCCCGCAGCACCGACGGGCTCGCCTGCGCCCACTCCGCGAGCAGCTCCTCGACCGTCTCCACCGCCACCGCCGCCTGCCCCGCGGCCGTCGCGTCCACCACCCGCGTCCCGTACGCACCGGCCGCCTCCGGCTCCGGCGGCACCGCCGCCACGCTCCGGTGCGCCCGGCCGTCGCGCAGGTACAGCGCCACCTCGCGCGGCAGCAGCACGCTCCCCGGCGCCGTCGGCAGCAGCAACCCCCGGTCCAGCAGCCACCGCACGTGCGCCGGCGGCTGCGCCGAGACCGTCCCGTACGGCGGCCCCCACGTCAGCCGGCCCAGCACCGTCAGCGCGTCCGGCGGCGCCTGGTCCAGCAGGTCCGCCATCCGCTTCGGGTCGCAGAACAGCGCGGTCAGCGACTCCACCGCGGAGACGGGGTCATGGGTGGTCGGCAGCCCCGCGTGCGCCAGTACTTGTTGCAGCCGCCCCGGCGACATCCCCATCGCCGCCTCCGCGGCGGCCGGCCCCAGGCCGGTCGGCGAGCCCGACGCCTGCGGCGTCAGCAGCTCCCGGGCCGTACGCACCAGCCGCAGCCGCCGCTCGTCCCCCCACACCAGCGCCTGCGCCCGCAGCTCCGCGACGGCGCGCGGCAGCGCGGCCACGGTCTCGGGCTCGTCGCCCATCAGGCCGGCCAGCACGTCGTACGGGCACGGGTCCGGCCCGATCGCGAGCGCCTGGGCGGTCTGCTGCGTGAACCGGTCGAGCCGTTCGAGCGCGCGGACGACGGAGGCGCGGGTGCCGGCGCGGGTGGCGAGTTGGGTGAGGTCACCCGGTACGGGGGTGAGCAGATCGGGCCGAGCGCGGAGCAGCTCGGCCAGCGCGGTGTCCGGTCGGCCGCGGAGCTCCTCGGCGAGGGTCCGGGCGGGGTTGCCGGTCGTCATCCGCTCCACAGTAGTCCCCGCCCGCCGCGGGGCCGTACGGGCGGAGCCGTGGCCGGGGCCGGAACCGGGGCCCGGGCCGGGGCCGGGGGCCGGGCCGGGGCCGGGGGCCGGGCCGGGATCCGCGGTGCGCGGCCGGCCGCGGCGGCCCGGGCCCGTCCGGGCCGGCACCGCCTCCGGCGGCCACGCGCGGGGCGGCGGCCGGACGTTCGTCCGGCGGGGGACGTACGGCGCGGACCAGCGGACTAGGTCGGGTCCGCGCCCATCGTGTCCAGCACCGGCGGCGCGGGCTCCACCGCCTTCGGCATCACCGCCGCCTCCGAGTGCCCCCCGCAGCCGTACGCGAGCGAGACCACGTGCCCGTCCGCCGGGGCGAACTCGTTCGCGCAGACGCCGAAGGCGCGGCGCAGCGAGCCCGCAAGCGGCATGAGGAAGCCGCAGCTCACGCACGACGCCGGCGCGGCCTGCGCCATCGGCGTCTTGGGGCCGAACTCCTCTTCCCAGCGGTCCGCGGCGCTGTGCAGCCCGTAGCGGGAGAGCACCCGGTGCCGGGTCATGCCCAGTTCGTCGGCGACGGCCGCGATCTCCGCGCGCCGCGGCAGGCCCCCGGGGCGCGCCCGTTCGGCGTCCGCGTCGGCGACCGTGGCCGCGCCCGCTTCCTCCGCGTCCCCGGCGCCGGCCTCCGCGAGGTCCGCGAGGTCCACGGGCAGGGTCGGCTCCAGCTCGTCCTCGCCGACCGCGAGCCCCGGCTCCAGCCGCAGGTCCTGGTCCTCCGTGGGCAGCAGGTCGCCCGGCCCGAGGTCGCCGGGGCGCAGCCGCTCGTGCCACGGCACCCACTCCGGCGCCAGCAGCGCGTCCGTGCCGGGCAGCAGCACCGTTTCGTCGAGCGTCACCGCCCGCGCGCGCGACGCCCGCGCGACGGTCACCGCCCACCGCCAGCCGCGGTAGCCGGGCAGCCGGCACTCGAAGAGGTGGGTCACCACGCGCGTGTCGTCGGCGGTGACGCCGATGTGCTCGCCGACCTGGTCCGCACCCGCGGCCTCTTCGGCCGCCGCGCGGGCGAGATCGACGGCGTCGGCGCACTGCTGGTCGGGGGTGACGCGGCTCCGCACCGCGGCGCCGCGCACCGCGGTCGTCTGGACGGGGCTGTTCGCAGGGCTCATCTGGCTCACAGTCTTTCGGTACGGACGGCCGGGCGAGGCGCGGGAGCCGAGGGAGCGGACCGGGGGGCCGCGTCAACGCTCGTATCCTCACGACACACTCAGAGGCGCGTCATTCACCCTACCTGGCGCCGCGCCTGGACCGTACGCCCACCACCTGCCGTACGGGCCCGCCGCGCCCCTGCGCCCCCGGCCGGGCTGCCGTGTGCCCCGTACGGACCACCCGTGGAAACTCCGGATGACCGCATGCGCCCCCACCGGGTTCTCGCCCAACGGTGCCGCGTGCGGGCACTATGGCGAGGTGGCCGAGGACAGCACCGCTCCGGCGACCGGCCCGCTGAAGCACGCGGGCCGGGCGGTCGGGCGCGCCGTGCGCCTGCCGGTGGTCGGCGCGGGCCGCCGGATCCGCAAGGCCACGCACGCGCAGGGCGCGGGGGAGTCGGGCCTCGGGCGGCTGATGGAGCTGCACATGGTCAACGCCGCCGGCGACATGATGATCACCGTCGCGCTGGCGTCGACCGTCTTCTTCTCCGTACCGACCGACGAGGCCCGGGGCCGGGTCGCGCTCTACCTCGCCATCACCATGGCCCCGTTCGCGCTGCTCGCCCCCGTCGTCGGCCCCCTGCTGGACCGCATCCCGCACGGCCGTCGCGCCGCCATGGCCGGCACGATGCTGGTGCGCGTGCTGCTGGCGCTGGTGTTGTCGGGGGCGGTGAAGACCGGCGACCTGAGCCTGTACCCGGCGGCCCTCGGGGTGCTGGTGTGCTCCAAGTCGTACGGGGTCGTGCGCTCCGCGGTCGTGCCGCGGCTGCTGCCCCGGCGCATCTCGCTGGTGAAGGCCAACAGCCGGGTGACGCTCGCCGGGCTCCTCGCCACCGGGCTGGCCGCGCCGATCGGCGGGCTGCTGCACGTCATCGGGCCGAGCTTCCCGCTCTACGGGGCGATGGTCATCTTCGGCTTCGGCGTCTTCCTGGCCTTCCGGATGCCGCCGGCCGTCGACTCCGCGCGCGGCGAGGGCAAGGCGCGGCTGGCGTCCGGGGAGGGCGGCCGGCTGCGGTCGTCGCGCAAGCCGGGGCTGCGCTCCGTCGGCCCTTCCGTGCTGTACGCGCTCCAGGCCAACTCCGCGCTGCGCGTGCTGTCCGGACTGATGACGCTGTTCCTGGCGTTTCTGCTGCGCGACAACCCGCCGGGCGGGCTGCGGCCGGAACTGACGCTCGGCATGGCGGCCGTCGCCGCCGGCACGGGCAACGCGCTGGGCTCGGTCATCGGCTCGTGGCTGCGCGCCCGCGGACCGGAGAAGCTGATCGCCGTGCTGCTGTCGCTCGCTCTGACGACGACGGTGCTGGCGGCGGTCTTCTACTCGCTGCCGGCGCTGATCTGCGTCGCGGCGATGGCCGGGTTCGCGCAGTCGCTGGCGAAGCTGTCGCTGGACGCGCTGATCCAGCGGGACGTACCGGAGTACGTGCGCACGTCGGCGTTCGCGCGCTCCGAGACGGTGATCCAGTTGTCGTGGGTCGCGGGCGGCGCGACCGGCATCCTGCTGCCGCTCAACGGGGTCGGCGGCATGGCGGCGGGCGCGGCCGTCGTCGCCTTCGGACTGGCCGCGACCGTACGAGGGCTGCTCACCGCCGGCCGCCACGGCACGCCGCACCCGCGCGTGGCCTGACCGGGGGCGACAGGTAGCCTGCCCGCATGACCAGTGCGCCCGCCACCACCGCGTTCTCCCCTGCCCGGGGCCCCCGCGGCGGCCGCCGCAGCCGCCGCACCGCGGCGGCCCTCGGCGCCGTCGTGGTCTCCGCCTTCGCCCTGTCCGCGTGCGAGAAGCCGACACCGCTGGCGCAGATCACGGTGGGCGGCCGGACGGCGAGCACGGAGGCGCAGTGCTACAACGACGGGAAGAACATCCCCAACGACGAGCTTGAGGTGTGCGTCGGGGAGCGGGCGGAGGCGTCGATCACCGTGGACGCGGGCGACCCGGTACGGATCGGCGTGGAGCCGGACATCGCGGACAGCGGGTGGGTGCTGTTCGTGGACGGCCGGCTGGTGACGCCGCGGCCGAGCAAGCACACGTACGCGTCGTACAACTCGGACCAGTTCTTCAACGCGCAGTCGCAGCCGGGGCAGGCGCCGGTGCAGAGCGACAAGGCGAAGGTCGGCATCGTGGAGATCGACGACGACGGCAACTACAAGGGCGCGTGGAGCTTCGACCTGAAGCGGAAGCAGTCCTGACGGGACGACGGCAGTGACGCCCGCCGGCGGCGCGGCGACGCCTGACGGCGGGCGGCGGGGCGCCGGGGGCACAGGGCCGGGCGGGGGCGGCGTGCGCCGTTTCGCGGTCGGCGAGGCGGTGGATTCCGGGGTCGGCCACGGGGCCGGTGGCGCGGGCCGTTGCGGGGGCGGCGACGTGGGCGGTTACGGGGACGGCGTTGCGGTCGGCCGCGGGGGTGCAGTGGTGTCCGGCCGTGGGGATGGCGTTGTGGTCGGCCGCGGGGGCGGCGATGTCGCTGCCCGTGGCGGTGCTGTCGCCCGCGAGGACGCTGTCGGTCGTGCGGACGCGGTGGTGGCGGGCGGTGGGCAGGTGTTGTTGTCAGCGGAGGCGCCTACCCTAGGGCGGGTGCGTGGGGCGCGGGTGTTGGTGATGTGTGCCGTCGCCGCCGAGGCCGAGGCCGTCGGGCGGGCCGGGCGGGGCTTCGACGTCGTGGCCGGCGGGGTGGGTCCCGCTGCCGCCGCCGCTGCCACCGCCACGGCGCTGGCCACGGCGCCCGTTCCGTACGACCTCGTCGTCTCCGCCGGGATCGGCGGCGGCTTCGCGGGGGCCGTGCCCGTGGGCGGGGTGGTCGTGGCGGACGAGATCACGGTCGCGGACCTGGGCGCCGCGACGCCGGACGGGTTCGTGCCGGTCACGGAGCTGGGCTTCGGCGCCGTCGTGCACCGCTCGCCGCCGGAGACGGCGCGGGCGGCGGCGGAGGCGACCGGCGCCGTGCTGGGTACCGTGCTGACCGTGTCCACCGTCACCGGCTCCGCCGAGCGCGCCGCCGAGCTGCTGCGGCGTCATCCGCGCGCCGCCGCCGAGGCGATGGAGGGCTTCGGCGTCGCCGAGGCCGCGGTCCGGCACGGGGTGCCGGTGCTGGAGATCCGCGCGGTGTCCAACGCCGTGGGCCCCCGCGACCGCGCCGCCTGGCGCATCCCGCAGGCCCTTGCCGCCCTGACGGCCGCCTTCGCGGCCCTGCCCGACTTCGCCCCCCTACCTCCCCCGCACTCCCACCCAAGGGTAGGCGGCTCCGCTGACAACCCCGGCGTGCCGCCGTAGGCACCCTCCTCGGTCACGGCGCGATCCCGCCGCCCCCCGACCCCCGTCGCCTCCCGATCCCGACGCCGCAGGCCCACCCCGCCGACACCGGCCCCGCCCGCCGCAGGTCCGCCCGCCGCCGGCCCGGGGCCGTACCGCCCGCCCCGCCCCACCCAGACGGAGAGGAGCCACCGATGACCTCGCCGAGCACCCCCGCGCAGGCGCTCCGGATCGCCTACTCCCCCTGCCCCAACGACACCTTCGTCTTCCACGCCTGGGCCCACGGCCTCGTCCCCGGCGCCCCGCCCCTCGACGTCACCTTCGCCGACATCCACCTCACCAACGGCATGGCCGAGCGCGGCGAGCTGGACGTGCTCAAGGTGTCGTACGCCGTCCTCCCGTACGTCCTCGACCGGTACGCCCTCCTCCCCTGCGGCGGCGCACTCGGCCGGGCCTGCGGGCCGCTGGTGCTGACCGCCGGGCGGCAGGACCCCGCCGACCTCGCCGGCCGCACCGTCGCCGTGCCCGGGGAGCGGTCGACCGCCTACCTGCTCTTCCGGCTCTGGGCCGCGACCGAAGTGCCGGGCGGGGTCGGCGAGATCGTCGTCATGCCGTTCCACGAGATCATGCCCGCCGTCCGCGACGGCAAGGTCGACGCCGGGCTCGTCATCCACGAGGCCCGCTTCACCTACCGGGACTACGGGCTCCACAGCCTCGCCGACATGGGTGAGCACTGGGAGGCCACCACCGGCCTGCCCATCCCCCTCGGCGCCATCGTCGCCCGCCGCGCGCTGGGCACCGAGACGCTGCACGCGCTCGCCGCCGCGGCCCGCTCCTCGGTGCGGATGGCGTGGGACGACCCGGAAGCGTCGCGGGCGTACGTGATGGCGCACGCGCAGGAGATGGACCCGGCGGTGGCGGACCAGCACATCGGGCTGTACGTCAACGAGTTCACCGCCGACCTCGGCGAGGACGGCTACGCGGCGGTGCGCGGGCTGCTCACCCGGGCGGCGGCGGAGGGGCTGGTGCCGCCGCTCGGCCCGGACGCGCTGGCGTTCCCGTAGCGGACGGCCCGCGTCCCCCGCCGCGGGCCCGCGGCAGCGCCGCCCGTACGGGCGGCTGCGTGCCCGTACCCGCAGGCGTACGTACCCGTGCGCGTAGGCGTCCCCGTGCCCCCCGCCCTCAGACGTCCAGCTGATCGGCGACGGCCCGGAGCATCCCGGCGATCTTCCGGCCGGATGCCTTGTCCGGGTACCTGCCGCGTTCGAGCTGCTGCGTCACGTTCTCCAGCAGCGTCGTCAGGTCCTGCACGATCGACGCCAGCTCGTCCGGCTTGCGCCGCTGCGCGGCCGCGACCGACGGGGTGGGGTCCAGCAGCGTCACGGACAGCGCTTGGTCGCCGCGCTGGCCGGCCACCACGCCGAACTCGACGCGCTGGCCCGGCCGGAGCGTGTCCACTCCGTCCGGCAGCACCGACGAGTGCACGAAGACGTCACCGCCGTCGTCGCGGGAGAGGAAGCCGAAGCCCTTCTCGCTGTTGAACCACTTGACTTTGCCGGTAGGCACGTGTCGTCGCCCTGTCTTCGTTTTCGTGCTCGCTGCCGTGAAAGAGCAGGAGAGCGGGTCCAGTGACCCGCCACCTCAAGGCTAATGGTCCCCCGCGTGGTGACAAGATGTCGCCGGGTGCTTCCTCAGCGCATATCCCGCGCCGCCGAGAGCGCCGCCTACCCTGGTGGCGTGAACACCGGAACCTCCCGCCCCGGCGATCTGCTCGTACGCGCCGGAGCGATCGTCTTCCTCGTCGGCGCGCTCGGCACGTTCGTCACTTTTATCCCCTTCTTCATCGGGGCGGATCCGCTGCCGACAGCCGCGTATCTGGTTTCGATGCTGATGGGCGTCGGCTTCGGGCTGGCGCTGGCCGGACTGTTCCGTTCCGCATCCGCGGCCCGGCGCGAGACGCGGCAGGCGGCGCCGTAGCGTACGGGCCGCGCCCCCGGCCCCCGGGCCCGCGCGCAGGACGCGCTCAGCCGGCCCCCGCCGCCCCCGCCCGGTGCTCCGCCAGCCACCCCGGGAACGCCGTCAGATCCGGCAGTACGACATCCGCCCCCGCCGCCCGCAGTTCCTCCGCCGGGCACGGCCCCGTGGCCACCGCCACCGACAGCACCCGCGCCGCCCGCGCGCCCGCGACGTCACCGACGTGGTCGCCGACGTACGCCGACGCGCCGTACTCCGTCAGCGCCTCCGCCTTCGCGTCCGCCCACAGCCCGCCGACCACCGCGTCCGGCGCCAGGCCCAGGTGGTCGATGTGCAGCTTCGCCAGCGGCCGGCTCTTGGCGGTGACCACCAGGGCCCGGCCGCCCGCGGCCCGTACCGCCGCGATGGCCGCGGCGGCGCCGGGCAGGGCGGTGGTGGGGGCGATGCCCAGGTCGGGGTAGAGGGCGCGGTAGCGGTCGCCCAGGGCTGCGACGCGGTCCGCGGGGAACCAGTTCGCCAGCTCGCTCTCCACCGGCGGCCCGAGGCGGGAGGTCACGAGGTCGGTGTCGACGTACACGCCGGTCTCGGCGACGATCGCCTCGTACACCGCCTTGATCCCGGGCCGGGAGTCGATGAGGGTCATGTCCAGGTCGAAGCCGACCGTGAAAGACGGCGGCGCGGAGGGAGTAGGCACACGTCGATTCTGCCCGCCGCCGATTTCGCCGGGACGGGCGGTACGCCGGGACGTGTGGCCGGGCGTGCGTCAGGACATGCGCGAGGCCGGGCGTCAGGACAGCAGGATGGCCTGGAGCCGTTCGTCCAGGAACTCGCCCACCGTGGCGGTGCGCTCCCCCCGCGCGGCGGCGGCCGGCGGCATCGGCGTGTCCGGGCCGGGGTTGTAGAACCAGACCAGCGACATGAGCTGTTCCGCCGGCGCGTCCGCCGGCGGCGGCAGCACCCGGTGCCAGCCCGCCCGCCACCGCTCGCCGCTCCACATGGCGCCCAGCTCACCGAGGTTGACGGTCAGGGCGTCGACCTCGGGGTGGTACGGGGCGTCCTGCCAGCCGGCCTCCCGGCCGTCGTCCGTCTCCGCCTCCGCGTCCGCGGGGTCCGGCGGATCCGTGCGGACCTGGAGGCAGCCCAGGCCGTGCTGGCGGTCCAGTACGGCCATCAGGTCCCAGTCCTGGTGCGCGCCGAGCCGGAACTGCCCCGGGCGCGGCGCGCCGGTCTGCTGCCTGCTCCCGTACCAGTTGATGGTGCACTGCCAGGCCGCGTCCGTGTCGTGGCGGGTGAGGAAGTCGGACGGTTCGCCGAGTGCGGCGGCGAGGAGTCCGAGCAGTTCGCGCGACAGGCGCCGCATCTGGCGCAGGTACTCCTCGACCGGCTCCCGCAGGTCGGGCACCTCGGCCGGCCACACTCCCGGGTGGTGCGGGTAGAAGCTCCACAGCTCCACCAGGTCCGGCGGGCTCGCCGCGTCCTGGATGGCGCCCGCGGATATCCCCCCGGGGCCGGTCCAGCCGCCGCTGCCCACGTTGCGGTAGCCGTCCTTGACTCCCGAGGGCAGGTCGAAGGCGGTGTGCGCGGCCTTCCTGACGGACTCGCGCAGGGCGGGGTCCACGCCGTGGCCGGTGACCATCACGAACCCGGTCCCGCGCAGCGACGCGTCGAGCCGGGCGAGGACCTGCCGCCGCTCGTCCGGGCCGCCGGACCGCCACGCTTCGAGGTCGACGAGGTCGACGGGGGGTCTGCTCATGCGGCTGCCTCTCTCTGCGGAGTGGTGCCTCATTGTGGCGGCGGCTGACGGCTCCGTACAGCGGCCCGGTGCGACCGCCGGGCCCGTACGGTACGGCGCTCGCGACCCGCCGCAGCACGCGGCCCGACCCGCCGCAGCACGCGGCCCGACCCGCGGCCGTACGCCGCCCGACCCGCCGCCGTACGCCGCCCGACCCGCCGCCGTACGCCCGCGGTTCGCCGCCCTACGCCCCCGCCCCCGGCGCTAGCCGCGCAGCCGCCGCCGGGCCCGCCACAGCAGGAAGAGCGTCGAGGCGACCGCCGCGACCCGGATCAGGGTGGGGAGCATGTCCGAGAACTCCTGCCCCATCGTCCCCTCCTTCACCGGCTCACCCCACCGCTCGGTGTACCGCCCCCACAGCCACACCAGCGCACCGAACCCCACCGTGCCCGGCATGCCGAGCGCGGCCCACTTCTTCTCCGTCATCGACAGCCGCCGCGACCCGTACACCAGCAGCCAGCCGACGACCGACGCCATCCACTGACCGAGCGCCGCGCCCCCCAGCAGCGCGCCCATCGCCAGCACCTCCAGCAGGCCGGCGCTGCGCAGCAGTTCGCGGGTGGCGGCGCCGCGGGGGGCCGAGGGGGTGTCGTCCTCGTAGTCCTCCTCGTCCTCGGCCTCCGCCGCCTCGCGGCGGGCCTCCTTGGCCTTCGCGGCCCTGGCCGCGCGCGCCGCGTTCGCCGCCTTCGCCGCCTTCGCGGCGCGGGCGGCGCGTCCCACGGCGCCCGCGCCGCCGCCCTGCTGCGTCCCCGGCTTCTTCCCCGCCCCGTCCTCGGCCTGCTGCTCCGGCGGCTGGAACAGCTCCGGCAGCTCGATGCCGCCGCTGAACCCCGGCACGTTGTCGGCGCCGCCGCCGGCGCCGGGCATCGGGCCGCCGAACGGCGCGGGCTCCACACGCCACCAGTCGGGGTCGCCGTGCGCGGTGTCGAGTTCGTCCTCGCCGGCGAGGTGCGGCGGGGCGGCGGCGGTGGGGGGCGGCTCGGCGGGCGGCGTGAAGTCCGCGGGCGCGGGCGCGGGCCCGGGGACCTCGGGGACGGGGCGCGCGGAGCGCTTCGCCTCCCTGCCGCCCGGCTCGCCGCCGGTACGCGGCCGGGGGAGCCGGCCCCGCCACCCCTCGGACCCGCCGACCCGCGGGCGCGGCAGCCGCGACGCCAGCCCGCCGCCCCCGGCCGGCGGCTCCCCGGGCTGCACCGCGACCTCCGGCACCGCGGAGGCGGGGTCCCGCTTGGCGGCCTCGACGATGTCCCCGGGGCTGCCGAACCGGGCCAGCACCTGCTTCACCGCGGACACGGTGTGCGCGCCCTCGGCGGCGCGCACCTTGTCGATGCCGGCCCGCAGTTCGTTGACCAGCCGCATGCGCTGCCCGGAGGGCAGGGCACGCTGCTGCGCGAGGTCGCCGACGCGGCTCAGGTAGTCGTACACGAGCTGGTCGCTCTCGATGCCCACCGAATCCCCTACGGCCGTGCGCTGTTGACTTCTCGACGGTACCGCGCGCGGGGGCACCCCCTCGCCCCCGCGCACGGCTGTCCGGCGCCCGCGGGGGCCGGTGCGCCGCCCGTACGCGGCCGGGGACCGAATACGCTGCGGCGACCGGCACCCCCCGCGACAAGGAGCCCTCAGTGGACCCCGTGGACCCCCTGGACCCCGTGGCCGACCCCACCGCCCGGCTGCGCGCCGCGGCGCTCGACGCCTGGGCGGCGTCGGCCGCCCGCTTCCGGGAGGACGCCAACGCCGAGGAGGACCTGGCCCTCGGCGGCTACCGCGACCGGCTGGTGGTCGAACTGGCCCAGAACGCCGCGGACGCGGCGGCCCGCGGCGCGGCGGCGGGCCGGCTCCGGCTGACGCTGACCCCGGACACCGCCGCTGCCGCGGACGCCGCCCCGGGGTCCGCCGCGGGTTCCGACCCGGGTTCCGCGACCAGTTCCGCGACGGGTTCCGGCGCGTCCGCCGGGGTGCTGACCGTCGCCAACACCGGTGCTCCGCTCGACGCCGCCGGCGTCGAGTCGCTGTCCACGCTGCGGGCGTCCGCCAAGCGCGGGGAGGACACCGACGAGGCCGTCGGGCGGTTCGGCGTGGGGTTCTCCGCCGTGCTGGCCGTCAGCGACGCGCCGGAGGTCGTCTCCCGGGGCGGCGCCCGGGTGCGGTGGTCGCTGGCGGAGGCGCGGGAGCTGGTCCGTACGACGGCCGAACGCAACCCCGCGCTCGCCGACGAAGCCGACCGCCGCGACGGCCACGTCCCCCTGCTCCGCCTGCCGCTGCCCCTCGCGGAGGCCGACGCCACGGCCGTACCCGAGGGCTACGACACCGCCGTCCGGCTCCCGCTGCGCGACCCGGCCGCCGCCGCCCTCGCCCGCCGCCTGCTCGCCGGCGTCGACGACGCGCTCCTGCTCGCCCTGCCCGGCCTCGCCGAGGTCGTCGTGGAGACCCCCGAGGGCGTACGGACGCTGCGCCGCCGCGAGGACGGCCCGTACACGGTCATCGAGGACACCGGCCGTACGGGCCCACGGCCCCGCACCGGGACGGAACCCGCCGCCCACCCCCTCGCCGCCGACCCGACCGCCGACCCCACCACCGCCCCGGAGCCGGCCCCCACCGCCACCCGCTACCGCACCCGCGCCGCCGCCGGCCGGCTCGACCCCCACCTCCTCGCCGACCGCCCCGTCGAGGAACGCCTCCGCCCCACCTGGATTGTCACCTGGGCCGTCCCCGTGGGCGCCGACGGCGCCCCCGCCGCGCCGACCACGGCTCCCGTGCTCCACGCCCCCACCCCCACCGAAGAGCCCCTCGGCGTCCCCGCGCTCCTCATCGCCTCCTTCCCCCTCGAACCCACCCGCCGCCACCTCGCCCCCGGCCCGCTCACCGACCACCTCGTCGCCCGCGCCGCCGACGCCTACGCCGCACTCCTCGCCGACTGGGAGCCCCTGGGCCCCGGCACCATCGACCTCGTCCCCGGGCCCCTCGGCCGCGGCGAGCTGGACGGCGCCCTGCGCGCCGGCATCCTGCGGCTCCTCCCCGACATCGCGTTCCTGCCGCCCGCCGCGCCCGAGGAGGGCGCCAAGCCGCAGCCGCTGCGCCCCCGCGACGCGCTCGTCGCCGAGGGCGGCGGCGCCGAGACGGTGCGGCGGCTCGGCGACGTCTTCCCGCACCTCCTGCCCGCCGGTCTGGAGCGCCGCGGCGAGCTGCGCACCCTCGGCGTCGCCCGGCTGCCGCTCGGCGAACTCGTCGAGCGGCTCAGCAGCGTCGAGCGGCCCGCGACCTGGTGGCACGCCCTCTACGGGTCCCTCGCCGGCACCGACCCCGAGGAGCTGGGCGGCCTGCCCGTGCCGCTCGCCGACGGCCGCGTCGTCGTCGGCCCGCGGCAGGTGCTGCTGCCGGCCGGCGGCGACGACCGGCAGCCCCCGCGCCTGGCCCGCCTCGGGCTGCGTGTCGCCGACCCCGACGCCGCGCACCCCGTGCTGGAGCAGCTCGGGGCCGTGCCCGCCACGCCGCGCGCCGTGCTGACGACGCCGCAGGTGCGGGCGGCGGTGGCGGGGTCGCTGGACGCGGGGGAGGTGTGGTTCGACGAGGGGCCCGAGCAGGGCGCGCCGGGTCCGGAGGAGCTGGCGGACATCGTCCTCGGGCTGGTCCGCGACGCCCACCTGGAGCCGGGCGACGAACCGTGGCTGGGCGCGCTCGCGCTGCCCGACGAGGACGGCGAGCCGGCCCCCGCCGGCGAACTCGTCTACCCCGGCAGCCCGTTCGCCGCCGTCATCCGACCGGGTGAGCTGGCTGTCTGCGCCGCCGACCTGGTCGAGCGGTGGGGCGAGGAGCCGTTGACGGCGGTCGGGGTGCAGGCGGACTTCGCGCTCGTACGGGCAGAGGACGTCGTCCTCGACCCCGACGAGCTGGAGCCCCGCGAAGCCGACTACCCCGAACCCGACGACGCCGGGCTCCTCGACGCCGTCGACGTGTGGTGCGAGGACGTCCTCGACCAACTGCCGGACACCGGAGTGCCGCCGGTGCTCACCGAGCTGGTGGGCGTACGGGACCTGGACCTCGTGGACGAGGAGCACTGGCCGCAGGCGCTCGCGCTGCTCTCCCGCCCGCCGCTGCGCGAGGCCCTGACGCGCCCGGCGCGCGTCCTGCTGCCGGACGGCGAGGCGCACCTCGTACGCCCGTACACCGCCTGGTGGCTGCGCGGCAACCCCGTGCTCGACGGCCGCCCGCCCGCCGGCCTGCGCGCCGCGGGCGGCGACCCGCTGCTCACCGGCCTGTACGAGCCGGCCGACGCCTCCGCGGTCGCCGACGAACAGGTCCTGCGGGCCCTGGGCGTACGCACCTCCGCCGCCGCGCTCCTCGACGAGCCGGGCGGCGCCGCGGAACTGCTCGCCCGCCTCGCCGACCCCGCCCACGAGGTCACCCCGGACCGGCTGCACGCCCTGTACACCCTCCTCGCCGACCTCGACCCCGCCGACGTCACCCTCCCGGACGACCTCCGCGCGGTCCGCGACGGCGCCACGGAGGTGGTGCCGGCCGGCGAGGCCCTCGTCGCGGACGCCCCCGACCTGGTGCCGCTGGCCACCGCCCACCCCCTGCTCCCGGTCGCCCCGCGGCGGGCGGCGGCGCTGGGCGAACTCCTCCAGGTCCGGCGGCTGACGGAGGCGTACGAGGCCCGGGTGGAGACGGCCGGCGAGGTCCGCGAGGTGCCGTGGGCGGTACGGGACCTGCTGGGCGCGGACACCCCGGCGACGTACCAGGAACACGGACAACTGACCGCCGGCGGCACCGAACTCGACTGGCGCCGCACCCCGGACGGCACGGTCCACGCGGCGACGATGGAGGGCCTGGCGGCGGGTCTCGCGTGGGCGACGGGGCAGTGGGCGCGCCGGTTCGAGGCGGCGGCGCTGCTGGAGGACCCGACGCGGACGCGGGAGCTGGGGGAGGCCCGCTGGTTCGACTGAGGGCCCGTACGGCACGACGGGGGCGCGCACGGCACGAAGTGGGGCCGTACGAAACGTCGTACGGCCCCAGGGAAGGCGAGCGGCAAGAAGGAAAGCAGCCCGGGCGTCAGGCCGCCGGAGCCAGCTCCTCCGCCCGCTGCGACGGCACGAACGCGACGTGCTTGCGCCCCCGCCGCAGGTCTATCCGCAGCCGCAGCCCTCCGACCCGGGCCAGCACCAGCCCCACCGTGACGGCCGCCACCGCCGATATCACCCCGCACGTCAGGAACCCGATCCGCGCGCCGAACGTGTCCGTCGCCCAGCCCACGATCGGCCCGCCGATCGGCGTGCCGCCGACGAACACCATCACGAACAGGCTCATCACCCGCCCGCGCATGGCCTCGTCCGTGGCGAGCTGGACGTTCGCGTTCGCGGTCGTGTTGAACAGCAGCCCGGCCGCGCCCACCGGCACCAGCAGCGCCGCGAACAGCCAGAACGCCGGCGACACCGCCGCGACGATCTCCAGCACCCCGAACGCCACCGCCGCGATCACCGTCAGCCGCATCCGGCTCACCCCGCGCCGCGCCGCGAACAGCGCGCCGCCCAGCGACCCGGCGGCCATCAGCGAGTTCAGCAGGCCGTACGTGCCGGCGTCACCGTGGAAGACCTCGTCCACGTACGCCGTGAGCCAGATCGGGAAGTTGTAGCCGAACGTGCCGATGAAGCCGACCAGCACGATCGGCCACAGCAGCTCCGGCCGCCCGGCGACGTACTTCAGGCCCTCGCGCAACTGCCCCTTGCCGCGCGGCGCGCGCTCGACGCGGTACAGCTCCGCGGAGCGCATGAGCAGCAGCCCGGTGATGGGGGCGATGAAGGACAGCCCGTTGAGCAGGAAGGCCCAGCCGCTGCCCACGGCGGTGATGAGGACACCGGCGACGGCGGGGCCGAGCAGCCGCGCCGTCTGGAAGTTGGCGGCGTTGAGGCTGACGGCGTTCTGCATCTGCTCCTTGCCGACCAGTTCGGCGACGAACACCTGCCGCGCCGGGTTGTCGACGACCGTGGCGAGGCCGAGCAGGAACGCCATCAGGTAGACGTGCCACACCGTGACGGCTCCGCTGAGCGTGAGCGCCGCGAGCGCGAGGCCGATGAGGCCCATGGCGGCCTGGGTGGCGAGGAGCAGCTTGCGCTTGGGCAGCCGGTCGGCGAGTACGCCGCCGTAGAGGCCGAACAGCAGCATGGGCAGGAACTGGAGCGCCGTGGTGATGCCGACGGCGGTGGCGGAGCCGGTGAGGCTGAGCACCAGCCAGTCCTGCGCGATGCGCTGCATCCAGGTACCGGTGTTGGAGACCACCTGGCCGCCGGCGAAGAGCCGGTAGTTGCGGATCCTCAGTGAGCTGAAGGTGCTGCGCCTGCTGCTCTCTTCTTCGTAGTCATCGGGTGCGGGTGCGGAGTCTGCTCCGGGTCCCGTACGCAAAGCTTTCTCCTCCGGTCATCGTCTTCCGTCAGCGTGGTGCGCCTCCGACATGGGCAGGTGTGCCAGCTTTTCGAGCACCGGCGCGGCCTCGCGGAGCGTGGCCCACTCCTCCTCGGACAGCCCCGCGGCCAGCTCGGCGAGCCAGGCGTTGCGCTTGCGGCGGCTCTCTTCGAGCATCGCCTCGGCCTGCTCGGTCTGGCTGACCACCTTCTGCCGCCGGTCCTCCGGGTGCGGCTCCAGCCGGACCAGCCCCTTGGTCTCCAGCATGGCGACGATGCGCGTCATCGACGGCGGCTGGACATGCTCCTTGCGCGCCAGCTCACCGGGGCCGAGGGGGCCGCAGCGGAAGAGGGTGCCGAGCACCGACATCTCGGTCGGGCTCAGCGACTCGTCCACGCGCTGGTGCCGCAGCCGGCGGGTCAGGCGCATGATCGCGGAGCGGAGTGAGTTCACCGCGGCGGCGTTCTCCTCCTGGGACAGGTCAGGCATGGTCATTAGAGTACCTCATTACCTTGTCTAAGTAAAACGCAGAAGTCGAGACAGAGGAGGTTACGGCCTGCGCGCCCCGCGCCACCCGAAAGGATGACCCTGTACGGGAAAGCCCGCCCCCGGTACACACGACGGGCAACCCTGAGCGGCATGGGGACATACGTGCTGAGTCTGCGAATAGACGGCGAACTCCTCGACCGCCTCCGCGACCACGCGGCGAAGCGGGACATGGCGGTACAGGACTACGTGCTGCAACTGCTCCAGCGCAACGACTTCGACGAACGCTTCCGGGCGACCACAGAAGCAACCGCCCGCCTCACCCACTGGCCCACCCCCGGCCCCGGCAACCCGCCCACCGCCCCACACCCCTGGCACCTCGACGCCCCCCACAAGTAACCGCCACGCGGCGGCGCCGTCGGTGTGTGGTGTGGCGCGTTACACCCGCTGGCTCGGCACCAGCGGCGAACGAGTGGTGTCTGCCTGCTTGCGTGGAGCCAGGCGCATCTGAGCAACTACGAACTGCACTGGCCCGCAGACCTGTTCGCTTCGGAAGGTGAACGCGTCCTCCGAACCTCAGATTCTTCGTGGGCAGACCGGGCCGCGTGGCTCATGACCGAGGCGCTCGCCGGTACGACGGCCGTCGCCGACTTCGAGGGACTGGAAGACGGTCGTGGCGAACCCACTGCGGACCCTTGGTCATCCACTGCTAGCGGCTGGGGCGGCAGGACTGGGCCCAGCAAACGTGAGTGGTTTGCTGAGTTGGTCGACATGGAGGTGTGCGGCACGTGAGACCGGCCAGTCTTTCGGGACCGCGAACTCCGACGCATGCCCCGGCGCCCGGCCGTACCCGCGCATCTCGATGGTCGCCGACACCGCGTGGGCCGCGACGTTGGTGGGGCCGAAGGACAGCCAGTGCACGTCCACGGCCTCGCCCACTCGTTCCGCATGCGCGCGGGCCTCGGTGAGATGCGTGTCCACGGCACCGCGGTCGCGGGCTCGGGCCGCGATGATGCAGGCGCCCAGGTGGAGCTGGCCGGCGACCGCGTTCCGCTCCCTCGACGGTGCGGCCTGGCCCAGCAGGCCGTGGCCGGAGGAGATGAGGCGTCGGCCGATCGTGTATTCGCCCTCGCGGAAGTAGACGAGCGCGCGCATGTACTGGCGTACCGCGCCGAGCGGCGGTGGTGATCTCGGCGATCACGTCCGGGAGGTGCAACGCCGCGTCGTGGAGCCGCGTCGCCCGTACCTGGCCGCACAGGTGCGCGGCGGCGGCGAGGAGCTGTGGCGCGGGCCGGGGGGTGACTTCCGGGTCCGCCCCCAGGTCGTAGAGGTCGAGGGCTTCGCGGATGGGGCGGATCAGCTCGGCCAGGCGGTCCTGCTGCAACTCGGTCACGTCGGGCTGGCCGGTCAGCGCCGTGACGTCGATGGCCAGCGTGCGCGCCACGGCGGCGATCAGGTCGGGACTCGCCGGCTTGTGGCCGCTCTCGACCTGGGTGAGGAGGCTGTACGAGTACGGAATTCTGCCGGCCAGGGCGCGCTGGGTCGGCCCTGCCCGCTTCCGGTGGTCAGCGATACGTGCGCCCGGGTGATCGTCGCTGGGGGAGGGCATCCACGGCTTCGTTCCGTCGCTGCTTCCTCGAAGCTACCCGCTTGCGCTGGGCCGTTCCGGCGCGATGGACTGCGCGGGTGGTCGACAAGGGTGTGCTCTATCTGATGGGCTGTGCCGCTCCGCCCGTGGTGCACGTCGGAGGTGTCATCCAACGGGCGCAGGCGCTCGGGTGGACCGTGTGCCTGGGGTTGACGCCCACCGCTGCGCGGTGGCTGGAGGGGGACATCGACCGGCTTGCGGAGATGACCGGGTTTCCCGTGCGGAGCGCGTACAAGATGCCGGGTGAGCCGGACGTGTGGCCGCCCGCCGATGTCGGGGTCGTCGCGCCTGCGACGTTCAACACGCTCAACCAGTGGGCCCTGGGGATCACGGAGAAGTTCGTCGTCGGCTTCGCTGCCGAAGGGATCGGCAAGGGCATCCCGCTGATCGCCATGCCGTGCGTGAACGCGGCCTACGTCCGGCACAGCCAGTTCCACCGCAGCGTCGCCGCGCTGCGCGACATGGGCGTGCGGGTTCCCTACGGCGACGGCGGCTTCGTGCCGAACGAGCCCGGTGAGGGGCGGCCCGAGGCGTATCCGTGGGAACTGGTGCTCGACGCTGCCCAGGCGGCGCGGGGCGGGGTCAGGTGAGGCCGAGCCAGCGTTCGATGGGGTCGAGGGCGAAGTAGACGACGAACACCGCCGACGTCACCCACAGCGCCGGGCGGACGCTCGCCGGGCGGCCCACCGCCGCGCGGAGCAGGGTGTGGGCGAGGAAGCCCATGCCGATGCCGACCGTGATGCTGTACGTGAAGGGCATCAGGGTGATCGTCAGGAAGGCCGGGGCCGCGATCGTCGGGTCGGACCAGTCGATGCTGCGGATGTTCGCCGACAGGATCAGGAAGCCGACCACCACCAGCGCCGGCGTCGCCGCCTGGGCCGGGACGATCGTCACCAGCGGCGTGAAGACCAGGGCCAGCAGGAACAGCGCCCCCGTGACGACGTTCGCCAGGCCCGTACGCGCCCCTTCGCCGACGCCCGCCGTGGACTCCGCGAAGGCCGTGCTCGCCGAGGCGGAGGCCGCGCCGCCGAGGGCGACGGCGGCGCCGTCGACCATCAGGACCCGGTTCATCTCGGGGAGCCGGCCGTGTTCGTCCAGGAGCCGGGCCTCCTCCGTGACGCCGAGGATCGTGCCCATCGCGTCGAAGAAGCCGGACAGCAGCACGGTGAAGACGAAGAGGCAGCCCGTCAGGATCCCCGCCTCGCGGAAGCCGCCGAAGAGGCTCGCCTCGCCCAGCAGGCCGAAGTCGGGGGCCTCGACCAGGCTGTCCGGGACCACGGGGGCGGTCAGGCCCCACGCCTCCTCCGGGAGGTCGCCGGTCGCGTGGATGATCATCGCGACCAGCGTCATCGTCACGATGCTGACGAGGATCGCGCCGCGGAAGCGCCGGGCCAGCAGGGCGAAGGTCAGCCCCAGGCCCGCCACGAAGACCAGCACCGGCCACCCTTTCAGGTGACCCGCGGTGCCCAGGCCGAGCGGGACGGTGGTGTGCGCGGAGTCCGGGTTGCGGGTGACGAAGCCCGCGTCGACCAGGCCGACCAGGGCGATGAACAGGCCGATGCCGATCGCGATGGCCTTGCGCAGGCCGTCCGGGATCGCGGACATCACCCGCTCCCGTAGCCCCGTGGCCACCAGCAGCATGATGACCAGCCCGGCCAGCACCACCATCCCCATCGCGTCCGCCCACGACATCTCCGGCGCGAGCTGGAGCGACACCACGGCGTTGATGCCGAGGCCCGCGGCGCAGGCGACGGGGACGTTGCCGATGACGCCCATGAGGAGCGTGGTCACCGCGGCGACCAGCACCGTGGCCGTGACCAGCTCGCCGTGGTCGAGCTTGTGGCCGAACTTGTCCGTCGCCGAACCCAGGATGATCGGGTTCAGCACGATGATGTACGCCATGGCGAAGAACGTCGCCAGCCCGCCCCGCAGCTCCTGGGTGACGGACGAGCCGCGCCGCGAGATGCGGAAGTAGGCGTCCAGGGGTGAGGGAGAAGGGGACGGGGGAGGGGGCGGGGGCCCGTCGGCGGGGTCCGTGCTGCCGGTCTTCGCGGTGGGGGGCATGCGTGACCTTCGTGCTGAACGGCGGCCGAACTTCGGCGCCCACTCAGTATGCGGCGGCGAGAGGGCCCGTACCCTGGTGACATGGGCAAGAAGGCGTACAGGCATCCGGCGCCGGAGCCGTTCGAGGGCGACATCATGGCGGTGACCGTCGGGGGCACCGTGCTGTGGCTCGTCCTCTTCCTGGTCCAGTTGCCGTTCCTCGGCTGGCTGGACGACCACGACCGCGTGTGGTGGCTGTGGACCTGCCTCGCGGGCGCGGGCCTCGGTGTCGTCGGCATGTGGTACGTACGCCGCCGCGAGGCCGCACTTGCCCGGGGCGGGCGCGCAGGCGCCGGGGCGAACACGTAACGTCGTACGCATGACGCAGCGGGTCGAGACAGCCTCCGACGGCGGCGAGGGGCAGGAGCCGGGAGGCGGGCCGGGTGGGGACGCGGGCGGGTCCGGCGGGGTAAAAGGGGCGGGGGCGGCTGACGTTGCGCGTCGCCACGACGGGCTCACCGCCGCCGAGGTCGCCGAGCGCGTCGCCCGCGGCGAGGTCAACGACGTTCCCGTACGCTCCTCCCGCTCCACCTCCGACATCGTCCGCGCCAACGTCTTCACCCGCTTCAACGCCATCATCGGCGTCCTGTGGGTCATCATGCTGGCCGTCGCGCCCATCCAGGACAGCCTCTTCGGCTTCGTGATCCTCGCGAACACCGGCATCGGCATCATCCAGGAGCTGCGCGCCAAGAAGACCCTCGACAGCCTCGCCGTCATCGGCGAGGCCAGACCCCAGGTGCGCCGCGACGGGCGGACCCTGGAGATCCCCACCGCCGAGATCGTCCTCGGCGACCTCGTCGAGCTGGGCCCCGGCGACAAGGTCGTGGTCGACGGCGAGGTGCTGGAGTCCGACAGCCTGGAGATCGACGAGTCCCTGCTCACCGGCGAGGCCGACCCCGTCGTCAAGCAGCCCGGCGACAAGGTGCTCTCCGGCAGCTTCGTCGTCGCCGGCGGCGGCGCGTTCACGGCGACGAAGGTGGGGCGCGAGGCGTACGCCGTGCAGTTGGCGGAGGAGGCGTCGCGCTTCACGCTCGTCCACTCCGAGCTGCGCAGCGGCATCAGCGAGATCCTCAAGTACGTGACGTACATGATGATCCCGGCCGCCATCGGCCTGGTCATCAGCCAGCTCGTGGTCGAGAACGAGAACCCGCAGGACGCCATCCGCCGCATGGTCGGCGGCATCGTGCCGATGGTGCCCGAGGGGCTGGTGCTGCTCACCTCGGTCGCGTTCGCGATAGGGGTCATCCGGCTCGGCCGCAAGCAGTGCCTCGTCCAGGAGCTGCCCGCGATCGAGGGCCTTGCGCGGGTCGATGTCGTCTGCCTCGACAAGACCGGCACCCTCACCGAGGGCGGCATGGACGTCACCGGGCTGCGCCCGCTGGGCGGGGCGGCGGAGGCGGACGTACGGCGGGTGCTGGGCGCGCTCGGCTCGTCCGACCCGCGGCCGAACGCCAGCCTCCAGGCCATCATCGAGGCGTACCCGGACAGCGAGGAGCTGCGCTGCACGGACTCGCTGCCGTTCTCGTCGGCGCGCAAGTACAGCGGGGCGGCGTTCAGCGACACGGGCGGTGGGGACGGCGGCGGTGGCGGTACGTGGCTGCTGGGCGCCCCCGACGTGCTGCTGCCCGCCGGCGACGCCTCGCTCGCCGAGATCGACGACCTGAACGCGCAGGGCCTGCGTGTGCTGCTCCTCGCCCGCGCCGTACGGGAGCTGGACGACCCGGACGTGGCGCGCGGCGTCGAGCCGACCGCGCTGGTCGTCCTGGAGCAGCGGCTGCGCCCGGACGCCGCCGACACCCTCCGCTACTTCGCGGAGGAGCAGGTCGAGACGAAGATCATCTCCGGCGACAACGCGGTGTCCGTGGGCGCCGTCGCGGCGAAGCTGGACATGGCGGGCGCGGACCGTACGGTCGACGCGCGCACGCTGCCGGCGGACCGCGACGAGATGGCCGCCGTCCTCGACGACAACGCGGTCTTCGGCCGCGTCAACCCGCAGCAGAAGCGGGACATGGTCGCCGCGCTGAAGTCCCGCGGACACGACGTGGCGATGACGGGCGACGGCGTCAACGACGTGCTGGCGCTGAAGGACGCGGACATCGGCGTGTCCATGGGCTCGGGCTCGGAGGCGTCGAAGGCCGTCGCGCAGATCGTGCTGCTGAACAACAGCTTCTCCACGCTGCCCTCGGTGGTCGCCGAGGGCCGCCGGGTCATCGGCAACATCGAGCGGGTCGCGAACCTTTTCCTGGTCAAGACGGTCTACTCGGTGCTGCTGGCGCTGCTCGTCGTCGCCACACAGGTCCCGTACCCCTTCCTGCCGCGGCATCTGACGCTGCTGTCGACGCTGACGATCGGCGTGCCGGCGTTCTTCCTCGCGCTGGCGCCGAACAAGGAGCGGGCGCGGCCGAACTTCGTGCGCCGGGTGATGCGGTACGCGATCCCGGCGGGGCTGATCGCGGGGGCGGCGACGTTCCTGACGTACATGCTGGCGCGGCGGCACTACACCGGGGACGGGGCGCTGGACGCGGAGACGTCGGCGGCGACGCTGACGCTGTTCCTGATCGCGATGTGGGTGCTGGTGATCATCGCCCGGCCGTACACGTGGTGGCGGGTCGGGCTGGTCGCGACGATGGCGCTGGGGTTCGTGATCGTGCTGGTGACGCCGTGGCTCCAGGACTTCTTCGCGCTGAAGCTGGTGGGTACGGAGATGCCGTGGACGGCGGTGGGGATCGCGGTGGCGGCGTCGGTGCTGCTGGAGTTCGCGTGGCGGTGGGTGACGCGGCGGTTCCCGGACTGAGGTGGCAGGGGTGAGGCCGGGGCTGCGGCCGAGGCGGTACGGGAGAGGCTGAGGCGGTACGGGTGAGGGTGCACCGGTGAGGCTGTTCGCCGCCGTGATCCCGCCGGCGGAGACGCTGGCGGAGCTGACGGCGGCGGTGGCGCGGCTGCGGGCGCTGCCCGGCGCCGCCGGGCTGCGCTGGGCGCGGCCCGAGGGGTGGCACGTCACGGTGGCTTTCTACGGGGAGGTGCCGGCCGGGTCCGTCGCGGAGCTGGGCGAGCGGCTGGCGCGGGCGGCGCGGCGCCGGGCGCCGGTCGCGCTGGGGCTGGCCGGCGGCGGGCGGTTCTCCGACACCGTGCTGTGGACGGGGGCGGCCGGCGACGTCGAGGAACTGGGCCGCCTCGCGGCGGGCGCGGCGGCGGCGGGCCGCCGCACGGCGGGGGTACCGGAGCCGGCACCGGGGCACGCCGGGGGCGCCGGCGGCGCCGGAGGGCGGACCGCGGAACACCGCGGCGGACAGGGCGGCCGGCAGGCCCCGGAACGCCGCTACCGCCCGCACCTGACGCTGGCCCGCCAGCGCCACGGCGGCGGCACGGACCTGACCCCGTTCACGTACGCCCTACGCGACTTCACCACCCCCCGGCGCGAGATCGCCACCCTCACCCTCATCCGCAGCCACCCCCCACTCCCCAACCACCCGGGCGCCCAACCCCACTACGAACCCCTCTCCACCTGGCCCCTGGGCCGCGGCGGGCCGTAGCGCCCGGCGACGCCTGCGGGCCCGCCGCCCCGGGTGGGGTGGCGGGCCCGTAAGCTCGTGTGTGTGAACGCCAAGACCCGCATCCGCGTCGTCAGCGCCACGCTCGTGCTGATCTTCGCCGTCGTCGCCATCGCCGCCGCCTTCGGCGGCTGAGTGCCCCGGCCCCCGGGCCGGTCTACGGGCCCTCGGGCCGGTCTACGCCCCGATCACCAGGCGAACGCCTCCGGTGACGGCCCCGGCCCCGGGAAGACCTCGTCGAGCGACGCCAGCAGCTCGTCCGACAGCGTCAGGTCCAGCGCCGGCAGCGCCGACGTGAGCTGTTCCATGGTGCGCGGGCCGACGATCGGGCCCGTGACGCCCGGGCGGGTCAGCAGCCATGCCAGGGCCACTTCCGCCGGGTCCAGGCCGTGCTCGGCGATCAGGTCCTCGTACGCCTGCACCTTCGCGCGCACCGCGGCGCTCGACAGCGCTCCCGCCGACCGCGCGCCGCCGCCCTCGCGCTCCTTGCGCAGCGCGCCGCCCAGCAGCCCGCCGCCGAGCGGGGACCACGGGATGACGCCGAGGCCGTAGCTCTCGGCGGCCGGGATGACCTCCATCTCGGCGCGCCGCTCGTGCAGGTTGTAGAGGCACTGCTCGCTCACCAGGCCCAGCGAGTTGCGGCGCCGCGCCGCCTCGTTGGCCTGCGCGATGTGCCAGCCGGCGTGGTTGGAGGAGCCGGCGTAGAGGATCTTGCCCTGCTGGACGAGGACGTCGACGGCCTGCCAGATCTCGTCCCACGGCGTGTGCCGGTCGACGTGGTGGAACTGGTAGAGGTCGATGTGGTCGGTCTGGAGCCGCTTGAGGCTGGCGTCGACCGCGCGGCGGATGTTGAGGGCCGAGAGCCGGTCGTGGTTGGGCCAGGTGGTGTCGCGGTCCGCGCTCATCGAGCCGTAGACCTTGGTGGCGAGCACGACCTTGTCGCGCCGCCCGCCGCCCTGCGCCAGCCAGGTGCCGAGGATCTTCTCGGTACGGCCCTTGTTCTCGCCCCAGCCGTAGACGTTGGCGGTGTCGAAGAAGTTGATGCCGGCGTCGAGGGCGGCGTCCATGATGGCGTGGCTCTCGGCCTCGTCGGCGTGCGGCCCGAAGTTCATGGTACCGAGCACGAGCCGGCTGACCTTGAGTCCCGTACGTCCCAACTGCGTATACCTCATGGAGATCAAGCCAACTCCTTCGAGCGCGCTCGAAGCAAGCGCATCGCACGCCCTTTGTACGCGCCTCGCAAACCCCGTGCGGGCCGCGTGCCGGCGCGGACGCATGGGAGGCTTGGCGCCATGCGCGCCCACCGTCTGCCGACCGCCGCCGCCCTGCTCACCGCGGCGGCGGTGGCGACCTCCGCCGCGTACGCCCCGCCCGCCGCGGCGCAGGACGACGTCATCCTCACCGACCCCCGGATCACCGAGTCCAGCGGCCTGGCCGCCAGCCGGCAGCACGAGGACGTGTACTGGACGCACAACGACTCCGAGGACGGCCCGTACGTCTACGCCGTCGACGGCAAGACCGGCGAGACGCTGGCCACGGTCACGCTGCGCGGCATAGGGGAGCCGCGCGACGTCGAGGCGATCTCGCTCGGCCCCGACAACCAGCTCTACGTCGGCGACATCGGCGACAACATGGGCGGCTCCTGGTCGTACGTGTGGATCTACCGCTTCCCCGAGCCGAAGCAGCTCCGGGACGCGACCGTGGACGCCGTCCAGTACGAGGTGCAGTACGAGGACGGGGCGCGGGACGCGGAGGCGATGATGGTGCACCCGAAGACGGGGCGGGTGTACATCGCGAGCAAGAAGGAGGACGGGGGCGCGGCGCTGTACGCGGGCCCCGAGGAGCTGTCGACCGGGTCGATGAACGTCTTCCGCAGGGTCGCGCCGATCAACCTGTGGGTGACGGACGGGGCGTTCTCGCCGGACGGTACGCGGATGGCGCTGCGCAGCTACGTCGGCGGGCGGATGTACCGGTTCGAGAAGGGCAGGCCGGAGGAGGCCGGGCGGCTGGACGCGCCGCTCCAGTCGCAGGGCGAGTCGATGACGTACACGGCGGACGGGTCGGCGATCGTCTTCGGCAGTGAGGGCGAGCAGAGCGACCTGGTCTGGCGGGAGGTCGAGGGGGGCGGCGACTCGTCGTCGGACGGCGACGGGGACGGGGACGGCGACGGGTCGGGGGGCGGCTCCGGGGACGGCGCGAGCGACGGCGACGGCGACCGCAACCCGGTGACGACGGTGCTGCTGGTGGGCGGGGGCATCGGCGCGGTGCTGCTGCTGTGCCGCGCGCTCGCGCGACGCCCGCGCCAGCGCTGAGAGGCGGCGCCGCCGCACGGGCGGGGGCGTGCTGCGCGGGTGCCCCGGGCGGTCGTACGAGACTCGCTTGTCGGTGGGGCGGCCTACCCTTGGGCGGGTGCGTGGGGGACGTGCGGGGGGTGCACGCGGACGTGCGGGGGACGCGTGCCGACGTGCGGCGGACGTGCAGCGGACATGCGGCCGACGTACGGCGTGCGGGGGCGGCAGACGTGTGTGGACGCGGTCCCCTCAGGGCGTCCCCTCCGCCCGGCAGTCCTGGCCGTCCACCCAGTCGAAGACCCCCGCCCCGACCGGCGGCGGTGTCCAGTCCGTCCTGCGGCGGTGGTCGAGCAGCGCCTCCAGGCCGTCGAGCAGCCGGTCCATCGCGAACATGAACGTCTCCTCGTCCAGCGCGGAGAAGGAGTCGTCGGCCAGCTTGGCGATCCTCGGGTAGCGCCCGGACGACAGCGCCGACTCCAGCGCCGGCGACTGCGCTTCCCAGAACTCCTGGTCGCTGATCCCGGTCCGCGCCTCCGCCTCCTTGGCGTTGACGTGTGCCCGGGCGAGGCCGGCGGCGGTGGAGTTGATCGAGGTGATGAAGCCGACCTTCTCCTGGTCGGTGAGGAGCAGCCCGTCGAAGCCGCTGAGGGCGAGCTCGAACGAGTCGAGCCCGTTGGGGCCGAGCACGGGCCGGCCCTGGTCGACGTGGAGCAGCCAGGGGTGCTCCAGGTAGTGCTCCCACAGCGAGTGGGCCAGGGTCCGTAGCCGGTCCCGCCAGGTCGGCCGGCTGCGGAAGCTCTCGATCTCCTCCGGCTCGACCGAGCCGACGCCGTCGAGCATCAGGTCGAGCAGTTCGGCCTTGCCGGGCACGTGCCGGTACAGCGACATGGTGCCCACGCCCAGGCACCCGGCGATCTTGCGCATCGAGACCGCCTCCAGCCCTTCGGCGTCCGCGATGCGGATGGCCGTGTCGACGATCCGCGCCACCGAGATCCCGGGCTTCGGACCGCGCTTGCCGCGCTCGTCGACGCCCCAGAGCAGGGCCATGCTGCGGCTGAGGTCGCCGCTGCCGCTGTGTTCCGTTGCCGCCATGAAGACGAGTCTAGCTGCGGACTTGCCATCTGCGTACACCGTATGCGTAAATGAGTACGGCGTACTCAGATAGGGGAGGATGAGCGTGAAGGCAAGCTCGGCCGACGCCGTCGTGGCGGACGGCGTGCAGAAGCGCTACGGAGAGAAGCGGGCCCTCGACGGTTTCGACCTGACCGTGCCGTACGGCACGGTCTACGGCCTGCTCGGCCCCAACGGCGCCGGCAAGACCACGGCGGTGCGGATCCTGTCCACCCTCATCCGCCTCGACGGCGGACAGGCCCGGGTCGGCGGGCACGACGTGATGAAGGAACCGGTCATGGTGCGCCGGCGGATCGGCCTCGCCGGGCAGTACGCGGCCGTGGACGAGGTGCTGACCGGCCGGCAGAACCTGGAGATGTTCGCCCGGCTGTTCCACCTCGGCTCGCGGCGCGCCCGCGAGCGCGCGGCGGAGCTGCTGGAGCAGTTCGGGCTGACCGAGGCCGCAGACAAGGGCGCGAAGGAGTACAGCGGCGGCATGCGGCGCCGCCTCGACCTGGCGTCGAGCATGATCCTCGCGCCGGACGTGCTGTTCATGGACGAGCCGACGACCGGCCTCGACCCGCGCGGTCGCGGCGAGGTCTGGGAGGCGGTACGGGGCCTGGTGGCCGACGGTACGACGGTGCTGCTGACGACGCAGTACCTGGACGAGGCCGACAAGCTCGCCGACCGCATCGCCGTCATCGACGGCGGCCGGACGATCGCGGACGACACCCCGGCCGCGCTCAAGAACACGGTCGGCGGCGACCGTATCGAGGTCGTCGTCGGCTCGGCGGAGGAGATCCCGGACGCGGTGAAGGCCGTCGCCCGGGTCTCGACCGCCGACCCGGCCATCGACCGGGAGGAGCTGCGGGTGCACGGCGCGGTCGCCGACCGCGTCGCGGCGCTGACGGACGTGGCGCGCACGCTTCAGGACGAGGGGGTCGTGGTGGACGACATCGCGCTGCGGCGGCCCACGCTCGACGACGTGTTCCTGAGCCTGACGGGCCACACCGCGGCCGAGACGGAGGCGCAGGAGGAGAGCGAGCAGACCGGCAAGGCAGGGAAGAGCGGCAAGGCCGGGAAGAGCGGCAAGGCAGGCAAGGCAGGCAAGGCAGGCAAGGCCGGGAAGAGCGGCAGGAAAGAGGAGGCCGGCGTCGCATGAGCACCGTCACCGACACCGCGGCGGGAGAGCGGCGGCAGCACCGGCCCCCCGCCCGCGAGCAGGCCCCCGGCGGGGCGCTGAAGTGGGCGTTCGCCGACTGCTGGACCGTCGTGCGCCGTGGTCTGCTGCACTACCGCCGGCAGCCGTCGAACATCGCCTGGCAGCTCGGCTTCCCCGTCGTCTCCGTGCTGCTGTTCGTCTACGTCTTCGGCAGCGCGATGGAGGGCGGCGCGGACGCCTACAAGTCGTACGCGATGCCCGGCATGTTCGCGATGACCATGGCCTTCGGGTTCATGAACACCGCCATGCTGATCGCCATCGACAAGGAACACGGCATCACCGACCGGTTCCGCTCCATGCCGATGTCCCCCTCCGCCGTCGTCAGCGGCCGGGGCGTGTCCGACCTCATCGGCGCCTCGCTGGACCTGGCGGTGATGGCGGCGATCGCGCTGGTCATCGGCTGGCGCTCGGACGGCACGGCGCTGGAGACCGTGGCGGCCTTCGCCCTGCTGCTGTGG
Source organism: Streptomyces sp. 184 (assembly GCF_045781775.1). Taxonomy (NCBI): domain Bacteria; kingdom Bacillati; phylum Actinomycetota; class Actinomycetes; order Kitasatosporales; family Streptomycetaceae; genus Streptomyces; species Streptomyces sp. 184. Next base: position 7,364,432 of record NZ_CP123230.1, on the reverse strand, counting down.
CTGCGCTTCGCGCTGATCTGGGTCGGGGTGGTGCTCGGCCTGCTGACGCCCAACCAGGAGGCGGCGGGCAACCTCTTCGCGGTCGCGTTCCCGTTCGGCATGGTCTCCAGCGTCTTCGCGTCGCCCGCGGACATGCCGGGCTGGCTGGGCGCGATCGCGATGTGGAACCCGGTGTCGTCCACGGCCAACGCGGTACGGGAGCTGTTCGGCAACCCGGGCCGGCTGGGCGACTCGTGGATCGAGCAGCACGCGATGCTGATGGCGCTGGTGTGGCCGGTGGTGATCACGGCGGTGTTCCTCCCGCTGGCGGTGCGGAAGTACCAGCGCCTGTCGCACTGACCGAACCCACGGTCCGGACGCACGCCTACGGAACGGGCCCCGCGGCACTGCCGCGGGGCCCGTTCCGTACGACCGGTGTCAGATCCGCTCGACGACGTAGTCGATGCAGCGGGTCAGGGCCTCGACGTCGGCGGGGTCGACGGCGGGGTACATCGCGACGCGGAGCTGGTTGCGGCCGAGCTTGCGGTACGGCTCGGTGTCCACGATGCCGTTGGCGCGCAGCGTCTTGGCGACGGCGGCGGCGTCCACGTCGTCGGCGAAGTCGATCGTGCCGACGACCTGCGAACGCTGCGCCGGGTCGGCGACGAACGGCGTGGTGGCCTTCGCCTCCTCGGCCCAGTTGTAGAGCGTGCGGGCGGAGGTGGCGGTGCGCCGTACCGCCCAGTCGAGACCGCCCTGCCCGTTGATCCAGTCGAGCTGGTCGGCGAGGAGGAAGAGGGTGGTGAGGGCGGGGGTGTTGTACGTCTGGTTCTTGAGCGAGTTGTCGATCGCGGTGGGCAGCGAGAAGAACTCGGGTACGTGCCGCCCGGAGGCGTGCACGCGCGCGGCGCGCTCCAGCGCGGCCGGCGAGAACGCGGCGATCCACAGCCCGCCGTCGGAGGCGAAGGACTTCTGCGGCGCGAAGTAGTAGACGTCCGTCTCGGCCACGTCCACCGGCAGCCCGCCGGCCCCGGACGTCGCGTCGACGAGCACGAGCGCCCCGTCGTCGGCCCCGGCGACCCGGCGCAGCGGCATGGCGACGCCGGTGGAGGTCTCGTTGTGCGTGAGCGCGTACACGTCGACGCCGGCCTCGGCCTGCGCCTCGGGGTGCGTGCCGGGCTCGGACGCGACGACGGTCGGCTCGTCCAGCCACGGGGCGAGCTTGGCGGCCTTGGCGAACTTCGAGGAGAACTCGCCGAAGGACAGGTGCTGCGACTTGCGCTCGATCAGCCCGTGGGTGGCGACGTCCCAGAACGCGGTGGCCCCGCCGTTGCCGAGGACCACCTCGTACCCCTCGGGCAGCGAGAACAGGTCGCGCACGCCGTCACGCACCCGGCCGACGAGGTTCCGCACGGGAGCCTGCCGGTGGGACGTACCGAGGAGGGAGGAGCCGGTGGCGGCCAGGGCTTCGAGTGCCTCGGTGCGCACCTTGGACGGGCCCGACCCGAAGCGTCCGTCGGCGGGCTTGATGTCAGCGGGAATCTCGATCTCAGCCACGGTCGCAGCCTACGGCGCGACCGGGGCGCGACGATGACCCCGTCCACGCTCTGAGACACGAAGCCCCAGAGGGTGGACGGGGTCCCGCCGCGAAGCCGCCCGGACGCCGGCGGTGCCGGCGGTGCCGAAGGTGTCAGCCCAGGGTCAGGGTGGCGGGGGTCGGGTTGCTGCTCGCCCAGGTGCCGTTGAAGCCGAAGGTGACCGAGCCGCCGTCCGGGACGTTGCCGTTGTACGCGGCGTTGGTGCAGGTCACCCTCGCCCCGGACTGCTGGCACGACGCGTTCCAGGCGTTGGTGACGCGCTGGCCGGCCGCGTAGTCCCAGGAGACCGACCAGCCGGTCAGCGAGTCGCCGTCGCAGCTCACCGTCACCGCCGCGGTGAAGCCGCCGTTCCACTCGTTGGGCACGGCGTAGCTCGCGCTGCACCCGTCACCCGGGCCCGGTCCCGGCCCCGGGTCGCCGCCCAGGGCTTCGACCACCGCGCCGTACGCCGCCTTCGGCTGGTAGCTGTCGTTCCACAGGGTCGCCGAGCCCTCGCCGTCGAAGACGCCCGGCACCCAGGAGTACTTGTCCGGGAAGCCCCACACCGTGACGCCGACGCAGCGGGTGACGGCCAGGCAGGCGTCGATGACGTTCGCGTAGTACTGCGACTGGGTGGCTTCCTTCTGGGCGCTGGCCGGCAACTGCATCCGTACGTCCAGCTCCGTGATGGCCACGTCGACGCCGAGGTCCGCGAAGCGCTGCATGTTCTGCCGCAGGTCGCTGGGGAAGCCGTACTGGATGGCCAGGTGGCCCTGGATGCCGACGCAGTCGATCGGTACGCCCTGTGCCTTCAGGTCGCGTACGAGGTTGTACATCGCGGTGCTCTTCGCGTTGACGCCCTCGATGTTGTAGTCGTTGATGCAGAGCTTGGCGTTCGGGTCCGCCGCCTTGGCGGCGCGCAGCGCGTGCGCGACGAAGTCCTTGCCCATGGCGTTGTAGAAGGGGCTCGTACGGAACGTGCCGTCCTCGTTGAACGGCTCGTTGACCACGTCCCAGGCGTAGATGTCGCCCGCGTACCGTCCGGCGACCTGCGTGACGTGGTTCTCCATCGCCGTACGCACCTCGCCGCTCGGCAGGCCGGAGACCCAGCCGGGGAGCTGGTTGTGCCAGACGAGGGTGTGGCCGCGGACCGACTGGCCGTTCTGCTGGGCGAAGTCGACGATCCGGTCGCCGGGACCGTAGTTGAACTGGCCGCGGGACGGCTGGACGGTGTCCCACTTCATCTCGTTCTCGGCCGTGATCTGGCCGAACTCGCTGCCGAGGATCCCGGTGTACTGGGTGTCGGAGAAGTGCGCCGTGGCGGCGGCGGAGCCGATGAACTTGCCGTGCGCCTGGGCGAGGTGGTTCAGCGAGTCGGCGGCGTGCGCGGGGGTGGCGGTGCCGAGGCCGGACAGGCAGAGGGCGCCGGCGAGCGCGGCGAGCAGGGCCCTGGGCCTGCTGCGGAGTCTTCGCATGTTCCCCTTCTTCCCCCGCGGACGGGCGCGGGCGGTGGTGGAGTGATGGCGCCGGATCGAAACATTCGGGACGAGTTTCGAATCTTTCTGAGGTCGGACGGTAGAGGCGGGAGTGGGGCACGTCAATACGCGCGACAGGGCGGGGGTGTCCGGCACGCTGGGGCCATGGATGCTCAGACGAGTGCGGGTGCGGGTGCGGGTACGGGCGTGGGAGCGGACGCCGACGTCGACGTCGTCGCGCTGGAGCGGCGGCTGCGGGCCGCCGTCCGCGGCGAGGTGGGGTTCGGGACCCGGGACCGGGCCCTGGTCACCATGGACGCCTCCAACTACCGCGGCGTCCCCCTCGGCGTCGTCGCCCCGCGCGACGCCGACGACGTCGCCGCCGCGCTGGCCGTGTGCCGCGAGTACGGTGCGCCCGTCGTCGCCCGCGGCGGCGGTACGTCCATCGCGGGCAACGCCGTCGGCGCCGGCGTCGTCCTCGACTTCACCCGGCACCTGAACCGGCTGGTCGACCTCGACCCCGGGACGCGCACCGCCGTCGTGCAGCCGGGGCTCGTGCTCGACCGGCTGCGGAGCGCGGCGGCGGCGCACGGGCTGACGTTCGGCCCCGATCCGTCCACGCACAGCCGGTGCACCGTCGGCGGGATGGTCGGCAACAACGCCTGCGGCCCGCACAGCGTCGCCTGGGGCACGACGGCCGACAACGTACGGGCGCTGGACGTGGTGACGTACCGCGGGCGGGCGCTGCGGCTGGAGCGGGACCCGGGAGTGCTGCCGGGGCTGCGCGAGTTCGTCGCGGAGCACCTGGCGACGCTGCGTACGGGCGGGCGCGGCACCGGGTCCCCGGACGCGGTACGGGACGGAGGCGGCGGCCCCGGTGCGTACCCCGGCGAACTCACCGGCTGGCCCGACCTCCCCCGCCGCATCTCCGGCTACGCCCTCGACGCCCTCCTGCCCGAGCGCGGCGGCGACCTCGCCCGCGCCTTCACCGGCAGCGAGGGCACCCTCGCCGTCCTCACCGGGGCCACCGTCCGCCTCGTCGAGGCGCCCCCCGCCCGCGCCCTCGCCGTCCTCGGCTACGCCGACGAGTCCGCCGCCGCCGAGACCGCCCCCGGGCTGCTGCCGCTGCACCCGCTGACCGTCGAGGGCATGGCCGCCGACCTCGTGCCGCACGCCCACGCGCTGCCCCGCGGCGGCGCCTGGCTGTTCGTGGAGACCGGCGGCGAGACCCCTGCCGCCGCGCGGGCCAGCGCCGACGAGGTGTGCCGCGCCGCCGACGCCGTCGACCACACCGTCGTCACCGACCCCGCCGCGCAGCGCACCCTGTGGCGTATCCGCGAGGACGCCTCCGGCACCGCCACCCGCATGCCCGACGGCAGCGAGGCGTGGCCCGGCTGGGAGGACTGCGCGGTGCCGCCCGCGCGGCTCGGCGCGTACCTGCGCGACTTCCGCGCGCTGCTCGCCGCGCACGGGCTGCGCGGGCTGCCGTACGGGCACTTCGGCGACGGCTGCATCCACGTGCGCATCGACTTCGACCTGCTGACCGCCCCCGGCGTGGGCCGCTTCCGGGAGTTCTCGGGGGAGCTGGCGGACCTCGTCGTCGCCCACGGCGGCTCGCTGTCCGGCGAGCACGGCGACGGTCGGGCGCGCTCCGAGCTGCTGCCGGCGATGTACGGGGACGAACTCGTCGGCCTCTTTGGCGGCTTCAAGGACCTCTGGGACCCCGACGGTGCCCTCAACCCCGGCGTGATCGCCCGGCCCGCGCCGCTCGACGCCGACCTGCGCTTCGCGCCGCTGCCCCGCGGGCCGGTGCCGGTGGCGTTCGGCTATCCGCACGACGGGCCGGACGGCGGCGACTTCGCGGCGGCGGTGCGCCGCTGCGTCGGGGTCGCCAAGTGCCGCAACCCGGCGGGGAGCCCGGGCCTGATGTGCCCGTCGTTCCGGGCCACGGGCGAGGAGCGGCACTCCACCCGCGGGCGGGCGCGGCTGCTGCACGAGATGCTGGCCGGGGAGGTCATCACCGACGGGTGGCGCTCGGAGGAGGTGCGCGAGGCGCTCGACCTGTGCCTGTCGTGCAAGGGGTGCCGCAGCGACTGCCCGGTGGACGTCGACATGGCCACGTACAAGGCCGAGTTCCTGCACCACCACTACGCCGGGCGGCGGCGGCCGATGGCGCACTACGCGATGGGGCGGCTGCCGCAGTGGCTGCGGCTGACGGCGGCGCTGCGCGCGGCGCCGGCGGCGAACGCGCTGGCGGGGGTGCGGCCGCTGGCGGCGGTGGCGAAGCGGCTGGCGGGCCTCGCGGGGGAGCGGGCCATCCCGCGGATCGCGCGGGTGCCGCTGACGCGGTCGCTGGCACGGTCGCGGGGCGGGGGCCCCGACGCGGATCCGGACGTGCTGCTGTGGCCGGACACGTTCACGAACTACCTGTCGCCGGAGGCGGGTGCCGCGGCGGTACGCGTCCTGCGGGCGGCCGGGCTGCGGGTGGGCCTGCCGCGGGAGGCGGGAAAGGTGTGCTGCGGGCTGACGTACGTCTCCACGGGCCAGCTCGACCAGGCCCGCCAGGTGATGCGGCGCACGCTTGACGCGCTGGAGCCGGCGGGCGGGAGCGCGGGCCGCGGTGACACGGGCCCGCCCCTCGTCGTACTCGAACCGCCCTGCGCCGCCGCGCTCAAGACCGACCTCGTGGAACTCCTGCCCGACGACGAACGCGCCCCCCGCCTCGCCGCCCGCGTCCGCACCCTCGCCGAAGCCCTCGAAACCGAGGCCCCCGAGTGGACACCGCCCCGCCTCGACCGCCCGGTCACCGGCCAGACGCACTGCCACCAGCACGCGATCCTCGGCGACGCCGCGGAACGCCGCCTGATGGCGAAGGCCGGCCTGGAGGGGCAGCTCGCCGCCGGCTGCTGCGGCCTGGCGGGCAACTTCGGCTTCGAACGCGGCCACTACGAGGTCTCCGCGGCCTGCGCCGAGGACCAGCTCCTCCCGGCGGTACGCAGCGCACCGGACAACGCCGCGGTCGTGGCGGACGGCTACTCCTGCCGCACCCAACTCGACCAGCTCGCCGGCATCCGCGCGCGCCACCTGGCCGAACTCCTGGCGGAGGGCCTGCCGGAGGAGGGGTGATTCAGTCGGTGGGGAACCTGTCGGTGCGGAGGACGAAGCCGAGAGGGGTCACCTTGAGGTCGAGGGCCGCGCCGAAGGCGACGGTGACCTCCTTGGCGTAGTCGCCGTCCCCGGGCTCGGTGTAGACGTGGCACTTGCGCTGGTACGGATCGGCGATCAGGTAGACGGGGACGCCCGCGAGGGCGTAGGCGGTCTTCTTGGGGCCGTAGTCGTTCTTCCCGGTGCCGCGGGAGACCACCTCGGCGACGAATTCGACATCCTGATGGCGCCAGCGACCCGCATCGTCCGGCTTGGCGTCGTCGCAGAGCTTCGCCACGTCCGGGCAGAAGGCGTTCTCCTCGCCGGGGAAGTCGATCCGTACGTCTGAGAACACCTTGACGTCGCCGTCGAACGTCCTGTCCAGCGCTCGGATGATCTCAAGAATGATCTCCCAGTGAACGCTGCGCCGCGGCACCATGTAGACGACCCCTTCGACGACCTCGATGCGATAGCCCTCGAAGGCGGGGGTCCGCTCGAACACCTCGAACATGTCGTCCAAGGGCGTCTTGTCGTCGGTGTCGGCCATCTCGATCCTGTCGTCGACGAGGGTCATCCGGCTCCCTCCCCGCAGCTCCGTGGCGGCATGCTGCCGTCCGCCCAGCGATACGTGCGGCTGCTCGGTTACAGGGCCGGTCCGATTATCCGGCAAGCGTGCTTGCTTGTTTTGGGCTCCGCTGTCACCCTACTGCGCAGTAGTCACGAGGGGAGCGCAGCATGGCGGGCCCGGAGATCATCTCTCTGCTGGACGACCTCCGCGACGAGGGCGCCGCGTTGGACGGCCTCGTCGGCGGGCTGCCGCCCGACCGGTGGGCGCTCGACACGCCCGCCGCCGGGTGGACCGTCGCGCACCAGATCGCCCACCTCGCCTGGACCGACCGGGCCGCGCTCGCCGCCGCCGTCGACCCCCCGGAGTTCCAGCGGATGCTGGCGCACGCCCAGGAGGCGCCGTACGACTTCGTCGACCACGGCGCCGCGCGCGGGGCCGCACAGGCGCCCGAGGTGCTGCTCGACCGCTGGCGGCAGGGGCGCGAGGAGTTGCGGCGCGTGCTGCTGGCGCAGCCGGCGGGGGCGCGGATGCCGTGGTTCGGGCCGGCGATGAGCGTCGGGGGCGTCGCCTCGGGGCGCCTGATGGAGACCTGGGCGCACGGGCAGGACGTCGCGGACGCGCTGGGCGTACGGCGTGAGCCCACCGCCCGGCTGCGGCACGTGGTCCGTATCGGCGTACGGACGCGGGACTTCGCGTACGCCGTCAACAAGCTCGCGCCGCCCGCCGCGGAGTTCCGCGTCGAGCTGACCCCGCCCGGCGACGGCGGCAGCAGCGACGGCGACGGCGGCGGCGAGGTGTGGGCGTACGGGCCCGAGGACGCCGCCGAGCGCGTCACCGGGCCCGCGCTCGACTTCTGCCTCCTGGCCACCCAGCGCGTGCACCGCGCCGACACCGCGCTCGTCGCCGAGGGCGCGGAGGCGGAGCGCTGGCTCGGCATCGCCCAGGCGTTCGCCGGCCCGCCGGGCGGAGGGCGGCAGCGGGTAACGGCCCGTACCCCCCGGGAGGACCGGCCGTGACCCTCCGCGTCGGCAACGCCTCCGGCTTCTACGGCGACCGCTTCGCCGCCCTGCGCGACATGCTCACCGGCGGCCGGCTCGACGTCCTCACCGGCGACTACCTCGCCGAGCTGACGATGCTCATCCTCGGCCGCGACCGCCTCAAGAACCCCGCCGCCGGCTACGCCAAGACCTTCCTGAGCCAGCTCGAAGAAGGGCTCGGCCTCGCCCGCGACCGCGGCGTCGCCCTCGTCGTCAACGCCGGCGGCCTCAACCCCGCCGGACTCGCCGACGCCGTCCGCGACCTGGCCGACCGCGTCGGCGTCCCCGCCCGCGTCGCCCACGTCGAGGGCGACGACCTCACCGCCACCGGCCGCTGGAACGGCGTCCTCGCCGCCAACGCCTACCTCGGCGGCGCCGGCATCGCCGCCTGCCTGCGCGCCGGCGCCGACGTCGTCGTCACGGGCCGCGTCACCGACGCCGCGCTCGTCACCGGCGCCGCCCAGGCCCGGTACGGCTGGGTCACCGCAGACCCCCACGACCCCACCAAGCCCGACGACCCCGACCTCGACGCCCTCGCCGGCGCCGTCGTCGCCGGCCACGTGCTGGAGTGCGGCACGCAGGCCACCGGCGGCAACTACGCCTTCTTCACCGAGCACGACGTCCGCCGCCCCGGCTTCCCCCTCGCCGAGATCGAGCCGGACGGCAGCGCCGTCATCACCAAGCACCCCGGCACCGGCGGCGCCGTCACCGTCGAGACCGTCACCGCCCAGCTCCTCTACGAGACCGCGGGCGCCCGCTACGCCGGCCCCGACGTCACCGCCCGCCTCGACTCCGTACGCCTCGATCCGGACGGCCCCGACCGCGTCCGCATCACCGGCGTACGGGGCGAGCCCCCGCCGCCCGCCGTCAAGGTCGGCCTCTCCCGCCTCGGCGGCTACCGCAACGAGGTCGTCTTCGTCCTCACCGGCCTCGACATCGACGCCAAAGCCGCCCTCGTACGCGCCCAGATGGACCCCGCGCTCGCCGGTGTCGCCGACGTCCGCTGGACCCTCGCCCGCACCGACCGCCCCGACGCCGACGTGCAGGAGGAGGCGTCCGCCCTGCTCCGTCTCGCCGTCCGGGACCCGGACGAGGCCGCCGTCGGCCGCGCCGTCAGCGGCGCCGCCGTCGAACTGGCCCTCGCCAGCGTCCCCGGCTTCCACGTCACCGCCCCGCCCGGCAGGGCGCAGCCGTACGGCGTCTTCGAGGCCGCGTACGTCCCCGCCGCCGACGTCCCCCACACCGCCGTCCTGCCCGACGGCACCCGCGTGCCCGTCGACCCGTCGCCGCGCACCCGGACGCTCGCGCCCGTACCCGAGCCGCCGCTGCCGCCGCCCCCGCCGCCGGGCCGCACGCGCCGCGCGCCGCTCGGCACGGTGGTCGGCGCCCGCAGCGGCGACAAGGGCGGCAGCGCCAACCTCGGCGTCTGGGCCCGGCCGGGCCGGAGCGACGGCACCGGCTCCGCCGTCCGCGCCGAGGCCGCGTGGGCCTGGCTGGCGCACACCCTCACCGTCGAGCGGTTCCGCGAACTCCTGCCGGAGACGGCCGCGTTCCCCGTCGTACGGCACGTCCTGCCCAACCTCCGCGCCCTCAACTTCACCGTCGACGGCATCCTCGGCGAGGGCGTCGCCTCCCAGGCGCGCTTCGACCCGCAGGCCAAGGCGCTCGGCGAGTGGCTGCGCGCCCGGCACGCCGACATCCCCGAGGAGCTGCTGTGACCGTGCTGGCCTCGTCGCTGGACACCGCAGGTCCCGACTACGCCGCCCACCGCGCCGCGATGCTCGACAAGCTCGCCGCCCTGGACGCCGAGCACGCCAAGGCGGTGGCGGGCGGCGGCGAGAAGTACGTCGCCCGGCACCGCGCCCGCGGCAAGCTGCTCGTGCGCGAGCGCGTCGAGCTGCTGCTCGACCCCGACACGCCGTTCCTGGAGCTGAGCCCGCTGGCCGGCTGGGGCTCGGACTATGCGGTCGGCGCCTCGCTCGTCACCGGCATCGGCGTCGTCTCCGGCGTCGAGTGCCTGATCACCGCCAACGACCCGACCGTCCGCGGCGGCGCGTCGAACCCCTGGACGCTCAAGAAGGCTTTCCGCGCGCACGAGATCAGCCTCGCCAACCGGCTGCCGTCGATTCACCTGGTGGAGTCCGGCGGCGCCGACCTGCCGTCGCAGAAGGAGATCTTCATTCCGGGCGGTGCGCTCTTCAAGCACCTCACCCGCTCGTCCGCGGCCGGCATCCCCACGGTCGCCGTGGTCTTCGGCAACTCCACGGCTGGCGGTGCGTACGTGCCGGGCATGAGCGACCACGTGATCATGGTCAAGGAGCGCGCGAAGGTGTTCCTCGGCGGGCCGCCGCTGGTGAAGATGGCCACCGGCGAGGAGAGCGACGACGAGTCGCTCGGCGGCGCCGACATGCACGCCCGTACCTCCGGGCTCGCCGACTACTTCGCCGTCGACGAGCCGGACGCCCTGCGCACCGCCCGCCGCGTCGTGGCCCGCCTCGCCTGGCGCAAGGCGCACCCCGACCCGCCGCCGGCCGCCCCGCCCGCGTACCCGCAGGACGAGCTGCTGGGCATCGTGCCGGGCGACCTGAAGGTCCCGTTCGACCCGCGCGAGGTGATCGCGCGGATCGTGGACGGCTCGGACTTCGACGAGTTCAAGCCGCTGTACGGGACGAGCCTGGCCACCGGCTGGGCCGGGCTGCACGGCTATCCCGTCGGGATCCTCGCCAACGCGCGCGGCGTGCTGTTCAGCGAGGAGTCGCAGAAGGCCGCGCAGTTCATCCAGCTCGCCAACCAGCGCGACATCCCGCTGGTCTTCCTCCACAACACCACCGGCTACATGGTCGGCAGGGACTACGAGCAGGGCGGCATCATCAAGCACGGCGCCCAGATGATCAACGCCGTCTCCAACTCCCGCGTCCCGCACCTGTCGGTGCTCATGGGCGCCAGCTACGGCGCCGGCCACTACGGCATGTGCGGGCGCGCGTACGACCCCCGGTTCCTCTTCGCCTGGCCCAGCGCCAAGTCCGCCGTCATGGGGCCGCAGCAGCTCGCGGGCGTGCTGTCGATCGTCGCGCGCGCGTCGGCGGAGGCGAAGGGCATGCCGTACGACGACGAGGGCGACGCGGCGCTGCGGGCGATGGTGGAGCAGCAGATCGAGGCGGAGTCGCTGCCGGTGTTCCTGTCGGGGCGGCTGTACGACGACGGGGTCATCGACCCGCGGGACACCCGCACGGTGCTGGGGATCTGCCTGTCGGCGATCCACACGGCGCCGTACGCGGGGGTGCACGACGGGTACGGGGTGTTCCGCCTGTGAGCCCGCCACCTTCGACGACGGAGGACCGAACTCCCGTGATCCGCACCCTCCTCGTCGCCAACCGCGGCGAGATCGCCTGCCGCGTCTTCCGCACCTGCCGGGAGCTGGGCATCACGCCCGTCGCCGTGCACTCCGACGCCGACGCGGGCGCGCTGCACGTACGCACCGCGCTGGCCGCGGGCGGCGCGGCGGTACGGCTGCCGGGGACGGCGTCGGCACAGACGTACCTGCGGGCCGATCTGCTGGTCGCGGCGGCGCTCTCGGCCGGCGCGGACGCGGTCCACCCCGGCTACGGGTTCCTCTCCGAGAGCGCGGAGTTCGCGCGCGCGGTCGCCGCGGCCGGGCTGACGTGGGTCGGGCCGCCGCCGGACGCCATCGAGGCGATGGCGTCCAAGACGCGCGCGAAGGAGCTGATGGGCCTCGCGCCCTTCGACCCCGCGAAGGCGGTGGAAGCCGACCTGCCGCTGCTGGTCAAGGCGGCGGCGGGCGGCGGCGGGCGCGGCATGCGGGTCGTCCGCGACCTCGCCGCGCTGGACGCCGCGCTGGCGTCGGCGTCCGCGGAGGCCGCGGCGGCGTTCGGGGACGGCGCGGTCTTCGTCGAGCCGTACGTCGAGGGCGGTCGGCACGTCGAGGTGCAGGTGCTCTCGGACACGCACGGCGACGTGTGGACGCTGGGCACCCGCGACTGCTCGCTCCAGCGCCGGCACCAGAAGGTGGTGGAGGAGGCCCCGGCGCCGGGTCTGGCGGCGGAGGTGGAGACGTCGCTGGCCGACACGGCGGTACGGGCGGCGCGGTCGATCGGGTACGTGGGCGCGGGGACGGTGGAGTTCCTGCTCGCGCCGGACGGGCGGGCTCAGTTCCTGGAGATGAACACGCGCCTCCAGGTGGAGCACCCGGTGACGGAGGCGGTGTACGGCGTCGACCTGGTCGCCCTCCAACTGCGGGTGGCGGAGGGCGCGCCCCTGCCGCCGGATCCGCCACGGCCCTCGGGCCACGCGGTGGAGGCACGCCTCTACGCGGAGGACCCGGCGGCGGACTTCACCCCCCAGACGGGCACCCTGCACCGCCTCACCCTCGCGACCGCCCCGGCCGCGGGAGGGGAAGCCCCCGCTCTCCGCCTCGACACCGGCTACGCCGCCGGCGACACCGTCACCCCGTACTACGACGCCCTGCTGGCCAAGGTGGTCGCCCACGCCCCGACCCGCGCGGAGGCGGTCCGCCTCCTGGCCACCGCCCTGCACGGCGCCCGCGTCCACGGCCCCACGACCAACCGCGACCTGCTCGTACGCTCGCTGCGGCACGAGGAGTTCGCCCGGGCCGAGATGACGACCGCGTTCTACGACCGCCACCTGGCGGAGCTGACCCGGCAACCCGACGAGACCGCCGGAGCCGCACCCCTGCAACTCGCCGCGCTCGCCGCCGCGCTCGCCGACGCCGCCGCGCGGCACCGGGCGGCCGGTGCCGTGCTGCCCGCGCGGTTCGGGGGGTGGCGCAACGTACCGTCGCAGGCGCAGGCCAAGGCGTACCGGGTGGAACCCGGCGGTGCCGAGGTCGAGGTGCGCTACCGCCTCACCCGGGACGGCGTACGCGCCGACGACCTGCCCGGTGTGCGGGTGCTCGCCGCGGCGCCGGATCGCGTGGTGCTCGAAGTCGCCGGTGTCGCCCGCGCCTTCGACGTCGCCGCGTACGCCCCGGGCCCCGCCGGAGGGCATCAGGTCCACGTCGACTCCCCCCACGGTTCGTACGCCCTGCGCCCCCTGTCCCGCTTCCCCGACCCCCGCGCCGACACCCCGGCCGGCTCGCTCCTCGCCCCCATGCCCGGCACCGTCGTCCGCCTCGCCGACGGGCTCGCCCCCGGGCAGAGCGTCCGGCAGGGCCAGCCGCTCCTGTGGCTGGAGGCGATGAAGATGGAGCACAAGGTCACCGCCCCCGCCTCCGGCGTGCTCACCGCCCTGCACGCCGCCCCCGGCCGGCAGGTCGAGGTCGGCGCCCTCCTCGCCGTCGTCGAAGAAGCGCACGACCGGCCCGACGAACAGCCCCAGGAACAGCCCCAGGAACAGCCCCAGGACCAGGAAGGCCCCCCGCCATGACCAGTGCCGTCCTCGAAACCCAGGAGCACCGCGACCTCCGCGCCGCCGTCGCCGCGCTCGGCGCCCGCTACGGCCGCGACTACTTCACCGCCGCCGTCCGCGACGGCCGGCACACCGACGAGCTGTGGGCCGACGCCGGCAAGGCCGGCTACCTCGGCGTCAACCTCCCCGAGGAGTACGGCGGCGGGGGCGGCGGCATCGCGGAGCTGGCGATCGTGCTGGAGGAACTCGGCGCCGCCGGCTGCCCGCTGCTCATGCTCGTCGTCTCGCCCGCCATCTGCGGCACCGTCATCGCCCGCTTCGGCACCGACCGGCAGAAGGAGACCTGGCTCCCCGGACTCGCCGACGGCACCCGCAAGATGGCCTTCGGCATCACCGAGCCCGACGCCGGCTCCAACTCCCACCGCATCACCACCACCGCCCGCCGCGACGGCGGCGGCTGGGTGCTCTCCGGCCGCAAGGTGTTCATCTCGGGCGTCGACATCGCCGACGCCACGCTGATCGTCGGCCGCACCGAGGACGCCCGTACCGGCAAGCTCAAGCCCTGCCTGTTCATCGTCCCGCGCGACGCCGAGGGCTTCCAGCGCGCGCAGATTCCCATGGAGCTGCACGCCCCGGAGAAGCAGTTCGAGCTGGTCCTCGACGACGTGCGGCTGCCCGCCGACGCGCTCGTCGGCGACGAGGACGCGGGCCTCCTCCAGCTCTTCGCCGGCCTCAACCCCGAGCGCATCATGACCGCCGCCTTCGCGCTCGGCCTCGGACGGCAGGCGGTGGCGCGGGCCGTCGAGTACGCCCGTACGCGCCAGGTGTGGAAGGGCGGCGCCATCGGCGTGCACCAGGCCATCGCGCACCCGCTCGCGCAGGCGCACATCGAACTGGAGCTTGCGCGGCTGATGACGCAGAAGGCCGCCGCGCTGTACGACGCGGGTGATGACACCGGGGCGGGGGAGGCGGCGAACATGGCGAAGTACGCGGCGGCCGAGGCGGCGGCGAAGGCCGTCGACCAGGCCGTGCACACCCTCGGCGGCAACGGGCTCAGCACGGAGTACGGTCTTGCCCAGATGCTCACCGCGTCCCGCGTGGCCAGGATCGCCCCGGTCAGCCGGGAGATGATCCTCAACTACGTGTCGCACCAGACGCTGGGCCTGCCCAAGTCGTACTGAAGCCGCAGACGTACCGAAGGAGCACCCCCACGCCATGACCGACGCACCCGCAGGACCGGCCGCCGCCGACGCGCCCGCGCCCCTCGTCCGGATCGCACGCGACGACCGCGGCGTCGTCACCACCCTCACCCTCGACTCGCCCCACAACCGCAACGCGCTCTCCACCCGCCTCATGGCCGAACTGCACGACGGCCTCGCCGCGTCCGCGGAGGACGACGACGTACGGGCGGTGCTGCTCACCCACACCGGCAACACCTTCTGCGCCGGCGCCGATCTCGGCGAGGCCACGGAGGCGACCGCGCCGACGGACGGGCCGATGGCGCTCGCCCGGCTGCTGCGCGCGGTGGTGGAGTGCCCGAAGCCCGTCGTCGCCCGGGTCACCGGGCACGTACGGGCCGGGGGCCTGGGGCTCCTCGGCGCCTGCGACATCGCGGCGGCGGGCACGGGGGCGACGTTCGCGTTCACCGAGGCGCGGCTCGGGCTCGCGCCCGCGGTGATCTCGATGCCGCTGCTGCCGCGCCTGGACGCGCGCGCGGCGGCCCGCTACTACCTCACCGGCGAGCGCTTCGGCCCGGAGGAGGCGGCCCGTATCGGGCTGGTCACGCTGGCGGGTGACGACGTGGACGCGCTGCTCACGCCGGTGCTCGACGGGCTGCGGGCGGCGTCGCCGCAGGGACTCGCGGCGTCGAAGCGGCTGGTCACGGGCGAGGTGCTGCGCGCCTTCGACCGCGACACGGAGCCGTTCGCGGAGCTGTCGGCGTCGCTGTTCGCGTCCCCCGAGGCCCGCGAGGGCATGACGGCGTTCCTGGAGCGCCGGGAGCCGAAGTGGTTCCGCTGACGGACGCCCCCCGGCAGCCGCGAGGGCGGGGCCCGCAGCAGGACCGCAGCCGCGCCACGCGGCAGCGGCTGCTGGAGGCGGCGGTCGCGTGTCTGGCGGAGCTGGGCTGGGGCGGCAGCACGGTCACCGTGGTCGCGGAGCGCGCGGGCGTCTCCCGCGGTGCGGCGCAGCACCACTTCCCGACCCGGGAGGACCTGTTCACGGCGGCGGTGCAACACGTGGCGGCGGAACGCTCGGCGGCCCTGCGGGCGCTGCCGCCGCGCGCGGCGGCGACCGGCGGGCAGCACGGCGGCCGGGCTCGCGGCGAAACCCACGGCGCGGGCGCCGGGGCCGGGGATGTCACGGCAGCCGGTGCGGATCTCGTACGAGCCGAAGCGACCGCCGCGACCGGCGCCGCGGGCGCCGGCACGCGGGACGCGGCGGACGCGGCGGACGCGGCGGACGCGGCGGACGCGGCGGACGATGCCACCGCCACCGCCGTCGTCGTGCGCGGCATCGTCGACCTCTACACCGGCCCGCTCTTCCGCGCCGCGCTCCAGCTCTGGGTCGCCGCCGCCAACGAGGAGCAGCTCCGCCCCCGCGTCGCCGCGCTGGAGGCCCGCGTCGGCCGCGAGGCCCACCGCATGACGGTGGCGCTCCTCGGCGCCGACGAGTCGGTGCCTGGCGTACGGGAGACGGTGCAGGGGTTCCTCGACATGGCCCGGGGCCTGGGCCTGGCGACGCTGCTCACGGACGACAGCGCCCGCCGCGACCGCGTGGTGGCGCAGTGGTCACACCTGCTGACGACGGCCCTGGCCGACCCCCGCTGACCCGCGGCGGCGGGGAGGCACCCGGGCCCGTCCCGGCCCGTACGCCGTCCGGCCCAACCCCCACCCCCCACGCACCCGCCCAAGGGTAGGCCGCCCCACCGACACTCGACCGTCACAGACACCCGAGTCCCCGCCGCACAGGGCCACAGCCCGCGCAGCAAGGTCCCCGCCGCCCGGCCCGCCCGGCCCGCAAAGCTCAGCCCGTGGCGCCCGACTCCGCGTAGCCCTCGATCTCCTGCGGCGACCGCGACCCCGGTCCCACGTACCGCGCCGAGGGCCGCACCAGGCGGCCCGTCCGCTTCTGCTCCAGGATGTGCGCCGACCACCCCGCCGTCCGCGCGCACGTGAACATCGACGTGAACATATGCGCCGGCACCTCCGCGAAGTCCAGCACGATCGCCGCCCAGAACTCGACGTTCGTCTCCAGCACCCGGTCCGGACGCCGCGCCCGCAGCTCCGCCAGCGCCGCCTTCTCCAGCGCCGCCGCCACCTCGTACCGCGGCGCGCCGAGCTGCTTCGCCGTCCGACGCAGCACCCGCGCCCGCGGGTCCTCCGCGCGGTAGACGCGGTGGCCGAAGCCCATCAGCCGCTCGCCGTTGTCCAGCGCCCGCTTCACGTAGCCCTCGGCGTCGCCGGTGCGCTCGATCTCCTCGATCATCCCGAGCACCCGCGACGGCGCGCCCCCGTGCAGCGGCCCGGACATCGCGCCGACCGCGCCGGAGAGCGCCGCCGCGACGTCGGCGCCGGTGGAGGCGATGACGCGGGCGGTGAAGGTGGAGGCGTTCATGCCGTGTTCCGCGGCGGAGGTCCAGTAGGCGTCGACGGCGGCGACGTGCTTGGGGTCGGGCTCGCCGCGCCAGCGGATCATGAACCGCTCGACGACCGTACGGGCCTTGTCGATCTCCCGCTGCGGGACCATCGGCAGCCCCTGCCCGCGGGCGGACTGCGCGACGTACGACAGCGCCATGACGGCCGCCCGCGCCAGGTCCTCGCGGGCGCGCGGCTCGTCGATGTCGAGCAGCGGGCGCAGCCCCCAGACGGGCGCGAGCATCGCCAGCGCGGACTGCACGTCCACGCGGATGTCGCCGGAGTGCACCGGGATGGGGAAGGGCTCTGCGGGCGGCAGACCGGGTTTGAACGCGCCGTCGACCAGAAGACCCCAGACGTTGCCGAACGAGACGTGACCCACCAGGTCCTCGATGTCCACACCGCGATAACGGAGCGCGCCGCCCTCCTTGTCGGGCTCGGCGATCTCCGTCTCGAAGGCGACGACTCCCTCAAGCCCGGGTACGAAATCGGACATCAGGCGGCTCCCTACTGTGATGCGATGCGCTGCTGTGGGTGTGCAGCGACGGACGGGTCGGCCCCAGGGCGTGGTGTGGTGCGGGGGGTGTGCGTGCTGGCGTGGCTCCGCGGCGCCATCGCTCGCGGTCCGGGGCGTGCATTCGGGGCCACCATAGCCCGGAGGTGTGGGCTTTCCACAGTGGTAGACCGGCCGGTTCTGTCGGGTTACCCACATGCGGCCGGGCGTGAGATCGGGCACACTCCACGATCCCGGGCCCGGAGGGTTGCGGGGTGCGCCGGGTGGGCAAACTCCCGCGCCCGGGCGGCCGCTCATACTGCAAGATATGCGGGTGCGACACGTTGACGTTGACACCGACCGCTCCCTCGATCCGGCCGCCATGCGCGCGCACTACCGCGCCGCGGGACTGCCGGAGGACTCCCTCGCCGCCGACCCCTTCGAGCAGTTCGGCCGCTGGTTCACCCAGGCCGTGGAGAGCGGACTGCACGAGCCCAACGCGATGGTCGTCTCCACCGCCGACGCCGAAGGCCGGCCCAGCTCCCGGACCGTGCTGCTGAAGCACGTGGACGAGCGGGGGTTCGTCTTCTACACCAACTACGGTTCCCGCAAGGGCCGCGAGCTGGCCGCCAACCCGCATGTGTCGCTGCTCTTCCCCTGGCACCCGGTCGCCCGCCAGGTGATCGTCGCGGGGGCGGCGGAGCGTACCGGGCGGGACGAGACGGTGGCGTACTTCCGCACCAGGCCGCACGGCTCGCAGTTGGGCGCGTGGGCGAGCGAGCAGTCCTCGACGGTGGCCTCGCGCGCGGAGCTGGACCGGATGTACGCGGAGCTGGCGGACCGCTATCCGGAGGGCGAGCAGGTGCCGGCGCCGCCGGAGTGGGGCGGCTTCCGGGTCAGGCCGCGGACGGTGGAGTTCTGGCAGGGCCGCGAGAACCGCCTCCACGACCGCCTGCGGTACGTACGCACCGAAGGCGCGGCCGGCGGCGGCTGGACGGTGGAGCGCCTCTGCCCCTAGCCGTACGCGGCGCGGCGCGAGCGCAACGGGACCGCGGCACGCGTGACGACCCGCGGCCCATTCCCCAGGAGGGGAGCCGGTCGGACGTACCGGCGGACCGCGGGTCGGGTGAACTGCTTGGGATATGGGCCGGCTGGGCGCGTCCTAGGCGCCCGGGTCCGGCATTGCGCTCAAGCGCGACGGCGGACCACTAGCCCGCAGTCACCTCACGCGTCCGGTTCTTCATCATCTGCCGAACCACCTCCCTTCTCGTGTGCCTCACACATTAGGCACGCCCCCGGCGCCCCTCAACTGATTTCTGCCTCGCAACGATTTCGGCGGAACGGGTGTGTGCTGCGTCACGTTCGAGTTGAATGATCCTGGTGCACCACACCACCCACACGACGCCGCGGCGAGCAGGGGGTGCCTGATGAGCGCGACCCGGCGTACCAACCGGGACCGCAGGAACGCCTCCGGCGAGCAGGCCGCGGACGCTCCGGACACGGGAGACGACGCCGCCGGGTCCCCGTCCGCGGCGACGGACGCCGCGGACGCGCCGCCGCAGGACCGCCGCGCCGCCGCCCCCGACCTGCTGGTGGCGCTGCTCGACGGCATGGACGCCGCCCTGTGCGCCTTCGACGCCGACGGCGTCGTCACCCACTGGAACCGCGAGGCCGAGCGGCTGCTCGGCTGGACCGCGGCGGAGGCCGTGGGCCGCCGCGGGCTGGCCGGCTGGGCCGCCCGCGCGGAGGACGCCACCGAGGTCGAGGCGCGGCTGATGGGCGCCATGGACGTGCCGGGGCGGCAGGTGCAGGAGTTCGCGCTGGTGCGCAAGGACGGCGGCCGGGTGCTCGTACGCACCCAGACCTCCGCCGTGCGCCCCGGCGGCGGGGACGCGGGCGGCGGTGTCGCCGTCGGGGTCTACTGCGCGTTCAGCGAGGTCCACGCGCAGATGGACCTGGAGCGGTCCATCGCGTTCAGCGAGGCGCTGTGCGAGGACGCCGCCTGGGGCGTGCTCCTCGTGGACGCCGACCTGCGGCCCGCGCTGGCCAACGGCCAGGCGGCGCGCGTGCTGCGCGCCCGGCGCTCGGGGCTTCTCGGGCGCCCCTTCGGCGAGCTGCTGGAGCAGGGCGCGGAGGAGGTCGAGAGCGCCCTTCAGCACGTACTGGCGCAGGGCAGCACCGCGGTCCCCGCCGACGTGTGGGTCACGGTGCGCGGCGAGACGGGCGGCGATCCGGCGATACGGCGGCGGTGCCTGCGCGGCGCGTTCGTACGGCTCGCCTCGCCGCTGGCCGAGCACCCGGTGCCGCTCGGCGTCGGATGGCTCTTCCAGGACGTCACCGAGGCGAAGCTCGCCGAGGACGCCGCGTCGGTGCTGCGGTTCCGCGACCACCAGTTGCACCGCGCCTCGCGCGCGGCGGCCGAGTGCGAGGACCCGATGGAGGCGGCGACCGTCTACCTGGACTTCGCGCTCGCCGGCTTCGCCGACCACGCGCTGGTCGACCTGGCCGCCGCCCCCGCGGAGCCCGGCTCGCCGCCCGGCCCCGGCGCCCCGCACGACCCGGGCTCGCCGCCCGGCCCGGTGCAGCTCACCCGGGCCGCGGCCACGCCCGCCGAGGGCCCGGGCCCGTGCCTGCCGGCCGGGCCGCACGGCTTCCCCGTGCGCTACCCCGCCGGCCATCCCGCGCTCCAGGCCGTGGAGCGCGGCGGTACGGTGCGCGCGGGCTGCGGCGGCGTGGACCCGGAGGTCGCGGAGGGCTGGTCGGTGGCGCGGAAGTGGCCGCCGGGCACGATGCACGCGCTGTGTACGGTGCTGCGCAGCCGCGGGCGCACACTGGGTGTCGTGACGTTCCTGCGCGGCGGTGGG
Organism: Streptomyces sp. 184; assembly: GCF_045781775.1. NCBI lineage: Bacteria > Bacillati > Actinomycetota > Actinomycetes > Kitasatosporales > Streptomycetaceae > Streptomyces > Streptomyces sp. 184. Next base: position 7,344,275 of record NZ_CP123230.1, on the reverse strand, counting down.
CGCCGCGGTTTCACCCGGCAGGACGCGGCGTATGCGGAGGACGTGGCCGTACGGGTCGCGGCCTCGCTGGACCTGGCGGAACTGCTGGGTTAGAAGACCTGTACCGGTGGCGGGGCCTGGTGGCCGCGTCCCTCGGGCCGGGTGCGGATCGCCTTTTTCCCGCAGATCAGCGGCAAAAGTCAGGCGAAAGGAACGCGCCAGGTCCACTTGTCACCGGGATGAGTCAGAATTGGTGCAGGGCCACCGCACGAGAAATCTAGGGGCACGCATGTCCGGACTGATCGACACAACGGAGATGTATCTCCGCACCATCCTCGAACTCGAAGAGGAGGGCGTCGTCCCCATGCGCGCGAGAATCGCGGAGCGGCTCGACCAGAGCGGCCCCACGGTGAGCCAGACCGTCGCCCGCATGGAGCGGGACGGCTTGGTGCGCGTGGCCGGGGACAGGCATCTGGAGCTGACGGAAGAAGGGCGCAAGCTCGCGACCCGGGTGATGCGCAAGCACCGCCTGGCGGAGTGTCTGCTGGTCGACGTGATCGGCCTGGAGTGGGAGCACGTGCACGCCGAGGCGTGCCGCTGGGAGCACGTGATGAGCGAGGCCGTGGAGCGCCGTGTGCTGGCGCTGCTGCGGCACCCGACGGAGTCGCCGTACGGGAACCCGATCCCCGGCCTTGAGGAGCTGGGCGAGGAGGCCGAGGCGGACCCGTTCCTGGACGAGGGCATGGTGAGCTTGTCGGCGCTGGGGCCGGACGCCGGGACGGTGATCATCCGCCGTATCGGGGAGCCGATCCAGACCGACTCCCAGCTCATGTACTCGCTGCGGCGGGCCGGTGTCCAGCCGGGCGCGGTGGTCAGCGTGACGGACTCGGCCGGCGGTGTGCTCGTCGGCAGCGGCGGCGAGGCCGCCGAGCTGGACGCCGAGGTCGCCTCGCACGTCTTCGTGGCCAAGCGCTAGACCCGTTCGGGCCCGTCCGGTGGCGGGTTTGCGCCGATGCCGCGGTTGGCGTCAAGCGGACCGCGGGATTCCTGTCCGAACGGCAGCGCGCCGGAGCCGGGCGTGCCACGCTGTCGCTGACGGCACCAGGGAGGGGTGGGTCATGCCGCTGACATACCCGGGCCCCCGCACACCTGCCGGGGGACGGTTCGAAGGCCCCGGCGCCTGGCTCGCCGGGGCCCCGCCTCCCCGTTCCGACCCGGAGCCCCGAGCTCCCAGGGTCGTCTCCCCACGGACCCGATGTCCCCGATGCGGGCCCGCCTCCCGGTCTCTGTCTCCCCGCGAGGACCGCGGCCAATCCCGGGCCGCGGTCACTCGAACGAGGGGTGTTGGGCCCAGTACCGCGATGTTCGAATAAACATTCGATAGCGTGAACTTCGCCGAACGGATTGGGGGTGTCGGCACACATGGTGCGTCGTATCAACGTGACGGGGGCGGGCGGGCTGCGTCTCGCCGCCTGGGAGTACGGAGCCCCGCCGAAGCGCGGTGCCGACAGCATCGCGGCGCGCCGGCGGACCGCCGCGGCGGCGAACGGAGGCCCGCCGGGCGGCGGGCCGCAGGACCGCCCCGGCGTGCTGTTATTGCACGGTCTGATGGGCCGCGGGTCCCACTGGGCGACCACCGCCCGCTGGCTGTCGGCCCGCTCCCGAGCCATCGCGCTCGACCAGCGCGGGCACGGGCGCAGCGACAAACCGGGGGACGGCCCGTTCGACCGCGACGCCTACGTGGCGGACGCCGAAGCCGTCATCGAGCAGCTCGACCTCGCGCCGGTGGTCCTCGTGGGCCACTCGATGGGCGCGCTGACCGCCTGGCAGCTCGCCGCCCGCCGGCCGGACCTGGTGCGGGGGCTGGTCATCTGCGACATGCGGGCCTCCGCGCTGGGCGCGGCCTCGCAGCGCGAGTGGGAGGAGTGGTTCCGCTCCTGGCCGGTCCCGTTCGCCACGCTCGCCGACGTCCGCAAGTGGTTCGGCGAGGACGACCCCATCCTGGAGCGCCCGCGCCCCACGCGCGGCGAGTTCTACGCCGAGGTGATGGCCGAGCGCGCCGACGGCTGGCGCCCGGTCTTCTCCCGCCGGCAGATGCTGCGGGCCCGCGAGACGTGGGTGCACGACGCGCACTGGGAGGAGCTGGCCCTCGTGCAGTGCCCGACCCTGGTGATACGCGGCATCGACGGCGAGCTGGGCCGCGCGGAGGCCCAGGAGATGGTCCGCGTCCTGCCCCGCGGCGGGTACGCCGAGCTGGACGCCGGCCACCTGCTGCACCTGGAGGACGTCGAGGCGTTCCACCGCGCCGTGGAGCCGTTCCTGGAGGACGTGCTCACGCCCGGGTGACCCGGCGGTCCGGCGCTATTCGCCGACGAACCGGAAGGTCGACGTGATCGCGTCGAACACGTCGAAGAACGAGTCCGCCAGATCCAGCACCTGGCTGCTGCCCGCGACCAGCGCCACCTTGCCCTCCTGGCCGGGCACCGGGATGAACGTCTGCATCAGCACGGCGCGGATCGTGCGGTCGTCGCCGGGGATCGTGATGTCCTCGACGCCCTGCGTGCGGGCCGCCGTGCCGACGCCCTCGATCTCGACCGTCGAGACCTTCCTCCAGGCGTCGCCCTCCTTCTTCGGCCGGATCTGCTTGATCTGGCCCACGATCAGCGACGGGTCGGTCGGCAGCAGCTCGCCGCTCTCGGTGCGGGCGCCGATGAGGGAGACGGTGATCGAGCCGGTCACCGGCACCTCGCCGCCGAAGGTCTCCGCCATGCAGCCGCAGTACAGGGCGCCGGAGGCCCAGGCGTCCTTGGCGGCCTTGCGCAGGAACGCCTCCAGCACGCCGCGCCGCTCGGCCAGTTCGGGGTTGCGGCGGACGCGGTCGTTGACCATCTCCCGGATGCCGTCGTCCCGGGACTCGGGCCGTACGTCGAACTCCCACCACGACTCCGGGACCCGGATCCGGAAGCCTCCGCGCTCGATCGTGAGCGCCTCCATCCAGCGGCTCATGCTGCCCCCTTTGTCGCACGTCCGGCCGTCGCCGGTGACCCGCGGCCGTGCCGCGCCGCGGTAGTTATCCACAATCCCGGATACGCGCTGTTCCCGCGAAGCCCGGGGCGGATATCGTTTCGTAGACCCTAGTGTCCGAGCTGAACGCATTTCCGCGGGGGGAAAGCCGGGGAACAGCCGGGGACGTTCGAGGAGGATCACAGCGTGCGCCTCACCCTGACCGTCGTCGATCCGCTCGGGGGCGACCGTGCCGACGTCGTCCTCGACGCCGAGCCGGAGTCGTCCGTCGGCGATATCGCCCGCATCCTGGCCGGCCAGCTCGACTCGGCACCGCCGCCGGCCGCTCCCGCGCCGCAGCAGGCGGTGCCGCATGCCGTCCAAGTCCCGGCCCAGCACGCCCAGCAGGCACAGCACGCCCACGCCGCGCCGGCCCAGATGCCCGGGGGCTGGGCCACGGCCGGCCCGCCGCCGGCCGCCCCGCCCGGAGCGCCGCCGGCGGCCGTCCCCTTCGGCGCGCCCGGCGCCCCGCCGCCGCAGCCCGGCGCGGCGGCGGCGCCCCCGCCCGTCTTCGTCGACGGCTTCGCCGTCGACCCCGGCATGCCCGTCGCCCAGTCGCCGCTGCGCGAGGGCACGGTCGTCAGCCTCTACGACCCGGTGGGCTGCCCGCCCCGCGAGGTCACGGGCCTGGTCGAGCTGCGCGTCGTCGGCGGCCCCATGGCCGGCGCGGTGCACCGCCTGGGCCTCGGCCGCGTCGACGTCGGCAGCGGCAACGCGACGCACATCCGGGTCAACGACCCCGAGTTGCCCGAGCGCGCGTTCAGCCTCACCGTCTCCGCCGACGGCACGTGCAAGGTCCACGTCCACGGCGACCAGGAGAAGGCCACCCGCGACGGCACGACGTTCGCGGAGCTGGCCAAGCCCAAGGAGAGGTCGGACGACGAGGACAGCCGCCGGGCCCGCAGGCGCCGCCGCCGCGAGGCGCGGCGTGAGGCCCGCCGCAGCCGCCGCGGGGGCGCTGACGCCGCCGCCGCCCCGCCGCCGCTGCCGCCGGAGCCGCCGCTGAGCAAGGACGCCTGGCCGTACGGCGCCCAGGTCGCCATCGGCAACTCCCTGTTCGAGCTGGTGCGTTACGGCCGGCCGGACGCCGCCGTCGCCGTCTCGGAGGACGGCGCCGGGCTCGACTACAACCGCCCGCCGCGCCTGCTGCCGCCCGACCGCGAGACCCGCTTCAAGCTGCCCGCGCCGCCCAAGGAGGGCCAGGCCCGGCCGCTGCCGTGGCTGATGGCGCTGATGCCGGCCGTCATGGGCGTGACGATGTGCCTGGTCATGGGCCGCTGGTACTACCTGCTGATGGCGTTCATGAGCCCGATCATCATGATCGGCAACTACTTCATGGACAAGAAGCACGGCCGCAAGTCCCATGTGAAGGCCGTCGCCGAGTACAAGGAACACAAGGCCCGGATCGAGAAGGACGCCCGCGACGCCCTCGTCGCCGAGCGCAACGAGCGCCGGCTCAACGGCCCCGACCCCGCCCTCCTGCTGTCCACCGCCACCGGCCCGCGCACCCGGCTGTGGGAGCGTCGGCGTACCGACGCCGACCATCTGCTGCTCCGCTTCGGCACCGCCGAGCTGGACTCCGAGGTCCTGCTGGAGGACCCCGAGCAGGACGAGCACCGCCGCCAGGTGCTGTGGAAGATCCAGGACGCGCCCGTCACCGTGCCCCTGCGGCAGACCGGCGTCCTCGGCATCGCCGGCGCCGGCGACACCCCGCGCTCCCTCGGCCGCTGGGCCGTCGCGCAGACCGCCGTCCTGCACAGCCCGCTGGACGTCCAGTTCTACGTGCTGACCGAGCCCGGCGGCCAGGCCGGCTGGGACTGGATGCGCTGGCTGCCGCACGCCCGCCCCGCCGGGGAGTACGACACCAACGCCCTCGTCGGCACCGACACCGAGACCGTCGCCGCCCGGATCGCCGAGCTGACCCAACTGCTCGACGCCCGGCAGAAGGCCGCCAAGGACCAGCGGTCCAACGGGCCGACGTCCTTCAAGGACCCCGACATCGTCATCGTCTTCGACGGCTCGCGCCGGCTGCGTTCCCTGCCCGGCGTGGTGCGGCTGCTGCGCGAGGGCCCGGCGGTGTCGATGTTCGCCATCTGCCTCGACTCCGAGGACCGCTTCCTGCCCGGCGAGTGCCAGGCGATCGTCGTCGCCGAGCCCAAGCCGGAGGAGCACGACCCGCGGGTCGCCGCCGCGCACGGCGGCATCCCCATGCAGCAGGTGTCCGGCGCGGGCGGGCCCGGCGGCGCCGGCGGCTATCCGCCGTTCCGTGTCGGCGCCTGGGGCACCGGCCCCTCGCAGGACGCCGCGCAGCGCGCCGCCGCCGCCGAGGGCACCGGCCCGATCCGGCTGCGCGTCCAGCAGGCCGGCGCCGAGCGGCGCCGCGGCGTGCGCCCGGACTTCGTCTCGCCCGCGTGGTGCGCGCTGGTGGCGCGCGGCCTGTCGCCGGTGCGCGACATCAGCGGCGAGGCCGAGGACGCGGCCATCCCGTCGTCCAGCCGGCTGCTCGACGTCGTGGAGCTGGAGCCGCCGACCGGGGACGCCATCGCCGCCCGCTGGCAGATCGGCGGGCAGTCGACGACCGCGGTCATCGGCGAGTCGTACGACGGCCCGTTCGCCATCGACATCCGCAAGGACGGCCCGCACGGCCTCATCGCCGGCACCACCGGCTCCGGCAAGTCCGAGCTGCTCCAGACGATCGTCGCGGCCCTCGCGGTGACGAACACCCCCGAGAACATGACCTTCGTCCTGATCGACTACAAGGGCGGGTCCGCGTTCAAGGACTGCGTCAAGCTGCCGCACACCGTCGGCATGGTCACCGACCTCGACAACCACCTGGTCACCCGCGCCCTGGAGTCGCTGCGCGCCGAGCTGCACCGCCGCGAGCACATCCTCGCCGACGCCGAGGCCAAGGACATCGAGGACTTCCAGGACCTGCTGCGCCGCGAGCCCGGGCGGTACGCGCCGCTGCCCCGGCTGCTGCTCGTCATCGACGAGTTCGCCGCCATGGTCCGCGAGCTGCCCGACTTCGTCACCGGCCTGGTCGACATCGCCGCCCGCGGCCGTTCGCTCGGCATCCACCTGATGCTCGCCACCCAGCGCCCCAGCGGCGTGGTCTCCCCGGAGATCCGCGCGAACACCAACCTGCGGATCGCGCTGCGCGTCACCGACGGCGGCGAGTCCGCGGACGTCATCGACGCCCCCGACGCCGGCTTCATCGCCAAGTCCATGCCCGGCCGTGCGTACGTGCGCCTGGGCCACGCCTCCCTCGTCCCCTTCCAGTCCGGCCGCGTCGGCGGTCGCCGCCCCGGCGCCGCCGACCCGGCGACCGCCCGGCCCTGGGCCGGCCGCCTCGGCTGGGCCGAGCTGGGCCGGGGCGCCCTGAAGCGGCCCGCGGGAGCGCAGCAGGAGGAGGACGAGATCACCGACCTGAAGGTGCTCGTCGACGCGGTCAACGAGGCCAACGAGCGCCTGGGCATCCCCGAGCAGCACAGCCCGTGGCTGCCCGCGCTGCCGGACAGCGTCGAGCTGGACGCGCTGCCCGCGCCGCAGGCCACCGGCCCGCTGCCCCCGGCCCCTTACGGCATCGAGGACCTGCCCGCGCAGCAGGCGCGGCGCACCGTCGCCATCGACTTCACGGACTTCGGGCACCTCATCGTCGGCGGCGCCCCGCGCAGCGGGCGTTCGCAGATGCTCCGTACGATCGCCGCCTCCCTGGCCCGTACGCACTCGGTCGCCGACCTGCACCTGTTCGGCATCGACTGCGGCAACGGCGCGCTCAACGCGCTGACCCGGCTGCCGCACTGCGGCGCCGTGGTCAGCCGCAATCAGACGGAGCGCGCGGTGCGCCTCATCGGCCGGCTCAAGCAGGAGCTGGGCCGCCGTCAGGAACTGCTGGCCGCCGACGGCTTCGCCGACATCGCCGAGCAGCGGGCCGCGGCGTCGGACCCGGAGCAGAAGCTGCCGTACACGGTGGTGCTCCTCGACCGCTGGGAGGGCTGGCTGCCCACCCTCGGCGAGATCAACCACGGCGATCTGACCGACGAGATCTACGGGTTGCTGCGCGAGGGTGCGAGCGTCGGCATCCACATGATCATCACCGGTGACCGCAGCGTGCTCACCGGCCGGATCAGCACGCTGACGGAGGACAAGTTCGCCTTCCGGCTGCCCGACCGCTCCGACTTCTCCATGATCAGCCTCAACGCCCGCAACATCCCCGAGGACATCGAGCCCGGCCGGATGTTCCGCGCGGAAAGCGGCCTGGAGACCCAGATCGCGGTCCTCTCCGACGACCTGTCCGGCGCAGCCCAGGCCGCCGCCGTCGCCGCCATCGGCGAGGCGGCGACGGAGCGGGACGCGGCGGTGCCGCGCTCGCTGCGGCCGTTCCGCGTCGACGTGCTGCCCAGCCGCCTCGGCTTCGAGGAGGCGTGGGAGATGCGCGACGTACAGGCGCAGGAGAGCAGCAAGCTGTGGGCGCTGGTCGGCGTCGGCGGCGACGAGCTGATGGGCTTCGGGCCCAACCTGGCCGACGGCATCCCGGCGTTCATCATCGGCGGCCCGGCCAAGTCCGGCCGCAGCACGGTGCTGAAGTCGATGGCGCTCACGCTCCTCCAGCAGGGCGCACGGCTCGTCATCGCCGCGCCGCGGCCCTCCCCGATGCGCGATCTGGCGGACCGCGAGGGCGTGCTGCACGTCTTCACCGAGGACGACATCGACGAGGACGAGGTGCACGACCTGCTCAAGCAGGCGTCGCCGGACGAGCCGATCGTCGTGCTCGTGGACGACGCGGAGATGCTGACGAACTGCGACGCGGGCGACGAGTTCAAGGCCATCGCCCGGCGCGGCGCGGAGCGCGGCTGGGCGCTGGTGCTCGCGGGCGACGAGGAGGAGGTCGCCTCGGGCTTCTCCGGCTGGCAGGTGGAGGCCAAGAAGGCGCGCCGTGGCGTCGCCCTGTCGCCGCAGGACCCGTCGGCGGGCGACCTCATCGGCATCCGGCTGAACCGCGGTTCCGTCGGCGACCAGGTGCAGCCGGGCAAGGGCCTGCTGCACCTGGGCGACGGCGAGCCGTTCGCGGTGACGACGCCCCTGGCGTGAGTGCCGTCACGGCGGCCGGACGGGCCCTGCAACCGCGGGGGCGGATGATTGCGTCTACGGTTGCGAGATACGCACGATGCATGACTGACGTCTCGGGGACGGCCCTCGCGACGACGAGAAAAACGGGAGGGTAGCTGCCATGGGCAAGGCCGATGTCGATGTTACGTATCAGGATATGCGGGATGCCGCGAAGCGGCTGAAGGACGAGCGGCAGGACATCGACCGCAAGCTGGATGACCTTCGCAAGTACATCCAGAGCCTGGTGAGCGACGGCTACGTGACCGGTCGGTCCTCGAAGCAGTTCGACCAGTCCTTCGACGAGTTCACCACCGGTGCGAAGAAGACCATCGAGGGCCTTGAGGGAATGGGCGACTTCCTGAAGTCCGCCGCCGACGCCTTCGAGAACCTGGACTCCGAGCTGGAGAAGGGCCTCAAGGGCTGACCTTCGCGATTCGGTTCGGTTCGTTTCGCTTGGCCGGGGCGCCGTGGCATCGTTGTTCGGTGCAGCGGCGCCCCGCTTCGTCAGCGACTGGGGGAGAGACGCATGGGCAGTGACGGCGACAGGCTCGCGATTCCGCTCAGCGAGCTGGACGGTTTCGGCGGGCGGCTGCGCAGCATCAAGAGCCGGATGAACCGCACGAAGGCCACCTTCGAGTCGTACCGCGACGACATCGGGGACGGCGGCGTGGTCGACAAGCTGGAGGACTTCGAGTCGGGCTGGAAGGACGGCCGCGGCGACATCGACGACCAGTTGTCGAGCCTGGCGGAGATGTCCGACACCGTGGTGCGCGAGGCCCACAAGGTCGACGTCGACCTGGAGAACGAGCTGAAGAAGGGCACGAAGAAGGAGGAGAGCCAGGTGGGCGGCGGCAACAAGTAGCCGCCTGCGCCCGGCTCCCGGCCGCTACGCGATCGGCTCCTGCCCGATCGGTCCCTGCCCGGTTCCGCCGCTCCCTTCCGCCGCCTTCCCGGGCGGGTCGAAGCCGAAGGTGCGGCCGATGTGGGCGAGCCGCATGCAGTAGGAGTCCAGCAGGAAGACGGACGGCGTGGCGATCGTGACGTACGCGCAGTAGCCGTACGGCGCGGGCACGATGAGCTGGAGCGACGCGAACGGGATCATCGGTGCCCCGGCCGCCCCGTTGCCTGCCACCTCGCTGTCGGCCACCACCTCGCCGGCCACCGCATCCCCGCCGGCCACCTCGTCGCCGACCACCTCACCGGCCGCCCCGCCCGCGCGGGGCAGGGTGAGCGACCGCAGCGACGCGGACATCACCCCGGGCCCGCCGGGGAGCTTCACCGCCAGCAGCATGTCCTGCGTGCCCTGGAGCCCCTTGCCCAACTCGTAGTCCAGCTCCAGGGGTTCGCGCTCCCCGGTGAAGAACTTCCGCTCCTTGGCGCGGTAGATCCCCTCCGCGGCGATGAGCTGGTCGTCGTGGCCGCTGGCCCGGACGGACACCGCGAGCAGCCCCATGGAGAGCCGTTCCTCGCCCGCCACGTCCTCGGTGCCGACGCACATGGCGGTGAGGACGGTGGTCTCGCCGCCCTCGGAGAGCAGGGGCAGGAACCGGCGCAACTGGAGTGCGGCGGCGGCGCGTTCCTCGGCGTTCGCGTCCGGCGTGAGCCGGGCCAGCGCCTCGTCCCAGCCGGCGAGGGTGTCGGTCTCGGGCAGGCGCACGAACTCGTCCGGCACCCGGTAGCTGAAGGCGTACGGGATCTTGCGGGCGCCGTCGGCGGCGCGGGAGGCACCGGTCACGCCGCCGTCCCCATCTGCGAGGGGCTGAGCCCGCGGGTGAAGCTGGCGCCCGCCGAGGCCAGCATCGCGGGCGGGTCGATCCGGGGCGGCAGCGGGCCGGGCGCGACGACTTCGGGCTCCGGCGGCCGGTACTTCGTCAGCGCCGAGATCGGTCCGAGGACCGGGAAGTCGGCGATGTTCCAGTCGTTGTCGGTCCACCGGCCGGGGTTGATGTTGGAGCCGATGGCGAACCCCGCGCCGGCGATGGTCGCCGACCAGTCGACGAGGAGGCCCGCGGCCACGTGCGTCCACCCCTGGCCCGAGAGGGCGAAGCCGCGCAGCGAGTTGGCGACGCCGCTGGGGAGCCGGGCGAGGTTGCCCCAGGCGCCGGGCCCGATCCGGCTGAGCGTGGCGGCGAGGCCCTGGGTGGCCCGCAGGTCCCGCCCGGCCTCGACCAGCACCCGGCCCGACTGCGCGAGCCGCGTCCCGGCGAGGCTGAGGCCGCCCGCCAGCACCCCGGCCGCGTCCCAGGCGAGCGTCTGCCAGGTCATGCCCTCGGCGCCGCCGGCCAGTGCGATGGCGTGTGCCGCGAAGGCGCCGATCCCGACGTACAGGCCGATCAGGGCCAGGCCCGCGATGCCGCCGAACGGGATGGCGAACAGGCAGATGATGCCGATGACCATGGCGACGTCGGCGAGGATGTCGCCGATGAGCTTCCAGAAGTTCGGGTCGGTGATCGCGTCCCACGCGCCGTCGAGGAAGTCCCCGAGGTCGTCGAGGCGCCGCTCGAACCAGTTGGGCTCCGGCGGCGCGTCGTCCGCCGCGTTCTTGATCTGCCGCGCGGCGGTCTCGGCGTCGCCGTTGAACTCGCCGTTCAGCGTGCGCGCCCGGCCCCGGATCGCCGCCAGCTCGGCCGCGGCGGCGTCGTACGAGGCGGTCTTGCCCTTCTTGTCCTTCTTGTGCTCTTCCTTTTCCTTGTCCGTCATCCCCTCGGTGTCGCCCGCCAGCCCGTCGAGGGCGCGCTGCGCCGAACCGACCCGCCCCGCGGCGGCCTCGGCCTCCCGCTCCAGCTTGCGGGCGCGGCTCTGGAAGCCGGTCAGGCTCGTCTCCCACGACGACAGCGCGCGGTGGGCGGCGTTGAGGGAGGTGAGGGCCTTCTGAAGGTACGGGGGGATCTCGGAGACCGACTCGCTGAACGCGGAGGCCGCCTTGCCGACCCAGATGCCGTCCGTCTCCCCGATCCGCTTGAGCTGCGACTGCGCCGTCCCGCTCTGGCCGGTGACCGTGCCGAGGGCGGCGACGAGGCGGCGTACGGTGTCGAGGTCACCGGGCGCGGGGTCGAAGCCGAGGTGGGGGAAGTCCTCGGGGCGCGTCACTTCTTCCCCGCCTTCTGGAGTTCGTCGTGGAGCTTCTTGTCCAGCTTCTCCAACTCCTCGGCCGCCGTGACGACGAACTCCGAGACGCCCTTGGTCAGCTTGGAGAGCTGGCCGAAGCCGTAGTTCCACGAGTCCGCGAAGTCGTCGCACGCCGACCGCAGCCCGTCGTGGCCGACGAGACCCGCGTCGGTGTCGGCGATCTTCTTCGAGGACTCCTTCATCCGCTCCCCGCTGGATTCGAGGGTCCTGGCCATCGCCATGACGTCGTCGTGGATGAACCTGAGAAATGACACGAATTCCCCCCGGTGCCGGAAGCTGGTGTCCCACCGAACGTGCGCGCCGCTGCATGATAGGAAGCGGAACAGGCTCTCACGGTTCCAGTCGGAGGAGGCCATGTCTCTACGTTCCGCAAACCGGTCCCCGCTCCGGTCCCGGCTGTCGGCGTTACTCCAGGCCGGAGAGCGGGGCGCCGGGACGTACACGACGATCAACCCCTGGAATTCCTGGCACACGTTTGCGGCTTTCGCCTATCTGGCCGAGCAGTACGGCTACCGCTACGCCGGCCTCTCGCCGAACCACGCGCCGAGCCGCAGCCACCCCGTCTTCGCCTTCGAGCGCCTCCCCGACGCCGTGGCCCGCGCCACCCGTACCCGCGCCCGCTATCCGGACGCCCCCCTCGGCGGCCCCCTCCCGGGCCTGACCCCGGGCCGCAGGCCGAGGCCGCTCCCGGAGGCACGGCGGGAGGTGGAGCTGCTGTACGCCCGGATCAAGGTGGACCTTTACGGCACCTCAAGCCGCCGCCGGCTCCGGATGCTGGCGGTGGCGGTACCGCTCGGCGTACTGATCGCCCTCGCGGTCAACGGCTCGCTGGACCCCGCGCCCCTGGCCGCGGCGGGCGGGATCGCGCTGGTCTGGTGGCTGTACCTGTGGCTGGCGGCGGCGCTCATGCGCCGCGGCCGGGTCAGGTACGGCCGGGTGCTGGCGCAGGCGGGGGTGGAGTGGCCGCCGGTCAGCCGCGGGAGTGGGTGAAGTCGCCGCGGGCGATGCGCGGGGCCAGGGGGTCCCGGGTGAGGGAGCCGTAGCCCGTGGCCGCCCAGACGCTCGACTCCGCCGGGACCTCGAAGTACGGGATCTCGCGGTCGTCCGCCGTGTCCGTCAGCACCTCGGGGGCGCGGCGTTCGCGCAGGGCCGTGGTGCAGGTGTCGCAGGCGGCGACGGGGAGTTGACGGCGGCTGCCGAGGGGGCGCCAGCGGGTGCGATGGGTGGCGCGGCCGTGGAGGGGGTTGAAGAAACACAGGGGGAGCGGGACGGTGCGCCGGGGGCGCGGGGTGCGGGCGGCTTCCATGGCGTCGCGCCCCTCGGCGACCAGGGCCAGCACACCTGCCAGGTCCGCGCGGCTCCGGGCGCCGTCGAGCACCGTGCCCGCGGCGGCGTACGCGTCGAGCGCGGCGTGGAGGTGCGCGGCCCGGTCCGAGCCGTCGGCCTCCACCTCCCGTACGGCCTCGCCCAGGGCCACGACCTCCTCCTCCGCGCGGCGCCTCAGCTCCGCCTCGTCCGCCGCGCGGGCGGCGGCGAAAACCGCGTGCGGCGTGGCGAACGGCGCCGTGGCGGCGCGGGATCCGGCGCCGCGGCGGCGGGCGTAGAGGAGCGCCCCGGCGGCCAGGACGAGTGCGACCGCCGCTCCGCCGAGGACCGGGGGCAGGGGCGAACCGCTGTCGTCCGCCCCTTTCTCCGCCCCCTTCTCCGCCTCGTCCGCGAGATCCGCGGGCGGCCCGTCCGTGCCCAGGTCGGCCACGGCCTCGTCGTAGACCTCCGTGCCGTTGCCCGCGGCGATCAGCTCGACGGCCTTGTCCACGCGGGCCGCGAGCCCGGCGTCGGTCATCTCGTCCAGGTGCCCGACGGCGCCCACGGCGTCCTGTGCCTGGTGCGCGTCGCCGGGCCACTCGAAGCCCTGGAGCCAGTCGGCCTGTTCGCTGGTGGTGACGAGGATCAGGTCACCGTCGCCGAGCCGCCCGCGCACCACCTCGGCGAGCGTGCCGGGGTCCCCGGCGAAGTCGTCGCCCTTGGCGAGCGGTACGAGCACCACCTTGACCGGCAGCCCGGTCTTCTCGATCCGCGCGGCGATCTCGCGCTGCCGCGCGCGGTCCACGGCCCCGGTGTAGGCGTCGTGCACGTAGACGGGGGAGTCGCGGAGGCGGTCGGCGATCTCCTGGCCGGGGCTGGGCGCGGCGAGGGCGGAGGGGGCGGGGAGGAGGACGAGCAGGAGGGCGGCCAGGGCGGCGAGCAGCGGGCCCCGTGCGCCGGCCGGGGCGGTGCGGCCGGGGTCGCGTTCAGTCGTGGACACCGGCGGACTCCTGTACCTCGCGGATCAGTCGGGGGACCCCCGCGCCCGCCGCGCGCAGCGGGCCGGGCGCCGTGTCGTACGGGATGCGCGCCTTGCCGCGCGGCGACGGGAGCGTGAGGCGCAGGGTGTGGGCCGTGGCCGGGGCCGACGACGCCGCCGTGCGGCAGCCCGTGCAGAGCGGGACCGCGCGGGCGGGTGCGCCCGGTGCCAGGCGGGTGCGCTGCTTGCCGTGGGCGGGGCCGTGCATCGGGTTCAGCGTGCACAGGTGCGCCGGGGTGCCGGGGCGGGCGAGCGCCGCGCGGCCGGCGCGGGCCAGGACGATCGCCGCCGCCAGCGCCTCCGGGGGCGCGTCGGCGTCGATGCGGCCGTCCTCCGCCACGTCGACCAGCAGCCGGGCGGCGTCCAGGCAGTCCCACACCCGGGTACGCACCGCGCCGCCGGGGTCCGCCGCCTCGAACTCCCGGGCCAGCGCCTCCAGCTCCGCGTGCGCCGTGCGCCGGAGGTACGTCTCCGAGGGGTCCGGTGGCGCCGCGTACAGTGGCCCGGCCGCGGCTCCGGCGGCGACCGGGGACCGCCGCCTGCCGAGGACCCCCACCGCCCCCGCCACCACGCCGAACGCCAGCGCCGCCGCCAGCGCCCCCACGACCAGCCCCGGTACGAAGTCCCCCGCGAAGACCGACGGCAGCGCGTCCTCCGACACCGGGTCCGGCGGGTCCACGGGCGACGGCGCCTGCCCCGCGCCGCCGCCGCGCCGCGCCCCGGTCAGCTCCTCGACCAGCATCCCGACCCGCTCGCCGAGCCGCAGGTCGTCCTCCGCGTCCCGCGGCGGGTACCCGATCTCCTCCGGCAGCAGGTACAGGTCGACGTCCAGCCCGATCCCGTGGTCCACGGCGTTGACGTAGCCGCTGCCCGGGTCGGCCAGGACGTAGACGCCGTCCTCGCCGACCGTCCGGCCGAGGGACCTCAGGAACGTGTCCCCCTGCCCGCCGGACTCGTCCTCCGGTGCCATCGGTACGGAGGCCACGTACACCGGCACGTCGAGGCCGCCGATCTTCGTGCGCAGCCCCTTCAGTTCCGCCGCGTCGATCTCCGCGGGCGACTCCGGGTCCACGTACACCGGGTCCCGCGCGAGGCCCGCCGCGACCCGGTGCAGCCGGGCGTCCATGTCCGCCCGGGTCGGCGGGGGGCCCGGGTCCGAGGTCTTGTCGTCGAACATCAGCGCCGCGCCCACCGCGATGCCCCCGGCCAGCACGGCCGCCGCCGCGACCGCCGCGGTCAGCCCGCGCCTGCCGACGCCCGCGAAGCCGCCGGGTGCCGCCTGCTTGCCGCCCGCCGCCGCCCCGCGGCGCCGGGTCCGCCGCCGCAGCACGTACGGCACCAGCATCAGCGCCAGCAGCGGCACCCCGGCCAGCAGAATGCCGGTCAGGAAGGACTGGTTCTCGCGGTCGGTGCGCGTGCTGTGCAGCCGGTCCGGTTCCTCGGCGGGTCCGCTGTCCGCGTCGCTGCCGTACTTCTGCCGCGCCGCCTCCGCGCGCCCCTCCGGGTCGTCGTCGGTCAGCGCCTCCACGAAGCGCTGGAACGTCAGCAGCGGCCCGGCGTCGTAGGGCAGTTCGTACAGCGCGACGGCCGTCGCCGAGGACGCCGGCACATCGACGCCGAAGGGCACGGCGGTGACGCCGATGCCGCTGCTGTCCAGCAGGACGTACAGACCGTCCCGGCGCAGCCTGTCGTGCACGGCGCCGAGCAGCCGCTCGTCGAACGGCCCGCGCCGCGGCAGCAGCACGACGTACGTCGGCACGCCGGTCCGCTTCGCGGCCTTCGCGAACTCCGCCGCCGCCGAGCGCGGTATTTCGCGCGGGGCCTGGTCCGTGACGTAGACGGGGTTCTCCCGCAACCGCTCCGCCAGATACGCCGCCCGCCCTCCGCCGTCTCCCTCGGCCCGGTCCGCCGCGACCGCCGCCGCGCCGGGGAGGCACGCCAGAAGCAGCAGCAGTCCGAGGGCCACCGCCCGTCGGACGCGTACGGTACGGGCCGACGCCCCGGCGCCCCCCACGAGCTTCACCATCCCCCCGAACCCCGCAACCCCGCCGCGCACCCGCTGCCGTACCGGCCGTCGCATGTGTATCCCCCTTTCCCACCGGATCGTAGCGACGACCACCGACATCCGTAATCGCGCCCCGACACCCGCGGAATTCCACCCTATTGACGAGTTGGCGAGTGCACATATCCGGATTCGCCAATACCCGGTCCACAGGTCTGTCACAGAGCACCCCGCCAACGCCGCCGCCGACCCTGCTCCACGGCGCGTGCGAGGGTCCGCGCGTACGCCGTAGCGGACCCCGCACGCCCCCGCAAGCTGGTGATTTGCCGCCTCCGCGCGGTTGGCGTCTCAGCTATCGGAACTGTCGATGGGCTGTGACGCTCTCGTTGCCTGACGCGGGTTGAGGGGGGTTTAGGCTACTGCTACGGTTCGATGGCTTGACAACCTGTTGCGGCGTTCTCGGCCGATCAGGTAGGGGAATTTCGGCCAGGAAACGGCGAGTTACGGGGTGATTCCGTGAAGACCAGGGAACGCACGGCAGCCGCGGGCGGCAGGTCGGCCGCCCCTGTTCCGCAGTCCGGCGACAGACTGCCGTTTGCTCCTCGCGAACGCAAACCCGCGCTGGCGGCGCTGGCCGTGCTGCTCATCCTCGCGGGCGCGTTGGGCACGGCCGTGCTCGTGCTGCGCGCCGGCAACCAGGTGGCCGCGGTGCAGATCTCCGAGCGCGTCCCGGCGGGCGAGGGCATCTCCGACAGGCACGTCGAGCAGGTGATGATGCCGAAGGACAGCGATGTCCCGTACATCCGCTGGGACCTGCGCGGCCAGCTCGACGAGTTCTACGCCACCACCGACCTCGTCCCGGGCAGCGTCCTGGTCCCGGAGATGATCCAGGAGGGCAAGGGCCTCAAGGACGGCCAGACCGTCGTGGGCGTGACCATGGAGTCGGGGCAGATGCCCGGCGGCCTGGTCGACGGCGCCCGCGTGGACGCCTACTTCGTCGGCGACGACCCGAGCACGTCCGGCAGCGACGACGGCAGCACCGACTCCTCCGGTACCTCCGGTACGGTCGCCAAGGGCGAGGTGCTCGCCGAGGGCGTCAAGGTGCAGCGCATCGTCAAGGGCGACGAAGGCACGGTCACCAGTGGAACCGTCACCGTCAATCTCCTCGTCGACAAGACGCAGGCAGGTCCCCTCGTGGCGGCGGCGTCCGAGAAGGAAGTCGGCCTGACTCTCGTATCCAGCGGTAGCTGACGTCGTACACGGGTCTTCACGGGAGCGAGGGAACTCACCATGGCGCTGATCGCAGTCGCGGCCGACAAGGGCGCGCCCGGCGTGACGACGACCGCCGTCGCGCTGGCCGCCGTCTGGCCCCGGCGTGCGCTGCTCGCCGAGGCGGACCCGGCGGGCGGCGACCTCGTCTACCGCTCGGTCGGGCAGAACGGCAACTCACTCGACCCGAACACCGGCATGCTGTCGCTGGCCGCCACCGCCCGCCGCGGGATCGCCGCGGAACAGTTGTGGGACCACGCCCAGCCGATGTCCGGCGGGCTCGACGTCATCGTCGGCCTCGGCAACTCCGACCAGTCCGCCGGGCTCACCCGGCTCTGGCCCACGCTGGGGCGGGCGTTCGCCGCGCTCGCCGAGTCGCCGCACGGCGGCGCGGACGTGATCGCGGACTGCGGTCGCGTCGGCGTGGACTCCGGCACCGTCGAGCTGTTCTCGCACGCCGCGCTGGTGCTGCTGGTGGCCCGCGCGCTGCCCGAGCAGATCGCGCGGGTACGGGACCGGGCGTCTTCCCTGTCCGCGCGGCTGCACGGCACGCAGCGCGGCGCGGCGGCGCTGGGCACGCCGCTGATCGGCGTGCTGCTGGTCACCGAGCCGTCGGGCGCCACGAAGGTCGCCGCACAGGTCAACGACATGCTCACGGCGTCGCAGTCGGGCGCCCGGGTGCTCGGGGTGGTCGCGGACGACGTCGCGGGCGCCGAGCAGTTGGCGGGGCGGCGGCGCGGGCGCGCGGAGAAGTCGATGCTCGTACGGTCCATTCGCAAGGTCGCCAGCGATCTGCACCAGCACTTCGGCAGCTCGCTGCTCGCCGAGCCGGCCGCCGCGGGCACCCCGCAGGCGCCGTACGGCGGCGGCGGGCCGCAGGCACCGTACGGTGCGGGCGCCACGGGTCCGGCGGCGGGCGCCGCACCGCAGCAGCCGGGCCAGCAGGCCCAGCAGGCCCAGCAGACCCACCAGGCCCAGCAGCCCCACGGCCGGCAGCCCCACCAGCAGCCCCAGACCCCGGGCGGGCCGGGCGCCACCGGCCAGCCCGGAGCGCCCGCCGCCCCGGCCGCACCCGCCGCCCCAGGCCAGCCAGGCCAGCCAGGCCAGCCCGGTCAGCACCCCGCCTACGGCGCCCCCGGCGCCACCCCCGGCCCCGGCACCACGGGCCCCGGCCCCCGCCATGGAGCCGCCCGATGACCAGCGGACCCGCAGTGGACCACGGCCTCGTCAAACGCTTCCGCCAGGAAGCCGGCGACCGGATAGCCCGCCAGCGCCACGAGGACCAGCTCGCCGGCGTCACCCCCATGTCCGCCGAGGACGAGCGGCACTTCGCCCGCGCCGTCATCGCGCAGATCCTGGAGGACTACGCCCGATCCGAGATCAACTACGGCCGTACGCCGCAGGACGCCGAGACCGAGGAGGCGTACGCCGCGGCCGTGCACGCCGCCCTCTTCGGCGTCGGCCGGCTCCAGCCGCTGCTGGACGACCCCGAGGTCGAGAACATCGACATCAACGGGTACGACCACGTCTTCGTCGGCTACGCCGACGGCCGCGAGGCCAAGGTCGACCCGGTGGCCGAGAGCGACGAGGAACTCGTCGAGCTGATCCAGATACTCGGCGCCTACTCGGGTCTGTCGTCCCGCCCCTTCGACTCCGCCAACCCGCAGCTCGACCTGCGCCTGCCCGACGGCTCCCGGCTGTCGGCGGTCATGGACGTCACCCGCCGCCCGGCGCTGTCCATCCGCCGCGCCCGCCTCGGCAAGGTGTTCCTGCCCGACCTGATCGGCAACGCGACGATCACGCCGGAGCTGGGCTCCTTCCTGACGTGCGCCGTGCGGGCCCGTAAGAACATCATGATCGCCGGCGCCACCAACGCCGGCAAGACGACGCTGCTGCGCGCGCTGGCCAACGAGATCCCCGCGCCCGAGCGCCTGATCACCGTGGAGCGCGCGCTGGAGCTGGGCCTGGACCAGTTCCCCGAGCTGCATCCCAACGTGGTCGCGTTCGAGGAGCGGCTGCCCAACTCCGAGGGCCACGGCGCCATCACGATGGCCGAGCTGGTGCGCAGGTCGCTGCGTATGAACCCGTCGCGCGTCATCGTCGGCGAGGTGCTCGGCGACGAGATCGTCACCATGCTCAACGCGATGTCGCAGGGCAACGACGGCTCGCTGTCCACGATCCACGCCAACAGCTCCTCCGAGGTGTTCAACCGCATCTCGACGTACGCCCTCCAGGCCAGCGAGCGGCTGCCGGTGGAGGCGAGCCAGATGCTGGTCGCCGGCGCCATCGACTTCGTCGTCTTCGTGGAGCGGCGCAACCTCTACCACCAGGGCGGCGGCCTCCAGCGCATGGTCACCTCGGTGCGCGAGGTCAACGGCGTGGACGGCCGCGTGATGTCGTCCGAGGTCTTCAAGGAGGGCCGGGACGGCCTGCTGCACCCGCACGCGCCGATCCACTGCATCGAGGAACTCATTCCGTTCGGTTACCAGCCCAGCGGGGATTGGAGGTAGCGGCACATGAACGGTTCGGTCTTCTCCGTCACGATGGGCTACGGGCTGCTCGCCGGCGCGGTGGTCGGCGGCGGTATCGCGCTGCTCATCGTCGCGCTCCGCGGGCTGCCGGCGAAGCCGGAGCACGAGAAGGCGCAGCAGGGCGAACGGGCCGCGGAGCTGGTCAGGTTCGCCAGCCAGCGGGCGACGCTCGCGGGGGTCGCCGGCCTGCTGGTGCTGCTGCTGACCCGCTGGCCGGTCGCGGGCCTTGCCACCGGCGTGCTGGTGGCGTTCTGGGACAAGCTCTTCGGCGGCGCGGCGGCCGAGCGGATCGCGATGAAGCGCGTCGAGGCGCTGGCCCAGTGGACGGAGTCGCTGCGCGACACGATCGCCGGCGCGGTCGGCCTGGAGCAGGCCATCCCGGCCTCCGCCCGCGCCGCGGCGCCCGCGCTGCGGCCGCACCTGGACGCGATGGTGGACCGGCTGCGGTCCCGTACGCCGCTGCCGGACGCTCTCCAGCACCTCGCCGACGACCTGGACGACGCCTCCGCCGACCTGATCATCGCGGCCCTGATCCTCAACGCCCGGCTGCGCGGCCCCGGTCTGCGCGAGGTGCTGGGCGCGCTGGCGAAGTCGGCGCGCGAGGAAGTCGACATGCGCCAGCGCGTGATGGCGCAGCGCGCCTCGACGCGGCGCAGCGTGCAGATCGTCGTCAGCGTATCGGTGGCGTTCGTGCTCGGCCTTTCGGTCTTCAACCGGGGCTTCGTCGAGCCGTACGGGTCGCCGGTCGGCCAGGCCGTCCTGGCCTGCGTCTGCGGCCTGTTCGCGGCCGGCTTCTGGTGGCTGCGCAAGCTGTCGACCATCGAGACGCCGGAGCGCTTCCTGGCCGGCGCGAAGCAGGCGCCGCAGCAGGTCGCCTTCGTCCGGCCGCGTGAGGAGGTCTCCTGATGAACTTCCAGGGTGCGGACACACTGACGTACTCCGTCGTCATCGGCGCGGTGATGGGCCTGGGCATCTTCCTGCTCGTACGGGCCCTCGCGCCCGGCCGCCGCGGCGCCGTCGCGACGGTCGCGCGGGTCGACGCGCTGCGCGCCCGCGGCTCCGGCCGGACGACGACGTCCTCGGCGCAGCAGCAGGAGGAGGGGCGCTTCGGGGGGCTGCGCGCGCAGGTCGGGGAGCGGGCCGCGGAGTTCTATCTGCGGCAGGGCTGGGAGCAGCGCTCGCTCCGCTCCGACCTGGCGGTGCTGGACCGCTCCTGGGAGAGCTTCCTGGCGACGAAGGTGCTGCTGTCCGCGGTGGGGCTGGTCTTCGGCCCCGGCGTGTACGCGCTGATCTCGGTGGCCGGCTTCGGCCTGAACCCGGTCATCCCGGTCTGGCTCGCGCTGGTCGCCGCGCTGCTCTTCTTCCTCCTGCCCGACCTGGAGGTACGCAGGGACGCCGCCGACAAGCGCAAGGACCTGCGCCGCGTCGTCGGCGCGTACCTGGACCTGGTGGCGATGAACCTGGCGGGCGGGCGCGGCCTGCCCGAGGCCCTGATGGCCGCGGCCGACATCAGCGACGGCTGGGCCCTGCGCAAGGTGCGCAACGCACTTGCCGACGCGCGTATCACCGGCACCAGCCAGTGGCAGGCGCTCGGCAATCTCGGCGACGAGCTGGGGATCGAAGAGCTGAAGGACCTGTCGGCGTCGCTGGCGCTGGTCTCCGACGACGGCGCGAAGGTGCGCGAGTCGCTGGCGTCCAGGGCGGAGACCATGAGGCACCGCGAGCTTGCCGAAATCGAGGGGGCGGCAGGCGAGAAGTCGCAGTCCATGCTCGTCGCACAGCTACTGCTGTGCGCCGGGTTCCTGGTCTTCCTGGTCTATCCCGCGGCGATCCGCGTGTTGCAGGTCTGAGTCATCCCCCCACTACGCAGAGAGGACGTACGACGTCATGAAGAACCGCTTCACCAGCACCGGAAATCCGGCGATCGACTTCCTGGTCACCTTCCTGCGCGGCCGCGTGGAGCGCGCCCGCTCGGGTGAACTGGACCGCGGCGCCTCCGCCGTGGAGTGGGTGATCATCTCCGCCATCGTGGTCGCGATCGTCAGCGCGGTCGCGGTCATCATCAACCAGGCGCTGTCCGACGGCGCGAACGACGTCAAGGACTGCATCAGCAACGCCGGTGCGGACGGCTGCTGAGCCGCCGGCTGACGGGGTGGGCTGAGGATCATGGCGACAACGGCACAGCCGCAGGCACCGGCGTGGCTGCGGCGCAGGCTGGACGCCTGCCGCGGCGACGGCGGCGGCGGTGACACGGGGCCGGCGAGCGGGCGGCGCGGCGCCGGCGGAGGCGACCGCGGGATGACGGCGATCGAGTTCGTGCTGCTCACCCCGGTGCTCTACTTCATGATCTTCGCCACGGTGCAGTTCGGGCTGTACTTCTTCGCGGACCACGTCGCGCAGGCCACCGCGCAGGCGGGGGCGCGCGAGGCGCGCAGGACCGCGGAGTCGAACCCGGGCGGGTGGCAGGGCCTGGCGCAGGCCAAGGCGCAGGAGCGGCTGAACACGGTCGGCCCGAAGCTGCTCACCGGCCCGGACATCGAGACGTACGAGTCCGACGGCGACCGGGTCGGGGTGTCGGTGGAGGGCGGCGTGGTCAACGTCTTCCCGTTCATCGACCTCAGGGCGCGGGCGGAGTCGGAGGGGCCGATCGAGCGGTTCGTACCGGATCTGGGATGACGGCGACGGGGGACCCATGTCTGTGAGGAAGGCGCACGGCGGCCCGGGGGAGCGGGCGGCCGGGGAGCCGGGGTGGGGCCGGGACGTCCGGTCCGACCGGGGGGTGACGACCATCGAGGTGGTGATCCTCGCCCCGGTGATGTTCCTGTTCATCCTCGTCCTCGTCGCCTTCGGCCAGTTGGTCGACGGCCGCGGCGGGGTCGACGGAGCGGCGCGCGACGCGGTACGTGCCGCGTCCCTCCAGCGCACCGTGGGCGAGGCGCGCAGCGCCGCGCAGGCGGCGGCGGAGTCGCAGTTGGAGGGCGACGTGTGCTCCGGCCCGGTGGACGTGGACCTGTCCGGCGACTTCTCGGCGCCGGAGCCGGGCGCCGACAGCAACGTCATCACCGTGGAGGTGAGCTGCGAGGTGAAGGGCCTGGGGATGCTGGGCCTGGACATCGACCCGCGGATGACGGGCTCGTCGTCCGCGCCGCTCGACCCGTACCGGAGGGCGGCATGACGGGGGTACGTGCCCTGGCCGCGCGGCTGCGCGGGAGCCTTGCGAGGCGGGCGGACCGGCTCGACGACCGGGGCTCGGGCGCTGGCGCGGTCATCATCTTCGCGTTCCTGTTCATGGCGCTGGCCGCGTTCGTGGTCGACGGCGGTCTGGCGATCTCGCAGCGCGAGCGGGCCGCGGACATCGCGGAGCAGGCGGCCCGGTACGCGGCGCAGGACACCGACAAGGAAGCGCTGTACGAGGGCCAGACGGACCTGGAGGCGCCGATCCGGTTCGAGAACTGCGACAGCCGGGTGCAGGAGTTCATGTCGCATGTGACGGTCCACAACGGTGACGTCGAGGCGGCGACGTGTACGAGTGCGGCGGCCGACCACGTCGAGGTCGAGATCGTCCTCAGCTACCGCCCGCTGCTGACGGGCCTGGCCCTCAGCGGCCCCCTGGAGGCCACCGGCACGGCGCGCGCGGAGCCCCGCACGGAGGTCGGCGAGCCGTAGGCCCACCCGGGGCGGGTCTGTGGGCCGTACGCGGGAGGCTGTCCTGCCAAACGGGCGAAATAGCCCCTTCTCGACGCGCTGTCCCCCGGACATCGGTCAGATAGTCATACAAACCGGACCGAGGCGACCGCCTCACTCCGATCGACTGTCAAGGGGCATCTGTGCTGAAGAGAACGAAGACCGCCGTCGCGCTCACCGCGGGAGCCATGGCGCTGGGGCTGCTGGGCGCGGCCCCCGTGGCGGCCACCGCGACGTCGGGCGCCGCCAAGCCCGCGGTGAAGACCTGGGACGACTGGAGCCACTCGCAGCGCGGTGTGGTGATCGCCAAGCCCGGGATCCTGATCCGCTCGCAACCCACCACCGCCTCCCACGAGAAGGGCTTCATCCCGCGCGGCGAGATCGTCTGGATCGACTGCAAGGTCGACGGCCAGGACGTGTGGGGCAACGCCATCTGGTACAAGATCAGCTCCCACAACGGCTTCATCGCCGCGCGCTACGTCAAGAACGTGGATCACATCCCGTACTGCTGACCGCGCACGGGCGCTGCCCGTACCGCGGGCCGCCGGGGCCGCACCGCCGCACGCGGGGCGACTCCGGCGGCCTTTGCGCGCGCGGGCGCGGGCGGGGCTCGACGGCGTCCCGCGCGGGTGCCGCCCGGGCGCCGCCGCCGTACGCCGCACTCCCGCGGTGACGAGGTCGTGACGAGGCAGTCACCCGTCTGGGCTCGACCCCCAAAACGGCCTTCGGTAACGTCAGGTGGGCAAGTACGGGGACGCCGCCCAGCGGCCTGCGCGCGAAAGCGCGCACCATGGGGGGCCGCGGTCCGCGCCGCGCCGACCGGGAGGGCTCAGGACCAGCGATGGCACGCAGCAGTGCGAACAGGACACCGGTGCCGGTACGCATCCGGCGCAGGACCTTCGGCGACGTCGTCAGGGCGTTCTTCGCCTTCCTCGCGCTCGTCGTGCTCGTCGTCGGCGTACCGGGCGCGCTCGCCTACTTCATCGGATGGCCGCTGCCCGACTCCGCGCCCTCCTTCAGCATGCTCAACGAGGACGTGACCGCCGACGTCTTCGTCAAGGTCTTCGCCGTCGTCGTCTGGCTGGCCTGGGCGCAGTTCGCCGCCTGCGTGCTCGTCGAGGCCAAGGCCGCCGTCTCCGGGATGGGCATGCCCGGCCGGGTGCCGGGCTCCGGCGCCAGCCAGGCGCTCGCCCGCCAACTCGTCGCCGCCGTGCTGCTGCTCACCGCCGGCGCCGCCAGCTTCGCGCCCGGCCTCTCCCAGCTCGGCCAGCAGTTCGACCAGCACAAGCCGCCGCCGGTCGCCTCCGCCCAGCAGACCCCGGGGCAGCACGCGGACACCGCCAGGCCCGCCGTGGACGTCGAGACCCCCCAGGGCCAGGGCGCCGGCGGCGAGGTGCGCAAGGACACCCGCGAACAGGCCGAGCGGGACACGAAGTTCTACCGCATCCAGCCGCCCGAGGGCCGCCACCACGACTCGCTGTGGGAGATAGCCGAACGGCACCTCGGCGACGGCCGCCGCTACGGCGAGATCTACCAGCTCAACAAGGACCGCATCCAGCCCGACGGCTCCAAGCTCAGCCAGGCCAGCCTGATCCGCCCCGGCTGGATCATGGAGATGCCCGCCGACGCCCGCGGCGGCGACCTGGTCGAGATGCCCGAGGACCACGACGAGGTGTCGAAGTCCGAGGCCGAGCAGATCCAGCGCTACGACAGATCCAGCCCCACCCTCGACGAGCGCGGCAAGGGCGGCGACAACCAGCAGGCCACCTCCGGCCGCGGCGACCGCCTCGTGCCCGACACCCCCGCCGTCGACCGCGACTCCGGCGACCGCGCCGGCGAGCAGACGCAGGTCCAGCAGATCCCCACCCAGGAGAGCGGCGGCGACCAGGGCGCCGGCGACCGGGACACCCCCGAGGTGCACAGCGACGGCGGCGGCATCGGCCTGCCCGAGGCGCTCATCGCCGCGCCGCTGCTCGCCGCCGGCGTGCTCGGCGCGCTGAGCCGGCGGCGGCGGCAGGCGCTGTGGCAGGCGGCGTTCCACACCGGCGGCGCGGGCCGTACGGGCGCGGAGCCCGCCGGGCGCGCCGCGCTGGCCCGCGACGCGCTGCTCGTGGGCGCCGACCCCGCCGGCGTGAGCTTCCTCGACCGGGCGCTGCGCGGGCTGTCCGCCGCGCTGACGGCCGAGGCCCGCCCGCTGCCCACCATCTACGCCGCCTGGCTGACCGACGCCGACCTGTACCTGCAACTGGCCGGCGTGGCGGGCGAGCCGCCCGCCCCGTGGCGTACCGGCCAGGACCAGACGTTCTGGCGCATCGACCGCGCCGACATCGAGAGCTACCCGCAGCCCGAGGAGGGCGACGGCGCCGCGGCCCCGTACCCCGGGCTGGTCAGCCTCGGCACCCGCGAGGAGGCCCGGCTGCTGCTGAACCTGGAGGCCGTCCCCGGCATCGCCGCAGTCAAGGGCGCCCCCGCGGACCGGCTCGCGGTGCTGTCGTCGATCGCCGCGGAGCTGGCCACCAACGGCTGGTCGGACCGGATGTCGGTGACCGTCGTCGGCTTCGGGGCGCGGCTGACGGAGCTGGCGCCGACGCGCGTGCGCTTCCTGGAGGACGTACCGGCGCTCATCGAGGTCATGGAGGCCGAGTCGGCGCAGCGCGCCAACGCCCTGGGCAACGCCGGGCACGACAGCGTGCTCACCGGCCGCGCCGGGCAGACGGGGCGCACCCAGTGGGCGCCGCACCTCGTCATCGTCGCCAACGAGCCGACCGCGGCCGAGGCCGACCGGCTCGCGCACCTCGCCGGCGGCTCCTCGCGCCTGGGCATCGGCTACCTCGTCGGTACGGGGCAGGAGGAACTGGCCGGCGCCTCGTGGGAGTTCGAGATCACCCGCGACGGGCGGCTGCGCGCCCCGCTGCTGGGCCTGGAGCTGGCCGCGCAGCGGCTGCCCGAGGAGCAGCACGACGCGCTGGTCGAGCTGTTCTCGCAGGTGGGCTTCGAGGGCCCGGCGACCAGCGGCACCGAGGGCCGCGGCATCTCCGTCACCCGCGCCGCCGGCGACGTCGGCTTCACCGTGGACCTCTCCGAGCAGGGCCGGCCCGCGGTGTACGCGCGGCTCCTCGGTTCGTACGAGGTCATGGGCCTGACCGAGCCGGACGGCGAGCGCAGCCCGCTGCTGCGCGAGGCGCTGGCGCTGCTGCTCTTCCACCGTGAGGGCGTGCACCCGCAGGTGCTCGCCGCCGCGCTGTGGCCGCGCGGCGTCACCGACGACGTGCGGGACGCCTTCGTGGAGCGGCTGGTCACCTGGCTGGGCCGGGACCCCTCCGGCACGGCGCGGCTCGCGCCGGACGCGGACGGGCGGCTGGCGCTGTCCACGTCGGTCGTCTCCGACTGGGACGTGCTGCGCACGCTGCACCTCGAAGCGACCGACCCCGACCGGCAGGCGAGCCCGCAGACGCGCGAGCGGCTGCTGAACGACGCGCTGGCGCTGGCCGCGGGCCCGCTGCTCGCGGACCGGCCGCAGGGGCGGTACGGCTGGCTGTCCAACGAGATCGTGGAGGCCCAACTGCCGCTGCTCGTCGCCGACGCGGGCCTGGCGCTCTCCGCGCTGCGCCGCGAGTCGGGGCAGGCGGACGGCGCGGTCGGCGCGGTGCAGGCGGCGCTGGTCGTCGCCCCGGCGGACGAGCGGCTGTGGAACGAGCTGCTGCGCGCGGTGCACGCCACCGGCGAGACCGCCCGTCTGGAGGCCACCGCCTCCGACCTCCTCGACCGCGCCGCGGCCCTGCACGGCGCCCGCGGCCTGCCGCCGCGGACGGAAGCGCTGCTGGACGAGCTGCTGCCGGGCTGGCGGGCGCAGGCGGGCTCCGCCGGGGCGGCAAGCTGAGGGTCCGGCCCCGGGGGAGCGCTACGCCCCCCGCCGCGCCCCCACGCGTTCGCGCCCGCACGCGTACGCCAGCGTGCTGACCAGGTCGGCCACGTCGGGCAGCCACGAGTTGGACATCGTCGGCCGCCGCACCCACTGCACCGACCCGCTCACCCCGAAGCGCGTCGGGGGCGCCGCCGCCCAGTCGCCCTCGCCGCGTACGGCCAGGTCCAGGGCCGCCGACGAGGCGTAGCCCAGGGCGTGCAGCCCGTCGATCACCTTCGGCGTGGCGCCCGGGAGCACGAAGAAGTACATCCGCCGGTCCGGCGTCGCCGCCACCGGCCCCAGCTCCGTGCGCGTCCGCTCCAGCCGCGCCAGCGCCAGGCATCCGGCGTTCTCCGCGACGTCCACGACGTCGAACATCCGCCCCGTGGGCAGTAGTACGGCCGCCCGGGGGTACCTCGACCACATGCGGCGTGCGGTGGTGGCGCTGGCCGTGGCGGCTGCCTTCCAGTCGCGCCGCGCGGGGTGCGCGCCCGGCGCGTGGCACTCCGGGTCGCCGCAGGAGCACCGCAGTGCGCCGGTCCCGTCGTCGGTCTCCATCCAGGTGCCCGGCACGACGTCCCAGTGCCGCTCTTCCGCGTACCGCAGGGCTGCGGACAGCAGTTCTTCGCTCTGCTCGCGCGGGTTCTCCTGTCGGGGTACGTGCGTCGCGTCTGCTCCCGAGGTCTCGTTCACGAACGGCTCAACTCCTGCCGTGAGCAGGGGTTACGGGCCCTCGGGGGGTTGGGCCGAAGCAACGTTACGGCAGCGGGGCGCACGGATGCGCGGGTAGGGAGCACGGCGTTTTCCGCTTATTTCGCGGGAAATGATCGTCCTGGCGGTTCCGGCAGGAACCGGCCGAGCACGGCCCCCTGAGGGAGGACTACCCATGGCCGCCAGGCCAATCGAGGCACGCACGCCCAACGTACGACTTCAGGTGGTGATCGAAGAGGCCGGCTGCTCCAACGCGGGGCTGGCCCGCCGCGTCAACATGTGCGGCCGTGAACACGGCCTCGACCTGCGCTACGACAAGACCTCCGTGGCCCGCTGGCTGCGCGGTCAGCGCCCCCGCGGCCAGGCGCCCGCGATGATCGCCGAGGCGCTGGGCCGCAAGCTCGGCCGCGCGGTCACCCTGGACGAGGTCGGCATGGCCGACTCCCGGCACTCCGGCACCGCCCTGGGCCTCGTCTACGCCCCGACCGTCACCGCCGCCGTCGAGCAGGTCTGCGAGCTGTGGCGCGCCGACGTGGGCCGGCGCGAGGTGCTGACCCGCGCCACCCCCGTGGCCTCCGCGCTCGTCGAGCCCAGCCGCGACTGGCTGATCAGCGCGCCCGGCCCGCCGCTCGCCCGCACCTCGGGCCGGCCCGTCACCCGTACCGACGTGACCGCCGTACGGGACACCACCGCCACCCTCGCCGCCCTCGACCGCCGCTACGGCAGCGGCCACTACCGGCCGGTGACGGTGCACTACCTCAACTCCGTCGTCTCCGGCCTGCTCGCCGGCCGCTACGACGACACCACCGGCCGCGAACTGATCGCCGCCGCGGCCCGGATGACCGAGCTGGCCGGCGGCATGGCCGTCGACACGGGCCTCCCGGGCGTCGCGCAGCGGTACTACGTCCAGGCCCTGCGCCTGGCCGACGCCGCCGGCGACCGCGCCTTCGGCGGCTACGTCCTGGCCGCCGGCATGAGCCGGCTGGCCGCCGCGCTCGGCAACCACCGGGAGGTCGTCCAACTGGCCCGTACCGCCCGGGAGGGCACCCGCGACCGCGTGCCGCCGCGCGCCGAGGCGCTGTTCAGCGCCGCCGAGGCGCGCGGCGCGGCGGGCCTCGGCGACGAGGCGGCGTTCCGGGAGGCGGCGGGCCGGGCGCGGGCCGCGATGGAGCAGGCGGAGTCGAGCGGGACCCGGGTGCCGGGCCCGGCGAGCGCAACAGGAGGGACAGGAGGGCCAGGAGGAACGGGAGGAACGGGCGCGGCGGGCGCGACAGGCGCGGCGGGCGGGCCGGGCGGCGTGCGGGATCCCGCACGCGACCCGGCGCGCGGGCGCGAACCGGCGTGGCTGGCGCGCTTCGGCCGCCCCGCCCTCGCCTACGAACTGGCGTGCAGCCTGCTCGAACTGGGCCGCTACGAGGCCGCGCAGCGGCGGGCGGAGGAGGCGCTCGCCGGGCTGCCGGAGTCGTCGACGCGGCTGCGCTGCCTGGCGCTTGCCGCGCTGGGGCGGGCGCAGAGCGGGCGGCGCGAGCCGGCCCAGGCGTGCCGTACGGGCGTACGGGCGCTGCGGCTGCTGGACGGTCTCGCCTCGGGCCGGGCGGCGGCCGAACTGGCGCGGCTGGCGCGGAGCCTGGAGCCGTACGAGGCGGAGCCGGCGGTGCGGGAGTTCGCCGCCCGGTGCCATGGGCTGGGCTCTTGGCTCACCGTGGCACCGAGCAGGTAGTGTCCGGACGGTCAGAGTCCGTACATATGAGGAGTCCCGTTGACCCACAACGGACACGGCAGCGAGCCCCGCCGCGAGGAGCGCGCGGGAGCGGTGCCCCCCGCGTCGGACGGCGCCGGGCCGCCTCCGGGCGGCGAGCCGTGGTGGGCCCAGGACCCGTCGCCGGCCGCGGCTGCCGCGGAGACCGAGGACGAGTCGACGCAGCAGATACGCCACCTCGGGAACCGCCCGGAGCGCCCGCAGCCGCCCCAGGGCGGCCCGCAGGCCGACCAGCAGCCCTGGCCGCTCCCGGCCACCCCCGGAGCGCCGGGAGCGCCGGGCGGCGGCGCCGGTGCCGGACCCGGTACGGGCCACCGCCCGCCCGGCGTCGCCCCGCAGCCGCCGTACGGCGGCCCGCCGCAGCAGCCGCCCGCCGGCCCGCCGCCCGGCGCGGCGGACGACGGGGCCGCGACCCAGCTCATACCCCCGATTGCCGCCGGACCGCAGCAGAGATCCGGTGACGACGCCGACGCCACCCAGCTCATCCCGCCGTTCTCCGGCTCGTACGAGGGCCC
This sequence comes from Streptomyces sp. 184, assembly GCF_045781775.1. Taxonomy (NCBI): domain Bacteria; kingdom Bacillati; phylum Actinomycetota; class Actinomycetes; order Kitasatosporales; family Streptomycetaceae; genus Streptomyces; species Streptomyces sp. 184. The sequence continues at coordinate 7,314,276 of NZ_CP123230.1, read as the reverse complement.
CCCGCCCGGCGGCTACGACCCGCAGGCCGCCGATCCGCATGCCGCGGACCCGCATGCCGCCGGCGCGCAGCCGCCCCCGCAGCCCGGCGCACCGCCTGCCCAGCCCCCGGCGCAGCCGCCCTTCGCCCCGCCGGCCTTCGACGAGGACTCGCCGCGCTCGCGCCGCCACGCGGCACCGGTGCACACGCAGTTCGAGGGCCTCTTCCGCGACGGCCCCGGCGGGCCCGGGGCCCCCGCCGGCGACCCGGGTGCCACGCAGCGGCTCCCGCCCGTCTCCGCGGCGGGCCCCGGCGGCCCGGCCCGCGGCGGCCCGCCCTCCGGTTCGTACCCCGCCCAGGGCCACGGGGCCCCGGGCCCCGCCCAGCGCCCCGGCTACGGCTACCCCGGCCCCGACGGGGCCCGCCCCGGCGGCCCGCCCCCCGGCCCGTACGGCAACGGCCCCGGCAGCGGCGGCCCCGACCCCCGCTACTACGACGACGACGGCGACCGCCGCGGCGGTATCCCCCGCTGGGCCGCCATCGCCATCGGCACCGCCGCCTGCGCCGCCGTCGGCATCACCGCCGGCTGGCTCCTGAGCAGCGGCGGCGACGACGGCGGCGGCACCGCAGGCGGCGCCACCCCGAGCGCCAGCGCCGACGAGAACCCCGGCGGCAAGGACGACGGCGGCGACGGCGGCAAGAAGCCGGTCAAGGACGACCCGGCCGAGGCGCAGGCCGAGGAGCTGGACGCGCTGCTCGCCGAGAGCAACAACAGCCGGGACGCGGTCATCAGCTCGGTGGAGAACATCCGCGCGTGCAAGGCGCTCGGCAAGGCCGCCAAGGACCTGCGCGCCGCGGCCGGCCAGCGCCGCGACCTCGTCACCCGGCTCTCGGACCTGACCGTCGACAAGCTCCCGGACCATGCGGAGCTGACCCGCTCGCTCACCGACGCCTGGAACGCCAGCGCCTCCGCCGACGACCACTACGCGAAGTGGGCCGACGCCGCCAAGCGAGGCAAGGGCTGCGGCGGCGGCGGGAACCACCTGTCGGCGGGCAACACCGCCAGCGGCGAGGCCACCACCGCCAAGGAGGAGGCCGCCGGGCTCTGGAACCCGATCGCGGACGAGTACGGCCTCACGCGGCGCCAGGCGACACAACTGTGAGCCCGGCGAGCCCCGCGGGCACGGCGAGCCCCGCGGGGGGTCCCGTCGGTGAAAGGGCTTCCCGCCGCGACCGCCGTTACTCCACCATGGTGCCCATGCCCATCAACGACATGCCGTGGTGGCGCTGGCGCGCCAATGTGCGCTCCGCGCTGCACATGATCTCCGACACCGACTTCCAGCGGGAGTACTGGGCGGCGGGGACGGCGGGGTACGGGGACGTCACCGACGCCGTCTACCGCCTCGTCGAGGACACCTGGCTGGACAACTGGTCGGCGGAGAAGTACGTCGGAACGATCTTCCGCGACTCCCGCGAGGCCGCGCTCGTCGACGTCGCCGTGCTGCGCGTGCTGCGCATCATGCACCAGGTCGGCGCGGACGCGCCGGTCTCCGCGTACATGGAGAACCACGCCTGGCCCGAGGCCGTGCGCGCGGCGCGCGAGGCGCACGTACGGCTCGCGGAGAACGACGGCGAGGACCCCGACACCCCGCCGCGCTCCCTCGAAGTGCTGGCGATCATGACGGGCACCGCCTGAGGGGTATGGGATCGTAGGCCCATGAGCGAGTACGTACTGACGCTGTCCTGCCCGGACAAAAAGGGCATCGTGCACGCAGTCTCCAGTTATCTGTTCATGACGGACTGCAACATCGAGGACAGCCAGCAGTACGGCGACCCCACCACCGGCCTGTTCTTCATGCGGGTGCACTTCTCCGCCGAGTCGCAGGCGAACGTCGAGAAGCTGCGCGCCAGCTTCGCGGCGGTGGCGGAGTCGTGGGCGATGGACTGGCAGATCCACGAGCAGGGCACGCGGATGCGGGTGCTGATCATGGTCAGCAAGTTCGGGCACTGCCTGAACGACCTGCTGTTCCGCGCCCGCATCGGCGCGCTGCCGGTGGAGATCGCGGCCGTGGTCTCCAACCACACCGAGTTCGAGGAGCTGGTCGGCTCCTACGGCGTCCCGTTCCACCACCTGCCGGTCACGCAGGACACCAAGGCGGAGGCGGAGCAGCGCCTGCTGGAGCTGGTCCGGGCCGAGGACGTCGAGCTGGTGGTGCTCGCCCGCTACATGCAGGTGCTCTCCGACGACCTGTGCAAGCAGTTGGAGGGGCGGATCATCAACATCCACCACTCCTTCCTGCCGAGCTTCAAGGGTGCGAAGCCGTACCACCAGGCGCACGCGCGCGGGGTCAAGCTGATCGGCGCCACCGCCCACTACGTGACCGCGGATCTCGACGAGGGCCCGATCATCGAGCAGGAGGTCGAGCGCGTCGGGCACGAGGTGACGCCGGAGCGGCTGGTGGCGGTCGGCCGGGACGTGGAGTGCCAGGCGCTGGCGCGGGCGGTGAAGTGGCACAGCGAGCACCGGGTGCTGCTGAACGGCACCCGCACGGTGGTCTTCACCTGACGTCGGTCCTCGCCTGACGTCGGTCCTCGCCTAGAGCCGCGACAGCGACACCGTCGCGTACAGGAAGTCGTCCACCGCCTCCCGGTCCCCGTCGCGCCCCACCGCCGCCTCCTCGGGCGCGACGTGCCCCGCCGCCAGCCGGCAGAACTCCAGGCCCTCCAGTGCCACATGCGCCACCGCCCGCTCCGGTGCGGCGACCGCCGCGGGCGAGTCCAGCGGGAGGTACCAGTTCCCGCCGGCCTTCCCCTCGACCTCCAGGTGCAGCGTCCGCCCCGGCGCCCCCGCCGCCACCAGCGTCCGCGGCGGCGCGGCGAGCCCCGAGCGGCGCCGGTCCGCGAGCGTCTGCGGCAGCAGCCGCGCCGCCAGGTCGATCATGAGGTGCATGTGCTCCGGCGTGGGCGGTACGTACGGGTAGTCCACGGCCTCCGCGATGTCCCAGGCGTGCATCCAGCACTCGAAGGCCCGGTCCAGAAAGGCGTCGCGCAGCGGCAGGGCCACCCCGCCGCCGTACGGCACGGGCAGGTCCGCGACGCCGCCGCCCGCGAACCCCGCGGTCCTTATCAGCGCGTACGTCTGGTCCCGCCAGTGGCCGCGCATGGTCCCCGCGTGCTTGCGCCGGAACTCCCGTGCGAGCGACTGCTGTTCCGCGTACGACGACCCCGCCTCCCGCCACAGCGCCTCGGTGCGCTCGGCGGGGGAGGCGACCGTGCGCGGGTGGGTCTCGTCGGCGGGCGCGTCCGTGGCCAGCGGGTCGCGGAGGCCGAGCGCGAGGGCCAGCAGGCCGTCCACGGCCAGGAGGTGGCCGATGACCCCGGCCACCGACGTCTCGCGGACCGACGGCAGGTCGTCGTCGTACCACGCGAGGTGGACCGGAGCGCCCCAGTCCGCCTCGCCCATGTCGTCCAGCAGCGCGTCGAGCCGGGCGGCCTCTGCGTCGTAGGGCACCGACCAGCCCGGCATCGGGATTCCGGGCATCCGCCGCGTCAGACAGACCTCCAGCACCCGGCTGCGCAGCGCCGGGTCCATGTCGAGGTTGTCGTGCGGGTGCAGCAGGCGTACGGCATCGCGCAGCCGGAGCGCCTCGTCGGCGCAGGGCGCGCAGTCGGTCAGGTGCGCCTCCACGGCCGCGGTCTCCTCGGGTGCGCAGGCCGCCAGCGCCCACGCGCCGAGCAGGGACATCAGCCGGCGGTGGTCGTAGGGGCCCATGATCATGAGGGCCGCCCGCCCTCGTTGTGCGCGGTGGCGAGCAACTGGAGCCCGAGGCGCAGGCGCCGGCGGGCCTCGTCGGGGGAGACGCCGAGTTCGGCGGCGGTCTGCCGGTAGTCGCGGCGCTTGAAGTACGCCAGCTCCAGCGCGGCGCGCAGCGGTTCGGGCATGGACGTGACGATGTAGTCGGCGCGGGCGGCGACCGAGACGGCGCGGATGCGCTCCTCGCAGTCCTCGATCTCGCCGGCCGCGCCGGCCTGGATCACGGCCCAGCGCAGCCGCCGCACGGCGTGCTTGTGCGCGAGCTGGGCGAGGAAGGTGCGCAGTTGGCCGCGCTTCGGGTCGTACGCGTCCGGGTGCTGCCAGACGTAGGAGAACACCTCGGACAGCACGCCGTTCGCCTCCTCCTCGTTCTCCAGCACGCGCACCGCGAGGCCGTAGACGAGGGGCGCGAAGCGGTCGTACAGCTCACTCAGCGCGGCGGCTTCGCCGCGCGCGAGCCGCTGCTGCATCTTGCGGTTCCAGCGGGGCGGGGTGGAGCCCTGTCCGGTTCCGTGCGGTCCGGTGCCGTGCGCCATGCGCCCCCCATCCGTCGCCCGCCCCTTGGATACCGGTGTCAACGAATGTAGCGCCGGGGAGTGGGGGCGTACGCCCTCGGAGCGTTATCTGTACCGCATGACGTGCAACAGAAGGCAACGAATTGCCAACGGTTATCCGGCGCTGACCGGAATGCGGGGGACGTGTGGGGTGATTGCGCATAGGGTCGGTGTTTCATCTTGTGTGCTGTGGGCACAGGGGGTGACACGTACAACACGGCAGATGCAGATGGCGGAAACGGACGGGCGAGCGGGCGCGACAGGCTGACAGGCGACGGAAGGACTGCGACCGGGTGTCTTTGCTGCGGGTGACCACCGACAACCGAGGCGACTGGTACGTCCTGTGGGTCTGCGGCGAGCTGGACCTGGTCACCTCGCCCCGCGTGCGCCAGCATGTGCACGACGCCGTCGCGCAGGGCCGCCGCCGTCTCGTCCTCGACCTCTCCGCGGTCCGCTTCTGCGACTCCAGCGGCGTCGGCGTGCTCATCGCCGCACGCCGGCTGCTGAGTTCCTGCGGCGGCGAGTTCCGCCTGATCCTGCCGGCGGACGGCGGGGCGGGTGCCGCGGGGGTGTCCGGGGGCGTCTCCGGGAGCATGGTCTCCGGCGGGGCGCATGTGAACCGGGTGCTCGCGGCGCTGGGCGTACGGCGGCTGTTCGCGGTGTACGCGGACGTGGACGACGCGACGAGCGGCACGGCCGAACCGCTGTCGGCGTAAGGGCCGCAGGCGCAACCGGTCGTGGTGCAAAGCCTGTCGGTGTAACGGCCGTCGGCGTACCGGCTTTCTGGCGTAACGGCCGTCGGCAATTTCCCGCTTACACCGCGGCTGACGCCGTCGCCGGTGATCTGACGCCTCACTCCTCCCCGAACTCCGACTCCTCCGCGGGCTCGTCCCGCGCCTGAAGCCCGGCGACCCACAGCGGCATCAGCCACGTCGCCGCCAGCGCGTACACCAGCACCCACACCGCCGGCACCCCCGGCAGCCCGTCCGCGCCCGCCGCCTCGGCGAGCACCAGCACCCCTGCCGCCACGGCCAGCAGCGCCGTCGCCGCCCGGTGCGCCACCGCCCGCGCGCGGTCGCGCTCGGCGAGCTGCCGCTCGTCCAGCATCCGCGTACGCAGCTCCAGCAGGCCGCGCGTGCCGCCGTTCAGAAAGCCGGTGGCGACCATCCACGCCACCAGCAGGACGGCCAACGGCGAGATCAGCCAGGCGCCGTCGAGGGTGTAGAGCAGGGTGGTGCACGCCAGGGTCGCGCCCGTGAGCGCCACGTGTGCCCCGACGACGGCGCGGCGGCGCCCGGTGGTGGCGAACACCGGGCGTCCGGCCGGGTCGTTCATGAGCCGGAACATGGTGCGGTCGTGCTTCGTGGCCTCCTTCCCGTCGCCGAAGGAGGGCTGGGCGGTGGGCTGGGCGGAGGGCCGGGCGGGGGGCTGCGGGGTGGGCTGGGTCATCGTGCTCCCCTGTCTGCGCTGTCTTTCGTGCGGTCGTTCCCGTGGTCGTTCCTGTGGCCGTTCCCGTCCGTTGTGTCCGCCCTGGGTACACCCGGCCCGTACAGCTCGTCGCTGAGCGGGCGGAACGGCCGGAGGGCGAACAGGACTTCCACCGGCAGCTCGAAGTACTCGGCTATGCGCAGAGCGAGGTCGAGGCTCGGGTTGTACTGCCCGCGCTCGATGTGTCCGATCGTCTGGTAGTGCGCGCCAACGGCTTCGGCCAACTGCTTCCGCGACACGCTCCGCTCTGCGCGGATCACCGCCAGTCTGTTGTGGACCTGCTCGCTCATGTATAAGAACTTATACGTCGATGCCCGCATGCGCAAGGGAGAAGAAGAGGCGGGTCGACTACGGAGAGTGCCGAAACTGGGCAGAGCCCCAACACGCTTGGGGGAACTCTTCCGTTACGCAACGAAGTCGGCCCCGACTCCACTACCCTTCATCGGGTGCGAGTTGTCATGCGGCGACACGGACCCGCGGCCTTCGAATCGGTGGCCGCGGCGGTGCGGACGTGCCGGACTCGTGCAAGGTCACAGCAGCATGAGTGGTCGACGCCGGACCGGCGTTCGACCCTCGGACGCGAGCGTCGCACAGTATGCCGCAAGCGCACTCTTTCGCGCTGGGATATGTCCGAAGCGCTTGTTGTCGTGACGCTACGTCAATCATCCTGGACAGAAGAGAGATCACGCAGCGTGATCCCGAGGATGGTGTGAGCGGTGCAGACCCTTCAGGTACAGCTCAAGCTGTGGCCCGACCCCGTCGAGGTCGGCCGGGCCAGGCGGTGGACGCGGGCGCGGCTGGCGTGGACCGGGGTGACGGCCGACGAGCCGTACGCCGAGTCGCTGGTGATGCTCGTCTCGGAGCTGGTCACGAACGCCGTCGTCCACACCGAGCGCCCCGCGGAGCTTCGTCTCTCCCTCCCCGCGTCGCCGGCCGACTGCGGCCCGTACCGGGTGGAGGTCGTCGACAACTGCGCCGCCCCGCCCCGGCAGCGGCGCGCGCAGGAGTACGAGACGCACGGCCGCGGACTGGAGCTGGTCGATGCCATCGCCGACCGCTGGGGGTGGCAGGCGGAAGGATTCGGCAAGGTCATCTGGTGCGAGATCGACCGCGCATGCGCGCTCGCCCTGCCCCCGGGGGAGCGCGCGGACGGCGCGGACGGCGCGCTCTTCGCGGGCGCACACGAACACGCACGCGCCGGCACGAACAGCACGTGACACCTCCGGTGCGGAACAGGTGTTGACGAGTCGTACGGGGCTGATCACCCTGGTGGGCAGCGATTCGTTGTGAGGGGACGCCGAGGGCTGCCGGCCGGTCGGACGCCCTTGGCGAAGGCGGGTCGCGCATCCGGCGACAGTCCCCATCCGCCGATGCCGGGTGGCGGTTCGCCGTGCAGGGCTCGGGGTTGCACGGGCGCACCGCCACTCGACCCTCTCGCGCCCCGGTGGCCCGACCCGTGGCCCGACCCGTGGCGCGATTCTTGCGAATGATGGCGAGACGGCTCTCGTCCCGGGCCCGCCGCGGCGCGAGGCTCGAAGCATGAACGTCCTCTGGCTCTTCGCCCACCCCGAGCACCGCTCCCTCAACGCCGCACTCCGCGACGACGGCATCCGCGCGCTGCGCGACGCGGGCCACGAGGTTCGACAGAGCGATCTGTACGCCATGGGCTTCAAGGCCGTACTCGACGCGGACGACTACCCCGCCCCCGATGACGACCCCGCCCCCGACCCCGCGTCCGCCGCCGGGCGCCTCCTGGTCGGCGACGCCCAGGAGGACGCCTGGCGGGCGGGGGGCGTGCGCCCCGACATCGCCGCCGAGCACGAGAAGCTGGCGTGGGCGGACGTCCTCGTCGTGCACTTCCCGCTGTGGTGGTTCGGGCCCCCGGCGATCCTCAAGGGCTGGTTCGACCGCGTGCTCGTCCAGGGCCTCGCGTCGAAGGTCAAGGACGCGGACGGCAGGACGCGGCGGTACGGGGACGGAGGGCTGGCCGGGAAGCGCGCCATGGTGGTCACGTCGGTCGGCGCCCGCGAGGCGAGCTTCGGCCCGCGCGGCATCCACGGGCACATCGACCAGGTGCTGTGGCCGCTGCACCACGGCACGTTCTTCTACACGGGGATGGCCCCCCTGCCGCCCTTCGTCGTCTACGGCGCCGACCGCCTCACGCCGGACGCCTACCCGCCGGTGGCCGCGGCCCTGCGCGAACGGCTGCGCACGCTGCGGACGACGGACCCGCTGCCGTACCGGACGGAGCGCAGCGGGGACTACGACGAGCGGCTGGTGCTGAACCCCGAACTCGCCCCGGGCGAAACGGGCCTGAGCATCCACACCCCCACCGGCCCCGCCACCCCGGCCACCCCGCACACAACCGCCGCCCTTCCCGCGCTTCCCCCCATCTCCCCGCACACCCACCCAAGGGTAGGCGGCTCCGCTGACAAGCCCGGATCACCGCCGGAGCCGCCCCGGGCCCCCAGCGGCCGGGCCCCGGCCAACTGCGCCCATAGCGACGCCACCTCAACCGCCCCCACCGCAAGCGGCCCCGCTCCGAGCAACGCCACCCCATCCGCCCCCGCTCCAACCGCCCCCGGCGCCCCCGCCTCAGGCAGCAGCCCCGCCGCCCTCCGCCCGGAAGGTGCGCCGGTACGCGCTGGGTGACACCCCCAGCGCCGCCTGCATGTGCTGCCGGAGCGACGCCGCCGTCCCGAACCCCGCGTTCGCCGCGATCCGGTCCACTCCCAGGTCCGTGTCCTCCAGCAACTGCCGCGCCCGCTCCACCCGCTGCACCGTCAGCCACTGCCCCGGGCTCAGCCCCACCTCGTCCCGGAACCGCCGCGTGAACGTCCGTACCGACATCGACTCGCACGCCGCCAGGTCCCGGAGCGCCAGCGGCTCGTGCAGCCGCGTCAGCGCCCACGCCCGCGCCTTCGCCGTCGTCGACACCGCCGGCTCCGGCACCGGCCGCCGGATGAACTGCGCCTGCCCGCCGTCCCGGTGCGGCGGCACGACGGTGCGCCGCGCCACGTCGTTGGCGACGGCGGAGCCGTGGTCGAGCCGGATCATGTGCAGGCACAGGTCGAGCCCGGAGGCCACCCCCGCCGACGTCAGCACGTCGCCATCGTCCACGTACAGCACGTCCGGGTCGAAGTGCACCTTCGGGAACAGGGCGCGGAACCGGTCGGCCGCCGTCCAGTGCGTCGTCGCCGGCCGCCCGTCCAGCAGCCCGGCCGAGGCGAGCACGAACGCCCCGGTGCAGATGGACGCCAGCCGCGTCTCCGGTCGTACGTACGCGAGCGCGCCCGCCAGCTCCTCCGGCAGCCGCCCGTGCGTGAACGCCTCGTCCGCCTCGTGCGACGCGGGCACGACCACCGTGCGGGCCTGGGCCAGCGCCCTCGGCCCGTACCGCACGTTGATGCTCACGTCCGAGTCCGTACGCACCTCGCCCGGTGTGACCGTGCAGGTCACGACCTCGTACAGCAACTCACCCGCCGCGCTGCGGGCCCGGCCGAAGAGACGGTGCACGATCCCCATCTCGATCGGCAGCAACCCGTGCCGTACGAAGACCGCGACGGGATGCCGCTCCGGATGCCGGAAAACGGGCGGTCCGGGATCGGGGGTGGCGGGGCGCTGGGCACGGCTCATGGCCCGATCCTTGCATACCTTGGCCGTCGGGCCACTCGTTCGGGCACGGTCGCCGGGCCATCCTCGATTGGTGACGCAGCCACCGCCGCCCGCGGCCGAGACCGAGCCCGGATCCACCGAGGCCAGGACCGAGGCCGACACCGCGCCCGCCGACAGCACCCCCGCCCTCACCAAGCCCGCGGCCCGGTGGCGGGCGCCCCGGGTGCACCGGGCGTGGTTCGTCGTCGCCGTGACGTTCGTGACGGTCGTGGCCGCGGCCTCGTTCGTCGCGCTCCCCGGCCTGCTGATCGGCCCCCTCCACGACGAGTTCGGCTGGTCCCGCGGCACCATCGGCCTCGCCGCCTCGGTCAACCTCACCCTGTACGGCGTCACCGCCCCCTTCGCCGCCGCGCTCATGGACCGCTTCGGCATACGCCGCGTGGTGGCCGTGGCGCTCATGATGATCGCCACCGGCGCCCTGCTGAGCCACTGGATGACCGAGAGCTGGCAACTGCTCCTCTACTGGGGTCTGCTCGTCGGCCTCGGCACCGGCTCCATGGCCCTCGCCTTCTCCGCCACGGTCACGAACCGCTGGTTCGTCAAGCACAAGGGCCTCGTCACCGGCCTCCTCACCGCCGCCACCGCCTCCGGACAACTCGTCTTCCTCCCGCTGCTGTCCTGGATCGTCGACACCCACGGCTGGCGACCGGCCACGGTGACCGTCGCGCTGGTCTCCGCCGCCGCCGTCCCCTTCGTCTGGCTCCTCCTGCGCGACCACCCCGCCGACGTCGGCGCCACCCCCTACGGCTCGGACGAGTTCGTCCCCAAGCCCCCGCCGCAGCGCGGCGCCGCCGGACGAGCCCTGACCGTCCTGCGCGACGCCTCCCGCAGCGGTACGTTCTGGCTGCTCTGCGGCGCCTTCGCGATCTGCGGCGCCTCCACCAACGGCATCATCCGCACCCACTTCGTCCCCTCGGCCCACGACCACGGCATGGCGATGACCGTGGCCGCGTCCCTCCTCGCGATCGTCGGCATCTTCGACATCATCGGCACCATCGCCAGCGGCTGGCTCACCGACCGCTACGACGCCCGCCGGCTGCTCGCCGTCTACTACGGACTCCGCGGCCTCAGCCTGATGTTCCTGCCCCTGCTGCTCGGCCCGTCGATCCACCCGCCGATGATCTTCTTCATCGTCTTCTACGGCCTCGACTGGGTCGCCACCGTCCCGCCCACCCTCGCCCTGTGCCGCGAGTACTTCGGCGAGGACAGCGCGATCGTCTTCGGCTGGGTCCTCGCCTCCCACCAGATCGGCGCGGCACTGGTCGCCTGGCTCGGAGGCGTGGCACGCGACGTGACGGGCTCGTACGACATGGTGTGGCTGGCATCGGGCGGGCTGTGCGCGCTGGCGGCGATGATGTCGCTGGTACTGAGGCGAGGACAGGCGGCTGAGCCGGTACGGGCGGCGTAGGTCTACGCCCTCAGCTCACACCACACGATCTTCCCCACGCCTCTCCGATCGGCCACCCCCCACCGCTCCACCAGCGCATCCACCAGCAGCAACCCCCGCCCCGACTCCCCGTCCACGGCCGACGACCGCCCCAGCACCGGCACCCGCTCCCGCCGCGCGTCCGCCACCTCGATCCGGATCACGCCATCCACGTGCAACCGCATCGCGACGTGGAAGTCCCGCCCGGCCACGCGCCCGTGCAGCACGGCGTTCGCACACAACTCCGCGACGACCGTCTCCACCTTCAGCGACACCTCCCCGCCGCGGGGATAGCCCCAGGTGCCGAGCCGCTGCACGGCAAGCAGACGGGCCAGGCGGGCGCCACGGCGGCTGGACGTGAACTGCATCGTGAACGTCCGGGCGGGCGCGGCTGGTTGTGCGCCAGGGGCGCGTTCCGGTTCTCGTGCAATCGTTGAGGGGTTCATGCATCCCCACGGTGCCGCTGATGCGAATAGCCTGGCCAGGCGTACAGGTCTTACGCAGAGTGATGTAGGAGGCACGTAGTGCAAGTGGGGAGGCGGTTCAGTATGGCGGAATCCAAGCGTCCGAGTCGACCGGTCGAGGGTGAGGGGGCGGGGATCCTCCGCGCCTTCGGGCGGCAGCAGAAGATCCTGCGGGACCGTCTCGGCATCACACAGCCGCAGTTGGCCGAGCGGATCGGGTACAGCGAGCACATGATCGCGGCGGTGGAGCAGGGGCAGCGGATCCCGCGGCCGGAGTACATCGACCAGACGGATGTGGCGCTCGACGCGGGTGGGTTGCTGAAGGCGATGAAGGAGGAAGTGGCGCGGGCGCGGTATCCGGCGTTCTTCGAGGACTTCGCGGCCCTGGAGAAGGAGGCGGTGGAGCTTCAGGCGTACGACTCGCAGGTGATCAACGGCCTCCTGCAAACCGAGGAGTACGCCCGCGCGGTCCTGGGCGCCCGTCGTCCACCGGTGCATCCGGACGTCATCCAGCAGCGAGTGGCCGCTCGACTGGACCGACAGGCGATCTTCGACCGTCAGCCCCCGCCGATGCTGAGTTTCGTGCTGGAAGAGACCCTGCTGCGACGGCCGATCGGTGGAAAAGGCGTGCTCCGCGGCCAGTTGGAGCACCTGCTCCTGGTCGGACGGCGGCCGAACGTCGAGATCCAGGTGATGCCGACGGACCGCGAGGAACATGCCGGGCTGAACGGGCCGTTGACCTTGCTTGAGACCGAGGACCAGCGCAGGATTGCGTACGTGGAGGTGCAGGGCACCAGCCAACTGATCGTGGACCGGAAATCGGTCCATGAGATCGAGGTGCGGTATGGCATCATCCGGGCGCAGGCGCTGACGCCTCGCGAATCGCTGGACTTCATCGAGAAGGTCTTGGGAGAGCTATGAGTACGCTGGCTTGGTTCAAGAGCAGCTACAGCGGCAGCGACGGAGGGCAGTGCATCGAGGTCGCCCTCGACTGGCGCAAGTCGTCCTACAGCGGCGATGACGGCGGTCAGTGCGTGGAGGTCGCAACGACCCCCACCACCATCCACGTCCGCGACTCGAAGGACCCCGAAGGCCCGGTGCTCACCTTCTCCGCCGACGCCTGGCAAGCCTTCACCGCCTACGCCGCCACCGCCCCCCACTGACGCCACCCACCCCTGCAACCGGGCCCCGCGTTCCGGCCCGGTTCAGGCGGTGCGGGGCGGGTCGATCAACTCGATGCCGAGGGCCACGACGCCGAGGGCTTCGCGCTCGGGCGGGTAGATCTGGCGGATGTTGGCGAGTTGCTCTTCGCGGGTGGCCAGAGGATTGACCGAAGCGACTTCCTCGTGGTCGAACATCTCGTCGAACGTCTCGTAGCGGTTGACCCGGGTGACGCGGGTGAGGACCTCGTCCCCCTGGCAGCGGAACCGGATGAGCGAGCCGCGCTTGATCTTCCGGCGGCTGGAGTCGTTGACGCGGATTTCGGTGGTCTTGCGGCCGGCGGCGATGAGGTCGAAGTAGCGCTTGTAGATGCCCATCTCGTGGGCCCGTACGGCGGGTTCTGTGGGACGTGCGGTCATGATGCGGCCGAGTTCCTAGACGGTGAAGGAGCGGAAGAAGTTCAGCGCTCCGAGGGCGCCGTCGACGAGTTGGCAGCCGAAGACCCAGTCGCCCCCCCTTCATCATGACGTGCAGCGTGCTCGGGTCGCGACCGAGCGCTCGTTCCTTGACCAGGTTGCGGTAGAGGGTGGCCAGGTCGAGATAGGGCTGGTCGTCCTCGGGGTCGATGTGCGCCTCGTAAGGGCCGTGGTCGAAGCAGACCGCGGTGAAGGCGACGGCTTCCCCGGTGCGGCTCAACGAGATCAGGCTCCTCGGCTGGGCTTGGGCAGGCGCAGGTTGGCGCAGAGGAAGTCCAGCCGTGCTGCTGCGGAGTCGGGGGGGACGAAGACCGGTTCGTAACCGGCGTCGTAGTAGCCCTGCACGATCAGTTCGTGGACACGACGGATCTCCCGGTCCTTGGCCCAGACGATGTCGTCGGGGTCCTCGAAGGTGTCCAGCGGGTCGAGCACGAAGACGGCGTCGTAGCGGTAGCGCCGCGTGGCATCCTCCAACTGCGGGGTAGGTCGCAGCCCGAAAAAGCCTTCCCACCCGTAGCCGTCCGGGATTCCCCTGTTGTAGAAGCGGATCCCGTGTTCGTGCGCGGTGTACTCGGCGATGAACGCGTCGAGGACCTCCAGGGAGTAGGCGCGACGGTCCTCCTTGAGCAGGTGGCGGCCTAGGCGTTCCCGGTGCTTGCGGTAGATCTCCCGGCCGGGTTCCTCGGCCATGCAGGGGACTCCGGCGGCGTGGACCGCCTCAAGCAGGTCGTCCTTGCCGGAGGACGGGCCGCCGGTGATGACGTAACGGCGGGGGTCACCGGTCGCCGCCGCCTGGAGAGCGGTGGCCAGGGCGGGGTTGGTGGGGGTCAAGGCAGTTGTCCGTTCTGTTCAACGGGGGTGGTCCCGGGGGCGGTGAGGAGCCCGTGGGTCCAGGCGTTGGCAAGCCCGGTCTCGCCGTGCAGGGCGGCTACGAACTGTTCCCGGTCGGCGCCGCCGGCGGCGGCTTCGGTCAGCCGGGACTTCTGCGCCTCGGTCAGGGCGGGGGTCCAACCGGCCAGCGCGACAAGTTCGTCCGCCGGGGACTGCCGATCGGGGGCGAACGCGGTGGTGTAGCTGATCGCCTCGGCGCGCGCCGCGGCCCACCGCCATGCGGCGGTAGTTGCCGTGTGCAAGGTGGTCGTCCGGTCGGCCTGGAGGCTGATCAGCCGCTCCACGGCGAGCAGTTCAGCGCGGGCGGCGTAGATCGCCGACCAGAGTCTGCTGAGTTGCTCTTCGTGTTCCGCGACCTCCCAGGCGAACGGGTCCGCCTGGACCTGCTGCCGCCCGGTGGCGGCGGCGAGGCGGGGCGCGATCATCGGGGAACGGACGAACCGGTCGGCGTCGGCCAGCAACTCCCAGGCGATCTTCTCGATCAACTTGGGCTCGACGCGCTTGCGGAAGTGGTGGACCTCGTGTCCGGCTTGTTCGGCCGCCAGCTCGCGCCGAGCGGTGAGGCTTTGGCCCGGTTCGGCCGGTGGAAGCGCGAACAGTGCTCGCGCCGCTACGGCGTAGCGGGCGTCCGGGAACCGGGCCAGCAGTCCACGTAGCGCGCCGTCGAGCGCTGCGGTACGGCTGGCCTCGTCAGCGGGGTCGACGGCCCTGGCGACGACGCCGCGCAGGTCGAGCAGGGCGGCGTCCGCGGTGGCCGGGGTGACCGGCAACCCGCGCCGCAACACTCGCCCGACTGCGGCGACCACCTCGTCCTCCGCTGGGCTTTTTCTGGGCATGAGGTGAGTGAAGCATGGTGCCCAGAAAAAGCCCAGTGCCCGACCGGTGTCCTCCCGAGGCGGCGAGGTCGATCCGCTGGGTTCTACTTCTTGCCGCGGCGGCGCAGGGCGGCGGCCCGGTGGTGGAGGGATTGGGCGGTGGCGTAGGCCGTGCCTCGGTGGCGGAGGGCCAGGTCGCGGAGAGCCCTTCGGGGGTGGGCGCGTTCGAGGAGGTCGGTGTAGAGCGCTTCGTGCTGGGCTGCGATACGGGCCGGGTCGAAGCGTTCCGACGCGGTGAGGGCGGCGGCGCCGGTGCGGCGGCGTAGGTCGTCGTCCTCGATCAGCTCCAGCAGGGCGGCGGCGACGGCGTTCGCGTCGCCGACCGGGACCAGGCGGCCGTCCACGCCGTTCTCGATGATCTCGCTCGGTCCGTGCGGGCAGTCGGTGGCGACGACGGGGAGCGCGCAGCGCATCGCCCCCACAATCGTCATGCCGAAGGACTCCTTGCACGATGTGACGGCGGCGAGGGAGCCCTTGGCCCACTCCGGCTCCATGGGGTTGGCGTTGCCCATGAGGTGGACGTGGTCCTGGAGGTGGCGCTCCTTGATGAGCGCCTTGAGCGACTTGCGCTCGTTGCCGGTGCGGTCGCCGCTGCCGTAGATCCTCAACGTCCAGTCGGGGCGGGCGGCGACGACCTTGGCGAACGCCTCGATGAGGAGGTCGTAGCGCTTGACGCGGGTCAGGCGGCCGGCGGCGACGACCACCTTGGCGGTGCCGTCGGAGGGGGTGACGGTCGGTCTCGGCACGCTGTTGGGGACGGCTTCGATGCGGACGCCCCGGAGGTTCAGGCGGGTGCGGTAGGCGCGGGCGTCGGCTTCGGTGACGGTGGTGACGGCGTCGAGGAGCCCGTAGCGGATGCCGAGTTCGCGGCGGAGGCGGTGGCCGTGGCCGTCGAGGGTGAGGTGTTCCTGCGCGACGCGGACGGGGCCGCGGCGGGTCTGGCGGGCGATGTGGACGTTGAGCCCGGGGCGGGTGCCGACGACGACGTCGGCGTCGACGGAGCGCAGGTAGGCCCCGATACGGGCGTCGGTGAGCCGGCTGTACTGCTGGTACCTGCGGTCGCCGCGGGCGAAGACCCGGGCGGGCTTGCGGTGGTCCGGCAGGTCCCCCGCGTAGTCGGGGCTCCCCCGGCGCAGGTCGACCAGGACGCGTACGGGGACGCTGCCCGGTTTCCCCATCATGGGCTCGTCGCGGTGCCGGAAGACGGAGACGATCTCCACGTCGTGCCGCTCCGCGAGGGCTTGGGCGAGGTTGTAGGTGGTGCGGATGGTGCCGCCGATGCCGAACGTGTTGTGCAGAAGGAATGAAATGCGCATGCGCTGACGTGACCCCCCAGATGCAGTCGAACAGGACTCTACTTGTCGCCCTTCCGTACGACGGACTCGCCCCGGTGGCGAAAGGGGCGAAACGGTCGTAGCGTCGGATGGGGGACTACGGCATCGGAGGAAGGCGACGATGGTGAAGAATTCCGCGGGCAACCTGCGCTACATCATCGGGGCCATTCTCGTGCTACTCGGAGCGGTGGGCGTGGTCTGGAGCGCCTGGCGGCCCTGGTACAACGGCCGCGACGGGCGGCAGTACGCGCTGGACGACGTCTTCGACGGGATCACGGACGCCGGCGTCCAGCTCTTCGCCTCGATCTTCCTGCCCATGGCGGTAGCCGCGCTGCTGGCCGTCCTCGGGATCCTGATGCGCTCGCGCCTCCTCGTCGTCCTGGGTGCGCTGCTGGTGCTGTTCATCACCGTCCTGTGGATGATCCGGCAGAGCCAGGTGTCCGACGGGCTGAAGGTCAACAGCCAGGGGACCGGGCTGGACGTCGGGACGGCCAACGCGGTGATCGGCGCCGCGCTGATGCTGATCGGCGCGGCCGTCTGGGGCAACCAGCGCCGCCGCCGGGCCATCCCCCACCCCGTGGACGAGACCACCCCCGGACCCGACCGCTCCGGCTCCTCGGCCGCGTACCCCCGGCACGGCGAGCAGGACGCCCCCGACGACCACCGCCAGGACCCGCCCCGCGCCGCCTAGGTATCCCTGCGGTGCCACGGGAGGCGTCGGAGTCGCGACACGGTCGATACGCGACGAGGGCCCGGCCGGTGGCCGGGCTCTCGTCGGTGTGGTGGCTCCAGCCGCGGGCGAGGGTCGCTTCGGGTGGTCAGATGCCGAGTTGTCGCTGTACGGCCTGGGCGTCGATCAGGTAGTTCATCTCGTAGAAGCGTCCGTCGCGCACCTTGTGGAAGGAGTACTCGGCGTACTCGATCGTTTCGCCGGTCGGGGCGACGCCGAACCACTCCTTCGCGGGGGTGCCCTTGTTGAACAGGCGGGCTGCGACGCGGTCGCCGTCGATGGCCACGTCCCGTACCCGCCAGGTGAAGTCCGGCACCGCGTCGCTGTGCCCCTTCAACTCCGCGATGACGTCGTCCCGGGTGACGGGGCGGCCGTTCTCGGTGAGTTCGTCGTGGATGAACTCGGTCATCCGGTCGAACTCGTGGGCGTTGAGCGCCTCGATGTAGCGCTCGAAGACTTCGCGTACTTCCTTCTCGGACATGCCGGCCTCTCTGCCGCCCCGAACCGCGGGGCGTGTACTCGGACGATGGTCGACCTGTGACGGCGCCCTTCCGCGAACTCGCCGTGGTGCGTGCCGCCTTGGATGGGAACCGGGAGCGCGAGCTTTCTATTCCGATCGGTACAGAAGTCGTGCGGATCACCGCCGGGAGTACGCTGCACGCATGGCTGGTTCGCGGAGCACCGTCATGGGTCGGCCTCGGGAATTCGACACCGACGAGGCGCTAGAGCGCGCCATGCAGGTGTTCTGGGAACGGGGCTACGAGGGGGTCAGCCTCACCGACCTGACCAAGGCCATGGGCATCACGAAGCCCAGCCTGTACGCCGCCTTCGGCAACAAGGAGGAGCTGTTCCGCAAGGCTGTGGAGCGCTACACCGAGGGTCCGGCCGACTACGGGACGCGCGCCCTTCAGGAGCCGACCGCGCGAGGCGTGGCCGAGGCGATTCTCCGCGGTGCGGTTCGGACCACGACGCGTCCCGAAGGCCCCGCGGGCTGCCTGGTCGTGCAGGGCGCGCTGGCGTCGAGCGATGCGGGTAGGCCCGCGCACGACCTGCTGGTCGAGTGGCGGAACGACGTGGGTCTACGCCTTGAGGAGCGCTTCCGGCGGGCCGTCGACGAGGGCGATCTTCCGCGCGGCGCCGACCCCCGACGGCTCGCCCGGTACGTCATGACGGTGACGTTCGGCATCGCCGTCCAGGCCGCCGGCGGCGCCGGCCGCGACGAACTCCAGGGCATCGCCGACATGGCGCTGGAGCGCTGGCTGCCGTAGCGGGCGTGCGGTGGACGCGCACGGGGCGTTCCGGCCGGTACGGGCTGACCCCTCGGCCCCGAGCCGGACCCCGCGCCCGGCCCCGACACAGAGGCGAATCAGGCAGGGACTCGCGTTCCGCCCCTCAGGGGCGGTAGATGGACTCCGCGATCGTGGCGTGCTTCTTCCAGCCCAGTGCCTCGTAGAGCGCGCGTCCGGCGTCGGTCGCGCCGAGGATGCCGTGGGTGGCGCCCCGGTCCACGGCGTGGGCGGTGAGCGTACCCATGACGAACGTGCCCAGGCCGCGCCGCTGGTGGGCCTCCTCCGTCTGCACCCGGTCCACCACCGTGGCCTCCCCGAGGAGCGCCATCTGTCCCTGAGCCGCCTGCTCGCCCGCCGCGTCCCGTACGCGGACGTGGACGACGGCGCCGACGGTCTCCACGCTCACGCGGTACCCCTCGGGCGCGCCCGGGGCCGTCGTCGCCGCCAGGTCGACGGCCATCAGGTGCCCGGTCTGCTCCCGGGCCACCACCCATCCCGCCGGCAGCCAGGGCGCTATCTGCGCCGGCTCGGCGGGCATCTTCATCCACGTCCGCGGCACGTCGACCGAGGCGGCGGCGCTGCGGACCAGGGACTCGTCGGCTGCCGGCAGGACATGGCGGCCCCGCTCCGCCGGGTTGCCGGTCTCGATGTAGAAACCCCAGGGCTTCTCGACCGGCGGGGGAGTCCGCCGTGACACGGCCCAGCCCGCCACCCACGTCCTGACCATGTCCGCAACCATCGGGCCCTCCCGGTGAAGTAATAGGCGCTAGTGATGTGCGCATATTACGCCCGTCCGGTGGTGCACGCGATGGCGTGCCCGTATGCCGGACGAGGGGGCCCGGCCCGACTCCAGGCCGGGCCGGGCCACCTCGCCGTGCTGCTCCTCGGCGAGTGCCGCTAGGCCGTCGCCGCCGGGTGGAAGTTGATGCGTTCGCTCACGACGGGGAAGCCGGCCTTGGTGAAGTTCGCGGCCATGGGGAAGTTGCCCCGGTCCGTCGCTCCGCTGATGAACTCCGCGCCCTCCTGCGCGAGGAAGTGGGTGCACTCGGCGAGGAGGTCGTAGGCGTAGCCGTTGCCGCGGTGCTCGGGGACGACTCCGATGAAGCCGATCGTCGGGCCGGAGGGGTTGTGGGCGGGGATGTGGATTCCGGCCAGGTCGCCGTCCGGGGTGTACGCGGTCTGCCACCACTCCCGCGGGGAGGGGAACCAGTGGAAGATGTCGATTTCCTCCTGGGCGGCCTGGTCGAGGCCGCCTTCCTCGATCGCCTTGAGCGCGTGCGCGTCGAGGGTGACGGAGTGGATGCGGCGCAGCGCGTCGAAGAACACGCCGTCGTCGGGCTCGGCGCCGAAGCGCAGGCGGCCGGGGCGCTCGGGGAGGCCCTGGTCCGGGGTCCAGCGGTAGAGGAAGCGTTCTACGAGGAGTTCGTACCCGGCGGCGCGGGCGGCGGCGAAGCGGGCGTCGGCGGCGGTGCGCAGGGCGGGGTCGTCGCGCCAGGTGCCGGGCAGGTTGATTTCGAGTTCGACCTGCCAGGGCGCGGAGCGCAGGAGTTCGGCCCCCGCCCCCTCCTCGCCCTCGGCCACGTCGAACCAGTTGACGGTGACGGGCTCCGCGTCGTCCGGGCCGCCCCACCAGGCGCCACGGGCGACGACCTCGCCGTCGCGCAGGGCGACGCGCTTCCACTCCGTACGGAAACGGGTGCGGCGGTGGCTTTCTCGGGCGCCGAGGGGGTCGGGCAGGGTGTCGAAGAGATGGGCGTCGCTCGGGGAGAGCGCGCGGATGACCGGATCGGTCATGGATTCCTCCGGGGTACGGGCTGTTTGCAGCGCGCTCCCGTCAGGACTTGCGAACCACGCCGGACTGCGGACGAGGGGAGCGCTGGAAAGGTGTGGACTTCACGACACTCGCCTCCTTCCGGTCGTCTCAGGGCGTGACGTCACACGGTAGGTGATCACCCGCGGGCCGTCCACGTGATTTACGGCATGGGAAAAACCGGTGGAGCGGCGCCGCACCGCGCCCGTACCGTGGCGGCGACCGAGTCGTCGAGGCAAGGGCGTGCCGTTGTACACCGTGTGAGACCTCCCAAGCGCTGATTGGTCGCGCGCCGTGCGTCGCTCTGTGCGAACGCCGTCGCGCTGCTTTTTGCTGCGGTTTTCTCACACAGATACCGGTGTACTTCTGTGCTCACAGACTGGTTGGTCATGCCCACCCGCCTGCCGCTCGTCCGCCGCCGCTGCCACGCGTGCGCGTCCGAGCGTTTCCGGGCGAACGGCAAGTTCCGTGTCAACGCAAACCACAAACTCCTCGACGCCTGGCTCCTCGCGCTCTGTACGGGCTGCGGGGAGACCGCCAAGCTCTCCGTCCTGGAGCGGGTCAACGTCCGCTCCGTACGCCCCGAACTGCTCGCCCGGCTGCACCACAACGACATCGGCCTCGCCGCCACCCTGCTCCAGGACCCGGCCGTCCAGCGCCGCAACCGCGTCGCGCTCGACTGGACCGGCGCCTGGCGCCTGGACACCGGCGGCACGGAGCATCTGAACCGCGAGGTCATCGACGTGGCGGTGCGCTTCGCGGCGCGGATCCCGGTCCGGCCGGTGCGGTTGGTCGCCGACGGCTGCGGGCTCTCGCGGGCCGAGACGGAGCGGCTGGTCGAGGATGGGAGGCTCGTCTCCGCGGTCCGCCTGACCGGCAGACTCACGGGCGACTTCACGTTCACGCTCAAACGGTGAGCGTCCCCGGTCCCGGTGGCCCGCGCGGTGCGGGCGGCCGGGACCGGGCTCAGCGGCGCGGGGCCGTCGGGCCGTAGTGGACGTGGAAGCTGATGGTCCGGCGGTCGCCGAAGTCCGCGATCATGGCCGCTGCCCGGGCCGGCCCGCGGTCAGGGTGGCAGGGCCGCCCCGGGACCCGTCCCCGGGCGGCCCCCGGGTTCAGGCGACGGCGGTTCCTTCGAGTTCGACCATGAGGGTCGGGATCGCCAGGCGGGTCACCCCGAGCATCGTCGTCGCGGGCGCGGCCTTCGCGGCGGCCAGGCGGCCGGCCAGCTCGCCGTAGTGCTGGAAGAGGAGGTCGACGTCCGTGGCGTAGACGTTGAGGCGGACGAGGTTTGCCAGGGCCATGCCCGCGTCCGCGAGGACCGCTTCGAGGTTGTCGGCGCTGAGCGCGAGCTGCGCGGCCATGTCGCCCGCGTGCTGCGGCCGGCCTTCGGCGCTCATGGCGGTCTGGCCGGAGAGGTAGAGGGTCCGGGTGTGGCCGGAGACCAGTTCGCCCTGGTGGAAGCCCATCTCCGTGGACCAGGTCACCGGGTTGATCGCTGTACGTTCCATGGCGTCAGCCTCGCAACGAATGACGACATCCTGTGTCGTATATCCTGCTACGTTTTTGCGTATGCGCGCCGATCGTCTGGTCTCGCTGGTCCTGCTGCTGCGCCAGCGCGGCCGGCTCTCCGCCGCCACGCTCGCCCGCGAGCTGGAGGTCTCCACTCGCACCGTGCTGCGCGACATCGACGCGCTGTCCGCGGCCGGCGTCCCGGTGCACTCCGAACGCGGCCGGCACGGCGGGTTCGCGCTGCTGCCCGGGTTCCGCACGGAGCTGACCGGGCTGAACCACGACGAAGCCCTCGCCCTGCTGATCGCCGGGTCGCGGCGCGGCGCGCAGGCGTTCGGCCTCGGCTCCGCGCTCGCCGCGGCGATGCTCAAGGTGGTCGACGCGCTGCCCGCCGGGTACCGCGACACCGCCGCCGGGGTCGCCGAACGGCTCCTCGTCGACCCCGAGACCGACCTCCTCGCCCGCCCCCTGACCGCCGACGACGTCGCGGACGACGTGCTGGCCGAGATCAGGAGCGCGGTGTTCGCCGGGCGGAAGCTGCGGATCCGCTACGCCCCTGAGGGGCGCGCGGCGGCGTGGCGCACGGTGGACCCGATCGGCCTGGTGACCGTACGGGACAAGGGCTACCTGCTCGCCCTGCGGGCCGGCGAGGACCGCACCTACCGGCTCTCGCGCGTCCGGGCCGCCGAGGAGCTGCCCGAACCGGCCGAGCGCCCCGAGCGCGTCGACCTCGACCGGGCCTGGCAGGAGCGGAGCGCCCGGTTCCGTAGCGGAGGCGTCCACGTCGCCGCGGAGGTACGGGTGACGGCGCGGCGGCGCGAGGAACTGGTGGGCACCGCGCTGGCCGTACTCGCCGAGGAACGGGAGCCGGACGGGCGGCTGCGGCTGGAGGTCGCGTTCCAGGACGCGCGGCACGCCGAGTGGGCGGTGTGGCAACTCGCCACCGACGCCGAAGCGCTGGCGCCCGGGTGGCTGCGTACGTCCCTGCACGACCGCGCGGCGGCCCTCGCCGCCCACTACGCGGACGGGGCCGGGGCGGCCTGAGCGGCGCCCCGGCTACGGCGGCGGGGCGAGGGCGATACGGAACTCCTGGTCGGCGGCGTCCGAGCAGTCGCGCTGGACGATCTCGGCGCCGGGGGCGGTGTCCTCGTCGCGCAGAGCCAGGCACTGGCCGGTGTCGGGGCGGATGCGGAAGTGCGGGGTGGCCTGCCGGCCGGCGGACTCGGCGGAACCGGTGGGCTCGACCGGCTCGGCGGGCTCCAGGCGGAAGCGCTGGCCCGGGTCGTCGTCCGCGCAGTTGTCGCGCGGTTCCAGCAGCCCCCGGCCCGGGCCCGCGCGCAGGGCCGTCAGGCAGCCGATGCCGTGCTCGGGGTGGTGCCACTGGATCTGCACCGCGCCGTCGCCGACGGGTTCGAGGAAGACGCGGGGATGCTCGGCCCGCGCGCAGAGCTGCTGGGCCGCGACCGCCGTGCGGTAACTCCCGCTGCGGTCCGTCCCCTCGCTGACGCAGAGGTCCGGCGTACGGGCCGGATGGATCCGCGCCCAACTGCCCACCGCCTTCATGTCCAGCCCCGGTATCGGATCCGCGCCGCGCGCCGCGCGCGGCTCGCCGGACTCGGACGAGCCGGACAGCGCCTGTACGCCCAGCGTGCCGCCGACGCCGATCCCCACCGCCGCGACCAGCCCGGCCGCCCACCGCCACCGCGGCGCGCCCCGGGCGGGCGGGGCGGTCGGCGGGCCCGTGTCGCCGCTCGCGGGCGGGGGTGCGGACCCGGCGGCGGGGGGCGCGTGTTCGTCCGTGGCGATGCGGCGGCGCGCCTCCAGCCACCGGTCGGCGTCCTGGTCCGCCAGGCCGCAGGCGCGGGTGAAGGCGTCGACGAAGCGCTCCCGGGGCAGCGAGGCCCGGCCCAGGGTGGTGGCGATCGTGCTGGCCGGCAGGGAGTCGGCGTGCGCGGTGGCCTTGGCCTCCAGCTCGCGGTACGTCAGCCCCGACCACGTACGTAACGCGCGCAGCGCTGCGACGTACTCGGCCCGCGTACGGAGCTGCCCGGGCTGCGGCGCTTCCGGCCGGGGTGCTCCCGGCTGCGGCGCTCCCGACTGCGGCCCGGCAGAACCGCCGCCCTCTTGGCTCATGACCACAGCATGGCGGCACCCCCGGCTGCCCTGCGACCTGGAAACCGGCCGTGTTCGCACACGTTCGGAACGGCTGAGCAGCGTTCCGAACACACGTGAACACTCAGGTGCCTTGTCAACGCCGCGGTACGGCGCACATTCTCGATGTCCGACGGCCCGTCCGCTCCACCGGGGGAGCCGTCCGGGGCCCCGACCGGGGGGCGGGGTCCCGGACGGTGTCGGAGCGACGGCGCTGGGCCCACGTCATGTGGGAGCGGAGGCGGACGCGGGCGAGGGTGTGGACACAGGCGCGGGTGCGGGTGCGCGGGTGAAGGCGTGCAGGACGTCGACCTCCGTGAACCCCGCCCGGTCGTAGAGCGCGCCCGCCGCCGTACGGTCCCTGACGTCCTGGGCCGTGGCGTCGGTGTCGTCGTCGTCCAGCAGCAGGATCACCTGCGACGCGCCCAGGTCGTCCGTCAGCGTGGCGAGCGCGGAGCCCAGCAGGCGGCGGGCGAGGCCGCGGCCCCGGGAGTGCTCCTCGACGCCGATCCACCACAGCGCGCCGTAGCCGTCGTGGGCGCCGACGAGGGCTTCGGCGACGTCGGTGCCGGTGGCCTCGTCCCGTACGGTCAACTGCCGCTTCCGCTGGTCGCCGTCGGGGCCCGGGCCGATGACCGGGCCCGGGAGGCGGGGGAGTTCGGGGGCGGGGAGTTCGCGGCGGAGGTAGCGCCAGCGGCGGTTGTCCGCGAAGCCGGCGCGGGCCAGGGCGGCGCGGGTGGCGGGGCGGTTGCGTACCGGCAGGCACTCCAGGCCGAGGCTGAGCGCCGAGGTGATGTGGAAGGCGTCGATGGCGCGCGGCGCGAGGGCGGCGACGGCGTGGCCGACCAGCGCGTGGGCGACCGGCGGGCGTTCGCGGCAGTGCGCCCACAGGATCACGCCGGTGTCGTCCCCGGGGCGCAGCGCGTACGACACGATGCCGAACACGGCGCCGCCGGGGCCGGTGGCGACGGCCGTGGCGGGCGGGTCGAGTTCGGCCCACCAGTCGGCGTCGGCGCGGGAGCGGCCGGCGAGGGCGTCGGCGAGCATGGCGGGGGTGGCGGGCGGCTGGCCGGGCAGGCGGTCGGCGTTGACGAGGTCGAGCGCGGTGCGCTCGTCGGCGGGGGTGTAGGGGCGTACGGCGAGGTCGGAGGGGGACGGTATGGCCAGGTGACGGGGGTAACGGCACATCTAGCCGGCCCGCTTGGCGCTGCCGCGGGCGGCGGGGACGCGGCCGGGGGACGGGCCGGTGGACGGACCGGGGATACGCGCGCGTGGCGGCTGCGCGGCGGCGGTGCGCGCGTCGGCGGTGCGCGCGGGAGCGCCCCGCTCGTCCGTGGCCCGCGCGGCGGCGGCGTGCTCGCCGGAGGTCTGCTCGCCGCCCGGGGCCGGCTCGTCTGCGGCTCCTGTACCGGTCGCCTGCCCGTCCGCGGCGTGCGCGGCGGCGCGGTCCCGGCCCCAGGTCGCCAGTGGCACCAGGGCCGCGTTGAGCCGGATGCCGTCAGCCGTCAGTGAGTACTCGACGCGGGGCGGCACTTCCTCGTACGACACCCGCCGGACGATCCCGTCCGCCTCCATCTCGCGCAGGTGGGACGCGAGCACCTTCTCCGTGATCCCCGGCAGCAGCCGGCGCAACTCGCCGAAGCGGCGGGCCGGGCGGTCGTCCAGCGCCCAGAGGATCAGCACCTTCCACTTGCCGCCGATGATCTCCATCGCGGCGTCGATGCCGCAGACATGGCCGTCCGGCGCGCCGGGCCGGTTCAGTGTGGTCATGCTCCGCCCTTCAGTCGTCCACCGCTTCCGCACCCCCGCCGACGTGCTTGCTCACCCCAGGGTAACCACCCACTCCAAAGTGCGTACTTGTCCGTCCACAGGGCTGTGACCAGCCTTGTCGTCATGACAACGGACACCGATGACAAGACTCCCGTGACCCTTCTCGGCCTCGGTGCCATGGGCACCGCACTGGCCCGCGCCTGGCTCGCCGCCGGCCACCCGACGACAGTCTGGAACCGCACCCCCGCCCGCGCCGACGCGCTGGCCGCCGAAGGCGCCCGTACCGCCGAGAGCGCTGCGGCGGCGGTCGCGGCCGGCGAGCTGGTCGTCCTCTGCCTGCTGGACGACGTGTCGGTCGGCGAGGTGCTGGCCGGCGCGGACCTCGCCGGCAGGGACGTGGTGAACCTGACGACGTGCACCCCCGCCCAGGCCCGCACCCGCGCCGCGTGGGTGACCGAGCGGGGCGCGCGCTACCTCGACGGCGGGATCATGGCCGTACCGCCGATGATCGGCGTCCCGGAGGCCGGCGGCTACGTCTTCTACAGCGGCCCGCGAGCGCTGTACGACCGGCACCGCGCGACGCTGGCGGTCCCGGCCGGCACCGCCTACGTCGGCGCGGACCCGGGCTTCGCGGCGCTGCACGACGTGGCGCTGCTGAGCGCCATGTACGGCATGTTCGCCGGCGTCACGCACGCCTTCGCGCTGATCCGCGGGGAGGACGTGGACCCGGCGGCGTTCGCCGGGCTGCTGGCCGACTGGCTGACGGCGATGGCCCCGGCGGCGCACCGGATCGCCGCCGACCTCGCCGCGGACGGCGGCGGGCAGGCGGAGGAGGAGGTCGCCGCCCTCGCGATGCAGGTGGCCGGTACGCCCACGTTCCTCGACACCGCCCGCCAACAGGGCGTCAGCACCGAGCTGCTGACCCCGTACTTCGAGCTGATGCGCCGCTGCCTGGCGGAGCGCGACGAGGCGGGGAGGCCGAGGGGCATGGTCGACCTGCTGCGCTGAGGCGGGGCGGCCGGGCGGGCGGCGGGCGACCGGGCCGGGCCGGCGGGTCGCGCGGTCAGGCAGGCGGCCGGGCGGGCAGACGGACCGGCGGGCGGCCCCGGGTCAGCGGCGGGCCGTGCCCTTCTCGGCGTCCAGGGCGTAGACGCAGCGGTCCTTGCTACAGGCGTACACGACGCCGTTCGCGACCACCGGGGACCCGGTGATCTCGCCGTCCGTCGCCAGCTTCCAGCGGAGCTGGCCGCCGACCGCGTCGACCGCGTAGATGCAGTGGTCCGCGGAGCCGAAGTGGACGCGGCCGTCCGCGGCCACCGGGGCGCCGATCAGGTCGCCGCGGGTGGCGAAGCGCCACATCGGGGTGCCGGCGACGGCGTCGAGGGTGTAGAGCGCGGCGCCGCTGCCGACGTGGACGTGGCCGTCCGCGACGAGCACGGGCTCGATGGACTGCCGGGCCTCCGTGGCGATGCGCCAGCGCTCGCGGCCGTCCGCGGCGTCGAGGGCGTAGACCGTACCGAGGTGGTCGGCGACGAAGACGCCGCCGCCCGCGAGGGCCGCGCCCGGGGCGTACGCGGGCGGGCTGAGGATCACCGCCGGGGCCTCGAACGTCCAGCGCAGCGTGCCGTACGCCGCGTCCAGGGCGAGGACCCGCTTGCCCGCCGCCGCGAAGACCGTCGCCCCGGCGGCCGTACCGGCGGTGGCCTCCACCGGGAGCAGCCGCACCGGGACGCCGCCGCAGGCGGCGGCGTCGCCGATCGGGTACGACCAGCGCTCGGCGCCGGACCTGGTGTCCAGGGCGCGCAGCCGGCCGTCCCCCCAGACGTACACCGTGCCGTCGTGGACCAGCGGCCCGGCCTCCTGCGTCTCGAACTCCGTCTGGGCGCCGTTCAGCTCCCACAGCGGCTCGCCGGTCGCCGCGTGCCGGGCCTGCATGCCGCCGCCGCGGGTGCCGGTGACGACGGTGCCGGCGGCGACCTGGAGCGAGTACACCCAGCCGCCCGTGCCCTGGCGCCAGCGCTCGCGGCCGTCGGCGGCGTCGAGGGCGTAGAGGCTGGGGCCGTCCGAGGCGTGGATCAGGCCCTCGGACAGCGCCATGGACCAGGCGACCTCGCGGGTCTTGAACTGCCGCCTGCCGCTGGTCACGTCCAGGGCGTGGACCTCGAAGGAGGTGACGTAGAGCAGGTTCCCGGAGACGACGGGCTTGCCCCAGACGTCGTTCGACATCCGGAACCGCCACGGCCGCCACCGCGCCGGCTCCGCCGGCACGGCCTCGGCGGGGGGCGCGGGCGCGGTGGTGGGCGGGGAGGCGCCGGGCCGGTGGCCCGAGTGCGGGCCGGGCGCCGGCTGCCCGGCGTGCGGTGCGCCGCCGCGGGGGCGGGCCCAGCCGAGGTCGAGCCCGCCGTCGGCGGCGGCGCGGGCACGCGCGGCGCGGGCGTCCACGACGCGGGGGCCCGGGCCGATGGGCACGGGCGCGCCGGCCAACTGGACCTCGGGGCCGGCGTGCGGAGGCGCGGCGGCGGCCCCGGCGGCCGGGGGCGCGGAGACGCGCTCCGGCGGCGCCCCGGGGGGTGCGGGCGGAGCGCCGCCGGGCGCGGCATGGGCGGGCCCGGAACCGCCGGGTCCGGGGCCGTGCGCGGAGCCGGGTGCACCGGCGTGCCGGCCGGGGCCGTGGGAGTGCGGCGCGGGCTGCTGCGCCGAATGCGGCGGAGACTGCGGTACGGGCCCGGCCCCCGGCCCCGCGGACGGCGCCGCCCCGGGCGGCGGTCCCGGCGGGTGCGTGGGCCGCGGCGGCATCGACCGGCGCGAAGCGGAGGACCCCCGCGACCCCCCGTTGCGCCCCGCGGAACCCCCGGACCCGGCCCCGCCCAGCGTGGCCGCGGCCCCGCGGCGCGCCTCGATCATCCGGATCGCGGTACGCGGCAGCCACGCCGACGCCGTACCGCTGTCGTCGCCCGCGGCGCCGAAGAGATGCGGCGCCAGGTCGGACTGGAGCGCCTCCGGGCTGGGCCGGTGGTCGGCGGTCATCTGCATGCACGCCTCGATGAGCGGGCGCAGCTCCGCCGGCAGCCCCTCCAGGTCGGGCCCCTCGCGCAGCAGCATGAACACGGTCTCGACGGGGTTCGCGCCATGGAACGGCGCGTGGCCCGTAGCCGCGAAGACGAGGGTGGAGCCGAGCGAGAAGACGTCGCTGGCGCCCGTCACGCTGCGCGAGTCGCGCGCCTGCTCCGGCGACATGTACGCGGGCGTGCCGACGGCGACGTTGGTCATGGTCAGCCGGGTGTTGGAGACACCGGAGGCGATACCGAAGTCGATCACGCGCGGCCCGTCCTCCAGGACGAGCACGTTGGACGGCTTGAGGTCGCGGTGGACGAGCCCGGCGCCGTGGATGGACTGGAGCGCCTCCGCGACGCCGGCGGCCACCCACCGCACGGCCTGCGGCGGCAGCGGCCCGCAGTCGTTGACCATCTCCTCCAGCGACGGCGCGGGCATGTACGCGGTGGCCAGCCACGGCACGGCGGCCCGGGGGTCGGCGTCCACGACGGGGGCGGTGTAGAAGCCGCTGACGGCCCGGGCGGCCTCGACCTCGCGGGTGAAGCGCACGCGGAAGAGCTGGTCCTCCGCCAGCTCGGTGCGGACGGTCTTGATCGCTACGCGGCGGCCGGACGCCGACCGCGCGAGATAGACGAGCCCCATGCCGCCGGCGCCCAGCCTGCCGAGCACCTCGAAAGGACCGATCCGCCTCGGGTCGTGCTGCGCAAGCTGCTCGACCACGTAACCCTCCACCTCCCCGTCGGGGGCTCCCGGGAACCGGGCCCCCCTCAGCCTCTCACCGCAGGCGTACGGCCGTCAGTCCCGAAAGTACGCCTGCCGATTCTCCACTCCGGAACGTGCCGGGCCTAACCCGGGGGGCGGCTCGGGGCACCGCCGCCCCTGGAACCGCCGGGTCCGGCGGAACCCCGCGCGCCGTACGGTCCGCGAGGCGCGGGACAGCACGGGGTCAGGCCCCGTCGGCGCTGGTGGTGGGGGTGGAGGGGGCCTCCGCGGCCCGCCCGCCGGCGTCGGCACCGCGGGCATCGGCACCGCGGGCGTCGGCAGCCTCGGCCGCGACCCCCGCGCCCTCGCCGCCCGACTCGCCGTCCCCGCCCGACTCGCCGTCCATCACCGCGAACGCCGCCCCCTGGTTGTCCACGACGACCGCGAACGTCGCCCCCGGAATCTCCTGCCGCTCCACCAGCACCCGCCCGCCCTGGCGCCGTACCGTCCTGAGCGCGTCGTCCACGTCGCCCACCCGGAAGTAGACGAGGAAGTGCGGCGGCATCTCCGCCGGCAGCACGTCCCCGACGAGCGCCCGCCCCGCCACCTGCCGGCCCGAACCCGGCAGCGTCCACGCCTTGAAGTCGCCCGCGTCGAACGGCGGATCCTGCAACTCGTAGCCGAAGACGGCCGGGTAGAAGGCGTCGGCCGCCGCCGCGTCGCGTACGTAGACCTCGGTCCAGCAGAAGGCGCCCGGCACGTCCGTCGCGCCGAAGCCCGGCCGTGTGCCGCCCTGCCAGACGGCGAACACCGCGCCGTCCGGGTCCGCGACCACCGCCGAGCGGCCGGCGTCCGAGACCCCCGCGGGCCCGGTGAGCACGGTGCCGCCGGCCCGCTGGATCTTCGTCACGGTCTCGGTGAGGTCCGGGCTGGCCAGGTGGACGCCCCAGACGGTGGGCATCCGGCCGTCCCGCTTGGCGACGAGCGCGGCGACCGGCTTGCCGTCGAGGAGCGCCCGGGAGTGCCGGGGGAAGGCCGTGCCGGCGTCCGTTCCCGCGCCGCCCTCCGTGAACGTCCAGCCGAACAGCTCGCCGTAGAAGCGCTCGCCGGCGCGGAGGTCGGGCAGGGTGGCGTCGGCCCAGCAGGGTGAGCCCTCGGCGAATACGTCCATCCGTCGTCGTCCTTCCACGTGACCGTGAGGGGGGTGGGCGTGAGGGGGGCGTGACGGGGATCGTGCGTGGGGTCGCCTCGCCAACGTATCGGTAGGGGACATCGACTGTTGCGAAAATACCCCGAACGTCGGGTCAATTCTGTTCGAGAGTGGCAATTCGCGCACTTCCGACCGTGTGACCTCCCCGTTTGCCCTCGCCAGATCGCGGTTCGATCACCCGTCGGTAAGCTGACGGCATGACAGGTCAAGTTCGGACGGTCGACGGCCGTGTCGCCGGCCGGCGCGGCCAGGCGACCCGCACCAAGTTGCTCGAATGCCTCGGCGAGATGCTCGACTCCTCGCCGTACCGGGACGTCAAGGTCATCGACGTCGCCCGCCGGGCGGGCACGTCGCCCGCGACCTTCTACCAGTACTTCCCGGATGTGGAAGGCGCCGTCCTGGAACTTGCGGAGCAGATGGCGAAGGAGGGCGCCGGGCTGACCGAACTGGTCGCCGGCCGCTCGTGGGCCGGCAGGTCCGGCGCGCAGGCCGCGGAGGAACTGGTCGACGGGTTCCTGGGGTTCTGGCGGCGGAACGAGGCGATCCTGCGGGTCGTCGACCTCGGGGCCGCGGAGGGCGACAAGCGGTTCTACAAGATCCGGATGAAGATCCTCAACTCCGTCACCAAGTCCCTGACCGAGTCGGTCCGGGAGCTTCAGGCGAAGGGCAAGGTCGACGAGGCCGTGCACCCGGCGGCGGTGGCCGGGTCGCTGGTGGTGATGCTCGCGGGAGTGGCGGCGCACCAGAAGGCGTTCCAGACCTGGGGCGTGAAGCAGGCGGACCTCAAGCCGTCACTGGCGCTGCTGGTGCACCTCGGGGTGACGGGGCGGAAGCCGCCGAAGCAGGCGTGAGCGCCGGGGGCAGCCGCTGCTGAATCGTTAGTGCTACGAGCCCCGCAACCCACCGGACGGCGGCCGTCGCCGCACTACGCTCACCGGCATGGCTGATGACCGTGTCCCTTCAGAACGCGCGCATCCGTTGCCAGCCCCCGGCGCCCGGGACGACCGACCGGTTCTCGTCGTCGGCGGCGGCCCCGCGGGGCTCGCGACGGCCGCGGCACTGCGGGCGGCCGGGACCCGGGCCGTGGTCCTGGAGCGGGCCGCCCGGGTCGGCGACTCGTGGCGCCGGCACTACGACGGGCTGCGGCTGCACACCCCGCGGGGCATCTCGGCGCTGCCGGGCATGCCGATCCCGCGCCGGTACGGGCGGTGGGTGGGGCGGGACCACCTCGCGCACTACCTGGAGGAGTACGCGGAGCACCACGAGCTGGAGATCGTGCACAACGTCGAGGTGGAGCGGGTGGACCGCGCGGAGGGCGGCGGCGTGGCGGAGGGCGCCGGCCGGGCGGCGGGCGGCGGCCGGGCGGTGGGCGCCGGCCGGGCGGTGGGCGGCGGCCGGGCGGTGGGCGCCGGCTGGAAGGTCGCCGCGACCGGCGGCCGGGTCCTCGACGCCCGCCGCGTCGTCGTCGCCACGGGCTACTGCCACACCCCGTACGTACCGGACTGGCCCGGCCGCGACACGTACCGCGGCGAACTGCTGCATGCCGCGCACTACCGCAACCCCGCCCCGTACGAGGGCAAGGACGTCCTCGTCGTCGGCGCGGGCAACACCGGCGCCGAGATCGCCGTCGACCTGGCGGACGGCGGCGCGAAGCGGGTGCGCCTCGCGGTACGGACACTGCCGCACATCGTGCGCCGGCCGACGGCCGCGTGGGGCGCGGCGGCGGGCCGCCGCCTCGGCGCCGCCCTCCCGGCCCGCACCGTCGACCGGCTGGCGGCCCGCGCGGGCCGCGTCGCGGTCCCGGACCTCGGCGAGTACGGCCTGCCGCGCCCGGCGAGCGGGCTCTACACCCGGGCCCGCGAGGGCGCGGTCCCGATCGTGGACAAGGGCCTCATCGCGGCCGTACGCGCCCGCCGGGTGCTCCCGGTCCCGGCGGTGGCGTCACTGGACACCGGCGGCGTGATCCTCGCGGACGGCGACCGCACGGAACCGGAGGCGGTGATCGCCGCGACGGGCTGGCGCCGCGGCCTGGAGGACGTGGTCGGCCACCTGGACGTCCTGGACGCCCACGGCCTGCCCCGCACCCGCGGCTGGCGGGCACCGGAGGGGGCACCGGGACTGCACTTCGTCGGCTACACGGCGGCGGTCAGCGGGAGCCTGCGGGAAATCGGCGTGGAGGCGGGCAAGTTGGCAAGAGCGGTGGCAAGAAGCCGAGCCTGACCCGAGGGGGGACGCGAGGCGGCACGGACGCCGACCTCGGGGCCCCGCGGGCGGAACCCGCCGAGCGCGGGCGAAGGCCCCGGCGCTCCGCGGGCAGAACGCGCTGAGGGCGGGCGAAGGCCCCGGTGCCCGCGGCCGGAACGCGCCGGTGTCAGGCAGCCCGCCGGAAGAGGGCCGTCCACAGGAACGCCTCCCCGAAGTACGGCGACTCGGCCCCCTCGTCCCGCATCCGCCGCAACTCGACCTCCTCCCACCCCGGTCCGGCGAAGACCCACCGCAGCGACTCCGGCGTGTACGCCAGCCCGCCGCGCAGTCCGCCGTGCCGCCGGCCGTCCCCGTAGAACGCGGCGTCCGGCAGCTCCGAGCCCATGCCCCCGGGCCCGGCGGCGAAGCAGGCGAGGCCGAAGTGCCCGCCGGGGGCGAGGTGGTCGCGCAGCAGGGCGAGGTAGCTGACGCGGCGGTGCGGGGGCAGGTGGTGGAAGCAGCCGGAGTCGTAGATGAGGTCGTACGGTCCGCCGCGCAGCGGGCCGGGCTCGTCCCGTACGAGACCGAAGGCGTCCCCGCAGTGGAACCGCACCGCCACCCCCGCCTCGCGCGCCCGCTCCTCGCCCCAGGCAACGGCGGTGGCGGAGAGGTCGACGGCCTCGACGTCGAAGCCGTGGGCGGCGAGGAAGACGGCGTTGCGGCCCGGGCCGCAGCCGAGGTCGAGTGCCCGGCCGGGGGCGACGAGGTCGCGGTCCAGATACGAGACCAGGTTCTCGTCCGGCTTGTCGGCGAAGAACGGGACGTCCCGCTCCCGGTCCGCGTAGAAGCCGTCCCACCAGCCGCCGCCCTGCTCGGTCCACCGATCGGCACCGGTCGCGAACATCCCGTCCAGCAGCCGCAGTACGTCCTCCACGGACCGCACGTCCCGCTCCATTGCGCGCACTCCCTCCCGCCCGGAGCACGACCGTACGTGAAACGAGGACGGTGCCCGTCCGACGACTTCCCCTGATGGTCATCGGACGGGCACCGTGTTGGCCGCCCACCTGATCGGTGTAGATAGCGGCCGACCGCTCGGCCCGGCATTCCCCCTGCTGGCGGGCCTGATAAGAGAATGGCAGCGACCGATCAACGTTTGGTTAATGCCCACGTCAAGCTTTCGTTCATCGCCCTCACGGCCCGCCGCGGAGCCCGGTCGGAGCACCG
Source organism: Streptomyces sp. 184 (assembly GCF_045781775.1). Lineage (NCBI taxonomy): Bacteria > Bacillati > Actinomycetota > Actinomycetes > Kitasatosporales > Streptomycetaceae > Streptomyces > Streptomyces sp. 184. Next base: position 7,280,504 of record NZ_CP123230.1, on the reverse strand, counting down.
TCGGGGCCCGGTCGGGGGCGGGGCGGCAGGGGCGCCTCAGGGGCGCACGAGGTGCCGGGGCAAGGGCGCCTCGGACACATTGGCGAGAAATAGCCAGCATTGGACGGGGACGTCCTGATTCCTTGACGTGCGTCCGGCCGCCCGAATATTTTCACGGCTGCCATACCACTGCGAAACGGGGGGCTGGGAGGTCTAACGGTCGTGGGCCAGAGGAAGTCGAGCGCGTGTGAGACCACTGCGAAAGGAGGTTTACGGGCTCCGGGAGATCCGGACGGAATACCGTCGCTGACCGATCGCGAGCGGCAGACGCTCTTCCTCGTCGGTACGGGCGCGGGAAACCGCCTCATCGCCCGCCGGCTGGGAATCTCGGAACGGACGGTACGGGCGCACCTCAGCAATGCCGTACGCAAGATCGGAGTGCGTTCGCGCTCCGGGGCGGCGGTCTTCGCCTTCGCGTATCTCGATCTCGTGGACCTTCCGGAACCACCGGACGCGAAGGAACCGCCGCGACCGCGCACCGCGGGCGCGCCCCGCCCGCCGGCGAACTCCGCCCGCCGCTGACCGGTGCACCCGCCGCTGACCGCGCGCTGTCCGCCGCCCACCGCGCGCTGACCGCCGCGCAGCGGATCAGCGGGCGCCCTCCGCCGTATCGGCGAGGCACGCCCCCACGAGCCACCCCCGCCGCACCGCCTGCGCCCCGCCCTGGAAGCGGCTCTCCGCGCCGAGGTGCTCCAGCAGTTCGGCCACCCGCCTGCTGTACGTCCGCGGGGACATGTGCAGATTGCGGCAGGCGACCGTGTCCGGCGTCCCGCGCGACAACTCGGCCAGCACCGGCACCAGGTGAGGCGGCGGCGGTGCGGCGAGCTGTCGTACGGACCGGTGGCTGAACCGCTCGTCCGGAAATTCGTCGACGACGAGACGGAGACCGTGTGTCTGCGCTGTTGCCCGGGGAGTCGAATCGCTCATGCCGTACAGCGAAACGGACACCCATGGACACGCTGTGGACAGCGCGTCGAGGGTCGTCAATCCGCTGTCAATCGGCCCCGGCGGACGGCCGCGGAAATGCCGGGGAATGGGCCGGTGGCGGCGGATGTCCCGGGTGCGGCAGACTGTGTGCGCGGGACTGGGCAGGGGGTGGGCATGTCCGAAGGCCAGCGCGCCGGGTTACGCGCCGCGTCACCCGAACACGGCCCGGCAAAGGGCGCGTCGGTGCGCTTCGCCCTGCTGGGGCCGGTGCGGGTCAGGCGCGACGGACAGCCCCTGAACATCGGCTCGCCGCAGCAGCGGGCCGTGCTCGCCATGCTGCTGCTGCGCGGCGGCCGGCACGTGTCCGTGGAAGAACTCGTCGACGCCGTCTGGGGCGAGGCCCCGCCGCGCGACGCCGTGGGGACCGCACGCACCTACGTCTCCCGCCTCCGCCGCGCCCTCGGCCCCGACGCTGACCTGCTGCGCGGCGAAGCCGGCGGCTACGCCGTACACCTGCGCGCCGGCGCCGAACTCGACGTCGAGACCGCCACCCGCCTGGCCGCCGAAGCGGACGCCGCCCTGGCGGCGGGCCACCCCGAGCGGGCCCGCGAACTGCGCGGCGACGCGCTGGAGCTGTGGGACGGCGAACCCCTCGCCGGCCTCCCCGGCCCGTACGTGGAACGGCAGCGCACCCGGCTGGCCGAGTGGCGGCTGTCGCTGCTGGAAGGCCGGCTGGAGCTGGACGTCGAGGTGGGGCGGCGCGCGGAGGCGATCTCGGAGCTGACGGCACTGACGGCGGCGCACCCGCTGCGCGAGCGCTTCCGCGAGCTGCTGATGCTGGCGCTGTACCGCAGCGGCCGGCAGGCGGAGGCCCTGGCGGTGTACACGGACACACGCCGCCACCTCACGGACGAACTCGGCGTGGAACCGGGCCCTGAACTCGCCGCGTTGCAGCAGCGGATCCTGCGGAGCAGGGACCAGCCGGCACCGACGGCATCCGCCCGGGCGACCACCGCGGTTCCACCGGCGCAACTGCCCGCCACGCTCCCGGACTTCACCGGCCGGGGCCTCGTGGTGGAGGAACTGGGCAAGCAACTGGTGCAGGCGCCGCACATGGTGATGGCGGTCTCGTCGGTCTCGGGCATCGGAGGCGTGGGCAAGACCACGCTGGCCGTCCACGTCGCGCACGCGGTACGGGAGTCGTTCCCGGACGGCCAGTTGTACGTCGACCTCCAGGGCTGGGGCTCGTCACCGGCCGACCCGCTGGGCGTCCTGGGCTCGTTCCTCCGCGCCCTCAACGTTCCGGACGCCGACATCCCCGAGACGCTGACCGAGCGCGCCGCCCTGTACCGCTCCGTCCTGGCGGGCCGCCGCGTCCTGGCGCTGCTGGACAACGCGGGCGACGCCGCCCAGGTACGGCCGCTGCTGCCGGGCACCGAGGGCTGCGCGGCGCTGATCACCTCCCGCGCCCGCATGGCCCACCTCGTCGGCGCGCACCACGTCGACCTGGACGTGATGGACCCGGACGAGGCGCTGCTGCTCTTCACCCGCATCGTCGGCACCGAGAGGGTCGAACCCCACCGGGGCGCGGCGATGGACGTCGTAGCGGCCTGCGGCTTCCTGCCGCTGGCGATCCGCATCGCCGCCTCCCGCCTGGCGGCGCGCGCACGTGGACCGTCTCGGTGCTGGCCCGGAAGCTGTCGGACGAACACCGCCGCCTGGACGAACTCCAGGTCGGAGACCTGGCGGTCAAAGCCACCTTCGAACTCGGCTACGGCCAACTCGAACCGGAGCAGGCCCGAGCCTTCCGCCTCCTGGGCCTGGTCGACGGCCCCGACATCTCCCTCAGCGCGGCAGCGGCCATCCTCGACCGCGACGAAGACGACACCGAAGAACTCCTCGAAACCCTGGTCGACACCAGCCTCCTGGAATCCGCAGCCCCCGGCCGCTACCGCTACCACGACCTCCTCCGCCTCTTCGCCCGCACCTGCGCCCAGCGCGAAGAACCGGAGGCGGAACGGGAGGCAGCACCGTCTCGCCTCCTCGACTTCTACCTGGCCACAGCGGCACGGGTGTACGAGCTGGACCGCCCCGGCGACAACCTCACGTCGCATCTCTCCGCGGTGGCGCACCGCGGCCTGCGCTTCGCCGACCGGCACACCGCGCAGGACTGGCGCCTGGGGGAGGCGGACTGCCTGCTTGCCACCGCGCGCCAGCTCGTGGGCACAAGCACCCTCGCCCGCGCCGTCGACCTGCTCATGGTGACCGTCGACCTGGCCGAGTCCGGGAGGTACTCGCTTCCGTTCGCGCGGGTTGCCGGCCACCTGCTGGAGGCCGCGCAACGCTCGGGCGACCGCCGCAGCGAGGGCCGGGTGCACGACGTGCTGTCCGCTTCGTACATCGACTCCGGCCAGTTCGAGCAGGCGGAAATGCACGCCGCGGAGGCCATGCGGCTGGCGCGCGCAAGCGGAGACCGGGTCATCTACGGCCACGCCGCCTCCGACCGCGGCATCGTCGCCGACATCCAGGGACGCTCCAGCGACGCCGCAATCCACCTGGAGGACGCCCTTGCCGCCTACCGCGCCGAGGGGAACCTGCTGGGCGAGGCCAGCGCGTTGGCCAACCTGTCACGTATGCACGGCGACGCCGGGCGGACGACGCTCGCCGTCGAGCTCGCGCAGCAGGCTCTTGCCATTCACCACACGCTCGGCCCGAGCTTCCGGATGGCCAACGGCTTGTACGCCCTCGGCATCATCACCGTGGCAGGCCGACCGGACGACGCGCTCACGCAACTCGACTCCGCGCTAGAGCTCTTCCGCGAGAACCACATGCACTTCTGGGACGGCATGACGCACTTCCGTATGGCCGAAGCCGCGTTCGCGGCCGAGCGGCACTCCGAGGCCGCCGTGCTCGCCGAGCAGTCGCTCGGGCAGTTACAGAGCGTCGGCGGCGACTGGCACCGCGGGATCGTGCTCACCCTCCTGGGCCGTACGCTGCTGGAGATGGGTCAGCGGGGCCGTGCACGGGCCTGCTGGACCGAAGCGCTAACCCGGCTTCGGAAGTCCGATTCCGCGGAGACCGGCGAGGTGAGCGCGCTGCTCGCCTCCATCGCGCCGGACTGATACCGGCTGCCGACCCGTGCCCCGTCGCATCGCGGAGGCGCGCCCCCGTAGGCCGGGTTCTTATCCCTGCTGCGCCTTGGTCGATCCGGACTCGCGGAGTTCGCGGGCCTCGGTCAGACACGCCTGCGCCCGGTCGGGCTGGCCGAGTTCGCCGAGTGCCCGGCCGAGGACGGTGAGCGCGCTGCCGCGGTGCCAGTCGCCCCCGATGCCGCGGAAGCGGGACAGAGCCCTCTCGGCGTACGAAGCCGACTCGGCCGGTTCGTGCACGGCGAGGTGGACCTGCGCGATGCGGAAGTAGGACAGGCCCTCCCACAGCTCCATGCGGTTCGCCCGGAAGAGCGCGGCAGCCGCGTCCAGTTGGGTGAGCGCTTCGAGATGCCGGTCGGCGGTGTTGAGCACGATGCCCAGGGAGTACCTGCTGCTCGCCAGGCGGAGCGGCGCCTTGGCCTGGTCGTCGAGCCGAACCGTCTGCTCCGCCAGCTCGATCGCTCTGGCCGTCGAGCCCGTCTCGCTGTGGATACGGGCGAGGTTGCGCATGGCGCAGGACTCACCGTCCAGGTTCCCGTCCTCCCGGTAGGCGACGAGAGCCCGCTCCAGGCTGTGCGTGGCCTCGTCCTGATGCCCCAGGAGGGAGGCGGTGACACCGCGGTCGTTCGCCCCCTCACCGGCCGCCCAGATGTCACCGCAGGCATCGGCGAGGCGACAGGCGCGGGTGGCGTGCTCGTACGACAGCTCGAAGCGCCCCGTGAACTGGTGGGCCGATGCCAGGACGATGTGGGCGCGGGCCTGGCTGCGGATGTCGTCGGCCTCTCCGGCGGCTTCGAGCGTGGCGGCGGCGAGCGGCACGAACCGCGGGGAGTAGAGGCCGGACTCAGCGAGGTCCTTGGCGGCGAGGAGCAGATCGACGGTGCGCGAGAGCGAGTCGCCCCGGGCGAACTGGCGAACAGCGGCCAGCAGGCACTCGGCTTCGCTGAAGAGCCAGTCCTGCGCGGCGGGATGGCTGTCGAAGTCCAGACCGGCGTGCGCGGTCGGGTTCAGGTGTCTGATCAGGGTGTCGCCGGGGCGGCCGAGTTCGTACACGCGGGCGGTGGTGGCGAGGTAGAAGTCGAGGAGGCGGTTCTGTGCCGCGTCTCGTTGGGGCTCTGGCTGGTCGTGTTGGGCGCAGGTGCGGGCGAAGAGGCGGAGGAGGTCGTGGTAGCGGTAGCGGCCGGGGGCTGCGGATTCCAGGAGGCTGGTGTCGACCAGGGTTTCCAGCAGCTCTTCGGTGTCGTCTTCGTCGCGGTCGAGGATGGCCGCTGCCGCGCTGAGGGAGATGTCGGGGCCGTCGACCAGGCCCAGGAGGCGGAAGGCTCGGGCCTGCTCCGGTTCGAGTTGGCCGTAGCCGAGTTCGAAGGTGGCTTTGACCGCCAGGTCTCCGACGCGGAGTTCGTCCAGGCGGCGGTGTTCGTCCGACAGCTTCCGGGCCAGCACCGAGACGGTCCACGTGCGGCGCGCCGCCAGGCGGGAGGCGGCGATGCGGATCGCCAGCGGCAGGAAGCCGCAGGCGGCGACGACGTCCATCGCGGCGTCGCGTTCGGGGGTGACGCGTTCGGTGCCGACGATGCGGGTGAACAGCAGCAGCGCCTCATCCGGGGCCATCACGTCGAGGTCTACGTGGTGGGCGCCGGCCAGGTCCGCCATCCTTGCCCGCGAGGTGATCACGGCCGCGCAGCCTTCGGTGCCGGGCAGGAGGGGCCGGATCTGGGCGGCGTCGCGGGCGTTGTCCAGCAGCGCCAGCACCCGGCGGCCCGCGAGCATCGAGCGGTACAGCGCCGCGCGTTCCTCCAGCGGCTCGGGGATCTCGGTGTCCGGCGTGCCCAGGGAACGTAGGAACGATCCCAGGACCGCCGCCGGCTCCGCCGGGGAGGCGCCCGCGCCCTGGAGATCGGCGTAGAGCTGGCCGTCCGGGAACGACTCCCGTACCGCGTGCGCGACGTGAACGGCCAGCGTGGTCTTGCCGACACCGCCGATGCCGGAGACCGAGGAGACCGCCATCACCATGCCCGACGCCTGCTCCAACTGCTTGCCCAGCTCGTCCACGAACGCGTCCCGGCCCGTGAAATCCGCCAACCGCGCCGGCAACTGAGCAGGCGACAACCGCACAGGCGTCATGGCCACCGGCGCCACAGACTGCTCACCTCCCCGGAGGATCCGCTGTTGCAGTTCCGCCAGCTTCGGGCCGGGCTCGACTCCCAGCTCATCGATCAAGAGCCGCCGGCTGTCCGTATAGACGGCCAACGCCTCCGCCTGCCGCCCGCTGCGGGACAACGAGAGCATCAGCAGCTCGCGAAACCGCTCCCGCAGCGGGTACCCCGCCGTCAGCGCCGTCAACTCCGAGACGGCCTCGGCGTAGTCGTGCGCCTCGATGTCGAGGTCCAACCGGCGCTCCAGCAGCGACAACCGCCACTCGGTGAGCCGCGCGCGCTCGGTCTCCGCGAACGCCCCGGGCAGCCCGGCGAGCGGTTCGCCGTCCCAGAGCGCCAGGGCCTCGCGGAGCAGCGAGCGGGCCCGTTGGGCATCCCCGCCTTCCGCCGCCACGTCGGCCAGGGCGACGGCCTGTTCGGCGATCGCCACGTCCGACACGGCGCCGGTTCCCGACCGCAGCACGTAGCCGCCGGCCTGGCCGGTGATGAGGTCCGCATCCGGGCCGAGAGCCTTGCGCAGCCGCGAGACGTACGTCCGTACGGTCCCCACGGCATCGCGCGGCGGGTCCTCGCCCCAGACGGCGTCCACGAGTTCGTGGGTGGTGGCGTGGTGGCCGGAGCCGATCAGCAGCGCGGCCAGCACGGTGCGCTGTTGCGGCGGGCCGATGTTGATCGGCGTGCTGCCGCGCCATGCCGCCGGCGGACCGAGCAGGCCGAAGTACAGCAACCCGCCGACATCGCCGACCCGGGCCGGCGATGTCCCACCACGCCCTGCCATGCCCCACCCCCTCTGCTCCGCCCGGCCCCGCCCGACAGTCTGCCGCGGGGCGCGACGCGGTGTCTGTAGCGTCGGGTCGTACGGCCTGATGTCGACGGATGGAACGGCTGGGAGAGGGCACGTCACCTCCCAAGCAGGAGGAAGGCCCGGCCGCAGCAGTCCCCATCTTGCTGCCGCGACCGGGCCGTTTCGGCCCCCCCTCGGGCCGTTCTGTAGGCCGACTAGGGCCTGGAGTTGCCGAGCGGCTTGAGGTCGCCGTTCGAGTCGTCGTCCTTGGTCGGCTCAAGGTCAGTCGGGTCGAGGTTCGGGTCGGGCTCGTCCGTCGGCGGCATCGGCCTGGAGTTGCCCTTTGTCGTGAACTTCTCTTTCTTCTCCGGCACTTGCTCTCCCCCTATTCGGTGGCGTGCATACCTGAGGCACCACGTCCGGCGACTCCCCCGCGGGTCGCCGGACGGGCGCCGCGTGGCCGCTCACCATAATGGTGCTGCACAGCGGCCACCCGGTTGGCCTGCCATTCCCCCGAAGTGACGGGCCTATGACAAGGAGGGTGCCGGTTCGTGATAAACGTTCGATGAACGAGCGCGTTGACCCAGCGTCAGGCGACGGCTGACGGGCTGAGGAGCGCGCGTACTTGGGCTGCTTCCGTGGCTCCTGCCCGCTCGTGCAGGGAGAGCGCTTCGGACCAGCATGCTCGGGCGCGACCGGACTGGCTGATCTGGTCCAGGGCCCTGCCGAGTACGGTCAGCACGTTGGCTCGATGCCAGTCGCCTCCGATGCCCTGGAGGCGCGTGAGCGCCTGCTCGGCCTGGGCGGCGGACTCCGTGGCCTGTCCGGCGGCGAGGTGCACTTCGGCGAGGCGGAACAGCGTCAGGCCGTCCCAGAGGCTCATCCGGTGCGCACGGAAGATCGCCAGTGCCTGGGTCAGTTGGGCGAGTGCGTCCTCGTGCCGGCGGAGACCGGTGAGGGCGATACCCAGTGCGTACATGACGTTTGCCAGCCGGAATTCGGCGTTGAGCTTCCGATATATCGCAATCGCCTGTTCGGCGAGTTCCACCGCTGTTGCCGCGCGGCCCATGTCGTTGTGGAGCCGCGAGAGATTGCTGAGCGCAATGGCTTCACCGTCGAGGTTCCCGTCCGCACGGTAGGCGGTCAGTGCGTACTCCAGGTAGTCGTCGGCTTCCGTGTGACGTTCCTGGATGGAGGCGATGAGGCCGCGGTCCGTCGCCGCTTCGCCGCACACCCAGACGTCGTTGCACGTCTCACCGAGCAGCAGGGCGTGCGTAGCGTGCAGGTCTGCCTGCTCGAACCGGCCGGAGAAGATGTGCGCCGAGGACAGCACCGTGTGCGCCCTGCACTGACTGCGCGTGTCATCCTCTGCCTGCGCCGCCTCCAGGGCGGCAGCCGCGGCGCGGATGAACTGGAGAGAATAGGCACCGGACTCGGCCAGGTCCTTGGCGACGAGCAGCAGGTCTGCCGCGCATGCCAGGGTGTTGCCCCCGGCGGCTTGCCGGACGGCCGCGAGCAGGGAGTCGGCCTCGCGGAAGAGCCAGTCCTGAGCATCCTCTCGGGTGCTGAACTCCAGCCCCGCCCCGATCTCCCACGCCAGATGCTTCGTCAGCGTGTCGCCCGGGCGGCCCAGTTCGTACACCCGCGCCGCCGTCGCCAGGTAGAAGTCCAGCAGCCGCGACAGCGCCGCCTCGCGTTCCGTCGTCGGTTCCTCGCGTTCCGCGCAGTCGCGGGCGAAGAGCCGGACCAGGTCGTGGTAGCGGTAGCGGCCCGGGGCTGCCGATTCCAGGAGGCTGGCGTCGACCAGGGCTTCCAGTAGTTCTTCGGCGTCCTCCGTGGTGCGGTCCACGATCGCCGCTGCCGCCGTGATCGAGATGTCCGGGCCGTCCGCCAGGCCCAGGAGGCGGAAGGCTCGGGCTTGTTCGGGTTCGAGTTGGCCGTAGCCGAGTTCGAAGGTGGCTTTGACCGCGAGGTCGCCTACGCGGAGTTCGTCCAGGCGGCGGTGTTCGTCGGAGAGTTTGCGGGCCAGGACCGAGACGGTCCACGTGCGGCGGGCTGCCAGCCGCGAGGCGGCGATGCGGATGGCCAGGGGCAGGAAGCCGCAGGCGGCTACGACGTCCATGGCCGCGTCGCGTTCCAGGTCCACCCGTTCCGCGCCGACGATGCGGGTGAAGAGCAGCAGTGCCTCGTCCGGGGCCATCACGTCGAGGTCGACGTGGTGCGCGCCGGCCAGGTCCGTCATCCTCGTGCGGGACGTGATCAGCGCCGCGCAGCCCTCCGTGCCGGGGAGCAGGGGGCGGATCTGGGCGGCGTCGCGGGCGTTGTCGAGGAGGGTCAGTATGCGGCGGCCGGCGAGGACCGAGCGGTACAGGGCGGCGCGTTCGTCGACCGGTTCCGGGATGTCCGCGTCCGGGGTGCCGAGGGCGCGGAGGAACGCGCCGAGGACCGCCGCGGGTTCCGCCGGGGACGGGCCGGAGCCCTGGAGGTCGGCGTAGAGCTGGCCGTCGGGGAACGACTCCCGTGCCGCGTGGGCGACGTGGACGGCCAGGGTGGTCTTGCCGACGCCGCCGATGCCCGACACGGACGACACCGCCATCACCGTGTCCGGTGCGTTCGCCAGCTCCTTGCCCAGTTCCTCCACGACGCCGATGCGGCCGGTGAAGTCCGAGACCGTCGCCGGCAACTGCGCGGGGCGTACGACGCGGAACGGCGCGTCGCCCGCGAGGGGTTCGGTCTTGGGGGCGGCCAGTTCCTCGTCGGCCTGGAGGATGCGCTGCTGTAGCTCGGCCAGCTCCTGGCGCGGGTCGACGCCGAGTTCGTCCTGGAGCAGGCGGCGGGTGTCCGCGTACACCGCCAGGGCCTCCGCCTGCCGGCCGCTGCGGTAGAGCGCGAGCATCAGCAGCTCGCGGAACCGTTCCCGCAGTGGGTGGCCCGCGGTCAGCGCCGTCAGCTCGGAGACCGCCTCCGCGTGCCGGGCGGCGTCGAGGTCCAGCTCGATGCGGTGTTCCAGCAGGGTCAGGCGCAGCTCTTCGAGGCGGTCGCGGTGCCAGTCGGCGTACGGGCCGGGGACGCCGCCGAGCGGTTCGCCGGTGAACTGGGCGAGCGCGCCCGCGTACAGCTCGCGCGCCTGCGCGGAGTCGCCGGAGCCGGCCGCGGCTTCGGCGGAGCGGGCCAGTTCCTCCGCGGTGGCGATGTCGACCTCGGTGTCGTGCGCTCGGATCGCGTACCCGCCGGCCTCGCTCACCAGCGCGTCGGCGCCGAGGGTCCGGCGCAGCCTGGAGGCGTACGTCCGCAGCGCGGACACCGCGCGCGGCGGGGGGTCCTCGCCCCAGATGCCGTCGACCAACTCCTGGGCCGTGGCGGTACGGCCACCGCGCAGCAGCAGCGCCGCGAGCATCGCGCGCTGCTGGGGCGTACCGACCGGAAGGGGCTCCTCGCCGCGCCACGCACGGACGGGACCGAGCACGGCGAAGCGCAGCGCACTCGTCTCGTCTTCGTGGGCCATGGCCGCCCCCTCCCCGGTCCCGGTGATTCCAGATAGCCAAGTCTGCCCTGCCGGGGGTGTTTTAGTCAGCAACGACAGCGTCCTGGCTGGGCCATTGGCCCAGTAAGTGGACGTTTTTCGGCCTTCGGGAGCACACCCCGCGCAGCGGCGCGGCGTGTGAACCTTGCCGTGCGCCCCCGCCCACGCACCGCGGGTGAGCTGACGCCTCGTCAGGACGGCGCTACGGTGAGCCCATGCAGACCACCTTGGCGAAGACGATCACGGTGGACAACCACATAGGCCAAACCTGTCGTGCCCGGCAGATCGGCTGGATTCTATATGTGCGGAAGAGGCATTGCCCGTTCGGGCACGGTGGCAACAGGGGTGTCCGAAACCGGGGGGCGCGAAGCGGGGGGTCCGGTATAGGGGGCTTATTGCCGCTCCCGTACGGGCAATTGCCCCGGGGCGCCGGGGCGTAGCGCATGGACTACGGGATGCAGTTGCCGGTCCAGTCGCTGAGCACCCGCTTCGCCGAACCCTGGGAGGCCGGCGCCGGTGTCGCCGACCTCGCGGAGGTGGCGCGGGCCGCGGACCGGCTCGGCTTCGGGTACGTCGCCTGCTGCGACCACGTCGCCGTGCCGGAGCGGCTCGCGGCGGCGATCGGCACCACGTGGTACGACCCGGTGGCCACGCTCGCGTACCTCGCCGGCATCACGCGGCGCGTACGCCTCCTGAGCCACGTGGCCATCGTCGGGCTGCGGCACCCGCTCGCCGTCGCCAAGCAGTACGCGACGCTCGACCACCTCTCGGGCGGGCGGCTGGTGCTGGGGGTCGGGGCGGGGTACGTACGCGAGGAGTTCGAGGCGCTGGGCGTGGACTTCGCGCGGCGGGGGGCGGTGCTGGACGAGTCGATGGACGCGCTGCGGGCGGCGCTGGGGCCGGCGGAGTTCCCGGCGTACGAGGGGGAGCTGTTCGCGTTCCGGGGGCTGGGGCAGCAGCCGCGTCCTGTGCAGCGGCCGGGGCCGCCGCTGTGGGTGGGCGGCTCGTCGCCCGCGGCGACCCGGCGGGCGGCGCTGCGCGGCGACGGGTGGCTGCCGCAGGGCGACAGGCGGGAGCGGCTGCCGGCGCAGATCGGGCGCATTCGGCGGCTGCGCGAACGGGCGGGGCTCGCGGCGCCGTTCACGTTCGGCGCGATCACGGAGGCGGTGTACGTGGGGGAGCCGGCCTGGAACGTCGGCAGCCGGACGCTGACCGGGCCGGCGGAGGCCGTCGCGGAGTCGCTGCGGGAGTACGGGGCGATCGGGGTGGACCAGGTGCAGGTGCGGTTCCGCTCGCGGTCGCGGGCGGAGCTGCTGGACCAGATGGCGGCGTTCGCGGGGGAGGTGGCGCCGCGGCTGGGGTGAGTCCGCGGCGGGGCCGGGGCAGGTTCTTCACCGCCCTGGCCCCGCACCTGCGTCAGCGGCCCAGCCAGATCGGGTTCGTCATCGCCGCCATCGCCCCCGGCAGCCCGCTCGTCCCGCCGTCCTGCACCGGGTGGCGGACCTCCGCGCGGACGAACGCCGCGTACGACGGCGTCGTGCTCCACTCCACCGTCCCCGCACCGTCCGCCAGCGTCGTCGCGTACAACTGGCCCTCGTCCGTCATGAAGCGGACCTGCGTCTTCGCCGGGCCGCCCGCCACCTTCAGCCGTACCGTCACCCGCGCGTCCGACGCGGCCCGCAGCCGCTCCCCGATGCCCGCGTGCTCGCCCCGCGGGCCCGACGCCGTGAACTGCACGTCCACGTCCGCCGACTCCGCGAGCCAGCTCCGTCCCGCCCGCAGCCCGGCCAGCAGCGCCTGCCGGGACAGGTCCTCGGCCAGCACCACCGTCTGCGGCAGGCCCACGACCTGGCCGTCGCGGTGCGCGTCGCTGTTGCCCACCGCCGGCAGCCAGTCCGGCGCCCCTCGGCCGCCGCCCTCGCGGCCCGCCGTCAGCGCGTTGTCCCACGCCGCGACCGCCAGCTCGTCGTCCGCCGTCCAGGGCCCGTTCCACACCTCGACCGCGTCCGCGCCCTCGTAGCCGAACTTCCACTGGCAGCCGACGAACGGGCAGTTGGGGTGCGCCGGTACGACCAGGCCCCCGGCGGCGTGGATCTTCCGCACGTAGCGCGGGTACGCGTCGTCCCGCGCCCGGTAGCGCCAGTCCACGAACACGCCCGGGTCGGTGCCGACCGCCAGGTAGTGCCCGTTGCGCGTGGTCACCTCCTCGCCGCACAGCACCAGCAGGTCGTCGCCCCACAGCCCCTCCCACGCGGCGTGCCCGGAGGACGTGTTGTGCTCGGTCGTCGTGATGAAGTCCAGCCCCGCCGCGCGCGCCGCCGCCGCGGTCTCCGCGGGGGTGCGGGCGCCGTCCGAGTGGACCGTGTGCAGGTGGCAGTCCCCGCGGTACCACGCCCGGCCGCGGCCCTTCGCCCGCTCGGGCGGGAACCGCGGCGGTGCGGTCTCGCCCGACGGGCCGTAGCGCAGGGTGATCTTCACCTCGTAGTCGAGGCCCTGCGGGGCGATCGTGTACGGGCCGAGCACGACGTGCCAGCGGCCGGCCCGTACCGGCCCCGGGAGGTACGCCGGCGTCGTCGCCGCCCGGTCCGCGCTGATCGCGAACTCCGTGCGGAAGCCGCCCGACCAGCCGCGGAAGCCGCGGCCTCCCGAGCCCGTGCCGCGCTCGTCGAAGATGCCGATGTCGAGCGCGTTGCCCGTCGTGCCCGCGGGCACCTGGGGGCGGTCGTAGCCGTACGAGACGTGGATCTCGCGCACCCCGCGCGGCACGTCGACCGGCAGGTAGACGAAGTCCGGCGCGCCCGGCTCCAGATGGCCGGTGACGGTTCTGCTGTCCTCGGAGCCGGAGCGGTCCCCGTCGTCCTCGTTCTCCGCCGCGCCGGCAAAGCTCACGGGGGCGAGCGTCATCGCTCCGGCGGTGGCCGCCGAGAGCTTCAACAGGTCGCGTCTGTCCACGGGTGCGGTCCCTTCGCGTGGGTTCATCGCTGGAACGGTGCTACACGGGTCCTATACGCGGGTGACGCGGAAGGGAACACTGCGCGACGGGTGAGAAGGGCGGGACCCGTGCTACGGACGGGGCTTCCGCCGGCGCGGGAACACCGCGCGCAGCACGTAGACGAGGAAGAGGGCGCCGACCGCGTACAGGAGGGTCTGCCAGTCGCCGGAGTCGCCGCCGCCCGTCGTGCCCGCCGTGCCGGACGTGCTCGTGGTCCCCGTACTCGCCGAGAAGCCTCCGGAGATCGTCGTCCCCGCCCCCACCGTCGCGCCCATCGTCGACCCGGCGTTCATCCCCGGGTCGATGTACCGCCCCGCGGCGCTGCTCGCGCTGCCGATGCCGCCGCCGGACGTCTGCGCCGCCGCGGCCCCCGGCAGCAGGAGCACGCACAGCGCGAGGGCACCGGGAATCCATAACGGAAGCCGCCGGAACCGATGACGTCGTACGCGCATGACGAACCTCCCGAATCTGGGCGGGGGAATCGCTGCCGTGGTTCTTTCCAGCGTACGACCCCCGCCGGATACTGCGCGAATGCATATTTCCGTGACGATCTTCCTCACCGACGAGACCGTGCGCCCGCCCGTCCTCGCCCGCGAGCTGGAGCAACGCGGCTTCCACGGGCTCTATCTCCCCGAGCACACCCACATCCCCGTCAGCCGCGACACCCCCGCCCCCATGGGCGAACCGCTGCCCCGCGAGTACGGGCGCACCCTCGACCCCTTCGTCGCCCTCGGCCAGGCCGCCGCCGTCACCGAGCGCCTCGCGCTCGGCACCGGCATCACGCTCATCGCCCAGCACGACCCGATCGTGCTGGCGAAGCAGGTCGCGACGCTCGACTTCCTCTCCGGCGGCCGGTTCACGCTCGGCGTCGGCTTCGGCTGGAACGTCGAGGAGGCCGACGACCACGGCGTCGACTGGCGCGGCCGGCGGGAGCTGGGGCGGCGGCGGATGGGGCTGATGAACGCCCTCTGGTCGCCGGAGCCCACGGCGTACGAGGCCGGTGAGACGCCCGGCGACGGGGCGGGTGACGGGGCGGGCGAGGTGCCCGGCTCCGCGGCGCGTACCGCCGTACGGGCCTCCGACGCGTACCCCAAGCCCGTCCAGGCGCCCCGCGAGCGCAAGGGCGCGCCCCCGCTCCACGGGCCGCGCACCCTGGTCGGCGGCCGGCCGGGGCCGAAGCTGTTCGCGCACGTCGCCGAGTACGCCGACGGCTGGATGCCCATCGGCGGCGGCGGTCTGACCGACAGCGTGCCCCGGCTGCGGCAGGTGTGGGAGGACGCCGGGCGGGACCCGGCGGCACTGGAGGTGGTGCCGTACGCCGTGCGGCCGAGCGAGGGCAAGCTCGCGTACCTCGCCGCGCAGGGGGTGCGGGAGGCCGTCGTCCAACTCCCGCCCGCCGGCGAGGCGGAGGTGCTGCGCACGCTCGACGCCTACGCTCCCTTCCTCTGACCCCGCCGGCGCGATCGGGTCACGGCCACCGCAGCCCCGCCCGACCGCACCCCCCGCCCCGGCCCCCCCGCGGCCCGGCGGCCTGCCCCGGCGTCCGACCTGCCTCGTATGCTCGGAAAGATGACGAAGCCGCCGCCCGTCCCCGCCCCCACCGCCAACGCGATGCGCCGTGCCCTCCGGCGCGCCCGCGACGGCGTCGCCCTCGACGTGTCCGAGGCCGCCGTGCTGCTCCAGGCCCGCGGCGACGACCTCACCGACCTGTCCGCCTCCGCCGCCCGCGTGCGCGACGCCGGGCTGGCGGCGGCCGGCCGGCCCGGCGTCATCACGTACTCCCGCAGCGTCTTCCTGCCGCTGACCCGGCTCTGCCGCGACCGCTGCCACTACTGCACGTTCGTCACCGTCCCCGGCAAGCTCCGCAGGGACGGCCACGGGATGTTCATGTCCCCGGACGAGGTGCTGGACATCGCCCGCCGCGGCGCCGCGCTCGGCTGCAAGGAAGCGCTGTTCACGCTCGGCGACCGGCCCGAGGACCGGTGGCCCGAGGCGCGCGAGTGGCTGGAGGCGCACGGGTACGACGACACCCAGGCGTACGTCCGCGCCATGGCCGTCCGCGTCCTGGAGGAGACCGGCCTCCTGCCCCACCTCAACCCGGGCGTGGTGACGTGGGCCGGCTTCCAGCGGCTCAAGCCCGTGGCCGCCTCCATGGGGATGATGCTGGAGACCACCGCCGAGCGGCTGTGGAGCGAGCCCGGCGGGCCGCACCACGGCTCTCCCGACAAGGAGCCGGCCGTACGGCTGCGGGTGCTGGAGGACGCCGGGCGCTCCTCCGTGCCGTTCACCAGCGGGCTGCTCATCGGCATCGGCGAGACGCCGGCGGAGCGCGCCGAGTCGCTGTTCGCGCTGCGCCGCGTGCAGCGGGCGTACCAGGGCCTCCAGGAGGTCATCGTGCAGAACTTCCGCGCCAAGCCGGACACGGCGATGCGCGGCATGCCCGACGCCGAGCTTGACGACCTCGCCGCCACCGTCGCCGTCACCCGGCTCATCCTGGGCCCGGCGATCGGCGTGCAGGCGCCGCCGAACCTCGTGGACGCGGAGTACGGCAAGCTCATCGCGGCCGGCATCGACGACTGGGGCGGGGTCTCGCCGCTCACCCCGGACCACGTCAACCCCGAGCGGCCGTGGCCGCGGTTGGACGAACTGGCGGCGCGGTCGGCGGCGGCCGGGTTCGAGCTGCGCGAACGGCTCGCGGTCTACCCGGAGTTCGTCCGGCGCGGCGAGCCGTGGCTCGACCCCCGGGTGATGCCGCACGTCAGCGCACTGGCCGACCCGGAGACCGGGCTCGCACGGGACGTACAACCGCGAGGGCTGCCCTGGCAGGAGCCGGACGGCGGCTTCGCCGCCGGGGGCCGTACGGACCTGCACCGCACCATCGACACCGAGGGCCGCACGGGCGACCGGCGCACCGACTTCGACGCGGTGTACGGCGACTGGGAGGCCCTGCGCGAGACGGCCCGGGAACTGTCCGGGGACGCCGCGAACCCCGCGGGCGGCCCGGCCCCGGCGGCCCCCGCCACCGCCCATGCCCACGCAGCCGCGCCCGACCGTCTCGACCCCGACGTACGCGCCGCCCTCGCCCGCGCCGCCGACGACCCCGTCCGGCTCACCGACGACCAGGCCCTCGCCCTGCTGCACGCGGACGGCCCCGCCCTCGACGCCCTCTGCGGCATCGCCGACGACCTCCGCCGCGCCACCGTCGGCGACGACGTCACGTACATCGTCACCCGGAACATCAACTTCACCAACGTCTGCTACACCGGCTGCCGCTTCTGCGCCTTCGCCCAGCGCCGCACCGACGCCGACGCCTACACCCTCTCCCTCGACCAGGTCGCCGACCGCGCCGCGCAGGCGTGGGACGTGGGCGCCGTCGAGGTGTGCATGCAGGGCGGCATCCACCCCGACCTGCCCGGCACGGCGTACTTCGACATCGCCCGCGCGGTGAAGGAGCGGGTGCCGGGCATCCACGTGCACGCGTTCTCGCCGATGGAGGTCATGAACGGCGCCGCCCGCACCGGCCTGTCCGTGCGCGACTGGCTGACCGCCGCCCAGGAGGCCGGGCTCGGCTCCATCCCGGGCACGGCCGCCGAGATCCTCGACGACGAGGTGCGCTGGATCCTCACCAAGGGCAAGCTGCCCGCCGCCGACTGGATCGAGGTCGTCACCACGGCGCACGACCTGGGCCTGAGGTCCTCGTCCACGATGATGTACGGGCACGTGGACCAGCCCCGCCACTGGCTGGGCCACCTGCGGCTGCTCGCGCGGCTCCAGCAGCGCACGGGCGGCTTCACGGAGTTCGTCACGCTGCCGTTCATCCACACCAACGCGCCGGTCTACCTGGCGGGCATCGCCCGCCCCGGGCCGACGATGCGCGACAACCGCGCGGTCACCGCCATGGCCCGGCTGCTGCTCCACCCGCACATCACCAACATCCAGACGAGCTGGGTCAAGCTCGGCGCGGACGGCGCGGCGCAGATGCTCCGCTCCGGCGCCAACGACCTGGGCGGCACGCTGATGGAGGAGACGATCTCGCGGATGGCGGGGTCGTCCTACGGGTCGTACCGCTCGGTGAAGGACCTCGTCGCGATCGCCGCCGCCGCGGGCCGCCCGGCCCGGCCGCGGACGACGACGTACGGGGAGGTGCCGGAGGAGCGGCGGCGGGCGGCGGAGGCGGCGGACGGGCGGCTGCCGGAACTGCTGCCGGTGCTGGGCCAGTAGCGGCGGGAGTGCGGACCGGGGCGCGCCGTCCCTGCGTGGACCGCGGGCTGTCCTGCCCGTACGGGCCCGGGGCTGTCCCGCCCGTACGGGCCGGGGCGCCGTCCCGTACGGACCCGGCGTCCCCGGTCCGTGACGACGCGGCCCGAACCCGTCCCGGCCTGCCACCCGCCCCGCCCCCGAGGCTCTAAGCTCGCTCCGGGGGAGGTGGCGCCGTGCCCGAAGTGCGTCCGTCCATGCAGGACTTGATCCGCGACCGCCGCCGGTCCGGCTTCGTCGGCCGGCAGCGCGAGATCGCCGCGTACCGGGACAACTTCCGCTGCCCCCCGGAGGATCCCGCGCACCGCTTCCTCTTCCACTTCCACGGCGTCGCCGGCGTCGGCAAGACGTCGCTGCTGCGTCGGCTGCTCCAGCTCGCCGGCGAGCAGGGGGCGCTGACCGCGCAGGTGGACGAGGCGGCGGCCAGCGTGCCCGAGGCGATGGAGGCGGTCAGCACCCAACTCGCCCGCCAGGGCCACCCGCTGAAGGGCTTCGACCGGCTGCTCCAGCGCTACCGCCAGCGGCGCCACGAGGCGGACTCCGTCGTCGCCACCTTCGACGGCGCCCAGGCCCCGCCCGGCGCCGCCGCCCCCGGCGTGCCGGGCCAGGCCGGCCCGGTGGACACGGCCGCCGCCCCCGCGGCCCAGGTACCCGTCGCCGCCTCGCCCGCCGCCGGCATCGCCGCCCAGGCGGGCCTGGCCGGCCTCGGCCTCGTACCGGGACTCGGCGCAGTCGCCGGCGCCATGGACCCGCAGCAGGTCGCGCAGAGCCTCGACCGCTGGCGCGCCGCGCTCTCCACCCGGCTGCGCAGCCACGACGACGTCCAACTCGTCCTGTCCCCGCTCCAGGCCCTCACCCCCGCCTTCCTGGACGACCTGCGCGCCGTCGCCACCGCCGTCCCCTGGATCGCGCTCTTCTTCGACACGTACGAGCGCACCGGACCGGTCCTCGACGCCTGGCTGTGCGACGTGATGACCAGCGACCGCTACGGCGCGCTCCCCGCCAACCTCGTGGTGACCCGCGCCGGGCAGCAGCGGCTCGACCCCGCCCGCTGGCCCGCCGGAGACTTCGCCGCCGAACTGGAGCTGGAGGTCTTCACCGAGGAGGAGGCCCGCGGGCTGATCGCCGCCAAGGGCATCGCCGACGCACAGCTTGTGGACGAGATCCTGCACCTGTCCGGGCGGCTGCCGGTGCTCACCTCGATGCTCGCCGAGACGCCGCCGGTCGGCTCCGGCGGCGGCTGGGACCCGAGCGGCACGGCGGTGGAGCGGTTCCTGAAGTGGGTGGCGGACCCGGTGCAGAAATCCGCGGCGCTGGCCGCCGCGCTGCCGCCGGCGCTGGACGAGGACGTGTTCCGCGTCGCCGTCGAGCCAGCGGCCGGCGGGCTCTACGGGTGGCTGCGCGCGCTGCCGTTCGTCAGCGACGAGGCCGGCCGCGTGCAGTACCACGGCGTGGTGCGCTCGGCGATGCTGCGGGTGCTGCGCACCCGGTCGCCGCAGCGGTGGCGCGAGCAGCACCGCGCGCTCGCTGCGGCGCACGCCGGGTGGTGCGCGGAGCTGGAGGCGAGCCTGCCGGCCGGGAGCGATCCGGACGAGGACCGCTGGGTGGACGAGCGGTGGTTCCGCCACCGCCGCAACGAGACGTACCACCTGCTGTGCGCCGACCCCCAGGGCGCGATGCCGCGCGCCCGCCGCGACGCGCTCCAGGCCGCCGACGTCGGCCCGGCCGACGTCCGGCGGTGGGCGCAGACGCTGGAGCAGGCGGGCGCGGACGCGGACAGCGAGCCGGTACGGGACTGGGGCCGGCGGCTGCTGGCGGCGCTGGGGGAGGACGGGCGCGCGCTGATCGGGGTGTGCACGTACCTGCTGCGCGAGGCGGAGCTGACGCAGGCGGAGCAGGTGCTCGCGTACACGCTGCGCGGGCGGGAGCGCCGCAACGGCGACGAACTCGACGCCGCCGTCGCCGACTTCGACCGGGCGCTGGCGCTCGACCCGGACTACACCCGCGCGTACGCGGGCCGCGGGCAGGCGTACCTCTTCCTCAACCGCTACCGGGAGGCGGAGGCGGACTTCGCGCACTGCGTCGAGCACGACCCCGACCGCTCCTGGTCGCTGACCCAGCGCGGCCGGGCCCGGCTCGCCCTGGAGCACTTCGACGACGCCCTGGCCGACCTCAACCAGGCGATCGAGCTGGACCCCTCCCCGATGACCTGGGCGATGCGCGGCGAGGCGCACCGCCTGACGGGCTCCCTGTCCCAGGCGATCACCGACCTCGACCGGGCCGTCGAGGCGGCGGACGGCGAGTACGCGTACGCCATCGCCAGCCGCGGGCAGTGCCACGCCAAGCTGGGCCGGTCCGAGAAGGCGTTCGCGGACATGGACCGCGCGCTCGAACTCGATCCGCAGTGGGCGTGGTGCTGGATCGAACGCGGCCTGATGCACGAGGAGGCCGAGCGGCACGAGGCGGCGATCGCGGACTTCACCCGCGCGCTGGAACTGGCGCCGGCCAGCGAGGCGGCGTACTCCCACCGCGGCTACTGCCACCGGGTCCTGGGGCGGCTGGACGACGCCCTCGCGGATCTGGACCGGGTGCTCCAGCTCGATCCGCAGTGGGCGGAGCGCTGGGCGGACCGCGGGGAGGTGCACCGGCTCGCCGGGCGGACGGAGCAGGCGCTCGCGGACTTCGAGCGGTCCATCGAGATCAGGGACGACTACGCCTGGGCGATCGCCAGCCGGGGCCAGTGCTTGCTTGCGCTGGACCGCTACGACGAGGCGCTGGCCGACCTGGACCGCGCGCTGGAGATCGACCCCGCCCTGCCGTGGGTGCTGGCGGAGCGCGCCGAACTCCACCGGATGTCCGACCGCTTCACGGAGTCGCTCGCGGACTACCGGCGCGCCCTGGAGATCGACGGCACGCTCCTGTGGACGCGGCTCGGCCTGGCCCGCACCTTCGGCCACCTCGGCCGGACGGCGGAGGCGTACGCCGAGCTCGACGCGGTCCTCGCCCTCCGGCCCGAGCACCCCGGTGCGCTGCGCCTGCGGGGCCGGCTGCTCGCCCTGGAGGGCCGGTGGGAGGACGCGCTCACGGTGCTCGACCGGGCGCTCGCGGCCGAACCCGGCAACGAGTCCGCGCACAACCACCGGGGCGAGACGCTCATGCTGCTCGGCCGGTACGAGGAGGCGGCACCGCACGTCGCTGCGGCGCTCGCGGCCGATCCCGACGACGGCGTGAACCGGTTCGACGACGCCCTGCTGGCCCGGCTGACGCACGGCCCGCAGCCCGCCGAGCGCTGGGCGGCGGCGGAGGCGGCGATGCTGAAGGACTGCATCACCGACGCGGACCGGGCCGAGTGCCGGCTGATGTGCCGTACCGCCGCCGGGGACTGGGCAGCCGCCGAAGCGGCGCTGGCGGAGCTGGTGGCCGCGGCGCCGTACTGGCTGCTGCTCAGAGGGCTGCACGCGCTGTTCGGCCTGCTGGCCGCGGTCCCGGACACAGCGGCGGCGGACCGCGCCCGGATCGAGGGGTATCGGCGGGTAGTCGGCGATTTGCTCCGCGAACTGCCCCGCGCCTGACGGGCATACGCCCTCTGGCCTCTCCGTTTCCCTCTATTACAGTGCTGGGCCGAAGCACGTGGAAACACCGCGGGACCCGACGGCCCGAGACGCACGCCGCCGGGCCGGCCCGCCGCACGACCAGACAGCGCGAGACCCGACAGAGCGAGACCTGACCGAACGTCCGGACTGAGGTGGCCGAGTGACGACCGCACGCCGCACCTGGGGCCGCGCCGAACAGCAGGACTTCCGCAGCAGAGTGCGCGGCTGCCTGCTCGGCGGCGCGATAGGCGACGCCCTCGGCGCCGGCGTCACCGACGCCTCGCTGGCGGACATACGGACCGCCCACGGGCCGCAGGGCGCCGCCGACTTCGCCCCGGCCCACGGCCGCCGCGGCGCGGTCACCGGCGCCACCCAGATGACCCTGTTCACCGTCGACGGCCTCATCCGCGCCCAGGTGCGCCGCGACGGCGGCCGGTGGCACCCGCCGACCGACGTGCACGCCGCGTACCGCCGCTGGTACGCCACGCAGAAGGACTGGGGCCCCGACGAGCGCAAGGCCGAGGACGGCTGGCTCGCCCGCGAGGAGTGGCTGTACTCGCAGCGCGGCGCCCCCCGCTCCTGCCTGCGCGGCCTGGCCGACGACCGCATGGGCACCCTCCAGCAGCCCCGCAACGCCGAGGCGAAGGACCCGGGGGCCGTGGTGCGCTCCGCGCCGTTCGGGCTGCTGGTCGGCTGGGAGCCGCAGTTGGTCTTCCAGCTCGCCGCCGAGTGCGCCACGCAGACCCACGGCCACCCCACCGGCTATCTGGCGGCGGGCGCGTACGCGGTCGCGGTCCACGGCCTCGCCCGCGGCGACGCGCCGGAGGACGCCGTACGGCGGGCGCTGGAGATCCTCGCCACGCGCCCGGGCCACGAGGAGACCACGGCGGCCGTACGCGCCGCGCTCGACGCCCTCGACGCGCGCCAGGGCCAGGACCCCGGGCCGGAGCAGGTGGAGCCGCTGGGCACCGGCGAGAGCGCCGCGGAGGCCGTCGCCGTCGCCCTGTACTGCGCGCTGGCGGCCACCGACGTACGCCACGGGCTGCTGCTCGCCGTCAACCACGGCGGCGCCTCCGACACCACCGGCTCCCTCTGCGGCAGCCTCCTGGGCGCCCAGCACGGCGAGACGGCGCTGCCGCCGGCGTGGGTGGCGGAGGTCGAGGGGCGCGGCACGATCCTGCAACTGGCCGACGACTTCGCCCTGGAGATGACCCTCGGGCCCGCGCTCCACGGCGACACGGCCCCCAACGAGTCCTGGCTCCTGCGCTATCCGCGCTGACCCCGCCCGGCCCGCCCGGCCTGCTCTGCCCGCTCCTGGGCCGCGAGCACCGCGTCGCCGTGCTCCCACGACCAGGCGCCGAGCGCCTCCAGCGGCCCGAGCAGCGACCGCCCGCTGGCGGTGAGCCGGTACTCGACGCGCGGCGGTGCCTCGGCGTAGCGGCGGTGCTCCACGAGCCCGTAAGCCTCCAGCCTCCGCAGCGTCTGGTTGAGGACCTTCGGGCTGATGCCGCCGATGTCCTTCCGCAGCGCGGCGGGGCGGCGCGGGCCCGGGCGCAGCGCGAAGATCACGATCCCGTTCCAGGCGTGCGCGAGCACGTCCATGCCCACGCGGGCGCGGCAGTCCGCGAGG
The DNA here is from genome assembly GCF_045781775.1 of Streptomyces sp. 184. Lineage (NCBI taxonomy): Bacteria > Bacillati > Actinomycetota > Actinomycetes > Kitasatosporales > Streptomycetaceae > Streptomyces > Streptomyces sp. 184. The sequence continues at coordinate 7,257,454 of NZ_CP123230.1, read as the reverse complement.
AAGGGGCTGGTGTGCGTCGGGACGGCCGGCAGCGTGTCGCTCATTTCCCGCTCCTTCTCCTGCTGCTCCTGGCGTCCTTCTAGCCCATCCGTTACGCACCGGACGGTGTCTTTCGACCTTCCTAGTGTCCCTGGCGACACCGCGGACACGGATCGTGCGGGTACGGACCGAAGGAGGAACGAGCATGCGTATCGGAGTGCTGGGCACCGGGGCCATGGCGGCGGCGCTGGCCGGCTCGTGGGCGCGCGCCGGTCATGAACTGCTGATCGGCGGGCGGAGCGCGGCGAAGGCGGAGACGTTGGCCGGGCGCGTCGGCGGCCGGGCCGGGAGCCTGCGCGAGGCGGCCGGGTTCGGGAGCGTCGTCCTGCTGGCCGTCCCGTACGCGGCGCTGGCGGACACCCTGCGCCGGGCGGGCGCGGACGAGGGAACGCTGCGGGGACGTACCGTCGTCGACTGCACCAACCCCCTCGACATGGCGACCATGGAGCCGGCCCCGGAGCTGCTGGACGGCGGGCCGAGCGCGGCCCGGCGGATCGCCGGCCTGGTCGGCGGGGCGCACGTCGTCAAGGGCTTCAACCTCGCCCCCGCGCAGGTGTGGGGACGAAGCCCGTACGGGCCGGGGGACGCGCCGGTCGACGTGCCGCTGTGCGGGGACGACGAGGCCGCGCTGGCGGCGGTGCGGACCCTCGTGGGGGAGATGGGGTGCGAGCCCCTGGACGGCGGAGGGCTGGAGCGGGCCGGGCTGCTGGAGGCGACGGCGGCCGTCGCGGCCGGCCTCTGGGGCCAGGGCCGGCAACCCGGCGCCGTGTTCGGCCCCGCCGGGGGCTGAGGGAGGCTGAGGGAGGCGGACATGGGGAACCCTCTCGGCCGGGACGGCGATCCAGTCGAGAGGGCCTTCGGACGCGCAGTCGTGCAGTTATGCCCTGCTGCTCTGTCCTCGGTGGTTCCCGGGTGACGTCACGGAGTCACCCGGGTCACTCCGTACGGAAGGCGCCGCCTGCCGCCTCGGCCACGAAGGCGGCCCACGAGTCGGGGGCGAAGTCCAGGACCGGTCCGTCCGGCACCTTGGAGTCGCGTACGGATACCAGCCCGGGAGCGGTCGAACGCACCTCGATGCACTCGCCGTTGCCCGCGGAGTAGGTCGACTTGGTCCAAGCGCCGGTGGCGCCGAGTTCGATTGCCATGTTCTCTCCGGTTTGCTGAAGGACTCAACTTCTGGCCCTGCCCGTTCCAGGCCGGAGTGTTGTCGACGCCCCGGCCCGACGCCGAGACGCTACCGCTCAACAACCCACCGGTCAGGGAGCTTTCACTCGACCGGATGGCGATAGGTCGCTGCTCTTTCGGTGTATCCCGGTACGGGTGTACTGTGCCTCCGCTTTGGGGTACCCGGCGCGCGCCCGATTATCAGCGGGTGTACCCCTTCGCCGCATCCGCGATGAACTTCCGGGTCTGCTCGGGATTGAGCGCCTGTGCCCGCAGATGCTCGTACATCATGCTGTAGTTGTGGACGTCGTCGCTCTTCTCCAGGTAGAGATCGCTGGTGACGCCCTCCAGATAGATTACGCTGGAGTCGGACTCCTCGGGGAACTCCAGGATCGCGTACTGCCCCGTGACCCCCGGGTGCGCGCCCGTCTCGAACGGCAGCACCTGCACGGTGACGTGCGGCAACTGCGACACCTCCAGCAGGTGGTCCAACTGCTCGCGCATGATCAGCTCGTTGCCCACCCGGCGCCGCAGCGCCGCCTCGTCGAACACCGCCCACAGACGCAGCGGCTGCTCCGTCTCCCTTATCCGGTCCTGCCGCCGCATCCGCACGTTCACGCGCTTCTCGACGTCCGCCGCGGTCACCTCCGGCGAGCTGCCGGCGATGACGGCCTCGGCGTACGCGCGGGTCTGGAGCAGGCCCGGGACGATGAGCGACTGGTAGATGCGCAGCGAGGCGGCGGCGGTCTCCAGGCCGATGTAGACGCTGTACGGCACGTCCCCGAAGGCGTTCCACCAGCCCTGCTGGCGGGACTCCTTCGCCATCTGCATCAGCGAGCTGACGACCCGCTCGTCCTCCACCTCGTACACCCCGCACAGGTCGCGTACGTCCCGCTGGCTGATGCTGCGCCGGCCGTTCTCCAGCCGGCTGATCTTCGACTGCGAGACCAGCAGCCGGTCCGCGACCTGCTCCGCGGTCATGTTCTTCTGCTCGCGCAGCCTGCGCAGCTCCTGGCCGAGACGGCGTCGCCTGACGGTGGGGTTGACGTTGGACGCCAAGGGAGTTGCACCTCCGGGTGCGTATATCCGCGTACGGACGTATCTCATTACTGGGTGCAGCCTGCCACCGACGGAGCGTGCGTCGCTGCGATCGTCGCGAAATCGCCGCAGAGGGCAAAGGTTTGGCCCACAATGTGCGCCGCATGAGGGCGCGAGCACCCGCAATGGCCGCCGGAACGCACGGCAGGGCCCCGTCCGTCGAGGCCACTCGACTGGACAGGGCCCTGCGTTGCGGCTCCCGTTCCCGGCCCGGCGCACCGCGGCGCCACGCCTCGCCCGTACGCACCCGGAGGCGGGTACGGGCTCGGCGTCGCTCGCGGCCGACGGGCGGGCTCAGCGCACCGCGGCCGTCCGGATCATCCCCGCGCGGCGGGACCCCGCGGGAACTCCGGCAGGCTGCGCGACCGCCGGCGGACGAGCCGCGGGACGGCTGCCTCCGGGAGCGCGCCGCGGCTGAGCGGTGGCACCGTTCTGCACGTCCATCACAGCGTGCGCCACCAGACCGCCCATCGGGTCGTGCCTGATCAGATCCCGGAGCCGGGAGCGCGCGGAGCGCCCCTCGTTCCCGGGGTAGAGGTGCTTGCCGAGACCGACCGCGTGGGCCAGCGCGGCAAGCGCCGCGGTCCGCGGGTCCGGCGGTACGCCGGTGCGGATCGCGCTGTCCAGCCGGGCACGTATCTCCCGGCTGATCGCGGTGTCCGTTGCCTGATATCGAGTGGTTGGTAGTACCCCGCACATTTGGCTCTCCACGGCATGCACCATGCCGCAGCGCTCCAGATGTGCGAGATACGTCTGGCGCAACCCCAGGCGTGGCCCACCTATCCAGTTCACCGCGCGCACGGGACTGCCCCGGCGACGCAGCAGTTCCAGTGCTGTGTCCAAAGTGGGGTCCCCGGTCGGACGCGGAAGTATCACGGCGATACGATCCCCGTCCGGGGCTATTCGCCCGGCCAGAGCGAGCTCGACGAGCTGTGCTCCTGCCAGGCCGAGGTCGAGCGACTGCGGCTGTGCGGTGGTACCCGTGGCCGGGTCCAGCGCCAGCAACAGAAGCTCCTCCGGAAGTGTTCTGCGGCTCCTGCCCATCCATGCCTCCCCGCGTGGATGAATGACAGGGTGACGCCTCTCACATTGGTCTGTCGAGAGTGCGTGGGCGCTTTGAGCGGGAACCTGTAGGTATGTCGTTCTCGTCTCTCAGATGCGGGCGAGAGACGGCTGCGTCCCCTTAGGGTGGGTGGCCACGCCATGGTTGACGCGGTTGTGCGGTTGTGACGCAGGAGGAGGAAGTCGGTGGCGGTCGAGTCCCCCGGAAGGTCCGAGGAGCAGCAACCGTCGGGGTCGGCGACCGTGGACGAACGCGAACCTCGCGATTCGCGCGATGCGAACGATTCGGACGGCGAACGCGACCCACGCCTGGCGTTCGCGTCCCCCACCGACAACGCCCCCGCCGCCGCGCCGGTTCCCACCCAGTCCGACGCCGAGCCGGCAACTGAGCCCGACCGGGCGGCGGATGGCGCGGGCGGGGCGGATGCGGCGAAGGACGACGCGGGAAGCACCGAGGACGGTCCCCGGCCGAAGCCCAAGGGCAAGCCGGCGGCGGCCGGGACCCGGTCCCGGCCGAAGGCCAAGGCGAAGAACGACGCCGGGGCGAAGCCGGCGGACGAGGACGGCAAGACACCGGACCCGGCGAGCGCCGCCCCCGGATCGCGCCCGAAGCGGGGCGCGGCGAAGCGGGGCGCGGCGAAGCCCGCCAGTGGCGACGCCGGTGCCGCTTCCGGCGGCGACGAGACGCCGGGCAAGGCCGCGTCCGGCACTCCGGCGCGCGACGCCGCTTCCGACGCGAAGGCGGCACCCGGGCCGAAGTCCAAGCCCGCACCCAAGGCGAAGAGCGCCCGGGCGGCGAAGCCCGCGGCCGAGGACGGCGAGGCCGACGAGCCGGCCGCCGCGACGCCGCCGAAGCCGCCGGCGGACAGCGCCGGCTCCGGCACGAAGCCCAAGGCCGCGCCCGCGGCGCGAGGCGGCGCCGGGCCGAATGACGACACGGCGACAGCGACGTTCGGGGTCCCTGCGGTCGCGCCGGACACGGATGGCGCGGCTGCGCCGGCCGCGTCGCGGCCGAAGCCCAAGGGCGGTCCGGCCGGCGACGGCGGCGACGGCGGATCCGGCGCGCGAGGCGCGGACCGGACGAAGCCCGGGAGCGCCGCCGCGGGGAGCACCGCGGTGCCCGGAGCCGGGGCCGGGGCAGGAACCGAGGGGGGCCAGAAGGGCTCTGAGGGGCCTCAGGCCGCCTCTCGTGGGGCCGGTGGGGTCCCGGGTGGGTCCGAGGGCTCTGAGGCGGCTGAGGCGCGTGTGGAGGGCGCCCGAAGCCGCGCCGGTGCCCGCGACTCCGGAGCGACGGGCGCTGCCGCCCCCAAGGACTCCCGGCCGACGGCCTCGAACACCTCGAAGGACGCCGCGCCGACGGGCTCAGCCGCTTCCGGGGACTCCGCCCCCTCGCGCTCCGGCGCCTCGAAGGACTCCCCGGCGACGGGCTCTGACGCTTCCGAGGACTCCCGGCAGACGGCTTCCGACGCATCCGGAGACTCTGCGCCCACGCGCTCCCGCGCCTCGAAGGACTCCTCGACGACACCCTCCGGTGCCCCGGCGTCCACGGGCCCGGGCCCCTCCAAGGACTCCTCGCCCACCCGTCCGGGTGCCCCCGGGGACTCCCCGGCGACGCGCTCCGGTGCCCCAGGGGGCTCCCGGGCCACGCGCTCCGGCGCCTCCGGGAATTCCTCGGCTACGGACTCCGGCGGTCCCGCCGACTCCTCGGCCACCCGCTCCGGCGCCTCCAGGGACTCCGCGCCCCCCGGCTCTGGCGTGCCCGAGGACTCCTCGCCCGCGCGCTCCGGCGCCTCCGGGGACTCCCCGGCCACGAGCCCCGGTGCCCCCGGCGCCTCCGCGTCCCCCGGCTCAGGCGTGCCAAAGGACTCCCCGCCCGCGCGCTCTGGCGCCCCCGGTGGCTCTTCCGCATCCCGGGGCAAGGACTCCGCCACCGCCAGCTTCCGGCTCGTTGCCGAGGCGCAGGCCGCCAAGGCGGACGGGGACGACCAGCTTCGGGCCGCCGTGGCCGCCTGGGTGACGAAGTCCGGCGACGACGTGCCCAGCGATCCCGCACCGGCGGACGTGCCCGGTGACGTCGAGGACGAGCCCTCCGACGCCGTACCGGTGGTCGACGAGGACCGCGGCGAGGACGGCGACGAGGACTCCGCCGCGCCGCCCGCAGGGCAGGCCGCAGGGCGGCTCGCCGGGCCTCCCGGCAGCACCTTCGTGCCGCTCAGGACCGACTCCGACCTGCCCGCGAGGCCCGCCGCACCGCCGCCGCCCCCCGCCGCGCCCCCGGCGATCCCCAAGCCCGCCGGGGCCCCCGACAACGCCGCGCCGCCCAGGCCCGCCGGTGCCCCCGCCGCGCCGCCCGCGCCGGCCGGGGCGCCCGGTGCGACGCCCGGGTGGGAGCGGACGCAGCAGCAGCCTCTTCCGCCGTACGAGGAGAAGCGCCCGCTCGACCTGCTCGCCGAGCTGACCAACACCCCGCCCCCGCCCGAGACCCTCACCCGGACCCTCGTCCGGCGCGTGAAGATCTGGACGCCGCTGGTCATCCTGCTCGCGATCGCCCTCGGCGTGGTCCAGATGCTCCGCCCGCTGCCCGCCGCGTCCCTCACCCTCACGGCCGACTCCAGCTACGCCTTCGAGGGCGGCACCCCCGAGATGCCCTGGCCCACCGAGGGGCAGGCGTCGATAGGCGTGGCGGGGCTCGGCAGCCTCGGTTCGTACGGGAAGCAGAAGTCCGTGCCGATCGGCAGCGTCGCCAAGGTGATGACCGCGTACGTGATCCTGCGCGACCACCCCATGAAGCCGGGCGGCAACGGCGCGGCGATCCCCGTCGACGACACCGCCGTCGACGAGGCCGCCCTCAGCGCCGAGGGCGAGACGACCGTCGAGCTGGACCCGGACTCGAAGCTCAGCCAGAAGGAAGCCCTTCAGGCCCTGCTCATCGCCTCCGCCAACAACGTCGCCCGCCTGCTGGCCCGCTGGCACTCGGACGGCGACATGAAGGCGTTCGTGGACGAGATGAACAGGACCGCCGAGGAACTGGGCATGGACGGCACCACCTACACCGACCCCAGCGGCCTGAAGGACACCACCGTCTCCACCGCCGAGGACCAGGTGATCCTCGGCAAGGCGGCGATGAAGGACCCGCTGTTCAAGCAGATCGTCGCGATGCCCGTCTACACCGACAGCCGCGGCGACGACCACGACAACAGCAACAAGATGGTTCCGCTGCACGGCATCGGCATCAAGGTCGGCTCGACCACCAAGGCCGGCGGCAACTTCCTCTTCGCCACCGAGAAGAAGGTCGCGGGGGAGCAGCAGTTGATCGTCGGCGCGGTCCTCGGGCAGTACGCGGTGCCGCAGCTTCCGACGGCCATGGAGTTCGGCCGGCAGTTGATGGCGGAGGGCGAGAAGGTGCTCACCGACATGACCGTCGTGAAGAAGGGCGACGTCGTCGGCGAGGTGGACGACGGCCTCGGGAGTACGACGCCCGTGGTGGCGACCGAGGACGTCGTGGCGCCGGGCTGGGGCGGGCTGAAGGTGGGCCTGGAACTCGGCGCGGACCGCTCCGGAGAGGTGCCGCACGAGGGTGCGAAGGGTGACGTCGTCGGGGTGTTGACGATGGGCTCTGGCCAGGGCGAAGTGCGGGTGCCGGTGGCGCTTGCGGAGGACTTGTCGGAGCCTGGCATGGGAGCGAAGCTCAGCAGGCTCGGTTAGCTCCCGGGGGCGTCGTACGCCCGTGCTAGCGTCGCTGGCACCACCCCCGGGGACGTCAAGGGAAGACGGGGAGTCGTCGCAGTGACCACCGTGCAGCCGGACCGCGAAGCCGCGGCCGGCAGCCGATCGGCATCAGGAGCCGCCGCAGGAGCCGCCGCCGCGGGCGTGCCCTCGGCGGGGTCCGTGGACCCTGCGGGAAGCAGCGGGGAGAAGCGCGCACCGGGCGCGGCGGACGAGGGCGGTGACGGCGACGTCGACGGCGACGGTACGGACGTGAAACGGGACGACGGCGGCGGCGGATGCGACGCCGGTGCCGGCGGCGCCGCACGGGACGGCGGCGCCGGTGCCGCGGACGCCCCGGCGGACTTCGGCGGCCCGGCCCGTACGGACGCACTCAAGGGCGGCATCGCCCGTACGGACGCACTCGACGGCAGCGGCCTCGTCCGTACGGACGCGATCGTCCCCCCGGACGCCCCCGCCGACGGCGCCGCCGCCCGCCCCGCGTTCGCCGACCGCCTGCGCGCCGCGCTGCCCGCGTCCCTGCCCGACCGGCTCCGTCCGCACCTGCGCTGGCTCGCCCAGCGCCCCGTGCTGACCACCCTCGTCGCCGCCGGCATCCTGCACATCCTGTGGCTGCTGCTCCTCGCCAACGAGGGCGGCGACCTGGCGGCGCAGGACGCCTGGGCCGAGTTCGCGGGCCGGCATCCGTCGACGGCGTACAACTTCGCCTGGTACGGCGGCCTGCACCCCGTCTCGTACAGCGTCGTCTCGCCGTACCTGATGGCCGTGCTCGGCGTGCGCACGACGATGATGCTCGTCGGTACGCTCTCCGCCGGCGTGCTGGCGCTGATCCTCGCCCGCTGCCGGCAGGTGCCCCGTCCGCTGGTGCCGTCGCTGTGGGGCGCCCTGGCGCTCCTGGGCAACGCGGCCTCCGGCCGGGTGACGTTCGGGCTGGGGCTGCTCTTCGGGCTGGTCGCGATCGCGCTGGTCTTCCCCGGGCACCGTGACGACGAGGGCGGCGCGGACGCGAAGGGCCGGCGGCGCGTGGGCGGCTGGCGGGGGGCCGCGGTCGTCCTGTCCACCGTGCTGGCGACGGCGGCGAGCCCGCTGGCCGGGCTGTTCGTCGGTCTGGTCGCCGCCGGGCTGTTCCTCCAGAAGCGGCGCGCCGAGGCCTATCTGCTCGGGCTGGCGCCGCCGGTGGTCGTCGCACTGTCCACCTGGCTGTTCCCGTCCCAGGGGAACATGCCGATGCCGTGGATCTCCGCGGTGGCACCGATGATCACCGCCGTGCTGGTCTGGCTGGTGGCGCCCGAGTCGTGGCGCACGGTCCGGATCGTCACCGCGATCTACTTCTTCGCCACGCTCGCCGCCTGGATCGTGCCCTCGCCGATCGGCAGCAACATCGAGCGGCTGGCGCTGATCTTCGGCGGCACGGTGCTGCTGGTCATCGCGCAGACGGGGACACGGCCGGCGGCGCCGCGGCTGATGCGCCCGGTGGCGGCGGTGTATCTGGCGTTCGCGTCCGTCACCGTCTGGGTGGTCGTCAAGCCCGTCGTCGACCTCGTGCTCACCAGCCCCACCGCGGCCTGGACGCGCGAGCTGGCGCCGCTGGTGGACCAGTTGCGGCAGGTGGACGCGGAGGCGGGCCGGGTCGAGGTGGTGCCGGCGCGCAGCCACCGGGAGGCGTCGGCCCTCGCTCCGTACGTGAGCCTGGCCCGCGGGTGGATGCGGCAGGCGGACATGGAGCGGCACGAGATCTTCTACGACGGCAGCCTGACCCCGGAGACGTACCACGCCTGGCTGAAGAACTGGGCCGTGCGGTACGTGGTGCTGCCGGTGGAGGACCGGCCGGACACCGGGGCGCACGAGGAGGCGAAGATCGTCGCCAAGGGGCAGCCGTACCTGACGGAGATCTGGGCGGACGCGAACTGGCGGCTGTTCCGGGTGAACGACCCCACGCCGCTGGTCGAGGCGCCCGCGGAGGTGCGGCGGGCGGACGAGGGCGAGCTGGTCATCGACGTGAAGTATGCGGGGCCCGTGCTGGTGCGGGTGCCGTTCTCGCCGTGGCTCGGGCTGGTCGACGAGGACGGCGAGGGCGTCGAGGCACCGGAGGTGCTGGACGACGACGGGTCGGACGGGCCGGATGCCGACGGGGTCCGGGAGTGGTCGGAGAGCGGGCAGCTCTACGTCAACCTGGAGGGCTGCGTGACGAAGGCCGGCGAGTGGACCCGGCTGCACGCCCCCCGCCCGGGCACGTACCGCATCTCGGCCCCGTACCAACTGCCGCGCGGCACGCACTGCCCGGACTAGCGCGCGGTCGGGGCGGGCCTGCCGGGGTTGTGGGAGTCCGGGGTCAGTGGGAGTCGCTGCGCCGCCGGCCGCTCGCCGAGCACCTTCGGTTGCGTACGGTACGTCCGGCCGGCGCGCCGCAGCGTCTCGGCGCGGGCCTGCGCCGGTAGCGCCTGGTCCGGCAACGGCGGGGGTTCCACGAGTCACATGCCATCGGCGACCACCTCCTCGGCCCGCGCCACTGCCCCGTGCGCCGAACCGTGACACCAGTGTGCTGTGGGGAGGGGATGTCGGGGCCGATTCCGCGGGAAAAGGGCGCGGGTGGGTGGGGCCGGTGGTAAAGGGCGTTCGGGTGGGGTGCGGCGGGCGGGGTTGCGGACGGAAGCTGACCGGAAGGCGTCCTACGGTCGGATCATCCGGGCGGGCGAGAGCGAGAGGGACGGCGGATGGGCACGCGGACGATGACGTGGCGGCAGGCGAGCGCGAGGCGGCTGGCGCGCAGCGGACTGGCGACGCCGCTGACCCCGGCGGGCTCCACGGACACGGGCTCCGCGGGGGCGGCCGGTCGCCATGCGGGCGGTGGTGCGGCGGACGTTGCCCCGGCGCCCGGCAGCCCTGTGACCGGTGGTCACGCGGCCGACGCCTCCGCGCCCGTTGCCCCTGCGCCCGGGGCCCCCGCCGCCCCACATGACGTGCCCGCCGGTACTCCCGCCGCCGTGCTGTGCACCCTCTGCGGGGCCCAGGCGCAGGTGCTCTCCGCCGCCGAGCTGTCCGTCGGCATGCGCCTCGCCGGTGCCACCCGCGCCGACGTACGCCGTGCGCTGTGGGACGACCGCACCGTGGTCAAGACCTTCGGCCCCCGCGGCACCATCCACCTCCTCGCCGCCGCCGACCTGCCCCTGTGGACCGGCGCCCTCGGCGCGCTCCCCGGCGGCTCCGGCAACGGCGGCGGCACCCTCGGCCTGCTCACCCCCGACCAGGCCGACGCCGTCGTCGCCGCCGCGGCCGACGCTCTGGCCGACGCGGAGCTGACGGTCGACGAGCTGACCGACGCCATCGCCGAGCGCGCCGGGTCGTGGGCGGCGGACCCGGTGATGGAGGCGTTCCAGACGAAGTGGCCGCGGTGGCGGGCGGCCACCGCGCTGGCCGCGCACCGCGGCGCGCTGTGCTTCGGCCCGAACCGCGGCCGGAAGGTCACGTACACGAGCCCGCAGCGCTGGCTGCCGGGCTTCGCCCCCGCGGCCCCGGACGACGCGCTGGCCGCGCTCGTACGCCGCTACCTGTACGCCTACGGCCCCGCCACCCCGCAGGACTTCGCCCGCTGGCTCGCCGCCCCCGCCGCCTGGGCCCGCGACCTCTTCGCGGCGCGGGCACAGGCGGACGAGATCGAGCCGGTGGAGCTGGCGGGCGTGCCGTCGTGGGTGGTGGCGGGTGACGTGGCGGCGCCGGCCGAGGAGGCGCGCGGGGTGCGGCTGCTGCCGTACTTCGACGCGTACGCCATCGCCTGCCGCCCCCGCGAACTGCTCTTCCCCGGGCGGGCCTACGAGCGCGCCCTCGCCGGTGGCCAGGCGGGCAACTTCCCGGTGCTGCTCGTCGACGGCGAGGTCGCGGGCGTGTGGCACCAGCGCCGCTCGGGCCGCCGGATCGCCGTCACCGTCGAGCCGCTCGACCGGCTGCCGGCGGCGCGCAGACGGGCGCTGGGGGTCGAGGTGGAGCGGCTGGGGGAGATCATGGAGGGCCGGGTGGAGCTGACGGTGGGCCGGGTGGACGTGGGCCCGCACGCCTAGCGGCGGTGCCGTGCGGGCCGGTGCGTACGACGGTGCCCGGTCCGTACACGACGATCCGCATCCCCGCCCCCCGACCCCGACCTCGCCCCGCGGACCGCCGGCCCCCGGCGTCCGCGCCCCCGACGCGCGCCCCCGACCCCGCCCCCCGGCGGGGGGTCAGCTCCGTACCGCCGCGCCGATCAGCTCCCGCTGCCCCGGCGCCAGGCTGCGCAGCCTGCGGCTGTCCGACAGCCCCAGCCTCGCCATCAGCTTCGCCGTCTGCGCCGGCCCCACCCCCGGCAGCGCCAGCAGGAAGTCCTTCGCCAGCATGTCCCCGGCCAGGGCGTCCCGCGCCGCGCGCTCCAGCGCCTGCACGCAGTCGACCTCCCCGTTCTTGATCGCCCGGACGAGAGCGGTCCGGGCTCGCTGGGCCTCAAGTGCCTGGTCCAAGGCGCGCGCACACTCCACCGGACTGCGCTGTCCCGGGATCTTCCTCATAGGCCCCATCCGCACTACTCCCCTCTAGCTACTGCGACTTGAGGAGAACAGTAGCCGGAGTATCCGGATTTGATCCGCCATTTGAGTGTGTGCCGTTAAAGTCAGTTGTGCTGAAAAGAGGCCGACTTGGGCGTTTAGTCGCGATGTCGGACGGTCTGCTGTACGTATCCACGGCTCCGCCGAATGGCTGACACGCCCGGCCGGTACGCCCCGGCCGTACCGACTCCGCCGCAGCCCCGCCCCTGCGCGGCGTCCCGCGGCGGCCCCGCGGCGCGTTCCGCCGCACCCCCGCGCCGCCCGCGCCGCCCGCGCCCCCGCGGCCCTCCCGGTACCCCCTCCGCCTACCCCCGCCGACGCCGGAGCCCCACCGCCCGCGGCCCCGCACCTCCACCCGAATTCACCCGAAAGGAAAAACGGGCCCCCACGCCCCCGCCGCCCGCCGCGGTCGGCCGCACGTGTTCAATGGAGGGTGCGGCGTCGCTCCGCCACGGACGCCGGGAAGGAGCAAGTACATGGACACCGCAGCCACCGCAGCCACCGCAGCCGGCCGTAGCCGGACCGACCTGGTCGAGGGCCTGATGGCCCGCTTCCCGCACGTGCCCAGGGAAGCGGTGATCAAGGAGGACCTGCTGCGGGGCGGGATGGCCTTCGACGACTCCGCGCTCAGCGGTGCCGGCGAGGACGGCTCCGGCGAGGTGAAGCCGAAGTCGTACTTCATCTTCTCCTTCGACCACGGCACGCTCCCCGAGCTCGGCGCCGCCGCCCTCAACCGTCCGCCGGAGGAGATCGTCCTCACCGGCGGCCCGTACGACCTGCGCCGCACCGTCGTCTCCGTACGGGTCAACCCCTCGTCCCCGTACCGCGTGAAGCCCGGCGACGACGGGGCCCTCGGCCTCTACCTCGACGGCGTCCGCATCGCCGACGTCGGCCTGCCGCCGATGCCGGACTACTACCGGCACAAGCTCGCCAACGGCAAGTCCGTCATGGAGGTCGCGCCGACCATCCAGTGGGGCTACCTGATCTACCTCACGGTCTTCCGCGTCTGCCAGTACTTCGGCGCCAAGGAGGAGTGCCAGTACTGCGACATCAACCACAACTGGCGCCAGCACAAGGCCGCCGGACGCCCGTACACGGGCGTGAAGCCGGTGGAGGAGGTGCTGGAGGCGCTGGAGATCATCGACCGGTACGACACCGCGAAGACCTCCACCGCGTACACCCTCACCGGCGGCGCCGTCACCTCGCACATCGGCGGCAGGGACGAGGCCGACTTCTACGGCCAGTACGCCAAGGCCATCGAGGAGCGCTTCCCGGGCCGCTGGATCGGCAAGGTCGTCGCCCAGGCGCTGCCCAAGGCCGACGTGCAGCGCTTCCGCGACTACGGCGCGCAGATCTACCACCCCAACTTCGAGGTGTGGGACCGCCGGCTCTTCGAGCTGTACTGCCCCGGCAAGGAGCGCTACGTCGGCCGCGACGAGTGGCACCGCCGCATCCTCGACTCCGCCGAGGTCTTCGGCCCGGCGAACGTCATCCCCAACTTCGTCGCGGGCGTGGAGATGGCCGAGCCGTTCGGCTTCACCACGGTCGGCGAGGCCGTCGCGTCCACGCGCGAGGGGCTGGACTTCTTCATGTCGCACGGGGTCGTGCCGCGGTTCACCACCTGGTGCCCGGAGCCGACGACGCCGCTGGGCAAGGCCAACCCCGAGGGCGCGCCGCTGGAGTACCACATCCGGCTGCTGGAGACGTACCAGGACGCGCTGGACACCCACGGGCTGTCGTCCCCGCCGGGGTACGGGCCGCCCGGGGCGGGCCGCGCGGTGTTCTCCGTCAGCTCCTTCATGGACTCGATGCCGCTGCCCGACGACGCGGCCGAGGCCGCGGTCCCGGCGCGGACGTGACGGAGCCCCCGGCGGCCTGAAACCCGCGCGACCGCCCCGCACCGCGGGTGGGATGCTGTGCCCCATGGGGAGCGCGGGAGACCACGACCGGACACGGACCACCTACGACACCGTGGCGGAGTCGTACCTCGACACCGTCGGCGGCGAGCTGGCGTACAAGCCGCTGGACCGGGCGCTGCTCGCGGCGCTCCTGGAGCAGGCCGAGGACGGCGCCCCGGTCGCCGACCTGGGCTGCGGGCCCGGGCACGTCACGGGGTGGCTCGCGGCGCACGGGGCGCGGGCGGTGGGCGTCGACCTGTCGCCGGGCATGGTCGCCCTGGCCCGGCGCGAGCACCCGGACGCGGAGTTCCGCGAGGGCGACCTGCTGCGGCTGCCGGCGGCGGACGGCGAGTTCGGCGCGGCGGTCGCGCTGTACTCGGTCATCCACCTCGAACCGGACGAGCTGGCGCCCGCGTTCGCCGAGGCGTGGCGGGTGCTGCGGCCCGGCGGGCGGCTGCTGGTCTCGTTCCACGCCGGCACCGAGGTGCGGCACCTGGACGACTGGTGGGGGCACCGGGTGGACGTGGACTTCCGCTTCCTGGAGCCGGCGGCGGTGGCCGGCCTGCTCCGGGCGGCCGGCTTCGACGTCGAGGCGACGCTGGAGCGCACCCACTACCCCCAGGAGCCGGAGACGACCCGCGCCTACCTCCTCGCCCGCCGGCCGGGCGCGTGACTCCGCGCGGCCGGCGCTTGTCCTGACGTCGGCGTCAACGTCTAACGTCGAACGTATGCGCATCGGGGAACTCGCCGAGAGAGCCGGGGTCAGCACGCGGACCCTGCGCTACTACGAGTCGCGCGGGCTGCTGCCCGCCGCCGACCGCGGCGCCAACGGCCACCGCGTGTACGGCGACGACGCGCTGCGGCTCGTGGAGCAGATCCGTACGCTCCAGGACTTCGGCTTCGAGCTGGAGGACACCCGGCCGTTCGTGGAGTGCCTGCGCGCCGGCCATCCGGCGGGCGACTCCTGCCCCGACGCGCGTGCGATGTACCGCAGGAAGATCGCCGAGCTGGACGGGCTGATGGCCGAACTGCGGGCGGCGCGCGACCACCTGACCGCGCAGCTCGCGCGCGCCGAGGCGCTGCCGTCGCCGTGCGGCTCGGGCGGTCTCGGGGCCGGTGCCGGTGCCGGTGCCGGGGACGACGTGCCGCTGTGCGGCGGCTGACGGGAGAGGGACCATGACGACGACACAGGCTGCCCAGGGCGTTCCGTACGTCACGGACGAGACGTTCACCGAGGAGGTGCTGAGCGCCGGCGTGCCGGTGCTGGTGCAGTTCACCGCCCAGTGGTGCCCGTCGTGCAAGCAGCTCACCCCGGTCCTTGCGGCGCTCGCCGCGGAGCTGGGCGACCGGGTCAAGGCCGTACGCCTCGACGTCGACCACAACCCGCGGACGACCGTCGACCACGGGGTCCTCGCGATCCCGACGCTGCTCGTCTTCCAGGACGGCGAGCCCGTGCGCTCCGTCGTCGGCGCCCGCTCCAAGGCCCGCCTGCTGAAGGACCTCGACGGCGTGATCTGACCCCTCCCGTCCCGCCGGGCCCTCCCCGCTCTCGTCGCGGGCGGGCGGGGGCTCGGCCGGGCTTCGGCCGGGCTTCAGCCGGGTGGGGTGGTTGCCGGTGTGCCTGCGGGGCCGTGGGCGTCGATGAGGCAAAACTCCGCGTATGTCTGCATACGCTCCGCGCGGCGCGTACCGCCTCCGCCGCGCCCTCACGCTCCTCTTCGCGCCCCTCCTCACCGCGGCCGCCCTGCTCGCGGGCCCGGCAGCCCCGCCCGCCGCCGCCTGCCCGGCCGGAGCCTGCGGCTCCGTCGTCACCGCCCCGCTCCAGCCGCCCGCCCCCGCCGCCGAGCCGTGCCCCAGCCCCGACCCCGTGGTGTGCCGGATCCGCGTGCTGCCGTGGGACGAGAAGGCCGAGGCCCAGCAGACGCGGATGCGCTACCACGGGCTGCTGGAGGACATGCGCCGTACCGCCGCCCGGATGCGCGCGGACGGCGCCGGCGACGAGGAGATCGCCAGGAAGCTCGTCGGCATGCGCAACCAGGCCAAGGAGATCACCCGCGCCGGCATGTCGCCGGACGAGGTCCGCATTCTGGAGGCGCGCAACCAGGCCAAGTACGGCAACCCCCTCGGCCCGACGGCCGACCAGCTCCACGCCAAGTACGGCTCGTGGCAGGAGGTCATCGCCGCCTCCACCCGTACCAGCACGGCCGTGGACGAGGCCCTGAGCCTGCACTACCACCCCTGCCCCGTGTAACGCCCGCGGCTGCCGGGGCCGCAGAGAAATGCGTGGCGGACGGGGCCGATCCTTGCGAGGGTCGTAGGGCTCGAACCCCGGCCCGGAGCCCGGCGCGAACCCGGCTCGGAGCCCAGCTCAGAAGGAGTGCCCGTGCCCCGTGCCGTCACGCTGATCCGCTCCGCGACCCTGTCGGACGTCGCCGAGTACGCCTACGCCGCCACGGCCCCCGCCGGGGCCCGGATGATCCACCTCGCCGGCGCCTGCCCGCTGAACGCCGACGGCACCACCGCCGCGGTCGGGGACTACGCGGGGCAGGCGGCCAAGTCCGTCGAGAACCTCCGTACCGCCCTCGCCGACGCCGGCGCCGCGCTGCCGGACGTGATCAGCACCCGCGTCCTCGTCGCCTCCACCCGGCAGGAGGACCTGGTAACGGCGTGGCAGGTGGTACGGGACGCCTTCGGCGAACACGACGTGCCCAGCACGCTGATGGGCGTCACCGTCCTCGGCTACCACGACCAGCTCGTGGAGATCGAGGCCGTCGCCGCGGTGCTGGACTAGGCGCCGGCCGCTAGTCCTCGTCGGTCCGCAGGCTGTGCGCGAGCACCGCGCGGATCCGGCGTACGTCCGGGCGGGCGTCGGTGAGCAGGATGTCCGCGCACAGCCCGTCGGTCGCGGCGACGAGCGCGTCGACCGCCCGCGGGTCGGCGGAGTGCCGCGCGCCGATCCGCGCGACGACGTCCCGCCACCGCCGCGCGACGGGCCGGAGGGCGGGGCGGCGGGCGGCCATCGTGGACAACTCGCGCTCGGCGAGCGCGCGTTTGCGGCCCTCGCCGCCCGCGGACGCGACGAGGGCGGCGAGGCCGTCGAGGTCGTCGCCGTCGCCCTCGATGATCTCGTGCAGTTGGCGGGTGTACTCGTCGGCGACCGTGGACAGCGCCGCGACCAGCAGGTCGTCGAGGGTCGCGAAGTAGTACGCGGTGAGGCTGGTGGGCACGTCCGCCTCGCGGGCCACGGTGCGGTGCGTGACGCCGCCGGCGCCGTCGCGCTGGACGACGCGGAGCGTGGCCTCGATGATCTCCGCCCGGCGGCGCAGGCCGCGCGCGCGGCGGCCGTCGGTGACGGGCTCGGCCGTGCGGCGCGTCACGCCGTGCTCCACGAGGCGGTCCTCCCGTCGGGGGCGGTGGGTGGGACCAGGGTAGCCAGACCTCCGCTCAGCCCCGCTGCTGCTCCGCCTCCTTCGCCGACTCCGCCTCCTGCACCGTCTCTTCCGTCTCTTGCGTCTCCTTCATCTCTTCCGCTTCCGCTTCCGCTTCCTCCGCCGCTTCCTCCGCCGGCCCTACGCCCCGCAGCGCGACCGCCGCCACCACCGCGAGCGCAGCCACCGCCGCCCCCGCGATCCCCGTGGCCACGTTCAGCCCCGTGACGAACGCCTCCTCCGACCGCCGCAGCACCCACCCCGGCAGCTCCGCCTCCGCCCCCGCCGCGGCGGGGAGGCTGTCGCCGGCCGCCTCCCGGGCACCGTCAGGCAGCCCGGCCGGTATCCACCCCTCCATCCGTGCCCGGTAGACCACCGTCGTGACGCTCCCCAGCACCGCGACGCCCACCGCGAGCCCCAGCTCCTGCACCGTCTCCGACAGCGCCGACGCCGACCCCGCCTTCGCCGGCGGCGCCGAGCCGACGACGAGGTCCGTACCCAGCGCGGCGAGGGCGCCGAGCCCGAGGTAGACGAGCGCGAAGCCGGCGACGACCGGGGCGGCGCCGTCCGTGCGGTCGACGGTGGCGAGCAGCCCGTACCCGATCGTGGACACGCCCAGCGTCGCCCCGACGACGTACCCCGGGCGGATCCTGCGCGCCAGCAGCGGCGCCCCGATGGCCGCGACGAACATCATCAGCGCCGGCGGGCCCATCCACACCCCCGCGGCCAGCGGCGTCATGCCCTCCACCAACTGGAGGTGCTGCGTGACCAGATACATCACGCCACCGACACCGACGAGCCCGACCAGCAGCAGCCCCAGCGCCACCCCGAACGTCCGCTCGGCGAACAGCCGCAGGTCCAGCAGCGGTGCGGCGAGCGTCCTCTGGCGTCGTACGAACCACACCCCCGAGGCCGCGCCGACCGCCAGCGCCGGGACCGTCGCGCCGCCCAGCCCGCCGGCGCCCTCCGCCGCGACGTGCTTGACGGCGTAGACCACGGGCAGGATCGCGGCGAGCGAGAGCACGACGCTGGGGAGGTCGAACGGGCCGTCCTGGCGCGCCCGGTACTCGGGCAGCAGCAGGGGCGCGGCGACCAGCACCACCGCGACCATCGGCACCGCGACGAGGAACGCCGAGCCCCACCAGAAGCTCTCCAGCAGCGCCCCGCCGACGAGCGGCCCGGCGGCCATGCCCAGGGCGAACATGGTCGCCCAGATGCCGATGGCCAGCGCGCGCTGGCGGGCGTCGGCGAACATGTTGCTGATCAGCGCGAGCGTGGAGGGCATGAGGGTCGCCCCGGCGACCCCGAGCGCCGCCCGCGCGGCGATCAGCGCCTCGGCGCTCGGCGCGTACGCGGCGGCGACCGAGGCGGCGCCGAAGGCGGCGGCGCCGACGAGGAGCAGCCGGCGGCGGCCGAAGCGGTCGCCCAGCGTGCCCATGGTGACGAGGAAGCCGGCGATCAGGAAGCCGTACGCGTCCATGATCCACAGGGATTGGGTGCCGCTGGGGTGCAGCTCGGCGGCGAGGGCGGGGAGCGCCAGGTAGAGGACGGTGACGTCCAGGCCGAGGAGCACGGTGGGGACGGCGAGCACGGCGAGGCCCGCCCACTCCCGGGGGCCGGCGCGGCGGGCGACGGACGTGGTCATGCGGGGCTCCCTCGGCGGTGTGGACGACTCCTTTCTTGAACGATAGTTCTAGTTGTTGTTTTGTTCAAATTGTTGGGCGGGGGCGGGGGCGGGGGCGGTGGGGGTGGGGCTGGGGGCTGGATTCAGGCGGTCTGGCCGGCCTCGGCGAGGAGTCCGTCGACGATGATCCGCAGCACCTGGGGATACAGGTCGAGGGCCGACCGCTCCGGCCACAGGTCGCCGATGGCGGCCAACTGCGGCTGCCGGGACGGGTCGAGGCGGCGCAGGCTGAACATCAGGTCGGCGCCGCCGACGTCGGCGCGGCGGCGGTCCGAGCGGGCGCGTACGAGGACTTCGCCGACCGTGTAGTACCAGATGTTCCGGAAGAGGTCGACGGCCTGCGCGTGCGTACAGCCGGCGTCTGCCGCGCCTGCGACGATCGTCTCCACGAACCACAGGGCGGAGTCGCCGAGCCGCCCGATGAAGCCGTCCGCGGTCAGCGCCTCGGCGGCCCAGGGCCAGTCGGCGAGCGCGTCGTGCATCGTCAGGGCGGCCACGACGATGCGCTCGCGCGGGTCGTCGGGCAGCTCGGGCAGGGTCAGTTGGCCGAGGTGCTGGTTGACCAGCTCGACCACCAGATCGTCCTTGTTCTGTACGTGGTGGTAGAGCGTCGTCGTCCCGATGCCGATCTCGGCGGCCAGCCGGCGGACGGTCAGCGTCTCCCAGCCGTCCTCGTCGATGACCCGGCGGGCCGCCGCCAGGATCTCGGCGCGCGAGGTCGAGCGCGGCCGGCCGGTGCGGCCGGGAGGCGTGCGGCCGGGGGGCGTGGGGGCGGGCTGTCGGCGGTCTCGTTGTCCGGGCACGTCCCCATCATGCTCTGCCTCCTTCTCGTCCGGACCGTTGTCGGGTGGGTGGTGTACTTTAGGAACGTGTTCCGGAACATGTTCCGAAAGTCGGGCGAAGCACGGGAGGGATCATGACGGGGGACCGGACCGAGACGGCAGGCCGGGAAGGGCCGGCGGGCGCCGACGTGGAGTCCGGGGGCGCCGCGCGGGCGGGGCTCGTGCTGGCGACGGCGGCGGTGGCGCAGTTCCTCGTGTCGCTGGACCTGTCGGTGGTGAACGTCGGGCTGCCGGAGATCGGCGATGCCCTGGGCTTCGGCGAGCTGGGCCTGACCTGGGTCATCCATGCGTACGCGCTCACCTTCGGCGGGCTGCTCCTGCTGGGCGGCAAGGCCGCCGATCGCTACGGGCAGAAGCGGATGCTGCTCTTCGGCCTCGGCCTGTTCGGCGTCGCCTCCCTCCTCGGCGGCTTCGCCACCGAGCCGGGGCACCTGGTCGCGGCCCGCGCCGCGCAGGGCGTCGGCGCCGCGGCCCTCGCCCCGGCGGGGCTCGCGCTGCTGACGGCGACGTTCCCGGGCGGCCGGGCGCGGGTGCGGGCGTTCGGCATCTGGAGCGCGATGAACGCCGCGGGCGGCGCGCTCGGGGTGCTGATCGGGGGAGTGCTCACGGAGTACGCCGGCTGGCGCTGGGTCATGTTCGTGAACGTACCGATGGCGCTGATCGCGCTGGCCATGACCTGGCGCGGCGTCGCGACCGACGGGCCACGGGCGCGCGTCGGCCGCGGGGACGAGCGCGGGGACGGCCGCGGGGGCGCGGGCGTCGGCGGGGGCGCGGGCCGGGAGCGGGGCCGGCCGGACGTGCTCGGGGGCGTGCTGGCGACCGGCGGCATGACGCTGCTGGTCTTCGGCATCGTCCGCACGGACAGGCACGCCTGGACCTCCGCAGTCACGGTCACCACGCTGGCCGTCGCCCTCGCGCTGCTGACGGCGTTCGTCCTGGTCGAACGGACCACCAGCCGCGATCCGCTGATCCGGCTCGGCCTGCTCGCCAACCGCTCGGTGCTCGGCGCGATCACGTACACGCTGGTGATCGGCGCGGCCATGGCGTCGTCGTTCTACTTCATGTCGCTCTACCTCCAGCGGGTCCTGGGCAACGGCCCGGCGGAGACGGGGCTCCAGTTCCTTCCCTTCGCCCTCGGTGTGGTCGCCGGCTCGGTGCTCGCGGTGAAGCTCGGCTACCGGTACGGGCCGAAGGTCCTGCTCGCCGGCGGCGGGCTGCTGACGGCGGCGGGCTTCGCCTGGTTCGGCCTCGTCGACGCGGACGGTACGTACGCGGTGGACGTGCTCGGGCCCTCGATCCTGGCCAGCGTCGGCTTCGGGCTCGTCCTGGGCCCGCTGGTCTCCGTCGCCACCGGCGGCGTCGCGGCCCACGAGGCGGGCATGGCCTCCGGCCTGCTCAACAGCGCCCGCCAACTCGGCGCAGCGCTGGGCCTGGCAGCCCTCGGCACCGTGGCCCACAACCGCACGGGGGAGACGCAGACACGGGACGGCCTCAACGACGGTTACGCGCTGGGCCTGACGCTGTGCGCGGCGCTGCTGGTGGTGGCGGTGGTGATCGCCCTCACGATCCTTCCGCACCCTCCGAAGAACCACCCGCCGCACGCGGGTGCCGCACCGCCGCGCGTGGACGCCAAACCGCCCCGCGCGGACGCTGCACCGCCCCGCGCAGACGCCCCACCACCCCCCAACGGCCCCGAAACCTCACCCCGGGAAGAGCAGCCGCCGCGTACCCGCACGATCTCCCGGCTCCTCCGCCCCCACCTCCGCGGGTTCGCCGCCGTCGTGCTGCTCCAGGTCGTCGGCGCCCTCGCCGGCCTCGTGCCGCTGCTCGCCGTCGTCGAGCTGGGCCGTACGTTCCTGGCCCCCGGCCCCGTCGACCGCGACCGGGTCTGGACCGTCGTCGCCGTGGGCGCCGCCGGGCTGTTCGTGCGGCTGCTGTTCACGGCCGCGTCGTCCGGCGTCGGCCATCTCCTCGACGGCCGGGTGCAGTTGTCGTTCCGCCGCCGGTTGGCCGCCCGTCTGGGGCGCGTGCCCATCGGCTGGTTCTCCCGGCGCCGCACCGGCGAGCTGGCCAAGGTGGTCGGCGAGGACGTGGGTGCGATGCACCCGCTCATCGCGCACGCGCCCGGCGAGCTGATCTCCGCCTTCGTCGTCCCGGCCGCCTCGCTGGCCTACCTCTTCACCATCGACTGGCGGCTCACGCTCATCACGCTCATCCCCGTGGTCGTGGCCCTCGCGCACGTTCCGCTGTTCATGGTCCCCGCGCGGCTGCGCGACCAGGAGGAGTTCGACGCGGCCATGGGCCGGATCTCCAGCGCGTCCGTCGAGTTCGTGCAGGGGATCGCCGAGGTCAAGGCGTTCGGCGGCGGCGAGCGCGCGCACCGCAGGTTCCGTACCGCCGCCGACGACTTCGCCGACACGTTCAAGCGGATGGTCCACGGCCTCGCTCCCATCGGGGCGGGCATGCAGGTGGCGCTGTCGCCGCCGTTCGTGCTGCTGGTCGTGCTCGTCGGCGGCACCTCCATGATCACGGCCGGGGCGCTGGCGCCCGCCGACCTCCTGCCGTTCCTCCTCCTCGGCCTCGGCCTCACCGCCCCCGTCGCCGCCCTCGGCCACGGCTTCGACGACCTCCAGGGCGCCCGCCGCGCCGTCGGCCGCATCCGGGACGTGCTCGACGTGGACCCGCTGCCGCAGCCCGCGCGCCCGCTCGTGCCGCGGGGCCACCGCGTCGAGCTGCGCGGCGTCCGGTTCGGCTACGACCCGGGGCGCGAGGTGCTGCGCGGGATCGACCTGGTCCTCGAACCGGGCACGGTCACCGCGGTCGTCGGCGCGTCCGGCAGCGGGAAGTCCACCCTGGTCCAGTTGCTGCCGCGGTTCTTCGACCCCGACCGGGGCTCGGTCCTCCTCGGCGGCGTCGACCTCCGCGACATCGCCCCCGCCGACCTGTACCGCGCGGTCTCGTTCGTCTTCCAGGACGTCCGCCTGCTGCGCGCCTCCGTCGCCGACAACATCGCCCTGGCCGTACCGCACGCCGAGCGTGCGGACGTCATCGCCGCCGCCCGCCGGGCGCACATCCACGACCGGATCCTCGAACTGCCCCGCGGCTACGACACGGTGATCGGCGAGGAGGCGGAGCTGTCGGGCGGCGAGGCACAGCGCCTCTCGCTCGCCCGCGCACTGCTCGCCGCGGCGCCCGTCCTCGTCCTCGACGAGGCGACGTCCTTCGCCGACCCGCAGACCGAACTCGCGGTACGCCGCACCCTGGCGGCCCCCGCCGGCGACCGGACGACCCTGATCATCGCCCACCGCCTGGAGACCGTCGCCGAGGCCGACACCGTCGTGATGCTCGCGGACGGCGCGGTCGCCGAGCGGGGCAGCCCGGCCGAACTGCTGGCCCGCGGCGGCAGGTTCGCCGAGTTCTGGCGGACGCACCGGGCCGCGGAGGACCCCGACCCGCCGGGAACGCCCACGCCCGCCGCCGCCGACGGGACGACCGCACCCGCCGCGGTCCTGCAAGGAGACGAGCGCCGATGATCCGCACCCTGCTGCGCGTGCTGGGACTGCGGCACGCCCGCCCCCTGCGCCGCACCGTCGCGCTGATGCTGGCGACCGCGATCGTGGAGGGACTGTCCTACGCCCTGCTCGTCCCCGTGCTGCGTGCGCTGTTCGGCAGCTCGCCCGAGGACGCCTGGCCCTGGCTGACCGCCTTCGGCGCCGTCTTCGCGCTCTACGGCGTGCTGCGGTTCAGCAGCGACCTCGCCGGCTTCCGCGTCGGTGTCGAGCTGCTGCGCGGGCTGTACCACCGGCTCGGCGACCACCTCGCCCGGCTGCCCGTCGGCTGGTACGGCGCGGGCCGCGTCGGCGAGGTCTCCGCCCTCGCCGGCCAGGGCGTGCTCCAGGCCATGAGCGTCATCGCGCACCTGCTGGCCCCGTCGATCTCCGCTGCCGTGACCCCGCTGACGATCGTCGCCGTCATGCTCGTCTTCAACTGGCAGCTCGGGCTGGCCGCGCTGGCCGCCGTCCCGGTGGTCGCCGCCACGCAGATCTGGACGAGCCGGTCGATGGCCGCCGCCGACGAGGAGCGCGCCGCGCGCGACCACGAGGCCACCGGCCGCGTCATCGAGTACCTCCAGGCCCAGCCGGTGCTGCGCGCCGGCGGCAGGTCCGCCGAGCGGTTCCGGCTGCTGGACGACTCCCTGCACGACGTGCAGCGGGCCTCCCGCCGCACCACGCTGTCCGTCCTGCCCGGCGCCCTGGGCCTCACCCTCACCGTGCAGGCGCTCTTCACCACGCTCCTGGCCCTCGGCGCCTACCTCGCCCTCAACGGCGACGTCGGCGCGCACGAGGTGCTGGCGATCCTCGTCCTCGCCGCCCGCTGCGCGGACCCGCTGCTGTCCCTGTCGGACGTGGCCGGCAAGTTCCGCGCCGCCCGCACCGTGCTGACGCAGCTCGACACCGTGCTCCGCACGCCGCCCCTCCCGGAAGCCCCCGACCCGGTCCAGCCGGCCGGCCACACCCTGGAGTTCGACGCCGTCCGCTTCCGCCACGGCGACCGCACGGTCCTCGACGGCGTCACCCTCACCGTCGCCGAAGGCGAACGCCTCGCCGTCGTCGGCCCCTCCGGCGCCGGCAAGAGCACCCTGCTCCAACTCCTCACCCGCTTCTACGACGTGGACGCCGGCGCCGTCCGCGTCGGGGGCCAGGACGTCCGCGCGATCGGCACCGAGACCCTGATGTCCCGCATCGCCATCGTCTTCCAGCGCGTCTACCTCTTCGACGGCACCATCGAGGACAACGTCCGCCTGGGCCGCCCCGACGCCACCGAAGCCGAGGTCCGCGCAGCCGCCACCGCCGCCCGCCTCGACGAGGTGATCGACCGCCTCCCCGGCGGCTGGGCCGCCCACGTCGGCGAGGGCGGCACCGCCCTCTCCGGCGGCGAACGCCAGCGCGTGGCCATCGCCCGCGCCCTGCTCAAGAACGCCCCGATCGTCCTGCTGGACGAAGTCACCTCGGCCCTCGACCCGGTCAACGAGGCCGCCGTCCACCAGGGCATCGAACGCCTCATGGCCGGCCGCACCGTCGTCCTCGTGGCCCACCGCATGCGCACGGTCCGCCGCGCCGACCGCATCGTCTTCCTCGACGCGGGCCGCATAGCCGAAGAGGGCACCCACGAAGCCCTCCTGGCCCGCAACGGCCCCTACGCCGCCTTCCACCACGCCACCCTTACCCCCACCCACCCCGCGACCCCCACCCCACCCACCACCGCAACGCCCTGACGATCGGCGCAGCGGCACCCTCGACAGCCGGGCCGAGGGTCATGCGGGCGACGGGGAAGGCGGAGGAGGCGGACAGGTTTCCCGGTGGCTTCGCCGTTCCCGAGTCTCCGCCCGACGAGCCCCCGCCCGACGAGGCCGGGCCGTACCCGCCCGCGGGCTGAACGCCAACGGCCGGTGCTTCGCCCGCGCGTCGTTGGTCAGCGGCGCGCGTGGCGTACCGTCAGGCGGCCGAAGCCCATGACCCCCGAGATCCGTATCGTCGGTCCCCCGGAGGTGGGGCGGCGCGGCGGTTTGTAGACGGAGTCCTTCATGCCGTTGCGTACGCCGTCGAGGTCGACGACCGCGTCGTGCGGCACCGTGATCGAGGCCCTGCCGGTGCCGACGTGCAGCACGATGTCGACCACCGGGTGCTCGATCACCGCCCGGGACAGGTCCAGCCGCACGCGGCCGTAGGCCGACTCCACCCGCAGCGTCCGCGGCACCCGCCACGCCCCGCTCCGCCGGATCCGCCCGGCGGCCGCGCCGATCGTGGCCTCGGCGCCCGGGTTCTCGGCGGGCAGCGACGCCAGCGCGGCGTCCAGTTCGCCGCGTGTCGTGGCGGAGAGCGCCCGGTCGAGGCGTGCGTCCATGTCCTCGCGGGTGAGGCGGCCTTCGGCGTACGCGTCCCGCAGCCGGCGTGCGCCGCTGTCCCGTTCCTCGTCGCCGACCAGCGTCGAAGCATCATCCGGAGGGGAGGTCACGGCCTCACTCTAGCGCCGCCGTGCGCGCCGCCCGCGTGCGCCGGCACCGGCCCCGGTGCCCCCGCGCCCCGTCGCGCGTCGCGCGGTCCCCGCCAACGTCCCGAAGATCGGGGGGATTTGCGCCGGAGACTCCTACAACCTCCGGGGGGCGTCACGGGTCTTACCGGGTATCCGGGGCATGAGCCGTATGCTTCTGAAATCCCTCTGTGTCCAGAAAAGGGAGTACAGCTATGCGTTCCACCCGAATCAGGAAGTTCGCTCTGGTCGCCGCCGCCACCGTGCTGGTCCTCACGCCCGCCGGTGCGGCCTACGCGGGCAGCGGCCCCGCGCCGTCGCCCGCCGGGACCGGCGACCGCGCCGCGGCCACCGCACCGACCGCCCAGGGCAACCCCGAGAGCAGGCGGGCGCAGGCCGCCGGGGTCTGCGAGGACGCGTACCAGATCGGCGCGACCGGCCTCGTCAAGCGCTCGGGCACGACCATCGCCTCCGTCAAGCAGTTCTACTCGCCGTCGTGCAAGGAGAACTACGGCTATCTGTGGGTGTGGGACGGCTTCCACACGGGCGCGAAGCCGTACGACGTGACCCTCGGCGTGTTCAGCTACGACCGGGACGCCGTGGTCGGCAAGGTCACGCGCAACGACACCAGGCAGCAGGAGTTCTGGACCCAGGGCACCGACACCGCGGAAGAGTGCACCGCCGCCGTCGGCACGCTGCGCGTCGAGGGCGCCCCGCTGCCCAACCAGGCCGCGTCCGAGAAGCGCTGCTGACACCTTTCGCCGTGCGCACGCATCGGTGGACGGCCGATGCGTGCGTACGGCGCGGGTCCTTACCCCGGTGCGTGCGCAGCGGCGGTGGGTCCTAGCGCTCGCTGTCCAGATGCGTCATCGCCGCCGCCCCGTACCGCTCGCCCGCGACCGCCGCCCGCGGTACGGCGCGCTCGACGGCCGCCGACTCCTCCTCCGTCAGCGTCAGTCGGGCCGCCGCCACCGCGTCCGTGACCCGGTGCGGCTTGCGCGCCCCGACCAGCGCCACGATGTCGCCCTCGGGCCGGGCCCCGGCCCGTGCCCCCGCCCGCCCCTGCGCCAGCACCCACGCGATCGCGAGCTGCGCGACGGTGAGGCCGCGCGGCTCGGCGATCTTCCGCAGGTTCTCCACGAGCGTCAGGTTGGCCGCCACGTTGTCGTCCTGGAAGCGCGGCAGGTGGGCGCGCGCGCCGGTCGCGTCGGCCGCCGGCCGGTAGCCGCCGGACAGCAGGCCGCGCGACAGCACCCCGTACGCCGTGACGCCGATGCCCAGCTCCCGGCACGTCTCCAGCACGCCGTCCTCGGCGCCGCGGCTGAAGAGCGAGTACTCGATCTGCACATCCGTGATCGGGTGGACGGCGTGCGCCCGCCGGATCGTCTCCGGGCCCACCTCCGACAGCCCGATGCCGCGCACGTACCCGCCCCGTACCGCCTCGGCGATGGCGCCGACCGTCTCCTCGACCGGCACGGCGGGGTCGAGCCGGGCCGGGCGGTAGATGTCGACGTGGTCGGTGCCGAGCCGCTGGAGCGAGTACGCCAGGAAGGTCTTCACCGCCGCCGGCCGCCCGTCGCTGATCCCGAACGTGCCGTCCAGGCCGCACAACTGCCCGAACTTCACGCTCAGCACCACCTTCTCCCGGTCCCCGGCCCGCAGCGCCTGCCGGATCAGCCACTCGTTGTGGCCCATGCCGTAGAAGTCGGCGGTGTCCAGCAGCGTCACCCCGGCGTCGATCGCGGCGCGGATCGTCGCGACCGACTCCTTCTCGTCCGCGGGCCCGTACGCACCGGACATCGCGCTGCACCCGAGCCCGATCGGGGCCACCCGCGGGCCTGCCGCTCCCAGTCGTCGCATCTCCATGCGCGCAACTGTAGGCAGCGGGCGCCTACTTGACGCCCGTCAACCCCGGCCGGGCGCCGCGCCGAAGGCGTCGATGCCCGTCAGCTCCGCCGACAGCGCCCACAGCCGGGCGGCCTGGGCGGGGTCGGTGGCGTGGTCCCGTACGCCCGGCCGCAGTTCCTGCTCGCCGCCGGGGGCGGCCGGCTCGGCGACGTCGCAGTCCTCGCAGTACACGCCGCCCAGGCCGGCCAGTGCCGGCGCGGTCGCCGCCCACACCTGGGTGGCCGCGCCCTGCTCGACCGTCTTGAAGGCGCCGCTGAGATTGCCGTCCTCGTCGATCCAGCCCTGCGCGATCTGCTCCTCGCGGGGGACGTGGCGGCCGAGTTCGGTGAGGATCATCCCGGGGTGCACGCTGAAGGCGCGTACGCCGGAGTCCCGGCCGAGGGCGTCGAGGTGGACGGCGAACAGCGCGTTCGCGGTCTTCGACTGGCCGTACGCCACCCACTTGTCGTACGGCTCGGCCCGGAAGTGCGGGTCGTCCCAGCGGATGCCGGAGAGGTGGTGGCCGCGGGAGGACAGGGCGACGACGCGGGCGCCGCCTTCGTGTACGAGGGCGGGGCGGAGGTGGTTGGCGAGGGCGTAGTGGCCGAGGTGGTTGACGGCGAGCTGCCCCTCCCAGCCCGCGGGTCCGACGCGGGTCTCGGGGACGGCCATCACCCCGGCGTTGTGGACGAGGAGGTCGAGGGAGCGGCCGGTGGCGAGGAACCGGTCGGCGAAGCCGCGGACGCTGTCCAGGTCGGCGAGGTCCATCTCGTCGACCTCGACGCCGCCGGGGCCTTCGGCGCCGACCAGGCCGTCGAGCGCCTCGGCGGCGACGTCGCGCCGCCTGGCCGGTACGACGACGCGGGCCCCGGCCCGTACGAGCGCGCGGGTCGTCTCCAGCCCCAGGCCGACGTAGCCGCCGGTGACGACGGCGAGCCGGCCGCCCAGATCGACGCCCCGCAGGACGTCGGAGGTGGTGCTCCGGGCGCCGAAGCCGGAGCCGGTGTGCTGCTGCGGAGTGGTCGTGTGCGTCATGCCGTGGACGCTACGACTTCGAGGACGCTCTATCGCAAACCCGACACGGGGTGCGGGGACGGCAGCACCGCCCCCGCCCGCCCGCCCGCACCCGGGTCCCGGGGTGCCCGGGGCCCTCAGCCCCAGTCGTGCTCCAGGGGCGCGACGTGCCAGTCGCTCTCCAGCGGGGCGACGTGCCAGTCGCTCTCCTGCGGTGCGAAGGCGCCATCCCGGTCGAAGTCCTCGGCCGTCGCGGCTCCCGCGGACACCCCGAGCGTGCCGCCCGCGATCATGAGGGTGGCGACCAGCCGTGCTGCGGTCTTCTTCATCGACGTACTCCCTTGCCGTGGTCGGTAGGTGGCGCGAGCAGGCTGGCGGACCGGCGGCCCGGGGCCACAGACCTTTCGGACGTACCCGAATGACAGCCGGCCCCCGCGCCCTCCGCAGCCCCCGCCGCCCCCGACCCGCTCAGGCCGTGACCGCCGGTGCGCGGCCGGCGAGGAGGGCGGTGCCGAGGGGGGTGAGGGAGTGGTGCACGCGGTTGCGCAGGCGCGTGCTGGTGATCAGCCCGGCGCGCCGGAGTACCGCCGCGTGCTCGCTGGCCGAGGACGCCGACACCCCCGCCCGGCGGGCGAGTTCGGAGGTGGTGCAGAGGCCGCCGAGGCTCTGGAGGACGGCCGCCCGGGTGTGCCCGAGGAGCTGCGCGAGGTTCTCGGTCCCGACGGCACTTTCCGTACGTGCCGGCCCCGCGCCGTCGCAGCCCCCGCCGCCCCCGCCGCGCGCGCCGCCCGCGCCGTCCCCGCCGCCCCCGCCGGAGGAGGCCCGCGCCGGTGGCCGGGCCGGATAGACGAGGATCGGCGGCAGCGTGCCGTCCGCCAGCGCGACCGGCAGTTGCCGGCAGAAGTACGACGGCACGAGCACGAGCCCGCGCCCGTCGAGGTGGAGGTCGCGGTCGATCGGGTAGTCCACGGTCAGCACCGGCGGTCGCCAGCGCAGCACCGAGCCGAAGGTGTGCAGCATCGCGTCCGTACCCGCGACGCTCTGCGTCTGCGCACGCCACAGCCTGTCCTGCTCCGTACGCTCGCTGATCCACGGCCACGCCGGCCGCAGCACGGACTGGTGGTACGCGCGCAGCGCCCGCCCCAGCCGCCGCAGGCTCTCCGGCTCGCCGTCCGCGAGCGGCCGTATCCACGTGGGCGGTGTGGCCCGTTCCACGAGCCGGGCCAGCTCGGCGCGCAGCCGCGGGCGGGGCGTGGACAGCACGGCGTCGATGCCGGACTCCAGGCCGCCCAGCGAGGCGGCCGGGGTGAGGAAGTCGGGGAAGTAGCCGCGCGGCGGCATCACCGGCCGCAGCATCCGCAGCGCGGACCGGCCGCGCGCGCAGTCCCGCGTACGCCAGGCGCGCAGCGCCGGGTCCGGGCGCCGCTCGGTGAGCTGGTGCACGCTCAGGACGGTCTCCCAGAGCGGGTCCGGCCCGTCGGCGATCCGGGTGCGCGCCAGGTCGGCGGCGGTGAAGTGCACACGCAGCAAAGTCCCTCCCCGTGTCGTGTCCCGGCTGGCGGGCACGTGCCCCCGTTTCCCGGCTTCGCCCGCGCCGGGACTTCCCGGCGGTGCGGGGCGGACCCGGTCCCCTGTTCCGGGCCCGCCGGCACCGACGGTGTGGAACGGTCGGGGAACGACCGTTCTCCGCCCAGAGCGTAATGTCGAGAACGGGCGTTCTCAAGTGGCTGGACAACGCCGAGACTGGATCGGGACAGCGCCGGTACGTTGGGAGCGGCGTGACGGCGCAGCGGCGGGAACGCGGGCGGAACGGAGCAGCGGACATGGATGCGGACAACGAGGTCGCCCGGCAGCGCGTGCTGGAGGCCGCCGACGAACTCTTCTACACCCACGGCATCCGCGCTGTCGGCATGGACCGGATCCGCGACGCCGCCGGCGTCTCCCTCAAGCGGCTCTACCACTGCTACGCCTCCAAGGACGAGCTGGTCGAGGCGTACCTGCGGCACCGCGACCTCCGGGTGCGCGGGGCGCTGGAGGAGTTCGTCGCCAAGGAGGCCACCGGCCTGCCGCGGGAGCGGGTGCTGGCGGTCTTCGACTGGCTGCACTGGTGGTTCGGCGAACCGGGCTTCCGCGGCTGCCCGTTCACGAACGCCTTCAACGAGATCGGTGCCGACAGCAGCCGCGCCGCCGCCGCGGTCCGCGACCACCAGCTCGCCGTCAGCGCGTACCTCCGCGGCCTGATCGCCGCCACCGGCACCCCCGACCCGGACGCGGTCACCAACCGCTTCCTGATCCTGTACGCCGGCTCCCTCACCTTCGCCGCCATCTCCGGCAGCAGCGCCCCGGCCACGTACGCCCGCGAGACGGCGGCGGCGATCCTCCCGGCGGACCTCCCGCACACCTGACCCGGCCCCCGCTCATCGACCCGCCCTCCCCGCTCATCGACCCGCCCCCCGCGCACCTGACCTGGCCCCCTCGCACCTGACGGTCCGCCGCACCCCCGCCGCCCCCGGCGCCCAACGCGCGGCACGCGCCCGAGTGCCGCCTGCGCACCGCCCGCCGCGCCTAACATGACCGCCATGGCATTAATCCAATACGTGATCATCGAGGCGGCCGAGCCCGACGCCGCCGAGCAGTTCTACACTTCCGGCCTCGCCATGGACGGCCAGGTGCGGGTCCAGGGGTCCGAGGAGCCGACCTCCGGTTTCCGCGGCTTCACGATGTCGCTGATCGTCGGCCAGCCGGCCGACGCCAACGCCCTCGTCGACACCTCCGTCGAAGCCGGCGCCACGACCGTGAAGCCGCCGAAGAAGTCCCTGTGGGGCTACGGCGGCGTGGTCAAGGCCCCGGACGGCACGGTCTGGACGGTGGCGTCCAAGTCCAAGAAGGACTCCGGCCCGGCCACCGGCAAGATCGAGCAGATCGTGCTCCAGCTCGCGGTCGAGGACGTGAAGGCGAGCAAGCAGTTCTACGTCGACCGCGGCTTCGAGGCGACGAAGAGCTACGGCGGCAAGTACGTCGAGTTCGCCGACCCGGCCGCCCCGGTCGCCTTCTCCCTCTACAAGCGCGCCGACCTCGCCAAGGTCGCGGGCGTGCCGCCCGAGGGCTCCGGCTCGCACCGGCTGAAGATCGTCGCGGAGACCGAGGCGTTCACCGACCCGGACGGCTTCGAGTGGGTGGCGCCTTCGTAACGCGGGCGGCTTGTGAGCACGGGCGGCCCGCGCTCAGGGCAGCAGGAGTTGGCGTACGAGACAGTCCGCCGCCCACCGCTCCCAGCGCGCGGGCGGCCAGCCGCGGCCGGTGACGAGCAGGCCGTAGGTCTCCGGACCGAGCACGGCGAGCGCGACGTCGGCGGCCGACGCGGCGTCATGGCCGTCGCGCAGGCCGCCGGCCTTGGCCACCAGCGCCTCGGCGAACCGGAGCTGGACGGTGTGCCGCTGCTGCTCGTACGTCCGCCACAGCCCGGCCAGCTCGGGATCCGCGCCGACCGCGCCGCGTACGACCTCCAAGACCTCCGCCGTACGCGCCAGGATCGCGCGGGCACCGGCGGCCTGGCGGGCGAGCTGGGCGGCGGGGTCGGGCTCGGCGAGGACCTCGCGGGCCCAGGGGCGGTCGAGTGTGGCGACGGGGTCGGTGTCGCCGGCGATCGCGGTGTCGAGGAGTTCCTTCACGAGGGCGCGTTTGCTGCCGAAGGTGAAGTAGACGGTCTGCACGCCGACTTCGGCGGCCCTGGCGATGTCCTCGACGGTGGTGGCGGTCCAGCCGTGCGCGGCGAAGAGGCGGGCGGCGGCGTCGAGCATGCGCTGCCGGGTGCGGCGGGTCTTCTCGGCGCGGGTCATGCGGGCGGTCACGGCGCTTCCTCTCTCCGGTCTGGTTTCATTGTAGTGTGACTACAGCGAAATCCGGCGGCGCGGGCCGCGTGCTGGTGGCCGGCGGCTACGGGGCCGTCGGGGCGACGGTGACGGCGCGGCTGGGGGAGTGGTTCCCGGGCCGGGTGCTCCCGGCCGGCCGCGACGGGGCCCGCGCCCGCAGCCTCGGCGGCGTACGGGCGGACGTGGCCGACCCGCACGAATTCCGGCGGCTACTGGCCGACATGGGTGACGTCACCGCGGTGGTGCTGTGCGTGGAGCCGCCGGACGCGGGTATCACGAGGATCTGCCTGGAACAGGGCATCCACGTGGTGGACGTGGGGGCCACGCCCCGCGTGCTGGAAGCGGCGGGCGCGCTGCACGAGGTGGCGCTCGGCACGGGGGCGACGGCCGTCCTGAGCGTGGGCGTGGCCCCGGGCCTGACGAACCTCCTCGCCCGCCGCGCCCACGAGGCGGTCGGCGGCGCCGCCCGCCTCGACGTCACCGTGCTCCTGGGCTCCGGCGCACGCCACGGCACGGACGCGGTGCGCTGGACGGTGGCGGGCCTGGCCGAGCAGGTGCCCGCCGGCGCGCGGCGAACGGGCCTGCCGGGCTACGGAGTACGCACCGCGCACCCGTTCCCGTTCTCCGACCAGCACACCCTGCGCCGTACGCTCGGCATCCCGGAGGCGACGACGCGCCTGTGCCTGGACTCCAGAACCCTCACCGCCCTCCTCTTCGCCCTGCGCCGCACGGGCGCACTGCGCGCCGCGCACCGCCCGGGGCTGGCGCGCCTGCTCACGGCGGCGTTCGGCAGGGTCCACCTGGGCGGCGACGGCTTCGCGCTACGGGCCGACGCCCACCGCGGCGACGCGCACGCGGCGCTCGCCCTCACCGGCAGCGAACAGAGCCACGTCACCGGCCTGGTGGCCGCGTACACCACCCGCGAACTGCTCACGGCCGGCCTGCCCGCGGGCGTGCACCACGTCGAGCAACTGCCGCCGCTGGCCGGTCTGCCGGAGCGGCTGGCGGGGGACGGGGTCAGGGTGTGGACGCGAGGCCGGAGATGAGCTGCCGGATGATCGACTTGATGACGGCGTCGTCGCGGGGCGAGTCCCCGCCGTGGGCGAGGTACTGGGCCGCTTCGTCCAGCGCCCCGACGAGGACGAGCGCCAGCGGCTGAACGGCCTCCGTACGGATCCGGCCGGCCGCGACGGCGACGGAGAGCGTCGACTCCAGCAGCCCGATGGTGTGCCGGAGTTCGATCTCCCGCCACCGCGCCCAGCCGAGCACGGCGGGCGCGTCGAGCAGCACGATGCGCTGCACCGCCGGATCCGCGGAGGCGTCGAGCCAGGCGAGGCAGCCGACGATCAGGTTGTCGATCGGATCGGTCGAACCCGAAGCGGAGACGGCCGCGCCGATCTCCACGACGAGCGCGCGCTCGGCGTCCTCGAAGACCGCCTCGAAGAGGTCCCGCTTGTCGGCGAACTGGTGGTACATCGCCCCCCGGCTCACCCCGGCGGCATCGGCGATCGCCACGGTGCTGACGGCTCCGTAGCCGAGCCGCCCGAAGAGTTCGCGCCCAGCCGCGACCAGCGCCTGCCGCGTCGCCACGGAGCGCTCTGCCTGGGTACGGCGATCACCGGCCATATCAGCGCCAGCCTATAAGGGCACGCGGCACCGTCCTTGACGGCCGCGCCGGCCCCCTGCCAAGCTAAAAACAAACAGCCTGTTTGTTTACGTCACGGAGGCCGGCCGATGGACACGAACGCCACCCGCGACCTGTTCGACCGCTACCACGCCTGCTGGGAAGCCCGCGACCCCGCCCGCATAGCGGCCCTCCACACCCCCGACTCGATCTTCCACCTCCACTCCAGCCAACCCCCCGCCCAGGGCCGAGAAGCCATCCGCACCGCAGCCGCCGAAACCTTCGCCCTCGTCCCCGACCTCACGTTCCACCTCCTCGCCCTGCGCGTGGGGGACGACTTCTGGGCAGCCCGCATGACGATGACCGGCACCTCCGCGGCGGGCAACGAGGTCGCAGTGGACCTGGCCGACTTCGTCCTGGTCCGCGACGGCGAGGTCCTCGAAAAGCACTCGTACGTAGACGGCCCGGCCATGACCGCAGCCCTCACACCCCCGTCGTAGGCCCCGCGGCCACAGACCGGCCCACTGGCCTCCGGGCGACGCTCTCAGCCG
The DNA here is from genome assembly GCF_045781775.1 of Streptomyces sp. 184. NCBI lineage: Bacteria > Bacillati > Actinomycetota > Actinomycetes > Kitasatosporales > Streptomycetaceae > Streptomyces > Streptomyces sp. 184. Next base: position 7,222,967 of record NZ_CP123230.1, on the reverse strand, counting down.
AGCGTGTGGCCACCGTTGACCTTGATGCGCTCGCCCGTGATGAAACCCGCCTCCGAAGAGGCGAGAAAGGACACGGCGGCGGCGACGTCCTCCGGCCGGCCCATGTGCCCCATGGGCACGTCGGCGGCGTACGCGGCCAGGGACGCGGGGGTCGCATCGGCGTGCCGCTCTACCGGGATCCAGCCCGGGGCAACGGTGTTGACGGTGATCCCGTGCGGCCCCAGAGCGCGGGCCCAGCACTCGGTCAGCGCATGCTGGGCGGCTTTGGCGGCCACGTACGCGGACATCTCCGGCAGGGCGCGCTCCAGCACGTCCGAGCCGATCTGAACGATCCTGCCACCACCGCGGTCCCGCATGGCCGGCAGCACGGCCTGCATCAGCAGCGTAGGACTCTTGACGAAGAAGGCGAGTTGGTCGAGGTGCGCCTCCCAGGCCACCTCGGTCGGATCCTGCTCGGGCTGCGGACCCGTCGCGTTGACGACAAGGGTGGCCACGGGCCCGAGGCCGACGGTGACGTCACGGACGAGATCCGCGACGGCCGTCTCGTCCGTGACGTCCGCGGGGAAAGCCTGGGCGATCCCGCCCGACGCACGGATGTCGGCCACCAACTGGCGAGCCGCCTCGGTGCCCGTCCGGCAGTTGACGGCGACCGGGTGCCCGTCGGCCGCGAGGCGGCGGGCGATGACGGCTCCCAGGCCCCGGGAGGCCCCGGTGATCAAGGCGGCGCCCGCACTCGCTGTAGGTGTCATGCGGATCAAGATAATTCGAGGGCGCATGTGCGACCAGATACGACGGCGGAGGTGCTGCCGCGCCGACTCGTGCGAGCACCGGGTTCGCCGCAGGTCTGGCAGGACTGGTCACCACGGCTGCCGGCCCGGCCGGCGGGCCACGGGCGAACCGTGGATCAGCGCTTGACGTCGTAGACCAGCTTCATGATCCCGTTCGAATAGCTCTCCGACTCCCGGAGCGTCAGCATCTGCTTGTCGCGGTCGGCCCGGCCGAACAGGCTCTTCCCGGCACCGAGCAGCACGGGGAAGACGAGCAGGTGGTACCGGTCGACCAGGCCCGCGTCCGACATCCGCCGGGCCAGCTCCGCGCTCCCGTGGATGAAGATCGCGCCGCCCTCGCCCTCCTTGAGCGCGGCGACGTCCTCGGTCGACCGCAGAATGGTCGTCGGCCCCCACCCGTCGACGAGGTCGTCGTCGGACAGGGTGGTCGACACCACATACTTGGGCAGCTCTTTGTAGTCGGCGTGGTCCTCCGAGGCGGGCCAGACCGGCGCGAACGCCTCGTAGCTGCGGCGACCGAACATCAACGCCGTCGTGTCGGCGAGTTCCTCGCCCTTCAGCGACCAGGCTTCCGGGACGAACTCGAGATCCTCGACCACCCAACCGCCGCTGCGGTGCTCTTCCCCCGGCCCGCCCCCGGGCGAGTCCACGACGCCGTCGAGCGATATGAAGGCGGTGTAGACCAGGTCACGCATGGCGCTGTCTCCTCATGATCGGGCGAGCTGCGGGGCCAGGCTAGATCGCGGCCGCAGCGGCCGTCTTGGACAGAAACGACAACACGCTCGGCGCAGGCGACCGGGTGCAGCGCGGCCCGGGCTGCCCGTCCTGGTGGGCGCAGTCCCACCCTCAGCCGCCCCAGCACCGGTCGAACGCAGCCAGTGACCGCGAAGTGGCCCTGGCGTCGAACGAGACCAACTGGTCAGCATCTGGAGCCATGCGTGCAGTTGTCTTCGATATGGACGGGACGCTCGTGGACAGCGTCCCCACGGTGTCCCGGGCCTACGCCGAAGCGATTCGATCGCTAGGCGGCCCGCCGGTCACGCCGGATGAGGTGGTGGCCGGCTGGCACGTCGGCCACACGGAACTGGTTCTGGCACACTTTCTCGGCCGCGCATGCGGCCCCGCCGAGGTGGAATGCTTCCACGCGCACCTGGACCCGGCGATCGCCGAGCTGCGCCCTTTCCCCGGCATCCCGGCCCTCCTCGACGACCTCACCGACGCGGGACTGCGGCTCGGCGTGTTCACCGCGGCCACGCGGCGAGTGGCGACGAGCATGCTCGCCGCCGCCGGGATCGACATGCGGTTCGAGGCGGTCGTCGCCGGCGATGAGGTAGACCGCCCCAAGCCTGCACCGGACGGGCTGTTGCTGGCACAGCGGCTGGACCCAGACCTGGTTCGGCTACGACGGTCTCGGCCGCGTCATCAAGGAGCAGCAGATCTCCGGCAACGGAGCCGACCACCCCCACCGGATCCTCGCCACCACGACCACCAGCTACCACGGCGACCGCACCACCGTCATCCCGCCGCAAGGCGGCACCGCCACCACCACGCTGACCGACGCCCGCGGCCAGACCACCGAACTGCGCCAGCACCACGCCCGCGCGGCCGAGGCCGCCTACGACACCACCCGCTACGCCTACACCCCCCGAGGCGAGCTGGCCACGTTCACCGACCCCGCCGGCAACGAATGGTCCTACAGCTACGACCAGCTCGGCCGGCAGACCACGACGAACGACCCCGACAAGGGCACCACCACCTCCACGTACGACGACCGCGGCCAGCTCACCACGACCACCGACGCCCGCGGGGTGAAACTCGCCCACATCTACGACGGTCTCGGCCGCAAGACCGAGCTGCGTAACGACTCACCGACGGGAACCCTGCGGTCCCAGTGGGTCTACGACACCATCGCCGGCGCCAAGGGACAGCTCGCCACCTCCACCCGCTACGAAGACGGCGCCGCCTACACCTCCCGGGTCACCGCCTACGACCACCTTTACCGGCCGTACAGAACCGCCGTCACCATCCCTGCCAAGGAAGGAGCCCTGGCAGGCACCTACCAGGCCGGCACCTCCTACCACCCCAACGGCCTCGTCCAGGGGGAAAGCTACTCCGCGGCCGGGTCACTGCCCGGCGGCGGCATGACTTTCGCGTACGACGACATCCTCCGGCCCACCAAGGCGTACGGGACCTGGGGCAGCTCGTCCATCACCGCCTACCGCAACACCGGTCAGCCGATGCAGTACGACCTGGCCGCCAGCGACGGCAGCCGGCGCGCCAGGATCACCAACACCTACGAGTGGGGCACCCAGCGCCTGAAGAACTCCCGCGTGGACCGGGAGAACGTCCCCGGTGTCGAGAAGTACGCCACCTACGCCTACGACGAGACCGGCAACATCACCTCGGTCTCGGACGTCAACCGCACCGGCACCGACAACCAGTGCTTCACCTACGACTACCTGCGCCGCATGACCGAAGCCTGGACCGAAGCCGACGAGAACTGCGAGACGGCACCGTCCCCGGGCATCGTGGGCGGCCCGGCGGCGTACTGGCAGTCCTTCACCTACGACAAGGCCGGCAACCGCACCACCCACACCGACCACACCGCACCCGGCGGCGCAGCCCAGGACACCGAGTACACCTACAGCTACCCCACCCCCGGCCAGCCGCAGCCCCACACCCTCACCGACGTGACCAGCACCGGCCCGTCGGGCACCAGCACCGACAGCTACACCTACGACGAAGCCGGCAACACGAAAACCCGCACCCTGGCCGGAAACACCCAGAACCTGACCTGGGACGCAGAGGGCCACCTGGCCTCGCTCTCCGAACCGGACGGTACCGGCGGCACGAAGAGCACCTCATACCTCTACGACGCCGACGGCAACCGCCTCATCGGCCGCACCCCCACCGAGACCACCCTCTACCTCGGCCACACCGAGGTCACCCTCCCCAAGGGCGCCACGAAGGCCCAGGCCACCCGCTATTACGAACTCGGCGACGGCCACCAAGCCGTCCAAGAAGACGACGGCAGCGTCTGGTTCACCATCGCCGACCACCACGGCACGGGCCAACTCGCCATCAACGCGGCGAATACGGACCTGCAACGCCGCCGGGAACTGCCCTTCGGCAACCCCCGCGGCCAGGAACCCGCCGACTGGCCCGGCAGCAAGGGCTTCGTCGGCGGCACCAACGACACCACCACCGGCCTGACCCACCTCGGCGCACGCGAATACGACCCGACAACCGGCAGATTCATCTCCGTCGACCCACTGATGGACCTCACCGACCCCCAGCAGTGGCACGGATACGCCTACGCCAACAACAACCCGATCACCCACGCCGACCCCACCGGCCTCTTCTGGAAAGGCATCATCGACCTCATCCAGGAGACGGTAGAACGCGCCGTCCAGCACAGGAACTCCAGCCGAAGCGGCGGTGGAGGCGGAAGCGGCGGAGGAGGCGGCACGCCCGCAGCCCAGGCAACCTTCACAGCCGCCCCGGCGTCGTGCGGGGGCGCCGACTGCATATCTCGAGCACTACCCGATTTCGGCCATTTCTTGGAGGAGCCACTAAGCGAGTTGTCCGACATGATCGAGCCGGATATTGGAGCTATAAAGCAATGTGCTAAAGATCTTGGGTTCAGCATGGCTTGCTTGGGTGCTGCCCTGGAGACTCCATGGACCAAGAGCTTCAAGGGCGTACTCAAATTCGGCAAGCAGATAACCGACAAGATTCGGGACGCGAAAAAGGCCAGGAAGGCCGACGAAGCGGACCCCAAAGCAGGCTCCAAGTCTCCTTCATGTGAAAGCAACATCTTTACCGCCGGCACACCGGTTCTGATGGCCGACGGCACCACGAAACCCATCGAAGACGTAAAGGTCGGAGACAAGGTACTCGCCACCGACCCGAAACCGGCGAGACCAGCATCGAAACCGTCACAGCAGAGATCATCGGCACCGGCTCCAAGAACCTGGTCGAGATCACCATCGACCTCGACGGAAAACAGGGGAAGAAAACCGCCACCGTCACCGCCACCGACGGCCACCCCTTCTGGGTACCCGAACTCGGCGAATGGATCGACGCCACCGACCTTGAGAACGGCCAGTGGCTGTGGACCAGCGCCGACACCCACATCCAGATCACAGCCATCAACCGCTGGACCACCCAGACCACCGTCTACAATCTGACCGTCAGCGACAAGCACACGTACTATGTGCTGGCGGGCGAGACGCCGGTCCTGGTGCACAATTCGAATGGCCTGTGTGGAACTGCGGCGCTGGAAAACGGCGACTGGCAGCACATCGTGGACCGTCACAGGCCTGGAGGTGCACTGGTGGACGATGCCGCTGGGATCTTCACCGGTAAGGCAAAGCACGTTCGCCAGCGAATAGCCGACACTATCAACCGGGGAACGCCGAAGCCCAATACGCCGGATCCTGTTACAGGCGAGGCGCGGCCTGGTCAAATCTACGAGTGGGATTTCGGAACCCCTGTCGGGAGGGCGGGCCCGGCGAATGGTGGAGGCGAGCTAACCGGTGTCCGCGTAATCGTTAACGACGGAAAAGTCGTGACGGCGTTTCCGTACTAAGTGAGTAGCAAGTGAGGAAAAGCGTGATTCAACTCTCCTTCTACCTCCCGGAGTCGGGTTCAGCCTGGACCAAGACCTGGGACGCTGCCAAGCAGGGCGATCCGGTCGCGATCAGCGAAATGGACCTCCGCTATAAGTGCTTCGGGGTGAATTTCGAACTGATGGTTGGCGACGTTGAGATCGTCTCAAAGAAGAGATTTGTGACTCTCGTCGATCTGGCCTTGTCTCTCTCTAGTGCGGTGAAGCGGATCTCGTCAGGTGAAGATGCCGCATTCGGTTTCACTGAAAGCGAAGAGGTGATTCATCTGCGTCAAGATGGCGATCTGGTTGCGGTGAGTTCATCGAAGCATCCAATGCACGGAGCCGTGGGACGTGAAGAGCTCGTGGGTGAAGTTCTTCGATTCCTTCGGGAAGCGCATTCGCGGTTGGTTGCAGAGATTCCTGAATTGTCGGAAAACCCAGTTATCCAGCGAATCTCGTCGGAGTAGGTAACCTGCCTTCGAAGGCGATAGGGATTGAAATGTAGAGGCCCCGCTGGAGTTTTCCAGCGGGGCCTCTACGGGCGTTTGACGGCAACGGTGACGGCAACGTCAGCGGACGACGGGTGGGAAGTCGGGGCCGTCGCTGCCAGGGCTGAGAGCTTCGCCGAGGCTGTCGATGGCTTGGCGCTGGAGGCGGAGTCGGACGTGGGCGTAGACGCCGGCCGTCACGCCGATGTGGGCGTGGCCGAGCAACTCCTTGATCACGAGAGGTCGATGCCCTGCTCCAGGAGGAGGGTGGCGGTCGAGTGCCGGAGGTCATGGAAGCGGATCACTCGAAGGCCGGCGCGTTCGAGGAGGTGGCGGAAGCGGCGTGTGAGGTTGGTGGGATCGAAGGGCCTGCCGACCGGGGTGGTGAAGACGAGACCGTTGTCCGCCCATCGTGATCCCGCAGCCTGACGATCTTCCTGCTGCCTCTCCTGGTGGATCTTGAGAGAGTTGATGCAGTCGGTGGGCAGTGCGATACGGCGTTCAGAGGCGCGGGTCTTGGTGTGCAGGATGGTCAGGCCGCCGGTGTGAGTGCGCTGGAGGGAGCGGTGGATGGCGGCGGTTCCCGCGTCGAGGTCGAGGTCTTCCCAGTGCAGGCCGAGGAGTTCGCCCTTGCGGAGGCCGGTGCGCAGGGCGAGTTCGTACAGCGCGTGAAGCCGGTCGCCGCTGGCGGCCTGGAGGAACTGCCGGGCCTCGCTCGCGGTGAAGGGCTTGAAGCGCCGGGGGCGGGGCGCGGGGGTCTTGATGTTTCGGGCGACGTTGCGGGGCAGGTCGTCTTCGCGGACGGCGTGCTCAAGTGCGGACTTGAGGACCGAGTGGACGTAGGTCACGGTCAGTGGCGAGAGCCTCTTGTCGCAGCATTGGCCGATGGCGCAGCAGGAGTGCCGGGCGGTGCCCCGTCCATGTACGCAGCACTGGCAGGCGACGCGGAGGTGGTCGAGGAAGGTGCGGACGTCGCGGGCGGTGAGCCGGGCGAGCTTCTTCGCGCCGAGGCCGGGGATGAGGTGGAGACGGATGCAGGCGGCGTAGCGGGTGTGGGTGTTCTCCCGGACCTGGTGGACGGCGATGCTGTTCAGCCAGTACGTCAGGTAGTCGCTCACGGTGCAGTCGGATACTGCGACGGGCAGCCCGAGGTTGCTCGCGGCGATCTTCTTGGTGAGCATGCCCAGGGCTTCCTTCCATGGACCTCACCGACTCCCTGCCAGGCACGGCCGTCCGCGAAGTCAAGGAAGAGAGCGGCCTCGACGTCGAGATCACCGGCCTGGTCGGCACCTACACCGACCCGAAACACATCATCGCCTACACCGACGGCGAGGTCCGCCGCCAGTTCAACGTCTGCTTCACCGCCCGCATCACCGGCGGCCGGCTGGCAATCTCCGACGAGTCCACCGAACTCCGGTTCGTACCGCCGGAAGAGATCGAGGAGTTGCCGATGCACCACACCCAACGACTCAGGCTCCAGCACTTCCTGGAACAGCGCGAGAAGCCGTACCTGGGCTGAACCGTCTGACGGCAGTAGCGACGGCAACAACCCCGGACAACCACGGACACCCACGCACTTCACCGGACCAGCAAACTGCGCTTGACCTGCATAAAAGCAGGTAGATGGAGCCACGCGGCACACGTACTATGTGCTGGCGGGGGCCACGCCGGTCCTCGTTCACAACAACAACTGCAATCTCTTTAATGGGGATGGGTGGCAACACGTGCTGGACGAGCACGTAGATGGAGGTCCAGGCGTGACACCGGGAAACACAACTTTCTCCAATTATGCGGATCTGGATGAAATTGGAGAGTTGATCGAGGATACTGCAAAAACGCCAGGACGGCGAAATACCCCCGATGCAGCCGGGCGCCCTCGCGACGGAACAATTCACACACGCGATTTCGGCTACCCTGTTGGATCCCGAGGTGAAGCTAGCGTCGAGGTTATCCTCAATCCAGACGGATCTCTACGTACCGCCTATCCTAGGTGATGGAAATGGAACAATTTTCTCTGCATTGGAAGATGGTGCGGACCGGCTCGGCCGACCTCGTTCTATGCTTTCCGCGAGAGACTATCGAAGTGCACACCACATACGTTGGAGATGGTCTCCGTTCTGTAATACAAGCGGCCGTCGACCTCCGACTGGGGTCAAGCTCGGCAACAGCCTTCCTTCCTGCCGAGCCCGCGGGTACCTTTCTGTTCCTTACGGGAGCAGACGAAGAGGCGTACTTGCAGGTCGTCCAATTCGCGGACATGGAATCAGAGTCTCGCCGCTGGAGCGGTGGCAGTCTGCGATGGCGCGGGCGGGTTGACGTCCGAGAATTTGTTCGCAGCGTCGTGGTCATGGCTGACGATGTGCTCGTTCGTTGTGGCAGCACTGCCGAATATTCAAAGGCTTGGGGTGGAATCGCCTTCCCGATTCGTGAACTGGAAACTCTCCGGCAAGGCTAGTGATCCTTGTACGCTCAGCAGCTAGATCTTAGAAGGGTCTGTGAGTGGGTGTTCTGAGAAAGTTCGGCATGCATTCGAGAGTGCGGTAGCGCTGCCCAGCTTCTAGATGTCGTGAGCGCAAATCTGAAGGCCCAACAGGTAGTGCCTGTTGGGCCTTCAGCAGATCTTGACGGCAGTAGTCGACGGCGACGTCAGCGGACGGGCGCGGCGCAACGGGGTGGCTCGTCGCCGTTGCCGGGTCGGGTGACGGACTCGGCGGGGCTGCGGAGGGAGTGACCGCTCTCGCAGGGTTCGAACCTGCGATCAGGAGCGGGTCGGTGCCCTCTGGGTGCGTATGCGCCTGGCCTGGGCTTTGTCGCGTACCTCAAGGGTGGGGCATTGCCTCGGGGCGTCATCCGTATGCGCCGTAGGCAGTGAGGCTTCCCTGCGCAGAGCCGTGCCGGGCTGCGGGTTCATGCGTCGCAGGTTGGTGCCCCCGGCAGGATTCGAACCTGCGACACCCGCTTTAGGAGAGCGGTGCTCTATCCCCTGAGCTACGGAGGCGGGGCGGGCCCGAAGGGTTGGGCCACCCGCGTCAGTGTAGCGGGTGGTGGGGTGGGGGCGGTTGCGGTGGGGAGGGGGGTGTGCGGGCTTCGGGTGGCGGTCCCGAGTGTGGCGGGTCGGAGGGTCCTTCGCCTGCCGGGGTGCGGGGCGCGTGCGTGCTGCGACGTGGTGTCTTTTCCGGGGTGGGTTGAACGCGTACGGTCAAGTTGTAGACCGCAACGAACCGGAGGACTCCTGCATGCGCCCACGCCGTGCCCTGCTCGTCCCCCTCTCCGCCGCGCTCGCCGCCCTGCTCGCCCTCCCCCTCACCGCCCACGCCGCCGCATCCCAGCCCACCCAGCGGATCGACATCGACGTGCTCTCCGGCCGCGCCGACTCCGTCACCGGCGGCGACGCGCTGCTCCGCGTCGAGGCTCCCGACCCGGGCGCCGTCCGGGTCCGGCTCAACGGCCGTGACGTCACCCCGCTCTTCGCCCCCGACGGACCCGGCGCCCCCCGCGCCGTCTCCGGCCTGGTCGGCGGCGTACGCGACGGGCGCAACACCGTCACCGCCTCCGCCCCCGGCCACCGCACCGCCCGGCTCACGCTCACCGGCCACCCCGCGCAGGGCCCCGTCTTCTCCGGTCCGCACCAGCAGCCGTTCGTCTGCGAGACCGACACCTTCCGGCTGCCCGTCGTCGGCGGCACCCTCGGCGCCCCGCTCGACGCCGACTGCTCCGTGCGGACCCGCGTCGACTACTTCTACCGGAACACCGCCGGCGTCTACACCGACTGGCCCGCCGGCGCCACCGCCTACCCGGCCGACCTCTCCCGGACCACCACCTCCACCGGCCGCACCGTCCCGTTCATCGTGCGCATGGAGACCGGCACCGCCAACCGCGGCATCTACCAGTCCACGATCCTCCACGACCCCCTCGCCGAGCCCGCCCCCGATCCCCGCACCCGCCCCGCCGGCTGGAACGGCCGCGCCGTCTACACCCTCGGCGGCGGCTGCATCGGCGGCTGGTACCGGCAGGGCAACACCACCGGCGGCGTCACCGACCCCTTCATGCTCGGCCGGGGGTACGCCGTCATGTCGTCGTCCCTCAACGTCTTCGGCGCCAACTGCCACGACCTCACCGCCGCCGAGACCGCCATGACCGTCAAGGAGCGCTTCACCGAGGCGTACGGGCCCGTCGACCACACCATCGGCTTCGGCTGCTCCGGCGGTTCGTACCAGGCGTACCAGATCGTCGACAACTACCCGGGCATCCTCGACGGCATCCTGCCCGCCTGCTCCTTCCCCGACGTCGGCTTCGCGATGACGAACCGCGTCACCGACACCCGCCTGCTCACCGAGTACTTCGCCGGGGACACCGGCCTGGCCTGGACCGAGGAGCAGAAGCGCGCCGTCACCGGCTTCGCCTCGTACGCCGTCGCCACCGGCACCCAGGGCGACGCCGCGCGCATCGACCCGCGCGGCAACTGCGGCGTGCTGCCCGAGGAACTGCGCTACGACCCCGAGACCAACCCCCGCGGCGCGCGCTGCGACCTCTACGACCACGCGATCAACGTCTACGGCCCCGACCCCCGCACCGGCTTCGCCCGCCGCCCGCTCGACAACGTCGGCGTGCAGTACGGCCTCGGCGCCCTCGCCGTCGGGACGATCGACAAGCGGCAGTTCCTGGAGCTCAACGAGCGGATCGGCGGCTACGACCACGACGCCCGCATCGTCGACGCCCGCACCACCGCCGACCCGGCCGCCACCCGCATCGCGTACCGCACCGGGCGGCTCACCAACGGCGGCGGCGGCCTCGCGGACGTGCCGATCATCGAGTACCGCGCCTACGTGGACGACGCCCCCCCGCGGCGACACCCACCTGCGCTACTACTCCCTGTCCATGCGCGAGCGGCTGGTGAAGGCCAACGGCACCGCCGCCAACATGGTCAGCCTGCTGGAGGACAACCGCTACGGCGGCCAGAGCACCGCCAGCCCGCTCGTCCGGCACTCCCTCACGATGATGGACCGCTGGCTCACCGACCTCGCCGCCGACACCTCCGCCGCCCCGCGCATCGACAAGATCACGGCAGCCCGGCCCGCGGACCTGCGCGAGGGCTGCCTGACCCGCGACGCCGAGCCCCGCTTCGTCGCCGAGGCGCTGGACCGCGACCCGGACAGCACCTGCGAGCGGCTCTACCCGTCGCACTCCTTCCCGCGCGAGGTCGCGGGCGAGGACATCGCCACGGACGTGATCAAGTGCCGTACGCAGCCGCCGCGGCGGCACGCGTACGCGAGCGAGTACGGCGTGACGTGGACCGACGCCGAGTGGCGGCGGCTGCGGGACGTCTTCGACCGGGGCGTCTGCGACTACTCCCGGGCGGGGGTGGGGCAGCAGGGCCTGGCCGGGACCTGGCTCTCCTTCTGACCTCCGCCTCCGCCTCCGCCCTATGCTTCCGGCCTTCGCCTGCGGCCTCCGCCCGGGTCTTCTTCTGAGGGTTTGAGCAGTTGGACGGGCAGAAGGTTCAGACCGCTCTCATCCGCTTCTCAGGGAGCCTCGATAACCTGCCTACATGACTGGATTGGCACCTGAAGGGTGGTATCCCGACCCGGACCGCAGCGACGCCGAGTCGCCGAGGGAGCGGAGGTGGGACGGTGAACGCTGGACGGACGAGGTCAGGCCCGCTGCTGTCGCCGCAGATGTCCCTGCGCAGACCCCCGAAGGGGCCACCGGAGCCGACGGGTCCGCCGGCGGGGCCAAGGGTCCGGACGGGCCCGCGGTCCCCGCGGCGCCCCCGGTCCCCGGGGCGCCCCCGCAGGACGCTCCGCCCGGCGGCATGCACGGGGCGCCCACGGAGGTCATATCCGGCGGCGCCGTAGGACCGCTCGGTGCCGAGGGTCCGGACGGCAGGAAGCGCTGGGCCGGGCGGCGACCGCTCGCGCTCGGCATCGCCATCGGTGTGGCCGCCGCGGCCCTCGTCGGCGGCGGCATAGCCGGCGGGTACGCGCTGTGGGGCGACGACGACGACGGCGACCGGGCAGGCGGGGGCGGGCCGGTGGTCTACGGACCGGACGGCGAGCGCCGTTCCCCCGGCCCCAGCGAGGGGCCCGACGGGGGCTCCGGCGGGGGCTCGGGCGGCGGGCCCGGCGAGTCGCCCCGGCCGCAGGACCCCGAGGACGGCGAGCAGGACCCCGGCAACCCCGACGGCGGCCAGCCGCCGATGGAGGTCCCCACCGAGGACGGCTTCGCCACCGACCTGGCCAGCGGCATCAAGATCCCGGTGCCGGACGGCTGGAAGGGGCAGTCCGGGCAGATCGGCGCCTCGGTGTCGGTGGGCGAGTACAAGTGCCCGACGTCGCCGAAGGACACCTGCGTACGCGGCGGGGTGAACTCCGCGCCCGCCCTCGCCCTCGGCATCGACGCGACCAGCCCGAAGAGCATCGCCGAGAAGGACATCGAGCCCAACGCGGAGGCGTCCTACGGCGACGAGGCGTACGGCGGCATCACCTCGCACGACGAGGTGGAGTCCGGCGAGGTCGAGGTCGCCGGCGAGAAGGGCTACCTGGTGCGCTGGAAGGTCGTGACGAAGGAGGGCGACGACGGCTACGTGCAGTCGCTCGCGTTCCCGTCCCCGGCCAACCCGGACACCCTCGTCCTCCTACGCGCCGGGTTCGACATCGGCGACAAGGCGCCGGCGCTGGACGAGCTGGAGGAGATCACCGAGGGCATCGAGGAGTCCGAGGGCGGCGCGGGCCTGCCCGGCGGGGGCGGCCAGCCGGCGAGCTTCGCCCGGCGGTGACCCGCGGCGGTCACCCGAACCGCGGTCGGGCCGCGGCGGTTGACCCGCCGCGGCCGACCCTGTCACGGTCGGGATACCGCGGCTCGGACGCCGCGACCGGGACCACGGCGGACACCTCCGGACCGCCGTGCGGCGCGCCCGGGGTCGTGCACGCACGACCCCGGGCACCGTCCGCGCCGGCGGCGCCGACGGGCCGTCCGCGCCGGCTTCATACGGCCCGGGCACCCTTCCACGAGCGCGCCCCCGCCGCACGTCCTACGAGCGCGCCCCCGCCGCGCCGCAACGCCGGGCCCGCGTCCCCGGCGCCCCGCCACCGGCCCCGCGCCCCGTCCCGCGCCGTCCCTTGGCCTCCCGCCGCCGGCCCCGCCGCCGCCCCCCTCACCCCTCGTACAGCCCTTCGATCTCCGCCCCGTACGCCCCCGCCACCGCGTGCCGCTTCACCTTCAGCGACGGCGTCAGCATCCCGTTCTCCTCCGTGAACTCCCCGGCCACGATCGCGAACCGGCGGATCGACTCCGCCCGCGACACCGCCTCGTTCGCGTAGTCCACCGCCCGCTGCACCTCCGCCCGCAGCTCCGGGTCGTCCCGCAGCTCCGCGACCGGGGTGTCCCGGGGCCGCTTGCGCACCGCCAGCCAGTGCTCCACCGCCGCCGGCTCCAGCGTCACCAGCGCCGCCACGTACGGCCGCTTGTCGCCGACGACCAGCACCTGCCCCACCGGCGGCCGGCTGCGCAGCCGGTCCTCCAGCACCGCGGGCGAGACGTTCTTGCCGCCGGTGGTGATGAGGATGTCCTTCTTCCGCCCGGTGATCGTGAGGTAGCCGTCGTCGTCCAGCGCGCCGAGGTCGCCGGTCGCGAACCAGTCGTCGGCCAGCACCTCCCCGGTCGCCGCCGCGTTCCGCCAGTACTCGCCGAAGACGATGCCGCCCTTGATCAGCACCTCCCCGTCGTCCGCGATCCGTATTGCCGTCCCCGGCAGCGGCCGGCCCACGGTGCCGGGGCGGGGGCGCAGCGGCGGGGTGATGGTGGCGGCGGCGGTGGTCTCGGTGAGGCCGTAGCCCTCGTAGATGACGATGCCCGCGGCGTAGAAGAAGAGGTTGAGGTTGCGGTCGAGCGGGGAGCCGCCGCTGATGGCGTAGTTGAGCTTTCCGCCCAGCTCCTTGCGGATGCGACGGTAGACCAGTAGCTCGTACAGGCCCCACGCCAGGGAGAGTCCGAGGCCGGGGCCCTTGCCGGCGCCGAGGAACCTGTTCAGGTGCGCCTCGCCGAAGCGCACCCCGATGCGGTCCGCGCGGTCGAAGGACGAGCCGCGGCCGAGCTTCTCGGCCATCTCCCGGCCGGTGTCGTGGATCTTCTCGAAGAGGTACGGGACGCCGACGAGGAACGTCGGCTTGAAGACCTTGAACTCCGGGCGCAGCTCGTCGGGTTTGATCGAGGGCCAGTGGCCGACCTCGATGCGCGCGGACAGGCAGGCGATCTGGATCGTACGGCCGAGGATGTGGGCCAGCGGCAGGAAGAGGAGCGTGGACGCGGTCCGCCCGGTGACCTCTTTGAAGATGGGGTGCAGCAGCTCGACGCTGTTGGCGGCCTCGGCGTGCAGGTTGCCGTGGGTGAGGACGCAGCCCTTGGGGCGGCCGGTGGTGCCGGAGGTGTAGCAGAGGGTGGCGATGGTGCCGGGGGTGAGGGCGGCGCGGCGCGCGGCCACCTCGCCGTCCGGTACGTCCCGGCCGAGCGCCTTCAGCTCGTCGAGCCCGCCCGCGTCGAGCTGCCAGACGCGCGTCTGGCCGGCGGCGGCGGTGCGTACGGTCTGCTCGTTGGCGGCGGTCTCGGCGACGAGGAAGCGGGTGCCGGAGTCGCGCAGGATCCACTCGACCTGGTCGGCCGAGGAGGTCGGGTACACGGGTACGGACTGGCCGCCGGCGGCCCAGACGGCGAAGTCCAGCACGCACCACTCGTAGCGCGTACGGGACATGATCGCGACCCGGCCGCCGGGTTCGAGCCCGGCGGCGACGAGGCCCTTGGCCACCGCCGTGACCTCGTCGGCGAACGCGCCGGCGGTGACCGGGACCCAACGCCCGCCGGTCTTGCGGCGGATGACGGCCGCGCCGGGGTCCTCGGCGGCGTTGGTGTACGGGATGTCGGCGATGGCGCTGCCGCGGGCGGGGGGCGGCGCGGCGAGCCGCGGGACGGCGGCCTGGCGGACGACGCCGTCCTCGGTGGTCACGTCGACGGGGGCGCGCTCGGCGAGGTCCGAGCGCTTCTGCGCGGTCCTGAGATCCTTTCGTACGCCCACTTTCGCTCCTTCTGGTAGCGGAGGTTCAGGCTTCGAGCAGGGCCGTGACGCCCTGGCCGCCGGCGGCGCAGACGGAGATCAGGCCGCGTACGGGCGCGGTGGCGCCGTCCGTACGCGCCGCCGCCCGCTCGTGCAGCAGCTTCGCCAGCGTCGCGACGATCCGGCCGCCGGTGGCGGCGAAGGGGTGCCCGGTGGCGAGCGAGGAGCCGGCGACGTTCAGCCGGTCCCGGTCGACGGCGCCGAGCGGTCCGTCCTGGCCCAGGCGCTCCTTGCAGAACGTGGGGTCCTCCCACGCGGCGAGGGTCGCGAGCACCTGGGAGGCGAACGCCTCGTGGATCTCGTACAGGTCGAGGTCCGCCAGCTCCAGCCCGGCGTCGGCCAGCAGCCGCGGCACGACGTACGCGGGCGCCATCAGCAGCCCGTCCGGGCCGTCGACGAAGTCGACCGCGCCGGTGCGCGCGTGCGTGAGGTACGCCAGCACGGGCAGCCCGCGCGCGGCGGCCCACTCCTCGCTCGCCAGCAGCACGGTGGCCGCGCCGTCGGTCAGCGGGGTGGAGTTGCCGGCGGTCATGGTGGCGTCGGGGTCCGCGGCGCCGAACACCGGCCCCAGCCGGGCCAGTTTCTCGGGGGTGGAGTCGGGGCGCATGTTCTGGTCGCGGTCCAGCCCCCGGAAGGGTGTGAGCAGGTCGGCGAAGAAGCCCGCGTCGTACGCCGCGGCGAGCCGGCGGTGGCTGGTGGCGGCCAGCTCGTCCTGCGCGGCGCGCGGCACCCGCCACTCGCGGGCGGTGCGGGCGGCGTGCTCGCCCATGGAAAGCCCGGTGCGCGGCTCGGCGTTGCGCGGGATGTCGGGGACGACGTGCCGCGGGCGGAGCCCGGCGAGGGCGGCGACGCGCCGGCCGAGGGTCTTCTGCCGCCGGGCGTGGAGCAGCACGCGGCGCAGGTCGTCGTGGAGGCCGAGGGGCGCGTCGCTCGCGGTGTCGACGCCGCCGGCGACGCCGGCGTCGATCTGGCCGAGGGCGATCTTGTTGGCGACGAGGATCACGGCCTCCAGGCCGGTGCCGCACGCCTGCTGGACGTCGTACGCAGGGGTGCGGTGGTCGAGCCTGCTGCCGAGCACGACCTCGCGGGCGAGGTTGAAGTCGCGGCTGTGCTTGAGCACGGCGCCGGCGACGAACTCGTCGAGCAGGGCGCCGCCGAGGCCGTACCGCTCGACCAGGCCGTCGAGGGCGGCGGAGAGCATCTCCTGGTTGGCCGCGGTGGCGTACGCGCCGTCCGCGCGGGCGAAGGGGATCCGGTTGCCGCCGACGATCGCGACGCGGCGCGCGCCCGCCCGGCCGCCACCGCCACCGCCGCCACTGGCACCGCCGCTGCCATCGCCGCCGCTGCCATCGCCACCGCGCCCGCCCGGCTTCGCTGGTGTCGTCATCGCTGCGCTCCATCCCCGGCTTCCCCGCGGCTTCTTGTGCTGCGGGGGGCTCAGTTCCTAGGCTTCCTTACTCCGGAGTAAACTTACTCAGGCGTAGGGAGAAATCCAATGGCCGATCGCTACCAGAAATTCACGAGCCGCGGCCCCGGGGCCTTCGTCGCCAGGCGGCTCGGCCTCCCGCGGCCCGCGCCGCTGGAGCGCTACCGGCCCGGGCAGCCCGCGGTGCGCGGGCCCGTCGTGCTCGGCGGCGCGGCGGGCGGCCGGATGCACAAGACCCTGCGGGAGCTGCTGGACGCGGCGGGCGCACAGGTGGTGGCCGAGGCGCCCGGACGTACCGGGGCGCTCGTCTTCGACGCCACCGGCATCCACTCCTCCGCCGGACTGCGCGCGCTCCACGACTTCTTCCACCCCCGGATACGCGAACTCGCCCCCTGCGGGCGCGTCGTGGTCACCGGCACGCCGCCGGAGGACACCGCCGCCCCCGGGGAGGCGGCGGCGCAGCAGGCGCTGGAGGGGTTCGTCAGATCGCTGGGCAAGGAGCTGCGGAACGGGGCGACGGCGCACCTGCTGCTGGTCGCGCCGGGCGCCGAGGGCGGGGCGGAGTCGACGCTGCGCTTCGCGCTGTCGGCGCGCTCGGCGTACGTCTCGGGGCAGGCGCTACGGGTCACGGGCACGGCGCCGGTGCCCGCGACGGCGGACTGGCAGCGGCCGCTGGCCGGGAGGACGGCGCTGGTCACGGGCGCGTCGCGGGGGATCGGCGCGGTGGTCGCCGAGACGCTGCACCGCGACGGGGCGCGGGTGGTCTGCCTGGACGTCCCCGCGCAGAGCGCGGAGTTGGCGCGCGTGGCGGCCCGGGTCGCCGGCGGGGCGCTGGAGCTGAACATCACCGCCCCGGACGCCGGGGACCGGCTCGCCGCGTACCTGGACGAGCACCACGGCGGCGTCGACGTCGTCGTGCACAACGCGGGCATCACCCGCGACAAGACGCTCGGGCGGATGGGCGCCGACCAGTGGGCGGCGGTCCTCGACGTCAACCTCACCGCCGTCGAGACCCTCACCGCCCGCCTCCTCGGCGACGGCCTGCTGCGCGCGGACGGCCGCGTCGTGTGCACCTCCTCGATCAGCGGCATCGCGGGCAACGTCGGCCAGACCAACTACGCCGCCGGCAAGGCGGGTCTCATCGGCTACGTCCGGGCCGCGGCCCCCGCGGCGGCCGAGCGCGGCGTGACGGTCAACGCGGTCGCACCCGGCTTCATCGAGACGCAGATGACCGCGGCGGTCCCGCTGGTCGTCCGGGAGGCGGGCCGCCGCATGAACAGCCTGAAGCAGGGCGGCCTGCCGGTGGACGTGGCGGAGGCGGTGGCGTACTTCGCGGCGCCCGGGAGCGGCGCGGTGACCGGACAGGTGCTGCGGGTGTGCGGCCAGTCGCTGCTGGGGGCGTGAGGTGGAGACCCGGGAGTTGAGCAGGGCGCCGCGGCTGCTGCCGCTGTACGCGCGGGCCGTGGTGCCGAAGCGGCGGGGGAGGGCGGCGTACGAACGGCGCCTCGTCCTGCCGGGCGTACGCCCCGACGCCGCGCGCCTGCGCCGCTACGCCGCCGTCTGCGGTTTCCCCGACGACGGGCGGCTCCCGGCCACGTACCCGCACGTCGTGGCCTTTCCGCTCGCCATGTCCCTCATGGCCGCCCGCGACTTCCCCTTCCCGCTGCTCGGCCTGGTCCACCTCGCCAACCGCGTCGAGCACCTGCGCCCCGTCGGCGCCGGCGAGCGGCTGACGTACGTCGTCGCGACGGGACCGGCGCAGTCGCACCCCAAGGGCACCGTGTTCACGGTCGCCGCCCACGCGCGGCTCGGCGGCGAGACGGTGTGGCGCTCCACGAGCACGTACCTGAGCCGCGGCCCCGGCACCGCGCAGCCGACCGCAGAGGACCCCGGGCCGCCCGGGCCCACGGTCGCGGCGCGGCGGGAGAGCTGGCACCTGCCGGGCTCGCTGGGCCGTTCGTACGCCGCCGCCTCCGGCGACCGCAACCCCATCCACCTGCACCCGCTGGCCGCCCGGCCGTTCGGCTTCCGGCGCGCGATCGCGCACGGGATGTGGACCAAGGCGCGCTGCCTGGCGGGGCTGGCGGACGAGCTGCCCGAGGCGTACGCGGTGGACGTGTCGTTCCGCGCGCCGGTGCTGCTGCCGGCGGAGGTCGGCTTCCGGGCGGAACGGCTAGAAGCGGCGGAACAGGCTGCACGGGCGGGCGGCGGCTGGGCGTTCGACGTACGCGGCGCGGACGGCGTCCGCGAGCATCTGCGCGGCGCCGTCTCACCCCTCGCCGGCTGACGGGTCCGGCGGCGTCCACGTCTCGCCGCCGAGCACGTTGCGCATGCCCACCCAGATCATGTTCATCAGCCGGCGCGTCATGCCCTCCGGGGACTCGGCGGGGTGCTCCGCCATCCAGTCGGTCAGCGCGTCCGCCGCGCCCACGATGGCGTGCGCGACGAACTCGGCGTCCTCGTCCCCCAGGAGGGCCGGCCCGCCGTTCTCCTCGATCCCCGTCCGCACCAGCGCGGTGACCTCCGCCATCACCGCCCGCCTGGCCTGCGCCGACTCCGCGGCGATGGCCGCGCTCAACTCGGCGGCGTGCCGGTGCAGTACGACCCAGCCGTCGCGGTGCTCGGAGACGAACGAGAAGAACGCCCGCAGCCCCGCGCGCAGCCGCAGCTCCGGTGTGAGCACCCCCTCGGCCGCCCCCTGGAACGCGGCCACCAGCCGCTCCGCCTCGCGCCGCAGGCAGGCGACGAAGAGCCCTTCCTTGGACTCCAGATAGAGGTAGACCATCGGCTTGGAGATGCCGGCCAGCTCAGCGATCTCGTCCACGGAGGCAGCGTGGTAGCCGCGCTTGGAGAAGACCCGTACGGCCACGTCGATGATCTGCTGCTCCCGCACCTGGCGGGGGAGCCGCTGCCTGCGCTTTTCGGTCACAGTTGCGAGCGTACTCTGCCGACTCCTATATTTAACTAGTCAGTAAGTCTACTGCTTGGTAAGAAAGATGGGGTGTGCAGATGGCCGACGACACGTCGGGTCTTCGGGACCTGAACCTCGCCGCGGTGTCTCCCGAGGAGTACGCGCGCATCGTCAGAGGGCTCTCGTCGCGGGAGATCGAGGAGCTGGCCCGGGACGAGGCGCTGCGCGCCAGGGTCGTCGGGGAGGTCTTCGGGCGGATGGCGCAGCAGTTCCAGCCGGAGAAGGCCGGGGAGCTGGAGGCGGTCATCCGGTGGAAGATCGAGGGCGTGACCGAGGTGGTGTACGAGGTCTTTGTCGCGGGCGGCGCCTGCTCGGTGCGGGAGGGGCGGGGCGACGCCCAGCCGCGCGTGACGCTGGAGATGGGCGACGAGGAGTTCCTGAAGGTCACCTCCGGCAACGCCGGGCCCGTCAAGCTGTTCATGACGCGGAAGCTGAAGGTCACCGGCGACGTGGCGCTCGCGCTCAAGCTGACGAGCATGTTCGACATCCCCAAGGCCGACTGAGCGCGGCGACCCCCGTCGCCCGCCCGTCCCGGCCCGGCGCCCTGCCCGGCGTGCCCCGGCCCGGCCCGCCGTCAGCCCGGCGGTTTGGTCGTACGTCCCGTGATCGGGCCGGTCGACGGCAGGTCCGCCTGGTCGCGCAGCCACAGCGCGCGCAGCGTCGCCTCCAGCGCGAACCGCCGGTCGGGCTCGGACAGTTGCGAGCCGAAGTGCTGCCCGAGCGACCGCATCCGGTAGCGCACGGTCTGCGGGTGGACGTGCAGTTGCTCGGCGATACGCCCCGCCGTGCCGCGCGTGGTCAGCCAGATCCGCAGCGTCTCCACCAGCCGTTCGCGCCGGCCGGTCGACACGGCGGCCAGCGGCTGGAGCTGGCGGCCGGCCATCTGCTCCACGAGGGCGGGGTCGGTCAGCAGCCACAGCGTGAGCAGGTGGTCCTCGACACGTACCGGCGAAGGCGCCCGGATCGCGCCCGACTCGACCATGTCGAGGGCCTGCCGCGCCCAGCGCAGCGAGTCCGCGGTCTTGTGCAGCGGCACGGTCAGGCCCACGGCCACGCCCACGGGGCCCAGCGCGACGTTCAGCGCCTCCCGGCGCTCCTCGTCGAACGGGCCGGGGATGAGCAGGTACGGGTGCGCGCCCGCCGTGTCCGCCAGGATGTCGTCGGGGAGCGCGGTCAGCGACGAGAGCCGCTCCGCGGGCATCAACGCGGCCGGCGTCACCTCGTCCGGCAGGTGCCAGCGGGCCTGCGCGGCGATGTCCTCGATCGTGTCGCGCGGCACCGGCGGCTCGGCGACCAGCGTCCGCAGCAGCCGCCGGCGCAGGCTCTTTTGCCGCTCCGCCGAGTCGGCCTCCGCCTGGAGGTAGCCCTCGCGGGCCAGCTCCGACAGCTCGTCGATGTAGGCGAAGAGCGCGTCGGCGAAGGCGTTCATGACGGGCGAGGCGAGGTGGTTGCGCTCGCCGACGACCATCGCGCGCCGCCACGCCAGCCGGCCGCCGATGCGGTACGCCGACTGGAGGGCGTCGAGGCTGCGGCCCTCCTGCGCCTCGTACCGGCCGAGTCTTCGGTGCACCTCGGCGAGGTTGACGGCCCGTTTGCGGGGCGTCGCGACGCGGTCGGTGAAGGTGTTCAGCGACTGGCGGACGCCGAGCCTGAGGGCGCGGTCGTACGCGTCGCCCTGCTGGAGCCCGTACTCGGGCACCGCGCGGCGGATGGCCGCGACGATCTCCCGGTAGAGGCTCGGTAACTCGGGCCGGATCAGCGCGGCCAGCTCCCGCGGCAGCGGCTCGGGCGGCTCGGCCAGTGCGATCGCCTGCACTTCGGACGGCATACGTCTACCCCTCACGCCGCCGGCGAGGCAGAGGACACCGACCCGGTGGGGGGTGTGCAAGTCAGATGCCCTCCGGTACGGGTGGTGCCGGCGGCTCACTGTTCGGATGAAGATCCGCGGGCGCCCGGGAGCGCGCCGGTGACCGCGGTGTTGCGCGTGGCGTGTCTCGTAACCGGAAACAACGTTGTAGCCCACACAGAGTGGATGCGGCACTACTCACCCGGCAAGCGCTTGTACGCATCTTTTGTACGGCGGTGATAGTTCCCCGGCCCCGCCCCGGGCGGCTCGCGCGGCGCTCAGGAGTCGTCGGCCCGCTGCCGCAGGTGCAGCGTCCGTACCGCGACCTCCACCGCGAACCGCTCGTCGTGGTCGTCCAGTTGCGCGCCGAAGAGCTGGTGGAGGCTGCGCAGCCGGTAGCGCACCGTCTGCGGGTGCACGTGCAGCAGCCGCGCCATCCGCGCCGCCGTGCCGCGGGTCGTCAGCCAGACCCGCAACGTGTCGACCAGCCGGTCCCGGCGGACCGGCGTGTGGCCGGCGAGCGGTGCCAACTGGCGGCGTGCCAGCTCCTCGGCGAGCGGCGGGTCGGCCATGAGCCACAGGGTCACCAGATGGTCGTCGCAGGCGAACACCGGCCCGTCGCGGACGATGCCGGTCTCCGCGTGCGCGAGCGCCTGCCGGGCCCAGCGCAGCGAGTCCGCGGACCTGCCGAGCGGCACCGTCACGCCGATGGCGGCCCGGCAGCCGGCCAGCGCCGCGTCGAGCACGGTCCTGCGCTGCTCGGTCAGGCGCCCAGGGACGAGCAGGTGCGGCTGCGGGTCGGAGAGTTCGACCAGCACGTCGGGCGGGAGCGACGCCGGGTCCGGGCGGCGGTCCGCGGCCACCGCCACGGGCGTCGCCACCTCCGGCAGCGGCCAGCCGACGCCCTCGGCGAGTTCGGTGACCGCGGGGTGGGCCAGGGGCGGCGTGCCGCCGGCGAGCAGCAGCCGCAGCAGCCGCCGCCGGCGCGCCTCGGCGTCCTCGGGCCCCGACTGCGCCTCCAGATAGCCCTCGCGGCACAGCTCCTCGATCGAGTCGACGTGGGCGAAGACGGCGTCCGCGAACATCGCCATCAGCGTGGGGGACATGTTGTAGCGGGCGCCCACCGACTTGGCGCGGCGCAGCGCCACCCGCGCGCCGATGCGCAGCGCCGAGCGCAGGTACTGGAAGCTGCGGCCCTCGTACGCCTCGAACCGGCCCAGCCTTCTGCACATGTCGTCCCTGCGGGACGTCGAAGATTTCGGGTTCGCCACCTGCTCGACGAATGTGGAGAGATTCTGTTCGACGCCCTGCTGCAATACCTCGCCGTACGGGCCGACCAACAACTGGTCGTATTCCGGGATGGCTCTCCTGATCTCCTGCGAGATTTCCTCGACAAGGCTCGGCAGTTCCGGTCGCATGATCGCGGCGAACTCGGGCGGCAGCGGCTCGGGCGGCTCGACGAGTCCGGCGGCGGGTCCTGCGTCTGGCATCTGCATGACTCCTCCCACCCCGGGGCGGAGCGCCGGTCGGCCGGGCTCCGTTGCGGGCGGTGCGTGAGACGGGGTGGTGCGACAAGTGGCGCGTCGGGGCGGTGCGGCAGGGCGGTGGAACGCGGGCGTAGCGACGGGGCGTTGGGGCGGTGCCGTGCCACGCGCGCGGCCGGGGTCGCCGGACGGCGCTGGTCAGCGGGCTGCCGGCGGGACGGCGTCCGGGATCGGCGCGGCCTGCGCGGGGTGCGGGAGGCGGTCGGCCCGGGGGCGCGGCGCTCGGCGGGGCGGGACCGGTCGGCGGCGCACACGTGCCGCGCACCAGCATGCGGGGCGGGGCGGCCGGGCGGGAGGGGAACGGCCGCGATTGCGCACTCGGCGACAAACTCCGGTGGCCCGATGCTGCGTAGCTGACAAGAAAATACGCTGCCGTAACAAAGTTCCCCGATTCCCGAGCCGAGGTATTGCGTTCACTTGTTACTCGTGCGTAGCGTACCCATCTGCAAGGCGCTGGTCGGGGCATCCTTTGTGGTCCGCAAGCCGGGCCGGATCGCTCCACGGTTTCGATTTGCCGCGCGCCGTCCGCTCCCGGGAGGCGGATGGCACAGCGGCGCAGAACCGTCACTTCAACTCACGAGGGGAATCGCAGTGCGAAGACTCACGAGAAGCGCCGCAGTCGCAGCAACAGCCGTCGTGGCCGCTGCCGGCTTCACCGTCAGCTCCGCCTCCGCGACCGCGCAGGCGACCTGGACGGTCGCTCCGGGAGGGCCGTTCACCGCCCACTCGGGCAACACGCAGCTCGCCGTGCCCAACGCCGTTCTCACGTGCAGCGACTCGGACGCGGTCGGCACGCTGAAGAGCGGGTCGGGGCTCGACGGCGCCGGTATCGGCGACATCGACAACCTGACGTTCACGAACTGCTCCGTGGCCGGCATCCTGTTCACGGTCGACACGTCGAGCGCACTTCCCTGGAAGCTGAACGTCACGGGCGTCGACCCCAACAACTCCAACCGGGTGCTGGGGTCGATCTCCGGGATCGTCGCGAAGATCGCCGACCCGGACGGCATCTGCACGGCGACCTTCGCCGGACCCTCCGGGCCCACGGCCCCGGGGACGGTCACCGGGTACTACGACAACGGGACCGACCAGCTCGTGATCCAGGACGGCAACCTCACCGCCCACAACGCGAACTGCCTCGGCATCATCAACAACGGCGACCACGCCGCGTTCACCGGCAACTACGACGTCTCGCCGGCCCAGAACATCACGCAGGACTGACGCCCGTCCGGCCTGCCGGCCCGGGGCAGCGGCCGACCGGAGTTCCCGGTCGGCCGCCGCCCCGGGCCCACGGCGTTCCCCTCCACGTCAGAAGGAGTCCGATGAGTCCACGTACCGGGCGGCTCACCGTGATCGCTGCCGGTGCACTCGTCGCCGGGCTGCTCCCGGCCGCCGGCTCGGCGGCGCAGGAGGGGACCGTCACGGTCTCCGTCGGCTACGTGTGCGAGCCGGCCGGTGGCGCGGCCGCCGACCTCCCGGTCGAGTTCACGGGCTCCTTCCCGGCGTCCGTACGCTCCGGAGAGGCCATCCGCCCCGGCGACCTGACGATGTCGGCGACGCTGGGCGGCGGCCTGCTGGACGGGCTGCCGGCCGACGAGGGCGCGACCGTCGCCGGCTCCGCGGCGGTCGCCATGAGCGTGGCCCAGGGGCAGGAGTCCGCCGACTACCCGTGGGCGGGAGCGACCGCGGAGCCCGCGGAGGTGGCGGCCGACGGCACGGCCACCGTGTCGTTCTCCGGCGGGATGTCGTCGGCGACGGCCGGCGGCTCCGGCGATGTGGTCTTCACCCTGGGCTCGTTGACGCTGGAACTCCAGGTGACCCCGCCGGCGCCGGACGACACCTCCCCGCCGCCCGCCGATCCCGCGTCCCCGCCGGACAGCACGGGCGGCACGGGCGGCACCGGCGATCCCACCGACCCGGCAGACCCGGCCGCGACGACCCTCACCTGCGTCCTCGCGGACGGCCAGGACGCCACCCTGGCGACGGTCGCCGGCCCGGACGGCGCGGGCACCCCGGGCGGCGAGGACGGCGGCGGCAACGGCGGCGACGGGCAGGGCACCCCCGGTGACGCGGGCGGGCGGCCCGGCGGCGCGGGCCCCGACGCGGAAGCGGCGCCCGGGGAAGACCCCGCCGAGACAGGCGCGGTCACGCCGTGTCCCCCGGGCCAGCCGCCGACCGCGGAGCTGGACCCGGACCGGCTGATCGAGCCTCCGCCCGGCACGACGCTCCTCACCCTGCCGGGCGTCTACACCTGCACCGCCGCGGCCGGCATCGTGAACTCCAAAAAGCTGGACGGCGCGCTCATCGCCAACGATCCGAACGCCCCCACGCTCGACAGCGTTCGCGTGCTGCTGAACAAGCAGATGATTATCTCGCCCGGAAACTTCTACAACGGCACCCGGAACGTCGCCGAGTTCACCCTGCCCGATACCGAGGCGACGTTCCTCACCTTCGGCTTCATGCCCGTCACGGGGAAGGTCGAGTTCACGAACGAGCCCATGACCATCGTCACAGAGCAGGGCTCCTCGATCGACACCAACAAGACCACGGCGGGCTTCTACCAGGCGCTCAGGGTGTACGACGTGAAGGTGAACGGGGTGCCGCTCGACGTGGGCGACGACTGCCGTACGAGCGAACCCCTCGACGTCGTACTGAAAGGCATGTACCCGGAATACCGGGTCTTCACTGGAGGCACGCTGAGAAGCCTCGTCACGGTGCCGCCTTTCACCGGCTGCGGCACCGGCGGGGAGGATCTGGACCCCGTCTTCACCTCGGCCCTGTCGGGCCCTGGAAACTACGTAGAACTGAAGCAGTCGCCGCTGTGCACGATGCCGTGTACGCCGGCGGTCCCCGAACTGCCCGCCCACGGCTGAAACACGAGACCCGCCCGGGTTCCTTCCGCGAAGGAATCCGGGCGGGCCGTCGTGGCCGGGCGTCAGCCCGTCGGCGCCTGCGCGGCACCGAGTTTCAGGCTGATGGTGTTCCCCTCGCTCGGGATGATCGCGTTGATCACGGGGGTGGCGAGCAGGCAGTGCTCGAAGTCGGGAATCGTGTACGTGCCGCTGAGCGTGCCGCCGCGGAACGCGTTGAATCCCGGCTCCGACTTGAGGGCTATCTCGGCGGGCACCTCGGTCTGGCAGCGGCTGCCGACCCAGATGGGCAGCCCGGCGACCTTGAGTTCGGTGATCCGCAGCGTGAGCTTCGAGACCGTGTTGACCTCGCCGGTCGCGTTGTCGATGGTGCCGGCGGTGGGCTCGGTCTCGATGAACTCGGTGGTCGCCGTCGCCGGGATCAGATCGAGCGTCTTGAAGGAGCCGGTGGCCGGCGGGAGCTTGGTGTTGGCGCTGAGCGCACCGGTGGACAGGTCCACGGTGGTCTCCAGCTTGCCCGGGCCCAGTTCGAGGTCCGAGTCGGTGCCCGCGAGGTGCGTCGTGCCGGTCAGCGGATAGTCGAGCCGGACGGGCGCGGCGTTCGCCGTGCCCGAGGTGGCGACGGTGAAGCCCGCCGCCGCGAGCAGCGCCAGCACCGCGCGGCTCAGATTCCGCTGCCCTCTCGATAGAGTCAACCGTCTGGCCATCGAGAATCTCCTCAATGTCGTTTGGGGGAGCCCGGGTTGGTTACTGCCGACTGTCGGCGTGGGAATGCTACGCGCCAGTAATAAGGCTGGCAATGAGCCCGGTGCGGAGATCTCGGAATTGCCGGACTCATTGTCATCCGGTGAGAATCCAGGCCGGGTGATGTGTTGCCGGGTGAGTGTCGGCGGGCGCAACGGGCGCGTTTGTCATCCGGTGATAAAGCGGCGGGCCCGATTGCTCAGCCGACGACAAGAAAATACCGGCTGGTAAGGAGGCGGGTACTTTCCCTGCCACGGCTATTGATTCGCCGGTTACCCGTGCGTAGCGTCTCTCCCCGCAGGTGCTTGTGCAGCCCGTCCCCCAGCAAGGCCGCACCGCAGAAGTCGTGTCCGCCGCAGCGCGGATCTCGTAGGCGCAGAGGCCGCACCGGCTGCTGCGGGACCCCTCATGGAGTGATGCACGCATGTGCACGGCAGAACACGCGTCGCGCAGCAGCCGGGCCCGTCCCGCCGCTCCTTGCTCACTCGGAGACAAGGCCGCCCCCCGGGATTGTCAACGGATGCCAGTCGTCGCCTGCGACCGGCGCCCGCGGACGCCGGCTGTGCTGTGCTGTGCCCGCACCGGAGTTGACGGGACCGGCCGGGGTGTACACGGCCGCCGCCGCGCACCCGCCAGGGGGCTGTGATGGGAATCGAAGTGGTCGTCGACGGCCTGACGAAGTCCTTCGGCCGCCAGAACATCTGGCGCGACGTGACGCTGACGCTGCCCGCCGGCGAGGTCAGCGTGATGCTGGGGCCGTCCGGCACCGGCAAGACCGTGTTCCTGAAGTCGCTCATCGGCCTGCTCAAGCCCGAGCGGGGGCACGTGCTGGTCGACGGCGTCGACATGGTCAACAGCCGCGAGCGCGACGTCTTCGAGGCCCGCAAGAAGTTCGGGCTGATGTTCCAGGACGGCGCGCTCTTCGGCTCGATGAGCCTCTTCGACAACGTCGCCTTCCCCCTGCGCGAGCACACGCGCAAGAAGGAGTCCGAGATCCGCCGCATCGTCATGGAGCGGATGGACCTGGTCGGCCTCGGCGGCGCGGAGGGCAAGCTCCCGGGCGAGATATCCGGCGGCATGCGCAAGCGGGCCGGGCTGGCCCGCGCGCTCGTCCTCGACCCGGAGATCGTGCTGTGCGACGAGCCGGACTCCGGTCTGGACCCGGTGCGTACGGCGTTCATCTCGCAACTGCTCATCGACGTCAACGCGCAGATCGACGCGACGATGCTGATCGTCACGCACAACATCGACATCGCCTCCACCGTCCCCGACAACATCGGGATGCTCTTCCGCCGCAACCTCGTCACCTTCGGGCCCCGCGAGGTGCTGCTCACCAGCGAGGAGCCGGTCGTCTCGCAGTTCCTCAGCGGCAGCCGGCTCGGCCCCATCGGCATGTCGGAGGAGAAGGACGCGGCGACCCTGGCCGCCGAGGGCTTCGACGCCGCCGCCTCGGGTACGGGTCCGCGCGAGATCGTGCCGCAGCTCGAACCGTCGCCCGGGATGCCGCCCCGGCAGGCGGTGGACCGGCACCGCGAGCGGGTCCTCGGCATGCTGGCCCAACTGCCGTCCGCCGCACGCCAGGCCATCGTCGCGGGCATCGGGTCCTCGGTCGCGCACGCGCAGACGCTGACCATGCCCGCGCCCCCGCGGGAGCGGCCATGACCGCGACCCTGCCGCCCCCACCGCACCCGCCGGACCCGCCGGACCCGGATCCCGGCGAGCCGCCCGAGCCCGCCGCGCCGCCGGAGCCGGTGCGCCCGGCCTGGTCCGTGCCCGGCGCGGGTGCGCTGCGCGAGACGGGCAAGCTCTTCGCGCTGGCGCTGTCGGTCGCCCGGCTGGCGTTCAAGAGGCCGTTCCAGTTCCGCGAGTTCGTCGAGCAGTTCTGGTTCATCGCCAGCGTGACGATCCTGCCCGCGGCCCTGGTGTCGATCCCCTTCGGCGCCGTGATCGCCCTCCAGGTCGGCTCGCTCACCCAGCAGTTCGGCGCGCAGTCCTTCACCGGCGGCGCCAGCGTCCTGGCGGTCATCCAGCAGGCGTCGCCGCTCATCGTGGCGCTGCTGATCTCCGGCGCCGGCGGCTCGGCGATCTGCGCCGACCTCGGCTCCCGGAAGATCCGCGAGGAGCTGGACGCGATGGAGGTCATGGGCGTCTCGCCCGTCCAGCGGCTCGTGGTGCCCCGGGTGCTGGCCACGATGGGCGTCGCGGTCCTCCTCAACGGCCTGGTCTCGGTCGTCGGCACCCTCGGCGGCTACTTCTTCAACGTCATCCTCCAGGGCGGCACCCCCGGCGCGTACCTCTCCAGCTTCTCCGCCCTCGCACAGCTTCCCGACCTCTACATCAGCGAGATCAAGGCGCTGATCTTCGGGTTCATCGCCGGCATCGTCGCCGCCTACCGCGGCCTCAACCCCCGCGGCGGCCCGAAGGGCGTGGGCGACGCGGTCAACCAGTCCGTCGTCATCACCTTCCTGCTGCTGTTCTTCGTCAACACGATCCTGACGTCGATCTACCTCCAGGTCGTCCCCCCGAAGGGAGGCTGAGCGATGGCCTTGGCCCAGAAGGACGACACGGCGGGGGAGCACGACCCGGCCCCCCGGCGCCTGCGCCCCGGCAGAATCCTGGACCGCGGGCTCTCCTGGCTCGACCAGGCCGGCGACCAGCTCATCTTCTACGTACGCGCCCTGCTGTGGACCCCGCGCGCCGCCCGCCGCTACCTCAAGGAGGTGCAGCGGCTGCTGGCCGAGGTCGCCTTCGGCAGCGGCGGCCTCGGCGTCATCGGCGGCACCATCGGCGTGATGTTCGCGATGACCCTGTTCACCGGCACGGTCGTCGGCCTCCAGGGCTACGCGGCCCTCAACCAGATCGGCACCGCCGCCTTCACCGGCTTCGTCTCCGCGTACTTCAACACCCGCGAGATCGCCCCGCTCGTCGCCGGCCTCGCGCTGTCCGCCACGGTCGGCGCCGGCTTCACCGCCCAGCTCGGCGCGATGCGGATCAACGAGGAGGTGGACGCGCTGGAGGGCATGGGCGTGCGCTCCATGCCGTACCTCGTCACCACGCGCATCATCGCCGGGGTCGTGGCGATCATCCCGCTCTACGGGATCGGGCTGCTCAGCTCCTACCTCGCCTCGCGCGCCGTGACGGTCCTCTACAACGGGCAGGCCGCGGGCACGTACGACCACTACTTCAACCTCTTCCTGTCCCCGACCGACGTGCTCCTGTCGTTCATGAAAGTGCTGATCTTCAGCGTGATGGTGATCCTCGCGCACTGCTACTACGGCTTCCGCGCCACCGGCGGCCCCGCCGGCGTCGGCGTCGCCGTGGGGCGCTCGGTGCGTACCGCGATCGTGCTCATCGCCGTCACCGACTTCTTCCTCAGCCTGGCGATCTGGGGCACCACGACCACGGTGAAGGTGTCCGGATGAGCGGCGCGCTGGAGACGACGGGCCGCAGGGCCGCAGGGCTGGTGTTCCTGCTGGTGATGGCGCTGCTGGTGTGGCTGTCGGTGGCCGTCTACAACAAGGAGTTCACCGAGACCGCGACCGTCACGGTCGAGACCGGCAGCGTCGGCAACGAGATGCACCCGTACGCCGAGGTGAAGATGCGCGGCGTCGTCGTCGGCGAGGTGCGGGAGATCTCCGCGGCCGACGGCGGGCGGACCGCCCGGCTGACGCTCGCCCTCAAGCCCGGGCAACTGGACCGCATCCCCGCGGACGTCTCCGCCCGGATGCTGCCCACCACGCTGTTCGGCGAGCGGTTCGTCTCCCTGGTCCCGTCCGGGGACATGGGCGGGGAGGAGGACGGGCCCGGCGGCGGGCAGGAGGCCGGGGCCGCGCCGGCGGCCGGGACGCTGGCGGCGGGCAGCGTCATCCCGCAGGACCGCAGCGAGAACGCCATCGAGCTGGAGCAGGTCCTCGACAACGTGCTGCCGCTGCTCACCGCCGTGAAGCCGGCCAAGCTGTCCGCCACCCTCACCGCGATGTCCGACGCGCTCGACGGCCGCGGCGAGAAGCTCGGCGACACCCTCGTCGAGCTGGACGCCCACCTGAAGGAACTCAACCCGCACCTGCCGACGCTCAACCGGGACATCCGCGAACTGGTCGAGTTCGGCCACCTCTACGCGGACACCGCCCCCGAGCTGATCAACGCGCTCCAGGACGCGACGACCACCAGCGGCACCATCGCCGAGAAGGCCAAGGACCTCAGCGCCCTCTACGGCACGGTGACGACCACCTCGCAGGATCTCGACACCTTCCTGGAGCAGAACCGGGAGAACATCATCCGGCTGTCCGCCGAGGGGCGGCCCACGGTGGAGAAGATCGCCGAGTACTCGCCGTCGTTCCCCTGCACGCTGCGTACGCTCGCCGACTTCGTGCCCGTCATGGACAAGGCGCTCGGCAAGGGCACCGACCGGCCCGGCCTGCACGTCGACGTCGAGGTGCTGCCCGAACGCGGCAAGTACGTGCCCGGCCGGGACACCCCGCGCTTCGACGCCGGCGGCGGCCCGCGGTGCTACGGCGTCCCGTACACCGGCGCGCCCGCACGGAGCGGCGCCGCGGCGGGCAGGCCGCAGTCCGCGAAGACGCTCACCACCGACGACGACGCCCTCGGCCTGCCCAACTCCCCGGCGGAGAACCAGCTCGTCAACGAACTCCTCGCGGCCGGCACGAAGAGCGCGCCCGCCGACCTGCCCGACTGGTCCAGCGTGCTCGCCGGCCCCGTCTTCCGCGGCACGGAGGTGCGGCTGAAGTGAACAGAAGCAGCCTCGCGGGACCCCTGGTCAAGTCGCTCGTCTTCATCGTGGTCACCGCGCTCGCCACCACCGCGCTCGCCTTCTCGGTCGCCAACACCGGCGTCGGCCCCACCGACGGCTACAGCGCCCGCTTCACCGACGTCACCGGCCTCGTCGAGGGCGACAGCGTGCGGGTGGCGGGCGTGAAGGTCGGCGAGGTCGAGTCGATCGAGCTGAGCGGACGGCGGCACGCGCGGGTGGAGTTCACCGTACGGGAGGGACGGGAGCTGCCCGCCTCCGTCAACGCCTCGGTCAAGTACCTCAACATGGTCGGCCAGCGCTACATCGATCTGGAGCAGGGCGAGGGGCCGGTCGGCGCGTCGCTCGCCCCCGGCGGCACCATCCCGCTGGCGCGCACCCGGCCCGCGCTCGACCTCACCCAGCTCTTCAACGGCTTCCAGCCGCTCTTCCAGGGGCTGTCGCCCGAGGACACCAACAAGCTCGCGCAGGAGATCGTCCAGGTGCTCCAGGGCCAGGGCGGGACGGTCGACAGCCTCGTCGAGACGGTCGCCTCGCTGACCACCACCCTGGCCGCGAAGGACAAGGTGATCGGCGAGGTCATCGACAACCTCACCGAGGTGGTGGAGACCGTCAACACCCGCGAACAGGACTTCAACGACCTGCTCGTCACCCTCCAGGAACTCGTCTCCGGCTTCTCCGACGACCGCAAGCCGCTCTTCCGCGCCGTGGACGCCATGGGCGACCTGACGACCAGCACCGCCGGCCTCGTCCGCGACGGCCGCGCCCCGCTGAAGGAGGACATCCGCCAGCTCGGCCGGGTCTCGGACCGGCTGGCCGACAACGCCCCGCTGGTCGCCGACTTCCTGGAGCAGACGCCGGTCAAGATGGGCACGCTGGGGCGGCTGGCCTCGTACGGCTCCTGGTTCAACCTCTATCTCTGCGAGGCGAAGGTCGCCGGCGTGAGCACGTACGACGGCAGCGATCCGCCGACCGGGATCTCCGTGACCCAGCCGAGGTGCGAGCGATGAGACTGCCCGGCCTGAAACCCGTACGCGAACGCAATCCCGTCGCGGTGGCGCTGGTGGGACTGCTGGTCCTCGCCCTGGGCGGGCTCGCGGCGTACCGCGCCGACGCGCTGCCCGGCGTCGGCGGCGGCACCACCTACACGGCCCACTTCTCCGAGGCCGCCGGGCTGCGCGCCGGCGACGAGGTGCGGGTCGCGGGCGTGAAGGTCGGCGAGGTGGACGACGTCGGGCTCGACGGGGCCCGGGTCGCGGTCGACTTCACGGTGCGCGACGCCTGGATCGGCAACCGGACCACCGCCGCCATCGCCATCGAGACGCTGCTCGGCGAGAAGTACCTGGCCGTGGACCCGCTGGGCGACGCCCGGCAGGACGCCGACCAGCCGATCCCGGTCAGCCGCACCACGTCCCCGTACGACGTCACGCAGGCGTTCCAGGACCTGTCGTCCACCGTCGGCGAACTGGACACCGACGCGCTCTCCGAGAGCTTCCGGGTGCTGTCCGAGACGTTCGAGGACACCCCGCCCAACGTGCGCAAGGCGGCGACCGGCCTGGCCGACCTTTCGAAGACGATCTCCTCCCGGGACGCCGAGCTGGCCCGGCTGCTGACCGGCAGCAACCAGATCACCAAGACGCTGGAGAACCAGAACGACACGTTCGAGACGCTGCTGAAGGACGGCAACGACCTGCTCGCCGAGGTACGCGCCCGGCGCGACGCGATCCACGCCCTCTTCACCGGCACCCGCGACCTGGCGAAGGAGCTGGACGGGCTGGTGGAGGACAACGAGAAGCAGCTCGGCCCGACGCTCGACGCCCTCGACCGGATCACCGGCGTCCTTCAGGACAACGAGAAGAACCTCGACAAGGCGCTGGCCACGGCCGGCCCGTACTACCGGCTGGTCGGCAACACCCTCGGCAACGGGCGCTGGTTCGACAGCTACCTGTGCGGGCTGGTGCCCAAGGACTACGCGCCGGACGTCGTGCCGGACGCCGGGTGCAAGCCGCCCAAGCCGAAGGGGGGCCGCTGATGCGACGGCCGGGAACGGGCGCGGCCGGGCGGATACGCGCCGCCGCGGGCCGGCTGCGGGGCCGCAGGGCGCTCGCGCTGGTGGTGACCGCGGCGCTGCTGGCGGCCGCGGGCACCTGGGGCGTACGGGCACTCACGGGCCCCGAAGGCAAGGCGGTCACCGCCTACTTCGACTCCGGAGTCGGCCTCTACGGCGGCTCGGACTTGAGGATCCTGGGCGTCAAGGTCGGCACCGTGGACTCCGTCGAGCCCGCGGGCGACCGGGTGCGCGTCGAGCTGACCCTCGACCACGACGTCAAGGCGCCCGCGAACGCGCAGGCGGCGGTCATCGCGCCGAGCGTGGTCTCCGGCCGCTACGTGCAGCTCAGCCCCGCCTACTCCGGCGGGCCCGAGCTGGCCGACGGCGACGAGATCCCCGTCGAACGCACCGCCACCCCCGTGGAGATCGACGAGCTGTACGCCTCCCTCACCGAGCTGAGCGACGCCCTCGGCCCCGACGGCGCCAACGCCGCCGGCGAGCTGAGCGACCTGATCGGCACCGGCGCCCGCAATTTGGACGGCAACGGCAAGGAGATCGGCGACAGCATCGACCAGTTCGGCGACGCCACCCAGACGCTCTCCGGCCGCAGCGACGAGCTCTTCGCCACCATCGAGAACCTCCAGGGCTTCACCTCGATGCTCAAGCGCAACGACAAGCAGGTGCGCGACGCCGAGCAGCAGCTCGCCGACGTCGGCACCTTCCTCGCCGAGGACAAGGACGAACTGGCCGCCGCGCTGAAGGAACTCGGCACGGCCCTCGGCCGGGTGCAGGGCTTCATCGAGGACAACCGCGGCCGGATCAAGGACAACGTCGGCAAGCTCGCCTCCCTCACCCGCACCCTCGTGGACAACCGGGCCTCGCTCGCCGAGGCGCTGGACACCGCGCCGCTGGCCACGGACAACCTGCTGCGCGCCTACAACCCCGGCAAGCGCACCATCGACGGCCGCGGCAACCTCAACGAGCTGAGCATGGGCGGCACCCCGGACGCCGGGGCCGCGAACCCCGGCACCGGCACCGAGGGGCTGGTGCCGGCGCCCGCGGAGCGGCGCGCGGAGCTGCCCGGGCTGCCGCTGCCCGCCGTCGGCGACGTCTACGGCACGCCGGAGCAGGGAGGCGCGCGATGAGATGGCACGTCAAGCCGGTCGTCGGGCTCGTCGCCGCGGCGCTCGTCCTCGCCTCGCCGCTGGTGGTGATGCGGGTCTACGAGAACGCCGACGTCGAGTTCACCGGCATCCAGGATCTGCCGCTGCCCGGCGGCGCCGACCTCGGCGACCACCCGTACGAGGTCACCGCCGAGTTCGAGGACGTGCTGAGCCTCGTGCCGCAGTCCGCGGTACGGGTCAACGACGTGGCCGTCGGCCGGGTCACCGACATCGAGGTGGCCGACGACGGCTGGACTGCCATGGTCACGATGAAGGTCAACGGGGACGTGCGGCTGCCGCAGGGCGCGTACGCCCGTATCGAGCAGTCGAGCCTGCTGGGCGAGAAGTACGTCCAACTGATCGCGCCGCCCGAGAAGAAGCAGGTCGACGCGCAGCCGGCGGGCGCGCTCGGCACCGCCCCCGGCGACGCGACCACGGCCGTGCTCCCCGACGACACGAAGGCCGACATCCCGCTGGCGCGCACCAACCGCAACCCCGAGGTCGAGGAGGTCTTCGGCGCCCTGTCGATGCTCCTCAACGGCGGCGGCATCGAGCAGTTGCGCACCATCAGCCGGGAGCTGAACGACGCGCTCGACGGCAACGAGCCGCAGGTCCGCTCCATGCTCAAGCGCGTCGACACCCTGATGACCAGCCTCGACGACAACAAGGACGGCATCACCGACGCCCTCGACAGCGTCAACCGGCTCTCCGCCACCCTCGCCACCCGCAAGACCGCGATCGGCACCGTGCTCGAAGACCTCAGCCCCGGCATGAAGGTGCTGGAGGAACAGCGCGGCGCGCTGGTCACCATGCTGCGCGAGCTGGACGGGCTCTCCGACGTCGCCGTGCAGACCATCGACGCCAGCAAAGAGGACATGATCGCCGACCTCAAGGCCCTCGGCCCGGTGCTGAAGAACCTCGCCGACGCCGGGCAGGCGCTGCCGGCCTCGCTGGAGGTGCTGTTCACCTACCCCTTCACCGACGAGGTGCTCAACGGCGTCAAGGGCGACTACCTCAACATCTACCTCGCGGTGACCGCACCCTCCGGTACGCAGATCATCCCGCCGCTCACCGAGGACCCCATGCCCCACTCCGCCGACCCGGGCGGCGCCCCCGCCGGCTCGGCCCTGTCCCTGCCGCTGCCGTCCGTGCCGCCCACGTCGCCCGGAGCCGGGACCTCGTCCCCGGACCCGGACGACCCGGCACCCGGCGACACCGGATCGCCGGACCCGGGATCCGCGACGCCCGGCGGCGGCGACCCGTCGAACGGCTCCGGCACGCCGCCGGATTCGTCGTCCGGCAGCCCGCCCGCCACGGAGCCGGAGTCGCCGGCGTCCGGCAGCAGGTCGCCCGGGGGTGAGAGCCGGTGATCACCCGGTCCGTCATCGTCAAGAACATCGTCTTCGCCGTCGTCGCGGTCCTCGTCATCGGGTACGTGGGCGTGCGCTACGCCGACCTCGGACGCTACGTCGGCATGCGCGACCACTACACCGTGCGCGTCGAACTCGCGGAGACCGGCGGGCTGTTCACCCATGCGGAGGTCACCTACCGCGGGGTGTCGGTCGGGCGCGTCGGGCCGATCGAGCTGACCGACACGGGTGTCGAGGCCGAACTCCACATCCGCGAGTCGGCGCCCCCGATCCCCACCGACCTGACCGCCGTCGTCGCCAACTACTCCGCCGTCGGCGAGCAGTACATCGACCTCAAGCCCGCCGGCGACTCCGGCCCGTACCTCGCGGACGGCGCGGTCGTCGGCCGCCAGCACACCGCGACGCCCGAACCCGTCACCAACCTCCTCACCAGCGTCGACTCCTTCGCCACCTCCGTCGACACCGCCGAGCTGCGCACCGTCGTGGACGAACTCGGCGACGCCTTCGCCGGCCAGGGCGAGAACCTGCGGCGGCTGCTGGACACCGGCAGCGAGTTCGTCCGCGCCGCCGACCGGGCGCTCCCTTACAGCACCCAGCTCATGATCGACGGCGAGACGGTGCTGCGCACGCAGAACGAGTCCGGCGAGGCGCTGAAGGAGTTCGCGGACGGCGCCGAGGAGCTGACCGCGCAACTGGAGCGCTCCGACGGCGACCTGCGCCGCGTCGTCGAGGCCGGCCCGGGTGCCGCGACCCAGATCACCGGGCTGCTGCGCGACCTCGACCCGAGCCTGAGCGTGCTGCTCGCGAACCTCCTGACCACCTCGGAGATCGCGGTCACCCGGCAGGACGGCCTGGAGCAACTGCTCGTCCAACTGCCGCAGGTGGCCGCCGCCGGCTCCACCGCCATCACCCCCGACGGGGCGCGCTTCGGCCTCGCCCTCAGCTTCTTCGACCCGCTGCCCTGCACCCAGGGGTACGGATCCACGACGTACCGCAACGGGCTCAAGACCAGCCCGGCGGGGTTCAACACCGCCGCCCGCTGCACCGCCCCGGCGTCCAGCGGCTCCGGCGTCCGCGGCTCCGCGCACTCCCCGGGCGGCGGCGCGGTGCCGAAGCCCGCCGAGCCCGGATCGGGCCTGGCCGACGACCGGCCGGGCACCCGCGCCGCGCCCGGCACCCTGCCCGGCGCGCTCGGCCTCCCCGCGGTCGGGGACGGGCCCACCGACATGGCCGGGCTGCTCGGCCTTCAGGAGGCGCGATGAGCCCGCAACGCCCGTACGCCCGGACCGCGCCGCACCCGCGGACGCTCGCCGCCGCGCTCGTCGTCGCGCTGGTCCTGGCCTTCGCCGGGTTCTCCGCCTGGCGCTACGCCGCCGCCGCGACCCGCGACGACCTGGACTTCGGCCGCGAGCGCGACCGCGTGCTCGCGGCGAGCCAGGAGCACGTCGGGACGCTCAACAGCATCGACGGAGCCGACCCCGAGGCGGGCCTGGCGCGCTGGCTGGACGCCACCACCGGGCCGCTGCACGAGGACCTGCGCCGGTCGCAGGCCGCGAGCGCCGACGCCTTCGAACGCTCCGGCGTCACGGCCCGCGCCACGGTCACCGACGCCGCCGTCACCGAGCTGGACACGCGCGCGGGCACAGCGAAGGCCCTGGCCACGCTGCGGGTGGAGACGCGCGGCGGGGCGGACGGGGTGCGTACGGACCGCAAGCGGTTCGAGGCGGGGCTGGAGCGTACGGCGGACGGCTGGAAGATCGCGTCGCTCACCGCGATCACCGTGGAGGGGAGCGGGACATGAGCCGGGACAGCACGGCGGGGACCGCGGTCACCGCGCGCGAGCCGGAGCCGGAGGAGCCCCAGGAGCACAAGGAGTCGCAGGAGCCGGAAGGGCCCGCGGAGTCCGGGGGTCGGGAGCGTACGGACCGTACGGGACCCGGCGCGGCCCGGCGGCGGTGGCGGGCGGCCGGCGTCGCGGCGCTGGTCGTGCTGCTCCTCGCCGGCACCGGGCTCCTCGTCCAGGCCGCCCGGCTGGACGGCGACGACGCGCTGGCCAACCGGGCGCTGACCGACGCCGCCGGCACCGCCGCCGTCACCGGCGACGTCAGCAACACGCTCAGCAAGGTCTTCTCGTACACACCCGAAGACCCCGGCGTCACCGCCAGGGACGCCGACGAACTCCTCGCCGGCCGGGCCCGCGAGCAGTACCGGCAGCTCTTCGGCCGGATCCAGCGGCGCGTCGTCTCCCAGGAGCTGACGCTGACCACCCACGTCGTACGCGCCGGGGTGGTCCGGCTCGACGGCGACGACGCCACGCTCCTCGTCCTGCTCGACCAGATCACCGAACGCAAGGGCAAGGACCCGACGAGCGCCGGCGCGCAGCTCTCCGTGACCGCCGAGCGGCAGGACGGGCACTGGCGCATCACCGACCTGAAGTCCCGCTAGCGAAAGGGCGGACCGACGTGAGCCTGAGGAAGAACCCCCTGCTGACGCTGGCGCTCGTGGCGGCGGCGCTGGCGGCGGTGCTCGCGGCGTGGGCGGGGACCTCCTGGTACGCGGCCGCGAACGACGACACCGCGGACTTCGCCGCCTCCCGGGACGACGCGCTGGCCGCCGCCCGGCAGGCCGTGACGAACCTCAACACTCTCGACCACCGCGAGCTGGACAAGGGCCTCGACCGCTGGGAGGACTCCGCCACCGGCGAACTCCTCGCCCAGCTCCAGAAGGGGCGCGAGGGGTTCGAGGAACAGGTGCGCAAGGCGGAGACCGTGACCACGGCGGAAGTGCTGTCGGCGGCGCTGACCGAGCTGGACGACCGTACCGGCCGGGCCGACGTGCTCCTCGCCGTCCGCATCACGGTCGCCGCGCCCGGCGAGAAGCCGCAGGCCAAGGAGAGCCGGATGCTCGGCGAGGTCACCCGCACCGGCGACGGCTGGAAGCTCAGCGCGCTCGGCCAGGCGCCGGCGGGCGACTCCGCGGGCGGCGACGCGGGCGAGGGCTCGGGCGACGGCTCCGGCCAAGGAGCCGACCAGGGCTCGGACTCGGGCCCGGACCAGGGCTCGGACCCGGGCCGCGCCGGCGAAGCCGGACAGTGAACTTCCGGAGAGGACCGCACAGATGTCGACCACCCGCCACCTGATCAACCGGCGCCGCCGCACCGCGGCCCCCGCCGAGGAGCCCCCGGCCCCGGGCCGCCGGCAGGCCCCGCCCGCGGTACGGGCCAGGACCCGGCCCCGGCCCGCGGCCCGGCCGGCGGAGGGCGCAGGGAAGCAGAGCCCGGCCCCGTCCCGCCGGCCGCCGCGCGGCGCGGGCGGCAGGGACCGTAGCCCCGGCTCCCGGTCCGGCGCCGCGACCCGGTCCGGCTCCGCGTCCGGGCCGGCAACGGCGCGGCGCGGCGGCCGGCTTGCCGCGGCGCTGGGCGCCGCGGCCGTGCTGCTCGGCTGCTTCGCCGCGTTCGCGGCCGTGCAGGCGAGCGGGGGCGACGACCCGGCCGCCGAGAACGCCGCGCTCGTGGACGCGCCGCTGACCAGCGAGGTCAAGGGCGCTGTCGGGGAGGCCGTGGAGGCGGTCTTCTCCGTCGACTACACCGACCTCGGCGAGAACACGAAGGCCGCCCGTACGTACCTCACCGGCAGGGCCGTCGACCAGCACCGGCAGATGCTCGCGGACGTACGCGAGCAGGCCCCGTCGCAGAAGCTCGTCCTCACCACCACGGTGACCGACTCGGCGGTGGAGCTGGCCGGCGACGGCGGGGCCCGCGTGCTGGTCTTCGCCGACCAGCGCAACACCCGTACGGACACCGACGAGACGTCGTACGGCGCCGCCATGGTCGCCGTGGACGCGGTGAAGGACGGCGACAGGTGGCGGATCTCGAACATCGACACCTTCGGCTGACGGCACGACGACCACGGCACGCCCCGCAACCCTCGACTTCCGCCGGGAGGCAGGTCCATGGCTTCACTCAGCAGGATGCGCCACAGCGTGGCGACGGCGGCGCTCGCGGCGGCGGCGACGGTCGCGCTCACCGCCTCGCAGGCGCCGGGCGGCGAGATCGGCCGGTCGTCCGGCGGCGGGGCGGAACACCGGCTCGACACCGTGCCCGTGCTGCCGCCCGGCACCCCGGGCGACGGGCAGTACCACACCGAGATCCCGCCGCTCCAGGGCATGGACCCGGTCGTCAGCACGCAGCCGACGCCGCCCGCGGTGATCGAGCAGCAGTCGGGCATCCCGGCCACCGTGCTCGCCGCCTACCGGCAGGCGGAGCGGCGGCTCGCGGTCGACGACCCCGGGTGCGGGCTGCCGTGGCAACTGCTCGCCGCCATCGGCAAGGTGGAGTCCGGCCACGCCCGCGGCGGCGCGGTCGACGCGGACGGCACCACCCTGACGCCCATCCTCGGGCCGGTCCTCGACGGCAACGGCTTCGCGAACATCTCCGACACCGACGGCGGCCGGTACGACGGCGACACCGGCTACGACCGGGCCGTGGGTCCGATGCAGTTCATCCCGTCGACCTGGGCGGGGTGGGCCGCGGACGGCAACGGCGACGGGCGGACCGACCCGAACAACGTCCACGACGCGACGCTGGCGGCCGGCCACTACCTGTGCGCGGGCGCGCGCGACCTCACGGTGGCGGCCGATCTGGACCGGGCGATCCTCAGCTACAACTACTCGCGGGACTACCTGAACACGGTGCTGGCCTGGCTGGGCTTCTACCGCTCGGGCGTGCACGCCGTACCGGACGGCAGCGGCGTGCTGCCGGCCAGCTCCGGTGCGGGCAACCCGGATTCGGTGCCGCCGAAGGGCAGCCGCAAGGCGCCGGGCGGGTCCGGCGGCGGCATCGTCGTCGGCCCGCGGCCGAGTCCGTCGGACGGCGGCCCGGGGGGCTCGGAGGATTCGGGCGGCGGGTCGGGCGGCTCCGGCGGTCCGGGTGACAGCGGCGGCACCGGCGACCCCGGCGACACGGTCGGCGGCGGCGACTCCGGGGGAGACTCCGGCGGCGACCCGAGCCCGGGCCCCAGCCCCAGCGACCCGGACGACAGCGGCGGCACCGGCGACCCCGGCGGCAGCGGCGACCCGGGCGGCGACCCCGGCGGCGGCACGGGCGACCCCGGCGACCCGGACCCGAGCGACAGTTGCTCCGCCGACCCGGACGAGTCGCCCTCGCCCAGCCCCGACGAGCCCGGTCCTTCCCCGTGCCCGGACGACTCCACCTCGCCCGACCCGTCGGGCACGACCTGACCGGGCGCTACGGGCGGCCCTCGGCGCCCGGCTCCCGGGTGGCGGAGGCCGGCGTGCAGGGCCGCGTACTCCCGCCCGGGGAGCCGCGGGCGGCTCGCCCGGCCGGTGGGCGCCATGGCGCCGGCCGGGCGATCCGCCCCGATGTCGTCGCCGGCACGGCCGGGACGGCGTGCGGTCGGCTCAGGGCACCAGCGTGGCGTTGAGCGTGATGTTCTTGACGCCCGCCAGCGCCTGGCTGACCGGGCAGTTCTTCTTGGCGTCCTCGGCGGCGGTCTGGAAGTCCTCCTCGGACAGCCCCGGCACCTTCGCCTGCACGGTCAGCACGATGCCGGTGATGCCCTCGCCGGGCTGGAACGTCACGTCGGCGCTGGTGTCGAGGGACTCGACGGTGTGGCCCTTGCCCGCCAGGCCGTGTGAGAAGGCCATGGAGTAGCACGCCGAGTGCGCCGCCGCGATCAGCTCCTCGGGGCTGGTCTTGCCGCCGGGCTCGGCGGAGCGCGCCGGCCAGCTCACGTCGTACGTGCCGATCTTGGAGGACTCAAGGGCGACGGTGCCCTTGCCCTCCAGCAGGTTGCCCTCCCAGTGGGTCTTCGCGGTGCGGGTGGTTGCCATGGCGGTCAGCCTCCGAGTCTGGAGCGAAAGACGGTACGTGCCCCAAGTTATCGGTGCCGGGGCGCCCGGGCGCGTCCGGGCCGCGGCCGGGGGCACGCGTGGCGCAGATCACACTCGGACCGGGAAATAGCGGGGAGTGCCTCCCCGTTTAGCTGGTGTCCGAGAGAAACGGGGAGTCAGTCCCCGGAAGCCACCAGGGAGGCCACCATGGGTACGGGCAAAGGCGCCACGCTCCCCGAGCAGCGGCAGCCGCGCATGCGTGCCGACGCCTCCCGCAACCGCGAACGGATCATCGGCGCCGCCCGGGAGGCGTTCGTGGAGTGGGGCCCTGACGTCCCGCTCGACGAGATCGCCCGCCGTGCCGGCGTCGGCAACGCCACCGTCTACCGGCACTTCGCCGACCGCCGCGAGCTGATCCTCCAGGTGACCCTGGAGTCCATGCGCCGCGTCACGGAGCTGGCGGAGGCCGCGCTCACCGACGACGCCGAGGCGTTCGACGCGCTGCGGGCCTTCGTGCACCGGGGCGCCGACGAGCGGATCGGGTCCCTGTGCCCGCTGCTCGCGGAGGGCTTCGACCACACGGCACCCGAGGTGGTCGCCACCCGCGAACGGCTCGATACCGCACTGGAGAACCTGATGGCGCGGGCCCGCGCCGAGGGCACGCTCCGGGCGGACGTGGGCGTCGGCGACCTGATGGTCGCGCTCGCCCAGCTCACCCGGCCGCTTCCCGGTCTGGAGTGCGGTGTGGGCTTCGACACGTACGTGCACCGCCACCTCGACCTCTTCCTCGACGGGCTGATGAATCCTGCCAGGTCAACGCTGTCCGGCAGCGCCGCCACCTTCGAGGCACTGCG
The DNA here is from genome assembly GCF_045781775.1 of Streptomyces sp. 184. Classification (NCBI taxonomy): domain Bacteria; kingdom Bacillati; phylum Actinomycetota; class Actinomycetes; order Kitasatosporales; family Streptomycetaceae; genus Streptomyces; species Streptomyces sp. 184. The sequence continues at coordinate 7,180,517 of NZ_CP123230.1, read as the reverse complement.
TCGGAGAGGCTCGTGAAAATGAGGTGATCCGCGAGCGATGAGTCTGTTCTGATCATCGAGACTCTTCTTCCGCCGCCTGTGGCGATTCGCACCTGTTCGCACCTACTTCGTACCTAATCGCGCAAAGATCAACCCCTGAACTCGAATGGTGGGTACCCCCATGCCAGAAACGGCACTACAGCCGGATCCGAGGCGCTGGAAAGCCCTCGCGTTCATCGCTGTGGCCCAGTTGATGGTCGTGCTCGACGCGACCATCGTGAACATCGCGCTGCCCTCCGCGCAGGAGGACCTCGGCATCTCCGACGGCAACCGCCAGTGGGTCATCACGGCCTACGCGCTCGCCTTCGGCGGCCTGCTGCTCTTCGGCGGCCGTATCGCCGACATCTGGGGCCGCAAGCGCACCTTCATCACCGGCCTCGTCGGCTTCGCCGTCGCCTCCGCACTGGGCGGCGCCGCGACCGGCCAGGCCATGATGTTCGGCGCCCGCGCCCTCCAGGGCGTCTTCGGCGCCCTGCTCGCGCCCGCCGCGCTGTCCCTGCTCGCCGTCCTGTTCACCGAGGGCAAGGAGCGGGCCAAGGCGTTCGGCATCTACGGCGCCATCGCCGGTGGCGGCGGCGCCGTCGGCCTGATACTCGGCGGCGTGCTGACCGACTACCTGAACTGGCGCTGGACGTTCTTCGTGAACATCCCGTTCGCCGTGGTCGCCGTCCTCGGCGCCATGGCCGTCATCCACGACCCGAAGGGCAGCCGGAACCGCTCCTCGCTCGACATCCCGGGCGTGCTGCTGGCGACCACCGGTCTGGTGGCGCTGGTGTACGGCTTCACCCGGGCCGAGTCGCACGGCTGGACCGACGCCCTGACGATCGTCATGTTCGTCGCGTCCGTGGTGCTGCTGGCCGCGTTCGTGGCGGTGGAGTCCCGGGTCAGGAACCCGCTGCTGCCCCTGCGCGTCCTGCTGGAACGCAACCGCGGCGGCGTCTACCTGTCGCTCGGCCTCGCGGTCATCGCGATGTTCGGCGTCTTCCTGTTCCTCACCTACTACCTCCAGATCGTCAAGGGCTACAGCCCGGTCAAGACCGGCCTGGCGTTCCTTCCGATGATCGTGGGCATGATCATCGGCTCGACGCAGATCGGCGCCCGGCTGATGACCCGCGTGCAGCCGCGGCTGCTGCTCGTGCCCGGCTTCCTCGTCGGCGCGCTCGGCATGCTGCTGCTGGCCCAGATGGAGCCCGGCAGCTCGTACGCCGCGGTCGTCCTGCCCGGCCTCATCCTGCTCGGCCTCGGCCTCGGCACGGCGTTCATGCCGGCCATGTCCCTGGCCACCTTCGGGGTGGAGCCGCGGGACTCCGGCATCGCCTCGGCGATGGTCAACACCTCGCAGCAGGTCGGCGGCGCCATCGGCACCGCGCTGCTGAACACGATCGCGGCCAGCGCCACGACCGACTGGATCTCCTCGCACGGCTCCGAGGCCCGCACCCTGGGCCGCGAGGGCTTCGCGAACTCCGCGGCCGTGCACGGCTACTCCACCGCGATCTGGTGGGCGGTCGGCATCCTGGTGGTCTCCGCCGCCATCGCGTACACCCTCGTCACCGCCCGGGCCCAGTCGGGCCACGAGACGGTCAGCGGCGGCAAGGGTGCGGAGGACGAGGTGCCGGCGCCGGTGATGGTCCACTGACGGCGCGGACGCACTGACTCAAAGGAGAGTTCAGGGCTGAGCCAAGGCCCCTTTCCGTTCCTCGGGGGGACGGGAAGGGGCCTTTGCCGTGCCCTCAGCCGAACTGGGCGTGCCCTCAGCCGAACTGCCGTGCTCTCAGCCGAACTGGAGGGAGCGCTTCGCCAGCCCCATCCAGAAGCCGTCGATGACGCTGCGCTGGGTGGGCAGGTCGTCCTCGGCGGCGCCGAGGGTGACGAACAGCGGCGCGAAGTGCTCGGTACGGGGGTGGGCCAGCCGCCCCGCGGGCGACTTGTGCGCGAAGTCCAGCAGCGCGTCGACGTCCTGCGCCGCCAGCGCCTCGCGCCCCCAGGCGTCGAACTCCGCCGACCACGCCGGCGGGCCGTCGCCGGTGTGCCGCAGCGCGGCCAGGTTGTGCGTGAAGAAGCCGCTGCCGACGATCAGCACGCCCTCCGCGCGCAGCGGCGCGAGCCGGCGGCCGAGCGCGAGCAGCCGCCCGGGGTCGAGGGTGGGCAGGGAGACCTGGAGCACGGGGATGTCGGCGTCCGGGTACATCTCCACCAGCGGCACGTACGCGCCGTGGTCGAGGCCGCGGTCGGGGAAGTCCTGCACGCCGTCGCCGGGGGTGCGCAGCAGCTTGCGTACGGACTCGGCCAGCTCGGGGGCGCCGGGGGCGGGGTAGCGGACGCGGTAGTAGCGCTCGGGGAAGCCCCCGAAGTCGTAGACCAGCGGGACGGTGGCGGTGGCGCCGAGGGCGAGCGGGGCCTCCTCCCAGTGCGCGGAGACCACGAGGATCGCGCGCGGGCGGGGCAGGCCGGCGGCCCAGGCGGCCAGCTCGGCCGGCCAGACGGGGTCGTCGGCCAGCGGCGGGGCGCCGTGGGAGAGGTAGAGCGCGGGCATGGTGGGCATGGTGGGTTCGCCGCCTTCCGGTCCCCGTGGGGCCCTGGGGTGCCGGAGCCCGTGCGCTCCGGCGTCCCCGGGCCCCGGCCCTGCTGAAGTTTAGACTTCAACCATACCCGTGCTCGCGCGCGCCCCCGTCAGAACACCGGGTCGATGAGCGCGACCGACTGAAGCGCGGCCACCCGCGCGGTGTCGTCCCCGACGTCCAGCGCGGTGTCCACGAACTTGATCGTGTGCTCGTCGCCGTGCGCCGCCGCCCGGGTCAGCAGCTCGTCCGCCGCCGTCGCCGCGTCCCCCGCCGGCGGCGCGGGGATGCGCTCCGGCGGCAGCGGGGCCGCCGGGCCGTACGACGCGGTGACCGCGGCGCTCGCCGCCCACGCGGCCGCGTAGCTGGGCACCCACAGGTCGCGGGGGAGCGCCGGCAGGGCGCGGAGCACGGCGTTCGGGGCGGTCGCCGCGTGCACCAGCATCACCGGCTCCCCGTGGCCGTACGCCGCATAGCGGTGGACCGCCGCCCGCACCAGCCCGGCCAGCGCCTCGCGGGCCTCCTCCGGGCTACGCGCCGGGGCCAGGGCACCCACCGCAGCCGGCCAGCCGGGCGTCGACTCCGGCGTGAGCTGCGCCAGCCGCTCGCGGATCCCGCCGGCCTGCGCGGGCACCGCGGGCACCGCCGCCAGCGCGGCCTCCGCGGTCGCGGTGCCGGCGGGCACGGGCGCGCTGGGCAGCCGGGCGTAGCGGGCGGCCCAGTAGCCCAGGGCGTGCGCCAGCTCGGTGACGCGGGGCCCGGTGGGGGCCCGGCCGGCGGCCTCGGTGTCCTGGAGGGTACGTACCGCATGACCCGCGCGGATCACGGTGTGCGTGGCGGCGCCGGCCAGCCCGGGCAGCAGCCGCGGCCACCATTCGGCCAGCACCTCGCGCCACGGGCGGGCGTCCAGCTCCCGCGCGAAGTACGCCGGCCAGTCACCCAGCCGCGCCGGGTCGCCCAGCGCCTCCCGCCAGGCGGCGGGGTCGATCGGCCGCGCCTGCGGCGGCATGTCCTCCAGCTTGTCGCGGTACCGGTCCAGCCAGCGGTGCACCGTCGCGGCCCGGTCGCCGTGCACCAGGGCCTCCACGGCCATCGGCCCGTGGTTCGTCAGCCAGCCCTGCCGCTCGGGGCCGGCGGCGTGCAGCCGCTCCAGGGCCTCGTCCAGCACCCCGCTCCCGTCCCCGCGGGTGCTCTTCGGGCCGGTCTCCGTCTGCGCGTCCGCGCGGCTCGTCTCCATGCCGGCGACGCTACGTCCGGCCCCGCCCGGTCCGTAACGGCCGCCGGCCCTAGGTCCCCGTAGGTCTCCGGGCCCAGGCACACCAACCGCTCTTTCCGGCCGCAGGAGCAACCAGAAGGCCCCGCGCGCCGTCTCCTCCAGGGGAGGGCAGCCCAGGACGGTGCTGCCCAGGGGGGAAGGTCACGATGTCGGATGTGACGGGGATCTCACGGAGCAACGGCGGCCGACGCCGGTGAAGGGCGCCGCAGCCCGCCGCCCGCAGGGCCTGACCAGGATCTCTCCGGCTCCGTACGACGCTTCGTACGGCACCTGAGCCTGCCTTGAGGCGGGGCAGGATACTGCAAGATCCCGAAAATCCGGGCACCCGATGGGAATTCTGTCCTGATTCCCCTCGTTGGACAAGGTGGAACAGGGACACCCGGTAGGTGTCGGACCACCGGTAGGAACTCACTCGCAAGGGAGCACGCATGGCAACCCGTGCCGTCGCCCGCCGCCAGGCCGAGACCCCGGCCGGCGGGAAAAGCAGCGCTCGCGGCACTCGCGCCACGAGCGGCGAGATCGCCGACCGCGACCTCGTCGGGATGTATCTCGACGAGATCGCACGGACGCCGCTGCTCGACGCCGCGAAGGAAGTCGAGCTGTCCCTGGACATCGAGGCCGGCGTCTACGCCGAGAAGCTGCTCGCCGGCGAGGCGAAGCCCGAGGCGGTGGACGCACCGAGCGCCGCGGCGAACCGCGAGGAACTCGAAGCGATCGTGGCCCAGGGCGAGCGCGCCAAGGACCTCTTCATCCGCTCGAACCTCCGCCTGGTCGTCGCCGTCGCCCGCCGCTACCCGCGCAGCGGGCTGCCGCTCCTCGACCTGATCCAGGAGGGGAACGCCGGCCTGGTGCGCGCAGTCGAGAAGTTCGACTACAAGAAGGGCTTCAAGTTCTCCACGTACGCGACGTGGTGGATCCGCCAGGCCATCACCCGCTCCATCGCCGACCAGTCCCGCACGATCCGGCTGCCCGTCCACCTCGTGGAGGAGCTGGGCCGGATCCGGCGCGTACAGCGGGAGTTCAACCGCGAGCACGGCCGCGAGCCGGAGCCCGCCGAGGTCGCCGCCGAGCTGGGCTCGACGCCCGAGCGCGTGACGGACGTCCTGGACTGGGCCCGCGACCCGGTCAGCCTCAACATGTCGGTGGACGACGAGGGCGAGACCCAGTTCGGCGACCTGCTGGAGGACACCGGCGCGGACTCGCCGGAGGACTCCGTGCTGGTGATGATGCGCCGCGAGGAGCTGGAAGACCTCATCAGCCGGCTGGAGCCGCGTACGGCGTCGATCATCAAGGCGCGGTACGGCATCGAGGACGGGCGCGAGCGCACGCTCACCGAGGTCGGCAAGCAGCACGGCCTGACCCGCGAGCGGATCAGGCAGATCGAGAAGCACGCGCTGGTCGAGCTGAAGAAGCTCGCCCGCGACACGGGCTTCGACGCGGCGGCGTAACGCCGCCGCACCCCCGAGCGGCCCCCGGTGTCTCCCCCCGGCACCGGGGGCTTCGGCCTGCCCGCTCACCGGTTCACCCCCCGAGCGCGGCGTCGGTCATGTAGGCGGCGGAGGCCAGCGCGAGCAGCAGATAGACCCCCGGGAACGCGATGTTGTGGAAGACGCGCGCCCTGACGTGCGCGGCGACCGCGCCGACGAAGAACAGGGTCAGGCCGGCGCCGGCGGCGACACCGAGCCAGGGCGCCGCCGCCAGCCCGACGACGAGCCCGGCCGCGCCGGCGAGCTTCAGCGTCGCGAGGTAGGGCAGCGCGCGGGCGGGCGTGCGCACGGCGGCGGAGTTCTCCAGCACGAACCCCGCACCGGCGTAGTCGGCGACGGCGATGAACGTGTTGGCCGCGATGCACGCGACCACGGCGGCGAACAGCACGCTCATGCTTCGTACCCGGTCCGGAACGGGATGGTCTGTACGCTCATGGGTGGGCGACTTCCTCGGTGGTGGGCCTGCGGGACGTGAGAGTGGTGGTCTCGTCCGTCCCGACGTCTCCCGCCCCGGAAAGGTGACACCCCCGTGCTCTCGGTTGCGGAGTTCGAAGCGGCCCGGCCGCAGTTGACCGCGGTGGCGTTCCGGCTGCTCGGATCCGTACACGACGCGGAAGACGCCGTACAGACCACCTGGCTCAAGGCATCGACCGCCGCCCCCGGTGACCTGCGCAACCCGGCCGCGTGGCTGACGACCGTGCTCACCCGGGTCTGCCTCGACCACCTGCGCACGCGGCAGCGCCGCCGCGAGGAACCCCTGCTCGCGGAGGCGATCCCCGACGCGGAACTCGCGGCGGACGAGCGCTGCCTGCGGCGGGAGCAGGTCTCCCGCGCGCTGCTGGTGGTCCTCGACCGCCTGACGCCTCCGCAGCGCGTCGCCTACGTCCTGCACGACCTGTTCGACGTGCCGTTCCGTGAGGTGGCGGAGATCCTGGGCACCAGCCCGGCCAACGCGAAGAAGCACGCCAGCCGGGCCCGCGGACGCATCAAGGGCCCGCCGCCCGAGCCCGAGTCCGAGTCCGTCACCGCATCCGCGGGGGGAACCACGGCCGGGGACGCCGCCGTTGTCGACGCGTTCCTCGCCGCGGCGGCCGGCGGCGCCATCGACCGGCTGCTCGCGCTGATGACCGACGACTGCGTACGCACCGCAGACCCCGCCCTCCTGCCGCCCGGCGCCCCGCCCGCGGTCACCGGCGCCACCGCGGTGGCCCGGGAGACGAGGCACTTCGCCGACAGAATCCGCGTCGCCGTGCGCATGCTGGTCGCCGGCAGGCTGGCCCACGTCATCGCCCCGGGCGGTCACGCACTCGCGGTCGTCGACATCGCCACCCGGGACGGACTGGTCACGCGGATCGACATCGGCCGCGTCCCGCCGGGGACCCCGTTCGCACTACCGCCGGGAGGGTCCTGACGCGGAGGGGCGCCGGGAGGGCGGCCCGCGCGCAGGGCCGCCGTGCGGCGGCCGGCCCGCGAGGTGCGCCGCTAGGCGGTGCCGTAGAGGTCGCTGTACGACGGGAAGACGCCGCCCGGGCCGTCGACACTCTCGGCGGCGCGCAGCGCCTTGGCCATGGCGCGGGTCAGGACGTCCGCGCCGGCCGCGAACACCTCGTTGAGAGCACCCGCTTCCTGGTGCACCGCGAAGGCGGGGTCGGCGGCGACGTCGTCGGGGGCCAGCAGCGGCCGGGCGCCGGTGGCGAGGGCGAAGACGGTATCGCCGTCGGAGAGCAGGTGCGCGGGTCGTACGGCCCGGGCGAGACCGTCGTGCGCGGTGCCGGCCAGCTTCTGCGCGTGCGCCTTGCCGAGGGCGGCGTCCGTGGCGACGACGGCCAGCGTCGTGTTCAGCGGCGGCCGGGCCGACGCGGCGAACCGCCGCGCGGTCTCCTCCCGAGCCGCCTCCAACCGCCGCAACGCGGCCACATGCACCTCCGCCGCCGACGCCCCGGCCACGGAGCCCCCGGAAGCGTGCGCCGCGCCCGGCGCACCCGGGGAGACGTCCCCGGGAACCCCGGAGCCTTCGGAGGCCCCGGCTCCCCCGGGAACCCCGGAGCCCTCGGAAACCTCGGGGGGGACCCCCCGCCCCCCATCCCCACCCCTGGTCCTGCCGGGCGTCGCGGGACCGCCCGTGGCGCCGCCGGCGCCGTTCAGCTCGGCGTAGAGCGCGCCCGTGTCCGGGTGCACACCGGAGCCGGCCGCGTTGACGACCGCCAGCGCGGCGACCGTGATGCCGGACGGCAGCACGGCGCTCGCCGAGCCGACCCCGCCCTTCATCGCCCCGCACACCGCGCCCGTGCCCGCGCCGACGTTGCCCTCCACGACCGGGGCACCGGGCGCCGAGGCCGCTGCCCGGGCGGCGGCCTCCCAGCCCATGGCCGCGTCGGGGCGGGCCCGGAAGTCGCCGCCGCGGCCCAGGTCGAACAGCGCGGCCGTCGGCACCACCGGAACCACCTGCGCCGGGTCGGGCCCCACCCGGAAACCGCGGCCCTGCTCCTCCAGCCAGGCCATCACTCCGGAGGCGGCGCCCAGCCCGTACGCGCTGCCGCCCGTCAGTACCACCGCTTCCACGTGCGGCACGATGTTGCGCGGGTCGAGGGCGTCGGTCTCGCGCGTGCCCGGACCGCCACCGCGTACGTCGACCGACGCGACGGCGCCGCCCTCGGGAGCGAGCACCACCGTCGTCCCGGTCAGCCACCCGTTCCCGGTCCGCGACGCATGCCCGACGCGCACCCCCGCCACGTCCGTGATCCCGTCCACGCCCATGCGACGCACCCTAGCCGCCCCCGCGCCCGGGGAGCCTGCTCAGCTCCGGCACCGCGCCCGTATGGCCCGTCCGGCACTCACAGCCGCCCGTCACTCACGCACGTCACGCCCGCACGCACGTCACGCAGGTCCGTCCGTCACGCAGGCCCGTCCGCCGACCGGGCCCCTCCGCGCCCCGACAGCCGCCCGCGCGGCCGGGTCTTGTGACGCCGCCGGCCCGGACCCCGCGGCGCGCTGCCGCGTACCCTGGGGCGTATGAGCACCGAGCCCAAGAACCCGCTCGTCTTCGACGACCCGCTGACGGAGCCGAGTCGCGACGACACCGACGAGGGCTGGGGGGAGCGGCCCGCCGCCGAGGGGAGCGCCGCCGACCTGGCCCGCTTCCTCGACGAGAAGCCGCCGCACCACATCTGACCCCGCACGGGCCCTCCGCGGCGCCGCCCGGACCCGGCCCGGGATCGGCCCCGCCCGACGACCGCCCGCGGCCCTATCTCTGCGTCGGGAACGTCCCGGCTTCCGGGCTCGGCGACCCGCCGTCCCGGCTCGGGAAAGAGCCGTTCCGCTGGGCCACCAGCTCGTCGCGGATCTGCGCCAGCAGCTCGATCTCCGTGGCCTCCGCCGGCGTCTCCGCCACCGCTCCCTTGGCCGCCTGCCGGTCCCTGAGCTTGTTCATCGGCAGGATCATCGCGAAGTACACGACGGCCGCCGTGATGACGAACGTCAGCGTGGCGCTCAGCACCGGTCCCCACAGGATCGAGACGCCCTTGGTGACCTCGCCCTCCGGGCTCGTGGTGCAGACGTCGCTGAAGCAGGAGTGGTACTTGTCGAGGTTCTTCGAGCCGAAGATGCCGACGACGGGGTTGACGACGCCCTTCACCACCGCGTTCACCACGTTCGTGAAGGCGGCGCCGACGACGACGGCGACCGCGAGTTCGATCACGTTCCCGCGCATCAGGAACTGCTTGAACCCGGCGATGACGCCCTGACTGTCCGAGGTGCTCCCGGCACCCTGCGTGCTCAATGCCCTTCCTCGCTTCACTCTCGACGGGTCGGCCGACCCAGCAAGGTATGGCAGAGATACTGGAGGATTGTCCAATCCTCCCCCTCGCACCGGTGACGATCCGCGCAAGTGTCGTCATCGCAGCGTCACCGCCAGCCCTTCGTCGGCAGCGGTGCCGGCCAGCGCCGCGGCCACGGACCGCGGCACGGAGAGCACCACCAGCCCGTCCCCCCACCCCGTCAACCCCGCCGCGCCGGCCCCATGCTCCGCATCCGATACCGTCGCCGCCCCCGGGATCTCCGCCACCCGGGCAGCCCGCGCCACGACCCGCGCCGGGCCGCCGTCCTCGCCGCCGACGGCCAGCACGTCCACCACATCGCCCGGCGCCAGCAGCCCGACCACCCCGGAGTCCGCGATCCGCACCGGCGCCAGCACGTCCCCGCCGACCGCTCCGGCGGACCCTCCGCCGCCCCGGTCCCCGGCGGCCGAGCCGGTGGCGACGCCCGATACCCCGCTTTCCGTGCCGTCCGGCGCGGCGGTGGGCGGCGGGCCCTCCGCGTCGCTGCGCGGCGCCGCGGCCAGCGCCGCTGCCGCCATCGCGAGCAGGGCGGCCAGCAGTCGCCTGCGGTTCGCCACCGCCCGCCGCAGCCGGGCTCCGCGCGCCGGGCGCAGCGGCTCGAACTCCGGCACCCCGCGCGGCGGCGGCGCTCCTCGCGGCAGCGGGCCCGGTCCCGCCGCGAATCCGCCGCCCCCGCTCGAAGCGACCGCCCCGGCCGGGCCGTTGCCACCGGTGTCCGCCGCGCCGTACCGCAAGCCGGTGCCGCGACCGGCGCCGGCATCCGAGCCGGACCAGGCGCCGGAGTCGGAGTCGCGCGGAAGAGGAGGAATAGGAGGAAGGGGAGGAAGGGCCGTAGGGGAGCCGGGACGTGTGCGGGTCAGGGCAGACATGGGGGCCACCACCTGTACGTGACGAGTCGATCGCGTTTCGTGACGCCCCCGACTCTGCCCGATCCCCGCCCGCCCCGCTCCAGCCTGTGGATAACTCCCCGGTTGTGGACAACTTCCGGCGCCCCAGGCGCCCCAGGCGCCCAAGACCTGCCGAGGAAGAGACCCCGAGACGTCGGGCAACCGGCCCCTACGGCAGCTTGACCCCCGGGTCCATCCCCGCCAGCGCCCTCGCGCACAGGCAGTCCCGGTCCGCCGTCGCCGGCAGCCGCCCCACCGCGTCGAACAGCACGTCCCGAAGCCGTCCCACGTTCGCCGCGAAGACCTCCAGCACCTCTTCGTGGGAGACGCCCTCGCCCGTCTCCGCGCCCGCGTCGAGGTCCGTCACCAGCGTCATCGAGGTGTAGCAAAGTTCCAGTTCACGGGCCAGGACCGCCTCCGGGTGCCCGGTCATCCCGACCACGGCCCACCCCTGGGCCCGGTGCCACACCGACTCCGCCCGGGTGGAGAACCGCGGCCCCTCGATGACCACGAGCGTCCCCCCGTCGACCGCCTCCCAGCCGCCCTCGTGCGCCGCCTTCAGCGCGGCCCGGCGCCCCGTGGGGCAGTACGGGTCGGCGAGGCTCACGTGTACGACGTTCGGGGTGGCGCCGTCCGGCAGTTGCTCGCCGTCGAAGTACGTCTGCGCGCGCGACTTCGTACGGTCCACCATCTGGTCCGGCACGAGGAGCGTGCCCGGCCCGTGCTCCGGCTGGAGCCCGCCCACGGCGCACGGCCCCAGCACCTGGCGTACGCCCAGGGAGCGCAACGCCCACAGGTTGGCCCGGTAGTTGATCCGGTGCGGCGGGATGTGGTGCTTGCGGCCGTGCCGGGGCAGGAACGCGACGCGCCGCCCCGCGATCTCGCCGAGGAACAGCGAGTCGCTCGGCGGCCCGTACGGGGTCTCTACCGCGATCTCGGTGACGTCTTCGAGGAACGAGTAGAACCCGGAGCCCCCGATGACGCCGATCTCTGCCTGCACTGCCGCTGCCTCAGCCATGCCGCAACGATAGCCGCAGCCGGCGCCGCGCCCCTCAGGCCGCGGACGTGCCGCTCGACGACTTGGACGCCTTGGACGACGACGAGGAACCCGACGACGAGGACGAGGACGAGGACGAATCCGAAGAAGAAGAGGAGGAAGAAGACGAGGACGACGAGGAGGAGGACGAAGTCGAGGACTCCGAACCCTTCTTCTCACCCGACGACCCCGAACCGGACCCGGACCCGCCGGAACCCGAGCCGCTCGACGAACCGCTGCGGCTGTCCGTCCGGTAGAACCCGGAGCCCTTGAAGACGACGCCGACCGCGGAGAACACCTTGCGCAGCCGCCCCTGGCAGGCGGGGCACACCGTCAGCGCGTCATCGGTGAACTTCTGCACCGCTTCGAGGCCCTCGCCGCACTCGGTGCACTGGTACTGGTAGGTCGGCACGTGCTTCCTCCTGGCACTCTCAACTGTTGAGTGCTAACGACGCTTCATCATGCAGCATTCCCGCCCGTCAGTCCACCGGCGCAGGTGCCGGCCGGCCGGAGCCACGGACGGTGATCATCCCGTGGCTGTCCGCAGGCCGCAACCGCCGCCGGAGCAGCAGCAGTGCGGCGCACGCGAGCGCGGTCGCCGCCAGCGGTACGAGGAACCCGGCGCTCGGCCCCGGCCCGTCGACCAGCCGGCCGGCCGCGGTCGTCGCGGCGGCCTGCCCCAGCGCGACGGCGCCCGCCAGCCACGTGAAAGCCTCCGTACGCGCCTCCTTGGGCACCAGCGCGTCCGCCAGCGTGAAGCCCGTGATCAGCGCGGGCGCGATGCACACGCCGACCGCCAGGCCCAGGCCGCCGAGCGCCACCGCCGACTCCAGCCCGGCGACCGCCCACAGCCCGGAGGCGGTGGCCACCAGCAGCGGGTACGCGACGAGCAGGCGCCGCCGCGCGGGGCCGCGCCAGTGGACCATGCCGACGACCACGCCGGCCAGCATGTTGCCGGCGGCGAAGACCCCGTACAGGACCCCGCTCAGACCGGGGCGGCCGATCGACTCGCTGAACGCCGTCAGCGACACCTGCATCCCGCCGAAGACCGCGCCGATCCCGAAGAACGCCGCGACCAGCACCGGCAGCGCCGGCGCCCGCAGCGCGGAAGCCCGCCGCTCCGGCCCCCGACCCCTACCCCGGCCCAGGTCCCGGCCCCGGCCCCGGCCCCGAGGCAGGTCCCCGCGCCCCACCGGCGGCGCCGTCCGCCGCTGCGCGGCGAACAGCAGCCCGCCGGCCAGCGTCAGCACCCCCTCGGCCAGCAGCCCCGCCGCCGGGTGCACGCCCGTGCACAGCGCCGCGGCGAGCACCGGACCGACGACGAACGTGAACTCGTCCGTCACCGACTCGAAGGCCGTCGCCGTGTGCTGGAGCGGGCTGCGCGGATCCGGCCCGGCGGCGAAGAGATGCGACCAACGGGCCCGTACCATCGGGCCGATCTGCGGTATGGAGGCGCCCGTCGGCACCGCCGCGGCCACCAGCGCCCACCCCGGCGCACCGGCCAGGGCGAGGACGCTCAGCACGACCACCGAGGCGGCGTGCAGCAGCACGCTCGGCAGCAGTACTGCGGGCTGTCCGAAGCGGTCGGCGAGTCTGCCGCCGACGGGCGCGCAGAACGCCATGGCCAGACCCGCCGTGGCGGCCACCGTGCCGGCCAGGGTGTACGAGCCCGAGGTGTGCTCGACCAGCAGCACGATGCTCATGGTCAGCATGGCGAACGGCTGCCGCGCGGCGAAGCCGGGGAGGACGAAGCTCCTGGCGCCCGGCGTACGCAACAACTGACGGTAGCCGGGGCGCGAACCGGGACGCGAAGGCGGACCCGAAAGGGATTCCTGGGGCGGAGGCTGAGACGGGCGCGACACGGCCCGGTCCTTCCTGCTGCCTGGTAGTGCGCCGACCGCGTCGATCACGCCGGGCCGCCCGCCCGGGACCGGGCGGGGGGTGCATTCGTCGGCACGCACCGAGGGCCGTCCGCTGTGCGCACCCGTCGGGCGCGCCGGCCCTGCATCAGACAGAGACATCTGTTCGTACGAATTCCACCCCGACCCTACCGAACGCACCCGCCACCGGACACCGCACGCCCGGGCCCCCACCGCCTCCGGGAGCACTCAGCGAGACCCCAGGGGCCCGGGAAACCCCGGGGAGCCGGGAAACCCCAAAGGGCCCGGGAGGGACCCCGCGAGGCCCGGGGAACCCCGGGAGACCCCGGAGGGCCCCCGGGGGAGACACCCGGCGCCCCGCCTACCCCGTCTCCCGCTCGTCCGCCGCCAGCCACCGCGCCAGCTTGCCGCCCCGCCCCACGTCCCGCAGCCGCTGCTCCGCCGCGTCCCGCACCTCGTCCGTCGCGACCACCAGCAGCTCGTCCCCCTGCCGCAGTATGTCCGTCGGCGACGGTACGAAGCTCGCCCCGTCCCGCACCACCAGCGTCACCGCCGCCCCCGGCGGCAGCCGCAGCTCGCCGACCTCCACGCCGTGCATCCGCGACCGCTCCGGCACCGACAGCGCCAGCAGGTGCCCCCGCACCCGCTCCAGCGGCGCCGACTCGATGCCCAGGTCGTACGCCGCGTCCACGTCCCCGAGCCGCAGCCACCGCGCCACCAGCGGCAGCGTCGGCCCCTGCACCACCGTGTAGACGATGACGAGCACGAAGACGATGTTGAACACGCGCCCCGAGTCGGGGACGTCGTTCACCATGGGGATCGTTGCCAGGACGATCGGCACCGCGCCGCGCAGCCCGCCCCACGACATCAGTGCCTGTTCCCGCCACGGGATGCGGAACGGCAGCAGGCTCACGATCACCGCCGCGGGCCGCGCCACCATCGTCAGCACCAGCCCGACGATCACCGCGGGCAGGATGTCGTCGCCCAGCTCGTGCGGTGTCACCAGCAGCCCGAGCAGTACGAACATCCCGATCTGCGCCAGCCAGCCGACCCCGTCGGCGAAGCCGCGGGTGGCGGACCAGTGCGGCAGTTTCGCGTTCCCCAGCACCATCGCCGCCAGGTAGACCGCCAGGAAGCCGCTGCCGTGCGCCAGGGCGCCGACGGCGTACGCGACTATGGCCAGGGCCATCACCGCGATCGGGTACAGGCCGGAGGCCGGCAGCGCCACGTGCCGCAGGGCCATGGAGCCCAGCCAGCCGATCGCGAGCCCCAGCGCCGCCCCGATGGCCAGCTCCAGCAGGATCTCGCCGAGGAGCACGTACCAGCTCTCGATGTGCCCGGAGGTGGAGAAGGCGACGACCAGGATGACCACGGGGGCGTCGTTGAAGCCGGACTCGGCCTCCATCACGCCCGTGACCCGTTTCGGCAGCGGCACCTTGCGCAGCACGGAGAACACCGCCGCGGCGTCCGTGGAGGAGACGACGGCGCCCATGATGAGCGCCTGCTTCCACTCCAGGCCGACCAGGTAGTGCGCGCCGGCCGCCGTCACGCCGACGCTGGCGGCGACGCCGACGGTGGACAGTGCTGCCGCCGCGGGCAGGGCGGGTTTGATCTCACTCCACTTCGTGCTGAGGCCGCCTTCGGCGAGGATCAGCGCGAGGGCCGCGTAGCCGAAGACCTGGGTGAGTTCGGCGTCGTCGAAGCCGTAGCCGAACAGTCCGTCCTCGCCGACGAGGACACCGATGCCCATGTACAGCAGGAGGCTGGGCAGGCCGCTGCGGGACGCGAGCCGGACCGCCGCGACCGCGACCAGCAGAACCAGTGCGGCGACGAGCGCGAGCTTGTTGAGTTCTTCGACTGACAGCTTTCTCCCTCTCGTCGATTCGTCCTTGACGGAGAATTTACCCGGAGTGACCGTCCGTCTGCTGCTTCGGGGGACAGCCCAGGGGCCGTACAGAGCCCCTTGACCGGACGCCTAAGGTTGCTCCAGCAAGTGCTCCGCTGGCTCCAGAAGGACAGGCATGCCCGTCAACGAGAACGGCCGCACGGCAGGCAAGAGGCGCCGCCTCATCTACGTCGCGATCGGTCTCGCCACCGTGCTCGTGCTGGGCGTCGGCGCCGCCGCGTTCTGGACCGTCAGCACGGTGCGCGACTCCTTCCCGCAGACCACCGGATCGCTCAAACTGCCGGGCCTGGCCTCCCCGGTCACGGTCAAGCGCGACGCCCGCGGGGTGCCGACGCTCTACGGGGACACCGCCGAGGACCTCTTCCGGGCGCAGGGTTTCGTGCACGCCCAGGACCGTTTCTGGGAGATGGACGTCCGCCGGCACATGACGTCGGGCCGGCTGTCGGAGATGTTCGGCAAGGAGCAGGTCGACACCGACGAGTTCCTGCGCACGCTGGGCTGGCGGGAGGTGGCGCAGAAGGAGTACGACGAGAAGCTCTCGGCCGACACCAAGAAGAACCTGCGGGCCTACGCCGACGGGGTCAACGCCTACCTCGCGGACCACAGCGGCTCCAGCCTGTCCGTGGAGTACGCCGCCCTGGGGTTCGTCAACGACTACGAGCCGGAGAAGTGGACCCCCGTCGACTCCGTCGCCTGGCTGAAGGCGATGGCGTGGGACCTGCGGGCCAACGTCGAGGACGAGATAGACCGCTCGCTGCTCTCCCAGCGCTTCGACGAGGGCGAGATCGCCGACCTGTACCCGCCGTACCCGTACAAGCGCAACAAGCCCATCGTGGAGGGCGGCTCCGCCTCCGCCGGCGGCTTCGACCCGCAGGGCGCCGGGGACGCCGAAGGGGCGCAGAACACGTACAGCGCCGCCTCGCAGGGCCTCAGCAGCCAGATGGGCTCGCTGGCGAAGACCATGGACGACATCCCCGCCCTCCTCGGCCCCAGCGGCAGCGGCATCGGCTCCAACTCCTGGGTGGTCTCCGGCGACCTGACCACCACCGAGAAGCCGCTCCTCGCGAACGACCCGCACCTGTCCGCGCAGCTTCCGTCCGTCTGGTATCAGATGGGCCTTCAGTGCACGAGGGTCAGCGACGACTGCCCGTACGAGGTCAGCGGCTTCTCCTTCTCCGGCATGCCCGGCGTCGTCATAGGCCGCAACGCCGACATCTCCTGGGGGCTGACCAACCTCGGTGCCGACGTCGCCGACCTGTATCTGGAGAAGGTCGAGGACGACGGCTACCTGTACGACGGCGAGTCGCGCGAGTTCGGCACCCGCGAGGAGCTGATCAAGGTCGCGGGCGGCGAGGACAAGCGCATCACCGTACGGACCACGCGCAACGGCCCGGTGATCTCCGACCGCAGCGACGAGATGGCCGAGGTCGGCAAGGAAGCCCCCGTGGGCAACTCCGCGCCCGACCGCGGCGACGGCTACGCCGTCTCGCTGCGCTGGACCGCACTGGAGCCGTCCAGCACCATGGACGCCGTCTTCGGCATCAACAGGGCCGCGGACTTCGAGGAGTTCCGCGACGCCGCCCGCGACTTCGCGGTGCCCTCGCAGAACCTCGTCTACGCCGACACCGACGGCAACATCGGCTACCAGGCGCCCGGCAAGATCCCGCGGCGCGGCAGCGGCGACGGCAGCCTGCCCGCGCCCGGCTGGGACCCGGCGTACTCCTGGGACGGCTACATCCCCTTCGACGCGCTGCCCTGGGAGCTGAACCCCGAGCGCGGCTACGTCGTCACCGCCAACCAGGCCGTCGTCGACGAGAACGACTACCCGTACCTGCTGACGACCGACCCCGGCTACGGCACCCGCAGCCAGCGCATCTCCGACCTCATCGAGGGGAAGATCAAGGACGGCGGGAAGATCTCCCCGGACGACATGCGCACCATGCAGCTCGACAACCACAGTGAGATCGCCGCACTCCTCACCCCGCTGCTGCTGGACATCGAGATCGACGACCCGATGGTGCGCGAGGCCCAGGACCTGCTGAAGGACTGGGACTACAGCCAGGACACCGACTCCTCCGCCGCCGCGTACTTCAACGCCACCTGGCGCAGCATCCTCAAGCTCGCCTTCGGCGACAAGATGCCCAAGGAGCTGCGCCCGGACGGCGAGTGCCTGAGCGTGCCGCCCGCCAACCCGGCGGCCGACCCCGACGGTCCCGCCACCGTGCGCGAGTGCGGCGAGCGCGACGCGGACGCCGCCCAGCCGGACGGCGGCGACCGGTGGTTCGAGGTCGTACGGACCATCCTCAAGGACGAGGACAACCGCTGGTGGAAGACCACCGGCAGCGACGGCGAACCCCTCGACGAGAACCGCGACGAGCTGCTTGAGCACGCCATGAACGACGCCCGCTGGGAGCTGACCGCCGAGCTGGGCAAGGACATCGACACCTGGTCCTGGGGCCGGCTGCATCAACTGATGCTGCGCAACCAGACGCTGGGCACCGAGGGTCCCGGCGTCGTGCAGTGGCTGCTCAACCGCGGCCCGTGGAACCTCAGCGGCGGCGAGGCCGCCGTCAACGCCACCGGCTGGAACGCGGCCGGCGGGTACGACGTGCTGTGGGTGCCGTCGATGCGGATGGTGGTGGACCTGGCGGACCTCGACGGCTCGGGCTGGGTCAACCTCTCCGGCGCCTCGGGGCACGCCTTCCACCCGCACTACACGGACCAGACGACGGCGTGGGCCAAGGGCGAGCTGTACGACTGGGCCTTCACCGACGAGGCGGTGGAGAAGGCCGCGGAGGACACGATGACGCTGTCGCCGTGAGGGGTACGTCCCCGGTCCCCGGTCCCCGGCCCTCGGTCCGCGGCGCGGCTACGACGGCGGGAAGCGGTGCACCGCGGAGGGCGTGACGGCGGCGGTCACGGGGCGGTCGTGGGGCTCGGCGGGTACGTGGTCGAGGACTTCGCCCTCGTAGAGGAGCACGACGAGAGCGGGCCCGGCGCCGGGGGGCGTGGGGGCGGTGGGCCCGGCGGCTGACGGCGTGTCGGCGGTGGGCGTGGCGGCGGACGGCATGTCGGCGGTGGGCCCGGCCGCGTACGGCGCGGTGGCGGCCAGCCGCGCCAGCACCCGGTCGTACGACCCGCCGCCCCGCCCCAGCCGCATCCCCCGGCCGTCGACGGCCAGCCCCGGCAGCAGCACCGCCTCCGCCGCCCGCACCGCCGCCGGCCCCAGCCGCGGCCCGGCCGGCTCCAGCAGCCCGCGCCCGGCGGGCCGCAGCGCGTCCGGGCCGCCGTACTCGGCCCAGTCGAGGTCGTCGTCCGCCAGCAGCACCGGCAGCAGCACCGCCGTGCCGCGCCCCCGCAGCGCCTCCAGCAGCTCCCGCGTCGCCGGCTCGCGCCCCACCGACACGTACGCCGCGACCGTCCGCGCCTCCGCCAGCTCCGGCAGCTCCAGCGCCCGCCGGGCCAGCCGCCGCCCCGCCGCCTCGGCCTCACCCGGCGGCACGGCGGCGCGTGCCGCGAGTAGGGTGCGGCGCAACGCCGCCTTTCTGGCCTGGTCGCTGCCCACTTGTCCGTACCTACCCTTATGGTGCTGAACATGGATTCTTCGCGTACTCGGATCACCAAGGCTGTCATCCCGGCCGCCGGTCTCGGCACCCGCTTCCTGCCGGCGACCAAGGCGACGCCGAAAGAGATGCTGCCTGTCGTCGACAAGCCCGCGATCCAGTACGTCGTCGAGGAGGCCGTCTCGGCCGGACTCACCGACGTTCTCATGATCACCGGGCGGAACAAGCGCCCCCTCGAAGACCACTTCGACCGCAACCACGAGCTGGAAGAGGCCCTGCGCAAGAAGGGCGACGAGGCGCGCCTGGCCAAGGTCGCGGAGTCCAACGACCTGGCCAACATCCACTACGTCCGCCAGGGCGACCCCCGCGGCCTCGGGCACGCGGTGCTGTGCGCCGCCGAGCACGTGGGCGACCAGCCGTTCGCCGTCCTCCTCGGCGACGACCTCATCGACCCGCGCGACCCGCTGCTGGCCCGCATGGTGCGCGCCCGGGCCGACCACGGCGGCAGCGTCATCGCGCTGATGGAGGTCGATCCGCAGCAGATCCACCTCTACGGCTGCGCGGCCGTGGAGACCACCGCGGACAGCGACGTCGTGCGCGTCACCAACCTCGTCGAGAAGCCCGCCGTCGCCGACGCGCCCAGCAACTACGCGGTCATCGGGCGCTATGTGCTCGACCCCGCGATCTTCGACGTGCTGCGCACGACGGAGCCCGGCCGGAGCAACGAGATCCAGCTCACCGACGCGCTCCAGCGGCTGGCGACGGACGAGGAGCTGGACAGCCCGGTGTACGGCGTGGTGTTCAAGGGCCGGCGGTACGACACGGGCGACCGCGGCGACTACCTCCGGGCCATCGTCCGCCTCGCGTGCGAGCGCGAGGACCTGGGCGCCGACCTGCGCGCGTGGCTGCGGAAGTACGTCGCCGAGGAGATGGCGGATTGAGCGAGGCCGTGCAGGGAGCGACGGACGCGGGTGTGACGGGGCAGCCGCGGACGGGCGGCGTGACGCAGCAGACGGAGGCTGTGGCGCAACAGACTGATGCCGGGGCGCAGCAGACTGACGCCGGCGCGCCGGACACCGACGCCGGGGCGCAGGCCGCCGACGCCGCCCGGACGGGGCGCCCGTCCGCCGGGATGTGGTCCGTCGAGGAGCACATCGACGACATACTGCGGCAGGTCCGCCCGTTGGAGCCGCTGGAGATGCAGTTGCTCGACGCGCAGGACTGCGTCCTCGTCGAGGACGTGACGGCCGCCGTCGCGCTCCCGCCGTTCGACAACAGCTCCATGGACGGCTACGCGGTGCGCACCGTCGACGTCGAGCGCGCGAGCGACGAGTTCCCCGCCGTCCTGCGCGTCATCGGCGACGTCCCGGCGGGCGGCGGCGGCGGCGACTTGCCGCACGTCGGCGCCGGCGAGGCCGCCCGCATCATGACCGGCGCCCCGCTGCCGCCCGGCACGCAGGCCGTCGTCCCGGTGGAGTGGACCGACGGCGGCACGGGCCGCGGCCGGGTCGACGCCATGCGCCCGCACAGCGAGTCGCCCGCGGGCGCCGGCGGCGAGGTGCGGATCTACGCCCCCGCCGAGACCGGCCGGTTCGTACGCACCCGCGGCAGCGACGTCCTCGCCGGCGACCTGGTGCTGCGCGCCGGCACGGTGCTCGGCCCGGCGCAGATCGGGCTGCTCGCCGCCATCGGCCGTGGCACGGTGCGGGTCCGCCCGCGCCCGCGGGTCGTCGTGCTCTCCACCGGCAGCGAGTTGGTGCCTCCGGGCGAACGGCTCGCCCCGGGACGTATCCACGACTCCAACAGCTACGCGCTGACCGCCGCCGCCCGCGACGCGGGCGCCATCGCCTACCGCGTCGGCGCCGTCGCCGACGACGCCGAGACGCTGCGCGCCACCGTCGAGGACCAGCTCATCCGCGCGGACGCGCTGGTCACCAGCGGCGGCGTCAGCGTCGGGGCGTACGACGTGGTGAAGGAGGCGCTTGCCGAGCTGGACGGCGCGGCGGGCGGCGGCGTGGAGTTCCGGCGGCTGGCGATGCAGCCGGGCAAGCCGCAGGGCTTCGGCCGCGTCGGCGCGGACCGCACCCCGCTGTTCGCCCTCCCGGGCAACCCGGTGAGCGCGTACATCTCCTTCGAGATGTTCGTGCGGCCCGTGATCCGCAGGCTGATGGGCGTGGAGCCGGTGCACCGCCCGGTGGTACGGGCCAGGCTGACCGCCGGCGAGCCGCTGAGGTCGCCGGCGGGCCGCCGGCAGTACCTCCGCGCCTGGTACGAGCCGGCGCGGGCGGACGGCGGCGCGGACGCCGGGTCCGCGGACGCGGGCGGTGCGGACGACGGCAGCGCCGACGCCGGGGGCGCGGAGGTCACCCCCGTGGGCGGTTCCGGGTCGCACCTCGTCGCGGCGCTGGCGCGGGCGAACGCGCTCGTCGTCGTACCGGAGGAGACCACGGAGGTGGCGCCGGGCTCGACCGTGGACGTCGTCCTCCTCGGCTGAGCCCCGGCCGGGAAAAGCGCGGAGCCGAACGGCAGGCCGTGGAGGTACGGTGGCTCCGCGCGAATTCACCCCGGGAGCTCCTGACGCCATGAGCCAGCCAAGCCGCCTGACCCACCTCGACGACACGGGCGCCGCCCGCATGGTCGACGTGTCCGCCAAGGACGTCACCGCGCGCACCGCCCGCGCCACAGGTCGCGTCCTCGTCTCGCCGCGCGTCGTCGAACTGCTCCGCGGCACCGCACCCGGCGAGACGCTTCCCAAGGGCGACGCCCTGGCCACCGCCCGGCTCGCCGGCATCATGGGCGCCAAACGCACCCCCGACCTGGTCCCCCTCTGCCACCCGCTGTCCCTCTCCGGCGTCACCGTCGACCTGGATGTCGCGGACGACGCGGTGGAGATCGCGGCGACCGTGCGCACCACGGACCGTACGGGCGTGGAGATGGAGGCGCTGACCGCGGTGTCGGTCGCCGCGCTGACCGTTGTCGACATGGTCAAGGCCGTCGACAAGGAGGCGGTCATCACGGACGTCCGGGTCGAGTCGAAGACCGGCGGCAGGTCCGGCGACTGGAGCCGGTCGTGAGGGCCCTGGCGGTCACGGTGTCCAACCGGGCGGCGGCCGGGGTGTACACGGACACCGGCGGCCCGCTGCTCGTCGCGGGCCTGACGGAGATGGGCTTCGCCGCGGACGGCCCGCGGGTGGTGCCGGACGGCGAGCCCGTGGAGACGGTGCTGCGCGAGGCGGTCGCCGCCGGCTACGACGTCGTCCTGACCACCGGCGGCACGGGCGTCTCGCCCACCGACCGCACCCCGGAGATGACCGCCCGGGTGCTGGACCGCCAACTGCCGGGCGTACCGGAGGCGATCAGGGCGTACGGGTACGGGAAGGTGCCCACGGCCGCGCTGTCCCGCGGCCTCGCCGGGGTCGCGGACCGTACGGTCATCGTCAACCTCCCGGGCTCCTCCGGCGGCGTACGCGACGGGCTCGCGGTGCTCGCGCGGCTGCTGCCGCACGCGGTCGACCAGGTGCACGGTGGCGACCACGCACGCGGCGGCGACCACGCGCGCGGGGACGCCGACGGCGGCACGGACATGGATGCGGACAACCGCCCCAGACACCCCGGCGGTGCCCACTGAGCGCGTCCTGGCCCGCGGTGCTGGCGGAGGGACCGGTGACCCTCCGCCCCATCCGCGTGCGCGACCAGCGCGCCTGGCGGGAGATCAACCAGCGCAACCGCGACTGGCTGCGCCCCTGGGAGGCCACCGTCCCGCCGCCGCCCCCCGGCACCCCGCACACCCGCCGCCCCACCTTCCGGCAGATGGTCCGGCATCTGCGCAGCGAGGCGAGTGCGGGCCGGATGCTGCCCTTCGTCATCGAATACGAGGGCACGCTGTGCGGGCAGTTGACCGTGGCGGGTGTCACGTGGGGCTCGATGCGTTCCGGGCACGTCGGTTACTGGATCGACCGGGATTACGCGGGGCGCGGTGTGATGCCGACGTCCGTGGCGCTCGCCGTGGACCACTGTTTCCGGACCGTGGGGCTGCACCGCATCGAGGTGTGCATCCGTCCGGAGAACATGCCGAGCCGTCGTGTGGTGGAAAAGCTGGGCTTTCGCGAAGAAGGTGTACGTCCCCGCTACCTGCACATCGACGGCGCCTGGCGCGACCATCTGGTGTACGTGCTGACCGCGGAGGAAGTGCCGGAGGGGCTGGTCAACCGGTGGCGAGGGCTGCGTCACTCGGAGAAATGAAACAAAGATTCGATAGCGCGCGGGGTAAAAAGTCAGAAGAAAAGGTCGAGATATCAGCCAGATGGTGCGACACACCGAGCCAATTGGCCCATGCGCTGTCGCCGCGGCCTCTACCGTGTAAGGCGTGAGCAGCAGCGGCCTCATCTACGCAATGATCGTCGGGGCCTGGGCCGCCTACTTGGTGCCGATGTGGCTTCGTAGGCAGGACGAGCTGAACGAAGCCCGTCCGACGGAACGCTTCAGCACCGCCATCCGGCTGCTGACCGGACGGGGCGGGGCGGACCGTACCCAGGACCAGGACGACACGGGCTCCGGCCCGGTCCCCGGCCCCGGTCCCGAGGACGCCGGAGACGACGACGAGAGCCCGGACGCCGCGCCCGCCGCCGGCGGCGTGGTCGACGTCCGGGCCGCTGCCGTGCCCCTGACCGACCCCCGCGCCGCCGCCCCGCGCCCGCGCCGTACCCGCAAGGAGACCCCCGCGGCCCCCGTGGCGCGCCCGGGGGTGGCGGCGCAGGCGAGGGTGGAGGAGGAGCCGGAGGGGCGTACGGACGCGCAGGCGGGCAAGAGCGCGAGCCCGCACGCCCCCGAAGCCGACCCCGCCCCGGTGTCTGGGACCAAACCTGCACCCGCCTCCGCCTCTGCTCCCGCCCCCGCGCGCAGCCAGCCGCCGCAGTCCACCCCGGAACGCCGGGCGCGGGCACGGGTGCTGGCCCGCCGGAGGCGCACGCTGACGCTGCTGTTCGTCGCGCTGACCGCGGGCGCCGTGGCGGCCTCGGTGGGCGGCCCGCGGTTCCTGTGGGCCGTCGTGGTCCCGCTGCTGCTGCTCACGGCGTACGTCGTCCGCGTACGCACCCAGGAGCGCCGCCGCCACACGTTCACCGCGGACCAGGCCCGCGGCGAGGCGGCGGCCCGCCGCCTGCGCGAGGACCGCGAGGCCGCGGCCCGCCGGACGTACGACGACGCCGACGACACCCCCGCCGCGGACGCCGGCGACGACGGCGGCACCGACGCCGACGACCCCTCCGCCACGGCTCCCTTCGACGCCCCGGCGGCGGCATACGAGGCGGACCGCAGGGCGCTCGTGGAGCAGACCGACCACGCCGAGTGGGTCGACCAGCAGCGCGAGCGCGACCGCCCCGCGGACGCCGGCTGGGACCCCGTACCGGTACCGCTGCCCACGTACGTCACGGCCCCCGTGGCACCCCGCGCCACCCGGGGCCTGGACTTCGACGCCCCGGACACCTGGAGCTCGGCCCGCTCCAGCCCCGCCGAACCCCCGGACCCCCAGCCGGAAACCCCGGACGACCCCACCCCGGACACCCCCCACCGCCCCCGCCCCACCAACCGCACACCCCTCTTCGACCAGTACGCCGACCCACCCCGCCCACGCGCGGCGAACGAGTAGCCGCGCGCCCTGTCACGACCGGAACCGATTTCCTGGCCAGGGGCCCGGGATGCTAAGGTTCCTTCCGTTGTGAGGGCCTGTAGCGCAGTCCGGTAGCGCACCTCGTTCGCATCGAGGGGGTCTGGGGTTCAAATCCCCACAGGTCCACTTCAACTTCAGGCCGTTCTTGAGTCTGCTCAGGTCCGGTTGACGAGATCCCGCCGATCATCGTGATCGAGCGGGATCTTTGCGTTTCAACGGACCGCGACGAGGCGGCGACGTGGTCTCGTATGGCGGCTGCGGTTCACACGGGGAGGTCGTTGGTGGGGTCTCCCCGTGCTACCCCGACGGACGCCTCGTAGCGCCGGCGCAGGATCCACTGTTCGGCCATGATCTCACCTCAGGGTGCCTGGATGCCGCCGTTGCCGATGGCGTCGATGCCGATCACCCTGTTTCGGTGCCCTCGGGGGTGAAGCCGGTGGCCTCCCAGGGGATGGTGATGGCCGTGTCGATCTCTCAGGTGTAGCTGGAGGCCGGCCTTTCCTTCACTTGCAGACGAAGTTCGACGATGGACGGCCGGTGGCCGTGGCCGGCTTCTGCGCGCGGAGTGCGAAGGCCCGTAGGACGAGCGCCGTCTCCATCCCGCACAGGGCCACGCCGAGGGCGGCGTGAGCGGCGAGTGAGCTTTCCAGGCCCAGAAAGGTCTGGACGAAGGCGGCCGCCAGGATGCCGGTGGCCGCCAAGAGCGGCCACCTCAGCCAGCGGTTGCGGCGCCACAACAGCACGGCGGCCACGACCTGAAGGAACACCAGGATCTCGAACACATAGGCGTTGAAGCCATGCGCGTCGATCGAACCGACGTCGCCGTTCAGGAGCAATCCGGCCAGCAGGCCCTGCACCAAGGTCTCAAGACAGGCAAGAGCCGCCACGGTCCGCAGCAGCATGACCGCTCCACGACCATCCACCCCCGTGGCCGCCGTGGCCGGCATGGCCGGCCCGACGTGGGAGGGCGCATCCGCGGCAGAGGCGTCATTCATCGAAGTCCCCATTTCGTTCGGCTTCTTGGCGTTGATCGGACACCTTGAGCGGCCCCCGGACGCGGCTCTCGATCGTCACCACCACCGGTATCTCTCCGGCCGGGCCAGCCGCGCGGGAGCCCGCGTCGGCGGCCTGGCGCCCGCGCACGTGGTCGGCTGGGGCAGCCGTGTCCTTGTCGCAGGACAGGTGTCGTACTGTCCGGGATCAGGAGTGTGCGGGCAGCAGCCCGGTGCCCTGGGAGTCCTGGGCGCCTGCCGCGTCTGTGGCGTCCGTGGCCGGGAGCTTGGGGCGCGGGGTGTTCATCAGGAAGGCGACGATCACTGCACCGGCCAGGATGATTCCTGCGGCCCACGTGCCGGCCGTCGCGAAGCCCTCCAGCGCTGCCTGCCTGGCGACGGCCGGGCTGCGGCCCTGCGAGGCGTGCGACGCCAGGTAGTCCGCGGTCGCGCTGGAGGCGATCGTGTTGAGCAGGGCGGTCCCGGTCGAACTGCCGACCTGCTGCGCGGCGTTGAGGCTGGCCGAAGCGACGCCCGCGTCGCCTGGGTCGATGCCGTGGGTGGCGTAGTTGAAGGCCACCGGCATGATCATGCCCGCCCCGACGCCGAGCAGGAGCCCTCCGACCAGCACGCCCTCGACGTAGGAGGTGTCGGTCTCCATGGTGAGGATCCACAGCATGCCGGAGGAGACGAGAAGCATGCCGGGTACGATCAGCGCCCGCGGCGGGAGTCTGGGCAGCAGGCGGGCGGTGAGCCCGCCGGCCGACACCAGGACCGCCGTGGTCATCGGGAGGAAGGCCATGCCCGTTCTGATCGGCGAGTATCCCTTGACGGCCTGTAGGCAGTACGTCATGAAGAGGAACGCTCCGAACATGCCCACCATGGCAAGGCCCGCCCCCAGGTAGGCGCCGCCGCGGGTGCGGCTGGCGATCAGGCGCATCGGCAGCAGCGGCTGCGGCACCCGGCTCTCGGCGAGGGCGAACGCGGCGAGCAGCACCACGCCGGCGGCCAGCAGGCCGATGACCGGCGCGGAGTCCCAGCCGTCGGACTCGGCCCTGCTGGTGCCGTAGACGATCGCGACAAGGCCGCTGGTCACCAGCAGCACGCCGGGGATGTCGAACCGGGTTCTGCCCGGGCGCCGCGACTCGGTCAGGATCCCGTACCCGCCGATCGCCGCGATGAGGGCGATGGGGATGTTGACGTACAGGCACCAGCGCCAGTCCAGGTAGTCGGTGAGCGCCCCGCCCGCCAGCAGCCCGATCGCGCCGCCCGCGCCGGTGATGGCTCCCCAGACCCCGAAAGCCTTGGCGCGGTCCTTCGGCTGTGTGAACATCACCGTCAGCAGCGACAGCGCGGAAGGACCGAGCAGTGCGGCGAAGCCGCCCTGCATGGCGCGGGCGGTGAGCAGCATCTCGAAGTTCGACGCCGCGCCGCCGAACGCCGACGCGCCGGCGAAGCCGAGCAGTCCGATCAGGAAGGTCCGCTTGCGGCCGGTGTAGTCGGCGATCCGGCCGCCGAGGAGCAGCAAGCTGCCGAACGCCAGCGTGTACGCGGTGATGATCCACTGCCGGTCGCCGTCGGAGATCCCCAGATCGCTCTGGAGCGACGGCAGCGCGATGTTCACCACCGTGGCGTCCAGAACGATCATGAGCTGGGCCAGCCCGATGAAGCACAGCGCGGCCCAGCGGCGCGACGTGACCTCCGGGCCCGGTGCCTTCGCGGTTGCCATTGACTTCGTCCTCACTCGTGCCGATGCGGGCCGCGCGGATCGTCCGTACGGCGTCCTGACGAACATGGGTCGTCGGCAGCCGGACCCCTGTGACGGTGCGGTCGTGTGACCTGCGCCACCGGCCCCGGGTGTCACAACGCGGAGCGGAGCGGCGACTCGTGCGTGAGGCATGATCGAGAGCCAACAGACAGGAGCCGTTCATGAGCCGGCACAGCGAGCACGCAGCGGAGACGCGCGCTCGGGGCGACCGGGTGGATCCGGCCACCGCGGCGTTCGTCTCCCACCGCAACCTGCTGTTCACCGTCGCCTACGAGATGCTCGGCTCGGCCGCCGACAGCGAGGACGTGCTCCAGGAGACCTGGCTACAGTGGGCGGACGTCGACCTCGACACGGTGCGGGACCAGCGGGCGTTCCTGATGCGGATCACCACGCGCCGGGCACTGGACCGGCTGCGTACGCTGGCGCGGCGCAAGGAGTCCTACGTCGGGCCCTGGCTGCCCGAGCCGCTGCTGACCTCGCCTGACGTGGCCGAGGACGTCGAGCTGGCCGACAGTGTCTCGATGGCGATGCTGCTGGTGCTGGAGACCCTGGGGCCGACCGAGCGGGCGGTGTTCGTGCTGCGCGAGGTCTTCGATCTGCCCTACGGCGAGATCGCCGAGGCCGTCGAGAAGAGCGAGGCCGCGGTCCGTCAGATCGCCCACCGGGCACGGGCCCACGTCGCCGCGCGCCGACCGCGCACCGTCGTATCCGCAGCCGAGACCCGGGATGCGCTCACGGCGTTCCAGAGGGCGCTCGAATCGGGCGATCTACAGGGCCTGCTCGACAAGCTCGCGCCGGATGTCGTGTACCTGGGCGACAGCGGCGGAGCCGCGCCGTCCGCGGGAGCGCCCGTCGTCGGGGCCGTCCAGGTGGCCTCCTTGCTGACCACATCCAGGCTGGGCCAGCTTGCCACCGTGAAGCCGGCACAGGTCAACGGATACCCGGCGCTGCTCCTCCAACTGGACGAGGAGACGACCGCCGTCCTGGCCGTACGCATCGATGAGGGCAGCATCACCGGGCTCTACGTGGTACGCAACCCCGAGAAGCTCTCGCACATGGCACATGTGACCGCCTTGAGCCGCTGAGCCGGCTCCTCCCCGGGGCGCATCGCCGCGTGTATCCGGTCGGTCGCCTCGGCGCCGAGCGAGACGCCCTCGCCCTCGGGGCCGGCCCTCCGCGCCCAGGCGCATGGACGGGGAACGATCACTCCGCCGATGGGGAAAGATCTTCGCGGACCTCTGCACAAGCAGGCCGATCCCACTCGTGAACGGCCGACTTACTTCAGGGGCCGCCTCTCCGGCAGGTGAAGAACGCCGTGCAGTGGCATCCCGGGACCGGATTTGAGGTCTGTCCGAATTCTCGATGACAACCGGGAAATCGCGGATGGGGGTGACGCTCGCCGTCGCCTTTGCCTCGGGCGTAGGGGCCGGTTGTGCTTCAGCGGCCCCTACGAGGACAGCCGGGAGTCCCGGCTCACCGTCCGGGGAGGTGGGCGATGGCGTCGATGTCGACGAGGAAGCCCAGGGGCGGCGGGGACTGCATCGTCATCCGGGCCGGCAGGTAGTCGTCGAAGTACGTCTCGTAGACCGCGTTCATCTTGGCCCAGTCGTCGACGTCCTTCATGTGGATCGTGACCTTCACGAGGTCGTCCAATGTGCCGCCGGCCGCTTCCAGTATCAACCGGATGCTGCCCATGACGTGCGCCGTCTGCTCCTCGATGCCGCCCTCGACGACCTGCCCGGCGGCAGAGTCATAGGGGACCGTGCCGGAGATGAACAGGAAGTCGCCGGCCTGGACGGCCTGGGGGAACGGGCCGACGGGGAGTACCGCGTTCGGCGTGTGGATGACGCGCTTGGCGGGTGTGTGCTGTGTGTCGTTCACGAACCACCTCCGGGTCGGGTCGGGCGGCGCTCGACCGCCTCGCTGCCTGGCTGTTCGGTATGTCTTTGGGCTGCGTCCGCGCCGCCGTACCGCGCGGGCGGATAGCTCATGACCGAGAGCACGCGGGCCCCTTCGCGGGAGAAGTACCGGTGCGTCGTATCACCCGGGAACCAGAGGGCCTCGCCTGGCGACAGTTCCGTCTCCTGGCCCTGTGGGCCCGCCTCCAGTGAGCCCTCGATGCAGTACACGAGTTCCTCGGTGCCGGGCGGATGCAGGCTGGTGTACGGGGTCCCGGCCAGGACGCGGACGTCGTAGATCTCGCTGCGGTGACTGCGGCCCTCGGCGAGGATGAGACGCGCTACCAGGCCGCTTTCGGATGTCATGGACGGGCCGTCGTCGGCGCGGATGAGCCGGGTCTGCGGCAGGTTCTCTTCGCCGAGCAGTGTGCCGAGGGTGATGTCGAAGGCGCGTGCGAGGCGCCACATCGTCTCCAGCGACGGGTTGCCGGCGCCGGATTCGAGCGTCGACAACAGAGTTTTCGACAGGCCGGTCCGGCCCGCCAGCGCCCCGAGGGACCAGCCGCGGGCCTCGCGGTGAGACCTGACGGTCCGGGCCACGCCGCCGCTCGTGGAGGCGAACGCACTGTCCATCATAGTTTCCGAACGTACAGTTTAATTGCCGCCTCGTAAAGACTCCGGACCGCGGTGGGTCTTGCCCGACCGAGTTGTCCGGGCCCGGCTCGCAGTTCCCGTGCAGGGGCGTCCGGAGTTCCGCCTTCCGGTGCCGCGTGGTCGGGCAGCGCCGGTGCGCGGGACGTGGATGCGCTCCGGTGAGGGGCGCGTACGGACGGACCCGTTCCGCCGTCGAGCGTGGCTTTCGCGGCGCTTCAGTGCCGTTCCGCCTCGTGGGCAGCAGGCTGCCGGCCGGTCCGTCAGTCGGGCTGCTTCTCCATATGGGCGAGGACTCGGTTCGAGATGTGGGCGAGCGTGGCGAGTTCTTCGCGGGTGAGGGCGTCGATGAACAGTCGGCGGACGTGTTCGACGTGCATCGGCGCGGCGTCTTCGATCGCCGCGTAGCCGGCCGGTGTGGCGACGATGAACGCTCCGCGTCCGTCGTCGGGGCAATCCTCCTTGGCGACCAGTCCGCGTTTCGCCATCCGGCCGACCTGGTGGGACATCCGGCTCTTCTCCCACTCCACCAGCTTCACCAGGTCCATGAAGCGCATCCGCCCCTCGCCGGTTTCGGTGAGTTTGACCAGCACGAGGTAGTCGGAGGCCGACATGCCGGAGTCGGCCTGGACCCGGCGGGAGAGGCGCCCGATGAGCTTCTCCTGCATGCGGATGAAGCTGTCCCAGGCGGCGGTCTGCTCCGAGGTCAGCCAGCCAGACGATGCGTCCATGGGGGGAGCGTAACGAGGCCGCCGGCCCCATTCCTTCCCCAGGCCGGGCCGATTCCGCATCCCTGGTCGCCGCAGTCGTTCTCACCGGCGGCATCACGGCCCTCGTCATCGATCGTCATCAGCCGGGTGGGCTTGCGACCCCGCTGGGGAGAGGCTGTTCGGCCCAGATGGTCTTGCCGTCCGTCGTGTAGCGGGTTCCCCAGCCCTGGCTGTACTGGGCCACCAGGAAGAGCCCGCGTCCGCCTTCGTCGTCGGTCTGGGCCTGGCGCATGTGGGGGGAGGTGTTGCTGCCGTCGGAGACTTCGAGGATCAGGTTCACGTCGCGGACGAGGCGCAGGTCGACGGGGCCGGAGGCGTGGCGGATGGCGTTGGTCACCAGCTCGCTGACGATCAGCTCGGCGGTGAAGGCGAGTTCTTCCAGGTGCCAGGCGTCGAGTTGCTCGGTGGTGAGGGACCGGGCCTGGCCGACCGCGGTGAGTTCGCGGGGAAGGCGCCAGGTCGCGACGTTCTCCTCGCCGATGGATCGTGGGCGTGCGACGAGGAAGGCGACGTCGTCACGGGGGCCGTCCGGGAGCAGCAGGCGCTCCATGACGTCGCAGATCTCTTCCAGCGGGTGGTCGGGGTAGGCCAGCGCGAAGGCCAGCCGTGTGAAGCCGAGATCGATGTCGCGGTCGGAGGAGGCGGTGATGAGGCCGTCCGTGTAGAAGGCGAGGACGCTTCCCTCCGGGATCTTGAGGTGCGTGGATTCGAAGGGCAGGCCGCCGAGCCCGAGCGGGGGTCCTGCCGGGATGTCCAGGAACTCGACGGCTTTGTCGGGGTGGGCGATGGCCGGTGGGGGATGTCCCGCGCGGGTGATGTCCGCGGTGCGGGAGATGGGGTCGTACACGCAGTACACGCAGGTGGCCCCGATCACGCCGGGGATGTGGCGGTCTCCGGTCTCCGCTTCGTCGAGGTGGGCGACCAGGTCGTCGAGGTGGGCGACGAGTTCGTCGGGCGGCAGGTCGAGGGCGGCGAGGGTCTGGACGGCGGTGCGCAGGCGTCCCATGGTGGCTGCCGCGGTCATCCCATGGCCTACGACATCGCCGACGACCAGTCCGATGCGTGCACCGGAAAGGGGCAGCACGTCGAACCAGTCTCCGCCGACGCCCGCGTGGGTGTCGGCCGGCAGGTAGCGGTACGCGACTTCCACGCCGGTCGGGGTCGGCAGGTCCTTGGGGAGGAGGTGGCGCTGGAGGGACAGGGCGGCGCGGTGTTCGCGGCCGAAGCGCCGGGCGTTGTCGATGCAGACGGCCGCGTGGGCGGCGAGTTCCTCGACGAGCAGCAGATCGTCGGCGTTGAAGGCTTCGGGGTTCTTCCAGCGCACCAACGTGGCCACCCCGATGGTGATGCCGCGGGCGCGCAGGGGCACCACCAGGTGGGAGTGGATGCCGACTTCCCTCAGTTTGTCCGAACGCGCCGCGTCCTGGGACAGCCAGGGGGTCGACAGATCCACGGTGGGGTCCAGCACGGGACGGCCCGTGGCAATGCACCGCTGCTGGGGGGACGTCTCGGAGTAGGCGACCGGTGCCCCCAGCGGCGCCACGGATTCCGGGAGGTCCTCTCGGACGGACTGCTGAGCGCGCCGGATCAGTTCGGCGGAGCCGGGGATCAGGACCGGATCGGGCTCGTGGCCGTGGATGACGGCGGCGGAGAGGTCGACGGCGACGAAGTCGGCGACCTGCGGCACCAGCACCTCGGCGAGTTCCTGGGCGGTCCGTTCGAGATCCAGCGTGCTGCCGATGCGGATACCGGCCTCGCTGATCAGGGTGAGGTGCCGTCGCACCTGGTAGTAGCTGGTGACATCGAGTACCGCCTGGCCCATCCCCAGGGTGTGGCCCGCGGGGTCCTGAAGCCTGAAGGAGGAGCGGGAGCGGACGTGCGGCAGGCGGGAAGAGGAGTCGTCCGGGGGATCGACGTGGGAGACGGCGACCTGCGGCTCACCCGTGTCCAGAACCTTCTGGGCGCGGGCTTCTGTTACCGGGCCGACCCCTTCGGGAACGGTGTCGCCCAGTGCGCGGCCCACCTGTTGCCGTGCGGGGACGCCCTCCATGCGTTCCAGGGCGGGGTTGACCATGACGAGCTTCAGTTGCGGGTCCACGACGGCCAGCCCGAACGGGGACTGGGTGAAAAGCCCGCGCAGGATCGCGTGCTCGCGCTCCCGCGCCTGCGCGGTGGCGAGGGCGGTGGCGACGATGAGCCAACTCGCCCGGTGATCGAGCCCCAGCGGACAGACCTGCGCCCTGACCGGGAAGTGGCTGCCGTCGCGGTGGTGGGCCGTGAAGGAGCCCGTCCATCCTTTTCCGGCCGGGTTCCGTTCGGCTATTTCCCAGCGCTCGTCCCACGGAATCTCCAGGAATTCCGTGACAGGCTGTGCGACCGCGTCCGCCGTAGCGTAGCCGAACAGCGCTTCCGCGCCATCGTTCCAGTGCTGGACCAATCCCTGTGAGTCAACCACGACCGCGGCATCGGTGATGTCGAACCGATAGCCTTCTGTTCCGCCGCCAGACGCTTGCGGCCTGTCGGCTTTCGGTGATCCCACATTTCCATGGTGCATCCGTTTGACCGAGTGCACCACCGTCGGCGGCGGTGCGTTCGGGACGGGGGACTGAGGGTTACCCGGCGCTGGGAGAGATGTCGCCGGGAAGCGTCGCTTGGTGAATCCGCGCGTAGCCCTTTCCACCTGGGAGCGGTCCGTTCCGCCTTCGTCGCCGCGTGCCCGACTCCCGCGTCCGCGACGGCCGTCAGGGCCGGTCCGCACCGGGTCGGCGGCCGGGCCGGTAGTTGACGCATCAACTACTGGCCGCCTAATGTAGGTGACGCATCAACCAACTGGGTGGGGTCGGCAGCCGGGCGGCCCGCGGACGCGAAGCTCCAGAAGGGGAATCCCATGAGCACCGAGAACAGGGCCGGACTCGACGCGCTGCTGACGCCCGAGGAGGGCGTCCTCGTGCTGATCGACCACCAGCCGTTCCAGTTCGCCACCTCAACAGCCACGAGCCGACGATGCTCGTGAACAACGTCGTCGGACTCGCCAAGGCCGCCAAGGTGTACGGCGTCCCCACCATCCTGACGACGGTGCTGGAGGAGCGCGGCGGCCGTCTCGTGCAGGGCCTCCAGGATGGGTTCCCGGAGCGGCAGCGCGACTGGGCCCGCGAGGCGACGGTCCCGGGGGCCGCCGAGGTCCAGCGGCAGCACGGCGGTGCCACCGGGGTGGCCTACGCCTGGGAGATGCAGCTCCTCGCCACGCCCGCCGGAAGCGGGGCCTGACACCGCCACCTGCCTTGCGTGTACGGGTCGCCGGACAGGGCGGCGACCCGTATCCGAACGGGGGTGGAGCACTGAGCACGATTGCCGATTCATGTAAACGGGCGTGGAAAAAGGCCCACGCGGAAGGCACATGGAGGACACATGGCAGTGGAAGTGAGTGACGTTCCCGAGGCCAAGCGGTACGAGGCCAGGGTCGAGGGTGAGTCCGAGGTCGCGGGAATCGCGGACTACATCCGTACGGCGGAACTCGTCGCGTTCGTACACACCGAGGTCTCGCCGGAGTACGAGGGCAGGGGAGTCGGGGGAGCACTGGTACGTACCGCCCTCGACGAGGCGCGCGCCGCGAACCTGCGGGTGCTGGCCGTCTGCCCGTTCTTCGCGGGGTGGATCGCCCGGCACCCCGACTACGGGGACCTGCTCTATCAGTCCCGCAGCAAAGTCAGCGACTGAACAACGGGCTTGGCAGCGAGGGAGGCCGTATGAGCGGCGGAACCGAGAAGAAGTCGTACGAAGGACATTCGATCACCGTGACCTTCGAGGCCAGGCGCTGCCTGCACGCCGCCGAATGCGTCAACGGTCTGCCGGAGGTCTTCGACCCGGGCGCCCGCCCCTGGATCCGGCCGGACGGCGCCGGGGCCGAGCGCCTGGCCGACGTGGTGCGGCGCTGCCCCTCGGGTGCGCTGCAATACGAACTCGCGAACGGAGAGGCGGAGACCCCGGACCGGCCCACGCGGATCTCGCGCAACTCCGTCGGGCAACTCGTCGCGCGCGGCGAGTTGAGCACGGAGACGGCGGCGGGCCCGCGCGCGGAGACCAGGGCCGTTCTGTGCGGCTGCGGGCAGAGCCGCCTTCAGCCGTACTGCGACCACGCCGGGGCATGCGGTCGGACGGCATAGCCCTGCTCGGGTCCCGCTCACTCGGAGAAAGGCATGAGATCCAATGACGTCGGACTCGATCCCGACGTGACAGCGTAGAAGTCGCCCATCTGCTTGGAGGAGGACGAATGCGGTCGGTCATTCCCGACTATCTGACCGAGGCACTCGGAGACGTCGAGTCGGACTCTTCCGGGGAGTCGGCGGGATACATTCCCGAGCTTGCGACAGCGGACCCCGAACGCCTCGGCGCGGTTTTCGCCACCGTGGACGGCGAGGTGTACGGAGCCGGCGACATCGATACCGAGTTCACGATCCAGTCGATCTCCAAACCGTTCACGTACGCGCTGGCACTGGCGGATCGCGGCTTCGACGCCGTGCTCGCCAAAGTCGGTGTCGAGCCCTCGGGGGAGGCGTTCAACCAGATCTCCCTCGAAAGCGACACCGGGCGCCCTCTCAACCCCATGATCAACGCCGGTGCGATCACCGCCCACTCGCTCGCCGGCTCGCCGGACATGGACCCGGCACAGCGCGTGGAGCGCGTGGTCCACGGCCTGTCGGCGTTCGCCGGCCGCCGGCTGACGACGGACGAGGCGGTGTGCGCGTCGGAGATGGAGCACGCGCACCGCAACCTCGCCATCGCCCACATGCTCCGCAGCCACGGCATCCTCACCGAGGACCCGAGGGCGGTCGTCGACGGCTACGTCCGCCAGTGCTCCGTGCTCGTCACCGCGCGGGATCTGGCCATGATGGCCGCGACGTTGGCCAACCGCGGGGTGAATCCCCTCTCGGGTGAGCGGGTGATTCGCGAGCGGGTGGTGCGTCAGGTGCTGAGCGTCATGTTCACCTGCGGAATGTACGACGCGGCCGGTGACTGGGCGACCCAGGTCGGCATTCCGGCGAAGAGCGGCGTGGCCGGTGGCCTGATCGGGGCGCTTCCCGGCCAGATCGGCATCGCCACGTTCTCGCCGCGACTGGACCCTCATGGGAACAGCGTCCGGGGGGTGTCACTGTTCGAACGGTTCTCCTCCGATATGGGTCTGCACGTCATGGAGGTCCCGCCCGCCGCGCGTGCGGTCGTACGGTCCAACCACCTCGTCGGCAGCGGACCGAATGCGATCCGGGTCCTCCAACTGCAAGGTGGGGTCGGCTTTGCCGGAGCCGAGAAAATCGTTCGGGAAACCCTGGACACCGCGCCCCGGGAAGTCAGGGTGGCCTTCGATCTCACCAGGGTCTATTCGATCGATGACGTAGCCCGGCGCATGTTGCTGGAGGTCGTGCGCCGGCTCACGCTCGACGGCCACGACGTCTACCTCGTCGACCCGGAATCGATCGTGCCCGATCCGGATCCCGGCGACGGCGGCCGGGTCACGGTCGTGGGCAGCGTGGAACAAGCCGAGGCTCCGCCGCACGAGGAGGCCCAGAGAGGGAGCGTGTGAACCGGGTGGTGGAGCGGGGCGAAGGTCTGCTCGACGGCGTGGCGATACGTTGGCCGCATGACACTCCTGCATCTCTCCGAGCACGGTCCGGCCGCTGACGTGGGCGCTCTCTCGTGATGCCGGGTCTTGACGAGGTACGCGGTGCCGCCCACGGGCTGCGCGGGCGGATCCACCGCACACCGATGATCGAGTCGTCGGCCCTGGACGAGCTGTTCGGTGCCACGGTCACCCTGAAGGCGGAGCTCTTCCAGAAGACCGGCAGCTTCAAGGTCCGCGGGATACTCCACAAGCTTCTGCGGCTGACGGCCGAGGAACGGGAGCGCGGGGTCATCACCGTCTCGGCCGGCAACGCCGCCGGAGCACTCGCCTGGGCCGCGCGGGACGCCGGCCTGCCGGCCACCGTCGTGATGGCGAGGACCGCGGTGCCCGCGAAGATCGAGGCGGCCCGCGCGTACGGTGCCCGGGTGGAACTCGTCGACGGCGATCTCGTCGGGGCCTACGAGGCGATCCGCGACGAGCGGAAACTGACCGGCGTGCACCCCTTCGACGACCTCGACGTGATCACGGGCCACGGCAGTCTCGGCCTCGAAGTGCTGGAAGACCGACCCGATGTCGACACCGTGCTCGTACCGGTCGGCGGAGGCGGCCTGATCTCCGGTGTCGCGCTCGCCGCCAAACTGCTGCGCCCCGGCATCCGGGTCATCGGCGTCGAGCCGGAAACCGCCGACGTGGTCAGCCGCAGCCTCGAAGCCGGAGCGCCGCAGCGGCAGCCCACCGCCAGGAGCGTCGCCGACGGCCTCGCCGCTCCGGTCTGCGGAACCCACAACTACGCTTTCATCAGGGACTACGTCGACGAGATGGTCCGCGTCAGCGACAGTGCGATCGTGGAGACCACCCGGCTCGTCATGTCACGGACGAAACTGGCGCTGGAGCCCGCCGCGGCGGCCCCGCTCGCGGCCCTGTACGAGGGCAAGGTCGTGCCTCGGGGGCTGACCGCGAGCGTGGTCAGCGGCGGCAACCTGGACGTGTCGAGAATCCTCCAGGCGTGAGACGGCCGAGTCCTCTTCGGAGGGCGGCCCGGGCAGGGTGCCCGCCCGGCTGCAACGGCACAGGCGGGGAACGACGTCCCCCTGTCCGGGACGGCCGCCAACTGCGCAGCCGGCCGAGGGCTGATACGTGGGCCGTGGTTTCCGAAGGCGGAGCCTGGGTGTGGGGGGCCCAGGATGGGGGGGCCTGGGATCGGGACCTGTCGGGAGCCGGGCGTGGTGTGGCCGAGGATGCGGAGAACAGTTCCGCATTCCCGGAAAGGACTGACGTGCCATGCACCTTCGCATGCGTCCCCTCCTCCTCGGCCTGGCCGCCGTCCTGACTCTCGGCTTCGTCGGCACCGCCCCCGCGGCGTCTGAGCCGGAGCCTCCCGACCGCTACGTCATCCCCGGTGACCGCGCCTTCCCCGTCGGTCTCGCCTACGACCCGGACACCGGGCACTACTACACCGGCAGCGCCGCCGACGGCACCCTCTACCGCGGGCACGTGGACGAGGGGGCGGCCGAGGTCTGGTCGCCGGACGGGGCCGACGGGCGTACCGTCACCGCCGGGATGACCATGGACGGCAAGGGCCGGCTCTACGTGGGCGGTGCGGACACCGGCATGGTCCGCGTCTACGATCCGGAGGACGGTGAACTGCTCGCCGAACTCTCCGGCCGCGACGGCGGCTTCGTCAACGAGATCGCCATCGCCGACGACGGCTCGGCCTTCGTCACCGACTCCCGGCTCCCGGTGATCTACCGGATCACCGAACGGCGCGGGCAGTGGAAGATGAAGCCCTGGCTGGAGCTGGCGGACTCGCCCATCGACTGGGTGGACGGCGAGCACAACCTCAACGGCATCCTCGCCGTGGGCCACCGTCACCTGCTGGCGATGCAGAGCAACACCGGCCAGGTGTGGCGCATCGACCGGCGCACCGGCAAGGTCACCGAGGTGGACCTCGGCGGGGAGTCGCTGCCCAGCGGGGACGTGCTGATCTCCGACGACGGTCGCCGCGTCTACGTCACCCAGGGCAACCTCTACGCCGAGGGCAACCGCGAACCGCGCGTCGCCGTCGTGCAGTTCGCCCGCGACCTCACCCGCGCCGAGATCACCGACAGCCTCATTCCGCCGGGCGGCCTGCTGCACCCGGCCCAGGCCGCGCTCACCGGGCACGGGCGGCTGCTGGTGGTCAACACCCAGTACAACCGCTTCATCCAGGGGCTGCCGCCGGAGTCGCTGCCCTTCACCATCTCCAGCATTCCCGTGCCGGAGCGGGGCCGGGAGTCCGGCCCGGCGTGATCGGGGTCGGGGCCCGGGCCGGGAGCGGGCCCGGGCCCCGTTCCGGGCCGGGCTGTTTACGCTGGTGGGCATGGACCGCCGCGAGCAGCTCCGTGAATTCCTCCGAGGCCGTCGGGCCCGGCTCACCCCCGCCGACGTCGGCCTGCCCCACGCCGGGCGGCGGCGTACGCCGGGCCTGCGCCGCGAGGAGGTGGCGGTCCTCGCCGGGGTCGGGGTCTCCTGGTACACGTGGCTGGAGCAGGGGCGGGACATCAAGGTGTCCGCGCAGGTGCTCGACGCCATCGGCGGGGCCCTGCTGCTGACCCCCGACGAGCGCTCGTACCTCTTCCGGCTGGCCGGCCTCAGTCCGCCGCCCGCCGAGCCCGGGCCCGCGCCCCGCGCCGCGATCAACGCGGAGCTGCACCGCATGCTGGAAGCCTGGTTGCCCCGCCCCGCCTACATCCTGGACCGCCACTGGGGGCTGGCGGCCGTGAACAGCGTGGCGCGCGAGGTGTTCGGGCTCGGCGAGCGCGACTACAACTGCCTCGTGGCGTTCTTCACCAGCGCCCGCTACCGCGCCGCCTTCTCCCGCTGGGAGGAGGCGGCGCCGGACGTCGTGGCCCGGTTCCGGGCGGAGGCGGCCCGCCACCCGGACGACCCGGAGTTCGACCGGCTCGCCGCCGATCTGAGCGCGGTCAGCGGGGAGTTCGCCGCGCTGTGGGCCCGGCACGAGGTCACCGAGTCGGTGCACGGCACCAAGACCCTCACCCATCCCCGCTGCGGCGAGCTGGTTTTCGAGTACCGCCGCCTCCCCCTCCCGGACCATCCCGGGCACGAGCTGGTGCTGCACAACCCCGCGCCGGGCACGGGCACGCTGGAGCGCATGGAGCAGTTGGCCGCCGCGGTCGAGGCGGCCTGACGCCGGAGCCGTCCGCGCCCGCCGTTCCTGGTGGTACGGGACCCGGGATCGCTCCGCTCTGTCTCGCCGGCCGGGCCGGGCGCAAGCTCGGGCCATGAGTGAATCCACCACAGCCCGCTACACCGGCAAGACCGTCCTCATCACCGGCGGCACCAGCGGCATGGGGCTGGCGACCGCACGCCGGCTGCGCGACGAGGGCGCCCGGGTCGTCATCACCGGCCGCGACCGGGGCCGGCTCGACGCCGCCGTCGAGGAGTTGGGCGGCGACGCGGTCCTCGGGGTCACCGCCGACGCCGCCGACCTCACGGCCCTGGACGCCCTGATGGAGACGGTACGGGCCCGCCACGGCGGCCTCGACGTCGTCTTCGCCAACGCCGGGGTGGGCGTCTTCAAGCCCAGCGCCGAGATCACCGAGGCGGACTTCGACCTCGCCGTGGACGTCAACTTCAAGGGCGTCTTCTTCACCGTCCAGCGGGCCGTGCCGCTGCTGCCGCCGGGCGGGAGCGTGATCATCAACGCCTCCTGGACCCTGCACCGCGGCGGGAGCCTGCTCTCCCTGTACTCCGCCACCAAGGCCGCCGTGCACAACCTGGCCCGTACGCTCGCCGCCGACCTCGCCCCGCGCGGCATCCGCGTCAACTCCATCAGCCCCGGCTACATCGACACCCCGATGTACCCCGAGGCCGACCTCCCCGCGGACGTGGCCGCCGCCAGCCGCGCCCGGGTCCCGGCGCACCGCTTCGGCCGCCCGGCGGAGGTCGCCGCGGCCGTGGCCTTCCTCGGCTCCGCCGAGGCCGCGTACGTCAACGGCCAGGACCTCGTCGTCGACGGGGGTCTGGTCGCCGCCATCCCGGACTGAGCCCGTCCGCGCGCAGGGGCGAGCCCGTGGTGCCCACCACGGCAACCACGGCCGCCCCGGGCCGTTGCAACGTTACAAGCAGGGCACTCCAGCCGCTTCGCCGTGTGGTTTACAACGTTGCATCTTGATGCTGAGATGTCAGGGACGGCCCGCCGTCCGACCTGACGTCCCCCCTCAGGAGAGCCTTCGCCATGCCCGATTCGTACGCGCCCGCCCCCGCGGGGACTCCCCGGCCCGAGTACCCCCGGCCCAGCTTCGTCCGGGCGGACTGGCTCAGCCTCAACGGCATCTGGCAGTTCGCCCGCGACCCCGGTGACAGCGGGCTGGAGCGGGGGCTCGTCGGGGCCGAGCTGCCCGAGCGCATCGTCGTTCCGTTCTGCCCCGAGTCGGAGCTGTCCGGGATCGGGGACACCGACTTCCACCACGCCGTCTGGTACCGCCGCACCGTGCGGATACCCGACGCCTGGGCCGGACGCCGGGTGGTGCTGCACTTCGGGGCCGTCGACCACGACGCCACCGTGTGGGTCAACGGCCGCGAAGTCGTCCGGCACAGCGGGGGGTTCACCCCGTTCAGCGCCGACCTCGGCGGTGTCGTACGGGCCGGCGAGGACGCCGTCGTCGTCGTACGGGCGCGGGACGCCGCGCGGGGGCCGCAGGCGCGGGGCAAGCAGTCGACCGCGTACGACAACCACGCCTGCTTCTACACCCGTACCACCGGCATCTGGCAGACCGTCTGGCTGGAGCCCGTCGCGGACACCCACCTCCGGCGGCCCCGCATCACCCCCGACCTCGCCGCCGGCGGCTTCCACGTCGAGGTCCCCCTCGCCGGCCGCCGCACCGGCCACCGCGTGCGCGCCCTGCTGCGCGACGGGCACGGCGTCGTCGCCGAGGCCGAGGTCGCGGCCGACTTCGACCTCGCGCCGCGCCTCGTCGTGCCCGTACCCGACGACCGGCGCCGCCTCTGGTCCCCCGAGGATCCGCATCTGTACGAACTGACGCTGGAACTGACCGGTCCCGACGGCAACGTGATCGACACCGCCGTCTGCACCGCCGGTCTGCGCGCGGTGACGGTCGACGGGAAGCGGATCCTGATCAACGGCAAGCCCGTCTTCCAGCGCCTCGTGCTCGACCAGGGCTGGTACCCGGACGGGCTCATGACCGCCCCCGACGACGCCGCCCTCGTCCGCGACATCGAACTCTCCCTCGCCGCCGGCTTCAACGGCGCCCGCCTGCACCAGAAGGTCTTCGAGGAGCGCTTCCTGCACCACGCCGACCGCCTCGGCTACCTGGTCTGGGGCGAGTTCGGCGACTGGGGCGCCGGTACCGGGGGCCCCGTCGGCCCCGACAACCAGCAGCCCACCGCCGGCTTCGTCGCCCAGTGGCTGGAGGCCGTCGAACGCGACTACTCCCATCCCTCCGTCATCGGCTGGTGCCCGCTCAACGAGACCCGCCAGGAGCTGACCGACCGGCAGAGCGTCCTCGACGACGTCACCCGCGCCATGTTCCTCGCCACCAAGGCCGCCGACACCTCCCGGCCCGTACTCGACGCCTCCGGTTACGCCCACCGCGTACCGGAGACCGACGTCTACGACTCGCACTGCTACGAGCAAGACCCCAAGGTCTTCGGCGAGCTGATGGCGGGGCTGAGCGCGGGCACCCCCCTCGTCAACCCGCAGGACGAGGCGCCGGGCCGGACCTGGTCGCTGCCGTACGGCGGACAGCCCTACTTCTGTAGCGAGTTCGGCGGCATCTGGTGGAACCCCGAGGACGCGGCGTCGGCGGGGGAGGACCGGCTGGTGTCGTGGGGGTACGGGCAGCGCCCGCGCGACGAGGAGGCGTTCCACGAGCGCTTCGCCGGGCTGACGGGGGTGCTGCTGGGGGACCCGGACATGTTCGGCTACTGCTACACGCAGTTGACCGACGTCTTCCAGGAGCAGAACGGGATCTACCGGTTCGACCGGTCGGAGAAGCTCGACGTGCGGCGGGTACGGGAGGCGCAGCTCAGGCCGGCGGCGTTCGAGGGGGAGGCGGGGGCGTAACGCCTGCTCGCGTGACGGTGGCGGGTGCGGTGGCGGGGTCTGGGGCGGGGGCGAGGGCCGCGGCGGGGCCTGGCGCTGGGGCGGGGCGTGTGCGTCTGCGCGTACGCCCCCTCCTCACGCGCTCCGCCTGACCTCCAGCCGGTGCGCCGCCACCACCTGCCGCGCCGGCCGCCTCCCGTCCGCGATCCGGTCCAGCAGCAGCCCCAGCGCCGTCCGCGCGATCTCCGCCTTGTCCGGCGCGATCGTCGTCAGCGTCGGGTTGCTGTACCGGCCGTCGTCGATGTCGTCCACCCCGACGACCGCCACGTCCTCCGGCACCCGCAGCCCGCGCTCGTGCAGCGTGTGGATCGCGCCGAGCGCGAGGAGGTCGGTGTAGCAGAACACCGCGTCGGGGCGGGCGCCGCGGTCCAGGGCGGCGGCCATCGCCAGCGCCCCGTCGCGGCGGTGGTACGAGGGCGTGTGGACGACGAGCGCCGGGTCGTACGGGACGCCCGCAGCCGTCAGCGCCCGGCGGTAGCCCTCCGTCCGCCGCGGTGCCGTGCCGCCGCCGTGCGGCTCCTGGTGCCCGAGCGCGGCGACGCGCCGCCGGCCGCGGCCGAGGAGGTACGCGGTGGCGTCGGCCGCCGCGGCGACGTTGTCGATCGCCACGTGGTCGACGCCGGTGCCGGTGATGCGCTCGCCCAGGAGCACCAGCGGGGTGCTGCCGCGGCGGTGGTCGAACTCGTGGCGCTCGATGCCGAGAGGGCTGAAGAGTACGCCGTCGACCATGCCCGGGTTCATGCCGCTGAGCACGAAGCGCTCGGCTTCGAGGCGGCCCTCGGTCTGGTCGATGAGCACGGTGTACCCGCTCTCCCGGGCGGCCTGCACGACGTGCCGGGTCAGCTCGGCGAAGTACGGGATGTCGATCTCGGGTACGGCGACGGCGATCAGGCCGGCGCGGCGCAGCCGCAGGTTGCGGGCGGAGAGGTTGGGGCGGTAGCCGAGCTGGTCGATCGCCCAGTGCACGCGCTCGCGGGTGGCGGCGCTGACGGGACGGTTGCCGGACAGCACGTTGGACACCGTGGTGGGCGACACCCGCGCGAGCGCGGCCACGTCGCGCACGCCGATGGCGGCGTTGCGCTGGGGCGATGCTTCCGGGGGCGGCGGGGTCGGCATGGGGCCATCTTCTCAGGGCGGCGGGGCGGGGGCCCGCGGGGAACTCTGGGGTGCGGACGATCCGTTGTGGGAGGAGTTCGCAGAGTTACCGAGGTGCGCACACCCCTGCCGTCCACTGTCACGGAAGGCCCGCAACCATGGCTCCGAACCACCCCCGCATCTCCCGCCGCCTGCTCCTCGCCGCCGCCGGCGCGACGCTCACGGCCGCGACGGCGGCGGCCGGCACGGGCACGGCGGCCGGCACGAGCGCGTCGTACGGGACGGGCAGGACGTACGGCACGGGCGGGTCGTACGGCACGGGCGGGTCGTACGGTCCGCGGACGCCGTCCGGTAC
This sequence comes from Streptomyces sp. 184, assembly GCF_045781775.1. Taxonomy (NCBI): domain Bacteria; kingdom Bacillati; phylum Actinomycetota; class Actinomycetes; order Kitasatosporales; family Streptomycetaceae; genus Streptomyces; species Streptomyces sp. 184. The sequence goes on along the minus strand of NZ_CP123230.1, from coordinate 7,137,111 downwards.
CGGCGGCTGGCCGACCGAGTTCCCGCTCCCCGACGGCTGGCTCCCCGAGGGCATCACCATAGGCAGCCGCCCGTACGCCTACATGGGCTCCCGCGCCAACGGCGCCATCCTCCGCGCCGACCTGCGCACCGGCGCGCTCAAGGTCGTCCACGCCGGCGCCCCCGGCACGGCGTCCATCGGCCTGAAGCTGGACCGCGACGGCCTCCTGTACGTGGCGGGCGGCGCCGGCGGCACGGCCGCCGTCATCGACGCCCGCACCGGCACCGTGGTCGCGACCCACCGACTGACGCCCCCGACCGGCCACTTCGTCAACGACACCGTCCTCCTCGGCCGCACCGCCTGGTTCACCGACTCCAACGAGGCGGTCCTCTACGGCGTCCCCCGCGGGCGCCGCGGCAAGGTCCGGGCGCTCCCGCTGACCGGCGACTGGGTGCAGACGCCGAACGTCTTCAACGCCAACGGCATCGTCGACACCCCGGACGGCCGCGGCGTGATCGTCGTCAGCAGCAGCCCCGGCCGCCTGTACCACGTCGATGTGCGGACCGGGCGTGCCACGGAGGTCGCGGTGCGCGGCGCGGCGGACGTCGTGAACGGGGACGGCCTGGCCCGCGTCGGCCACACGCTGTACGTGGTCCAGAACCGCAACAACCTGGTCGCGGCCTTCCGCCTCGACCGCGCGGTCCGCACCGCCACGCTGCACCACACGATCACGGACCCCCGCTTCGACGTCCCCACCACGGCGGCCCGCCACGGCAACCGCCTCTACCTGGTCAACGCCCGCTTCACGTCCCCCCAGGAACCGGACACCACCTTCAACGCGGTCGCGGTCCCCCTCTGAGGCGCCGGAGTGCCCGACCCCGGCCGGCTCAGCGCGCGGCAGATCGGTGACATCACCGCGTACGTGGACGTCGCCGCCGGCTGGTGGCGCGACGGTGCGGCGGGTGGCCGACGGGAGCTTCAGCGGGGTGGTGCGGGTGGGCGGGGCCTGGCGGCGGCGGGGTGCTGCCGGAGGGGCGATCGTGTCGAATTAGTTCGATTCTGTGCGCATCTTGACCTCTCTTCGGTGGCGGTCGCATTCTGGGAGCGCTCCCACGCGGCGTCGCGGCCCACTCGTGGAGAGGACCCCCCAACGTGCGCAGGATCAGCAACCTCAGACTCGCCGGACCGTTCGCGCTCGCCGCGGCGCTGCTCGTCACCGGGCCCGCCGCAGCCGAGCCGTTCGCCGAAACCGGCGCCCGCCCGGGCGGCGGCGGCCGGACCGCCGCCGACGTTCCGTACGACTGGCGCAACGCCCGTATCGACGGCGGCGGGTTCGTCCCCGGCATCGTCTTCAACCGCACCGAGCCCGGCCTCGCCTACGCCCGCACCGACATCGGCGGCGCCTACCGGCAGGAGGCCGACCGGTCCTGGACGCCCCTGCTCGACTCCGTCGGCTGGGACGACTGGGGCCACACCGGCGTCGTCAGCATCGCCTCCGACGCCGTCGAGCCCGACAACGTGTACGCCGCCGTCGGCACGTACACCAACGACTGGGACCCCGGCAACGGCGCCGTGTACCGCTCCGCCGACCGCGGCGCCACCTGGCGCAAGGCCGCCCTGCCCTTCAAGCTCGGCGGCAACATGCCCGGCCGCGGCATGGGCGAGCGCCTGGCCGTCGACCCGCACGACAACGACGTGCTCTACCTCGGCGCCCCCAGCGGCCACGGTCTGTGGCGCTCCACCGACGCCGGCGTGACCTGGGCCGAGGTCACCGCCTTCCCCAACCCCGGCAACTACGTCGAGAACCCGGACGACTCCTCCGGCTACGCCTCCGACAACCAGGGCGTCGTCTGGGTCACCTTCGACGAGTCCACCGGCACCCCCGGCAGCCCCACCGGCACCGTCTACGTCGGCGTCGCCGACACCCAGAACTCCGTCTACCGCTCCACCGACGCCGGCGCCACCTGGGAGCGCCTGCCCGGCCAGCCCACCGGCCACCTCGCCCACAAGGGCGTCCTCGACGCCGACAACGGCCACCTCTACCTCGCGTACAGCGACAAGGGCGGCCCGTACGACGGCGGGGCCGGCCAGGTCTGGCGCCACACCACCGCCACCGGCGAGTGGCGCGACATCAGCCCCGCCCCCGCCGCCGACACCTACTTCGGCTACAGCGGCCTGTCCGTCGACCGGCAGGACCCCGGCACCGTCATGGTCACCGGCTACAGCTCATGGTGGCCCGACACCCAGATCTTCCGCTCCACCGACAGCGGTGCGAGCTGGACGCGGGCCTGGGACTTCACCTCGTACCCCAACCGCGAGAACCGCTACACCATGGACGTCTCCTCCGTCCCCTGGCTGTCCTGGGGCGCCGGCCCGCAGCCGCCGGAGCAGACGCCGAAGCTCGGCTGGATGACCGAGGCGCTGGAGATCGACCCGTTCGACTCCGACCGGATGATGTACGGCACGGGCGCCACGATCTACGGCACAGAGAACCTCACCGCCTGGGACACGGGCGCGAAGTTCACCGTCACGCCCGTGGTCCGCGGCCTGGAGGAGACCGCCGTCAACGACCTGATCTCGCCGCCCTCCGGCGCCCCGCTGCTCAGTGCGCTGGGCGACGTCGGCGGCTTCCGGCACACCGATCTGACCAAGGTGCCGGAACTGATGTACACCCAGCCGAACTTCACCACCACGACCAGCCTCGACTACGCCGGGACCCGCCCCGACACGGTCGTACGCACCGGAAACGCCGACTCGGGCCCGCACGTCGCGTTCTCCACCGACAACGGCGCCCACTGGTTCGCCGGCCAGGACCCCGGCGGCGTCACCGGCGGCGGCACGGTCGCGGCGGCGGCCGACGGCAGCCGGTTCGTCTGGAGCCCCGAGGGCGCCGGAGTGCACACCACCTCCGGCTTCGGCACCTCCTGGACCCCCGCCACCGGCATTCCCGCGGGCGCCACCGTGGAGGCCGACCGCGTCGACCCGCGGAAGTTCTACGGATTCGCAGCCGGCACGTTCTACGTCAGCACGGACGGCGGCGCGACGTTCACCGCCCGGCCGTCCACCGGCCTGCCGGCCGCGGGCGACGTGCGCTTCCAGGCCGTCCCCGGCCGCCGGGGCGACATCTGGCTCGCCGGCGGCGGCGGCGACACCTACGGCCTGTGGCACTCCACCGACGCCGGCGCGACCTTCGCTCGCGTGGCCGGTGTCGAGGAGGCCGACACGATCGGCTTCGGCAAGGCCGCGCCGGGCGCGAAGTACCAGGCGCTCTACGCGAGCGCCAAGGTCGGCGGCGTACGCGGGATCTTCCGCTCCACCGACGCCGGCGCCACCTGGGCGCGCATCAACGACGACGCCCACCAGTGGGGCTGGACCGGCGCCGCCATCACCGGAGACCCGCGGGTCTACGGGCGCGTGCACGTGTCCACCAACGGACGGGGGGTCGTCTACGGCGACGCCTCCTCGAAGTAGGCGTCGAGGGCCTGTTCCAGGTCGGTGGCCCACGCCTTGAGCGTCGCCTTGTCCGGGGCCTCCACCTCGGCCGGGCAGATGCCGCGGCTGTCGTGGACGCTCAGGACGAGGCGGCGGCCGAACCGGGAGGTCTTGTACTCGACCGCGCCGATCTCGGGCCAGGTGAACTCGGCCTCGGTGTCGTCGAGCTGGAAGCGCACACCGGTGCTGTCCACGGTGACGGAGCCACGGCGGTCGGCGGCCTCGAAGACGGGGCCGTCGCCGTCGTCGGCTTTCTTGTCGGTGTCGGCGTCCGTGTCGGTGTCTTCGTCGGCGTCGCCGTCCGCGGTGTCGGCGGCGGCGCCTTCGGCCTCCTCAGAGGCTTCGGTGTCCGCGGAGGCTTCGGCGTCGGCGGCGTCCTCCGCGTCCTCGGCTCCCTTGCTTCCCCTGCTTTCCTTGGCGTCCTCGGGGGCGTCCTCCTTCTCGACGTCCGCTTCGGCCGCGGTCGCTTCTTCCTTCTCCGTCGTCTCCTTCTTGTCCTTCTCCTCCTCCGAGTCGTCCGGCGGCGGCAAGACGAGGCCGGGCAGAGCGGCCGGGTCCGTCGCGGCGGCGTTGACGGGTGTGACGTTCAGACCTTTGTTCTCCTCCACGGTCCCAAAGTATGGCCGCTGGCCCCCCTCGCGGTCTCCGGGTCCGGTCACCTGCACCGGGATAACCGGTTCGTCACCGGGCGGCGGCTTCGTACCATGGCCGCCATGGAGATCATCACCGTGCCCTACGACCACCCCGACGCGGTCGCGCTCAACGACCGGGTCCAGATCGAGTACGCCGAGCGGTACGGCGAGGGCGACCACACGGTGATGGACCCGTCGCAGTTCGCGCCCCCGCGCGGGCTGTACCTGCTGGCGTACGACACCGACGGCACCCCGCTCGCCACGGGCGGCTGGCGGGCCATGGACGCGACGCCGGAGGGACACCGCGAGGGCGACGCGGAGCTGAAGCGGATGTACGTGGTCCCGGAGGCCCGCGGGCGCGGGATAGCCCGGCGCATACTCGCGGCGCTGGAGGAGAGCGCGCGGTCCGCGGGGCGGACGCGGATGGTGCTGGAGACGGGGATGAAGCAGCCGGAGGCCATCACGCTGTACCTGTCGGAGGGGTACGAGCCGACGGAGAAGTTCGGCTACTACCGCTACGAGCCGGAGAGCCGCTGCTTCGCCAAGCCGCTGCGGACCGTGCCGGCGGCGCGGGACGGCGAGCGGGCGGACGGCGAGCAGGCGGACGGCGAGTGGACGGGCGGCCGGCAGGCGGAGGGCGAGCAGGCGGAGGGCGCCGCGGCCCGCTGAGCGGCGATAGCGGCGGCGGACGCCGCGCTACGGGCCACGCCCCGGGTCGGCACGCGCGTCCCGCACGGCGGCCACGCCCCCGCCCCGTACGACCGCATCCCCGGGCCGTGCCCGCTACCCCTCCCGCTCGTCCACCACCCGGCGGAGCTTGCCCACCGACCGCTCCAGCGTCTCCGGCTCCACGACCTCCACCTCCACGCCGACCCCCACGCCCTCCCGCACCCGGCGCGCGATCGCCTCGCCAGCCGCCGCCCGCTGCTCCACCGGCGCTCCGGGCCTGGCCTCGGCCCGTACCGTCATCCGGTCGAGCCGGCCCTGGCGGGTCAGCCTCAACTGGAAGTGCGGGGCCACGCCCGGCGTGCGGAGCACGATCTCCTCGATCTGGCTCGGGAAGATGTTGACGCCGCGCAGGATGATCATGTCGTCGCAGCGTCCGGTGACCTTCTCCATCCGCCGGAACGCCGGCCGCGCGGTGCCCGGCAGCAACCGGCTGAGGTCGCGGGTGCGGTAGCGGACGACGGGCATGGCCTCCTTCGTCAGCGACGTGAACACCAGCTCGCCGCCCTCGCCCGCCGCCTTCACCTCGTCGGTGAGCGGGTCGACGACCTCCGGCAGGAAGTGGTCCTCCCACACGTGCAGCCCGTCCTTGGTCTCCACGCACTCCTGCGCGACGCCGGGCCCGATGACCTCCGAGAGCCCGTAGATGTCCACCGCGTCCAGCCCGGCACGCTCCTCGATCTCGTGGCGCATCTCCTCCGTCCACGGCTCGGCGCCGAAGATGCCGACGCGCAGCGAGCTGGTGCGCGGGTCGATGCCCTGGCGCTCGAACTCGTCGATGATCGTGAGCATGTAGGAGGGCGTGACCATGATGATCTCGGGCTCGAAGTCGCGGATGAGCTGCACCTGCCGCGCGGTCATCCCGCCGGAGGCGGGGATGACGGTGCAGCCGAGGCGTTCGGCGCCGTAGTGGGCGCCGAGGCCGCCGGTGAAGAGGCCGTAGCCGTACGCGACGTGCACCCGGTGGCCGGGCCGGCCGCCCGCGGCGCGGATGGAGCGGGCGACGAGGTCGGACCAGGTGTCGAGGTCGGCCGCCGTGTAGCCGACGACGGTGGGCAGGCCGGTGGTGCCGCTGGAGGCGTGCAGGCGGCGGACGTCGGCGACGGGGACGGCGAACATCCCGAAGGGGTAGTCCTCGCGGAGGTCGTCCTTGGTGGTGAAGGGGAAGCGGGCGAGGTCGGCGAGGGTGCGGCAGTCGTCGGGGGTGACGCCGGCGGCGTCGAACTTGCGGCGGTAGAGGGGGACGTTGTCGTACGCGCGGCGGAGCGTGGCGCGGAGGCGGTCGAGCTGGTACGCGCGGAGCGCGTCGGGGGCCATGCGCTCGCCGGCGTCGAGCAGGGGGGTGGGGGTGTCGGTTGTCGTGTCGCTCACGCTCGTCCCTTCGCGTCGCTCCCGTCGTCCGGGCCTGTCGACGGGTCGCGGACGATACGGCTCCGGCCCCGGAACTCCGCGATCACCTCGGCGCCGCGCAGCACGCTCACGTCGTAGACCCCGTTCCGCCCGAAGCGCACCCGCTCCTCCGCCCGCGCCACCAGCACGTCGCCGATCTGCGCGGGCGCGGCGTACGTGATGTCGGCGCCCGCCGCGACGGCGACGCCGCGGCTGTTGCAGGCGCACGCGAAGGCGGTGTCGGCGAGGAGGAAGACGTAGCCGCCGTGGGCGATGCCGTGGCCGTTGGCCATCTCCGCCGTGACCGCCATCCGCAGCGTCGCCGCGCCCGGGGCGGCCTCCAGCAGCTCGATGCCGTGGCGCCGGGCGGCCACGTCGGCCGCGAACACCGTCGTGCCGTCGTGCGGCGAGGTCATGTGCTGCACCACCTGGCTCCCCTTGTGGCCCGACCGATCATTCGGTTAGCTTGCGGAGCGGCCGGATCCCAGTCAAGAGGTACGACAGGACGTACGAGATGACGCAGCAGAACACGCCGCCGGACGAGCCCGGGGTGGAATCGTCGGGTGCGGCTGAGCCCGGCGCGGACGGGTCCGGCGCCGCCGGGGCCCGGGGCGCCGCGCCGCGCGCCGTGGCGGTCGTCGGCGGCGGCCGGATGGGCGCCGGGATCGCGCAGTCGTTCGCGGTCGCCGGGTCGCGCGTCGTGATCGTGGAGAGCGGCGCGGACGCCGCCGCGGCTGCGGTGGCGCGGGTCGCGGGCGGGCTGCGGCGGGCCGCCGAGCGGGGCCGGCTGGCGGCGGGAGTGGTTCCGGACGAGGTGGTGGCGCGGGTGCGGGCCGTCGCGTCGGTCGCGGAGTTGTCGGCGGATGCGGGGTCGTCGGCGGACGCGGGGCCGGAGTTGGTGGTCGAGGCGGTGCCGGAGGACGCCGGGCTGAAGGCGCGGGTGCTGGCCGCCGCCGAGCGGGCGGTGGGCCCGGACGCCGTGCTGGCCACGAACACCAGCTCGCTGTCCGTCACGGAGCTGGCCGCCGCCCTCGGCCGCCCGGACCGGTTCCTCGGCATGCACTTCTTCAACCCCGTGCCCGCCTCGGAGCTGGTGGAGCTGGTGACCGCGCCGGAGACGGCTCCCGCGACGCTGGCCGCGGCGCGCGGCTGGGCGGGGGCGCTGGGCAAGACGGCGGTGGTCGTACGGGACTCGCCGGGCTTCGCCAGCAGCAGGCTCGGGGTGGCCCTGGGGCTGGAGGCGATCCGCATGGTCGAGGAGGGCGTGGCGGCGCCCGCGGACATCGACACCGCGATGGAGCTGGGCTACCGGCACCCGATGGGCCCGCTGCGCCTGACGGACCTGGTCGGGCTCGACGTCCGGCTGGCCATCGCCGAGCACCTGCGGCGGACGCTGGGGGAGCGGTTCGCGCCGCCGGAGCTGCTGCGGGCGAAGGTCGCGCGGGGCGAGTTGGGGCGTAAGACGGGGCAGGGGTTCTACGCCTGGCCCTGAGCGGTCCCGGCGGCGCCCGGCCGGGTCCCCCGTGCCCGTAGCGCGTCCTGGGACGCCGTCCCGGCGCAGGCCCGCCCGCACGCGCTTTCGGGTCGGACCGTCATCCCGGAAGAGGGTCGTGTACGACCTGAGACACCGGCGTGTAAGACCCCGGTGGGGTTGCGTGCGCGGGTCGTACTGCTCCGGCAGTACGACTCAGAGCATCCGCCAGGATGACGACTTTCGCCACCGATCGCGGGATCGTTGGTATATGAGCCCACTCATGCTGTCGGTGCTGCTTTCGCTGGTGTCAGCGTTGGCGTACGCCGGCGCCGCCCTCGTCCAGGAGCGTGTCGCGGCCACCACGACCGACGCCGACGGCGCCGGCGGGGCGTTCGCGCCGCTGCACCGCGGGACCTGGTGGGCTTCCGTCGTGCTCAACGCCTCGGGCGCCCTGCTGCACGTGGTGGCGCTCGCGTACGGGCCGCTGAGCCTGGTCCAGCCGCTGGGCGCGCTGACGATCGTCTTCGCGCTGCCGATGGCGGCGATGTTCTTCGGCCGGCGCGCCGGCCGGGCCGCCTGGCGCGGTGCGCTGCTGTCGACCGTGGGGCTCGTGGTGCTGCTGGCGCTGGTCGGCCCCGTGGAGTCGCGCGAGCTGGACGGTACGACGGCGCTGGCGCTGGCCGTGGCGACGGTGAGCGTGCTCGCCGTGCTCACGCTGGCGGCCACCCGGATACGGCGGGTGGCGGCCCGCAGCGTCACGCTGGCGGTGGCCTCGGGCGCGGCGTTCGGCATGGCGTCGGTGTTCACCAAGGACGTCACCGCGGACTACACCGACCCGCTGGCCATCGGCATGATCGCGATCCTGGCCCCGGCCGGGTTGCTGCTGTCGCAGGCGGCGTACCGCGGCGCGGGCCTGTCGGCGCCGCTGGCGACGCTGACCGTGGTCAACCCCGTGATAGCGGCGGCGGTCGGCGTCACGGCGCTGGGCGAGACGGTGCGGTACGGGGCGCTGGGCGCCCTGCTCGCCGTCGGGGCCGGCGCGGTCGCGGCGGCGGGGCTGATAGAGCTGACGGTGCAGGCGCACCGCACACCGGCGGACGAGGCGGCGAAGGAGCGGCCGGCGATCGGGCCGGCGCCGGTCACCGCCCCGGGTCCGGGTCCGGGTCCGGAGGACGACGCCGCGGCGCCGGTCACCGGCAAGGTGCCCGCGCCCGCCGCGCCGCCCGAGCCGGTCGCCCCGGCTCCGGCTGCGGCCGAGCCCGGGGCCGCGCCCGGTTCCGTACCCGCGCCCACACCGGCGTACCACGCGGGCGCGGCAGCGGCGGCGGCGCACTACGAGACCGCCCCGGCCGCGGAGTCCGGGACGGAGGGGCGGACGACGGATGCGCCCGGGAGAGGTGCGTCCAGGTCGGACGTCCCCGAAAGCCACGGCACCGGGACCCGCGGCACCGAGACACGTACGCCCGGGACGCGTGCGCCCGAGAGCCGTGCGGTCGACGCCCGTGCGCCCGACGCCCCCGCGCCCGAGCCCTCCACTCCCGAGGCCGGCGCCCCCCGCACCCCCGCGCCCGAGACTCCCGCACCCCGGGACCCGGCGTCGGAGAACGCCGCCCCCGCGGGCCTGTCTCCCGCCGTGGCGGCGCTCATCGCCGCCGGTGCCGCCTCCGGCGGCGCCGCCCTCTCGCCGCACCACGTGGGCTGCTCCGCGTTAGCCGTCCTGCCCGGCCCCAGCCCCGCCACCGCCACCGCCGCCGACGACACCGACGCCGCCCCGCCCCCGTGGTGCGCGAAGGCTGTGCCAAGGTGGCCCCATGCGCCGCATCGCCGTGACCGTCTCCGCTCTCCTCGCCGCGGCGCTGGCCGCGTGCTCGACGGGGGAGCCCGAGGCGGCGGCTAGTGGGGGCACCCCCGCCAGTGGGGGAGGGAGCGGCACGAGCCCGGCGCCCACGGATCCGGGCGTTCAGGAGCTACGGGTACGGGTGCTGGAGCGCCTGCCGCATGACCCCGAGGCGTTCACGCAGGGCCTGGAGCTGCGCGGGGACGTCCTGTACGAGGGCACCGGCCTGGCGGGCAGCTCCTCCGTACGCCGCGGCCCTGCGGGCGGCGAGCCCGACGTCCGCCGCGATCTGCCCGCCCCCCTCTTCGGCGAGGGCCTGACCCTCGTCGGCCCCCGGCTCTGGCAGCTCACCTGGCAGAACGGCATCGCCATCGAGCGCGACGCGGACACCCTCAGGGAGCGGCGCCGCGTGCGCTACGCCGGCGAGGGCTGGGGCCTGTGCCACGACGGTACGGGCGGCAGCGGCGGCCGGCTCGTGATGAGCGACGGCACCTCCCGGCTCACGTTCCGCGACCCCGGTACGTTCGAGCCCACCGGACACGTGGACGTCACCCGCGACGGCGCCCCCGTCGACCGGCTCAACGAGCTGGAGTGCACCCCCGACGGCAGCGTCTACGCGAACGTCTACCAGACCGACACCCTCGTCCGTATCGACCCGGACACCGGCGCCGTCACCGCCGACATCGACGCCTCGGGCCTCCTTCGGCCGGCCGAGCAGCGGGACGGGGCGCTCCAGCTCAACGGGATCGCCGCCGTCCCCGGCGGCGAGGAGTTCCTGCTCACCGGCAAGCTCTGGCCGCGGATGTTCCGGGTCGAGTTCGTGCCGCGCTGAAGCCGCGGAAAAAAAACTTTGCGCGCGTGTCGATCCGGCAGGGTGTCGTTCGACGCATGGGCAGAAGGACGGCACACGGCCGCCCGCGACGAGAACGAGGAGACGCGCGATGCGCTACATGATGCTGATCCAGCCGGACCTGGAGAACAGCCCCGCGGACGGGATGCCCAGCCAGGCGGTCATGGACGAGATGGGCAAGCTGCTGGAGGAGATGACCAAGTCCGGCGTGCTGCTCGACACCGCCGGGCTGAAGCCCAACGAGGAGGCCGTGCGGGTCGTCTCCGACCACGGGAAGCTGTCCGTGGTCGACGGGCCGTTCACCGAGTCCAAGGAGATGGTCGGCGGCTACCTGGTCGTCCAGGTCAAGTCGAAGGACGAGGCCCTGGAGTGGGCGAACCGCTTCCTGAAGGCGCACGGCGAGGAGTGGGCCATCGCCGTCGAGGTGCGGGAGATCATGGAGGACGTCTAGCCGATCGTGACCGCCCAGGTCAGGGCGGTGACGAGTTGCCTTCGGCCGGGGCGGGCTGTTCTGATGTGGAGCTGTGACGGCTTCGCAGGACGCCCGCGCCCGGCGGGAGGGCAGCGCCCGGGAGGACGGGCCCCCGCCGCCCGCCGCCGCGCGGGCCGGTGAGGGGCACCCCGCCGACCGCGCCGTGGCCGCGGTCTGGCGGATCGAGTCCGCGCGGATCATCGCGGGCGTGGCCCGTATCGTGCGCGACATCGGCGTGGCGGAGGAACTGGCGCAGGACGCGCTGGTCGCCGCCCTGGAGCAGTGGCCCGAGTCGGGCGTCCCGGACAACCCCGGTGCCTGGCTCATGTCGACGGCCAAGCGGCGGGCCATCGACCTCGTCCGCCGCAAGGAGCGCTACGCGCGCAAGCTGGCGGAGATCGGCCACGACCTGGAGAGCCGCCGCCCGGAGGGCGAGGCGCGGCTCGCCGCGGTCGATGACGACGACATCGAGGACGACCTGCTGCGGCTGGTGTTCACGGCCTGCCACCCGGTGCTGTCCACGCCCGCGCGGGTCGCGCTCACGCTGCGGCTGCTGGGCGGGCTGACGACGGACGAGATCGCGCGGGCGTTCCTGGTCACGGAGCCGACGGTGGCGCAGCGCATCGTACGGGCCAAACGGACGCTGGCGAAGGCGGAGGTGCCGTTCGAGCAGCCGCAGGGCCCGGAGCGGGCGGAGCGGCTGGCGTCGGTGCTGGAGGTCATCTACCTCGTCTTCAACGAGGGGTATTCGGCGACCGCCGGCGACGACTGGATGCGCCCGGGGCTGTGCGAGGACGCGCTGCGGCTGGCGCGGGTGCTGGCGGGGCTGATGCCGAAGGAGCCGGACGTGCACGGGCTGGCGGCGCTGCTGGAGATCCAGGCGTCGCGGGCGGGGGCGCGCACGGGGCCCGACGGTGCGCCGGTGCTGCTGCTGGAGCAGAACCGCAGGCGGTGGGACCAACTGCTGATCCGGCGCGGGTTCGCGGCGCTGGCGCGGGCGCAGTCGCTGGTCACGGCCGGGGCGCCGGGGCCCGGTCCGTACGCGCTCCAGGCGGCGATCGCCGCCTGCCACGCGCGGGCGCTCCGGGCGGAGGACACGGACTGGGGGCAGATCGTCCGGCTGTACGAGGCGCTGGCGCGGGTGGCGCCGTCGCCGGTGGTGGAGCTGAACCGGGCGGTGGCGGTGTCCATGGCGTACGGGCCGGAAGACGCGCTGCGGATCGTCGACGGCCTCGCGGACGAGCCGGCGCTGAAGGACTACCACCTGCTGCCGAGCGTCCGCGGCGACCTGCTGCGGCGGCTGGGGCGGGCGGAGGAGGCCCGCGAGGAGTTCGCGCGGGCGGCGGAGCTGACGCGCAACACGCAGGAGCGCACGCTGCTCCAGACCCGCGCGGAGTCCGCGCCGGACGGGCCGGACACGCCGGACGGGCCGGAGCGAACGAGCCGTAGCTGACGGGCCCAGAGCGCACGGGCCGCCCTGGCGCACGGGGCGCCTGCGCCCGCCCCGCACCGGACACGGCGGTCGGCGGGCCGGGTGGCCGGGCCGTGCGCGGACGGCCCGGCTCGTCAGCCCTCCAGCACCAGGGGCAGGCCGAAGAGCGGGAACAGCCGGTCCACGCCCAGGAAGTTGTTCATCCCGGTGACCTTGCCGTCCTCGATCTCCAGGACCTGGATCGCCCAGGCGCGGAAGCCACCGGTCTCGGGGTCCGGGTGGTACTGCGCGAAGGCCGGCATGCCGTTCGCCGAGCAGGGGAGCAGCCGCGAGCCGCGGCAGACCGAGCCGGTCCCCAGGAACCAGGTGCGGATGTCCTCCGGGCCCCGGAGCCACAGCGGCAGCGGGGGCATGGAGAGGATGACGTCCTCGCGCATCAGCGCGGTGAGCGCCTCCAGGTCATACCGCTCGAAGGCTTCCACGTAGCGCTCTAGGAAGCGCTGCTGGTCGGCGTCCAGCGGCTTGGCCGGCTCGCTGTCGGCCGGGGGCTCGGCGGCCAGGGTGGCGCGGGCGCGCTGGAGCGCGCTGTTCACCGACGCCACCGAGGTCTCCAGCAGCTCCGAGACCTCGCTCGCCTTCCAGGCCAGCACGTCCCGCAGGATCAGCACGACGCGCTGGCGCGGCGGCAGGTGCTGGAGCGCGGCGACGAAGGCGAGGCGCACGGAGTCGCGCTGGGCCGCCACCTCGGCGGGGTCACCGCCCTCGGGGAGGACCTTCGTGTCCGGCATCGGCTCCAGCCACGTGGCCTCCGGGAGGGCCGAGCCGAGGGCGACCTCCGGGGACGTGGTCGCCGCGCCGGGCGAGGAGAGGTCCATCGGACGGGCGCGGCGCTGCGGGCTGCCGTGCATGTCGAAACAGACATTCGTCGCAATGCGATACAGCCATGACCGCATCGACGCGCGGCCCTCGAAGCGCTCGAAACCCTTCCAGGCGCGCACCATCGTCTCCTGGACCGCGTCCTCCGCCTCGAAGGCGGAGCCCAGCATCCGGTAGCAATACCCGGTCAGCTCGACGCGGTGGGACTCCAGGCGATTCTCCACCGGCTCTTCTGCGGCGGGGTCCGCCACGTCTTGTCTGGTCACGTTTGACATCGTACGGGCGGGCACTGACAACGGTCATCGGGTGCGACAGATGCACAGAATTCACCAACGAGCCATCGCAAGGGCTTACTTCCCGCCACCCGGCGTGGCACTGTGCGGATGATGTTGATCAGAGCAACCCGTCAGGAGTGCCCATGACCGGCAGACCCACTCGTCGTACGGCCCTGCTCACCGCGCTCGGCGCGGGCGCGGCCGCCGCGCTTCCCGCCGCCGCCGCGCACGCGGCCGGCGGCAGGCCGACACCCCCCGTCGTCGTCACCGACCAGAAGTCCCGCCGTGTCCTCGTCCTCGACTCCCGGGTGCCCTGGGACTCGGCGGACGCCGTCCGCTGGGCCTTCTCGCCGGAGGGCGACGAGAGGTACGCGGACCTGGTGCCGCAGGCGAGCTGGACGTACGTGGACGAGGCCAAGGCCCGCCGCCGCAGGGGCCGTACGTACCTGCTCACCACCGCCTCCTTCGGCTTCGCCGCCGTCGTGGAGGTGCCTACCGGCCGCCGCTACTGGGCCGGCGCCCTCGCCGGCGGCACGGACACGGTCAACCCGCACAGCATCGAGCTGCTCCCGGACGGCAACGTCGCCGTCGCCGGCAGCACAGGCGACACCATCCGCCTCTACGCCGCGTCGCAGGGCCCGGCGGCCGACACGTACGCCGAGTACCGCTTCGACGACGCGCACGGGCTCCAGTGGGACGACAGGCGCGGCGTGCTGTGGGCCATCGGCTACGACGAGCTGATCGCCCTCAAGGTCGGCGGCACCCCCGCCGCGCCCACCCTCACCCGCGTCGGCGGCGCCGCCCTGCCGCATCCCGAGGGCGTCCGGGCCGGCGGGCACGACCTCGGCCTGGTCGCGAGCCGCCCCGGGCGGCTGTGGCTGACCACGAACCACGCGGTGTACCAGTACGACATCGCCCGGCGCGAGTTCCGCCAGGACTTCGCCGGCGCCGCGCAGATCAGCCGGCGCAGCGTGAAGGCCGTCAGCGACGTGCGGGGCAGCGGCCGGGTGGCCACGACCGTGCCGGAGCCGGGCCTCGGCGAGACCTGGTGGACGACGACGGTGTCGGCGCACAACCCGGAGGGCGCGTACAAGCTCCCGGACGGCGGGATCTACAAGGCGCGTTGGTGGCAGTCGGAACCCCGGTGAACCCGGCCCGACCGGGCCCGGCCGCACCGCACCGGCGCCGCAGCTCCGGACCTGACCTCCGGTGACGTGCCGCCGCCGCCCTGAAGGCCGGTGTCCTGAAGCCGTGTCCTGACAGCCGGTGTTCCGGAAGCCGGTCCCCCGGAAGCCGGTCCCCCGGAATCCGGTGGCCCGGGAGCCGGTGGCCTGACAGCCGGTGCCGGCCGGCCGGTTCAGTCCTCCGGCTCCTCGGCGGTGGACCCGGCGCGCGTGCGCTTCCACTCCTCGAACTCCCTGCGCACCCGCCGGTCCATCGCCATGGCCACCTCCGCCTCCAGCACCTCCATCGACACCGGTCGCAACTGCTCCAGCGCGTCCGTCAGCCGCTCGATCTGCCCGGCCGTCAGCTCGCCCGCCGGCGTCTCCAGGACGTCGGGCAGCACGTGGGTGCGTATGAGCGCGGTGAACAGCTCGGCCAGGTCGTCGGCGTGCGCGCGCACCTCGCGGGCGGCGGCGAGCACGGCGGCCAGCGGCACGCCCTTGGCCACCAGCTCGGAGGAGGCGTCCAGCAGCCGCCTGCTGACGTGGATGAACTCCTCGCCCTCCACGGCGACATAGCCCATGTCGATGGACGTCGCCAGGTTCTCCGGCGAGACCTCGCCCGCGAACCGGTCGGCCAGCTCCTCCGGCGTGACGCGCACCGGGGTCTCCTCCGACCACGGCTTGGTCAGCGTCGCCTCCAGGCCCAGCAGCTCGGCGGCGCCGTGCACGTCCCGGCCGCTCTCGAAGGCGGCGATCAGCTCCGCTATGCCGCCGAGGGTGTGGCCGCGGTCCAGCAGGGCGGCGATCGTGCGCAGCCGGGACAGGTGGCCCTCCCCGTACCAGGCGATACGGCCCTCGCGGCGCGGCGGTTGGAGGAGCTTGCGCTCGCGGTAGAAGCGCAGGGTGCGGACGGTGATGCCGGCGCGCTCGGCCAGCTCCTCCGTCCGGTATTCGCGTCCCACCGTCTCGCTCCTCCGCCGCTCTGCCGTCGGTCCTGCTTCGGTCCTTCGCCGGTTCCCGCAGGTCTGTGCGGTACGCCCCGACCCCCAGGGTAGGACCTCGCGCCGACACCCCGCCCGCGGGCGGAAGTCGATCACGCCGGCCCCCTACCCATCGGTAAGAAGAGGCCCTAGTCTCTCATCGTGCCAGTGAATGCTGGCGCAATCGCGACTCCGGCTGGGAGGACGACGGCGATGACGCGCGAACACGTGAGGGTGGCGGTGATCGGTTCCGGCTTCGGCGGTCTCGGCGCCGCCGTACGGCTGCGCCGGGAAGGGATCACGGACTTCGTCGTGCTGGAGCGCGCGAGCGCGCTCGGCGGCACCTGGCGGGACAACAGCTATCCGGGCTGCGCCTGCGACGTCCCCTCGCACCTGTACTCGTTCTCCTTCGCGCCCAACGCCGAGTGGCCGCGCACCTTCTCCGGCCAGGAGCACATCCGGGAGTACCTGGAGCAGGTCGCCGACATCTTCGGCGTACGGCAGCACATCCGCTTCGACCACGAGGTACGCAGCATCCGCTGGGACGACGACGAGCTGCTCTGGGAGATCGACACCGCGCACGGCGAACTCGCCGCCGACGTCGTGGTCTCCGCCACCGGCCCGCTGTCCGACCCCAAGATCCCGGACATCCCCGGCCTCGACACCTTCCCCGGCAAGGTCTTCCACTCGGCGCGCTGGGACCACGACGTACCCCTGGGCGGCAAGCGCGTCGCGATGGTCGGCACCGGTGCCTCCGCCATCCAGATCGTGCCGTCCATACAGCCCGAGGTCTCCCGGCTCACCGTCTTCCAGCGCACCCCGCCGTGGGTGCTGCCGCGCGTGGACCGCGCCATCAGCGCCCCCGAGCGCTGGCTGCACGCGCGCGTCCCCGCGACCACCAAGCTGCGCCGCGGCCTCCTGTGGGGCATCCGCGAACTTCAGGTGCAGGCGTTCACCAAACACCCCAACGAGCTGGGTTTCCTGGAGGGCCTGGCCAAGCGCAACATGGGCCGGGCGATCAAGGACCCCGCGCTGCGCCGCAAGCTGATCCCGGACTACCGCATCGGCTGCAAGCGGATCCTGCTCTCCAACGACTACTATCCGGCGCTCGCCCAGCCCAACGTCGACCTCGTCGCCTCCGGCCTGAAGGAGGTGCGCGGCTCGACCCTGGTGGCCGCCGACGGCACCGAGACCGAGGCCGACGCGATCGTCTTCGGCACCGGCTTCCACGTCACGGACATGCCCATCGCCGACCGCATCAAGGGCCGCGACGGCACGACGCTCGCGGAGGCGTGGGGCGGCGGGATGGAGGCGCTGCGCGGCGCCAGCGCGGCCGGTTTCCCCAACCTGTTGACGATCATCGGCCCCAACACCGGCCTCGGGAACAGCTCGATGATCCTCATCATCGAAGCGCAGCTCACGTACATGGCCGAGTTCGTACGCCGCCTCGACCGCCTCCGCCGCCCCGGCGGCCGGGTCGCGCTCGACGCGCGGCCGTCCGCGGTGCGGGACTGGAACGAGCGGGTGCAGGAGCGGATGAAGCGCACGGTGTGGAACACCGGCGGCTGCGATAGCTGGTACCTGGACGCCGGCGGGCGCAACACGACCGTCTGGCCGGGCACGACGGGCGAGTTCCGGAAGGTGACGAGCAAGGTGCACGCGGAGGAGTACGAGGTGCTGCGCACCGGGGAAGGAGTGCTGCGCACCGGGGAAGGAGTGCTGCGCACCGGGGAAGGAGTGCTGCGCACCGGGGAAGGGGCGCGGCGTGCCCCGGAGGCCGCCGCCGCGCGGGGCGAGGGGGGCGTCCGGTGACCCGGCTCATGCACGCCACCTTCGGCCCGTACGCCCCGCCCGTACCCCGCCGCGAGCTGACCGCACTCTGCGCCGACGGCACCCGGCTGCACGTCGAGGAGCACGGCGCGAAGGACGCGCCCGCCGTCGTCCTCGCGCACGGCTGGTGCTGCTCGACCGCCTTCTGGGCGCCGGTGATCCGGCAGCTCGCACCCGACCACCGCGTCATCGCGTACGACCAGCGCGGCCACGGCCGCAGCCCCGCCGGCAGCTACGGCTCGTACCACACCGCCACCCTCGCCGACGACCTCGGCGCCGTGCTCGACGCGGCACTGGCGCCCGGCGAGAAGGCCGTGATCGGCGGCCACTCGATGGGCGGCATGACGCTGATGGCCGCCGCGGGCCGCCCGTACCTGCGCGAGCGGGCCGCCGCCGTGCTGCTGTGCAGCACGGGCAGCGCGCAACTGGTGCCCGAGGCGCGGGTGGTGCGGCTACGGGCCCGTGCGCTGCGCTCCGCCGTGCAGCGCGCGCTGCTGGTCTCGCGGCTGCCGATGGGGCCGGTGACGCCGCTGTCGAAGAAGGTGCTGGGCCCGGCGATCCTGGGCCGCGGCGCCACTCCGGCGCAGATCGAGGCGAGCGCCCGCATCGTCTTCGCCACCCCGCGCAAGGCGCGCGGCGTGTGGGGGCGGGTGCTGGCGACGCTCGACCTGGACGCCGAGGTGGCGCGGCTGCCGGTGCCGGCCGCGGTGGTGCACGGCAGCGCCGACCGGCTCACGCCGGTGCGGCTGGCGCGGAAGGTCGCCGACCTGCTGCCGGACTGCGCGGGGTTCACCGAGCTGGACGGGCTGGGGCACATGACGCCGATCGAGGCGCCGTACGCGGTGGCCGACGTGCTGCGCGGGCTCGTACGCGACCACCTGGCGGGCTCGCCGGCGGGGGCGCAGGCTGAAGGTGCCGCCGACACGGCGGCAGGGCCGGCCGCCGACACCGCCGCCGGGACGGCCATCGAGAAGGAGGAGGCGGGCGCATGAGCCGGGCGCGCGGACTTGAGGGCAGGACCGTCGTCGTCACCGGTGCCGCCCGCGGCGTCGGCGCCCTGCTGGCGCGCCGGCTGGCGGCGCGCGGCGCCCGGCTCGCGCTGGTGGGGCTGGAGCCGGACGAGCTGAAGAAGGTCGCCGACTCGCTGCCGGGCGACGCCGCCCACTGGCACGCGGACGTCACCGACCACGACGCGATGGCCGGCGCCGCCGCCGAGGTCGAGGAGCACTTCGGCGGCATCGACGTCGTCGTCGCCAACGCGGGCGTCGCCACCGGCGGCCCGTTCCTCGACTCCGACGCGCGTTCCTTCGACCGCGTCATCGAGGTAAATCTGCTGGGCAGCGTGGCCACCGCCCGCGCCTTTCTGCCGGCGCTGGTCCGTTCGCGCGGCTACCTCCTCCAGATCGCCTCGCTCGCCGCCGTGACGCCCGCGCCGATGATGGCGGCGTACTGCGCGTCGAAGTCCGGCGTGGAGGCGTTCGCGCACTGCCTGCGCGGCGAGGTCGGCCACCAGGGCGTGGACGTCGGGGTCGGCTATCTGAGCTGGACCGACACGGACATGGTGCGCGGCGCCGACGAGGACGAGGTGCTGCGCGACATGCGCGCGCGGCTGCCGTGGCCGTCGAACAAGACGTATCCGCTCGCACCCGCCGTCGAGCGGCTGGTCGCGGGCGTCGAGCGGCGCTCGCCGCACGTCTACGGGCAGTGGTGGCTGCGCGGCATGCAGTCGGTGCGCGGCGCGCTGCCGTCGATCGTCACCGGGCCGCTGGGGCGGCGGGAGATGCGCAGGCTGGCGCCGCGGCTCGCGGCGACGCGGGAGGGGCGCGGCGGGCTGGTCGGCGCGGGCGGCGCGGCGGACGAGCGGACGCGGGAGCTGCGGGAGACGCGGGAGGCGTAGCGCGGGCGGAGGGCCGGCGCGTCGTACGGAGGCGGGAGGTCCGGCGCGTACGGCAGAGGGTCGGCGCGTACGGCAGCAGGTGCGAACGCCCGTGGCCTGCCCGCCCGTACGCGCTGACCGCGGCCCCCCGCGCTCCTACGCGCCCGGCGCGGAACGACGGCGGAGGGGCGCGCCCGTGACGGGCGCGCCCCTCGTGCGTGGCTCAACTGCCCCGCGTCAGCGCTGGTCCTGCGCGTCGTCGCGGCCTTCCTGCATCCGGTCGCGGCCCTGCTCCGTACCCTCCTGGGCACGCTGCGAAGGGTCCTGGTCGGACTCCTTCCCGCGCTCGCGGCTCTCCTGCGCCTTCCGCGCGGCTTCCTTGGCCTTGTCGGCCGCGTCGCCGGCCTTGTCCTTCGCCTTGTCGAATGCGCCCATACTTTTCACTCCTAGTGAGAGGGGGGTTCGGGCCTCCCTCAGGCTTACATAAGTGGTGTAATGCCGCATTTCGGGGCCAAGTGCCGTTACGCCTCCCGCGTCTTCTGCGGGCGCGGCGGCAGCGGCGGCCGGCTCCGGTCCGGTACGTCCGTGTAGTCCGGCGGCGCCGCCGCGGGGTGCTCGTCGAGCAGGTCCAGCGCGGTGGCCACCGCGACGTTCAGCTCGGACGTGCGGCCCTCCGCCCAGTCCAGCGGCGTCCGTTCGGCGACCACGTCGGGCGCGACGCCGGCGTTCTCCACGCCCCAGCCGTACTCGTCGAACCAGGCCGCGTTCATCGGCACCGTGATCACCGTGCCGTCACCCAGCCGGTGCCGGCCCGTCATCCCGACCACCCCGCCCCACGTCCGCAGCCCCACCACCGGGCCGAGGCCCAGCAGTTTGAACGCCGCCGTGATCATGTCGCCGTCCGACGACGTGGCCTCGTCCGCCAGCGCCACCATCGGCCCGCGCGGCGCGGTCGAGGTGTACGAGACGGGCTGCGCGCCCCGCGTCAGGTCCCAGCCCATGATCGGGCGGGTCAGCTTCTCCAGCACCAGCTCGCTGATGTGCCCGCCCGCGTTGCCCCGTACGTCCACGATCAGCGACTCGCGGTTCATCTCCATCCGCACGTCCCGGTTGAACTGCGCCCAGCCGCTGGCGACCAGGTCGGGAATGTGCAGGTAGCCGCAGCGCCCGCCGCTCAGCTCGTGCACCACCGCGCGCCGCGCCGCGACCCAGTCCTGGTAGCGCAGCGGCCGGTCGTCGACGAGCGGCACCACGGCCACCCGGCGCAGCCTCCCCCTGCGCCCGGGGGGCGTGGGGGTGTCCCCACCGCTCCCCTCGATCGCGAACGTCAGCTCCACCGTCGTCCCGCCCGCCCCCGCCAGCAGCGGGTACGGGCCCGTGACCGGGTCGACCGCCCGGCCGTCGACGTGCGTGAGGACCGAGCCGTCCGGGATGCCGGTGCCGGCCAGCGGGGAGCGGGCGCGGGTGTCGGAGGAGTCGCCGGGCAGGATGCGGGCCAGCGCCCAGCCGAGGCCGTCGCGGGTGCGGACGAAGTTCACGCCGAGGAAGCCGATGGGCCGCTGGTAGTGCGGCGGGCCCTCGTTGCGGCGGGCGGGCGTGACGTACGCGTGCGACGTGCCCAGCTCGCCCAGCACCTCGCGCAGCAGGTCGGCGAACTCGTCGGGCGAGGCCACGCGGTCCACCAGCGGGCGGTACTGCGCCAGCACCGCGTCCCAGTCGATGCCGCACATGTGCGGCTCCCAGAAGTACGCCCGGATGATCCGGCCGGCCTCGTCGTACGCCTGGTGCCACTCGGCCACCGGGTCGGCGGTGTGCAGCACCCGCCGCAGGTCGATGTGGACGGTGGCGTCCGGGTCCGCCCGGTCGTGCGCCGGGATGGCGCGCAGCGAGCCGCCGTCGTTGACCACCAGCCGGCTGCCGTCGCCGCTCACCGCGATCTCCGTCACCATCGACGTCAGCTCGGTGAGCCGGGCGTTGGCGATGTCGAAGTACTCCAGCGTCGGCCTGCCCGAGGTGTCCGCGGGGTTGGCGAACGTCTCGCCCAGCGCGCCGGAGATCGGCCAGCGCAGCCACACCAGCCCGCCGCCCGCGACCGGCACGAGCGAGGAGTACTTGGAGGCCGGCACCGGAAACGGCGTCACCCGGCTCTCCAGCCCCTCCGGGTCCACCAGCACCGTGGAGTTGCCGCCCGCGTCCGGCGCCGGCCCGGCCCGGTCCATCCCGCCCGCCGCGGGCCGGCCCTCGGCGGACAGCGCGAACGGCGACGGCGTCGCGGGATGCAGCGGTACGAGGTAAGGGCGGGAGCCCAGCGGGAACGACAGGTCGCCGGTGTGCACGTCGTACACCGGGTCGAAGCCGCGCCAGGACAGGAACGCCAGATAGCGTCCGTCGCGCGTGAACACCGGCTCCTCATCCTCGAACCGGCCGTCCGTCACGTCCACGACCGTCCGGTCCGCGATCCGGGCGATCTTGATCTGCCGCAGCGAGCGGCCGATCCCCGGGTGCGCCCAGGCGACCCACTTGGAGTCCGGCGAGAACGCCAGGTCGCGTACGGGCCCGTTGACCGACCGGATCAGTTCGGTGACCTGGCAGTCGCCCGCCGCCTCCGCCGGCGACAGCTCCTCCGCGGCCCGTACCGCCTCCGCGAACTGCTCCGCCACCTCCGCCGACATCCGCTCGTCCGCGTGCACCCGCTCCGGCACCCGCACCAGCAGCAGCCGCCCGTCGTGCGAGGCGATAGCGAGGTGCCGCCCGTCCGGCGACGGCACCAGCGCCAGCACCCGGCCCAGCCGCCCCGCCGCCAGCCGCAGCGGCTCGCCGACGGCGCCGGTGCGCGGCAGGTCGGCGATCTCGACGGCGTCGTCGCCGGCGGCGTCCGTGACGTACGCGACGCGGTTGGTGTCGCCCAGCATCTCCGGCAGCCTGATCCGCACGCCGGGGGTCTCGGTGATGGTGCGCGCCGGGCCGTCGCGGTGGGTCAGCCAGTACAGCGCGCCGCGCACCGCGACCGCGCTGGCCCGCCCGGTGGTGTCGACGGTCAGCGCCCGGACGTTGTTCTGCGCGGCCACCTGGTACGGGCGCCGCCCGACCCGCGGGCTGCCGAGCCGGACGTCGAGGCGGCGCGGCCGGCCGGCGGGGCCGAAGTCCTCGGCGAGCCACAGCTCGCCGGCGCACTGGTAGACGACCCGCTGGCCGTCGGTGGCGGCGTTCCTGGCGTAGAACTCGGCGTGGTCGCTGTGCCGGCGCAGGTCCGTGCCGTCGGGGAGGCAGGAGTAGAGGTTGCCGCTGCCCTCGTGGTCGGAGAGGAACGCGATCCGCGCGGCGGCCGGCGGGCCGACGAACATCACGCACTCCACGTGCCCGCCGAGGTCCGCGAGCAGCCGCTCGCCGTGCAGGTAGATGCGGCCGGTGGCGCCGCCGCGGTAGCGCTTCCAGGCGGCGGGCTCGTGCGGCGGGCGGCCGGTCAGCAGCAGCGTCCTGCGGGAGCCGGACAGCTCGGCGACGGCGATGTCGTCGACCGGCCCCCACGGCAGCCGGCGCCCCGGGGCGCCGTTGGTCGGCACCAGGTAGGACCAGGTCTGGTACGACAGCGGCTGGCCCTGCGAGGACACCGCGAGGATCTGCGGAGGACCGCCGTCGCCCTCGCCGCCGCCCGGCGGCGTCCAGCCGCACACCCGGGTGTCCGGGCTGCCCCAGTACGTCAGCCGCCGCGCCCCGCCGCCCTCCGCGGCCACGATGTGGATCTCGGCGTCGAGGCTGTGCCAACTGGTGAACGCGATGGACCGCCCGTCCGGCGAGAAGCGCGGATGGCCCACGCGGGTGCGGTCGACGGTCAGCCGCCAGCCCCGCTCGGGCTTGGCGCCGGGGGCGGGCAGCGGGGCGATCCACAGGTCGTCCTCGGCGGCGAAGCAGAGGAGGTCGCCGTGCAGGTGGGGGAAGCGGAGGTAGGGCAGGCCGGAGTCGTGCGCGGGGGTGCTCTGGGAGCCGGCTGTCACAATCTCCATGTTTCGGGGCGTACGGGGGCACGGCAACTCGGGCGGCGACTGTCGCGAGCCGGATGCTGTTGCAAGGACTTTGCGATTGATTTGTATGACCGGGTGCCGTTGTGCCGATACATAGGGAGGCGGAGCCGGGAATCGACGGAGGGACGCCACCATGCATGTGCCCGACGGATTCATCGACGCGCCCGTCTCGCTGGCCGCCGGCGCGGTCGCCGCGGGGGCCGTGGCCGTCAGCCTGCGCGGCGCGCGGCACGAGCTGGCCGAGCGTACGGCGCCGCTGGCGGGGCTCGTCGCGGCGTTCGTCTTCGCCGTGCAGATGCTGAACTTCCCGGTCGCCGGGGGCACCAGCGGGCACCTGCTGGGAGGTGCGCTGGCGGCGATACTCGTGGGGCCGTGGACGGCGGTGCTGTGCATAGCCGTGGTGCTGCTGATGCAGGGGCTGCTCTTCGCGGACGGCGGGCTGACCGCGCTGGGCGTGAACATCACGCTGATGGGCGTGGTGACGGTGGCCGTCTCGTACGCCGTCTTCCGGGCGCTGTTCGCGGTGCTGCCGCGCGGCGGGGGCGGCCGGGCCGGGCTCGGGGTGGCGACGTTCGTGGCGGCGGCGCTGTCGGTGCCGGCCTCCGCGCTCGCGTTCACCGGGCTCTACGCGCTGGGCGGCACGGCGGACGTGTCGCTGACGAAGGTGGCCACGGCGATGGTCGGCGTCCACCTCCTCATCGGCCTCGGCGAGGCGGCGATCACCACGGCGACGGTCGCCTCGGTGGCGGCGGTCCGGCCGGACCTGATCCACGGCGCGCAGGGGCTGCGGCGCCCGCTGGAGCTGCGCACGGCGGCGGTGGCACGGCCGGGCACGGGTGCGGGTGCGGCGGCTACGGGCACGGCGGGTGCGGGCACGGCTGGTGCGGATGCGGCGGTGCCGGGGGCGGCGGCCTCCGCCGCGCCGGTGGCGGGGCAGCCTGGGCAGGCCGGCCCGGCCGCGGAGCCGGGCAGGCCCGGGCGGTCCACCCGGCGGGTCTGGGCCGTCGGACTGGCCGCGTCGCTGGTCCTCGCCGGGATCGTCTCCTTCTACGCCTCCTCCGAGCCGGACGGCCTGGAGAAGGTCGCGGGGGACAAGGGCATCGCGGAGGAGGAGAAGGAGCACGCGCTGTCCGACTCCCCGCTCGCCGAGTACGGCGTCGAGGACGTCACCGACACCCGCCTCTCCGGCGGCCTCGCGGGAGTCATCGGCGTCACCCTGACCCTGGCGGTGGGCAGCGGCGTGTTCGTCGTGATCCGCCGCCGCCGGGACGGCTCCGCCGCGGCCGGGACGGAAAGCGGCGAAGGCCGTGCGGACCAGGTCCGCGAGGGGGCGCCGGTGGCGGGATCCGCCGACGTCAGGCCGGCGGCCGGCGCCGCCGCGCGCCCGGCCCCGGGCGCCCCGCGCGACGCCGCCGGACCGGCCACGGACGGGGGCGCCCACCCGGGTCCCGGCGGGGCGGGCACGCGGCCACAGGCCCGGCCGGAGGGCTGACCCTTGGGGGCGGGGCACGCGCACAAGCTGTACCGGCACGGGGACTCGCCCGTGCACCGGCTGCCCGCGCACGTCAAGCTCGTCGCCGCGTTCTGCTTCGTCCTCGTCGTCGTCGCCACCCCCCGCGAAGCCGTCTGGGCCTTCGGCGCGTACGCCCTGCTGCTCGCCGGCGCCGTCGCCGCCGCGCGCGTGCCCCCGGGCTTCGTGCTGGTGCGCCTCGTCCTGGAGGTGCCCTTCGTCGCCTTCGCCGTCCTCCTCCCCTTCGTTGCCGAGGGCCCGCACACCGAGGTCCTCGGGCTCTCCCTCAGCGAGTCCGGCCTCTGGGGCGCCTGGAACGTCCTCGCCAAGGGCACCCTCGGCGTCGCCGTGTCCGTGCTGCTCGCCGCCACCACAGAACTGCGCGCGCTGCTCCTCGGGCTGCAACGGCTGCGCATGCCGCCGCTGCTGGTGCAGATCGCGTCGTTCATGGTCCGCTACGGCGACGTGATCGCCGACGAACTGCGCCGGATGCGCATCGCCCGCGAGTCCCGCGGGTTCACCGCCCGCGGCCCGCGCCACTGGGGCGTGCTCGCCCGCACGGCCGGCGCCCTGTTCATCCGCTCCTACGAGCGCGGCGAGCGCGTCCACCTCGCCATGGTCAGCCGCGGCTACACGGGCACCATGCCCGTCACCGACCGGGCCGGTGCCACCCGCGCCCAGTGGTCGGCCGCCGCCGCGCTGCCCCTCGCCGCCCTCGCCGTGTGCCTGCTGGGATGGAACCTCGTATGACGCAGCCGCCCGCGCTGGAAGTCACCGGCCTCGCCTACGCCTACCCCGACGGCCACCAGGCCCTCTTCGGCGTGGACCTCACCGTCGAGCGCGGCGAGCGCGTCGCCGTCCTCGGGCCCAACGGCGCCGGCAAGACCACCTTCGTGCTCCATCTGAACGGCATCCTCGGCGGCGGCGCCGGCACCGTGCGCGTCGCCGGACTGCCCGTGGAGAAGCCGAACTTCGCCGAGATACGCCGCCGCGTCGGCATCGTCTTCCAGGACCCCGACGACCAGTTGTTCATGCCCACCGTCCGCGACGACGTCGCCTTCGGGCCGGCCGCCGGCGGCATGCGCGGGCCCGAGCTGGAGGCGTGCGTGCAGCGCGCGCTGGCGCGGGTCGGCATGGCGGAGTACGCCGACCGGCCGCCGCACCACCTGTCCTTCGGCCAGCGCCGCCGGGTCGCCGTCGCCACCGTGCTGGCCATGGAGCCGGACGTGCTGGTGCTCGACGAGCCGTCGTCCAACCTCGACCCCGCCGCCCGCCGCGAACTGGCCGAGATCGTACGGTCCCTCGACGTCACCGTGCTGATGGTCACCCACGACCTTCCCTACGCCCTCGAACTGTGCCCCCGCTCCGTCATCCTCGGCGGAGGGCTGATCGTCGCCGACGGCGCGACCAAGGAACTCCTTCTCGACGCGGAGCTGCTGGCCGCGTACCGCCTGGAAATACCCTTCGGCTTCGACCCGGGCCGGGCATAGGGTCCGGAGCATGCCCGAACTCCCGCCCGCGATACCGGCTCCGACGCCCGCCCCCGAACAGTCCGACGCCACCGTCGCCATGCTCCGGCGCTTCCCGGTCAAGTCCATGCTCGGCGAACGGCTGCCGGAACTCGTCATCGACGAGCGCGGCACGGTCGGCGACCGCCTCTGGGCCGTCACCCACGGCGACGGCAAGCTCGGCAGCGGCAAGAACTCCCGCCGCTTCCGCCGCACCGAGGGCCTGCTCCACTTCTCCGCCTCCTACCCCGCCGCGCACGGCACCGGCCGCCCGCACGTCGTCACGCCCGACGGCACGGACCTGCGCGACGACGCACACCTCGCCGAACTGCTCGGCGCCGACGTGCGGCTGGCCCGCGAGGACGCCGTGTCGCACTTCGACGACTGCGGCGTGACGCTGATCGGCACCGCCTCCCTGCACGCGCTGGGCCAGATCCTCGGCGACACCGAACCGGCCGACGCCCGCCGCTTCCGCAAGAACATCCTGCTGGACACCGACGACCCCTGGATCGAGGAGGACTGGGTGGGCCGGGAGGTGGCCGTCGGCGACGAGGTGCGGCTGCGGGTCGTCCAGCGCATGAAGCGGTGCGTGATGACGACGATGGCGCAGCGCGACCTGCCGGAGGACCGCCGGGTGCTCAAGACGCTGACCGCGGACCGCGGGATGTGCATCGGCATCGGCGCCGACGTCCTGGTCCCCGGCACCGTACGTCTCGGCGACACCGTTCGCCCGGTCTGACCGGCCGCCCGGCCGCCCGGCCGCCCGGTCAGCCCGCGGGCGGCGGCCCGGCCGGGGGCGGCGGTGCGGCCCCGGCCGGCGGCTGCGGCACCGCGTCGTACCTCGGCTGCCCCGCGGGCTGCCCCCCGGGCGCTCCCGCCGGCTGCGGCGGCAGGTAACCGCCCGCCACCGGCGGCGCGTACGCCCCGGCCGCCGCCTCCGGCGCGCGCAGCATCAGCGCGATCACCGCGACGGCTATCAGCGAGCCGCCCACGTAGGTGGCCAGGGTGAGCCAGCCTTCCGTGTCCTCGGTGTAGGCGTCCCAGCCGAGCACCGGGATGCGCCGCCCCTCGGGCAACTCCTCCGGGTAGTCGGTGATCGTCATGCCGATCATCTGGCGGACGTAGATGTAGAGGAAGACCCCGAGGAGGGCGATCGACGCGCCCCGCACCACCGGCCGGCGCAGCAGTGCCAGCACGCCCAGCACGAGCAGCGCGACGGGGAAGACCGCCGACCAGTACTCCGCGGAGCCGGCGAGCACCGGGTAGGACGACTCCCCGGCGTCCACCAGCCCCTTGAAGTACGCACCCTTGTCGACGCCGTCCCGGGTCAGCATGCGCACGATCCAGCCGATGAGCGCCAGGCCGAGCACCACCATCAGCCCACCGGCGACCACGAAGACCTGCGACCCCCGCGCCGGCACCCCGGCCGCCCCCGCGGCCGGCCGCTCGCCCGCCCGCAGCATCAGCACGACGACGGTCCCCGAGAACAGCAGCACGAGCACCCAACTGCTGATGATCGCGAATTCGAGGTCGTTCCCCCCGATGTACCACTGGCGGAACTGATCGCTCGTCGCCAGGCCGACCAGCTCGCGCGCGGCGGTCGCGAACATCACGAACCCGCACAGCAGCGCGGCCCCCCGCCCCGCCCGCCGGTTCAGCGCCGCGACCAGCCCCGTCACCAGCAGCGCCACCGTGAACGCCCAGACGTACGGGCTGAACAGCTCGGGCTCCAGCATCACGCCCGGGTCGTACAGCGCGGTGAGGAAGTCGTCGGGCCCGCTGCTCACGTAGTCGAAGTCGTAGTAGAGCCAGACGATCACCGTGCGGCCCAGAGCCGTGAGCAGCACCGCCGCCGTCAGATACGCGCCCAGGTGGCGCCGCGGCGCATGCCGGTCCGACGCCGGCTCGGAGTGCGGTTTCGGCCCTTGGTCGAGCACTGCCATGGTGATCCCCCGGTGGTCTGTGGTGCGGAGATTCCATCCTGAAGGTGAACGGCCGCGGAAAAAACCCCTGTGGATAACACCTGTTGCGCACCTGTCACGCCCCCGGAACCGTCCGGCTACGCAGGGAGCAGGACCAGCGCAATCCCCGCCAGCATCAGACAAGCCCCCACAATCCGCGGGCCGCCGAACCGCTCCTTGAGGAACACCGCCCCGATCGCCGCCCCCACCACGATGCTCGACTCGCGCAGCGCCGCTATCGGCGCGAGCGGCGCCCGGGTCTGCGCCCAGAGCACCAGCCCGTACGCGGTGATGGAGATCGCCCCGCCCAGCAGCCCGCGCACCGCCACCGGCCGCAGTTCGCGCACCATCCCCGGCCCGCGCAGCACCAGCGCCGCCAGCGGGATCCACGGGCCCATCAGCAGCACCAGCCACGCCGTGTAGCCCATCGAGCTGCCGGAGGCGCGCACGCCGACGCCGTCGACGATCGTGTACGCCGCGATGGACAGCCCCGTCGCGAACGCCGCGGCCAGCGCCGCCCAGTGGGGCCGGGTGTCCGCGCCGCGCAGGCCCCACAGCGCGATGCCGCTCAGCCCCGCGCACGCCACCGCGACGCCCGCCGTCTGCCACAGGCCGAGCCGCTCGTCGAGGAAGAGGTGCGCGACGGCCGCGACGACCAGCGGGGCCGTGCCCCGCGCGATCGGGTAGACCTGCCCGAAGTCGCCCAGCCGGAACGACCGCATGAGCAGCACCATGTACACGAGGTGGATGGCGACCGAGGCCAGCAGCCACGGCCAGGCGCCGGCCGCCGGGACCGGCACGAAGAACACCGCGGTCCCCGCGATCAGCACGTCGCCCACGCCGATGAGCGCGAAGACGACCAACTGGTCCTTGACCCCGTGGGCGATGGCGTTCCACGACGCGTGCATCACGGCGGCCGCGAGGACCGCCGCGGCTATGAGGGGGGTCACACCCCCTGCTCGCGCACCTCGGACACGTCGACGATCCGTCCGCCCGCGTGCGCGACGAGGTCCTTGGGCGCGAGGGGGAACACGGTGTGCGGGTCGCCGGCGGCGGCCCACACCTCGTCGTGGTCGAGGAGCCCGCGGTCGGCGAGCACCGTCATCCGCGTCACGTGGCCGAAGGGCGGTACGCCGCCGATGGCGTACCCCGTGGCCTCGCGTACGACCGCCGCGTCCGCCCGGCGCACGGCCGCCGCGCCCAACTCGGCGCGTACCCGCTCGGTGTCCACCCGCGAGGCGCCGTCCATCAGGACGAGCACCGGCGCGCCGTCCGCCGTGAAGACCAGGGACTTGACGATCTGGCTCAGCTCGCAGCCGATGGCCTCCGCCGCCTGCGCCGCGGTGCGCGTGGCGTCGGGGAAGCGGCGTACCGGGACGCTCAGGCCGAGTTCGGCGAGGGCGGCGGCGAAGAGCGGGTGTGCGGCGTCGGCTGTCGTCATGCAGGCGACGTTAATGCCAGGTGTACGGGCCACGCGAACACATTCCGGCCACCGGGACCCGCGCCCCGCCGACCCCGCGGAGCGTACGTTCCGGCTTCCGGGGCGTACGCCCCCGGCGCCAGCCCGGGCCCCGGGCCGGCGTCAGCCGCCGTGTGCCGCCAGCACGTCCTTCACCAGCGGCCCGGCGAACTCCCCGCCGTGCCCGATGTTCGGCACGGTGGCCGCCGCCGCCAGGTCCCCGCGGTAGGCGGTGAACCAGGCGTCGGTCTCCTCCTGCCCGCCCACCTCGGCGGAGCCGGTCTTCGCGCCGACCTGCCCGGTCAGCCCGCTCATCGCCTCCGCCGCCGTCCCGTACGACGCCGTCGCCTCCATCAGCTCCCGCAGCGACTGCGCGGTCGCGGGCTCCATCGTCCGCGGCGCGGTCGCGAACTGCCGCCCGTCCAGCTCCTGCGGCACCAGGTACGGCTGCTTGAAGACGCCGGCCTTCGCGGTCGCCGACACCGACGCCATCGTCAGCGGGTTCATCCGCACGCCGCCCTGGCCGATCAGTGACAGCGCCATCTCCACGCCGGACTGCACCGGCACCGCGCCGTCGAACGTGCTCACGCCCGTCTGCCAGTTGAGCCCGATGCCGAAGACGTCCCGGGCCTGCTTCGTCAGGTCGTCGTTCTCCAGCTTCTCGGCCATCGAGATGAAGGCGGTGTTGCAGGAGGCGGTGAAGGACTCGGCGAAGGTGCCGCCCTGGATCGTGAACGAGTTGTCGCCGACGTTCTCGAACTTCCAGCCGCCGTAGTCCTTGTAACGGGGGCACGGGTGCGCCTTGCCCGGCGCCGCCAGGCCCTTGTCCATGAGCATCGAGGCCGTGATGACCTTCATCGTGGAGCCGGGCGCCAGCGAGCCCTGGAGCGCGGTGTTGAAGCCGTTGCCGGTCTGGTTGGCGACCGCGAGGATCTCGCCGGTGCTGGGCTTCATCGCCACCAGCGCCGCGCCGCCCTGCTTGGCGACGGCCGCCTCGGCGGTCTTCTGCACCCGCGCGTCCAGCGTCGTCCTGAGCGTGCCGGGTTTGCCCTCGGTGAGCACCAGAAGCGTCTCGGGCGTGCCCGCCTTGTCGTCGTCCTTCTTCCTCCTGCCGCCCTCGTCGTGCGCGTCGGCCGGCTCGGCGCTCTCCGTCCATACCTTGACGCCCGCGGTGCCGCCGGCCTTCGCGCCGTAGCGTTCGCGCATGCCGGCGATGACGGGGGTGAGCGACGGGTACTTCTCGGGGTCGAGCTTGACGCCGTTGCGGTCCACCGCCTTGATCGGCGGGGCCTCCCGCGGGCCGGTGCGCAGCCGTTCGCCCTCGGCGAGCTTGGGGTGCATGACGGACGGCTCCCAGGCGATCTCGACGTCGCCCGTCTTCTCGTCCCGTACGACCTCAAGGGCGGAGTTGTACGTCCAGGGTTTGACGTAGTCCTTGAAGGACACCTCGGCGTCGACGCTGAACGGCACCTTCGTACCCTTCGGCGGGCCGGGGGTCAGCTTGACCGTCCCGACGCCCGCGTCCTCGCGGTACGAGGTGAGGTCGGCGAGCGCCGCCTTCCTGTCGTCGGTCATCCCGGCCGCGATCTCGGTCCTGCCGCCCGCCCAGGCGGTCAGGAAGTCCCCGGCGGCCCTGGCGGCCTCCTTGGGGCCGGGGGGCCCGGTCTTCACCGGATCGGATGAGGCCGGAGCCGACAGCGCGTTGCCGCCGCTCTCGGCCTCGTCGTCCCCCAGGAGGCTGTACGCGCCGAATCCCGCCGCCCCGACGACCGCCGCGCCCACTCCGACGATCACTGCGATCCGGGTGCGCGTCGCCCGCGTGGACGCACTCGATCCGGCGTGTCTGCGCCGGTGGCTGCCCGCCATCTGCCGTGCTCCCTTTGCGCGCCCCGAGACCATTTCGACCCTGCGTCAAGCACATTAAGCCACCTGCCGCAGCGGCGCCCACTCGTGTGGTCGCGCTCAGACCCAACTCCCCAGCCACATGCGCGCCTCCCAGGCGTCGCGGGTGATCGTCTCGCCGGTGTAGATCGGCCAGAAATAGATGAAGTTCCAGAGCACCAGCAGCACGAGCACCCCGGCCGCGACGACGCCCGCGGCTCTGCGCCATTCGGTGGCCGGAGCAAGTCCCGGGCCGTCCGCGGACGTACCCGTGCCCGCGAGGGCCGCGGTGCCGGCGCGGGCCATCGCGCCGAGCATCATCGTCACCGCCAGGCAGAGGTACGGGACGAAGACGACGGCGTAGAAGAGGAAGATCGTGCGCTCCTGGTAGAGGAGCCACGGCAGCCAGCCGGCCGCCACCCCGCACAGGATCGCGCCCGCGCGCCAGTCGCGGCGCAGGCCCCAGCGGTAGAGCGCGTAGACCACGGCCGCGATCCCCAGCCACCACAGCAGCGGGGTGCCCAGCGCCAGGACCTCGCGGGCGCAGTTCTCCGTCGCGTCGGCGGGGCAGCCGTCCTGGCCGGGCGGCGGGTCCTCCCAGAAGTACGACACGGGCCGGCCGACGACGGGCCAGCTCCACGGGTTGGAGTCGTAGGTGTGGCCGGAGTCGAGGTTGACGTGGAACCTGTAGACCACCGCGTGGTAGTGCCACAGGCTGCGCACCGCGTCGGGGATGAACGGGAACGCGGTGTCGCGGTCCTCGGCCCAGCCGCGGAAGTAGCCGTTGCCGGAGGCGAACCAGCCGGTCCAGGAGGCGACGTAGACCGCCGCCGCTACCGGCACCGTGGAGAAGAACGCCGGCACGACGTCGAGGCGCAGTGCGCGCGCGTACGGGCGGCGCGATCCGGCCGTACGGCGTGTGCCCGCGTCCCACAGCACCGTCAGCAGTCCGAACGCGGCGAGGATGAACAGCGCGTTCCACTTGGTGCCCAGCGCCAGCCCCATGCACACGCCCGCTGCCAGCCGCCACGGCCGCGCCCCCAGCCGCAGCCCGGAGGCCACGGCGTCGTCGGGACGCCCCGCCGGCAGCGCGCCGGCCAGCCGTTCTCGGGTGCGGTCCCGGTCGACGAGCAGGCAGCCGAAGGCCGCCAGCACCCAGAACATCAGCACCAGGTCGAGCAGCGCGGTGCGGCTCATCACGAAGTGCAGCCCGTCCACCGCCATCAGCAGCCCCGCCAGACAGCCGAGCAGCGTGGAGCGGAACAGCCGGCGGCCGATGCGGCACAGCATGAGCACCGACAGAGTGCCGAGCAGGGCGACGACGAAGCGCCAGCCGAAGGGGTCGAGGCCGAACGCCCACTCGCCGAGCGCGATCATCCACTTGCCGACGGGCGGGTGGACGACGTAGCCGGGGTCGTCGCTGAGCGGGATGACCTGCGGGTCGGCCAGGAGCTTGTCGTTGGCGTCCTTGGGCCAACTGCCCTCGTAGCCGAGCTGGAGCAGCGACCAGGCGTCCTTCGCGTAGTACGTCTCGTCGAATATCACCGCACGCGGGCTGCTCAGGTTCACGAACCGCAGCACGCCGGCGAAGAGCGCCACCAGCAGCGGCCCGCCCCACGCGCCGAGGCGCGCCACCCGCGCCGCCGTCGCCGCGGGCACGCCGGCCACCTGGAGCAGCCGCGCGCCGGAGCGCCGGTACGGCGGCACCAGCCGCTCCGTGACGCCGGGTTCGCGCCGGGGCACGTAGCCGAACGCGCGGAGCCGCCGCTGCCACGCGGGTGCGGGCGCGGACCGGCTCTGCGCGGGCTGCGTCGCGGTGTCACTGCTCACGGGGGCCCATCCTAGGCGCGCCCGCCCCCGGCACAGGCGGGGTGATCCGGACCGGCCCGGCGCCCCGTCCTCGCGGCCTGTCGGTGCCATCAGACAGGATGGGGGACGTGAGCGGACTCCTCGTACTGGCAGGCACCCCCATCGGCGACCCCGCGGACGCCCCGCCGCGGCTGGCGACCGAGCTGGCCGCCGCCGACGTCATCGCCGCCGAGGACACCCGCCGGCTGCGCCGCCTCACGCAGGCGCTCGGCGTGCAGCCGACCGCGCGCGTCGTGTCGTACTTCGAGGGCAACGAGGCCGCCCGCACCCCCGACCTCGTCGAGGAGCTGGCCGGCGGCGCGCGCGTGCTGCTGGTCACCGACGCCGGCATGCCCTCCGTCTCCGACCCCGGCTACCGCCTCGTCGCCGCCGCCGTGCGGCGCGGCATCACCGTCACCGCCGCGCCCGGCCCGTCCGCGGTGCTCGCTGCGCTCGCCGTCTCGGCGCTGCCGGTGGACCGGTTCTGCTTCGAGGGGTTCCTGCCGCGCAAGCCGGGGGAGCGGCTGGCGCGGCTGCGCGAGGCGGCGGCGGAGCGGCGCACCCTGGTGTACTTCGAGGCCCCGCACCGGCTCGCCGACAGCCTCGCGGCGATGGCCGGCGTCTTCGGCGAGGACCGCAGGGCCGCCGTGTGCCGGGAGCTGACCAAGACGTACGAGGAGGTCAGGCGCGGCCCGCTGAAGGAGCTGGCGGACTGGGCGACCGAGGGGGTGCGCGGCGAGGTCACGGTGGTGGTGGAGGGCGCGCCGGCGGACCGCGAGCGGCCCGACGCCACGGAGCTGGCCCGCCGGGTCACCGTCCGTGAGGAGGCGGGGGAGGCGCGCAAGGAGGCCATCGCGGCGGTTGCCCGGGATGTCGGTGTACCCAAGCGCGAGGTCTTCGATGCCGTGGTGGCCGCGAAAAACTCGGCAAACAACTCAGAGTAGTCGCGCCAAAACTCCTTCAATTGATGGTATTGACGGCTGCGGGCCGTGCCGAATGGGTGTCCACTGGAATAGGGGATGCCTTCCGGCGACTTGTCCCTCACATGGACAAGAGGAGCTGCCAATGTCCGAGCCCGAGCCAGTGATCGAGTCGTACGCCTTTGCCTGCATGATGTGCGGACACGGCTGGGAGCAGACCTACGAGATCCACCACCACGTCGATTCGAAGGGCCGGCCCTTCGTCACGTACCACACCGGCGGGGAACGGGTGCCGTCGCCGCTCACCCGGCCCACGTGCCTGAACTGCGGCGAGCACGTCGTACGGATCATGCGCGCCGGCCAGGTCCGGTCCGTCGAGTCGGTGCGCCAGCGCTCGCGCCGCGACTGACCGCGGCAGACCCGGCAGACCCGCCAGGCCCGGGCAGATCCGGTGGCGACCCCCGGGCCCGCGGCCACCGCCCCGCACGGCGTTGTCGTACGGGCCCAGTAGAGTCCCCGGCATGGCTCAGCACACCTCGGGCGGCGCGGACGCGAAGTCCGCGCCGCCGCTGCCCGGCCCGCTCGGGCACCCCGTGGCGGACTCGCACACCCACCTCGACATGCAGGACGGCACGGTCGCCGACGCGGTGGCCGAGGCCGCCCGGGTGGGCGTCACCACCCTGATCCAGGTGGGCTGCGACCTGGAGCGCTCGCGCTGGTCCGCGGAGACCGCCGCCGCGCACGACGCCGTGTGGGCGACGGTCGCCCTGCACCCCAACGAGGCCCCGCGGCTCGGCGCGGAACTGGGCGCCGCCCTGGACGAGATCGACGCGCTCGCCGCGCTGCCGCAGGTCGTCGGCGTCGGCGAGACCGGCCTCGACTATTACCGGACGGGCCCCGAGGGCGTCGCCGCGCAGCAGTACTCGTTCCGCCGTCATATCGACATGGCAAAACGCCGGGGAAAAGCCCTGGTCATTCACGACCGGGAAGCGCACGACGACGTGCTGCGCATTCTTGATGAAGAAGGGGCGCCGGAGCGCGTGGTATTCCACTGCTATTCCGGTGACGCGGCGATGGCCGAAACCTGCGCGGAAAACGGTTACTTCATGTCCTTCGCAGGAAACGTGACCTTCAAGAACGCGGCGCAGTTGCGCGAGGCGGTCGCCGTCGCGCCCGCGGACCTGCTGCTGGTCGAGACGGACGCGCCGTTCCTGACGCCGATGCCGTACCGGGGCCGCCCCAACGCCCCGTATCTGATCCCGGTCACGCTGCGCGCGATGGCCGCGACCCGCGGCGCGGACCCCGACGAGCTGGCCGCGGCGATCGCCGCGAACACCGCGCGCGCCTTCGGCTACGCCCCGGCCGCCCCCACGGGCTCCGCGGCCCCGGCCGCCCCCATCGCCTCCCCAGGAGGCCGCCAAGACCGAGGGCATAACCTGGACCGGTGAGCGCCACCACCGGCGAGCCGGACCCGCTGCTCGGCCCCGCGGACGTCCGCGAGCTTGCGGCGGCCCTCGGCGTACGCCCCACCAAGCAGCGCGGCCAGAACTTCGTCATCGACCCCAACACCGTCCGCCGCATCGTGCGCGCCGCCGGCGTGCGCCCGGACGACGTCGTCGTCGAGATCGGCCCCGGCCTCGGCTCGCTCACCCTGGCGCTGCTCCAGGCGGCGTCCCACGTCACGGCCGTCGAGATCGACGACGCGCTCGCCGCCGCCCTCCCCGCGACCGTACGGGCCCGACTGCCGCGGCGCGCGGAGCACTTCGCGCTCGTGCACGCCGACGCGCTGCGGATCACCGAGCTGCCGGGCCCGCCGCCGACGGCGCTGGTGGCCAACCTTCCGTACAACGTCGCCGTGCCCGTGCTGCTGCACATGCTGGCCACCTTCCCCGGCGTCGAGCGCAGCCTGGTCATGGTGCAGGCCGAGGTCGCCGACCGGCTCGCCGCCGCCCCCGGGTCGAAGGTCTACGGGGTGCCGTCGCTGAAGGCCGCCTGGTACGCGGACGTCAAGCGGGCCGGCGCCATCGGCCGCACCGTCTTCTGGCCCGCGCCGAACGTCGACTCCGGGCTCGTCTCGCTCACCCGCCGCGAGCCGCCCGTGACCGGCGCCACGCGGACCGAGGTCTTCGCGGCCGTCGACGCCGCCTTCGCCCAGCGCCGCAAGACCCTGCGCGCCGCGCTCACCGGCTGGGCCGGCTCGGCGCCGGCCGCCGAGGCCGCGCTGCGCGCCGCGGGCGTCTCGCCGCAGGCCCGCGGCGAGGCGCTGACCATCGAGGACTTCGCGCGGATCGCGGAGTCCCGGCACCGGACCGCCACCACGAGGAGCAGCACGCCGTGACATCCGGATCGACCCCGCCCGCGTCCGCCGCCGTGCGGAGCGTCACCGTCCGCGTACCCGCGAAGGTCAACGTGCAGCTCGCCGTCGGCCCGCCGCGCCCCGACGGCTTCCACGACCTGGCGAACGTCTTCCTCGCCGTCGGCCTCTACGACGACGTCACCGCCACCGAGGCCGACGGCCTGCGCGTCACCGTCTCGGGAGCCGACGCCGCCGCCGTGCCCACGGACACCTCCAACCTCGCCGCCCGCGCCGCGCAGTTGCTCGCCGCCCGCCACGGGCGCGAGCCGAACGTCCACCTGCACATCGCCAAGGACATCCCCGTCGCCGGCGGCATGGCCGGCGGCAGCGCGGACGGCGCCGGCGCGCTGCTGGCCTGCGACGAGCTGTGGGGCACCCGGACCGACCCGGAGGAACTGCTCGGGATCTGCGCCGAGCTGGGCAGCGACGTGCCGTTCAGCCTGGTCGGCGGGGCGGCGCTCGGGCGCGGGCGCGGCGAGCGGCTGACGACGCTGTCCGTGAAGGGCCCGCTGTACTGGGTCTTCGCGGTGGCCGACGGCGGGCTCTCGACGCCCGAGGTCTACGGGGAGTTCGACCGCCTGGCGGCGGGCCGGACCGTACCGGAGCCGGACCCGTCCCCGGCCGTCCTGGACGCGCTGGGCTCCGGCGACCCGGCGGACCTGGCCGCGGCGCTGGGCGCCATCGACGGCGGCAACGACCTCCAGCCCGCGGCGCTCTCCCTGCGCCCGGCCCTGGCCGCCACGCTCGCGGCCGGCACCGCGGCGGGCGCCCTGGCGGCCCTGGTCTCCGGATCGGGCCCGACGTGCGCGTTCCTGGCGGCGGACGAGTCGGCGGCGGCGGACATCGCCGCGGCCCTGGCGGCCTCGGGTACGTGCCGCAAGGCCCGTGTCGCCCAGGCCCCGGCGCCGGGCGCGGCGGTGGTGGGCTGACGGCGGGGCCCGGGGGCGGAGCCCCCGGTTCCGGGCCAGGGCGGCGCGGGGGCAGCCGCAGGGGCAGAGCGCGAGAACCGATGCGAGGGCCGACCGCGGGAACGGCCGCGGGGGCGGTGCGGGGAAAGCCGCCGGTCGCGTAGGGCTGCGCGCGAACTACCCTGGAAGCCGCCCGCCGAGGCCCCCCGTCCCGACCCCCCGAGGAGCACCGCACCGCCATGGCCGCCGCCAACCTGGTCAACCTGGAAGCCGTCGACAAGGTCTACGGCACCCGCGCCCTCCTCGACGGCATCTCCCTCGGCGTCGCCGAAGGCGACCGCATCGGGGTCGTCGGCCGCAACGGCGACGGCAAGACCACCCTCGTCCGCCTCCTCGCCAAGCTCGAAGAACCCGACGCCGGCCGCGTCACCCACACCGGCGGCCTCACCCTCGGCGTCCTCACCCAGGGCGACAGCCTCGACCCCGCCGCCACCGTCCGGCACGAGGTCGTCGGCGACATGGCCGACCACGAGTGGGCCGGTGACGCCCGCGTCCGCGACGTGCTCACCGGCCTCTTCGGCGGCCTCGACCTGCCCGGCTTCGAGCAGGGCCTGGACACCGTCATCGGCCCGCTCTCCGGCGGCGAGCGCCGCCGCATCGCGCTGGCCAAGCTGCTCATCGGCACCCCCGGCCTCGTCGTCCTGGACGAGCCGACGAACCACCTCGACGTCGAGGGCATCGCCTGGCTCGCCGAGCACCTGCGCAACCGCCGCGCCGCGCTCGTCGTCGTCACCCACGACCGCTGGTTCCTCGACCAGGTCTGCACCCGCATGTGGGACGTCCAGCGCGGCGCCGTCCACGAGTACGACGGCGGCTACTCCGACTACGTCTTCGCCCGCGCCGAGCGCTCCCGCATCGCCGCCACCGAGGAGGCCAAGCGGCAGAACCTCATGCGCAAGGAGCTGGCCTGGCTGCGCCGCGGCGCCCCGGCCCGTACCAGCAAGCCCCGCTTCCGCATCGAGGCCGCCAACGCGCTCATCGCCGACGTGCCGCCGCCGCGCGACTCCGCGGAGCTGATGAAGTTCGCCAACTCCCGCCTCGGCAAGACCGTCTTCGACCTGGAGGACGTCACCGTACGGGCCGGGGGCGGCCCCGAAGGCAGGGTGCTGCTCAAGGGGCTGACCTGGCAGCTCGGCCCCGGCGACCGCGTCGGGCTCCTCGGCGTCAACGGCGCCGGCAAGACCTCCCTGCTGCGCACCCTCGCCGACGCCGCGGGCTCCGGCGGCGAGCGGCAGCCGGCCGCCGGGCGGATCGTCGCCGGCCGGACCGTGCGGCTCGCGTACCTCTCGCAGGAGGTCACGGAGCTGGACCCGCGGTGGCGGCTGCTGGAGGCGGTCGAGCGGGTACGCCAGCGGGTGGACCTGGGCAAGGGGCGGGAGATGACCGCCTCGCAGTTGTGCGAGCAGTTCGGCTTCGGGCGCGAGAAGCAGTGGACGCCGGTGGGCGACCTGTCCGGCGGCGAGCGGCGGCGGCTGCAACTGCTGCGGCTGCTGATGGACGAGCCGAACGTGCTCTTCCTCGACGAGCCCACCAACGACCTGGACATCGAGACCCTCACGCAGCTCGAAGACCTGCTGGACGGCTGGCCGGGCACGCTGGTGGTCATCAGCCACGACCGGTACTTCATCGAGCGCACGACGGACACGGTGCACGCCCTGCTGGGCGACGGCACGCTGCGGATGCTGCCGGGCGGCATCGAGGAGTACCTGCGCCGCCGGTCCCGTATCCGCGAGGCGCAGACGGCCCAGCCGGCGCAGCCGGCGCAGGCGGCGCAGACGTCCCGGTCCGGGCCGCAGGCGGCGCCCTCCGGGGCGGCCGAGTCGATGTCCGCGGCGGACGCGCGGGCGGCGAAGAAGGAGTTGCAGCGCATCGAGCGGCAGTTGGACCGCATCGGCGGCAAGGAGGGCGAGCTGCACGCCTCGATCGCCGAGCACGCGACGGACTTCGCGCGGGTGGCGGAGCTGGACGCGAAGCTGCGCGAGCTGGCGGCCGAGCGCGAGGAGTTGGAGCTGCGCTGGCTGGAGCTGGCGGAGGCGGCCGAGGCGGGCTGAGCCCGCGGCGGCCAGGGCGGTCGGCGGGGGCGGTCGGCGGCGGTCGGCCGGGGCGGTCGGTCCAGCGGCCCGTACGAGGGCGGCGGCGGCTGTCGGCGGCGGGTGGTAGAAATGAGCCACGCGACCGCAGCTCGAACGCACAGCCTTCCGGGGGGACAGGGACATGTCGCAGCCGCCACCGCCGGGCCAGCCGCCGTCCGGCGGCTTCGGACCGCCGCCGGCCGAGGACCCGCAGCAGCCCGCCTACGGATATCCGCAGACCCCGCCGCCGCCTCCGCCCGGCGGCGGCTTCGGCGCGCCGCTGGAGCCCCCGCCGCAGGAGGGGCAGCAGCCCGCGCAGCAGCCCCAGTACGGCTATCCGCCGGCGCAGCCCTCGGGCCCGCCGCAGCATCCCCAGCAGCCGCCGCAGGAGCCGTACAGCTACCCGCAGCCGGTCCCGCCGCACTCCGGCGGCTATCCCCAGGCGCAGGTCCCGGGCATGCCCGCCAAGCCGGCGGCGCAGAAGGTCGTCCCGGTCTGGGCGGTCATCGCGGCGGTGGTCGCGATTCTCCTGGCCGCCGGCGGTACGGGCTGGTACCTCACCGGCGACGACGACGACGCGCAGGCCGGCGGCGGGGGCGGTGGCGGCGGTCCCAAGAAGTCCGTCAGCCAGAGCAAACCCGCCAGCGCCGACGGCGAGTTGCTCTTCGGCGTCCCGTACCCGGACGTCGAGGAGGGCGCGACGTGGCCCGCCTCGGGCCAGTGGGCGACCGAGAAGGTCTACGCCAAGGGCGAGCTGAACGCCGTGAAGGGGTACGACACCAAGACCGGCAAGGAGGTCTGGGAGCTGCCCACCGAGGGCCTGGTCTGCGGCGGCTCGCGCGCGGTCACCGAGGACGGCAAGGCGGCCATGCTGGTGCAGGACGGCAAGGTCTCCGACCCCGACGACGCGTACGCGCCGTGCTCCGAGGTCGTGCTCTTCGACGTCGAGTCCGGCAAGGAGCTGTGGCGGCAGCACGTGCCGAGCGCCGACGAGAACGTGAAGTTCGAGCACGTGACCATCGCCGGTGACCGGGTGATCGCCTCCGGGCTCTCCGGCTCCGCCGCGTTCCCGCTCGCCGGCGGCGACCCCGCCTGGCAGACCAAGCCGACCACCGAGTGCAAGGACCACGACTACGCCAGCGACGGGACGAACCTGCTCGGCCTGGTCTTCTGCGGCTCGCTCAACGAGGACATGAAGGTCCAGAAGGTCGACCCGGCCACCGGCGGGATCTACTGGTCGTACGACGTGCCGGACGGGGTGCAGAGCGTGCAGGTGCTCTCCGTCGAGCCGCCGGTGATCACGATCGGCGCGGGCAAGACCACGGAGACCGACATCTTCGCCCTGGACGAGGGCGAGTTGCGCTCCAAGATCTCGCTGGGTACGGAGACGGAGGGCCCGCGCTACAAGCCCGGCTGCGACTACTCCGGCGGCGCCGAGTCCTGCACGACGGTGGCGGTGGACGGTGACACGATGTACCTGCCGTCGCGTGAGCACCAGGGCAAGAGCGAGTACGGCGACACGAACGAGATCGTCGCCTTCGACCTCGACACGGGCGAGGCGACGAAGAAGTACGACGCCGGTGAGAAGCGGACGATGGTCCCGCTGCGGATGGACGGCGGCAAGATCATCGCGTACCGGAAGGGGACGTACGACGCCGGCGGCGAGATCGTCGCGATCGACCCGCGCTCCGCCAAGGAGGAGGTCTGGCTGGAGCTGCCGAACGACACGGCGGAGTCCGAGACGACGCTGACGTACAGCGACCGGGTCCCGTACATATTCGAGCACGGCCGCTTCTACCTGGCCCAGGACCTCGTCAGCGACCGCGACGACGTGGAATACCTCGCCCTCGCCTTCGGCAGCAAGGACGGCTGACGGTCCGGCCGGCCCGTAGACCTCATCCGGCATCGGCCGTTCAGCAGCCCGGGACGTCGAACTCGGCGTATACGAGCTTGCCGATCCCGTTCCGTGGACGCACGCCCCAGCGGTCGGAGAGAGCGGCGACGACCAGCAGGCCGCGGCCGGACTCGTCGCATTCCGCGGCGCTGCGCGGTTGCGGCGCGGCGGAGCCGGCGTCGTGGACCTCGACGACCAGAGCGGTCTCGGACAGCGACAGGCGCAGCAGGAGAAGGCGCCCCGGCCGGCCGCCGTGCAGCAGGGCGTTGGTGCACCTCTCGGAGACGCAGGTGCGGACGTCGTCTGCGTCCACGGGCGCGGACCAGTCGGTGAGGGCCCGGCCGGCGAACAGTCGGGCCCGCCTCACCGAGGCCCTGCAAGACTTCGCGAAGAAACCCACTCGCGTGAGACGTCGAACATATGACTTGTCTTGTGTGGCGGGGACCACGTTGCTTTCATCGCGGGTATGAGAGTCCGTCAGACAGGGCTCGGAACTGGGGGAGACGATTAGGGAGAAGGTCACCGGTTCGACCGTTCCGCGCCGCCAACTCGGCCGCTATCTGCGGGACTTACGGAACCAGGCGCGGCTGACCGTGCGTGCCGCCGCGCGCGAGATGGAGTGGTCCGAAGCCAAGATGTGGCGCATCGAGACCGGACAGGGCCCGATGCGCAGCCTGGACGTGCAGGCGATGTGCTTGGTCTACGGCGCTCCGCAGGAGATGACCGAGGCCCTGATGGGCCTGGCCAAGGAGACCAAGGCACGCGGCTGGTGGCACGCCTACGGCGACGTGATCCCGGAAGGGTTCGACGTATACGTGGGCTTGGAGGACGCGGCGTGGAAGGCGTCGGCTTACGGGAGCGATGTCTTGCCGGGACTGCTCCAGACCGCGGGATACGCGAGTGCCATCACTCGGACACACCTGCCGGATATCAGTGAAGACGACTTCGACGGCCGGGTGCGGTTGCGTATCGACCGGCAGGCGCTGCTGACTCGGGCCACGAGGCCGCTGGAGTTCGACGTGGTCCTGAGCGAGGTGGTCCTGCGCCGACCGGTGGGCGGGCGTGAAGTTATGGCAGAACAGCTCGCGCATCTGGTCTATGTCGCCGAGCGGCCGAACGTCACCATCCGGGTCGTACCGTTTGCCGCGGGCATGCATCCCGGGGTTCTCACCGGGGCGTTCGTACTGCTGCGCTTCCCGCTCAACGGCGACGGCAGCGAGTCGGAGCCACCCACGGTCTACGCTGACGGCTACACGGGGGGTCTGTATCTCGACAAGTCGCACGAGATCGAACAGTACGACAGGGCGTTCCGGGGAATCTGGGAAGTAGCACACGATGAGCAGGCGTCGAAGCGGCTGCTGGCCGAAGTGGCAGGGAGTTATGAGAAAGGGTGAGCTGCACAGCGCAGCGTGGTTCAAGTCCAGCTACAGCAACGGGAACGGCAACTGTGTCGAGGTGGCGTTCCGCCACGGCGCGGTGGCCATGCGGGACAGCAAGCAGCAGGGCACCGGTCCCGTCCTGACCGCGACCCCTGAGGCGTGGCGGGCGTTCGTCGCGGCCGTAGCCCGCGGGGAGTTCCACAAGCCGTAAGAGAGCTGTCCACGCCGTCCCCGCCCGCCGCTCACCGACGGGCGGGGACGGCCGTGTCACAGCAGCCGGCGGGCGCCCGCGCCGGGGACGGCGGTGAAGATGCGCGGTGGGCGGAAGTCCGCGGCGGCGAAGGCCGATTCGACGGCCTTGCCGACCGTGTCCGCCGCGTCCGTCTCGGCCAGCACGATCGCCGAGCCGCCGAAGCCGCCGCCGGTCATGCGCGCGCCGAGCGCGCCCGCGGCGACCGACGACTCCACGACCACGTCGAGTTCGCGGCAGGAGACGCGGAAGTCGTCGCGCAGCGAGGCGTGCCCGGCGAGGAGCACGGGCCCGATGTCGCGGGTGCGGCCGGCGTCGAGCAGCCCGATGCACTCCTCGACGCGCCGGTCCTCGGTGACGACGTGCCGTACGAGCGGGCGCACCGCGGGGTCCGACAGCCGGGTCAGCGCGGCGTCCAGCTCCGCGTACGGCACGTCCCGCAGCGCCGGTACGCCCAGCGCCCGCGCCGCCGCCTCACAGCCGGCGCGCCGCTCGGCGTACTCGCCGTCGCCCAGGGCGTGTTTGACCTGGGTGTCGACCACGAGCAGCGTGAGCCCCTCGGCGGCGAGGTCGAAGGGCACGGCGCGCTGCGCGAGGTCGCGGGTGTCGAGGTGGAGCACGTGGCCCGCGGTGCAGCACGCGGACGCCATCTGGTCCATGATCCCGCTGGGTACGCCGACGAAGTCGTTCTCGGCGTGCTGGCCGACCTTCGCCAGCCGTACGGGGTCGAGGCCCAGGTCGTACAGGTCGCTGAGGGCGAGCGCCGTGGAGACCTCCAGGGCCGCCGACGAGGACAGCCCGGCGCCCGTGGGGACGGTGCTCTCGTAGTGGATGTCGGCGCCGGAGAAGTCCGCGAAGCCGTCGACGGTGCGGCGCAGGGCCCACACCACGCCCGCCGGGTACGCGGCCCAGCCGCCGCGGTCGCCGCCGACGGTCAGGGGGTCGATGCGGTCGACGTCCAGCTCGACCAGGCGGGAGCCGTCGTCGCCCGAGTGCAGCCGCAGCACGCCGTCGTCGCGGCGCCGGGCGGCGGCGAGGGTGGTGTGCGGCAGGGCGAGCGGCATGACGTAGCCGTCGTTGTAGTCGGTGTGCTCGCCGATGAGGTTGACGCGCCCGGGCGCCGCCCACACGCCGGCGGGCCGCGCCCCGTACAGCTCGGCGAAGGCCGCGGCCGTCGCCTCCGCACCGGCGGCGTCCGCGCCGTCCGCGGCGTCCGCGGCCCGTGCCCCCGTCGTCTCTCCTGCCGTCATCTGTCCCCTCCGCCTTCCCCCGCGCCCGCGACCCGCCGTGCGAAGTCCCAGGCGTCCGACACGATCCCCGCCAGCTCCGTACGTGACGGCCGCCAGCCCAACTGCTCCTTCGCCGCCTCCGCCGACGCCACCAGCACCGCCGGATCCCCGGCCCGCCGCGGTGCGACCACCTCGGGCACGGGGTGCCCGGTCACCCGGCGGACGGTCTCGACGACCTCGCGTACGGAGAAGCCCGCGCCGTTGCCGAGGTTGCAGATGCGGTGCTCGCCGGGGCGTACGGCGTCGAGCGCGAGCAGGTGCGCCTCGGCGAGGTCCGCGACGTGGATGTAGTCGCGGACGCAGGTGCCGTCCGGGGTGGGGTAGTCGTCGCCGAAGACGGAGATCGACTCGCGCCGGCCCAGGGCCACC
Organism: Streptomyces sp. 184; assembly: GCF_045781775.1. Taxonomy (NCBI): domain Bacteria; kingdom Bacillati; phylum Actinomycetota; class Actinomycetes; order Kitasatosporales; family Streptomycetaceae; genus Streptomyces; species Streptomyces sp. 184. The sequence goes on along the minus strand of NZ_CP123230.1, from coordinate 7,092,139 downwards.
TGGAGCACCAGCGGGATGAGGTGGGACTCGGGGTCGTGGCGCTCGCCGTACGGGCCGCCGCCGTGCTCCGGCAGCCAGGCGCCCGCGACGTTGAAGTAGCGCAGCGACGCGGCGGCCAGGCCGTGGGCGTGGCACTCGGCGCCGATCATGTGGTCGACGGCGAGCTTGGAGGCCCCGTACGGGTTGGTCGGCGCGGTGACGGCGTCCTCGGTGATCGGCACGGACTCCGGCTCGCCGTAGGTGGCGGCGGTGGAGGAGAACACCAGGCGCCGCACGCCCGCCTCGCGCATCGCGGCCAGCAGCTCCAGCGTGCCGCCGACGTTGTTCCGCCAGTACTTCTCGGGGTGCGTGACGGACTCGCCGACCTGCGAGGAGGCGGCGAAGTGCAGCACGCCGTCGTACGAGGGGTCCAGCCACTTCGCGGCGTGCTGGATCCGGTCCTCGACGAACTCGGCGCCCTCCGGCACCCCGTCGCGGAACCCGGTCGACAGGTCGTCGACGACCGTCACCGCGTGCCCGGCCGCCAGCAGGTGCGCCGCGACGACGCTCCCCACGTATCCGGCACCGCCGGTCACCAGGTACTTCCGCCCACCGGCCGCCTCGTCCCCGGCCCTTCCGGCCCCTCCGGCACCTCCGCCTGCGCTGTGACTCACGTGCTCGCTACCTCTCGCAGTCGCTCCGCCGCCCGCTCCGGCGGCACATCGGTGACAAAGGCGTCCATCGCGGACTCCGAGCCCGCCAGGTACTTCAGCTTGCCCGGGCTGCGCCGGATGGTGAACAGCTCCAGATGCAGAGCGTAGTCATCGCGGCCCGCCGCCCGCACCGGCGCCTGGTGCCACGCCGAGATGTACGGCGTCGGCGGCTCGCCGGGGCCGAAGATCCGGTCGAATCTGCGCAGGAGTTCGAGGTAGACCGCGGGGAACTCCGCCCGTGCCGCGTCGTCCAGCGCCGGCAGGTCGGGTACGCGGCGCCGCGGGTAGAGGTGGACCTCGTACGGCCAGTGCGCGGCGTACGGCACGAACGCCACCCAGTGCGCCGTCTCCAGCACGACCCGCGTACCGGCCGCGGTCTCCGCGGCGACGACGGTGTCGAAGAGGTTGTGGCCCGTCGCCGCCCGGTGCTGCTCGACGCACCGCATCATCTGCGCCGTACGCGGCGTGACATACGGGTAGGCGTAGATCTGGCCGTGCGGGTGGCCGAGGGTGACGCCGATCTCCTCGCCGCGGTTCTCGAAGCAGAAGACCTGCTCGACGCCGGGGAGTTCGGCCAGCTCCAGCGAGCGGTCGGTCCAGGCGTCCAGCACCAGCGCGGCCTGGCCGGGGGAGAGGTCGGCGAACGAGGCGTCGTGGTCGGAGGTGAAGCAGACGACCTCGCAGCGCCCCGCGCCCGGGGCGCTGACGAACGGCGGCTCGCCGGTCTCCGGGCCGGGCTCGCCGGTCAGCGAGGGGAAGCGGTTCTCGAAGACGGCGACCTCGTAGTCGTCGGCGGGGATCTCGCTGAGCCGCCCGTCCCTGGAGGGGCACAGCGGGCACGCGTCGGCGGGGGGCCGGTACGTACGCCCCTGGCGGTGTGAGGCGATGACCACCCACTCCCCGCGCAGCGGGTCGAAGCGCGCCTCCGAGGCGGTGCGCGTCGGCTCCAGAGGGCGGCGGTCGGCCGCGTCCCGGACGGCGTCGTCACGCGCGTCGAAGTAGATCAGCTCGCGCCCGTCCGCGAGCCGCGTGTGCGTCTTCTTCACTGGAGCCTCTTCCTCGGCCCTGTGGCCTGCCCTGCCGCCGGTCGTCATGGTGGGGTTCCCCAACACAATCGAACACAATGAACCACAAGCCAACAGGCGAGTCAACGCCGGAGCGTCGCTTACCCCAAATTATCCCTTATCAGACATTCTGGGTGCCAGATCCAACAGACAAGCAAACAGTCCCAACAGAAGCTTTCGGAATCCAACGCCATCCGTCTGGCTTCGTCTTCTGAACGCATCACGCAATGAAGCGGACCTGAATCATGCACCCACTAGCGGCAGAGCTGCGGCTCGACACCAACGTCCTCGACTACGTGATCATGGCCATGTACTTCGCCGTCGTGCTCGGCATCGGGTTCCTGGCCCGGCGAAGCGTCAGGACCAGTCTCGACTTCTTCCTCTCCGGGCGCTCCATGCCCGCCTGGATCACCGGCCTGGCGTTCATCTCCGCCAACCTCGGCGCCACCGAGATCCTCGGCATGGCCGCCAACAGCGCCCAGTACGGCGTCTACACCACGCACTGGTACTGGATCGGCGCCATCCCGGCCATGGTCTTCCTGGGCCTGGTGATGATGCCCTTCTACTACGGCTCGAAGGTCCGGTCGGTGCCGGAGTTCCTGCTGCACCGCTACGACCGCAGCGCCCACCTGCTCAGCTCGGTGCTCTTCTCCTTCGCCGCCGTGCTCATCGCCGGCGTCAACCTCTACGCCATGGCCATCGTCGTCGAGGCGCTGCTCGGCTGGCCCGAGTGGGTCGCGATCGTCATCTCCGCGGCCGTCGTGCTCGCGTACATCACGCTCGGCGGGCTGTCGTCGGCGGTCTACAACGAGGTCCTCCAGTTCTTCGTCATCATCGCCGCGCTGCTGCCGCTGACGATCCTCGCGCTCAAGCGCGTCGGCGGCTGGGACGGCCTCAGCGACACCCTCACCGAGTCCCGTGGCAGCGACTTCATGACCTCCTGGGGCGGCACCGGCATCGGCAGCGACAACCCGCTGGGCGCCAACTGGCTGACTATCGTCCTCGGCCTGGGCTTCGTCCTCAGCTTCGGCTACTGGACGACCAACTTCGCCGAGGTGCAGCGCGCGCTGTCCGCCAAGAACCTCTCCGCCGCCCAGCGCACGCCGCTCATCGGCGCGTACCCGAAGGTCTTCATCGTCTTCCTGGTGATGATCCCCGGGCTGGCCGCGGCGGCCCTGGTGCCCGAGATCGGCACGTCCGGCTCGGACCTGACGTACAACGACTCGATCCCGTACCTCATGGAGCAACTGCTGCCCAACGGCGTGCTGGGCATCGCCATCACCGGCCTGCTGGCGGCGTTCATGGCGGGCATGGCGGCGAACGTCTCGTCGTTCAACACCGTCTTCACGACCGACATCTGGGAGCCGTACGTCAAGAAGGGCCGGTCGGACGCGTACTACCTGCGCTTCGGGCGGATCATCACCGTCATCGGGGTGGCGGCCAGCGTCGGCACGGCGTTCATCGCGTCCAGCTTCAGCAACATCATGGCGTACCTCCAGACGCTGTTCTCCTTCTTCAACGTGCCGATGTTCGTGGTCTTCATCATCGGCATGTTCTGGAAGCGCACGTCGGTCAAGGCCGGCTTCTGGGGCCTGCTCGTCGGCACGGTCGCCGCGATGCTCAACTACTTCTGGATCTACAAGCAGGGCGTCATCAGCATCCCCACCGACCAGGGCGCCAACTTCGTCTCCGCGATCGTCGGCTTCGTCGCCGGCGCGGTCGCGATGCTGGTCGTCACGCCGTTCACCCGGCCCAAGTCCCCCGAGCAGCTCGCCGGCCTCGTCTACGGCACCCGCTCCCCGGGCATGTCGGAGCCGCCCGCCAAGGGAGACGACGCCTGGTACCGCCGGCCGGCCCTGCTGGGCTGGGGCGCGATCATCCTGGCCGCCCTGTGCTACATCCCCTTCTCCTTCTAGGAGCGCACCATGAGCGACACCAACGAGCGTCCGGGCGGCCCGGACCGCGGCAAGCCGGACACCGAGGAACTGGCGCACCAGATCGAGGAGCTGGAGCGCAAGTCGGCGACGGCCAGCAGGCTGTTCGACGTACGGCGGCTGATCGGCGGCCTGTTCGTCGTGTACGGCGTGATCCTCGTGATCGTCGGCGCCTTCGACTCCGACGCGGAGATCGCCAAGGCGGAGGACGTGCGCATCAACCTGTGGACGGGGCTGGGGATGCTGGCGCTCGGGCTGTTCTTCGTCGCCTGGCAGTTCCTGCGGCCGGTGCCGCCGCCGTCGGCGGAGGAACTGGCGGAGGCGATGGAGGACAACCCGGGAAACGCGGGAAGCCAGGGAAGCGCGGGAAGCCCGGGAGACCAGGGCGGGCGCGGAGGTCCGGGGCGGCAGGACCGCCCGGACGGCCACTGAATCGTCCCCCTGCCGCCCCCTGCCGGTACGCCCGCGCCCGTACGAGACTGTCCGAAAACCTCTACGCCTCCGCGCCGCCGTCCGCCCCCGGGCGGGCGGCGGCGCGGTCCAGCAGGCCCGTACGGGCCGCCAGCGCCGCCGCTTCAAGCCGTGAACCCACCCCGAGCTTCATCAGCACCCGCTGCACATGCGTACGGGCCGTGCTCGCGGCTATTCGCATGCCCTCCGCGATCAGCCGCGTGTCCTCGCCCTCCGCGACCCGCACCAGGACCTCGACCTCCCGCGGGGTCAGCAACTGAAGCAGCCGGGCGCCCTCGTCGTCCGGCTCCGCCGCCGGGTTGAGCAGCTCGGTGAACGCGCTCTGCAACAACTGAGGAGCCACCGCCGCCTCCCCCGCCCGTGCCTTGACCAGCGCACGTTCCACACCCTCGATGCGCTCGTCGTGCCGTACGTACCCGGAGGCACCCGCGGCGAACGCCGCCGCGATGCCGCGCGGGTTCGGCACGGGGCCGAGCACCACCACGGCGATCTGCGGACGCTCCCGCTTTATCCGCAGGACAGGGTCGAACGCCCCGGGTGCCGCCGGGGTCGCCGTGCCCAGCAGGCACACCTCAGGTCCTCTGCTCACCACCAGCTCCGCGGCGCCCGCCGTGGGCGCGGCCGCGGCCAGCACCCGGTGTCCGCGCAGCTTCAGCGCGGACGCGAGAGCTTCGGCGAGCAGGCGGTGCTCGTCGACCACGATCAGCCGAACGGCCATCACGCCCTCCCCCCGGGGGTCTACTGCCCCGGCAACGTACAGCCTTACCGCTCCCGGGCCCGCCGGAACTCCGGAATCGATCCCCAACGGGGCCGTATCCGGCCGGTTTCTACTCCCCGTGGTGAACTCGCCACGGAAAGTTGGCCGTTGGGCTTCCCTTGTCGGTCCCGCGCCCTACGCTGTGGGGCAGCACCGGTGGGGGCCGGTGCTCGTTCAGGGGGCGAGACCGTGGGTACGGCGCACGGGGCGGGGTAGCTATGGGAGGCGGCGGCGGCCGCAGCTCAGGCAGGCGCGCCACGCTCCATGCGCCGTGTTCCTTATTCCTTACTCCGTGAGTTCTGGTTGTCCGCGACATGGGGGTGTCCGTGGTTCGGATCCGGGTCCTGGTGGCCGATGCCCACCGCGTGTTCGCCGAGTCGCTGGCCGCGGCGCTGGCAGCAGAGCCGGATGTCGACGTGCTGCCGGCCGGCAGCGGTCACGCCGCGCTGCGCTCGCTGGAGCGGGCCGCGGCGGAGGGCCGCCGGTTCGACGTGTTCCTGGTCGACGCCGACCTCGACCGCGACATGCCCGCGGGGACCCCGGTGCCCGCGCAGGCCGTCTCGGGCAGCAACGGCTCGTCGGCCGGCGCCCTGGGCGGGATCTCGCTGACGGCGCGCGTCCGCTCGGCCCACCCGCAGACGCGCACAGTGGTCCTCGCGGCCCGCGACGACCCGGCGCGGGCGGCGGCGGCGCTCCAGGCCGGGGCGTTCGGCTGGGTCGCCAAGGACAGCTCGCTGTCCCGGCTGCTGGCGGTGATCCGGGGGGTGCTGCGCGGCGAGACGCATCTGCCGCCCGCGCTGCTCACGGGCGTGCTGCGGGAGCTGACGGCGGCCCGGGAGCACCGCACGGAAAGCGAGCAGCTCGTCGAGTCGCTGACGCCGCGGGAGCACGAGGTGCTGCGCTGCATGGTCGCGGGCCTGGGCCGCAAGGCGGTCGCCGAGCGGCTGTACCTGTCGCCGCACACGGTCCGTACGCACATGCAGAACGTCCTGGGCAAGCTCGGGGTGCACTCGACGCTGGCCGCGGTCGCGCTGGCGCGCCGCGCGGGCGTCGGCCCGGTGGACCTGGGCGAGCCGGCCCGCGTCAGCGGCTAGCGCCGCGGCGGCGGGCACGGGGGGAAGTCCGGGGGAGCGGGGTCGCGCGGCGGCGGTACGAGCGGGTGGTCCACCGCGCCGGGCACGCCGCGGCTTCGGCTGTACGGACCGGCCCGGAGGGCTGCGCCGTACGGGGCCGGTCAGGTCGAGCGGGGCGCTGAGCCGTCACCGCGAGCCGGGGCCGCGCCGCCGCGCCCGAGCCCCGCCGGGCACCGGCCCCCACGCCTGACCCGTGCACGCGCTTCCCGCGTTGCCGCGCCCGAGGCAAGGGCCCGCCGGGCACCGGCCTCGCGCCCGGCCCGTGCGCGCGGGTCCCGCCCCGCCGCCCGCAGGCGCCGCCGCGGGGCTACGGGACGTTGTCGAACGGGGCCGTCAGTTGCCGCAGCAGGTCTGCCAGCTCGCGGCGCCGCTCCGGGGGCAGCTCCGCGAGGATCGCCCGCTCCTGCGCCAGCAGCGCCGCCAGCGCCGCGTCCGCGCGCTCGCGGCCCTCGGCGGTGAGCCGCACCAGCACCCCGCGCCGGTCGCTGGGGTCCGGCAGCCGCTCGACGAGGTCCTTCTTCGCCAGCCGGTCGATGCGGTTGGTCATCGTGCCGGAGGTGACCAGGGTCTGGGTGAGGAGCTGGCCGGGGGAGAGCTGGTACGGCTCGCCGGCCCGGCGCAGGGCGGTCAGGACGTCGAACTCCCAGCCCTCCAGGCCGTGTTCGGCGAAGGCAAGCCGCCGTGCGCGGTCCAGGTGGCGGGCGAGCCGGCTCACCCGGCTCAGCACCTCCAGCGGCTCCACGTCGAGGTCGGGGCGCTCCCTGCGCCACGCCGCGACCAGCCGGTCCACCTCGTCCCGCATGCGATCAGTGTAGTCGGTCTGTCGACATGAAGTCTCTTGACATCGAGATACATGGGCGGAACGCTGGAGGCATGACCTCACCCTCCTGGGATCCGCAGCAGTACCTGCGCCACGAGGGGCCCCGCACCCGCCCCCTCGCGGACCTCCTCGCCCGCGTAGGCGAGCTGCCCCGCCGCCCGGCGCGGATCGCCGACATCGGCTGCGGCACCGGCAACGGCACCGCGCTGCTGGCCGCCCGCTGGCCCGGCGCCCACATCACGGGCTACGACAACTCGCCCGACATGCTCCGCACCGCCGCCGCGCACGCCGGCCGCACGCCCGGCGGCGGCCGGATCGACTTCGCCCACGCCGACCTCACCGACTGGACGCCGGAGCCCGGCGCGTACGACCTGATCCTCGGCAACGCCGTGCTCCAGTGGGTGCCCGGCCACTGGGAGCACTTCCCCCGCTGGCTCGCCGGCCTCACCTCCGGAGGCACCTTCGCCTTCCAGGTCCCCGGCAACTACGACGCCCCCAGCCACGCCCTGATGCGTCACCTCACCCGCGAGCCGCGCTGGCGGGAGCGGCTGCACGGCGTCCTGCGCGACCAGCCGGTGCTCCAGCCCGTCGCGTACCTGGAGCTGCTGTTCGACCTCGGCTGCGCCGGCGACGCCTGGGAGACCACGTACGCCCATCTCCTGCACGGCCCCGACCCGGTGCTGGACTGGGTCCGCGGCACCGGCCTGCGCCCCGTGCTCGACGCCCTCGGCGACGAGGCCGACGCCTACGTCACCGCCTACGCGGCCCTGCTGCGCACCGCCTACCCGCCCGGCCCGCACGGCACCCCGTTCCCGTTCCGCCGCATCTTCGCGCTGGGAGTCACGCCATGATCACCGGAATCGACCACGTCCAGCTCGCCGTCCCCGCCGGCGGCGAGGAGGTGCTGCGCATCTTCTACGGCGACGTGCTCGGCATGACCGAGGTGCCCAAGCCCGCGGTGCTCGCCGCCCGCGGCGGCTGCTGGTTCACCTCCGGCGCCGTCGTGCTCCACCTCGGCGTCGAGCAGGACTTCCGGCCCGCCCGCAAGGCGCACCCCGCGCTCGTCGTCACCGACCTCGACGCGCTGGCCCGCCGGCTGGCCGCCCGCGGCCACGACGTGACCTGGGCGGACGACGAGATCCCGGGCGTACGGCGCTTCCACACCGCCGACCCGTTCGGCAACCGGCTGGAGTTCCAGGCCGCGTAAGGGCTCCGCCGGGACCGGATGCCGACAGGACTCCGGGGGACCCGGGGACCCGGGGACCCGGGGACCCGGGGAATCGGGGAATCGGGGACCGGTGGCGGCCCGGCCGGCCGGACCGGCACCCCAGGGGCGCCGCGGCCACGTGCGCCGCAGGCCGTGCGCCCCGCGCGCTACGCGCGGCGGTGGCCTATCAGGCGCGGCCTGGCCTCCAGGTCGCCCAGCCCGTGCCAGGCGAGGTTCACCAGGTGCGCCGCGACCTCGGCCTTCTTCGGCTTGCGCACGTCCAGCCACCACTGCCCGGTCAGCGCCACCATCCCCACCAGCGCCTGCGCGTACAGCGGCGCGAGCTTCGGATCAAAGCCACGGGACTTGAACTCCAGCCCCAGGATGTCCTCCACCTGGGTGGCGATATCGCTGATCAGCGAGGCGAACGAGCCGTGCGACTGGGCCACGGGGGAGTCCCGCACCATGATGCGGAAGCCGTCTGTGTACTCGTCGATGTAGTCCAGCAGCGCGAACGCCGCCTGCTCCAGCAACTCCCGCGGATGCCCCGCGGTCAGCGCACTCGCCACCATGTCGAGGAGCCGCCGCATCTCCCGGTCCACGACGACCGCGTACAGCCCTTCCTTGCCCCCGAAGTGCTCGTACACCACCGGCTTGGACACGCCCGCCTTGGAGGCGATCTCCTCCACCGACGTCGCCTCGAAGCCGCGCGCCGCGAAGAGCGTGCGCCCCACGTCGACAAGCTGCTCGCGGCGTTCCTTGCCCGTCATACGCCGCCGGGTCCGGCGCGGCGGCTTCGCCTCGCCGCCGTCGCCGCTGTTGCCCGTGCCGCTCTTACCGCCGGTAGCCACGGCTCCATCATGCCGCGTCGGCGGCGGCCTCCTCACGCCGGGCCGACCCGGCGGCCGCGCCCTTGCCCGCACCCTTGCCCGCGTCGCCGTCCTTGTTGCGCTTGGACTCGATACGGGACTCGCTCGGCCAGCGCACGTCGTAGGCCCAGCCGAGCTTCTCGAACCAGCGGATGACCCGGGCGCTGGAGTCGATCTGGCCCTTCATCACGCCGTGCCGGGCGGAGGTCGGGTCCGCGTGGTGCAGGTTGTGCCACGACTCGCCGCCGGACAGGACCGCCAGCCACCACACGTTCCCCGAGCGGTCCCGGGACTTGAACGGGCGCTTGCCGACCGCGTGGCAGATCGAGTTGATCGACCAGGTGACGTGGTGCAGCAGCGCCACCCGCACCAGCGAGGCCCAGAAGAACGCCGAGAGCGCACCCTGCCACGACCAGGTGACCAGCCCGCCGACCAGCGGCGGGAACAGCAGCGAGACCGCCGTCCACAGCACGAACTGGCGCGACACCCGGCGGATCGCCGAGTCCTTGATCAGGTCCGGCGCGTACTTGTTCTGCGGCGTCTGCTCCTCGTCGAAGAGCCAGCCGATGTGCGCCCACCACAGGCCCTTCATCAGCGCCGGGACCGTGTCGCCGAAGCGCCACGGGGAGTGCGGGTCGCCCTCGGCGTCGGAGAACTTGTGGTGCCTGCGGTGGTCCGCGACCCAGCGCACGACCGGGCCCTCCACCGCCATCGACCCCGCGATCGCCAGCGCCACCCGCAGCGGCTTCTTCGCCTTGAACGAGCCGTGCGTGAAGTACCGGTGGAACCCGATGGTCACGCCGTGCAGGCCGAGGAAGTACATGAACGTCATCAGTCCGAGGTCGAGCCAGCTCACCCCCCAGCCCCAGGCCAGCGGGATCGCCCCCACCAGCGCGACGAACGGCAGCACGATGAACGCCAGCAGCGTGATCTGCTCGACCGACCTCTTGCTCTCACCGCCGAGCGTCGCGGACTCGGCGGTGACCGTGGCCGAGCGGGTCTGCTCGTCGGTCACTTCGGACGTGGGCGGCATAAGCATCCCTCGGAGGCTGGGGAACATGGACCAGCGAGGCTACGGTCCCGTAACCTACGTTGGCGTAAGTATGGCATGCCTCAGTTCAGGGCTGAAAGAGGCACGGTCCCAACGGGCGTACATACGCGCCCGTGTGGAAGGAACACCTCTTGAGTGCCCGCACAGGCCGGTTCCCATGCCGCGAACCCGGCGGGCTTCGCCCACCCGGCCAGCGACCAGGGCCGACTAGTCTGGGGGCGTCGGACAGCGCGGTCCGCACCCCTGCCCGCCGCGCGCCGCCGCGCACGGGCGGAAACACCAGCGCCGCACGCCAAGGAGCCGCACCAGTGACCAGTGCCGACACCCACGCGCACCGCCCCGCCGGAGCCGCAGGCCCCGACCCGGGCGCCGCGGCCGCCGGCAACGCCGAGCTGCGCGCCGACATCCGGCGCCTCGGAGACCTGCTCGGCGAGACACTCGTCCGCCAGGACGGCCCGGACCTGCTGGACCTCGTCGAGCGCGTACGCGCCCTGACGCGCAGCGACGGCGACGCCGCCGCCGAACTGCTGCGCAGCATCGACCTGGAGACCGCCGCAAGGCTGGTGCGCGCCTTCTCCACCTACTTCCACCTCGCCAACGTCACCGAGCAGGTGCACCGCGGCCGGGAGTTCCGCGCCCGCCGCGCCGCCGACGGCGGCAGCCTCGCCCGTACCGCCGACATGCTGAAGGACGCCGACCCCGAGCACCTGCGCGAGACCATCGCCAGCCTCGGCGTACGCCCCGTCTTCACCGCCCACCCCACCGAGGCCGCCCGCCGCTCCGTGCTGACCAAGCTGCGCGACGTGGCCCGGCTGCTGGAGGCCGACGAGGGCACGTCGGCCGCCGACCGCCGCCGCTGCGACCGCCGGCTCGCCGAGGACATCGACCTCATCTGGCAGACCGACGAACTGCGCGTCGTCCGCCCCGAGCCCGCCGACGAGGCCCGCAACGCCATCTACTACCTCGACGAACTCAACCGCGGCGCCGTCGGCGACGTCCTCGAAGACCTCGCCGCCGAACTGGAGCGCGTCGGCGTCGAGCAGTCCGCCGTCCTGCCGCCCGGCACCCGCCCGCTGACCTTCGGCACCTGGATCGGCGGCGACCGCGACGGCAACCCCAACGTCACCCCCCAGGTCACCTGGGACGTGCTCCTCCTCCAGCACGAACACGGCATCACCGAGGCCATCGGCCACGTGGACGAGCTGCGCTCCGCCCTGTCCAACTCCATCCGCAACGGCGGCGCCACCGAAGAACTCCTGCGCTCCGTCCAGGAGGACCTGGACGTCCTGCCCGAGATCAGCCCCCGCTACAAGCGGCTCAACGCCGAGGAGCCCTACCGGCTCAAGGCCACCTGCATCCGGCAGAAGCTCCTCAACACCCGCCGCCGCCTCGCCGACGGCAGCGCCCACGTGCCCGGCCGCGACTACCTCGGCACGTCGCAGCTCATCGAGGAACTCACCCTCGTGCAGACCTCGCTGCGCGAGCACCGCGGCTCCCTCGTCGCCGACGGCCGGCTGGAACGCACCATCCGCACCATCGCCGCCTTCGGCCTCCAGCTCGCCACCATGGACGTACGCGAACACGCCGACGCCCACCACCACGCCCTCGGCCAGCTCTTCGACCGGCTCGGCGAGGAGTCCTGGCGCTACCTCGACATGCCCCGCGACTACCGCCGCGGCCTGCTCGCCAGGGAGCTGCGCTCCCGCCGCCCCCTCGCGCCCACCCCCGCGCCGCTGGACGACGCCGGCACCAAGACCCTCGGCGTCTTCGACACCGTGCGCAAGGCCATCGACGCCTTCGGGCCCGAGGTCATCGAGTCGTACATCATCTCCATGTGCCAGGGCGCCGACGACGTGTTCGCCGCCGCCGTCCTCGCCCGCGAGGCCGGACTGGTCGACCTGCACGCCGGCTGGGCGAAGATCGGCATCGTGCCGCTGCTGGAGACCACCGACGAGCTGAAGATCGCCGACGACCTGCTCGACGCCATGCTCTCCGACCCCTCCTACCGGCGGCTGGTCTCCCTGCGCGGCGACATCCAGGAGGTCATGCTCGGCTACTCCGACTCCTCCAAGTTCGGCGGCATCACCACCTCCCAGTGGGAGATCCACCGCGCCCAGCGCCGGCTGCGCGACGTCGCCCACCGGCACGGCGTACGGCTGCGCCTCTTCCACGGCCGCGGCGGCACCGTCGGCCGCGGCGGCGGCCCCACCCACGACGCGATCCTCGCCCAGCCCTGGGGCACCCTCGAAGGCGAGATCAAGGTCACCGAGCAGGGCGAGGTCATCTCCGACAAGTACCTCGTGCCGTCCCTGGCCCGGGAGAACCTGGAGCTGACCGTCGCCGCCACCCTCCAGGCGTCCGCCCTGCACACCGCGCCGCGGCAGTCCGTCGAGGCGCTCACCCGCTGGGACGCCGCCATGGACGTCGTCTCCGACGCCGCCAACGCCGCCTACCGCAGGCTCGTCGACGACCCCGACCTGCCCGCCTACTTCTTCGCCTCCACCCCCGTCGACCAGCTCGCCGAGCTGCACCTCGGCTCCCGGCCCTCCCGCCGCCCCGACACCGGCGCCGGGCTCGACGGGCTGCGCGCCATCCCCTGGGTCTTCGGCTGGACCCAGTCCCGGCAGATCGTGCCCGGCTGGTTCGGCGTCGGCTCCGGCCTGCGCGCCGCCCGCGAGGCCGGACTCGACGGCGTCCTCGACGAGGCGTACGAACACTGGCACTTCTTCCGCAACTTCCTCGCCAACGTCGAGATGACGCTCGCCAAGACCGACCTGCGCATCGCCCGGCACTACGTCGACACCCTCGTGCCCGACGAGCTGAAGCACATCTTCGCCACCATCGAGGCCGAGCACGAACTGACGGTCAGCGAGGTGCTGCGCATCACCGGCGAGAGCGAACTGCTGGAGGCCAACCCGGTGCTCCAGCAGACGTTCCGCATCCGCGACGCCTACCTCGACCCCATCTCCTACCTCCAGGTCACGCTCCTCGGCAGGCAGCGCGAAGCCGCCGAACGCGGCCAGGAACCCGACCCGCTGCTCAGCCGGGCGCTGCTGCTGACGGTCAACGGAGTGGCGGCGGGGCTGCGCAACACCGGGTGACCTCCGGCCGGGGCGGCGGCGCGGGCGATGCGCCAGGCGGTGCGGCGGCGCGGGCGGTGCGGCGGGGCGGGCGGTGTCCGCCGCGTGCGCCGCGCCGCCCGCCGCCCCCGGCAGCGTAGGCCGCCCGCCTGCGACCGTGCTCCGCGCCGCGGGCGGCTTCGTACGTGGGGTGGCGACCCGGGTGCGGGACCGCGGGGCCGGCCACGGGACCGCGCTCCCCGTCCGGGCGGGAGCCGTTCACGGCCGGCCCGCGCCGGACCACGCCGGACCACGCCGGACGTGGCCGCGACCGCGCCGGACCGTGGCGCGACCGCGTCGGTCGCCGACACCCGGAATCCCGGAACGGTCCCCGGCCCGCGAAGGCCGCCGCTACGCGCCCGGGTCAGCCGTTGAACGCGTTCTGGGCCCGCTCCAGACCCTCCGTGACCAGCGCCTCGACGGCGTCCGCCGCACGGTCCACGAAGTAGTCCAGATCCTTGCGCTCGACGGCGGAGAAGTCCTTCAGCACGTAGTCCGCCACCTCCATCCGCCCCGGCGGCCGGCCCACGCCGAAACGCACCCGCAGATACTCCCGGCCCAGCGACTTCGACAGCGACTTCAGCCCGTTGTGCCCGTTGTCGCCGCCGCCGAGCTTCAGCCGCAGCGTGCCGTAGTCGAGATCCAGCTCGTCATGGACCACGACCAGCCGGTCGAGCGGCACCTTGTAGAAGCCGGCGAGCGCCGAGACCGGGCCGCCGGACACGTTCATGTACGACATCGGCTTCGCCAGCACGATCCGGCGGCTCAGCGGCCCCGGCGGACCCAGCCGCGCCTCCACGACCTGCGCACGCGACTTGTGCGACTTGAACCGGCCGCCCGCGCGCTCCGCCAGCAGATCCGCGACCATGAACCCCACGTTGTGCCGGTTGCCCGCGTACCCCGGGCCCGGATTGCCCAGGCCCACGACGAGCCACGGCTGCGCTGCGTCCGACATCTGCCGGCCCTCCCCGGGTGCGTGTACGTGCTCGTACGAAGACGGGGGGCGGGCCCGTACGACCCGCCCCCGCCGGGATCACTCCTCCGACTTGCCCTCGTCGCCCGCGGCCTCGCCCTCGGCGGCCTCGCCCTCCGCCGCCGGCTCCTCCGCCTGCGGCGCGACGACGTGCAGCACCGGGTCCTCGCCGTCCACCGTGAGCGTCACACCCGCCGGCAGCTTGATGTCCTTCGCCAGGACCGTCGCGCCCTCCTCCAGACCCTCGACGCTGACCGTCACCGACTCCGGGATGTTCGTCGCCTCGGCCTCCACCGGCAGCGCGTGGAGCGTGTGCTCCAGCAGGTTGCCGCCCGGCGCCAGGTCGCCCTCCACCTGGATCGGAATCTCGACGGTGACCTTCTCGCCGCGCTTCACGACCAGCAGGTCCACGTGCTTCAGCACACCGGTGCGCAGCGCGTCCCGCTGCACGTCCTTCGGGATGACCAGCTCGGACTTGCCGTCCATCTCCAGGCTGATCAGCACGTTCGAGGTCTTCAGCGCCATCAGCAGGTCGTAGCTCGGCAGCGACACGTGCCGGGGGTCGGCGCCGTGGCCGTAGATGACGCCGGGGACCTTGTCCTGGCGGCGCAGCCGGCGGGCCGCGCCCTTGCCGGTCTCGGTCCGCGGCTCCGCGGCGATCTTGTACTCGGCCATGACTGCACTCCTCGCAGTAGGTGAAGCTGACGTGACGGTCACCCGGCCGCAATCGGCCTGCTACGAAGAGCGCGTCGATAACGGAGTACCGAAGCGGACCCGTACGGCACACGAAACACCGTACGAACCGGCAGCGGCCTCCCTCGCCGAGCAACTCAGGGAGTCTACCCGGCGGCGGGAGGCCGCCCCAAGTCGATCTTCCGGCTACGCGTGCTCCTCGAAGAGGCTGGTCACCGACCCGTCCTCGAACACCTCGCGCACCGCCCGCGCGATCACCGGCGCCATCGACAGCACCGTGATCTTGTCCAGCTCCAACTCGCCCGGCGTCGGCAGCGTGTTCGTGAAGATGAACTCGCTGACCTGCGACCCCTTCAACCGGTCACCCGCCGGACCCGACAGCACGCCGTGCGTCGCCGCCACGATCACGTCCTCCGCGCCGTTCGCGAACAGCGCATCCGCCGCCGCGCAGATCGTGCCCCCCGTGTCCACCATGTCGTCCACCAGCACGCACACCCGGCCCTTCACGTGCCCGACGACCTCGTGCACCGTCACCCGGTGCGCCACATCCGGATCCCGGCGCTTGTGCACGATCGCCAGCGGCGCACCCAGCCGGTCGCCCCACCGGTCCGCCACCCGCACCCGCCCCGCGTCCGGCGAGACCACCGTCAGCTTCGACCGGTCCGTCTTCGACGCCACGTAGTCCGCCAGCACCGGCAGCGCGAACAGGTGGTCCACCGGGCCGTCGAAGAAACCCTGGATCTGGTCCGTGTGCAGATCCACGGTCAGAATGCGGTCCGCACCCGCCGTCTTCAGCAGATCGGCGATCAGCCGCGCCGAAATCGGCTCCCGGCCGCGGTGCTTCTTGTCCTGGCGGGCGTAGCCGTAGAAGGGGACGATCGCGGTGATGCTGCGCGCCGACGCACGCTTCAGCGCATCCACCATGATCATCTGTTCCATGATCCACTGGTTGATGGGGGTCGTGTGACTCTGCATCACAAAACAGTCGGCACCCCGCGCCGACTCCTGGAAACGGACGTAGATCTCACCGTTGGCGAAGTCGAACGCCTTGGTCGGAACGAGGCCCACACCCAACTGGTGCGCGACCTCCTCGGCAAGCTGCGGGTAGCCACGGCCGGTGAAAAGCATCAGCTTCTTCTGGCCGGTCGTCTTGATCCCGGTCACAGCACGTTCTCCTCGGTGTCGGGGCAGGCGGCCGGGCGGGCGGCCGGTCGGATGTCCTACTCACCGTACGCCCCGAAGCCCGCCACCCCGCACGCCGTCACCCCTCCTGACCGGCACCCTCGTCCACGTCCCCACCCTCCCGACGCGCCGCCTCCGCCGCCTGCGCCGCAGCACTCCCCGGCCGCTTACGGGCCACCCAGCCCTCGATGTTGCGCTGCTGGCCCCGCGCCACGGCCAGCGAACCGGGCGGCACGTCCTTCGTGATGACCGACCCCGCCGCCGTATACGCGCCGTCCCCGATTGTGACCGGCGCAACAAGCATGTTGTCCGCGCCCGTACGGCAATGGCTCCCGATCGTCGTGTGGTGCTTCGCCACCCCGTCGTAGTTGACGAACACACTCGCGGCACCGATGTTCGTGTACTCGCCGATCGTCGCGTCCCCCACGTACGACAGATGCGGCACCTTCGTACCCGCACCCACCACCGCGTTCTTCATCTCCACATACGTCCCCGCCTTGGCCCCCACACCCAGCCGCGTCCCCGGCCGCAGATACGTGTACGGACCCACACTCGCCTCCGGCCCGATCTCCGCCCCGTCCGCCACCGTGTGCAGCACCCGCGCCCCCGCGCCCACCGACGTGTCCGTCAACGTGCACCCCGGCCCCACCTCCGCACCCGCACCCACATGCGAAGCCCCCAGCAACTGCGTCTGCGGCTGCACCACCGCATCCGGCTCGTACGTCACCGCCACGTCGAACCACGTCGACGCCGGATCCACCACCGTCACCCCGGCCAGCATCGCCTCATGCAGCAACCGGTCGTTCAGCAGCCGGCGCGCCGCGGCCAACTGCACCCGGTTGTTGATACCCAGGATCTCCCGGTGATCGGCGGCGAGCGAGGCACCCACCCGGTGCCCGGCAGCCCGCAGGATCCCCAGCACATCCGTCAGATACTCCTCGCCCTGGCTGTTGTCCCGCCGCACCTGCGTCAGCGCCGACGCCAGCAGCTTCGCGTCGAACGCGAACACCCCGGAATTGATCTCCCGGATCTCCCGCTGCGCCGCGGAGGCGTCCTTGTGCTCCACGATCCCGGTCACGGCCCCGGTCGCGTCCTCCCGCACGATCCGCCCGTACCCGGTCGCGTCCGGCACCTCGGCGGTCAGCACCGTCACCGCGTTCCCGTCCGCGGCGTGCGCCCCGGCCAGCCGGCTCAGGGTCTCCCCGGCCAGCAGCGGCGTGTCACCGCACACCACCACCACGGTCCCGTCCAGCGCCACCCCGCCCCCGGCCAGCTCCTCCAACGCGATCCGCACCGCGTGCCCGGTCCCGTTCTGCTCCCGCTGCACCACGGCCCGCGCCTGCGGCGCGATCTCCCCGAGATGCGCGGTAACGGCCTCCCGGCCGTGCCCGACGACGACGACGAGATGTTCGGGTCCCAGCTCCCCGGCGGCGGCGACGACGTGCCCGACGAGCGAGCGACCACAGATGCGGTGCAGGACCTTGGGGGTCGCGGACTTCATTCGGGTGCCTTCGCCCGCGGCGAGTACGACGACGGCTGCGGGGCGGTTCGCGGTCACGTGAGGTCCTTACGCAGGCGGTATCGGGGATACGGGCAGGATACCGACGGCGTACGCGGGGGTAACGCAAACGGGCCCCGGCGGCTGCCGGGGCCCTGGATATCGGGATGTGGGCTCCCCTGCCTGGACTCGAACCAGGAACAAATCGTCCAAAGCGACCCGTGTTGCCCATTACACCACAGGGGATAGCAAGCTAGGCAAAAACGGACATTTCTTCAATCCGCTGCCCAGCGCTCACTACTATGCCGTACCACCACCCCTCGATGCGACGGTAGAGATCCGCGCCGTCCCGGACCGTTACCCGAAGGCAGCCGTGATAGCCCTCGCCGGTGTTCGTCCGGTTGGTTCGGGGGTTGTGCTTCTTGAGTGAGGTTTTGAGCAGATGCCCGCGGTCCACGCCTACGTGACCTGCCCAGAACTCCTCGGCGGCCGCCGCATCAGCCGTCTCGTGGATCTGCACACTGAACCTCAGTCGGTCTTTGTCCACCTCGAGTAGGCGGAGCCAGGCCAGGAATGCCGTGATCATTCCGGGGTCGCTGTTCACGAAGATGACCCTCTCGCGCCGGCGAGAACCCTTGCTCTTGGCGCCCTCCGACCAGTAGAGCCCCACCCCGACGAGGAACAGCTCCCGGTCCGTGAGCCGTGCGATCTCGCGCGCCGCGTCGAGCTTCGTCTGCTGCCGGTCGGCCTCTCTCCTGCGGAGGGTCGCCTCCCAGCCGCGTTTGGCGATGGCCGACGCCTCCTCCGGGGTTCTGGGCGGCGGCTTGGGCAGGTCGCGTACCCATAGCGAGATCGAACTCTTCGAGCAGCCGAGTTCCACCTGGATCTGGTCGTACGTCCTGCCCTGCTTGCGTAACTCGCGGGCCCTTGCCCGCAGGTCGTCCTTCGCCCGCGGGCGCTTCGTCCACTCCGGGGGCGGTTCGCCTTCCAGGAGGCGGTTGAGCAGGTCGTTGTTGGCGACTTTCAGCCGGTCGCGGATCTGTCTGCGGCTCAGGCCCTCCCGGCGGAGGGCCACCACCCGGTCGCGGAGTTCCTCGAAGGTGGCCGTGCCTTTGAGCAGGCCGCCCGTGCCGTCGCCGGGGCGGGAATGTTTCGTGTGGGGCATGGCGAACAGCCTGGGTGGGGGGCGTGTTCGGGGAGGCGAATATGCGGTCGATTCACTAGTTCGGTGCTTACCCGGTGGTTTCGTGTTCGTTCGAATCCGTTGCGTGCTGCTGAACCCGAAGCCGTTCCCCGCGGGATCGGCCTTTACGCTGGTTGGTATGACCACGTCGGGGGAAGCCGTGATCGAGGTCTCCGGGGGGCGGAGGCCGCCCTGGTGGTGGGCGCGGCGCCGGTCGATGGTGCTCGACGTGGTGCTGGCGGTGGCGTCGGCGGCGGAGTGTGCGGCGCAGGGGGTGCCGTTTTCGCGGGATGCCGGGCTGCCCGTGGGGTTCGGGATCGTGCTGGGCGTCGTCGCGGGGAGCACGCTGGTGCTGCGGCGGAAGTGGCCGATCGCCCCGGTGCTGGTGGGCATGGCCGTCGCGCCCGCGGAGATGGGCTTCCTGCTGACGATCGTCGGCCTCTACACCCTGGCCGCCTCCGACATTCCGCGGCGCATCACCGCGGCGCTGGCCGCGATGTCGGTCTCCGCCGTGATCATCGTCACGTTCGTGCAGATGTACCAGACCTTCGAGGAGCACGACCGGGATTCGCCCTTCGTCCTGGCCGCGCTCGTCGCGCTGCTGATGTCCGTCGGCGTGACGGTGCCGCCGCTGCTGCTGGGGCTGTACGTCGGTGCGCGGCGCCGGCTCGTGGAGAGCCTGCGGGAGCGGGCGGACGGGCTGGAGCGGGAGTTGTCGCTGCTCGCGGAGCGGGCGGAGGAGCGTGCGGTGTGGGCGCGGCGTGAGGAGCGCACGCGGATCGCGCGGGAGATGCACGACGTGGTGGCGCACCGGGTGAGTCTGATGGTGGTGCATGCGGCTGCGTTGGAGCGGGTGGCGCTGAACGATCCGGAGAAGGCGGCGCGGAACGCGGCGCTGGTCGGGGACATGGGGCGGCAGGCGCTGACGGAGCTGCGGGAGATGCTGGGCGTGCTGCGGATGCCGGCGGGGTCGGTGACGTCGGGGAGTGGGGTGCCGGGCGGGGTTTCCGGTGGTGCGGGCGGTGGTGTGGGCGGTGGGGCGGCCGGTGGGGCTTCGGGCGGTGCGGGGGCTTCGGACGGTGCTGTCGTCGGGGCTGCCGGTGCCGCTGGGGCCGCCGGGGCGGCTTCGGGTGCCGGGGCTGCCGGTGTGCGGGTTGCGGGGGGCGGGGCGGAGGCCGGTGCCGCCGGGGCCGCCGGGGCCGCCGGGGCCGCCGTGGTCGCGGACTCCCGGGGGCCGTCGCTGGGCGGCCCCGGTGCGGTGGGCCGGGCTCCGGTGGAGGCGGGTGCCGCCGCGCACAACGGGTCTGCTCCCGGCGGTGCCGGGGGCGCGGGGCGGGATGCGTACCGTCGTGGGGGAGCGGGTGACGCCGACGCCGGTGGCGGCCCGGGGCCCTCGCTGGACGACGTGGAGTCGCTGGTCGGCGAGTCCCGTGTCGCGGGCATGGCCGTGGACTTCGCGGTGGAGGGCGACCCCGGTCCGTACGCCGCCGAGGTGGAGCAGACGGTCTACCGCGTCGTGCAGGAGGCGCTGACCAACGTCCACAAGCACGCCCCCGGTGCCAAGACCCGGGTTCTGCTCGTGCACCGTGTCGCCGAGGTGGCGGTGCTTGTGGTCAACGGTCCGTCCGACGCCGCTTCGCAGAGCGCCGGGCTGCCCAGCGGCGGCAACGGTCTGGTGGGCATGCGTGAGCGGGTCACGGGCCTGGGGGGCGGCTTCGTCTCGGGCGTGACGGAGGCCGGCGGCTTCCGGGTCTCCGCGGTTCTGCCCAGCGGGAAGTAGGCGCCGGGTTCGCGCCGGCCCTGCCTGTACGCACCGCCCTACCCATACGCCGCGGTCCATACGCCGCGGTCCGTACGCCGCGCCCGTACGACCCGTGCCGCCTGCCCCTACCCCGCCTCCGGCGTGAGCCGCTGCGGTTCCAGTCCCGTCACCAGCGTCACCAGCGCCTCGTCCACGGTCCGGCCCAGGAACCAGTCCCCGGTGTGGTCCAGCGCGTATCCCCGGCCCTCCGCGTCGACCGCCAGCACCGCCTGCGCCGTGCTGCCGTCGGGGGCCAGCTCCGCGCCGAGCGGGCACAGCTCGGTCCGGAGCGCGCGGCCGAGGTCGGCGAGTGTCCGGGTGAGGTGGAGGCCGTGCATGGGGTCGACGTGCAGGTCGGCCGGGCCCAACTGGCGGCCGGGGCCCTCGCCGACGATGCGCAGGCCGCCGAACTCCGCCCATGCCTCGACGGCCGCCGGGAACACCGCGTGCACGTGTCCGCCGGGCGACACGTGGGCCCGTAGCGCGTCGGCCCAGTTCTCCGCCTGTCTTATGTCCCACCGGCCCGGCTCCCAGCCGGCCACGCGCAGCGCGCTGTCGACGTCGACAGGGAAGCGGGTGTGGTGCGCGGCCAGGTCGCGGGGGTCCGTGGGGACCACGGCTCAGCCCTCGGCGTGCGCGTCGCCGACCGTGCGCACGCCGAAGTGGGTGAGGAGCGCGGCGCAGGAGCGGCAGGGCGGCGCGTACCGCCCGTGCAGCGGGTCGCCGTCCTCGCGGATGTGCCGGGCGGTGATCTTCGCGTGCTTCAGGGACCGCCGCGCCTCGCCGGGCGACAGCGGTTTGCGTGCGGCCCGCTTGCCGCGGCCGGCCTCGACGGCGGCGAGGTGCCGCGACAGCAGTACGGCTTCGGGGCAGCGGCCCGTGAAGCGCTCGCGGTGCCCGCTGGTGAGGGTGTCGAGGAAGTCCTGGACGAGTGGGTGGAGCAGGGGGCCCTGTTCGGCGCGGCCGGCCGTGCAGGTCAGGGTCTGGCCGCGGACCGAGAGCGCGGCGCCGACGGCCGGCAGGACGCCGTCCCGCCGGCTGGTCAGGCGTGGTGCGCCGTCGCCGGGCGCCGTGTCGCGCCAGTCTGTGCGGGGGTCGGCCGCCGGGCCGATCCCCGTCCCCATGTCCGTTTTCATGTCTCCGTACGGAGTGTCCAGCTCGCCGAACGGGCTTCCCGTACCGCCGTACGGGTCGCCGCCGGTGAGCGGATCTGCTGTGTCTGAGCGTGCGTGCATAGCGGTAAGAGCCTCCCCCGTGAAACTCCGCTGTCTCGCGTCGTCCAGCTTGCCACATACGTACGACACGACACCCGAGGTGCCTTCCGTACCGGCGTGTGCACCCCCGTGGGCCGGGCCGGTGCTGGGCAAGTCCGTCATTGCGGAGCAGATCACGCCGCTTGCCGGGGCGCTGTCTGACCAGGGAACGACCGTCGGCCGCGGCACCCCATAGGCTGTGTTTTGACGGAGACCAACGGCAGGGGGCACACGCGATGACGTCAGGTCGGCGAGGAACGACCGTCGCACCGCCGAACGCGGCATACGCCGGGCAGGTCGTGAACTTCCCGGACCCGGTCCGGGCTGCCAGACACCCCCGGGGCGTCCGTGTCGATGCCGACGGTTACCCGGACTTCTCCGGTTACGCGCGCGCGGCGGCGGAGATCGCCGAGCCCCCGGAGGGCTTCGGCATCGACGAGCTGCGGCTGACGGACTACGTGTCGGCGAACGCGGCGCTGCGCGCGCAGGGCCACGAGCTGTGGTCGACGCTGCCGCCCTCCGCGACTCCGCACGGCTGGACGTGGCACCACGTGGCCGGGACCCGGCGGATGGAGCTGGTGCCCGCCGACGTGAAGGCGCTGCTGCGGCATCACGGCGGGCTGGCCACCGCGGCGGTCGACCAGGACAAGCGCGGTACGCGCCCGTTGCAGGAGACGCGGCCGGTGCACTTCACGCTGCCGCGCGACGGTGCGGCGGTCACCGAGGAGCAGGTGCTCGGCATCGAGGAGGATCTGGGTTACGGGCTGCCGGGCGCGTACCGCGACTTCCTCAAGGCGGCGGGCGGCTGCGCGCCGGTCGGCGCGGCGCTGGATCCGGATCTGGGGCTGCTGGTGGACCAGCCGTTCTTCACGGTGCGCGACGAGGCGGCGGTCAACGATCTGGTCTACGTCAACAAGTGCCTGCGCGACCATCTGACCAAGGACTATCTGGGCATCGCGTTCCTCCAGGGCGGGGTGCTGGCGCTGAAGACGAAGGGCCGCAGGCGCGGCAGCGTGTGGTTCTGCCCGTACGACGACGCCCGCGACCAGGGCGATTCGGGGTGGACGGTGGCGGAGCGGGTGGAGCGGCTGCTGCTGTTCTGCGGGGAGGATTTCGACGCCTTCCTCGACCGGCTCGTCGGCGGCCCGCCGGAGCTGGAGACCGTGGCGAATCTGATGGTGGACGGCGGCTTCGCGCGCGCCGTGCCGGTGGAGGGGTGAAGGCGGTAATGGTCACCTTCGCACAGGCGCAGGAGCGCGCCGACTCGTGGATCAACGGCGGGGTGCCGCAGCAGCGGCGCCGCGAGGTCAAGGTGCGGGAGTTCGAGCTGGGCTTCGTGGCCTGGGCCGAGATCCCGGCCGGCGGTGAGGTGCCGGAGGGTTCGGGTGCGCGGCTGGTCATCGCCCGCGACTCGGGCGACACGACGCTGTGGCCGGCGCTGCCGGTCGGCGAGGTGATCCGGCGCTACGAGGAGGAGTACGGCGGCGAGGAGCCGGCGGCTCCGCGGGGGGCGCAGCCGGGGGAGCGTGTGGACCTGGGGGCGACGTCGTTCCTGCTGACGCCGCCGGAGTGGCTCCAGGAGGCGGCGGACCAGATCGGCATTCCGCGGCGCGGCGGCTCGGGGTCTTCGGGCTCGTCGGGCCGGCATGCGGGTGGGTCGTCGGACTCCGGCTCGCCTTCGGGCGCACCGGCACCCGCACCCGCGCCTTCGCCTTCGGCGGCGTCGTCCGGGTCCGGTGCGCCGTACGGGCAGGGGAGTTCCGGTACGCCGTCGGCGCCGGGCGCTCCCGCTTCGCCGTACGCGGCCGGGGGTGCCGGTGCGGCGGGTGTCTCCGGGTCGGTGGGTCCGCGGGTGGACCCCACGGCGCCCGCGGCGGCGGCGCCGACTCCGTGGAACGACACCAACTCCCGCGGCGACGACGACGCGGCGTCCGTACCTCTGCCGGAGACGGTCCTCTCGTCTCAGCTTCCCGACACCCCGCCGCCGAGCGGCCCGTACCCGCCCCCGCCCGGCGGCGGCGGCTACCCCGGCCCGCCGGCCCCCGGCGGCCCGCACTCCGGCGCGGGTGCTCCGGCCGCGCCCGGTTCCGGCAGCCACTCCGGCGCCCCCGGCGCTCCGCCCGCTCCGGGCGGCCCCGCGCCGGGCTCCGGCGTCCCGGCGCCGCCGGCGGCCCCCGGTGCTCCGCCGCCCCCGGGCGGTACGCCGCCCCCGGGCCCCGGCGCCCCGCCGGCCCCCGGTTCCGGCAGCTACCCCGGCGCCCCGGGCATTCCGGGCACCCCGCCCGGCGCCCCCGCACCGCCGGGAGCCCCGGGAACACCGGGCCCCCCGAACGCCCCCGGCACCCCGCTCGGAACACCGGGCCCCCCGAACGCCCCCGGCACCCCGCTCGGAACCCCGGGCCCCCCGAGCGCCCCCGGCGCCCCGCTGGGAACCCCCGGCGCCCCGGGCGCCCCGGGCGCACCGTCGGCCCCGGGCACCCCTGGCGCGCCCAGCGCCCCCAACACCCCGCCCTCCGGCTCCGGCCCCGGTTCCGGCGGCGGTGCCGCCGACATCGCCGAGCAGGCCACCAGCAAGGCCACCGCGCTCCCGCCCCCGCTCAAGGGCAAGCGGGCCCCCGGCGGCCAGGGCGTACCGCCGCCCCCCGGCGCCCCCGGCACGCCCGGGGCCGGCCGCGGCTCGGGGTCCTCGGCGCCGCCCCCGCCGTCCGCTCCGGGCACTCCCGGCGGCGGTAACGCGTACATCCCGACCCAGCTCGTGTCGCAGGTCGACCCGGGCGCCTCCTCCGGCGGCGCGCCCCCCGGCCCGCCCTCGCCCCCCGGAGCCCCGAGCGCCCCCGGTGCCCCACCCGCACCCAACGCCCCCGGCGCACCCCCGCCCCCCGCGCCAGGCCAGCCGGCCCCGCCCCCCGGCGGCGCCCCCTTCGCGCCCGGCGCTCCGGGCGCCCCCGGCGCGCCTCCCGGGGCCCCCGCGCCTCCCGGGGCCCACGCGCCCCCCGGCTCCGCCCCCTTCCCCCCGGGCGCCCCCGCCGGACCCGCCCCCGGCGCGCCCGGCATGCCGCCGCCCGGCGGGCCCGGCATGCCTCCGCCCGTACCCGGCGGTCAGCACCCGCCGAACCCCGGCTACGGCTATCCGCCCCCCGGCGTGCCCACCGTCGGCCCCGGCTACCTCGCCGTGCTGCGCTACCGCGCCCAGGACGGCTCCGAGCAGCAGGTCATGCGCCGCTCCGCGCCCGGCACCCCGCACCCCGAGTGGCAGATCCTGCACGAGCTGCGCGGCATGGGCGTACCCCCGCAGCAGGTCCTTGAGCTGCACACCGAGCTGGAGCCCTGCGACCTGCCCGGCGGCTACTGCTCGCGCATGATCCGCGAGACCTGGCCGCAGGTGCGCCTGAGCCACACCGCCTCCTACGGCCGCGACCACGCCTCCCGGCAACTGGGCATGCAGCAGCTCATCGAGCACCAGGGGGAGCTGCACCAGGTCGCCGACGGCCCGGCCCGGCCGCGTCCGCAGCGCGTGCCGCTGCCGCCGCCCGGGCAGGTCCCGGTGATGCCGCCGCTGCCGCCGGAGGCGCTGGGGCACGAGCTGTACCAGGCGTTCGGCCCGCAGGGCGTGTTCCGCTACGACCAGCGGGCCGTGGCCCGCCAGGGCGTGCCGGACATCGTGGCGCAGACGCTCGTGTGGGCGGGGCTGCCGATGGACTTCGGCCCGTTCTTCTGGGGTCAGGCGCAGCCGGGCCGGCCGGTGCCGACGCTGGCGGAGCTGGCGGCGGAGCGGGGTGTGCAGCCGGCGTCGGACGCCGGTTCGTACCTCGTGATGGGCAACGACTTCGGCCGGCAGCTCTGCGTGCAGTACGGCACGGCCCACATCGTCGCCGTGCCGCTGGAGGCGGCGCCCGGCGGCGGCAGCGCGCCGCCGCAGTTCGTGAACACGGGGCTGCCGGAGTTCGTGCGCTGCCTGGCGATGCTCGGCCACATGTGGCGGCTGCGCTTCGGGCTCACGCCGGACCAGGCGGGGCGCTGGACGGTCGACTTCCAGTCCCAGCTCGTGGCGATCGACCCCGCGGCGCTGGAGGGCCCCGACCACTGGTGGTCGGTCGTCCTGGAACAGCTCTGGGACGGCCTGTTGTAGTACCCGCCCGCAGGCGACGCGCGAACGGCCCCACCGGCTTCCGGTGGGGCCGTTTCGTATGTTCTTCAACCGATGACCACCTGAAAGGAGTGGGTGTCAGGTTATGACCGATTCGCACGAGTCCTGAAGGATGAGCGCCGACAGTCGACCGGGGACGAGAGGGAGCTCGATCACATGGGTGCCGTGAAGACGTCGGCTCGGAGCTTCGACACCGTACGCGGTGGCCGCGGCTACCACCCCGACCAGGTGGACACCGCGGTGACCCGCGTGGGTGAGGAGCGTGACTCCGCCTGGGAGCGGGCCGCGCGCCTGACCGTCCTGGAGCGCGAGCTGAGCCAGGAGCTGGAGCGGCTCACCGGCGAGCTGGCGCAGGTCAAGGAGCAGACCTACGAGGAACTGGGCGTCCGCGCGCAGGAGATCCTGCACCTCGCCCAGGAGCAGGCCGCCGAACTCCGCGGCACCGCCGCGGAGGAGCTGCACCGCGCGCGGGACGAGAGGCGCCGGTACGTCGAGGAGACCACCGCCGAGACCCGCCGCGCGGCCCAGGCGATGTGCGAGGAGGCCGAGGCCCGGCTGCGCAGCGCGCTGGGCGCGGCCGAGCAGGAGGCCGCCGACCTCATGGCCGCCGCGCACGCGGCCGTCGAGGACAGCGCGGGCGAGGCGGCGGCGGCGCTGGCGGAGATGAAGCACCGCACGGCGGCGATGCTCGACGAGGCCCACCACGAACGCATGGCCGCGGAGCGGCGGCTGGACGAGGAGGTACGGGAGCGCCGGCAGGCCGTCGACGCCGACCTCGCCACCCGTACCCGCAGCGCGGAGACGCACCTCGCCGAGCAGCGGGCGGCCCACGCCGAGGCCGAGGCGTACGCCCGCCGCTGCCGCGACGAGGCGGAGGCCGAGGGCGCGGAGCTGGTGGCGGAGGCGGTGGCGCAGGCGGAGCAGATCGAACGCGACACGCAGCGCGTGCTGCGCGAGGCGGACGTCCGCCGCGAGGAGCTGTCGGCGCACATGGAGCACGTACGTGCCACGCTCACGGCGATGACCGGCCGGGCCCCGGACCCGGACCCGGCCACCGGCACGGTCCCGGGGCCCTCGCCCCACGGCGACGACTAGGGCGCCGTCCTCCCCGGCCGGGGCCGGTAGGCGGTGGCCAGCACCGAGACGGTGACCCGGCCGGGCAGGCGGGCGTCGTCGTCGGTACGGCCCACGTGGCGCGCGCTGGGCGTCATCGCCACCAGGTCCGCGGCCTCCGGCCCGGTCAGCGTCGCGGAGTACTCGGCCCGTTCGGTGGCGGCGGCCTCGAAGAAGGGGCCGAGCGCGCGCCGCAGCCGCTCTTCCTTGGCCGGGTCGACGGTGACCATCCCGGGCCACCGGTCGCGCAGTTCGGCCAGGTGGCGCCCGGTGGGGCGGACCACGATCAGGCGGCCGGCGGGGTGCAGGACGCGGTGGAACTCGGCCGGGTTGCGGGGGGCGAAGACGTTCAGCACGATGTCGGCCGTGCCGCCGGCCAGCGGGAGGGGGCGGAAGACGTCCCCGGCCACCGCGGCGGCGCGGTCGTGGGCGCGGGCCGCCGCGCGCAGGGCGCGTACGGAGGTGTCCAGCCCCACGCCGCGGGCGCCGGCCAGCCGGTCGAGGACGCCGGCGAGGTAGTAGCCCGTACCGCACCCCGCGTCCACCACCGTGACCGGCCGCGCGGACGAGCCGGAACCCCCGGATGCCCCGGGCGCCGCCCCGGAGCCCACGGACGCCCCGGCTGTCCCGGCTGTCCCGGACGATCCGGACACCCCGTCTGCCGCCAGTCCGGCCGCGATCTCGCGGAGGGGCGCGTACGCGCCCGTGGACAGGAACCGGCTCCGGGCCCGGACCATGGCCGCGTCGTCGCCGCTGGTGGCCCCGGCGCCCGTCAGCAGGCTGACGTAGCCCTGGCGGGCGATGTCGAAGGTGTGGCCGGCCGGGCAGCGCAGGGCGCGGCGGTCGGGGTGCAGGCGGCGGGTGCGGCGGCAGGTGGGGCAGCGCAGCACGTCGAGGGAGTGGGCGAGGGCGGCGGGAAGGGGGACGGACACGGGGCGCTCCTGGCGGCGGTGGCGGGAAGGGACCGTGCCTGCGGGCGCGCGCCCGGGGGCGGCACCTCCGCGGGAGCCTCCACGGGAAACCTTCGCGGGAAGGAGCCCGGGAGGGGACGGGGCGGGGTCGGGAACGCGGGTCACGCCGCAGGCATACCGAGGCGGGCGACGCCGGCCGGCGCCGCCCTCAGGACCTTCCGCTCACAGGAAGCAGTGGTGCGGGACGCTCGTGAATGCCACGTCACGAGTCTACGAGTCTCCCGCCGGGTGTTTAAGGCCGAGGTTCGTCAGAAGGCGCCGGGCCCTCGTGCCGGTACTCCCGGGGGGTCGTCCCGTACGCCGCGCGGAAGCTGCGGGTGAACGCCGCCGCGTGGGTGTAGCCCCAGCGGGCCGCGATGCGGTGCACCGGGACCGCGGCGAGTGCGGGGTCGGCGAGGTCGCGGCGGGCGTGCTCCAGGCGGTGGCGGCGGATCCAGCCGGCGACCGTCTCGCGGCCCCCGGTGTGCGCGCGGAAGATCCGGTGCAGGTAGCTGACCGACACGTGGTGGGCGTCCGCGACCGACTGCGGGGTCAGCTCCGGGTCCTCCAGGTGGTGGCGCATGAAGTCGACCACGCGCACCAGCAGGGCGTGCCGGCGGTGCTCCGGCGCCAGCGACGGCTGCGCCGTCCGCGACTCCAACTGGTGCGCCAGGTGCGCGTGCACGAGGTCCAGTACGGCGGTGCCCAGCCGGGCGGTGTCGGTGGGGCGGTAGGCGCCGGCGCCGGCGAGCACCTGGCTGACGACGCCGGTCAGCAGCGCGCCGGGCCCCTCGTCGCCGGGGAGTTCCTGCCCGACGAGCCGCGCGAGGCTCCCGGGCGGGAGCGTGATGCGGTCCGCGGGGATGTCGACGGTCAGCACGTGGAAGTGGCCCGGGCCGTCCGGGGCGCGCAGGCCGAGAGAGTTGAGCCGGGTCCCGTCGTGGAAGTACATGGTGCCCGGGCGGGAGACGGCGGCGCGGCCGTCCCAGTCGGTGAGCAGCGCGCCCTGGACGGGCAGCAGGATCTGGTAGCCGCCCTTGTCGGCGTCGTCGCGCTTGCGGCGGATGTCCACGGACGAGAGCCTGCGGGACGCGACTCCCAGCCCGCCGAGGCTGATCTCCAGTTCCTCGGCGAGGAAAACGGAGTCGGCCCGGTCCGCCGTTCCCGCCGCCGGCTCCGCCCGCGCGATGCGGAATCCCGACATCCGCCCGCACATCCGGTGCTGCCAGTACGCGAACCGCTCGGACGCCGGCACGTCGTCGCTGCGGAACTCGTCCCCGATCACGCTTCCACCCCATCTGCCCCCCGAGGCAGGCACCGAGCCTAGAGCACGCGTTTACCCGCTCTTTACCCGGACCGGGCCCCCCGGTCGCGGCCCCGGCGCCGTGGACGCATCGTCAAGTAAGTGTCCTCAGAGCGTCAATGACCTCCCGGCCGCCCGGCTGCCACCGTGGGTCGCGACACGAATCTGCGCGTGCGGTACCCGCTCGTGTCCCTCCTGCATACCGCTCATGCACGACCAGCCGAGAGACCGCGCGCGCCACCGCGCATTTTCGAAAGGCAACTCCCAGTGAACCGAACTCGCATGACCGTGCTGGCGATGGTCAGTGCCGCCGCGCTCGCCCTCACGGGCTGCTCGGACGACGACGACTCCGGCTCCTCCGCGGCGGACCAGGAGTCCGGGTCCTCGCAGGAGTCCGCGCCGGAGCCCGAGGCGGAGCCGGACGCCGCCGCGGAGGAGAGCCCGGCCGCCGCGCCCGAGGAGGTGGAGGTGACGCCGCCGGGTACGGAGCTGAAGATCGGCGACCGCGCCGTCGTGCCGTACGACAGGGCGGGTGCCACCGGCCACATCGGGATCACCGTGACCGGGGTCTCCGACGTGGACAAGGCGGCCTTCGACGCCGCCCTCGGCGAGAGCGGCGACGCGGACATCACGCCGTTCTGCGTCGAGTTCACGGTCGAGAACGCCGACGGCAGCGACCTCGGCGGCTCCTACCCGCCGGACCTGACGGGCGTCACCGCGGACGGCGGCGACCCGGGCGCCACGGTCTTCGGCGCGGACGTCGAGGGCTGTGAGGAGGGTGTGGCGCCGGACGAGTTCGCCGAGGCCGGGGCCACGTACGAGACGAAGCGGCTCCAGGGCGCCGGGCCGGGCGCCAGCGTCGCCGGCGCCTCGTACGAGGAGGACGACTACGCGGACGAGCCGATCGTCTGGACCCCGTAGCCGCACCTCCCCGCACACCGCCCGTGACCGGCACCCCCGTACCGGGAACGGGCAACGGGGCCCGGCGGCGCCCACCAAGGTCCGCCGGGCCCCTCCACCGCGTACCGCCGCTACTCGGTCGCGATGGCGTTCAGGACGTTCATCCGGCCCGCCCGGAACGCCGGCACCAGCGCCGCGAACAGCCCGACGACCGCCGAGCCCGCGAACACGATCCCGATCGTCGGCCAGGGGATGTCGAGCACCTTCAGCCCCTCCAGCGCCAGCAGTTGCTGCGCCGCCGCGCCCCACGCCATGCCGAGCCCGAGTCCGAGCAGCGCGCCGAAGAGGGCGATCACCACCGACTCCAGCCGGATCATGCGGCGCAGTTGCCTGCGCGACAGCCCGATCGCGCGCACCAGCCCGATCTCGCGGGTCCGCTCGATCACCGACAGGGCCAGGGTGTTGACGACGCCGAGGATGGCCACGATGATCGCCAGCGCCAGCAGCCCGTTGACGAGGTTGAGCATCTGGCCCACCTGGTCCTTGAGGGTCTGCTTGAAGTCGGTCTGGTCGCGGACCTTGTACTGCGGGTACGGGTCCATCGCCTTCTTCAGCGCCGCGTACGCGGCCTCCTCCTGGCCGTCCTTCGCCTTGCCGAACATGATGTCGTTGCGCGGCATGTCGCCGGCCTTGATGTAGTCGCTCGCGGTGCCCAGGCTCAGGTAGGCCGCGCCCGAGTCGAGCGTGGTGTCGGAGGAGGTGATCGCGCGCAGCGTCAGCTCCGCCGTGCCGCCGTCCTCGAAGTCGACGCCGAGGGTGTCGCCGATCTTCAGCCCGTGGTCCTTCGCGAAGTCCTCGCCGACCGACATGCTGTTCTTCTGGTAGGCGTCGGCCAGTTCGCCGTGCACGGTCTCGGACCTGAGGTCCTGCGCGTAGGTCTTCTCGGCGGCGGTCAGGCTGTAGTCCTCGACCGTCTTGCCGTCCGGCACGGTGAGGTCCGCGTCGAGCGACTTGTAGTGCGTGACGTGCTCCATGTGCGGGGCGTCGTCGAGGACCTGCGCGGCCTCCGGCACGATCGGCTGGCCCATGTCGGACTGGATGATGAAGTCCGCGCCCACCGACTTGTCCAGTTCCTCGGTCGCCGAGGCGACCATGGAGGATCCGACCACCGACAGGCACGCGACGAGCGCCAGGCCGATCATCAGCGCCGAGGCGGTCGCGCCGGTACGGCGCGGGTTGCGCAGCGCGTTGCGCTCGGCCATGCGGCCCACCGGGCCGAAGATCCGCAGCACGCCGGCCGCGAGGGCCCGTACCAGCAGCCCGGCCAGCACCGGCGCGAAGACGATGAAGCCCAGCAGGGACAGCAGCACGCCGCCCGCGAGGTACATCGCGCCGTCGGACGCCTCGTCCACGCGGGTGGTCAGGAACAGCAGCCCGCCGCCGGCGGCGGTGAGGACCACGCCCAGCACGGTCCGTACGACACCGGCCCTGCGGTCGCCCGGCGTGCCGGCCTCGCGCAGCGCGGCCATCGGCGAGACCTTGCCCGCGCGGCGGGCCGGCAGCCACGCCGCGAGCACGGTGACGACGACGCCGAGGACGATGCCGACGACGGGGGTGGTGGCGTTGATGGTGAGGTCGGCGGTGTTCAGCTCCATGCCGACCGCGCCCATGAGCTTCATCAGCCCCACGGCGATGCCGATGCCCGCGCCGACACCGAGGACCGAGCCGATGACGCCGAGGAGCAGTGCCTCGACCAGCACGGAGCGGTTGACCTGGCGGCGGCCGGCGCCGATGGCGCGGAGCAGCCCCAGCTCGCGGGTGCGCTGGGCGACGAGCATGGAGAAGGTGTTGACGATGAGGAAGATGCCGACGAGGACGGCGATGCCGGCGAAGCCGAGCATGGCGTACTTCATGACGTCCAGGAAGCCGCCGAGGTCGTCCTTGTTCTCCTCGACGACCTCCGCCTTCGTCTGCACCTTGACCGGGTCGGCGAGGTCGCCCGCGACCTTCTTGACGTCGGCCTTCAGCGCCTCGTGGGAGACGCCGGCGGCGGCGGTGACGTTGATCGAGGAGTAGACGTCGGGCTTGCCGAGGAGCTTTGCCTGCGCGGTCGCGGTGTCGAAGTAGACGATCGTCGCGCCCGGGTTGGTCATCTTGAAGGTGGCGATGCCGACGACCTCGGAGGTGAACGAGCCGGGGTCGGCGATCGTACGGATCTTGTCGCCGATCTCCACGCCGTGCTTGTCGGCGGCGTCGGCGTCGATGACGACCTCGGTGGGCCCGCGCGGCTCGTGGCCCGAGGTGATCTCGGCGGACTTCTGCTCCAGCCGGTCCCAGTTGGTGCCGATGGTGGGGGCGCCGGTGTCGGAGCCGAGGTTGTCGTTGTCGGCGTCCGCGACGGTGATGGCGTCGTTGGACACCTCGCCGTCGACGGCCTTGACGCCGTCGACCTTCTCCACGCGCGCCAGGTCCGCGGCCGGCATCGTCGGCTGCGGCTTGCGGCCCCAGTCGCCGTCGTCGCCGCCGGCGGCCTTGGGGCTGACGCGGACGTCGGAGGCGGTGGCCTTGAAGAGCCGGTCGAAGGTGGTGGTCATGGTGTCGGAGAAGACGAGCGTGCCGCACACGAACGCCACCGACAGCAGGACGGCGACGGCGGAGAGCGCCATGCGTCCCTTGTGGGAGAAGAAGTTGCGCAGCGATGTCTTGACGACGGTCATCTCAGGCCACCGAGCCCTGCTGCGCGTCGAAGGCGGGGGTCCGGGGGCTTCCCCCGGTGAAGAGGCGCATGCGGTCGAGGACCTGCTCGGAGGTGGGGTCCCACATCTCGTCCACGATGCGGCCGTCGGCGAGGTAGAGGACGCGGTCGGCGTAGCCGGCGGCGACCGGGTCGTGGGTGACCATCACGATGGTCTGGCCCAGCTCGTCCACGGAGCGGCGCAGGAAGCCGAGGACTTCGGCGCCGGCGCGGGAGTCGAGGTTGCCGGTCGGCTCGTCGCCGAAGATGATCTCCGGCCGGGAGGCGAGCGCCCGCGCCACGGCCACGCGCTGCTGCTGGCCGCCGGAGAGCTGGCTCGGGCGGTGCTTGAGCCGGTCGGCCAGGCCCACGGTCTCCACCACGCGCCGCAGCCACTCGCGGTCCGGCTTGCGGCCCGCGATGTCCATGGGCAGCGTGATGTTCTCCAGGGCGTTGAGGGTGGGCAGGAGGTTGAACGCCTGGAAGATGAAGCCCACGCGGTCGCGCCGCAACTGGGTCAGCTTCTTGTCCTTCAGCCCGGTGATCTCCGTCTCGTCGATCCAGATGCGGCCCGCCGTGACCGTGTCGAGGCCGGCGAGGCAGTGCATGAGGGTCGACTTGCCCGAGCCCGAGGGACCCATGATCGCGGTGAACTGGCCCCTGGCGATGTCCACATCGACGTTGTCGAGAGCGAGGACCCGCGTCTCCCCCGAGCCGTACGCCTTGGTCACCTGTCGCGCTCGTGCGGCGACGGCCGTGCGCGCCGCTACAGCCGTAGTCACTGTCGTGTCTCCTTCGTCTGCGGTACCGCCCTGCGGTATCGCGCTGCGGAACCTGTCCTTCGGCCTTTCGGCTGCGCCCCCGGGCCGGTCTGCGCCGCTGTCGCGGCGCTCTGCGTCGTGCCTATGAGTCTCGTGAGCGGCGGCCGGAAAATCCCTGGTGCCTGGCGCCGTATCCGCTGTGGGGATATCCCCACCCCCGTACTGGGGACGGACCCCCCGCCGACCGCCGGATCACCGCCGGCGACCGTCCTGACCAGGCTAGAAAGCGCGGCGCCCGGGCCCCTCGGCCGGACGGAGGACCCGGCCCCTGCTTTGTGACGGGGGCGGGCCCTTAGGGGTGTGCGGGGGCGGTACGGGCCCGGGGTCGGGGTTCCGCGTCCGTAGCTGCGGGTTCCCGCTCGGGGCGCGGGGTGTCGGCGGGGCGTCGTACGCTGGAGACCCCCGGGGCGCTCGCCGCCTCGGGCTGTTCGCGTTGCCCACGGCGCGAGCCGCAGCCCACCACCCGGTCATCAAGCCACCCGGTCACTCAGCCATCCAGCCACACAGCCACTCGGAGCGGATGCCCCCATGAGCCTGCACGGCCTGCTCGACGCCGTCGTCCGCGATCCCGCGCTCGCCGAGGCGGTGACGGCCGCCGAAGGCGGCGCCCGGCCGCACGTCGACCTCGTCGGCCCGCCGGCCGCCCGCCCCTTCGCGCTCGCGGCGCTGGCGGCCCGTACCCGGCGCCCGGTGCTCGCGGTCACCGCCACCGGCCGCGAGGCCGAGGACCTGGCCGCCGCCCTGCGCTCGCTGATGCCGCCCGGCCGCGAGGACTCCGTCGTGGAGTACCCGGCGTGGGAGACCCTGCCGCACGAGCGGCTCTCGCCCCGCTCCGACACCGTCGGCCGCCGCCTGGCCGTGCTCCGCCGGCTGGCGCACCCGGACCCCGCCGACCCGGCGACCGGCCCGGTCTCCGTCGTCGTCGCGCCCGTACGCTCCGTGCTCCAGCCGCAGGTCAAGGGGCTCGGCGACCTCAAGCCGGTGGCGTTGCGCAGCGGCGGGTCCGCCGATCTCGAAGAGACGGTGCAGGCGCTGGCCGCCGCCGCGTACAGCCGCGTGGAGCTGGTGGAGAAGCGCGGCGAGTTCGCGGTGCGCGGCGGCATCCTCGACGTGTTCCCGCCCACCGAGGAGCACCCCCTGCGGGTGGAGTTCTGGGGCGACGACATCGAGGAGATCCGCTACTTCAAGATCGCCGACCAGCGCTCCCTGGAGGTCGCCGAGCACGGCCTGTGGGCCCCGCCCTGCCGCGAGCTGCTGCTGACCGCGTCCGTACGGGCCCGGGCCGCCGACCTCGCCGTCCGGCACCCGCAGCTCGGCGAGCTGCTCGGCAAGATCGCCGAGGGGATCGCGGTGGAGGGCATGGAGTCCCTGGCGCCCGTCCTCGTGGACGACATGGAGCTGCTGCTCGACGTGCTGCCGGCCGGCAGCATGGCGGTGTCCTGCGACCCCGAGCGGGTGCGCACCCGCGCCGCGGACCTGGTGGCCACGTCGCAGGAGTTCCTTCAGGCGTCGTGGGCCGCCTCCGCGGGAGGCGGGGAGGCGCCGATCGACCTGGAGCTGCTGGGCCGGGCGTCGCTGTGGGGCATCGCCGACGTCCGCGACCACGCGCGCGAGCTGGGCATGATGTGGTGGTCGGTCAGCCCCTTCTCCGCGGACGCGGAGCTGGAGGACGAGTCCCCTGGGCCCTGGGGGCCCGGGGAGGCCCCATCCCTGGAGCTGGGCCTGAACGCCCCCGAGGTGTACCGCGGGGACACCGCCCGCGCGCTCGCCGACACCAAGGGCTGGCTCGCCGACGGCTGGCGCGTGGTCTACCTCACCGAGGGCCACGGCCCCGCGCAGCGCACCGCCGAGGTGCTGGGCGGCGAGGGCATCGCCGCCCGCCTCGACGCGGACCTCGGCCCCGACGCGCTCGCGCCGTCCGTCGTGCACGTCTCGTGCGGCGAGCTGGAGCACGGCTTCGTCGCCCCGGAGCTGAAGCTCGCGGTGCTCACCGAGACCGACCTGTCCGGGCAGAAGTCCGCCGCCCGCGACGGCGCGCGGATGCCCGCGCGGCGGCGCAAGCAGATCGACCCGCTGACGCTCCAGGCCGGCGACTACATCGTGCACGAGCAGCACGGCGTCGGCCGCTACCTGGAGATGGTCCAGCGCACGGTCCAGGGCGCCACCCGCGAGTACCTGCTGGTGGAGTACGCACCGGCCAAGCGCGGCCAGCCCGGCGACCGGCTGTACATCCCCACCGACCAGCTCGACCAGGTCACCAAGTACGTCGGCGGCGAGGCCCCCACGCTGCACCGCCTCGGCGGCTCCGACTGGGCCAAGACCAAGTCCCGCGCGAAGAAGGCCGTCAAGGAGATCGCCGCCGACCTCATCAAGCTGTACTCGGCGCGCATGGCCGCCCCCGGCCACGCCTTCGGCGCCGACACGCCCTGGCAGCGCGAGCTGGAGGACGCCTTCCCGTACATGGAGACGCCCGACCAGCTCTCCACCATCACCGAGGTGAAGGAGGACATGGAAAAGCCCGTGCCCATGGACCGCCTCGTCTGCGGCGACGTCGGGTACGGCAAGACGGAGATCGCGGTGCGGGCGGCCTTCAAGGCGGTGCAGGACGGCAAGCAGGCCGCCGTCCTCGTACCGACGACGCTGCTGGTGCAGCAGCACATGGGCACGTTCTCCGAGCGGTACGCGCAGTTCCCCGTGGTGGTGCGGGCGCTGTCGCGGTTCCAGTCCGACGCCGAGGCCAGGGCCGTGATCGACGGGCTGCGCGAGGGCTCGGTGGACATCGTCATCGGCACGCACCGGCTGTTCTCGTCCGACACCCGGTTCAAGGACCTGGGCCTGGTCATCGTGGACGAGGAGCAGCGCTTCGGCGTGGAGCACAAGGAGCAGTTGAAGAAGCTCCGCGCCAACGTCGACGTGCTGACGATGTCCGCCACCCCCATCCCCCGCACGCTGGAGATGGCGGTCACCGGCATCCGCGAGATGTCGACGATCACCACCCCGCCGGAGGAGCGGCACCCGGTGCTGACCTTCGTCGGTCCGTACGAGGAGAAGCAGATCGGCGCCGCCATCCGCCGCGAACTGCTGCGCGAGGGCCAGGTCTTCTACATCCACAACCGGGTCGAGTCCATCGACCGCGCCGCCTCCCGGCTGCGGCAGGCCGTGCCGGAGGCGCGGATCGCCACGGCGCACGGGCAGATGTCGGAGTCGTCGCTGGAGCAGGTGGTGGTCGACTTCTGGGAGAAGAAGTTCGACGTGCTGGTCTCCACGACGATCGTGGAGAACGGCATCGACATCTCCAACGCCAACACCCTCATCGTGGAGCGCGGCGACACCTTCGGCCTCTCGCAGTTGCACCAGTTGCGCGGGCGGGTGGGCCGGGGCCGCGAGCGGGGTTACGCGTACTTCCTGTACCCGCCGGAGAAGCCGCTGACGGAGACCGCCCACGAACGCCTCGCCACCATCGCGCAGCACACGGAGATGGGCGCCGGCATGTACGTGGCGATGAAGGACCTGGAGATCCGGGGCGCGGGCAACCTGCTGGGCGGCGAGCAGTCGGGGCACATCGCGGGCGTCGGCTTCGACCTGTACGTACGGATGGTCGGCGAGGCCGTCGCCGACTACCGCGCGACGCTGGAAGGCGGTGCGGAGGAGGCGCCGCCGCCGGAGGTCAAGATCGAACTGCCGGTCGACGCCCACGTCCCCCACGACTACGCCCCGGGCGAACGGCTCCGCCTCCAGGCGTACCGCTCGATCGCCTCCGCCACCACGGAGGACGACGTCCGCGCGGTCCGCGAGGAACTGACCGACCGCTACGGCCCCCTCCCCGAGCCGGTCGAGAACCTCCTGCTGGTCGCGGGCCTGCGCATGCTCGCCCGCGCCTGCGGCGTCACGGACATCACCCTCCAGGGCTCGCGCATCCGCTTCAGCCCGGTGTCGCTGCGGGAGTCGCAGGAGCTGCGCCTGAAGCGGCTGTACCCGGGCGCGGTGGTGAAGCCGGCGCTCAACCAGATCCTGGTGGACCGCCCGAAGCCGAAGCAGTTGGGCGCCCAGCCGCTGAAGGGCCGCGAACTGCTGGCGTGGGTGGGGGAGCTGCTGACGACGATCCTGGACTCGTAGCCCGTCCGCTACGGGGCCTCGACGGCGGAGATGCGGTACTTGTGCACCTCGGCGTCGAGGATCCGGGCGGTCTGGGCGGCGTCCGGGCCCGTGTCGCGGAAGCGGAGCACGTCCTCGTCCGTCTCCCACCGCTCGTACACGTTGATCCGGTCCGCCTCGACCGGGTCGGCGGAGAGCGCGAAGTCCAGGCATCCGGCGGCCTCGCGCGCCTGCGTGACGACCTGCGCGCAGCCGGCCAGGTAGTCGGCGCGCGCGGCGGCGTCGACTCGCAGCATTCCGGCGATGATGATCACGGCGTTCCTCTGTGTCTCGGCGGTACGGCCTTCCTCAAGAACAGACCACTCCGGCGCCCCGGGCTCATCGCCGCGCCGAGAAGTGCTCAGTCCGACGCGGGGTTGAACATCACGTGGGTGAGGGCGCGGAACGTCTCCGCCGGGTCCCCGCCGGGGGCCAGGCTGCCGCTGAGGACCAGGGTGGCGAAGCCGTGGGCCGCCGACCAGGCGGCCAGGCGGGCGAGTTCCGCGTCGGGGCCGCGGTCCGTCTCGGGGAGGGCGGCGATGGCGGCGCGCAGGGTGCGGTCCACGCGGTCGCGGGCCGCCGCGAGGTCCGGGGCGTCCGGGTGCAGCAGGTGGGGCTGGTACATCACCTGGAAGTGCGCCGGGTGCGCGAGCGCGAAGCGTACGTACCGTACGCCCAGGTCCTCCAGGTCCGCCGCCGCCTCCAGCGACTCCGCGAGCAGCGCGTTGCCCTCCGCCGCGACCGCGGTCAGCAGCCCGGCGCGGTCCTTGAAGTGGTGCGCCGGTGCCGCGTGCGAGACGCCCGCGCGGCGGGCCAGGTCGCGGAGGCTGACGGCGCCGGGGCCCTGGTCGGCGATGACGTCGAGGGCGGCGTCGAGGACGGCGCGGCGCAGGTTGCCGTGGTGGTAGGGGCGGTCGTCGGTCATGGAACCATCCTCCACGAAGCATCTAGCCATTGACAAGTTCACTGCGGCGAGGCAATCTAGTCAGTGTAAAGATAAGAGTCGGTACGAGACCGAGGAGGACACCATGTCGGAAGACCTGACGCCCCAGCGCGTACGACAGCTCTGGCACCTGCTGGAGCCCCTGCACGCCGTCCTCTACTACGCGCCCGAGGCCAACGACGAAGCCGCCGCCCTCGGCTACGCCACCGAGGACCGCTGGCCCTCGTACTTCGCCTGGCGCGCCGCACCCCTCGGCCCGGTCGGCGAGGCGGTCGTCAGCGCGGCGTTCTACAGCTTCGACCCCGCCATGACCGGCCGCTACGTCCCCGCCGCCTGGGACGTCGCCGACCCGGCGAAGGTGCTCGCCGCCCGCGAGCGCGCCGTCGACCGCGCGTACCGCTCGATCTTCGGCGACGACCCCCGCGACCCCGAAGGACTCGGCGCCCCCGGGCTCGCCGAAGCCGCCCGCCTCGCCCGCCGCGCCGCCGAGGCCGCCCACACCGCCGGCCGCCCCCTGGCCGCCGCCAACGCCGCCCTGCCCTGGCCCGAGCAGCCGCACCTCCAGCTCTGGCACGCCGCGACGATCCTCCGCGAGCACCGCGGCGACGGCCACCTCGCGGCGCTGCTCACGGCGGACCTGGACGCCGTCGAGTCGCTGGTGTCCTTCGCGGCCGTGGGCGCCGCGGCCGAGGAGACCTTCGCCAGCCGCGGCTGGAGCGACGCCGAGTGGGCGGCGGCCCGCACGCGGCTCGCCGCCCGCGGGCTGGTCACGGCCGACGGCACGGCCACGGACGCCGGCCGGGCGCTGCGCGCGGAGGTCGAGCGCCGTACGGACGAACTGGCGACGGCCCCGTGGCGCGCGATCGGCGCGGACGGCGCGGAGCGGCTGGCGGAGCTGCTGGGCGGGCCGTGGGTGAAGGTGCTGGGGACGGGGATGCTGCCGGGGGAGAACACGCTGGGCATCGGCAAGGGGTGACGGGGGACGGCGCGGGGTGCGGTGGGGCGTACGAAGGAACACACGCCCCGCGCACCAGGTGCTGGTGTGGGCGTTCGACGACCAGCGGTACGGGGTCGAGCCGGACACCGTCAGCGCCATCGAGGTCGCCGTCGACGCGGGGCAGCAGGGGCGGGGGCTGTCGGCCGTCATGCTCGGTACGGACGTCCCGGGCGCCCTCGCCCCGGTCCGCTGCGAACCGGACCGCAACTGGGCGGTCTACGTGGAGCCCGACGTCTGGATCCGCCACAACCTCCGCTGACTCAGGACGTCGTCAGGGCGCGCGGTGCGGACCCTGCTCGGGCCGCCGTACGGCGAGGGCCAGGGTGTCGTCCGCGTGCAGCACCACGGTGTGCATGTCCTTGGCGATGGCGCCGGGGATGGTGCTGGTGGGGCGGTGCAGGTGGCGCCGGGCCGCGGAGATGAGGCGGATCTCGCCCTCGCGGGGGTCCCGGCGGCTCTCGGTCAGCCCGTCCGTGTAGCAGATGAGGAGGTCGCCGCGCGCCAGGTGGGTGCGCAGGATCCGCTCGCTGCCGGGGAAGGGATAGCCGATGCCGCGGCCACCGCACTGAAGGAACTCCGCCGTGCGGTCGGCGCGCAGGAGCAGCGGCGGGGGGTGGCTGCCGTTGGCCACCCGGAGGGCGCCGGTGGCGAGGTCGACGCGGATCAGTTGCACCGTGGCCATCAGCTCGGGGTCGAACGGCACGAGGACTTCGTCCGTGCGGGCCACGATCGATGCCAGGGGGTGGCCTTCGAGGGCGAGTGTGCGTACGGCGTGGGTGATGGTCAGGGCGCCGCGGGTGCTGCGGACGCCGTGGCCGAGGGCGTCCACGATCGTGATGTGGAGTGAGCCGTCCGGCATGACGAACCAGTCGTAGAGGTCGCCGCCGGTCGGGGCGTACTCGCCGGCGGGGGCGTAGTGGACGGCGAGTTCCAGCCCTTCGGTCTCGATGGGGGTGGGGCGTAGGGCGTCTTCGAGTTCGCGGAGCACCTGCCCGTGTGCGGCGCGCAGCTTTTCGTCCCGCTCCTCCAGTTGGACGTAGAGCGCCAGGACGCCGCTGTTGGTCTCGGCCAGCTCGTGCTTCAGGCGGCGGTGCTCGGCGTCCACCTCGTCGGCCCGGGCGAGCACGGCGAGCAGTTCGTCCTTCGTGTCGCCGATGTCGGCGAGCAGCAGGCTCTCGGCGTCACCGGCCCGGTGCCGCTCGGCGGGTGCCGCGGCTGCGGGGCGCGGGCGGTCCGGGTCGGCCGTCGTCAGCGGCACGTGCCAGGTGGCTTCCCTGCCGGTCGTCCTCGTGACCGGCAGGGGGAGTTCGGTGAGGGTGCGCGCGCCGAGCGCGTGCGGGTAGCGCAGCGTCATGGCCAGGTGCGGACGCGCGTCGGCTCCCGGTTCGACGGCGGCGCGGAGCGCGACGCTCCTTCCGGCGAGGAACGCGGGTTCCGCCAGCGCCGAGACGGACACGACCAGACGGGCCCGGACATCGACGGGCGTGTGGTGGGCGTCGGCGAACTGCCGGACGGCCCGGCGCAGCGGCGGCAGGGCCCGGAAGAGACTGTCCTTCACCGGCGTTCCCGGGGGACTCTGCCGGCCAGGACGGCGGCGTCGTCGTTGCCGTACCGGTGGCCGTGGATCAGTGCCGCGGCGAGCAGGGGCGGGGGCAGGCGCAGCAGGAACGGGGTCGGCGCGTCCGCCCAGCGTGCGGCGATGCCGTCGGAGTGCAGGACGAGGACCGTCTCCGCGGGCAGCGGGAGGCTGCGTACCACCGGCCGGGGAATGTTCCAGCCGACGATGCCCGGCTGGCCGGTGGAGCGGTGGCGGATCTCGTGGGGGAAGACGGCGAGGAAGCGGATGTTGCCGACGCCGCAGTACTCGGCCCGGCCCGGGCGGACGCGCAGCAGCCCCACGGCGGCGCCCCGGGTGCCCCGCAGGGCGCGGTGCACCCGGGTGAGAAGCTCCGGCAACGGCGCGTCGTGGGCCTCGCGGAAGGTGCTGACGGCCCTGGCGGCGGCGTCGGCCGCCTGCGGTCCGTGGCCGAGGCCGTCCGCGACCAGCGCCGTGCGGGCATCGTCGGTGTCGGCGAAGGCGCACGCGTCGCCGCACTCCTCCTCGGAGTCGGCCGGCAGCGACAGGGCTCCGACGGCGGGAGGGCGCGGGGCCGGTCCGCCGGGCGGCGCGAGTCGGGCATAGGCGACGGTGCCGTGCCCGGCGGCCGAGCGGATGACGAAATCGCCGGCTATCCGCCGGACCGCCCCCAGGCCCGCGCCGAGCGACCGGGTGGTGGAGTAGCCGTCGCTCAGGCACCGGGCCAGCTCGGCCATCCCGGGGCCGTGGTCCGCGGCGAGGATTTCCAGCCCGTCGCCCATGGGCTGGGGTTGCAGGTACAGCGCTCCGTCCTTCGCGTGTTTGACGAGGTTGCTGGCCAGTTCGGAGGCCAGCACGGCGGCCTGGTCGGGCAGGAACCCCGGGAGGCGGCAGCGGTGTGCGAGATCGCGGGCCGTGTCCGCGGCCAGTTGCACGGCGCTGGCGTGGTCCATCCGGAGCTGGGTCGTCGGCTCCGCCGGGGTCGGCGTCACGGGCGCTTCCACCGCGTGGCGCTGACGGTCGTGCCGCGACCGGGCGAGGTCTGCACCTGGAAGTCGTGCATGAGCCGGCGGGCACCGCCCAGGCCGTGGCCCAGTCCGGCCCCGGTGGTGAAGCCGTCGGAGAGGGCTGCTTCGACGTTCGGGATCCCCGGTCCGTCGTCCCGCACCACCAGGCGCAGCCCTCGTGCACCGGAGCGGAGCGGGTAGTCGATGGTCAGGGTGCCGCCGCCGCCGTGGATGTAGGAGTTGCGTGCCAGTTCGCTGCCGGCGGTCACGATCCTGGTCTGGTCGACGATGTCGAAGCCGACGCCGATGGCCGCGGAGCGGATGGCGTGCCGGATGGCCAGGAGGTCTTCCTCCGTACGCAGCGGGTGCTCCTCCGGTGCGAACTGCCCGCCCGCGGGCCGGTCCGTGTACGAGGCGGGGACGATCGTGGTCAGGTCATCTGTCGGCGTCATGCCGCGCCCCTTCCCGGGGCGCGGCGTACCGGCGCCAGCCCAGCGCGGCCATGCCCTGCTCGGCGTCGAGGGCACACTCCACCCCGGCCAGTCGGACGCCGAGTTCGACCAGCGTGATGGCGACGGGCGGGCGCATGCCCGCCACGATCACCCGGGCGCCCAGAAGGCGGGCCGTGGTGGTCAGTTCCATGAGCGTACGGGCGACGAAGGAGTCGATGATCTCCAGCCGGGAGATGTCGATGAGCACACCGCGCGCGCCGTCGCCGACGATGCGCTCGGTCAGCTCCTCCATGAGCGCGACGGCCGCCTCGTCGTCGAGTTCGCTGAGCAGGCCGGTGAGGAGGACGTCCCCGAGGCGGATCACCGGCGCGCTGGTCACTCCCGGCGCGGTCATCGGAGAGCCGCCGGCTCGGCGCCCACCGGGGGCGCGCCGGCGAGCGTGACGGCGGTGGCCAGGGCGTCGGCGAGTGTGGCCCGGGTCAGGATGCCGGACAGGTCGATCCCCAACTGGGTGATGGTCTGCGCGATGGGCGGGCGGATGCCGCTGATGACGCAGTCTGCCCCCATGAGCCGCACCGCGCCGACGGTGCTCATCAGGTGCTGTGCGACCGCGGTGTCCACGGTCGGCACGCCGGTGATGTCGATGATGGCGACCCGGGCCTGGTGTTCCTGGATGGCCTGGAGCAGGGACTCCATCACCACCTGGGTACGGGCTGTGTCGAGGGTGCCGATGAGCGGCACCGCCAGGATGTGCTGCCACAACTGGACGACGGGCGTGGACAGTTCGGAGAGCTGCCGGCTCTGCCGGCTGATGATCTCCTCGCGTCCCCCGAGATAGGTCTCGAAGGACAGCGTCCCGGCCGCGTCGAGCAGCCGGTTGACGAACAGGGCGGTGGGAAAGAGCGCCGCCGGTTCGCTCGTGTCCTCCTGAGCGGCGTCCAGCAGCGCTTCCTTGAGGTTCAGCAGGGCCGCCGCGGTCTCCGCGGGCGTCGCGCCGAGCCGGGCGCGGCGCTGCGACATCTCCACCACCGTGTCGCGCAGTGGACCGAAGGAGCCGACGACGTGCTCCGTCGGCAGGTCGCTGTCGAGGCCGTCGGTGAGGGCGTCGAGGAGCCGGTCGGCCTCGCGGCGCAGCTCGGTCTCGTCGACGTCCGTACTCTGTGCGTCCCCGTCGCGCTGAAGCCGGATCCAGCGATCGGCGATCTCGGTGCCGGACCTGCGCAGCAGCTCCGTCAGCCGCGTGCGCACGGCGCTCTCCGTGATACCCACCCACAGCCCTTTCACAGTCCCTGAACATTTCTGGCACAATTGTTGCCGTGCGGCAAATGTTAGCTACTGATGTCAAGAGCAGGAAGGCTCGTTCCTCGCCGGGCGGGCGGGAGCACCGGCCCGATCCGGAGGGCATCCCG
This sequence comes from Streptomyces sp. 184, assembly GCF_045781775.1. Taxonomy (NCBI): domain Bacteria; kingdom Bacillati; phylum Actinomycetota; class Actinomycetes; order Kitasatosporales; family Streptomycetaceae; genus Streptomyces; species Streptomyces sp. 184. The sequence goes on along the minus strand of NZ_CP123230.1, from coordinate 7,047,953 downwards.
TCACGCGGACTGTGAGTCCTCCTCGCCGGGGCGCGCCCGCGCCGGCAGCAGCAGGTCGTCCACCGCCGTACGAAAGCCGTTCAACCCGTGCGTGAGCGCGTTGCGCTGGGTCGGCGGCATGGAGGCGATCACCGCCAGCAGCGCTTCCTCCCGCCGTACCCGCAGGTCGAGCAGGTATGCCTCGCCCTTGCCGGTGAGCCGGGTCTCGACCTGCCGGCGGTTCGCCGGGCGGGGAGTGCGCTCGACGAACCCCAGCGCCTGGAGCCGGTCGCACAGCCGGCTGACGGAGGACGGGGCGGCGCCGAGGAGCCGGCCGAGCCGGCCGAGGCTGATGCCTCCCTCGCGCTCCAGCACGTACAGCGCCCGGAGCTGGGAGGAGGACACCGGTGCCGTGGAGACGGCGTCCCTGCCCCGCTCCCACAGGACCTCCAGCAGCTCGATGACCTCGCGCGCCGCCCATGCGGCATCATTGAACGGCGTCGCCTGCCGGCCGTCCGGCGTCGTACCCATACCGCCCTCCCCCCGATCATCCGTACTGCTGCCTGCTCAATTTCCCTATCACACTTCCGAGAAAGCGGACCTTACGTGGACAGACTGGCCGTGGTGGAACGTGCGCTGCGCTACGCGGCGCCTCATGAACTCCTCGACGCCCTGAGCGCCGCGCTCACCGCGCAGTACGCCGTGACCGGCGTCGAGCTGCTGGTGGCCGACTACGGGATGACCAAGCTCCAGCCGGTCGGCCGCTCTCCGCACACCGCGGCTCCCGTCTCCGTCCGCGCCACCGACCCGGGCCGGGCCTTCGGCGCCCAGCAGCCCTACGTCCGTACCGGCGACCACCCCGCGGCCACCACCGCACATCTGCCCGTGACCGTACGGGGCGACCGGCTCGGTGTGCTGTCCGTCACCCTGCCCGCCGACGAACCCACGCCCGAGGCACTGGGCGACCTCGAAGAGATAGCCAAGGTACTCGCCCACGAGATCGTCATCGCGGAGCGGGACACCGACCTGTTCCTCCAGGCCCGAAGGGCCGAGCGGCTCACGCTCGCCGCCGAGATGCAGTGGCAGTTGCTCCCCGGGCGCTCCTGCGTACGCCCGGAGTACGCCGTCGGCGCGCAACTGGAGCCCGCGTACGCCATCCACGGCGACAACTTCGACTGGTCGACGTCGGCGAACCACCTCACCCTCGCCGTCACCAACGGCATGGGCGAGGGGATCGACGCCGCGCTCCTCACCAACCTCGGCGTCAACGCGCTGCGCAACGCACGCCGCGCCGGCCTCGGCCTGGTCGACCAGGCGTGCCTCGCCGACCAGGCCCTCTACGGGCAGCACCAGGGCGCGGCCCACCTGTCCACCCTGCTGCTGCGCTTCCAGCTCGACACCGGAGCCGTCGAGATCGTCGATGCCGGCTCCCCGCAGATCTGGCTGCTGCGCGACGGAACCGTGGAGGCCGTCGAGCCGGAGGCGCAGCTTCCCCTGGGCATGTTCGAGGACACGGTGTACCGCGGCCAGGACTTCCAGGTGAAGAGCGGCGACCGGCTGCTCTTCGTCAGCGACGGCGTCTACGACGTGGCCTCCCCGACCGGCGAGCGCTACCGCGAGCGCGCCCTCGCCCGCGCCCTCACCGCCACCCGCCTGCTCCCGCCGGCCCAGGTGCCCGGGGCGGTCCTGGAAGAGCTGGTCGGCCACCGCGGAGACGTCCAGGCCGACGACGACGCGATGGTGGTGTGCCTCGACTGGTACGGGCGCGACGAACCGACCTCCTCCGGCACCCCCTGGGGCAACGCGAACGTGCACACCCTGCGAAGACCCTCCGCGGACGGCACCGACTGAACCGAACCCGCCGCCGTGCCCGCCGGGCCGCGGACGGACCCCGGATCCGCGAGCGCCCGCGGCCGGCGGTCAGCGGCCCGTGGCGCCGTCGATCTGTTCGCGGAGGATGTCCGCGTGGCCCGCGTGGCGGCCCGTCTCCTCGATCATGTGCGTCAGCGCCCACCGCACGCTCGGCCCCTTGCCGCCGCGCCCCGGCACCTGCGCGCCCAGGTCCGCGCAGCCGTCGAGGACCCGGTTCGCGCCCTCCACCGCCTCGCGGTAGCCCGCGACGACCTCCGCCACGCTCGCCCCCGCCGGGGCCGTGAACGTCGACGGCCAATCGGTGACCTTCGCGCCGAGGAACGTCGCGCGTTCCACGTACGTGACGTGGTGCAGCAGGCCCAGCAGGTTCGTACCCGAGGGCACTCCCGCCGTTCTGACCTGCGGTTCCGGCGCGGTCTCGACCTTCGCGGCGATCGACGCGCGCAGGTAGTCGAGGAAGCCGCGCAGCGTCTCCGCCTCCGTGCCTCCGGTACGGGGCGGCGGGGTGTCCCTGCGGCGGGGTGCGGCGGTGGCCATGGTGGCTCTCCTCTCGGCGGTCAGTCTCAGCCGTCAGTCTCGGCGGGCGGTGGGAAGGCGGCGGATCAGCAGGACGTGGTCCGTGACCTCGGCGGTGCGACCGCCCGGTCCGGTCGCCGTGCGGCGGGGCGCGTCGGCCCGTTCGACCGCCCAGGTCGCCGGGTCCAGGCCGATACCCGCCGCGACCTCCCGCGGCGGCGGGTGGCGGACGTCCGGGTCCTGGTTCCACGACCAGGGCGCCGTCGATCCGTGGTCGACGACCAGCAGCCGCCCGCCCGGCCGCAGCCTGCCCGCGGCCGTGCGCAGGACCGCCGACCGGTCCAGGCCGTACGGGGTGTGCAGGTAGTGCGCGGCGATCAGGTCGTACCGGCCCTCCGGGAAGGTCTCGCCCAGGTCGTGCCGCGCGGCGCTCACCCGCTCGCCGAGGCCGAGCGACCGCGCCAGATCGCCGACCCGGTCGGCCGCCACCGCCGAGATGTCGACCGCCGTGACCCGCCAGCCCCGCCGGGCCAGCCACAGCGCGTCGCCGCCGCTGCCGCAGCCGAGGTCCAGCGCGTCGCCGGGCGGCAGGTCCGCCACCGTCTCGACCAGGCGTACGTTCGGCCGCGGCGCGGCGGCGGCCGGGCCGCGGGCCGCGTAGACGCCGTCCCAGAAGACGGCTGCGTCGCTCGCGTCGGTCGCATCACCCGCATCACTCGCACCGCTCGCGTCGGTCGTGTTCTTCGGCATCGTGACTCCTTGCGCCGGGAATGCGGCCAGTTTCGGCGGGGGCGCGCGCGACCGCGAGGTTTCTTGCCGTTGTGGCAAGCTCGCCGTATGGAGGACGAGACGACGGCGGACGTGCTCGACGCGGTGGGCGCGCGGCTGCGCACGCTGCGGCGCGCCCGCGGCATCACCCTCGCCGACCTCGCGGCGACGACCGGCGTCTCGGAGTCCACCCTGTCCCGGCTGGAGAACGGCCAGCGCCGGGCCACCCTGGAGTTGCTGCTGCCGCTGGCCCGCGCGTACGACGTCCCCCTGGACGACCTCGTCGGCGCCCCGCGGACCGGCGATCCCCGGATCCACCTGAAGCCGGTCCGGCGGTTCGGGATGGTCTTCGTGCCGCTGTCCCGCCGCCCGGGCGGGACGCAGGCGTTCAAGATGATCATCCCGGCCCGGCGGCAGACCGCGCCGCCCGAGCCGACCCTCCAGACCCACGAGGGCCACGAGTGGCTCTACGTCCTGAGCGGCCGCCTGCGCCTGGTCCTCGGCGAGCGCGACCTGCGCCTGCCGCCCGGCGAGCCCGCCGAGTTCGACGCCTCCGTGCCGCACTGGCTGGGCAGCGCCGACGGCGGGACGGTGGAGCTGCTGATCCTCTTCGACCTCCAGGGCGTACGCACCCACGTACGCACCGAGCGCTAGCCGCACCCGGGGCCGTCCGGCCTCACGTGCCGGTGTCGAAGGAGATGCAGACGTCGAGCGGTGCCTCCGGCCGCCCGGCGACGGGCCTGCGTTCCTCACCCCAGGCGGCACCGGCGGCACCGGCGACCTCCGCCGCGGCCCGCCGCCAGAACCGGCCCGCGGCCGGGTTGCCGTCCTGGAACGCGACCTCCCACCGCCCCGGGTGTGCGGCCACGACCTGCCGTACCGCGCGCAGCCCGACCCCCGATCTCCGTACCCCGCGCACCACGAAGAACGCGTTCAGCACGTGCGTCGCCGGACCGGGCAGGAACTCCACGAGCGCAAGCCCCGCCGGGCGCCCCCGCAGCGTCAGGAGATAGGGGAACCAGCCCGGGTCGGTGAACGCGGTCCGCAGCGTGCGGCGCTGGAAGGACCCGTCGGGCTCGGGCAGTTGGCCGCCGAACTCCGTCATGTCGTGGCAGCACATCAGCCACAGTCGTTCCATGGCGGGCCGGTCGGCGGCCGTCGCGAGACGTACCCGTACGTCGTCCATGAAGCTACCCCTGACGGTGCCGGCCGCGCCCCTCGCGGGGCGCGGCCGGGTCCTTCCGGTTACCAGATGCGCCAAGCCTGCTTGGCCGTCGCGTTCTGGAGACGCTGGATGAACTTGCGCATGCTCCTCACCTCCTGTCGTCGCTCGATACGACCGCCTGGGCGGAGGACGCGGTGGTCGCCCGGCGGTGAAGCCGGAAGTCAGGCGGAGTGATGATCCCCTGCACCCGGGGGCGGGCGTCGCCGCCGTGCACGTCGAGACGCGCCCCCCGGCAGAGCGCGGTCAGCAGGGCGGTGGCCACGTCGAGGGCGACCGAGGCGCCCGTGCACGCCCGCGGCCCGGCACCGAACGGCAGGTACGCCCCCCGCGGCGTCTCGTGGGCCCACCGGTCGGGCCGGAAGCGGCTCGCCTCCGGCCAGACGTCTTCGTCGCGGTGCAGCAGGTACACGCAGACCGCGACGGTCTCCCCGGGCGTCACGGCGGCGCCGCCCACCTCGTGGGGCAGCCGTACGGTCCGGGTGAACAGCCAGGCGACGGGCCACAGCCGCAGGGCCTCGCGCACGGCCCGGTCCGGGCGCACGGCGCCGAGGTCGACTCCGGCTCGGTCCGCGAGCAGCAGCGCCCACGCGACGACGTGCGCGACGGGCGCCACGCTGGTGCGGAACAACTGCACGTAGGCCCCGGCGATCTCCAGCGGATCGGTGTCCGCGGGCGTCGCCGTACGGACCGCGTCCAGCAGGTCCGCGGGCCCCGCGCCGCCGCCGGGGCCGCGGCCCGCCCGCCGGCGTACCCGCACCTCTTCGGCCACCGCACGGTGCAGCTTCGCGCGCAGCAGGTGTTGCGGCGGCCGGGCCAGGGGGTGGGGGGAGCGGATCAGCACGTCGTGGCGGCGGACGCACCGCGCCATGAGGCGACGCACACCCGGGCTGCTCTCCGGGTGCAGCAGCACGTCGGCGAGGGCCTGGTGCACCAGCACGCGACCCGCGTGCGGCCACACCGCGTCGTCGCCCAACCCGGCGACGCCGCTGGCGAACATGTCCCCGTCGCCGGTCAGCCGGTCCCGCAGCACCCGCCGCGCCGCCCGCCCCACGGCCACCTGCGTCGCGGGCTCGGCGAGCCGCCCGCCGCGGGGCCGCAGAAACTCGGTGACTTCCTCGTAGCGCCGGCCGTTGTCCCGGAGCACCATCACCGCGCTCCCGGGATCGGCGACGCACAGCGCCCCGCCGGGTAATCGGAACGGCGCCTCGCGGGCCCGGGCGGCCCGCTCGACGTAGCCGATCGGATCCCGGCGGAATCCCGGCTCCGCAACCATGAGGCGTCACCCCCTCCCGGCTCTGGTGGCATTGTCCCCCTCTGTACGGCGGTACGGAGGGGGAGTTGCACGCTCTGTCCGGAAAGCGCCGCAGCCGGACCGCAGCCGGACCGCGGCCGAGCCGCCGCCGGGTCCCTAGCGGGGCAGGTCCAGTTCGGCCCGTACGGTCTTGCCGACCGGCACCCGGTCCAGCACCGCCCACCGGTCGGCCAGCGTGTCGACGAGCAGCAGCCCCCGCCCGGATTCCCCCTCCGGTACGGGCAGCGCGCTCACCTGCTCCGGCCCGGGCGGGCGCCGCCGCCCCCGGGCGTCGGAGACCTCGATCCGCACGGACCGCCCGAGGAGCGACAGCCGCAGCTCGAAGTCCCGCCCGGGTACGCGGCCGTGGGTCACCGCGTTCGCCGCCAGCTCGGCGACGACGGCGGCGGCGTCGCAGACGGCGGCGGTCTGCGGGACGCCCCAGGAGTGGAGCTGCACGATCGTGAGGTGCCGGGCCAGCCGGGCGCCGAGCGGGGTGGAGCTGAAGCGCTGGCTGAACACACGTACGGTGACGGGCGGGGGCGGCGTGGAGGGTGCGGTCATGTCCCGAATCTGGCCCGGTCACGGGCGGTTGGCCAGCCAAGACGCGCATACGTCGGCGACGGTACGCGGGCGCAGGGGCGGACGTACGGATCACCGACCGTAACCATCGGGCAGTGGCCGGGCCAGTGTCGGCCCCGACGGTGTGGTCTCCCCGTGCGTGTTCTCCACCTGGCTGGGTGTGGGCAACGTCCAGCAGCACCGCTGGCCGCTATTCTCGGCGGCCCGGCCATGGCCGGGGCCAACGCCACCATCCGGGCCGCCGCTCGGGGTGGTGGCTGCGACCGAGGAACTGACATCCGTGACAGACAGTCTTCCCATCGATGAGTTCCGAGCGCTGGTCAAGCCGTACACGGGGGCCCTGACGGCCCGGGTCCGACCGGCCCGGGGGTTCAGCTCCGACTTCACGGCGCTGGTCGAGTGCGAGAACGGGCCGTTCTTCGTCAAGGCGATGCACAACCGGCCTGGCGGGCGGCGGGACTCGATCGTCCGGGAGGGCCTGATCAACCCGTACGTCCTATACGTTTCCCCCGCCGTTCGGTGGCGGGCGGAGGACGAGGAGTGGATCGTCCTCGGTTTCGAGGCCGTGGACGGGCGGCCGGCGGACTTCGCACCGGATTCACCGGACCTGCCCGCGGTCGTGGACGCCGTTGACGCCCTTGGGGAGTTGGGCCTGCCGGAGGTCGCCCGCGGCTGGGCGGAGACCCGCTGGGACCGGTTCGCCACCGACCCGGCCGCGGCGGAGCTGTTCCGGGGGGACGCCTTGCTGCACACCGACATCAACCCCGCCAACCTGCACCTCGGCGCCGAGCGAGCTTGGGTGGTCGACTGGTATGGCCCACCCGCGGGGCGGCGTTCATCGACCCGGCCATCCTGGTCGTGCAACTCGTCTCATCCGGGCACAGCGCCGAGTCGGCCGAATCCCGGGTCTCCCGCTGTACGGCATGGGCCGAGGCCGACCCGAAGGCCCTCGACGCCTTCGCCGCCGCCACGGTACGGATGAACCGCGCCGTCGCCGCCCGCAAACCCGAGGCGGACTGGCTACGGGCGATGACGGCGGCAGCGGAGGCGTGGGCCAACTGGCGCGGGGCGAGCGCTGACTGAGCGTGCGCGTACGGTGTCCAACTGTACGCAGTGACGCTATGGACAGTATTAGTCACTGTGCGTAATCATCTCTGTGTCAGGCGTTCCAGGCGGGCCAGGTGAGTGGGAGGTGGCCGCTGATGGCCGGGGATGTGAGCGGGACGGGTGGTTCCGGGAGTGAGCCGGAGCCGTCGGAAAGCATGAGGACCTTCGGTGCGATGGTCCAAGCGCTGCGAGAGCATGCGGGGTTGAGCCGGGAGCAGCTCGGGGAGCACGTGCGCTATTCGAAGCACATGGTGGCGGCGATCGAGATCGGCCGCCGACTGCCGCCACCGGACTTCGTCGAGCGGGCGGAGCCCGTGCTCGGGGACACCGGTGCGCTGCGGCGGTCGGCGAAGCACGTGGTGCGAAAGCCGGGGCTGGCGCGGTGGTTCCGGGAGTTGGCGCGGCTGGAGGCGGAGGCGATCAGTCTCTATACGTACGAGTGTCGGCTGATCCCGGGGCTGTTGCAGACGGAGGCGTACGCGCGGTCGTCGTTCATGAATCAGTTGCCGCCGATGGGAGACGATCGGATCGAGGCCCAGTGGGAAGCGCGGGCGGAACGGCAGCGGCTGTTGCGGGAGCGGACCGACACCGCGTTCAGCTTCATCCTGGAAGAGCACCTGTTCCTGCGGCGGATTGGTGGGGAGGAGGTAACGCGCGAGCAGATCGACCACGTTCTGGAGGTGGCCGAGCTGCGGAACGTTGAGATCCAGGTCATGCCGTTGGTGAGGGAGACGCACGCCGGGTTGCACGGCCCCATGCAGTTGTTGGAGACACCTGAGAATCAGTGGTTCGCCTACACCGAAGGTCAGGAGAGCGGCCAGTTGATCTCTGACCTGAAAGTGGTCAGCGTTCTCCAGCGGCGGTATGCCAGGATGAGCGCGCAGGCTCTCACCCCCGAGGACACCGTGAGTCTGTTGCAGCGGATTCGAGGAGATGTATGAACCCCTCCGACCTGGCCTGGTTCAAGTCCAGCTTTAGCAGCAGTCCTTCCGGCGACTGCATTGAAGTCGCCGTCGCCTGGCGCAAGTCCAGCCACAGCAGCACGAGCTCCGGCGACTGCGTCGAGGTCGCCGCATGCCCGTCCGTCATCCACGTCCGTGACTCCAAGGACAAGACCGGACCCCAGCTCGCCTTCACCCCCGACGCCTGGGCCGACTTCGTCGCCTTCGCCCGGGGGCTCTGACCCCCGTCCGCGTGACCCCCGTGGCGTGCGGGGCGGTGTGAGCGGGAAGTTGCCCTCCAACTGAGGCCGCGCATCGCACGTCTCATCCACGGGGGAATCATGCTTCACATCGAGTTCACGCCTGCCGATCTCAACCGGCTGCGGCTGGCGGGTGACGTCAGTCCCATGTGGGAAGTCGTCCTCAGCTTGCAGGCGTTGCAGACCGGGCACGCGGCGCTCGCGCTCGATCCGTGGCGGCGCCGGGTGCGGGCCGAGGTGGCCGCTGCCGGGCTCGGGGAGACCGTGGGGGCGTTGCAGCGGTTGTGTCCGGAGGCCGCGTACTTTCCGGACTTTCTGACGCCCAGCGCCAGCGGCGGGCGGACGTTGGACGCCGAGCTGGAGCACGTGCTGCGGACGCCGAAGGTCCGGCTGCGCAAGGAGATCGGGTTGCTCTGCGCCGGTGGCGACCCGCCTCGTGGGGCGCGGCGGTTGGCCGAGGGGGATGCCGGGGCGTTGCGGCGGCTCGGAGATGCGGTGCGGCGGTACTACGCGGTGGCCGTGGCGCCGTACCGGGAGGCGATCCGGTCCGCTGCCGCGGCTGATCGGCCCGTACGGGCGGAGGCCGCGCTGCGGGAGGGCGCGGAGGGGCTGCTTGCCAGTTTCGCTCCGGAGGTGACCTGGCGCGGGGACCGGCTGGAGTGCGCGTACCCGGTGAGCAGGGGGTTTTCTCTCGATGGGCGACCGCTGACGCTCGTCCCCTCGTTCTTCTGCACCCGCAGGCCCGTTGCTCTCGCGGATCCCGGCCTGCCGCCCGTGCTCGTGCACCCGCTGACCCCCGCGCCCGGCTGGCTGCCGGATTCCGTGCCCGGTCACGGTGGCGACACTCTCGTCCGCCTCATCGGGCTCACCCGCGCCCGGGTGCTGGAACTGCTCGACCGGCCGATGTCGACCGGGCGGATCGCGGATGCCCTGTACGTCGCGCCCGCCAGCGCCAGCCGGCATGCGGCCGTTCTGCGCGAGGCCGGGCTCGTGCGGTCCGAGCGGCGCGGGCACTGCGTGATGCACCGGCGTACGGACCTGGGGGAGGCCCTGCTCAACGGCGGGTGACCGCGACTCAGCCGGAACGGCCCACCGATCCCGCTCCGTTCAGCACCGAGTCCAGCAAACCCGGGAACCGCTCGTCCAGGTCGTCCCGCCGCAGCCGCACCAGTCGTGTCCGGCCCTGGACCGTCGTCCACGTCACGCCCGCCTCGCGCAGCACGCGGTAGTGGTGCGACATCGTCGTCTGGTGGACGTCGAGGTCGCCGCCGATGGCGTTGCAGCTCTCCTCGCCGGTCGCGGCGAGCCGGAGCACGACCTCCAGCCGCACCGGGTCGGCGAGCGCGCGCAGCACGTCCACCATGCGGATGGACTCGGCCGCGGGTTGGGACACCTCGCGCATCGTCTTCCGTACTCCTTCCGATGCCTGCCCCCAGCCTACCCACACATTGATACATGGACAACTATCCATGCGTTGCCTACAGTGCCGTTCCGTGACCAGACAGCTCTTCCCCCTCGCCCTCGCGACGTTCGCCGTCGGCACCGACAGCTACGTCATCGCCGGACTCCTCCCCGCCATCGCCGCCGACCTCGGGGTCTCCACCCCCGCGGCCGGGCAGCTCGTGACCGTCTTCGCTCTCACGATGGCCGTGTCCGCACCCGTCGTCGGGGCGCTCACCGGCGGGCTCGACCGGCGTACGACCCTGCTCATCGCACTCGGCGTCTTTGTCGTCGGCAACGCCGCCACCGCCCTGGCCACCGGCTACGGGACCGCCATGGCCGCCCGCGTCGTCACCGCCGTGGGCGCCGGGGTCATCAACTCCGCCGCGTCCAGCACCGCCGCCGCGATCGTGCCGCCCGAACGCCGCGGGCGGGCACTGGCGTTCGTGCTCGGCGGGCTGACGCTGGCGACCGCGCTCGGGCTGCCGCTCGGTACGCTGATCGGCCGCGCCGACTGGCACGTCACGCTCTGGGCCGTCGCCGGGACCGGGCTGGTGGCGGCGGTCGGCGTCGCCGTCGGGCTGCCCGCCGTGCGGCTGCCCGCCGCCTCGCTCGGCGACCGGCTGCGTCCGCTCGTGCGGGGTGGCCGGGTGCCGGGGCTGCTGGCCGTGACGACGCTGGCCTTCCTGGGCACGTACACGCTCTACACGTACGTCGCGCCCGCCCTGCACGACGCGACGGACGGCGACGAGTCGGTGCTGACCCTGGTCCTGCTGGCCTGGGGCGTCGGTGTGCTGGCCGGGAACGTCGCGGCCGGGCGGCTGGTCGACCGGCACGACCCCGCCCGCGTGCTCACCGGCCCGCTCGCGCTCGCGGTCCTCACGCCGGCGCTGACGCCGCTGGCGACCCGCGCCCTCATACCCGCGCTGGTGTGGGCGGTGGTCTGGGGCGTGGCCGTGGGCTTCGTCGTCGTGCCGCAGCAGCACCGGCTCGTCGCCCTCGGCCCGGCCGCCGCGCCCGTTCTGCTCGGGCTCAACTCCTCCGCCCTGTACGCCGGGATGGCGCTCGGCGGCGGGCTCGGCGGGCTGGCGCAGAAGTGGTTCGGGCTGAGCGCGGCGGGGCTGGGGCCGGTGGCCGCGGGGGTCACCGGCGTGGCGCTGCTGTGGCACCTCGGTACGTCCCGGGCGTCCCGGGCGCGTACGCCGCGACGGGTTGTACAACGTTGAAATCTCCGCTACAAACCACGTGACACCCTCCTGCGCACCACACCCCCACAGGCACCGCACGGAAGGTACGCACCGTGACCCACGCCGTACGCAGACTCCGCCACCGGCGCTGGCCCGCCCTGGCCGCGACGCTGCTCGCCGTCGCCGTGGTGGCCGGGCTCGGCCCGGCAGCCGCCGACGAGGGCCCGGCGGCCGGCGCCGCCCCGGGCGCCGCCCGCGTCCCAGCCGCCGACCGGACAGCCGACGAGACCGCCCGACCCGCCGCAGCCGCGGGCCAGTTCCGTAACCCCGTCAACACCGGCGCCGACCCCACCCTCGTCACCCACCAGGGCAACTACTACGTCGCCACCACCCAGGGCGACGCCATCCGCATGTGGAAGTCGCCGTCCGTCGCCACTCTCCTCACCGCCTCCCCGCACGAGGTGTGGCGCGACAGCGACCCCTCCCGCAACCAGCAGATCTGGGCCCCCGGCCTCCTCCAGGACGGCGGGCGCTGGTACCTCTACTACACCGCCAGCGACGGCAACGACGCCGCCCACCGCATGTACGTGCTGGAGTCCGAGGGCAACGACCCGCTAGGCCCGTACCACTTCAAGGCCAAGGTCGCCGACTCCGGCAACGACCGCTGGGCCATCGACGGCGAGCCCTTCCGGCACGACGGCAAGCTGTACTTCGCCTGGAGCGGCCAGCGCGACGACGGCGTCGGCAACCAGCTCTTCGTCGCCCCCATGTCCAACCCCTGGACCCTCTCCGGCGGTCGCGTCCACATCCCCGCCGAAGGCAACTGCCCCGAGGTACGCGAGGGCCCCACCCCGCTGCACAACGCCGCCGGACGGCTCTACCTCACGTACTCCGCCTGCGACACCGGCAAGCCCGACTACGCGGTCTGGGCCAAGTCCCTCGCCCCCGGCGCCAACCCGCTCGACCCCGCCGCCTGGCGGCAGGAGCCCGGCCCGATGTTCTCGCGCAACGACGGCGCGGGCGTCTACGGCCCCGGGCACCACTTCTTCTTCAAGTCGCCGGACGGCAGCGAGGACTGGATCGCGTACCACGCCAAGAACACGACGACGTACACCTACAGTTGGCGCACCACCCGGGTGCAGAAGATCGGCTGGACCGCGGACGGCCGCCCCGACCTCGGTACGCCCGTGGCCGCGGGCGCGACCATCGACCTGCCCGCCGGTGACCCGGGCCCGGGCACCACGGCACTCAACGACACCGACCCGCAGGTGACGTACACCGGCAACTGGAACTCCGGCAGCGGCTGCGCCGTGCAGTGCTTCTGGGGCAACGACCACTGGAGCGCGGAGGCCGGCGCCACGGCCACGTTCCGCTTCACCGGGACGCGGCTGGCGCTGCTGTCGGTCAAGGACACCGGCAACGGCATCGCGGCGATCTCCGTGGACGGCGGTGCGGAGCAGCGCGTCGACTACTACGGCAGCCCGCGCGTCGGCGAACAGCTCCAGTGGGTCAGCCCGGAGCTGCCGCGCGGCGAGCACACGGTACGGGTCCGGGTGACGGGCGAGAAGAACCCCGACTCGGGCGCGGCGTTCGTGTCCGTCGACCGGGCGGAGGTTTATCCGTAGGCGCGGTGGCTAGCATGCGGAACCGGGGCCCGGCCGGGCCCCGGTTCCGAGGGGATGGGCGAAAGCTGTGACCCGAATACGCCGCACGCTGCCGCTGTTTCTCGCCGCCGCCTCGACCGTGGCCGTGACACTGACCGCCGGGTGCGACATCGAGAAGGAGGACCTTCCCGGGGACAGCTCGTCGGCCGAGAAGTCCCCGGCCGAGAAGTCCCCGGCGAAGAAGTCCCCCGACGACAAGCCGGCCGACGACAAGCCGGCCGACGATGCCCCCGCCCACGGCACCTCCCCCCTCGACAACCCCGACGGCACCGACCCCGGCCTCGCCCCCCTCACCGCCGCCGCCGACCGCGAGGCCGCACGGGCCCTCATCGACCGGCTCGCCACCAAGGGCCGCGGCTCCGGCAGCGGTTACGAACGCGAGGAGTTCGGCGACGAATGGCTGGACACCGCAGACGGGGTGCCCCTGGCCGGCAACGGCTGCGACACCCGCAACGACCTCCTGCGCCGGGACGGCCGGGACGTACGGTTCGAGAGCGGCGACGACTGCGTGGTCGAGACGATGGAGCTGTCGGACCCGTACGCCGGGCGGGACATCGACTTCGAACGTGGCCCCTCGACCTCGATGGACGTGCAGATAGACCACGTGGTGCCGCTGTCGTACGCGTGGCAGATGGGCGCCGGGACGTGGGCGGAGGACAAGCGCCGGAAGTTCTCGAACGACCCGCTCAACCTGCTGGCCGTCGACGGGGACACCAACTCCTCGAAGGGCGACTCCGGACCGGCGTCGTGGCTGCCGCCGGACAAGCGGATCCGCTGCGCGTACGGCGTACGGTTCACGCAGGTCGCGCTCCGCTACGAACTCCCGGTGACGACGGCCGACAAGGAGACCCTGGCGCGCCAGTGCCGGAAGTGACCCGCGGGCGCCCTCAGCGACGGCGGCGGCGTCCGGCACGCCGTGCGCTGGCCGGTCGTGGGGTCCGACGCCGCGCGGCGGTGCGCCGGGAGGCCGTGTGTCGCGAGGCCGTGCGCCGCGAGCCGTCTGTCGCACCACCCGCGCGCCCCGTCGCCGGGGCGAACCGCTCACCGCGGCGCGGTGGCAGGCTTCCCCTACCGCCTCCCGCGGTGCCGGCCCGCGCGGCGCCCCCGTACGAAGCCGGAGGAACCGCACGCGTTTGCGCGACGGGCACCGAGAATTCACCCGCTGGCCTCCTGGGCGGCAACCGGCTCCACAGGCGCACGCTTAGCCTTGCGAAGTGCCCAAACTGTCGGTCATCGTGCCCTTTCACAACGTGCAGGAATTCGCCCAGGACACCCTGCGCAGCCTGGCCCGCAACGCCCGTTCCGACCGGGAGTTCATCCTCGTCGACGACTGCTCGACGGACGCCACGCCGCAGATCGTCGACCGCGCCGCGCAGTCACTGCCCGGTGCGCGCGTGATCAGGCACGAGACCAACCAGGGCATCGCCCGCGCCCGCAACAGCGGCATCGACGCCGCCCGCGGCGACTACCTGACGTTCCTCGACGGCGACGACTGGTACGCGCCCGGCTACCTGGACGACCTCGTCGCGGCCATGGACCGGTACGGCACCGACTTCGTCCGCACCGACCACGTGCAGGCCAACGGCCGCGAGCGCGTCGTGCGCCGCGCCCCCGCCCGCCGCCGCGACACGATACTCGCGGCCCGCGACGGCATCGGCCGGGCCAACCTCGAAACGATGGTCGACTACCCCTTCGTCTGGGCCGGCATATACCACCGCCGTCTGTTCCAGGACGGCGCCGGGCGCTTCGCCGCCGAACTGCGCACCGCCGAGGACCGGCTGTGGACGTGGACGCTGCACCTGACCGCCGAGACGTTCGCGGTCACCGGCCTGCTCGGCGTCTTCTACCGCCGCGGCGTGAAGACCTCGCTCACGCAGATCAGCGACGACCGCCAGCTCGACTTCATCCCCGCGCACGACGCGATGCTCGACGCCGTCCGCGCCGACCCCGACGCCGACCGCTTCCTGCCCAAGGCCGTACGCACCTACTGCGCCCTCATCGCCTTCCACCGCGGCAACTCCGAGCGCCTGGAGCCCGGCCTCGCCCGCCGCCTGGAGCGCGCCTCCGCCGAGGCCCTGCGCCGCATGCCGCAGGACGTGCTGGAGGAGACCCTGCGCGGCATGGACGAGCAGCGCGGTCGCATGCTGCGGCAACTGCGCGCGTCGGGGCGGGGGAAGCCCGGCAGGCCCGGAAACCGGCCGGGGAACGGGCAGGGGAGCGGCCCGGGGGACGGCCCGGGGACGAAGGACAACACGGGACAGCCGGAAAGGGTCGCCTGAGCCGTGCACGAGCACCGCACCCAGATCTTCGAAGTCTCCACGCTGTACGGGGCGGCGACGCTCGCCGCCGCGCTGGACGCCGGGCAGTTCGGACCGCGGGCCGGGGCCCGCCGCATCCTGCTCGTCGCCAACAACGCGGCCGTACCCGAGACCGCGACCCAGCTCTCCGAGATGCACGGCTGGACGCCGGTCTCCGCCCGCTTCGACGAGGTGCTGGACTACAACGACGAGATCCGCCCGCACCACCCCGCCGCCTGGCACCCCAAGGGCGGCGACGCCCCGCTGCTCCAGCGGCTGCTGCGGCGCGCCTGGGACCTCGGCGACGGGCCGCTGGACCTGGTGGTCGAGTCGGTGACCGCGCCGCCCGCCAAGGCCCTCGTCGCGATCTTCGCCGACGCCGACGTGCACGTGTACGCGGACGGGCTGATGAGCTACGGCCCGACCCGCGAACGGCTGCCGCAGCACGTGGCCTGCCGGGTGCAGCGGCTCCTCCACCTCGACCTGGTGCCGGGCCTGGAGCCGCTGCTGCTCACCGAGTACGGGGTGCCGGCCGCGGTGGTGCCGAACGAGGCGTTCCGCGCGGTGCTGGACGAGGTGACCGCGGCCACGCCCGCACCCGCGCCCGCGGGCACCAGGGGCAGCAAGGGCGGCGACGACGGCGAGGGCGCGCCCACCGCCGTCCTCCTCGGCCAGTACCTCGCCGCGCTCAACATCCTCAGCCCCGCCGAGGAAGAGGCGCTGCACGAGCGGATGCTCCGCGGCGCCGCCGCGGCCGGCCACCGCGCGGTCCTCTTCAAGCCCCACCCCACCGCCCCCGCCCGCTACTCCACCGTCCTCCAGAAGGCCGCCGCGGACGCCGGCGTCACGCTGACGGTGCAGGAGGAGCCGATGCTCGCCGAGGCGCTGTACGGCACGCTGCGCCCGCGGCTCGTCGTCGGCTGCTTCTCCACGGCGATGCTCACCGCCGCCACCCTCTACGGCATCCCCGTCGCCCGGGTCGGCACCCGGACGCTGCTGGAGCGGCTGACCCCGTACCAGAACAGCAACCGGATCCCCGTCACCATCGTGGACTCCGTCGTACCGGAGCTGGGCGGCCCCGACCGCCCGGCGCGCGACACCGCCCAACTCGCCGGGCTGCTCACCGCGGTGGGGTACTGCATGCAGGCCGACAACCACGCCAGGCTGCGACCCCGCGCGCAGGAGTGGCTGGCGGTGTACCTGGACGCCGCCACGCGCCCGTACTTCAAGCGCAAGCGGCTCACCGCGCTGCGGCTGCCCGGCGGCAACCTCGGCCGGGTGCCCAACGCCCGCAGGGCGCTGGGCAAGATGCGCAGGGCGCTCACGAAGCCGTAGGGCGGTCCGTACGGGCCGAGAGCGCTCGTACGGACACCCGGCGCCCCCCTTCCCTACCCCAGCAGCCGCCGCAGGCCCAGCCGTTGCCACAGCAGCGCCGCGCCGAAGGACAGCACCACGCTCGCCGCCCAGATCACCGCCGTGAGCCCGGCCGCCTCCGCGCCGCCCAGATCCGCCGACACCAGCGGATCAGCCAGGGTCCGGATCACCATCAGGTGCACCAGGTACGCCCCGAACGCCGCCCCCGCGATCCGCTTCAGGTGCGGGCGCCACCGCTCCGGCACCCGCACCCGGGTCAGCGTCAGCAGCACCGCGCCGGTGAACACCGCGACCAGCACATGGGCGTTGGGGATCACGTAGCTGACCTGCGTCTGGTAGACGAGCACGCCGAGCATCGCCGCCGTCGCCGCACCCAGCCACAGCGCCCGTACGCCCCGCCCGCGGTGCGGGCGCAGCGAGAACAGCAGGGCACCCCCGGCCGCGTACACGAGTGAATAGACGCCGAAGCCCCAGCCGAACGACGGCGTCCCCCAGCCGGTCGCGCGCCCCGCGTCGGCCATCAGGCCGGGGCCGAGGGCGAAGCCGAGGAGCACCGCGCCGAGCCACCACGGGCGCCGTCCGGCGCGCAGCAGGACGACGAAGCCGAGGAGCAGGACGATGGGGACGTAGGCGTACAGGTACCAGAGGTGGTAGGCGGGGCGTACGGTCCCGAACGCAGCGTCCACGGCCAGGTTCCGCAGGGGGTCCTCGTTCGTCTCCCGCAGCCTGCCCCACAGCAGGTAGACGACCGTCCACACGGCCATGGGGACGACGATGCGCACCATGCGCTGCGCCAGCCGCCACCCGTCGCGCGGCGGGGCGCCGACGAGGACGGCCCAGCCGGCGATCGCGAAGTACATGGGGACGGCGAACCGGCTGATCGCGTCGGCGGTCATGCCCGCCCAGTACGCGGCGGCGCCGTTCGCCTCCTGGCGGCCGACCGCGTTGATGAACTCCGAGCCGGTGTGCCCCAGGATGACGCCGCAGGCGCACAGCAGCCGGATGACGTCCACGTCGTAGCGGTGGCCGGGTCGCCGGGCGGGCGCCGGCCCGGGTGCCCGCTCCGGGGCCGGGGCCGCGTCGCCGTGCTTCGGCGGGGAGTCGGTGTGCTGCGGCGGAGAAGTGGAGGCGGCTGCGGGCCGCCTCGTCACGTCGGATACGGTCACTGCCGAACCTTCTTGTGCCGCGGTGTACGGAACGTGAATGACGGCCGAACAGAGAAGTCACTCCTTGGCAGTGGTGACGTCGGCCGCCCGTTGCATAAGATCGTGATCCGGATCACGAAGTGGCACGCCGCCGCAGGAGAGCAGCCCAGGAGGCCGCCATGCGCAGGACAGCGCTCGCCGTAACCGCCGCCGCGATCATCGCGGCCGTGCCGCTGCTCACCTCGTGCAGCGGCGAACCGCGCGCGGGAGCCGCCGCCGTGCTCGGCGACGACGAGCGCATCACGGTCTCGCAGTTGCAGAACCGGGTCGCGGACGTACGCGACGCGCAGAACGCCAGCGCCCAGGCCGACGAGATGATCGACCAGAGCGGCGACCTCAGCGTGGACACGCTGAACACGATGCTCCAGGGCCGGGTCATCGAGCAGGCCGCGGAGAACCACGGCGTGACCGTCTCCCGCGGCGACGTGCAGGGCATGCGCCGGGCCGAGGCGGAGTCCGTCGGCGGCGCGAAGCAGCTCGAAGCGATGTACCTCCAGCAGTACAGCATCGCCCCGGAGGGCCTGGACACGCACTACAAGCAGCAGCTCATGGTGCAGGGGCTGGTGGAGAAGCTGGGCATCAACCCGCAGACGCAGGAGGGCCAGGCGCGGCTCGGGCAGGTGCTGATCGAGGCGTCGAAGGACCTGGGCATCGACGTCAGCCCGCGGTACGGCAAGTGGGACGACGAGCAGGTGCGGCTGTCGCAGTCCGACACCCCGTGGATCAAGCAGGTCAGCGCCACCGCGGAGCCGGGCGCGGCACCCCAGCAGTAACCCCGCGGCGACTCCGGCGGTGACTCCGCGGTGCCTCCGGCGGTGACCCCCGGGGGCCCCGGCGGTGAGCCCGCCGCGACCCCGGCGGGCGGCGGTCCGGACGGGCTGACGGCCGGGCCGGACCGGCGCCCCGTGCGGGGCTGTCGGCGGCGTCGGTTACGGTCGGGGACGTGACCGGCCGAATCATCCTGCTGACCACCACCCACCGCATCGCCCCGGGGCTGCTGTCCTGGCCCGCGTGGGAGGCGCTGCGCGGCGCCGACCGCGTGCTGTGCGCCGACGCCGCGCACCCGCAGGTGCCGTATCTGCGCGAGGCCGGCGTCGCGGTGGAGACCGCCGAGCCCGACGCCCGAGAGCTGGTCGACGCCTGCGCCGAGGGCGCCACCGTCGTCGTGGTCGCCGCGGCCGACGGCGAGCCCCGGCTGACGGACGGCCTGGCCCGGCTGGCGGGCTCGGGGCGGACGGAGATGCCGTCGCTGGAGCTGCTGCCCGGGTCGTACGACCTGCCGGGCGCCCGGCTGATCGACGTGGTGCAGACCATGGACCGGATCAGGCGCGAGTGCCCGTGGAGCGGCGGGCAGACCGGCGAGGGACTGGTGAAGTACGGCCTGGAGGAGGCGTACGAGCTGGTCGAGGCGATCGAGTCGGGGGACCGGGAGGCCGTCCGCGAGGAGCTGGGGGACGTGCTGCTCCAGGTCGTCTTCCACGCCAGGATCGCCGAGGAGGACCCGGACGAGCCGTACTCCGTCGACGACGTGGCGGGCACCCTCGTGGAGAAGCTGGTGCGGCGCCATCCGCACGTCTTCGGCGACGCGGTGGCCGAGACCCCGGCGGACGTGAAGGCGCACTGGCTGCGCGAGAAGGCCGCGGAGAAGAGCCGTACGTCGGTCACCGAGGGCGTGCCGCTGGCGCAGCCGGCGCTGTCGCTGGTCGCGAAGCTGGCGGGCCGTGCCCGGACGGCGGGGCTGGACGTGCGGGCCGGGCCCGCGGACGGCCTGGGCGGCGAACTGCTCGCCCTGGCGCTACGGGCCGAGGCACGCGGCGTCGACCCGGAGACGGCGCTGCGGGCGGCGGCGCGCACGTACCGCGAGGCGATCCACGCGGCGGAGGCGGCAGCCGCCGCACCCCCGCGGCAGGCCGCGGAGGGCACGGCGGAACCCGAACGCGACGCCTAGCGGGGCGTGAACTCCACCGGCAGCGTGCGCAGCCCCCGCATGATCAGCCCTCCGCGCCACCGCAGCTCTCCGGCGTCCTGCGCCGGGCGCAGATCCGGCAGCCGGGTCAGCAGCGTCGCCAGCGCCGTCTGGCCCTCCAGCCGCGCCAGCGGGGCGCCCAGGCAGTAGTGGATGCCGTGCCCGTAGCCCAGGTGCGGGTTGTCGCGGCGGGCCAGGTCGAGGGTGCCAGGGCTGTCGAACCGGGCCGGGTCGCGGTCCGCGGCGGCGAGGACGACGAGGACCGGATCGCCTTCCGCGACGGCGACCCCGCCGATCTCCAGCGCCTCGGTCGCGTACCGCCACGTGGCCATCTCCACCGGCCCGTCGAAGCGCAGCAACTCCTCCACCGCCGTCTCCAGCAGCCCCTGCTCGCCCCGGGCGAGGGAGTCCTGGAGCGCGGCCCGCTGCGCGGGGTGGCGCAGCAGGGCGTGCGTGCCGTTGCCGATCAGGTTGATGGTCGTCTCGAAACCCGCAAAAAGCAGCACAAAACACATCGCCACCACCTCCTCCTCGGTGAGGTGTTCACCGTGGTCGGAGGCGCGGATCAGGGCGGAGACCAGGTCGTCGCCGTCGCCCCGCCGCTTGCGGTGGATCAGCTCGGCGAGATAGCCGCGGATCTTCTTGACCGCGCGCGCGACGCCGCCGCGCGGCCCCTTGCCGTGGCGGATCATCATGCCCGCCCAGTCCCGCAGGTCGTCCTGGTCCTCGCGGGGGATGCCGAGGAGGTCGCAGATCGCGTAGATCGGCAGCGGGAAGGCGAACTCGTGGACGAGGTCGGCGCTGCCGCGGCCGGCGAACCCGTCGATCAGATCGTCCGTCAGCTCCTGCACCCGCGGCGCGAACGCGGCCACGCGCCGCGGGGTGAACGCCTTCGACACCAGGCGGCGCAGCCGGGTGTGGTCGGGCGGGTCGATGTTGAGGAGATGGGTCATCAGCCCCGCGCTGCGCTCGCCCGGGATGCCGGTCCTGCTCCTGCCCTCGGCGTCGTCCGCGTGGTGCACCGGGTTCTTCGACAACCGCGGGTCGGCCAGCGCCCGGCGGGCGTCGGCGTACCGGGTCACGAGCCACGCCTCGACGCCGCTGGGGAGCGTCGTCCGGTGGACGGGGGCGTTCTCCCGCAGCCAGGCGTAGGCGGGATAGGGGTCGGTGGCGAACTCCCAGTCGAAGAGCTGGGGGACGGACGCGGCGTTCACGCCCCGACCGTACCCGGGGGCGCCCGCGGCCCTCGCTGGTGCCTGGGGGGTTTCTGTGCAGGGTGGGGCGGGTGTTGCCTCCCCGCGGCCGGGCCGCCGCGCTCCGCGCGTCCACTGTGATCTGCGCGTGACTATCAGGCGATCAACTTGTGATCGGAGGTACTTCGGTATTAAGTTCTGCCACTGGTCGAACACCCAGGGAACGAAAGGCACTCGCATGCGCTCGGGTAACGGACGCCACCGACGTCCCCGCCAGGCCCCCGCGTTCGTCGTGGCCGCAGGTGCGACCGGGGCGGGTCTCGCCCTGCCGCTGCTGGGCGCGAGCGGCGCGAGTGCCGCGGACGCCGGCACGTGGGACCGGGTCGCCGAGTGCGAGAGCGGCGGCCTGTGGAGCGCCGACCAGGGCAACGGGTACTTCGGCGGCCTCCAGTTGACGATGGACATGTGGCAGGAGTACGGCGGCGAGGAGTTCGCCTCGCAGCCCGACTTCGCCAGCCGGGCGCAGCAGATCACGGTCGCCGAGCGCATCCTCGCCGGCATGGGCGCCGACAAGGCGTGGCCGGAGTGCGCCCAGGACGCCGGGCTGCACGGCGACGACGCGGTGCCGGAGGTCGACCCCGGCGCCGAGCTGCCGCTGCCGCCCACGGCGCCCCCGACCCTCGCCCCCGACCCCGGCGCCGCGGACGGCTCGCGGGGCGGGGACAAGGACCGTGGGGACGGGGACGACCGGGACCGCAAGGACGGCGACGAGGAGCGCACCGGCGGCGGCAAGCACCGCGGCTCCCAGGACCCGCGCGAGGGCGACGGCGCCCCCGGCGAGCGGGACGGCGCGGACTCCGACACCACCGGCGCCTCCGAGGGTTCCGGCCGGCACCGCGCGCCGGACGCCTCCGCGAGCCCCACCCCGTCCGACCTCCTGCCGTCCCAGGACGCCCCCGAGGCCCCGCGCGAGGCCGTCGAGACCCCCGGCGCCTCCCAGTCGCCCGACGAGACCGAGCGGCCGAACCCCGGCCGCGAGTGGATCGCCGAGATCCCCGGCGACGTCGAGGAGCGGAGCGGGGGCCGCGGGGGCGATGACGCCGCGGCGGGCGACGGCAGTTATACCGTCCGACCGGGTGACACCCTCTCGGAGATTGCCACAGAGCATTCACTGACGGGCGGATGGTCCGAGTTGTACGACGGCAACAAGAACTCCCTCGGTAAGGACCCCGACAACATCAAGCCTGGTCAGGAACTCGAATTGAGCGGGAACTGAACCGGCGGCGAGTGAAGTCCGTACGCATTAGTCATATTTGACGTAATCGGCTGACCGGGCTAGCTGACGGACGGAAAACCGGGCGCGGCACTTTCCGATGTCTTTGAATCGCACACGCCTATGTGCTTACCGTCACATTGCTCGCCAACGCGAGCCCCGGTGATCGCCTCACGCCGAATCCTGTCGGCGTTCACCCGGGCCACCTGTGCACGAAGCACCGCTGACAGGAGCGGGGGACCCACGGTAAGCGCCGCTTCGGTCCAACCAGAAGGCGGACCGGACGGCTTGGGGTCAAGCCGGACGCTCGACGTTCGGCCGGGCACTCACAGCCCGCACCCGACAGCTCACCTCGCAGGCGTCGGTGAGAAAAGAGCATCATGCTTCTTCCTGCCGGAACGGGTAAGCACCGCCGCCCCGCCGCACAGGCGCGCCTTGGCGCACACTCCCGCATGGCCGTTCTCGTGGGCGCCACCGGAACCGCGATCGGACTCCCGGTGCTGAACACCCAGAACGCCGTCGCGGCGCCCATCGATACGTGGGAACGGGTGGCCGCCTGCGAGTCCGGAGGAAAGTGGGCGACGAATACCGGGAACGGCTATTTCGGCGGCGTCCAGTTCTCCCAGTCGAGCTGGGACGCCGCCGGCGGCCGCAGCTACGCCCCGCGCGCCGACCTGGCGACGAAGCAGCAGCAGATCGCCGTGGCCGAACGGCTGCTGTCCATGCAGGGGCCGGGCGCGTGGCCCAACTGCGGTCCACGCGCGGGCCTGGCCACCGGCAGTCCGGCCGCCGCGCAGATCGTCCCGCCGGCGCAGGAGGCCCAGCAGCCGGCCCAGCCGCAGGCGCAGGAGCAGGCACCGCAGGAGGCCCCCGAGGGCGCGGCGGCCCGCGGGACCGGCGAGCAGACGCAGCCGGAGTCCCGCACGGTCTTCCGCGGCTTCTACTACGAGGTCCGCGAGGGCGACACCCTGGACGACATCGCCCGGCGGCACGGCGCGGAGAGCTGGCAGCAGGTGTACGAGGAGAACAAGTCCGTCGTCGGCGCCGACCCGGACCTGATCCAGCCCGGCCAGAAGCTGAAGGTGCGCTAGCCCGGCGCGGTCGTCCCGGCCCTACCGGTGCGCGGGCCGGGACGACCACGTCGTACGAGCACGCCGCTATGACGCACGCCGTACGAGCACGCCGCTATGACGCACGCCGCACGCGGGACGGCGCGCGCCCCGGAGTCCCGCCGCGGGCCCGAACCGTCTCGTACCGCGGAATGCGGCCGGGTGCGGGCCGGGGCCGTCACCCGGGGCGGCTAGGCTCAGGGCGGAACCCGTAGCGAATCCCTCCGAAGGAGACACCGTGCCGTCCATCGACGTCGTCGTAGCCCGAGAGATTCTCGACTCCCGGGGCAACCCCACGGTCGAGGTCGAGGTCGGCCTCGACGACGGCAGCACGGGCCGTGCTGCCGTACCGTCCGGCGCCTCCACCGGCGCCTTCGAGGCCCTGGAGCTGCGCGACGGGGACAAGGCCCGCTACGGCGGGAAGGGCGTGGAGAAGGCCGTGCTCGCCGTCATCGAGCAGATCGGCCCCGAGCTGGTCGGCTACGACGCCACCGAGCAGCGGCTCATCGACCAGGCGATGTTCGACCTCGACGCCACCCCCGACAAGTCGTCCCTCGGCGCCAACGCCATCCTCGGCGTCTCGCTCGCCGTCGCGCACGCCGCCTCCGAGGCATCCGACCTGCCGCTCTTCCGCTACCTCGGCGGCCCCAACGCGCACGTGCTGCCCGTGCCGATGATGAACATCCTCAACGGCGGCAGCCACGCGGACTCCAACGTCGACATCCAGGAGTTCATGATCGCGCCGATCGGCGCCGAGTCGTTCTCCGAGGCCGTACGCTGCGGCGCGGAGATCTACCACCAGCTCAAGTCCGTCCTCAAGGAGCGCGGCCTGTCCACCGGCCTCGGCGACGAGGGCGGCTTCGCGCCGAACCTCGACTCCAACCGGGACGCCCTGGACCTCATCGTCGAGGCGATCCAGAAGGCCGGCTACACCGCGGGCCAGGACGTCGCCCTCGCGCTCGACGTCGCCGCCTCGGAGTTCTACAAGGACGGCTCCTACGTCTTCGAGGGCAAGAACCGCTCCGCCGCCGAGATGACGGAGTACTACGAGCAGCTCGTCGCCGACTACCCGCTGGTCTCCATCGAGGACCCGCTGTTCGAGGACGACTGGGCCGGCTGGCACGTGCTGACCGAGCGGCTCGGCGACAAGGTCCAGATCGTCGGCGACGACCTCTTCGTCACCAACCCCGAGCGGCTCCAGCGCGGCATCGACGAGAACGCCGCGAACGCGCTGCTGGTCAAGGTCAACCAGATCGGCTCCCTCACCGAGACCCTGGACGCCGTCGAACTGGCCCAGCGCAGCGGCTTCAAGTGCATGATGTCCCACCGCTCCGGCGAGACCGAGGACGTCACCATCGCCGACCTGGCCGTCGCCACCAACTGCGGCCAGATCAAGACCGGCGCCCCCGCCCGCTCCGAGCGCGTCGCCAAGTACAACCAGCTCCTGCGCATCGAGGAGATCCTCGACGACGCCGCCGAGTACGCCGGCCGCAGCGCCTTCCCCCGCTACAAGAACGGCTGACACGGCCGACCCGTACGACATCGGCGTCGGACGCACCGGCCCCGGCCGCACCGCGTTAAGGTGCGACCGGGGCCGACCACCGCCCATCGCCCGGGGAGGAAGCGACGCACATGGCCAGGGAGCGCTTCTCCACCACCACCCGGCTCAAACTGCTCGGCGAGCAGGCCGTCAGCCGGGTCTCCGAGCGCGTCTACCGCGCCCGCCCGCCGCGGCGCAGCCGGCTCACGGGGCGGGCCGCGGTGCTCGCGCTCGTCGTCTGCTCGCTGGTGGTGGCGCTGGCGTACCCGCTGCGCCAGTACATCGCCCAGCGCGCCGAGGTCGCCGAGCTGGAGCGGGAGAAGGCGCAGGCCGAGGAGCGGGTGGAGGAGCTGCGGGACGAGAAGTCGCGCTGGCAGGACCCGGAGTACGTACGCCGGCAGGCCCGCGAGCACCTGCACTACGTCCTGCCCGGCGAGACCGGCTACCTGATGCGCGACGGCTCCGGCTCCGCCCGCTCCGGCGAGGCGGGGGAGGCGGTGGACCGGCCGTGGTACGAGAACCTGTGGGACGGCCTGGACGCCGCGGACGGCCAGCGCTGAGGCACGTACGCACGCGCGCCCGCCCGCCGTTGCCCCCCTGTCGGCTGATCGAGGAGAGATGGACAAGCCCCCGCCGCCCACCGAGCACGCCCCCGCCACCGCGGCGGACGCCGCCGCCGTCGCCGCGCAGTTGGGCCGCGCCCCGCGCGGACTGCGCGCCGTGGCGCACCGCTGCCCGTGCGGCAACCCGGACGTCGTCGAGACGTCCCCGCGGCTGCCCGACGGGACGCCGTTCCCGACGCTGTACTACCTGACGTGCCCGCGCGCGAACTCCGCGATCGGCACGCTGGAGGCGGACGGCGTCATGAAGGAGATGACCGCCCGGCTGGCGACGGACCCGGAGCTGGCGGCGGCGTACCGCGCGGCCCACGAGGACTACGTCGCCCGCCGCGACGCGATCGCCGAGCTGCCCGGCTTCCCGAGCGCCGGCGGGATGCCGGACCGGGTGAAGTGCCTGCACGTGCTCGTCGCGCACGCGCTGGCCGCGGGCCCGGGGGTGAACCCGCTGGGGGACGAGGCGCTGGCGATGCTGCCGGAGTGGTGGCGGAAGGGCCCGTGCGTGGCTCCGGAGACGAACGGGGAGGACGAGGCATGACCCGAGTGGCAGCCGTCGACTGCGGTACGAACTCCATCCGCCTGCTGGTCGCGGACGTCGACGCGGCATCCGCCGAACTGAAGGACCTGGACCGCCGGATGGAGATCGTCCGGCTCGGCCAGGGCGTGGACCGTACGGGCAGGCTGGCGCCCGAGGCGCTGGAACGCACCTTCGCCGCCTGCCGCCGGTACGCGGCGATCATCGAGCGGCTGGGCGCCGGCCGCACCCGGTTCGTCGCCACGTCCGCCTCCCGCGACGCGGAGAACCGCGCGGACTTCGTACGGGGCGTGGAGGACATCCTCGGCGTCCGGCCGGAGGTCATCAGCGGCGACGAGGAGGCCGCGCTGTCCTTCACCGGCGCCACGAAGGAACTGACCGGCCGGGTGCCCGGCCCGTACCTGGTGGTCGACATCGGCGGCGGCTCGACGGAGTTCGTCGCCGGCACGGACCGCGTCGAGGCGGCCCGCTCGGTCGACATCGGCTGCGTCCGCCTCACCGAACGCCACCACTTCGCCGACCCCCCGACCCCGGAGCAGATCGCGGCGACGAAGGCCGACATCGCCGCGGCCCTGGACACGGCGGAGGCGGCGGTCCCCCTCCGCGACACCACCACCCTGGTCGGCCTCGCCGGCTCGGTCACCACGATCGCGGGCATCGCCCTGAACCTCCCCGCCTACGACACGGCGGCCCTGCACCACGCCCGCATCCCGGTCGACCGGGTCCGCGACATCACCCATTCCCTGCTCACCGCGACCCACGCGGAACGAGCCGCCATCCCGGTGATGCACCCGGGCCGGGTCGACGTGATCGCGGCGGGCGCGCTGGTCCTGCTGTCGGCAATGGAACGCACGGCCGCCCACGAGGTGGTCGTCAGCGAACACGACATCCTCGACGGCATCGCCTGGTCTCTGGCACTCGATCCGCGGTGAGAGGCGGATCGGGGTGTCACAGATTGCGGTGGGCGTCCCGCCGGTCGCCCACCCTGACGACGAGGACGACGAGTTCACCGTCGTTGATCTGGGAGGCGACGCGGTAGGTGCCGACCCGCAGGCGGTAGAGGCCCGAGAGGCCGGTGAGCTTCTTGACGTCGGCGTCCTCGCGGTACGGATCGTCGCCGAGCGCGGTCAGTGCGGTGAGGATGCGCATGGCGTCGAGCCGGTCGATCGCCCGGAGCTGCCGCTGCGCTGCCGTGGTGAAGCGGAGCGCGTACTTCACGCCGCGCCGTCACCGCGCTCGGTGAAGAGGCCCGCCAGCATCTCGGCCATCGAAACGGTGGGCCCGCCCTCGGCCAGAACCGCCCCCGCCTCCCGGGCCAGCAGCACGTCGGCGGCCTCCTCCAGCGCCTCGAAGTCCGCTATCGGCACCACGGCGGCCACCGGAGCGCCGTTGCGGGTGATGACCGTCGGGGTGCCCTGCTCGGCGCGGTTGATGTGGTCCGCGAGATGCGCGCGGGCTTCCCGTACGGTCACCGCCTTCTCGGTCATAGAGCCGGTGTACGCACCCGCGTGTACACGCTGCCAGCACGGTCGTCCGCGAGATCCTTCAGCTCGCACCGGGCGGGTGGGCACGTGGTGGAGTTCGCGATCGGCGTTCACGCGGCGACGCGCTCTACCCGCGGCAGGGATTCATGATCGAGCAACCCGTCCCGGAGGACGTGGTCGCGGCGTACGAGCGCCTGCGCGGCGCAGGGTTCACGAGCCGACTCGTGCAGGACGGCGGCCACCTGCCGCCTCGCGCGCGAAGAAGTTCGTGAAGTTATTCACATGCTTCCGGCGCGGATTTGTTCTTCCTGCTCGAATCCTGGACTCTGCGGCCCCGCGCGGGGTGTGACAGGCGCTTTGCGTCACAGTGACATCTGTGCGTCGTAGCCCTGAAACCCCAGTTCAGCGGGGTGCGGCCGAGAACCGGCCGGAGGTGCGCGACGGGCGCGAAAGGTGCGGCGGCGCAGTGTAGCACCACCCGGGGTGGAGCTTGTGAACCCCCTCACGAGCATGGGTCCTGTCCCGGGGGGATACTCGGAAGCATGAGCACTACGGAGCGTCCCAGGATCCTCGTAGTAGGCGGCGGTTACGTCGGCCTTTACGCGGCGCGCCGCATCCTGAAGAAGATGCGGTACGGGGAGGCGTCGGTCACCGTCGTCGACCCGCGCTCGTACATGACGTACCAGCCCTTCCTCCCCGAAGCGGCCGCCGGCAGCATCTCCCCCCGGCACGTCGTGGTGCCGCTGCGCCAGGTTCTCCCCGGCGCCGAGGTGCTCACCGGCCGGGTCACCTCCATCGACCAGGACCGCAAGGTCGCGGTCGTCGCGCCCATCGTCGGCAGGCCCTACGAGGTCCCGTTCGACTACCTGATCGTCGCGCTCGGCGCCGTCTCCCGTACCTTCCCGATCCCCGGCCTCGCCGAGAACGGCATCGGCATGAAGGGCGTCGAAGAGGCGATCGGGCTGCGCAACCACGTGCTGGAGCAGCTCGACAAGGCCGAGTCCACCAACGACGCCGACACCCGGCGCAAGGCCCTCACCTTCGTCTTCGTCGGCGGCGGCTTCGCCGGTGCCGAGACCATCGGCGAGGTCGAGGACCTGGCGCGCGACGCCGCCAAGTACTACCCCTCGATCAAGCGCGAGGACATGCGCTTCATCCTCGTCGACGCCGCCGACAAGATCCTCCCGGAGGTCGGCCCGGCGCTCGGCACATGGGGTCTGAAGCACCTCCAGCAGCGCGGCATCGAGGTCTACCTCGACACCTCCCTGGAGTCGTGCGTCGGCGGGCACGTCGTGCTCAAGAACGGCCTGGAGGTCGACTCCCACACCATCGTCTGGACCGCCGGCGTCAAGCCGCACCCGGTCCTGCGGGAGTACGGCCTGCCGCTCGGCCCCAAGGGGCACGTCGACACCGCCGCCACCCTCCAGGTCCAGGGCGGCGACCACATCTGGGCCGCGGGCGACAACGCCCAGATCCCCGACCTCGCCGCCCGCGCCGCCGGCGTCGAGAACGCCTGGTGCCCGCCGAACGCCCAGCACGCCCTGCGGCAGGCCAAGCTCCTCGGCGACAACGTCGTGGCGGAGCTGCGCGGCTTCCCGCAGCGCGAGTACCGGCACAAGAACAAGGGCGCCGTCGCCGGCCTCGGCCTGCACAAGGGCGTCGCGATGATCAACGTGCTCGGCCGTTCCCTGAAGTTCAAGGGCCGCCTCGCCTGGTACATGCACCGCGGCTACCACGGCCTCGCCGTGCCGACCTGGAACCGCAAGATCCGGGTCTTCATGGACTGGACCCTCGGCGTCTTCCTCAAGCGCGAGGTGGTCTCGCTGGGCGCCATGGAGTCGCCGCGGGACGAGTTCTACGAGGCCGCCGCGCCGGTCACCGCCGCCGCCCGGGCCCAGCACGACCAGTCCGTACGCGACGGCCAGGCGACCCGGGACCAGGAGCAGGCCCGCGGCGCCGCCGGCCTGCCACCCGCCGAGGACACCCGCGAGGAGCGCAGCCGCACGGCGGCCCGCGCCTCCTGACGCACAGCACCGCAGCGCACGCGCAGCGTCCACGGCGTCGGCAGCGTCAGCCGCGTCCGCCGGTCAGGCGCCCTCCCGGTCCGCCGGGCAGGGCGCCTGACTGCTCTTTTCGGCTGGTACCGGTGCGCAACGGGACTTCCCGGGGTGGCCTTTGGTGTTTACGTGTAGTCCAGCAACCCAGGACACACGTCGACCACCCGCCCATCTCACGGAGGTGCGCCATGCCCGACGACGCCGCGCCCCGGCTCGCAGCTCTCGCGGAGGAGCTGCTCGGAGGCCCGCTGCCGATCCGTATCCGCGCCTGGGACGGCTCAGAAGCCGGCCCCGAGCGCGACCCCGTCCTCGTCGTACGCCACCGTCGCGCGCTGCGCCGCTTCCTGTGGCGCCCCGGCGAACTCGGCCTCGCCCGCGCCTGGGTCGCCGGCGAACTCGACGTCGAAGGCGACCTCTACACCGCCCTCGACCACCTCGCCGGCCTGCTCTGGGAACGCGACCCCGACGACGCCCGCCCCCGCCCCCGCCCCGCCCGCATCGCCGCCCTCGCCCGCGACGCACTCTCCCTCGCCCGGCCACTGCCCCCGCCCCCGCCACCACCCGAGGAAGTGCGCAGACGCAGATCCGGCGGCGCCCTGCACACCCTGCGCCGCGACAAAGCCGCCGTCAGCCACCACTACGACGTCGGCAACGACTTCTACTCCCTCGTCCTCGGCCCCTCCATGGTCTACTCGTGCGCCTACTGGGACGACGGCGGCACCCTGGAAGACGCCCAGGCCGCCAAGCTCGACCTCGTCTGCCGCAAACTCGGCCTCAAGGAAGGCGACCGGCTCCTCGACGTCGGCTGCGGCTGGGGCTCGATGGTGCTGCACGCGGCGCGCGAGTACGGCGTACGCGCCGTCGGCATCACGCTCTCCGCCGAGCAGGCCGCGTACGCCCGCAAGCGGGTGGCCCACGCCGGCCTCGGCGACCGCATCGAGATCCGGGTACAGGACTACCGCGAAACCGCCGACGGCCCGTACGACGCGATCTCCTCCATCGGCATGGCCGAGCACGTCGGCTCCCAGCGCTACGGCGAGTACGCCCGCGTACTCCACCGCCTCCTGCGCCCCGGCGGCCGGCTCCTCAACCACCAGATCGCCCGCCGCCCCCTCGCCGACGAAGACGACTACGCCATCGACGAGTTCATCGACGCCTACGTCTTCCCCGACGGCGAACTCTCCCCCATCGGCACCACCGTGGACCAACTGGAGCGCGCGGGCTTCGAGGTGCGCGACACCCAGGCGCTGCGCGAGCACTACGCGCTGACGCTGCGCCGCTGGGTGGCGAACCTGGAAGCCCGCTGGGCGAAGGCGGTGACCCTCACCACACCGGGGCGGGCGCGCGTCTGGCGGCTGTACATGGCGGCCTCGGCGCTGTCCTTCGAGCACAACCGCATCGGCGTGAACCAGGTGCTGGCGGTACGCACCCCGGCGACCGGCGACTCCGGCGTCCCGCTGCGGCAGCCGGAGTGGCGCTGACACCGACCCGGGCCCGCGCGATCCCGCAAACGGTACGAGGGTGTCACGCCGACGCAGCACGGGGTTAACACGGGTCGGGCACATTGGAGGACATCGGAAAGGACGACCCCACCGATACCCGAGTACGGCGCCAGTGACCTCCGGAGCGGCTCCCGGACCTCCTGGTCGCCCGGACGTAGGGCACGGCCCAAACCGGCCCGCGTCCCACGCGGGGACCGCCGTCGTCCCGCCCCTTGGTGCGTGCACCGGGGGTGCGGCGGTCCCCGCGTCACACCAACGGATTCTCGAAGCTCACGTGCTCGGCGACGTCCCGAAGCATCGCGCGGTAGTGCGCGCGGCGGTTCACGGCGGCCGTGGTGAGGGTGAGAACCACGAGCCGGCACCCGTCGGGGTGCGGCAGATACGCATGCACCTGAAGCAGCCGCTTGACGGGCAGGCCGAGGTCCGGCGCGACGGTCATCGTCGTGTCACCGAGCGCGGCCGGCCCGCAGGGCAGGTCAAGCACCTCGATGCGGTCGTGGCCGGTGGCGACGGCGCGGGCGGCGGTGAGGTGCCGGGGCGAGCGGCTGATTTCCTGCCAGCGGAAGGCGAAGAACGAGGTGAGGACACGCCCGTCGCCGGCGTCGTCGCGGTGCAGCCCGAGCGAACAGTGCACGACGCCTTCCTGCCGCAGTGCCAGCAGCATGCGCTGAGCGGAAGCCAACTGCCCGACCAACTGCTCCCGAACGACCCCTTCGGGAGCCGCGGCGAGGAGGGGTTCGACGGCGTCCCGTAATCGGGTGGCATCGGGATGGTCGGGTGGGGCGGTGAGCGCGTCGAGCGGGAGGGTGGTGAACCCGGCGGGCAGAGCGAACCACGCTTCACGATCGGGTGCCGTGACGGAGTCGCTGAGGATGTAGGTGACCTGGTCCTCAGTCACCGCGCGACCATTCCTTTGCCGCCGGCTTGCTGGGCACGCGCTACGT
The DNA here is from genome assembly GCF_045781775.1 of Streptomyces sp. 184. Lineage (NCBI taxonomy): Bacteria > Bacillati > Actinomycetota > Actinomycetes > Kitasatosporales > Streptomycetaceae > Streptomyces > Streptomyces sp. 184. The sequence continues at coordinate 7,016,025 of NZ_CP123230.1, read as the reverse complement.
CCTTGGCGCTTGCATGCCATGGTCGGTGTGCGGGGGACTGACGGAGCAGGTGGAGGCGCGCTGGCTTGAGCTCCTTGGCGCTGTCGCGGCGCCTGCTGACGGCGATGACGCCAAAGAAACGTGGGTCGCCAGCAAACCAGATTGGGTCCAGTTGGGCCTTGAGCTCGGGCTTGGCGCGGGGCGCCATGCGCTTCTGCCACCATCCCATGCGGAAGTGTGCGAGAAAGTGCAGTGGTATCCGTTCTTCGGGCCGCTCCGGGTTCGGGAATTCGATCCACTGCTGTTTGTGCGGGGACTCGGGATGCTGCGACAGACTGTAAGGAGCATTGTCCAGGCGCCAGGGGTAGGCCCGGAGGATGCGTCGTATGCGTACGTACGCAAAGATGAAGGCGGCCGCGATGAGCGCGCGGTAACCGCCGTAGACCATAGGGAAAATCAGCAGCGGAACGAACCCGGTCGGCAGGAGCAAGATGAGGAGCAGTACTCCAAAGGCGGTGAGAATCCAGCCGATGACGGCGATCGTGTTCATCATCGACTGTGTGGCCCAGGCGCGCCGCGTGAGGGGATGGTCCCAGGCTGCGGAGTAACTAGTCGGGTGCACGGAAGACCTCGTTCGAGAGCGATCAGCAGGCATCGTCATGGCCTCTACAGGATGGACAGATAGCGGGTTAGAGCGATCACCTCCCCGCTGCTGAGTCCTGCGATTTCGATACTACCGAGAATGCTGTCCGACCCGGCGACGACCTCGTTATCAAGAGCCTCTACACCGGTGCCGAGCAGACCTATCCCACCGGATATCACACCTGCCGATCCTGCGGCGATCTCGATACGTTCGGCCATCTGCGCGGTCCCTCCGACGGCATGGACCCCTCGGGCCAGGATGGGGTTGCCCAGTGCGGCGACGGCTTGGACCTCTGTCATGATTCGGGTGCCCACAGCGCCGAACTTCTGGCCCAGCGTCAGTGCCTCGGCACTCTCGCGAACAACTCCCACTCCTTGACGGATACCTTGCCCTACGGCGGTCGCGCCCGGCAGCATGCCGAGGCCGTCCGCGAGCACGCTCACCGAATTTGACCAGAAGTCGGCGTCGAATTCCCCTTTTGTGATGCCGTCCCAGATGGACGCCCGAACCGCCGGGTCGGACAACCGGAGAGCCAGTGCGGTCGCGCTCAGCGTTGCCGCCACCAGGAACAGCACCGCTGTTGCTGCACCGCCCGTGACGATCGTCAACGCCGCCAGGGCCACCACGCCTGCCGCGATGCTCAGGATGTCCGGGAGGTTTTCCGCGATCCAGGCTGCCGCCTTGGCGAAGAAGCCCGGTTCCTGCGGGGCCAGCTTGTCCGTGGCGTCGCGAATCTTGTCCGCTCGGGCGCGGGCCTCGTTCTCGTGTTCCCAGGCGAGCGCGCGGGCTCCCGACAGGATGCGTTCGAGTTCCGCCTGGGCGTCGTCCACCGCGGCGTTGAGGCGCCGCATCGTCGCCTTCGCGTCGTCCTGGTCGTCGGGTTGACGGTCGCCGCGACCGGTCTCTGTGGCGTCCTCCTTCGCGGCGCCCGCGCGGGACTCCGCCTCGCCGAGCGCCTGACGCGCGTCGCGGGCGCGTTCGTTGAGGCGTTTCGCGCGGCGCTGGAAGTCGCCGAGGTCCGACTCCCAGCCGTCGAGTTGCCGGGCGGCTTTTCTGATGGAGTGCGCGGCGTTCTTGAGGTTCAGGGGGAGGGGGCCGTTCTCCAACTGCTCCCGGAAGGCGACGGCCGCGTCGCCCTTCCAGTAGCTGCCGTCCATCAACTTGGTGACCATGCTGCGGGTCTCATCGAGCACGTCCGCGCATTTGATGAGTTTGGCGCGCAGGGCGTGGACGGTGTCGGTGCTGCCCGGTGCGGGGTTGAAGCGCAGGTACGGGTACCTGTCGGGGACCGTGCCGGGCTGGAGGCCCTGGGGCTGGTTGCCGCGCCACGCCTGGTCGGGCGGGACCACTTCGGCGGGCTTGCGGCCCGGCTGGAAGGTGTCGCCTAAGCCCGGGGTTCCGTCGGTCGTCATTTGCCGCCTCCCGTGGCGGCTTTCGTCAGGTTCTCCTCCAGGGCCTTGTCGACCTCGGCGTAGCTCTCCTTGCTGTCCCCGACGATCTCCGCCAGCTCCGCGACCTGTTCCCCGATCTGCCCGGTCCCGTACTTCCAGTCGTCCTGGAAGTCCTGGCAGGCGCCATCGAGGTCGTCCGTGCCGAGGCCGGTGATGGTGGAGTCGCGCAGGGCTTTGTGGACACCTTCGAGTGACTGGACCGAGCGCTTCAGTAATCGCATGAAGCGCTCAAGCTCGTCGCCGTCGACGGCGAGGCGATCCGACAACCTTCCTCCCCAAGCGAGTCGTTGCTCCGCGCCCGCCTGCCATCGGCCGCCCATGACGATACGGATTCATCGTAGCGTTGGGTGCTCGGGTGTGTTCGAAGGGTGTGGATAACCCGGCGAGGGGCCAGGTCAGGCGCGGCGTGCGCCCTTCGCCAGGTACGCCAGCAGGTCGGTCCGGGACACGACGCCCGTGGGCTTGCCCTCCACGAGCACGACCGCCGCGTCCGCGCCCTCCAGGACGGCGACCAGGTCCGCCACCGGCTCGCCCGAGCCGACCTGCGGCAGCGGCGGGCACATGTGCTGCTCCAGGGGCTGGTCCAGTTCGGCCTTGTGGGTGAACAGGGCGTCGAGCAGTTCGCGTTCCACGATGGAGCCGACGACCTCCGCCGCCATCACGTCCGGATGGCCCGCCCCCGGCTTGACGACCGGCATCTGGGAGACGCCGTACTCGCGCAGTACCTCGATCGCCTCGCCCACGGTCTCCTCCGGGTGCATGTGCACCAGCGAGGGCAGGCTGCCCTCCTTGTCCCGCAGTACGTCCGCGACGCTCGCGGTGCCGGCCTCCTCAAGGAAGCCGTAGTCCGCCATCCAGTCGTCGTTGAAGATCTTCGACAGGTAGCCGCGCCCGCTGTCCGGCAGCAGGACGACGACCACGCCGTTCTCGTCCAGCCGCTCCGCGACCCGCAGTGCGGCGACGACCGCCATCCCGCAGGAGCCGCCGACGAGCAGGCCCTCCTCGCGGGCCAGCCGCCGGGTCATGCGGAAGGAGTCCTTGTCGGAGACGGCGACGATCTCGTCCGCCACCCCGCGGTCGTAGGCGTCCGGCCAGAAGTCCTCGCCGACGCCCTCGACCAGGTACGGGCGGCCCGAGCCGCCGGAGTAGACCGAGCCCTCGGGGTCGGCGCCGACGATCTGCACGGCGCCGTCGGAGACCTCCTTGAGGTACCGGCCGGTGCCGGAGATCGTGCCGCCGGTGCCGATGCCGGTGACGAAGTGGGTGATGCGGCCCTCGGTCTGCGTCCACAGCTCGGGGCCCGTGGAGTGGTAGTGCGACTCCGGGTTGTCCGGGTTGCTGTACTGGTCGGGCTTCCACGCGCCGGGCGTCTCGCGGACCAGGCGGTCGGACACGTTGTAGTACGAGTCGGGGTGCTCGGGGTCGACGGCTGTCGGGCAGACGACGACCTCCGCGCCGTACGCCCGCAGCACGTTGATCTTGTCCGTGGACACCTTGTCCGGGCAGACGAAGATGCACTTGTAGCCCTTCTGCTGGGCCACCATCGCCAGCCCCACGCCGGTGTTGCCCGACGTCGGCTCGACGATCGTGCCGCCGGGGCGCAGCGCGCCGGAGCGCTCGGCCGCCTCGATCATGCGCAGCGCGATGCGGTCCTTGACCGAACCGCCGGGGTTGAAGTACTCCACCTTCGCCAGCACCGTCGCCCGGATGCCCTGGGTCACGCGGCCCAGCCTGACCAGGGGCGTGTTGCCCACCAGGTCGGTGATCGACTCGTGATACTGCACCGCTCACTCCAGGGTCCGTGGCTCTCGGGGCGAGCCCAGCGTACGGCTTCCCCGGCGGGTGATTGAGCCGGGCACCCGGCCGGGCAACAAAGTGTTAGCACGCGCGTAGACCGCGGGTGGCGGCGGGTGCCCGCGCGCCGCCGCGGACAGGAGCGGGAGACGGCGTAGGACAGAGGCGGGGAGGGGACGTCACGGCGGAGGGCGACGAGTACGGCGGCGGTACGGGCGCGAGCGGTACGGGCACAGGCTGTACGGGCACGAGGCGTACGGGCACGAGGCGTACGGGCACGGGGGGCACGGACACGGTGGTACGGAAGCGGCGGCAGCGGTACGTACGGACACGGGCCGGCACGGCACTCGGGGGCCGGCCCGGAACGGAGAGGCGATGTCGATGACCAGGGCGAGGGCGGCGCGCCGGATCGCCGCGGCGGCGGCGTACGGCGGCGGGGGCATCGGCCTGCTCGGCGGTGCGACGCTGGGCGTGCTGGTCGCGGAGGTGCATCTGGCGCGGCGCCGGGTGGGCGGCAGTGACGAGGAGCCGCCGCGGGCCGACGGGCGGTACGGGGCGGCCTTCGGCCGGCGGCGCGGGGTGGAGCCGGTGCTGCTGGCGTTCCTGGGCGACTCCACAGCCGCCGGCCAGGGCGTCTACCGCCCCCGGCAGACCCCGGGTGCGCTGCTCGCCTCCGGGCTCGCGGCGGTCGCGGAGCGGCCGGTTGACCTGCGGAACGTGGCGCTGTCCGGGGCGCAGTCCGACGACCTGGACCGGCAGGTGACGCTGCTGCTGGACGAGGAGCAGCTTCGGCCCGACGTCGCGGTCATCATGATCGGCGCCAACGACGTCACCCACCGGGTGCCGCCGGCCCTGTCGGTGCGCTGCCTGTCCGACGCCGTCGCGCGGCTGCGCGAGGCCGGTACGGAGGTCGTCGTCGGCACGTGCCCGGACCTGGGCACGATCGAGCCGGTGCAGCAGCCGCTGCGCTGGCTGGCCCGCCGGCTGAGCCGGCAGCTCGCCGCGGCGCAGACCATCGCCGTGCTCGACCGCGGCGGGCGGACGGTGTCGCTGGGCGCGCTGCTGGGGCCGGAGTTCGCGGCCAACCCGCGCGAGCTGTTCGGCCCGGACAACTACCACCCCTCGGCGGAGGGGTACGCCACCGCCGCGATGGCCCTGCTGCCGACGCTCTGCGCGGCGCTGGGCATGTGGCCGGCGGAGGAGGAGCGGCCGGACGTCCGCCGCGACGAGGGCTACCTGCCGGTCGCCAAGGCCGCGGCGCAGGCCGCGGGCGAGAGCGGCACGGAGGTCGCACCGGCCGGGCCGACCGGCGGGCGCGGGCCGTGGGCACTGCTGAAGCACCGGCGCAGGCGGCGGGTGGACTCGGAGACGGCCGCGGAGCAGGCGCCGGTGGGGGAGCGGGGGTAGCGGGGACAGCTCGCCGGAGGCGTACGGACCCGGGCCCCGGGTCCGTACGGCGGCACGGGCCGGCGGCGCGGTCCGTACGCGACGAGTGCTGCTTACGGCAGGGGCGTATCCGTGCGGTCCGCAGGACCTGCCGTCTCCCGTACGGCACGGGCGTGGTCGTGCTGCCGTCGCGGGTGACCATCGCGTACGGCACGGGCCGGCCCTGCGGCACGTAGGACATGCGTGTCCCGTACGCCCCGCCCCCCGTCTCAGTCCAGGAACAGTCCGCGCTCCGCCGCCCGGGCGTCGAACTCCTCCAGCCGCGCCTGCGCCTCCGGCAGCGCGTCGCACATCGCCTCCAGCAGCACCCGCCCCAGCAGCATCGGCCCGCACGCCGTGTCGAACGACAGCCCCGTGCCCACCGCCGCCGGCAGCAGCACGTCGCTGTCCTGCGCGACCGGTGTGAACGAGCTGTCCGCCACCGTGACCACCGTCAGCCCCGTCGCCCGCGCCGTGCGCAGCGCGTCCGCAAGCTCCTGCGGGTGGCGCGGCAGCGCGAAGCACAGCAGTGCCGTGGCGCCGGCGCGGGCGGCGGCGTCCACGCGGTCGTCGAGCATCGAGCCGGCCTCGTCGAGGACCCGGATGTCGGGGTGCACCTTCGCCGCGAAGTACGCGAAGCCCCGCGCCTGCGCCGCGGCGGCGCGCAGGCCGAGTACGGGCAGCGGCCGGGAGGCGGCGAGGAGCCGGCCGGCGTCCTCGACGGGGGCGGGGTCGGCGAGCAGCGCGGAGAGGTTGCGCAGGTTCTCGATCTCGGCCTGCACCGCCTGCTGGTACTCGTTCCGGTCCGCCCGCCCCGCGGGCTCGCCGAGCCCCGCCTCGCGCAGCGCGCGGCGCAGGGCGGGGTAGCCGTCGAAGCCGAGGGCGACGGCGAAGCGGGTGACGGACGGCTGGCTGACCCCGGCCAGCTCGGCCAGCTCGACGCTGGAGAGGAACGGTGCGTCGGCGGCCCTGCGCACCATGCAGTGCGCGATACGGCGCTGGGTCGGCGTCAGCCGGCGCCCCTCGAAGAGCTTCTGTAGCCGGGCGCCCGCGTCGGCGGAGACCATCCCACCTCCGGATCCGAGGTCCTATTCACTGCACGACGACTTTGCATGACCGTATGCACGACGGCAAGGGCGCACCGGAACGAACTGGGGGGGTAGCACCACTGCACGTGCGCGCGGCGACTCCGTACCGTACGGGGTATGAGTGCGCGGGACCCGGAGATCAAGAGTGAACTCGATGCCACCCTGCAAACCCGCAGGGACCTCGGCCCCGAGTACGAGGAAGAGCTGATCGAGGGCTTCCTCGAAAAGGTGCAGCAGCGGATGGACGGGACGTTCGACACCCGGCTGCGCCGCCAGCTCGCCGAGCAGCAGATGCAGGTCGCGCGGGGTACGCAGCCGGGTACCGGCTCGACGGAGGGCACCTTCGGCGAGCGCTTCGGCTTCGCCGCCGTGTCGATGGTGCTGGCGATCCCGCTGTCGGCGATCGGCGTGGTCAACGAAGGGCTGGCCGGGCTGCTGGTGACCTGGGGCGGCATCGTCGGCGTGAACGCCGTGCACGCCACGGGGCTGTTCCGGCGGCGGCGGGCGGAGCGGGACAAGTCCGACTGGGACTGACCCGCGGAGGGTGAGCACGGCACACGCCGCCCCCCGGACGGTCGGCGGCGGGTGGCGAATACGAATCGGTGTCAGGTGTGCGCGGGCGGTCCGGCATGGGCCTGCCCGGGTGGCGGCGTTGACCGGGGTGGCGGTGGACCGTAGCGTACGGTCAGAAATTTTCGGCACTGCCTTCGAAATATTTCGCCGCCTCGCTCCGGGAGCCGCTGATGCCCCAGCCCGCGTACCGACGCCCCCGTGACCGCCGCTCCGCCGTGTACCCGTACCTTGCCGCCGCGCTCGTCATGGCCCTCGTCGCGGCCGTGGCCGTGGCGGCCCAGGCGCTACGCGGCCACGCCCCCGCCGCCGCCCGGACCCCCGCACCGGCAGCCGCGGCCGACGCGCGCGGCGGGCCCGCGCAGTGGGTCGCCACCTGGACCTCGATGCCGCAGCTCACCGAGCCGGCGAACATGCCGCCCCCGCCCTTCACCCAGGACGACGGCGTGCTCAAGGACGCCACCCTGCGCCAGACCGTGCGCGTCACCGTCCCCGGCGACCGATTCCGGTTCCGCTTCTCCAACGCCTTCGGCGGCGCCGACCTGCCGATCACCCGCGCCGCCGTCGCCCTGCCGGCCGGCGGCCGGGCCGGGGTCGACGGCATCGTGCCCGGCAGCTCGCGCCCGCTGACGTTCAGCGGCCGGCCGGCCACGACGGTCCCCGTCGGCGCGCAGGTCGTCTCCGACCCCGTACGCCTCGACGCCGCCCCCGGCGCCAACCTGACCGTGACCCTGTACCTCGCCGACGGCCAGGCGTCCACGGACGTCACCTCGCACCCGGGCTCGCGCACCACCTCGTACCTGCTGGCCGGCGACCACACCGCAGCCACCGCCCTGCCCGGCGCGACGGCCACCGACCACTGGTACTTCCTCAGCGGCGTCGAGGCGAAGGCCCCCGCCCGCACCCGCGCCGCCGTCGTCCTCGGCGACTCCCTGAGCGACGGCCGCGGCTCCACCACCAACGGCAACGACCGCTGGCCCGACCTGCTCAACGACCGGCTGCGCGGGCCCGGCGCCCCGCCCGTGGCCGTCGTCAACCAGGCCGCCGGCGGCAACCGCGTCCTGGACGACGGCCTCGGCCCGAACGCGCTGGCCCGGCTCGACCGCGACGTGCTGGCGGTGAGCGGGGTGCGCTGGCTGCTGGTCTTCGAGGGCGTCAACGACATCGGCACGGCGCCGGCCACCGAGGCCGCCCAGCAGGAGGTGGGCGACGAGCTGACGGCCGCGTACGACCAGATCGTCACGCGCGCGCACGCGCAGGGCATCCGCGTCTACGGGGCCACGCTCACGCCGTTCGGCGGCAGCACGCCGTACGACGACCCGGCGGGGCTGCGCGAGTCGACGCGGCAGCGCGTGAACGACTGGATCCGCGACAGCGGGCGCTTCGACGCCGTCGTCGACTTCGACGCCGCCACCCGCGACCCGGCGAACCCCCGCGCGCTGCTGCCCGCCATCGACACCGGCGACCACCTCCACCTCAACCCCGAGGGCTACGCACTCCTCGCCCGCACGGTGCCGCTCCGCCTCTTCCGCTGACGTTGTTTCTACGCGTTCACGGTGATATGGGCGCCGAAACGGATTGGCCCCCCGGTTAGCGGCAACTACGCGGGTAGTGCGGAACGTTCTTTTTCACTTATCGCCGCTAATTCGCGTGACGCTGAATTCGGTGCGCGGTACCAATAGGCGGGATTCCCCGGTACGCGAATACCGCCCGCGCGGGTACCGCGCACCCTGCGCCGGAGCGCGTCAGACGGTGGCCGGCGAGCCCCGGCGTACGCCCCCGCCGGGCAGCGCGTCGCCCGCGGCGATGCCCGTACGGGCGAACTCCGTGCCCGAACCGCCCGTTCCGGCCCCGCGGCGGGTGACGGCGTCGGCCGGCAGCCACAGCAGCGCCTCCTGCTCCCGCTCCCAGCGGCCGAGCCACGCGGCCTTCGCCCGCAGCCCCGCACCGACCCCGGCCAGCGCCAACCCGCCGGCGATCGGCACCGCCGCCGCCGATCCTGCCGCGACGGCGAACGCCGCCGCCAGCCACCACCGCCGGGCCCGCCGCCATGCCCGTACGGTCACGGCGCGGTCCTGCAACACCGCGCCGCGGACCGCCCGTTGGGCCCTTCGCGCCTGCGCCAGGCAGCGTCCGCGGCGTACCGCGTAGACCGTGGGGGCGACGACGAGGAACAGCGCCGCGCCCGCGTAGAGTCCGATCCACTGCCCGGTAAGCCCGTCCGGCCAGGCGCCGGCCGCCGCGGCGGCGATACCCAGCCACCACAGCGGCGCCGCACCCGCGCGCACCACGACCGCCGCCCGCGCCAGCGTTACCATCCCGCGCGCCACTTCCGCTCCTCCCGTCAGGGGTCCTCGACCGCGTGCGCGGGAGGCTACCTGCGGATTCTGAGGACGGGATGAGAGGCGGGGGCCGGGCCGCAGGGTGTCCGAGTGGTCCGATCTGCGGGCGGCGGCGTGTGGGTGAACGTTTCAGCTCAGTGGCCGGTTCCAGACTGCCGGGGCGAGGCCGAAACGGGCGTCAGCGGTGCCCCGGAGGGGCGGGGTCACCGTTGCTGACCAGTCGTCTTCGCACGTAGACGACCTCTTGCCGGGAGGTGCCCGGAGCCGGACTTGAACCGGCACGGCCCGAAGGCCAGCGACTTTTAAGGTCGCCGTGTCTGCTTTCCACCATCCGGGCAGGACTCCCGGCCCGCACACGCTGCGTACGGACCACCGCATGGCGCGTAACCAGAGTAGCGGTGCGGATGGGCCGAACTGGCCATCTACGGACTGATGTTGGCTTGAATTAGGCCCGAGTTGTCGAAGAAGTCCTCGGATGAAATTCCACTTCCCTTAAAGCCCCTCTGGAGGCCCTTGCCCCATGCCTTCGTCAGGGTCCGGGTCATACCCCAGGAGGAGCCGCCGGGGGCCGGAGTACCTCCTCGGTCTCGCCCCGAACCGGAGCGCGGGCTGATCCGATCAACCGGATCCGCCGCAACGATGGAGGGGACAGGTTGCACACCACCGTCCCGACAGGAGCCCACCGCCGTGACCACCACCATCCCCGGCGCCTCTGGCCGCGGTACCGCCTACGCCCCCGTAGCGGCGGCCAGCGCCACCGAGCTGACGAAGGTCTACGGCGAGGGCGAGACGAAGGTCGTCGCCCTCGACCGCGTCTCCGTCCAGTTCGTGCAGGGCGAGTTCTCCGCGATCATGGGGCCGTCCGGCTCCGGCAAGTCGACCCTCATGCACTGCATGGCCGGCCTCGACACCATCTCCGGCGGCTCCTCGCGCATCGGCGAGACCGAGCTGACCGGCCTGAAGGACAAGAAGCTCACCCAACTGCGCCGCGACAAGGTCGGCTTCGTCTTCCAGGCGTTCAACCTCCTGCCGACCCTGAACGCGCTGGAGAACATCACGCTGCCCATGGACATCGCGGGCCGCAAGCCCGACCAGCAGTGGCTCCAGCAGGTGGTGGAGACCGTGGGTCTGTCCGGCCGGCTCAAGCACCGCCCGAGCCAGCTCTCCGGCGGCCAGCAGCAGCGCGTGGCCGTCGCCCGCGCGCTGGCCGCCCGGCCCGAGATCATCTTCGCCGACGAGCCCACCGGCAACCTCGACTCCCGCTCCGGCGCCGAGGTGCTCGGCTTCCTGCGCAACTCCGTGCGCGAGCTGGGGCAGACCGTCGTCATGGTCACGCACGACCCGGTGGCCGCCGCGTACGCGGACCGCGTCGTGTTCCTCGCCGACGGCCGCATCGTCGACGAACTGCGCGACCCGACCGCCGAGAACGTGCTGGACATGATGAAGCGCTTCGACGCCAGGGGCCGCGTGAGCTGAGGCTCGCTCGCCGACCCCGCAGGCCGCCCGCTACCGGCTTTCCACCTCATACAGGACTGACCCCATATGCTTCGCACCGCCTTGCGCAACGTGTTCGCGCACAAGGCCCGGTTGCTGATGACCGTGCTCGCCGTCATGCTCGGCGTGGCCTTCGTCTCCGGCACCCTGGTCTTCACCTCCACCATCTCCGACGCCTACACCAAGAGCTCGGAACAGGGCTTCGACCACGTCGACGTACGCCTCCAGCCCGACGACGACGCCGACGAGGGCCGCCCCGGCGAACCGCCCCCGCTCACCCAGGACCTGCTGGACGACGCCGCCGCCCTGCCCGGCGCGAAGTCCGCCACCGGCAACGTCGCCGGTTTCGCCGCCATCGCCGACAAGGACGGCGACCTCGTCGGCGACGGCTGGTCCACCAGCGGCGCCAACTACTACGGCGGCGGTAAGGACGGCACGAAGGGGGAAGACCCCCGCTACCCGATGAGCGACGGCCGCGGACCCGAGAACGCGAACGAGATCGCCATCGACGCCAAGACCGCCGAGCGCACCGGCTACGAGGTCGGCGACACCCCGCGGATGTCCGTCGACGGCCCCGTACTCGAACCGACGATCACCGGCATCTTCACCACCGACGACGGCAACGTGGCCGCCGGCGGCAGCCTCGTGCTCTTCGACACCAGGACCGCGCAGGAACTCTTCACCAAGCCCGGCGAGTACACCGAGATCGACCTCGCCGCCGCCCCCGGCACCTCCGAGAAGCAGCTCAGGGCCGAGGCGCAGAAGATCCTGCCCGCCGAGGCCGAGGCGCTCACCGGCACCAAGCTCGCCGACGACCAGGCCCGGGAGATCGAGCAGGGCATGGACGGGCTGCGTACCGGCATGCTCGCCTTCGCCGGCATCGCGCTCTTCGTCGGCATCTTCCTGATCGCCAACACCTTCACCATGCTCGTCGCGCAGCGCACCAAGGAGCTGGCGCTGCTACGGGCCGTCGGCGCCAGCCGCCGCCAGGTCACCCGCTCGGTGCTCTTCGAGGCCACCGCCGTCGGTACGGTCGCGGCGCTCGCCGGCCTCGCCGCGGGCACCGGCATCGGCGCCGGGCTGCGCTCCCTGATGGGCGCCACCGGCCAGACGGTGCCCGACGGCCCGCTGGTCGTCTCGCCCACCACGGTGATCGTCTCGCTCGTCGTCGGCATCGTCGTCACCGTGCTCGCCGCCTGGCTGCCCGCCCGCCGGGCCGCGAAGATCCCGCCGGTCGCGGCGATGAGCAGCGTGCACGCCAAGGCGTCCACCCGCAGCCTCGTCGTCCGCAACACCATCGGCGCGGTCATCGCCGGCGGCGGCGCGCTCATGGTCGTCGCCGGCACCACCGCCGACGACGGCAAGGCGCTGATGGGCGGCGGCGCCGCGGTGCTGCTGATCGGCATCTTCGTCCTCACGCCGCTGCTGTCCCGGCCGCTGATCGCGCTCGCCGCGCCGCTGCTGCGGATGTTCGGCGTCTCCGGCAAGCTGGCCCGCCAGAACGCCGTACGCAACCCGCGGCGCACCGCCGCCACCGCCTCCGCGCTGATGATCGGGCTCACCCTCATCACGGGCCTGACGGTGATCGGCAGCGGTATCTCCAACGCCATCGACAAGATGGCCACCGACGCCATGAAGGCCGACTACTCGGTCTCCATGACGAACTTCACCCCGCTCAACCCGGAGGTGGAGGAGAAGCTCGCCGGCCTCGACGAGGTCACCGCCTCCTCCCCGCTGCGCAACGTGCCCGTCGCCATCGGCGGCGACGAGGAGGACCTCACCGCCGTCAAGGGCGAGAACGTCGGCCAGTTGCTCGAACTCGACTTCACGGAAGGCTCGTTCGACGGCATGGCCGAGGGCGTCCCGGCCGGCGGCGGCGCCGCCAAGGCGATCGTCGACGACGACACCGCCGAGGACGAGGGCTGGAAGATGGGCGACACCGTCGAGGTGACGTACCAGGACGGCGCCAAGGGTGCGCTGACCATCTCCGGCATCTACCACGGCAACGAGATGATCAAGGGCCTCATGCTCGACATCTCGGTCGTCGACGGGCACCTCGACAAGATCAACGACTTCGAGGTCTGGCTGAAGACCGAGGGCGGCGAGAGCGACGCCATGAAGGACAAGCTGGAGGCCGCCCTCGGCGACAACCCGGCCATCGCGGTGATGAACGAGGAGGACGTCTCCGAGGCCATCGCCGGGCTCATCAGCATGATGCTGAACGTCCTCTACGCCATGCTCGGCATGGCCGTCCTGGTCGCGGTACTCGGCGTGATCAACACGCTGGCCATGTCGGTCTTCGAGCGCTCGCAGGAGATCGGGATGCTGCGCGCCATCGGCCTGGACCGGCGCGCGGTGAAGCGGATGGTGCGGCTGGAGTCGCTGGTCATCTCGCTCTTCGGCGGGGTGCTCGGCATCGGCCTCGGCGTCTTCCTCGGCTGGGCCGCCGGCGAGCTGATCGCCAGCACGCTGGACACGTACTCGCTGGTGCTGCCCTGGGAGCGCATGGGCTACTTCCTCGCGGGCGCGGCGCTGGTCGGCATGCTCGCGGCGCTGTGGCCGGCGCGGCGGGCGTCGCGGCTCAACATGCTCGCGGCCATCAAGAGCGAGTAGCACGAGCGCGGAGCACATCGGAAGGGCCCGTGTGGAGGGACTTGCCCCTCCCGCGGGCCCTTCGCCTTGCTGTGTCCCCTCCTAGAGCAGTTTGCGCGCGGCACGCCTCAGGTCGTATTCGTGGATGATCGCTTTGGCGTGGCCGTACGCGAGGTTGTGCTCGCCACGGAGCCAGCTGACTTTCTCCTCGAAGCGGAGGAGACAGGGACCGTCTTCGACGGTCTGCAACCAGTCGGATACTTCACGTCCGGTGCAGTGGGGGATGCGGGAGAGCAGGTTCCGGTGGGTTTCTGCGGAGAAGACTTGGGACATCGGCGCCTCCGGTATGCAGTCCTTCTCAGCACCGTGCCTGAGGTGACGGCGATTGACAACCACCTGGAGCAGGGCGGCTCGATCCGCCGCCCGCTACCGGCGGGTTAGGCTCGGACCGTGCTCGACGTGCTCGACTTCGTGACCGCCGTGGACCGGATCGCCGACCGCCTGCGCTCGCTGCCGCAGAGCCGGCTGCGCGCGGGCGCCGCCGCCACCGGGCTGGCGCTGGCGCGCGAGCTGTCCGCGCGGGCGCAGCGGCTGGAGGCGCCGGGGCGTACGCCGTACGAGATGCCGGCGGCGGGGGAGTTCGCGGTGGGGGACCAACTGGCCGTCGCGGGACGGGACCTGGCGGAGGCGCTGCGCGCGGCGGGGGACGCGGAGGGGCTGGCGGAGGCCCTGGCGGTGGTACGGGACGTACGGCTGTGACGGCGGCGGTGCCGGGCGGGTGAGAGGCCGCTGCCGGGCGGTGGGGGGCCGCTGCCGGGGCGGTGAGGGGCCGCTGTCGGGCCGGTGAGGGGCGCGTGCGCCCCGGCCCGTACGCCCGGGTCCGTACGGGTCAGAGGGAGGCGATGACGCGGTCGGCGAGGATGTACACGCTCTCGCCCGCGCAGTCGAAGGTCAGCGCGAACGCCCCGCTGATCGCCGAACCGCCCAGCAGCACCGGCTCCGTACCGCCGTCGAGCGCCTCGGCGAGCCGCTCCGCGGTGTCGCGGTGGCCGGGGGAGAGGCAGAGCGTGGTGCCGTCGGCGAAGACGTAGACGTCGAGGGTGCCGAGCGGGCCCAGCCGCACGTCGGTCAGCGGCGTACGGCCCGAGGCCAGGTCCTCCAGCCGGTTCACGGTGCGCTCGTGGTCGGCGACGGCGGGCTGGGGGCGGAAGTCGGGGTGCGAGGGGTGCCGGCGGCGGGCGGCGGCCAGCTCGGCCGACTCGCCCTCGGCGGGCGGCGCCTCCGCGGCGGCGGCGATGTCGTCGGCGTCGGCGGGCTCGACCGGCTCGACGCGGTCCAGGCGCTCCAGCCGCTCCATCGGGTCGAGCAGCGGCTCGAAGCCGGCGAAGTCGGCCTGGCGCGGTATGAACACCTCGCCGCCGAAGTCGACGGGGTCGTTGAGGAAGGGGGTCGCATCGATGCTGTCGCGCGCCTCCTGCTCGGCCCAGAACGCCCGGGCCTCGGCCAGCTCGCGCTCCCGCTCGTCGGCGAGCGCCTGGGCGACGGCGATACGTATCTCCGTGGCCGGCGCGGTCCTGGCGGCCGGCACAGAGACCTCGTCCGCCGCCGCGCCCTCCGCCGCCGTCGCGGTCTCGGCCGCCGTCGTGGTCCCGGCCGCCGCCTTCGGGGTGGCCTGCGCCCGCTCTCCGACGCCCCGCGCCGCGGTCTGCTCCGTCAGCTCGGCACGGAGCCGGCCGACCTCGCGGCGCAGCCCGCCCACCGCGCGCAGCACGGCGGCGCCGAGCAGCGCGGCGGAGGCGGCGGCCAGCAGGACGGCGAAGTTGGTGGCGCTCACTGTCGGACTCCCGATTGCTGTAGGACCCCCATGTTCTACCTCAGCCTGCCGGAGCGCAGAACCCCACCCCTAGCGGAAAATGGCATGAATAGGACGGGCCTTTGGTCCCACCGCCGGGTGACGGGGCGCGGGAAACGGCTCACGCGCCCCACACGTCCGTCCCGTATCAGCTCGGCTCAGCTCAGCCGCTCCAGCACCATGGCCATGCCCTGGCCGCCGCCCACGCACATGGTCTCCAGCCCGAACTGCTTGTCGTGCCACTGGAGGGAGTTGACGAGCGTGGTGGTGATCCGCGCGCCCGTCATGCCGAAGGGGTGCCCGACGGCGATGGCGCCGCCGTTGACGTTCAGCCGGTCCAGGTCGATGCCCAGATCCCGGTACGAGGGGATGACCTGCGCGGCGAACGCCTCGTTGATCTCCACCAGGTCGATGTCGCCGATCTCCATCCCGGCCCGCGCGAGCGCCTGCCTGCTCGCCTCCACCGGACCCAGGCCCATGATCTCCGGCGAGAGCGCGGACAGGCCGGTCGAGACGATCCGGGCCAGCGGGGTGAGACCCAGCTCACGCGCCTTGGTGTCGGACATCACGACGACCGCGGCGGCGCCGTCGTTCAGCGGGCAGCAGTTGCCGGCGGTGACCAGCCCGTCGGGGCGGAACACGGGCTTGAGCCCCTCGACCCCCGCCATCGTCACGCCGGGCCGCGGGCCGTCGTCCTTGCTGACGACCGTGCCGTCGGGGGTGGTCACGGGCGTGATCTCGCGCGCCCAGAAGCCCTCGGCGATGGCCTTCTCGGCGAGGTTCTGCGACCGCACGCCGAACTCGTCCATGTCCTGGCGCGTGACGCCCTTGGCCCGCGCCAGGTTCTCGGCGGTCTGCCCCATGGCGATGTAGACGTCCGGCAGCAGGCCGTCCCCGCGCGGGTCGTGCCAGCCGCCTCCCTGAAATGCCGAGCCCTTCTCCTGCCGCTCGGCGGTACGGGCCTCGGCGTCGGCGAAGAGGGGGTTGTGGGTGCCGGGCATGCCGTCGGACGAGCCGTGGGCGAACCGCGAGACCGTCTCCACGCCCGCCGAGACGAACACGTCGCCCTCGCCGGCCCTGATGGCGTGGAACGCCATCCGCGTGGTCTGGAGCGACGAGGAGCAGTAGCGGGTGATGGTGCAGCCGGGGAGGTGGTCCATGCCGAGCTGTACGGCGACCACGCGGCCCAGGTTGTGCCCCTGCTCACCGCCGGGCAGGCCGCAGCCGAGCATGAGGTCGTCGATGTCCCGCGGGTCCAGGCCCGGCACCTTGTCGAGGGCGGCCTGGACGATCCCGGCGGTCAGGTCGTCGGGGCGGACGTCCTTCAGCGAGCCCTTCCCGGCCCGGCCGATGGGGGAGCGGGCGGCAGAGACGATCACGGCTTCGGGCATCACGGCTCCCAGGGGACGCGGAGGGGCAGGGTCCTGGGCTGAAGTTACCCGTACGTAGCGAGGGGGTCACGGCTCTCGTACTGTGACGCGGACCTCAATTTCTGAGCGCTTGCTTACCTCGTCCCGGGAAAGACTGGGAAAAGCCTTGTGAAAGATCCTCCTGAGGTCTGGCGCGATGTCTTTGCCTACCCATTACTCTTGACTCAAGGCCGCGCAGTGCGGCCACGGAGGAGTGAGATGAGGAGCAGCAACCCGGTCTTCACGCGACGGGGGTTCAGCCGCGAGGGCGGTTCGGGAGGCTTCAACGCGCCGTCGCAGGCCGGGGGCCCCACTGTCGCCCAGGGCAACAACCCGTACGCCCAGCCCGGCACCAACCCGTACGCCCAGCAGCCGGGTGCAGCCCCGCGGAACCCCTACGCGCCCGCGGACCACCAGCAGCAGGGCGAGTGGGCGCCGTACGCGGCGCCCGCCGGCGGCCGTATGACCATCGACGACGTCGTGTCCCGCACGGGCATGACGCTCGGCCTGGTAATCCTCGCCGCCGTCGCCTCCTGGATCACCTTCGACGGTGAGAAGTCGCTCGGCATCGGCATCGCCGCCGCGCTCGGCGCGTTCGTGCTGGCGATGGTCCAGGCGTTCAAGCGCCGCCCGATCCCCGCGCTGATCCTGTCGTACGCCGTCCTTGAGGGCGTCTTCCTCGGCATCATCAGCGAGTACTTCAACACCTACGTCGACGGCGCGGTCATGCAGGCCGTGCTCGGCACGATGGCGGTGTTCTTCGGTGTGCTTGTGGCGTACAAGCTGCGGATCATCCGGGTCACGGCCCGGTTCCAGCGGTTCGTCATCGGCGCGGCCATCGGCTTCATCCTGCTGATGGCGGTCAACCTGTTCGCCTCGCTCATCGGCGGCGGCGACGGCATGGGCCTGCGCAGCGGCGGCCTCGGCATCCTGTTCGGCGTCATCGGCGTCGTGCTCGGCGCGTGCTTCCTGGCCCTGGACTTCAAGCAGGTCGAGGACGGCATCGCCTACGGCGCCCCGAAGAACGAGGCGTGGCTCGCCGCCTTCGGGCTGACCCTGACCCTGGTCTGGATCTACCTGGAGATGCTGCGTCTGGTGGCCATCCTCCAGGGCAGCGACTGACACGGCTGGGACGGCTGACGACTGACGCGACACTCACACGACTGACCCAGTGGCCCGGCCGGAGGACTCCTCCGGCCGGGCCACCGGCATGAAAAGGGGGGCCGGCCATGACCGACCTGAGGCGGCTGCTGCGCGGTATCGAGGTCTTCCAGGGCGACCTGCCGTCGTTCGATCCGCGGGACACCCCGGACGAGCCGGTGGCGCTCTTCACGAACTGGCTGCTGCACGCCGTACGGGCAGGGGTGCGCGAGCCGCACGCGATGACCCTGTCGACGGCGGACGCGGGCGGCGACCCGTCCGCGCGGGTGCTGATCCTCAAGGACGTCGGCCCGGACGGCTGGCAGTTCGCCTCCGACGCGGGCAGCCCGAAGGGCCGGGATCTGGCCAAGCGGCCGTACGCGGCGCTGACCTTCTACTGGGCGCCGCTGGCCCGCCAGGTACGGATCCGGGGCCCGGTCTCCCCGGCGGACCCGGAGCTGAGCGCCGCGGACTTCCTCGCCCGCGGCGCCGGCGCCCGCGCGGAAGCCCTGCTCGGCCGCCAGTCCCGGCCGCTCGCCGACCCCGCGGAGCGGGACGCGGCGGTCGGCGAGTCGCTGGCGCGGGTGGAGGCGGACCCGGAGCTGGTGGCGCCGGGCTGGACGCTGTACGCGGTGCGGCCGGACACGGTCGAGTTCTGGCAGGGCGACAGGTCCCGCCGCCACACGCGCCTGGTCTACGAGTCCGCGCCACCCGCGTGGACCAAGCGCCTGCTCTGGCCCTGACGCCTCACTTGTCGCCCGCCGCGCGCAGGGCGACCTGGTTGACGATCCACAGCCCGACGCCGATGGCCAGCAGCACCCCGGCCCGGATGTAGACGTCCGCGGGCCGGTCCGACAGCGGGCTGGCCAGGATCCCCGCGGTGACGGCACCCAGCACGGGAATCCACGTCGGGGCGCGGAAGTGCTTGTGCTCCACCGGGTCGCGGCGCAGCACGAGCACCGCCACGTTGACGACCGCGAAGACGCACAGCAGCAGGAACGACGTGGTGTCGCCCAGCCCCTCGATCTCACCGGTGGACACCAGCCCGATCGCCAGCACCGTGACGAAGACGATCCCGACGACCGGCGTCCGCCGCCCCGGCAGCACCCGCGCCATGCCGCGCGGCAGCACCCGCTCGTTGGCGAGCCCGTAGCACAGCCGCGAGGCCATCATGATGTTGATCAGCGCCGAGTTGGACACCGCGAAGAGCGCGATGAGCGCGAACAGCTTCGCGGGGAAGTCCACCCCGCTCTCGTCCACGACCAGCAGCAGCGGCCCGCTGGACCCGGCCAGCCGCTCGTGGTCGACCATCAGCGATGACACGAGCGCGACGAGGACGTAGATCGTGCCGGTGATCGCCACCCCGACGAAGATCGCGCGCGGGAAGTTCCGTACCGGATCCTTGGTCTCCTCCGCCATGTTCACCGAGTCCTCGAACCCGACGAAGGCGAAGAACCCCAGCGCGGTCGCCCCGAGCACCCCGGTCAGCACGGCGTACCCGGTCCCGCCGGTCTCGATGTCCGTCAGCCGCGACGGCTCGCCCTCGCCGGTCAACACGGCCGCGACGCCGATGCCGAGGATGACGAGCAGGCCGGTCAGCTCGACGATGGTCAGCACGACGTTCGTCTTCACCGACTCCGAGACGCCCCGCAGGTTGACCGAGGCGAGCACGACGATGAACAGGATCGCGATCAGCGTCGGCGAGATGTCGACGAACTCCTGGAGGTAGTCCCCGCTGAACGCCCGCGCGGCGGCGCTCGCGGACGACAGCCCGGAGCACATCACCATGAACGCGACGATGAACGTCAGGAAGGGCACCCGGAACGCCTTCTGCGTGTACAGCGCGGCCCCCGCGGCCCGCGGGTACTTGCCGACCAGCTCGACGTACGAGGCGGCGGTCAGCATCGCGACGACGAACCCGATCACGAACGGCAGCCACAGCGCCCCGCCGATCCGCCCGGCGACGGCTCCGGTGTTGGCGTAGATACCGGTACCGAGGATGTCGCCGACGACGAACAGGAGCAGCAGCTTGGGCCCGATGGCCCGCTTCAGGGGCGTACCGCCGCCGTCGGAGGGCGGCGGACCGGCCGCTTCGGTGGAATTCAGCATGCCCGTGCCACTGCCCAGGAGCCCCTTACACCAACCCCTCACATCGTCCCCTCACCCGGAGCACCCCCGGCGGCGCGCTGCGCGACGGGCCGGGCGCTGGTCGATGAGGCGGCTGGTGAAGCCGTCGCGGATGAGATCTTCGTACGCGGCGCGTACGTCCTCCGGCACCTCCTGCGGGACGGCGAACCCGAGCCGCGGGTACTCGATCACGCGCTGCAAGTCGCCGACCATCATGCTGATCACGGTCTCCTGGTCGCCCATGGCTTCGAGGTAGGCGTCGAGCGACAACGGGGCGGAGGCGCATACGACGTCCACCTCGGGCCACCGCTTGCGGCACGTGGCGAAGGCCCGCCGCTCCATGTACGGCATGGTGACCAGCATTACGGAGCGCGGTCGCACGCCGGCGGCCACGAGGACATCGCGCGCGTAGGCGATGTTCTGCCCGGTGTTGGCGGCCCTCGGCTCCAGGAGCATCGCGTGCGCGGGAACGCCGAGCGCGAGAGCGTGCTCCCGGAAGTGCACCGCCTCGCCCCGAGGAAACACGGCGGTGGTGGCCGGACTGTTGCCACCGGTGAACACGAGGGTGGGGAAGAGCCCGGCCTTGTAGAGGCCGGCGGCGAAGGCGCTGACGCCGATGTCGTTGCACCCCAGCGCGATGGCCGCGTCACACGGACGGGCGGCATGACGCATGTGGTGGTGATCCCAGATCAGCCGGGCGGCCTGCCGCTGACCCTCGGTGACGGCGAGTCCCCGCGGCCGTCCCCGGCCCGGGGGTGGCGGGGTCAGGTGAGGGTGGTGAGGGAGGTGGTGTGGGCTCCGCCGGATTCTTGGGTGATTTCTGCCAGGGTCTGCGCTGTTCTGACCGTGGCGAAGCGGGTCGCCGTGGCGTTCGTGGTGAAGCCGTGGACGGCGGGGCGGGGGAGGCTGTTGTAGGAGAAGGGGTTGGAGAAGTAGTACGCGCCCGTGTCCAGGAGGGCCACGTGGTCGCCCGCCGCCAGCGGGGGGAGTTCGCGGGCGCGGGCCACCAGGTCGCCGGCGAAGCAGCAGGGGCCCGCCACGTCCTGGGCGACCGGGGTGCCCGTCTTGGGGTGGCCCTGGGCGTCGTACGCCGCCACCCGCAGGGGCCACGACTCCGGGGCGAAGACGGTGCGTACGGCTACCTGGACGCCCGCGTGGGTGACCGCGATGGGGCGCCCGCCGGCGGACTTGGCGTATTCGACGCGGGCCAGCACCAGGCCGTTCTTCGCCAGCAGGGAGCGGCCGAACTCCGTGATCAGCCCGTAGCGGCCGTCGAACAGGCCCGGGATCTCGGCGTGCAGGAGGCGGGCGTAGTCGGTGAAGGCCGGCCTCACCTCGTCCGAGTCGAAGTTGACCGGCAGGCCGCCGCCGATGTCCAGCGTCGTGACCTGCCGCCGGCCCGCGGCGGCGTTGATCTCCTCCGCCAGTTCGTACGCCGCGCGCACCCCCGCCGCCATCAGCGGCAGCGGCACGCCCTGCGAGCCCGTGTGGGTGTGCAGGGAGGTGAGCCAGGGGCGGTCGAGGTAGGCGCGGACGAGCCAGTCGCGGGCGCCCTCGTCCTGGAGCGTCACGCCGAACTTCGACGTCGCCGTCGCCGTGCTCATCGCGCCGATGCTGCCGCCGCCGACCTGCGGGTTGATCCGTATGCCGACGGTCGAGCGGGTCGGTGCCGAGCGGACCAGGCCGTCGATGCGGGCCAGTTCCTCGGGGTTGTCGGCGTTGACCGCGATGCCCAGGGCCAGCGCGCCGCGCAGTTCGGCGGCGGTCTTGGCGGGGGAGTCGAGCACGGTACGCGCCGGGGGGACGTCCGCGGCGCGGGCCAGCTCCAGTTCTCCGGGGCTGGCGACCTCGGCGCCCAGGCCCTCGTCGGCGAGCAGCCGCAGCACCGGCACCAGGGCGGCGGCCTTGACCGCGAAGGAGTGCAGCACCGGTGTCCCCGGCGCGACGACCTCGTCGAACGCGGCCCGCAGCGCACGCGCCGACTCGCGGATGCCCGCGACGTCCAGCAGTCCGACCACCGGTTCGGCCTCGGACACCAGCCCTTCGGCCAGCGCCGCGCGCACGGCCTGGTCGCGGCGGGCGGCAAGCGGGAGATTCTGCGGTGCGGGCACGGGTTCGTCGGCAGGCATGGTCAAAGTCAATCATCCGTCCGCAAATGCTGTCGTACGGCGTCCAACTGTCGGACGCGAGGCGCCCTTGACTAGGGCAATTCAGCAGCGTCAGGATGTGTTGTTGTTCATTCAAAGAGGCGAGCGCCCCAGGAGGCAGGCATGGCAGGACCCCGACCCGTGCGGGCCCCGCGCGGTACGCGGCCGAGCGCCCGCGGGTGGCCGCAGGAAGCCGCCCTGCGGATGCTCCAGAACAACCTCGACCCCGAGGTCGCCGAGCACCCCGACAAGCTCGTCGTCTACGGCGGCACCGGCAAGGCCGCCCGCGACTGGGGCTCGTTCGACGCCATGGTGCGCACGCTGACGACCCTCGGCCCGGACGAGACCATGCTCGTCCAGTCCGGCCGCCCCGTCGGCGTCATGCAGACCCACGAGTGGGCCCCCCGCGTCCTCATCGCCAACAGCAACCTCGTCGGCGACTGGGCCACCTGGGAGGAGTTCCGGCGGCTGGAGGCCCTGGGGCTGACCATGTACGGCCAGATGACCGCCGGTTCGTGGATCTACATCGGTACGCAGGGCATCCTCCAGGGCACGTACGAGACCTTCGCCGCCGTCGCCGCCAAGCTCAGTCGTGAGACCAAGCACGGCGGCGGCACCCTGGCCGGGACCCTCACCCTCACCGCCGGCCTCGGCGGCATGGGCGGCGCCCAGCCGCTGGCCGTCACCATGAACGGCGGCGTCGCGCTCTGCGTCGACTGCGACCCCTCGCGCATCGAGCGCCGCCTCCGGCACGGCTTCCTGGACGTACGGGCCGACAGCCCCGACCACGCGCTGCGGCTCGCCACCGAGGCCCGCGACGCCCGCCGCCCGCTGTCCGTCGGCGTCCTCGGCAACGCCGCCGACCTGGTGCCCCGGCTGCTCGCCGCCGGCGCCCCCGTCGACATCGTCACCGACCAGACCTCCGCCCACGACCCGCTCGCTTACCTGCCCCTCGGCGTCGACTTCGCCGACATGGCCGCGTACGCCGCCGAGAAGCCCGCCGACTTCACCGCCCGCGCCCGCGAGTCGATGGCCCGGCACGTCGAGGCCATGGTCGGCTTCCAGGACGCCGGCGCCGAGGTCTTCGACTACGGCAACTCCATCCGCGGCGAGGCCAAGCTCGCCGGCTACGCGCGCGCCTTCGACTTCCCCGGCTTCGTACCCGCCTACATCCGCCCCCTGTTCTGCGAGGGCAAGGGCCCCTTCCGCTGGGCCGCGCTCTCCGGCGACCCGAAGGACATCGCCGCCACCGACCGCGCCATCCTCGACCTCTTCCCCGAGAACGAGTCGCTGGCCCGCTGGATCAAGCTGGCCGGCGAGCGCGTCCACTTCCAGGGCCTGCCCGCCCGCATCTGCTGGCTCGGCCACGGCGAGCGCGACCGGGCCGGCGAGCGGTTCAACGACATGGTGGCGAGCGGCGAGCTGGCCGCGCCCCTGGTCATCGGCCGCGACCACCTCGACTGCGGCTCGGTGGCGTCCCCGTACCGCGAGACCGAGGGCATGCGCGACGGCTCCGACGCGATCGCCGACTGGCCGCTGCTCAACGCCATGGTCAACGTCGCCTCCGGCGCCTCCTGGGTCTCGATCCACCACGGCGGCGGCGTCGGCATGGGCCGCTCGCTGCACGCCGGCCAGGTCACCGTCGCCGACGGCACGGCGCTCGCGGGCGAGAAGATCCGCCGGGTGCTGACCAACGACCCGGGCATGGGCGTGATCCGGCACGTCGACGCGGGCTACGAGCGGGCCGAGGAGATCGCGGCGGAGCGGGACGTGCGCGTACCGATGCGGGAAGGCGCACCGGCCGGGGAAGGCGCACCGGGGGAGAGCGCGCCGGCGGGGGAAGGCGACTCCGCGCAGTGAGCCCGTCCTCGTTCCAGGAGATGTGGCGCGAGCTGCTGCCCCTCGGGCGGTACGCGCCCTCCGGCGGCTACCGCCGGTTCGCGTGGACGGCCGCCGACGCCGACTGCCGGGCCTGGTTCCGCGCGCAGGCGACCGCCCGCGGCCTCGCGTACGAGACCGACCGCAACGGCAACCAGTGGGCCTGGCTGGGCGACCCCGCCGCCGGCGGCGCCGTCGTCACCGGCTCCCACCTCGACTCCGTACCCGACGGCGGCGCCTTCGACGGCCCCCTCGGCGTCGTCTCCGCCTTCGCCGCCCTCGACGAGCTGCGCGCCCGCGGCGCCCGCCCCGCCCGCCCCCTCGGCGTCGTCAACTTCGGCGACGAGGAGGGCGCCCGCTTCGGCCTGGCCTGCGTCGGCTCCCGGCTCGCCGCCGGCCACCTGTCCACCGCCGCCGCCCGCGAACTGCGCGACGCCGACGGCGTCACCCTGCCGCAGGCGATGGAGCGCGCCGGCCACGACCCCGACGCCCTCGGCCCCGACCCCGAGCGGCTGGCGCGCGTCGGCGCCTTCGTGGAGCTGCACGTCGAGCAGGGCGTGGCGCTCGCCGGTACGGACCACGCGGTGGGCGTGGCGTCCGCGATCTGGCCGCACGGCCGCTGGCGGTTCGACTTCCGCGGCGAGGCCAACCACGCGGGCACCACCCGCATGGAGGACCGCCGCGACCCGATGCTGACGTACGCCCACACCGTGCTGTCCGCCCGCAAGAAGGCCGCGCAGGCCGGCGCCCGCGCCACCTTCGGCAAGGTCTCCGTCGAGCCCAACGGCGTCAACGCCATCCCCGCGCTCGTCCGCGGCTGGCTCGACTCGCGCGCCGCCGACGAGGAGACCCTGCACACCCTCGTCGCCGCCGTCGAGCAGTCCGCCCGCGAGCGCGCCGGCCGCGACGGCACCGCGCTGGAGGTCACCCGCGAGTCGCTGACGCCCGTCGTCGACTTCGACCACGCCCTGCGCGACCGCCTCGCCGCGCGCCTCGGCGGCGCGCCCCTGCTCCCGACCGGGGCGGGACACGACGCCGGGATCCTGTCCGGCACGCTGCCTGCGGCCATGCTGTACGTACGGAATCCGACGGGCGTCTCGCACGCGCCGGCCGAGTCGGCGGACGAGGACGACTGCGCGGCGGGCGTACGGGCGCTGGCGGACGTACTGGCGGACCTGGCCGGCGACGACGACCCGGCGGCACGGGCGGAAGGGGCCGCGTGACGACGTACTGGGCGGAACAGGCGTGGGTCGACGGCGTCGTCGAACCGGGCGTCGTCCTGGAGGTGGAACCGGAGTCGCACGCAGAGCCGGAGTCACGGGCAGAGCCGGAGCCGCAGGCAGCGCCGGGGACGGAAGCAGCGCCGGGGACGGCCGCGGCCCGCGGGCTGCTCGCCGCCGTACGCACCGGGGCCGCCGCCCCGCCGCCCGGCGCCACCGTGCTGCGCGGCCTCACCCTCCCCGGCCTGGCCAACGCGCACAGCCACGCCTTCCACCGCGCCCTGCGCGGCACCGTGCAGGTCGGCTCCGGCACGTTCTGGACCTGGCGCGAGGTGATGTACGGCGTCGCCGACCGGCTCACCCCCGACACGTACTACGACCTCGCCCGCGCCGTCTACGCCGAGATGGCGCTCGCCGGGATCACCTGCGTCGGCGAGTTCCACTACGTCCACCACGCCCCCGGCGGCGCCCGCTACGACGACCCCAACGCCATGGGCCACGCGCTGATCGCCGGCGCCGCGGCGGCCGGCATCCGGCTGACGCTGCTCGACACCGCCTACCTGGCCGCCGGCTTCGGCAAGCCGCCCGGGCGCCACCAGGTCCGCTTCAGCGACGGCGACGCCGACGCCTGGGCCGCCCGCGCCGCCGCCCTCCCCGCCGACGGCCGCACCACGCGCGTCGGCGCCGCCGTGCACTCCGTACGCGCCGTGCCCGCCGGCCAGCTCGCCACCGTCGCCGCCTGGGCCGCCGACCGCGGCGCCCCGCTCCACGTCCACCTCTCCGAGCAGCCCGCCGAGAACGAGGCGTGCGCCGCCGCCCACGGCGTCACCCCGGCCCGCCTCCTCGCCGACCACGGCGTCCTCGGCCGCCGCACCACCGCCGTCCACGCCACCCACCTCACCGGCGGCGACACCGCCCTCCTCGGCCGCAGCGGCACCGGCGTGTGCATGTGCCCCACCACCGAACGCGACCTCGCGGACGGCATCGGCCCGGCGAAGGCGGTGGAGGGAGCGGGCAGTCCGCTGTCGCTGGGCAGCGACAGCCACGCCGTGATCGACCTCTTCGAGGAGGCGCGGGCGATGGAGCTGAACGAGCGGCTGCGCACCCGCCGCCGCGGCCACTGGACCGCCCACCACCTGCTGCGCGCCGCCACCGAAGGCGGCTACGCCGCCCTCGGCTGGGACGCACCGGCCCGGCTGGAGCGGGGCGGGCTCGCGGACTTCACCACGGTCGCGCTGGACAGCGTGCGCACGGCGGGCGCGATGCCGCGGCTCGGCGCGGAGACGGCGGTGTTCGCGGCGACGGCGGCGGACGTGCGGCACACGGTGGTGGGCGGCCGGCACGTCGTACGGGACGGGGTGCACGCGCTGGTGGAGGACGTGCCGGGGGCGCTGGCGGCGGCGATCGGGGCGCTGCACGGCTGACTCCCGTACCCGGCCCACCCCACGTCACCGACCGCCACCCCGACCCCGACCCACGAGGGCAGGAACATGACCGCCGCAGCCACCGGTACGGCCACCGCCACCGCCATCGTCAACATCGGCAGCCTCGTCACCAACGACCCGGCGCTCGGCGACGGCCCGCTCGGCCTGCTGGAGGACGCGGCCGTCGTCTTCGAGGGCGAGCGCGTCGCCTGGGTCGGCGCGGCCGACGCGGCGCCGGCCGCGGACGTGTCGTACGACGCGGGGGGCCGGGCGCTGCTCCCGGGCTTCGTCGACTCCCACTCCCACCTCGTCTTCGCCGGCGACCGCACCCGCGAGTTCGCCGCCCGCATGTCCGGCCGCCCCTACACGGCGGGCGGCATCCGCACGACGGTCGCCGCCACCCGCGCCGCCGGCGACGGGGAACTGGCCGCCAACCTCGCCCGGTTCGTCCGGGAGACGCTCCGCCAGGGCACGACGACGCTGGAGACGAAGTCCGGCTACGGGCTGACGGCGGCGGACGAGGCGCGGGCGCTGCGGGTCGCGGCGGAGCAGGTGGAGGAGGTCACGTACCTCGGTGCGCATGTCGTCGCGCCGGAGTACGAGGACGATCCGGGCGCGTACGTCGACCTGGTCACCGGCGAGATGCTGGACGCCTGCGCGCCGTACGCGCGGTGGGTCGACGTCTTCTGCGAGCAGGGCGCGTTCGACGGCGACCAGGCGCGGGCGATCCTCGCGGCCGGCAAGGCCCGCGGGCTGACGCCGCGGGTGCACGCCAACCAACTGTCGTACGGGCCGGGGGTGCAGCTCGCCGTCGAGCTGGAGGCGGCGTCGGCGGACCACCTCACGCACCTGACCGACGCGGACGTGGCCGCGCTGGCGTCGGGCGTGACGGTGGCGACGTTCCTGCCGGGCTGCGAGTTCTCCACGCGGGCGGTCTACCCGGACGTACGGCGGGTGCTGGACGCGGGCGCGACGGTGGCGCTGTCCACGGACTGCAACCCGGGCTCGTCGTTCACCAGCTCGATGCCGTTCTGCGTGGCCGTCGCGGTACGGGAGATGGGCATGACGCCGGACGAGGCGGTGTGGTCGGCGACGGCGGGCGGCGCGGCGGCGCTGCGGCGCACGGACGTGGGCCGGCTCGCGCCGGGCGCACGGGCGGACGCGGCGCTGCTGGACGCGCCGAGCCACGTGCACCTGGCGTACCGGCCGGGGGTGCCGCTGGTGGCGGAGGTGTGGCGGCGGGGGGTACGGGTGACGGGGCCGGAGCCGGCCGACGACCGGGGGACCGTACCGGCCGAGAACTGAGGACCGCGCCTGCCGGCGGCCGGCGACGGAAGCGCCGCGCCGGCCGCCGGTCCGCACCGGTCAGCAGCCGAGGCCGGCATCCGGGTCCGGCTCCGCGTCCGGGTCCCCGTCCGCCGCCGTCCGCGCCGTCAGGTGCTCCACCGCCGCCCGCTCCGCGCACTCGTTGCCGAACCCCACCAGCCCGTGCCGCTTCCCCGGCACCGTCAGCAGCGGCGCCCGGAACCGCATCGCCACCCGCTCGGCTCCCGCCGCCGGGGTGCGGATGTCGTCCTCACTGTTGACCAGCAGCAGATCGGCCTCGTTGTCCGCGTCACCGGCCGCCGGGCGGACCGCGCCCAGCGGCTCCCCGCGCCCCGGCCAGTGCACGCAGGGCGCGTAGTCGCGCGCCACCGTCCGCGTACGCCACCGCGCCTCCGCCGCGCCGTCCAGCTCCCGCAGCAGCGCCCGCACGTTCCCCGGCCACCGGAAGTCCGTGCAGTGCACGCCCAGGAACAGCGCCAGCGGCGGCGGCCCCGGGTCCAGTTCGTCGAACGCCCCCCGCACGTCCGGCGGCACGTCCCTCGGTACGGCCCTGGCCGTCGGCTCCGGCACCTGCTCGTCGTCCAGCTCCTGGCGGGTGTGCAGTGTCCGCAGGACGTACGACGTGCCCGGCCGGTCCGGGTCGACGACGCCGTCGAAGACCGCCGCGCGCACCCGCTCCGGGTGGCGGGTGACGTAGACCTGGCCGGCCACCGTGGCGTACGAGTGCAGCAGCAGGCTGATCCGCTCCTCGCCCAGCGCCCGCCGGACCCGCTCCAGGTCCGTCGCCCCGGCGCGGGAGCCGAGGCGGGCCAGCAGCGGGCCGTAGGCGATGCGGCAGCCCTCGACGTAGTCGCGGGCGGCGGCGTCGACGGCGGTGACGTCCCGTACGAGCCGCAGGCTGCGCGCGGTACCGAGGCGGTCCAGGGCGCCGCGGGGCTCGCCGCAGTCGACGCGGTGGCTGCGGCCGGTGCCGCGGCGGTCGTAGCCGACGATGTCGAAGCGGTCGCGCAGCTCGCGCGGGTAGTCGACGCCCGCGGACACGGCCTCCTGGAGGCCGGACAGGCCCGGGCCGCCGGGCGCGAGGACGAGCGCGCCGATGCGGCGGTCGGGGTCGCGGGCGGGCAGGCGGGAGAGGGCCAGGCGCAGGGTCTCGTGGCCGTCGCCGCCCACGGGTACGGTGACGCCGCGGCATTCGCGCCGCTCCATGCCCGTCAGCGGGCAGGGCGTCCACTCGTCGCCGCGGGGGTCCGGTTCGTACGGGGCGGCCGTGGCGTCGGGCGACTCGCCCCCGCCTCCGTCCGGCAGCACGCAGGCACTCGGCCACACCAGCGCCAGCGCCGTGAACAGGGCGAGCAGCGGGGCCGGGCGGCCGGCCCTCCGCCGGGTTGAGGCCATGCGGCGATCATGGCACCGCCACCCGGGAAACCGGGGGAGGCCGCCCCTCGGGCGGCCCCCGGCACCTCCCGGCCTACTCCTCGACCATCAGCCCCTTGCGCAGCCGCACCAGCGTCCGCGACAGCAGCCGCGAGACGTGCATCTGCGAGATGCCCAGCTCGTCGCCGATCTCCGACTGGGTCATGTTGGCCACGAAGCGCAGCGAGAGGATCTTCCGGTCGCGCGGCGTCAGCTCCGCTATCAGCGGCTTGAGGGACTCGACGTACTCGATGCCCTCCAGGCCGTGGTCCTCGTAGCCGATGCGGTCGGCGAGGGTGCTCTCGGAGTCGTCCTCCTCCGGCTGCGCGTCCAGCGAGCTGGCGGTGTAGGCGTTCGAGGCGGCCATGCCCTCGACGACCTCGTCCCGGCCGATGTCCAGCCGCTTGGCCAGCTCGTCGACCGTGGGGGCGCGGTCGAGCTGCTGCGCCAGCTCGTCGCCGGCCTTGGCCAGGTCCAGGCGCAGTTCCTGGAGCCGCCGCGGGACGCGTACGGACCAGGAGGTGTCCCGGAAGAAGCGCTTGATCTCGCCGATGATCGTCGGCATCGCGAAGGTGGGGAACTCCACGCCTCGGGTGGGCTCGAAGCGGTCGATCGCCTTGATGAGCCCTATCGTGCCGACCTGGATGATGTCCTCCATCGGCTCGCTGCGCGAGCGGAACCGGGAGGCGGCGAACTTCACCAGTGCCAGATTGAGTTCGATGAGGGTGTTGCGGACGTACGAGTACTCGTGGGTGCCCTCTTCGAGGGTGCCGAGCCGGTCGAAGAGCGTCTTCGACATGGCGCGCGCGTCGGCGGGGGCGACCTCGTCGAAGGCGATGCCCTCCAGCTCGTCGATGGTCCCGGTGAACGGGGCCTCCGGTGCGGTGCCGTGGTGCTCGTTGTGGTCGTTGCCGTGCTCGGCGTGAGGTCGTGCCGGCGGCGTGCTGGCCGCGGCGTCGAGCCGGGGTGACATTTGTCCTCCATCGTTCTCGGCATGTGGCTGCCGATGCCATCTGTTCCGCTACGGTCTGCGGCGCCTCCCGAGGCCACCTTTTGTCAGTGCCTCTATAGCCCTACCCGCTTCTCCCGTCCGGTGCAAGAATCAGGTGTCCATATTTGCCCTCTTTTGTTGGCTGTTCGGGTGCCGAACGTGTGACCAAAGGCGTAAGGTCAGTGCTTGCATCGCACGACAGACCGAGGTCAGGAGACAAGCGCGCATGGACGCCGGAACGACCGGAAGCCCGAGCCGCGGCCGACTGCACGTCGACGTACGGGTCTATGGCACGAGCGCCGTCCTCACGCCTACGGGTGAGCTGGACTACCACACCGCCGAGCTGCTGCGCGAGCCGCTGGAACGATGCATCGCCGGCGGCCGCAGCCGGCTCGTACTCGACTGCACCCGCCTGGAGTTCTGCGACTCGACCGGGCTGAACGTGCTCCTCGGCGCCCGCCTCAAGGCCGAGGCCGACGGCGGCGCCGTGCACCTCGCGGCGCTCCAGCCCATGGTCGCCAGAGTCTTCGAGATCACTGGTGCGGAGGCGGTCTTCTCGGTGCACGACACCGTGGAGGCCGCTCTCGTCGAGTGACCTCCTGGCCTCCGGCGACGGGTGGGACAGGTGCGACGGGTGATGCGCGTCACAGCACCCTGGGGAAACTCGGGGGTGTTTCCGCGATCTCGCAGGGCAGAAGCCCAGGCGAAAACTTCTGGAACGAGCAGGATGGGCACGAATGCGCGGACGGGTGCGCGAGCGAGCGTGCGGTTGCGCGAAGGGGGTGTCGTGAAGCCATGAGCTTCAGGTCGTTGCCGCCGGGCGCGCTGCCACCGGACGGCGAGGCCGGCAGCGGCGCCGCCGCGCCCGTACGCCCGGACGGCGCGGACACCGCCGCACCCGCCCCGAAGGCCGGGTCCGGCCAGGTGGCACAGGTGCGCCGGCTGCGGCTCGTCGGCGCCAGCGGCATGGTGCCCCGCGCCCGCGACTTCGCCCGCCGGGCACTGGAGGACTGGGGCTGGCTGCCCGCGGCGAGCGCGGAGCAGCGCGCGGCGGCAGAGGACGTCCTGCTGGTCGTCTCGGAGCTGGTGACGAACGCCTGCCTGCACGGCGGCGGCCCGGACGAGCTGCGGCTGCGTACGGCGGGGAAGGTGCTGCGGCTGGAGGTCAGCGACTCCGGCACGGGCACGCCCGAGCCGCGCACGCCGCACCGGGCCAGCAGACCGGGCGGGCACGGGATGTTCATCGTGCAGCGGCTGTGCCTCGACTGGGGCGTGCAGCGGGAGGCGGGAGCGACGGGCAAGACGGTGTGGGCGGAGCTGGCGGCGCCGGTGTAGCCCGCTTGGCTCGATCGTACGTACGGCTCGGATGCTCGTCGTACGTACAGCTCTGACGCTCGTCGTACGCGCCGGCCGTACGTGCCGGCCTGCCGCCGGCCGCTAGCCGATCCGCCCCCGCAGCCACCCCTCGATCTCCCCCTCCACCCCCGGCTCCGCCAGCAGCCGCATCCCGTGCGCGTCGCCCGGCACCACCCGCACCCGTACGTCCTCCGCCGGCATCCCCCGCGCCCGCTCCGCCGCCGCCACCGCCTCCGAGTGGTACGCGGGCACGAAGTCCGCCGCCGAGTGCAGCAGCAGCATCGGGGCGTCGTCCCGCCCGGACGCCTCGCTCCGCGGGTCCAGCGACCGCCACGCCCGCCGGCAGGCCGGGTCCGCCGACACCGCGGGCGTGCCGTCCGGTACGCACCCCGCCAGCCGCTCCGCGCTCGCCCGCAGCCGCCGCCCCGCCGCCGTCGCCCCCGGCGCACCGCCGTCCAGCCAGGCCCGGTACGGCGACGCCACCGGCGACAGCGCCACCACCCCGGCGGCGCGTGACGCCCCCGCGCCGTACGTGGCGGCGGCCACGGCGAGCTGCCCGCCCGCCGACGAGCCCAGCACCGCGACCCGCGCCGGATCCACGGCGTACGCGGCGGCGTTGCGCCGCACCCAGCGCAGCGCCGCCACCACGTCGTCGCGCTGCGCCGGCCAGCGGACGTCGGGGGCGAGGCGGTAGCCGGCGTCGAAGACCGCGTAGCCGCGGCGGGCGAAGGCCCGGGCCCGGCCGCCCCAGTCGGTGTCGTACGACCAGTAGCCGCCGTGCAGGATGACGAGCCCGCCGCGCGGTGCCCGCCGCGGCTGCCAGTGGACGGTGACGCGCTGCCGCGGCTCGGGCCCGTACGCCTCGACGCTCCGCCGCGGCGACTGCCCCGCCGCGTGCCCCGTCGAGCGATCCGCCGCAAGCCCCGCCGACCCGTCCGCCGACCGCTCCGCCCCGCGCTCCGCGGCCCGTTCCGGCGCCGCCCCGACCGGCGGCAGCACCCCGGCGGCGAGCGTCGCGGCGGTCCCCAGCGCCGCGACCACGAGCCGCCGCCGCCACCGGACCCGTACCGCAGCCATCGCACCCGCCTCTCCGCGGACCGGCGGCCCGGTGACCTCATGGTCGCCGACAACGTCCCGCCCCGCGATCCGGCAGCCGGGCGAACCGGCGCACGGGCCCCGCCGGGACGTTCGAGCGCGTCCCGGGAGGTGAGCGAACCCGACGCCACCGGCCCACTCTCGGTGACCGGAGGTCTACCATCGCACCATGACCCGAGTACTGCTGGCCGAGGACGACGCGGCCATCTCGGAACCGCTGGCCCGCGCGCTGCGCCGGGAGGGCTACGAGGTGGAGGTCCGCGAAGACGGTCCCACGGCGCTCGGTGCCGGGCTCCGTGGCGGCGTCGACCTCCTCGTGCTCGACCTCGGACTGCCCGGGATGGACGGCCTGGAGGTGTGCCGGCGGCTGCGCGCCGACGGCCACGGCTTCCCGGTACTGGTGCTCACCGCCCGCGCGGACGAGGTGGACACCGTCGTCGGCCTCGACGCGGGCGCCGACGACTACGTCACCAAGCCCTTCCGCCTCGCCGAACTGCTGGCCCGCGTCCGCGCCCTGCTGCGCCGCGGCTCCACCGAGGCGCAGCCGCCGGCCACCCACGGCGTACGCATCGACACCGACTCGCACCGCGCCTGGCTCGGGGACGAGGAGCTTCAGCTCACCGCGAAGGAGTTCGACCTGCTGCGGGTGCTGGTGCGCGACGCGGGCCGGGTGGTCACGCGCGAGCAGTTGATGCGCGAGGTGTGGGACACCACCTGGTGGTCGTCGACCAAGACGCTCGACATGCACATCTCCTGGCTGCGCAAGAAGCTCGGCGACGACGCCGCCAACCCCCGCTACATCGCGACGGTCCGCGGAGTGGGCTTCCGCTTCGAGAAGAGCTAGGCCGGCCGCCCGCGGCCCCCGGCAGCCATGCGCAGAAGGCTCATCAACAGCACCCTGGCGGTGGTGCTCGTCGTCATCGCCGTCTTCGGCGTCTCGCTCGTCATCGTCGAGACCCGGACCATCGAGGCCGCCGCGCACGACCGGGTGCAGTCCGAGGCCGTGCGGCTCTTCAGCGTCGTGGAAGGCAAGATCGCCGACGACGGGCGGGTGACCCGCCAGGCGCTCGCCGGGCAGGTCACCGACGGGCGGTACGCGGAGGTGGAGCTGCCGGGCGGGCCGCCGCTCAAGATGGGGGACCGGCCCGACGGCTCGGTCATCGAGGTCACGGAGACCGGCAGCCGGGGCGAGCGGGTCACGGTCATGGAGGCCCGCGACCGGGTCAACGACGAGCTGGGCCAGACCCTGCTGATCATCTTCGCCGTGGCGCTGCTCGCCGTGGGCGCCGCCGTGCTGCTCGCCGTACGCCAGGCCAACCGCCTCACCGCCCCGCTCACCGACCTCGCCGAGACCGCCGAACGGCTCGGCTCCGGCGACCAGCGCACCCGCCACCGCCGCTACGGCGTCCCCGAACTGGACCGCGTCGCCGACGTGCTGGACGCCAGCGCCGAGCGGATCGCGCGGATGCTCACCGCCGAGCGGCGGCTGGCCGCGGACGCCTCGCACCAGCTCCGTACGCCGCTGACCGCGCTGTCCATGCGGCTGGAGGAGATCGCGCTCACCGACGACCCGGCGACGGTCAAGGAGGAGGCGGCGGTCGCGCTCACGCAGGTCGAGCGGCTGACGGACGTGGTGCAGCGGCTGCTGACCAAGGCCCGGGACCCCAAGGCCGGCGCGGGGATGGGTTTCGACCTGGACGAGGTCGTCAAGCAGCAGATCGAGGAGTGGCGGCCGGCGTACCGCGGCGAGGGGCGGGCGATCGTCCGCTCCGGCAAGCACGACCTGCGCGCGGTGGGCACGCCGGGGGCGGTGGCGCAGGTGCTCGCGACGCTGATCGAGAACGCGCTGATGCACGGCGCCGGCACCGTCGCGCTGCGCACCCGGGTGACGGGCAACCAGGTGGTGGTGGAGGTCACCGACGAGGGCCCGGGCGTGCCCGCGGACCTCGGCTCCCGGGTCTTCGAACGCACGGTCAGCGGGCGCAACTCGACGGGGCTGGGGCTCGCGGTCGCCCGCGACCTGGCGGAGGCGGACGGGGGGCGGCTGGAGCTGGTGCAGCAGAAGCCGACGACGTTCGCGCTGTTCCTCGCGCGGGAGCACGAGCACCACTGAGGGCGCGTACGGGCCGGCACCGAGGGCGCGTAGGGGCCGCACCAAGCGCGCTACCGGCCGCGCGGCGGGCCTGCGGGGGGCTCGTACGGACGGGGGACGGCTCGTACGGAACGCGAACGCTACCGCCGCGCTCCGACCGCCTCTTCCCGCGCCTCCGGCTCCCCGGGCTCCTCCGGCTCCGGCCGGCTGCCGGGGATCCGCACCTCCGCGGCCCGGGCTATCTCACCCGCGTCACCGGCCTCCGCGGGCTCGGCGGGCCTGACCGCGGGCACCGCACGGAACACCCAGCTCCGGTACGACCAGAAGCGGAACAGCGAGGCGACCCCGATGCCGAGGAACTTGAAGATGTTGTTCTGGAGGGGGGTGTCCCAGTGGAACCCGTACGTGGCCACGAACAGCACGCCGTTCTCGATCACGAGCCCCGCCGAGCTGAAGATCACGAACAGGGTGAACTCACGCGGCGGGCGGGTCTTGTCCCGGTCGCGGTACGTGAAGTACCGGAACCCTATGTAGTTGAAGATGATGGCGACGGCCGTCGCGATGATGCTGCAACGGACCACGGGCAGCTCCGTGGTGTTCCGCACGAGGTTGAAGACGGCGAGGTTGACCAGGACGCCGACGCCCCCGACCGCGGCGAACTCGGCCACCTCGCGGCTCAGGCGCCGCAGCCGCGATACCGCAGGGTGCCGTGCACTCATAAAGATCGTCAGACTCCGATGGTCGGTTGCGTTCCCCTGGTCCTGCGTCAGGTCCTGCGCCTTCTCCGGCGTGCCGGCACCCTCATGCTAACCGGGCCCGCCGACGGAGGGGGCGGCTCCGGCCACCGTGGCCGATACCCTGGGGCGTGTGACATTCCCGGTAGTCGGCATGATCGGCGGGGGCCAGCTCGCCCGGATGACCCACCAGGCAGGCATCCCCCTCGGCATCAGATTCAAGCTCCTCAGCGGCACCACCAAGGACTCCGCGGCCCTGGTGGCGGGTGACACGGTGGTCGGTGACCACAGCGATCTGGACACGCTGCGTGAGTTCGCCCGCGGCTGCGACGTGATCACCTTCGACCACGAACACGTACCGACCGGGCATCTGCGCACCCTCCAGGCCGAGGGCGTCGTGGTCCGGCCGGGCCCGGACGCGCTGGTGTACGCGCAGGACAAGGGCGCGATGCGGGCCCGGCTGACGGAGCTGGGCATCCCCTGCCCGCGGCACCGGATCGTGGCCGACCCGGCGGACGCGGCGCGCTTCGCGCGCGAGGGCGGCGGCTTCCCGGTCGTGCTGAAGACGGTGCGCGGCGGGTACGACGGCAAGGGCGTCTGGGTCGTACGCACCGAGGCGGACGCCGCGGAGCCGTTCCGCGCGGGCGTCCCGGTGCTGGCCGAGGAACTGGTCGACTTCCGCCGCGAGCTGGCCGCGAACGTCGTCCGCTCGCCCAGCGGCCAGGCGGTCGCGTACCCGGTGGTGGAGTCCATCCAGGTCGGCGGCGTCTGCGACACGGTCATCGCCCCGGCGCCCGGGCTGGCGCCGGAGACCGCGGTGCGCACGCAGCAGCTCGCGCTGCGGATCGCGATGGAGCTGGACGTCGTGGGCCACCTCGCGGTGGAGCTGTTCGAGGCGGCCGACGCCTCCGGCGGCACCCGGATCCTCGTCAACGAACTGGCCATGCGCCCGCACAACTCCGGCCACTGGACCCAGGACGGCGCCGTCACCTCGCAGTTCGCCAACCACGTGCGCGCCGTGCTCGACCTGCCGCTGGGCGACCCGCGCCCGCGCGCGCCGTGGACGGTGATGGCGAACGTCCTCGGCGGCGACTACCCCGACATGTACCCGGCGTACCTGCACTGCATGGCCCGGGACCCGGGGCTGAAGATCCACATGTACGGCAAGGACGTGAAGCCCGGCCGCAAGGTCGGCCACGTCAACACCTACGGCGACGACCTGGACAAGGTGCGCGAACGCGCCCGCCACGCCGCCGACTACCTCCGGGGGACGATCACGGAATGAGCATCGCATGAGCGCGGAGAACGGCCCGCTGGTCGGCATCGTCATGGGCTCCGACTCCGACTGGCCGGTGATGGAGGCGGCGGCGCAGGCCCTCGCCGAGTTCGAGATCCCGTACGAGGTCGACGTCGTCTCCGCCCACCGGATGCCGCGCGAGATGATCGCCTACGGCGAACAGGCCGCCGCCCGCGGCCTGCGCACCCTCATCGCCGGCGCCGGCGGCGCCGCCCACCTCCCGGGCATGCTCGCCTCCGTCACCCCGCTGCCGGTGATCGGCGTCCCCGTACCCCTGAAGTACCTCGACGGCATGGACTCCCTGCTGTCCATCGTCCAGATGCCCGCGGGCGTCCCGGTCGCCACGGTCTCGGTCGCCGGCGCCCGCAACGCGGGCCTGCTGGCGGCCCGCATCCTGGGCGCCCACGACGAGGACCTCCGCGCCCGGATGACGACGTTCCAGGAGCAACTGAACGAACTCGCCCAGGAGAAGGGCGCCCGGCTGCGCAAGCGGACGCGGGACGGCGCGGCGTAGCGCGCGGATGGTCCCGCGCCGGGCCCACCCCGGTCGTTCGCGCCGACTCCCTGCGCGGATAACGTGGGATCACGCTATCCGCGCAGGGAGGACCACCCATGACCGGCGAACTGCTCGCGCGTGCGCGCGAGGTGCTGCGGGCGCATCCCGTGGTCGACGGGCACAACGACCTTCCCTGGGCGCTGCGCGAGCAGGTGACGTACGACATCGACCGGCGCGACATCGCCGTCGACCAGAGTGCGCGGCTGCACACCGACATCCCGCGGCTGCGGGCCGGCGGGGTGGGGGCGCAGTTCTGGTCCGTGTACGTGAGCACGGAGCTGGCCGGGGACGCCGCCGTCAGCGCGTGCCTGGAGCAGATCGACGTGGTGCGGCGCCTCGTCGACCGCTATCCCGGTGATCTGGCACTCGCCGTGACCGCCGACGAGGTGGAGGCGGCCCGGGTCGACGGGCGGATCGCCTCCCTGATGGGGGCCGAGGGCGGGCACTCCATCGCCAACTCGCTCGCCACCCTGCGCGCCCTGCACCGCCTCGGCGTGCGCTACATGACGCTCACGCACAACGACAACACCGACTGGGCCGACTCCGCCACCGACGAGCCGCGGCACGGCGGGCTCACCGCCTTCGGCGAGGAGGTGGTGCGCGAGATGAACCGGGTCGGGATGCTCGTCGACCTCTCCCATGTGGCGCCGGCCACGATGCGGGCCGCGCTGCGCGTCACGGAGGCACCGGTCGTTTTCTCCCATTCGTCCGCTCGTGCCCTGTGTGACCACCCGCGCAACATTCCTGATGATGTGCTGGAAATGCTCCCGGCCAACGGCGGTGTGGCGATGGCCACGTTCGTGCCGAAGTTCGTCCTGCCGGCCGCCGTGTCGTGGACCGCCGAGGTGGACGAGCACCTGAGCGCGCGGGGCCTGGACCCGTTCGGGGCGGACGACGAAACGGTCCGTGTGCGGAGTGCGTTCGAGGAGGCGAACCCGCGGCCGCAGGCGACGGCCGCGACCGTGGCGGATCATCTGGACCATATGCGCGAAGTGGCAGGAATCGACCATATCGGTATCGGGGGCGACTTCGACGGCACGCCGTTCACCCCCGCCGACCTCGCCGACGTGGCCGGTTATCCGCACCTCGTCGCCGAGCTGCTGGACCGCCGCTGGTCGGAAGAAGACCTGGCCAGGCTCCTGTGGGGCAACGCGCTGCGGGTGCTGCGCGACGCCGAGGCGGCGGCCCGCGAAGTGGCCGCCCGGCGCGGCCCGTCGATCGCCACCATCGAACAGCTCGACGGCCCCGCGGGCACACCGGAGTGACCAGAGTGACATAAGTCACTCACAGAATTCTCATCTCATGGGGCAATGTGTCCGACTCCTCTGAAATCGACAAGTCTCCACTTCGGAGGGGTAATTGAGCGGCGGCGCGTGATGCGGCGATTGTCGCGCTGATTCCGATGTGACGCTCGGAACGGCCTTGGTGACGGTTCACAGCTTGTTCTGATTTCCGCTGTGTGTTTACGGTGCTCGCCGTGCTCGCGCCACCGATGCGGGCACCTCGTCGCCGTAACGCCGAATCCTGTCGGCGGTGACGTGCAGCCACTTTCAGCTTCCACGGCAGGAGCGGGGGACCCAGGTAAGCGCCGGAC
Organism: Streptomyces sp. 184; assembly: GCF_045781775.1. Taxonomy (NCBI): domain Bacteria; kingdom Bacillati; phylum Actinomycetota; class Actinomycetes; order Kitasatosporales; family Streptomycetaceae; genus Streptomyces; species Streptomyces sp. 184. Next base: position 6,976,996 of record NZ_CP123230.1, on the reverse strand, counting down.
CGCGCGCAAGCGCGGTACGGCTTGGGGTGAAGCCATGCTCCGCATGGCCGGGCATCTCCAGCTCGAACCCGACAGCTCACCTCGCAGGCGTCGGAGAGGAGCATGTCCATGTCCGCACGCGGACGTCACCGTCGCCTGGGCCGGATAGCCCGGGGCAGCAGGGCCCTCGTCATCACCGCCGGCAGCGCCGGCGTCGCCATCCCCCTGATCGCCGGCGGCCACGCCCAGGCCGCCTCCGTCGACACCTGGGACCGCGTCGCCCAGTGCGAGAGCGGCGGCGACTGGAGCATCAACACCGGTAACGGCTTCTACGGCGGCCTCCAGTTCGTCCAGAGCACCTGGGAGGGCTACGGCGGCACGCAGTACGCGGCGCGCGCCGACCAGGCCACCAAGGAGCAGCAGATCGAGATCGCCGAGAAGGTGCTCGCCTCCCAGGGCCCCGGCGCCTGGCCGGTCTGCTCCGTACAGGCCGGGCTCACCCAGGGCGGCCCCGCCCCGGACCTCTCCACCGGCGGTGGCGAGGAGGCCCAGCAGGAGGCCGAGCCCGAGGCGCAGACCGAGTCCGAGCAGCCCGCCCAGGCCGCGGAGGCCCCGCAGCAGGAGCAGGCCCCGCAGGCGCCGGAGAGGAAGTACGAGAAGGCGGGCACCTACACCGTCGTCTCCGGCGACACCCTGTGGGACATTGCCCGCAAGCACGGCATCGCGGGCGGTTGGCAGTCGATCTACGGGGCCAACAAGGACGTCATCGGCGACGACCCGGACCTGATCTTCCCCGGTCAGAAGTACGAGTTCGACGGCGGCGAAGAGGTCACCCTGGAGGAGCCGGAGGCCGCTCCGGCCGAGCCGTCCGCGGCGCAGCAGGAGGAGCCGGCGGCCGAGGAGCCGCAGCAGGAGGAGGAGCAGCCCGCCGAGGCCGCTCCGGCGGGCGGGTTCTCCGCCCCGATCGACGCCGGCCTGTCCACCGCGTACCGGGCCTCCGGCGGCTCGTGGTCCAGCGGTTACCACACCGGTGTCGACTTCTCCGCCGGCACCGGCACCCCGGTCAAGGCCGTCACCTCCGGCACCGTCGTCAAGGCCGGCAACGGCGCCGACGGCGGCGCGTACGGCATCGCCGTCGTGATCAAGCACGACGACGGCCGCTACAGCCAGTACGCCCACCTGTCGTCCACCTCGGTGAGCGTGGGCCAGAGCGTGGGCGGCGGCGACCAGATCGGTCTGTCCGGCTCCACCGGCAACTCCACCGGGCCGCACCTGCACTTCGAGGTGCGCACCAGCCCGGACTACGGCTCGGACGTCGACCCCGTCGCGTACCTGCGCGACAACGGCGTCTCGATCTGAGGGTCCCCCGTAGGCACGGCGCAGCCCCCCGTTTCCGGCGGAACGGGGGGCCTCGCCGTGTGCGGTCCCCGGGGGCCGGGGGCCGGGCGCTGGGGTCCGGGCGCGGGACTACGCCGCCGGGCGGCCCATGGCGCGGAACGTCCAGCCCGCGGCGCGCCACGGCGCCGGGTCCAGCGTGTTGCGGCCGTCGACCAGGTGCGGGCGGGAGACGACCGTCGCCAGGTGGGCGGGGTCGAGGTCGCGGAACTGCGGCCACTCGGTGAGGTGCAGCACGATGTCGGCGCCGCGCAGCGCCTCTTCCGCCGACTCCGCGTAGCGCAGGGTGGGGAAGACGCGGCGGGCGTTGTCCATGCCCTTGGGGTCGTAGACCGTGACCTGGCCGCCCTGGAGGTGGATCTGCCCCGCGACGTTGAGCGCGGGGGAGTCGCGTACGTCGTCGGAGTCCGGCTTGAACGCCGCGCCCAGCACGCCGATCCGCCGGCCCAGGAAGGAGTCGCCGCAGGCTTCGCGGGCCAGCTCGACCATGTGGGCGCGGCGGCGCATGTTGATCGAGTCGACCTCGCGGAGGAACGTGAGCGCCTGGTCGACGCCGAGTTCGCCGGCGCGGGCCATGAACGCGCGGATGTCCTTGGGCAGGCAGCCGCCGCCGAAGCCGATGCCGGCGCGCAGGAACTTCTTGCCGATCCGGTCGTCGTAGCCGATGGCCTCGGCCAGCTTGACGACGTCGCCGCCCGCGGCCTCGCAGATCTCGGCCATGGCGTTGATGAACGAGATCTTCGTCGCCAGAAAGGCGTTCGCGGAGGTCTTGACCAGCTCGGCGGTCGGGTAGTCCGCGACCACGAACGGCGTGCCGGACTCCAGAGGCGTGGCGTACACCTCGCGCAGCACCGCCTCCGCGCGGTCCGTGGCCACGCCGACGACGATGCGGTCCGGGCGCAGGGTGTCCTCGACGGCGAAGCCCTCGCGCAGGAACTCCGGGTTCCAGGCCAGCTCGGCCTGCTCGCCGGCGGGCGCCAGCTCGGCCAGCCGGCGCGCCAGCCGGGCCGCGGAGCCCACCGGGACCGTCGACTTGCCGACGACCAGACAGGGGCGGGTGAGGTGGGGCGCGAGGGTGTCGATCGCGGCGTCGACGTAGCTCATGTCCGAGCCGTACTCGCCGTGCTTCTGCGGCGTGTTCACGCAGACGAAGTGCACGTCGCCGAAGTCCGCCGCCTCCGCGTACGACGTGGTGAAGCGCAGCCGGCCGGACGAGCCCTCGACCCCGGCCACGTGCCTGCGCAGCAGGTCCTCCAGGCCCGGCTCGTAGATCGGCACCCTGCCGGCGGACAGCAGCTCGACCTTCTCCTTGACGACGTCCAGGCCGAGCACCTCGAAGCCCAGCTCCGCCATCGCGGCGGCGTGCGTGGCACCGAGGTAGCCGGTGCCGATCACCGTGATCTTCAAGGTCATGGTCCTGAGCATAACGTCGGGCCATGACACCCCACCCGGGCAACCATGGGCCCGGGTGCGGAGTCTGACTCATGAACGTGCACTGAAGAGAGTGGGGATCGTGGCGAGGCAGCATCTGGACGGAGCGGGCAGCGGAACCGACGAGCCCGGCACGCCGCGCGCCCGCGAACCGGAGGCGCCGTACGCCGCGGACACCTCGACGGCGGCGCACGCGGCGTACATAGACGCGGCGTTCGGCCCGGACGCGCCGGGCACCGGCACGGGCGCTGACACCGGCACCGACCCCGGCACCGGCGGCAAGCACTGGCCCGGCGGGAGCGACGCCGCCCCCGCGGACCCGTCGACCGCTCCGGGCGGCCCGGCGGATCCGGGCGGCCCCGCCGGCCCTGCCGACCCGGACGACCCCGCCGGCGCCCCCTCGCACGCCGCGCCCCGCCGCCGCATGGGCCGCGGGCGCAAGGTACTGCTCGGTGCCGTGATCATGCTCGTCGCCGGCGTGCTCATGGCCGCCGGTGGGCTCTGGTGGGCGTACGAGCACTACACCGGCCGCGTCGACCGCATCCCGAACGCCTTCCCGACCGGCGTCCCCGAGAAGCACCAGCCGGCGCCGTCCAAGGGCGGCGAAACGTACCTGCTCATCGGGGTCGACGCCCGCTCCGACCTCCCGCTGACCGGCAGCGGCGCCGGCGAGCACTCCTGGGAGCCGGGCGCGCAGCGCAGTGACACGATGATGCTCGTCCACATCCCCGAGGGCCGCGAGGGCGGTTACGTCGTCTCCCTGCCCCGCGACTCCTGGGTGGACATCCCCGGCCAGGGCGACGCCAAGCTCAACGCGGCCTTCTCCTACGGCGGTCCCCCGCTGCTCATCGACACCGTGCAGCGCATGACGAAAGTCAAGATCGACCACCTCGCGGTGATCGACTGGAGCGGCTTCAAGCGGCTCACCGACGCGGTGGGCGGCGTGGACATCACCATCGACGAGACCACCCCCCGCCGCAACGGCGGCGGCGAGTGGACCGCGGGCACCCACCACATGGACGGCGAGACCGCCCTCGACTACGTACGCGAGCGCCACGGCCTGCCCCGCGGCGACCTCGACCGCACCCAGCGGCAGCAGAACTTCCTGCGCGCGGTCATCACCGAGACGATGTCCTCGGACAACTTCTCCAACCCGCTCAAGGTCAAGCGCCTGCTGGACGCGGTGACCGCCACGGTCAGCGTCGACGACCGGTTCTCCGACGGCGCGATGCGCGACCTGATGTGGGACATGAAGGGCGTGCGCTCCGACGACCTGGTGTTCATGAACGCGCCGGTCGCCGGGCTCGACATGATCGACGGCCAGTCGGTGGTGCTGCTGGACGACAAGGCCGGAGACCCGCTGTGGGAGGCCATGCGCAACGACACCATGGCGCAGTACGTCGAGAAGTACCCCACCGACCGCCTGGGCAGCACCGCACCCTGAGCCCCCGCGGCCCCGACGCCCCCGCCGCGCTCCGCCGCTTTGCCGCCCTGTCGCCAACGTCACGTAGGTCCGCTCGCCGCGCACCGCATACCATCGGAACTACTTAACGGTAATTAGCATGCGCGGGAATGGAGAGAGCCTTGGCAGGAGCGTCCGAATTCGACCTGTACCGCCCGGCCGAGGAGCACGACATGCTCCGGGACGCCGTCCGCTCGCTCGCCGAGGCGAAGATCGGGCCCTTCGCGGCCGAGGTGGACGAGGAGGCGCGCTTCCCGCAGGAGGCGCTGGACGCGCTCGTCGCCAACGACCTGCACGCCGTCCACATCCCCGAGGCGTACGGCGGCGCGGGCGCGGACGCGCTGGCGACGGTGATCGTCATCGAGGAGGTCGCGCGCGTCTGCGCCTCGTCCTCCCTCATCCCGGCCGTCAACAAGCTCGGCTCGCTGCCCCTGATGCTCTCCGCCTCGGAGGAGCTGAAGGCCACGTACCTGACGCCGCTGGCGCGCGGCGAGGCGATGTTCTCTTACTGCCTCTCCGAGCCCGAGGCAGGCTCCGACGCCGCCGGCATGAAGACCCGTGCCGTACGGGACGGCGACTCCTACGTCCTCAACGGCGTCAAGCGCTGGATCACCAACGCGGGCGTCTCCGAGTACTACACGGTGATGGCCGTCACCGACCCGGAGAAGCGTTCCAAGGGCATCTCCGCCTTCGTCGTCGAGAAGTCCGACGAGGGCGTCTCGTTCGGCGCCCCGGAGAAGAAGCTCGGCATCAAGGGCTCCCCGACCCGCGAGGTCTACCTCGACAACGTCCGCATCCCCGCGGACCGCATGATCGGCGCCGAGGGCACGGGCTTCGCCACCGCGATGAAGACCCTCGACCACACCCGCATCACCATCGCCGCCCAGGCCCTGGGCATCGCGCAGGGCGCCCTCGACTACGCGAAGGGCTACGTGCGCGAGCGCAAGCAGTTCGGCAAGCCGGTGGCGGACTTCCAGGGCGTGCAGTTCATGCTCGCCGACATGGCCATGAAGATCGAGGCCGCCCGGCAGTTGACGTACGCCGCCGCGGCGAAGTCCGAACGCGGCGACGCGGACCTGACCTTCCAGGGCGCGGCGGCCAAGTGCTTCGCCTCCGACGTGGCGATGGAGGCCACGACGGACGCTGTGCAGCTCCTCGGCGGCTACGGCTACACCCGCGACTACCCGGTGGAGCGCATGATGCGCGACGCCAAGATCACCCAGATCTACGAGGGCACGAACCAGGTCCAGCGCATCGTCATGGCCCGCAACCTCCCCTGACGTCCGAGCCGTCCGCCCCGCCCCGCCCCGCGGCGGGGCGGGGGCCGGCGGCACGGCCGCCGCCGGAGGTCAGAGGCGGGCTATGTCCGGGATGGCGGCCTTCGGTTTGCGGCGTGGGGGCATGCGGCCCAGGAGGCAGATGTAGCGCGTGGCGCGGTGGCGCTGCGCCTGGGTCGCGTACGGGGCGAGCAGTTCGAGCATGCGCTCGTCGTCCGCGTCGCGTTCGCGCAGCAGCGTGAAGCCCACGATGCGGGGCAGGTGCAGGTCGCCCACCGTGACCGCGTCCGCCGCGCCGTTGACGCGCTGGAGGGTTTCCGCCGCCGTCCAGGGGCCGATGCCGGGGATGGCGGTCAGGCGGCGTACGGCCGCGTCGAGGTCCATCTCCGCCGCCGCCTGGAGCGCGCGGGCGCGGCGGACGGCTCGTACGATCGCCGCCGCGCGCTTGCCGTCCACGCCCGCGCGGTGCCATTCCCACGACGGGATCATCGCCCAGCCGTGCGCGTCCGGCATCACCCGCATCCGCAGCTCCGTCCCCGCCGGGCCCGGCGCGGCGGTGCCGTAGCGGTGCAGCAGCAGGCGCCAGGAGCGGTACGCCTCGTCCGTGGTGACCTTCTGCTCCAGCACCGACGGGATCAGCGACTCCAGCACCAGCCCGGTGCGGATCAGGCGCAGTCCGGGGTGGCGGCGGCGGGCCTCGTGGACGATCCGGTGGCGCGGCGTGAACGGCTCGGGGTCGTCCTCCGCGCCCAGCAGCGCCGGCAGTCCGTCCAGCAGCCACTCCGCGCCCGGGCCCCACGCCTCGGCGGCGACCGCGCCGCCCGCGGGGGCGACGCGCAGCGTGCCGGGGCCCGCGGGGGTGCGGCTGGCCCGCCAGATCGCGCCGTCCGCGACGCGGTACGCCGGGTCTCCCGGGCCGCGCCGCAGCACGCCGAGAGTGCGTCCCAGGTCGTACGGGCCGGGGGGCGTCCAGGTCCGGGTGCGGACGCGGTCGTCGGGGGCGGCGGGCATTCGCACGACTCTAGCGCCCGCCACCGACGGCCACGGCGTCGGCCGGGGCCGGGAGTTGCCCGGCCCGGCCGGCGCCGGTACGGCGGCCGGGTCCGGGCGCCCGCGCGGTCCCGCACTGCCCGCACGGCCGCACCGCCCCGAGGGACTGCCGCGCCCTGTGCTCAGCGGCGGCCCTGGTAGTTCGCCGAACTCGTACGCGCCGCGCCCAGCCGGTCGTACAACCGCACCCCCGGGCAGCTCGTCGCGAAGCCGTCCCGGTGGCCCGAGATGACGTTCAGCCTGACCTTCGTCCCGCTGGTGTACTTGCCGCCGCTCGACACCTTCGTCTGCCTGCTCTCCGGGTTCTTGCCGAAGAGGCCCAGCTTCCACGCCGTCAGCCGCGACACGGCGTTGACCGCGGACCGGGACGGCGCCGAGGAGTCGTAGCTGCCGAGGACGGCGATGCCGGTGCTGTTGTGGTTGAAGCCGTACGTGTGCGCCCCCAGGACCGCGCGCGTGACGCCGCCCGCCCGGCCCTCGTAGACGCGGCCGCACTTGTCGACGAGGAAGTTGTAGCCCAGGTCGGCCCAGGCCAGGCTCTGGGTGTGGTAGCGGTAGATGCCGCGGATCAGGCTCGGGGCCTGGCTACAGCGATAGTTGTTGCCCGTCGCCGAGTGGTGCACGAAGGCGATGTTCACGGTCTTCGTGTACTTGAGCGCCCGCTCCCGCCGGCTCTCGTCCGCACCCCACCCCTTGCGCGTGACGATCCGCGGTCGCGGGCCGACGAACGGCCGGCCGGCGGCGGGCAGGGCGGGGTTGAGGCGGGCGGCGTCGGCCTCGGACCGGGCCTTGGTCTGCTCGGCGATCTCGGCGGCGCCGCCGGCGGTCACCCTGTCCGTCCCCTGCCCGGCCGTGCCCGGGTCGATCAGCTCGGCGCTCAGCCCTCTCGGCAACGCCGCCGCGCCCGCCGTGCCCGCCTGCCGCGCCCGTGCACCCGCCGCCTCCGGCAGGACGCGGACCTCGACCCCCGCCGAGTCGCCCACCCACAGCGGCGCCGTGCCGCCGCGCCGGGCCGCGGGGTCGCCCTCGGCGGAGCCGGGGTCGGGGGCGTCGGCGCCGTGGGCTTCGAGGTCCTGCCAGCCGGACCACCGGCCGGTCTCCGCGGACCTGGCCCGTACCTGCACGCGCGCAGGCAGCTTCGCTGCCGGGTCCTTCCAGACGACGCCGACCATGGTGAACGGCTCGGTGTCCGGCTTCGACAGGCCCACGGTGCCCGCACCCGGGCCGCGCGAGGACGAGTCGAGGGGAGCGAGCGGCAGGGACTGCGTACGGCCGCCCGCCCGCTCGGCCTGCGCGGCTCGCTCTGCCCGCTCGGCCTGTTCGGCCTGACGGACCGCGGCCGCCGGCGCGGACGCGGACACTGCCGCGGCCGGCGTCAGCGGGGCGAGCAGCGCGGCGGTGGATATGGCGATGACCGAAGAAGAAAATGCGTACATAAAACGCATCCTTCCCACACCACCCACGGCTGTCCATTTGCCCCTGCCGGACGGAGTAACGCGACGGCGTAACCTGACGGCGATGAACCCCACCGCCGCCACCCCCGCCGCCCTGCTCGACGCCGCCCTCGCCACCGACCCGGCCCGCCCCCTGGTCACGTACTACGACGACACCACCGGCGAGCGCGTCGAACTGTCCGTCGCCACCTTCGCCAACTGGGTGGCCAAGACCGCGAACCTCCTCCAGGGCGACCTCGCCGCCGAGCCCGGCGACCGGCTCGCGCTGCTCCTGCCCGCCCACTGGCAGACCGCCGTCTGGCTGCTGGCCTGCGCCGCGACCGGCGTCACCGCGGTGCCCGCCGACCCCGACCCGGCCGCCGCGGACCTCGTCGTCAGCGGCCCCGACGCGCTGGAGCAGGCCCGCGCCTGCACCGGCGAGCGGATCGCGCTCAGCCTGCGCCCGCTCGGCGGCCGGTTCCCGCAGCCGCCGGAGGGCTTCCTCGACTACGCCGCGGAGGTGCCCGGCCAGGGCGACCGCTTCCAGCCGTACGCCCCCGCCGACCCGGACGCGCCGGCGCTCGCCGTGGCGGGCGCGGAGTTCACCGGCGGCGAACTGGTCGCGCGCGCCCACGCGGACGCCGAGTCGCGCGCGCTGGCGCCGGGCTCCCGCACGCTGTCGACGCTGGGCTACGACACGTGGGAAGGGCTCTCCGCGGGGCTGTACGCCCCGCTGGCCGCCGGCGCCGCCGTGGTGCTCTGCCCGTACCTGGACCGGCTCTCGCCCGAGCGGCAGGAGAAGCGCAGGGCCGACGAGCGCGTCTCGTAACGCCGCCTGACGACCGGGCCCCGGCGCGGCGCCCGGTCACGCTCTCCCCGGCCGCGCCCCGGGGCGACGCGCGCGGGCGAAGTTATCGGCCGTAGCGCCTCATTCGTGATGCGATGTACCGAATGCGGCGGGCCGTACGACCCGGGGGTGCCCGGCCGTCCGCACAAGTGGACACCGGCCGAGTGAGTGTGAGGGATGGGCGCAGACGAGACCGGCCCGCGGGAGGGCACTCCCGCGAGCCCCGGCGACCCCGACGATCCCGGGGATCCCGGCGGCCCTGGCGGACCCGGCGGACCCGGCGGACCCGAAGATCCCGGGCCGCACCCCGCCCGCGCCCCCCGCGGCCCGCTGCGGCCCCGCCGCCCGCACAGCCGCCGCCGCGTCCTCCTCCGCCGCGCCGGCGTCGGCCTCGCCCTGTTCGTCCTCACCCTCTCCGGCGTCGGCTGGTACTTCTACCAGCGCTTCGACAGCAACATCACCGTCGACTCCGCCACCGCCCGCGAGCTGAAGCGCTACGAGGAGGAGCGCCCCGCGCCCGCCGCCAGCGGGGCCACCAACGTCCTCATCATTGGCTCCGACTCACGCGCGGGCACCGACCGCTACGGCCACGACACCGGCGTCGAACGCTCCGACACCGCCGTCCTCCTGCACCTCGCCGGCGACCGGGACAGCGTCACCGCCGTGAGCATCCCGCGCGACCTCATGGTCAAGATCCCCGACTGCCGCCGCCCCGGCGGCGGGTCGAGCGGCCGGCAGGTCAACCAGTTCAACTTCAGCTTCGCCTACGGCGGTGCCGCCTGCACGATCCGGGTGGTGGAGAAGCTCGTCGGCGCGCGCGTCGACCACCACGTCATCGCCGACTTCCAGGGCTTCAAGAAGGTCGTGGACGCGGTCGACGGCGTCGAGGTGTGCCTGCCGAAACCGATGCACGACAAATCGGCCAAGCTGCGGCTGCCCGCCGGCCGCCAGGTGCTCGGCGGAGAGCAGGCGCTCGGCTACGTACGGGCCCGCAAGTCCCTCGACGGCGGCAGCGACACGCAACGCATGGCGAGGCAGCAGGAGTTCATGGCCTCGCTCGTGAACAAGGTGCAGAGCAACGGTGTGCTGTTCAACCCGATGCGGCTCGCCCCGCTGCTGGACGCGGTGACCTCCGCGCTCACCGCCAACGAGGAGCTGTCGTCGCTCGCCGAGCTGTACGACCTCGTCCGTATCGTGCGCGACGTGCCGCGCGAGCGCGTGCACTTCCTGACCGTGCCGCGCCGCCCGTACCGCCTCGACTCCAACCGCGACGAACTGGTGCAGCCGGCGGCGGGCGAGCTGTTCGAGGCGCTGCGCTCCGACAGCGTCGTGCGCTTCGTCTCGGAGGGCCGGAAGGCCGAGCGGAAACGGGACTCCGACGCGCCGCCCGTCTTCAAGGGAACAACCCCTGTGGATGACATCTGCCGATAGAGCGGATCAACGCGCACAAGGGGGGCACGGTGTATGGAGGGGATGAGCGGGATGTCCTGTTACGAGTGCGTGGAATTTGTCACGGGCGTCGCCAGTCGTCGAAAGAGGCGGCTAGTGTGAGCCGACCGGCCGCCTGACAGGCGGTCGTCGAGCTTGTGCAGGAAGACCGGGCGCCGGCGGGGGAGGCGCTGACCGAGCGATGTGAGGGACCCAAGCGACCGTGGATGGGCGAGGCCGTGGACACGCCGGCGAGGTCGACCCCGCCGATCAGTGGGTGTTCAATCCGGAGACCGGCAGCTACGAGCTGCGGCTCGACCCGCAGACCCCGGGCAGACAGGGCCCCCAGCCCCACGGCCAACACGCACCGGGTCCGCACGGTCACGCCCCGCAGGGGTACGACGGCCGGCACCAGCCGCAGCAGCAGTACATCCCGCAGCAGAACGGCCAGCCGCCGCACGGCCAGCCGCCGCACGGCCAGGCCCCGGGCCCCCAGCACGCGCAACCCCAGCACGCGCAACCTCAGCACGGCCAGCCCAACCCCGGCCACCCCCAGCACGGCCGGCCGCAGCCCGGCGGCCAGCACGCCCAGCCCTCGCCGGCGGACGCCCCCGAACACCCCCAGGAGCCCCGCCTGCCGTCCCAGCGCCGCCGCGGCGCGGCGGGCGGCTCCGGCGGCTCCGGTACGGGATCGGGGCCGGGGTCCGGCTCGCCGCCCGACGGCCCGCGCAGCCGCCGCCGTCCCAAGCCACGCAAGAGCCGCAAGAAGAAGGCGCTCATCTGGACCGCCGGCGGCCTCGCGCTGGTGCTCTTCCTCGTCGGCACCGCCGCGTTCCTCATCTACCGCAAGCTCAACGGCAACATAGACAAGGTCGACGTCGCCGGCGAGGACCACGCCGCGGTCATCGACGGCCCCGTCAACATCCTCGTGATGGGCACGGACAAGCGCACCGGCAAGGGCAACACCAGCTACGGCGACACCAACAGCCCCGGCCACGCCGACACCACGCTGCTGTTCCACGTCTCCGAGGACCGCACCAACGCCACCGCGCTGAGCATCCCGCGGGACATGATCACCGACATACCGGACTGCAAGACCAAGCAGGACGACGGGAGCTGGAAGACCATCCCGGGGACGTACGGGACGAAGTTCAACGAGAGCCTCGGGCAGTACGGCCGCGATCCCGGCTGCACCTGGAAGACCGTCGAGAAGCTGACCGGTCTCGACGTCAACCACTTCATCCTCGCGGACTTCAACGCCGTCAAGGACCTGTCCAGCGCGGTCGGCGGCGTCGAGGTGTGCCTCGCCGAGGACATCGACGACCCCAAGTCGAAGCTCAACCTGCCCGCCGGCCGGCACACGATCGAGGGCGAGGAGGCGCTCGCCTTCGTCCGCACCCGCTACTCGGTCGGCTTCGGCAGCGACCTGAGCCGGATCGAACTCCAGCAGCAGTTCCTCAGCTCGCTCATCCGCAAGATGAAGTCCGGCGGCTCGCTGAGCAATCCGAAGAAGCTCTACGACCTCGCCGACGCCGCCACCAAGGCGCTCACCGTCGACTCCGGCATCGGCAGCGCGAAGAAGCTCATGGACCTGGCCAACGACCTCAAGAAGGTCCCGCAGGACGAGATTACTTTCGCGACTTTGCCCGTCCTGGACAACCCTGAGGACGAGGCGACCGTCGTAATGGACGAGGCCAAAGCCAAGCCGCTCTTCAAGCTGCTGGACGCGGACAAGCCGTTCGACGGGGCGAAGAAGGGCAAGAAGGACAAGCCGGTGAAGAAGGCGAAGCCCGAGGAGGTGAGGGTCGAGGTCGTCAACGGCGGTGGGGAGTCCGGCATGGCGTCGGCCACCGCCACCTGGCTGCTGGACGAGGGCGTGGGCTACGCCGTCGAGGCGGGGAACGCCTCGGACATTCCCGAGACCAGGCTTGAGTACGCACCCGACCAGGCCGACCAGGCCGCGCGGCTCGCCGACATGATGGGACTGCCGAAGAAGGCCATGAAGAAGACGGGGGAGAACGCAGGGGTCGAAGGGGCCATGACGCTCACGCTCGGCGAGGACTTCGCCGCGCCGGGCACCCCGGTCGAGGCGCCGGACAAGGCGCCCGACGGCGTGCAGAACGTCAAGGCCGACGACAAGAACGTCTGTGCGAAGTGAGGCGTACGTGCGGACTGGACACCGCACGTCCGCCATCGACCAGGAGGCCCCATGCGCCGCAGCAATGTCCGCGGTAGCGGAGCGAACGGTCGCCCCGACAGAGCCCGCGAGCTGGGCTGGGACGACACTCTGTACGAAGACCCGGACGCGCCGGGGATGCCGCGGCAGCGAGGCTACGCGCGTCACACCGACGACCGCGACCCGCGGCACGCCGACCACCACGACGGCCACCACGACGGCCACCGCGACGGCCCGGGCCCCCACGGCCCCGAGGGCCGCGCCGAAAGCCACCCCGACGGGCCCGACGACGGCGCCGACGACGGCGGACCGCCGCGGCGGCGGCCCCGCCGCGGGCTGCGTATCGCCCGGTGGTTCTTCGGCATCCTCGCCTTCCTCATACTCGGCACCGCGGCCGCGGGCTACCTCTACTACCGCGATCTGAACAACAACCTGGAGAAGGACCCCCTCAACCTCGGCAAGAACAAGCTCGACGAGAAGCAGCCCAACGCCGAGGGCCAGACCCCGCTGGACATCCTGCTCCTCGGCTCCGACAGCCGGAACTCCGACGAGAACGTCCGCCTCGGCGGCGCCCGCGCCGACCGCGGCCGCAAGCCGCTGGCCGACGTGCAGATGCTGCTCCACGTCTCCGCGGACCGCAGCAACATGTCCGTGGTCAGCGTCCCGCGCGACACCCGGGTGACGATCCCCGAGTGCACCGACCCCGAGGACGGCACCGTCTACCCCGAGACCACCGGCGAGACCATCAACACCAGCCTCCAGCACGGCGGTCCGGGCTGCACCGTCGCCGCCTGGGAGACCATGACCGGCGTCTCCATCGACCATTTCATGATGATCGACTTCGCCGGCGTGGTGAGCATGGCCGACGCGGTGGGCGGCGTCCCCGTCTGCGTACGGGACAACGTCTACGACGAGGACTCCGGGCTGCGCCTCGAAGAGGGCGAGACGACCATCAAGGGCGAGCAGGCGCTGCAATGGCTGCGCACCCGGCACGGCTTCGAGGACGGCAGCGACATCGGGCGCACCCACGCGCAGCACCAGTACATGAACTCGATGGCCCGCCAGCTCAAGGAGGGCGCCAAGCTCTCCGACCCCGGCAAGCTCCGCCGCCTCGCCGAGGCGGCGACCAACGCGCTCACCGTCGACGACGGCCTGGGCTCGCTGAAGGAGCTGTACGACCTCGGCAACGACATCAAGCGGGTGCCGGCCGAACGCATCACGATGACGACGATGCCGTGGGTGCCGGACCCGCAGAACAACGCGCACGTCGTACCCAACGAGGAGGACGCGGCGCAGGTCTGGTCCATGCTCCGCAACGACGTCGCCTTCGACGGCAAGGACAAGCCCAAGAAGAAGAAGCCCGACGACCTCGTCGCCGAGGCCGAGCCGAAGGCGGACATCCCCGTCGTCGTGCAGAACGGCACGGGCACCGCCATGTACGCCCCGGTCACCGGCCGGGCCGGTGACATCGCCCAGGTGCTCGCCGGCGACGGCTTCACGCAGGCCGCCACCGACGCCACGCCCAAGTCGCAGGCCGACACCACGGTCTCGTACGCGACCGAGGAGCAGCACGCGAACGCCCTGGCCGTGGCCAAGGCGATCGGGCTGCCCGACCGGGCGGTGAAGCAGTCCAGCGGCGTCGACCAGGTCACGCTGGTCGTCGGCGCCGACTGGCGGGAGGGCAACGCCTTCCCCGCGACCGAGGACGACGACAAGGGCGGCGAGGAGACGGGGCCGGAGAAGGCCCCGGAAAGCTCCAACCCGCTGGCCGGCAGCAACAAGAAGGCGTGCATGGACGTCAACCCGTCGTACACCTGGTGACGCGCCGGCCCCGCCCGCGAGCGCGGGCGGGGCCGGACGGCGGTCGGCGGGGAGACGGGCGGAAGGCCCGGCGGGGTGTCCGGCGGAGAGTGCGCCGGGGTGCGTGTCCGGGAGTGCGGCGGGTCAGCCGGCCGTGACCGCGGGGCGGCGGCTGGCGATCACCTTCTGCGCCAGCGACCGCGGGCTGGTGAGGAACCCCCAGCCCCACGACATGTGCATCGTGGCCAGCGCCACCGGGATCTGGAGCCGCGCCCGCGCCGGCAGCCCGCGCCCCGCGGGCACCGAGCCGGCCGCGATCCCCGCGGCGTACGCGAGCGGCACCGCCAGCCCCAGCGGCGTCAGCGGCGTGACCAGCACCCCCGCGGCGATCCCCGCGAGGGCGGCGGGCGGCGCGAGGTAGCGCGGGTTGATCGAGCCCTTGTGGTAGCGCGCGACGACGCGGCGCCAGCGGCCGTAGTCCTTGTACTGCTTGGCCAGGGCCCGCAGGGTCGGCCGCGGCCGGTACGAGACCATCAGCTCCGGCGAGAACCAGATCGCCCCGCCGGCCGAGCGGATCCGGAAGTTCAGCTCCCAGTCCTGCGCCCGGATGAACTCCTCGTTGTACCCGCCCTGCCGCTCCAGCGCCTCCCGGCGGAAGACGCCGAGATAGACGGTGTCCGCGGGCCCCGCCTCGCCGCCGGTGTGGAACGCGGCGTTCCCCACCCCGATGCGCGCGGTCATCGCCGCGGCGACGGCCTGCTCCCAGGCCGTCTCGCCCTCGGCGTGCATGATGCCGCCGACGTTCTGCGCGCCGGTCTCGGCCAGCAGCCGCACGGCGGTGGCGATGTAGCCGGGGGAGAGCATGCCGTGGCCGTCGACGCGGACCACGACCGGGTGCCGGGACGCCTTGATGGCGGCGTTGAGCCCGGCGGGCGTACGGCCCGTGGGGTTCGGCACCGTGTGCACCCGGCAGCGGGGGCTGTCGGCGGTCTCGCGGACCAGCTCGGCGGCGATTGCGTCGGTGCCGTCCGTGGACGGGCCGAGGGCGATGACGACCTCCAGGTCGCCTTCGTAGTCCTGCTCCAGGATGTGCCGCACCGCCTCGCGGAGGTGCCGCTCCTCGTTGAGCACCGGCATGATCACGGAGACCGCGGGGGGTGTCGGGAAGTCGCTCATAGCGCCGCTCAGGTTACCGCGAACGGGGGATCGGGGCGTGCCCGCAGGGTGGCGTTAAGCGTACGGACGGCGTGTGCGGGGAAGGACGGCGCCTACGTCCATACCGTGGGCGGGTCCGTGCCCCGTGCCACGGCCTGCCGCGCAGACGTCCACGGGCCCCCTACACCGACGTACCCCCCCCGAGCCCCCCCGAGCCCCGCCCGAGCCCCGCCGGAGGTCCCCCCACCGTGCCTGCCCCGTCCGAGAAGCGCCCGCGCTGGGGTCTGCGGATCGCCACCGCGCTGTCCCTGCTGCTGCTGGCCACCGGCGGGGCCGGGTACTTCCTGCTCAGCTCCATCGGCTCCGGCATCCACCGGGTCGACGCCTTCCGCGGGATCTCCGACCGCCCCCGGGAGGGCCACGGGCTCAATTTCCTCGTCGCCGGCGTCGACCGCCGCGACACCGTGAGCGAGGAGGAGCGGCGCAAGTACCGCCTCGGCGGCGAGCCGTGCAACTGCACGGACGCGCTGATGCTCGTCCACCTTTCGCGGGACCGCGGGCGCGCGAGCGTGGTCAGCATCCCGCGCGACAGCTACGTCGAACTGCCGCCGCACACCAACCGCGCCCTCGGCGAACGGCGCTCCGCGCACCCGGCGAAGGTCAACGCGGCGTACACGCACGGCGGCCCGCCGCTGACCGTACGCGCCGTGGAGAAACTGTCCGGGGTGCACATCGACCACTACGTGGAGATCGACTTCGCGGCGTTCATGAAGACGGTGGACGTGGTCGGGGGCGTGCAGGTGTGCACGCAGCGCCCGCTGCGCGACAAGTACTCCGGTCTCGACCTGCCCGCCGGCACCAGCAGCCTCGACGGCGGGGAGGCGCTGGCGTACGTACGCGCCCGGCATCTGGACGGCGCGTCCGACATGGGCCGGATGAAGCGCCAGCAGCGCTTCCTGGCCGCCGTCATCGACAAGCTCACCGGCACCAGCGGCCTGATGAACCCGCTGCGCTTCCGCGAGGTCGGCTCGACGCTGCTGGGCTCGGTGCGTACGGACGCGTCGCTCGACACCGGCGCGGTCTTCGCGCTGGGCAAGGCGCTGCACGGGTTCTCGCCGGGGTCGTCGGAGTTCGCGACGGTGCCGGTGGCGGACATGGGCTACGAGGTGCAGGGGCTCGGCACGACGGTCAGATGGGACGAGGAGCGGGCCCGGCGGCTCTTCGACCGGCTGCGCGAGGACAGGCCGCTCAAGCCGCGCCGCGGCGACTCCGGCGACTCCGGCGGCCGCAAGGGCAAGGGCAAGGGCGACGGCGCGGGCGGGAAGGGGAAGGCGACGCCGGTGGAGGTGCCGCCGGAGCGGATCCGGGTGCAGGTGGCGAACGGCACAGCGGAGAACGGCCTCGGCGGCCGGGTGGACCGGTCGCTGGCGCGCACCGGCTTCGCCACGACCGGGGCTCCCACGACGGCGGAGCGGACGGACCGTACGGTCGTCACGTACGACCCGGAGTGGGACCGCTCCGCCCGCTCCCTGGCCGCCGCCCTGCCGCACGCGAAGCTGGCCCCGGCCGCGGGCCACGGCGCGGTCATGACGGTCACGCTGGGCGTGGACCACGAGAAGGTGCACCGGGTACGGCCCGCGGACCCGATCCTGGACGGCGCGGACGTCTGGTCGGCGGTCACGGGCGACGAGGTGCTCTGCACCTGACGCCTCCGGCGAGGGCGGCGGAGGAGGCGGAGGCGGCGGGGACGTTGGGTGGGGGTCCGGCGCGCTGCCGCGGCCGGTGGCGGCGTCGGCGCGCGGCACGGCGCCGCCCCGGCCCGTACCCCCGGCCGTCAGGCGGTCTCGCGGCGCTCGCGCAGGTCCTTGATCGCGCGGCGGCGGGCCAGCCGGTGGGTGCGCCGGATCTGGGCCTCCTGGCAGCGCCGCTCGTCGCGCTCGGTCTCCGGGGCGACCGGCGGGACCGGGCGCGGGCGCCCCTGGTCGTCGACCGCCGCGAAGACCAGGTACGCGCTCGCGACCTGCTTCGCCGGCGTCGACTCGTTCCACCGCTCCGCCATGACCCGCACCCCGACCTCCATCGAGGTCCGTCCCGTCCAGTTGACCTGCGCCAGGACGTGGACCAGATCCCCGATCCGCACCGGCTCCAGGAACACCATCTCGTCCATCGACGCCGTCACCGCGGGCCCGCCGGAGTGCCGTCCGGCGACCGCCCCCGCCACGTCGTCCACCAGCTTCATGATCACGCCGCCGTGCACGGTGCCGAGCAGGTTCGCGTCGTTCGCCGTCATGATGTTCGACAACGTGGTGCGGGAGGCCGAGGTGGGCTTGGCCCCGCCCGCCGCCGGGCGTACCTGATCGTTCATGCGTGTCACTGTAAGCGGCGCGTGCCTTTGCATCAGAACCGCTACAAGCCCGGCCCGATTCGGAACCCCCCTTCATGTCGCCCGGGCGGGCAGGGCACACTTCCCGCATGAGTGACTGGCCCGAGGGATGGACCGCCGACAGCCGGGACCGGTACGGGCGCGGCAGCCGCGCGTCCGATCCGGAGCCCCACCGCGTCATGCCCGTCGTGGGCGGCGGCGTGCCGCCGCAGCGGTCCGGGGGCTACGACGACGGCCACGGTCCGTACAACGACGGCTACAACGAGGGGCAGGTCTACCGCAGCGGCGGCGGCGACCCCTCCGACCCGTACGACGACGACCGCGGCCGGCGCCCCGCCGGCGGCTACGGCAAGCCGCCGCCGAACTGGCGCAAGCGCGTCAAGATCGGCGCCGTCGTCGCGCTCGTCATCCTGATCGTCGTGCCCGTCGTCACGTACTTCTGGGCGGACTCCAAGCTCCGCCGCGAGGTGGACCTCAGCAAGGTCGAGGACCGCCCCGGCGACCAGGACGGCACGAACTACCTCATCGTCGGCTCCGACAGCCGCGAGGGCCTGTCCAAGGAGCGGCAGGACGAGCTGCACACCGGCTCGGTCGGGGGCAAGCGCACCGACTCGATGATGATCCTGCACACCGGTGACAACGGGAACACGATGATCAGCCTCCCGCGCGACTGGATGGTCACCATCCCGTCCTTCACCGGCTCGGAGTCCGGCAACCGCATCGGGGAGCAGACCCAGAAGATCAACGCCGCCTACTCCATCGAGGGCCCCGAACTCCTGGTCCGCACGGTCGAGTACAACACCGGCCTGCACATCGACCACTACGCCGAGATCGGCTTCGGCGGCTTCGCCAACATCGTCGACGAACTCGGCGGCGTCGAGATGTGCTTCGACGAGGCGGTCAAGGACAAGAACTCCGGCGCCGACTTCGAGAAGGGCTGCCAGAAGCTCGACGGCGCCGAGGCGCTGGCCTTCGTCCGCAACCGCTACGCGCTGCCCGGCGGCGACCTGGACCGGACGAAGAACCAGCAGAAGCTGCTGTCGAAGCTGGCGAGCGAGTCGGCGAAGATGACGACGATCCTCAACCCGTTCAAGCTCTACCCGACGATGGGCGCCGGGCTGGACTCGCTGATCGTCGACAAGGACATGAGCCTGTTCAACGTGGCCCAGATGTTCTGGGCGATGAAGGGCGTCTCGGGCGGCGACGGCAAGCAGATGAACCTGCCGGTCGTCTCCGGCGGTACGGACCCGCGGCTCGGCTCCGTACAGAAGTGGGACGAGCCGAAGGCCAAGAAGCTCTTCGAGCAGCTCAAGAACGACGAGAAGGTCACCGTCTCGGCCAACTGAAGAAGTGGATCACTCGGACGGGACCCCGGCCCGCGGTGGGCCGGGGTCCCGTCGTCGTACGCCTGCGTGCCGTCCGCGGCGGGCTCAGCGCACCACCGTGAACGCCTCCGCCGTCCGCGGCGGACGCTGCCGCGGCGGGGCCGCCGCGTGGCCCACGGCCACCGAGCCCATCGGGTCCCAGTCCGCCGGCAGGTCCAGCACATCGCGGACCACGTCCCGGCAGAACATCGTGGACGACACCCACGCCGAGCCCAGCCCCTCGGCGGCCAGCGCGACGAGGAAGTTCTGCACCCCGGCCCCCGCGGCGACGACGAACATCTCGCGTTCGGCGGCGTTGCGCCGGTCGTCGGGGTAGGTGTGTGAGCCGTCCATCACCAGGCAGGGCACCACGAGGTACGGGGCGTTGCGCAGGAAGTCGCCGCGGCGGATCCGCTTGGTGACGGACTCCTCGGTGTAGTTGCTCAGCTCCCGCAGGTCCCGGATCCACGCCTCGCGCATCGCGTCCAGCAACTCCGTGCGGGCCGTCTCGGACTCCAGCAGGACGAACCGCCAGGGCGTCGTGTGGTGCGGCGCCGGCGCCGTCACCGCGGCGGCCACGGCCCGCCGCACGGCCGCCGGGTCCACCGGCGCGGCGGTGAACTCGCGCACCGTACGCCGCTGCGTCACCGCCTCGCGGATCGCCTCCGAGGTGCCGAGGCGGAACATGTCCTCGGCCGGCTCCCGCACCAGCGCCCGCGCGCCCGTCCCGTCGTCCTCCTCCCCGGCCGGGGTGACGAGTTGCGGCAGGCCGCTGAGCACCGCCACCGGCAGCCCCTCGGCCTTGCCCTTGACCAGCTCGCCGGCGGCGGCCAGTTCGTCGGCCGCGGCGACGATCGTGCCCTCCAGGGCGTTGCCGTACGTGTCCGGGGCGCCGCGCAGGTCGTCCAGCACGCGGACGCCGGCGGCGCCGATGGCGACGTCGGTGACGCCGTTGCGCCAGGGGCGGCCGAAGGTGTCGGTGACCAGCACGCCGACGTTGACGCCGAGGGCCTCGCGCAGGCCCGTGCGGAGCGCGCGGGCGGAGGCGTCGGAGTCCTCGGGGAGCAACAGGACGGTGCCGGCTGCGGTGTTGGAGGCGTCCACGCCGGCGGCGGCCATCACCAGGCCGTGGCGGGTCTCGACGATACGCAGCGGGCCGCGGCGGGCGACGAGGCGCACGGACTCCTCGTCGATGGCGGCCTCCCGGTCGCCGGGCACGCCGGTCTGCCGCACCCGGCCCTCGGCCTTGCTGACGACCTTGGAGGTGACGATCAGGATGTCGCCGTCCGCGAGCGGGGGGCCGGCGAGGCCGGGTGCGGCGGCGGCGACGAGCTTGGCGAGGTCGTCGCCGGGGCGCACCTCGGGGATGCCGGGCAGGGCCCGTACGCGGAACTCCGCGACCGGCGCCGTGCCGCCCCCGTCGCCCCGGTCCGCCGCCCCGCCTGCGTCCGCGCCCGCGCCCGCGTCCGTGCTCCCGTCCGCGGCCGTGCCCGTGTCCGCCGTCATGCCCGTACCTCCTGAGCCAGCTCCAGTGCCGCCGCGGCCATCCGCGCCGTCGCGTCCGTGTCCCGCATCATCAGCGGCACCGCCCGGCAGCGGATCCCGGCGGCCTCCACCGCCGGCACCGCCGCCGTGTCCACCTCGTCGACCAGCCAGCCGTCGATGAGCCCGGAGCCGTAGTGCAGCGCGACCGCCTCGGCGGTGGACTCGACGCCGACCGCGGCCAGCACCTTGTCCGCCATGCCGCGCACCGGGGCGCCGCCGACGATGGGCGACAGGCCCACCACGGGCACGTCGGCGTCGGCGATGGCCTCGCGGATGCCGGGCACGGCGAGGATCGTGCCGATGCTGACGACGGGGTTGGAGGGCGGGAAGAGGACCACGTCGGCCTCGCCGATGGCCTCCAGCACGCCGGGCGCGGGCTTGGCCTGCTCGGCGCCGACGGGCACCACGGCGAGCGCGGGCACGGAGGCGCGCAGCCGCACCCAGTACTCCTGGAAGTGGACGGCCTTCTGCTCGCCGTCCACTTCGACGGCGACGTGCGTCTCGACCCGGTCGTCGGTCATCGGCACCAGCCGTACGCCCGGCTGCCAGCGGTCGCACAGCGCCTCGGTGACGGCGCTCAGCGGGAAGCCCGCGCCGAGCATCTGGGTGCGCACGATGTGGGTGGCGAAGTCGCGGTCGCCGAGCCCGAACCAGCCGGGGCCGACGCCGTACGCGGCCAGCTCCTCCTTGACCGCGAACGTCTCGTCGGCGCGGCCCCAGCCCTGTCCCTCGTGGATGCCGCCGCCGAGCGTGTACATCACGGTGTCGAGGTCCGGGCAGACCTTGAGGCCGAACAGGTGGATGTCGTCGCCGGTGTTGCCGACGACGGTGACGTCCGCGTCCGGCTCTGCCTGCTTCAGGCCGCGGAGGAACCGGGCGCCGCCGATCCCGCCGGCCAGTACAACGATGCGCATGGCGCCCAGTCTTGCAGGCCGGGCTCAGCCGCGGGCGGGCTCACCGATCTCACGGGTGGCGCAGCGCGCGGCGCTGTGGTGCTCCTCGTGCATCGGCATCTCGGTGAGGGCGGGGAAGTAGACGTGCAGGCTGACGGCGGGGGTCAGCGCGTCGTTGACGACCTCGTGGACGTAGCCCGGCGCGAAGACGCGCTGCGCGCCGGGCGCGAGGGTGCGCGGTGTGTGGTTCGCGTGCTCGGTCAACTCCCCTTCCAGCACGGTGAGTACGCCGGAGGACGGGCCGTGCCCGTGCGCCCCGCTGCGCTGTCCGGGCAGCCAGCTCAGCAGCCACACCTCGTAGCCGGGGCCGGTGCGCAGCCGGTGGTACCAGCGGGTGACGGGGTCGTAGTCGACGAGCGGCGCCCAGGCGCCCCGGTCGGCGGCGAGCGCGCGGGCGAGGCCGGCGAAGTCGGCGACGGTGACGGGGTGGGCGGGCGCCGGCGGGAGCAGATGGGGGGCGGCGAGCGGGTCGCCGCCGATCTGGATGTCGCTGAGCATCGGGCTCGGGAGTCCTTGGCGTGTGTGGTGCGCGAGGAGTGCGGAGGGGGGTGCACTGCGGGGGAGACAGCAGGCAGCAGGGAGCGGAGCTGGAGCCTCAGCGGCTACAACAGCTCGGACACTCCTCGCTCGGCCGGGACGGCCACGGGCCCGACATGGGCATCAGCAGAGCGGATCCGGGGGGTGGTTGTCAACCGGATGTCCGGGTTGGCCGAAAGGATTCACACCTTCCGGTTGCCGGGCGTGGCGAAAGGTTTATTCACCCCGTTGTACGGAGAGACGGCGACCAACCGCAGGGCGCCCATCGGGGCCGGGGTGCCGTTGTGCATCCGTGACGCGACTGTGATCTTCTTCGCTTTGCCGGGCGGGCCGCAACGGCGCCCCAGCTCCGATCGTCTCCCTGGGCAAGGGTGCCCGCCGGGATCGCGGTCTATCGGACTGTCATGGTCTTGGCCGATATGAACACTATTCACGAGGGCTTGGTGCCGCAGGGTGAATAAGAGGTCCAATAGCAGATCCCGGCTTGACTGTGCCAGAGCGGCGTACCTGTAATTTCACACGTGTCGTTCGGGCGATTCGGTAACGGCAACATCACGGGGAAGCAAAGACGAGGGGCGCGCACATGACCGAGCTGTTCCAGCAGGTGCTGGTCGAGGAGGCGGACGAGGAGCTCGGGTGGCAGGAGCGCGCCTTGTGCGCCCAGACCGACCCCGAGTCCTTCTTCCCGGAGAAGGGCGGATCCACGCGCGAGGCCAAGAAGGTCTGCCTCGCCTGCGAAGTCCGGTCCGAGTGCCTGGAGTACGCCCTCGCCAACGACGAGCGCTTCGGCATCTGGGGCGGCCTGTCCGAGCGTGAGCGGCGCCGGCTGAAGAAAGCGGCGCTGTAGCCCGGTCTCCGCCTGCCCGGCGCAGTGGGCCCGCGCGGTGACGCGGACCCCAGCGACCCGGTGCGCTGACCCGGCGCGGTGACCCGGTGCGGCGACCCGGCGCGGTGACCCGGCGCCGTGAGCACGGCGCCGCGAGCATTCGCGCGGGCGTGCGCCCGGCCGCCCGTACGGCGTACGTGACCTCGGCGGAACCTCCCGGCGGCCCGGGGATTGTCCGCCAAGTCGCCCTGTGACGGAGGGACCCTCTAGTGTGGGGGGCCGTCCACGACAGCCGCCACATTCCCGGGAGGTGACCCCGGACTCCGCAAGGGGTCCGCACCTCGATGTCCGAGCACAGCAACGCTGACTACGCGGCCGGCTACCCGGCCGCCGCAGCCGACGCAGCAGGCCGGCCCGGGACGGCCACGGCCGCCCCCGGCGGCGGCGCCCCCGCCTTCCCGCGGCACGTCGTGACCGCCGTGCTCGTCTCGCACGACGGCGAGCGGTGGCTGCCCGACGCACTCGCCGCGCTCACGGCGCAGGAGCGCCCCGTGCAGAACGTCATCGCCGCCGACACCGGCAGCGCCGACGGCTCCGCCCGCATCCTCACCGAAGCCCTCGGCGCCGAGCGCGTACTCCACCTCGCCCGCCGCACGGGCTTCGGCACCGCCGCCGCCGAGGCCGCGCGCACCGCCGGCGTACTCACCCCCGAGCAACTGCCGTACCTGCGCCGCCCCAGCGGCTGGGACCCCGTCAGCCGCAGTTGGCGCGACGACGCGTACGACATGCCGGAGCTTCCCCACGGCGAGCCCGTGCAGTGGCTGTGGCTGCTGCACGACGACTGCGCCGCCGAGCCCGACGCGCTCGCCGCGATGCTCCGCCTCGCCGACGACATGCCCTCCGCCGCGATCATCGGCCCCAAGCTGCGCGGCTGGTACGACCGCAGGCAACTGCTCGAAGCCGGCGTCACCATCGCCCACAGCGGGCGCCGCTGGACCGGCATCGACCGCCGCGAGCAGGACCAGGGCCAGCACGACGGCATCCGCGACGTGCTCTCCGTCTCCACCGCCGGCATGCTCATCCGCCGCGACGTCTTCGACCAACTCGGCGGGTTCGACGCCCGGCTGCCCCTCATGCGTGACGACGTCGACCTGTGCTGGCGCGCCCACAAGGCCGGCCACCGCGTCGTCGTCCAGCCCGACGCCGTCATGCGGCACGCCGAGGCCGCCGCCCGCGAGCGGCGCTCCATCGACTGCATGGGCAGATCGGGGCAAACCGCGAAAGGGGCGAGCCCGCACCGCGTCGACAAGGCCGGCGCCGCCTACACCCTCCTCGTCAACAGCACCGCCGCGGCCCTGCCGTACATCGCCTTCCGGCTCGTCCTCGGCACCCTGCTGCGCACCCTGGCCTACCTCGTCGGCAAGGTCCCGCGCCAGGCACTCGACGAGGTCGCCGGCCTCGGCGCCGTGCTCCTGCGCCCGCACCGCATCGCCGCCGCCCGCCGCCGGCGAAGCAGCCTCTCCGGCAAATCGGCGGTGCCGCCGAGCGACCTCAAACCCCTGTTCCCGGGCCGCGGCGCGACCGTACGCGCCACCGTCGAACAGGTCCTCAGCAACTTCAGCGGCCGCTCCGAGCCCGAGCTGTCCGGCGGCGGCCGGCACGGCAGCGCCGTCGAGACCGGGCCCGGCGACGAGGACGCCGACTTTCTCGAAGTCGAGCAGTTCGCCCGGCTGAAGCGGGTGGCGCGCAAGCCGGGACCGGTGCTCTTCGCCGTCCTGCTGCTCGTCGCCCTCATCGCCTGCCGCGAACTGATCGGCGGCGGCGCCCTCATCGGCGGCGCGCTGCTGCCCGCCCCCGCCGACGCCGGCGACCTCTGGTCCTCGTACGCGAACTCCTGGCACCCCGTCGGCACCGGCGGCACCCAGGACGCGCCGCCCTACCTGGCGTTCCTCGCCGGCCTCGGCACGGTCCTGTTCGGCAGCACCAACGCCGCCCTGACCCTGCTGCTCGTCTGCTCGGTGCCGCTGGCCGGCTTCACCGCGTACTTCGCCTCCCGGCCGCTCGTCAGCTCCCGGCTGCTGCGCGCGTGGGGCAGCGTCGCGTACGCCTTCCTGCCGGCCGCCACCGGCGCGCTCGCCGCCGGCCGCATCGGTACCGCGGTGCTCGCCGTGCTGCTGCCGCTGATCGCCCGCGCGGCCGTCGCCGCGAGCGGGCTGCGCGGCCGGGCGAGCTGGCGCGGCGCCTGGGCGTACGCGCTGCTGCTGACCGTCACCACCGCCTTCACGCCCGTCGTATGGCCGCTGGCCGGCTGTCTGGCCGCCGCGCTGCTCGCCTGGACCGTCGTGCGCGGCCGGCGCCCCGCCGGGCCGCTCATCCGTCAACTGGCCGTCCTGGTCACCCCCATGGTGCTCCTCGCACCCTGGTCGCTCGACCTGCTGACCGCGCCCTCGCGCTTCTTCACCGAGGCCGGCCTGGAGGCCCCGGCCACCGACGCGACCCCGCTCGGCCTGCTGCTCGCCTCGCCCGGCGGCCCCAACGCCGGCGGCGGCGTGCTGCTCGTCGGCGTCGTGCTCGCCGCGCTGGCCGCACTGCTGCGCTCCGACCGGCGGCTGCCGGTGGGCGCCGCGTGGGCCGTCGCCGCCCTCGCCGGGCTGCTCGCCGCGGCCGGCGCGGGCGACGGCTGGACCGGGCCGCAGACCCTCGTCTACGGGCTCGCGCTGCTCGCCGCCGCCGTCATCGGCGCCGACGGCGCCCGCCACCGCGTCGCCGAGCAGTCCTTCGGCTGGCGGCAGCCGGCCGCGGTGCTCGTCGCCGTCTCCTGCGCCGTGGCGCCGCTGGTGCTGGCCGTCGGGTGGATGTGGCGCGGCGCCGACGGGCCGCTGGAGCGCGGCGGCGTCGAGCAGGTGCCGGCGTTCGTCGCGGAGGAGAGCCGCACGCCGGACCAGCCGCGCACGCTGGTCGTCGGCGGGTCGGTCGGCGAGGTCGAGTACATGCTCGTCCGCGGCGCCGGCGCCCGCCTCGGCGACGCCGAGCTGGCCGAGGCCGGCGGCGGCAACATCCGGCTGTCGGGTGTCGTCTCCGGGCTCGTGGCCGGCTCCGGCGCCAACCAGTCGGCGGAGCTGGGCGAGTACGCCGTGCGCTACGTCCTGGTACGCAACGACGCCCCCGACGCCTTCGGCCGCGTACTCGACGCCACACCCGGGCTGACCCGGCTCAGCCAGCAGGACGGCGGCGCGCTCTGGCGCGTCGACGCCCGGGTCTCGCGGGCCACCGTCGTCGCCGCAGAACCCGAGGGCGACGAAGCCGCCGCCACCACCGCCGAGCCGCTGCCCGTGGCCGCCGGGCCCGTCGAGGTGCACACGGACCTCAAGGAGGGCCCCGAGGGCCGCGTGCTGCGGCTCGCGGACGCGGCGAGCCCCGGGTGGCAGGCCACCCTGGACGGCGAGCCGCTGGAGGCGACGACGGTCGACGGCTGGGCGCAGGGCTTCGAACTGCCCGCCGCCGGCGGCCGGCTGGACGTCACGTACGACACCGCCGTGACGCACACGGCGTGGACCTGGGCGCGCGGCGGGGCGCTGCTCGTCGTGCTGGTGCTGGCCCTGCCGGGGCGGCGGCGCGACGTGGACGACGACCTGCCGGAGGCGGACGCGCCCGCGGTGCCGGCGCAGGCGATGGAGGGCGACGGGCGGCGTGCGCGGCGGCTCCGGGCGGCGGCTGCCGCGGCGGAGGCCGACGGTGCGGGCACCGGGGCGCACGAGGGCGCGGGCGCGCCGGGTGCCGTGCCCGAGCCGCCCGCGATGCCGCCGGGTCCGCCGGGTGCCGCGCCGGGCGGCCCCGAGGAGCAGCCGGCCTGGGCCGCGGCGCCGGTGCCGGGCGCCGGGCAGGCGGAGCAGGGGTACGGGGACACGTCCGTCGCCGACCCGTACGCGGCCCCGCCGCAGGGCTACGAGTGGGACGGCGCCGGCTACGGGCAGCAGCAGTACGGCGGCACGTCGTACGAGGCGCCCTACGAGCCGCAGTACGACGCCGGCGCGTACGAGGGCGACCGGCAGCCCGGCGCCTCCGCGGCCCCGCAGCAGGGCGGCCAGGGCTACGGCGACGGCGAGCAGGACCCGTACGGCACGGGCCAGTACCCGGACCCGTACTACGACCAACGGACCTACGGCGGAGGCGCCGAGCGGGACGGGAGCGACAACGCGTGAAGACCGGCCCCCTCTCCCTGATCGCCGCCGCGGCGGCACTCGCCGTCACCGCCGGCATCGCCACGCTCACCGTCCCCGACGAGGACGGCGGCGCCACGGCCGCGCCCGCCGCGGCCCGTATCGCCGTCGAGCGCTCCACCCTGGTGTGCCCGCAGCCGGGCGACACCGAGGTAGGCGAGACGACGTACACCTCCTACGCGCCCGGGGGCGAGGGCGACGAGGGCCGCGCCGAACTGCTGCCCGCCACAACGGAGTCCGAGGCGGCGGAAGAGGAAGAGAAGAAGGACGAGAAGAGCGACAAGGAGGACAAGAAGGACGAGGGCGGCGAGAAGAAGGGCGAGGAGAAAGAGGCCGCCGCCCCCGACCCCGTCGCCCCCCTGAAGCGTGCCGGCACCCCCGCCGCGGCCACCACCGACGAGGCCGGGGCCCCCGCCCTCGTCGGCACCGCCGAGGGCGCCTTCGCGCCCGGCTGGAGCGTGCAGCAGACGACCCTCGTCACCGCGGGCGACGGCCGCGGCCTGTCGGGCGCGCGGTGCACGGCGCCGGACAGCGAG
Organism: Streptomyces sp. 184; assembly: GCF_045781775.1. Classification (NCBI taxonomy): domain Bacteria; kingdom Bacillati; phylum Actinomycetota; class Actinomycetes; order Kitasatosporales; family Streptomycetaceae; genus Streptomyces; species Streptomyces sp. 184. The sequence goes on along the minus strand of NZ_CP123230.1, from coordinate 6,949,199 downwards.
TTCTGGTTCGCCGGCGCCAGCACGATCGAAGAGCGCCGCGACTACGTCCAGCTCGCCAACCCCGACGACGAGGCCGCCGTCGTCGACCTGGAGCTGTTCGACAAGGACGGCAAGGTCGAGAGCGACACCGGCGACGGCATCCAGGTCCCGGCCCGCTCCAGCGTCTCGGTGCTGCTCTCCACGATCGCCGAGGAGCCGTCGATCAACGTCGCGGTGCACGTCGCCGTACGCTCCGGCCGCGTCGGCGCCGCCGTGCACGTCGCCGACGAGCAGCTCGGCGGCGACTGGCTCCAGCCCGTCTCCGCACCCGCGTCCGGCGCGGTCCTGCCCGGCATCCCCGGCGACGCCACCTCCGTGCGCCTGGTCGTCTACGTCCCGGGCGAGGACGACGCGGACCTCGCCGTGAAGCTCGCCGGCCCCAACGGCTCGATCACCCCCGCGGGCTACGAGTCGGTGCACGCCAAGAGCGGCATGACCACGGCGATCGACATGCAGAAACTCACCCAGGGCGAGGTGGGTTCGCTGATCCTGGAGCCGGAGGACGGCAGTACGGCGCCCGTCGTCGCCGCCCTGCGCGTGACCCGCGGCAAGGACAGCGGGCAGGAGATGGCGTTCATCCCCGCCTCCGCCCCGGTCGAGGAGCGCGGCACGGCCTCCGGGAACTGGCCGAAGGCCGCGAGCCTGTCCCTGGCCGCCCCGGGCAAGGGCGTCAAGGTCAAGGTGACCGCGTCGCCGGGCAGCGAGGGCGGCGAACCGGCGGAGGAGACGTACACCGTCAAGCCGCACACCACCCTCACCGTCGAGCCCCCGAAGGCGTCCGGCACCAAGGGCACGTTCGCCCTCACCGTCGAGCGCGTCTCGGGCGGCCCGCTCTACGCCTCGCGCACGCTGGAGTCGAAGGAGGACGGCATCCCGATGTTCACGATCCAGACCCTCCCGGACGACAAGGGCATGGTCGAAGTCCCGGACGCCGAGCAGGACCTGGGCGTCCTCACCGACTGACGGCCCGGCCGACGGCCGCGCGATCGCCGACCGGCGTGCGGTGCGGCGGGTCAGTCCTGGCCGTAGTGCGGATCGACCGACTCCGGGGCGACGCCGAGGAGTTCGGCGACCTGCTCGACGATCACCTCGTGGACCAGCAGCGCGCGCTCGTCGCGGTTCTTCGTGCGGATCTCGACCGGCCGGCGGTAGACGACGATGCGGTCCTGGCCCCCGCCGCCCGTGACGAGCTTGCCGAGCGGCACCCCGCCGTCCTCCTCCCAGTCGGCCGGGCCGCTGCCGCCGCCGGGGACGTCGAGGACGGCGAACTCGACGCCGGCGAGCTGCGGCCAGCGGCGTTCGAGGCGGGTGGCGGACTCGTGCACCAGGTCGACGAAGGCGTCCGAGCGGCTGACCGCCAGCGGCACCTGCGGCGGCGCCACGGGGCCGCGCATGCCGCGACCGTGGCGGTCGCGGGTGCGGCCGCGCGGGCGCGGCTCGGGCCCGGGGGGCGGTGCCGGTCGTTCTGTGTGCTCCATCACCGATGAGCGTAGCCCGCGCCGGGCCCGCCGCAGACCATCCCGGGGCAACCCCGGGAATGTCGTGAAGTGAACGGTCGGCACAGGAATCGGCCCGCGGATGAACGGGCCGACGTCCGCCGAAACCGGTGGGATTGACACGATTTGCAGCCAGGGCTGATCACTTGTCCCGTCGTACGGGTCGCCGATGTGACCGACGTCGCAGGTCAACTCGGCCATCCGCGACCGGCTTCGCGACGAACGGCGGGCGACACGGGTGGGTGACGCGATGGTGAGTCGTCGCGGCCCGCTCAGGAGTGCGGTACCGTCCAACGTCGTGAGCCCTGTACGTCGCTGTTCGCGCACCGCATGCGGCCGTGCCGCCGTCGCGACGCTCACCTACGTCTACGCCGACTCCACCGCCGTCCTCGGCCCCCTCGCGACCCACGCCGAGCCGCACTGTTACGACCTGTGCACGGAGCACTCCGAGCGGCTCACCGCCCCGCGCGGCTGGGAGGTCGTCCGCCTCGCGCTCCCCTCCGGCCCCGTGCGGCCCAGCGGCGACGACCTGGAGGCCCTGGCCAACGCCGTACGCGAAGCGGCCCGCCCGCCCCGCCCGCCCCGCGGGGCGCCGGACGGCGACCGGATGGCCGCCCCGCGCGCCGTCGCCCCCGGCGGCCGGGACGCGGACCCCATGGAGGTCGCCCGCCGCGCCCACCTGCGGGTGCTCCGCTCCCCGGAAGGCTGACGGCGCACACCGCCCGCGGGCGGTGCGCAAACCCCTCCCGTACGGCCCCCGGACGGCCCGGCCCCGGACGGCGCGTGCTCGCCCCATCGCGTACTGTGCAAGCCTCAGCAGCGTGCGAAGGGCGGTAAACCGTGACCGATCTCTCGACGATCGTGAAGGCGTACGACGTACGCGGCGTCTTCCCCGAGCAGCTCGACGAGCCGCTCGTCGAGCTTTTCGGCGCCGCCTTCACCGAAACCACCGGCGCGGACAAGATCGTCGTCGGCCACGACATGCGCCCCTCGTCGCCCGCGCTGGCCGCCGCGTTCGCCCGCGGCGCCGTCGCCCGCGGCGCGGACGCCGTCCTCATCGGACTCTGCTCCACCGACCAGCTCTACTTCGCCAGCGGCCATCTCGGCCTGCCCGGCGCCATGTTCACCGCCAGCCACAACCCCGCGCGGTACAACGGCATCAAGATGTGCCGCGCCGGCGCCGCCCCCGTCGGCCAGGACACCGGGCTCGCGGAGATCCGCGCCAAGGTCGAGCGCTGGCAGGCCGAAGGGCCGCCCGAGCCCGCCGCGACCCCCGGTACCGTCACCGAGACCGACCTCCTCGCCGACTACGCCGCCCACCTGCGCTCCCTGGTCGACCTCAGCGCCGTGCGGCCCATGAAGGTCGTCGTCGACGCCGGCAACGGCATGGCCGGCCACACCGTGCCCAGCGTCTTCGAACCACTGCCCGTCGACGTCGTCCCCATGTACTTCGAGCTGGACGGCACCTTCCCCAACCACGAGGCCAACCCGCTCGATCCGAAGAACATCGTCGACCTCCAGGCCGAGGTCCGCAGGACGGGCGCCGACGCCGGCCTCGCCTTCGACGGCGACGCCGACCGCTGCTTCGTCGTCGACGAGAACGGCGACCCGGTCCCGCCGTCCGCGATCACCGCGCTGGTCGCCGCGCGCGAGCTGGAGCGCAACGGCGGCGGCACGATCATCCACAACCTGATCACGTCCTGGTCCGTGCCCGAGGTCGTCAAGGAGCACGGCGGCACCCCCGTGCGCACCCGCGTCGGCCACTCCTTCATCAAGGAGGAGATGGCCAAGACCGGCGCGATCTTCGGCGGCGAGCACTCCGCGCACTACTACTTCCGCGACTTCTGGAACGCCGACACGGGCATGCTCGCGGCGCTCCACGTCCTCGCCGCGCTCGGCGGCCAGGACGGCCCGCTGTCGCAGCTCGTCGCCGCCTACGACCGGTACGCGGCCTCCGGCGAGATCAACAGCACCGTCGAGGACCAGAACGGCCGCCTCGCCGCGGTCAGGGCCGCGTACACCGGGCGCGAGGGCGTCACCATCGACGAGCTGGACGGGCTGACCGTCACCGGCGACGGCTGGTGGTTCAACCTGCGCGCGTCCAACACGGAGCCGCTGCTGCGGCTGAACGTGGAGGCGGGCGACGCGGAGACGATGGCGCGGGTACGGGACGAGGCACTGGCGCTGGTACGGGGCTGAGGCAGGCCCGCGCCGGGAAGCCGGGCACGGCCGAAAGCGCACGAAGGCGTGCGGCGGGCCGGTGGGCGACGGGCCGACCGGTAAGGGGCACCATCCCTGGGCGTACGGACCTTACCCCCGCCCGTACGCCGCCGACCGGCAGTCCCGCTTCGGCCCACCGCCACCCGCCGCCGCCCCCGGATGTCCGGACGCAGCCCGTACGCGCGCAGGCGGCCCCGTACGCCCGGCGGTAGGCTGGCCGCCTGCCGCTCGTACGCACAGCCGAGAACGGCCGAGATCAGCCAGCAACAGCGAGCCCGCACAGCACCGCCGCAGCCAGCCGAAGGGGACGTACATGCCGGTCGACGCCAGCCTCCTGGAGATCCTCGCCTGCCCGGCATGCCACGCCCCGCTGCGCGAGAGCAAGGGCGGCGCGGCCGGCGAAGGCGCCTCCGACGCCCCCGGCGAGCCCGCGCTCCAGTGCACCTCCGACACCTGCGGCCTGGTCTACCCCGTACGCGACGAGATCCCCGTCCTGCTCGTGGACGAAGCCCACCGCCCCGCCTAGGCCCCCGCCGCCATGCTCGACGAGTCGCTGCTCGACGACCCCGAGGAACTCGCCCGCGCCGACGCCCGCGGCCTGCTGCGCAGCGTCGCCCAGGCCGGCGCCCAGGTCCGTATCGCCGCCCGCCAGGCCGCCGAGTCCGACCTCGCCAAGGTCAAGCCCGACGGCCGCCCCCGCGCGCTGCTCGTCGCCGCCCCGGGCCCCGTCGCCTACACCACGGCCGACCTGCTGCGCGCGCTGACCGGCGGCGCCAGCCCCGTCACCGCCCTGCGCCCCACCGGCTCCCGCCCCGAGCCCAGCGCCCTGAACTGGACGCTGCCCGGCTGGGCCGGCCCGTACGACCTGCTGCTCATCGCCACCGACTACGGCCGCGAGCCCGGCCTGACCGCGCTCGTCGAGCAGGCGTACCGGCGCGGCTGCACCGTCGCCGCCGTCGCCCCCCGCACCTCCGCGGTCGCCGAGATCGTCACCTCCCGCGGGCTCGCGATGCCGCTGCTGCACGCCCCCGGCGAGCAGATCGAGACCGGCGGCCTGTGGCCGCTGCTCACCCCGCTGCTCGCGCTCGCCGACCGCATCGGGCTGCTCGCCGCCCCCGACGACGTCCTCGCCCGGGTCGCCGACCGCCTCGACGTCGTCGCCGAGCGCTGCGGTCCGGCCATCGAGACGTACGCGAACCCCGCCAAGACGCTCGCCGCCGAGCTGGCCGAGTCGCTGCCGCTGCTGTGGAGCGAGGGCCCCGTCGCGGGCGCCGCCGCGCGCTACTTCGCCCGCCGGCTGGCCGCCGTCGCCGGCCGCCCCGCGCTGCCCGCGGCGCTGCCCGACGCGCTCGCCGCGCACGGCATGCTGCTGTCCGAGGCGTTCACCACCGGCGCCGACCCCGACGACATCTTCCGCGACCGCGTCGAGGAGCCCGCCGCGCTCCGCGCCCGCATCGTCCTGCTGCACGACGAGTCCGCCGACGCCGCCCGCACCCCCCGCGAGGCCGCCCCGGCGGTTCGCGAGCTGGCCTCCTCCCAGGGCACCCCCGTCAGCGAGCTGGAACCGTCCGACGGCGCACCCCTGGAGGCCGCCGGCGAGCTGATCGCCACGGCCGATTTCACCGCCGTTTACCTCGCCCTGGCTGCCGGTTCCGCCTGACCCGTACCAAGATGGCCGTATGGACCGCCTGAACAACACCGTCCGCCCGTACGCCTGGGGCTCCACCACCGCCATCCCCGAGCTGCTCGGCACCGACCCGACCGACGAACCGCAGGCCGAGCTGTGGATGGGCGCCCACCCCGGCGCGCCCTCCCGCGTCGACCGCGGCGCAGGACCCGTCCCCCTGGACGGGGTGATCTCCGGCGACCCGGACGCCGAGCTGGGCCCGGCGACGGTCGCGCGCTTCGGGCCCCGGCTGCCGTTCCTGCTCAAGGTGCTGGCCGCCGCCGCCCCGCTGTCCCTCCAGGTCCACCCCGACCTCGTACAGGCCCGCACCGGCTACCGCGAGGAGGAGGAGCGCGGCGTCCCCGCCGACGCCCCCGAGCGCAACTACAAGGACGCCAACCACAAGCCCGAGCTGATCTGCGCCCTCACCCTCTTCGAGGGCCTGTGCGGCTTCCGCCCGGCGGCCGTCGCGGCCGACCTCCTCGACGGCCTCGGCGTCGACGGCCTAAAGCCGTACGCCGACGCGCTGCGCGCACACCCCGAGGAGGACGCGCTGCGCGAGGTGTTCGCGGGCGTGCTGCGCGCCGACCGGGACGAGTTGGCGTCCACCGTCGAGGCCGCGGGCCGGGCCGCGGAGAAGCTGGGCACCACCGACTCCCCGTACGCCGTCGACTACGCCGCCTACGGCGCCCTGGCCCGCTCCTGGCCCGGCGACCCTGGCGTCGTCGCCGCCTTTCTGCTGAACGTCGTCAGACTGCTGCCGGGCGAGGCGCTCTTCCTCGGCGCCGGCGTGCCGCACGCCTACCTCGACGGCGTCGGCGTCGAGATCATGGCCAACTCCGACAACGTGCTGCGCTGCGGCCTCACGCCCAAGCACGTGGACGTGCCGGAGCTGCTGAAGATCGTGTCGTTCACCCCCGGCGCCCCCGAGGTGCTGCGCGCCGGCCCCGACGGCCGCTACGCCGTGCCCGTCGACGACTTCCGCCTCTACCGCCACGACCTCGACGAAGGCCCCGTCACCGTCGAGGCCCCGGCGGCGGGCGCGGGCCCGCAGATCCTGCTGTGCACCGACGGCAGCGCCGAACTGACCAACGCCGCCGGCGAGCACCTGGCCCTGCACCGCGGCGAGTCGGCCTTCGTCCCGGCCGCGGACGGCAGGCTGCACGCCACCGGCTCCGGCACCCTCTTCCGCGCCACCCCCGCCGACTGACCCCGCCGCCGACCGACCCCCGCCAGCCGGGCCCGTCCACAGCGCCGGGAGTTGTCCACAGCCGTGGCCGGCGGGGCTTGCGCCCACCGGCCGCGGTGCTGACAGAATGTGCCGCCGTGACAGGACGCCGCTTCCCGCGGCGCCTCGCGGCAGCAGACCGAAGGGAGCCGGCGGCACATGGCGGCAGGCGGCGGTACGAAGGCGATCCTCGCGGCGCTCTGCGCCAACTTGTCGATCGCGGCTGCGAAGTTCGTGGCATGGGTCTTCAGCGGCTCGTCCTCCATGCTCGCCGAGGCCGTGCACTCCCTCGCGGACTCCGGCAACCAGGCGCTGCTCCTCCTCGGCGGCAAGCGCGCCAAGCGGGCGGCCACGAAGGAACACCCCTTCGGCTACGGCCGCGAGCGCTACGTCTACGCGTTCCTCGTCTCCATCGTGCTCTTCACGGTCGGCGGCCTCTTCGCGGTCTACGAGGGCTATCACAAGATCGAGGAGCCGCACGAGATCGACCACTGGTACTGGCCGGTGGGCGTCCTCGTCTTCGCGATCATCGCGGAGATCTTCTCCTTCCGCACCGCCATCAAGGAGTCCAACCAGGTACGGGGCAGCCAGGGCTGGTGGGAGTTCATCCGCCGCGCCAAGGCGCCCGAGCTGCCCGTGGTGCTGCTGGAGGACCTCGGCGCGCTCGTCGGCCTGGTCCTGGCGCTCCTCGGCGTGGGCGTCGCCCTCGCCACCGGCGACGGCGTCTGGGACGGCGTCGGCACGGTCTCCATCGGCGTCCTGCTGCTGATCATCGCCGTGATACTGGCCATCGAGACCAAGAGCCTGCTCCTCGGCGAGGGCGCCAGCGAAGCCGACGTGGAGGCCATCGGCACCGCGCTCGTCGACGGCGACACCGTCACCCAGGTCATCCACCTCAAGACCCTCTACCTCGGCCCGGACGAGCTGCTGGTCGCCGCGAAGATCGCGGTGCAGCACGACGACACCGCGGGCGAGGTGGCGCGCGCCATCGACGCCGCGGAGTCCCGGATCAGGGAGGCGGTGCCGGTGGCCAGGGTGATCTACCTGGAGCCGGACATCGCCCGCGCGAAGACGGACACGTAACGCAGCCACCGGCCCCAGGACCGGACACCGCCCACCCGCCTGAAGCCCGCGCGCACCCCTGCCCCGGGCCCCGTCTCAGCGCGTGTCCGGTGGGCGGGATGGCCAGTTCCCGTCGCCCCCGTGCCCTCGCGGCGAGGACCGCCTGCGGTAGATTTGGGGCGCAGAGCCAGACGTCGCTGCTGATGGCGATCGGGTGGTCCGCACGCGGGCCGGCCGAGGGGGAGAGAGGGCCTCCGGCGGACTGAGCCGCAGAGGGACAGGTGTGTCCGTATCCGTACGTGCACACGCGCACCGTGCGCACGTCCCGCTCTGCGCTCAGGGAATCCGACCACCCCTCAAGGAGTGTCGACGTGACTTCCACGACCACCGCGACGAGCCCGGACTTCAAGGTCGCCGACCTGTCCCTGGCCGCCTTCGGCCGCAAGGAGATCCAGCTCGCCGAGCACGAGATGCCCGGCCTCATGTCCATCCGCAAGGAGTACGCCGAGGCCCAGCCGCTCGCCGGCGCCCGCATCATGGGCTCGCTGCACATGACCGTGCAGACCGCGGTCCTCATCGAAACCCTGGCCGCCCTCGGCGCCGAGGTCCGCTGGGCCTCCTGCAACATCTTCTCCACCCAGGACCACGCCGCCGCGGCCGTCGCCGTAGGCCCCGACGGCACCCCGGACGCCCCCCGCGGCGTCCCCGTCTTCGCCTGGAAGGGCGAGACGCTGGAGGAGTACTGGTGGTGCACGGAGCAGGCCCTCACCTGGCCCGGCACCGCCACCGGCGGCCCGAACATGATCCTCGACGACGGCGGCGACGCGACCCTCCTCGTCCACAAGGGCGTCGAGTTCGAGAAGGACGGCAAGGTCCCCTCGCCCGACACCGCGGAGAGCGACGAAGAGCGCGTCATCCTCCAGCTCCTCACCCGCACCGTCGCCGAGACCCCGCAGAAGTGGACCGAGCTGGCCTCCGAGATCCGCGGCGTCACCGAGGAGACCACGACAGGCGTCCACCGGCTCTACGAGATGCACGAGGCCGGCACGCTGCTCTTCCCGGCGATCAACGTCAACGACTCGGTGACCAAGTCGAAGTTCGACAACAAGTACGGCTGCCGCCACTCCCTCGTGGACGGCATCAACCGCGCCACCGACGTCCTCATCGGCGGCAAGACCGCGGTCATCTGCGGCTACGGCGACGTCGGCAAGGGCTGCGCCGAGTCCCTGCGCGGCCAGGGCGCCCGGGTCATCATCACCGAGATCGACCCGATCTGCGCCCTCCAGGCGGCCATGGACGGCTTCCAGGTCGCGCGGCTGGAGGACGTCGTCGAGACCGCCGACATCTTCGTCACCGCCACCGGCAACAAGGACATCATCCTCGCCGAGCACATGGACCGGATGAAGCACCAGGCGATCGTCGGCAACATCGGCCACTTCGACAACGAGATCGACATGGCCGGCCTCGCCAAGCTGCCCGGCGTGGTCA
>NZ_CP123230.1:5387500-6935000 GCF_045781775.1 Streptomyces sp. 184 | reverse complement strand
GCAAAATGCCCCCGTAACTTCGGGAGAAGGGGGGCCGCTTCCGGTGATGGCCTTTACGGTCTGAGCTGGGGGTGGCCGCAGAGACCAGCGAGAAGCGACTGTTTACTAAAAACACAGGTCCGTGCGAAGCTGTAAGGCGATGTATACGGACTGACGCCTGCCCGGTGCTGGAACGTTAAGGGGACCGGTTAGTCACTCTTCGGGGTGGCGAAGCTGAGAACTTAAGCGCCAGTAAACGGCGGTGGTAACTATAACCATCCTAAGGTAGCGAAATTCCTTGTCGGGTAAGTTCCGACCTGCACGAATGGCGTAACGACTTCTCGACTGTCTCAACCATAGGCCCGGTGAAATTGCATTACGAGTAAAGATGCTCGTTTCGCGCAGCAGGACGGAAAGACCCCGGGACCTTTACTATAGCTTGATATTGGTGTTCGGTTCGGCTTGTGTAGGATAGGTGGGAGACTGTGAAGCGGCCACGCCAGTGGTTGTGGAGTCGTCGTTGAAATACCACTCTGGTCGTGTTGGATGTCTAACCTGGGTCCGTGATCCGGATCGGGGACAGTGTCTGGTGGGTAGTTTAACTGGGGCGGTTGCCTCCTAAAATGTAACGGAGGCGCCCAAAGGTTCCCTCAGCCTGGTTGGTCATCAGGTGGTGAGTGTAAGTGCACAAGGGAGCTTGACTGCGAGACTGACGGGTCGAGCAGGTGCGAAAGCAGGGACTAGTGATCCGGCGGTGGCTTGTGGGAGCGCCGTCGCTCAACGGATAAAAGGTACCCCGGGGATAACAGGCTGATCTTCCCCAAGAGTCCATATCGACGGGATGGTTTGGCACCTCGATGTCGGCTCGTCGCATCCTGGGGCTGGAGTCGGTCCCAAGGGTTGGGCTGTTCGCCCATTAAAGCGGCACGCGAGCTGGGTTTAGAACGTCGTGAGACAGTTCGGTCCCTATCCGCTGCGCGCGTAGGAGTCTTGAGAAGGGCTGTCCCTAGTACGAGAGGACCGGGACGGACGGACCTCTGGTGTGCCAGTTGTTCTGCCAAGGGCATGGCTGGTTGGCTACGTTCGGGAGGGATAACCGCTGAAAGCATCTAAGCGGGAAGCCTGCTTCGAGATGAGGACTCCCACCCCCTAGTGGGGTTAAGGCCCCCTGTAGACGACGGGGTTGATAGGCCGGATCTGGAAGCCCTGTGAGGGGTGGAGGTGACCGGTACTAATAGGCCGAGGGCTTGTCCATAGCTGCTTGCGTCCACTGTGTGGGTTCTGAAACAACAACCCGCCCACATTCCATCCGCCACCACTGCATGTGTGGTGTGGGGTGGTGTGGGGGTGTGTTTCATAGTGTTTCGGTGGTCATAGCGTTGGGGAAACGCCCGGTCTCATTCCGAACCCGGAAGCTAAGCCCGACCGCGCCGATGGTACTGCATGGGGGACCGTGTGGGAGAGTAGGTCACCGCCGAACAATTCTTGAATTCAACCCCTGGGCTTCGGCCCAGGGGTTGAGTCATTTCCGGGGTCCTTGCAGACTGGGACAATGGCCGAGGAGATAGTCGCGCTTCGTTGGGATGAGTCGTCGGACGGCGGGGACGGGCCTGTGCTCGTGCTGCTGGATCAGACGCGACTGCCCACCGAGGAGGCGGAGTTGGTCTGTGCCGATGTGCCGACGTTGGTGCGGGCGATTCAGACGCTTGCCGTGCGGGGTGCTCCGGTGCTCGGTATCGCCGGCGCGTATGGCGTCGCCCTGGCGGCACTGCGCGGCGACGACGTCGACCGGGCGGCCGATCTGCTTGCCGGGGCGCGGCCGACCGCGGTGAACCTGGCGTACGGCGTACGGAAGGCGCAGGACGCCTTTCGCGCCGCCGTGCGGGCCGGGGACGGGGATGCCGGCGGTGCCGTGGCTGCGTTGGCCGAGGCTCGGCGGTTGCATGCCGATGACGCGCGGGCGAGTGCGCGCATGGCCGAGCACGGGTTGCGGCTGCTTCGCGAGCTGGTGCCCCGCGGCGGTTATCGGGTGCTTACGCACTGCAATACCGGGGCGCTGGTGTCGGGCGGTGACGGAACGGCGTTTGCCGTGGCGCTGGCCGCGCACCGGTCCCGGGAACTGGGGCGGCTGTGGGTGGACGAGACCCGGCCGCTGCTCCAGGGGGCCAGGCTGACCGCCTACGAGGCGGGTCGGGCCGGGATGCCGTACACGCTGCTGACGGACAACGCGGCCGGCTCGCTGTTTGCGAACGGGCAGGTGGACGCGGTGATTCTGGGCGCGGACCGGATTGCGGCGGACGGGTCGGTGGCCAACAAGGTCGGGACGTATCCGCTGGCGGTACTCGCCCGCTACCATCGGGTTCCGTTCCTCGTTGTCGCGCCGACGACGACGGTGGACTTCAGTACGCCGGACGGCTCGGCCATAGAGGTCGAGCAGCGGGCCGGGGGCGAGGTCACGGAGTTCTCCGTGCCGCACGCCGCCGGGGCGGGTCCGGGGCAGGCCGCGGTTGCGTACGCGGTCGCACCCGCGGGTACGCAGGCGTACAACCCGGCATTCGACGTCACCCCGCCGGAGCTGGTGACGGCTCTGGTCACGGAGCGCGGGGTGGCTTCGCCGGTGACGGGGGATTCGCTCGCGGAGCTGTGCGAGCGATGACCGTGGGTGATCGTCAGGGGAAGAGGCGCGTTGCGGCGGTGGCCGGGGCGTGACCTGGGACACGGGATTCTCTGTATGGGATGTGTAAATGGGATGATGTCGTCATGAAGGGACGCGTTCTCGTCGTCGATGACGACACGGCACTGGCCGAGATGCTCGGCATCGTGCTGCGCGGGGAAGGCTTTGAACCGTCGTTCGTAGCGGACGGTGACAAGGCGCTTGCCGCGTTTCGCGAGTCGAAGCCCGACCTGGTGCTTCTCGACCTCATGCTGCCCGGCCGGGACGGCATTGAGGTCTGCCGCCTCATCAGGGCGGAGTCAGGTGTGCCGATCGTCATGCTGACGGCGAAGAGCGACACCGTGGATGTCGTCGTGGGCCTGGAGTCCGGGGCCGACGACTACATCGTCAAGCCGTTCAAGCCCAAGGAGCTGGTGGCCCGTATCCGGGCCCGGCTGCGCCGGTCGGAGGAGCCGGTACCCGAGCAGTTGGCCATCGGGGATCTGGTGATCGACGTCGCCGGGCACTCGGTGAAGCGCGGCGGTGAGCCGATCGCGCTGACGCCGCTGGAGTTCGACCTGCTGGTGGCGCTGGCGCGCAAGCCGTGGCAGGTCTTCACGCGCGAGGTGCTGCTGGAGCAGGTCTGGGGGTATCGGCACGCGGCCGACACCCGCCTGGTGAACGTCCACGTGCAGCGGCTGCGCTCGAAGGTCGAGAAGGACCCGGAGAAGCCGGAGATCGTGGTGACCGTCCGCGGCGTCGGCTACAAGGCGGGACCGAGCTGACGTGTTCCGCGTGCTGCCGCGGGAGGGCGTGCCCGGTGGGCCCGTGCAGCCGCTTGTGCGGCTGTGCGTGCGCTGGGTACGCCGCCCGTTGCGCATCGCGACGAAGCTGTACCGGCGGAACATCCAGTTGCGGGTGGTCGCCACCACGCTGCTGATGTCGCTGGGCGTCGTCGTGCTGCTCGGCATCGTCGTCATCGGGCAGGTCCGCAACGGCCTGCTGGAGGCGAAGCTCGGGGCCGCGCAGGGGCAGGCGCAGAGCGGCTTCGCGCAGGCGGAGATGCGGGGCGCCGCGGAGGAGCCCGGCAGCGGCAGCGAGGCCACGACGGCCGTGAACTCCGCGGAGTGGCGGGCCGCCCTGGTGGAGCAGCTCATGGGCAGCGGGCAGGGCGTGGTGTCCGTACTCGTGGTGAGCTCCAGCGTGAACAACGAGGCCACCGGCTCCTCCGACAACCCGCGCGGCTCGCTCGTCTCGGACGACACGTCGGTGGACAGCATCCCCGCCGATCTGCGGGAGAAGGTCGACCGCGGCGGCGGCTCCGGGATCTACGAGCAGTACGCGCGCGTCTGGAAGCGCGGCTCGGACGAGAGCGAGCCGTCGCTGATCATCGGCAAGCGGCTCAACGACCCGAACAACAACCCTTATCAGCTCTACTTCGTGTTCCCCTTCACGCAGGAGGACAAGACGCTGAGCCTGGTGAAGGGCACGCTGGCGACGGCGGGCGTGTTCGTGGTGGTGCTGCTCGGCGCCATCGCCTGGCTCGTCGTACGGCAGGTCGTCACGCCCGTGCGGATGGCCGCCGGGATTGCCGAGCGGCTGGCGGCGGGGCGGCTCCAGGAGCGGATGAAGGTCAGCGGCGAGGACGACATCGCCCGGCTGGGCCAGTCGTTCAACAAGATGGCGCAGAACCTCCAGGTGAAGATCCAGCAGCTTGAGGCGCTGTCGCGGATGCAGCGCCGCTTCGTCTCCGACGTGTCGCACGAGCTGCGCACCCCGCTGACGACGGTGCGGATGGCCGCGGACGTGATCCACGAGGCGCGCGAGGACTTCGATCCGGTGACCGCCCGCTCCGCGGAGCTGCTGCTCGACCAGTTGGACCGGTTCGAGTCGCTGCTGTCCGACCTGCTGGAGATCAGCCGTTTCGACGCGGGGGCCGCGGCGCTGGACGCCGAGCCCGTGGACCTGCGGGAGATCGTGCGGCGCGTCGTCGGCGGGGCACAGATGCTGTCGGACGCCAAGGGCGGGCGGCTGCTCGTACGGGGTGACGACCGGCCGGTGATCGCGGAGGTCGACGCGCGGCGCGTGGAGCGCGTGCTGCGCAACCTGGTCGTCAACGCCGTGGAGCACGGCGAGGGCCGCGACGTCGTCGTACGCCTCGGTGCGTCGGAGAGCGCGGTGGCGGTGGCGGTGCGCGACTACGGCGTGGGGCTGAAGCCCGGCGAGGCGACGCGGGTGTTCAACCGCTTCTGGCGCGCGGATCCGGCCCGTGCCCGTACGACCGGAGGCACCGGCCTGGGGCTGTCGATCTCCCTGGAGGACGCCCGGCTGCACGGCGGCTGGCTCCAGGCGTGGGGCGAGCCGGGCGGCGGGTCGCAGTTCCGGCTGACGCTGCCGCGGACGGGCGGGGAGCCGCTGCACGGTTCGCCGGTGCCGCTGGAGCCGGAGGACTCGCGGGCCCGGCGGGCGGCGCGGGCGGTGCTGGAGCCGGACGCGGTGAGTGTGACGCCGGTCGGCGGGTCGGCGGGCGGTGAGCTGCTGGGGACCGTGCCGGCGCAGGGCGGGCGCGGGAGCGCCGCTGCCGCGCGGGCGGCGGCGCCGCGGCCCGCGGCGCGGGCTGAGGCGGATCCGACGGCGCTGCCGGGCAGCGGGCGGCGGGTCAGCGGGTACGCGGGAGCCGCGGACGAGGCGACGGCGCCGGGCGGCGGCGAGGACGTGCCCGGGAGCGGGCCGGTGTCCGAGAGGGGCGAGGGCGGCGGTGAGGTCCCCAGGGAGGTCCCCAGCGAGGTCGGCAGTGAGGGGGAGCGCGGTGGCCGCGGCTAGCCGTACGGGAGTGGCGACGGCGGTACGCGGGGCCGCCCGTGCCCCCGGGGCGTATCGGCGCCGGCCTCCGGCCCGTACGCGCCGCTACGTGACCGTCGCGCTGCTCGGCGGCTTCCTGCTGCTCACCGGCTGCGCCTCGATGCCCGACAGCGGGGGCGTGCACCAGGTGCCGCTGTCGGAGCAGCGTGAGGATCCACGCGCGCGTACGTACGCGGAGCGGCCGGAGCCCGGGGCGAGCCCGCAGCGCATCGTGTCCGACTTCATGGAGGCCCTGCGCAGCGACGACTACGCGACCGTCGCCAAGGCGTATCTGACGAAGAAGGCGCGCCAGTGGACTCCCGGCGAGACGACGGTGCTCGCCGAGGCGCCCACGGTGACGGAGCGGCCGATGGCCGGGCCGAAGCCGGTGAACGGCGACAGGATGACCACCGCCGTCGTCCAACTGCGCGGCGACAAGGTCGCGTGGCTCAACGACGCGGGCACGTACACGCCGGACGAGCGCCCGTACAGCCTGAACGTGGAGCTGTCGAAGGAGTCGAAGTCGGGGCAGTGGCGGATCGTGGATCCGCCGCGGGGGCTGGTGATCAGCCGGGCGGACTTCGAGCGGACCTTCCAGTCGGCCAGCACGTACCACTTCACGGCGCGCAGCAAGGACACGCTGGTGGCCGACCCCGTGTACGTACGGCGGCGGATCGATCCCGTGACGGACGCGGTGGGCACGCTGCTCGACGGGCCGGGCGGGCTGATCGGCACGGTGACGGAGACGACGTTCCCGGAGCGCACCGTGCTGGCGAAGAACCAGCGGCTGACGGTCGACGAGGAGGGCACGCTGCGGGTGCGGCTCGCGCTGCGGACGAAGCCGGGGCTGCACACGTGCGAGCGGATGGCGGCGCAGGTGCTGCACACCGCGCAGAGCCAGGAGGGCGTGCGTGTCGACAACGTGGAGCTGCTGACGGCCCGGGAGACCAAGCTGTGCGACCTGAGCGCGGCGGCGGGGGAGCGGTACGCGCCCGACCGGCTGGCGCGCCAGCCCTCGTCGCTGTACTTCATCGACGCCAAGCACCGGCTGGTACGGACCTCCTCGGGGCCGGACACGGGGCAGGCCGGGCCGGCGACGGTGATCAGCCCGCTGGGTGACGGCAAGCCGGCGATCGGCTCGGCGGCGGTGGCCCGTTCGGAGAAGAAGGCGGCCGGTGTCACGGCCACGGGGCGGGCGCTGTACGTGTCGTCGCTGGACGAGTCGTCGGCGCTGGGGGAGCCGCTGCTGACCAGCGGCGCCACCGAGGCGCAGGCCGAGCGCGGCGACGGGCTGACGGCGCCGAGCTGGGACGGGCTCGGCGACCTGTGGGTGGCGGACCGGGCCGGCGGGGAGTCGCGGCTGTACTGGATGGCGGGTGGCGCCGGTGACCCGGTGCGCGTCGACGTCACGGGGCTGGACGGGCGGATCGAGGCGCTGCGGATGTCGGCGGAGGGGGCGCGGATCGCGCTGGTCGTCAGCAAGGGGTCGGAGAGCCGGCTGGTGCTGGGCGCGGTGTCGCTGAAGGACGGTGTGCCGGTGGTGGCGCAGTTGCGCGACACGGGAGGGCTGGAGGAGGTGCGGGCCGTGTCGTGGGCGGGCGAGAGCCGGCTGCTGGTCGTGGGCCGCGAGTCCGAGGGCGTGCAGCAGATGCGGCTGGTGTCGACGGACGGGTCGGTGCCGCCGGCGGCGGAGCTGGGGCAGGGGCTGACCGGGGTGACGGCGGTGGCGGCGTCGGAGGACGGTACGAAGCCGCTGGTGGCGGCGTCGGAGGACGGGCTCGTGCGGCTGCCGCAGAACGCGTACTGGAAGGCGGTGTCGGGCGGGGAGGGGGGCACGGCGCCGGTGTATCCGGGGTAGGGCGGCCGGGTCCCTCGGGCCCTGATGGCGGGGCCCGCGACGTGCGGTCCCGGTGCGCCCGGTTGTCCACATGCGGGGGGTTGTCCACAGGGGGGCGCCGGCTGTCGGCGGGGGCGGGCATGGTGGACGCATGCGGGGGACAGGGCGGGAACTGGCGGGGTTGATGCTGTCGGCCGGCTGCGCGGGATGCGGGGCCGGGCGGGGCGCGGGGGCGCTGTGCGCCGAGTGTGCGGCGGAGCTGACGGCGGGTGCGGTGCGGCGCGTGGTGCCCCGGCCGCGGCCGGCGGGGCTGCCCGCGGTGCATGCGGCGGTGGCGTACGCGGGCGCGGCGCGGGCGGTGCTGCTGGCGCACAAGGAACGGGGTGCGCTGCGTCTGGCCCGCCCGCTGGGCACGGCCCTGGCGGCGGGCGTACGGGCCAGCCATCCCCGGGCTCCGGCGGCGGGGCGGGCGGGGCGAGCGGCGCTGCGCGGTGGGGTGCGGGTGTGCGGGACCGGTGGCGAGCGGGTGTTCCTCGTGCCTGTGCCGTCGGCACGGGGTGCCGTGGTGCGGCGGGGGCACGATCCGGTGCGGCGTATCGCGCTCGTGGCCGCGGAGCGGCTGCGCCGGGGCGGGATACGGGCGGAGCTGCTGCCCGTGCTGCGGCAGCGGCGGGCGGTGGCGGACCAGGCGGGCCTGAGCGCCGTGGCGCGCCGGCGGAACGTCTCGGGGGCGCTGGAGGTGGTCCGGGGCGGTGCGCTGCGGTTGCGTGCGCCGGGGTGCCGGGTCGTGCTCGTCGATGACGTGCTGACCACCGGTGCGTCGCTGGCGGAGGCGGCGCGGGCCGTGCGCGCGGCATGCGGCCATGGCCCGCTCGCGGCGGCCGTGGTGGCAGCGCCGCGCGACGCGTTCGAAGCTGGTCGCGCGCCTGCGCACCCTTGACTGCAATCTTACGTTTCCGCAGGTAGAAAGGAGGTATAAGCACCTGATCGGACCACAGTCGCCCCAGGGGGTGCCGCGGCATCTCAGGCGAGCTATGTTCGATTGTGAGGAGGCTTTAGGACCGGCGGAAGGGCCGAATCCGCCGGATCCGATGGGGTGTCGATCTTGTCGGTGGGGGAGGAGGAGGTGAAGGCCGGTCCTTCCGCGGGGAGGGTCCGGCGGCAGAGAACCCCGAGGCTCCGGCACCCACCGGGGCCCGAGCGCACCAAGGGACCGGCTTCGCCCGTCAGCTCAGCGGTACGCGGAGCCGCTCCAGAACGGAGTTCTGCGTGGACATCGTCGTCAAGGGCCGCAAGACCGAGGTTCCCGAGCGGTTTCGTCGGCACGTGGCCGAGAAGCTGAAGCTGGACAAGATCCAGAAGTTCGACGGCAAGGTGATCAGCCTGGACGTCGAGGTGTCCAAGGAGCACAACCCGCGGCTGGCCGACCGCTGCGACCGGGTGGAGATCACTGTTCACTCCCGGGGGCCCGTGGTGCGCGCCGAAGCCGCCGCGGCAGACCCGTACGCAGCCCTTGACCTGGCGACGGCCAAGCTGGAGGCAAGGCTGCGCAAGCAGCACGACAAGCGCAAGACCAGGCGGCCGGGCAAGGACCGCCGCACCGCCGCGGAGGTGGGCGAGGTCGTCGCGCACGCGGCGCAGCTCACCGACGACGGGGAGCTGACGACCCCGTCCATGGAGCGGGCGGAGGTCAACGAGCCGCGGCAGAACGGCTCTCGGCCTCTTCGCCGGGGCCCGCTGGAGGTGGAGGGCGACGGCCCGCTGGTGATGCGGGAGAAAACCCACGCCGCCCCGCCGATGACGCTGGACCAGGCGCTGTACGAGATGGAACTCGTCGGGCACGACTTCTATCTCTTCGTCGACTCCGACAAGAAACTGCCCAGCGTTGTCTATCGCAGGCACGCATATGACTATGGCGTGATCCACCTCGACCCGTATCCGATCGAGGAGTCGCTGCCCGACGGTGCCGGGGGCGCCCTGGGCGGCTGAAAGGCGACGGTAGGCGGGCGGCGGGGGCGTCCCCCCGCCGCCCGGTCGTGAAATCATGTGCGCGCACGGCGGAGTCGGTGCCTGGGGGCGAGCGTGGCGGAGTTCGAGCTGAGCGGAGCTGGTGAGCCGAAGGCGACGGTCGGTCCCCGGGAGGAGCCGATCCGAGTCCTCGTCGTGGACGACCATGAGCTTTTCCGCCGCGGCTTGGAGATCGTCCTCGCGCAGGAGGAGGACATCCAGGTCGTCGGCGAGGCGGGCGACGGCGCCGAGGCCGTGGACAAGGCGGCCGACCTCCTTCCGGACATCGTGCTGATGGACATCCGTATGCCGCGGCGCAGCGGCATCGAGGCGTGCACCGCCATCAAGGAAGTCGCCCCCAGCGCGAAGATCATCATGCTGACGATCAGCGACGAGGAAGCCGACCTCTACGACGCGATCAAGGCGGGCGCGACCGGCTATCTGCTCAAGGAGATCTCCACCGACGAGGTCTCCGCCGCGATCCGCGCCGTGGCCGACGGGCAGTCGCAGATCAGCCCGTCGATGGCGTCGAAGCTGCTGACCGAGTTCAAGTCGATGATCCAGCGCACCGACGAGCGGAGGCTCGTGCCGGCGCCGCGGCTCACCGACCGGGAGCTGGAAGTGCTCAAGCTCGTGGCCACCGGCATGAACAACCGCGACATCGCCAAAGAGCTGTTCATCAGCGAGAACACGGTGAAGAACCACGTGCGCAACATCCTGGAGAAGCTTCAGCTCCACTCCCGGATGGAGGCCGTCGTCTACGCGATGCGCGAGAAGATCCTCGAAATCCGCTGACGCCTCCCGGGCGCCGCGGGCGTACCCGAGGCCCCCGCGGCGGGGGTGCGGCGCCCGGTCGTTCAGCCCGCGGCCACGGCCTTCTCCGCCGCCCGGGCGAGGGGTGTGTGCAGCTCCGGCGGGCTGACCCGCTCCACCCGCACCGTCCGCGCCCCGACCCAGCTCGCCGCCTCCGCGAGCGCCGCCGCCGTCGGCTCCACGGCCTTCGCCGGCGGGACGCCGTTCGGCCGGTCGGCACCCAGCGTCACCTGGCGGGCGACGAGCGTGCTCCCCTCGCGCCCCGGATCGACCCGGCCGACGAGCTTGCCGCCGGCGAGCACCGGCATGGCGAAATACCCGTGTATCCGCTTGGGCTTCGGCACGTACGCCTCCAGCCGGTGCGTGAGTCCGAAGATCCGCTCGGTGCGCGGGCGGTCCCAGACCAGGGAGTCGAAGGGGGAGAGCAGCGTCGTCCGGTGCCGGCCCCGCGGGGCCTCTGCCAGCGCCTCCGGGTCGGCCCACGCCGGCTTGCCCCAGCCCTCGACCTCCACCTCGACCAGGTCCGTGTCACCCACGACGGCGGCGACCTGCTCGCCCTTGAGACGGTGATAATCAGCCAGGTCCGCGCGCGTGGCCACGCCGAGGGCCCGGCCCGCCTGGGCGACGAGGCGGCGCAGGCACTCCTCGTCCGGCAGATCGTCGTGGAACAGGGCGTCGGGCACGGCGCGCTCCGCGAGGTCGTACACCCGCCTCCAGCCGCGCCGGGCCGTGACGATCACCTCGCCCGCGTCCAGCAGCGTCTCCACCGCGATCTTCGTCTCCGACCAGTCCCACCACGGGCCGCCGTTCTTCGCCCCGCCCAGGTCCGTGGAGGTCAGCGGGCCGTCCGCGCGCAGCCGGTCCACGACGGCGGCGCGGGATCCGGCCGGGTCCTGCAACCGGTGCCAGCGGTAGCCGCGCGCCCGGCGCTCCCTGCGGCGGAAGGCGAACAGCGGCCACTCCTCGATGGGCAGGATGCAGGCGGCATGCGACCAGTACTCGAAGGCGGCCGTCCCCGACCAGTACGCCTCCTCCACCGCCTCGCGGCCGATCGCGCCCAGGCGCGCGTACGGCACGAGTTCGTGCGAGCGGGCGAGCACCGAGATCGTGTCCAACTGCACCGCGCCCAGCCGCCGCAGCACACCGCGCGCCCCGGCGCGGCGGTCGGGCGCGCCCAGCAGCCCCTGGGCGCGCAGGGCGATACGGCGGGCGTCGTCGGCGGAAAGAGACACGTTCGTGGTCATGCCGGCGAGCGTAGAGCCTGCCTCTGACATCTTCAGCGCGCAGCCCGCCCCGCCCGCCGCGGGACGGCGTCGGACCGCCGTCAGGTCGCCGTGCCCGCGCCCCGGGCGGTGCGCGTCCCGTACGGCACCCGCGAGGTCAGGCCCACGTCCGAGGGCAGCAGCGACGCCACCCAGGCGTCGTGCCGCACCCCCCGGTGGATGATCCGGGAGCGCAGCACGCCCTCCATCGTGAAGCCGGCCTTGCGCGCCACCGACCGCGAGCCCTCGTTGCCCACCTGCGCGAGCCACTCCAGCCGGTCCGCGCCCAGGTCCGTGAACGCCCACCGCGCCAGCGCCGCCACCGCCTCGCCCGCGTACCCCTGCCCGCGGTGCTTGGGGGCGGTCCAGAAGCCGATCGAGCAAACGCGCTCCTCGGGCCCGGCCGTACGGCCCACGCCCGCCGAGCCCACCAGCGCCCCGCTCTCCAGATCGGTCAGGACCAGGTCGTACTGCCTGTCCTCGCGCCAGCCCGCCGGGATGATCTTCAGGACGTACTCCTCGGCGTGCTCCCGCCCGTACGGCGACGGGACCGGCAGCCAGCGCTGGATGCCGGGGTCCTGGCAGGCGGCCTGGACGGCGTCGACGTCACCGGACTCCGCGGGGCGGAGCAGCAGGCGCTCGGTGACCAGGGTGATCGGGTCCATGGGGAAGATTCTCCGCCCCGCGGGCGGGCCGCGCCAGCAGTGCAGTTGGACACCCCGTGCGCTTTCGGACACTCACCGCGACGGTCCGGGCAGGTACGGCATCCGCGACTCCAGCCCCACGTCCGAGGGCAGCAGCGACGCGACCCAGGCGTCGCGCCGCGTGCCGTGGTTGACGAACCAGGAGCGCAGCGTGCCCTCCATCGTGAACCCCGCCCGCAAGGCCACCGCCCGCGAAGGCTCGTTGCCCACCTCGGCGAACCACTCGACCCGGTCGATGCCCACCTCCGTGAACGCCCACCGCACCACGGCGGCCACCGCCTCCGCGGTGTACCCGCGCCGCCGCTGCTCAGGCGCCGTCCAGAACCCCAGCT
The DNA here is from genome assembly GCF_045781775.1 of Streptomyces sp. 184. Lineage (NCBI taxonomy): Bacteria > Bacillati > Actinomycetota > Actinomycetes > Kitasatosporales > Streptomycetaceae > Streptomyces > Streptomyces sp. 184. Next base: position 6,922,572 of record NZ_CP123230.1, on the reverse strand, counting down.
CCGCGACGCGCTCCGCGTGCCGCGACGGCGTGAAGCCGACGAGACCCATCGAGCCCACCAGGGCGCCGCCGTCGCGGGTGAAGACGCCGAAGTTGTACAGGGTGTCCTCGCGCCAGCCCGTCGGGCCGACCTTGAGGACGAAGTCCTCGGCGTGCGCACGCTCGTACGGCGACGGTACGCGCGTCCAGCGCTGCACGTCGGGGTCCTGGCAGGCGGCCAGGACGGCGTCGATGTCGCCGGCTTCCATGGGGCGCAGCAGCAGCCGGTCGGTGTCCAGGGTGACGGGATCCATCCACGGATTCTCCGCCTGCCGCCCTCGCCCCGCCACGGCTTTTCCGGCTCTCCGCCCCCGCCCGCGCACCCCCGCCACAGCGGCCCGTCGCGCCCTTTGCGGCACTTTCCGCGGGGTTCCGGCGTTGACACGTACGGTGACGGCACCTAACGTCCCTGGGCTGGACCTCCCGGGGTGCCCGCGTCCTCGCATACGATGGCCGGTGCGGCCGTGGGCTCCGCGAGGCCCGAGAGGAGCCCCAGAGGACAGGGGCCGCACCAGCGCACCCGACCGTGCCAGGCCCGACCGGCAAGGAGCCAGCCCAAAGTGTCCGTCTTCGGAAAGATCATGCGCGCAGGTGAAGGGAAGATCCTGCGCAAGCTCAACCGCATCGCGGACCAGGTCAACTCCATCGAAGAGGACTTCGTCGACCTCTCCGATGCCGAGCTGCGCGCACTGACCGAGGAGTACAAGCAGCGCTACGAGGACGGCGAGTCCCTCGACGACATCATGCCCGAGGCGTTCGCCACCGTGCGCGAGGCGGCCCACCGCATCCTCGGCGAGCGGCACTACGACGTCCAGATCATGGGCGGCGCCGCGCTGCACGAGGGCTATGTGGCCGAGATGAAGACCGGCGAGGGCAAGACCCTGGTCGGCACCCTGCCCGCGTATCTCAACGCGATCTCCGGCAAGGGCGTGCACATCGTCACGGTCAACGACTACCTCGCCCAGCGCGACTCCGAGTGGATGGGGCGCGTACACCGCTTCCTCGGCCTGTCGGTCGGCTGCATCCTCGCCAACATGCCGCCGGCGCAGCGCCGCGAGCAGTACAAGTGCGACATCACCTACGGGACGAACAACGAGTTCGGCTTCGACTACCTGCGCGACAACATGGCGTGGTCGAAGGACGAGCTGGTGCAGCGCGGCCACTACTTCGCGATCGTCGACGAGGTCGACTCCATCCTCATCGACGAGGCCCGTACCCCGCTGATCATCTCCGGCCCCGCCGACCAGGCCACCAAGTGGTACGCGGACTTCGCCAAGCTCGTTACCCGGCTGTCGAAGGGCGAGGCGGGCGACCCGCGCCTGGGCAAGGCGGAGACCGGCGACTACGACGTGGACGAGAAGAAGCGGACCGTCGCCATCCACGAGGCGGGCGTCGCCAAGGTGGAGAACTACCTGGGCATCGACAACCTCTACGAGTCCGTGAACACCCCGCTGGTCGGCTATCTGAACAACGCCATCAAGGCCAAGGAGCTGTTCAAGAAGGACAAGGACTACGTCGTCATGAACGGCGAAGTCATGATCGTCGACGAGCACACGGGCCGTATCCTCGCCGGCCGCCGCTACAACGAGGGCATGCACCAGGCGATCGAGGCCAAAGAGGGCGTCGACATCAAGGACGAGAACCAGACGCTCGCCACGATCACCCTCCAGAACTTCTTCCGGCTCTACGACAAGCTCGGCGGCATGACCGGTACGGCCATGACCGAGGCCGCGGAGTTCCAGCAGATCTACAAGCTGGGCGTGGTGCCCATCCCGACCAACCGCCCGCTCGCGCGCATGGACCAGGCCGACCTGATCTACCGCACGGAGGAGGCGAAGTTCTCCGCCGTCGTCGACGACATCTCGGAGAAGTACGAGAAGGGCCAGCCGGTGCTGGTCGGCACGACGTCGGTGGAGAAGTCCGAGTACCTCTCGCAGCAGCTCAGCAAGCGCGGCGTGCCGCACGAGGTGCTCAACGCCAAGCAGCACGACCGCGAGGCCGTGATCGTCGCGCAGGCCGGCCGCCGCGGTGCGATCACCGTCGCCACGAACATGGCCGGCCGCGGCACCGACATCAAGCTCGGCGGCAACCCCGACGACCTCGCCGAGGCCGACCTGCGCCAGCAGGGCCTGGACCCCGTCGAGCACGCCGAGCAGTGGGCCGCGGCCCTGCCGGCCGCGCTGGAGAAGGCGGAAGAGGCCGTCAAGACCGAGTACAACGAGGTCAAGGACCTCGGCGGGCTGTACGTGCTGGGCACCGAGCGGCACGAGTCGCGGCGCATCGACAACCAGCTCCGCGGTCGCTCCGGCCGCCAGGGCGACCCGGGCGAGTCCCGCTTCTACCTCTCCCTCGGCGACGACCTGATGCGGCTGTTCAAGGCGCAGTTGGTCGAGCGGGTCATGTCGATGGCCAACGTGCCCGACGACGTGCCGATCGAGAACAAGATGGTCACGCGCGCCATCGCCTCCGCCCAGTCGCAGGTCGAGCAGCAGAACTTCGAGACACGCAAGAACGTCCTGAAGTACGACGAGGTCATGAACCGCCAGCGCGAGGTCATCTACGGCGAGCGCAAGCGGGTGCTGGAGGGCGAGGACCTGCACGAGCAGGTGCGCCACTTCATGGACGACACCATCGACGCCTACATCCAGGCGGAGACCGTCGAGGGCTTCGCCGAGGAGTGGGACCTGGAGCGGCTGTGGCGGGCCTTCAAGCAGCTCTACCCCGTCGCCGTGACGGTCGAGGAGCTGGAGGAGGCCGCGGGCGACCGCGCGGGCGTCACGCCCGAGTTCATCGAGGACATGGTCAAGGAGGACGTCCACGCGCAGTACGACAAGCGCGAGGAGCAGCTCGGCTCGGAGATCATGCGGGAGCTGGAGCGCCGGGTCGTGCTGTCGGTGCTGGACCGCAAGTGGCGTGAGCACCTCTACGAGATGGACTACCTCCAGGAGGGCATCCAACTGCGCGCGATGGCGCAGAAGGACCCGCTGGTGGAGTTCCAGCGCGAGGGCTTCGACATGTTCAACGCCATGATGGACGGCATCAAGGAGGAGTCCGTCGGCTACCTGTTCAACCTGGAGGTCCAGGTCGAGCAGCAGGTCGAGGAGGTGCCGGTGCAGGACGCGGCGCCCGCCGACGGCGCGGCTCCCCAGGACGCGGCCCCGGCCCCGGCGATCCTCGCCAAGGGCCTCGACCAGCCGCAGCGCCCCGACCGCCTGCACTTCTCCGCGCCCACCGCCGAAGGCGGCGTCGAGGAAGGCGAGCTGGCCACCGACGGCGCCAAGGCCGCCGCGGCCGGCGGCTCGGGTGACGGCCGCACCCGTGCGGAGCGCCGCCGGGCCCAGAAGGGCGGCTCGAAGGGCAAGCGGCGCAAGAAGTGATGCCGTAGTACGTCGCCGTGCGGCGGGGCCGGTCCTGCGGGACCGGCCCCGCCGTCGTCGTACGCGGCGCCGGCGCCGGCGCCGGCGCTCTGCGGGTCGGGGACTCATGCGGGGTCGCGCTGAGGGCTCGGGTCCATCTCGACCGCGGCGCAGCGCCAGCGGCGGTCGGGGCCCAGCTCCAGGCGGAAGGCCAGGGCCCGCAGCCGGTCGCCCACGGCGACGCGGGCGAACGCCTCGATGACGTCGGGCGCCGGGCGGCCGTAGCCGCACGCCCGCAGCTCCGGGCGGGGGCCGCCGCGGAGCGGCAGTTCGTCGGCGAACGCGGCGAGTTGGTCGTACGCGCGGCCGGCGGTGTGGCCGAGCAGCCAGTGCATCGGACGCTGTCCGCTGAGCGCGAGCACCAGCCGTTCGGCGAACCACTCGTGCGGGCGCAGCTCCCCGGGCGGGCGGCGCGCGGGCAGGTGCCCGGGGCGGCGGGTGTCGCGCCGGGCCGGCGGGGCGGTACGGCCGCGGAGGCGCCGGCGCGGGTGCGCCGGTGTGCGCCGCGGTTCCTTGTGCGCCGGTTCGCGGCCGGGGCCGTTCGCCGGCCCGTGCGGGGTCTCACCGGCCGGTTCGTACGCCGCGCCGGGCGCCGGCTCGTGCGGCGTGCCGTGCGGTGTCCCCTGCGGTGTCCCGAGCGGTGTCCCGGGCGGTGCTGCGTACACCGGGCCGTCCGCGGTGTCGTGGGCCGGCTCGTACGGCGTCCCGGGCGGTGTCCCGTGCTCCGGTGGCCGCGCCGGCCCGTGCCGCGGGCGCCGGGCCGGTCGGTCGGCGTTCGGCCGGGTGTCCGTGGTCGTCACGCTGTCACCCCCGTGCTGCGTGTGGTTCGCGATGCCCGAAGGTCTACCGGCGCCTCTCGCCACCCCGCAACGCCCGCCCCGGCCGGCCCCGCCGCACCAACGGATTCACCTATCAGGGTGACTCCGCCCGCCCCGGTGCCCGCACGCCGGTCCCGTCACGCCCGCGGCGGGCCTCGCACACGGTGCCGTCTCCCCGAGCCCGGCCGACCCACTCGGACGGGGGACCGCGGCCGTATAGTTCGCCCATGCGCGTGTACGTCCCCCTGACCCTGCCCGGCCTGGCACTGGCGCACGAGGCCGGTGAGCTGGGCCCGGCGCCGCTGGTGGCCTACGCCGTGACGCCGGCGCTGCGCGAGTGGTACGTCTCCGACAACCTCGAAGAGCTGGAGTACGCGGCCCTCACCCGGGCCGCCCAGGCGTCGCTGCGGCTGCTGGCGCTCACCCCCGCCCCCGGCGCCCCGCCGCGCCGGGTGGTGGTCGCGGTGGAGCTGCCCGACGGCGCCGCGACGGCCGACCCCGACCGCGGGATGGATCCGGCGGCGATCGGCGAGGTGCGGGTCGCGGCGGCCGTGCCGCTGAAGCTGGCGGCGGCGGTGCACGTGGACGCGGACGACGCGGCGGCGGACGTCGCCGCGGCGGTGGCCGCGCTCGGTGCCGCGGACGCCGGCGACGACGACGCGCGGTTCACGGTCGACGGCGCGGAGGACCACGAACTGCTCTGGTACGGCGTACAGGAGATCGAGAACCTCGTCGGCTGACGAAAAATCCCGGCCCGGTGTCACACCGGCCGGTTACCGTTCTGCTGTGCGTACTCATCTCGTCTGGGACTGGAACGGGACCCTCTTTCACGACATCCAGGCGGTGATCGAGGCGACGAACGCCTCCTTCACCGAGCTGGGCCTGCCGCCGATCACGCTGGAGCGCTACCGCGAGCTGTACTGCGTCCCGGTGCCGAAGTTCTACGAGCGGCTGATGGGCCGGCTGCCGACGCCCGAGGAGTGGGAGGTCATGGACGAGGCTTTCCACCGGCACTACTGGGTGCGGGCCGAGGCCGCCGCCCTCGCCGAGGGCGCGGCGGAGCTGCTGTCGCAGCGGCGCGACGCGGGGCAGACGCAGTCGCTGTGTTCCCTCGCGCCGCACGAGCAACTGCTGCCGATGGTGCGCGCGCACGGCATCGCGGACCACTTCGTCCGGATCGACGGCCGCATCGGCCCGTCCAACGGCGGCAAGGCGACGCACATGGTGCGCCATCTCGGCGCGCTGAAGGGCATAGACCCGGCCCGTACGGTCGTCATCGGGGACGCGGTGGACGACGCCACGGCGGCGTTGCACGCGGGCGTGCGCGCCGTGCTCTACACCGGCGGTTCGCACAGCCGGTCGAGCCTGGAGGCGGCGGGCGTTCCGGTGGTGGACAGCCTCGCGGAGGCGGTCGCGGCGGCGGAGGAACTGGCCGCGTAGCGGCGGGCGGACCGGCGGCGCGGCGGCGGAGGAACCGGCGGCGTGGCGGCGGGCGGCCGGCCCGTCCCGCACCGGCGGTGCACCCCCGGCCCGTACGTCCGTACGCCCCCGGGGGTGACGTTCGCCACCGTGCGCACCACCGCCCTCGCCCGGGTCATGCGGAAGGCTTTAGTCCAGGTGAAGGACGTTCCGCGTGCCGGAAAAGCTGTGCAGATCGGCAAAGATCTGGGGCTGTGTTTGTACACATTCGGTCGTGGACGCCGCCTGGGCCCAAGGGGATAGCCTGGTGGGCGTGATCAGCCCGATATCTCACCGGGGCGACGGAGGTGGGGCCCGAGTGGCCCCCGCCGCGCCCCTCCCGGCGTCGGTCGGCGCCGGGGACCCCGCCCCGGGGGCGGCTGATCGGCGAAACCGGTGCCGCCGCCCGATGATGGCGAGAAGCGGACCGGCGCCTTTCCCGTTCCGGCACGATGCCGCGCAAGGCCCGGAGGCATCCGGGCCGCGGTGCCGTGCCCGCTCGTCAGCAGGGCCGGGGGGCACTCCCGGCCCACAAGAACCGTCACGCAACGGCGCGCGACAGGAGCCTGAGGACCATGCAGATCAAGCTGGATGAAGCCAAGAACGAACTGCTCGCGCGCGCCGCGCGGGTGGACGGGACGGGCGAGGGGGGATTGGGCCCCGAGGCCCTCGACGCGTACCTCCAGCGCTACTACCTGCACACCGCCCCCGAGGACCTGCTCGGCCGCGACCCGGTCGACATCTTCGGCGCGGCGCTCTCCCACTACCGCCTGGCCCAGAACCGTCCGCAGGGCACCGCCAACGTGCGCGTGCACACCCCCACGGTCGAGGAGAACGGCTGGACGTCCAGCCACAGCGTCGTGGAAGTCGTTATGGACGACATGCCGTTTTTGGTGGACTCCGTCACCAATGAACTGTCTCGTCAGGATCGCGGCATTCATCTGGTGATCCACCCGCAGATCGTCGTCCGCCGGGACGTCACCGGCAAACTGCTGGAGGTGCTGGACGCCGGGCGCGACCCGAACGCCTCGCCGCCGTACGCCCGCGGCCTGGACGACCTGCCGCACGACGCCGTCATCGAGTCGTGGATCCACGTCGAGACCGACCGCGAGTCCGACCGGCAGGACCTCAAGCAGATCACCGCCGACCTGATGCGGGTGCTGTCCGACGCCCGCGAGGCGGTCGAGGACTGGCAGAAGATGCGCGACTCCGCCCTGCGCATCGCCGACGACCTCGACGAGGAGCCGCTGGCCGACGACATGCCCACGCAGGAGGTGGAGGAGGCCCGGGAGCTGCTGCGCTGGCTGGCCGCCGACCACTTCACCTTCCTGGGCTACCGCGAGTACCGCCTGACGGTCGACAGCGACGGCGAGGAGCTGACCGCCGTCCCCGGCACCGGGCTCGGCATCCTGCGCGCCGACCCCGCGCACGCCGCGTACGACAAGGACGACGGCAAGCCGCAGCCCGCCTCCGAGTCCTTCCACCGGCTGCCCGCCGACGTCCGCGCCAAAGCCCGCGAGCACCGCATGCTGGTCCTCACCAAGGCCAACAGCCGCGCCACCGTGCACCGCCCGGCCTACCTCGACTACGTCGGCGTCAAGAAGTTCGACGCCGAGGGCAACGTCGTCGGCGAGCGGCGCTTCCTCGGCCTGTTCTCCTCCGCCGCGTACACCGAGTCCGTACGCCGCGTGCCGGTCGTCCGCCGCAAGGTCGCCGAGGTCCTCAGCCGCGCCGGCTTCACGCCCAACAGCCACGACGGCCGCGACCTGCTCCAGATCCTGGAGACGTACCCGCGCGACGAGCTGTTCCAGATCCCCGTCGAGGAACTCCAGTCCATCGTCATCAGCGTCCTGTATCTCCAGGAGCGCCGCCGGCTGCGGCTCTTCCTCCGCCAGGAGGAGTACGGGCGCTACTACTCGGCGCTCGTCTACCTGCCGCGCGACCGCTACACCACCAGCGTGCGGCTGCGGCTCGTCGAGATCCTCAAGGAGGAACTGGGCGGCACCTCCGTCGACTTCACCGCCTGGAACACCGAGTCGGTCCTGTCCCGGCTGCACTTCGTCGTCCGCGTCGACCCCGGCACCGGGCTGCGCGAGCTGACCGAGAACGACGTCCACCGCATCGAGAGCCGCCTCGCCGACGCCTCCCGCTCCTGGACGGACGGCTTCACCGAGGCGCTGGTCGCCGAGTTCGGCGAGGAGCGCGCCGCCGAGCTGACCCACCGCTACGCCGGCGCCTTCCCCGAGGGCTACAAGGAGGACTTCGCGCCGCGCACCGCCGTCTCCGACCTCCAGCACTTCGAGAAGCTCAGCTCCCGCGGCGGCACCGACGAGTTCGCCCTCAGCCTGTACGAGCCGGTGGGCGCCGCGCCCAACGAGCGCCGGCTGAAGGTGTACGGGGCCGGTGCGCCGTTCTCGCTCACCCGGGTGCTGCCCGTGCTGCACAACCTCGGCGTCGAGGTCACCGAGGAGCGGCCGTACGTGCTGCGCCGCGCCGGCGTCACCGACGCCTGGGTCTCGGACTTCGGGCTCCAGTTCCCGCCGTCGCAGAACGGCGGCGGCCTGGAGGTCGGCGAGGACGCGCGCGAGCGCTTCCAGGAGACGTTCGCCGCGGTGTGGAACGGCGAGGCGGAGGACGACGGGCTCAACGCCCTCGTGCCCGTCGCCGGGCTGACGTGGCGGCAGGCGATGGTGCTGCGCGCGTACGCCCGCTACCTGCGCCAGGCCGGCTCGAAGTTCAGCCCGGCGTACATGGAGGACACCCTCCGTACCAACGTGCACACCACCCGGCTGCTCGTGAGCCTCTTCGAGGCGCGCATGGCACCCGAGCGGCAGCACGCCGGGCGGGAGCTGACCGACGGCATCCTGGAGGAGCTGAACGGCGCGCTGGACCAGGTGGCCTCCCTCGACGAGGACCGCATCCTGCGCTCGTTCCTCACCGCCATCCAGGCCACGCTGCGCACCAACTACTTCCAGACCGACCGGGACGGCGCCCGGCACTCGTACCTGTCGCTGAAGCTCGACCCGCAGGCCATCCCCGGACTGCCCGAGCCGCGCCCGGAGTACGAGATCTGGGTGTACTCACCGCGCGTCGAGGGCGTGCACCTGCGCTTCGGCAAGGTCGCGCGCGGCGGGCTGCGCTGGTCCGACCGGCGCGAGGACTTCCGCACCGAGATCCTGGGCCTGGTCAAGGCGCAGGAGGTGAAGAACACCGTCATCGTCCCGGCCGGCGCCAAGGGCGGCTTCGTCGGCAAGCGGCTGCCGGACCCGTCGGCGGACCGCGACGCCTGGCTGGCCGAGGGCATCGCCTGCTACAAGACGTTCATCTACGGCATGCTCGACATTACCGACAACCTCGTCGGCGGCGAGGTCGTGCACCCCAGGAACGTCGTCCGGCACGACGAGGACGACACGTACCTCGTCGTCGCCGCCGACAAGGGCACCGCGACCTTCTCCGACATCGCCAACGAGGTCGCCGTCTCGTACGACTTCTGGCTGGGCGACGCCTTCGCCTCCGGCGGCTCCGCCGGATACGACCACAAGGGCATGGGCATCACCGCCCGCGGCGCCTGGGAGTCGGTCAAGCGGCACTTCCGCGAGCTAGGCGTGGACTGCCAGACGGAGGACTTCACCGCCGTCGGCATCGGCGACATGTCGGGCGACGTCTTCGGCAACGGGATGCTGCTCAGCGAGCACACCAGGCTCATCGCCGCGTTCGACCACCGGCACATCATCGTCGACCCCGACCCGGACCCGGCCGTCTCCTACGCCGAGCGCCGCCGGCTCTTCGAGCTGCCGCGCTCCTCCTGGGAGGACTACGACACCGCCAAGCTCTCCGAGGGCGGCGGGGTGTTCTCCCGCAAGGCCAAGGCGATCGCGGTGAACGCCCGGATGCGCCGGGCGCTCGGCATCCCCGACGGCGCCGCGAAGATGACGCCCGCGGAGCTGATGAAGGCGATCCTCCAGGCGCCGGTCGACCTGCTGTGGAACGGCGGCATCGGTACGTACGTGAAGTCCTCGGCGGAGGCGCAGGCCGACGCCGGCGACCGGGCCAACGACGCGATCCGGGTGGACGGCGTCGACGTGCGGGCGCGGATCGTCGGCGAGGGCGGCAACCTGGGGCTGACGCAGCTCGGCCGGATCGAGTTCGCGCGCGTCGGTGGTCCCGACGGGCGGGGCGGCAAGATCAACACCGACGCGATCGACAACAGCGCGGGTGTGGACACGTCCGACCACGAGGTGAACATCAAGATCCTGCTCAACCAGGTCATCGACGACGGCGACATGACCGTCAAGCAGCGCAACCGGCTGCTGGGGGAGATGACCGACGAGGTCGCCGGCCTGGTGCTGCGCAACAACTACGCGCAGAACACCGCCCTGGCCAACGCCGTCGCACAGGCCCCCAGCCTGCTCCAGGCCCACCACCGCTACATGCGCAAGCTGAGCAAGGAGGGCGCGCTCGACCGGGATCTGGAGTTCCTGCCCGGCGAGAAGCAGATGCGCGAACGCCTCTCCGCGGGCCTCGGCCTCACCCAGCCCGAGCTGGCGGTGCTCCTCGGCTACACGAAGATCACCACCGCGGAGAACCTGGTCGCCACGGAGCTGCCCGACGACCCGTACCTGGAGCGGATGCTCTTCGCGTACTTCCCGGAGCCGCTGCGCGAGCGCTTCCCCGACCAGATCCGCGCGCACGCGCTGCGCCGCGAGATCGTCACCACGGTGCTGGTCAACGACACCGTCAACAGCGGCGGCACGACGTTCGTGCACCGGCTGAAGGAGGAGACCGGCGCGTCGACCGAGGAGATCGTACGGGCGCACACCGCGGCCCGCGCGATCTTCCACCTCGGCGACTTCTGGGACGAGGTCGACACCCTCGACAACGTCATCGCCGCCGACATCCAGACCCGCATCCGGCTGCACTCGCGCCGGCTCGTCGAGCGCGCCACCCGCTGGCTGCTCAACAACCGGCCGCAGCCGCTGCAACTGGGCGAGACGATCGACTTCTTCAGCGAGCGCATCGGACGGGTCTGGGCGGCGCTGCCGAAGCTGCTGCGCGGCGCGGACCTGGAGTGGTACGAGCGGAACCAGAACGAGCTGACCGACAACGGCGTCCCGGCGGAGCTGGCGCAGCGGGTCGCCACGTTCTCGGCGGCGTTCCCGACGCTGGACATCGTCGCCGTCGCCGACCGCACCGGGCACGAGCCGCTGGACGTCGCGGAGGTGTACTACGACCTCGGCGACCGGCTGCACATCAGCAAGCTGATGGACCGCATCGTGGAGCTGCCGCGGGCCGACCGGTGGCAGTCCATGGCCCGCGCGGCGATCCGCGAGGACCTGTACGCGGCGCACGCGCTGCTCACCGCCGCCGTGCTGTCGGCGGAGCCGGACGCGGACGGCGAGGTGATCACGCCGGAGCTGCGGTTCAAGACCTGGGAGGAGAAGAACGTGGCGATCCTGGGCCGGGCGCGCACCACGCTGGAGGAGATCCAGAGCTCGGAGTCGTTCGACCTGGCGAACCTGTCGGTGGCCATGCGGACGATGCGGACACTGCTGCGGACGAACCGGTAGGGGAGGACGGTACGGCGAGGGGCGCGCGGCGCGGCGTGCGGCGGGGATGACGCGCGCGGTGCCGGGCGACGCGGCCGGCGCCGGGCGTTGCTCGAAGTCCGGGGCGGGCGAATGACGTAGTTTGTCCCGCATGGGGCAGACAGCCACGGAAGAGCAGCCGCCGCGCGCCGGCCCCGGTACGGCGACCGTCGTCGCCGCGTACCGCCGCGCGCTGCCCCGCGCCGTCCGCCGCCACCTCGCCGCACTCGCCGCCCCGCACCACGCCGACCGGTTCCGCGCCGCCCTCCGGGCCCGCCGCGAGCAGGCCGCCGCCGAGGCGCCCGGCTGCCTCGTCGTCACCGTCGACGGCCGGCCGCGCGTCGCCCACCTCCAGCGCGGGCTCTCCCCGGTGCAGGCCCGCCGCGTCGGCGTGCTCGCCGTCACCCGGGCGCTGCGGACCGCGGGCGTCCCGTACTTCGCGGTACGGGGCCGGGCGTGCGGCCCCTCCGTCGTCGCCGTGCCGGCGGCCCAGCGCCACCGGGCGTGCCGGGCGCTGGCACGGCTGTGCCGGGTGCAGCCGGCGTACGTGACGGTGGTGGCGGCGGGCGCACACACCGGCCGGCACCGGGCTGCCGGCCCGGCGGCGGACGGTGCGGCCGGCGCGTACCCGCGGCTGGTCCCCGGCTACGAGCCGGGCGTCTGGCAGCAGTTGGAGAAGGCCGACGTGCTGCGCCTCACCTGGTTCCGCACCGAGCCGGGCCGGCGGCTGGTCATCGGCGCCGACTCCGGCTGCGAGGTCGAGTTCTGGCACGCCGACGCCACCGGCGACCGGCTCCTCGCCCCCCGCCCCGGCCGCGTCGCCGACAGCGTCCCGGCCGCCGCCACCGCGGTGAAGACGACCGACCGCGGCTCGTGGGGCTGCGGCGGCCGGCTCACGCTGCGTACCCGCGAGGAGTTCGCGCACCCGCTGCCCGACGACGTCACGTACCCGGTCGACGCCGTCTTCACCTGGACCGACGCCGAACTGCGCTACGCGCTGCGCTCCCTCGCCACGTACGCGCCCTGGATCCGCAACGTCCACCTGCTCACCGACGCCGGCGCCCCGCCGTGGCTGGACACCGCGCACCCGGGGCTGACCGTCGTCGCGCACCGCGAGGTCTTCGCCGACCCGACCGCGCTGCCGACGTTCAACCCGCGCGCCGTCGAGAGCCAACTGCACCACATCGACGGCCTCGCCGAGCACTTCCTGTACTTCGGCGACCGACTCTTCCTCGGCACCGAGACCGTCCCGGAGCACTTCTTCCTCGCCAACGGCCTCACGCGGTTCTTCGTCTCGCCAGCGCAGGTGCCGCTGCGGCACGCCCCGCACCCGCTGCGGCGCAGCGTGCTGTGCGAGATCGAGCGCGAGTTCGGGGACCGGCACGTCGCCACCGCCGCCCACCGCGTCCCCGGCCGCGACGACCTGGCGATCCCGTCGTCGCTCCACCACCACTACGCCGCCCACACCGGCCGCGCCGCCGCGGCGACCCTGCGCCACGCGGACGTGGACCTGGCGGCGAGCGGTACGGACGCCGCGCTGCGGCGGCTGCTGGCGGCGCGGGACCGGACGGTGATCCGGGTCGGGGGCACCGGGGCGCCCGGGCTGCTCGGGGCGTTCCTGGACGCGTACTTCCCGGTGCCGAGCGCGTACGAGCTGCCGGGGTGACGGCGTTGGCGGGGGGCGGGGCGGGGAGTGCGGCGGGGAGCTCGGTGGGGAGCCTGGAGGCCGAGCACCTGACGGTTCTGGACGGGCGCACGCTGAACGTGTGCGTGCCGCTGCCGGCGGGCGGGGCGGGCCGGCCGGGGGCGTGGCTGCGGGTGGGGGAGCGGGCGCTGCGGCTGGAGGTGGCCGGGGCGCGGGCGTTCGGCACGTACGTGGTCGAGCCGGTGGAGCGCGGGGGCGGCGGAGGCGGTGGGGGCCGCCGGTGGTCCGGGCCGCGGCGGCGGGCCGCGGGGGCGGGGCACGGGTTCGAGGTGATCGCGGTGGCGGCCGGGGAGCGGCGGGAGTTGGGCGTGGAGTTCTCGGTGGGCGGTCGGCGGCGGCGGAGGTCGTACGGGCTGAGGGTGCCGGGCGGCGCGGTGCCCGGGGGCGCCGCCGCGGGTCCCACCCGCCTCGATCCGCCGCACCCGGGCGGGTGGCGCGTCACGGTCACGGCGTCGGAGGACGGGGGCGGGGGCGGGGGCGCCGCGGTGCTGGGCGTGGAGCGGCTGGCGCCGCACGCGGAGGTGGACCGGGTGGAGGTGGGCTGGACGGAGTTGGCGATCCGGGGGCGGGTGGTGGGCCTGGCGGCGCCGGGACCGGCGTCGGGGTCGGCGCCGGGGCGGTGGGCGGTGGGGGTGCCTGCGCGGCGGCGTTCTGGCCGCGGGCCGGGGGCCGCGGTGCACGGGATGGCCGGGGTTGCCGGAGAGCCGGCGGGCGGCGCCGCCGCCGCAGGCCCCGGCGCGGCGGCGGGTGACGCGCCCCGGGCCGGAGTCCGGCCCCACGGCGGGGAGTTCGCGTGCGAGTTGGTGGCGCGCGGCGAGCCCGGCGCGGTGTGCGGGCTGCGGGTGGCGGAGTGCGGGGGCGGGCGGTTCGCGGCGGTGGCGGGGAGCGGGGAGCTGGCGCGGCTGGCGGAGTGGCGCGGGGAGCGGACCTGGGAGGTACGGGTACGGTCCGGCGGTTGCGCGGTGCCGGTGGGGCGGCTGCTCGGCGACCTCGCCGACCCCGGGCGCGTACACCGGCTGCCGAACCGTCTGCTCGTCGCCGACTCCGGCGACGTCGTCCGTATCGCCCCCCACTACACCGCCGCCGGGCGGCTGGTCGTCGTCACCGAGGTCGTGGGAGGCGCCCGGTGAGGATCACGTTCCTGGCGGCCTTCGCCGACGCGGCGGAGGACAGCGTCGTACGTGTCCTCGCGGCGCACCACGACGTGCGGACCGTCGCCGCGCCGGACCCCGCCGCCCTGCGCACCCTCGACGCCGACGTGCTCGTCACCGCCACCCCCGCCCTCGTACGCGACGTCTGCGACCTCGCCCCCGCCCGCATCCTCACCGTCCACCGAGAGCCCCGCCCCGGCCGGCCGCCGCCGGCCCGCGCGCCGGAGCTGGACGCGCTCGTCGTACCGACGGAGGCGGACCGGGCGTCGTACGAGGCGGAGTTGGGCCCGGCGGCGCCGCGCCTCGCCGCCATCCCCGGCGACGAGAACGCCGCCGACCGCTGGCACGCCCTGCTGACCGCACTCGCCGCGCTGCGCGACGACGAACCCCGCCGCCAGCGCGACCGCGCCGACCGCGCCGCCTTCCACCGCGCCGCGACCGCCCCCGCCCTCCCGCCCCGCCCCCGGCCGGTGCGCCCCGCGCCGGCGGCGGAGGAGCGGCGGCGGTGGGAGGAGGCGGTACGGGCCCGGGGGAGCGCCGGCGCCGCGCGACTCGTGCGCGCCGCCGGGCAGTTGGCCGAGGTACGCGACGACCTCCTCGCCGCCGACGCCTACGCCGCCAGCCTCCGCCTCGCCGCCGACGCGCTGGAGGCCGCGGACGTGCCGTACGTCCTGCTGCGCAACGCCGAGGCCACGGCCCCCGGCGGCCCCGCGGACACCGGCACCGGCACGTACACCGGCATCCACCCCGGCGACGCCGCACACGCCCCCCGGTACCGCCTTGCCGTAGACGCCGGCCTGCGCTCGCGCACCTGCCGCGCGCTGGCCGGCGCGTACCCCGGCCAGGCCGTCTACGCCACCCCCCTCCCCGTGGCCCCCTCCCCCGCCGGACCCGGCCACGGCCCCGACGCCCCCCACGCCCCCGTCCCCGCCGCCCCCGTCCCTGCCGCCCCCGTCCCCGCCGAACTGCTCACCGCCGCCGGTGAGCCGCCCGCGCTGCGCCTCTACCGCCCGTACCTCACCTCCGGTCGCACCCTCCGCTACGGCCCCGACCACGGCTGCGACATCGAGTTCTGGCACCGCCCGCAGCGAGACGGCGCGTACGCCACCCCGCGCGCCCCCACCGCCCTCGGCCGCACCCTGCCCTCCCTGACGCCGACCGCCGTGCTGTACGTCCAGGACCGCGCGTTCCCCACGCTGCGCGAGTTCGTCACCGCCCCCCGCCCGCCCATCGACGCCGTCTACACCCGCACCGGCCCGGCGCTGCGCTACTCGCTGCGCTCCCTCGCGATGTTCGCCCCCTGGATCCGCCACACCTACGTCGTCGCCGAGGACCCGCCGCCCTGGCTGGACACCGCCCGCCCCGGCCTCACCGTCGTCGGCCCGCGCCACCCGCTCGACGGCCTCTCCGCGCACGTCCTGCCCCTCGCCGACGACGTGTTCCTCGGCCGGGCCCTGTCCCCCCGGCGCTGCTCGGGCCCTCTCCCCGCCGAGGCCGCGGGCGGTCACGATCCGCGCCGGCTCGACAGACTGTTCGCCGCCCGGGACACCGACGTCTTCTGTCTCGGCCTCGACGGCAAACTTCCGCGGGGCGTACAGGCGTTCCTGGAGGGGTACTTCCCGGTGCCGTCGCCCCACGAGCGCGCGGGGGCGCGCCGGGAGGGCGTACGGGCGTGAGGATCGTCTTCCTGCTCATCCGCGCCGACGAGCCGGGCGCCGTCGCGCCCGCCGTCCTCACCCGGGCCGGCCACCTCGCCGCGCGCCACGACGTCGAGGTCGTCAGCGTCTTCCGCACCCGTGACCGGCCGCACACCGCCCCCGATCCCCGCGTCCGGCTGCGCCACCTCGTCGACCGCACCGGCCCCGGCCCCGTCCCCGTACCGCTACGGCCCACGGCCCTCACCGACCGCGTCCGGCAGCAACTCGCCGCCGCACCCGGCGAGCTGGTCGACCCTGCCGAGGAACCGGGCTTCGACGCGCTCACCGACATCGAACTCACCCTCGCCCTGCGCACCCTCGACACCGACGTCCTCGTCACCGCCTCGCCCGCGCTGCTGCCCGTCGCCGCGGACCACGCGCCGGCGGCGGTCGTACGGATCCACGAGGAGCACGGCCACGGGCAGTCCGGCCTGCCGGCGCGGGTGGGCGAGTGCGACGCGGTGGTGGTGCGGACGGAGCGTGCGCGTCGGCGGCTGGCGCTGGCGCTGGGCGCGGGGGCGCCGCGGCTGGCGGCGATTCCGTACCCGGCGCCGGACGGCTTCCGGCCACGCTCGTCGCGTACGACGCGGACGGCGGTGGTGGCGGGGCCGCTGACGCCGCACAAGCAGGTGGACCACGCGATCACGGCGTTCGCGTCGGCGTCCGCGTCGGCGGGCACGCCGCCGGATGGACCCCTGTGGCGGCTGCGGGTGTTCGGGGACGGTCCGGAGCTGCCGTGGCTGCGCCGGCAGGTGGCCGAGCTGGGGCTGTACGAGCGGGTGGAACTGCTGGGCCCGAGCCCGTACATGGCGCAGGAGTGGGCGAAGGCGAGCTTCGCGGTGCTGCCCTCGGCGAGCGGCGAAGCGTGTCCGCGGGCGCTGCTGGAGGCGTACGCGGCGGGGGTGCCCGCGGTGGCGTACGACGTGCCCGGCGGCCCGGCGGAGGTCGTACGGCACGGGGTGGACGGACTGCTGGTGCCGCCCGACGACGTGACCGCGCTGGCGGGCGCGTTGGGCCTGCTGATGGCGGAGGACGCGGAGCTGCTGCACCGGCTGGGCTCCCGCGCCCGCGCGGGGACGGAGCGGTTCGCGGCGGAGGGGGTGACGCGGGCGTGGGAGGAGCTGTGCGCGGAGTTGGTGGCGGCCCGCGCGGAGCGGGCGGAGGCCGGGTCGTACGACCGGGGCTGAGGGGCACGTATCGCCCGGTGGCCGAACGCGCGCGTGGCGCCCGGGGGTTCGCGAGGCGCACCAGGGCCCGCATGTCCGGGTACGCACCGGGGCGCGCGGCCTGGGTGGCGCATGCCCGCCGCGCTGCTACGGGACCGGGGCGCGCGGTGCCCGGCGGGGTGCCGGGGGCCGTGCGGAGGTCCGCGGGCGCGGCGCCGGCGGACGGGGCGGGCGGTGGTCGGTCAGCGCCGCGGAGAGCGGCAGCCGCTCGTGCAGCGCCGCGCACACCACGGCGACGGGCGCGAGCGCGAGCAGCCCGTAGAGCAGCGCGGGGCCCGGCTCCGCCGCCGTCGAACCGGCCGTCGCCGCCAGCGCCCCGGCCGCCGCACCGATGCCGCAGTGCACCGCGTGCGCCCGCAGCACCTCCCGTACCCGTACCAGACCGCAGCGCCCCCACCGGGCCAACTGCAACGCGTGCCCCGCGGCCGGGCCCGCCGCCGCGGCGCAGGCGAGCAGCGGCAGGGCGTGGCCGGAGCCGCGCCACGGGAGGACGAGGGCGAGCGCGGCGGCGGTGGTGAGGAGCACGACCAGGTGCGTGCCGAGGAGTTCGCGGCGCCGGCCGCGGGCGAGGTCGAGGGAGCAGCCGGCGGAGTAGACGAGTTGCAGCGCCGCCGCGGCGCAGAGCCACGGCACGAGCGCGGTCGCCGACTCCCAGCCGGGCCCGAGGAGCACCGCGAGCGCGGCGGGTCCGGCACCGGCGGCGGCGCCGAACCCGGCGAAGGCGGCGGCGGAAGCGCCGGTGAGGGCGAGCCGGGCGGCGGGCCCGTCCACGCGGCGGACGCGGCCGGTCGCATGACCGGGCCACGGGCGGTGGCCCGGTGCGAGGCGGCCCATCGGCTCCGGCCGGCGGCCGGTCGCCGTAACGGGGCCCGGCTCCGGGCCGCGGCTGGTTTCCGGACCGCGGCGCGGCTCCCGGACGCGGCTCGTCTCCGGACCGCGGCCGGCCTCACGGCCGACGCCCGGCTCCCGGCTGTGGACCATGTCCCGTGCGGAGCCGCGGCCCTGGCCCGCGTCCAGGCGCAGATCCCGGCCGAGCCCCGGGTACGTACCGAGCTTTCCGCCCCCGCCCGCCACCCTGCCGTACACCACCACCGGCACCTCGCACAGCACCGCCGCCCGCGAGTACACCCCCGCCGCGCCCGGACCCAGCAGGCGGCAGGCCGCCCACAGCGGCGCCCCCGCGGCGAGCAGCCGCAGCAGCCCGAAACCGGCCGCGAACCACGAGATGCGGAGCAGCGCCACGGCCGGAACCGGAGGGCCGTCCGGCAGCGGCGTACGGGACAGGAGCAGCGCCGCGGCGCCGAGCGTCAGCGCGGCGGCGACCGGCAGCATCGCGGCCAGCCCGAGGGGGCCGGCGCCGGCGGCGAGCAGCAGGATGCCGGTCCCGGCGCCGCCCGCCTGGCCGCCGGTGTCCGCCAGCACGGCGGCGCGGGTGCGGCCGGCGCGGTGGAGTGCGGTGACGGCGGCGTCGGCCGCGGGGTGGCAGAGGAAGGCGCAGGCCAGGAGGCGGAGGAGGGAGGTCGTGTCGGGGGCGTGGAGGAGCAGCGCGGGCAGCGGCGCGGTGAGTTGGGCGACGGCGAAGCCGACGAACCCGGTGATCCCGGCGAGCCGGAGTGCGGCGTGGGCGGTGTGCCGGGTCAGCGGCTCGGCGCGGCGCAGGGAGGCGGCGATGCCGGTGCCGGCGAGGTGGGCGAGGAGGTGGACGGCGGTGAGGGCCACGGCGTACGCGCCGAGGGCGGCGGGGGAGACGTGGCGGGCGGCGTAGGCGACGCAGCCGAGCTGGAGGGCCAGCCCGAACGCGGCGCCTCCGAACCACCAGCCGCCGGACGCGCCGTGCGCGTACGTGCCACGCGCCTCCGCAGCCCTCGCGTCACCGGCCGCGCCGCGGCGCCCCGCGCCGGAGGCGCCGGGCTCGACCCCGTACGCGGTGCGCCCGGCTGTGGATCCGCGGTGTTCCGCGCCGTCCGTCCCCCGCCGCGCGCCGGACCCGGCCTCGGCCCCCGCCGGCACCCCGCCCCGCTCCCTCCGCAGCCGCGTACCCCGACCGCGTACGTTCCGCCCCGCGCGCACCACCGCGCCCCAGACCGGCGCCACCCGTCCCGCCCACCCCGCCCCGCCCGGGGCGGCGCCCCCGGTCACCGCCCCACCGCCTGTCGCCACATCCGCGGCAGCCGTCCCTCCGGCCCCCGCCGCGGTCCCGGCGCGCGGCCCGGCAGCGGGTGCGGGGCGTTCCAGCCGCGGGGGAACGGCTCGCCCGGCGGCACCAGGACGTTCTCCTCCTTGCCGCACTCCAGCACCGCCCGCAGCCACCCGCGCTGCGTGGCGTAGAAGTCGTCCGTCAGCGGCTCCGGCGCGAACAGCCAGTCGCGGCACTGCCCCTGCACGTGCGGCCGGTAGCTCCGCGCGTCGTGCGTGCGCCACGGCGACTCCGGGTGGATGAGGTGCAGCCCGTACCCCAGGGCCGTCAGCTTCCCCAGCGCCGCCGCCATCGCGTCGGCGTCCGTGCCGGGCAGTACCTCGCACACGATCCACGGCCGGTGCTCGCGCAGCACCCGGCCCGCGCCCGCGAGGACCTCGGGCTCGTGCGTCTCCACGTCGATCTTGATCAGGAACGGCGCGTGCCCGTGCCGCTCCGCGAAGTCGTCCACCGTGCCGACCGGCACCCGCACCGACTCGGTGTGCGCGCGGTGCCCGGGGTTGAGGGAGTTGGAGCTTTCGGCCTTCAGCGACAGGTACAGCTCCGCCGTGCGGCTGTGGTCGGAGAGCGCCATCTGCCGTACGTCGAAGCCCAGTCCGTTGCCGTCGCGCAGGCTGCGGCACAGCTCCGCCGTGTGCGGGGTCGGCTCGAAGGCGACGGTCTGGAGTCGTTTGGCGCCGTGCACGAGGTCCACGAGGGCCGCGTACAGCCCGATGTGCGCCCCGATGTCGTAGACCGCCGCGTGCGGCGGCGCGTACTGCGCGAGCGTCAGCAGCGTCGCCTGCGTCAGCGGCTCGTAGCCGGCGAGGCCCGCGCGGCGCAGTTGGCGCTGGACCGCGGTCTCCTTCCGGCTGAGCACGTTGATCGCGCGGGGGTACGCGCCGGTGTCGGGCAGGGCGGCCGGGTTCACCGGCGTGCGGACGGCCAGGGGCATGGCCTGCTCACCTCTCGAACGGGCTGGGGTCGGGGAAGTACGCCTGGAGGAACGGCCGTGTCAGCGCGAGCTGTCCGGCCAGGTCGGCGGCGCCGGAGAGGGTGTCGTTGAGGCAGAAGACGTTCCGGTCGCGGCGGCGCAGCAGCCGCTGGAGGCGGTCGGCGATGTCGGGGTGGGCGAGGTCGAAGTAGTCGTACGGGATCTGCCCGGGCACCGCGCGGCCGGTGAAGGCCGCGTAGTAGTGGTGGAACGCGGACGGGATGCTCAGGTCCGTGGCGCCGCGGAAGCGGCTTGCCGCGGTCTGCCGGTGCCGCTCGGGGAAGCGCCGCTCGATCTCGGCCAGGACGCTGCGCCGCAGGGCGTGCGGCGTGTGCTTCATCTTCTGCGTGATGTACGTGCCAAACCTCTCTTCCAGCAGCGCCCTGTTGTTCTTTCCCGCGATCGACACCGGCACGTCGCCGGCGTCCGGCGGCCCGGAGGGCAGCAGCGCGCGGGACGGGAAGTAGCGGGTGATGCCGCTGGGCAGGAAGAACCGGTCGGGCAGCAGCGGGGCGCCGAGGAAGACGTCGTCGTTGAAGTAGAGGAAGTGCTCGGCCAGGCCGTCGATGTGGTGGAGCTGGCTCTCGATGGCGTGGGAGTTGAACGTGGGCAGCACGCCCGGGTCGGTGAAGATGTCGCGGTGGTCGACGACCGTGACGCGGGGGTGGGCGGTGTCGAGCCAGTCGGGGGCCTGGTCGTCGGTGACCAGATACACGTGCCGGATCCAGGGGGCGTACAGGTGCAGTGAACGGAGCGAGTAGCGAAGCTCGTCGCGGTTGAGGTAGCGGGCGTCGTTGGCGGCCTCGGCGTGGTACGGGACGCCGCCCGCGGCGGCGCGGCGGCGGCGCCAGTCGGGGTCGTCGCCGTCGACCCAGGTGTAGACGGCGTCGATGGGGAAGGGGAGGTCGTCGGGGAGCGGGACGGTCAGCTCGGGGCGTGTGCGGACGTCGGGGGCCCGGCCGAGCGAGTCGGGGAGCACGAAGCGGGTGAAGAGGTGGCCCGGGGCGGTCACGTACGCGCCGTCGTGCGGCACGGACTCGACGACGCGGTTGAACCGCGGCGCCACCAGCCGGGTGCGGCTCCGGTCGTCGGCGGTGCCGGCCGGGCGGCTCTCCTCGCCGCTCTCACCCCCGGCGGGGTCGCTCTCGCCGTACGGTTCCTCCGCCCAGAACTCCACGTCGCAGCCGTAGCCGGCGCCCAGCAGCGTGTGCCCGCGGCGGTCGGTGTAGTAGCAGGTGAACCGGACGACGGCCGTCTCGGCGAGCGCCTTCCACGCCGCGGGGTCACCGGCGGGGCGCACCCGGTGCTCGGGGCGCCTGCGGCGGTCCGGCGGGCAGACGTAGCCGGGGTGTTCGGCGCACAGGGCGGAGAGCGCGGCGACGGCGCGGGCGCGCAGCGGCGCGGGGACGGCGACGGCGGTGGAGACGTTGCCGTAGCCGCGGACGGCGAAGTGCTCGACGCCCGCGGCGTCGAGGGCGCCGGTGACCAGGAGCAGGTTCTCGTTGCGGGCGCGCAGCGGCGTGGGGGAGTCGAGGACGACGGCGAGCCGGGTGTGGCCGCGGTGGTGGACGACCTTGCGGTCGGGGCGGTGGAGTTGGCCGGTGGCGCGCAGGGCGCGCAGCGCCGACCGCTGCCCCGGGTCGGGGATCCGCCGGGAGACGGCGCCGAGCGCGCGCTGCACCTTGTGCCGGGTGGCGGGGGTGGCGACGGCGACGACGAGCCGGCGCACCCGGCGCGGCACCGCGCGCCGGTAGCGGTGGACGAGCCACGGCTGCCCGGCCTTCGTGCCGTTGGCGTCCGCGGCGTAGGCGGCGTGCGCGGGGTACGGGTCGCTCGGCGCCGGCTCGGGGCGGGGACGGCCGACTCCGGAGGCGGAGGGCGCCGGCGGCGGGGCGGCCGCCCGCTCGCTGCGGGTCTGTGTCATCCGTACCTCCGGCTTCCGTGTTTCCGGTGCTCGTGTGTCCGGTGCTCGTGATGGCGGCGTTCGTTCCGCCGGTGGCCGTGTCTCCGGCTTTCGGGCCGGGGGTGTCCGTATGTCCGGCCTCGGTGTCTGCGGTGTTCGTGTGTCCGGCTCTCCCGTGTCCGTCCCTCGCTCATTCGCCGTGCGCCACCGCGCTCCCCGCCGGTCGCGGCAGCACCCCGGGGACACCCCGCGCCACCGCCACCGCCACCGGCCCCGCCACCGGCGGGGACTCCGTCTCGCCGAGGAAGACGTGGCGGACCACGCGCTCGGCGGCGTGCCCGTCGTCGTACGGGCAGAAGCGCCGCCGGAACTCCGCGAGCAGCGCCGCGGCGGCGGGGGCGGCGTGGGCGCCGGTGGCGAAGGTGTCGGCGATCTCGTCGGCGGTGCGGCAGACGCGGCCGGGCGGCTCCGCGGTGAGGTCGAAGTAGGTGCCGCGCGCCAGTCGGTACGCCTCCCAGTCGGCGGCGTGGATCACGATGGGGCGGCCGAGCAGGGCGTAGTCGAACATCACGGACGAGTAGTCCGTGAGCAGCGCGTCGGAGGCCAGGCACAGCTCGGTGAGCGAGGGGTGCGCGGTGACGTCGAGCACGCCGGCCGGCGGGGCGCCGGCGGGCTCGGCGTCGTGGAAGTAGTGCGCGCGGGCCAGCAGGACGACGTGCGCGCCGCGTGCGCGCAGCGCGCCGGCGAGGGCGTCGAGGTCGAGCGGGGGGACGTGTCCGGGGAGGTAGTCGCGGTGGGTGGGGGCGTAGAGGACGGCGGTGGCGCCCTCGGGGATGCCGAGCCGGGCGCGCAGCTCCGCGCGCGCGGCGGCGTCGGGGGGCGGGCCGGCGAGCGCGTCGTTGCGCGGGTAGCCGTACTCCAGGGTGGTGTGGTCGGCCGGGTAGGCGCGGCTCCAGGCCAGCGTGGAGTGGCGGTTGGCGGAGAGGCTGTAGTCCCAGCGGTCGACGCGGCTCATCAGGGCCGTGAAGTCCATGCCCGCGGCGGCGGCCGGGTGGTCGGCGAGGTCCAGGCCCATCTTCTTCAGCGGCGTGCCGTGGTGGGTCTGCACGTGGATCTGGCCGGGGCGCTTGACCACGTACTGGGGGAAGTTGACGTTGTTGACGAGGTACGTGGCGCGCGCCAGGGCGCGCTGGCAGGCGCGCGAGCCGGGGTGCAGCACCCGTACGCCGGGCGGCACGGTGTGCGCGTACGCGGGGCGGGCGATCCAGGCGGTGGCGAGGCCGGGGACCAGCTCGCGGGCCTTGGCTTCGAGGGCGGCGGGGTTGCAGGAGTAGCCGCGGTACCAGTACGCGGCGAAGACCGCCAGGTGTGGATCGAGGGGCAGGCGGAGCTGGAGGCGGTAGGAGAGCCGGCTCCAGCCGGCGCGGGCGCGGCGCGCGGCGCTGCCGGCGAAATCGCGGAGCCGGGTGAGGAGGCGGCCGGCGGCGCCGAGGAGGTGGAACGCCCGCCGGGTGCCGAACCGGACGAGCAGATGCCGCGTCCGGACCCGTACGCTGCCCCCGGCCCGTACGCCCACCGCGGCCCCGGACCCCGACCCCGACCCCGGCCCCGCCGCCCCCGGCCCGTACCGCAGGTACAGCGCCCGCGTCCGGCGGAAGAACTCCGCCCGCTTGTGCCGCGGCACCCGCTCGCCCTTGTTGAAGATCGTCGTGAGATGGTCCACCATCCGCACGAACAGCACCGGCCGCCACCGCTCCAGCCGCCGCGCGTCGAGAAACGCGAACACCCGGTCGTACTGGTCGAAGACGTCGAGGTGCTGCTCACCCGGCGTGCCCAGGATGTTGCCGGACCGCCGCTGCCGGTAGTGCACGCACACCCGGTCCAGCACCGCGATCCGCTCCGCGGACAGCAGCGCGGGGTACGTCCACGGGGTGTCCTCGTAGTAGCCGGGCGGGAAGCTGAGCCCCTGCGCGGCGATGAAGTCCCGCCGGTACGCCTTGTTCCAGACCACCACCAGCAGGTGCAGCAGCTCCGGCCGCTCCGCCAGCCGGAAGACCTGCGGCTCGCGCTCGGCGAGGAAGCCGGCGCGTACGTTGCGGGTGTGGCGGCCGTGCCAGTAGGTGCGGGCGTAGTCGTAGACGAGGACGTCGGGGTCGGCGGTCGCGGCGAGCCGGTCGGCGATCGCCTGGAGCGCGCCGGGCGCGAGGGTGTCGTCGCCGTCGAGGAAGAGGACGTAGTCGCCGGTGGCGCGCTCCAGACCGGCGTTGCGGGCGCGGCCGAGGCCGACGTTGGCGCTCAGGTGGACGGCGGTCAGCCGCGGGTCGCGGGCGGCGGCGGCGTCGATGATCTCGCCGCAGAAGTCGGGGGAGCGGTCGTCGACCGCGATGACCTCCACGTCCGTGAAGGACTGCGCGAGCACGGACTCCAGGCAATCGTCGAGATATGCGTGGACCCTGTACGCGGGGACGATGACGCTGAACCGGGGCACGGACACATCCCTGGGCGGGCGGCGGCGGAAGGACAGTCCGCTGGTCGGAATGTCCTTTTTGCTGGTATCCGCCACCGTAGCCGCGGTGCCACGCACTCAGCGGTACGACGGTACGGCCGCCCGGGTGATGTCCCCGGACGGCCGTACCGCGTGACCCTTCGCGTATCTACGTACCTACTTCACGGCGCCCGCCATCACACCCGACACGAACTGCCGCTGGAAGGCGAAGAAGACGATGAGCGGGATGACCATCGAGATGAACGCGCCGGACGCGATCAGCTCGATGTTGCTGTCGAACTGCCGCGCCTGCTGCTGCACCGCCACCGTCAGCGGCGGCTTGCCCGGGTCGGCGAAGACCAGGGCCACCAGCATGTCGTTCCACACCCACAGGAACTGGAAGATGCTCAGCGCCGCGATCGCCGGCCCGCCCAGCGGCATCACGACGCGGAAGAACAGGCGCATCTCGCTCGCCCCGTCTATCCGCGCCGCCTCCAGCAGCTCCCGCGGGATCTCCGCGAAGAAGTTCCGTAGCAGGAAGATGGCGAACGGCAACCCGAACGCGACGTGGAAGAGCACCACGCCCGTGATCGTGTGGAACAGGTTCAGGTCCCGGTACAGCGACGCTATCGGGATCAGCGCCACCTGCACCGGCACCACCAGCAGGCCCACCACCGCCAGGAACACCCAGTCCCGGCCGGGGAAGTCCATCCACGCGAAGGCGTAGCCCGCCAGCGCGCCGATGACCACCACCAGCACCGTGGACGGCACGGTGATCCAGATCGTCGTGGGCAGCGCGCCCATCACGTCCTCGTTGCCGAAGAGCGCGTCGTACGTGTCCGTGGTGAGCTGCCCCGGATCGCCGAAGACCTTCCACCAGCCGGTCGTCGCGATGTCCGCCGGGTCGCGGAACGACGACAGCAGCAGCCCCACCGTCGGGGTCAGCCACAGGAACGCCACGATCACGAGGAACACCCGGACCGCGCCGCCGCCCGCGAACCGGCCGACACGGGAGGCGATCGACTCCTTCGCCGGCGCCTCGCTCTTCGCCTCCCGCGGTTCCGGCTTCGGTGCGGTCTCCGCCGCTGCTGCGGTGGTCATCGGCCGGACTCCTTTCGCAGACGGCGGATATTGAAGATCATCACGGGGACGACCAGGAGCAGCAGGACGACGGAGATCGCGCTGCCCACGCCCAGGTCGGGTTCGGTGCCGGCGAACGCCTGCTGGAACAGCTCGACGGCCAGCACGTTGCCGTCCTCCAGCCGGGCGCTCGGCACGATGATGTAGACGAGGTCGAAGATCTTCAGCACGTTGATCATCAGCGTGACGAGCACGACGGCGAGCACGGGCGCCAGCACCGGCACCGTGATGCGCCGGAACACCTGCCACTCGTTCGCGCCGTCCACCCGCGCCGCCTCCATCAGCTCGCGCGGCACCGACGCCAGACCCGCGGCGATCAGCACCATCGCGAAGCCGGCCCACATCCACACGTACGCCGCGATCACCGCCGGCGTCACCAGCGACGGGCCGAGCCAGTCGACGCCGCCGTACGCCTCCGCGAAGTTCGAGGCGGGCAGCCGCAACTGGGCGCCGTCGGCCGCGGCCGGCAGCGTGAACGTACCGTCGGACGCCGTCGTGGCCGAGGCGACGACCTTGCCGTCCTTGACCGCCTCGACCTTGATGTCCTTCAGCGCCTTCTCACCGCTGTCGACGACGTCCGGCTCGCCGCCGCCGGGCTTGAAGTCCAGCCACACCGTGCCGCTGACGCCGTCGCCGGCGGCCTGCGGCTTCGCCGCCGGCTGCTCGCCCGCCACGTCCTGCGGCTTCACCGCGACCAGCGGCAGCAGCGCCGTCTGGCCGGCGCTGACCGTGGCGCCGGCGGTGAACGGGCCCTTGTCCGGGCCCTTCAGATCGCTGTTGGGCCGCGGCCGGGCGCCCGGCCAGGGCGCGGGGTCGCTGAACGTGTCGTGGATCGTCGTCCACGCCGCGTTCGCGGCTCCGCGCTCCGGCTCGTTCTGGTAGACGAGGCTGAAGATGACGCCCGCCGCCAGCATCGAGATCGCCATCGGCATGAAGACGACCATCTTGAACGCCGTACCCCACCGCACCTTCTCGGTGAGGACGGCGAAGATCAGCCCCAGCGCCGTGCAGACCGCGGGCGCCACGAGCACCCAGATCAGGTTGTTGCGCAGCGCGGTGCGGATCCGGTCGTCCCGGAACAGCTCCGTGTAGTTGTCCAGGCCGATGAATTCGTCGCCGGAGACGTCGAAGAGGCTGCGGTAGACCGAGTACCCGATCGGATACAGCACCAGGACGCCGAGCAGGACCAGGGCCGGCAGCAGGAACGCCACCGTGATCCAGCTCTTCGTCCGCACCACCGACCTCGGCGGCTTGCTCTGCTTCCGCTCTTCCGACTTCTTCTCTTGTGCCTTGCTGCCCGGCGGGGCGAGGGGGGCGGGTGCGGCGGAGTCCGCCGCACCCCCCGCCGACGAGGTCGACATCAGAGTCCCCTGCTCCGTCCGTCAGCTCTTGTACGCCGCGGCCGCGGCCTTTTCGAGGTCCTGCTGCGCGCCCTCGACGTCCTTCGGGTTCGCCAGGAAGTCCTGAAGCGCCTTCCACTCGCCCTTGCCCGCGGTGCCGCCGAAGTCGGCGGGCGCCTGGTCGGACATGTCGAAGCGGAAGTCGTCCCCGGCGTCGACGAGCGCCTGCGCGATCTCACGCTGCACGTCGTTCGGGTACGCGGCCATGTCCATGTTCTTGTTCGGCGAGATGAACCCGCCCGCCTCCGCCCACGCCTGCGCCGCCTCGGTGGAGGACAGGTACGTCAGCAGCGCCTGCGCGCCCTTGGAGCCGGTCAGCGACACGGCCGCGTCGCCGCCGGTGACCACCGGCTTCTCCGGGCCGACCGCCGGGAACGGGAAGACCTTCGCGTTCTCGCCGACCTTGGCGTCCGTCTCGTTGACGAACGCGCCGACGAAGTCGCCCTCGAAGACCATGGCGGCCTTCGGGTTGTCCAGGTCGGCGAACGGGGCGGTCGCCGAGTCCGGGAACGCCATCTTCGTCGCCTTCTTCGTGCCGCCCGCGACCAGCGTCTCGTCGCCGAACAGCTCGCCGAGCGTGGTCAGCGCGTCCTTCACGGACGGGTCGGTCCACGGGATCTCGTGCGCCGCGAGCTGGTCGTACTTCTCCGGGCCCGCCTGGGAGAGGTAGATGTTCTCGAACCAGTCGGTGAGCGTCCAGCCGTCCGCACCGGCGACCGCCACCGGCGGCACGCCGGAGTCGGAGACGAGCTGCGCGGTGTCCATGAAGCCCTGCCAGTCCTCCGGCTCCTGGGCGCCCGCGTTCTCGAAGGCCGTGGTGTTGTACCAGACCAGGGACTTGTTGGCGGCCTTGCAGTACACGCCGTACTGCTTGCCGTCCACCGCGCCCAGATCCTGCCAGCCCTGCGAGAAGTTCTTGCTCAGCTCCTTCTGCGCGGCGGCGTCGAGCGGCTTCGCCCAGCCCTCCTTGACGAACTCCTGCAACACGCCCACCTGCGGCGCGAACACGACGTCCGGCGGCTTCCCGCCGGCGACCTGGGTGCGGACGAAGGACGCGACGTTGTCGCCGGTCGGCACGTACTCCACCGTGGCGCCGGTCTTCTCCTCGAAGCCGTCGAGAACCTTCTCGAAGTTCTCCTGCTCCGGGCCCGTCCACACGGCGCCGACGCGCAGCGACTCACCGTCGAGCTTCGGCAGCGTGACGCCGGAGCCGGACTTGTCCGTCTTCCCGCCGCCGCCGTTGTCGTCGTCGCCGTCGTCGCCGCACCCGGCGGCGGTCACGGCGAGCGCGCCCGCGGCGATGATCGCCACCGTGGCCCGCACGACCTTCACGTGCTGCACTGTTCGCAGCGCACTGCGCATCCCAGCCTCCCCAGGAACGCGGGGCAGATGGGGTTGTCCCGTGCCGACGCAGACCTGCCCCGCAAGGTCTGTGCCGTGTACCGGTGCGAATTGCTGTGGAGTATGTCCTACGCCCCGACCGGCGGGCCCGCAATAGCGCCTTCTGCGTAAACCCCGACGACTGCCGATTCGTGACCGGTCCGTGACTGGAGAGCGTCGGAGTGTGAGGGCGGGCGGTGCCGAGCCGGGGCCGGCCGGGGAGGAAGAACCGCTGGTCGCCGGGGGGTTGTGGGGCGACGGCCGGAGGGGCGTGCGGCGGGCGGGGAGGGGGTCGGCCGGGGGAGGGAGGGGAGGGGCGGAGGGTTGACGGCGGCGACGGGGGTGGAGGGAATGGCACTTTGTTGCTGTGGGGACGGGTGGGACAGGTGGGACGGATCGTGCGAGTGGGGCGTTGAGGGCGGTGGTTCGGGCCGGCCGCGGGCGGGGCGGCGGGCCGGTCCTGAACGGCGCGTTCGCGGGTGCGGAGGGTCGTTGCGGGGTCGTTGCGGGTGCGTGCGGTCGTTGCGGGTGGTGCTGCGGGCGGGCCGCGCCCGGTGCGTACGGGCGGGCGGGGCCCGGTTGTTGCTACGGCCTGTTGCTACGGCTGATTGCTACGGGGACGTGGAGCGGGTGTCGCCGGTGGGGGCCGCGGCGGTGCCGGCGGCGCGTTGCAGGGCGCTGGCGAGGAGCGCCAGGTCCGTGGGCCCGTTGCCGAGTTCACGCAGGGGGCGGCTCGTCGGCGGTGAGCCCATGCGGGCCCACTCCAGCGGGACGACGGTGGGCCGCGCGGTCGCCGTACGGGGGATCCGGCCGGTGACCCGGGCCGCCTGGAACGGCACCGGCTCCGCCCCGGCGCCGCACAGCAGCCCGCGCCCGGGCGGCACGTCGTCGCCGCCGAGCACGACGTGGTGCGCGGCGCCGGAGACGGCGGCGGTCGCGGCGGTCGCCTCGGGCTGCGCGGAGGCGGTGACCAGGTGTATGCCGAGCGGGCCGCCGTCGCGGGCGATGGCCTCCACCACGCGGACGACCGACCCGGCGGCCGGCCGCGCGGGGCTGCCGAGGGCGGGGGCCACGAGGGCGTCGTAGTCGTCGACGAGCACCACGACGGCCGGCGGGGCGGAACGCCGCCCGGCGGGCGCGGCGGCGGAGCGCGCCGGGGAGGCGGCGCCGCCGGGCGCGGGGGTGCCGTGCGGCGGGGTGCTGCCGCGCCGCGGGGCGGGGTTGCCGTGGGCCGGGGTGGCGCCGGGGCGCTCGGTTGCCGTGCCGTGGGCCGGAGTGCCGTGCGGGGGTGTGGTGCCGGGGCGCGGGGGGTGGGACGTACCGCGGCTCGCAGCGTCCGTACCCGGAACGGCTCCCGCTGCTGCTCCCGCTCCGGGGCCCGGCGCCTCGCCGGAGCCGGCTCGCGGGCGCAGCCGCAGCGTGTTGCTCTGCGGCGCCTGCACGTCCGCCGCGCCCCCCGGCCGCGGCTCGCCGCCGGAGCGCGGACCCGGGATCGCCGGGCCCTGCGGCGCCGCCTCGCCCTCCGGGGCGTACAGCGCGGCCCGCCGCTTGAACTCCGCACCCAACTCCTGCGCGAAGTCCCGCATCCGCACCGGGTCGGCCGCCACCAGATACCCCGAGACGTGCGGCAGGTCCGCCGCCGCGCCCAGCGCGTCGCCCCGCTCCCGCCCCGCGCCGTCGACCAGCACCAACTGAAGCCGCTCCGGCGGCTCCCCGGCGGCCAGCGCCGCGGCGAACGAGCGCAGCAGCTCCGACTTGCCGCCGCCCGCCGCGCCTTCGACGGCCAGCGGCCCGGCCGCCAGGTCGGCCACGAGCCGCCCGGCGGGGCCCGCGCCGAGCACGGCGCCGACGCGCGGGGCGCCGGAGCGGGACTCCAGCCAGCGGGCGGTCAGCGCGGTGGGGGTGGCGCGGGCGAGGTCGAGTTCGTCCAGGAGGCGCACGGCCCCGGGGAGCACGCCGCCGCGGCGGGCGGGGTGGGTGCCGTCGCCGTCGTCGCGTTCGCCGTACGGGGCGAGGGCGCGGGCCAGCCGCTCCGCCCACGCGGCCGACACGGCGTCGACCGTTCCGGCCGGCCCCGCGGAGCCCTGCCCGGAGGCGGCGACCTCGAACCAGCCGCCGGCCGCGGCGGGTTCGGCCGGCGCCGCGATGCCGTCGCCGCGCAGGCGGGCGCGGCCGGTGCCGTAGGCGGTCGCGGGGGAGGAGCCGTCGCCGGGGTCGGCGGCGTCGTACGGACCGGCCGCGGGCGGTTCGGCCCGCCCGGGGGCCGCCGCGGACCCGGGGGCGCCCGGTTCCGTAGCGACGGGTGCGGCGTCCGGTGCCGCCGCCGGCGGGCGCTGGAGGAGCCGCAGGCCCGTGGCCACGTCGCCGCTGAGCAGCCCCACCGCCCCGCACGCGGCGAAGCCGGGCGCCGCCTCGCGGGCGGCGTCGTACGTCGCGGTCAACGGCGAGGCGGGGGTGGCGGGCGCGGTCTCGGCGAGGCAGACCACGTGCACGCCGGCGGCGGGGCCGCGCTCGGCGAGCCGGGCGACGGCGTCGCGGACGGCGGCCGTACCCGGATCGCCGTCGACGACGACCACGCTGCGCGCCCCCGGCACCGGCTGCTCCAGCCGCCGCTGCAACTCGCCCACGCGGGCGGCGGCCTGCTCCCGGTCGTACGCGAGCAGCAGCCGGCAGTCCTGCCCCTGCCGCGGGCGTACGTGGGGGAGCCAGCCGGCCCACGACCAGTCCTCGACGCGGGACTCGTGCGCGCGGGTCGGGTCGGCGGCGATCAGGACGAGTTCGAGGGCGTCGGGCCCGTGCAGGGCGGCGAGTTGGGCGACGACCGAACGCGCGAGGCCGGCGAGCCGGGGCCGCGGCCCGGCGAGCGCGAGCGACCCGGCGCGGCGCAGGTCGACGGTCACCGGCACGGTGCTACCGCCGGGGCGGAACTCGGTGCCGAGCCGCACCACGAGCGCGTCGGCGTCGGCGGCCCCGCGCCGGAAGACGAGTCCTTGCCCACCGGGGTCGCCCGGGGACGTACCGCGCGCGCCGGATCGAGCGGTGGCACCGGAAGAGGAGGGCGCACCGGTCCCCGGCGGCACGGGAGCGTGGGCCGCGGCACCGGGATAGGGGTGTGCGGGGCCGGCCGGGGTGGCACCGGGCGGGATTTTGCCCGCGGGTGCGCCGGGGCCCGGGGTGCCCGGTTGCGCGGGGATGCCCGCGGGTGCGCCGGGATCCGTCCGCCCGCCCGCGGCGCCGGGGCGCCCGCCGGGCTCGGGGTGCGCGGTGTGGTGCGGTCGCGTGTCGCCGGGGCGGTCGTCGGGGGAGTAGAGGAAACCCGGCCGGTACGCCGCCTCGTTGGACAGGGCCGCGAGGAGGATGGCGGCGGCGTCCGGGTAGCGGTCGTGCAGGTCGGTCGCCTCGATGCGTTCGGGCACGGTACGGGCCGCGGCCGGGGCGGCGACCGCCGGCGCCGCGCCGTCCTCCCGGCCGCCGAGCCGCCGGGCCCACGCGCGGATCCCGCGCCGCGGCGGCTGCGGTACGGAGGCCGCGGGCGCGGGCCGGGCCGCACCGGCGGCATCGCCGCGCGGTCGCAACTCCGGCGGCACGACGGTGCCCCGCGTAGGCGTACCCCTGCGCACCGCAGAGTTGTCCGGCCCGGATCCCCCCTCGGCACCGGCACGCCCCCGCGCCCGCCCGGCACCGGTCCCCGCGCCACGCGCGCCCCCGGCACCCGGCGCGCCCCGGCCGGCACCCGCGCCGCCGTCGTGCCCGGGGCCCGGCCCCGCAGGGGGTCCGCTCCGGTCGGGGGCGCTGTGCCCGTCGCCGTGCCCGGGGTCCGCCCCGGTACGGGCTCTGCCCCGGTCGCGGGCGGGGCGTCCGTCGCCGTGTGCCGGGCCCGCTCCGGTCGAGGGGCCGCCCCGGTCCGAAGCGCCGTGTCCGGGGGCCGCGCCCGGTCCGTTTCTGTCGTGCCCGGCGTTCGTTCCCGAGGGGTCGTTCCGGTCGGCGGCGCGGTGTCCGTCGCCGCGCCCGGACTCCGCTCCCGTGCCCCGCCCGTCGTGTCCCTCGCCGTACCCGGAGCCGCGTGCGCCCCGCGCGTGGCCGTCTCCGTCTCCCAGCACCGCCCCGCCGCCGTGCGTAGGGTCAGCTCCCCCGGGGCCGTTCCCGGTGCCCGTGTCGGTGCCCTGGCGCCCGGCTCCGCGCCGGCCCGGGCGTCCGCTGCCGGGCTCAGCGCCGGGGCCCTGGCCCGTGCCCGCGCCGCTCGGCGACTTGCCGGACCGCGCGCCCCCGGCCCCGCCCGGGCGTCCGGCGCGCTCGCGGCCGTGGTCGAAGCCCGCCTCCGCGCCGCCCCGGCCGGCGTCCTCCGCACCTTCGTCCGCGGCGTACGCGCCCCCGCCTCCGTACTCCGGGCCGCCGCCCGCCGGCCAGCCGCCGCCGAGCCCGGTCGTCGTCGCGCCCCGCTCCTGCGGCAGGCGCTGCTCCGGCACCCGGCTGTGCTCCGCCGAGGACGACCCCGACCCGGCCCCCGGCCCCGGCCCACCGCCGTACTCCGCCGCACCCGCGCCCGTACGCCCGGACCCGGCACCGCCCGCCCCCGCCGGCGAGGCGATCCGCAGGGCCGACTCCCCCACCCGCAGCACCGCGTCGGCCGGGAGCGGCACCGGGGTGCGGCCCACCGTCCTGCCGTCGACCGTCGTGCCGTTCGTGGAACCCAGGTCCTCGACCGTGACGCGGCCGTCGGACGTGACCGTCAGCGCGCAGTGGAGCCGCGAGACGTCCGGATCGTCCAGCGGGACGTCGGCGTCCGCGGACCTGCCGATCCGGATCTGCCCGCCGTGCAGCAGGTGGACCCCGCCGGCGTCGGGCCCGGCGACCACCCGCAGGCTCGTGACCGCCGCGGCGTCCGCCTCCGGCGGCTGGCCGTGGCCCGGGTCCGCGGGCCCGCCGAGGCTCAGCACGGCGCCGTCCACCAGCGGGGGTTCGCCGAGGAGGATGCGGTCCGGGTCGAGGAGCCGCTGTCCCGCGTACACCGCGACGCCCGCGCCGCCCGTGCCGCTCGCCGTGCCCCCGCCGCCGCTTGCGGCTGCCGCCGCGGCGTCGAGCAGGCCGCCGGCCACGGCGCCCAGTGTCGTGCCGGCAGGTGCGGTGACGATCACGTCGCGGCCACGGGCGGCAGCACCGCCGCGCGTCGCCTGGACGGTCAGCCGGATCTGCATGCCGGTCACCGCTCCCTTCCCTGGGCAGGGCCCGCTACGAGGGCCGCCGTCATATTCCCATCTCCCACCGACAGCCCGCTGCGGGACCGGTGTTGGTGGATCTTGTATGGCCGCTTACCGACCCAACTCCGACTCAAAATTTGCCGTTGGCGACCGCTGTTGACGCCTTCGTCGTCCCTACGGGGCAACCAACGACCGGGACGCTGACGTCCTCTCTTCGAACAGGCGTCACGAAACGGCTGCGGACGGGCGATACGGAAGTACGGCACCGGTGAGAGGGCGCCGTAAACGGGTACCGCGTCCGCAAAGGGGCACACGTACGGGCACGGCATGCGGGCGCCGGACGGGGCCCGCGGGACAGCAGAAAACAGGAGGCGGCGTCCGGAAAACCGGTGGCCAGGGGCGGACCCGGGTCAGCCGCCGGCGGCCCGGCCCCGGTACGGGCGTACCCCGGCCGGAGCCCGGCGGGCGCCGCCGCGCCGCCACTAGAGTGGTGCAGATGGCACCCGGACCGACCGGTCCGCGGGCCGTAGGGACGATCACGACCAGGGAGCGCATGACGTGCGGCCGGTAGGCAGCAAGTACCTCCTCGAAGCGCCGCTCGGGCGCGGCGCCACGGGCACCGTGTGGCGTGGCCGCCAGCGCGAGACCGCGGGGGCGGAAGCCGCCGTGGCGGGCAGCCCGGGCGAGGTTGTCGCCATCAAGGTCCTCAAGGAGGAGCTGGCAGGCGACCCCGACGTGGTGATGCGGTTCCTGCGCGAGCGCTCCGCGCTCCTGCGCCTCACCCACCCGAACATCGTCCGCACCCGCGACCTCGTGGTCGAGGGCGATCTGCTGGCCCTGGTCATGGACCTCGTCGACGGTCCCGACCTGCACCACTACCTCCGGGACAACGGCCCCTTCACGCCCGTCGGCGCCGCCCTGCTCACCGCCCAGATCGCGGACGCGCTGGCCGCCAGCCACGCCGACGGCATCGTCCACCGCGACCTCAAGCCCGCGAACGTGCTGCTCGCCGGCAGCCCGGGCCCCGACGGGGTCGGCCGGATGCAGCCGATGCTCACCGACTTCGGCATCGCCCGGCTCGCGGACTCCCCGGGCCTCACGCGCGCCCACGAGTTCGTGGGCACGCCCGCGTACGTGGCGCCCGAGTCCGCCGAAGGCCGCCCGCAGACCTCCGCCGTGGACGTCTACGGCGCCGGCATCCTGCTGTACGAACTGCTGACCGGCCGGCCGCCCTTCGGCGGCAGCTCCGCCCTGGAGGTGCTCCACCAGCACCTCAACCAGGAGGCGCAGCGCCCGCCCGGCCTGCCGGACCCGATGTGGACCGTCGTCCAGTCCTGCCTGCGCAAGAACCCCGACGAGCGACCCAGCGCCGAGAACCTGGCCCGCGGGCTGCGCACCGTGGCCGCCGGCATCGGCGCCGGCGCCAGCCCGGCGCAGGCGACCGCCGCCCTCGGCGTCGCCGCGCTGCTCGCCGCCGACCCGCACCCGGCGCAGGTGCCGGGCACGGGCGTGGGCGCGTCGGACCCCACGCAGATCCTCCCGTCCGGCAGCGGCGCCCCCGGGCAGGGCGCGTACGACCCGAACGCCGCCACCAGCGTGCTGCCCGCGGGCGCCGCGGGCGCCGCGGGGGCCGCAGCCGCGCACGGCCAGCAGGGGCACGGCGGCCAGGGCGGCCCCGGGTCCGAGGACGGCACCCGCGTCATGCCCGTCACCGACGGGCAGTCGCAGCAGGAGGGCCCGCACCCCTGGGAGAACCAGATGCGCGCCGCCCGCGACCGCGGCGAGCAGACCCAGCAGATCGGCTACCTGGACCCCAGCGAGGACCCGCTCCGGCGCCGCCCGCCGCGGCGCGTCCAGCGCCGGCAGCCGCCGCCCGAGGCGTACGCCGCCCCGCCGCCCCGCCGCGAGCCGCCGCCCCAGCGCTACGAGCCCCGCCCGCAGCCGCCCGCGCCCCCGCCGCAGCAGCCGCGGGAGCGGCGGCGCAGCGCGAACCCGATGCGCATCCCCGGCCTCGGCTGCCTCAAGGGCTGTCTGTTCACGGTCCTCATCCTGGTCGTCGGCTCGTGGCTGATCTGGGAGCTGACCCCCGTCCAGGACTGGATCGCGGACGGCAAGGGCTTCTGGGACCAGATCACCGACTGGGCCACCGACCTGAAGAACTGGATCTCCGACTTCAACGACGCCGCCGACGACGCCGAGAAGACGAAGGACAACATCGACGAGGGCGTCAACGACCTGAAGGACGTCCAGGACGGAATCGACGACCTCCAGGACAGCACGGGACAGTAACTACTGCGGGCAACTACACCGGCAGCCAACGCGGTCCGCCCGGCCCGCAAACCCCCGTCCGGCCTGTGAGCATGCCGACAAGTCGACACCCACGAGGGGTTTCCCGGGCGGTCCGGCACCCAACGTCCGCGTCGCCGCGTAGCTTTGTGGTCATGGCACGCAGAATCGGCAGCCGATACGCCGCCCATCAGGTGATCGGACGCGGCAGCGCGGGCACGGTGTGGCTCGGCGAGGGCCCGGACGGACCGGTCGCCATCAAGCTGCTCCGGGAGGACCTGGCCGAGGACCGGGAGCTGGTCGAGCGCTTCCTCCAGGAGCGCACCGCCCTGATGAGCCTGGACCATGCGCGCGTCGTAGGCGTCCGCGACCTCGTCGTCGACGGCCGCGACCTGGCGCTCGTCATGGACCTCGTCCGCGGTACGGACCTGCGCACCCGGCTGGAGCGCGACCGCCGGCTCCTGCCCCAGGCCGCCGTCGCCATCGCCGCCGACGTGGCCGAGGCGCTCGCCGCCGCGCACGCCGCGCAGCTCGTACACCGCGACGTCAAGCCCGAGAACGTCCTGCTGGACTCCGACGCCCCCGCCGGCCCCGGCGACGCACCCCCCGCGCTGCTCACCGACTTCGGCGTCGCCAAGCTCATCGACGCCCCCAGCCGCGCCCCGCAGCCCCCGCCCGCGCCCCGCGGACGCGGCGGCACCGCGGCGGGCACCCGGGTGCCGACCCAGCGCCGCGTCATCGGCACCCCCGACTACGTCGCCCCCGAGATCGTCGAGGGCCTGCCCGCGCGCGCGGCCGTCGACATCTACGCCCTGGCCACGGTGCTGTACGAGCTGCTGGCCGGCTTCACCCCCTTCGGCGGCGGCCACCCCGGCGCCGTGCTGCGCCGGCACGTGACGGAGACCGTCGCGCCGCTGCCCGGCATCCCCGACGAGCTGTGGGAGCTGCTGCTCCAGTGCCTCGCCAAGGCGCCGGCGTCGCGGCTGCGCGCGGTGGAGCTGGCCGCCCGGCTGCGCGAGATCCTGCCGGACCTGGACGGGCTGCCGCCGCTGGACGTCGAGGAGTCGGCGGACGGCGCGGACGACGACCCGGCCGCCGCGCAGTCGCCGCACACGATGCGGCTCGGCTCCGACCGGGCGACGGCCCCGGCCCTCGCGGGCGCGGGCGAGCCCGGCGTGACCGGCGCCGGGGGACAGCCCCTGCGCGGCTCGGTGCCGCTGGTGCGCTCCGCGGCGCCGGACTCCAACCGGGACACCCACACGAGCATGCGGATGCCCAGCGCCGAGGAGCTGGCCGGCGGCGCCCGCGGCACCGCGCGCGTACCAAGGCTGGCGGGCCAGCCGCGGCCGGGCTCGGCCCGCGCCGCCCGCGCGGGCACGACGCGGGCGAAGCGGCTGAAGCTGACGGTGGCGGCGGCGGTCATCGCGATCGCGGGCGTCGGCGGCTGGCTGGTCGCGGCGGGCGGCGGCGACGGCGGGGACGGCGGTGGCGGCGGCGACCGCTCCACCACCTCGGAACCCTGACCCGGGCCCGGCCCCCATCTGCCCGCATCCGCCACCCCGCGAGACCCGCCTCCCGCGAGGCCGCCTTCCCATGAGCCCTGCCCCCCGCCAGCCGCAGGCCCGCCCCGCCCGCGCCCTCCGACCCGGCCCCGACCCGCCGCGCGTCCCGCGGATACCGCATCCCCGCCCACGCGCCACGGGTGACCGGCGTATGCAGCGGTACTCTGGTGGGGTGGCAGCACCTGATGTATCCGAATCGCTCAAGGCCCTCAGCTCCACCATGGACTCCATCGAGGCCGTGCTCGACCTCGACAAGATGAGGGCCGACATCGCCGCGCTCGAAGAGGAGGCCGCCGCCCCCGCGCTCTGGGACGACCCGGAGAACGCGCAGCGGGTCACGAGTCGGCTCTCCCTCCTCCAGGGCCAGTTGCGCAAGACGGAGGAGCTGCGCGGGCGGATCGACGACCTCGAAGTCCTCTTCGAGCTGGCCGAGAGCGAGGGCGACGCCGACGCGCAGCGCGAGGCGGAGGGCGAGCTGTCCGCCGTCCGGCGCGCGGTCGAGGAGCTGGAGGTGCGCACGCTGCTGTCCGGCGAGTACGACCAGCGCGAGGCGATGGTCAACATCCGCGCGGAGGCGGGCGGCGTGGACGCCGCGGACTTCGCCGAGCAGTTGCAGCGCATGTATCTGCGCTGGGCCGAGCACAAGGGCTATCCGACCGAGGTGCTGGACACCTCGTACGCGGAGGAGGCCGGCATCAAGTCGACGACCTTCGCCGTCAAGGCGCCGTACGCGTACGGCACTCTCTCCGTCGAGCAGGGGACGCACCGCATGGTGCGCATCTCGCCGTACGACAACCAGGGCCGCCGCCAGACGTCCTTCGCCGGTGTCGAGGTGCTGCCCGTGGTGGAGCAGACCGACCACATCGACATCCCGGAGAACGAGATCCGGATCGATGTCTTCCGCTCCTCCGGGCCGGGCGGTCAGTCCGTGAACACCACGGACTCCGCGATCCGCATCACGCACCTGCCGACCGGCATCGTCGTCTCCTGCCAGAACGAGAAGTCGCAGATCCAGAACCGCGCCGCCGCCATGCGCGTGCTCCAGGCCCGCCTGCTCGCCAAGCGCAAGGAGGAGGAGCAGGCGAAGATGAACGCGCTCAAGGGCGACAGCGCCGGCTCCTGGGGCAACCAGATGCGGTCGTACGTGCTCCAGCCGTACCAGATGGTCAAGGACCTGCGCACGACGCACGAGGTGGGCAACCCGCACGCCGTGCTCGACGGCGAGATCGACGGCTTCCTGGAGGCGGGCATCCGCTGGCGCAAGCAGCAGGAGCAGGCGACCGGCGAGAGCTGAGTTCCACCCGCCGCCGGGCCGTGCCGCGGACCCGGTTCGTCCGCTTCAATTGCACGGCTGACCGCCGACACTGCGAGTGTCACAGTCGTGCACCACTTACCCAGGACAATGGCCGGAAAAAGGTACAACCCCGTCTCAACTCGCTTGACGCTGTACCGAATACCGGAGAGGCTGGCCGCCGAGCTTTGTAGGTGTGTGGGGTTCGTGTGACTCAGGGGGGTAAACCCGCCGCGAACAAGCCCCGTACCGACGCCAACCCACTGACGAGTACGGCTACTGGGGGTAGCGAGCAATGACGAACAAGGTGCGTGTACGGGTGGCGCGAGTCGCCGCCAGCGCGCTTATCGCCGGCGGGGCTTCCCTTGCCGCCGCCGGTGCGGCGCAGGCCACCGGCGACGACGGTGGCGAAAGCGGTCGCCAGGGCATCGGGCTTGAGATCAACGCCATCGGCGGTGGCGGCGAGGACGACGGCGGCCTCACCGACGGCGGCGAGATCGCCGGTCCGGGCGGAGCCGATGACGGTGGCACCCAGGACGGTGGTACCGACGACGGTGGTACCGATGACGGTGGCACCGACGACGGCGGTACGGACGACGGCGGCACCGACGATGGCGGTACCGATGACGGTGGCACCGATGACGGTGGCACGGACGACGGTGGCACGGACGATGGCGGTACCGACGACGGTGGCACCGACGACGGCGGCGTCGACGGTGGTGTCGATGACGGTGGCACCGACGACGGCGGTGCCGACGACGGTGGCTCCGGCGACGGCGGCGCGGACGACGGCGGTCAGCAGACCACCGGTCAGCAGACCACCGGCGGTACCGGCGGCGGCGACGACTGCGAGCTGGACGGCGACAGCGTGATCTGCGAGGCCGAGTCGACCTCCGGCGGCAGCGAGCCCTCCCCGGCCGGCGACAGCGAGCCCCAGGAGCAGCTTGCCGACACCGGCTCCAGCGGCACCACGTACCTGCTCGTGGGTGCGGCCAGCATCATCGCCGGCGGCGTCGGCTTCCGGCTGCTGCCGCGGCTGATGACCCGCAACGAGAGCGCTGCCTGACCCGCGGCGCCCGCCGTACAGGCGACACGAAGGGCCCGGAGCGATTCGCTCCGGGCCCTTCCGCGTGCTGCCGGGTTGCCGTGCTGCCGGGTTGCCGTGTGCCCGTGCTGCGTAGCGCTGTGGCGCGCTTCGTCACGCCGAAGAGCGCTTCGTCGGTCAAGGTGATGTGATGCGGATCACACTCGCGGGTTCCATGCGCGTCGTACGCGCCCGGACCCCCGCGGACTTCGCGGTTACGCCGTCCGCTGCTGGAGGAACAGCACCGCCGCGACGGCCGCCAGCAGCGCCAGCAGTATCCACACCGTCGTCGGCGTCACGCCGCGCCAGCCGTTCTCCTGGCGCATGCGCTCCCTGCTCGCCCGGCAGACGGCACAGCGGCCCTCGCTCACGGGCCCCGCACAGTTCGCGCAGACCAG
Organism: Streptomyces sp. 184; assembly: GCF_045781775.1. NCBI lineage: Bacteria > Bacillati > Actinomycetota > Actinomycetes > Kitasatosporales > Streptomycetaceae > Streptomyces > Streptomyces sp. 184. The sequence continues at coordinate 6,882,181 of NZ_CP123230.1, read as the reverse complement.
CCAGTCGCGAGTCATGTGCCTCCTCCTCCCGCTACGCCTCATCCGCCCCGCAGAATCCACTCCCCCACCTACCACTGTGCCAGGTCCGGCCCGAATCGGCGCGCGCCACCGGATCCCCGCCTGCACAGAGGGCGGTTTGTCCGTGACGAAACGCACCAACCGCCCACGGCGACTGCGCGGCCCCTCCGCATTCGCGTAAGGTCACCTGCGACCGCGACAGGGAGCCCAGCGTGATCCGATTCGACAACGTCACCAAGCTGTACCCCAAGCAGAACCGACCCGCGCTCCAGGACGTCTCGCTGGAGATCGAGCGCGGCGAGTTCGTGTTCCTCGTGGGGTCCTCCGGCTCCGGCAAGTCCACCTTCCTGCGGCTCATCCTGCGCGAGGAGCGGACCACCCACGGCCAGGTGCACGTGCTCGGCAAGGATCTCGCCCGGCTCTCCAACTGGAAGGTGCCGCAGATGCGGCGTCAGTTGGGCACCGTTTTCCAGGACTTCCGGCTGCTGCCGAACAAGACCGTCGAGGAGAACGTCGCGTTCGCGCTCGAAGTGATCGGCAAGCCCCGCGGCCAGATCCGCAAGACCGTCCCCGAGGTGCTCGACCTCGTGGGCCTGGCCGGCAAGGGCGACCGCATGCCCGGTGAGCTGTCCGGCGGTGAGCAGCAGCGCGTCGCCGTCGCGCGCGCGTTCGTCAACCGGCCGATGCTGCTCATCGCGGACGAGCCGACGGGCAACCTCGACCCCCAGACCTCGGTCGGCATCATGAAGCTGCTCGACCGCATCAACAGGACCGGTACCACAGTGATCATGGCCACGCATGATCAACAGATCGTCGACCAGATGCGCCGGCGCGTCATCGAACTCGAGTTGGGGCGGCTGGTACGCGACCAGTCGCGCGGTGTGTACGGATACCAGCACTGAGCTGCTGCCCCCGGAGCTGAAAGGACGGGCATGCGCGCCCAGTTCGTCTTCTCGGAGATCGGCGTCGGTCTCCGGCGCAACCTGACGATGACCTTCGCGGTGATCGTCTCCGTGGCCCTGTCGCTGGCCCTGTTCGGAGCCTCCTGGCTCATGGGCAAGCAGGTCGACACCATGAAGGGCTACTGGTACGACAAGGTCAACGTCTCCATCTTCTTCTGCAACGAAGTGGACGCCGAAACCTCGCCCAACTGCGAGAAGGGTGCGGTCACGGCGGAGCAGAAGAAGGAGATCCAGAACGATCTGAACGCCCTCGACGTCGTCGACAGCGTCCAGTACGAGTCCAGCCAAGAGGCGTACAAGCACTACAAGGAGCAGTTCGGCGACTCCCCGCTGGCCTCCTCCCTCACGCCGGACCAGATGCAGGAGTCCTTCCGGGTCAAGCTCAAGGACCCCGAACGGTACGAGGTCATCACCAGCGCCTTCGCCGACAGGCCGGGCGTGCAGGAGGTGCAGGACCAGCGCAACGTGCTGGAGAGCCTGTTCAACCTGCTCAACGGCATGACCTACGCGGCGATCGGGGTGATGGCGCTGATGCTCGTCGTGGCGATCATGCTGATCGTCAACACCGTACGGGTGTCGGCGTTCAGCAGACGCCGCGAGACCGGCATCATGCGGCTGGTGGGCGCGTCCAGCGTCTACATCCAGTTGCCGTTCATCGTCGAGGCCGCCGTCGCCGGGCTGATCGGCGCGAGCTTCGCGGCGGTGCTGCTGGTCGGCGGCAAGCACTTCCTGATCGACAACTGGCTGGCGGACAAGATCCTGTTGATCAACTTCATCGGCTGGGACGAAGTGATCCGGGTGCTGCCGCTCGTCGTCGCGATCGGCCTGCTCATGCCGGGCATCGCCGCGTTCTTCGCCCTGCGCAAGTACCTCAAGGTCTGACAATCGGGGCGGGTGTGGCGTAGGCCACGTGCGTGCCGTGGCGCGGTCAACTCCCCATACGGCACCCGCCGCTGTCCTACACTCAGCGGCATGTCGGGCTCGTCTGACAGCGCCAGGCCCCGCAGCGCCTTCCGCCGCGGGGCCTCCCTGACGTTGGTTTTCGTCAGCGTGCTGGCCACCGGCGCCGCCACCGGGTCCTGGCCCGGCGAAGCCGAGCGCCCCCCCAAGGTACTCACCGGCCATGTCGCCGGCGAGCAGGTCTACGAGCCGCGGGCCGGCGAGAGCGGCACCGCCGACTCCGCGGGCGAGCTGGTCAGCCGCAGCGGAGACCGCTGGTCGACGGCGTACAGCGCGCGCGAGTACGAGTCGCTCCAGCAGATGCTGGCGGGCAAGTACGTCGGCGTCGGGCTGTGGATCAAGACCGACGGGGCCGGCCGGATGGAGATCGCCCAGGTCGGCGAGGGCAGCCCCGCCGACGAGGCCGGCATCCGCCCCGGCGACCTGCTCCGCGCCGTCGACGGCACGCCCGTCGCGGGCCGGCCCGTCACCGAGGTCGTCGCCCTGCTGCGCGGCGAGGAGCTGGGCGAGGGGGCGCGCGGAAGCACGGTGGTGCTCGCGCTCCAGCGCGGCGAGCGGCGCTGGGCGCGCCCCGTGCGCCGGGTGGAGCTGCGGACCGAGCCCGTGACCGTACGGCAGGACGGGCCGAAGGGCGACGGCGCCACCGCCCCCGTGATCCGGGTCGAGAGCTTCACCCGCGGCAGCGGCGCCGACGTGCGCCGGGCGGCGGCCGAGGCCCGCGGCAGCGACGGCCTCATCCTCGACCTGCGCGGCAACTCCGGCGGCCTGGTCGTGGAGGCCGTCGAGGCGGCGTCGGGCTTCCTGGACGACGGTGTGGTCGCGACGTACGACCTGGAAGGCAGCCAGCAGGCGCTGTACGCGAAGCCCGGCGGCAACACCCGGACGCCGCTGGTCGTCCTCGTCGACAGCGGCACGATGAGCAGCGCCGAGCTGCTGGCCGGGGCGCTCCAGGACCGGGGCCGCGCCGTCGTCGTCGGCACCCGCACCTTCGGCAAGGGCTCGGTGCAGATGCCGAAGGCCCTGCCGGACGGCTCGGTCGCCGAGCTGACGGTCGGCGAGTACCGCACCCCGGCGGGCCGCAGCCTGGAGGGCGTCGGCGTCACCCCGGACCTCGACCTGGCCGTCACCGGCAACCGGGACGCCGAGGAGGAGGCCCGCACGGTTTTGAGTGGCCTCGGGAGCGGCGTCTAGGCGACAATGGCCCGGCTATGGGTAAAGACACGGGTCGCAAGCTGATTGCGCAGAACAAGAAGGCGCGGCACGACTACCTCATCCTCGACACGTACGAGGCGGGGCTCGTGCTCACCGGCACCGAGGTCAAGTCGCTCCGGCAGGGGCGGGCCTCGCTGGCCGACGGCTTCGCGCACCTCGACGGCGGCGAGATCTGGCTGCACAACGTGCACATTCCGGAGTATTCGCAGGGTACGTGGACGAACCACACCGCGCGCCGCAAGCGCAAGCTGCTCCTGCACCGGGCCGAGATCGACAAGCTGATCGGCAAGACACAGGAGACCGGCCTGACGATCGTGCCGCTGGCGCTGTACTTCAAGGACGGCCGGGCCAAGGTCGAGATCGCGCTGGCGCGCGGCAAGCGGGAGTACGACAAGCGGCAGACGCTGCGCGAGAAGCAGGACAACCGCGAGGCGCAGAAGGCGATCTCCGCGGCCCGCCGCAAGTTCCGCGGCTGACCTGCGCCGACGCGCTCGTACGCGGAGGGAATACGGTGGCACGCCGCGGCGTTGTTGCACTACGATGGCGTCAGCGGCTCCTTGGCGGGCTGCGCACCTTGAAAACACCACATGGGGATGATCGGTTTCGACAGCGGCTGTCGGAGCAGGAGAAGCGAGCCGAGGAAGCGGCCATGATCTCGTAAACCACAGGCCGAAAAAAATAATCGCCAATACCAAGCGCGATTCCTTCGCCCTCGCTGCCTAAGTAGCGACTTGCGAAGTGTCAGCCCGGGGGTGTTCCCGACCCGGATCCTGGCATCAGCTAGGGAACTCCACTGCTAGACCCGGTCACGGGGTGTAGCAGGACAAACCACAGTGACTGAGCCCGTCGGAGACTTGTCCGCGTGATCTCCGGGGCCGAGAAAAACGTAGCGGACTGCGCTCGGAGAAGTCCTGTCCCTGCACCGTTGGACGCGGGTTCGATTCCCGCCATCTCCACCAAGACGTCAGGCGACCCATGCCCGCGCACTGCGCGGGCCGGGTCGCCTTCGTCGTTTCTGCACGGCTTCGCCGGGCGGGGGCTCCGCCACGCGCACGTCAGGCTGCGCGGATGCGGTCTGCGAGGTGGGTGAGCAGGCCCTTTGCCACCGGGGTGTGGCGGTACACGAGCACCGGCGGGGAGGCGAACCCGCCGAGCACGTGGCCGTCGGGGCGGTGCTTCGGCGACATCCGCGCCAGCGTGACGCAGAACCCCGACGTCTCCACCCGGCTCTCGTGAAAGCGGGCCGGCGGCACCGCGTAGAAGCTGCCCGTGCCGAACGACCGGTCCTCCGCTTCGTCCAACTCCGCGATGTCCTCGGTGCGCTTGAGCGCCGACTGCCGGCCGACCCCCTCCGCCCGGTACAGCGGCCCGCGCAGCGCCGCCCGTCCGGCGGCGGCGCCGCCGAACCGGCGGTCGCGTATCTCGCCCTCGACGACGAGGCTTTCGAGCGCGAACGCGTGCCGGTGGACGGCCCAGGCCGGCTCCCGCGTGCGCCGTTCGCCGCGCGGCCAGCAGTGCAGCACGTACCGCCGGCGCAGGTGATCCCTGGCCAGTTCGAGCCGGAAGAAGCCCAGCGGATGCCACAGGGCCGGCCGGCGGGCGAGGTCCGCCGGTTCGGCCAGTGCGCCCAGCGCGCAGAAGACCTTGCCGGCGTCCCGGTCGTCGTAGGCCGTGGCGAGCGCGGAAATGACGGACTCGTCGCCGGACATCGGGGTCTCCAGAGGCGTGGGGGGAGGCGGACCGCGGGTCTGGGGGCGTATTCAATATGCAAGCGGCCCTCCTCCCCGGGCAACGGCGCGCCGCCGGAAACCGGCTGCTTTCGGACGGCCGGCCCGCGGCGGGCGCAGGTGGTGGACGCCGTCCGGGCCGCCTCAGAGCGGGGGCGGGGTGTCGGGGAGGCGTTCGATGGCCAGCAGCGCGGCGTCGTCGGCCAACTGCCGGCCGGCGTGCCGGAGCAGGTCCGCGCGCAGCCCCGCGACGAGGCCGTCCAGGTCGCTGCCGGCGTGGCGGGCGGCGCTGAGGGCGAGGGGGAAGTAGTCGCCGTGCCCGTCGCGGGCCTCGACGAACCCGTCGGTGTAGAGCAGCAGCCGGTCGCCCGGGCGGAAGCCGATGGTCTGGGGGACCGGCAGCGTGCCCACGAGACCGCCGAGCCCGATCGGGACACCGGGCCGGTCGGGCATGTGGCTGGTGACGGCGCCGTCGCCGATGAGCAGCGGCTCGGGGTGGCCCAGGTGCACGATGCGGGCGACGGGCTCGTCCGGCGGGATCTCCACCAGCAGGGCGGTGGTGAAGCGTTCGCTGAACGCCTCCGCCGGGTCGTCCCGGTCGATCTCCCGCCGCGCCGTCTCCTCCATCCGCCCCGCGACCTCGCCGATCGTGGGCTCCCGGTACGCGGCCTCGCGGAAACACCCGGTCAGCACGGCCGAGACCCCGACGGCGGGCAGTCCCTTGCCCCGTACGTCGCCGATGAGCACGCGGGCGCCGTACGGGGTCTGGAGGGCCTCGTACATGTCCCCGCCGATCTGCGCCTCCGCCTCCGCCGCGAGATAGACGCTGCGCACGGCGAGCCGGTCGATACGCGGCGGCGGCGGGCGCAGCAGCGCCCGCTGCGCGGCCTCGGCCACCGACCGGATCTGCTTCAGCTCGGACTCGCGCCGCTGGCGGATGACGGCCGCCACGATGCTGGCCAGGCACACGGCGGCGGCGGACGCGAGGGTCATGTCGGAGCTGAGGTCGCCCCAGACGCCGTGGTAGACGTTCATCCACACGGTCAGCCCGACGACGGTGACGGAGATCGCGGCGGTGACCCGTACGGAGAGGGTGGCCGCGGCCACCACGGGCGCGGCGACCAGGAGCGGCGCGACCTGGGTCGAGGAGGGCGCGGAGATGTCGATGATCACGGCGACGAGGATGATCAGCAGGGGGAACAGGACACGGGGGATCCGGGACACGCCGTGTGCGGCCGGGGTCGCGGCGCCTCCGACATCGCGGCGGTGGCCGCCGCGCGGCAGGAGTCGCATGGGGGATGGCGTCCTTAGCTGAGGTTGTTTGTCCTTTATGTTCCGATTTTTCGAGGATAGGTCACGGCAGGGGAGGGGACGTCACCACGCCACCCGATCGGGGGTGGGGTGCCGGTCCGCAGGCCACGGGGGTGCGGGCGGCGGGGGCGCCGGGGCGCCCGGGCCCGGGCGGCACCGGTGACGCGGCGCTGGGTGACAGTGCGCTGCCGATGCCGTCAGCGCGGCGGGGGCGTGGCGCGGAGCGCCAGGGTCTCGGGGGCGGTGATCTCCACCTCGCCGCGGGCGTACGTCAGCACGCCCTCGCGGCGCAGGGCGGACAGCGCGCGGTTGAGCGTGACGCGGGTGACGCCGAGGTGGTCCGCCAGGGGCTGCTGGCCGCCGGGCAGGGGGACGCGGCGCGAGCGGAGCCGGGCGGCCTCGGCCAGCAGCCAGGCCGAGAGCCGGGCCGAAGCGGGCAGGGTCGCCGTCGCGGTGAAGCGGGTCTGCTGGTCCCGGGCCTGGGCGGCGAGGATCCGCAGCACGTGGGCGCGTACGGCGGAGGCGTCGTCGACGAGGGCGAGGAAGTCGGCCCGGGGCAGGCTGCGTACCGCACAGGGGGTGAGGGCGGTGAACGTCGCGGTGTGGCCGCGGTCGTCGATCACCGCGACCTTGTCCAGCGCACACGGCCCCGACCACGCCCCGACCCGTACCACCCGCCCGGCCGCGGACACGACGGTCGCGGCGACCCGGCCGTCGAGCAGCAGGAGCAGCCGCCCGGCGGGCTCACCGGCGGCGCGCAGGACCTCCCCGGGGGCGTAGCGCCGCGGGACGGAGCCGCGCCAGAGGGCGCGTAGCCGGGGGGCGGGGAGGTCGCGGAGCAGCGGCACGGCCCGGAGGGCGTCGGCGGACGCGGTGCGGCCGGGCGGTGCGGGGTCTGCGTTCGGCGGCGTCGGGGAGGGGGGTGGAGCGGGGGGTCCGGTTGTCGGTGGGGCGGGGTGGGGTGTGGGCGGCGTGGGCAGGGCGTGATGCTCGGCGGGTGAGGCGTGGCGTTCCGTGGGCCCGGTGTCGTGCTCCGAGGGTCCGGCGTCGCGTTCCGGGGGGCCCGCGTCCCGCTTCGCGGGCTCCGCGCCCCCGGCCGCCGGGCGCGGGTGTGCGGCCGGCGGCTTCGCGTTGCGTGTATCGGGCGATACAGATCCCCTCACACCCCCGACCGTACCGTCACCCCCATGCTCGTACTCGAACTCCGCTTCACCCCCGACCCCGCCCGCCTCGCCGCCCGGCCCGCGCACCGCGACCGGCTCGTCCGCCTGCACAGCGACGACATCCTCCTCGCCGCCGGCCCCTGGGCCGACGACTCCGGCGCCCTGCTCGTCTTCGACACCACCCGCGACCGGCTCGACGCGATCATGGCCGACGACCCCTACTACCGCACCCCCGGCGTCGAGGTCGTCGGCGTCCGCGAGTGGACCCCCGTCGTCGCCCCCCGAGCCCCCTGACGCCGCGAAGACCCTTGACCTCGACCTTGGTTCACCCGGCACGCTGTCGACGTGATCCGCCCCGTCCTCGCGCGCGCCGTCCCGCGCGCCTACCGGCCCGTGCTCGCGCACCCGCGGCTGCGCCGGCTGCTGCCCGCGTTCGTGGCCTCGGACTTCGGCGGCGGCATGAGCATGGTGGCCGTGGCGTGGCTGGCCATCGTCATCGCCCCGGACGGCCGCGAGGGCCTGCTCGTCGGGGCCGCGCTCGCCGCGTACGCGCTGCCAGGAGCGGCCGGCGTGCTGCTGCTCGGGCGGTGGCTGCGGAAGCTGCCCGCGCGCCGGCTGCTCATGGCCAACTGCGCGCTGCGCGGCACCCTGTTGGGCTGCGTGCCGCTGGCCTGGGGAATCGGAGTCCTGGACCCCGTGACGTACGTCGTGCTGCTCGGCTGCTCCTCCGTGCTGACCGCCTGGGGCAACGCGGGGAAGTTCACGCTCGTCAGCGAACTGCTCCCGGAGCAGCACCGGCTGGCCGCCAACTCCCTCCTCGGCGCCAGCATGTCCACGAGCATCGTCGCCGGCCCGGCCGTCGCCGGGTTCCTCGCCACGGCCGTCAGCCCGGCGTGGGTCATCGGCCTGGACGCGCTGACGTACGCGGTGCTCGCCGTGCAGACCGCGCGGCTGGCGCCGGGGGCCGAGGAGGAGGCCCCGGACGCGGCGCGCAAGCCCCCCGCAGGCCGCGGGCTGCGGCTGCTGGCCACACAGCGCGAACTGCTCGCGATCCTCATCCTGACCTGGCTGTTCTTCGCGCTCTACGGCCCTGTCGAGGTCGCCCTGCCGCTTCAGGTCACCGGCGAGTTCGGCGGCGACTCCGGGCTCCTCGGCCTGTTCTGGACGGCCTTCGGCGTCGGCGCGGTCGTCGGCGGGCTGACGGTCGGCGCGCTGCGGCGGCTGCCGCTGTGGCCGGTGACGCTGGGGATAGTCGGAGGGTGGGGCGTGTTGCTGCTGCTGCCGTACGGGCTCGGGGCCGGGACCGCCGCGGCGATGGTCTGCTTCGCGCTGGGCGGCGCGGTGTACGGCCCGTACCCGGCGCTGTCGTTCACCCTCTTCCAGAACCGCACCCCGGAGGGCTGGCTGACCACGGTGCTCGCCGCGCGCGGGGCGGTGCTGCTCACGTCGACACCGGTCGGGGCGGCGCTCGGCGGCCCGCTGGTGGCGGCGTTCGGGCCGCGGGCGGTGCTGGCGGGGTCGGGGGCGGCGACGGTGGGGGTGGCGGCGGTGGGGACGGGGGTGTGGCTGGCGTCGCGGAGGGGTGGGGCCGTAGCGGCTGGGGGTGACGCGGCGGCGGGGGACGCGACGGAAGGTGAGCGGCCTGGCGGGGGCCCGTCCGCGGGGGACCGGCGCGAAAGGGCCGGTGGCCCGCCCGACGACGGGGCGCCCGGGGACGGGGCGCGTACCTCGGCGTGACGTACGTGTCCTCCGCCGCGATGCCGTCGCCCCTGGCCCTCCGGCCCGTCCGCCCCGCTCCTCAACCCGCCTCCAGGACCCGCCGCAACCGCTCGTAAGTCGGCGCCAGCCTCCGCAGCACCTCCGCCACCCCGGCCCCGTCGCCGCGCACCAGCGGATACTGCACCGCCCCCACCAGCCGCGCCTGCCCGTCCAGCACCCCGGCCGCCGCGACGAGCCCCGCCCGCCCCAGGTACGTCGCCGCGTCCGCGAGCCGGCGGGCGCCGACCCGTACCGCGAAGCCCTCCAGCAACCCCCGCACGTCCGCGTCGAGCCCGGCGGCCGGCCCCGCGTCCATCCCCGCGGCCGGCCCTGCCTCGACCCGCGCCGCCAGCCTCTCCAGCGCCTCCGCCCCGCCCACCGTCCCCACCGGCACCGCCCGGTCCGTGCGCCCCGCGAGCCACGCCACCGCGCCCGGCAGCGCGCCCCGTACCGCCTCCTCCTCCGTCACCGCACGGACGCGCTCGAACCCCGCCCGCATCCCGTACGGCTCCTCCGTGTACTCCACCGCGTCCGCCCGCCACGCCGCCAGGAACTCCGGCACCGGCAGCGTCGCGTACGGGTGGCCGTGCGGGTCGTGCAGCAGCACCGTCTCGTCGTCCGCCGCCAGCGCGACCACGTAGTGGTCGTTGCCGCCGGTCGCCGGGCCCCACGGGGTGCCGGGGTGGTAGAGCAGCAGGCCCATGTCGACGGGCCCGACCAGCACCGGCCCTCGCGCGCACGCCGCCCGCAGCCGAGCCGTCGCCTCGTCCGCGGACCCGCCGGCGGTGTGGTCGCAGCGCAGGCCGAGCAGGGCGACGGCGTCGTCGAGCCCGATCTCGGGGTCCCAGCCGTACGGGTCGAAGAGCGGGGCCGTACCGCCGAGGAGCTGGACGCCGAACGGCGAGCCGGTCAGGGTCTCGACCAGGGCGGGGGAGGGGGCGGGGTGGTCGGTGGGGAGGGTCATGACGAGGGAGTTGGCGTAGCAGTAGGGGCCGGAGCCCGTGTAGTCGGTCATGGGGCCCAGGCAACGCCCTGACACGGGGGGAGAGTCCAGCGCGCCCGGGACGACGAGATCACGGGACGACGGGACGACGGGACGACGGGACGACGGGGCCGCGGGGCCGCGGGGCCGCGGGGCTAAGGCGCGGCACCGGTGTGCGTCGCGGGAACGCGCCCGAGCAGCGTCACCGCAACCGCGCCCAGCGCCAGCGCCCCGCCCAGCCACAGCACCGACCGCGTCCCGAAGCCGTCGACCATCCGGCCGCCCGTGAAGGCACCCAGGGCGATGGCCCCGTTGAACACCGCCACGAACAGCGACGTCGCGCCCTCCCGTGCCCGCGGGGCGGCAAGGCCCAGCCAGGTCTGGGTGCTCACCGACACCCCGCCGTACGCCAGCCCCCACACCACCACCAGGACCGCCGCCCCCGCCACCGACAGCCCGAGCGGCGGTACGAGCAGCAGCGGCACGAGCAGCAGCGAGCCGGCCAGCGTCGCGCCGATCACCAGCACGGTGCCGCGCAGCGACCGGCCCACGCGGGCGCCGACCGCGAAGTTGCCGGTGACACCGGCGATTCCGTACGCGAGCAGAAGGGTGCCGATCATCGAGGCCCCGACGCCCGAGACGTCCTCCAGGAGGGGACGTACATAGGTGTACGCGGCGAAGTGCCCGGTCACCAGCAGGAAGACCACCGCCAGCCCGGTGGCCACGCGGGCGTTGCCGATCAGCCGCAGCACCCCGCCGAGCGCGACCGCCTCCTCGGCGGGCAGCGGCGGCAGCAGCACGGCCATGGCCGCGGCGACGAGCAGCGCCAGGCCGGCGACGGCGAGGAACGCGGCGCGCCAGCCGACGAGTTCGCCGATGTACGCACCGGCCGGTACGCCCACGACGGAGGCGACGGCGATACCGCTGAAGATCAGGGAGGTCGCCGGCCCCACGGACGCGGCCGGGACGAGCCGTACGCCCAGGCCGCCCGCGAGCGACCAGACGCCCCCGAGGCCGACACCGACGAGCACGCGGGCGGCCATCATCACCGCGAAGTTCGGCGACCAGGCGGCCAGCACGTTGGCCGTCGCCAGGAGCACCATCAGGGAGCAGAGGACCACGCGCCGGTCCATCCGGCCGACGGCCGCGGTGACCGGCGGGGCGGACAGGGCGGCGATCAGGCCGGTGACGGTGAGGGTCAGTCCGGCCGTACCTTCGCTGACGTACAGCGATCTGCTGAGAGGTGTGAGCAGGCCCACCGGCAGCATCTCGGACGTGACCACGGTGAAGGTGCCGGCCGCCACGGTCGCCACCGCGGGCCACCCGCCGGAGGCGAGCGGGGCGGGGGCGGGTGGGGACAGCTCGTCGAGTTTCGCCATGCCTTCAGCCAAGCCCGGCGGGAGGGACGGGAACAAGCGCGAACTTCTCATGCTTCGATGAGGTGGGCTCATCGATGGGCGGTGGGGCAGGCACGGTGGAGAAGGGCACGCCACATGGCGATGACAGGTCAGGGGGCCACGGGCGGCGAGCGGGCACCGGTGGGCGGGTTGGAGATCCGCGAGCTGGAATGCTTCCTGGTCCTCGCGGAGGAACTGCACTTCGGACGTACCGGCGAACGGCTGTACGTGTCCCAGAGCCGGGTCAGCCAGCTCGTCCGCGCGCTGGAACACCGCATCGGCGCGCGCCTGGTGGACCGCACCAGCCGCAGGGTCCGGCTCACCCCGCTCGGCGAGGACCTCCTCGGCACGCTGCGCCCGGCGTACGCGGCGCTGCGCGGCGCCGTCGACGGCGCCCGGGCGGCGGCGCTGGGGGTGGGCGGGCCGCTGCGGATCGGGTTCCAGGGGGTGGTGGGGTACGGATTCATGGACGTGGTCGGGAAGTTCGAGGAACGGCACCCGGGCTGCACCACGCGGCTCACCGAACTCCCGCTGTCGGACCCCTTCGGACCGCTGCACCGGGACGAGGTGGACACGGCGGTGGTGCTGCTGCCGGTGGCGGAACCGACGCTGGTGCTGGGCCCGGTCTTCTCCGTCCAGCCGCAGTACGTGGCGGCCTCGCGCCGGCACCCCTTCGCGGCGCGTGCGGAGGTGGACGTAGAGGAGTTGGCCGCGGCGCCTCTGGTGGGGGTGAGCGGCCCGGCGCCACCGTACTGGCGCGAGGCCCAGGCCCCCGCGCGTACGCCGGGGGGCGCGCCGATCCCGCGGGGCCCGGAGGCGGGCACGCTCCAGGAGGGCCTGTCGCTGGTGGCGGCGAACCGGGGGGTGATGCTGCTGTGCCGCCCGACGTCGGAGTACCACCCGCGGGGGGATGTGGCGTACGTGCCGGCGAGGGGGCTGCCGGACTCGGCGCTGGGGTTGGTGTGGCGGGGCGACCGGGAGGGCGCGGCGGTGAGGGCGTTCGCGGAGGCGGTGACGGAGGCGGTGACGGGGGAGGCGCTGGGGGGCGGGACGGAGGGGGGCGGCTGAGGGGTGTCCCGTATGGCCCGCCGTGGCACCGAGGGCTCCGAACGGCTCGGCCTGCGAACACTGCGGTGTTCCAGCCCCGAGACGTCGGCCCCTGCCGGATCGACCAGCCGTCCGCCGGGCTAGCGGTGCGGCACCTGGTGTCTCAGGTGCCGTGGGTCCCAGGCGCGCCGTATCGGGCGAGCATCGTAAGCACCGCTTGGTCGACCGCGTTGGTGAGGGCGGAGTCGTCAGGCTCCCAGCGTGCGAGCAGCATCCGCGGCCAGAACACGTAGTTGGAGATCATCCCGAGGAATTGGGTCGCGGCCATCTCCGCATCGTCAAGCACGGCTGTACCGGCGGCGTTTTCCGCTGCCAGGTAGCGGCGGACCGATTCGAAGTAGGGCATCTTGCCCAGCTTGAACTGGGTCTCGCCCAGCTCCGGGAAGCGCGGTACCTCGGCGATGACGATGCGGAAGAGGGCGGCCATGCCGGGCTGGGTGAGAAGCGCCACGTATCGGCGTCCGATGGTCTCAAGCCCCGCGCGGAGGTTCCCTGGCTCGGGGAGGGGCGCCTCCTCGTCGTCGACCTTCCAGTATTCGGTGACGATCGCCTCGAACAGGGCCGCCTTGGTGGTGAACTGCTTGAACAGAGTCGCCCTCGACACTCCGGCCGCCTCGGCGATGCGGGCCAGCGAGGTGCCGTCGTAGCCGGAATCGAGGAACAGCCTCGTCGCTGCCTCGATGATGGACGTCCGCTTCTGCGCTGCCACGCGCCGGTGGTACTCCGAAGGCTGTGCCGTCATGCCCTCCAGTATGCCTCCCGCTACGAGGTGAGTCACTTGACTCACCTCTGGCTCGACCCTTACCTTGAGAGAGGAGGTGAGCCACTCGGCTCACCATGTGGATAAGTCTGGAAGGAAGCATCATGGGACGCTTTGAGGGCCAGACCGTCATCGTCTCGGGCGGCGGCGGGGGCATGGGCAGCAGCCATGTGCAGGGCTACCACGCCGAGGGGGCGAACGTCGTCATTGCCGGCCGCGACGACGACGCCGGCCGCGATCTCGCTGCCCGGCTCGGTCATCGGGCTCTGTCCGTTCACCTGAATGTCGCCAGCGAGGACGACTGGGCGGCGGTGGTGCGAGAAGTCGAAGGCCACTTCGGGCCGATCACCATCCTGGTGAACAACGCGGGCGTCCAGAACCCGGCGGCCCCCATCGAGCACACTGAACTCCGCACCTGGGAGCACACCTTCAGCGTCAACGTCACCGGCCAGTTTCTCGGCATCAGGGCCGTGGCTCCCTCGATGCGCAGGGGCGGTGGCGGAACCATCGTCAACATCGCCTCGACCATGGCCCACGGCGGCACGGCCTTCTACGCCCCCTACACCGCCAGCAAGTGGGCCGTGCGCGGACTGACCAAGACGGCCGCGCTGGAGCTGGGACGGGACAACATCCGGGTCAACTCCATCCACCCCGGCGTCGTCTCCACACCACTGATCAACGAACCCACCGTCGCAGGTCAGCCAGCCATCGCCGACTTGTACTCGCCCGATCCGTTCGCCATCCCCCGCCTCGCCGAACCCTCTGAGATCACCCGCCTGTTGCTCTTCATCACCTCGCAGGACGCATCTTTCGCTACGGGCTCGGAATTCGTCCTGGACGGGGGCCTTCTGCTCGGCCCCGCACTCCAACCCGAAGCCGACATCGCAGCTTGAGGTCGCCTCAAGGCGACGGCCTCCACCACGCGATGCTCGGCTCGCCCGCCTACACAACCTCGCTTCCGCCGGATAGACGGTCCCGACGAGCAATCCGCGCAGAGCTGAAGTGGCCCGTCAAAGATCATTACGAGACATCCCTAGGCGGGAAAAAGTCGGCCTGCGAGGAGGATTTGCCCGGGTATGCGGCTGATGTTACCGGGAGTTCGTCCCAATCCTGTGCACGGGGGAGGCGGGATGGCGATCGGGTATGCCTGAGGGTCGGGTGGGTGCGTGTGGTTGCGCAAAAGTCGGCTTGCGTGGGCAATTTGGGATGGTTTTGAAGGGGGGTTACCGCCGGTTCGTATCTGTTTCGCGCATCGAGGCCCGCTTGCGTCGTGGTTATCGGCCGCCGGGGGCGGGTGTGTGCGGCATGGGGCAAAACTCGGCCGCGGAGGGTGATTTGCTCGGGTTTGGGAGCTCGCGGCTGCGAGTTTATGCCGGTGGCGCGCATTCCGGGTGGTCTGGGTGGTGGCGGGGAGGCCCGGGCGCGGGTTGGTGCTTCTGAATGGGCGAAACTCGGCCTTCGGGGCCTGAATCGGGCCGGATCGGGGGGTGTTACCGCGAGTTACGACCAGATTTCTCCGCAGGGTCAGGGCGAGGGGCACGTGGTGCGGCAGAAGTGCGCCGCGGGTGTTGCTCTGGGTTGCGGCCGGGGACTTGACCGCGGAGCGTAGCTCGGTGCTCCAGCGGAGACGGTTTGCGCCCGAGGGGGCAAAGGCCGCACGGACGAGACAGCACGGCACCGCTTCATCCCGGGGTGGAGTCGGGGTGGCTCGTCCGTCGTTCGGCTTGCGCCCCGGCGGCGGGGGAGAGACCGGCCCGGCCCCGGGGGCGAGCGGGTGGTCTCGGTCGGGCCGGGCCCGGTTCAGTCCGCGGACCGGCTGTCCCGACACCGGGCGGATGCCCCTCGGCCAGGGCGTCCGCGAGCGGGGAGAGCCCGGCCAACGGGGGCGGCCCCACGGGCCCGGGGCACCGAAAGACGGCCGAGCCCTGGCCCGGGCTCGACTCCGCAACCGGGGCTTTCTGCGCGCGGGGCAGGCCGGGCTCCGGGGGTCGGCCCCCCGTCGGCCGGGGTGCTCTTCGTACGTGGGCTCAAGGGGTGCCGCTCCCCCCGGGCCACCCATAGCCGCCGGTCTTTTACGGGCCGGAGTCCGGTGTCAAGGGTGGGGCGAAGCCCCATCGCGTAGCGACGTTCCCGGAGCGAAGCGGAGGGAGCGCCCTTGACGGCGGACGGAGGCCCGCACACTGAAGAGGCGGGTGGCCCGGGGGGTGCCCTACGACGCCCTACTCCCTTCGCCGTCCCTCCGTCGCCGACCCACCCCACACACCACGCCCACCCCGCTCCCGGCCCCGAACAACCGGGTTCGCAAGCGGGGTCAGCGTGGCGGACGATTACGTGACGATGCCTCGACGGAACAGGAGAAGGCGGTGTCCGAGTCCTACTGGGAACCGACCGGGCGGCCAGGAGACTTCGGGCCGCTGGGTCCGTGGACCCTGGAGCAGACCGACTATCTGGGGTGCACCGACACGGCCGTTCGGTGTCTGCCGGTGGTTCTTCGAGGCCGGGTCATCGGGTACCTGTGGGCCTCGGAAACCGAGGACGCCGCCTCCTACGTCGGCAGAGCCGGTACGGGAGCGGTCGGGTTCGACGCCGGCGGGCCGTGGCATCGCCGGTTGAGGGAGGCCCGGGATGCGGGCTTCTCCGCGTGGGAGGCGCTGCAACTCTGGATCGGCGAACCGGAGGACAGCCGCGCAGGTGCGATCCCGGCTGACGCCGAAACCCTGGTCCTGCCGAACTCCCAGGCCGCACGCGGCCTCGCTTCCCACGCCGACAGCTACGACCATCGGCGATGACGGAACCCAAGACCAGCTATCACGCAGACTCCAGCACGGGCTCTGAGATGATGCGTCGGTGAACGAGCGACCTGTGGTCAAGAACTTGCAGAGCGCCTAGAACACCGCAGGTCGGCAAGTGTCTTCCCCGCGCAAGCGGGGATGGTCCGTACTCGCGCTGCACGGCCGGGTTGTGGCGCGCGTCTTCCCCGCACGAGGGGGGCCGAGGTCCTTGAGGCCGATGCGCGTGTCGCTGGCGTCTTCCCCGCGCGGGCGGGGGTGGTTCGCCATTCGTCTTCGGGTAGTAGGTGTCGAGCGGGTGTTCCCGACGAAAGCGGGGGTGTGGTCGTCTCAGCGCGGATGCGGTTCTAACTTCTACTCTGGCTGTGTCGAGCTACAGAGACGAGGTGTGGCCGTGGCGTCTTTCGAAGGTGTCCCCGAACCGCTCGTGTTCGGCCAGCGCATGCAGATCCTGCGTGAGCGTCGCGGTATCAGTCGGCTCGTGATGGGCGGTCTGCTCGGCAAGTCGCCGTCGTGGGTGAAGCAGGTAGAGGCAGGAAAGATCCAGTTGCCCAAGCTGCCCGTGATCCTGCGGATCGCCGAGATCCTGCGCGTACGGGACCTCGCCGACCTGACCGGTGATCAGTCCATGAGCGTCGACATGTTCACCGGCCCCGGGCACGCCAGGTTGCCCGCCGTGCGTGACGCCATCAACCGTTTCCCGCTCCCCGGCGACCGCGAGGCCCCCAGCCTGCGGCATCTGGGCGCACGTCTGGCCCGCGCCTGGAGCGCGCGGCACTCCGCGCCCAACCACCGCGAAGTCCTCGGCGAGCTGCTGCCCGACTTGATACTCGACGCCCAACTGGCAGCGCGCCAGGCGGACACCGGCGCGCAACGCCGCCGCGCCCAGGCGCTGCTTTCCGAGACGTACTCGCTGTCGCAGTTCTTCCTCGCCTACCAGCCCGACAGCAACCTGCTCTGGCGCGTCGCCGAGCGCGCCATGGTCGCCGCCCAGGAGAGCGAGGACCCGCACGCCATCGGCACCGCCGCCTGGCTGCTCGCCCAGGCCCATCGCGACACCGGGCCGCGCAACTTCGACGCGGCCAACCACGTCAACCGCGCCGCCGTCGACTACCTACGCCCCCTCCTGCCCGATGCCGACGACCGCGTCCGCGCCATCGCCGGCGCGCTCGACTTCGAGTTGGGCTA
Organism: Streptomyces sp. 184; assembly: GCF_045781775.1. Classification (NCBI taxonomy): domain Bacteria; kingdom Bacillati; phylum Actinomycetota; class Actinomycetes; order Kitasatosporales; family Streptomycetaceae; genus Streptomyces; species Streptomyces sp. 184. The sequence goes on along the minus strand of NZ_CP123230.1, from coordinate 6,864,847 downwards.
CACCGCCGCGCGCCGAGGCGCATCCGGCGAGGCGTGGGGCCACTGGGACGAAGCCCACCGCAAGGCGGAGCGCCTGCCGACCGGCTACTACCACTCCGCCACCAGCTTCGGCCCGGCCATCATGGGTGCGCACGCGGTGACCGTGGCCGTGGAACTCCACGCCGGGGGCGAGTCCGTACGCCAGGCCGCGCGGGCGGACGCCACCGTCATCCCCAGCCACCCCAGGCGCGCCCGGCACCGCATCGAAGAAGCCCGCGGCGACCAGCTCAACGGCCAACCCGATGTCGCCCTGGCCATGCTGGAGAAAGCCAATGCCGCGGCGCCCGAGACCGTCCGCTACAACGGATACGCCCGCCGGATCATCCTCGAAGAAACCGAGGCGAAAGCTACGACCGCAGACGGCGAGCAGCCGAACTCGCCACGAAGGTCGGCCTTCTGGCCGCGTAGCGAACCGGCGGTCCCTGCGGTCAGGCTTCGGGCGGGCGGTTGTAGCTGTCCAGGGTTGCTTTCGAGGTGGAGGCGTCCTGGAAGACCAGTTCCCACGGTCCGCTGTTGATGTCCAACTCCTTGCCGAAGCCGACCCACTTGCCCGCCATACGGCGGCCGGTGGGCTCGACGAGCAGTTGTACGGCTCCGTGGTAGCGCGCGCCGCGGTAGTAGCCGTCGAGTGCGGTCTGCTCCGTCCAGGTGCCGGTGAGGACGCTGCCGTCGACGCTGATGTCGAGGGTCAGGGGGGAGCCGGGGTTGAGCGAGGCGTTCGGAAGGCTTCGGCCGGTCAGGCGGTTGCCGTGCTGGACCAGGACGACGAAGTGCGCGCCGGTGAAGGTCTGCTCGCGGCCGGAGCTGTAGTACTCGTAGCGCGAGAGCCAGATCCCGGCGTAGTTCGTCGCGGGTGCCGTACGGGGGGCGGGGGTGCCCGAGCCGTGGGGCGTGCCGGTGGGCGAGTCCGTGACGTCGTGTCCGCCGTGGCCGTCGTTGGCGACCCGGGCCTGCGGCACCGTGAAGCCGAGTGCGGCCACCGGTAGACCGGTTACCTCTTCCAGCGCTCGCGCGTAGGCAGGGTGGGGCGAGGCGATGGTGCCCGCTTCCCAGCGCTGGATGAGGCGCTTGTTCGCGCTGTTGGGCCGACCGATGCGTTCGCCGGCGGCGCGGATGGCGCGGGCGAGGTCGTCCTGCGACATCTGAAGTGACAGGCGCGCTGCCTGTAGGGCGCTGTTCGGGATTGCCATACGGATCACCGTAACCATGGTCCAGTAGGAATGACACCTAAATGACGGCATCCATGTCGTCTAAATGACGCCAGTGATGACGCCGCGCGTGGCGACATTCCGGCGTCATTGTGTCCGGGTGACAGAACGTACCAGCACCCAGCGGGTGCCGCAGATGGCGGCGATGGCGCCGCCGCCCGTGACCGCCTACGTGTATGACCGCACCGCCACCCACGCTTCGGGGCCGCTTGACGATCGGCTGGCTCGGTGTTGCGACTTCGCCGAGGCTCGGGCCTGGTTGGTGGCCGGGGTGTGGGTGGATCGGGGGGATGACGCGCTGACGTGTGATCACCGGCCCGCGTGGGATGCGCTGGTGGCCGCCATGCGCAAGGACCGGTCGCCGCGGGCGGTGTGTCTGGTCGAGGGCTGGGACCGGATCGCACGCCCCTGGAGCGCCAGTACGCCGCTGCGAGCCCGGGTTCGGCAGGCGGGTGGCGTCACCTGTACGACCCGGGGCGAGTGCGACCAGGACCAGCACCGTGGGCGGCTGCGTGTACCGGCGTGGTTGTCGGCCCCGGCGTCGTCGTCCCCGGGTGGCGTGGCGCTGACGGAGGTGTCGGCTCGTGACCGTTGAGGAGCATCCGTCGCGGGCTGGGTGGGGGGAGTTGGGGCGGGTGCTGTCCAAGACTCGGGCCCTCGGGGAGGGCTGGGTCGCCGCGTTCGGCGCGGTGGATCGGGCTGCCTTCCTGCCGCCTGTGGTGTGGGTGGACGATCCCGTTGCCGGGGTCCTTCGGGTGGATCGTCGGGTCGAGCCCGCGCGGTGGTATCGGTACGTCGATGCCAACTGCGCCGTCGCCACCCGGCGCGGTGCCTTGCCCGGCCCGCTGTCCGTGCCGTCCGTGGTGATGGGCATGCTGCGGGATCTCGATGTGCGGCCCGGGATGCGCGTGTTGCACGTCGGTACGGGGAGCGGGTGGGTTGCCGGGCTGTTGGCGCACCGTCTCGGGTCTGATCGGGTCGTGACCGTCGACATCGATGGGCGGGTGGCCGATGCCGCGCGGCGGCGGTTGCATGCCGCCGGGTTACGGCCCACCGTGCTGCACGGCGACGGCACCCGCGGTGATCCGTCCGGCGCTCCCTTCGACCGGGTGATCTCGACGTACGGGCTGCCGTCCATTCCCGGCGCCTGGGTGGAGCAGGTGCGGCCCGGTGGCGTCATCCTGGCGCTCTGGGAAACCCCGTTCAGCGGGCAGCGGGCGCCCGTGAAGTTGGTGGTGGAGTCCGAGGGGAAGAGCGCCGGCGGTGATTTCCTGCGGTCGTTGGAGTTCATGCGCGCTCGCGGGTCGTACGGGCCGCGGTCCGGGCACGCGGAGTACGTGCCCGCTTCCTCGCCCGCCTCCGTGCGTCGGTCGCTCACTCGCCTGACGGCCGAGGACCTGACCGGCTGCGGCCCGTACCCCGCTCAGTGCTTCGTGCTCGGGCTCGTGGTGCCCGCGGTCACGCACACCGCGCGTCGTCTCGCCGACGGGTCCGTCACCGCCCGGTTCTCCAGCCTGCGCCGCGACCGCTCCTGGGCCACCGTCACCTGGGCCTTCGACGGCGGGCCGGGGGCGGTCTGCCAGCACGGGGAGCGTTCGCTGTGGGACGAGGTGCAAGAAGCGCTGCACTGGTGGGAGTCCGAGGAGCGGCCCTCCGCCGACTGCTTCGGGCTGACCGTCCACATCGACGGTACCCACACCGTCTGGCTCGACGAGCCGCACCACACCTTGCCGCCCGTGCCCTGACCCCCGTACGGGGGCGGGGGCGACCAACCCCAAGGCAGCCCCCGCCCCGCGGCGACCCGCCCCCGCTCCCGCGCGTCCCCCTACCTGATGTTCCTCGTGTCCGCCTCCACCTCCGCCAGGTACTCCTCCATCGTCACCGGCCTCCCCCGCACCCCCGGCCGCCGTTCCCACGGTCGCGGGCCCTCCGGGCGCCGGTACTCCACCCCCAGCGCCTCCAGCCGCCGTAGGTGGTGCGCCAGCCGCTCCGCGAAGTCCGCCTCGTCCCGTTCCGCCGCGCACCACACCGTCTCCGCGAACGCGCTCATCCGCGGGAACGCCTGGTAGTCCAGCGCCCGGACGTTGTCGATGGCCTCCGTCCACAGGCCGCACTGCGCGCCGATGACGAGGTCCGCCGCCGGGGTGCCGCGCAGTTCCTCGGGGACCGGTTCGTAGGCGTAGACCTCCGCCAGCGGGAGCACCGTGCCCACCGGGACCGGTTCGTCGGGGGAGTCCGAGGCGCGGTAGTCGAGGTAGACCTGGCGGGCCGGGCTGGTGATGACCTGGTGGCCCTCGCGGGCGGCCCGGACCGCGCCGTGGTTGTCGCGCCACGACACGATCGTCGCGGCCGGCGGCAGGCCGCCCTCCAGGATCTCGTCCCAGCCGAGCAACTGCCGTCCGCGCGCCTCCAGATGGTCCGAGACCTGCCGGATGAACCACGCCTGAAGCTCGTCCTCGTTGCGCAGCCCCAGCTCCGCCATCCGCGCCTGCGCCGCCGGGCTCGCCTTCCACTGGTCCTTCGGGCACTCGTCGCCGCCGACGCAGATGATCGGGCTGGGGAACAGCTCGACGACCTCGTCGAAGACGTGCCGTACGAAGTCCAGCGTGCCGTCGGAGACGTTGAGGATGTTCGACTTGACGCCCCAGCCGGTCTCCACCTGCAACTGCGCGCCCGTGTTGCCCAGTTCGGGGTACGCCGTGATGGCGGCCTGCGTGTGTCCGGGCACGTCGACTTCCGGTACGACCAGGACGTGCCGGGCCGCCGCGTACGCGACGATCTCGCGGATGTCGTCCTGCGTGTAGTAGCCGCCGTGCGGGCGGCCGTCGCCCGTCTCGTTCCAGCCCGGCTTCGACTCCGTACGCCAGGAGCCGATCTCCGTCAGCCGCGGGTAGCGCCGGATCTCCAGCCGCCAGCCCTGGTCGTCGGTGAGGTGGAAGTGGAGCACGTTCAGCTTGTGCAGCGCCATCTGGTCCAGTACGCGCAGCACGTCGCGTTTGGTGAAGAAGTGCCTGGCCACGTCGAGCAGGACACCCCGCCAGGCGAACCGCGGCCGGTCCTCGATCTCGACGCAGTCCAGCTCCCACGGGCCCTCGTCGAGGGCGGTACGGCGCAGGGTGTGCGGCGGCAGGAGCTGGCGCAGCGTCTGCACCCCGTAGAAGGCGCCGGCCGGGCCGCCGGCGGCGATGCGGATGCCGTCGGGGGTGATCGTCAGGCGGTACGACTCGGCCCCGGAACCCGAGCCCGCACCAGAACCCACGCCCGAACCCGATCCCGCACCCGAGCCAGAACGCGCACCCGCACCCGCACCCGAACCCGCCCCCGCACCCAGCTCCGCGTCGAGGGCCAGCTCTATCCCGCCCCGCCCCGGCGGCAGCGTGCAGCCCGTGCCGGGCAGGAGCTGTTCGCGCAGGACGCGGGCGACCGGGGCGAGTGCCGGATCGGCGACGTGCAGCGGGGTTTCCGGGCCCAGGACGTACGAGCCGGGGCGGGGAGAGCTGCGCGACGGCGTGGGGATGATCAAGGTCGTTCTCCGTTCGACGGGTTGACGCTGAGTCTCTCCACTCCATATAAAGGGCTCCATCGTAAATATGTAAAGGAGTCCATCGTTACTCCGTCGTGAGTCCTCCGTGGCTGGTCGACGGCCGGTGGGCCCCGGAGGGGCGTGGCGTATGGCATCGGCAGCGGAGCTGGGCGGGGACCTGTCCCGGCTGCGGCACCTGAACTCGCTGGCGGTCGTGGACGTCCTGCGCGGCGCCGAGCCGCTCACCCTCACCGCCGTCGCCGAGCGCACCGGCCTGTCCCGGCCGTCCACCAAGGACGTCGTCGGGCAGCTCGTGGAGCTGGGCTGGGTCCAGGAGATCGGGCCCGCGCAGGGCACCGTGGGCCGGCCCGCGCGGCGGTACCGGTTCCGCGCCGACGCCGGCCACGTCGCCGGCATCGACATCGGCGTGCACAGCGTGCGCGCCGCCGTCGCCGACCTCGACGGCACCGTCCACGCCCAGACGCACCGCCCCGTCAGCCCCGCCACCCCCGTCGACGACCGCATCGCCGCCGCCGGCCAGGCCGTCGCCGACTGCCTGGCCGCCGTCGGTCTGGGAGTCACGGACCTGTGGGCGGTCGGCGCGGGCACCACCGGCATCGTGGACCGCGCCGGCACCGTGCAGTACTGCGCCGGCGTGGCCAACTGGACCGGCGTCGACCTCGCCGACCGCATCGGCGCGCTCTTCCCCTGCGCCGTGCAGATCGACAACGACTCCCGCCTCGCCGCCCTCGCCGAACGCGAGTGGGGCGTGGCCAGGGACGTGGACGACGCCGTGTTCCTGCACGCCGGCCGGCGCACCGGCGCCGCGCTGGTCGTCGGCGGCCGGGTGCACCGCGGCTTCGGCGGCGTCGCCGGGGAGGTCGGCATGCACCCGGTGACGCACTGGGTCACCGCCGCCTCGTACCTCCACGACTGCCCCGCCGTCCCCCCGGACGTGCCCAAGAGCGACGCCGCCCGGCACACCTTCGCCGCCGCCCGCGGCGGCGACCCCATCGCCGTGGCGGCCGTCGAGCGGTACTGCGACGACCTGGCGCTGGGCACCTCGGCGATGGTCATGACCCTCGACCCCGAGCTGGTCGTCCTCGGCGGCGGCTTCTCCCGCGCCGCCGACGTGCTGCTGCCGCGGCTGCGGCGGCGGCTGGAGGACGTGTGCCTGCGGGTGCCGGAGCTGCGCGCCTCCGCCCTCGGCGAGGAGTGCGTCGCCGTCGGCGCGATCGGGCGGGCCGTGGCCCATCTCGACGGGGAGCTGTTCGGCGGTGCCGCGGGGCAGATCGTGCCGCTGCACGACCTCGCCCCCGGCGACATGAAGACGGCAGAACCCCCAGGCCACCCGGGCGATCAGCGCCACCCGGGCGTGCGGGCCCAGCGGCGCGATCCGGGCGATCAGGGCGCCCCGAGACCTGACCGAGCAGCAGGAGGTGCCCGTTGACGACGACGCCCCGGACCGAGGCGACCGCCGGTCCCGTACGGAACGAAGGCGGCGCCCCGCCGACGTCCCCGGCCCCCCGGGCCGGCACCGCGCCGCCGCCGGTGAGCCCGCTCCGCGCCCTGTGGCGGCGGACCGTCCCGGCCCGCTGGCTGGCGCCCAGCACCCTGCTCATCGCGGCCGTGATCGTCTTCCCGGCGGTCTACATGGTCGGGATGTCCTTCGTGGAGATCAACCGCATCGGCCTGACCGACGGCTTCGCCGGGCTGGAGAACTACCGCAGCCTCTTCGCCGAGGACGAGCTGCCCGGCGTGGTCGGCAACACCCTGCTGTGGGTCGTGGTCGTCGTGGGCCTCACGGTCCTCGCCTCCCTCGCGCTCGCGCAGTTCCTCGCCAAGGACTTCTTCGGCCGCCGCTTCGTCCGGCTCGCGCTGATCGTGCCGTGGGCGACGTCCCTGGTGATGACCGCGACCGTCTGGCGCTTCATCTACGAGGGCGGGAACGGCCTGCTCAACCGGCTGCTGATGGATCTGAAGATCCTCGACTCGCCGGTGGACTGGTACAAGGACCCGGACATCGCCTTCTACTCGCTGATGGCGGTCGGGGTCATCACCTCGATCCCGTTCACGGCGTACGTGCTGCTCTCCGGGCTCCAGACCATCCCCGGCGAGCTGATGGAGGCCGCGAAGATCGACGGTGCCGGGCCGTGGACCACCTGGCGCCGGGTGACGCTGCCGATGCTGCGGCCCTCGCTGACGGTCGCGCTCGTGCTCAACATGCTGCACGTCTTCAACGCCTTCGCCCTGATCTGGGTGATCATGGGCAAGACGGCCGGCAACCACGCCGACACCTCCGTCACGTTCATGTACAAGATCGCGTTCACCGGCCGGCTCGACACCGGCGAGGCCGCCGCCCTCGGCGTGCTCAACGTGATCGCGATCAGCCTCCTCATCGCCGTACTCATCCGGCTGCTCAAGGGCCGCGACCCGCTCGCCCCCGGCAAGGAGCGCCGGGGCGGCGAGGCCGCCGAAGCCCTCGGCCGTCGTACGCGCCTCGCCTCGGCCGCGCTCGCCCGCGCCGTACGCCCCGTGACCGGGCCGCTGGCCGCCGGGTGGCGGCGGGTGCGGCACATCGGGCTGCCGATCGCCGGGCTCTGCGTCGCGCTCTTCTTCCTCGCGCCGTACGTCGCGATGTTCCTCGGCTCGCTGAAGACCGACGCCGAGCTGTTCCAGGTGCCCGCCGACTACCTGCCCGACGAGTGGGCCTGGTCCAACTACGCCGACGTGTGGGACAAGATCCCGCTGGCGAGCTACTTCAAGGTCAGCCTGATCGTCGCGCTGGTCTCCACCGTCGTGGTGCTGCTGATCGCCGCGCCCGCCGCCTTCATCCTGGCGCGGACGAGGTTCCGCGGCCGGGGCGCGTTCCTCGGGCTGGTGCTGGTCTCCCAGATGTTCCCCGCGGTGGCGCTGCTCATCGGCCTGTACCGGGAGGCGGTCTTCACCGGCGGGATCCACAGCTACTGGTTCATCATCGCCGTCAACTGCGCCTTCAACATCGCCTTCGCGATCTGGATCCTGCACACCCAGTTCTCGTCCATACCCGTGGAGATCGACGAGGCGGCGATGCTCGACGGGCTCGGCCGCTTCCGGATCATGGTGCGGATGGCGCTGCCGCTCGCGGCCCCCGCGCTCATCACCGTCACCATCTTCACGTTCATCCAGGTCTGGAACGAGTTCGTCATCTCGCTGACCGTCTTCAACGAGCCCACCGAGAACCGGGTGCCGCTCACCGTCGGCGTGCAGCAGTTCGTCGGCCTGTACGAGACGAACTACCAGTACCTCTTCGCCGCCTCCCTGATGGCCATCGTGCCCGCGGTGATCCTGTTCGCGCTCATCGAGCGGTACCTGGTGAGCGGCCTGACGAAGGGCAGCACGAAATGAGCCACCCCACGTTCGGCAGCAGGCCCGGCAGAAGGACCGTCCTGCGCGCCGGCGCCTCGCTCGCCTCCGCGTCGGCGCTCGCCGCGCTGGCGGCCTGCGGCCGGCCCGTCGCGGCCGGCGACCCGAACTCCATCAAGGTCGTCATCGCCCAGTACACCGACGGCACGCAGCCGCACTGGCGCAAGCTCGTCGCGAAGTTCGAGGCCAAGCACCCCGGCAAGCGGGTCAAGCTCCAGATCATCGACTGGGGCAACCTCCAGACCCAGATCAACACCATGGTCCAGACCGGCCAGTTGCCGGACATCGCCAACCTCAACCTCTTCGCCGACTACGCCGACGCCGACCTGCTGCACCCCGCCGAGGACGTCCTGGCCCCCGAGGTCTACGCCGACTTCATGCCGGCCTTCGCCGGCAACGCCTCCTACCGCGGCACGCAGTACGCGCTGCCGTTCCTCGCCACCGTCAACGGCATGTACTACAACAAGGCGATCCTGCGCGAAGCCGGCTTCGACGGGCCGCCCGAGACCCGCGACCAGTTCCTCGACGCCGTCGACCGGATCAAGGCGCTGCCCGGGAAGTACGTCCCGTACGGGCTGGCCCTCGGCATCGAGTCCGGGCACTACGAGTTCGGCACCTGGGCCCGCGCCAACGGCGGCGGCTGGACCGAGAACGGCAAGTGGGCCATCGACAGCGCGCGCAACGTCGAGACCCTCGGCTTCCTCCAGGACCTCGGCAAGCGCGGCTACACCCAGCCCAACCCCGGCCAGACCAACCGCCCCGACGGCACCTGGCCGCTGTTCGCCCAGGGCAAGGCGGCGATGGTCTACGGCGCCTTCGGCGCGCGGGCGTTCCTGGACCTGATCGAGAAGGGCGAGGTCGACTACGGGCTCGCCGTGCACCCGGTCAGCCACGGCGCCGAGCCCGTCGCGCACGGCATCCAGGACTACCTGATGGCGTTCAAGAAGTCCGGCAACCGCGAGCTGATCCGTGACTTCCTCAGCTTCTTCTACCGGCCCGAGAACTACGTGCCGTACCTGAAGACCGAGGGCCTGCTGCCCACCACGCAGTCGGCGGTCGACGTGCTCAAGGACGACCGGCGGGTCGGGCGGTACGTGGGGATGACCGGCCGGGCCCGGTTCGACCCCACCACGCGGCCGGTCTGGGCCGAGCTGCTCGGGGTGATGGGCAACGACCTGGGCAAGGCCGTCAGCCAGAACTCGGCGCCGGAGAAGGTGCTCCGCGAGTTCCAGTCCATCGCGGTCTCCGGGGACTGAGCGCCCCCTGAACGTCCGCGGCGGGCGGCTGTCCTCCCGCCCGCCGCGGACCACCAATCCGGACCACCGACCCGCGGGCCGCCGGCTCAGCGCAGCGAGAAGTCCGCGATGCGCACCCCCTCGCTCGGCACCAGGTACACGTCCCGCCGCCCGGCCGCGCCCCGCAGCACCGCCGTGACCTCCTCGTACGCGTACCGCGACCCCGTGCTCGACACCGCCGCCGTACCCGCGAGGCGGCCGTCCGGCGTGTCCAGCCGGACCTCCACCGTGCCGCCGCCCGGCGACTCCTTCGCCACCCGGGCCGCCAGCCGCCGCGCCCCGCGCCGCAGGTCCGCGTCCGCGAACAGCAGCCACGCGCCCGCCGACTCCGCGCCGACCGCCGTGCCCCGCGGCTTCGACTCGTCGATCAGCCGCACGCCCGCGTAGTCGTCGAAGTTCTCCGCCCGCGTCGTACGCCGCAGGTCCCGCGGCGGCACCGTCTCTCCGTCGACGGCCAGCTCCGCCCGCGCCCGGATGTCCCCGGACGAGGCGCCGACCAGCACGTCGTACGTGCTGCGCTCGACCACCCAGCGCTCGCGGGTGACGTCCCAGTGCGCCAGCGACCCGCGCGCCAGCGGCAGCGTCACCGTCCGCGTCTCGCCCGGCCGCAGCGACACCTTCGCGAACGCCTGGAGCTTCTTCACCGGCTGCTTGACCCGGGAGCTGCGCTGCCGGGTGTAGAGCTGCACGACCTCCGCGCCCGCCCGCCGGCCGGTGTTGGTGACCGCCACCGCCACGGCGCCGCGCAGCAGCCGCGGGCGGCCGTAGCGGAAGGTGGTGTACGACAGGCCGTGGCCGAAGGGGTAGAGCACGTCGCCGGTGAAGTACTGGTACGTGCGCTCGTACTTGATGTTGTCGTACTCCAGGATCGACGGCAGGTCGGCGGCCGAGCGGTACCAGGTCTGGGTGAGCCGGCCCGCCGGGTTCACGTCCCCGAACAGCACGTCCGCGAGCGCGCGGCCCGTCTCCTGGCCCGCGTGGGTCGTCCAGACCAGGGCCGGGACGTGCTCCTGCTCCCAGGTCAGCGTCGTGGGGTAGCTGTTCTCGACCACGACGACGGTCCTGGGGTTGGCGGCGAGCACGGCGCGTACCAGGGCGGACTGGGTGGCGGCCAGGCCCATGTCCTCGCGGTCGTCGGTCTCGCGGGCGTTGATGAACGGCATCGAGCCGACGACGACGATCGCGACGTCCGCGGCCCGCGCCGCGGTCACGGCCTCTTCGACGCCGTCGCGAAGCGTTTCGACGGTGTAGCGGGAGGCGTCGGCGGCGGTGCCGAGGACGAGCCCGCCGTCCCCGTCGCGGGCGCGGAGGTAGACGGCGTCGCCGAGCCAGTTCTCGTAGCCCGCGTAGCGCAGCACCACGGTGCCGTCGTCCTGCTCCTCCGGCCGGAACAACTGCGAGACGAACCAGCCGTTCGGCTGGTCCTGGTCGTTGAAGAACCGGTAGCCCTCGGGCCCGTCGCCGTCCGGGTCGCGCATGCCGACGACCTTGCCGTTGGCGACCGCCCGCAGCGTGACGATGCCCTCGCCCCAGCCGAAGACGTCGAACTGCTCGGTCTCGCCCGCCGCCGTCGCGCCCTCGGCCAGCGCCGCGCCCCCGTCGCCGGTGCCGGCGGTGACGTAGCGGCCGGTCGCGGCGTTCCGCAGCGCGATGCGGTCGACGCCCTCGCTCGTGGTCACCTCCGCGCCCGCGCCGAGCCGGTCGGTGATGCCCTTCAGCGGCGTGATCGCGTACGGCAGGCTGCCCGAGTACCAGTCGGTGTAGAGGGTGTCGGCCAGCGGGCCGACGACCGCGGCCGTCCGCAGCGCACGGGCGTCGAGGGGCAGCGCGCCGCGGTCGTTCTTCAGCAGCACGACCGCCTCGGCGGCGGTGCGGCGGGCGAGCTTGCGGTGCGCGGGGCTGTCGATGACGGACCTGTCGAGGTGCCCGTACGGGCCGCCGTCCGCGGTGAAGTCGCCGAGGCGGGCGCGGATGTCGAGGATGTGCCGTACGGCGGTGTCCACGTCCGCCTCGGTGAGCAGGCCCTGCGCCAGCGCCTCCTTGACGGCTGCGGCGGTCGGGCCGCCGTCGGTGTCGTCGGTGGTGAAGCTGTCGACGCCGGCCTTCAGGATGGCGGCGTCGGCCTCGGCGAGGGTGTCGAAGTACTTCTGTGAGCCGCCGGCCGGGAGGTTGTTGGGCGCCCAGGCGTCGGTGACGTTGAGCAGGGTGCGGTCGGTCCAGGTGCGTACCGAGGAGTTGAGGTCGGTGACCGTGCAGGGTCGGCCGTTGACGAGGTTGTACGCGGTCATGACGCCGCACGCCGCGTCGGCGGAGATCGCCGCCCGGTACGCGGGCTCCTCGTACTCCTTGAGCACCCGCGGGCGCAGGTCGGAGGAGGTCTGGTCGCGCCGGACCTCGTTGTTGTTGGCGAGGTAGTGCTTGACCAGCGGGGCCGTCTTGAGGTTGTCGGGGTCGCCGCCGGTCAGGCCGCCCGCGTAGGCCGTGGAGATCACGCCGGTCAGGTACGGATCCTCGGAGTAGCCCTCCTCGTTGCGGCCCCAGCGCGGGTCGCGCAGCAGGTTGACGACGGGCGCCCAGACGTTCAGGCCCCAGCCGGCCGGGCGTTCGTGCTGGAGGCCGCGCACCTCGTCGCCTACGGCGGCGCCGACCTCGCGGATCAGCGCGGGGTCCCAGGTGGCGGCGAGGCCGACGGCCTGCGGGAAGACGGTGGCGGGGCCGAGCCAGGCCAGGCCGTGCAGGGCCTCGGTGCCGGTGCGGAACGCCTTCATCCCGAGCCGGGGGATGGCCGGTTGCCACTGGTGGAGCAGGGAGATCTTCTCGTCCAGGGTGAGTGCGGCCAGCAGCTCGCGGACCTTGCCCGCGGCGGCCGTGCCTGCCGTGCCTGCCGGGGCCGCCGCGGCGGTGCCGGCCAGCGCCGTGGCGAGAGGCCCGGCCAGCGGGAGGGCCAGCGGGACGGCGAGAACTGTTCTTCGTTTCACGTGCGCGACTCCTTCTGATCTTGTCGAATCGCTTCGACTACGAGATGAGAGTTGCTCCGTTCCGCAACGCGAGGCTCCCGGCCGGCTACCCGGCCCGCGGCGCCGTCGTCGCCCGCCGGGTCAGCCACGGCGCCAGCAGCGTCGCCTCCTGCACCGGAAGCCGGTCGAGCTTGCGCATCAGCAGCTCCACCGCCCGCGCGCCGATCTCCGCGGACGGCACCGCCACCGACGAGATCGGCAGCGGCGCCTGCTCCGCCACCTCGTCCGGGCAGATCGCCACCACCGACAGGTCCTCCGGCACCCGCAGCCCGAGCCGCCGAAACGCTTCGATGAGCGGCTGCACCACCGGCTCGTTGTGCACCACCACCCCCGTCAGCTCCGGGTGCTCGCCCAGCAGCCGCTCCGCCATCGCCTGCGCCGCCGCCGGGGTGGCCTCGCAGGGGTGCACGGTCGACGTCAGCCCGCGCTCGTCGGCCGCCGCGGTGAAGCCCTGCGTGACGCGCTGCGCGAAGCCCGTACGGCGCAGATAGACCTCCGGCGGCGAGCCGACCAGCGCCACGCACCGGTGGCCCAGCTCCGCCAGATGCGTCACGCACGCGCCGCCGGCCGCCGCGAAGTCCAGGTCGATGCAGGTCAGTCCGGCGGCCTCGGCGGGGAAGCCGATGAGCACCGAGGGCCGGTCCAGGGCGCGCAGCAGCGGCAGCCGGGCGTCGTGCAACTGCACGTCCATGACGATCAGCGCGTCGACCAGCGCCGTGTCCGCCACCCGCCGCAGCCCCTCCTCGCCCTCCTCCTGGGTCAGCAGCAGCACGTCGTGGTCGTGCTGCCGGGCCGTCGTCACCACCGACACCGCGAACTGCATCACGACCGGCACATGGATCCCGGTGCGGAACGGGACGACCAGCGCCAGCACGTTGGACCGGCTGCTGGCCAGCGCGCGGGCGCCGGCGTGCGGTCGGTAGCCGAGTTCGCGGATGCTGGCCTCGATGCGCTGCCGCGTCTCCTCGGAGATGGGGCGCTTGCCGCTGAGCGCGTACGAGACGGTGCTCGGCGACACCCCGGCGTGCCGGGCCACATCGGTGATCTTGACCATCAACTCCCCCTGCTCCCGCTGCCTGCCGCGCCGGCCGTTCGACATGCCGGACAGCCGGACCTTAGCCCAGCTCCGCGACGACGACGCCGCGGCCCGCGTCCGCGCGTACCGTGGGGCCGCCCACGACCTCCAGCGCCCACGGCTTCCCGGCCCCCGCACCGCTCCCGGACGCACCCCCGCCCGCCGACGCCCGGACCGTGCCGCCCTCGGCCACGACCGTGAACACCGTCCCCCCGACCGGCACTTCCACCCGCTGCCCGGGCGTGAGCCCGTACGCCCGCAGCGTCACCCCGTCCGCGTAGTCGTAGTCCGGCCGGTCGTCCACCGCGCCCACCGGCAGCACCGCGCCCGGCCGCACCAGCACCGGTGCGCTCGCGAACCCGTGCCGCTCCCGCACCCACCGCGGCCCGTGCACCTCGGTGCCGTCCAGCAGGTGCGTCCACGTACCCTCCGGGACGTAGTACGACACCTCGCCCCCGTCGCTGAACACCGGCGCCACCAGCAGGTCGGGCCCGAGCATGTACTGCCGTTCCAGATGCGTGCACGCCCGGTCGTCCGGGAACTCCAGCGCCATCGGCCGCATCATCGGCACGCCCTGCTCGTGCGCCTCGCGCGCCACCGCGTCCAGGTACGGCATCAGCCGCAGCTTCAGCTTCGTGAACACCCGCAGCACGTCCACGGCCTCCTCGTCGAAGAGCCACGGCACCCGGTACGACGACGAGCCGTGCAGCCGGCTGTGCGACGACAGCAGCCCGAAGGCGATCCACCGCTTGAACAGCGCCGGCGACGGCGTGCCCTCGAAGCCGCCGATGTCGTGGCTCCAGTACCCGAAGCCCGACATCCCCAGCGACAGGCCGCCGCGCAGTGACTCGGCCATCGCCTCGTACGTCGACTCGCAGTCGCCGCCCCAGTGCACCGGGAACTGCTGGCTGCCGGCCGTCGCCGAGCGCGCGAAGACCACCGCCTCGCCCTCGCCGCGGTGCTTCTTCAGCACGTCGAAGACCGTCTGGTTGTAGAGGAACGCGTAGTAGTTGTGCATCCGCTCGGGGTCGGAGCCGTCGAAGTACGCGACGTCCGTGGGCACCCGCTCGCCGAAGTCGGTCTTGAAGCAGTCCACGCCCATGTCGAGCAGCGCCGCGAGCTTGCCCGCGTACCAGGCGCGCGCGTCGGGGTTGGTGAAGTCCACCAGCGCCATCCCCGGCTGCCACAGGTCCCACTGCCACACCCCGCCGTCCGGCCTGCGCAGCAGGTAGCCGGCGTCGCGGCCCTCGGCGAACAGCGGGGAGCGCTGCGCGATGTACGGGTTGATCCACACGCAGATCCGAAGACCCCGCTCTTTCAGCCGGCGCAGCATGCCCGCCGGGTCGGGGAAGACCCGCGGGTCCCACTCGAAGTCGCACCAGTGGAACTCGCGCATCCAGAAGCAGTCGAAGTGGAAGACCGACAGCGGCAGGTCGCGCTCGGCCATCCCGTCGATGAAGGAGGTGACGGTCTCCTCGTCGTACGAGGTCGTGAACGACGTCGACAGCCACAGCCCGAACGACCACGCCGGCGGCAGCGCGGGCCGGCCGGTCAGCGCCGTGTACTTGCGCAGGATCTCCTTCGGCGTCGGCCCGTGGATGACGTAGTACGTCAGCTCCTGCCCCTCGACGCTGAACTGCACCCGCGACACCGACTCCGAGCCCACCTCCAGCGACACCCGCCCGGGGTGGTCGACGAAGACGCCGTAGCCGGCGTCGGTGAGGTAGAACGGCACGTTCTTGTACGCCTGCTCGGTGGCCGTGCCGCCGTCGGCGTTCCAGATGTCCACGACCTGGCCGTTCTTCACCAGCGGCCCGAAGCGCTCGCCGAGCCCGTAGACGTGGGTGCCGACGGTGAGCCCGAGCTGCTCGCGCAGGTAGTGCCGGGCCGGACCGCCGCCGGGGGCGTCGGTCTCCATGATCGCCATGCCCTTGGGGCCCGAGGACGTCAGCGGCTTCAGCCCGTCGGCGGTGAGGAAGTCCAGCCGCCACGGGCCGCCGCGCGCCACCCGCAGGGCGAGGCTGCCGGCGGTGAGCAGGGCGTGCTCGTCGTCGTACGAGACCTGCGCATGGGTGTCGGACTCCGCGAGGTGGAAGCGGGGCCCGGCGTCGGTGCCGCCGTCGAAGTGGGTGAGGGTCACGCCGATCACGTCGGGCATGGGGGAGTGGCAGGAGACCGTCATGACCGGGCCCTTCAGCAGATCGCCGCGGTGCCGGATGGGCTGGGTCGGAGCGTGCACGTCCAGCGTGCCGTCCCCGGCGGTGACGTCGAGCACCTCCGCGGGGTACGCGGCGCGGACTCCCTGACGCAGCATCCAGTAGCCGTCGGTGAACTTCATGCGCAGCCTCTCGGGGTCAGTTGGGGATCACTTCACCGCGCCCACGGCGATGCCGCGGGTCAGGGTCCGCTGGAAGATCAGGAAGAACGCGATCGCCGGCAGCACGCCCAGCAGCGCGGCGGCGTTCGTCATCGTGGCGTCCATGTCCCGCTGCCCCTGGAGGACGCCGAGGGCGACGGACACGGTCTGGTTGTCGTCCGAGACGAGCATGACCAGCGGCAGCAGGAACTCGTTCCACGTCCAGATGAAGAACAGCACCATCAGCACGCCGATCGTCGGCCGGCTGACGGGCACCACCACCCGCCAGAGCACCTGCCACCTGCTCGCCCCGTCGATCCGCGCCGCCTCGATCACCTCGCGCGGGAACCCGCCGAGCACCGAGGCCAGCAGGTACGTACCGAAGGCGGACTGCACGACGGTGAAGACGATCACGACGCTCAGCCGGGTGTCGTAGAGGCCGGCTTCCTTCGACAGGTAGTAGATCGGGTAGACCAGCGCCTCCTGCGGCAGCATGTTCGCCAGCACGAAGAACGCCAGCACGTACGGCCGCCCGCGGATCCGGCCGATGCCGATGGCGTACGCGCTGAGCACCGACAGCACCACCGCGAGCGCCGCCACCGAGCCGGAGATCAGCACCGAGTTCCACAGCTTCTGCCCGAAGTCGACGCGCTCCCAGAAGTCCGCGAGCCCGTCGAGATACACCCCGTCGGGCATGCTCAGCGGCCCGTCGCCGGAGTACTCCTCCGGCGTCTTCACCGCGTTCATCAGCACCACCAGGAACGGCAGCACCATGAACGCCGCGCCCAGCACCAGCGCCACGAGCACGGGGTACTTCCTCACCGCGGTCATCGGTTCTCGTCCTCCGCCCTCGTCTGGAGCTTCAGGGCGACGACCGCCAGCACCAGGATCAGCACGGTGAGGACGGTGGAGATCGCGGCGCCGTAGCCGGCCTGGAAGTTCTCGAAGAAGTTCTGGTACGCGAAGTACGACGGGACGTTCGTCGCCCCGCCCGGGCCGCCGCCGGTCAGGACGTACACCATGCCGAAGACCTTCAGCGCCGCGATCGTGCACCACAGCAGCACCACCGCGATCTCCGGCCGCAGTTGCGGCAGCGTCACGTGCCAGAACCGCCGCCACCAGCCCGCGCCGTCCAGCTCCGCCGCCTCGTGCAGGGCCGGGTCGACGCGCTGGAGCCCGGACATGAAGATCACCAGGGGGAAGCCGATCTGCACCCACACCATCACGGCCATCACGCTGTACAGCGCCCAGTCCGGGTCGCCCAGCCAGTCCTGCTTGAGCCCGTCCAGCCCGGCGGCGCCGAGGAGTTCGTTCAGCGAGCCGCTCTCCGGCGCCAGGATCCAGCTCCACACGATGCCGGCGACGGCGATCGGCAGCACCTGCGGCAGGTAGAAGCAGGCGCGCAGCACCGCCACCCAGCGGCTGCCGGCGTACCGGCCGACGACGTCGAAGAGCGCCGAGGCCAGCACCAGGCCGAGCGCGGTCGGGATCAGCGCCATCGCCGCGACCATCGCCAGGCTGTGCCGGAAGGACTCCCAGAAGTCCTCGTCGCCGAGGAGCCGGTCGTAGTTCTCCAGACCGGTGAACTCGGGAGTGCCGACGCCGCTCCAGTCGGTGAAGCTGATGCCGGTGTTCATCGCGAACGGCACCACGATGACGACGAGGAACGCCAGCGCGCCGGGCAGCAGGTAGAGCGCGTACGAGCCCTCGGTGGACGAACGGCGCGCACGGCCCGTACCGCCGCGGCCCTTGCGCCACCGCCGGCGGGAGGGGGTTCCGCTCCCGCCGGCGGCGCGAGCCGCGTCCTTGGAGACCGCGGTGACCGGGGCGCTCATTCCTGTAGCACGTTCTCGTCGTACTCGGCCTGGAGCGACTCCAGTACGTCGCCCGGCTCCGCGCTGCCGGTGAGGAGCTTCTGCGTCTCGGAGGTCATGGAGTCGTAGAAGCCGTTGGCCGGCCAGTCGGGGTAGTAGGCGAGGCCGTCGCCGTCGGCGAGCGTCGTGTAGTCCTCGATGAGGGACTTCGACTTCGGGTCGGTGATCGCGGCGGCGTCGGCCGCGACGGGGACGCCGCCGTTGTTCCCCAGGACGTTCTGGATGCCCTTCTTCATCGTGAGGTCGATGAAGTCGTACGCCAGCTCCTTGTTCTCGGCGCCCTCCGGGACCACCCACAGGTTGCCGCCGGAGCCGAGGGTCAGGTCGCTCCCGGGCCACAGGAACGTGTCCCAGTCGAACTTCTGCACCTCCGCCTGGAAGCGCCCGTACCACCAGCTTCCGGAGAACAGCATCGGGTGCTTGCCCTGGATGAAGGAGACGCCGGCGTCCTCGGCCTTGGTGCCGGAGGAGTTCTCGGCGATGTACCCCTTGTCGACCCAGTCGGCGAAGGTCTCGGCGGCGTACGTCCAGGCGGCGTCGGAGAAGTCGGTCTCGCCCCCCATCTGGAAGGAGTCGACCCACGCCTTGTCGGCCCGGCTCAGCGCGAGCTGGTAGAGGTACTGCTGCGCCATGTACTCGGCGCCGGCGTTGGCGAACGGGGTGATCCCGGCATCCGCGAACGTCGCGAGCGCGTCCTCCAGCTCCGCGAACGTCGTCGGGACCTGCACGCCGTGCTCCGCGAAGAGGTCCTTGTTGAAGTAGACCATCGTGAACTCGGCGTAGTTGGGGATGCCGTACCAGGCGCCGGAGCCCATGACGCCGCTCTCGTCGTAGCGGCTGGTGGTCGCCACGGTCGGCGGTACGGCGTCTGCCCAGCCGCGCTTCTCGGCCTCCGCGGTGAGGTCGGTCAGCAGGCCCTGGCGGGAGAGCTGGCCGGTGGTGGCGTTGCCCTTGTTGTACTCCATGAGGTCGGGCGCCTGGTCGGAGTTGAGCACCTGCGGGGCGGTCTTCTGGATCTGCTCGAAGCCCTTCTCCTCGAACTCGACCTTCACCCCCGGGTGGCTCTTCTCGAACTCCTCGACGGCCTGCGCCCACGCCTTGCCCATGGCACTGTCCGGGCCCTCGTAGTGCCAGAGCCGGAGGGTCTTCCCGTCGCCGGCCCCGCCGTCGTCGGAGCCGCCGCACGCGGCCAGCGTGCTCAGCGACAGGGCTCCCGCCAGGGCGGCAGCCAGCAGGCGCGCCCTTCTCCGTGCCTTCAACATCCACTGCCTCCGGGAGAGTCGTCTCGTCGAATCGTTTCGATGAGAGGTGTCGAAGCGCTTCGACGGAGGAAAGTAGGGAGGGCCCGGCGGTATGTCAATGGCGTTGACAAAAGGGGGTGGCGGCGGGGTGCCGTCAGGCGTCCGCCCCTGCCGCGCTGTCCGCCCCGGCCGCGCCGTCCGCCCGTACGATGATCTTGCCCTGGTTCTCGCCCCGGAGCATCCCCAGGAACGCGCCCACAATGCCGCCGAAGCCGTCGACCACGGTCTCGTCGAGGGTGACGCGCCCGCTCTGGAGGTGCGGCACGACGAACTCGTACAGTTCCTCCTGCACGTCGGGGTAGTCGCGGACCAGGAAGCCCTCCATGCGCAGGCTCTTCTCCACGATGTCGGGAAGGTTGCGCAGCGCGTAGGGCGTGCCGGTGGCGTTGTACTGGGCGATCGTGCCGATCCGTACGATCCGTCCGTATGCGCGCAGCGAGGAGATCGCCGCTTCGAGGTGCTCGCCGCCGACGTTGTCCAGGTAGAGGTCGATCCCGTCGGGCGCCGCCCCGGCGAGCAGTTCGGCCACCGGCCCCGCGTGGTAGTCGAAGACCTCGTCGTAGCCGACGTGTGCGGTCAGGTAGGCGGCCTTCGACGCCCTGCCCGCGCTGCCGATCAGCCGCCCCGCGCCCATCAGCCGGGCGAGCCGCCCGGCGGCCGTGCCCACGCCGCCGGCCGCCGCCGAGACGAACACGTCCTGGCCCGCGCGCAGTTCGGCGATGCGGGTCAGGCCGACGTAGGCGGTCAGGCCGGTGCCGCCGAGGATGCTCAGGTGCGCGGAGAGCGGTACCCCGTCGAAGCGGGGGACGGGGCGCGCCTGGTCGGGGGTGACGACGGCGTGGGTGCGCCAGCCCTGCCGGTGGAAGACGATCCCGCCCTCGCGGAGCGACGGATGGAGGGAGTGCACGACCCGGCCGAGCGTGCGGCCCTCCAGCGGGGCGCCGAGGGCGAAGTCCCCGTCCATCATCTCGCGGTGGTACGGGTCCACCGACCAGTACAGGTTCTCCACCAGCGCCGTTCCCGGGCCCGGAGCCGGAACCGCGGACTCCACGAAGGCGAAGTCGTCGGCGGTGGGGAAGCCGCGGGGGCGGGCGGTCTGGTGCACGGTGAGCGCGGTGTCGGTCATGGCGGCGACCGTACGGAAGAAATACGGACGCCGGGCAGAGGGTTGCGCTCATGGAACGGTCCGATCCATGAAGGGCCCTCATGGAAGCAGGTGGGACCCCATGGCAGCCGCAGCCCCGCTCGCGTCCGCACCCGGTGCGGCCGCCGCCGGCGACCTGGCCCCGCACGAGCTGCGCATCCTCGTCGCCGTCGACCGCGAGCGCGGGTTCTCGGCCGCGGCCAGGGCCCTCGGGCTGACGCAGTCCGCGGTCTCGCACTCCATCCGCGGGACGGAACGCAAGGTCGGCGCGGTCCTCTTCGAGCGGGGCCGCACGGGTGCGACTCCCACCGCGGCCGGTGCCGCCGCTGCCGCCCATGCGCGCAGGGTCCTGCGGCTCCTCGACACCCTGGCCGCGGAGGCCCGCGGCGCCGGGCGCGGCACGGTCACCGGCCCGCTGCGCATCGCCGCCTTCCGCAGCGCCGCCCTGCACCTGCTGCCGCCCGTCCTGGCGCGCCTCGCCGACCGCCACCCGGGCATCGAGGCGGAGGTGTACGTCGTCCGCGAGCTGGGCGCGGGCACCGCCGGCGAGGTCGCCGAGGGGCGCGCGGACGTGGGCATCGCCACGATCGACGCCCCCGCTGCCCTGCCCGCCGGGCTCCTCGGGGACGTACTCCTCGAAGAGCCCTACGCGCTGGTGCACCCGGCCGGCCACCCCGCCCCGCGCTCCCTGCCGCTGGTGGACTGGCACGAGAACTGCGGCTCCTACACCCGCGAGTGGTGGACCCGGCAGGACTGGATTCCGAAGGCCACCGTCCTGACCGAGGACGACGGCGCGGTGCTCTCCATGGTGGGCAGAGGTCTCGGCATGGCGATCATGCCCGCGCTCTCGCTGGCCGACGTACCCGACGGCGTCACGGTCACCGATCTCGGCCGCGGACGCCCGACCCGCTCCGTGGGCTACCTCACCACCGCCGAGTCGGCCGCCCGCGGCGCCGTGCGCGCCCTGATCCGCGAACTCCGCGCGGCCACCGGCTAGGGCAGTGCGCCCCCGAAGGCGACGCACGCCGGGCTCGGCGCCGCGGCGGTGGCGCCGGTGCGGCGCAGCGCGCCGGAGCGGGTGACGCGGAACGACACCACGTCGTCGCTGTTCTGGTTCGCCACCAGCAGCACGTCGCCGCCCGGGGCGAGCGCGAAGTGCCGCGGCCACGCGCCGCCGGTCGAGGTGGTCTCGCGCAGGTCGAGCCGTCCGTCGGCGTCGACCGCGAACCGGGCGATGCTGTCGTGCCCGCGGTTGGACACGTACACCGTCCTGCCGCCCGGGTGCACCGCCACCTCCGCGCAGTAGCTCTCGCCCCGGAAGCCGCGGGGCAGCGCGCTGAGGGTCTGGAGCCAGCGGAACGTGCCGCGTTCCGCGTCGTACGTGAAGGCCGTCACCGACGACGTCAGCTCGTTGACGACGTAGACGAACCGCCCGCTCGGGTGGAACGCCAGATGGCGCGTGCCGGAGCCGGAGGCGACCTGGAGGAACGGCAGCGGGTTCGGCGTCAGCTTCCCCGCCGCGGGGTCCAGCTTCCAGGCCCAGACGCGGTCGGTGCCCAGGTCGGCGCCGAAGACGTAGCCGTACGCCGGGTCGAAGGCGACCTGGTGCGGGTGCGGGCCGCTCTGACGGTCCGGGTCCGGGCCCGTACCGGTGACGGTGACGGTGTCCGAGACGGGCCCGGGCGTGCCGTCCGCTCGCAGCGGGACGACGGCGAAGGTGGCGCCGCCGTAGTTGGCGACGATCAGGTTCTCGCCGCGCTCGTCGAGCGCGCCGTGCGCGGGGACGCCGGGCACGGGCTGGTCGCCGGTGCGGGTCAGCTCGCCGGTGGCGGGGTCGATGGCGTACGAGACGACGCCGCCGCCCTTCTGCCCGTTCCAGGTGCTGACCTCGCAGACGGCGTACAGCACGGGCAGCCGCGGATGCACCGCCAGCCACGACGGGTTGGGGACGCCGGGCACCTCCTGGACCGGGGAGAGGCGGCCGTCGCCGGCCATCCGGAACACGGCGAGCCCGGCGGGGGCGCCGGGGCCGCCCGCGTAGCCGCCGACGTAGACGGCGCGGGGGCCGCGGGCTGCCGCCGCGGCGGAGGCGGGCGCCGCGGCCGCGGGTGCGGCCGACGCGGGCGAGGCGGAGCCCAGCGCGGGAACGACGCCCGCCAGCGCCGCGGCGCCGAAGACCGGCAGCATCTGGCGCCGGCTCGGGCCTGTGGGGGGCTCGGGAGCGGGAGTGTGATCGGAGGACGAGGACGAGGACGAGGGCGGGGGCGGGGCGGAGGCGTTCAAGGCGGTGCTCCTCTCGTGGCGGGGACGGTCACCGTCGGAGCGGGATCGTGGGGTGCGCGGGGCTGTCGCGGTACGTGAACGGGGTGCGGGGCGCAGGGCGTTCGCGGTGGGTGGCGCTGTCGTCGTACGCGGTGCTGTTGCCGTACGCGGTCCCGCTTGCCGTACGTCCGTAGCCTGCCCGGTCGCGCGGGTTCCGTCGACGGCGCGCGCACCGCCCGGCCCGGGGTCCCCTGCGCCCCGGGCCGGGCGGCGGCGCCGCGTCCGCCCTACTCGGGCAGACGGACGGACTGGGCGTGCCGGAAGACGTCACCCGGGTCGTACGCGGCCTTGACCTGCTGGAGCCGGGCGTAGCCCGCCTTGTAGTACAGGTCGTGCCAGGGGGTGTCGGAGGTGTTCCACCGCGGGTCGGAGAGGTCGATGTCCGCGTAGTTGACGTAACAGCCGTCGTTGACCTCGTTGGGGACGGGGACGCCGCCGGTGTCCGCGTACACGTCGCGGTACATGTTCCGGATCCAGGCGAGCTTGCCCGCCTCCTCGGACTGCTCGCTCCAGTACGCCTGGTACTGGAGCTTGATGATCGAGTCCCGCTGCGCCATCGCCGTCGCGTCCGAGTCGACCGCGTTGACCTGGGCGCCGTACGAGTCGATCGAGACGAGCGCGCTGCGCAGGTCGGTCTCGGTGAGGTTCTTGTACATGGCGGCTATCTGCTCGTCCGGGAACGTCCGCCGCAGGTACGCCGACTTGTAGTCGCCGCGCCCGCCCCAGCCGGAGCCGCCGAGCTGGCGGGTGGCGACCAGCCACGACTTCGCCTGCGGCGCGAACAGCTCGGGCATCGCGCGCATCTCGTTCGTCGAGAGCGTCGTCGGCTGCGCCTCGCCCATGTGGCCGCCGACCTCGGCCAGGAACTCGTCCAGCTTGCGCGCCGCGTCCGGCTGGGTGGCGTCGAACTGGGTGGTCATCGAGATCGAGCCGCTGGCCTTCGTGCTGCACACGAGCATGCTGAACATGCCGGAGTACGGGTTCCCGGGCGCGCTGTACTCCTCGTAGAAGCCGCTGTAGTTGCGCAGCAGGGTGCGGAAGCGGTCCTCGGTGATGTTGTTCCACGACCACGACTGCTGGTGGACGAACACCTCGCCGGGCGGCTGCGGCAGTTGCTTCTCCGGCGCCAGCCGCGCGGTGCCGGGGGCGCGCATGAAGTACTTCGTGACGACGCCGAAGTTGCCGCCGCCGCCACCGGTGTGCGCCCACCACAGGTCGTGGTGCGGGTCGTTCTTGTCGCTCGTGGCCACGATCGCGCGGGCCTTGCCGGAGGCGTCCACGACGACGACCTCGACGGCGTGCACGTAGTCGACGGTCAGCCCGAACTGCCGGCACAGGAACCCGAAGCCGCCGCCCTGGATATGGCCGCCGGCGCCGACGGAGGAGCAGGAGCCGCCCGGGATCGTCACCCCCCAGACGCGGTACAGCTCCATATAGACCTCCATCAGCGTGCACCCCGGCTCGATGACGAAGGCCCGCCGCTTTTGGTCGTAGGAGATGTTGTTCATCGCCGACAGGTCGATGACGACCTGGGTGTCGGAATGGAAGACGAATGCCTCGTAGCAGTGGCCGCCGCTGCGTACGGAGATGCGCTTTCCGGCGCGTACGGCCTCCTGCACCGCGGCCACCACCTGCTCGGTCGCGGTGGCCACCCGGATCGCCTCGGGCTCGGCGCGCCAGCGGCCGTTGCTGCCGGAGACGAAGTCGGGATAGCGGGCGTCGGCGGGCGTGATGGTCGAGGCGGGACCGCCGCGGCCGGCGGCTCCGGCCGAGGTCGCGGCGGCGAGCTGGCCGCCGCCGAGGGCGGCGGCACCGCCCACGGCCGCACTTGAAAGAAGTACTTTCCGGCGTGAGACGTTGTCCATGAGAAAACTCCCGTCGGCGCAGAGGGAAAATGGGCAGCACAAAGTCCGGCGGCACGCATTTGCGTAGGCAGGGGAATTTCGGAGGGGCGGCGCTCGATGCGGGAAGATGCTAATCCGGGGTGGCCGGGACGTAAATGCCGGGTTGGGAATGCCCGTATTCAATTCCCTGATACTCGGCGGGAGTTGCGGCCCTGTCGTGGGGCTGCTGTGGGGCGTTGCGCGGAGCGCAGCCAACGGAATGTAGCAGACCGCCTGGGAAAACGCCGGTGCCGGCCGTCCGCTTCAGGCCGGGCGGTGGCGAGTGGCGCGAAGGGCGGTGGCCGCGAGCGCGGCGGCGGAGGCGGCGGCGAGGGGGACGGCGTACGCGACGGCGGGCGGCTGGGCCGCCCAACTGCCCGCGGCCCAGCCGCCGGTGGCGGATCCGGCGGCGATGCCGGCGAGGAGGGCGGTGACGGCGAGGGTCATGCCCTCGTTGAGGCGGCCGGCGGGGGTGCGGGCCTGGACGAGGGACATGCCGGTGATCATCGTGGGCGCGGTGGCCATGCCGGCGAGGAGGAGCGCGGGGGCGAGGAGGGCGAGGCGGCCGGTGGCGGCGGCGAGGAGGGGGAGGAGCATGAGGGCGGCCATGGCGGCGACGCAGCGGCGGAAGAGGGGTTCGGGGGCGGGGGTGCGGGTGCTGCCTGCGACGGGCGTGCGCGCGGGGGACGGGTCGGCGGGGGACGGGTCCGGGCCGGACGGGTCCGGGGCGGGGGTGTCGGCGGCGGACGGGTCCGTGGGCGGATCCATGGGCGGATCTTCGGGCGGGACCGCGGGCTCCGACGACCGCGCGGAAGGTTCCTCCGTGCCCCCGGCCGCCACCGTGACGGTCGCCTTCGTGACCGGTGTCTCCGCTACGTCGAAGGTGCCCACCGCGTCCCCGGGCCCCGCCGGTTCCGTACGCCCGGGCGCGCCCGGTCCGCGTATGCCGTAGACGAGGCCCGCCAGGCACGAGCCGGCGGCCATGAGCGCGAGGATGCCGCCGGCCGCGGCCGGCCGGCCGAGGCGGTCCGCGTACGCGATCGTGACGACCTCCATCGAGCCGAACACCGCCCCCGCGCAGCCGAACGCCGCCAGCAGCGGCGGGAACCCGGGCCGCCGCAGCGGCGACCGCGTCCGCTCGCCCGGCGCGCGCGGCCGGGGCGGGGGCTCGGTGCTGCGCTGGGCGGCGAAGAGGAGGATGCCGGCGAGCAGGAGCACGGCGCCGGTGACCGTGCCCGCCTCGGGGAAGGCGATGGTGCAGAGCAGGGCGGCGAGGACGGGGCCGGTCATGAAGCACAGCTCGTCGGCGGCCTGCTCGAAGGAGTTGGCGGTGTGCAGGGCGGCGGCGTTGTCGGTGGTCCCGGGGCCGCGGAAGGCGTGGGCCCAGCGGGCGCGGGACATGCCGCCGGTGTTGGGGGTGGTGGCGGTGAGGAGGTAGGCGGCGAAGAGCGTCCACGCGGGCGCGCGGAGGTGGACGCAGAGCGCGAGCGCGAGGGAGCCGAGCGCCGCGATCGCCGCCGCGGGGACGGCGATACGGGCCTGGCCGCGCCGGTCGACGAGGCGGGCGGTGAGCGGCCCGACGACGGCGGTGGCGGCGAGCCCGGCGGCGGGGACGGCGCCGGCGAGGGCGTACGAGCCGTAGCGCTCGGCGATCATGATGACGGCGCTGACGGAGAACATGCCCATGGGCAGCCGGGCGATGAGGTTCCCGGCGGTGAACGCGCGGGCGCCGGGGACGGCGAAGAGCCGGCGGTAGGGGCCGAGGGCGGCGGCGAGCGGGCGCGGCGGGGACATGCCGAAAAGGCTCGCGGCAGGGGTCCGCGCAGGTCCAACACCTGATCGCTGGCCATTCACGCGCGTACGTTGTGAAATGGCCGGATGCCGACCACACCCCGGGACGTCGAGCCCCGGCTGCTCCGCGCCTTCGCGGCGGTCGCCGAGACCCTGCACTTCACCCGGGCCGCCACCCGCCTGTACGTCGCCCAGCAGGCGCTGAGCCGCGACATCCGCAGGCTCGAACGCGAGCTGGGCGCGGAGCTGTTCGTCCGCACCACGCGCCAGGTGCGGCTGACCGCGGAGGGCGAGCGGCTCCTGCCGTACGCACGGCGGGTGCTCGCGGCGTACGACGAACTGGCCGGCGCCGCCGACCCGCGGTCCCGGCCGCTGCTGGTCGACGTCGGCGCGCGCTACAGCACGGGGCAGCGGATCCTGGACGCGGCCCGCGCGGCGGCGCCGGACCTGGAGCTGGTCGCCCGGTTCCACAGCGGGCTGACGGGAGCGGCGGCGGAGATCGCCGCGGGGCGGCTGGACGTGTCGTTCGGCCGGGTGGCCGGGCTGGCGCCGGGGACACGGGCGGCGCTGCGGCACGAACTCGTCCGGCTGGAGCCGATGGCGGTGCTGCTGCCGTCCGCGCACCCGCTGGCGGCCCGGACCACGGTGCCGCTGGCGGCGCTGGCGGGGGAGATGCTGTACGCGGCCGACGGCAACGCGGCGACGGCGGAGTGGACGGACCTGGCCCGCGAACTCTTCGCCGGCCACGGCATCCGCCTCGCGGCGCCGTTCCCGGAGATCGACGGCGAGGCGGAGTTCGTCCGGCTGGTGCACCGGCACGGCTGGTCGGTGCTGGCGACCACGGAGTTCGCGGACATCCCGGACATGACCCTGCGCCCCCTGACGGACCCGGTCCCCCTGTCCCCGGTCTCCCTGGTCTGGCGCCGCGGCCTGACCCACCCGGGCCTACGCGCCCTCCGCACGGCAGCGGCGGAACTGGCCCGCACCCACGCCTGGCTGCACCACCCCCCGGACGCCTGGCTCCCGGAAGCGGACCGCGCGCTCAGAGCGCCATCGCGTACAGGATGAAGTGCCGGCCCTCCGCCTGGTCGTGGGTGCCGAAGTAGACCGTGCCGTCGGCGATGGCCGGAGGCGAGGCGATGACGGACTCGGCGACGGCGTCGAAGGACCAGCGCTCGCCGCCGGTGCGGGCGTCCAGCACGGTCAGCCTGCCCTCGGTGGTGGCGAAGCACACGGAGCCGTCCCCGACGACCGGGTCGAGGTGCACGTCGCCGCCCAGGGGGAAGCTCCAGCGCCGCTTGCCGCTCGCCGCGTCCAGGGCGTACAGACGGTCCGTGAAGTCGTGTACGTAGACGGTGCCGTCCGCGACGACGGGGCCGGAGGGCTGGAGTTCCGACAGCGGCGCGGACCAGCGCCGCCCGCCGCCGGCGGCGTCGACGGCGTACACGCTGCCGTTGTCGGCCGAGAAGTGGACGGTGCCGTCCGCGACCGCGGCCGGGGAGAGGACGACGGCGCCCTTCGCGGAGGGGTTGGTCCAGCGCCTCTTGCCGGTGGCGGAGTCGACGGCGTGCAGGACCCCCTCGGCGTCACCCGTGTAGACGGTGCCGTCCGCGACCACGGGAGCGGGCGGGGAGAGCGAGGGCTCCCAGGGATAGCCGTAGACCCAGCGCCGTTTCCCGCCGGTGGCGTCGAGGGCGTACAGCTTGCCGGTGCGGGTGCTCACGTAGACGGTCCCGGCGGCGACCGCCGGCGCCGTGGCGGGAGCGTCGCCGCCGGGATAGGTCCAGCGCTGCTCGCCGTCGGCGGCGCCGAGCGCGTACGTCCTGTCGTCGGGAACGGTCAGGAAGACGGTGCCGTCGGCGACGGCCGGACGACCGGGCGACTCGTCGAGGGGAGCGGTCCAGCGCTGCTCGCCGCCGGTGGCGTCGAGGGCGTGGAGGCCCACGGCACGGCTCTCGGGGTCCGCCGTACCGACGACGTAGACGGTCCCGTCGGCGACCGCGGGGGAATCCATCAGCGCGAAGTCCGGGAGGGACCAGCGCTCGGTGCCGCTCTCGGCCGTGGCCTTGCCGCCGGGCGATCCTTCGGCGCCCGGGCGGTCGCCGCCGCGGTCGCCGTCGCCGCTGTCGCCACCGAGCTTCCATGCGGTGATGCCGGCGCCGGTCGTGCCCAACGCGAGGGCGGCGGCGAGGATTTGGCGTCGGCTTCGGCGGCTGGGGCGGCGGCCGGGGGCGGTGTCGGCGGGAGGCGCGGCGGGGGAGTCCGGGGCCGGTATCGGCGCCGCCGGCGCCCCGACGGCCGTTGGCGGGTGGACCGTTGCCGGACGGGCCGGCGGCGGGTGGACCGGCGGCGACTGCGCCGGGGTTCTGCCGGTCCGGGTGGGGGTCTCGTGGGCGTCCTCGTCCGCCGGCGGCGGTGCCGGCGGCGGGGCGGGATCGGTGGCCGCCGCGCGGTCGTCGTCCCGGAGGGCCCGGGCGACCGCCGGCGGCAGCCAGCCGAGTGCGGAGTGCGGCCGGGGCGAGTCCTTCCCGCTCTCCTGGAGCGTCTGCCCCAGGTCGTCGAGCAGCGCGGCCACCGTGGGCCGCTCCCGCGGATCCTTGGCCAGGCATCTCGCCACGACGGCACCGAGGCGCGGGGGCAGGCCGCTCAGGGCAGGCCGTTCGTGGACGATGCGGTAGTGCAGGGCGTGCGGCGCGCCCGTTCCGAACGGGCCGGATCCGGTCGCGGCGAAGGCCAGTACGGCTCCCAGCGAGAACACGTCGCTTGCCGGTCCGGCCTGCCCGTCCGCCGTCAGTTGCTCCGGAGACATGAACCCTGGGGTGCCGACGACCGTGCCGGCCTGGGTGAGCACGCTCACCTCGTCGGTCACGGAGATCCCGAAATCGATCACCCGCGGACCGTCCGGCGCCAGCAGGACGTTCGACGGCTTGAGGTCGCGGTGGACGATCCGGGCGGCATGGACGGCCTCCAGCGCCTCGGCGAGCCCCGCCCCGAGCGCAAGCACGGCCGACTCGGGCCACGGGCCGTGCTTCGCCAGCGCCTCCCCGAGGGACATCCCCGGTACGTACTCGGTGGCGAGCCACGCGGGGGAGCCCGCCAGGTCGGCGTCGACGACCGCGGCGGTGAAGACGCCGGTGACCCGGCGGGCGGCGGCCACTTCCCGGGCGAACCGCCGCCGGAACCCGGCGTCCTCGGCCAGCTCGGCCCGTACCACCTTCACCGCCATCGCCCGGCCGCCGGGCGAACGCCCCAGGAAGACCCGGCCCATGCCGCCGGCGCCGAGCCGCGCCACGATCCGGTACCGGCCCACCTGACGAGGATCCCCCGCCTCCAACGCTGTGAGCACCGCCCCACCTTCCGCTAGGTCCCCCGCCGGACCCGTCACGGCGCGGGACGATGCGGGGTGCCGGCTGCCTGGACGATCAAGTGTCTCCCACGTCACGGGTGGGGGCGAGTTCGTCAGGCGCGTGCCCCGGCACGGCCGGTCGGGGCATGGGCGATCGCCGACGCCACCGGCGTTCGCGTTCTCGTTGCCGGGCGTCAGCCCGCGGCGATGACCTCGATCTCGACGAGCCAGTCGCTGACGAGGGTGGTGGCGACGACGGCGGTCGTCGGGACGGGCCTGCCGCCGAGTGCGGCGGTGCGCGCGGCCGCGTTGGCCTCGGCGTAGGCCGGGTCTCGCAGGTAGCTGGTCAGGCGCACGATGTTGTCGACGGTCATGTCGGCCGAGGCGAGGATGGCGCGGATGTTCGCCCAGATCAGGTCGAGTTGCTCCGCCAGGCCGGCGCCGGGCTTGCCGGCCGGGTCCAGGCCCATGGTGCCGGCGACGAACAGAAGCCGTGCGGCGCCCTGGACCTCCATGGCGTGCACGTAGTCGTCGGTGGCCGCGTAGACGCCTTCGGTCGGGTTGTGCGGCACGAGTTCCACTGGCTGCCTGCCTCGCTCTCCGGCGCGGACGCGCACGACTGCCACGGATTATCGGGCACGCCGGGGCGGGGGGGAAACGGTTTCCGGGCGGGGGAGACCGGCTCGGCCCGGCCATGAGCCCCGGCGGGCAACGTGCTTGAGCCCGTAGCCGCGCCGGAGCGGGGGCGGGGGCGCCGGCCTCCGCACGGTCCGCCACCCCCGGCTCCCGCACGGGCCTTTCGTGCGCGGGGGGTTGACGGCATCCTCGGTCGTCCCTAGCTTCCGAAATCGATTTCATACCTGAGTCGAGGGATGCGGAGGGCCGCCATGACCGTCGACCGTGCCGGACGAGCCGGAGATCACGACTGCCGCCCCGGCGCCGGCTGCTGTCCGCCGCGGGGCGGCTGCGCCGGGGCGCCGGAGGGGCTCAACCGACGGGGGTTCGTCGCGCTCGGGGCCGCCGCGGCCGTGGCGTTGGGGCTGTCGCCGGGGAGTGCCGTCGCGGTGCCCGCCGACAAGGGGCTGGACGCGGGGTGGTTCAAGGAGCTGCGGCGGCGGGGCAAGGGGACCGCGTACCGGGGGGACGCGCTGCGCAACGTCGGGATGCCCGTCGGCGGGCTCGCGGCCGGGCAGGTGTACCTCGCCGGGGACGGGCGGTTGTGGCTCTGGGAGGTGAACAACCCCGACAGCTTCCCCTACGGCGGCGCCGACTGGCAGGGCGTCCACTACGCCGAACCGCTGCCGGTGACCGCGCCGTTCGCCACCGGGTTCGCCCTGCGGTGGACGCCCGAGGGCGGAGGGGGCGGGACCCGGGCGCTCGACGCCGCCGGGTTCGCCGACGTCGTCTTCCGCGGGCGCTACCCCGTCGGCACCGTCGCCTACGCCGACCCCGGCGTCCCGCTCGCCGTCACGCTCGACGCGTACTCCCCCTTCGTCCCCACCGCCGTCGACGACTCCTCGCTCCCGGTCACCGTCCTCGAATACACCCTCCGCAACACCTCCGGCCGCCCGCTGACCGCCGAACTCCTCGGCTTCGCCGAGAACCCCGTGTGCCTGCGCAGCCGCACCGCCCAGCCGGTCACCCTCACCGCCGCCCCCTTCGCGGACGACGCCACCGGCGTGCAGTTCGGTGCCCGCAAGGGCACCCTCCCCGAACCCCCGCGCGAGGAAATCGTTTTCGAGGACTGGGAGCGTACGGACTACGCCCGCTGGACCGCCACCGGCACCGCCTTCGGGCCCGGCCCCGTCACCGAGGCCGAGTGCCCGGACTACTTCAAGCGCTTCGGCGACCTCGGCGTCACCGGCACCCGCTTCGTCACCTCCCACCACTTCCGCGCCGGCGGCGACGCCGCCGCGGCCGACGGCCACCGGGGCAAGCTCGTCAGCGAGCCGTTCACCATCGAGCGCCGCTACGTAGCCGTGGCGGTCGGCGGTGGCAGCCAGGCCGGCAAGGCGTGCGTCAACGTCGTCGTGGACGGGGAGACCGTCGCGTCCTTCACCGGCCGCAACGCCGAGCCGATGACCCCCCGCGCGTACGACGTCAGCGCCCACGAGGGCAAGACGGCGACCATCGAGATCGTGGACGACTCGACCGGCGGCTGGGGTCACCTCAACGTCGACCGCATCCGCTTCACCGACACTCCCGCCGCAGAACAGCCCCTCGGTGAGCTGCCCGACCACGGCAGCTTCGCTCTCGCCGCCACCCACCCCGCCGCCCGGGTCCGCCCCTCCGTCGCCGACTGGTCCACCCCCGAGGCGCTCTTCGACTCCGCCGACGCCCCCGCCGAGGCGGACGGCGGCCGGACCACCGTCGCGGGGACCGTCACCGTCCCCGTACGCCTCGCGCCCGGCGGCACCGCCCGCATCCGCTTCGTCCTCGCCTGGCACTTCGACCGCGTCGACCGGCAGCTCTTCGGCTACCTCACCGGCGCCGACTCCCTGCGCCGCCACTACGGCACCCGCTTCGCCGACGCCCGCGCCGCCGCCGCCCACCTCGGCCGCCACGGCGACGAACTCGCCGCGGCCACCCACGAGTTCGTCCGCACCTGGTACGAGGACGCCACCCTCCCGCACTGGTTCCTCGAACGCACCCTCGCGCCCGCCTCCACCCTCGCCACCTCCACCGCCCACCGCTTCCAGGACGGCCGCTTCTACGCCTGGGAGGGCCTGTACTGCTGCGACGGCACCTGCACCCACGTCTGGAACTACGCCCAGTCCGCCGCCCGGCTCTTCCCCGCGCTGGAGCGCGACACCCGCGAGCGCGTCGACCTCGGCCTCGCCTTCCACGAGGACACCGGCGCCGTCGACTACCGGGGCGAGGCCGCCCGGCACGTCGCCCACGACGGCCAGTGCGGCAACGTGCTGCGCACGTACCGCGAACACCTCATGGCCCCCGACGCCGCGTTCCTCACCCGCGTCTGGCCGCGCGTGAAGAAGGCCACCGAGTACCTGATGCGCGCCGACGCGCTCGACGGCCGGCAGCCCGACGGCGTACTCGAAGGCGAGCAGTACAACACCCTCGACGCCTCCTGGTACGGCGAGATCCCCTGGATCTCCGGCCTCTACGTCGCCGCCCTGCACGCCGCCGCGGCCATGGCCGACGAGATGGCCGACGCCGCCTTCGCCGCCGACTGCCGCGAGCTGGCCGCGCGCGGCACGAAGGAGCTGGAGGCGCGGATGTGGAACGAGCGCTACGGCTACTTCGAGCACCTCGTCGACCCCGCCCACGCCGACGCCATCAACTCCAACCGCGGCTGCCACATCGACCAGATGTACGGCCAGACGTACGCCTTCCAGCTCGGCCTGCCGCGCGTCTTCCCCGCGGACAAGGCGCGTACCGCCCTCACCCACCTCTACCGCCACAACTTCCTGCCCGACGCGCAGTCCTACAAGGACGTCTCCGGCATCCCCGGCGGCCGGATCTACTCCACCGAGGGCGAGGCGGGCACCGTCATGTGCACGTGGCCCTTCGGCGGCAGCGACACCGCGCCCGGCAGCGGCGAGCCGTTCGCGATCGGGTACTTCAACGAGGTGTGGACGGGGCAGGAGTACCAGTTCGCCGCCCACCTCATGCACGAGGGCCTGACCGACGAGGCCCTGGCCGTCACCCGCGCCGTGCACGACCGGCACAGCGCCGAGAAGCGGAACCCGTACAACGAGATCGAGTGCTCCGACCACTACGCCCGCGCCATGATGAGCCACGCCGTCTACCTCGCCGCCACCGGCTTCGACTACCACGGGCCGCGCGGCCGGCTCGGCTTCGCGCCGCGGATCGGGGACGGCCGGGACTTCGCCGCGGCGTTCGTCACGGCGGAGGGATGGGGGCTCTACCGCCAGCGGCGCCGGGGCCGCACGCTCACCGCGCGCGCCGAACTGCGGTACGGGGCGCTGCGGCTCACCTCGCTCGCCGCCCCGGCCCGCGGCGGCGCGCGGGCGCGGGCGGAGCTGACCGGGCGGGACGGGCGCAGGCGGCGGGTCGCCGTACGGAGGACGCTCGCCGAGAACGGGCGGGTGGCGGCGGAGTTCGCCGAGGAGGTCGTGCTGCGGGCGGGGGAGACGCTGGAGGTGACGTACCGGTGAGCTCGCGGCGTACGCGGACGGGGGCCGGCGCGGGAGAAGTCCGGCGCCCGGCCGCGGCCCCGGCGGCGTCGCCAGGGGGTGCGTCGCCCGCGGGTGCGGCGGCCGCCGCGCCGGGTGGGTCGGACCCCGGCCCCGTGACCTTCGCCGCCGTCGGCGGCTTCCTCGGCGCCGGGAAGACCACCACCCTCGCCGCCCTCGCCCGCGAACTGAGCGCCCGCGGGCGGCGGGTGGCGCTCGTCGCCAACGACCAGGGCGACGACCTCGTCGACACCCGCCTCGCCGAGGCCGCCGCCGGCTGGGCGGGCGAGGTCACCGGCGGCTGCTTCTGCTGCCGCTTCGAGGACCTGCTCGACGTCGTCACGCGGGCCGTCGAGGAGTACGGCGCGGACACCGTCCTCGCCGAGGCGGTCGGCAGTTGTACGGACCTCCGGGCCACGGTCGTACGGCCGCTGCGGCGGCTGTACGGGGCGCGCTTCCGCGTCGCGCCGCTGGTCACGGTGGTGGACCCGGCCCGCTTCGCGGCCATCGGGCGGGCCGGGGAGGCGGACCTCGCGTACCTCTTCGACCGGCAGCTCGCGGATGCCGACGTGATCGCGCTCAACAAGGCGGACACGGCGGACCCGGCGCTGTCGGCGGCGGTACGGACCGCGCTGGCGTCGCTGCACCCGGGCACGCCGGTGCTGACGTACTCCGCCCGCACGGGCACGGGCCTCCCGGCCCTCACCGAAGCACTCACGCCCCCGCCCCCGGCGTCGCCCGGCAGCCTCCCGGACCGCCAAGCCCCCGCCACCCCCGCGGCTCCCGCGGACCGCACGCACCCAGCCGCCTCCGCGACGCCCGCCGCCCCTGCCGCGCCCGTGGCGCCCGGCGCTCCCGCCGCCGCGGCGGCGCCGCGCGCTGCCGCAGTCCCCGGCGCTCCCGGCGGAACCGGTGCGGGCGCCGACCGGGACCTCGTCATCGACTACGACCGCTACGCCGCCGCCGAGGCCCGCCTCGCCTGGCTCAACCACACCGTCGAGGTCCGCGCCGCCGAGGTGCGCGCCCCGCACCCCGCCCCCGCCGCCGGCTTCCCCTCCGCCCGCTGGGCCGCGACTCTGCTCGCCGAACTGACCGCCGGCGCCGCCCTCGTCGGCCACGCGAAGGTCCACCTCACCGCGCCGGACGGCCGTACGACGAAGGCGTCCGCGGTCGGCGACGGCAGGGCGCCGGCGGTGGACGCCGACGGCGGCGCGATGCGGTCGGCGCGGGTGCTGGTCAACGCGCGCCTGGCCTGCCCGGCGGCCGAGTTGGAGGCGGCGGTGGCCGCGGCGCTGCGCGCCGCCGACGCGGCGGCGTGCGCGACGACGTCGGCGGCGACACCTCCGGCCGCGTTCCACCCCGCCTACCCCCGCCCCGTCCACCGCCTGCCGGCAGCCACACCCCCGCCGTAACCCAGGCCGCACCCGCGCAACACCCGCCGCACCCGCACCGCGAGCCTCGCCGCCCCCGCCGCAACACCTGCCGCACCTGCACCGCGAGCCCGCCGCGCCCCGACCTCCGTGCACCCTCCGCCACGCCGTCCGCCGCACCCGCCCCGCGCCCCGATCCTTGCCATACCCCGCCCCGATACCCCCCGCACCGCGCCCCTGTTACAGCCACGTGAACCCCGGTAAAACCCCTGGTCCAGCCGCCATACCGCGCCCTTCCACCCGCCGCGAACGCTCCTCCCTCACCTGTCAAGGCCGCCTTGAGTGAGGGCAAGGTTGCGCGTGCGTCACTTGTCAACACAGGGTGGAAACCCACCGTCCCTACGGTCACCCTGAACCAGATCCGCCGCCCCCAGCGGGCCGGCGGCCCGCCGACGAAGGGCAGGGACGGCTGCGATGACCGGCTCCGGGCAGACCGCGCGCAGGGGGAAGCGCTGGATCGAGGAGTGGGATCCCGAGGACGAGGAGTTCTGGGCGGAGAAGGGCGAGAAGACCGCCAACCGCAACCTCCTCTATTCCGTCTTCTCCGAGCACATCGGCTTCTCCATCTGGACTCTCTTCTCCGTGCTCGTCCTCTTCATGGGCGACGAGTACGGCATCGACGCCGCGGGGAAGTTCTTCCTCGTCTCCGTCGCCACCTTCGTCGGCGCCTGCGTCCGCGTGCCGTACACCTTCGCCGTCGCCCGCTTCGGCGGGCGCAACTGGACGGTGTTCAGCGCGCTGATGCTCCTGCTGCCGACCGCCGCCGCGTTCGCGGTGATGGAACCGGGCACCTCCTATGGCACTTTCTTGCTGGTCGCCGCGCTCGCCGGCGTCGGCGGCGGCAACTTCGCCTCGTCGATGACGAACATCAACGCCTTCTTCCCGCTGCACCGCAAGGGCTGGGCCCTCGGCCTCAACGCCGGCGGCGGCAACATCGGCGTGCCCGTCATCCAGCTCGCCGCGCTGCTCGTCATCGCCGTCGCCGGCGAGGGCAAGCCGCGGGTGCTGCTGGCGGCCTACCTGCCGCTGATCGTCGTCGCCGCGACGCTCGCGTGGCTGCGGATGGACAACCTGGCGCCCGTACGGAACGACACCGGTGCGGCGAAGGAGTCCGTACGGGACGCGCACACGTGGATCATGTCGTTCCTGTACATCGGCACCTTCGGCTCGTTCATCGGCTACAGCTTCGCCTTCGGGCTGGTGCTCCAGACCCAGTTCGACCGCACCCCGCTCCAGGCCGCGTCGGTGACGTTCATCGGGCCGCTGCTCGGCTCGGTGATCCGGCCGGTCGGCGGGTGGCTGGCCGACCGGTACGGCGGGGCGCGGATCACGCTGTGGAACTTCGCCGCGATGGCCGCGGCGACGACCGTCGTCGTCTTCGCCTCCGTACGGGAGTCGCTGCCCGTCTACCTCGTCGGCTTCGTCGCGCTGTTCCTCTTCTCCGGGCTCGGCAACGGCTCCACGTACAAGATGATCCCGGGCATCTACCAGGCGAAGGCGCAGGCCATGGGGCTGCGCGGCGAGCAGGCCGGCACGTACGCGCGCAGGCTGTCCGGCGCCGCGATCGGGCTCATCGGCGCGGTCGGCGCGCTCGGCGGCCTCGGCATCAACCTGGCGTTCCGGCAGTCCTTCCTCGCCAACGGCAGCGGTACGGCCGCCTGCGTGGCCTTCCTCGTCTTCTACGCTGTGTGTTTCGTGGTGACCTGGGTCGTATACCTGCGCGGCCCGCGCGCGCACGCGGCGCACGACGGCGGCGCGGACGGCACGGAACCGCGGCAGCCCGCGTACGCGGGTGTATGAGCGCAGCAGCATGGCACGGCACGAACGGCACCGACCGGGGAGCAGCGAACCATGACCGTACCCGCCGAGGTCAAACCCCTGGAGGGCTTCTCCGTCGGAGTCACGGCCGCCCGCCGCGCGGACGAGCTGAGCACGCTGCTGGCGCGGCGCGGCGCGATCGTGCACCGCGCGCCCGCGCTGCGGATCGTGCCCCTGCACGACGACGACGAGCTGCTGAACACGACGAAGGCGCTCCTCGGCGACCCGCC
This sequence comes from Streptomyces sp. 184, assembly GCF_045781775.1. Taxonomy (NCBI): domain Bacteria; kingdom Bacillati; phylum Actinomycetota; class Actinomycetes; order Kitasatosporales; family Streptomycetaceae; genus Streptomyces; species Streptomyces sp. 184. The sequence goes on along the minus strand of NZ_CP123230.1, from coordinate 6,827,633 downwards.
GGACGTCGTCGTCGCCACCACCGCCATCGGCTTCCGCGGCTGGGTCGAGGCCGCCGGTGGCTGGGGCCTGGGCGACGCGCTGCTCGACAAGCTGGCGGGCGTCGAACTCCTGGCGCGCGGGCCGAAGGTGCGCGGCGCGATCCGGGCGGCGGGGCTGACCGAGGCGTGGTCGCCGGCGTCGGAGTCGATGGCGGAGGTGCTGGACCGGCTGCTCGCCGAGGGCGCCGAGGGCCGGCGGGTGGCGCTCCAGCAGCACGGCGAGCCGCTGCCGGGCTTCGTGGAGTCGCTACGGGCCGCGGGGGCGGTCGTCATCGTCGTGCCGGTCTACCGGTGGATGCCGCCGGAGGACCCGGCGCCGCTGGACCGGCTGCTGGACGCGGTCGTCGCCCGCGGCGTGGACGCGGTGACGTTCACCAGCGCCCCGGCCGCCGCGAGCTTCCTGGACCGGGCGGCGGCGCGGCACTTCCGCGACGAGGTCCTGGACGCCCTGCGCCACGACGTGCTGCCCGCCTGCGTCGGGCCGCTCACGGCGCTGCCGCTGGAGCGGCACGACGTGCCGACCGCCCAGCCGGAGCGCTACCGCCTCGGGCCGCTCGTCCAGCTCGTCGCCGTCGAACTCCCCGGCCGCGTACGGCCGCTGCCGGTCGCCGGCCACCGCATGGAGATCCGCGGCCACGCCGTGATCATCGACGGCGAGCTGCGCCCCGTGCCGCCGGCCGGCATGTCGCTGCTGCGCACCCTGGCCCACCGCCCCGGCTGGGTCGTCTCCCGCGCCGAACTGCTGCGCGCGCTGCCGGGCGCGGGCAGCGACGAGCACGCGGTGGAGACGGCGATGACCCGGCTGCGTACGGCACTGGGCGTGCCCAAGCTCATCCAGACCGTCGTCAAGCGCGGCTACCGGCTGTCCCTGGACCCCTCCGCGGACGCGAAGTACGCCGTGGTCTGAACGATCGGCACGGGCTGTTGAACGCTCCGGCCGCGCGCTCCGTACTCCTCGACCCGGAGGTGAGGGATGCGGGACGATGCCGTGGTGGCAGCGCAGCGCTCGAAGCCGACTCCCGACGAGGAGTTGATGCGGGTCCTCTACCGCGAGCACGCGGGCCCGCTGTTCGGCTTCGTGCTGCGCCTGGTCGCCGGTGACCGGCACCGGGCGGAGGACGTCGTGCAGGAGACGCTGCTGCGCGCCTGGCGGCACGCCGACGAACTGGCGGCTGCCGACGGCTCCGTACGGCCATGGCTCGTCACCGTGGCCCGCCGGATAGTCATCGACGGGCACCGCAGCCGGCAGGCGCGCCCGCGCGAGACCGACCCCGCGCCGCTGGAGAGCGTCCCGGCAGCCGACGACACCGACCGGGTGCTGCGGCTGATGACCCTCTCCGACGCGCTCGCCGACCTGACGCCCGCCCACCGCGCCGCGCTGGTGGAGACGTACTTCAAGGGCCGGACGGCGAACGAGGCGGCCGAGGTGCTGGGCGTACCGGCGGGAACGGTGCGCTCACGGGTGTTCTACGCGCTGCGTTCGCTGCGGTTGTCCCTGGAGGAACGGGGAGTGGTGCCGTGACCGGGCAACACGGGCAACAGCGGCATCCGGACGTCGGGGCGTACGCGATCGGCGCGCTGGAGCAGGACGAGGCGGAGCGGTTCGAGGAGCACCTCGCCGGGTGCGAGCGCTGCGCCGCCGCGCTGGCGGAGCTGGTGCCGGTCGCCGACATGCTGGCGGACGTGCCGGCGCCGGAGGAGCCGCCGCCGGGCGCGCTCGACCGGCTGCTGGCCGAGCTGACGGCGGTACGGGCCCGGCAGCGGCTCGTGCGCCGGAAGCTGGTCGTCGCGGTCGCGGCGGCGGCCGTGGTGGCGGTCGCGGCGCCGGTGGTGACGGCGGTGGTGCTGATCGGCGACGAGGGGTCGGAGCAGCGTCGCGAGGACGTCGCGGGGCAGGAGGTACGGGCCGTGGACCCCGAGACGGGCGTGGAGGCCAGGATCGGCATGCGCCCGGTGACCTGGGGCACGAGCGTGGACCTGGATCTACGCGGGGTGACCGGCCCGCGCCGCTGCGACCTCCAGGCCGTGGGCAAGGACGGGTCGCACGAGATCGTGACGAGCTGGGGAGTGCCCGCGGACGGCTACGGCGCCGGCACCGGCAGGAACGCGGGCGCGAGCGGCCAGGGCGGCGGGACGAGCCTGCGCACGACCGGCGGCACGAGCATGTCGCCGGACGACATCGACCACTTCGAGGTGGTCACGTCGGAGGGCGACCGCCTGGTGGTGATCCCGGCGGACATCGGCTGACGGTACGCCCGCGGCGTAACGTCAGCCGACCTCACCGACCGCACACCCGTGCCGACCTGGGCTGACCGCCGCCCACCCGTTCGCGAGAGGTAAGATGAACGGCTGCCTTGTCCGCACGAAGGGGGCCGCGGGTGACCGCGCACATCACCGCCCCGGACTCCGTCCGGGATCGCGAGATCCAGGCCGAGCAGGACCATCTGGACCGCGTGTACGACCGCCTTGAGGAGAAGATCCACGAGGCGGAGTTCCTCATGAGCGACGCCGCCAAGCGCGGCCAGGTCGGCACCCCCGGCGCGCTCGCCGAGCGCGACGCCCAGGTCTTCCGCGCCGGCATCCATCTCAACCGGCTGAACAGCGAGTTCGAGGACTTCCTCTTCGGCCGCATCGACCTCCTGCCCGGCAAGGACGGCGTCCGCGGCCCCGACGGCGCGTACACCTCCGTCGAGCCCGCCGACGACGCCGTGGACGCCGGCGCCGCCGGCGGCGAGCAGCGCGCCCGGATCGAGGAGACCCTGCACATCGGCCGCCTCGGCGTCCTCGACTCCGACTACGCCCCGCTGGTCATCGACTGGCGCGCCCCCGCCGCCGCGCCGTTCTACCGCGCCACCCCCGTCGCCCCCGGCCGCGTCGTGCGGCGGCGCGTGATCCGCTCCAAGGGCCGCCGGGTCCTCGGCGTCGAGGACGACCTGCTGCGGCCCGAGCTGTCGGTGACGCTGGCCGGTGCCGCGCTGCCGGTGGTCGGCGACGGCGCGCTGATGGCGGCGCTGGGCCGGGCCCGTACGCACGCGATGCGCGACATCGTCTCCTCCATCCAGGCCGAGCAGGACACCGTCATCCGCGCCCCCGCCGCCTCCGTCACGGAGGTCGAGGGCGGCCCAGGCACCGGCAAGACGGCGGTGGCGCTGCACCGCGCCGCGTACCTGCTGTACCAGGACCGGCGGCGGTACGCGGGCGGGATCCTCGTCGTCAGCCCGACGCCGCTGCTCGTGGCGTACACCGAGGGCGTGCTGCCGTCGCTGGGCGAGGAGGGGCAGGTCGCGATCCGCGCGGTGGGCTCGCTGGTCGAGGGCGCCGAGGCGACGCTGTACGACGAGCCGAAGACGGCCCGGGTCAAGGGCTCGGCGCGGATGGTGCGCGTGCTGCGCCGGGCGGCGCGCGGTGCGCTGGAGGCGGGCGGCGCGCCGCAGCGGCTGCGGGTGGTCGCGTTCGGCGCCCGGGTGGAGCTGGACGCGCGGGACCTGTCGCGCGTACGGCAGGCGGTGCTGGGCGGTACGGCGCCGGTGAACCTGCTGCGGGCGCGGGCCCGCCGGTTCCTGCTGGACGCGCTGTGGCAGCGGTCCGGCGCCCGGCCGCGCTACGACGACGCGGAGCTGGCCGCGGAGGCGCGCGCGGCGTTCGACGAGGACATCGCCACCGAGGACGACTTCATCGACTTCCTCGACGCCTGGTGGCCGGAGTTGACGCCCCGCGGCGTGCTCGCGGCGCTCGCCGACGAGCGGCGGCTCGCGGGCTGGGCGCGGCGCGTGCTGACCCCCGCCGAGGTGCGCCGCCTCGCCCGCTCCCTGGCCCGGGACGGCCTGACCGTGCACGACGTGGCGCTGCTGGACGAGCTGCGGGTGCTGCTCGGCGCGCCCCCGAAGCCGGCCAGGCAGCGGGACCTGGACCCGCTGGACCAGTTGACGGGCCTGGAGGAGCTGACGACGTACGCGGACCGCACCGCGCCCGCGGCCCGCCGGCGCGACGAGGAGCGGCAGGAGTACGCCCACGTCATCGTCGACGAGGCGCAGGACCTCACCCCGATGCAGTGGCGGATGGTGGGCCGCCGCGGGCGGCACGCGACGTGGACGGTCGTCGGCGATCCGGCGCAGAGTTCGTGGCCGGACCCGGAGGAGGCCGCCGCGGCCCGTACGGAGGCGCTGGGCTCCCGCCCGCGGCGCCGCTTCACCCTGACCGTCAACTACCGCAACCCGGCGGAGATCGCCGACGTCGCCTCCCGGGTCCTGGCGCTGGCCATGCCCGGCACGGAGCCGCCGGAGGCGGTGCGTTCGACGGGGGTGGTGCCGGCGTTCCGGGCGGCGGGGGCGGATCCGTACGACACGGTGCGCGAGGAGGTCGGGGAGCTGCTGGCGGACGTGGACGGCACGGTCGGCGTGGTGGTGCCGATGGGCCGCCGCGAGCAGGCCCGCGGGCGGCTGGCGGACCTGGGGGAGCGCGTGGTGGTGCTGGGCAGCCTGGAGGCCAAGGGGCTGGAGTACGACGCGACGGTGGTGCTCTCGCCCGCGGAGATGGCCGACGAGTCGCCTGCGGGCCTGCGGGTGCTGTACGTGGCCCTGACCCGCGCGACGCAGCGCCTCACGGTCGTCGCCACGCCCCCGGACCTCCCGGACGCCGACGGCGTCCCGGACCTGCTGCGCCCGTAGCCCCTCCGGCGGCGGGGTCCTCCAGCGCGGGCGGGCGCGGCCCGCGGCGGGGCGGGGGCGCCGGGGGCCGCCGAGACGGGAATGGCCTTACGGGGATGGTTTGTTAGCCTGGCAGTGGCACCGGCCCGATCCATGCCCCCGGGCCCAACCATCGGCGCTTCGAGCGCCCACTTGCCGCGAGGCGAGCTGGCGGGTCGGTGCCACCAGGCTTCCACGGGCCGGGTGAGCGGTACGGACACCGCGCACCCGGCCCGTCGCCGTCCCTCCGGGCGGCGGGCGTCGCCGCCGGTCACGTCGGGGGAAAAGTGATAGGGCCTTCCTGACCGGTTAGCGGATACCGCACAGTAGGTGCGACCATCGATGCGATCCGCAGCGGGGCGTGTCGCGCCCCGTGGCTACGCCACACAAGAGGGAACACACGGCCATGGCAACGGCGCCAAGCGTCTCCTACTCGAACACGGTCCGGCTGGAGGTCCCCGCGGGGGGTAACGCCGTCAGCCAGCTCACCTCCGCCGTGGAGTCCTCCGGCGGCAGCGTCACCGGACTGGACGTCACCGCCTCCGGCCACGAGCGGCTGCGTATCGACGTCACCATCGCCGCCGCCTCCACGGACCACGCGCGCTCCATCGTCGAGAAGCTCCGCGGCATCGAGGGCGTCAGCGTCGGCAAGGTCTCCGACCGTACGTTCCTCATGCACCTCGGCGGCAAGATCGAGATGCAGTCCAAGCACCCGATCCGCAACCGCGACGACCTGTCGATGATCTACACCCCCGGCGTCGCCCGCGTCTGCATGCAGATCGCCGAGACCCCCGAGGACGCCCGCCGGCTGACCATCAAGCGCAACAGCGTGGCCGTCGTCACCGACGGCTCCGCCGTGCTGGGCCTGGGCAACATCGGCCCCAAGGCCGCGCTGCCGGTGATGGAGGGCAAGGCGGCGCTCTTCAAGCGCTTCGCCGGCATCGACGCCTGGCCGCTGTGCCTGGACACCCAGGACACCGACGCCATCGTGGAGATCGTCAAGGCCATCGCCCCCGGCTTCGCCGGCATCAACCTGGAGGACATCTCCGCGCCCCGCTGCTTCGAGATCGAGGCGCGGCTGCGCGAGGCGCTGGACATCCCGGTCTTCCACGACGACCAGCACGGCACCGCCATCGTCGTGCTCGCGGCGCTCACCAACGCGCTGCGGGTGGTCGGCAAGGAGCTGGCCGACGTGCGCGTGGTGATGTCCGGCGCCGGCGCCGCCGGCACGGCGATCCTCAAGCTTCTGATCGAGGCCGGTGCCAAACACGCCGTCGTCGCCGACATCAACGGCGTCGTCCACTCCGGCCGCGCCGACCTCGTGGACGCCGCGCCCGGCAGCGCGCTGCGCTGGATCGCCGAGAACACCAACCGCGACGGCCTCACCGGCACCCTCAAGGACGCCGTGCGCGGCGCGGACGTCTTCATCGGCGTCTCCGCCCCCGACGTCATCGACGGCGCCGACGTGGCCGCCATGGCGTCCGACGCCATCGTCTTCGCGCTGGCCAACCCCGACCCCGAGGTCGACCCGGCCGCCGCCCGCGAGCACGCCGCCGTCGTCGCCACCGGGCGCAGCGACTTCCCGAACCAGATCAACAACGTGCTCGTCTTCCCCGGCGTCTTCCGCGGTCTGCTCGACGCGCACTCGCAGACCGTCAACTCCGAGATGATGATCGCCGCGGCCCGCGCCATCGCCGATGTCGTGCAGGACGACGAGCTGAACCCGAACTACATCATCCCGAGCGTCTTCAACGACCGGGTGGCCCCCGCCGTCGCCGACGCCGTGCGCGACGCCGCCCAGGCCGCCGGTGTGACGGAGACCCCCACCAGCGGGGCGTAACCGGCCCTGTACCCCGCGTGGGAACGGGCCGGAACGCGGCGCGTCGGCTGGCTTTCGGGCCGCGCGTACGTCATAAGTGTGCGGATGGACGGGCAGCGGTGTACGACGCGCCAGGGCGCCGGATTGGCGTTTCCGCCGCAGGTGAGGGCAGGATGCGTAGTCGGGCGCGAGGCGCTGTCATGGGACCCGGTTACGGGGACTGTCAGCGGGTCCTGGCAGCATCGGCTTTGATCTCACGCCTCAATGGCAAGAAAACACGGGAGACAGATATGAACCGCAGTGAGCTGGTGGCCGCGATCGCAGAACGCGCCGAGGTGACCCGCAAGGACGCCGACGCCGTGGTGGCCGCCCTCGCCGAGGTCGCCGGGGAGGTCGTCAGCAAGGGCGACGAGAGGATCACCATCCCCGGCTTCCTGACCTTCGAGCGCACGCACCGCAAGGCGCGCTCCGCCCGCAACCCGCAGACCGGCGAGCCGATCCAGATTCCCGCTGGCTACAGCGTGAAGGTCACGGCCGGCTCGAAGCTCAAGGAAGCGGCCAAGGGCAAGTAAGGCCCGCAGACGACAAGGAGGGCGGCCGGACCCAGCGGGGTCGGGCCGCCCTCCGCCTGTGCCCGGCCGCCCTCCGTACGGGCGCCGCGGGCGGGGGCGCTGCGGACAGGGAACCGCGGACAGGGAGCTGCGGGTGGGCTTCGGCGCGCGGGTCAGCCGGCCGCGGCGGCGCCGACCGGGACCTCCGGCAGCTCCGCGCGGGCGCCGAGGTCCGCGAGCTTCTGGAGGAAGTTCTCGTAGCCCCGGTTGATCAGGTCGATGCCGTGCACCCGCGAGGTGCCCTGCGCCGCCAGCGCCGCGATGAGGTACGAGAAGCCGCCGCGCAGGTCCGGGATGACCAGGTCGGCGCCCTCCAGCTTCGTCGGCCCGGACACGACCGCGGAGTGCAGGAAGTTGTGCTGCCCGAAGCGGCAGGGCGTGCCGCCCAGGCACTCGCGGTAGAGCTGGATGTGCGCGCCCATCTGGTTGAGCGCGGAGGTGAAGCCGAGGCGGGACTCGTACACCGTCTCGTGCACGATCGACAGCCCCGACGCCTGCGTGAGGGCGACGACCAGCGGCTGCTGCCAGTCGGTCTGGAAGCCGGGGTGGACGTCGGTCTCCAGCGCGATGGCGTTCAGCGGGCCGCCGGGGTGCCAGAAGCGGATGCCGTCGTCGCCGATGTCGAAGGCGCCGCCGACCTTCCGGAAGGTGTTGAGGAACGTCATCATCGAGCGCTGGAGCGCGCCGCGTACGAAGATGTCGCCCTCGGTCGCCAGCGCCGCGGACGCCCAGGAGGCGGCCTCCAGCCGGTCCGGCAGCGCGCGGTGCGTGTAGCCGCCGAGCTTGTCGACGCCGGTGATGCGGATGGTCCTGTCGGTGTCCATCGCGATGATCGCGCCCATTTTCTGGAGCACGCAGATGAGATCCTCGATCTCCGGCTCCACCGCCGCGTTGGACAGCTCCGTGACGCCCTCCGCGAGCACGGCCGTCAGCAGCACCTGCTCGGTGGCCCCGACCGACGGGTACGGCAGCCGGATCTTCGTCCCGCGCAGCCGCTGCGGCGCCTCCAGGTACTGCCCGTCGGCGCGCTTGTCGATCCGGGCGCCGAACTGCCGCAGCACGTCGAAGTGGAAGTCGATCGGCCGGCCGCCGATGTCGCAGCCGCCGAGGCCGGGGATGAAGGCGTGGCCCAGGCGGTGCAGCAGCGGGCCGCAGAAGAGGATCGGGATACGCGACGAGCCCGCGTGCGCGTCGATGTCCGCGACGTGCGCGCTCTCCACGTGCGTCGGGTCGAGCACCAGCTCGCCCGGCTCCTCGCCCGGGCCCACCGTCACGCCGTGGAGCTGGAGCAGCCCGCGCACCACCCGCACGTCGCGGATGTCCGGGACGTTGCGCAGCCGGCTGGGGGAACTGCCGAGCAGCGCGGCCACCATCGCCTTGGGCACGAGGTTCTTGGCCCCGCGGACGTGGATCTCGCCCCTCAGGGGCGTACCGCCGTCGACGAGAAGGACATCGGCGCTGTCAGGAGCTGTCATGGGGCTCGCGATCCTGGAGACGGGCTGGGACAGACAGAAATGCTAATGCCCCGCGGATACCCCTCCCCCGGGCCAGGGCGGGAGTGGGAACGTCATGAATTCGCTACAGAACCCGAAGGGTGACGTCAGGGGACTCTGCGTACGGCGCGCGGATGCGCAGGGTGACGGCGGGGTTGCGCGCCCGGCGCGGAGGGCCGGGGCGGGCGCCGGGGGCGCGGGTATGCGGGGTGCGGGGGCGGAACCGGCGGGGTGGGCGCGCAGCCGCGCGCGGACGGGGCCCGTGCGCCGGGCGGGGCGCCGCGTACGCACCCGGTGGGCCGGGAGGGGCGGCGGGGGCCGCGGGCGCCGGGCGCGGGTGCGCGCTTTGCCGTATTCCTCGGCCGTCCGCTCCCCACGCGCCCGTAACTGCGGGATCATGTCCGCATGACGGAGGTGTCATCCCTCACGGGCCGGTTGCTGGTCGCGACGCCGGCCCTGACCGATCCGAACTTCACCCGGACCGTGGTGCTCCTGCTCGACCACGACGAGGAGGGGTCGCTCGGGGTCGTGCTCAACCGCCCGACGCCCGTCGGCGTCGGGGACGTGCTCCAGGACTGGGCCGACCTCGCCGGCGACCCCGGCGTGGTCTTCCAGGGCGGCCCGGTCTCCCTCGACTCCGCGCTCGGCCTGGCGGTGGTCCCCGGCGACCAGGGCGGCGGACCCGGCGGCGGCGAGGGCCCGCTCGGCTGGCGCCGGGTGCACGGCGCCATCGGCCTGGTCGACCTGGACGCGCCGCCGGAACTGCTGGCGGCGGAGCTGGGCACGCTGCGGATCTTCGCCGGGTACGCGGGATGGGGTCCCGGGCAGTTGGAGGAGGAGCTGGACGACGGCGCGTGGTACGTCGTGGAGTCCGAACCCGGTGACGTGTCCTCGCCTGCGCCTGAGGGGCTGTGGCGGGCGGTGCTGCGGCGGCAGCGCAGCGAGCTTGCCATGGTCGCGACATATCCGGACGACCCGAGCCTGAACTGATCCGCGCCACCGTCGGTACCCTTGGCCACCATGAGCACTCCTCTCCCCGAGCCCGAGCCCCAACGCGGAACCGGCACCGGCACCCTCGTCGAACCGACGCCGGAGGTGTCGCACGGCGACGGCGACCACGAGCGCTTCGCCCACTACGTCCAGAAGGACAAGATCATGGCCAGCGCGCTCGACGGCACGCCCGTCGTGGCGCTGTGCGGCAAGGTGTGGGTCCCGGGGCGCGATCCGAAGAAGTACCCCGTCTGCCCCATGTGCAAGGAGATCTACGAGTCCATGGGCGCCGGCGGCGGCAAGGACGGCAAGGGCGGCGGCAAGGACGGCGGCAAGAAGAAGTAGCGGCACCCCGGCCGCGGCCCCCGGTTCCCGGGCCGCGGCGGGGGCGCGGCCCGCGGGAATGGTCTAGTCCAAATCGCGGTCCTGGGGCAGGATGAGGTCATGGATCTCATCCCCGCGCCACGCAGCGCCGACCGCCCCAGCGACACCGCGACCTTCGCCCTGGGCCAGGGCACCGTCCTCGCCGCAGGGGCCGGGGCCGAAGGCGTCGCGCGGTGGCTGCGCGCCGAGCTGGGCGCGGCCACCGGGCTGCCGCTCGCCCCGGGAGACCCGGTTGCCGACGCCGATGCCGCCGATGCCGCCGACGCCATCCGCCTGGACGTCGACCCCGCGCTCGCCCTCGCCGGCGGCCCCGCGGGCGAGGCCGGCCCCGAGGCGTACCGGCTGACGGTCGGCCCCGACGGCGTACGCCTCACCGGCGGCGGCCCCGCCGGGCTCTTCTGGGGCGCGCAGACCCTGCGCCAGCTCCTCGGCCCGCAGGCGTACCGCACCGCCCCCCTCGGCGAGCGCACCTGGGAGCTGCCGCACTGCCGGATCGAGGACGCCCCCCGGTTCGGCTGGCGCGGCTTCATGCTCGACGTCTCCCGGCACTTCCTCACCAAGCGCGAGGTGCTGCGCCACGTCGACCTGATGGCCGCGCACAAGCTCAACGTGCTGCACTTCCACCTCACCGACGACCAGGGCTGGCGCATCGAGATCAAGCGCCACCCCAAGCTCACCGAGGAAGCCTCCTGGCGCCCGCGCACCAAGGTCGGCCACCGCGCCTCCGACATCTGGGACGAGCGCCCGCACGGCGGCTTCTACACCCAGGACGACATCCGCGAGATCGTCGCGTACGCCGCCGCCCGGCACATCACCGTCGTCCCGGAGATCGACGTCCCCGGCCACTCGCAGGCCGCCATCCACGCCTACCCCTGGCTCGGCAACACCGACGTCGTCGACACCGCGGCGCTCGACGTGTGGGGCGACTGGGGCGTCTCGGAGAACGTCCTCGCGCCCACCGAGGACGTGCTGCGCTTCTACGAGGGCGTCTTCGAGGAGGTCCTCGACCTCTTCCCGGCCGGCGCCGCCGAGTACTCGGCCTTCGTGCACGTCGGCGGCGACGAGTGCCCCAAGCACCAGTGGAAGTCCTCGCCCGCCGCCCAGGCCCGTATCCGCGAACTCGGCCTGGCCGACGAGGACGAGCTCCAGTCGTGGTTCATCCGGCACTTCGACCGCTGGCTCGCCGAGCGCGGCCGGCGCCTCATCGGCTGGGACGAGATCCTCGAAGGCGGCCTCGCCGAGGGCGCCACCGTCTCCTCCTGGCGCGGCTACGCGGGCGGCATCGCCGCCGCCGAGGCGGGCCACGACGTCGTCATGTGCCCGGAGCAGCAGGTCTACCTCAACTACCGTGAATCGGGCGACGCGGACGAACCCGTGCCGATCGCCCAAGTGCGTACGCTGGAGGACTTCTACCGCTTCGAGCCCGTACCGCCGCAGCTCGACGGCGCGGCGGCGGACCACGTCATCGGCACCCAGGCCAACGTCTGGAGCGAGGTGCTGGAGAGCCCGCAGCGCTTCGACTACCAGGTCTACCCCCGGCTCGCCGCCTTCGCCGAGGTCGCCTGGTCCGCCCTGCCGCCGTCCGCGGAGCGGGACTTCACCGGCTTCACGGCCCGCATGGAGGAGCACTACCGGCGCCTCGACGCCCTCGGCGTCGACTACCGCCCGCCCGGCGGCCCGCTGCCGTGGCAGCGGCGCCCCGGAGTGCTCGGACGCCCGATCGAAGGGCCGCCCCCGATCGTGTGAGCCGGACGGCTGCCCCGGAAGTCGTACAAGACTCCCCCAAGAGTGACAATCCCCACTCGGCGCCGACCAGGTCCCAATCCGGGCCCGCGAGTTGGGCGCCGAGCGGGGTACGCTCGTGTTCTTCCGCGCCGCCGGAGGCGGCCCCGGACCGTGACGGATGTGCCAGAGTTGCCACGTCCCGGCCGGGAGCCCGTACCGTACGGCGGAACGGCCGGAACTCCTGGGGGACACTGCGGAAGGGGCAGCCGGGTTGACCACTCATGCACCGCAGGCCGCGCAGACGGTGGTGCTGCCGGACTCGCTCGACGAAGCGGTCGCGGCGCTCACCGCCATGCCCGCCGCCGTGCCCGTCGCGGGCGGGACCGACCTCATGGCGGCCGTCAACGCGGGCCTGCTGCGCCCCTCCGCGCTCGTCGGCCTCGGCCGGATCAGCGAACTGCGCGGCTGGCACTACCAGGACGGCGCCGCCCTCCTCGGCAGCGGCCTGACCCACGCGCGCATCGGCCGGCCCGACTTCGCCGCGCTCATCCCCGCGCTCGCCGCCGCCGCCCGCGCCGCGGGCCCGCCGCAGGTGCGCAACGCGGGCACCCTCGGCGGGAACATCGCCTCCGCCCACCGCACCGGCGACGCGCTGCCGGTGCTCGCCGCGCTCGACGCCACCGTGCTGATCGCCGAGACCACCGGCGGACACCGCGAGATCCCGGTCAGCCATCTCCTCGCGGGTGTCGAGATGCTGCGCACCGGCGAACTGATCGCGTTCGTACGGGCGCCGCTGCTGCACGCCCCGCAGGTGTTCCTGAAGGCCACGGGCCGTACGGGCCCCGGACGGGCCGTCGCCTCGGTCGCGTTGGTGCTCGACCCGGCGCGCCGCGCGGTGCGGTGCGCCGTCGGCGCGGTGGCGCCGGCGCCGCTGCGGCCGATGGAGGCCGAGCAGTGGGTCGCCGGGCTCATGGACTGGGACGGCCACCGCGGGCTGCCCCCGGAGGCGCTGGCCGCCTTCGGCGAGTACGTCGCCGCCGCGTGCATCCCCGACCCGCCGCCCGCGGCCGAGGGCGAGGAGCCGCCGCGGCTGCCGGCGGCGGCGCTGCACCTGCGGCGTACGGTGTCGGCGCTGGCGCGCCGCGCACTGGGGAGGGCGCTGTCGTGAGCCGGGACCACGTGGACGACCAGCAGCCGCCGTACGGCACCGGGGGCTGGCAGCCGATGCCGCAGGGCGCGGACGGCGACCCGGACGCCACGGCGTTCGTGCAGTTGCCGCCGGAGGTGTTTCCCGAGGCCGACGCGGGCGCGCCGCTGGCGGCGCCGGGGCACGGGTACGTACCGCCGCCGATAGCGGTTCCGGCGACGGACCCGGGGCAGACGGGGCAGTTCCAGATCCCGGAGGGCCTGAGCGGGCAGACGGGCCCCGGGGGCCAAGGGGTCCCGGTCGCTCCTGAGGAGTACGGGCCGGGCGAGCCGTACGGGTACGAGCAGGGCCCGGCGGGTCGGGACCACGGAGGCGGCCAGGGCCACGTCCATGGCCAGGGCCACGGACGCGGACACGACCAGGGCCACGACCACGGCCAGGCCCCGGGGCGGCGTCCCGGCGCCGGGGGCTTCGGGCAGGCGGGCATGCGCGCGGTGGCGGAGAGCCGGCGCGCGGCCACCGCGGACGGCGCCCAGGGGTACGCGCAGGGCCAGGCGGGAGCCGGGCAGCAGGACGCGTACGCACCGCCGCAGGACGCGGGCCCGCACGGCGCCCAGCGGTGGGCGGATCCCGCCTACCCGGCGGACCACGACCCGGGTACGGGCACGTGGCCCGGCGCCGCCACGCACGCGGACACCGGCGACGACCCGTACGGCGAGGTGCCCCCGGGCCCCGCGCCGCACCCCGCCGACAGCGCAGGGGCGCCCGCCGAGGGGCAGATCAGCGCGTGGCACGCGGTACGCCAGAGCGGCGGCGGCACGGCGCCGTCCTGGGCGATCCCGACCGCCCCCGACGACCTGCCGGAGGACTCCGGCGAGTACGCGCTGCACGACCGTTCCGCCGGCGCCGAGCAGCCTGACGGCGACGCGCGGCAGCACGCGGCGCCGGAAGCGGAGGACGTGGCGCAGCCGCCGGAGACCGGCGAGGAGCAGGACGCGGGCCCCGACGCCGACTCTCCCGAGAGCGAGCCCGGCGCCGAGCCCGAGGCCGCCCCGCCGCCGTCACCGGCCCTCGCGCCGGACGAACACCCCCTGGCCTCGTACGTGCTGCGCGTCAACGGCGCCGACCGCCCGGTGACCGGCGCGTGGATCGGCGAGTCGCTGCTGTACGTGCTGCGCGAGCGGCTGGGGCTGGCGGGCGCGAAGGACGGGTGCTCGCAGGGCGAGTGCGGCGCGTGCTCGGTGAAGGTCGACGGCCGGCTCGTCGCGGCGTGCCTGGTGCCGGCGGCGACGGCCGCGGGCGCCGAGATCCGTACCGTCGAGGGCCTGGCCGACCAGGGCGTGCACTCCGACGTCCAGCGGGCGCTGGCCGCCTCGGGCGCGGTGCAGTGCGGGTTCTGCGTGCCGGGCCTGGCGATGACGGTGCACGACCTGCTGGAGGGCAACCACACGCCGAGCGACCTGGAGGCCCGCCAGGCGCTCAGCGGCAACCTGTGCCGCTGCACCGGCTACCGCGCCGTCCTCGACGCCGTCCAGGACGTCATCGCGGGCCGCCGCGCCCCGGCCGCCCCGGACGCCGCGGAGACCGCGGACAGCGCGGGCGACACCGAACGCGCCCGTATCCCGCAGCAGGCGGGCCCGGGCGAAGGCGGCGCCCACCCCCCGTCGGACGCCGTCCGCATGCCACCGCCCCGCCCCCCCAACCCCCGCGAGGGAGGCCCCCAGTGAGCCACCTCCCCGTCCCCCACGCCCCGCGGGCCGCCCGCCGGAGCCGCCCCGCGGCCCCGCCGCGCGGCCTCCGCTCCCCGCACCCGAGGGAGCGCGTGTCGTGACCCTGCCGCAGGAGCCGGACACCGTCGCGCCCGCCGCAGGCGGCCCCGCGCACGGCATCGGTGCCTCCCTCACCGCCACCGACCTCGTCGCCAAGACCGAGGGCACCTTCCCGTACGCCGCCGACCTGTGGGCCGAGGGCCTGCTGTGGGCGGCCCTGCACCGCTCCCCGCACGCCCACGCGCGGATCGTCTCCGTCGACACCTCCGCCGCCGAGGCCATGCCCGGCGTCCGCGTCGTCGTCACCCACCGCGACCTGCCCGACGCCGCCTCCCACGGCCGCGGCGTCCGCGACCGGCCGGTCTTCGCGCACGACGTCGTACGGCACCACGGCGAGCCCGTCGCCGCCGTCGCCGCCGACCACCCCGACACCGCGCGGCTCGCCGCCGCCGCCATCGCCGTCGAGTACGAGATGCTCGACCCCGTCACCGACCCGCAGGCCGCCTTCGAGGCCGAGCCCCTGCACCCCGACGGCAACCTGATCCGGCACATCCCCCTGCGCTACGGCGACCCGCAGGCCGCCGGCGAGGTCGTCGTCGAGGGCATGTACCGCATCGGCCGCCAGGACCCCGCGCCCATCGGCGCCGAGGCCGGCCTCGCCGTGCCGCGCCCCGACGGCGGCGTGGAGATCTACGCCGCCGCCACCGACCCCCACTCCGTACGCGACCAGGTCTCCGCCTGCCTGGGCCTGGCCCAGGACCGGGTCAAGGTCGTCGTCACCGGCGTCCCCGGCGCCACCGGCGACCGCGAGGACGGCTCCATGCAGCTCCCCCTCGGGCTGCTCGCGCTGCGCACCGGCTCGCCCGTGAAGCTCCTCGCCACCCGCGAGGAGTCCTTCCTCGGCCACGCCCACCGCCACCCCACCCTGCTGCGCTACCGCCACCACGCCGACGCCCGCGGCAAGCTCGTCAAGGTCGAGGCGCAGATCCTGATGGACGGCGGCGCCTACGCCGACAGCTCCGCCGACGCGCTCGCCGCCGCGGTGTCCTTCTCCTGCGGCCCGTACGTCGTGCCGCACGCCTTCGTCGACGGCTGGGTGGTCCGTACGAACAACCCGCCCTCCGGCCACGTCCGCGGCGAGGGCGCCATGCAGGTCTGCGCCGCATACGAGGGGCAGATGGACAAGCTCGCCGCCGCCCTCGGCATGGAGCCCGCCGAGCTGCGCGCGCGCAACGTGATGGCCACCGGCGACCTGCTGCCCACCGGCCAGACCGTCACCTGCCCCGCACCCGTCGCCGAACTGCTCACCGCCGTACGCGAGGCGCCGCTGCCGCCCGAGGGGGACAAGCTGCTCCCCGGCGGCCCCGAGGGCGCGGGCGAACCGGGCGTCGTACGCCGGGGCGTGGGCTACGGGCTGGGCATGGTGCACATGCTCGGCGCCGAGGGCGCCGACGAGGTGGCCACCGCGACCGTGCGCGTCAGCGGCGGCGTCGCGACCGTCATCTGCGCGGCCGTCGAGACCGGCCAGGGCTTCACCACCCTGGCCAGGCAGATCGTGCAGGAGGTCCTCGGCGTCGACGAGGTGCACACCGCGCCCGTCGACACCGAGCAGCCCACCGCGGGACCCGCCTGCCACGGCCGCCACACCTGGGTCTCCGGCGGCGCGGTGGAGCGGGCCGCGAAGATGGTCCGTACGCAACTGCTCCAGCCGCTGGCGCAGAAGTTCGGGATGTCCGCGGAACTGCTGACGATCGCCGACGGCAAGATCACGTCGTACGACGGCGTGCTGTCGACGACGGTCGCGGAGGCGCTGGAGGGCAAGGAGCTGTGGGCCACGGCGCAGTGCCGCCCGCACCCGACGGAGCCGCTGGACGGCAACGGGCAGGGCGACGCGTTCGTGGGCATGGCGTTCTGCGCGGTGCGCGCGGTGGTGGACGTGGACGTGGAGCTGGGCGCGGTGCGGGTGGTGGAGATGGCCGTCGCCCAGGACGTCGGCAAGGTCCTCAACCCGCGGCAGCTCGCGGCCCGGATCGAGGCGGGCGTCACGCAGGGCGTGGGCGCGGCGCTGATGGAGAACCTGCGGACGAACAAGGGCATCGTCCGCCGCCCCGACCTGACCGGCTACCCGCTGCCCACGGCGCTGGACGCGCCGGACGTGCGGATCGTGAAGCTGGTCGAGGAGCGGGACGTGGTGGCGCCGTTCGGCGCGAAGGCGGCGAGCGCGGCGCCGGTGGTCACGTCGCCGGCGGCGGTCGCGGCGGCGGTGCGGGCGGCGACGGGGCGGCCGGTGAGCCGGCTGCCGATCCGGCCGCAGTCGGCGGCGGTGCAGTAGGGGCGTTGCCGTAGGGCCGACGCGGCCGACTCGGCCGACGCGGCAGCGGCCGCGCGGCGAGGGCGGTGCAATAGGGGGCACCCGCGGGCACACGGGAACCTCAATGCCCGCTATCTCCCATATAGGGCGATACGGTCCGCGGGAAGAGCCGCGGCCGTACGCGCCCACCCCCGCCGTACCGCCGAGACGCGCTCCTCCGGGGCCTGCCCGCCCCGCCCCCGACGCCGCGCAGGCAAGGAGCACGTATGAAGACCTCGGCCCGGCCCACCCCCTCGACCTCCTCGTCCCCGCTGACCCCCCAGGTCACCATGACCCTCGCCGCGCTCGCCGCCACGGCGGCGACGCCGCGCCCGTCGGGGGAGACGGTGGCGGAGCAGACCGTACGCGTCCGGAGCGGCATCGAGGCGCAGTTGCGGAACTCCCCGATCGTGGCCGGCTGGCAGTTGCTGTGGCTGGCGATGAGCCCGGACAACGCCAACCTCGTCTACGTCGCCCTCAACACCGACGGCTCGAACCAGATCGCCGTCGTCGTCCGCGGCACCGTCGACAACCCGGCCGACATGCTCGAAGACCTCGACGTCGGCACGCTGGTGACGTTCACCCCGGCCGGCGGAGTGGAGCTGCTGCCCGTCTCGGCGGGCGCGATGGCGGCGTTCACCCAGGTCACCACGGCGCGCGGCGCGGTGGGCCTGCCGGGGGACGGCCCGGCCGGCGGGGACGGCCCGATCCCGCTGACGGCCACGCTCGCGGAGGAACTCGGCACCCTCCTCCAGAACCTCCCGGACTCGCCGCAGCCCACCGTCTGCCTCATCGGGCACAGCCTCGGCGGCTGCGTCGCCACCATGCTGGCGCCGTACCTCCAGGCGTGGAACTGGCCGGCGAACCCGCCGAAGCTCGGGCTCGTCACGTACGCCGCACCGACCGCCGGCCTCCAGAGCTTCGCCACCTACGTCGACTCCCTGGCGCTCACCCCCTACGAGCGCCACGTCAACGCGTACGACCTGGTCCCACTGGCCTGGTCCGACCTGTCGGAGGCCATGTCCTGGTACCCGTCCCCGGGGCCGACGGCGACCGACGAGGTGAAGGCGATGCTGCTCGTGATCGACGGGCTGCGGAAGGGCAACGTCTACGTCCAGCCCAGCGCGAACAACCCGATCACGGTGAACGCGAACTACCAGAAGAACGACCCCGCCCTCGTCAACCAGACGCGGGCGGACTTCCTCGGCCAGGTCGCCTTCCAGCACGCCAACGCCACCTACCTCGCCCTGCTGGGCGCCCCGCCCCTGCCCGCCGGCCCGGTGGTGACCGGCCTGAGCCCCACCACGGGCGGCGACGGCACCCAGGTCGCGATCACCGGCAGCGGCTTCGACCCGTACAGCGTGGTCGACTTCGGCACGGTCCCCTGCACGGAGTTCACCGTCGACTCCGCCACCGCCATCACCGCCTACGTCCCCGAAGGAGCCGGCATCGCGAACGTCCGCGTCACCAACCTCCTCGGCACGTCCCCCGCCGCCCCGGCGGCCCGCTTCGCGTACGGCCCCACCGCGCCGGTGGCGATCACCTCGATCTCCCCGACCCGCGGCAGGGTCGGCGTCATGGTCACCATCGACGGCACGGGCTTCACCCAGCAGTCCCAGGTGCTCTTCAAGAACCACGCCTCGGCGGAGGTCGACCACGAATCCTCCACCCGCCTCACGGCCAAAGCCCCCCGCCGCCTCCCCACGGACCCGACCACGGTGGACATCACCATCGCCACGGGCTTCGCCACGTCCCCCACGGGCCCGTACGACGAGTTCACCTACGGCGACTGAACCGAAGAGGGCGACACCCGGACGGGGCGCCGCCCTCTTCGCTCGCCTGGTCACCGGCGCAGAGGCCGTGGCGGGAATCGAACCCGCGTAACTCGCTTTGCAGGCGAGCCCCTCAACCACTCGGGCACACGGCCTTGGTTCTGGGTCGAGCGTAGGCGGGGGAGGGGGCGGGTTCAATGTGGGGCGGGGGGATGTCACACGGTGGCAACAGCGTGTGCACACCGGTGACGTGCCGGAGGGCGGCCGAGTGCGTGACGGACCGCGGTGGGCCTAGGACCAAGGGACCGCGCGGTGCCCGACTACCGACAGGGGCTCTTGTCGGTGTCGGGCCTTACGCTGCTGCTCATGGCCAGCCTCGAATCGCGCGACACCGACGTCGCCCCCGCCGGCGCTCCGCCCGCCCCCGAGGGCGTGCTGCGGCGGCCGTACCGGGCGCTCAGCATCGGGATCGTCACCGTCGTCCTGCTCATCGCCTTCGAGGCCACCGCCGTGGGCACGGCCATGCCCGTCGCCGCGCACGACCTGGACGGCATCGGGCTCTACGCGTACGCCTTCTCCGCCTTCTACACCACCGCGCTCTTCGCCATGGTCTTCTCCGGCCAGTGGTGCGACCGCAGCGGGCCGCTGCATCCGCTGACCGCCGGGATCACCACGTTCGCCGTCGGGCTGCTCATATCCGGCACCGCACAGGCCATGTGGGCGTTCGTCGCCGGGCGGGCGGTGCAGGGGCTCGGCGGCGGGCTGGTGATCGTCGCGTTGTACGTGACGGTGAGCCGGGCGTATCCGGAGCGGCTGCGGCCGTCGATCCTCGCCGCGTTCGCCGCGTCGTGGGTCGTGCCGTCCGTCGTGGGGCCGCTCGCCGCCGGGGGTGTCACCGAGCACCTGGGGTGGCGCTGGGTCTTCCTCGGCATACCGCCGCTGGTCGTCGTACCGCTGGCCGTCGCCCTCCCCGCCATCCGCCGGCGCGCCCGCGGGCCCGTCGACCCCGCCGCACCCCCCGCCCTCGACCGGCGCCGCATCCGGCTCGCGCTGGCCATCGCCGCCGGCGGCGGGCTGCTCCAGTACGCGGGGCAGGACCTGCGCTGGCTCTCGCTGCTGCCCGCGCTGGTCGGCGTCGCGCTGCTGGTCCCGGCGGTGCGTGTGCTGCTGCCGCGCGGTACGTACGCCGCCGCCCGCGGGCTGCCCACCGTCGTGCTGATGCGCGGCATAGCGGCGGGGTCGTTCATCGCGGCGGAGAGCTTCGTGCCGCTGATGCTGGTCACCCAGCGCGGGCTGTCCGTGACCGAGGCCGGCATGTGCCTGGCGGTCGGCGGCGCCACCTGGGCGCTGGGCTCCTGGACGCAGGCCCGGCCCCGGCTGGACCGGCACCGGACGCGGCTCGTCCGCATCGGCATGCTCCTGACGACCACGGCGATCGCCACCGCGCCGCTGGTGCTGATCGAGGCGCTGCCGGTGTGGATCGTCGCCGTCGAGTGGGCCTTCGGCTGCTACGGCATGGGGATGGTCATCTCCGGTACGAGCGTCCTGCTGCTGAAGCTCTCCGCCCCCGAGGAGGCGGGCACCAACTCCGCGTCCCTCCAGCTCTCCGACAGCCTCGCCAACGTCGTCCTCCTCGCCGTCGCCGGCGTCGTCTTCGCCGCCCTCGGCGGCGCGGCCGTCGGCCACGGCGCGCTGGGCGCGGGCGGCGACGCGCAGCCGGGGGCGTTCGTCGCGGTGCTGCTGCCGATGGCGGCGGTGGCGCTCGTCGGCGCGGCGGTGGCGGGACGGCTGCGGGTGGGGGGAGCGGGGGCGGTGGGGCGTTGAGCCTTGCGGAGGCGGTACGGGTCGTGTGGGGGCGTACCGCGCGTTGATCCGTTCCGTATCGGTTCGTACCGGATTCGCGCGTCAACGCGGCGGCTCCCGCCCCGGCTTCGTGTGACCCTCCTCTCGTCCGGTCGCCCCGGCCGCGGCGCGCGGGGCACCGGTAGGCTGACGCGGTTGCCTCACCGCGACCGCCACCGCCGCCGACCGACCCCACCCGGAGACCGTGAGCACCACCTCTCATCACCTCTCACCGGCCTTCCCCGGCCGCGCCCCCTGGGGCACCGCCGGCAAGCTGCGCGCCTGGCAGGAAGCGGCCATGAACCGCTATCTCCAGTCCCAGCCCCGCGACTTCCTCGCCGTCGCCACCCCCGGCGCCGGCAAGACGACCTTCGCGCTCACCCTCGCCTCCTGGCTGCTGCACCACCACGTCGTCCAGCAGATCACCGTCGTGGCGCCCACCGAGCACCTCAAGACGCAGTGGTCCGAGGCCGCCGCCCGTATCGGCATCCGCCTCGACCCCGAGTACAGCGCGGGACCGGTCGGGAAGAGTTACCACGGCGTCGCCGTCACCTACGCCGGCGTAGGCGTACGGCCCATGCTGCACCGCAACCGCTGCGAGCAGCGCAAGACGCTCGTCATCCTCGACGAGATCCACCACGCCGGCGACTCGCGCTCCTGGGGCGAGGCGTGCCTGGAGGCGTTCGAGCCCGCGACGCGGCGGCTCGCGCTCACCGGCACGCCGTTCCGCTCCGACACCAACCCCATCCCCTTCGTCGTCTACGAAGAGGGCAACGACGGCATCCGCCGCTCCTCCGCCGACTACACCTACGGCTACGGCAACGCCCTCGGCGACGGCGTCGTGCGCCCCGTCATCTTCCTCTCCTACAGCGGCAACATGCGCTGGCGCACCAAGGCCGGCGACGAGATCGCCGCCCGCCTCGGCGAGCCGATGACCAAGGACGCCACCGCCCAGGCGTGGCGCACCGCCCTCGACGCCCGCGGCGACTGGATGCCCAACGTCCTCAGCGCCGCCGACCGCCGCCTCACCGAGGTCCGCCGCGGCATCCCCGACGCCGGCGGCCTCGTCATCGCCGCCGACCAGGACTCCGCCCGCGCCTACGCCAAGCTCATCAAGGAGATCACCGGCCACCGCGCCACCGTCGTGCTCTCCGACGACGCCGGCGCGTCGAAGCGGATCGACGAGTTCACCGACTCGGAGGACCGGTGGATGGTCGCGGTGCGGATGGTGTCGGAGGGCGTGGACGTGCCGCGGCTGGCGGTCGGGGTGTACGCCACGACGATCTCGACGCCGCTGTTCTTCGCGCAGGCGGTGGGCCGGTTCGTACGGTCGCGGAGGCGCGGCGAGACCGCGTCCGTGTTCCTGCCGACGATCCCCGCGCTGCTCGGCTTCGCGCACGAGATGGAGGTCGAGCGCGACCACGTCCTCGACAAGCCGAAGCGGGACGGCGAGGAGGACCCGTACGCGGAGAGCGAGAAGGAACTCGCGGAGGCCGAGAGGCAGCAGGACGAGGAGACCGGCGACCAGGACGAGTTGCCCTTCGAGGCGCTGGAGTCGGACGCGGTCTTCGACCGGGTCGTCTACGAGGGCGCCGAGTTCGGCATGCAGGCCCACCCGGGCAGCGAGGAGGAGCAGGACTACCTCGGCATCCCGGGGCTGCTGGAGCCGGACCAGGTGCAGATGCTGCTCCAGAAGCGGCAGGCGCGGCAGATCGCGCACAGCCGGAAGAAGCCTGCGGAGGACGCGGACCTGCTGGAACTGCCCGCCGACCGGCGGCCGGTGGTCACGCACCGGGAGCTGATGGAGTTGCGCAAGGAGCTGAACTCCCTGGTCGGCGCGTACGTCCACCAGAGCGGCAAGCCGCACGGGGTGATCCACACGGAGCTGCGCCGCGTCTGCGGCGGCCCGCCGAGCGCGGAGGCGACACCGGGGCAGATCCGGCAGCGCATAGCCAAGGTGCGGGAGTGGGCGACGAGGATGAAGTGAGTAGGGGGGCGGGGGCCGCTGCCTGCTCGTCAACCTGCTCGGGACGGCGGCCAGGGCCTGTCACACCCGGCGTCTAGGCTGATCCACCAGCCGACGCCCGGGGATGTGCGGATGCCTTCTTCAGACAGCAAGTACGACGTCAAACGTGCGCTGAAGCCGTTCTACGCGCCGACGAACACCGACTGGGCGCTCGTCGACGTACCGGCGCAGCGCTTCCTCGCCGTGGACGGCCGGGGCGACCCCAACACCAGCGCCGAGTACACGCAGGCCGTCGAGGCGCTGTACGCGGTCGCGTACACGGTCAAGTTCGGCAGCAAGGGCACGCTGGGGCGGGACTTCGTCGTCGGGCCGCTGGAGGGGCTGTGGTGGTCGGACCGCCCGGAGGTGTTCGTCGCGCGTGACAAGGCCGCGTGGCAGTGGCGCATGCTCATCAGCCTGCCCGAGTGGATCACCGACGACTTCGTGGAGGAGAGCAGGCAGGCGGCACTGGCGAAGAAGGGCCTCGCCGCCCTCCCCGCGCTGGCCCGCCTCCGCACCGAAACACTGCACGAGGGCACCAGCGCGCAACTCCTGCACGTGGGCCCGTACGACGACGAGGGACCGGCGCTGGCCAGGCTCCACGACGAGTACCTGGCCGCGAACGGCCTCCGCATGACCGGGCACCACCACGAGGTCTACCTCAGCGACCCGCGGCGCGCCCGGCCGGAGAGGCTGAAGACGGTGCTGAGACAGCCGGTCGCACGGGCGGCCTGACCGCCGGCCGCGGGGCCGCGCCGGTCGCCGGGCCACGGGCCGTTGGGCCGCTGGGCCGCTGGCCGCTGGCCGCTGGTCGCTGGCCGCCTAGGAGCGCAGCAGGGCGGAGGTCCTGCCGGTGACCGGGTCGCGCTCCAGGACGACGTAGCGGCCGAGGACGGCGAGGGCGACGACGCAGGCGCCCATCTCCAGACCCTCTTCCACGAGGGTGCCGAGCATGAGCGTGAGGCTGTAGTCGTTCTTGTGCGCCCAGCCGTTGAACGCCTCGACGACCAGCGCACCCCCCAGGTACACCCCCAGCGCACCCAGCAGCCCGAACCGCAGATCCCGCGGCAGCCGCCGCGCCCACAGCACGAAGCACACCGTGCCCGCCAGGGCGAGGAGCGCACCGGGCAGCACCCAGGCGTGCGACGGCAGCGCGACCCCGGCGGTGTCCTTCCACGACTTGCCGACCTCGCCGAGCCGCTCGTGGAGCGAGACGGTCTCGTCGATGCTGAGCATCGCGGTCGCCGCGGCGAACCCCAGCCACGACAGCCGCCCGGGCCGGTCGTCGCGCCCGCTGAGCAGCGCGGCGGCCAGCGCGACGCCGGCGACGGCGAGGAGGAGGGTGCTGTTCCACCAGGTGGCGAGGTTGGCTTCGAGGTCGACGTTGAGCATCCGGCGGACGCTGGGTATGTCCTCGTAGGCGTTGATGGCGCGCGATATGAGGTCGGCGGCGAGTACGGCGAGGGTGATGCCGCCGGCACCCAGGAGCACCCATCGCCGACCGCCGGGCGGGGCTTCGGGGGGGTGGGGGGTGGACTGGACGGTGGGTGTGGCGGACGGGTCCTCGGGGGTGGACCGGGTTTTCGGCGTCGGCTGGGGGTCGGGCTTGGGCTCGGGTACGGCGGCTGCCTCGGCAGCGTCGCGGGTCGGGTGATCTCCGCGGTCGGTGCCGTCGGTGCCGTCGGTGGGGTCCCTGCCCTCCGTGCCGTCCTCGTCGTCTCCGTCGGCCCTGCGGCCCCCGTTTGTCCCGCTGCGCACGTCCGTCCCTTCGACTTCGGCGGCAGCCTTGGTCTTGGACGCGGAATCGGCGGGTTCGCCGCCGGTGCCGTCCGCGTCCGGCTGATGGATCTGAAGCTCGGTCATGTCGCGGAGATTAACGGCACACCCCGGGCGGGAACCTCCCGGGGTGCCCTTGTATGAAGCAGTTCTCACGCCTCCTTCATCCATGAGATGAACCCGGCGCCCGGCGGCGGAAAATCCGGCAACGAGGGCGAAAGCCGGTTTCATCAGCCCGTTGTCGCGAAGGAGGGGTGGTCCGGCATGACGGGTACTGATCCACTTCCGCGCTGGAGGGCTCAGGCGCCCACGGTGCCGTCGATGCCTTCGCGCAGGAAGTCAGCGTGTCCGTTGTGCCGGCCGTACTCCAGGAGGACGTGCACCATCACCATCCGCAACGACACCTCCTGGCGCCATCTCGGCTGAAACCCGGTCCGGGCCAGGGATTCGGCCTCCCGCTCGATACGGCGCGAAGTCGCCACCTCGGCCTCCCAGGCGGTGAACGCCTCGGCTCTGGTGGAGGCGCGGGCGTCGTACGCGGCCTGGAAGTCGACCTTGTCGGACCAGACCATGGGTGCGTCGTTGTCCTCGAAGACCCTCCGGAACCAGGCGCGCTCGACCTCGGCCATGTGCCGCACGAGACCGAGCAGCGACAGGGTGGACGGCGGCATGGACTGCTGCCGCAGCTCTTCGTCCGTAAGTCCCTCGCACTTCATGGCGAGGGTGGCGCGGTGGAAGTCGAGAAAAGCCCGCAGGGTGTCGCGTTCGCTGCCGGAACGGGGCGGTTCGGGGCGGTCGTGGCTGGACACGGGCGGTGCTCTCCTCGTACGTCGCGGACGTCGGGGCCAGTATCCACGGGGGGTGGGGAGCGGTGGTCGGCCGGTGGTCGGTGACGGGACGGGGGCCGGGGACGGGGGCCGGGGCGGGGTACCGGCGGTGGCCGGCGGCGGGGGTGCGGTGTCGGGTGGGCGGTGAGGCGTGGCGGTCCCGGCGTCGGGCGGGTGGGGTCGGGTAGGCGGTGGCCCGTGGGGTGTCTCGGTGTCGGGGGTGCGGGGTGGGCGGTGGTCCGTGGGGTGTCCCGGTGCCGGGTGAGTGGTGATCCGCGGGGTGCCCCGGCGCCGGGGGTGCGGTGATCCGCCCGGCCCTCGCACGTCCCCACGTGTCCCCTCACGACATGTCCCCTCACGACATGTCCCCTCACGACATGTCCCCTCACGACATGTCCCCTCACGCCCGCCCAAGGGTATGCGCCTGCTCTGACAGTGCTGGTTCTACGGGGCGGGCGGTGGCCCCGCCCGGTTCGGTGGGGCGGGGCCGGGGGATCAGTGCCGGGGTGGGCGGTGGTTCGCGGGGTGGGCCGGTGGTCGGGGGGACCGTGTCGGGGTGGGCGGTGGTTCGCGGGGTGGGCCGGTGGTCGGGGGGACCGTGTCGGGGTGGGCGGTGGTTCGCGGGGTGGGCCGGTGGTCGGGGGGACCGTGTCGGGGTGGGGCGGTGTCGTTGTGGCTCCCCCCGGGCCACCCCACTCCTTGAGTGTGCGGGCCTGCGTCCGCCGTCAAGGGCGTCCCCTCCGCTTCGCTGCGGGGACGTCGCTTCGCGATGGGGCTTCGCCCCACCCTTGACGGCGGACTCCGGCCCGAAAAGACCGGCGGCTATGGGTGGCCCGGAGGGAGCGGGCACCCTAACGCGGCGCTACGGATGCAGACCCCGGCCGACGGGGGGCCGGATATCCGGAGGCGGGGAAGGCCGGGTCCCGGATTCACCCGGCGGACGGAGGGCCGGGCCGCCGGAGAGGTGCCCGCCCCGATCGCGGACGTTCTCGGGCGGACGGGGGCCGGGCCGGGAGACGGGTCCGCCTCGATCGCGGAGGGTCCTGGAGGACGGGGGTCGGGTTGCCGGAGGTGGGCCTGCCCGGTTCGCGCAGGGCCGCGGATCGCGGGGGCGGCAGACCCGCGGGGGGCGGCCTGGTCTGAGGGCGGTGCGCGGTGTCGGGGTCGTGCGTCGGGGTGCGCTGCGTCTTCGGGTGGGTGTATCGAGGCGCCGAGGGGTCAGTGGGTGCGTACGGATGGGCGAAACTCGGCCCCTGGGTCCCGAATCGGGCCGGATCGCCGGGCGTTACCGCGAGTTACGACCCATTTTCTCCGCCCGGACCCTGCGGGCGGCGGTATTGGGCCCGGATGCCGGCCGGGGTGCGTGCAGGTGGGCGAAAGTCGGTCCGTGTGGGCGTTTTGGGGTGGTTTTGGGGGTGGGTTACCGCGAGTTCGTCTCGCCGGCGTGCACTCGGGTCGCCTTGAGCCGCGGAGGGAGGGTCTGCGGGTGGGTTCGTGCGTGTTGGGGGGCGAAGCTCGGCCCCTGAGGGGGATTTGGGGCGGTTTGGTGGGCGGGTTACCGGGAGTTCGTGTCGGTAGCGCTCATTCCGGGCCGCTGCGGGGGTGGCGGGCGGGGGCTGGGGCGGTCGGTGCGTCTGGATGGGCGAAAGTCGGCCTGGGGGGCCCGATTCGAGCCGGATCGGGGGGTGTTACCGCGAGTTACGACCAGATTTCTCCGCTCGGGTGGCGTGGCGCGTGGGGCTGCCGCCCCCGTCGCCCGTCCCCGTCCCGGTCGTGAACAGGACAAGCCCGCTCCGGCCTGCGGCCCCCTCCCCGGTCGGCCAGGGCATCCGAGATCGGGCGTCGCCCGGCCCCGCCCTGCCCGGGGGCGGCGCCCGCCCGCAAGCCGGGCCTGCCCGGTACCGGGCTGCCATCCCCGTCCGCCGAGGCACCCGCGATCGGGGCAGGCCGGCTCGGGTGGTCCGACCCCCGACAGTCGGAAGCGCCCGCGATCGGGGCCGGTCCGCCTCCGGTGGCCGGGCCCTCGGTCGTCCGGGCCCTTTCGCGACCAGGGCAGGCCCGTCCCCGGCGTCCCGGTCCTCGCTGTCCGGACCCCTCCGCGGTGGGGGCGGGTCCGTCTCCCGCGCCGGGCCCCCGTCCGCCGGGGGCATCCGGGATCGGGAGGGGCCCATCTCCGGTGGCCGGGCCCTCGTCGTCCAGGGGCATCCGCGATCAGGGCGGGGTCAACTCCGGTGGTCCGGCTCTCCGTCCGCCGGGGGCGCCCGCGATCCGGCCTTCCCCGCCTCCGGATATCCGGCCCCCCGTCGGCCGGGGTCTGCATCCGTAGCCCCGCGTTAGGGTGCCCGCTCCCTCCGGGCCACCCATAGCCGCCGGTCTTTTCGGGCCGGAGTCCGCCGTCAAGGGTGGGGCGAAGCCCCATCGCGAAGCGACGTCCCCGCAGCGAAGCGGAGGGGACGCCCTTGACGGCGGACGCAGGCCCGCACACTCAAGGAGTGGGGTGGCCCGGGGGGAGCCACAACGACACGGCCCCACCCCGATGCGGGTCCGTGCCGTATCCGGCCCACCCGGCGAACCACCGCCCACCCCGGCACTGATCCCCCGGCCCCGCCCCACCGAACCGGGCGGGGCCACCGCCCGCCCCGTAGAACCAGCACTGTCAGAGCAGGCGCATACCCTTGGGCGGGCGTGAGGGGGATGTGCTTGGGGGCGGGTGGGACGCGCGGTGACCCCGTAGCCGGGTGGGACGGCGTGGGGTAGTCCCCGTGGGGGTGATCTCCGTGGCAGGGTGACGTCCGCGGCGGGGTGACGCCCGTGGCTGACCCCCTGGACGGACCTGACACCGTGGAGGGACCTGCGGCGGGACCCGAGCCCGAGCCCCGTCGAGGGATCTGAGACCCGTGGACGGACCTGGCACCGTAGAGGGACTTGTGCCCCGTGGGCGGACCTCCGGCCCGTGGAGGAACCTGAGTCCGCGGACGGAGCGCTCCCCGTGGGCGGGGGGTGGCTGCCACGGAGTTCCCCTAACCCGCACCGCCCCGCTCCCCGGCCGAGTCGCACGCCGCCTCCTGTGCCGCCATGACCTCGTCCCCGTGCGCGAAAGCCCACGCCCCGACGGCGTCGATCGGTGCCAGCAAGGTCTCCCCCAGCGCGGTCAGCCCGTACTCCACCCGTCCGCGCCCCTCCAGCCCCACCCGCCTCTCGATCAGGCCGTTGAACTGAAGCCGTCGCAGCGTCTCCGTCAGGACCTTGGAGCTGATGCCCCCGATCCGCTCCCGCAGTTCCACCGGCCGTCTCGGCCCGTCGCGCAGTGCCCACAGCACCACGGCGTTCCAGGTGTTGGAGAGCAGGTCGAAGGCCAGGCGGGCGCGGCAGTCGGCGAGGAAGGCGTCGGTCGTCACGTACCAAATGGTGCCCGAACCGCCTTCTAGCGTCTGTGTGAACGGTCGCCGACAGCCGACCGCTGGCACCAGGCACCAGGCACCACACACGGAGAGGGAACGCCTCATGAGAATCGGCGTACTGGGAACCGGCAACATGGCCGACGCGCTTGCCACCCACTGGGCGCGCGCCGGGCACCACGTCACCATCGGCGGCCGCGACCCCCGCAAGGCGCAGCACCTCGCGGCCCGCATCGGCGGCGGCGTGAGCGCCGGCGGGCTGCGTGACGCCGTCGAGTCCGGTCGGGACGTGGTGCTGGCCGCGTTGCCGTTCGAGGCGGGGGCGCACGTCGTACGGGACCTGCGTGCCGCCCTCGACGGCACGGTCCTGCTCGACTGCTCCAACCCCGTCGGCCCCGGCTTTCGGCTGCTGACGGGCGGCGGGCCCTCCGCCGCGCAGCGGCTCGCCGCGGCGGCGCCGGGCGCCCGCGTGGTCAAGGCGTTCAACCTCTGCCACGAAGACGTGTGGCGCATGCGCCCGCCCGTCTTCGACGGCCGGCCGCTGGCCGTGCCGGTCTGCGGGGACGACGAGGCGGCTCTCGTGCGCGTACGCCGGTTGATACGGGACGTCGGCTGCGCACCCGTCGCGGGCGGTGGGCTCGAACGGGCCGGGCTCCTGGAAGCCACCGCCGCCCTGTTCATCGCCCTGTGGGTCGGCGAAGGCGCCGACGCGCAAGCGATCGCCCCGCCGTTGGCCTACGCGGCCGGGCCCCCCCGGCCCGACCAAGCCGACCGGGCCGACCCAGCCGCCCCGCCCGGCCGGGGATCACGACGTCGCAGATGACGCGGAGGCGGGTCTTCGCTGACTGCCAGTCCTCACCCCCCCCGGTCTCCCCGGTCTCCCCGGTCTCTCCGCACTCTCCGCACTCTCCGCACTCCCCGCGCTTCCCGGGCTTCCCGCCCCCCATCTCAGTGAATCTTGGCGACGCCCCTGGCGTCCCGTCCGGTCGCGAAGGCGTAAATCATGGAATATGCCTTTATTCGGCCCCTCGAACGTGCGGGCCTCACGAGTTGTGGAGCTGAGATGAGGCGTTTCCGCCTGGCCGTCGCGGGTGCGGCCACGATTGTGTTGATCACCACCGCCGCTGGTTGTTCCGACAGTGACAGCGGCTCCTCCGCCTCCTCGGCCGAGGCTTCGGCCAAAGCGTCGGCCGCAGCCTCCGCAAAGGCGTCGGCCAAAGCCTCCGCCAAGGCGTCGAGCGTCACGCAGGCCGACGACAAGGCCATCGTGAAGACCGCCTCCGCCGACAAGCTCGGCACCATCCTGGTCGACGAAAAGGGCCGCACCCTCTACCTGTTCGAGAAGGACACGTCGACCACCTCGACCTGCGACGGCACCTGCGCCAAAGCCTGGCCGCCGCTGCTGACCTCCGGGACGCCCAAGGCCGAAGGCTCCGCGCAGGCCAAGCTGATCGACACCTCGAAGCGGTCCGACGGCAAGATGCAGGTCACGTACGACGGGCACCCCCTCTACCGGTACCAGGCCGACACCAAGCCCGGCGACACCAACGGCCAGGGCCTCGACCAGTTCGGTGCCAAGTGGTACGTGCTCGACGCCGACGGCAAAGAGGTCAAGGCCGGCGGCTCGGGCGGCTCCGGCGAGACGAGCGGGCCCGGTTACTAGTCACAGCCCGGCGAACGGGCCATCGACATGACGTCGAAGACCGGTCCCCGATCCCACCGCCGTCCCTCCCCGGCGCGCGGCGCCTTCTTCCTGCTCGGCGCCGCGCTGCCGGTGGCCGCGGGGGTGGCGATCTGGCTGGTCGGTCAGCACCACACCCCCGAGTACACGACCGGTCTCTTCGGCGAACAGGGCGACGCCGCGGTCACCCTCAAGGCCCGCCTCGGCACGGCCCTGTTCGGCCTCGCGGTCGTCCAGCTCCTCCTCGCCGCGGGGATGTACGCGCGTCTCCCCGGCCGTGCCGCCGCCTCCTCCCGCATCCGCATCACGCACCGCGTGATCGGCTGGACGGCTTTCCTGCTCTCGGTGCCCATCGCCTACCACTGCGTCCGCACCTACGGCGTGGAGACCACCGACACCCGCGTCCACCTGCATTCCATTGCCGGCTGCGCGCTGTACGGAGCCTTCGTGGCCAAGGTGCTGGTCGTCCGCAGCCGCCACCTGCCCGGCTGGCTGCTCCCCGCGGCGGGCAGCGCGCTGTTCGTCGCGGTCGGGCTGCTGTGGTACTCGGCCGCGCTGTGGGCCCTCAACGACTACAGCGTTCCCGGTCTCCCCTGACCCCGCCGCAGCCGCGGCGGCTCCCCCTACGGCCGCCCGCGACGGGTCAGTGCTCGCACAGGGAGAACTCCCGCTCGTAGAGCTGCTCGTTGTGCTCGTCTACGAAGAACTTGCGTTCCTGCATGAGTTGCTCCCGAAAGCTCTTTGCCTGTTCCAGCGTCATGGTCGACGTCGCGGACCACGGCTGCTGCGGCGGCACATCGGATGTCGACACGATCTTCTCCGACGGATCGACCAGGAAGAACACGAGAATCTTGCGATATCCCGGGCGGGTGGCATCCGTGAGACCGAAAGGGCTGACGCGGTGTTGCAGGATGTTCGGGAACGCCAGACAGCGGCCCGCCGGGGTCGATATCGAGCCCAGCATCTGGTTCAGCGCGTCCTCGTCCTCCAGGCCGTAGACATCGCGCAGGCCGTTGTCGTCGTTCTGCTCGTAGGTCGGGTCGTCGAGTGCGGCCCGGAAACCCAGCCGGCTTTCGGTGATGTTCTCGCTGTCCCAGTAATAGATTCCGGTCGAGACTATCCGCTCGTTCAGCATTCCCTCGACGTGCCAGGAGCCACCGGCGTACTCGGGCTTCTCCGGGGTGAGATGAATGGTGGCGAGTTTGACGATGACCTGGAGACGGCGCCCGCGCAGGTCGACCCGGGCGGATTCGTCCGGCAACTCCGGCGGGGTGAACTCCGGGGCGTCCGGGATGACCGGGCTGCGGTTCTGCCACCAGTCGTCCTGGGCCTCTTCATACAGGCGGACGGCCTCCTGGTATGCCCCGTCATCGCCGTAGGAGGCTTTGTCCGGGTACTCCGGCTCCGAGTCGTACCACCCGTACGGATCGGCCACGATCCGCGGGGGCCGCGGGTGGCGCAGGTCGGTGAGCACGTTCTCCAGCAGCGGCCGCAGGCGCGCGAACAAGTCCGGCAGGACCGAGGCGAGTTCGCCATGCGCCTCGGGGTGAAGGTTGTTGACGTACGACCGGAAGGCGACCTCGCCGTCGTCGCTCACGTCGACGTCCGTGGGCAGCCACTGGAACCTCTCCGAGAACTCGTACCGCGAATAGCGGTCGGTCGGATTCTGCCAGGCCCGCTCCGGCGCGCCGCTCACCCCGTTCACCAGGCAGAAAAGGGAGGGGTGCACCAGATCCAGCACCTGGCCGTCGGATCCGGGATGCCAGTCCAGCTCCGCTTCCGGGACCTCTTCCAGAACCCGGACCGCCTCGCGCAGCCGGGACCTGAGCCCGTCGTCGACCAGCGTGTCCGAGTGCCACACCCCGTCGACGGCGGACACCTCGACGCCGGTTCGCCCGTCCCGCAGCGCGGCGTAATGCGCGAGTTCGGCGAGGACGTAGCGAACCTGCGCGTCGGTCAGACCCTGGTCAACCGCTTCTCGCGTCCATCGGGCGACGATGTCGGCGTCGTTCATCTTCTCGAACCACCCCGGCTTCGCCCGGATATGGGCGCTGCACTGCATTATCTGAAGCTCCCGCAGTGTTCGCGGCTTTGCGAACGACAGGGAACGTGCAGCGTGAAAGGGCAACGGGAAAGCGGACTGGCCGGTCAATTCTCTCGATCCTCCCGGTTCGGTGTGAGGCTCGGAAGGATACGACAGCCGACTGACACCGCACGGGACGGCAGGGGCACGGTGCAGCACGGTGCAGCAGGGCGCGGCACAGACGAGCAACACCGGCGCCTGCCCCGCCACTGGGGGCGTCCCGTGTCAGAACAGTTTGCCCGGGTTCATGATGCCCAGGGGGTCGAAGACCTTCTTGATGTCCCGTTGCAGCTCCAGGCCCACCGGGCCCAGTTCCTTCGCCAGCCACTCCTTCTTCAGCAGCCCCACCCCGTGCTCGCCCGTGATCGTGCCGCCCAGTTCCAGGCCGAGCGCCATGATGGCGTCGAACGACTTGCGGGCGCGGGCCGACTCGTCCTCGTCGCCCGGGTCGAAGCAGACGTTGGGGTGCGTGTTGCCGTCGCCCGCGTGGACGCAGGTGCCGATGGTCAGGTCGTACGTGGCGGCGATCTCGGCGACGCCGTCGAGGAAGGCGCCGAGACGGCTGCGGGGGACGCAGACGTCGTCGATCATCGTGGTGCCGCTGACCGCCTCCAGGGCGGGCAGTGCCGCGCGGCGGGCGGCGAGCAGCAGCTCCGACTCCGCGGCGTCCGCCGCCGGGACGACCTCCGTGGCTCCGGCGGCGGTGCACAGGGCGCCGAGGGCGGCGAGGTCGGCGGCCGGGTCGGGGGTGTCGAAGGCGGCGAGGAGGAGGGCTTCGGTGGTTTCGGGCAGGCCCATCTTCGTCAGCGCGTTGACGGCTCGTACGGTCGTACGGTCCATCAGCTCCAGCAGCGACGGCACGTGCCCGCCCGCCATGATCCGGCAGATCGCGTCGCACGCGGCCGACGCCGACGGGAACTCCGCCGCGAGCGCCAACTGCGGGCCCGGCGCCGGCTTCAGGGCCAGCGTGGCGCCGACGACCGCGCCGAGGCTGCCCTCCGAGCCGACGAAGAGCCGGGTGAGGTCGTAGCCGGCGACGCCCTTGGCCGTGCGGCGGCCGGTGGTCAGCAGGCGGCCGTCCGGGAGGACGACGTCGAGGCCGAGGACGTACTCCGCGGTGACGCCGTACTTCACGCAGCACAGCCCGCCCGAGCCCGTACCGATGTTGCCGCCGATCGTGCACATCTCCCAGCTCGACGGGTCGGGCGGGTAGAACAGGCCCTGTTCGGCGACGGCGCGGGAGAGCGTGGCGTTGACGACGCCGGGTTCGACGACGGCGATCCGGTTGACCGGGTCGATCTCCACGATGCGGTCCATCTTCACGAAGGACAGCACGATGGCCCCGTCGTCCGCGTTGGCCGCGCCCGACAGGCCCGTGCGGGCGCCCTGCGGGACGACGGGGACGCGCAGCTCGGTCGCCGTACGCATCACGTGCCGCACCTGCTCGACCGTCTGCGGCAGCACCACCGCCGCGGGCGTGCCGGAGGGGCAGAACCCGGCCATGTCGCCCGCGTACGACGCGGTGACGTCCGGGTCGGTCAGCACGGCCGCGGCGGGCAGGCCCGTGCGGAGTGCGTTGATCAGTGCCTCGTCCCCGGCTGCGTCCCGGTCCGCGTCCCTGACTGCCTGCTCGCTCATGTCTTCAGCGTGCAACGACTCCGCCTCCGGCGAAACCCCTCACGTCACCCGCGGGAGCTGGCTGTCCAGCCAGTCCGTCAGGGTCTCCATGTACGACGCCGTGATGTGCGCCCCGTTGCGGTACACGATGACGTTCCCGATGACCGCCGGGCAGGTGCCGTCCTTGCACATCACCGGCTTGGGGTCGATGAGCGCCACCTCGTCGAACTTCGCGTTCGCCCGCGCGCTCACCGGCTCGTACCCGTACCCGTCCGCCTCCGAGAACGCGCAGTCCTCCAGCTTGTGCACGGCGCCGGAGACGCAGGAGGGGATGTCCTCGGGCGGGTAGGGGTTGTCGGCGAGGGTGAGGACGGTGGCGCCGGTGCCGAGGAGGTCGTCCATGGTCTGCTCGTAGCCCTCCTGGTGCGCCTGCGCGCTCTCCCTGCCGCCGAGCCGCTCGCCGTCCTCGACGACGGTCTTGACGTCCTGCGTGCCCGTGATGATCAGGGCCGGGCTCTCGTCCTCGATCCGCTCCAGGGCGTGGTCGCGCCACTCGTCGCACTCGGTGTACGTGCGCTGGAGCTGGTTGTTGAAGACCGTGACCTGGGCCGGGGTGCAGGCCGACTTCGTCAGGGTGACGAGCCGCAGGCCGCGCCGCTCGGTGACCTTCTCCAGCGCGGGCGCGTACTGCATGGCGTGCGAGTCGCCGAAGAGGACCACGGTGTCCGTGCCGCGCGGGTTCCCGTACGCGCAGTCGCCGGACTCCGTCTCCTGCTGCCCGGCCAGGCAGCCGTCGTCGTGGACCTTGCCGCGGTCTGCGGTGGCCTTCTCCGGGAGCGGGCGCAGGGCCTTCGCGGTCTTCTGCGGCTGCTCCTCGTCGGCGAGCGCGGCGGCGCCGCGGGCCTGGTCGGCGGAGGCGAGGGCTATCGTCGGGGCGGAGATCCAGGAGCCGGCCGCGACGAGCACCGTGGCGGCCGTGCAGGCGGCGCCGACGGCGAGGGCCCGGGGGGTGGGGAGCAGGACGCGGGCGCGGCGTACGGGCTCCTCCACCAGCCGGTGCGTGAGCGCCGCGGGCAGCGCGGCGGCGGCGACCACGACGAGCATCCAGCGGACGGGCAGCTCGCGGTCCAGCGCGAGGGGTACGAAGACGACGGCCGGCCAGTGCCACAGGTACCAGGAGTACGAGATCCGCCCGGCGTACCGCAGCGGCGCGACGGACAGCAGCCGGGCGACGGGGTGGGCGGCGGGCCCGCAGCCGGCGGCGACGACGGCCGCCGTGCCCAGCACCGGCAGCAGGCCCCACGGGCCCGGGAAGAGGGTGGCGTCGTCGAACCGCGTCCCGGCGTACGCGACGGCCGCCAGACCGGCCGCCGCCAGCGCACCGGCGGCGAGCGCGCCGGTCCGGGCGGCGGGCAGCACGCGGCGCCAGGCGGCGGCGGGGACGAGGGCGAGGAGCCCGCCGACGGCCAGCTCCCAGCCGCGGGTGAAGGTGGAGAAGTAGGCGACCCCGCCCTCCTCGGCGCTCAGCCGCACGGCGTGCACGAACGACACCGCGGCCAGCGCGCCCAGCACCACCGCCAGCCGCGCCCGCAGCCCGTAGCGGCCCGGACGTACGGTACGCCGGCGGCGTACCGTACGGGACGTCCCCAGCACCGCCAGCACGAGCAGCGGCCACGCCAGGTAGAACTGCTCCTCCACCGCCAGCGACCAGTAGTGCTGGAGCGGGCTGGCCTCCGCGTCGGCCGCCGAGTAGTCGACCGCCCGGCCCGCCTGCTGCCAGTTCGTCACGTACAGCGCCGCGCCCACCGCGTCCTCGGCGACGTTCCGCCGCTCCAGCGGCGGCATCCACTGCACCGCCGCCAGGCACACCGCCAGCACCACGACCGCGGCGGCTGGCAGCAGCCGGCGGGCCCGGCGGCCGTAGAAGCGCAGCAGCGACACCTTGCCGTGCCGCTCCGCCTCGCGCAGCAGCAGGCCGGTGATGAGGAACCCGGAGAGGACGAAGAAGACGTCCACGCCGACGTAGCCGCCGGGCAGCCACGGGACGCCCGCGTGGTAGAGCAGGACCAGGCCGAGCGCGACCGCCCGGAGCCCCTCCACGTCGGGGCGGAACGCCGGGCGGCGCCGCTCGTCTTGCTCCTCCTGTCGCGCAGGCTTCTGCTGCTGCCGCTCGGTACGCATCACAATTGCGTATCATCCCGATCGCGGAACGGCCAAGCCCGGGTGGGGAAACCGACGGCGATCAGGCATAGATCACCCGGCGATCACGCGGGGATCACCCGGCGATCACCCGGTGATCACGCGGGGATCAGAGGTTGCCGCGCTTGTCCTGCTCGCGCTCGATGGCCTCGAAGAGCGCCTTGAAGTTGCCCTTGCCGAAGCCCATCGAGCCGTGGCGCTCGATGATCTCGAAGAACACCGTCGGCCGGTCCTGCACCGGCTTGGTGAAGATCTGGAGCAGGTAGCCGTCCTCGTCGCGGTCGGCGAGGATCTTCAACTCCCGCAGCTCGTCGATCGGTACGCGGGTGTCGCCGACCCACTCGCCGAGCGTGTCGTAGTACGCGTCCGGCACGCCGAGGAAGGCGACGCCGGCCGCGCGCATGGTCCGTACCGTGCCGACGATGTCGTTCGTGGCCAGCGCGATGTGCTGCACGCCGGGGGAGTTGTAGAACTCCAGGTACTCGTCGATCTGGGACTTCTTCTTGCCCGGCGCCGGCTCGTTGATCGGGAACTTGACCTTCAGCGTGCCGTCCGCGACGACCTTCGACATCAGCGCGGAGTACTCGGTGGCGATGTCGTCGCCCACGAACTCCTTCATGTTCGTGAAGCCCATGACCTTGTTGTAGAAGGCCACCCACTCGTCCATCTTCCCGAGTTCGACGTTGCCGACGCAGTGGTCGACGGCCTGGAACGTCCGCCGCGCCGGGGGGGCGACCATGGGCTCGGCGGCCGTGTAGCCCGGCAGGTACGGGCCGTCGTAGCCGGTGCGCTCGACGAGGGTGTGGCGGGTCTGGCCGTACGTCGCGATGGCGGCGAGCACCACGGTGCCGTGCTCGTCCTTCAGCTCGTACGGCTCCTCCAGGCCGGTGGCGCCCTGTGCGACGGCGTGCGCGTACGCGGCGCGGGCGTCGGGGACTTCGAGGGCGAGGTCGACCACGCCGTCGCCGTGCTCGGCGACGTGCGCGTCGAGGGACCGGCCGCGGTCGCTGGTGGCCTTGATGACGGAGGTGAGGACGAAACGGGCGGAGCCGTTCTCCAGGACGTAACTGGCCGTCTCGCGGCTGCCGTTCTCCGGCCCGGAGTACGCGACCAGCTTCATGCCGAACGCCGTGGAGTAGTAGTGGGCGGCCTGCTTGGCGTTGCCGACCGCGAACACCACGGCGTCCATCCCCTTCACCGGGAAGGGGTCGTCCTGCCGGATCTGCGGAGCGGGCTGACTAATGGTCTCGGTCATGCTCAAAAGGGTCCCTCTGGTTGGCAAGCTGTGCAATAGTTGCCGAAATCACTGGACAGGTTGACCGGTGAGACGCGGTGCGGGCCGGGCTATCTGTACAAGCTGACCAACGAGGAGCGCGCGAGATGATCGATCAGCTCGACGGCCGGCTGCTGGAACTGCTCGCGAACGAGCCGCGGATAGGCGTGCTGGAGGCCAGCCGCCGCCTCGGCGTCGCCCGCGGCACCACGCAGGCCCGCCTCGACCGGCTCCGGTCGGGCGGCGTCATCCGCGGCTTCGGCCCCGACGTCGACCCGGCGGCCCTCGGCTACCCGGTGACCGCGTTCGCCACCCTGGAGATCAAGCAGGGCCAGGGCACGGACGTACGCAGCCACCTCGCCCGCGTCCCGGAGGTGCTGGAGCTGCACACGATCACGGGACACGGCGACATGCTGTGCCGGCTGGTGGCGCGGTCGAACGCCGACCTCCAGCGGGTCATCGACCTCGTCGTGGGGTTCGACGGCATCATGCGGGCGTCGACGGCGATCGTGATGGAGAACCCGGTGCCGCTGCGCATCGTCCCGCTGGTGCGGCAGGCGGCGGGCGGGCCTCCGGGCGGCCCCCCGGTCAGTCCGCCGGCCGGCCCCTCGGGCGGTCCCTCCTCCGGCGAGGGCTCTACCGAGCGGCCGGGGCGGTGACCTTCGTGATGAAATCCTCCAGGTTGCCCCACATCCGGGCGACACGCTCGGCCTCGCTCAGCGACTCCTCCTGCGGCACCGTGCGCAGCTTCGGCTGCCGCTTGCCGCGCAGGTAGAGCGAGCAGGCCAGATCGGCGCACACGTACACGCCGACCGTGTTCCCCTGCCGCCCGCGCGGGCCCGCCAGCGGGGCGGCGAGCAGGCGGACGCCGGAGGAAGAGTGCGCGGTCAGGCAGAGCTGGCACATCCGGGAGCGCACGGCGCTGGCGCGGCCCGCCGCCGGGACGCGCAGGGCGATCCCGAGGGGCCCTTCGGCGCGCGGGACGACGAGGTGGGCGCGCAGCGGCGCGCCGGGGTCGACCCAGCCGAGGAAGTCCAGGTCAGCCCAGGGCAGCGCGGCGAAGTCGAGCGGCAGTCTGAGCCGGGCGGCGTCGCCTTTGGTGCAGTTCACGAAGGACGTACGGATCTGTTTCTCGCTGAGCGGTTCCACGCCGGCCGACCTTACGGAGATCGGGTACGGACCGCACGCGAATTCCGTGCCGTGCGGTCGCACGGCCGCACCGACGTACGGTCGTGCGGCGCGATCGTCAGCAGCTCGGTACGTCGCCGCCGGACGCCAGCGCCTTCAGGGACTTCACCGCGTCCGACAGCTCCGCCACCGGCACCAGCCGCAGCCCCTCGGGCAGCTCCGACTCCGCGTCGCCGCACTCCGCCTCCGGCACCAGGAACACCGTCGCGCCGTCGCGCCTGGCGGCCTGCGTCTTCAGCGGCACGCCCCCGACCGCGCCGACGGTGCCGTCCCGCTCGATCGTGCCCGTACCGGCGATGACCTTGCCGCCCGTCAGGTCGTCGGGCCCGAGCTTGTCGACGATCCCGAGGGCGAAGAACAGCCCCGCGCTGGGCCCGCCGACGTCGGTCAGGCGCAGCTCGACGTCCACGCTGCCGGGGTCGCGGCCGAGGTGGTTCAGGGCGGCGGTGACGGCGGTGTTCTGGGACTCGCGCATCTGCTCCGCGTTGTACTCCCGGATCTCCTTGCGGGAGTCGCCCACCGGATACACCGCGTCCTTGGGCATCACGGCCTCGTCGGTGGCGAACCAGCCGGAGGCGATGTCCGCGACGCGCAGGTCGACCTCCGGTCCGGTCGCGGCGATCGTCGTCATCCGCAACTCGCCGTCGGTCGGATGCTGTTCCGCCCCGGAGACGGAGATGACGGGGTCGCCCCGGTGCTCGCCGAGCACGTCGGCGGTCATCCCGGGCTTGGCGAGCGAGAACGGCAGCGGGACGAACGCCGCGGCGGCGAGCAGCCCGGCCACGGGCACCGCGGCGAGCGCGAGGGTCACACGACGAGAGCGCACGGCCCCAATCTACGGTGCCCTCGCCGGCCCGGCTGCGCGGGACCTCGCCGGGCGGGCCGCGCGGCTACCTCAGCGCCTGTGCGACCTCGCGGGCCGCCGAGACCACGCGGGGGCCCACCTCGCCCGGCACGATCTCGTGCAGCATCACCACGCCCACGCTGCCCTCTATCCCCGACACCCCCAGCAGCGGCGCCGCCGCCCCGCTCGCGCCCGCCTCCAGCTCGCCGTGCGTCAGGGCCAGCGCCAGCTCCGCGTCGTTCTCGCCGGCGCCCGGGCCGAGGCCGCGGCCCTTGAGTATCGCCCGGCCCGCCGCGCCCTGGTCCAGGGCGTGCCGGAAGCCGGCGCGGTAGGCGACGTGGTAGTCGGTCCAGCTCGGTTCGACGACCGCGACGGCCAGCGCCTCGCTGCCGTCGACCAGCGTCAGGTGCGCCGTCGCGCCGACGTCCTCGGCGAGCGAGCGCAGCGCCGGCAGCGCGGCCTCGCGTACCAGAGGGTGCACCTGCCGGCCCAGCCGCAGCACCCCGAGCCCGACCCGTGCGCGGCCCCCGAGGTCGCGGCGGACGAGGGCGTGCTGTTCCAGGGTGGCGAGCAGGCGGTACACCACGGTGCGGTTGACGCCGAGTTTGTGCGACAGCTCGGTGACGGTCAGGCCGTGGTCGGTGTCGGCGAGCAGCTTCAGCACGCGGAGTCCACGGTCGAGGGTCTGGGAGGTCTCTGCGGGCACGCCGCCTCCTCAAGTGATGTGCGGCCCTTCCCGCGCCGGTGCACCTGTCCCATGCAGCGCCGGCGCCTGGAGCCGCCGGTCGAAGCTGGCACCGGCTTTTGTTCCGCGGCGGCTCTGCCACGGATCTCGGAGCCCCGCCTCCGCCTGCTCGGCGGGGGTGTGCGGAAACCTAGCGATCGGCACCGCTCAGCGGAAGACCCCGTCCAGAATCCGGTCAGGATCTTCCATTGCCGGTCGCTGTCCGTGATCGTTGCGCGCGGCGCAATGCCCTCGAATGGCCGGATTAACCGCACATGAAAGAATCGTGCCATGACCGGTTCCGCAGAGAGTCCGCCCCCAGGGCCGCACCGCGTCGCCGTCCTGGTCCGGGACGGTGTGATGCCGCTCGAACTCGGCCTCGTCCACCAGATGTTCGGCTCCGCCCGGGCCGCCGGGCAGCCGCTGTACGAGGTCGTCACCTGCGCGCTGCGGCCGGGCCCGGTGCGTACCGACGCGGACTTCCCGGTGCTCGTCGAGCGCGGCCCGGAGGCGCTGGACGACGCCGAGACCGTCGTGGTGCCCGCGTCGCACGCCGAGGACGCCGTCGAGGGCGCGCGGCTGCGCGAAGGGCAGGGCGAAGGGCAGGGCGGAGGGCAGGGCCCAGGGCACGGTGAGCCGTCGCCCGCGCTGCGGGCGGCCCTCGGGCGTGTACGGCCCGACGCGCGCGTCGCGTCCGTGTGCACCGGCGCGTTCGTGCTCGCCGCCGTGGGGCTGCTCGACGGACGGCGGGCCACGACGCACTGGAAGTCGGCCGAACTGTTCCGCCGCCGCTTCCCGGCCGTACGGCTCCAGCCCGACGTGCTCTACACCGAGGACCGCGGCGTCCTCACCTCCGCGGGCGAGGCCGCCGGCATCGACCTGTGCCTGCACATGATCCGCTCCGACCACGGCGCCGCCGTCGCCAACGACGTGGCCCGCCGCACCGTCGTGCCCCCGCACCGCGACGGCGGGCAGGCGCAGTACGTGCCGCGGCCGGTGGCCGAGCCGGAGCTGTCCACCACCGGCCGCGCCCGGGCCTGGGCGCTGGCGCACCTCGACCGGCCCATCGCCCTGCGGGAGTTGGCCGCGCGCGAGTCGATGAGCGTACGGACCTTCAGCCGCCGGTTCCGCGAGGAGACGGGCGTGACGCCGTTGCAGTGGCTCACCCGGCAGCGCGTCGAGCGGGCGCGGCAACTGCTGGAGGAGACGGACCGCAGCGTCGACCGGGTCGCGGCCGACGCGGGGTTCGGCACGGCGGCGTCGCTGCGGCAGCACATGCACGCGGCGCTGGGCGTCTCGCCGACCGCGTACCGCGGCACGTTCCGCGGCCCGGGGCAGCTTCCGGCGGGCGCGGGGGAGGCGGCGTAACGGATGGCGGTGCGGCGGGTGCCGGTGCGGCGGGCCGCGGTGGTCACGTGTCGCCGGACTCGTCCGACGGCCACGGGTCGCTCAGCCACAGCTCGTCCCGCGCCGCCGGCCCCAGCAGCTCGCGCAGCCCCTCCTCCATGCCGAGCTGCGTCGTCTCCGCACCCGGGGGCACGGCCCGTAGCGTGCGCTCCAGCCAGGTGGAGACCACGGCGGCCGGCGCCTCGATCAGCGCGTCACCGTCCGAGGACGTCAGCGCCAGGCAGATGACGCTCCCCGCCCCGGACTTCGTCGGCCAGACGCGCACGTCCCCGTGGCCGCACGGCCGGAACACCCCCTCCACCAGCAGCTCCCGGGCGAACGACCAGCTCACCGGCGTCGCCGAGCCGATGTGGAAGCTGATGTGGACGGCGTACGGGTCGGCCGACCGGTACGTCAGCCTGGACGGAACCGGAACACTTCTTTCCGGCGACAGCACGAGCCGCAGCTCCAGCTCGCGTTCCACCACGGTCTGCATGGTGTGGCACCTCTCTTGTCGAACGTCGTGCAGGTCCGGCGGGCCTGCACGGGGAGAGAGGGCCGAACCGCCGTGCTCTTACGCGACTTCCGCAGACTTCCGCAGATCCTTTGACAAGTCTCTTAAGGCGGAACGGGGGTGAGGCGGACCCGGGTGTCCGCGGGTTCTGGTAGATGTGGACCCCATGAGCGCCCCGACACCACCCTCCGGCGGCGGGATCCCCGGCCCCGGTTACTACCCCGACCCCTCCATCCCGGGCTACGTCCGGTACTGGAACGGTGCGGCGTGGGTTCCCGGCACCAGCCGCCGCGCGCAGGCGGGCGAAGAGCAGCAGGCCGCGTCGGCGGAGTCCGCGAGCGCGGGCGGTGCGGAGAGCCCGGAGGCTCCCGGCAGCCCCGCGGACGCCGCCCCGGCGGAGCCCTCCGCCGCGTCCGCCCCGCCGCTGAGCGAGACCGGCCCGGTCTTCCTCGACGAGGAGGAGCCGCAGGACGCCCCGCCCGCCCCCCGCGGGCGGCACGCCGCGCGCGGTGGCAGCGACGCGGTCGGCGCGTCCGGTGTGGCCGGCGCGGCCGGTGTGGCCGACGCCGACGTACGGGACGCCGCCGAGCGGGCCGCCGCCGAGGAGCCGGCGGACGCCGCCGCCGAGGGCGCGTGGCAGGCGGTCGACGTCGTGGACGTCGCCGAACGGGCCGACAGCCGCGTCGCCTGGGGCGCGCAGGCCGCGCAGGACCCGCCGGCCCTCACGGTGCCGGCCGAGCTGGGCGGCGGTGCGCCGGAGCCGGGCCGCGCCGAGGAGGAGCCCCGGCTGCCGGCGGCGCGGTGGGCGGAGGACGCCGAAGCCGCGGGCGGCGCCGGGCCGGGGGGCGGACAGGCCGGCCCCGGGGCGTACGAGCAGGACCGGCCGGGCGGCGTGCTCGGGCGTGACCCGCGCGTCGGCGGGGGCTCGTGGGGCGAGCAGGTGCGGCGGCTGGCCGGGCCCGCGCCCGTACCGGCGCCCGGCACGTCCGAGCCGCACGAGACGCACGAGACGCACGAGACGCACGAGCGGCATGAGCCCGAGCCCCGGGCCGGAGCCGGTGCCGGAGTCGGGATCGAGCCCGCGGCCGGGGCGGCGGACCCGCGGCGGGCCGCGAGCGGCTACGTGCCGGCGCCGACCACCCCCGACGTACCGAGCGTCCTCCCCGCGCCGACCACCCCCGACCTGCCGCGCGCGCAGCCGGCGCCCACGACGCCGGACCTGCCGGCGGCCCGGCCGGCGCCGACGCCGACCACGCCCGAGCTGCCGCAGCCCCGCCCCGGGCAGCCGCAGCTCGCGCCGCAGGCGGGGCACTCAGCCCCGCCGCTGACCCCGGCCGCGCGCACCGCCCCGCCGCCCGCCACCCCGCAGCAGCCCGCCGCGCAGCTCCCCGAGCGGGCCGCCCGCGCCGAGCTGCCGCAGGGCGGCGCCGGGGCCGGGGAGCCGCCGGTCGTGCCGTGGCGCCCTCCTGCCAGCGACCCCTTCCTCAGCGCCGCGCAGGGCACCGCCCCGCCCGCCGGGCTCGGCCGCAGGCTCGGCGCCCGGTTCGTGGACGGGCTGCTGGTCGGCGGTGTCGTCGCCGCGGTCGCGGTGCCGCTGGTGGGCAAGTCCGTGGACCACGTACAGGACAAGATCGACGCCGCCGAGGCGTCCGGCAAGACCGTCACGGTCTGGCTCATCGACGGCACCACGGGCCCGTATCTCGCGCTCGTCCTCGGCCTCTTCCTCGTCCTCGGCCTGCTCGTGGAGGCGCTGCCGACCGCGAAGTGGGGGCGTACGCCCGGCAAGCGCCTCTTCGGCGTGCGGGTGCTGGACATCGAGTCGCAGGACCCGCCGGCGGCGGGGTCGGCGCTGCGGCGCTGGCTGACGTACGCGGTGTTCCTGCTGCTGCCGCTGATCGGGCTGCTGAACGTCCTGTGGTGCGCCTTCGACAAGCCGTGGCGGCAGTGCTGGCACGACAAGGCGGGGCGTACGTACGTGGCGCGCGGCTGAGCCGTTCGGCCGCGCCCGGGATGCGGGGCGGTGACAGCCGGGGTCGACTCGATGCATGAAGAGCTCCGACCACGGCGACGGCGCCGACCCGCACCGCAGCAGGCCCACGCGCTCGCAGCAGCCGCCGCAGGGCGGTGCGCCGTCCGACGGCACGCAGCGGCCGGAGGGGGAGACGCAGCCGCCGCAGGGCGGTGAGCACAGCGAGCACAGCGAGCGCCGCGAGCAGGGGGCGCACGGGGCGCCCTCCGGCGGCGACGGTACGACGCGGCCGGTGGGCGGCCCGACGACGTCGGAGAAATCCGGCACGGGCCCCCCGCAGCCGCCGCCGGCCGGACCGGCGCCGGGCGCGGGCACCCCGCCGTACGGCGGCGGGGGACCGGCGCAGGGCGGCCCCCCGCCGTACGGCGCCGGGCCGCCGCCCACCGGGCCCGACGCCACGTCGTCCGCCGGTCCGGGCGAGACCCCGCCCACCGGTGCGGACGCCTCCTCGCCGGCCGGCCCCGGCGAGACGCCGCCCACCGGTCCGGGTGCGTCCCGGTCGTCCGGCCCCGGCACGACCCCGCCGACCGGTCCGGGCGGCTCCTGGTCGTCCGGCCCCGGCGAGACGCCGCCCACCGACCCGGGTCCCTCCTGGCCTTCCGACCCCGGCGCGCCCCCGCCCACCGGTCCCGACGCCTCGTCGCCGTCCGGCCCGGGCGCCACCCCGCCCCCGGGCTCCGGCTCCGGCGGCTCCCCGTACGACCGGCCCTCCGGCACCGGCCACGGCGGCCCCCCGCCCTCCGGCGCCGGCCACGGCGGTTCCCCGTACGACCAGCCCCCCGGCGCCATGCCCCCGCCCCCGCCGCCGTACGGCG
The DNA here is from genome assembly GCF_045781775.1 of Streptomyces sp. 184. Lineage (NCBI taxonomy): Bacteria > Bacillati > Actinomycetota > Actinomycetes > Kitasatosporales > Streptomycetaceae > Streptomyces > Streptomyces sp. 184. The sequence goes on along the minus strand of NZ_CP123230.1, from coordinate 6,782,648 downwards.
GCCCCGGCGGCGGCTACGGCAGCGCCCCCTATGGCGCCCCCGATCCGCGGCTCGCCGGGATGCCCCCGCTCGCCGGCCTCGGCCGCCGGCTGCTGGCGCGCATCATCGACGCCCTGATCGTCTACGTCCCCTTCTCGATCTTCCTCACCCTCATCGGCAGCATCGACGACTTCGGCGACACCGACGCCACCGGAACCCAGTACGGCTGGGGCCTGTTCGGCGTCCTGATCTACCTCGTGTACGAGGGCCTGATGCTCACCCGCAGCGGCCAGACCGTCGGCAAGAAGCTGATGAGCATCCGCGTCGGCATGCTGGAGAACGGCGCCGTCCCCGCAGGCAACCCGGGCTGGATCCGCGCCGCCGTCTACTCGCTGCCGCAGCTCGTGCCGTGCGTCGGCGCCCTTTTCTGGCTCTACAACGTGCTCTCCTGCACCTGGGACAAGCCGTACCGCCAGTGCCTGCACGACAAGGCGGCCAAGACCGTGGTGGTCTCCACCGAGGGCCAGCGCTTCACCCCCTGACCCGGCCCGCCCGCCGCCCACCCCGGCGGCCACGGCAGGCACATCGCGCGCACACCGAAGCGGTCGGCGACCAACCGGTCGCCGACCGCTTCACATCGGTGCCTCGGCCGTCCCCCGTCGGCGCCCTCGCGGGCGCCGTCGTGCCGTCTCAGCGCGGCGCGGACTGCGCGCCGACCGGCCGCCGGTCCGCCGCGGTTGCGGCGGTCCCGTCCCGCCGCGGCACACCCGGATGCTCCGCCCGTAAGGCGGGAGCACGGCGGGTGCGCGGTGCGGCTGCGGTCAGTGCGACGAGCACTCCGAGCGCCAGGGCGGTGACGCAGATCGCCACGAGGGCGATGGCTGCGCCGGCCTGCGAGAGCAGCAGCATGGCTGCGGCTGAGGCGATGACTGTGGCCGACCCGTACAGGATTTGGGTGAGAGTCGGACGCGGCATGGCAGCCCCCCTGGTGGGCTCAGCATCGGTACGGACGGGTGAACGTGCCAAAGGGCGGCCCCGTGCGTGCAGCCGCCCCCCTACTACCCAAGGCGGTGCCCGCCCCGGGACGCAAGTAAGCGTGACCTTACCCACTCGGGGGGTGCACGAGGGGGCGCACGGTGTCATGCCGGGGTGGGCAACGACGTCACCAGGGGCTCCGGTTCCGTAGTCCTCTGAAGTGTGCAAGTCAAGACTGTCATTTCTCTGTTCACTCCGGTCGAATGCAGGCACACCTATTCGTGCGGCGACGCGGGAGGGACAGCGCAAACGTGAAGAGCAGGCAAAGAAAGTTGTCAAAAACTGCCGTTACCACGGTGGTTGCAGCCGCACTCGGCGCGGCTCTACTGCCCTTGGGGCAGGCAGCCGCCGACAACGGCGACGGAGCAGCCCAGCTTGAGCGCCGTGATCCGGCGCGGGCGCCGAAGCACCAGGAGCACGATCTCGACGGCCCGTTCAGCAAGCAGCAGGAGGCGCGCGAGAAGGCCGCGCTCCAGCAGTTGCTCGCCGGCGAGACCGAGACGAAGCCGCGGGTCAGGAAGAACGGCTCGACCGTGGTCAAGCTCGACGACGGCAAGTACGCGGAGCTGGGCCGGGGGACGAAGACCGACAAGATCTTCACCGTGCTGGTCGAGTTCGGCGACGGCGTCGACAACGAGACCATGTACGACCCGGACGGGCCCGACGGCCCCGAGCCGCCCGTCGTGAAGTACGGCGGCGACCCCGGCCCCGCCCACAACCGGATAGCCGAGCCTGACCGGGAGGTGGACAACTCCACCGACTGGCAGGCCGACTTCGACCGGCAGCACTACCAGGACCTCTACTTCTCCAAGGACTCCGACAAGCAGTCCGTGGCGAAGTACTACGAGAAGCAGTCCTCCGGGAAGTACACGGTGGACGGCGAGGTCAGCGACTGGGTCTCGGTGAAGTGGAACGAGGCCCGCTACGGCTCCAACTACTGCGGCGACTCCACCTGCGCCTCCGTCTGGGACCTGGTGCGCGACGCGACCGCCAAGTGGGCCGAGGACCAGAAGGCCGCCGGCAAGACCGACGCGGAGATCAAGGCGCAGCTCGCCGAGTACGACGCCTGGGACCGCTACGACTTCGACGGCGACGGCAACTTCGACGAGTCCGACGGCTACATCGACCACTTCCAGCTCGTGCACGCGGGCGAGGACGAGTCCGCCGGCGGCGGCGTCCAGGGCGAGGACGCCATCTGGGCGCACCGCTGGTACGCCTACGGCACCGACGCGGGCAGCACCGGACCCGGCGAGAACAAGGCCGGCGGCGCCCAGATCGGCGACACCGGCGTGTGGGTCGGCGACTACACCGTCCAGCCGGAGAACGGCGGACTCGGCGTCTTCGCCCACGAGTACGGCCACGACCTCGGCCTGCCCGACCTGTACGACACCGCCGGCGGCGAGAACTCCACCGCCTTCTGGTCGCTGATGTCCTCCGGTTCCTGGCTCGGCCGCGGCAAGGACGCCATCGGCGACCTGCCCGGCGACATGACCGCCTGGGACAAGCTGCAACTCGGCTGGCTGGACTACGAGACGGCCAAGGCCGCGAAGCGCTCGAAGCACGTCCTCGGGCGTGCGGAGGAGCAGAAGGACGGCAACCCGCAGGCGCTCGTCGTCGAACTGCCGGAGAAGGCCGTCACCACCACCATCACCGCGCCCGCCGAGGGCACCAAGCAGTGGTGGAGCGGCATGGGCGACGACCTGTCCAACACCCTGACGCGTACGGTCGACCTGACCGGCAAGTCCACCGCGTCCCTGGGCCTTGCGGGCTGGTGGGACATCGAGGAGAACTACGACTTCCTCTACGCCGAGGTCTCCACGGACTCCGGCGCCACCTTCACCCCGCTCGACGGCACCGCCGACGGCGCGCAGATCCCGCGCGACGGCGGCGACCGGCCGGCGCTGACCGGCGTCTCGGGCGAGTACCGCGACCTGGTGTACCCGCTGGACGCCTACGCGGGCCAGGAGATCCAACTGCGGTTCCGCTACCAGTCCGACGGCGGGGTGGCGCAGAAGGGCTTCGCCGCCGACGCGCTGACGATCACGGCGGACGGCGCGGAGGTCTTCGCGGACGGCGCCGAGGGCGACGACGCGGGCTGGACGGCGGACGGCTTCTCGCGCGTCGAGGAGTCCTTCACCAAGGACTACCCGCAGTACTACATCGCCGAGAACCGGCAGTACTTCTCGTACGACAAGACCCTCAAGACCGGTCCGTACAACTTCGGTTGGACGACCGACAAACCGGACTGGGTCGAGCACTTCCCGTACCAGAACGGTCTGGCCGTGTGGCTGTGGGACACCTCGCAGCTCGACAACAACACCAGCGTGCACCCCGGCGAGGGCCTGGTGCTGCCCGTCGACGCGCACGCGAAGCCGGAGAAGTGGGCGGACGGCTCGGTGATGCGCAACCGCATCCAGGCGTACGACTCCACCTTCAGCACCCAGCGGACCGACGGCTTCACCCTGCACAAGGACGGGGAGCCGACGAAGATCTCCTCGAAGCGGGGTGTCTCGGTCTTCGACGATCACAAGGGGACGTACTGGTACGAAGGCAACAAGGGGGGCAGCGTGAAGGTGCCCGACACCAACACGAAGATCTCCGTCGTCAAGGAGCCCGGCCATGGCCGGACCATGACAATCCAGGTGGCGCCTTCCGTGCGGTGACCCGATAGAACCGCAGGTCAGAGACGTATCGGCCGCTGCCCCTGGCGGGGCGGCGGCCGATCGCGTAAAGATGACGTGAGGAGACGGGCCGACGGACGACCACGCGAGGAGCGCCATGGGCGATGGAGGATTCACCAGGCTGCCGGACGGCAGCATGGTCGTCGCCGTCTCCCTGCCGGCCCCCGTGGAGGGCCGGCGGATACGTGTGCTCGTGCACGCCGTGAACCGGGCCCGGGCCCTGACCCGGCTGCGCAACCTGGGCCTGCGCTCCGTCTACCTCCGCGGCAACGCGCACCCGCCCACGCCCGACGAGGTGACCGCCGTGCTGTGCCACCCGGACGGGCTGGTCTGGCGCGGCTCGCTCGACGACGACACGGAGTCCTGGCACCCGATCGTGGCCCTCTTCCGCCTGGCGACGTAGGCCGGGACGCGGGCAGGCCAGGGCAGCCGCGGGCCGCGCGGACCCGGCAGGCGCCCGGCGCGCCCCCGCGTCAGCCGACGACCGGCTTGCCCGTCAGCTCCACGCCCGCCTCCGCCAGCTCCCCCAGCGCCCGGTGCGTGGTCTCCTCCGCCACCCCGGCAGTCAGGTCCAGCAGCACCTGCGTCCGGAAGCCCGCCGCCGCCGCGTCCAGCGCCGTCGCCTTCACGCAGTGGTCGGTGGCGATGCCGACGACGTCGACGTCCGTGACCTCCCGGGCGCGCAGCCAGTCCGCCAGCGGCACGCCGTTCTCGTCGGCCCCCTGGAAGCCGCTGTACGCCGCCGCGTACGCGCCCTTGTCGAAGACCGCGGAGATCGCGCCGGAGGCGACGGTCGGGGCGAAGTTCGGGTGGAAGCCGACGCCCTCCGTGCCGGCGACGCAGTGCCGCGGCCAGGAGTGGACGAAGTCCGGGTGGGTGGCGAAGTGGTCGCCCGGCTCGATGTGGTGGTCGCGGGTGGCGACGACGTGCTGGTAGCCGGCGGTGGAGCGGCCGATCAGGTCGGTGATCGCGGCGGCGACGTCCGCGCCGCCGGTCACCCCCATGCTGCCGCCCTCGCAGAAGTCGTTCTGCACGTCAACGACGATCAGTGCACGATGCATGGTGCGGATGCCCTTCGTGGGTCGGCGTCGGAAGGACGGAGCGCCGGGGTCCCGAGCGCTGCGCGTCCCGGTTGTCTGCCCGCTGGACCGGGCCTCATACGTACTCCGTCGGCAGGACCGGCTCGCCCCTGGAGAGCTGGGTGGCGGACAGCGGCAGCCCGTCCCTGGCCTCGATGTGCCGGGCCCTGGCGTCGTCCATCGGCTCCCGCCCCACGACCTTCCCGCCGCGCACCAGCGGCACCAGCAGCTCCCGCCCCGCCAGCTCCGCGGGCACCTCCCCGGTGCCGACGACCTCCGCCTCGGCGACGCCGTCCGCGTCGAGCCGCCGGGCCGCCCACTTACGGCCGCCGATCGACGTCTTCCCGCCCGACGACCTCTTCGCCACCGGCACCAGCGGGGCGTCCGCGGCGTCGGAGGCGGCGCGGGCGACCAGCTTGTAGACCATCGAGCACGTCGGGTGCCCGCTGCCGGTGACCAGCCGGGTGCCCACCCCGTACGCGTCCACGGGCGCGGCGGCGAGCGAGGCGATGGCGTACTCGTCGAGGTCGCTGGTGACGATGATCCGGGTCCGGTCCGCGCCCAGCTCGTCGAGCTGCTGGCGCACCCGGTGCGCGACCAGCAGCAGGTCGCCGGAGTCGATGCGCACGGCGCCCAGCTCCGGCCCCGCGACCTCCACGGCGGTACGGACCGCGGAAGCCACGTCGTACGTGTCGACCAGCAGGGTCGTCCCCACGCCCATGGACTCCACCTGGGCGGTGAACGCCTCCCGCTCGCTGTCGTGCAGCAGCGTGAAGGCGTGCGCCGCGGTGCCGACGGTGGGGATGGCGTAGCGGAACCCGGCGGCCAGGTCGGAGGTGGAGGTGAAGCCGCCGACGTACGCGGCCCGGGAGGCGGCCACCGCCGCCAGCTCGTGGGTGCGCCGGGCGCCCATCTCGACCAGTGGCCGGCCGACGGCGGCGACGGCCATCCGGGACGCGGCGGCGGCGATGGCGGAGTCGTGGTTGAGGATGGACAGCACCACCGTCTCCAGCAGCACGCACTCGGCGAAGCCGCCCTCGACCCGCAGCACCGGGGAGCCGGGGAAGTACACCTCGCCCTCGGGGTAGCCCCAGATGTCGCCGGTGAAGCGGAAGTCCGCGAGCCAGTCCAGCGTCGGGGCGTCGACCACGTCGTGCTCCCGGAGGAAGCTCAGCACCTCGGGCTCGAAGCGGAAGCTCTCCAGCGCGTCCAGGACCCGCCCGGTCCCGGCCACGACGCCGTAGCGGCGGCCCTCGGGCAGCCGCCGGGTGAAGGTCTCGAAGACCGAGCGCCGGCCGGCGGTGCCGGCGTGCAGCGCGGCCTGGACCATGGTCAGCTCGTAGTGATCGGTGAAGAGGGCCGTCGAGGGGACGGTGACCGGCAGCTTCAGTTCCGACATGCACCTGATCCTACGCCCATACTCGTCACATTGACGATTTCAGGTGTCCGAATGGCTGCGGCACCGCCTCGGGTGGCAGCATGGGGGCGTCAGGGCTGCGGTCGCAGCCGGAGCTAACGAGGAGTTGCCGCCAACCGTGAGCGTCGCACCCACGGAGATCGAGCGCCCGGAGACCGTCGAGTCCCAGTCACCCGCGGCGGTGCCTGAACCGGACGTCCCCTGGGTGACGATCGTCCACAACGACCCGGTGAACCTCATGAGCTACGTGACGTACGTCTTCCAGGCGTACTTCGGATATCCCAGGGAGAAGGCCCGCAAGCTCATGATGGACGTACACACCAAGGGGAGGGCCATCGTCTCCAGCGGCTCCCGCGAGGAGATGGAGCGCGACGTGCAGGCGATGCACGGCTACGGCCTGTGGGCCACCCTCCAGCAGGACCGCTGATGGCGGGGCACTTCGAAGCGGTCCCGGGCGGCGGCGCCGCCGTCGCCCTGGACGAGCTGGAGATCTCCATCCTGCGCACCCTGACCGTGCAGCTCCTGGAGCTGATCGGCCCCGGCGACGCCCCCGCGGACGCCCCGCCGGCCGCCGACCCGCTGGACGCGCTCTTCACCGAGGGCCCCAGCAAGCCGCCGTCCGACCCGGCGCTGGCGCGGCTCTTCCCGGACGCGTACGGCGAGCCGGGCAACGGGCCGGACGACCGGGAGCGGGCCCGCTCGGCGGAGTTCCGCCGCTACACCGAGCCGGATCTGCGGGAGAGCAAGCGCGAGAACGCCCTGGCCGTCGTCCGCGCGCTCGACCTGCTGACCGTGCAGGGCGAGGGCGGCGCGGTGCTCAAGCTCGACCCGGAGGAGTCGCGGCAGTGGCTCGGGACGCTGAACGACCTGCGGCTGGCCATAGGCGCGCGGCTCGGCATCCGGGACGACGACGACGGCGAGGTGCTGTTCCGGCTGCCCGACGAGGACGAGCGCAAGCCGATGGTGATGGCGTACCTGTGGCTGGGCGGGCTCCAGGAGACCCTGATCGAGACGCTGATGCCGTAGCCCGCGGTCCCCGCCGCGGTCCCGTTGCGGCCCCCGTTCGGGTTAATTTGTACATAATCGCCCTTTTCCCGTGGTAAAGCTTCAGTCGGGGTACTGCACGGGAAAGGGCACAACTTCACATGACCACTGCGAAGGTCCCGGAGGGCGGCCGCGCGGCGACCGCCTCCGACGAGGGCTACGAGCGCGGGCTCGGCAGCCGCCAGGTCCAGATGATAGCCATCGGCGGCGCCATCGGAGTGGGCCTCTTCCTGGGCGCCGGCAAGATCATCGAGAAGGCCGGCCCAAGCCTCGTCTTCCTCTACGCCCTCGCCGGCGTCGTCATCTTCTTCATCATGCGGGCGCTGGGCGAACTGCTCCTCTACCGCCCGGTCTCGGGCAGCTTCGCCGAGTACGCGCGCGAGTTCCTCGGCCCGTTCTTCGGCTACGTCACGGGCTGGACGTACTGGCTGATGTGGGCCGTCACCGGCATGACCGAGCTGACCGCCGCCGCCATCTACATCAACTACTGGTGGCCCGCCGTCCCGCAGTGGCTCAGCGCGCTCGTCTTCCTCCTGCTCCTCTTCGGCGTCAACCTGATCTCGGTGAAGATCTTCGGGGAGCTGGAGTTCTGGTTCTCGATGGTCAAGGTCACCGCGATCATCGGCATGATCGTCATCGGCGTCGGCGTCCTCACCCTCGGCTTCTCCTCGGCCGGCAGCACCGCCACCACCGCCAACCTCTGGAGCCACGGCGGCTTCTTCCCCAACGGTGTCGGCGACAGCCTGATGACCCTCCAGGGCGTGATGTTCGCCTACCTCGCCGTCGAACTCGTCGGCGTCACCGCGGGCGAGAGCAGGAACCCGGAGAAGACCCTGCCCAAGGCCATCAACACGCTGCCCTGGCGGATCGTCATCTTCTACGTCGGCTCGCTGGTCGTCATCCTGTCGGTGGTCCGGTGGACGGAGTTCGGCGAGGGCATCAGCCCGTTCGTCGCGGCCTTCGGCAAGATCGGCATCCCGCTCGCGGCCGGCATCGTCAACTTCGTCGTGCTCACCGCGGCCCTGTCGTCCTGCAACTCCGGCATGTACTCCACCGGCCGCATGCTGCGCGACCTGGCCGCCAACTCCGAGGCGCCGAAGCTCTTCGGCAGGCTGAGCCCGCGCCGGGTGCCGGCCGCGGGCATCGCGATGTCGGTGGTGGTCATGTCCGTCGGCGTGGTGCTCAACTACCTCGTACCGGAGAAGGCGTTCGGCTACGTCATGTCCGTGGCCACCGCCGCCGGCATCTGGACGTGGTCGATGATCCTCGTCAGCCACATCCGCTACCGCCGCGCGGTCGTCGCCGGCCGGCTGCCCGCCTCGTCGTTCCCGGCGCCGGGCGGGGTGGTGTGCAGTTGGCTCGCGCTGGCGTTCCTCGCCTTCGTCACCGTGCTCACCGCGCTGGACTCCGACGCCCGCGTCTCGCTGTACGTCGGCGCCGGCTGGGCGGTGCTGCTGTCGGGGGGCTGGGCGGTGAGCAGACGGCGGGTCGCGGCCCGCGCGGGCGAGCCGGCACCGGAGTACGCGGCCGGGGCGCAGTAGGCCGCGGCGGGGCCGTCGCCCGCGCCGCGGCCGCCCGTTCCCGGCGCGAACGGGCGGCGCCCGGTGCGTACGCCCGTGCGCTACGCCCAGAGCTGGCCGTGCAGCGCGGCGACGGCCTCCTCGGTGGTCGCGGCGGTGTAGATGCCCGTCGACAGGTACTTCCAGCCGCCGTCCGCGACGAGGAACGCGATGTCGGCGCTCTCCCCGGCCCGTACCGCCTTGCGGCCCACGCCGATCGCCGCGTGCAGCGAGGCGCCGGTGGAGATGCCGGCGAAGATGCCCTCCTCGCGCAGCAGTTCGCGGGTACGGGTCACGGCGTCCTCGGAGCCGACGGAGTAGCGGGTGGTGAGCACCGACTCGTCGTACAGCTCGGGCACGAAGCCCTCTTCGAGGTTGCGCAGCCCGTAGACGAGGTCGTCGTAGCGCGGCTCGGCGGCCACGATCTGCACGTCCGGGCGCTGCTCGCGCAGGAACCGGCCGGCGCCCATCAGGGTGCCCGTGGTGCCGAGGCCGGCGACGAAGTGGGTGATCGACGGCAGGTCCGCGAGGATCTCGGGGCCGGTGGTGGCGTAGTGCGCGCCGGCGTTGCCGGGGTTGCCGTACTGGTAGAGCATCACCCAGTCCGGGTGCTCGGCGGCCAGCTCCTTGGCGACCCGCACCGCGGTGTTGGAGCCGCCGGCGGCCGGCGAGGAGATGATCTCCGCGCCCCACATGGCGAGCAGTTGGCGGCGCTCGTCGCTCGTGTTCTCCGGCATCACGCAGACGGTGCGGTAGCCCTTGAGGGTCGCGGCCATGGCCAGCGAGATGCCGGTGTTGCCGGAGGTGGGCTCCAGGATCGTGCAGCCGGGGGTGAGCCGGCCGTCCTTCTCCGCCTGCTCGATCATGAAGAGCGCCGGGCGGTCCTTCACGGAGCCGGTGGGGTTGCGGTCCTCCAGCTTCGCCCAGATCCGCACCTCGGGGGCGGGGGAGAGGCGGGGCAGGAGGACCAGGGGCGTGTTGCCGACGGCCGCGAGGGGGCTGTCGTAGCGCATCAGCCGGCGCCGCCGGCGACGGCGGGCAGGATCGTCACGCTGTCGCCGTCCGCGAGCTTGGTGGCGATCCCGTCGAGGAAGCGGACGTCCTCGTCGTTGAGGTACACGTTGACGAAGCGGCGCAGGTCGTCGCCTTCGACCAGGCGCGCGCGGATCCCGGTGTGCCGGGACTCCAGGTCGTCGATCAGCTCGGCCAGCGTGGTGCCGTCGCCCTGGACGGCCTTCTCGCCGTCGGTGTAGCTGCGGAGGATGGTCGGGATGCGGACCTCGATGGCCATTTCGGGGCTCCTGTGGGATGCGGGGAGTCGGGCTGCGCCTGCGGGCGCGGTGTCGGCCGTGCCGCAGGCGGGCGGGGACGTACGCGGCCGGGCACCGGACGCCGGAGTCGGGCTGGGCGTCAGGCGCGGTCGGCCGCGCGGGGCGGCGCGGACGGACAGGCGGCGCTGGCGAGACGGCAGAGGTCGACGTGCAGACGGGCCACGAGCAGCACCTGCCGGCCCGGGTGTTTCCGGGTCACGTCCTGGTCAACCATGGGCTCATCGTATCGATTCCCCGTCCGCGTGCCGGAGCGCCGTTCCATGATGCGGACCGGGGACTCACTGCGCGGACGCGTCGTCGTACGACGCGACCACGGTGACGTCCTCCTCGGTGATCACGCCGTCCACGATGCGGAACGAGCGGAAGGAGACCGGCCCTTCGTCGTTGCCGGACTCGGCGGTGGAGACCAGGACGTAGTGGGCGCCGGGCTCGTTGGCGTAGGAGACGTCGGTGCGCGAGGGGAACGCCTCGGTGGCGGTGTGCGAGTGGTAGATCACCACCGGCTCCTCGTCGCGGTCGTCCATCTCCCGGTAGAGCCGGAGCAGGTCCTGCGAGTCGAACTCGTAGAACGTGGGGGAGCGGGCGGCGTTGAGCATGGGGACGAAGCGTCGCGGCCGGCCGTCGGCGGGCGCCGGCGCCGGGCCCGCGACGACGCCGCACGCCTCGTCGGGGTGGTCCTTGCGGGCGTGCGCGACGATCTGCTCGTACAGCTCCTCCGTGATGGTCAGCATGGCCGCAAGGATGACACGGCCCCGGAGGGCTTACCTCGTACGTTCCGCAAGCTGAGACGGATCCGCTCGGATTCCGGACGGGCGACGGACCGGGGCGCCGGGTCCTCAGGTGTCGGCCAGGTGGCGGACCCGGTCCCACACTCCGGGGTCCACCGGGCCGGCCTTGCGGCGGAAGTCCGCCACGGCGACCTCGTGCAACTCGTCCGTCTCCAGAAAGCCCGGGCGTTCCAGTCCGCCGCCGGCCGAACCCGGCGGCAGCGGGATCACGCCGGGCCGCCCCTCGACCCGCCTGGTGGTGATCGGGGCCACCGTCACCGTCCCGTCCGCGGTCTTCAGCACCAGGCACGGCCGGGCTTCCCCGTCGCCCCCGGCGCCCTCGGCATCCCCGCCACCGTCCCCGTCCCGGTACGGAACGCGGGCCCACCACACCTCGCCCGGCCGCGGCCCGGCCGGCCGGGCGTGCGCGCGCCGGACCCGCCCGAAGCTGTCGGCCACAGTGGCGATCAGGGCCAGCACCACCACGACCGCGACGGCCGGCCACCAGGAGGCGTCCATGCGCCCGATCGTAGGGGCGCCCCGCGCCCGCGGGCGACACCGCGCAGGTGGGCGGGCGGGCCGTACCCCGTCGGCATACTGGTGATTCCGCCCACAACCGGGATGGCCGGGGGACCGCTGCGGCCCATCCCGGCTTACCCTCGGCAGAGCCGGCGGGGCATTGTCGCCCCGTCCCGACCGTGCCGGAGGTCCCTCCCCGATGAAGCTCACCGTCGTCGGTTGCTCGGGCTCGTTCCCGTCCGCGGACTCCGCGTGTTCGAGCTACCTGGTCGAGGCGGAGGGCTACGCGCTCCTGCTCGACATGGGCAACGGCGCGCTGGGGGCCCTTCAGCAGCACTGCGGACTGTACGACCTCGACGCCGTCCTGCTGAGCCACCTGCACGCGGACCACTGCATCGACATGTGCGCCTACTTCGTCGCGCGCTACTACCGCCACGACGGCGGCCCCGCGGAGGTGCTGCCCGTCTACGGCCCCAAGGGCACGGAGCAGCGGCTGACCACGGCGTACGCGGACACCCCCTCGGAGACGTCGATGAGCGAGGTTTTCGACTTCCGGGCGCTGGAGCGCAGCGCGTTCGGCATCGGCCCCTTCACGGTGCACGCGGACCGGGTGAGCCACCCGGTCGAGGCGTACGCCTTCCGCATCGAGCACGGCGGGCGCAGCCTCGTCTACTCCGGCGACACCGGCCCCTGCGGGGCGCTGACCGAGCTGAGCGCGGACGCCGATCTGCTGCTCTGCGAGGCGGCGTTCACGCACGGCCGGGAGGAGATTCCGGACCTGCACCTCAACGGCCGCGAGGCGGGCGAGGCCGCGGCGGCGGCCGGGGTGCGCCGGCTGGTGCTGACCCACATCCCGCCGTGGACGGACCCGCAGGTGAACCTCCGCGACGCCAAGGAGGCGTACGAGGGACCGGTCGAACTGGCGCGCGCGGGCGCGGTGTACGAGGTCTGAGCCCCCGCCCCGCCCGGGCGGTCCACCGGGCCTTCCGGACCCGGCCGGGGACGGCGCGCCCGCCTTCACGAAGGCCCTATAGGGTCGGAACCATGCCTACCTCTGAGACCTCCGCCGGCTCCGCCCGCATCGACGGACGTACCCCCGCCGAACTGCGCCCCGTGGCGCTGGAACGCGGCTGGAGCATGCACGCCGAGGGGTCCGTGCTGGTGTCCTTCGGCGACACCCGGGTGCTGTGCACCGCCAGCTTCACCGAGGGCGTGCCGCGCTGGCGCAAGGGCAGCGGCGAGGGGTGGGTCACCGCGGAGTACTCGATGCTGCCGCGGTCCACGAACACCCGGGGCGACCGCGAGTCCGTCCGCGGCAAGATCGGGGGCCGGACGCACGAGATCTCCCGGCTCATCGGCCGCTCGCTGCGCGCCGTCATCGACTTCAAGGCCCTCGGCGAGAACACCGTCGTCCTCGACTGCGACGTCCTCCAGGCCGACGGCGGCACCCGTACCGCCGCCATCACCGGGGCGTACGTGGCCCTCGCCGACGCGGTGGCGTGGGGGCGCCGGAACAAGCTGATCAAGTCCAAGGCGACACCGCTGAGCGGCACCGTGGCCGCCGTCAGTGTCGGCATCGTCGGCTCCGTGCCGCTGCTCGACCTCTGCTACGAGGAGGACGTGCGGGCGGAGACCGACATGAACGTCGTGTGCACCGGAGACGGGCGCTTCGTCGAGGTGCAGGGCACCGCCGAGGGCGAGCCGTTCGCCCGCGCCGAACTCGACGCGCTGCTCGACCTCGCGGTCGGCGGCTGCGCGCAGCTCGACGAGTTGCAGCGCAAGGCACTGGAGGGAGACCAGTGATGGGGAAGAAGCTCTGGACGCGTGCGGGGGTCGCACTCGCGGCGGGCGCCGCCGCGGTGACGCTCACCGGCGCCTGTGACGCGGTGAGCAAGGCCATGGACTGCGGCCGGCTCGCCACCGAGATCGCGGCCGACGTCGACCGGTTGCAGGAAGCCGTCTCCGGTGCGGACGAGAGCCCGCAGGCCGCCGCGGACGCCCTCGACGAGATCGACAGGAACCTCGACGACTTCGGCGACAAGTCCGACAACGCCGACGTCGGCAAGGCCGTCGACGACCTCCAGCAGGCCGTCGACAACGCCCAGCAGGCCGCCGACCGCGGTGAGGTGCCCGACTTCCGGCCGGTCGGCAACGCCGCCGGCGAGCTGACGAACGTCTGCACCCCGTGACCGCGGACCGCCTCGTCCTCGCCACCCGCAACGCGGGCAAGGTCACCGAGCTGCGCGCCATCCTCGGCGAGGCCGGCATCGGCGCCGGGCTCCTCGGTGCCGACGCCTTCCCCGGCGTCCCGGACGTGCGCGAGACCGGCGTCACCTTCGCCGAGAACGCCCTGCTCAAGGCGCACGCGCTGGCGCAGGCCACCGGCCTGCCCGCGGTCGCCGACGACTCCGGGCTCTGCGTCGACGTGCTCGGCGGCGCACCCGGCATCTTCTCCGCGCGCTGGGCCGGCCGCCACGGCGACGACGCCGCGAACCTCGCGCTGCTCCTCGCCCAGCTCTCCGACGTCGGCCCCGGCCACCGCGGCGCGCACTTCGCGTGCGCCGCGGCGCTCGCGCTGCCGGACGGCACCGAGCGCGTCGCGGAGGGGCGGCTGGAGGGCACGCTGCGGTACGAGCCGGCGGGCAGCGGCGGCTTCGGGTACGACCCGGTTCTCCAGCCGCTCGGCGAGGACCGTACGTGCGCGGAGCTGACCCCCGCGGAGAAGAACGCGATCAGCCACCGCGGCAAGGCGTTCCGGGCGCTGGTCCCGGCGGTGCGGGAGCTGATCGAGGTCTGACCGGGCGGGGAGCCCCGCCCCTGCGGCACGCAACACCGCGGGCGCCACCGGGAAGCCTCCCGGCGGCGCCCGTACGCGGTCCTGCCGCTACGCGCCCTTGATCTCCTGGCGCTGCCGCCCGAGGCCGTCGACCTCCAGCTCCACCACGTCACCGGCCCGCAGGTACGGCTTCGGCTCCGCCATCCCCAGCGCGACCCCCGCCGGCGTACCGGTGTTGATCACGTCGCCCGGGTAGAGCGTCATGAACTGGCTCAGATACCGCACCACATGGGCCACCGCGAAGATCTGGTCCGCGGTCGTGCCGTCCTGCCGCTTCTCGCCGTTCACCCACAGCCGCAGCCCCAGGGCCTGCGGATCCGGCACCTCGTCGGCCGTCACCAGCCACGGGCCCAGCGGGTTGAACGTCTCGCAGTTCTTGCCCTTGTCCCACTGCCCGCCCCGTTCGAGCTGGAACTCCCGCTCGGAGACGTCGTGCGCCACGGCGTAGCCGGCGACGGAGGCGAGCGCGTCGGCGTCGGACTCCAGGTAGCGGGCCGTACGGCCGATGACCACCGCCAGCTCCACCTCCCAGTCCGTCTTCTCGCTGCCGCGCGGCACGAGGACCGGGTCCTCGGGACCGACCACGGTGTCCGGGGCCTTCATGAAGACGATCGGCTCCGCCGGGATGGCCGCGCCGGTCTCGGTCGCGTGGTCGTGGTAGTTCAGCCCGATACACACGATCTTGCCGATCCGGGCCACCGGCGGACCGGTGCGCAGGCCCTCGGCATCCAGCACCGGCAGGTCGCCGCCGGCGGCGGCGTCCCGTACGCGGGCGAGCGCCGCGTCGTCGGACAGCAGCGCTCCGTCGACGTCGGACACGACGCCGGACAGGTCCCGCAGGGCCCCTCCGTCGTCCAGCAGGGCCGGGCGCTCGCTCCCCGGCGGTCCGACACGCAGCAGCTTCATGTGATGACTCCCCTCTCCACGGTCGATCGATCATCCGTTGACCGCTGTTTAGTCCGCAAGACCCTGTTCAGCCCGTGGACCCGGGCGGCGGTAGAGGAGGGTGCGTTCCGCGGCGGTCCAGGCGGTCGTGGTCGCCAGGTACAGGCCCGCGGCGAGCGGCACGATCGCGGCCGTGACCAGGGTGCCGAAGGACAGCAGGGGCAGCCACCGGGTCAGCCCCGCCGCGGGGTCGGGGAGCCCGGCGGGCGGCGGCGCGGCCTTCGCCTTCCTCCCCTTCCCCGTCCCCTTCGCGGTAGCCGCCGCCTTGCGTGCGGCCTCCGCCTCCGCCTCTCGCTCCGCCAGCATCCGCCGGCCGCGCCGGAACGTGTACGCCGCCACCCCCGCGATCACCGCGAACAGCCCCGCGTAGACCATCCCGTGCGCCCCGAACACCCCGCCGTCCGCGAGCGCGTCGGACCACCGGCCGCCCAGCGGGGCGCCGAACAGGGTGTGGGTGAGCAGGTCGTGGTCGTGGCCGGTGAAGAGCCGGTACATCACCATGAACACCGGGATCTGGAGCACCATCGGCCCGCAGCCCGCCAGCGGCGAGGCGCCGGCGTTCGCGTACGTCTCGCCGAGCGCCCGGCGCAGCCGCTCGGGGTCGTCGCGGTGCCTGCGCTGGACCTCCGCCACCTGCGGCGCGAGGTCCCGGCGCACCCGGTCGCCGCGGGCGGCGGCGCGGGCGAGGGGGTGCAGGGCCAGGCGTACGCACAGGGTGAAGACGATGATCGCGACGGCGGTGGCGGAGTCGCCGAAGAGCGGGTCGAGGGTGTCTGCGAGCGTGGACAGGAGCGAACTGAGCGCGCCGAATACGGACATGGAAGGGCTCCACAGGTCTCGTCGTGCCGGATGAGGGGCGGCGTGACGAGCCGTGCGGGGCGCCCGGCGGGCGGCGTCGCGGGGGCAGCGGGCAGCGGACGGCCTCGTACGGCCGGGTGCGGCCGGGTGCGGCAGGAAACGGGCTGCGGGCTGCGGGCGGACGGCGCCGGTGCGCCTACACGGCCGTCGCGGTGCGACGGCCGGGCGCCCGGGGCCGCGGCCGGCCCGCGGCGTCGGGGTCCCGCTGGGGCAGGAAGGCGGTGCGCAGCGCGCGTTCGCGCAGCGCGGTGCGGATCCCGGCGGCGGACTCGGGCGCCGCCGCGGCGGCGCAGAGCGCCAGCCCGGCGAGCAGGGTCAGGGCGGCGGACGCCGCGGAGGCCGCGGCGCCGGCGAGGCCGGTGGCCACGCCCGTCTCGTCGAGGACGACGTCGGCGGCGAGGAGCAGCAGGGCGACGGCGAGCGCACGGCCGCGGGTCATGGCGCCCAGGACGCGGAGCGCCGCCGGGGGCCTCCCGTCACCGGTGCGTGCCTCGCCGTGCATGAGCGCATCCTACGCCGTACGCGCCCCGCCCCCCAGCGGCCCGTACGCCCCGGGCTCAGCCCGCGATGGCCCGGTACACGGTGTAGATGAACAGGCCCGCGAGCGCGCCCACCACCGTGCCGTTGATGCGGATGAACTGGAGGTCCCGGCCGATGTGCGCCTCGATCTTGCGCGAGGTGTGGTCCGCGTCCCAGCCCGCCACCGTGTCCGTGATCAGGGAGGTGATCTGGTGCTGGTACGTCGTCACCACGTGCGTCGCGACGTCCTCGGCCCAGCCGTCGACCTTCGACTGGAGCCGCTGGTCCGCCGCCATCCGCTGCCCGAACGACAGCAGCGCCGCCCGCGCCCGCAGCCGCAGCTCGCTGCGCTCGTCCTCGGCCGCGCCGACGATCATGCCGCGCAGCGACGTCCACGCCGAGGCGATGAAGTCCTGCACCTCGTCGCGCGCCAGGATCTCGCCCTTGAGGCGCTCGACGCGCGCCCGGGTCGCGGTGTCGCCCTGGAGGTCGGCGGCGAAGTCGGCGAGGAACCGGTCGAGCGCGCCGCGCGCCGGGTGCTCCGGCGACTCGCGCATCTCGCCGATGAACCGCAGCAGTTCCTTGTAGACCCGCTCGCCGACCCGGCGGTCGACGAACTTCGGGGTCCAGCCGGGCGCGCCGCCGGCGACCGCGCCGACGACCGAGGGGCCGTTGAGGATCAGCCAGCTCTCGGCGCGCTCGCAGACCATGTCGACGACGCGGCGGTGGCCGCCGTCCGCGACGACCTTCTCCAGCAGCTTGCCGAGCCCCGGCCCCACCTCCAGGGCGGCGGCCCGGCGGTTGATGGCCTCGCCGACGACGGCCTGGACGTCGTTGTCCCGCAGCACGGCGAGCGCCCCGCGCAGCACGGTCGACGCCTCGGCGGTGACGCGGTCGGCGTTGGCGGGTTCGGCGAGCCAGGCGCCGACGCGGCTGCCGAGGCCGAGGGCGTGCAGCCGGGTGCGTACGACGTCGGCGGAGAGGAAGTTCTCGCCGACGAAGTCGCCGAGGCTCTGGCCGAGCTGGTCCTTCTTGGTGGGGATGATCGCGGTGTGCGGGATGGGCAGCCCGAGGGGCCGCTTGAAGAGCGCCGTGACCGCGAACCAGTCCGCCAGCGCGCCGACCATGCCCGCCTCCGCCGCCGCGGCGAGGTAGCCCGACCAGGCGCCGGCGCCGTTGTGCTGCGCCCACCGGGCGAGCGTGAAGACCACGGCGGCCAGCAGCAGCAGGCCGGTGGCGATGGTCTTCATCCGGCGCACGCCGCGCCGCTTCTCCTCGTCGGCGTCCGTATAGGCAACGCCGCCCGGTCCGTCCGCCGCCCGCAGATCCATCCCGCTCCGTCCGCTCGCACCGTGCTGTGACGGCCATTGTCCCCGGGCCCGTCCCCGACTTTCACTTCAGGACCGGCCCGCGGGTTGTCGGTGTCCCCTGCGGGGGCGCGGGTCGGGCTCCGTAACTTTACCTTCCGGATGGTAAAGTTACGTTCCATGCGACCCAGCTCCCGCACCCAGATCCTCGAAGCCGCCGTCCGCGTGGTCGAACGGGCGGGCATCACCGCCCTCACGCTCGACGCCGCCGCGGCCGAGGCCGGGCTGACCAAGCCCGGGCTGATGTACCACTTCCCGAACCGCGACGCGCTGCTCGTCGCCATCCAGCGGCACCTGACCGAGACCCTGGACCGGCACCTGCGCACCGAGCTGGGCAAGCCGTACGAGGAGGCCACCCCCCGCGAGCGGGCCGCCGCCTACGCGCGCTGCTGCGGACAGAGCGGCGGCACCGCGGACTTCGCCTTCATGGTCGCCTCGGCGACCCGGCCGGAGCTGGCCCGGCTGTGGGACGAACTGGCGGACCGCTGGGCGCCGGAGCCGGCCGGCCCGGACCCGGACCCCGAGGCCGTCGACCTGTTCCTGGCCCGGCTCGCGGCGGACGGGCTGTGGCTGTTCCACGCCACCGCGCAGTCCACGCTCGCCCCCGGGGTGGCGGAGGCGGTGCGCCGGCGGCTCGCCGCGCTGACCGACCCGGCGCCCTGAGACCCGCCCCGCCCGGCCCCCGTACGTACGCACAGAGGCAGAAAGCAAGGTGCTCCATGATCAAGGCGCGACGCTGGTGGGTGCTCGCCACCGTCTCGGCGGGCCTGCTGCTCATCTCGCTCGACATGACGATCCTCTACACGGCGCTGCCCACCCTCACCGCCGACCTCGACGCCGACGCCTCCGCGAAGCTCTGGATCATCAACGCCTACCCGCTGGTGATGGCCGGGCTGCTGCTGGGCGCCGGCACGCTGGGCGACCGCGTGGGCCACAAGCGCATGTTCCTGACCGGGCTCGTCCTGTTCGGCATCGCGTCCACCATCGCCGCGTTCGCGCCCTCGGCGGCGGTGCTGATCGGCGCCCGCGCGTTCCTCGCGGTCGGCGCGGCGGCCATGATGCCGGCGACGCTCGCGCTGATCCGGCTCACCTTCGACGACGAGCGCGAGCGCGGCATCGCGATCGGCATCTGGGGCACCGTCGCCGTCGTCGGCGCCGCGCTCGGGCCCGTCGTGGGCGGGCTGCTGCTGAACCACTTCTGGTGGGGCTCGGTCTTCCTCGTCAACGTCCCCGTCGTGCTGGCGGCGCTCGTCGCGACCGCGCTGCTCGCGCCCGGCGGCTCCGGCAGCAAGGACCGGCCGTGGGACCCGGTGGCCTCCGTGCAGGTCATGGCCGGTCTCGTCGGCCTGGTGTACGCGATCAAGGAAGGCTCGCGGCCGGCGCCCGACCCGCTCCAGATCGTGCCGGCGCTGCTCGTCTCCGCGGCCGGCTTCACCCTCTTCGTACGCCGCCAGCGCACCCGCACGTACCCGCTGATCGACTTCACGCTCTTCCGCAACCGGCAGTTGCTCGCCGGTGTCCTGGGCGCCGGGCTCTCGATGTTCGCCACCGCCGGCATCGAGCTGATCCTCGCCCAGCGCCTCCAGCTCGTGCTCGACCTCAGCCCGCTGCGCGCCGGTCTGCTCGTCGCCTCCTCCGCCCTCGGCGCGCTGCCGGCCGGCATCATCGTCGGCGGCCTGGTCTACCGCGTACCGGCGCGCCACCTCATCGGCGGCGGCCTGCTGCTGGGCGCCCTCGGCGTCGCGCTGACCCTGCTGCTCACCCCGGGCGCCGGCCCGCTGCTGGCCGCCGGGCACTCCGCGGGCTGGGTCGTCCCCGGCATGATCCTGGCCGGGCTGGGCCTCGGTACGGTCATGACCGCCGCCTCCGCCGCGATCATCGGCGGCGCGCCGCCGCACCGGGCCGGCATGGCGTCGTCGGTCGAGGAGGTCTCGTACGAACTGGGCAGCCTCACCGGCGTCGCCGTCCTGGGCAGCGTCATGACCGCCGTCTACACCGCCACCGTCGACCTGCCCGCCGGCGTGCCCGAGGCCGCCTCCGACAGTCTCGACGAGGCCCGCGAGGTCGCCGCCGGACTCCCGCCGGGCGGCTCCCGGTCGCTGCTGGACACCGCCGTATCGGCGTTCGACAACGGCTACACGCTCACGCTGGCCGTCACCGCCGCCGTGCTGGCCGTGGGCGGCATCGCCACCCGCGTCCTCCTCGGCCACCGCACCGCCGCCGCGGAGCCGGACGGAGACGGCCCCGGCGGCGGCGCTCCCGGTGGCGGGGATCACGGCGGCGACGGCCCGGACAACGCCGGGGCTGTGACCGGAACGACTCCCTCCCCTCGCTAAGATGGCGGACCGCCGGCAACGGCGCGCACAGACGAACACCGGGGGAGCAGGCTGACGTGACGACCAGGACGGGGTACGCCGTGCTCGCCGCCCTGGTGGCGGTCGTGGTGCTGCTGACCGCCGGCGTCCACGCCGTCACCGACCGCCCCGACGTGCCCGCGCCCCCCGGCGCCGGCGGCGGCGCGGACGCCGCCGCCCCCGCGTCGGTGGGCGGCTGGGCCGGCACGTGGGCCGCCGCGCAGGCCGCGGCCGAGCCGGGGACGCGGGACGGCTTCGCCGGGATGTCCATACGCAACGTCGTGCACACCTCCATCGGCGGCGCCCGGGCCCGGATACAACTGTCCAACGAGTACGGCGACATCCCGCTGACCCTCACCCGCGCCAGCGTCGCCCTCGCCGCCGGGGCCGGCGCCCCGGCGGCGGAGCCGGCGACCATGCGCCCGCTGACCTTCGCGGGCGCCGACGCGGTGACGATCCCCGCCGGCCGGACGGCGACCAGCGACCCCGTGCGGCTGCGGGTGCCGGCCGACAGCGACCTGCTGGTGACGACGTACGCGCCCGCGCCGGCCGGCCCGGTCACGTACCACCCGCACGCGCTCCAGACCTCCTACCTGGCTTCCGGCGACCACACCCGGGACACCGAAGGGGCGGCGTACGACCGGGAGTTCCGGTCCTGGCGGTACGTCACCGCCGTCGACGTCTGGAGCGAGCACGCCGCCGGCGCCGTCGCCGTCCTCGGCGACTCGCTCACCGACGGCACCACCTCCACCCACGGGGCCAACCGCCGCTGGACCGACTACCTCGCCGTGCGGCTGCGCGAGGAGCCCGGCGCCCCGCGCTACGGGGTGCTCAACCTCGGCCTCAGCGGCAACCGCGTCCTCACCGACGGCGGCACCGCCTACCCCAGCAACGGGCCCTCCGGGCTCAGCCGCCTGGAGCGCGACGTGCTCTCGCGCACCGGCGTCAAGGCCGTCGTCGTGGAGCTGGGCATCAACGACATCCTCAAGTCCCCGAAGACCGCGGACGCGGACGCCATCGTCGCCGGCCTGCGCGAGACCGTCCGGCAGTCCCGCGACCGGGGCCTGCGGGTGCTGGGCGCGACGCTGATGCCGTTCCGCGGCCACGAGTCGTACACGCCGCGTGGGGAGCGCGTACGGCAGGAGGTCAACCGGCTGATACGCGCGGGCGACGTCTTCGACGCGGTCCTCGACTTCGACGCGGCCCTGCGCGACCCAAACCGGCCCGCGCGCCTGCACGAGGCGTACGACTCGGGCGACCACCTGCACCTGACGGACCAGGGCTACCACGAGATGGCCCTGACCCTGGACCCCGCCGACCTCAAGCCCCGCGCCCGGGCCGTCCTGTGACCCGCCGGCCCCCGGCCCAGTAAGTCCGCGAGTCCGCGAGTCCGTAGGTCCCGGGCTACTCCAGGCGCTTGCGGCGCTGCTCGCGCGTCAGGCGCCGCTCCTCGCGGGCCAGCCGGCGCTGCTCCCGGGCCGCCTCCGCCTCCGCGCGCCGGGCCGCCCTCGTCTTCTTCCGGCTCGTCCCCACCCCGCCCCAGAAGGCGAAGCCGGTGAGCGTGACGCGCGGGGTGCCGGGGGTGTGGGGGACGCCGGTCTGGGAGTGGTCGAAGCCGCCCATGATGCCGATGCCGCGGACCTCCAGCGCCATGTCCGGGGGCAGGACCACGTTCGCGCCGCCCATGATGGAGATGCAGCGGATCTCCACCTCCGCGGTCTCGAAGTCAGCCTCGCGCAGGTCCAGTTCGCCGCCACCCCAGAACGAGAACATCGTGAAGCGCCGCGGCACCGTCCAGCCCCCCTTGCGCTGGAAGCCGCTCATGATCGCGATGCCCCTGCGCGTCGTCGCCTCGCCGCCGATCCGGCCGGCCCAGCCGGACGCCGGCCGGCCCGGGGCCGCCGCGCGCGGCGCCACCTCGGGCAGGGCGGCCCCCGCCGCGGGCAGGTCGCGGGTGAGCGGGGCGAGCTGGGCGTAGGTCTTCGCCCGGTACGCCTCCTCCAGCCGCTCCTCGAACTCGTCCATGGCGAGCCGGCCCTCGGCCAGCGCGTCCCGCAGGACGTCGGCGACCCGCTCCCGGTCGGCGTCCGAGGCGCGCAGCTCCGGCAGGTGCTCATCGCTCGTCATGGAAACGAGCCTAGGCGTACATGCGGGCGATGACGTCCTCGATGTCGGGCTCCCGCACCGACAGGTCCACCAGCGGCCACCGCTCGGCCACCTCCGCGACCAGCGGCGCCGCGCTGGCCCCGGCCGGGAACGCGAGCCACTGCCGCGGGCCCTCGACCTTCACGGTGCGGCAGCCGGAGACGTCGATGGGCGGCAGCTCCCGCTCCAGGTCGACCACCAGCATCCGCTCGCTCTCGCCGACCGCGTGCAGCCCGTCGAGGTCCCCGTCGTACATCAGCCGGCCGTGGTCGATGACCATGACCCGCTTGCAGAGCTGCTCGATGTCGGACAGGTCGTGCGTGGTGAGCAGCACCGTCGTGCCGCGCTCCGCGTTCAGCTCGCGCAGGAACTCCCGCACCTTCGCCTTGCTCAGCACGTCGAGGCCGATCGTCGGCTCGTCCAGATACAGCACCTCGGGGTCGTGCAGCAGGGCCGCGGCGATGTCGCCGCGCATCCGCTGGCCGAGCGAGAGCTGCCGCACCGGCACCTCCAACAGGTCGCCGAGGCCGAGGAGTTCGGTGCAGCGCTCCAGGTTGGCGCGGTAGCGGTCGTCGGGGATGCGGTACATGCGGTGCATCAGCCGGTACGAGTCGAGCAGCGGCAGGTCCCACCACAGGGTGGTGCGCTGGCCGAAGACGACGCCGATGCGCCGGGCCAGCTTCGTCCGCTCGCGCGCCGGGTCGATGCCGGCGACGCGCAGCCGGCCGCCGCTGGGGGTGAGGATGCCGGTCAGCATCTTGATGGTGGTGGACTTGCCCGCGCCGTTGGGGCCGATGTAGCCGACCATCTCGCCGCGCGGCACGGAGAAGCCGATGCCGTCGACGGCGCGCACCTCGTGCCGCGTACGGCGCAGCCGGCCCGCCCGGCGGCGTACGACGAAGACCTTCTCCAGGTCCTCGACCTCGATCACGTGCCCCTCCTCGCTCCCTGTGCTTCCGTCAGCTTCAGCTTCCGGTGCTGCGGTAGCCGCGCAGCCCCGTGCGCCACGCCAGCCCGGCCAGCGCGCAGCAGGCGGCGGCGACCAGCGGCGAGGCGAAGTCCACCCAGCCGGGCAGGCCCAGCGGGTCGTCGTGGCCGAGCACGTGCAGCGCCGGCAGCCAGTTCACGAAGGCCAGCGGCACGACGAACGTCACGCCGCGCACCAGCTCCTTGCTGAAGATCGTCGGCGGGTACTGCGTCATCGTGTTCCCGCCGTACGTGAACGAGTTCTGCACCTCCGCCGCGTCCGTGGCCCAGAACTGGAACGCCGCGCCGCACGCGAACACCGCCCCGTAGATCGCCGCCCCCGAGAGCACCATCACCGGGACCAGCAGCACCGAGACCGGCGTCCAGGCCACGCCGTCCAGCGCCACCAGCGACCAGACCAGCACCACCAGCCCCTGGAGCATCCGCCCCACCCGGCGCAGCGCGAAGCGGTCGGCGGCTATCTGCGCGAACACCGGCACCGGCCGGACCAGCATCGTGTCCATCGTGCCGTCGCGGATCCGCCGGCCGATCCGGTCCAGGTTGCCCAGCAGCAGGTCGGCCAGGCCCAGGGAGGTGGAGGTGGTGCCGTAGAGGAGGGCGACCTCGGCGAAGGTGAAGCCGCCGAGCACGTCGGTGTGCGAGAACATGATCGAGATCGCGGCGAAGTCGGCGGCGGTCATCAGCATGTTGCCGAGGGCGGTGATCGCGAACGACATGCGGTACGTCATCGTCGTACGCACCCACATGGCGACGATCAGCCCGTACCCCCGCACCCCCGCGACCGCCTCAGCCACCCTGCACCACCATCCTGCGGGTCGCGCACGCCTGCATCGCCCGCCCGGCGGCCAGCAGCGCCGCCGCCCACCCCGCCTGGAACGCCAGCGCCCCGGCGAGGCCCGCGCCGGTGTGCCGGCCGAGCAGCACGTCGGCGGGGACCTGGAGCATCGCCGCCCACGGCAGCGCCTGCGCGATGTCGCCGAGGGCGCCGGGGAAGACGGTCAGCGGCAGCAGCGTGCCGGACAGGAGCATCGCCGCCAGCGAGTTCATCAGGTTGATCCCCTGGCCGTCGAGCAGCCAGAACGCGGCGAGACCGACCAGGTAGCGGAGGGCGAAGCTCACCAGGCAGCCCAGCGTCACGGAGAGCAGGAAGAGGAGCCAGGTGTGCGCCGCGGCGGGCAGCGCCAGCTCGAACGCCAGCGCGCCCGCGGCCATCGGCACGATGCCGCGGCCTAGCAGTTGGAACGCGGCCCGGCCCAGATCGTGGGCGCACCACCAGAGCTGGAGGTCCACGGGCCGGTAGAGGTCCACGGCCACGTCGCCGGAGCGGATGCGCTCCTCCAGCTCCTCCTGGAAGCCGTAGCCGAGCAGCGCCGCGGGCGCCAGCAGCGCCTGGCCGACCCAGACGAAGGTGAGGGCCTGCGCCTGGTCGTAGCCGCCGAGCTGCGGGCGCTCGTGCCACAGCGCGATGAAGGTGTACGCCAGGATGAAGCCGAAGACGGTGTTGGTGAAGACGCCGGCGGCGGTGGCCGCGCGGTACGTCGCGAACCGGCGGAAGCCGCCGGCGGCCACCAGCCCGTACAGCCGCAGCGCCTGCACGGGCGGCGCGTCCCGCAGCGCGTGCGTGCCACGCATCCCCGCACCCCCGCCCGGTCACCGGGGGCCCGCCGCAGGCCCCGCGCACAAAGGCACCGACTCTAGTCCAGTCGGGTTGAGCCCTGCGACCGGTTATCCACGCCTCCTGGATATCTGCATTCTTAATGACAAACTGCTCGCAAGTGTCATATCAGACGACAGATCGAGCCACGGACGGCAGATGAGCCACACGGACATGCGACAGGGCATCCGGAGCTTCGGCCCCGAGGGGGACCCGGAGGACGCCGACGACACCGAGGGCGTCGCCGGTGCCGACGGCGCGGAGGGCGCGGCGACGCCTCCGCCCGCCCCGCCCGCCGGCCGGTCCGAGCCGGCCCGGCGGCGCGCGTACCGCAGGACCTGGTGGAAGGTGCTGCTGGGCGCCGCCATGCTGACGGTGGCGCTGGCCTCCGGGGCGTTCGCCGTCGGCTACCTGACCGTCGACATCCCGCGGCCCAACGACATGGCGACCGCCCAGAGCAACCACTACTTCTACGCGGACGGCTCCAAGCTCGCCGACAAGGGCGAGGTCGACCGCGAGAGCGTTCAGTTGCAGCGCGTCCCCGACCACGTGCGGATGGCCGTGCTGGCCGCCGAGGACCGCGAGTTCTACTCCGACTCCGCCGTCAACCCGACGGCGATGGTCCGGGCCGGCTTCAACACCGTCACCGGCAAGGGCACCCAGTCGGGCTCGACCATCACCCAGCAGTACGTGAAGAACTACTACCTCGACCAGGAGCAGACGATCAGCCGCAAGCTCCGCGAGGCGTTCATCGCGATCAAGCTGGACCGCGAGGTCACCAAGGACGACGTCCTGGAGGGCTACCTCAACACCAGCTACTTCGGCCGCAACGCCTACGGCGTCCAGGCCGCCGCCCGGGCGTACTACGACAAGGACGTCGAGGAGCTGACCGTCGCCGAGGGCGCGTTCCTCGCGACGCTGCTCCAGGCCCCGAGCACGTACGACGTGGCCGTGCACCCCGACAACCGGCCCGCGGCAGAGGCCCGCTGGGACTACGTGCTGGACGGCATGGTCAAGGAGGGCTGGCTCGCGCCCGGCACCCGCGACAGCCTGGAGTTCCCCGTGCCGGAGCCGTCCCGGCTCGACCCCGGCCTGTCCGGGCAGCGCGGCTACCTCGTCGAGGCCATCAACAGCTACCTCGTCGAGCACCGCATCATCGACGAGAAGACCCTCGCCGCCGGCGGCTTCCGCATCGTCACGACGCTCCAGCCCGACAAGCAGGACGCCTTCGTCGGCGCCGTGGAGGAGCAACTGACGTACCAGCTCGACCCGGAGTCCAACCCCGCCGACGCCTACGTGCGCGTCGGCGGCGCCTCCATCGACGTCGGCAGCGGCAAGGTCGTCGCGCTGTACGGCGGTACGGACTACACCCAGCAGTACGTCAGCAACGCCACCCGCCGCGACTACCAGGCCGGCTCCGTCTTCAAGCCGTTCGTCTTCACCGCCGCCGTGCAGGAGAAGGCGAGGAACTGGGAGGGCAGGCGGATCACGCCGCGGACCATGTACGACGGCGACACCGGCCGCAAGGTGATCGGCAGGAAGGGCAAGCCCGTCCGCTACTCGCCGAGCAACCAGGACGACGTCTCCTACGGCCGCATCAGCGTCGCCGACGCCACCAACGAGTCCGTCAACTCCGTCTACGCGCAGATGGCCCAGGACGTCGGCCCCAAGAAGGTCCGCGGCACCGCGGTCCGCCTCGGGCTGCCGCCCTCCACCCCGGAGCTGGAGCCGCACCCCTCCATCGCCCTCGGCTCCGCCACCCCCAGCGCGCTCGACCTCGCGCAGGCGTACGCCACCCTCGCCGGCCACGGCGACCACGGCGGCTACCGGCTCGTGGACAAGCTCAGCCGCAACGGCGAGATCTTCCAGCTCCCGCCGCGGCGCCCGCACCCCGTGGTCTCCCGCAACGCGGCGGACGCGACGACCGCGATGCTCCAGAACGTCGTCGAGAACGGCTCCGGCGAGGAGGCGCAGATCGCCGAGCGGCCGGCGGCCGGCAAGACGGGCACCGGCGAGCACGACCGCTCGGCGTGGTTCGCGGGCTACACCCCGGAACTGGCCACGGTCGTCGGCGTGATGGGGCAGGACCCGGAGACGGGCGCGCAGAAGTCGCTGCACGGGGTGATGGGGGAGGACCGGATCAGCGGCGGCGGGGTGCCGGCGAGGATCTGGGGCGCGTACACCAGGGACGCGCTGTGGGACGTGCCGGTGAGCGACTTCGACCTGGAGGTCTCCCACCGGCAGCGGATGCCCTACTCGCCGCCCCCGGCACCGATGCCCGCGCCCCCGGCCGCCCCGGCGGCCCTGCCGATGCCGCTGCCGCCCGCGCCGGCCCCGGCGGCACCCGTACCCGCGGCGCCCGCGGGCGCGGCACCGCCGGTGCCCCAGTAGGTGTCGCGGCAGGTGTCGCGGCAGGGCCCCGGCAGCTGTCGCGGTAACGGGATCAGTGGCCGGACGTCGCCTTCAGACCGACCACCGCGACCAGCAGCAGGGCGACGAAGAACACCCGCGCGAGCGTCGCCGGCTCACCCAGCACCACCATGCCGAGCAGCGCCGCGCCACCGGCGCCGATGCCCACCCACACGCCGTACGCGGTGCCGATGGGCAGGGTCTTCGCGGCCTGCGCGAGCAGCATCATGCTCGCGGCGATGCCGGCGACGGTGAACACGCTGGGCCACAGCCGGGTGAAGCCTTCGGTGTACTTCATGCCGATCGCCCAGCCGACTTCGAGCACACCGGCGACGAGCAGCAGTATCCACGCCATGAGACGGACCTCCGTGATCGGGCTGACGGGGGTGCGTCGTCTTTGCGTGACCCGGTACGGCGCGTCTCGTCGGGTTACTCCCACCGTAGCAAGCCGCGGGGAACGGCCGCCGGGGGCGCCGCCCGCGCACGCGCGGGCCGCTCACGGCGGGGTCCCGGCCGGTCTCGGCGGGGTCCGCTACAGGTACAGGCCCGTGGAGTCCTCCGAGCCCTCCAGCCGCTCCGAGGCGACCGCGTGCAGGTCGCGCTCGCGCAGCAGCACGTAGCCCACGCCCCGCACCTCGACCTCGCCGCGGTCCTCCGGGTCGAACAGCACCCGGTCGCCCGGCTCGACAGTCCGCACGTTCTGCCCGGTGGCCACCACCTCCGCCCAGGTCAGCCGGCGGCCCACGGCGGCGGTCGCGGGGATGACGATGCCGCCGCTGGACCGGCGCTCGCCCTCCGCGGCGTCGGTGCGGACGAGTACCCGGTCGTGGAGCATCCGGATGGGCAGCTTGTCGTGGGGCGTATTCACATACCCGAAGGTACCCGCGTCGCTAGCGGCGCCGCCGCCTGCCCCGGGTCTTCTCCGGCCGGCGCGATCCCAGCGCCAGCAGCCCGACGACGGCCACCAGGGTGACCGCGACCGGCACGATCCGCTCCAGCCGGGGAGCGCCGTCGGGTGAGACGAGCACGCCGCGGGCGCTGTCGACGGCGCGGTTCGCGACCACGAACGCCTGCCCGGCGGTGCGGTCGACCGCGCCCTTCGTACGCGCCTTGGCCTCGTCCACCAGGTTCTTGGGGCTCACCCGCAGCGTGATCTCGTCGAGCGTCGCGGCGAGATCCTGCCGCCGGCGGGCGATGTCCGCCTCGATCTGCGCGGGAGTCCTGCCGTCCGACACCGCGGTGCCTCCGTCCTCGACGTCCGTCTGCTGGTCGACAGTCTGTCAGCCGTTACGCTCGGGTGCGACATCCGCCCCGCACCGAGAAGTAGGGAAATCACCATGAGCGAGCGACTTCAGCCAGGCGACACGGCTCCCGACTTCACCCTTCCCGACGCGGATGGCAAGAACGTGTCGCTCGCCGACCACCGCGGCCGCAAGGTCATCGTCTACTTCTATCCGGCCGCGCTCACCCCTGGCTGCACCAAGCAGGCGTGCGACTTCACCGACAACCTCGACGTGCTCGCCGCCGCCGGCTACGACGTCATCGGCGTCTCGCCCGACAAGCCCGCGAAGCTGGCGAAGTTCCGCGAGAAGGAGTCGCTGCGGGTGACCCTCGTGGGCGACCCCGACAAGGCGGTGCTGGAGACGTACGGCGCCTTCGGCGAGAAGAAGCTCTACGGGAAGACGGTGACCGGCGTCATCCGCTCCACCGTCGTCGTCGACGAGGACGGCAAGGTCGAGCGGGCGCTGTACAACGTCAAGGCCACCGGTCATGTCGCGAAGCTCCTTCGGGATCTCGACGTCAGTTCGCCCGCGTGAGGTAGCCGGAGACCACCAGGTTGCCCGTGTAGTTCCGCGCCAGCGGCTCGTACGCGCCGCCGCAGGTGAGCAGGCGGATCTCGGCCCGGCCGCGCTTGTGCTGCCCGTACACGCGCTGGGCGTCGAAGTCCTCCTTGGCGACGGTCTCCACCCGCTCCACCGTGAACACAGCCGTGCGCCCGTCCGCGCGCGCCACCGTGACCTCCTCGCCGGGGCGCACGTCGCCCAGGCGGTAGAACACCGCCGGCTTGGCGCGGGTGTCCATGTGCCCGACGAAGACCGCGACACCGGCCGCGCCGGGCTGTGCGCCGCCGCGGTACCAGCCGACCTCGTTCGCGTTGCCGAACGGCGGCGCCTCCACCGCGCCGTTCTCGTCCAGCCCGCGGCCGAGCACCGGGCCCTCGATCCCCACCGACGGCACCGCGACGCCCGCGGGCGCCGAGCCGGGCAGCGGGCGCGCCGCCGGCGGGCCCGAGCGCAGCACCTGCGCGGCTGACGCGCCGTCGGAGATCACGCCGTCGTCGTCCCGGCCGGCCAGTTCGCGGCCCCAGAGCCACAGCCCGAGCAGCAGCACGGCCCAGGCGGCGGCGGTGACGAGGCCGGGACGGCGGCCGGTGCGCTCAGCGGCCATCGGGGGCGCCGTCGCTCGCGTCGGCCGCGGTGCCGCGCGTTCGGCGGCGTACGAAGGTGAGGGCCAGGACCGCCGCGCCGCCGCCGACGAGGGCGACGGGCAGCACGCCGGGACCGTAGCCCTTCTGCTCGGCCGCCTGTGCGGTCTGCGCCTTCTGTGCTTCCTCTGCTTCCTCGGCCCTGTTCGCGGTGCCGCCGCCGCCCGCGGTCACCGGGGACCAGGGCTGGTGGTGCCAGTTGTTCTTCCAGTGGTCCGGCCGCTCGTGCGGCTCCTCCACCACCACCCGGCCGCGCGCCACCCGCCGTTCGCCGTCGCAGTCGACCCACACCGGGTACGTACCGGCCCGCGCGGTCCACCTGATCTTCCCCCGGCCGGTCAGCCCGCCGTAGTTCTCCGGCCGCAGGTTCACCGGTGCCTCGAACGCCTCCGAGGTCGCCGAGGCGTAGTCGCCCCGGCAGGCGCCGGTGCCGACCTCGACGGGATCGCCGCGCTGTACGCGGTACGGGGTCACCGTCACCTCGCCCTGCGCGTACGCGTCGGAGGCACAGGAGACGGCGGCGCCGCCCGTCAGCAGCAGGACGGCGGCGAGGCAGACACGGACCGGGCGCATGGGACCTCCGGGAAGCTCTCACTCCCAGGGTCGCGACGTGCCCGGCCCGCGCATCCGCACGGCCGCGGTGCTACGCCGATCCGGTCGCCGCCCACCCGAACGGCGGGTGCGGGGTTGCCCCCGCGGCGTCCGCGGACCGGCTCAGATCAGGTCGACCAGGTCGGCGATCGAGTCGACGATGTGCGAGGGCCGGTACGGGAACCGCTCCACCTGGTCCGCCCGGGTGAGCCCGGTCAGCACCAGGTACGTCTCCATGCCCGCTTCGAGCCCGGCGAGCATGTCGGTGTCCATCCGGTCACCGATCATCGCGGTCGACTCCGAGTGGGCGCCGATCTGGTTGAGCCCGGCGCGCATCATCAGCGGGTTGGGCTTGCCGACGAAGTACGGGTCCTTGCCGGTCGCCTTGGTGATCAGCGCGGCGACGGCGCCGGTCGCGGGCAGCGGGCCCTCGGTGGACGGGCCGGTCTCGTCCGGGTTGGTGGCGATGAAGCGGGCGCCGTTCTCGATCAGCCGGATGGCCTTCGTCAGCGCCTCGAAGCTGTACGTGCGGGTCTCGCCGAGCACGACGTAGTCGGGGCGGTGGTCGCTGAGCACGTAGCCGTGGTCGTGCAGCGCGGTGGTCAGCCCGGCCTCGCCGATGACGTACGCGGTGCCGCCGGGGCGCTGGTCGTCGAGGAACTTGGCGGTGGCCAGGGCGGAGGTCCAGATGTTCGGCACCGGCACGTCGAGGCCGATACGGGAGAGCCGGGCGTGCAGGTCGCCGGGGGTGTACATGGAGTTGTTGGTGAGCACGAGGAAGGGCTTGCCGGAGTCGCGCAGCCGCTTGATGAAGGCGTCGGCACCGGCGATCGGGATGCCCTCGTGCATGAGGACCCCGTCCATGTCCGTCAGCCAGGACTCGACCGGCATGCGCTCCGCCATCTGCTCTCTCCAACCGGTGCCTCGGGGACGGGGTCACCAGCCTAGACGCAGGAGCGGCGGGACAGACGGGGGCAGAGGGAGAAGAGTGAGGCGGGGGGCGTCAACCGGGGGCGGTGGCGGCGGGAGTGGGAGGTGCGGGTGGGGACGGGCCGGCGCGGTCCGGGCGGCGCGGAGGCCGGGGGCCGGGGGCCGGTGGGGTTGGTCGGGCGGGCGGTGTGGCCCCCTGCGCCCGCGGTGGCGTGCCGGCCCCGGGCGGCGGGGCGGGGTCAGGGGCGGGTGCGGCGCGGGCGACGGGACGTCAGCAGCAGGGCGGTGCCGAGGAGGAGCGAACCGGCGGCCCCCGCCGCCGCGGCGGTCGTCCGGGCGCCCGTGTCCGCCAGGCCCTCCGGCATCGGGGCGGTGCCGGGAAGCCGGGGCGGCGCCGCCGGTACGTCCTCGGGCCACCGCGGTACGGGCCCGCCCTCCTGTGCCGCTGTGCCCGGAGCCCCCGGTGGCGGCGGAGCGCCCGGCGCCGTAGGTGCTCCAGGAGCCACCGGCCCCCGCGGAGACCCCGGCGTTTCCGATGCTCCCGGCGCTCCCGGCGCTCCCGGTGTGCCCGGCGTTCCCGGTGTGCCCCGCTCCGCCGGGGCGTCCGGCGTCCCGGGGCCGCCGCGCTCGCGGCCCTCCCCGGCGCCGGGCGGCCCCTGCGGGGTGCCCGGTTCCGCCGGCTGCCGCCGGGGCCGCTCCGTCGCCAGCCCCTCCCGCGGCGGCGCGGGGCGCTCCGTCGCGTCCTGCGGTTTGGTCGGTGCCGCCGGTTCAGTCGGCTCCTCCGTACCGCCGCAGCACGACCGGCCCCGCCCGATGGCGACGTGGTAGTCGTCCGACTGCCCCACCCACTCGCCGTCGTCCCCGCGCCGCTGCACGGTGGTCACGTTCACGGTCACCCGCCCCGTCGGGGCGCCCGCCGCGAAGCCGAGCCGTACCGGCACCTCCCGGCTGCCCCCCGCCGGCAGCGCGAAGCCGCCGAAGCCGTCCGCGAACACCCCCGCGCTCTCCTCCGCGCCGGTCCGCTCGAACGCCACCGACCGCCAGCGCCGCGCCGCCGCGTCGTAGAACTCCAGCCGGATGTCGTCGGGCCGCAGCCGCCCGCCGCCCTCGTGGCTGAGCACGGCCACGGGGTGCACGTCGCGGCAGGCATCGTCCGAGACGTTGTGCAGCCGCAGCGCCAGGCCGCGGCGCGCGCCGCCGGCCCGCAACGCCGCGCCGTCGCCGCGCAGCGCCGTCGCCACGGGGAAGCGCCCGGCCCCGGGGTCGCCGCAGCGCGGCGCGAACGCGCGGCCGGGCGGCGGCTCCTGCGCCGCGGCGGCGCCGGTCGTGACGGGGGAGAGGGGGGAGAGGAGGAGGGCTGCGGTGGCGGCCGTGAGGGCGAGTACGGAGCGCGGTCCCATGCTCGCGACCGTGCCACGGCCCGTCTACCGGCGATCGGCGAGACGGCTCCGAACGGCTCAACGCACGGCCGCACTACGCCCGTCCGGCGCAACCTCCGGGCCCGTACGGGAGCCTGGCGCGAACACCCCGCCCGCTCCCGGCCCGCCGCGGGGGGTGTGGTTAGGTGACGGCCATGGATGGCACCTCTGGCACCCCCCTGCGCGTTGGTCTCTTCGGTTACGGACTGGCCGGGTCCGTTTTTCACGCCCCGCTCGTCGAGGCCACCGACGGGCTCGTCCTCGACACCGTCGTCACCGCGAACCCCGAGCGGCAGGAGCAGGTGCGCGCCGCGTACCCGGACGCCACCACCGTCGACACCGCCGACGAACTCCTCGCGCGCGCGGAACGCCTCGACCTCGCCGTCGTCGCCTCCCCCAACCGCACGCACGTGCCGCTGGCGACCGCCGCCCTGGAGGCCGGGCTGCCCGTCGTCGTGGACAAGCCGCTGGCCGCCACCGCCGCCGAGGCCGGCGAACTCGCGACCCTCGCCGACGCCCGCGGGCTGATGCTCTCCGCCTTCCACAACCGCCGCTGGGACAGCGACTTCCGTACCGTCGCGGCCCTGCTCGCCGACGGCTCCCTCGGCGACGTGCACCGCTTCGAGTCCCGCTTCGAGCGCTGGCGCCCCGAGCTGCGCGGCGGCTGGCGCGACTCCGCCGACCCGGCGGACGTCGGCGGGCTGCTGTACGACCTGGGCAGCCACCTCGTCGACCAGGCGCTGGCCCTCTTCGGCCCGGTGGTCTCCGTCTACGCCGAGTCCGACGCCCGCCGGGCGGGCTCGGTGGTGGACGACGACAACTTCGTCGCGCTGGTGCACGCCAGGGGAGTCCGCTCGCACCTGTGGATGACCGCGGTGGCCCCGCAGCTCGGGCCGCGCTTCCGGGTGCTCGGCAGCCGCGCCGGGTACGTGAAGTACGGGCTCGACCCGCAGGAGGCCGCGCTGCGCGACGGCCGCCGCCCGGTCGACACCCCGGACATGACCTGGGGCGCGGAGCCGGACGACGCCTGGGGCCGCCTCGGCACCGGGGAGTCCCCGCTCACCGGCGGCGGCGACCTGGTCCCCACGCTGCCCGGCGCCTACCCCGCGTACTACGCCGGCATCGTCGAGTCCCTGCGCACCGGCACGCCCCCGCCCGTCACCGCCGCCGAGGCCGTGGAGACGCTGCGGGTGCTGGAGGCGGCCCGACTGTCGGCGGCCGAGGGCCGGGTCGTACAGCTCGGAACGGGTGCCTGAGCACCCTCGGGGAGCCGGTATGCTTGGCGGCGTCGTGCGAGACGACCTGCGCCGCTAGCTCAGTTGGTTAGAGCAGCTGACTCTTAATCAGCGGGTCCGGGGTTCGAGTCCCTGGCGGCGTACGCACCCCGAAGAGCCCGGGCCGGTCGGCCCGGGCTCTTCGCGTGTCCGTCAGCCCTCAGCCGATGCGGTACGTACCGTCCGCGACGGCGTCGCGTACGGCCGCGGCCGTCGTCTCGGGCGGCTGGCCGCCGGTGTCCAGCGCGTGCGCCTCGTACGCCCCGAGGTCGGCGAACTCCCGGTGCATCGCCCGCACCGGCTCCGGGTCGGTCAGCGCCTCGGGGCCGGTGCGGGCGGTGGCGCGGGCCAGGGTCGTCCGCTCGTCGGGGCGCAGGACCACGTAGTGCAGGGGGACGCCGGCGGTGCGGGCGGCGGCGCGGTAGGCGTCGACGAACCAGGGGCCGACGACGCCGTCGAGCACGACGCGGTAGCCGCCGGCGGCGTAGCGGGCGGCGGCGCCGGCGGCGACGGCGACGACGGTCTCGTTCTGGCGCTGGGCGGCGGGCAGGTAGGGGGCGATGACGCCGCGGGCGATGAAGGCCCAGAAGTCGTCGGTGTGGAGGTGGACGCTGGGGTCGGAGTCCTGGGCGAGGAGGCGGGCGACGGTGGTCTTGCCGGCCCCGGGCGGCCCGCTGACGACGACGATGTCCCCGCCGGCCACGTCCGCCGCCCCGTTCTCGGGCCGGCCCTCCCGCTCTTCCCCCGGCCCTCCGGCGACCACCCGCGCGCAGCGCTCCCGCGACGCCTTCACCAGCTCCGCGTTGGGCGCGTCGTTGGCGTCGATCCAGGCGCGGGACGCGGCCGCCGTACGGCCGAAGCCCACGTGCCGCTCCATCAGCCGCGCGTCGCGCACCGCCTCGGGGGCGTCCACGTACCAGACCTCCGCCATCAGCTCCCGCGCCGCCCGCCAGCCAGGCAGGTCGCAGGCGAGGTAGTTGCCCTCGGTGACGACCAGCCGGGTGCCGGGCGCGACGCGGTGCCGGGCGGCGACGGGCTCGTCCAGCGCGCGGTCGAAGTCCGGTACGTACACCTCCGCCTCGGGCTCCTCCGCGAGCCGGCGCAGCAGCGCGGCGTAGCCGGCGGCGTCGAAGCTCGGCTCCGAGCCCTTGCGGTCGCGCAGGCCGAGCCGGTCGAGCTGGGCGTTGGAGAGGTGGAAGCCGTCCAGCGGCACGTACGCGGCGGCGCCGGCGCCGTGCCGCGCGCGCAGCGCGGCGACGAGCGCGCGGGCCAGCGTCGACTTCCCGGCCCCCGGCGCCCCGGCGAGCCCCAGCACGGCACGGCGCCCGCCGCCGAGGAGCGCCCACGCGTCGTCGGCCAGCCGTTCGGTACGCATTGCCGCACCCTACGACGCCGCCGCCCCACCCCGCACACGGGTTCCGCCGCGGCCCCGCGACCCAACCCGCCGTATCCGGACCGCGATCCGGGGGCGGGTAACATTCCGGGCGAGCGGCGGTGGCGCAATGGCTGACGCAGCAGACTTAGGATCTGTGGCCCCTGACCGGGCTTGAGGGTTCGAATCCCTTCCGCCGCACGCGAACCCGCTGCGCGGCCGTGCGGCTGTGACCGAATCCGGCAGCCGAACGAACGCCGCCCGCGACGCGGGTGGACGCACCCGCGCAAAGGCGGCCCCGCGCGCCTCACCGGCGTTCCGCCGCCGCGCGGCCTTGCGCTACGCCCCCCGCCTCGCCGAGCCGTCGAGGGGCACCCGGAGACGGTCGCCCACCGCCTCGTCGTCCCGCCGTCCGCGGCGGCGCGGGTGCCGCACCCCACGCGAAGGCCGTTCCGTCCGCCGTCCGCCTCGGCGCCGCCTCGTGGTCTGCGCTGCGCCCGGTCGACTCGCTGCCCCCCGCGGAGCGGTACGCCCGACTGCCCGCCCAGTCGCAGAGCGGCACCCGGCCCCCTACAGCGACAGCGCCAGCAGCAGGCCCGCCGCCTCGTTGTTCAGCCTGTCCGCCGCCGCGCGCAGGCGGTGGGTCTGGTGGACCGGGAGGGACAGGGCCACGCAGCCGACCTCGCGGCCCGCCGTCAGGGGGACCGCCGCGCAGACCGTGCCCACCGCGTACTCCTGGAGGTCCAGCGTCGGGACCGTCGCCACCTGGCGGTCCAGCGCCGCCAGCACCGCCCGTTCGCTCGTGATCGTCCGCGACGTCAGCCGCGCCGCGCGGTGGCGCGACAGGTGTTCGCGGCGGGCGTCGTGGTCCAGTTGGGTGAGCAGGCACTTGCCTATCGCCGTCGCGTGCGCCGCCGAGCGGAAGTCCACCCACTCGTTCACCCGCGGCGTCCCCGGCGCGTCCGCGACCTGCGTGACGCGGACCTCCCCGTCCTCGTACCGGCCGAGGTAGATCGCCGCCCGCGTCGCCTTCCGCAGCTCGTTCATGCCGCGCTGGAGCTTGTCGTGGACCGCGTCGCCGCGGTCGCCGCCCGCGGTGAGCAGGGCCAGGGCGTCGCCGACGGTGTACGAGCCGTCCTCCAGCCGCTCCAGGTAGCGCTGTCTGCGCAGCATCAGCAGCAGGTGCGCCAGGTGCCCCGGCGGCAGGCCGGTCTCGCGGGCGAGCTGCGCCACCGGCACCCCCTCGCGGTGCCGGGCGGCGGATTCCAGCACGCGGAACGCGTGCCGTACGGAGTGGAAGGGTGCCGCGGGTTCTTCCGTCGGCTCGGGTCGCCGGCCCGGGGGCTGTTCCCCGGGAGGCGGGTGCAGGACCGCCACGTGGTCTCCCTGACAGGTGTTCTCAGGTTTCCCCGAATCAGGCTGCCCCGAAGTCTTCCCGCCGGAACGCGACCCCAGCCGTCATCGCTGCCCGTAGCCGGGCCGTGACCCACCATAGCGGGCCAACTCCCCGCGGGTCCCCGCCCGTTCGCCGCGTAAACGACGCGAAAACGTCCCGCGGGCGCCGTGCGGAACGCCGGCGGGCGCCCTCCGGTGACGGAGGGCGCCCGCCCGATGGCGTCCGTGACGCCTCAGAGGATCGCGTTGAGGAACTGCTGCGTGCGCTCGTTCTCCGGCTCGCTGAAGATCTTCTCCGGCGGCCCGGACTCGATGATCTTTCCGGCGTCGAACATGAGCACGTCGTCGGAGATGTCCCGCGCGAAGTTCATCTCGTGGGTGACGCACAGCATCGTGATGTCCGTCGTCTGCGCGATGTCCCGCAGCAGGTCCAGCACGCCGGCCACCAGCTCCGGGTCCAGCGCCGAGGTGACCTCGTCCAGCAGCAGCACCTGCGGGCGCATCGCCAGCGCGCGGGCGATCGCCACGCGCTGCTGCTGGCCGCCGGAGAGCTGGCTCGGGTACTTGTCGATGTGCTCGGTGAGCCCCACCAGCTCCAGCAGCTCCCGCGCCCGGGTCTCCGCCTCCTCCTTGCCCAGCCCCAGCACGTGCACCGGGGCCTCGGTGATGTTCCGCATCACCTTCATGTTCGGGAAGAGGTTGAACTGCTGGAACACCATGCCGATGTTCTTGCGCACCTCGCGGACGTGGTTCTCGCTCGCGTGCTCCAGCTTGCCGTTGCGCTCCTCGTGGAAGAGGTAGTCGCCGTTGACCTTGATGGTGCCGCTGTCCGGCTCCAGCAGGGTCATCAGCAGCCGGAGGATCGTGGTCTTGCCCGATCCGGAGGGCCCGATGAGCGTCACGTGTTTGCCCGGCGACACGTCGAAGCACAGGTCGTCCAGGACGACGTTGTCGCCGAACCGCTTGGTCACGTTGTCGAAGCGGATCAGCTCGCTGGCAACGGGCGGGTTCTTGGTGGTGGGGTCAACTGTTGACAAGGCGACGCTCCAGGAATCGGATCAGCAGGGAAGCGGGGTACGCGATCACGATGAACGCCACTCCCACGACGGTGATGGCCTCGGTGGTGAAGGTCTCGTTGCTGAACTGCCGGGCCTCGCCGAGCATGTCCAGCGCGCCGATCACGGCGATCATCGGCGAGTCCTTGAGCATCGCGACCACGTAGTTGCCCAGCGCGGGCACCACCCGGCGGATGGCCTGCGGCAGGATCACGGACGTCCACGTCCGGCCGCGCGACAGGCTGAGTGCCTTGGCCGCCTCCCACTGGCCGACCGGCACGCCCTCGATCCCCGCCCGGTACACCTCGGCGGTGTACGTCGAGTAGTGCAGGCCCAGGCCGACGATGCCGGTGGTGAGCGGGGACATGGAGGGGCCCCACTGGGGGACCACGTAGAACAGGAAGAACAACTGCACCAGCAGCGGGGTGTTCCGGATGAACTCGGTGACCGCGGTCACCGGCCAGCGGATCCACCGCTGCGGCTGGCGCTGTGCCATGGCCCAGACCAGGCCGAGGGCGAAGGCGATCAGCGTGCCGAGCGCCAGGGCCTGGAGGGTGACGAGCACCCCGTCCCAGAACCGCGGCATGAACTCGTCGACGACATCCCAGTCGAACGTCATCCCAGACCTCCAGCGCTCTGCGTGCCTGCCTGCATGGACTCACCGCTGGGGGCGAGCTTGCGCGAGAGCAGGCCGTTCTTCTTCTCCGGAGCCCGGCCCACCCCCGCTTTGGCCCGGCGCTCCAGCATCCGCATGAGGCGGGTGAGGATGAACGCGAGGATGAAGTACAGCACCAGCAGCAGCGTGTAGATCGGCGCGCTCTCGTTGTTCGCCAGCCGCAGCAGGTTTCCGGCGAACGTCATGTCGGCGACGGCGATGACCGACACCAGCGAGGTGCCCTTCAGCAGCTCGATCAGCAGGTTGTTGAACGGCGGGATCATCTCCGGCCACGCCTGCGGAAGCTCTATGCGGCGCAGCCGCTGCCAGCGGGTGAAGCTGAGCGCGATGCCCGCCTCCCGCTGCGCCGCGGGCACCGCCGCCAGCGCACCGCGCACGATCTCGGAGCCGTACGCGCCGTAGGTCAGGCCGAGCGCCAGGGTGCCGGACCACAGCGGCACGAACTGCCAGCCGAGCATCAGCGGCACCGCGAACGCCATCCAGAACATGAAGATCAGCGCGGACATGCCGCGGAAGATCTCGAAGTACGTGCCGGCGAGGAAGCGCACGATCCAGAGCCGCGAGGTCCGCAGCGTACCGATGACGAACGCCACGACGGCGGACAGCACGGCGCTGTAGACCAGCACCTGGATCGTGATCCAGATGCCCGGGAGGAACCACTCCCGGAAGAACTCCCAGGTCATCATCAGGGACACAGCTCCTTCACCGTCTTGTCCGTCATCTCCCGTTCGGTGAAGCCGAAGGGCTTGACGATGCGAAGCAGCTCGCCGCTCTCCTTGAGCTTGTGCAGCTCCACGTTGAAGGCGTCCCGCAGGTTCTTCTCCGAGAGCCGGAAGGCGAAGCCGCCGGCACCGAAGGCGGGCTCGCCGTCGACCATCGGCTGGAAGGGCTTCGTCCCCTCGGCCCGCTTGGAGCCCTTGACCGCGTTGTTCACGGTGACGCTGGTGCCGGCGAAGGCGTCCACGCGGCCCTGCTCGACCGCCTCAAGGCCGGCCACCTGGTCCGGCAGGACCAGGACCTCCTTGACGCCGTTGGCCTTGGCGTAGTCGATCTCGGCGTACGCCGTGCCGCTGGCCAGCTTCAGGCCCTTGTCGGCGATGTCCTTGTAGTCCTCGATCCCGTGCGGGTTGCCCTTCTTGACGATGAAGGCGTCCAACATCAGATAGTCGGGGTCCGCGAAGAGCACCTGGGCACATCTGTCCGGGTTGATGTACATTCCCGCGGACACCACGTCGAACAGCGACACCTTCAGTCCCGGGATCAGCGCCCCGAACTCCACCGGCACCGGTTCGATCTTGGGAATCCCCAGTCGCTTGAACACCACCTCGGCGATGGCCGGAGCCTCGCCGACGGCGTCGCCGTCCTCGTTGATATAGCCGAAGGGCACCTCGCCGGCGATGCCGACCTTGACGACGCCACGGTCCCGCAGCGTTTCGAGCAGGTCACCCCCTTCGACGGTGCCGTCCGCCTCGGCTGTCCGGCTGCAACCGGCGGCGCCGCCGATCGCGCCGGCCGCGCCGACGGCGGCGGCTGATGCGAGCAGTGAGCGGCGCCTGAGCCCGCCCGGCCCGCTTCTCGTCACGTTCTCACCACGTAGAACCATGGGCGCGCGGCTACCCGCCCCCGCCGAAGTTATGCGGGTCGGTTCCGGCCGGTGATCCTCCCGTTATCGTGGGATACACCGAACGAGGGAGTGGTGCATGTCTGCACGATTTGTCGAGGTCTCTCTGGCCAAGCGCGGCGTCCGCTGCACAGCGAAGCTGCTCGACGACAGAGCCCCCGTGACCTGTGCCGCGGTGTGGGACGCCCTCCCGCTCGGCGGCGACGTCTACCACGCCAAGTACGCCCGCAACGAGATCTACGCCCTGCTGCCCGCCTTCGCGGACGCCGAGCCGCCGCTGGAGAACCCGACGGTCACCCCCATCCCCGGCGACCTGTGCTACTTCAGCTTCACCGACACCGTGCTGGGCACCGCCAGCTACGGCTACGAGGCGGAGGCCAAGCACCAGGGCCGTACGAGCGTCGTCGACCTCGCGCTCTTCTACGAGCGGAACAACCTGCTCATCAACGGCGACAGCGGCTGGGTCCCCGGCATCGTGTGGGGCTCGGTCGTGGAAGGGCTGGACGAGATGGCCGCCGCATGCCAAGACCTGTGGCGCGCCGGCGCGCTGGGCGAGACCCTCAACTTCCGCCGGCTCTGACGCCCCACCGCCGCGGGGCCGCCGACCGCGGCCCCGCGGCGCGAGGGATCAGCCGGCGGCGGTTCAGCCCGCGGCGGCCAGCGCCGCCGGCGGCCGGACGTCGTCCGCGATCCCCGACTCGTACAGCGCCTGCGCCGTGCGCAGCACCAGCGCGTCCCGGTGCCGCGCCGCGACGAGCTGGAGCCCCACCGGCAGCCCCGCGCCGTCCAGCCCGCAGGGCAGGCTCACGGCCGGCTGCTGGGTGAGGTTGAAGGGGTACGTGAACGGGGTCCAGCCGGTCCACCGGGTGTGGCCGGAATCCTTCGGCACCTCCACGCCCGTCTCGAAAGCCGTGATCGGCACGGTCGGCGTGACCAGCACGTCGTACGTCTGGTGGAAGCGCCCCATCGACTGCCCGAGCGCCATCCGCACGTCCACGGCGGCCAGGTAGTCCAGCGCGCTGTACCGCTCACCCCGCTCCACGATCTCCCGGAGCCCCGGGTCCAGCATGTCGCGCGCCCCGGGCCCGTACGGCTGCACCACCCGCGCGGCGCCGCTGAACCACAGCGTGTGGAAGGCGTCCTGGCACGCGGCCAGCCCCTCGCACAGCCGCGGGTCGGCCTCCTCCACGTACGCGCCGAGGTCCGAGAGGCGCTCCACCGCGCCCCGTACCACCGCGGCCACCTGCCGGTCGACGGCCACCTGCCCGCCGAACGACGCGCTGTACGCCACCCGCAGCCCCCGCACGCCCTCCGCGGCCCCGTCCAGGGCGTCCACGAAGCCGCCCGCGGGCGGGCCGAGCTGCGACCAGTCCCGCGGGTCCGCGCCGCTGACCACGTCCATCAGCAGCGCCGTGTCCCGTACGTCCCGCGTCATCGGCCCGACGTGCGCCAGCGTGCCGAACGGGCTGGCCGGATAGAGCGGCACCCGCCCGTACGTGGCCTTCAGCGCCACGATCCCGCAGAACGACGCCGGGATCCGCACCGAGCCGCCGCCGTCCGTGCCCAGGCTCAGCGGCCCGGCGCCCAGCGCCACCGCCGCGGCGCTGCCGCCGCTGGAGCCGCCGGTGGTGCGCCCCGCGTCGTACGGGTTGGTGGTGACCCCGTTCAGCGGGCTGTCCGTGGTGCCCTTCCAGCCGAACTCCGGCGTCGTGGTCTTGCCGAGGAACACCGCCCCGTGCTCCCGCAGCCGCGCCACCGAGGGCCCGTCCTCGTTCCACTCGCGGTCCGGGTCGACGATCCGGGAGCCGCGCAGCGTGGGGGCGCCGCGCTGGAGGATCATGTCCTTCACGGTCACCGGCACGCCGTCGAGCAGCCCGGCGGGCTCCCCGCGCTGCCAGCGGCGCGCGGACGCCTCGGCGCGGGCGAGCGCCGCGTCCCGTACGGCGTCGTCGAGGGCGGCGAAGGCGTTGGTCAGCTCCTGCGCCCGCTCCGCCCGCGCGAGCGCCGCGCGGGTGGCCTCGACGGGCGACAACTCGCCGGAGCGGTAGCCGCGCAACAGCTCCACCGCCGTGAGATCCGCCGGATCCGTGCTCCCCGCCATGCCGCCTCCTCGGTTCTCCGTCACCTGCTCCGCCGATTCTCCGTCACCGTACGTACCCGAGCTGCTTGTCCACGACGTTGAACAGCGGCCGGCCCGCCTCCCACAGGTCGAACAGCTCCAGGAACTGGTCCGACAGCGCCCCGCGCCAGCCCACCGTGTCGCCGCTCATGTGCGGCGAGACGAACAGGCCGGGGACCTGCCACAGCGGGTCCTCGGGTGCCAGCGGCTCGGTCTCGAAGACGTCCAGCGCCGCCGCCGCGATCTCCTGCTGTTCCAGCGCCGCGACCAGCGCCGTGGTGTCCACCAGCGGGCCGCGGCCGACGTTGATGAACCGGGCCCGGTCCGGCATCGCCGCGAACGCCTCCCTGCCGAACATCCCGCGGGTCTCCGGCGTCAGCGGCGCCGCGCACACCACCCAGTCGGCCTCCACCAGCAGCGCCGGCAGCTCCGCCTGTCCGCGTACCCCCTCGCGCGCGGTCCGGCCCACCAGCTCCGTACGCACCTCCAGGCAGCCGAGGGTGTCCGCGATGGCCCGGCCGATCGGCCCGGCGCCCACCACCACCGCCCGGGTGCCCGCCAGCCGCAGCGTCTCGCGGTGCTGCCAGCGGCGCTGCCGCTGCCGCTCCCAGGTGCCCGGCAGGTCCTTGGCCATCGCCAGCACCAGCCCGGCCACGTACTCCGCGATGGGCCGGTCGAAGACCCCGCGGGCGTTGGTCAGCACCGTGTCGGAGGCGGCGAACTCGGCGGAGAGCACGTGGTCGACGCCGGCGCTCGGGGTGTGCACCCAGCCCGGCCGCGGGCCGGGCCCCGGCCAGGCCCGGCGCACCGCGTGCGAGGTGAAGTCCCACACCAGCACCACGTCGGCGGACGGCAGCAGCTCGGCGAGCCGGTCCTCGTCCGTGCTGATCACTTGGGCCCGGCCCCGGAGTCGGTCCAGGTCGGGCGGCGGATCGTCATCGAGGACGAGCACGCGGATATCGGACATAGGAAGGAAACCGTCCCGCAATGTGGCACTGCTGCAATGGTCCGCAGTACTGGAAGCCGTACTGGATGTAGCCTGAAAGAGAAGGCGGAAAAACGTCGGAGATGCGAGGATTGACCACGCTAGGGGTGTGCCTCTACCTTCGTCAATAACCGCATCTGTCACTGCGTCCCGGTCGCTCACCGGCTGCTCCAGATGATTCACCTTCCCCCAGCCCTCCGTACGAACGGGGCATCCTCATGGACGTCTCTTTTCTGGGCGGACCACAGCCACAGCGTGGTGTGGGTGTCGTAGCCCCTTTTGATTTCGCCCTCGACCGCGAGCTGTGGCGCTGGGTGCCGGACGATGTGTCCCTGCATCTCACGCGCACCCCCTACGTCCCCGTCGAGGTCAGCCTCGACCTCGCCAGACTCGTGAGTGAGCACCAGACCCTCCGCGAGGCGGTGCGTGCGCTCACCGCCGTCTCGCCCGAGGTCATCACCTACGCGTGCGCGTCGGGCAGCTTCGCCGACGGCCGCATGGGCGAACACGCCATGACCGCCGCCATGTCGTCCGCCGCCGCCGTGCCGGCGCTGACGACGTCCGGAGCCATGCTCGCCGCGCTGAACGAGATCGGTGCCCGTCGCACCGCCATCGTCACGCCGTACACGCCCTCCGTCACCGGAGCCCTGGAGGAGTTCCTCGAAGAAGGCGGCATCGAGGTCACGGGACGGGCCAGCCTCGGCCTGACCCGGCACATCTGGCGGGTGCCGTACCGGCAGGTCGTCGAGATGGCCCGGATCGCCGTCGCGCAGGGCTCCCCGGACGCGCTCTTCATCAGTTGCACCAACCTCCCGACGTACGACGTCATCCCCCAGCTCGAAGCGGAGCTGCGGATGCCGGTGCTGTCCGCGAACCAGGTCACGGTCTGGGCCGCGCTCCAGCGCATCGGCAAGGAGGCCGTGGGCCCTTACCAGGCGCTGCTGGATCCGGCGGCGCGGCTGGGCTGGGCCTCGATGGCGCCGCCTGACGCCACGGTGCTCCCGGACGTCACGGTGCTGTCGGCGGAGCCGGAACTCCCGGTGCCGCCGACGGACCTGCCCACCCCGCAGCCGCCGCCCGCGGAGGCGGCGCTGGCCGGCTCGGCGCAGGCGCAGGACTCCGACGCGGTGGACGCGTC
Source organism: Streptomyces sp. 184 (assembly GCF_045781775.1). Lineage (NCBI taxonomy): Bacteria > Bacillati > Actinomycetota > Actinomycetes > Kitasatosporales > Streptomycetaceae > Streptomyces > Streptomyces sp. 184. Next base: position 6,738,104 of record NZ_CP123230.1, on the reverse strand, counting down.
GGAGCCGCTGTGGCCGGACGATCCGGGGCAGTGGCCGGCGTAGGCCGGGCGCAGGGCACCGGCATGGGCGTGGGGCGGACCCCGCGCCGGGCAGACGCACGTACACGCAGGACGGAGGCAGTGTGCAGCAGACCGCGAAGGCGACGGCGACCGTCGGTTTCCTCTACCCCGGGTACTCGGCCGAGGACGACTACCCCCGCATCCAGGACATGCTCGGCGGCGAGACGGCGCTGCCGCTCGTGCACACCGACATCGGCGAGGACGCCCACCGCGTGGACGCCCTGCTGGAGATGGGCTCCGCCGCCCGGCTCGCCGCCGGCGTGGCGCAGTTGAAGGCACGCGGTGCCCAGGCGGTCGTCTGGGCGTGCACCAGCGCCAGCTTCGTCTACGGGCCCGAGGGCGCGGCGCGGCAGGTGGCCGAGCTGTCCGAGACCGCGGGGCTGCCCGCGTCCAGCACGTCGTTCGCCTTCGCGCACGCGGTGGCTGATCTCGGCGTGCGCAGGGTGGCGGTGGCGGCGACGTACCCGGAGGACGTGGCGGAGCTGTTCGCCGTGTTCCTGAAGGCGGCCGGCGCCGAGGTCACCTCGACCCGCGGCAGCGGCATCATCACCGCCGCCGAGGTGGGCACCTGGGGCCGGGACGAGGTCCTGCTGCTGGCCCGCGAGGGCGACCACCCGGACGCGGAGGCGGTGCTGCTGCCGGACACGGCGCTGCACACGGCGGCGTACATCGCGGAGGTGGAGGCGGCGCTCGGCAAGCCGGTGCTGACCGCGAACCAGGTGACGGTCTGGGAGGGCCTGCGCCTGCTGGACCGCCGGGCGGCCCAGCCGTCGCTCGGGCGGCTCTTCGCCGCCCAGGGCCCGCAGGACGCGCAGGACTGAGGACGCCGCGCGCCCCGGCACGTACGCACCGGTCCGACGGGCGTACGTGCCGGGGCGTACGGCCGTACGCGACGGCCGGAAGGCGCCGCCCTCCGGCCGTCCTACAGCAGCCGCTCCACCCGCTCCGCCGGCACGGCCCGGGAGTAGAACCAGCCCTGCGCCGTGTCGCACCCGATCCGGCGCAGCCGCTCGGCCTGCTCCCCGCTCTCCACGCACTCCGCGGTGACGCTGATGCCCAGCCGGTGCGCCAGGTCGACCAGCGCCTCGACGATCGTCTCGTCCGCCGGGCTCGGGTGCTCCGCGGAGCTGAAGCCACGGACGAACGACCCGTCGAGCTTCAGCGCGGACACCGGCAGCCGGCTGAGGTAGGCGAGGTTGGAGTAGCCGGTGCCGAAGTCGTCGATGGCGATGCCGACGCCCATCTCGCTCAGCTCCTGGAGCGCCTGGAGCGGCCGGCCCGCCGAGCCCATCACCGCCGACTCCGTCAGCTCCAGTTGCAGCAGCCGCGGCGGCAGGCCCGTCTCCTGGAGGATCTGCGCGACGTCGTCGACCAGGTCGGAGTCCCACACCTGCCGCACGGCGACGTTGACGCTGACGAACACCGGGTCCGCGGGGCGCAGCCGGCGCCAGGCGGCGGCGCGGCGGCACGCGGTGGCGAGCACCCAGCGGCCCAGCGGCACGATCGCGCCGTTCTCCTCGGCCAGTCCGATGAACCGATTCGGCGTCAACGTGCCGAGTTTCGGGTGCTGCCAGCGCACCAGCGCCTCCACGCCGCGCACGCTGCCGTCGCCGAGGTCGATGAGCGGCTGGTAGTCGAGCGTGAACTCGTCGCGCTCGATGGCCGGGCGCAGCGTGGAGGAGAGCGCCTGCCGGGTCATCCGGTGCGCGTTGCGCTCGGGGTCGAAGAGCGTCCAGCGGGCCTTGCCGTCGGCCTTCGCCCAGTACAGCGTGGTGTCGGCGGCCTGCATCAGCGCCGTCGCGGTCTGCCCGCTGGCCGCGCGCTCGACGACGCCGATGCTCGCCGAGACCGCCAGCCGCTGCCCGGCGAGGTCGAACGGCTCCTGGAGCGCGTCGAGCAGCCGCTGCGCCAGCTCCCCGAGCTGCTCCGTGCCCGCGGAGCGGGCCACCAGCACCGCGAACTCGTCCCCGCCGAGCCGCGCGACGGTGATGCCGTGCTTCTCGGCCTTGCCCGCCTCCGCGGTGCAGGCCACCAGCCGCCGGGCGACGGCGGCGAGCAGCCGGTCGCCGACGCGGTGGCCGAGGGTGTCGTTGACGGCCTTGAAGCCGTCGAGGTCGAGGTACGCCAGGCCGACGCGGCCCGGTGCGCCCGGCGCCGGCGCCTCCGCCCGGTCCCGCGCACGCGACCCGCCCTGCCCGGGGTCCCGGCCCGCGCCGCCGTGCTCGGCCGAGGGCTCCTCGGCCTGCCGGGCCTCCTGGAGGGCGCCGGTGAGCCGCTCGAAGAACAGCTCCCGGTTCGGCAGCCGGGTCACCGGGTCGTGCATCTTCAGATGGCGCAGCTTCGCGCGCAGCTCGCGCTGCTCGGTGACGTCCGTCAGCGACAGCAGCGCCCGCCCGCCGGACAGCGGCGTGAGGCTCATCTCGACCGACAGCGAGCGCCCGCCGGAGTCCTTCATCCGCCGCGTACAGCGCAGGGAGGCGCGCCTGCCCTGGAGTACGTCCACGAAGCCGGCCCAGCTCCACGGCTCGTCGCGCAGCCCGGTCAGCTCCGCGGCCGAGGCGCCGGCCAGGCCGCCCTCGCCGGCGCCGACCAGCTCCAGCATCCGGCTGTTCGCGGCCCGCACCAGGCCGTCGCCGCCCACGACGGCCATCGCGAGCTGTGCCCCGTCGAAGGCGGCGCGGAAGTCGTCCACGGGCGCGCCCGCGGCGAGGTGACGTTCCGTGACCGCCTGGAGTGAGGTCCCGGGCCCGCAGCCCGGCCCTTCGAGAGATACGCTCACCGCTCGCTCCCGCCCGTGGGGACCGCTCGGCTCCGCCGCTGCAGAGCCACAGCGCTGGAAATGTGCCCGATCATAGGGCTACCGGCTGTGTCGATCCAGTGACGCCGCTACGGCGCGGAAAGCGCTGAGCCGGATGGGGCCGGGAGTGATCGCACATGGCCGCCTCCTGCCGGGCGAATGACCAGATGTGACTTTGTGTTACCCGCACATGCTCCTGATCTCCCCTCTCGTCCAGCACCGGAGTCACCCGTGTGGGGCACTGGAACAGGACGGGCGGGAACAAACACGAACAAAGTGGGCTGTGTTCCCTACTCTTCCGAGCCGATGAGGTCGATGTGGCCCACCCATCCATACCCCCTGTGGAACAGGACCAGTCGCGCGCGTTGCACCGGGCCGCCGCCGTGGCCACATCGCTGTCCGCCGTCATGGCCACCTCCCTCATCGCCGACCCGGTCGGCGCCCAGCCCGGACACCCCTGCGCGCTGGAGCGCACCGCCGCCCACCACTCCGAGGGGGTCGCCGACTGGGATCCGGCCTACCCCCGGCCGAAGAAGACCCTCGACGCGGTGATGGTGTATCTCTCCTTCCCCGATTCCCGGCCGCTGACCTCCCCGGACGAGTTGACCGGGGACCACTTCCCGGCCACCGCCGAGTTCTTCGAGCGCGCCTCGTACGGCCAGTTCCGGCTGCGGGTCGACGCGCGCGAGCGCTGGATACGCATGCCGTCGGACTCCCTGTCGTACGGCATCGCCCGCGACTGGGACCCGGCGGCGCGCGCCCGGTTCCTGAACGACGCGGTGTCCGCGGCCGATCGGAAAGTGGACTTCGGTGATTACGACGTGGTCTATCTTGTCGCCGACCCGGATGCCCCAGGCGTGGATTCCGACGCCACCAAGGTGGTCAATTTCGAAACCCCGATGCGCGCGGACGGCATCGACCTGCACCGCATCGTCACCGTCTTCGAGCAGCACCCGCCCGACCGCAACGTCCTCGCCCACGAGACCGGCCATGTCTTCGACCTTCCCGACCTCTACCACCGGCCGGTCGACGGCAAGGCCGACTGGGACACCCACGTCGGCGACTGGGACCTCATGGGCAGCCAGTTCGGGCTGGCACCCGACCCCTTCGGCTGGCACAAGTGGAAACTCGGCTGGCTGGGAGACGACCAGGTCGGCTGCGCCGCCGAGCCCGGGTCGGACCGCTTCACACTGCACGCGCTCTCCGCCCCCGCGAGCCCGCGGACGCCCCCGCGCGGGACGACGGAGGCCGGTGCGCGGGACGGGACGCGGGAGCAGGAACACGCGGGAGAGGCAGGAGGCAGGGGAGAGGCGGGAGGCACGGGCGAGGCGGGGGAGAACGGCAAGGGGGCGGCGGTCCTGCGGCGCGACACCCGGCTCGTCGTCGTGCCCACCGGCGCCACCACCGCCATCGCCGTCGAGGCCCGCGGCCGGTACGCCAACGACCGGCATGCCTGCACCGAGGGCGTCCTCGTCTACCGCGTCCACACCGGCACCGACTCCGGCGGCGGCCCCGTCGAGGTCGTGGACGGCCACCCGCGCTCCGCGGCCTGCCACGACACCTCCGTCTACCCGCCGCTCGCCGACGCCCCGCTGGGGGACGGCGACAGCCTGCACCTCAAGCGCGAGGGCGTGCGGGTGGAGGTGACGGGGCGTACGGCGGACGGAGGCTGGGGCGTACGGGTCGAACGGGCCCCGGAGCGCCGGTGACCGCGCCCGCACGCGGGGACGCGGTAGGTCCCCGGGCCGAACGCAGACCGGGCGCTCTCGGAAATCCGAAAGCGCCCGGGTCGACGGTCTTGCGTGCTGTACGCCGCCAGGGACTCGAACCCCGGACCCGCTGATTAAGAGTCAGCTGCTCTAACCAACTGAGCTAGCGGCGCCTGTCGACGTGGACGACCTTAGCACTCGCGCCCCGGAGATCGAAAATCGGTATTCCGGAGCCGCCACCGCGGCCCGTACGCACCCCCACAGCACCTCCTTCGGCCCCGGCAGCCACGGGAACCGCACCTCCGGCGCCACCAGCCAGCGCGCCGCCGCCGCACCCGCCCCGTCCCGCCGCCCGTGGACCGGCGGCAGCGTGACCGCGTCGCCCGGCCCGTGGCAGAGCGCCGGCGGCAGCCGGGGGCGCCACTCCTCCCAGGCCAGCAGGGCGGGCAGCCGGGCGGCGGTGCCGGGAGCGGCGAAGAGCAGCGTACGGTCGCGTACGGCGGCGGCGGGGCCGCTGCCGGCGCCCTGCGTCCACAACTGCTCCAGCACCCGGCGCCCCGGCAGCGCGGGGAAGCTCACCACGTCGAACGCGCCGCCGCAGGGCAGCACGGCCGGGGCAGCGGGGCGCTGCGACCACAGGGCGTACACGCTGCGGGGGAAGGGGCTGGCGGAGGCCAGCCAGTCGGCGCCGGCGGGGGTCACGTCGCTGGGGGAGGTGTCCGATGCGTGACGTTTCATGGAAACCACATCTACGCGCGCTGCCGCACGCCTCCGTACAGATCCCGGGAACCGGGGACAGGGGGGAGGGAAGGCGAGTAGCCTGCGGCGGCCCGCGCGCAGGCGGCGGGTGCTACGTCTCCGCCGGGGACCCCGCGCCGCCGCCGCCCGCGAGCAGGTCGCGGCCGAACTCGACCATCCGGCGCGCGTAGTCCTCGGTCCAGTCCGCCCGCTCCGCGATCGCCGCCGGCGTCAGCCGGTCGAACCGCTTGGGGTCGGCGAGCTGCGCCGCCGCCATCGCCTGGAACTCGATGGCCCGGTCGGTCGCCGCCCGGAAGGCCAGCGTGAGGTCGGTGGCGCGGGCCAGCAGCTCGCGGGGGTCCTCGATCGACTCCAGGCCGAAGAAGTGCTCGGCGTCGGGCTCCGCGAGCGGCGGCTCGAAGAGCAGCGCAGCGGGCCGGCGCGGGGTGCGCGGCCGCTCCGTCCGGCCTGGCCGAGCCGGGTTCGGCTCCGTCATAGGGGTCCTCCACTTGCCTCTGGGCCACCGACCATTCTGCCCCGCCGCGCAACCCCGCCTCCGTGCTGCGCCGCAGGACCGCCCGTACGGGCGCGTGCGGGGCCGGCAGTCACGCCCGTACCCGATGGTCCGCCAGATGCGCCAGCACCGCCTGGTGGGCCTCCCAGCCGTCCGGGAACTTCACCGCCGCGCCGAGCTGCACCGGCTCCGTCGACGGGTGCTCGTCCAGCAGCTCCGGCACGCCCGCCCGGCACACCACGACGCACGCGTGCCGGTGCCGCGAGGCCAGCACGCACAGCCGCCCGGTCTCCAGGTGGAACGCCGTCGCGTCCGGCCGCCCGGACAGCGGGTGCAGCACCACCGTGACGTCGAACTCCATCCCCTGGAGCCGGTTCGCCGTGTCCACCGTCACCGCGCCCGCCGCCTCGGCGGGCAGCGCCCGCGCGAGCGCGCCCCGCACCGCCGCGGCCTGGTCCCGGTGCGCCGTGCCCACCGCGAGCCGGTCCGCGGTCAGCGCGCCCCCGCCCCGCTCCGAGGCCGTCGTGCCGTCCCGCTCCAGCAGCCGCCGCACGACCTGCGCCACCGCCGCCACCGCCGCCGGGTCGGTCCGCGGCGTGTGCGCCGCGGGCAGCTCCAGCAGCCCCCAGCCGCTCGCCGCCGCCTCGTCCAGCACCCGGTCGGCGCCCGAGCCGTCCGACCGACCCGCGAACGTCAGCCGCCGCTCACCCGGGCCCGTACCGCTGCGGAACGGCGTGAACGGGTAGAACGCCCGCGACACCAGCGGCGCCGCCGAGGCCGGCAGCCGCCAGGAGACCGGCAGCCGGTGCTGCGGCAGCCCGGGGTGGTGCGCCAGCAGCGTCGTCACCGCGCTGGCCGCCGGATCCCAGGCCAGCCCCGACCACTGCTCGGCGCCGACCGCGCTGAACGGGTCGAGCTGCCCGGGGTCCCCGACGAACAGCGCGCGCTCGAAGAGCCCGCCGACCGAGAGCAGCGCGTCGGAGCGCATCTGGTACGCCTCGTCCACGATGGCGTGCTCCCAGCGCTCGGCGTCGGCGCCCTGCTTCGCCCGGGACGCGGCGACGTAGGCCCACTTCGCGGCGGTGGAGGCGACGACGTCGAGGCCGGCGAGATCGCCGATGCCCGTGGCGGTACGCACCTGCTCGTGCCGGTCGAGCACGGGGTCGTAGGGCCGGGGGTCGCTGCTGTGCAGCCGGCCCACCGGCAGGTCCGGGTCCTCCCGGGCGAGGCGGTCGACGAGGTCGTCGACCTGCGCGTTGGTCTGGGCGACGAGGACGAGCCGGCGGCCGGCGGCGGCCAGCTCGCGGGCGGCGCGGACGACGAGGGTGGACTTGCCGGCACCGGGCGGGGAGTCGACGAGGACGCCGCGGGAGGGACCGTCGAGGGTGTCGCGGAGGATCGCCTCGGTGGCGAGCCGGGCGGCGGTGGCCGGGTCGGCGGGATCGGCGGGATCGGCGGGGCTGCCGGGCTCGGCGGGGTCGGTGGGGTCGGTGGGCTTCGCGGCGCCCGGCCGTGCGCCGTACGCCGCGGCCCTGCGGGCGTGCGGGTCCGTGGCCGTCCGGGCCTCCGGTTCCGTCGTCGGTTCCGTCGTCACAGGAAGTCCTCCGCCGTCACCCGGTCCGGCTCCTCCGCACCCCGCCCCGCGGGGCTGCCGTGCGTCCACGGGGTGTCCTCCGGCTCCGGCAGCGCCGGCCCGCGGCGGGCCGTGTGCTCGAAGAGCGTCCACACCACCCGGTCGCCCGGCTCCGGCACCGAGCCCTCGGCGGGAGCGCGCGAGCGGCCCATGCCGTCCTGCAACTGCACCGTGACCCGCCCCCCGCCGTGGCCGGCGACCAGCGCGCGCTGCGTACGACCGCCGGGCAGCGCGCGGTAGACCTTGCCGCCGTCCTCCAGGTGGGGTTCGTCGTCCGTGACGACGGTGACCAGCGGCCGGGGCATCGGGCGGCGGCCCTCCGAGTACGCCATCTCCACCGACTCCGTCACGCACACGAACGCCTGCCCCGCGAGCCGCCGTTCCGCCATCGTCAGCGGGTCGTCCAGCGCCTCCTGGGCGTCCAGCTCGGCCAGCGCGCGCTCGCGCTGGGCCAGCTTGCGGGCGGCGGTCACCGCGTCGTCGCGGCGCGGCTGCGGGGGCTCGCCGGCGCGCACCCGGTCGCGGTGGGCGGTGAACGACCACCGGTCGCCGAGCCAGCGGCCCGGCACGTGCGCGCCCTCGGGCAGGGCGCGCAGCAGGTCGTACGCCCGCCAGACCGCGTCCCACGTGGGCCGCAGCCGGCTCTCCACGAGCCGCGCGACGCCCTCCTCCGCCGCCTTGGCCGCGGCGGGGTCGCCGTCGGCGCGGGCGCGGTCGAAGCGGGCCATGGCGGGGGCGAGGAGGCGGTTGTCGAACGCGGGGTCGGTGGCGGGGCCGGCGGGGGGCACGAGCAGTTGGCCGTCCGCGTCCCGGCCGGTCTCCGCGCGCTCCGCGGCGGCGGCGCCTTCGGTGATCCAGGCGAGCAGGGCGCCGAGGTGCTGGTCCTCGACGGTGCTCTGGCCGGTGGCCCAGTGCCGGCCGAGCAGTTCGGTCGCCGACAGCAGCAGCGCGGCGCCGGGCACGCGCGCCCGCTCGCCGTAGTGCGACAGCCACCGGCCGAGGAGCGGCACGCGCGGGGGCGCGGGGTACGGGGTGTCGGGGTCGTCCTCGGCGGTTCTGCGGAAGCGCATGGAGCGGCCGAGGAGGCGTACGTACTCGACGCCGGCGCGGCCGGGCACGAGGAGCTGCGCGGCGTCGGCACAGGGCTCTTCGTCGGCCGCGTCGTCATCGGCGGCTTCGGTGGCTTCGGCGGCTTCGTCGTCCTCTGTGGTGCCCTCGTCGGCGGTGCCGCCGTCGTCCGCGTACGACTCGATGTACGGCAGCACTTCCGCCGCCAGCTCCGCGAGGAACGCGAACCGCAGGTCGCGGTCGCGCGGCTGCGGTACGACCAGCAGGCGCGGGCGGTCGCGGTCGCAGCCGACGAGCGCACCGAGCGGGGCGGCGGCCTCGCCGGCGGCGGTCATCGGGACGAGGACGAGGGGCCGGTCGGACAGATGGCGGTGCCGGACGGTGGCGAGCGCGGTGGCCCGCCCGGCGACCACGGCCTCCGCCCGCGCGAGGGTGACCATGAGGCTCACGTCCCGCCTCCGGCGAGGGGCGGAGCAGGGGCCGGGACGCCGGCGGCAGCGGCGGACAGCGCCTCGGCGCGCAGCTTGGCGGCCCGCCGCAGCGCGGCCACCGCGGGGTCCTCCGGGGGCGGACCGACGCCGTCCGGCTCCGACCCCGCCGGAGGCGGTTCACCCGGGCCCCGGACCGGCGCGGCAGCCGCCGGCCCCGCCCCGTGCCCGCCGCCCGGCATCGCACCGGGCCCGGCCGGGCCCTCCGGGCCGGCCGCAGCCCTCCGTTCGCTCGCCGCCGGCTCCGCCGGCCGTCCGGCGGCGCCACCCGCCTCGGCGGCCCCCCGGGCCGCCTGCGCCGGCTCCGCTCGCCCGGACGCCGCCGCCACGACCTCCGCGACCGTGCGCAGGCCGCCCAGCTCGCTGCGTACGCCCCTGCCCAGGGCCGTCACGTCCCCGCGCTCCCTCGCCCGGGTGCGGCAGTGGAACGCCAGCTCGCAGGCCGCCAGGCACTCCGGCGCGTACGCGGCCTCCACCGCCTCCACCGCCGCGGTGAGGCGCGGCGAGGGCTGGCGGACGTCCAGGGTCAGGTCCGCCGGCAGGGCGGCGGCGATCGCTTCGAGGCGGGTCAGGCGGGCGAGCTGGCGGCGGGTGGCGGCCAGTTGCCTGCGTACGTCCACGGGCTCGGCGACCGGCTGGTTGGAGAAGTCCTTGGGGCACACCAGCAGCACGTTGTGGTGCACCTCGCAGTGCGGCTGGAGGGCCAGCACGTACACCGCCGCCTGCCGGGCCGCGGCCCCCACCTTCGCCGGGTCGGCGGCGCCGTCGAGGATCGGGAAGGACTTGATCTCGACCACCGTGCAGCGCCCGTCCGGCCCGACGACCGCCGCGTCCGGCTCCAGATACACCGGCGCGCCCGCCACCTCCAGGCTGACCATCGGATGCCGCAGCAGCGTCCAGCCGCCCGCCGCCACCGCCTCGGCGAGGGCCAGCCGCGTGCGCTCCACGCGCCCGCGGGGGCCGGGGGCGGCGAGGTCGGGGACGTGGACGCCGGCGGGGTCGGGAGGGGTCTCGCCGGTCCGCTCGGCGAGCAGGCTCAGCAGCTCGGCGCCGTCGTCGGCGGTGATACGGGCCTCGAAGGCGTTGCCGCGGGCGAAGGCGAACTGCGACTGCCCGAACGGCGCCGGACTGCCCAGCGCCTCGGCGAGCGCGCCTTTGTCGATCCCGGCGCCGTCCAGCAGCGTGCGGCGGCGGCACCCGGGGTTGGCCGCGAGCGCGGCGAGCGCCCGCGCGTCCAGGGCGCGCGGCGGCACGTCCGCGCCGCGCAGCGTGTCCAGCCGGCGGCGCAGCGCGGGCCCCGACGTCCCGCCGGCCCCCTCGGACCCCTCGGTCCCATAGTCCGCGGGCCGGTGGGCGCCGGCAGCGGCGGCGGCGCCCGGGCGGGCCAAGTCACCGGTAGCGGTCGTACGTTCCACGCGCCGCAGTCTGGCACGCCCCACCGACAGCGGGGGCGGCGGCGGGGTCGCGGTGCGGCGGCATGTCGGCGCGGCCCGAGGCGCGGGGGACGCCCGGCGCCGGTCGGCCCGGTGTGCCTTGCACCGGGTCGTCAGGTGCGCCTCTGCGAGGTGCGTACGCCCGTCCCGTCAGCGGCGTGTCAGTACGCCAGCCTCCGGCACATCAACTGCGCCGCGCCCTCGCGCTGCTCCACCGGCGTCCGTCTCCCGCCCGGTGCCGGCGGGTCGCCGGGGGCCGGGGTGCCGTCCGTGGCGCGTGGGCTCGGGATGCGTGGCGCGTCCGGAGGGTCGCCGGTCGCGCCGCCGCCCGCGCCGGTGCGGACCTTCTCCGGGGCGCGGTCGTCCGCGGGCACTTCGCCGTCGTCCGGGTCGTCGGGCCGCGGGCCGCCCGCGGCGACCACTCCGCCGCCCGCGGGCGTGCCGCGCCCGCCGACGCGGGAGGCCAGCCGGAACACCTGCCGGCGGATGCCGTCCGCGGCGCGCAGCGACGGGCGCAGCAGCAGCCAGCCGAGGCCCATGACGGCGGCGCCGGCGACCGCGTCGAGGAAGTAGTGGTTGGCGGTGCCCATCACCACGATGGTGGTGACGAGCGGGTACGCGACGCCCAGCAGCCGCACCGGCGTGTACGGGGCGTGCCGCCACAGCACCACCGCGCACCACAGCGCCCAGCCCACGTGCAGGCTCGGCATCGCCGCGTACTGGTTGGTCAGCCCGCCGAGCCCGCGCGGCGCGCTCGCCTCACCGCCCCACCAGCCGTACGAGGAGTACTGCGCCATCGTGTCGACGAACCCGTACGCCGGGTCCAGCAGCCGGGGCGGGCAGGTCGGCATGAGGATGAAGCCGACGAGGGCGACGACGGTGGAGAGCAGCAGCCAGGTGCGGTAGCGCCGGTAGTGCACGCGGTGGCGGAGCCAGACCCAGACCAGGACCACGGGCGTGACGACGTAGTGCAGGGACGCGTAGATGAAGTCGGCGGGGACGCCGAGCACCGCGTGGGCGGTGAACAGTCTGTTGAGCGGGTCCTCGAAGTTGATGTGCAGGGTCTTCTCGATGTCGAGCAGCGCGAGGCCGTTGTCGACCGCCATGGGCACGTCGCCGCGGGCGAGCAACCGGCCCGCGGAGTACGCCATGTACACCACGACGACGAGCAACAGCTCCGTCCACCAACGCTGCCTCAATCGCATGGTCCAGGCACTCCGTCTCCGCTTCCCCGCTGCGGGCCGCCCCACGTGGCCCACGCTCAACCGTACGGTGTACGTCAGCCCACTGCACGATGTATATCCCCTCCACCGAACGGTGGAGGGAGCCAGAAAGACGCCGAATGATCCGGGAAGGTTGCCCGCGGGTCCCGGATCAGGCGGAAATCAGCCCCAGATTCGCCAGGAACTCGTCCACCTCGGGGGTGCCCGACCAGCGCCGCAGCCGTTCCGCGGTGTCGTCGAGCATGGCCCGTACCCGCGCCGAGCGGACCTCCGCCAGCAGGGCGATCGCGCTGCCGCCCGCGGCGGCGGCCTCGTCCGGCCGGCCGGCGGCGGCGAGGTCGGCGGCCAGCTCCGCGGTGAACAGGGCGGTGTTGCGGGTGAAGTGCGGGTCCTGGAGGAGTACGGCGCGGCGGGCGCACTCGGCGGCGCGGGCGTGTTCGCCGAGCGCCGCCCAGCACTGCGCCTCCAGGCCGGCCAGCTCGGCCTCGCCGTAGAACGACATCCACTCCGGGCCCCGGTCGGCCCCGCCCCGGGCGAACAGGTCGCCGGCCGCGGCCAGGGCCTCGCGGGTCGCGGCGCGGTCGCCGAGCAGCGCCCAGCCGCCGGCCTCGCGGGCGGCGAGCAGCGAGCGCAGGCGGTCGGAGCCGAGCGCGGCGGCGGCCCGGCGGCCGGCCTGGGCGGCGCGTACGGCCTCGTGGGCGCGGCCGGTGTCGCGGGCCAGGAAGGCGGTGTTGGAGAAGGCGTGCGCCTCCAGGGCCGGGTCGTCGGCGAGCCGGGCGGTGGCCAGGGCCTCGGCGTAGTGCGAGCGGGCGTCGGCGTAACGGCCGGAGTCGTGCGCCAGCCAGCCTACGGAGATGGCCAGCTCGCCCGCGGCGGCGTGCAGCCTGTCGGCGTCCGCGCCGGGGCGCGGGGCCACCTCGGGGAGCAGGGTGCGGGCGGTGCGCAGGGTGCAGCCGGCGCGGGCGTAGAGGTCGTCGGCGCCGTGCCGGTCGTCGTGCAGCCGGATGCGGCGTACCGCCTCCGCCACGGCGGCCTCGGGGAACTCGGGCGTACGGGCCCGGGCGGGCGGCAGCGGCGTGAAGGGCGGGAGCGGCGGCGGGGGAGCGTCCGCGGGGGGCGGCGGAGGCTTCTCCCCCGGCCCGTCCGGGGGCGTGGGGCGTACGGACGTGCGCGGGGGCGCGACATTGGAGCCGCGCGCCCTTCGGCCCCGTACCGCCTCCCGCGGCTCGAAGCCGAGATCCGCCAGCGAGCGGCCCGGGAAGAGGTGCAGGAACACACGCTCGTAGGCGTAGTTCGGGCACCGGATCTCGCCGGCCTCGACGCGGCCCACGTAGCGCGCGTCACACGAGACCTGCTCGCCGATCTCCCGCGCGGCCCGCCGCACCGCGGCGGCGAACTCGCCCGGCGAGCGGCTGCCGCGCAGCTCGCGGAAGGCGGTGTTGGGGCGCAATCGGTCGGGTGGGGCGGCCACGTCCGCTGTTCCTCCCTGCTGTCGCTCGACAACTACTGCTCTGCTACTGCCGCTCGGCGACTACCGCACCGCAGCGGCGGCTGCCGCGCGGCGGCTCGACCGTACCCACGGTGTGCGCGCCGCCACGGAGAGTTTGCCGACCCGCGGGACCCGCCGCCCCCGATCCGCTATAAACCGCCATCCTTTGCGGCGACATGGCGCCGTGCCGTTGACGCGCCCCGGGCGTTGGATGTGCAGAGGACCGGGGGAACCGCAACGGGGACTGGATGAGGAGGGGTTCCTGTGCCGGACACCGGCTGGGGTACCACTGTCGGTACGAGGGCCGCCGCGGACCCGTGTGACCTGGTCACGGTCCCGGCCAGACACGGCCTTGAAGCGGTCGACATCCTCCGGCTGCGCACGGCGGTCGGGCCCGTGCTGCACGACAACGGGGTCGACACCCTCGGCTTCCTCGTGCCGCCCGGCACGGCGGAGCGCTGGGACCTGCCCGGCAGCGCGTGCACCCCGACGGTGCACCGCGGGACGTCCGCGCCGCCGGTGGCGGGGACGCACTGGCTGGTGCCGCCCGAGGAGGCGGCGCCGGTGACGGACCCGGTGCTGCTGGCGGCGGCGCTGTGCGAGGCGGCCCGGACGATCGAGGCCGCCGACCGCTTCTGAGCCCCCGCCGCCCGCCCCGCACCCCCGCACCCTGCCCCCCCGCACCCCGCGCGGCGGCCCCGGCCGGGGCGGGGGATACTGGGCGCGTGGCCAGGCAGAGGTCGCGCGGCGGGCGCAGCCCCGTCGTGGTGGACGTGGACGGCGGCACCGCCGAACTGCGCCCCGACCCGGACCGCCCGCGGGCCTGGACACTGCTCCTCGACGGCGCCCCGCAGTCCCACGTCGACCTCGACGAGCCGGCGCACCTGGAGTTCGAGTACCAGCGCCGCCTCGGCCACGCCGCCGACCTCGTCGCGCCCGCCGGCCGCCCTCTGCACGTGCTGCACCTCGGCGGCGGCGCGCTGACCCTCCCGCGCTACGTCGCCGCGACCCGCCCCCGCTCCGTCCAGCAGGCCGTCGAGATCGACGGCAGGCTCACCGCGCTGGTGCGCGCCGAACTCCCGCTGCCCGGGCGGGCGCGCATCCGGGTACGCCACGGGGACGCCCGCGCCGTGCTCGCCAGGATGCCGGAGGACTGGGCGGACCTGGTCGTCGGCGACGCCTTCCACGTCGCGCGCACGCCCGCGCACCTGACGAGCACCGAGTTCCTGGACGAGGTGCGCCGGGTGCTGCGCCCCGGCGGCGTCTACGCCGCGAACCTCGCAGACGGGCCGCCGCTCACGTACCTGCGGGCGCAGACCGCCACCGCCGCCGCGGTCTTCCCCGAGCTGTGCGTCGTCGCCACCCCTGCCGTCTGGCGCGGCCGGCGCTTCGGCAACGCGGTGCTCCTGGCCTCCGCCGCCCCGCTGCCGCTCGCCGAGCTGACCCGCCGGGCGGCCACCGACCCGCAGCCCGGGCGCGTCGAACACGGCCCCGCGCTACGGGACTTCGCCGCCGGCGCCCGGCCGGTGACCGACGCCACGGCGGCCGAGTCACCGCCGCCGCCGCCCGGGGTGTTCTCGTAGGACGACTCCTAGGGCACGTGTGAGACGGGGGGAGTGAGCGGTCGTCAGGTCGCGTACTCGGTCGTCTCCACCCGCGGCTCGCTGTCGTGCCACGTGCAGATCACCGACGTCCGCCGGCTCCCCGCGACGAAGTCGACGCGGATCCACGTCGTCTGCTCCCACGTCTGCATCTGCCACCCGGCATCCGGCGTCGCCGACACCAACTCCGCCGAGTCCGCGGCCATCTCGAACGTCACCCGCCCGCCGGCCACCGGATACGTCTGCACGTCCCCCGTCGCGCTCGCCGCCGGCACGTCCTGCCGCGCCGCGTCCGCCGCGCGTTCGTCCGGGCTGTCCGGCCGGTCGGGGCTGTCCGGGCTGTCCGCGGTGGCCGTACGCTCCGGCTCCCGCGAACTCTCCGTCGCCGAGGGGGTCGTCCGCGTCGGCGTCGGGGAGGGCCGCGCGGGCCGGTCCGTGGCCGTGCCGACCGACGGCGGTTCCGTCGCCGTCGCCGACTCCGACGGCGCCCGGCCCGACAGCGGCACCGTGTGCGGCCGGTCGGAGGTGCTGTCCAGCATCAGCCTGACCCCGAACCACGACACGGTCACGGCCGCCAGTGTCGCCAGGGTCCACGCGAGCGCGTGCACGAACCTTCGACGCATCGGTCACATCCTGCCGCACCCGCCCCCTTTGCGCCGCACTCCCGACGGAACCGCCCGCCCGCGCGCCCCCCGCCGCCACGTGCGCCCCCGCGGGGTCGCCGGCGGGGCGGCGCACACCGCGCTTTTGGCGTACGTTGCCGGGCATGGCAAGTGTGCTGGTGGTGGAGGACGACCAGTTCGTGCGCTCCGCGCTGATCAGGCATCTGACGGACGCCGCCCACACCGTGCGCAGCGTGGGCACGGCGCTGGAGGCGCTGCGCGAAGTCGCGCACCACGGCTTCGACGTCGTGATCCTCGACCTCGGGCTGCCCGACCTCGACGGCGCCGAGGCGCTGAAGATGCTGCGCGGCATCACCGACGTACCGGTGATCGTCGCCACCGCGCGGGACGACGAGTCCGAGATCGTCCGCCTCCTCAACGACGGCGCCGACGACTACCTGGTCAAGCCCTTCTCCGTCGAGCACCTCCAGGCGCGCCTCGGCGCGGTGCTGCGCCGCACCGGGGGCCGCACCGCCGTCGTCCCGCCGCCGCGGGAGCTGTGCGTCGGCGGGCTCGCCATCGACCTGCGCAGCCGCCGGGCGGTGCTGGACGGCCGCGAACTGGACCTGACCCGCCGCGAGTTCGACATGCTGGCGTTCCTCGCCGAGCGGCCCGGCGTCGTCGTACCGCGGCGGGAGCTGCTCTCCGAGGTGTGGCGGCAGTCGTACGGCGACGACCAGACCATCGACGTCCATCTGTCCTGGCTGCGCCGCAAGCTCGGCGAGACCGCCGCCGACCCCCGCTACCTGCACACCCTGCGCGGCGTCGGCGTGAAGCTCGAACCACCGGCAGGGATCCCGCCCGCATGAGATGGGCGCTGGTCAAGGTGTGCCTGGCGGTCACGGTGATGGTCGTGGTCGCCTTCGCCGTGCCGCTGGGGCTGGTCGTCAAGGAGATGGCCCGCGACCGGGCGCTGACCAACGCCGAGCGGATCGCCGCCGGCATCGGCCCGGCGCTGGCGATCACCACCGACGCCGAGCAGTTGGAGCGCGCGGTCGGCAGCACCGAGGCCGGCGCGGGCGGGCGCATCGCGGTGCACGTGCCGCGCGGGAGCGCGGAGGGCATGTCGGCGGTACGGATCGGGGAGCCGCGCGCCGGCGCGGCGGACGTCGAGCGCGCCTCCGGCGCGGGCACGTCGTCGCTGGTCGCCGTGGACGGCGGGCAGGCGCTGCTCCAGCCCATCGCCGTCGAGGGCGACCGGGTCGCCGTCGTGGAGGTGTTCGTGCCGGCGGGGGAGCTGACCGAGGGCGTGACGCTGGCGTGGCTGGTGCTGGCGGGCGTCGGGCTGGCGCTGGTCGCGGGCTCCGTCGCCGTCGCGGACCGGCTCGGCACCCGGATGGTACGGCCCGCGCGCCGGCTCGCGGGTGCCGCGCACGAGCTGGGGGAGGGCAAGCTCGGCGTCCGGGTCGAGGAGTCGGGCCCGTCCGAACTGCGCTCGGCCGCGGCGGCGTTCAACTCGATGGCCGACCAGGTCACGCTGCTGCTGGCCAACGAACGCGAGCTGGCCGCCGACCTCTCCCACCGGCTGCGCACCCCGCTGACCGTGCTGCGGCTCAACGCCGCCTCCCTCGGCGAGAGCGGCGCCGCGGAGCAGACCCGGCAGGCGGTGGCCCAACTGGAGCGCGAGATCGACCAGATCATCGCGACCGTGCGCGAGCAGCGCGGCCGGCCCGCCGGGCAGCAGGCGGCGGCGGTGGTCGGCTGCGACGTCTCCGCGGTCATCAGGGAGCGGATGGAGTTCTGGTCGGCGCTGGCCGAGGACGAGCGCAGGTCCGCGCGGCTGGCGGGGGTCGACCGGCCGGTGCAGGTGCCGGTGGCGCGCGCCGAACTGGCCGCCGCGATCGACGCGCTCATCGGCAACATCTTCCGGCACACCCCGGAGGGCACGGACTTCTCCGTCGACGTGCACCACGCCGGCGACGCCGTCATCGTGCTCGCCTCCGACGCCGGCCCCGGCATCCGCGACGCCGAGGCGGCGCTCGCCCGCGGGCAGGGGCAGGGCGGGCCGGGGTCGACGGGGCTGGGGCTGGACATCGTGCGGCGGGTCGCGGAGTCGACGGGCGGGGACGTGCGGATCGGGCGGTCGGTGCTGGGCGGCGCGGAGATACGGCTCTGGCTGGCGCTGCGCACCGGGCCGGCCGCGGACGGCGAGCGGCGCCGGCACCGGGTGGTGCGCGGGCGGCGCGGCCGGGCGGTGGAGGAGGGCGCGGCTGCGGGCAGGGCGGAGGGGGCGTACGGCAAGGACGGCCCGTACCGGAAGGGCGGGACGGACGGCAAAGGCGGCAAGGGCGGGAAGGGCGGCAAGGGGGGCAAGGGCGGGGCGGCGGGTACGGGGGCCGCCGCGGGCGCGAGCGCGGGTGCGCGGCGCGCGTAGCCCGGCGGCGGCCCCCGCCCTGAAAGGCGAGGGACCGCCGTGCCGGCGGCGGACCCCCGCCCGTCACGCGGCGGCACCCGTCCGGCCTGCGAATACCCTCGCCGTCCCGGTGGCGCCCGGTGGCCTCCCGGCCCGCCGGGTGCCGGCCCGTCGGGCGTACCGCCGGGCGCCGGTCCGTCAGATGTCGAGCGGCGGCAGCGCCCCCGCGCGGACCACGTCCGCGTACCAGCGGGCGCTGGACTTCAGGGTGCGCTGCTGCGTGGTGTAGTCGACGTGCACCGCGCCGAACCGCTTGCCGTAGCCGTACGCCCACTCGAAGTTGTCCAGCAGCGACCACAGGAAGTAGCCGCGCACGTCGGCGCCCTCGCGCATGGCGCGGTGCACGGCGCCGATGTGCCCGTGCAGGTACGCGATGCGGTCCGGGTCGTGCACCGAGCCGTCCGGCTCCGGCTTGTCGTCGTACGCGGCGCCGTTCTCGGTGATGTACAGCGGCAGGTCCGGCGCGTCCGCGGTGAACCGCAGCAGCAGCTCCGTCAGCCCGGTGGGGTCGACGGTCCAGCCCATCGCGGTGCGCTCGCCCGGCGGCTGGTGGAAGGCGATGTGGTCCGCGGCCGGCCAGGGGGACTGCGCGCCGCCGCCGTGGCCGTCGGCGCGCTCGGGCCGGGTGCCGCCGGAGACGGCGGAGACGACGGTGGGCGTGTAGTAGTTCAGGCCCATCGAGTCCAGCGGGTGGCTGATGTGCCGCAGGTCCCCGTCCCGTACGAACGACCAGTCCGTCAGCCGCGCGGTGTCGTCGAGCAGGTCGGGCGGGTAGGCGCCGTCGAGCATCGGGCCGGTGAAGACGCGGGTGGCGAGCGCGTCGACCTGGCGGGCCGCGTCCCGGTCGGCCTCGGACTCCGTACGCGGCCGGACGACCGCGGGGTTGAGGCTGACGGAGATCTGGGCGCGGGCCGGCAGCGCGATGCGCAGCGCGTCGGCGGCGAGCCCGTGGGCGAGGTTGAGGTGGTGCGCGGCGCGCAGCGCGGCGACGGGGTCGGTGCGGCCGGGGGCGTGCACCCCGGCGGCGTAGCCGAGGAACGCGCTGCACCACGGCTCGTTGAGCGTCGTCCACAGCTCGACGCGGTCGCCGAGGGCGTCGCCGACGAGACGGGCGTAGTCGGCGAACCGGTGCGCCGTGTCGCGCTCCGGCCAGCCGCCCGCGGTCTCCAGCTCCTGGGGCAGGTCCCAGTGGTAGAGCGTGAGCACCGGTTTGATGCCGGCCTCCAGCAGCTCGTCGGCGAGCCCGCGGTAGAAGTCGAGCCCGCGCTGCACGGCGGGGCCGCGGCCGGTGGGCTGGACGCGCGGCCAGGAGACGGAGAAGCGGTACGCCCGCACCCCGAGCCCGGCCATGAGGCGTACGTCCTCGGTGCGCCGGTGGTAGTGGTCGACGGCGACGTCCCCGGTGTCGCCGCCCGCGGTCTTCCCGGGGGTGTGCGAGAAGGTGTCCCAGATGGAGGGGGTACGGCCGTGCTCCCGCGCGGCGCCTTCGATCTGGTACGCGGCGGTGGCCGTGCCCCACAGGAAGTCCTCGGGGAAGGTGGCGTTTTTGTCGGACATCTGGGAGCGCTCCCAATCTCGGCGGTGACGAACGTCGTGGACAACGAGGGCCGGTCGTTTCTCAACTGCCCCCGGGCGGTGCGCGGGTGGCGGAGCCGCCGGGCGAACGGGCCACGGCCGCTCAGCCCTTGACCGCGC
Source organism: Streptomyces sp. 184 (assembly GCF_045781775.1). Classification (NCBI taxonomy): domain Bacteria; kingdom Bacillati; phylum Actinomycetota; class Actinomycetes; order Kitasatosporales; family Streptomycetaceae; genus Streptomyces; species Streptomyces sp. 184. The sequence continues at coordinate 6,718,581 of NZ_CP123230.1, read as the reverse complement.
CGTGCATGATGCCGCCGACGATCTGCTTGCCGAAGAGCAGCAGGAGCAGCAGCAGCGGCAACGTGCCCAGCAGTGCGCCGGCCATGATCACCGACTGGTCGGGGATATAGCCGCGGCCCAGGCTGGTGAGTGCCACCTGCACCGTCGGGTTCTCCTGGGTGAGCGCGATGATCGGCCAGAAGAACTCGTTCCATGCCATCACGAACGTGAGCATCCCCAGCACGGCCATCGCGGGCCGGGCGGCGGGGAAGACCACGTGCCAGATGACCCGCACGCTGCTCGCGCCGTCCACCCGGGCCGCCTCGATCAGCTCCGTGGGCAGCGCCTGGATCAGGTACTGCCGCATGAAGAACACGCCGAAGGCGCTGACGATGAACGGCAGGATCACCGACTGGAGCTGGTCGATCCACTCCAGCTTGGCGATCGCCATGTACAGCGGCACCACGCTCAACTGCGGCGGCACCATCATCGTGCCGATCACCAGCAGCATCAGCATGTTCTTGAAGCGGAACCGCAGCTTGGCGAAGGCGAAGCCGGCCAGGGTGCCGAAGAGCACGGTGCCCGCGGCGATCGCCCCGGCCACGAGCGTGGTGTTGAACAGGGCCAGGCCCATGTTCGCGTCGGACCAGGCGGTCTCCATGTTGGAGAACAGGTTGCCGCCGAACCACAGCGGCGGCGGCGTCTCCGCCAGCCGCTCGTTGGTACGGGAGGCGGCGATCGCGGTCCAGATCAGCGGGAAGAGCGAGATCGCGGTGAAGAGCAGCAGGACGGCGTACGTCAGCTTGCCCGCCCGCTGCTGGCCGCCCGCCTCCCCGGCCTTCGGTGCGCGCCGCCGCCGCCGGCGGGCCGGGGCCGCGCTCTCGGTCTCGGGGGCGGTCTCTGTCAGCGTTGCCATGAGCTTCCCTTCAGCTCTTCCGCAGCCGGCGCGAGATCAGGCCGAAGACGATGCCGATCACCACGAGGATCAGGAACATCACCCAGGCGATGGCCGCGGCGCGGCCGAGGTGCAGGTTGCGCCAGCCCTGCTCGTACAGGTAGAGACCCAGGGTCTGGAACTGGTGGTCCGGGCCGCCGGACGCGCCCGCGCCCTCCTCGAACAGCAGCGGCTCGCCGAAGAGCTGGACCGAGCCGATCGTGGAGACCACGACGGTGAAGAGGATCGTGGGCCGCAGGGAGGGGATGGTGACGTAGCGGAACTGCTTCCAGCGGGAGGCGCCGTCGAGCGCCGCGGACTCGTAGAGGTCGTGCGGCACGGCCTGCATCGCGGCCAGGTAGATCAGGGTGTTGTAGCCGGTCCAGCGCCAGATCACGATCGTGGAGATGGCGATCTTCGAGGTCCAGTCGCCGCTCTTCCAGTCGATCTCGTCCACGCCGAACAGGCCGAAGAACCAGTTGATGAGCCCGTAGTCGCGGCCGTAGAGCATCGCGAACACCAGCGTCGCCGCCGCCACGCTGGTGGCGTACGGCGCGAGCATCGCCACCCGGAAGAAGGAGGAGGCGCGCATCTTGTAGTTGAGCAGGTGCGCGAGGCCCATCGCCATCAGCAACTGCGGGACCGTGGAGAGCACCGCGAGGGTGAAGGTGACCCACAGCGAGTTCCAGAAGAAGTGGTCCTCGAACAGCCGCGTGTAGTTGTGCAGCCCGGCCCACTCCATGTCGGTGGGCGCCGTCAGCTCCACCCGGTGCAGCGAGGCCCACGCGGTGTAGAGCAGCGGGAAGAGGCCGAAGGCGGCGAAGAACAGGAAGAAGGGCGAGATGAAGGCGTACGGGCTGAATTTGGCGTCCCACCGGTAGCGGCGGCTGCGCCACCTCTGCCGCCGGTCGTCGGGCGCGGCCCGTTTCGGGGCCGCGCCCCCCTCGGTGGAGGGGGGCGCGTCCACGGGCGTACCAGTCTGCGTCATGGCCGGTGGTCTCACTGGTCCAGTGCGTTGTCCACGGCCTTGACGGCTTCGTCCCAGGCGCCGTCGGGGTCCTGCTTGCCCTGCTCGATGAGCTGGAGGCCGTTGCCGATGTTGTCGTCGATGACCTGGTCCTTCGGTCCGATCGTCTGGACCGGGATCTCCTCGGCGGAGGCCGAGAACAGCTCACCGATCGGGGCGTCGCCGAAGTACGGGTTGGTGGCGGTCTTGACCGCGTCCATGTCGTACGCGGGCGGGGCGCTCGGGAAGTTGCCGCGCTCGGCGAAGAGCTTGGCCTGCTGCTCGGGCGCGGTCAGCCAGGCGACGAGCTTGGCGGCCTCGTCCTTGTTCGGGCCGGACTCGGGGACGCCGAGGAAGGAGCCGCCCCAGTTGCCGGGCTTGGGCGACCGGGCCACGTCCCACTTGCCCTCGGCCTTGTCGCCGCCCTTCTCCTGGATGTAGCCGAGCATCCACGCCGGGCAGGAGATGGTGGCGAAGTCGCCGTTGCTCATCGCCTGGTCCCACTGCTTGGTGAACTGCTCCAGGTTGCCGGTGAGCTTCTCCTCGGCGGCGGTGGAGGCGATGCCCCAGGCGGCCTCGACGTCCGGGCTGTCCTTGTAGATGACCTCGCCGGACTCGTCGTAGTACTTGCCCGAGCTGGACGCGATGGCGCCGTCGTACACGGCGTCTGCGGAGTCCACCCAGGCGACCCCCTCGGGGCCGTTGTCCTTGAAGTCCCGGCCGGCGTCGAGGAACTTCTCCCAGTCGCCCGCCCACAGCTCGGCGACCTCTTCGCGGTCGGTGGGCAGGCCCGCCGCCTTGAAGTGGTCCTTGCGGTAGCAGACGGCCATGGGGCCGACGTCGGTGCCGAGCCCGATGGTCTTGCCGTCGTCGGCGGTGGCCTGCTGCCACTTCCAGTCGAGGAAGGCGTCCTCGGAGGCGCCGTCGACCTTGCCGAGGTCCATGAACCGGTCGGCCTGGGTGTCGACGACCTCGGCGATGTTGGCGACCTCGATGGCCTGGACGTCGGCCAGACCGCTGTTGCTCGTCAGGTGGTTGAGGAGCGCGGGGTAGTAGTTCTCGTTCCGCTCGATCACGTCCTGCTTGATCGTGATGTCCGGGTTGAGCTTCTCGTACTCGTCGTAGAGCCCGGCCTCCTCGAAGCCGAAGGTGCCGAAGAGCCCCATGGTGAGGGTGGTCTTCCCGCCGCCCCCGTCCCCGGAGTCGGTCTTCGAGCCGTCGTCGTCATCGCTCGCGCACGCGCTGAGCAACCCGGTGCCCAGAGCGGCTGCGGCCAAAAGGCCCACGGCCCGTCGGGTCGTGCGGTAACTGCGCACTGCATCCTCCTAGCGCCCTGACACGTGCCGCTCCTGCCGGAGGTCTACGAGGGGGATCGGGAGTGGCGGCTCGGGCGGGCTTTTCGTGCGGGTTCTCTATGGGTCGAGTAGAGTGGGAGCGCTCCCAGAAGTGATTGGTTGAAGGGTGGCCTGTCGGCGAGGGGGTGTCAAGGGACCGGACATCTCGACCGGGTCCCGTTACGCGGCTGTTAGCTTCGGTGCGGCCCGCGGACCGGGGGCGGGGGCGAGAATCGGACAGTCAGCAGACAGCCATAACGCGGGAGGGTGGAATGGCGGTCAGGGATCGGCGTACGCCGGTGGCGCGCGGCGGGCGCGGCGGCAGACCAACGCTGGAGCAGGTTGCCGCGCGAGCCGGTGTGGGCAGGGGGACGGTGTCCCGGGTGATCAACGGATCGGACCAGGTCAGCGAGCAGGCACGGACGGCGGTCGAACGCGCGGTCGCGGAGCTGGGCTACGTGCCCAACCGCGCGGCGCGGGCGCTCGCGGCCGGCAGCGCGGACGCGGTGGCGCTGGTGATCCCCGAGCCGGAGACGAGGCTCTTCTCCGAGCCGTACTTCTCGGACATCGTCCGCGGGGTGAGCGCGGAGCTGGCGGAGACGGACAAGCAACTCCTGCTGACCCTCATCCGCTCGCCGCGCGAGCGGGAGCGGCTGGCGGCGTATCTGAGCGCCGACCGGGTCGACGGCGTGCTGCTGGTCTCCGTGCACGAGGGCGACCCGCTGCCGGAGATGCTGGCGGCCATGGGGCTGCCGGCGGTGCTCAACGGCCGCCGGGCGGCGAGCGAGTCCGTGCCGTACGTCGACTCGGACAACACCGGCGGCGCCCGGGCGGCCGTCGAACACCTCATCGGGCGCGGGCGCGAGGCGATCGCGACCATCACCGGCCCGTCCGACATGTACGTCGCGAGCTGCCGGCTCGCGGGCTACCGGCAGGCGTTGCGGGCGGCCGGCCGGGAGGACGACACCGGGCTGGTCGCCGTCGGCGACTTCACCGAGGAGGGCGGCCGGCGGGCGATGCGCGAGCTGCTGGAGCGGCGGCCCGGGCTGGACGCGGTCTTCGCCGCCTCCGACGTGATGGCGGCGGGCGCGCTCCAGGTGCTGCGCGCGGCCGGCCGGGCGGTGCCGGACGAGGTGGCGGTGGTCGGCTTCGAGGACTCGCCGGTGGCCCGGCACACCGACCCGCCGCTCACCAGCGTCCGGCAGCCCACCGAGGAGATGGGCCGGGCCATGGTGCGGGTGCTGCTCGACGGGCTCGGCGCCGAGGGCGGCGCGGAGGGGCGGCACGTGGTGCTGCCGACGGAGCTGGTGGTACGCGCCTCGGGGTGAGCGGGCGGCCCCTCGCGGGGGCCGGAACGGTCGACGGGGCGGGCCCGGTCGCGGGTCCGCCCCGTACGCGTGCGGGGGTCGGCGCTCCGGTCCGTACCGTGCAACGGGCCTGCCCCCGGGTCGACTTCTGTCCGAAGCCTTGACAGGTGCATAGCCCTTCGGGAGATTGGGAGCGCTCCCACGCTTCAAGACTTGCACCTCCCTTCCGGAGGAGAGGACGGGGGCGAACCACGCCCAGCCCACCCCCGTCCGGTCTGCTCAGCCGGGCCGGGCGCACACAGGCCCCGTGCGCCCGGCCCGGCTGTCCCCCCACGCCGTCCGCTCGCGAGTCCGCACGCCCGAACACCTTCCAAGTCCAGGAGGATTCGTGCACGCACCCCGCACTCCCGACGAGCCCGCACGGCTGTCGCGAAGATCGTTCAGCACCGCCGCAGGCGGCGCGCTCGTCGCCCTCGGCGCCGGGCAGGCCCTGGCCGGCGGCACCGCCCACGCCGCCCAGGCACCGGCGGGCGGGCGTACGAAGGCCGTCGCCGCCACCCCGTACACCGACGCCTTCCTCGCCCAGTACGAGAAGATCAAGGACCCGGCCGGCGGGTACTTCAGCCCCGACGGCATCCCCTACCACTGCGTCGAGACCCTGATCGTCGAGGCGCCCGACCACGGCCACCAGACCACCTCGGAGGCGTTCAGCTTCTGGATCTGGCTGGAGGCCGCGTACGGCAGGGTCACCGGCGACTGGGGCCCGTTCAACGGCGCCTGGGAGACCGCCGAGCGGTCCATCATCCCGCCGCACGCCGACCAGGCCACCAGCGGCTCGTACCAGCCGGGCTCGCCCGCCACCTACGCGCCCGAGCACCCCGAGGTCTCGTCCTACCCCTCCCAGCTCGACCCCGCCGTGCCCGTCGGGCAGGACCCCATCGCCGCCGAACTGGCCTCGGCGTACGGGACGATGGACATCTACGGCATGCACTGGCTGATGGACCTCGACAACGTCTACGGCTACGGCAACACCCCCGGCACCGGCGGCCAGAACGGGCCCGGCCCCGGCGCGTCGTTCATCAACAGCTACCAGCGCGGCTCCCAGGAGTCCGTCTGGGAGACCATCCCGCAGCCGACGACGGACCTCTTCGAGTTCGGCGGCCCCAACGGATACCTCGACCTCTTCGTCGACGACGCCTCCTACGCCCGGCAGTGGAAGTACACCAACGCGCCCGACGCCGACGCGCGCGCCGTGCAGGCCGCGTACTGGGCGCTGACCTGGGCCCGGGAACAGGGCAACGAGAGCCAGGTGGCGGAGTCCGTGGCGCGGGCCGCGAAGATGGGCGACTACCTGCGCTACGCCATGTTCGACAAGTACTTCAAGCAGATCGGCGACTGCGACAGCCCCACCGGCTGCCCCGCCGGCACCGGCCGCACCTCCCAGCACTACCTGCTGTCCTGGTACTACGCCTGGGGCGGCTCCACCGGCACCGGCGGCGGCTGGGCCTGGCGCATCGGCGACGGGGCCTCCCACCAGGGCTACCAGAACCCCTTCGCCGCCTGGGCGCTGTCCACCGTCCCCGAGCTGACCCCGCGCTCGCCCACCGCGAAGAGCGACTGGGCCACGTCCCTCACCCGGCAACTGGAGTTCCTGCGCTGGCTCCAGTCCACCGAGGGCGCGCTCGCCGGCGGCTGCACCAACAGTTGGGAGGGCAGCTACAGCGCCCCGCCCGCCGGTACGCCCACCTTCTACGGCATGCCGTACGACTGGCAGCCCGTCTACCACGACCCGCCCAGCAACAACTGGTTCGGCTTCCAGGTCTGGGGCATGGAGCGCGTCGCGCAGTACTACCACGCCACCGGCAACGCCGACGCCGAGGCGGTCCTCGCCAAGTGGGTGGCCTGGGCCTCGGCCGAGACCACCGTCGGCGCCGACGGCAGCTACCGCTTCCCGTCCACGATGCGCTGGACCGGCGCCCCCGACACCTGGAACGCGAACAACCCGGGCGACAACGCCGGCCTGCACGTGGAGGTCGTGGACTACGCAGACGACGTCGGCGTCGGCGCCGCGCTGGTCATGACGCTGGTCTACTACGCCGCCCGGGCCGAGGACGCGGATGCCGCGGCGCTGGCCAAGGCGCTGCTCGACGCGATGGCCGCGCACGCCGACGACAAGGGCATCGCCGTCCCCGAGACCCGCCGCGACTACAACCGCTTCGAGGACGAGGTCTACGTGCCCGCCGGCTGGTCCGGCACCTCCCCGTACGGCGACCCCATCGAGCCCGGCGTCACCTTCATCGGCCTGCGCCCCTGGTACCGGGACGACCCGGACTGGGAGAAGGTGCAGACGTATCTCGACGGCGGCGCCGCGCCGGTGTTCACGTACCACCGCTTCTGGGCCCAGGCCGCCCTCGCGCTCGCCCTCGCCGCCTACGGCGAGCTGCTCGGCGGCGAGACCCCCGGCGGCCCCGGCGACGACACCGAGCCGCCGACCGCGCCGGGCGGGCTGCGGGTCACCGGCACCACGGCGAGCAGCGTCGCGCTGGCCTGGACCGCCGCGACGGACAACGTGCGGGTGACGGCGTACGACGTGTACCGCGACGGCACCCCCGTCGGCAGCGCGACCTCGACGTCCTTCACCGACAGCGGGCTCGCCGCCGCCACCGCGTACGCCTACACGGTCACCGCCCGGGACGCGGCGGGCAACGCCTCGCCGCACTCGGCCACGGTGCGGGCGACGACCGGAACGGGCACCGGCACCGGGGCGGTGAAGGTCGAGTACCGCAACAACGACCAGGCCCTCACCGACAACCAGATCAAGCCCGGCCTGCGGATCGTGAACACCGGCGGGGGCGCGCTGAGCCTGTCGACGCTGACCCTGCGCTACTGGTTCAGCGGCGAGTCCGGCGCGACCACCTACGGCACCCACTGCGACTACGCCCAGCTCGGCGCCGCCAACGTCACGCACCGCGTGGTCGCGGCCGGCGGCGGCAGGGCCGGCGCCACGCACTACCTGGAGGTCGGCTTCACCGCGGGCGCCGGCAGCCTCGCGGCGGGCGCCTCCACCGGCGACGTCCAGTTGCGGCTGAACAAGACCGACTGGTCCGCCTTCGACGAGTCGGACGACTACAGCCGCGCCACCACCACCGGCACGTACATCGACGCGCCCCGAGTCGTCGCGTACGTCGCCGGCTCGCCGGTGTGGGGCACTGAGCCCTGATGCCGGCGCGCGGCCGGTGCGTACCGCGTCGGACATCCGGCGGGTACGCACCGGCCGCGGTACGACCGCGGGTCGAACCCGCCCGAGGGGCGCGGCCGTGACGACGAGGGGTGCGGCCGCGCCCCGCCCCCACCCCCCTGTCGAAAGGACCCCTTCCGTGAGACGGCACATACCCCGTGCCCTCGCCGCCGCACTGGTCGCCGGAGCGCTCGCCGCGCCCGGCGCCGTCGCGGCCGACGAGGGCCCCGAGCTGATCGTCAACGGCGGCTTCGACGCCGGCACCGCCCCCTGGTGGTGGACGCCGGACAGCCCCGGCGCCGTGGTGGACGGGCGGCTCTGCGCCGACGTGCCCGCCGGCACCGTCAACCCGTGGGACGCCATCGTCGGCCAGGACGACCTGCCGCTCGCCGCCGGTGAGACCTACGCCCTGAGCTACACCGCGACCGCCACCGCGCCGGTGACGGTCCGCACCAACGTGCAGCAGGCCGTGGAGCCGTGGGGCCAGTTCTTCTCCTCCGCGGACCAGGTGACGCAGACCCCGCAGACCTTCGAGCACGTCTTCACGGCCACCGCCGCGGACGACGCCGCCCAGCTCGCGTTCCAGATCGGCGGCAGCGACACGGCGTACACCTTCTGCGTCGACGACGTCTCGCTGCGCGGCGGTGCGGAACAGCCCCCGTACGACCCGGACACCGGCTCCCCGGTGCGCGTCAACCAGGTCGGCTACCTCACCGAGGGGCCGAAGAACGGCACCTTCGTCACCGAGGCGACGCAGCCGCTCGACTGGACCCTGAACGCCGCCGACGGCACCGAGCAGGCGAGCGGCACCACCGTGCCCGCGGGCACCGACCCGACCTCGCTGGAGAACGTGCACACCTTCGCCTTCGGCGACTTCACCGAGGCCGGCGAGGGCTACACCGTCACGATCGACGGCGAGACCAGCGAGCCGTTCACCATCGGCGACGACATCTACGGCAAGCTGCGCACCGACGCGCTCGCGTACTTCTACCACAACCGCAGCGGCATCGAGATCGACGCCGAACTGGTCGGCGAGGAGTACGCCAGGCCCGCCGGACACGTCGGCGTCGCGCCCAACCAGGGCGACGACGACGTGCCGTGCCAGCCGGGGGTCTGCGACTACACGCTGGACGCCGCGGGCGGCTGGTACGACGCGGGCGACCACGGCAAGTACGTCGTCAACGGCGGCATCGCCGCCGCGCAGGTGATGGGCGCGTACGAGCGCACCCTGACCACCGACGGCGCCGACGGCGAGCCGATCGGCGACGGCAAGCTCGCCGTGCCCGAGCGCGGCAACGGCGTGCCCGACGTGCTCGACGAGGCGCGCTGGCAACTGGAGTTCCTGCTCGCCATGCAGGTCCCCGCCGGCGAGGAACTGGCCGGCATGGCGCACCACAAGCTGCACGACGCGCAGTGGACCGGCCTGCCGACGCTGCCGCACGAGGACGCGCAGCCGCGCGAGCTGCACCCGCCGTCCACCGCCGCGACGCTCAACCTCGCCGCCACCGGCGCGCAGTGCGCGCGGCTCTACGCGGACTTCGACGCCGACTTCGCCGACCGCTGCCTGGCCGCGGCCCGTACGGCCTACGCCGCGGCCGAGGCGCACCCGGACCGGCTCGCCGACCCGAACGACGGCACCGGCGGCGGCGCGTACAGCGACGGCGAGGTGAGCGACGAGTTCTACTGGGCCGCCGCCGAGCTGTACCTGTCCACCGGCGAGGACGCCTACCTCCAGGACGTGCTCGGCTCGCCCCTGCACGGCGACGCCGAGGCGGTCTTCCCCGGCGGCGGCATGTCGTGGGGCGCCACCGCCGGGCTCGGCGCGCTGGACCTGGCCACCGTGGACAGCGGGCTGACGGACGCGCAGCGCGCGGTCGTACGGGGCATGGTCACCGACGCCGCCGACGGCTACGCGGCCGACGCCGCGAACGCCGCCTACGGCCTCCCGTACGCCCCCGACGGCGGCCGCTACGTCTGGGGCTCCAACAGCCAGGTGCTCAACAACATGGTCGTCCTGGCCACCGCGCACGGCCTGACCGGCGAGGCCGGCTACCGCGACGCCGTGCTCACGGGCCTCGACTACGTGCTGGGCCGCAACCCGCTCAACCAGTCGTACGTCACCGGTTACGGCGAGCGCGACTCGAAGAACCAGCACCACCGGCACTGGGCGAACCAGCTCGACCCGAGCCTGCCCAACCCGCCCGCCGGGGCGCTGGCCGGCGGCCCGGACTCGCAGTTGGAGGACCCGGTCGCGCAGCGGGAGCTGACCGGCTGCCCGCCGGCGATGTGCTACATCGACGACATCGAGTCGTACTCGACCAACGAGGTCACGATCAACTGGAACGCCCCGCTCGCCTGGATCGCCGGCTACGCCGACGACCTCGGCGCCGCCGGCGGCGGCCCCGGCCCGGGCCCGGGCGAGGAGTGCGCCGCGGCGTACAGCGTGCCCAGCCAGTGGCCCGGCGGCTTCACCGGCACCGTCACGATCTCCTGCGACGGCGCCGCCCTCGACGGCTGGACCGCGGAGTGGGACTTCCCCGACGGACAGCGCCTCCAGAACGCCTGGAACGCCGTCTGCACCCAGTCCGGGACCAGGGTGAGCTGCCGCAACGCCCCGTACAACGGCGCGGTGCCGGACGGCGGTTCCGTCTCCTTCGGCTTCAACGCCGGCTGGAGCGGCAGCAACGGCGCGCCGCGGGAGGTGAAGCTCGGCGGCACCTGAGCGGACGGCCGCCCGCGGCGGCGCGCTCTCCGCGCGCCGCCGGGGCGGCTGCCCCGTCCGGGGCGGCGCGCGGATTAAGCGCTTCCGATGCGTTCCTCAAGAGAGCCTTAAGCCTGGTGCTCCGCGCCCGGGTTGGGCGCTTTGCCGGAGTCGGGGCCACTAGCGTGCGTAGCGTTCCTCGGGACGGCGCGGAGGCCGTGGTCTCCAGCCGTGCCGAGCGGTGCGGGCCGTCCCCCCACCGCCTCCCCTCCGCGGGCTCCGCGGCTGCGCCGCGGACCGGCAGCCGCCGGGGGGAGGCGGGCCCGTGCCTCCTGCCGGGGGGTCACTCCCAGGGCACCTGCGTCGAGCGGTAGAAGTCGATGCCCATCGCGTCCCACCGCGGGCCCTGCGCCACCAGCCGGTCGCGGTAGCCGTCCCAGCCGAGCTTCGCGGCGGGGGACCAGCCCAGCTCGGCGGCGCCCGCGGCGCGCGGGAAGGCCATGAACTCGATCTGGTCGCTGGTCGACAGCGTCTCCGACCACAGCGGCGCCTCGACGCCGAGGACCGCGCTCTCGGGCACGCCGCCGCCCATGTACGTGCCGGGGTCCCAGTCGTAGGACTGCCGCACCTCGACGTACCCGGCCCAGCTCAGCCCGAGGGGCGTCTGCGCGTGGTACTTCATGTCCAGATACGTCCTGTTGGCGGGCGACAGGACGAGCGGCGTGCCGGCCTTGGCCGCGTCGATGACCTCCTGGTCGTTGCCGCTCGTGCCCCAGTACTGGGCGACGGCGCCCTCGACGGGGTTCGCGCCGGCGAGCTGGTGCCAGCCGATCACGGTCTTGCCGTACTTGCCGACGATCTCCTGGGCGCGGTCCATGAAGGCGACGTACTCGTCGTGCGGGGTGGAGTGGGCCTCGTCGCCGCCGATGTGGAGGTACGGGCCGGGCGTCAGCTCGGCCAGCTCGCGCACGACGTCGTCCACGAAGTCGTACGTGACCTCCTTCGGCACGCACAGCGAGCTGAAGCCGACGCTGGTGCCGGTGTACAGCGGCGGGGCGACGCCGTCGCAGTTCAGCTCGGCGTAGGAGGCGAGGGCGGCGTTGGTGTGGCCGGGCATGTCGACCTCGGGCACGACGGTCATGTGGCGGCTCGCGGCGTACGCGACGAGGTCGCGGTACTGGTCCTTGGTGTAGTAGCCGCCGGGCCCGCCGCCGACCTGCGTGCTGCCGCCGTACTCGGCGAGGTTCGGCCAGGAGTCGATGGCCAGCCGCCAGCCCTGGTCGTCGGTCAGGTGCAGGTGCAGGGTGTTGTACTTGTACAGCGCGAGCTGGTCGATGTAGCGCTTGGCCTGCTCGACCGTGAAGAAGTGCCGGGAGACGTCCAGCATCGCGCTGCGGTACGCGAAGCGGGGCTCGTCGGTGATCCGGCCGCCGGCCACCAGCCACGGCCCGTCCTGCTGGGTGCCCGCCTCCACGGCCGCGGGCAGCAACTGGCGCAGCGTCTGCACGCCGTGGAAGAGCCCGGCGGGGGCGGCGGCGGTGATCAGCACGCCGCCGGCGCCGGAGGTCAGCTCGTAGCCCTCGGTGCCGACGGCCTTCTTCAGCTTGGCGTTCAGCCGCAGCTCGACGTCGCCGGACTTGCTGCCGACGGGCAGCTCGAAGCCGGTCGAGGGGCGCAGCACGCCGGCCAGGTACTCGCCGGCGTCGCGGGCGGAGCCGGCGGCGGCGGAGCTGCCGGAGGGCACCCGGATGCCGGTGGCGGCGGTGATCTCGTACGGGCTGCCGCCGGGGGCGACGGCGGCGGGGGCGGGGATGACGGAGTCCAGCGCGGCCGGCTCGGCGGCCCGGGGCTGTGCGCCGCCGGGTGCGGTGCCGGGCGCCGCCGCGCCGCCGGCGCCGACACCCGCGGCGACGGTGAGCAGCAGCGCGACGCCGAGGCGCGCGAGGGAACGCGGGGAGCGGTGGGGGGTGGTCCTCAGGCGGTGACGTCTCACAGTGGTCCCTTCGGGGCTGCGGGTCGTACGCATGGCATGGACATTCCAGGCGTACCGCCGGTGCCCACCCCGGTCAAGGGTGTAGACCAATCTGTCGAGGGAAAGGAGTGATTCCTGCCCGATTCCGGGCAGATTTCTTGCGTAAGACATGATCATCAAGCACTATCAACAGGTGCACGACGACCTCATCGACCACCTGATACGCAGCGCGCCGCTCAGCCGCGGCGAGGCCGCGCGGGTCGTCCAGGACGTCCTGGCCTACTTCGACGAGACGACGCCCGCGTTCGTCCGCCGCCGCCACCGCGAGCTCCAGGCGGGCGGCCTGGTGAACGACGAGATCTTCGACCGGATCGCCCGCGAGCTGGCGCACCGCGCGGTCGCGCCCCCCGAGCTGACCCGGCGCCAACTGCGCCGCATCGTCTACGGCTAGCCGCACCACCCCTCAACCCTCACCCTCCCCGACAGGAAGCGAACGATATGTGCGGAATCGTCGGTTACATCGGCAAGCGTGACGCCGCGCCCCTGCTGCTCGAAGGGCTCCAGCGGCTGGAGTACCGGGGCTACGACTCCGCCGGTGTGGCCATCGCCGCCCGCTCCGGCGCGCTGAAGACCGTCAAGGCCAAGGGCCGGGTACGGGAGCTGGAGGCCCGGCTGCCCAAGCGCTTCGCCGGCGCCACGGGCATCGCGCACACCCGCTGGGCCACCCACGGAGCCCCCAGCGACGCCAACGCCCACCCGCACCTGGACGAGGCCGGCAAGGTCGCCGTCGTGCACAACGGCATCATCGACAACGCCGCCGACCTGCGCGCCAAGCTCGCCGCCGACGGCGTCGAGCTGGTTTCCGAGACCGACACCGAGGTGCTGGGCCACCTCATCGGCCGCTCCGCCGCCGCCACCCTGGAGGAGGCCGTACGCGAGACGCTGCGGCTGGTGGAGGGCACGTACGGCATCGCCGTGCTGCACGCCGACCACCCCGACCGCATCGTCGTCGCCCGCAACGGCTCGCCCGTCGTGCTCGGCATCGGCGAGCGGGAGATGTTCGTCGCCTCCGACGTCGCCGCGCTGGTCTCGCACACCCGCCAGGTCGTCACCCTCGGCGACGGCGAGATGGCCACCGTCAAGGCCGACGACTACCGCACGTACACCACCGAGGGCTCGCGCACGTCGTCCTCGCCGGAGACGGTGGAGTGGTCGCCCGAGTCGTACGACATGGCCGGCCACGACACTTACATGCACAAGGAGATCTGCGAACAGGCCGACGCCGTCGACCGCGTGCTGCGCGGGCGCATCGAGGACCGGTTCTCCACCGTCCACCTCGGCGGCCTCAACCTGGGCGCCCGCGAGGCACGCGCGGTGCGCCGGGTGAAGATCCTCGGCTGCGGGACCTCGTACCACGCGGGCATGATCGGCGCGCAGTTGATCGAGGAGCTGGCGCGGGTGCCCGCGGACGCCGAGCCGGCCAGCGAGTTCCGCTACCGCAACCCGGTCGTCGACCCCGACACCCTCTACGTCGCCGTCTCCCAGTCCGGCGAGACGTACGACGTGCTGGCCGCCGTGCAGGAGCTGAAGCGCAAGGGCGCGCGGGTCCTCGGCGTCGTCAACGTCGTCGGCTCGGCCATCGCCCGGGAGACCGACGGCGGCATCTACGTGCACGCGGGCCCGGAGGTCTGCGTGGTCTCCACCAAGTGCTTCACCAACACCGTCGTCGCCTTCGGCCTGCTCGCCCTGCACCTCGGCCGTATCCGCGACCTGTCGGTCGCCGACGGCCGCCGCGTCATCGAGGGGCTGCGCCGGCTGCCCGAGCAGATCGCGGAGATGCTGCGCGGCGAGGACGGGATCCGGGCGCTGGCCAAGGAGTACGCGCACGCCAGGTCGATGATGTTCATCGGCCGGGTCCGCGGCTACCCGGTGGCCAGGGAGGCGGCGCTGAAGCTGAAGGAGGTCAGCTACATCCACGCCGAGGCGTACCCGGCCTCCGAGCTGAAGCACGGCCCGCTGGCGCTGATCGAGCCGGAGGTGCCGACGGTGGCGATCGTGCCGGACGACGAGCTGCTGGAGAAGAACCGCGCCGCGATGGAGGAGATCAAGGCCCGCGAGGGCCGCATCCTCGCGGTCGCCCACCGCCGGCAGGAGAAGGCGGACCACACGATCGTCGTCCCGCGCAACGAGCCGGAGCTGGACCCCATCCTGATGGGCATCCCGCTCCAACTGCTCGCCTACCACACGGCGCTGGAGCTGGGGCGCGACATCGACAAGCCCCGCAACCTGGCGAAGTCGGTGACGGTGGAGTAGCCCGCGGCGGCAGGGGCGGCGCGCCCGCCGGCGGCCGGGGCTGCCGCGGGGGTGCCGCCGCGCTGCTCACCCGGGGCTGCCGCAGGCCGGGCAGTCGGGGCGGCGTGGCAGCCGGAGGGTCACCTCGTCGCCGGGCACCATCAGGTTGAACCCGAAGCGGAAGCCCGGTTCGAGCGGCGGGACGCCGGTCAGCAGCGCCAGGGCACCGTACGCGACGAGCGCGCCGGACAGGCCCGCGGTGACGGCGCTGGCCGGGTTCCACGGCAGGTGGGCGGAGGCGGCGGGCTCGTCGGCCCCCTCGGGCAGGCCGAGGTCGGCCTGCTGCGTCGCCTGCTCGTGCAGGCACTCCCAGCACGCGCCGGTGCCGGGCCGGTGGATGCCGGCGGTGACCAGCGGCCCGCTGTAGCCGCCGTCCACCCACGGCAGGCCCGCGGCCAGACAGGCCCGGTTCACCCAGCGCCGTATCTGCGGCGGCCCGTCGGCGCCCAGCACGAACAGGTCGTACGGGGGCGAGGACGCGAGGACGGCGGCGAGCTGGCCGGCGGTGGCGACGCGGCGGATCTCGCCGGTGACGCGGACGTCGGGGTTCAGGCCCGCGAGCCGGTCGACGGCCGCCTCGGCCTTCGGCCTGCCCAGGTCGGCCTCGCCGTAGAGCAACTGCCGGTTGAGGTTCGACAGTTCCACCCGGTCGTCGTCCAGCAGGTGCAGGCGGCCGACGCCGGAGGCGGCCAGGTGCCAGGCCGCGGCGCCGCCGGTGCCGCCGACGCCCAGGACGAGCACCCGGGCCTCCTTCAGCCGCAGTTGCGCCTCCCACGCGCTGGCGCGCGCGCCCAGGTCCATCCACCGCAGCAGCGGCACGCCGCGGCTGTAGCGCTCGGCCTCCCGCGCCGAGAACTGCCCGGGCAGCGGCGCCGCGGCGTCCTCCAGGAACCCGGCCGAGGCCAGTTGCTCCAGCGCGGCGGTCACGTCGCCGGGTTCGAGGCCGTCGTGGCGGGTGAGCACCGCGGTGACGATGTCCCGCGAGCTGCGGGTGCCGTCGGCGGCCTCGACCAGCGTCCACAGCCAGCCCTTGGGATCCTCGATCTCCGCGCCCACGCCGTAGATGACACTGCCGATACGGATGTTTCCCGCCACGGTGCGGTAGCCGCGGTGCTCCGGTTTGACCCGTGGACGCGCCCACTGCGCCACCGCCATGCCCACCCCAGGATGATGCGACAGGAAGTCTTGCACCGACGCGGCCCAATGTGCACTACTGAGAGGGTCGTTTCAACCACACAGAGTGGACCCCTGCGGAGGGAGGCGCGATGCAGGAGATCAGGATCCGTCGTCTCGACAAGAAGGAGACGACAGGCGACAGCAACCCCAGCGGCGAGTGAGGCCCGCCGGCGTCCCCGCGTTGGCGCGGCACCGCTACCCCACCGTGGACGACCTCACGCGAACGGCTCGCGACCTGGTACGGCGCCATCCCTCCCGCTGCCGGCTGCGGCAGGTCGGCGCCTCCCGCGCGGGGGAGCCGCTGTGGCTGCTCTCCGCCGGACACGGCTCCCGGAACGTCCTCGTGGTCAGCGGCGCGCATGCGAACGAGCCGGCCGGGGGCGCCGCCGTAGCAGAACTGGCCTGCCGCGCCGTGCGCGGCGGACCCGACGGCCGGCAGGACCGCGCCGCCGCCTGGCACTTCCTGCTCTGCCTGGACCCGGACGGCGCCCGCCACACCGAGGCGTGGACCCGCCACCCCGGCACGCTGGAGCGGCAGCTCCGCCACTTCTACCGGCCCGCCGCCGACCAGCAGCCCGAGTGGCTGCCGCCGCCCGGCACCCGCGCCGCGCCGCTGCCGGAGACCCGCGCCCTGCTGACCGTGCTGGACGAACTGCGCCCGGTGCTCCAGATCTCCCTCCACGCCAACGACGCCGGCGGCGCCTGGGCGCAGCTCACCCACGACCTGCCGGGCGCCCCCGCGGCGCTCGCGCACGCCGCCGCCGGCGTCGCCGTCCCGCTGGCCGTCGCGCCGGTGGACACCCTGCACATGCCCAGCGCGGGCCCGGGCGTCTTTCTGATGGCCGCCGGCGCCGGGCTCGACGCCAACGTCGTCCACCGCGACTGGCTGAACCGTTCCACGTGGTTCCACCCGCTGTGCCACGGCACCGTCACCGCCGTCGTCGAGACGCCGGTCTGGGCCGTCGAGGCCATCGCCGACCGCCGGCCCACCGAGGCGCCCGATCTGGTCGTCGGGCAGGCCGTGGCGCATCTGCGCACGCAGGCCGACCAGTTGGCGTGGCTGCTGGACGAGGCCCGCGCCGGTTTCGCCGACGCGCCCGGGCCGCTGCTGGACGCCGCGGCCTGGCTGACCGACGCCTGTCTCACCAACGCCGCGCAGTGGTCCGCGCCGCCCACCCCGGGCGGCGCCGCGCCCGCGGCGACCGCCGGCGGCGCCCTCGCGCTGCGGATGGCCGCCCAGCGGCTGCCGCTGCGGGCCGCGGCCATGCTCGCCCGCGCGACCGACGGCCATCCCGTCGGCCCGGCGGCCGAGGCGCTGCTCACCGGCTGGCGCAGCCGCTACGCCGCGGACTTCGCGCCCCGCTGGATCCCGGTGCGCGACCAGACCGCACTGCAAACGGAGTTCATCAGCCGCCTCGCCCGCCTGGCGCTCAACGCCCGGCGGTACACCGGCGGATCACCCGCGGCGCACCACCGCGATCGGTGACCCCGGCCCGCGGCCCGGGGCGCACCCGGCGGCCCCGTAGCGGAAGCCGGTCCCGCGGCCGTACGGGTGGAGACGAAAGAGCGGCCCTCTGCGCGTGCCACCACGTCGCGCAGAGGGCCGCCTCCCCTGTGCCGGCGTCGCCCAATACGCCGGCGGTGCCGCTGCCGTACCGGGGACCGTCACCTCCCGGTCGGCAGCGCGTCGTCGTGTCCCCTATATGCCCCTCACAAATTCACAACCCACATCTACTCGCGAGTAGATTTCTCGCGCCGTGCGGAACCGCAGGTGCGACCGGCGCGACCGGCGCAAACGTGCGCGGGGGGCGGCTACGGCACGACGACGACGGGCCGTTGCGCCCGCCGGGCGAGCCGGCCCGCGACGGAGCCGAAGATGCGGCCCACGATGCCCTGGGTGGAGCCGACGACGATGGCGTCGGCCTCGTACTCCCGGCCGACCTCCTCCAGTTCGTGGCAGATGTCGCCGCCGCGCTCGACGAGGATCCAGGGCACGTCGGAGAGATAGTCGGCGCAGGCGAGTTCCAGCCCGAGCACCTCGGTGCGGTGGTCCGGCACGTCCACGAAGACGGGCGGCTCGCAGCCGGCCCAGACGGTGGTGGGCAGCCGGTTGGCCACGTGCACGATGATCAGGCCGCAGCCCAGCCGCCGCGCCATGCCCACCGCGTAGGCAAGGGCGCGTTCGCTGGAGGTGGAGCCGTCGAAGCCGCAGACGACGCCGTGCTTGAAGGCGGGATCGCAGCCTTGGCGCGGCTCGGCCGCCGCTTCCAGGTCCGCCGTGGGATCGGCGACCGGCTTGCGGTCCGCGGGTTCGGGGATTTCGTGACCGGCCATCGGTGTCTCGGCGAAGGGAATCCTCGTGACTGGAGGGACTCGGCTTGCTGTGTCCGGGAATCATCTTCCCAATCCCGTACAACAAGGGTACGGCGACACTACCTCCCTTGCCCAGGGTCGGGCGGCAGTATGCCAGGTGGCCCCCGCGAACGGTTCACAGGAGCATGCCCGAGTGCGGCGTCCGGCGCAACGCCGACGGGGTCGCGCGGCGGCCCGGCGATCCGTCGCGGGCGCCGTCGGGGGGCGCACGGTACCGGCGCTCACGGATCCGGTGTCCGCCCTTCGTGCCGCCCCCCACGCTTCCGTGCGCTGCTGCCGCGCCCCCCGGGCGCATCGTCGCCGCCGCGAACGCGCACGCGGCCCGTGCGCCGGGGTCGCGCCGCAGGACACGGCGGGGCGCACTCGTCCACCGGCGTTTTCGCGGCTCCGTGCGTCCGTCCGCCCGTGGTTGAGGGGACAACTTCCTGTGACCCGATCTTTTCGGCCAACTTCCCTTCTGCACACCGGAGTTGCGAGACTGAAGGCTGGAACGTTCCGGGCTCGGGGGGCTGGGGGCGCAGTCGGGGCGCACGAGCCTTGCACGTCGGAGAACCGGAGGGGGGTGGCCTTCCCTGTTGCGTGAACCAGTGAAACCGTTCGCGATCGAAAGCTTCACGCCAGGTTTCCATGTCGACATAGAGGTAGGGCCGAACCTGTCCCGTCTGTCACACAAGACACGCTTTACCTGTCGATATAGATGCGGGGCTGAACCTGTCCGGTCCGTCGGACAAGACACAGTAGATTTGATCTTGGCCGAGAGACCGAGATCGTCCCGGGGGTGTAGGTGCAGGACGCAGAGGAAGAGAGAAGCGAGGGGGCTTAGCGTCATGAGCCAGGACTCCACCGGAGCGGGCGCAACGATCCGGTCCGGCGGGCCACGCACACCCGAGGTCGGGCCACGCACACCCGACGTGGCGGCGGCGGTACGAGGCGAGGCACCACGCCCGCCCCGGCGGCGCCGCGAGGTCGTCGCCGTGCTGCTGTTCAGCGGTGGCCCCGTCTTCGAGAACTCCATCCCCCTCTCCGTCTTCGGAGTCGACCGCCAGGACGCCGGCACACCCCGGTACCGGCTGCTGGTCTGCGCCGGTGAGGACGGCCCGCTGCGCACAACCGGCGGTCTGGAGCTGTCGGCTCCGTACGGGCTGGAGGCGCTGGCCCGCGCCGGCACCGTCGTCGTACCCGCGTG
Organism: Streptomyces sp. 184; assembly: GCF_045781775.1. Classification (NCBI taxonomy): domain Bacteria; kingdom Bacillati; phylum Actinomycetota; class Actinomycetes; order Kitasatosporales; family Streptomycetaceae; genus Streptomyces; species Streptomyces sp. 184. Next base: position 6,699,023 of record NZ_CP123230.1, on the reverse strand, counting down.
GCGCTCCATCACCCAGCCGCCGCCCGCCGCCGCGCTGGACGCGCTGCGCCGTGCGCACGAGGACGGCGCCCGCGTCGTCGGGCTGTGCACCGGGGCGTTCGCGCTGGCCGCGGCCGGGCTGCTGGACGGCCGCCCCGCCACCACGCACTGGATGTACGCGCCGACGCTCGCCAAGCGCTACCCGTCGGTCCACATGGACCCGCGCGAGCTGTTCGTCGACGACGGCGACATCCTGACCTCGGCGAGCACGGCCGCGGGCATCGACCTGTGCCTGCACCTGGTGCGCCAGGACCACGGCGCGGAAGCCGCCGCCGCGCTCTCCCGGAGGCTGGTGGTGCCCGCGCGGCGCGGCAGCGGCCAGGAGCGCTACCTCGACAGGTCTTTACCCGAGGAGATCGGCGGAGACCCGCTGGCGGAGGTCGTGGCCTGGGCGCTGGAGAACCTGCACGAGCAGTTCGACGTGGAGACTCTGGCGGCCCGCGCGTACATGAGCCGACGCACGTTCGACCGGCGGTTCCGCTCGCTCACCGGCAGCGCCCCGCTCCAGTGGCTGATCACCCAGCGGGTGCTTCAGGCACAGCGGCTGCTGGAGACGTCGGACTTCTCCGTGGACGAAGTGGCGGGCCGCTGCGGCTTCCGCTCGCCGGTCGCGCTGCGCGGGCACTTCCGCCGCCAGCTCGGCTCCTCCCCGGCCGCGTACCGGGCGGCCTACCGCGCCCGCAACCCCCAGGCCGTACCGCCGCCGGAACCCCCCACGGTGCCCGCGCCCCGGCGCCCGCAGCCGCCCGGCGGGGCCGGCGGCGCCGCGGGGGTCGTGGGCAGTGCCGCGGGGGGCGGCGCGGACGGTGCCGAGAAGCCGCAGTCCGACGCGTACGCGCCCGGCCACCCCGAGCCGCACCCGCAGCGGCACCGGGGCGCACTGGCCCGGCGCGCGACCGTGCCGGGTCAGCGCGACCGGCACGTAGGGTGAGGGCCATGAACGATCGGATGGTCTGGATCGACTGCGAGATGACGGGCCTCTCCCTGGCCGACGACGCGCTCGTCGAGGTGGCCGCGCTCGTCACCGACTCGGAGCTGAACGTGCTCGGTGACGGCGTCGACATCGTCATCCGGCCGCCGGCCGAGGCCCTCGCCTCCATGCCCGGCGTCGTACGCGCCATGCACACCGCCTCCGGCCTGCTCGACGAGCTGGCCGGCGGCACGACGCTCGCGGACGCGGAGCGGCAGGTGCTCGACTACGTACGGGAGTTCGTGCCCGAGCCCGGCCGCGCCCCCCTGTGCGGCAACTCCGTCGGCACCGACCGCGGCTTCCTCAGCCGGGACATGCCGAACCTGGAGGGCCACCTGCACTACCGCATCGTGGACGTCTCGTCCGTCAAGGAGCTGGCCCGCCGCTGGTACCCGCGGGCCTACTTCAACAGCCCCGAGAAGGCGGGCAACCACCGGGCGCTGGCGGACATCAGGGAGAGCATCGCCGAGATGCGCTACTACCGGGAGGCGGTCTTCGTGCCCCCGCCGGGCCCGGATTCGGAGACCGCGAAGGCCATCGCGGCCCGCCACACCCTGGCACCGGACGGCTCGTAGCGGGGCCCGGCGGGGCGGGGAAAGCGGGGGGCGAGCACCGCCGGCGACCCTGTACACTTCTAGTCGGCCGGTGCGGAAGCATCAGCTCACGGTGGGTGTAGCTCAGATGGTAGAGCACCTGGTTGTGGTCCAGGTGGCCGCGGGTTCAAGTCCCGTCACTCACCCTCTTCGGTCAGGGCCCGTATCGCGGAAGCGGTACGGGCCCTGACGCGTCCGCGCGTCCGTTTCCGTCGGAGGCGGCGGCGCGGCGGGCGGCGTAGGTGCGGGCCTTGGCGCGGTTGCCGCAGCCCTGCATCGAGCACCAGCGTTTGCTGCGGTTCTTCGACGTGTCCCAGAACACCTCGTGGCAGGTGTGCTCCGCGCAGCGCTTCAGGCGCGCGGCGTCGCCGGTGACCGCCAGGGTGCTCCACGCGACGGCCAGTTCCGCGACCGCCCGCTCCGTGCCGGTGAGGCCGGGGCCGGGGGAGAGGGTGCCGTCGGCGGCGATACGGACCGGGAAGTGCGCCAGCGCCGCGTCGGCCGCCGCCGTGACGGCGGGGTCGGGGGTGTCGCCGACGTGGGTGCCCAGGTGTTCGCGGATGCCCGCGCGCAGGGCGACGGCCGCCGTGTGCAGGGCGGGGCCGGGGGTGCCGGCGGCCGGCAGGCCGTGGTCCGTGAGCCAGGTGGCCAGGTCGTCCGGGGTGCTCAGGGTGTCCGTACCGGCGTGGATGTCGAGGGTGTTGGCGAAGTCGGCCACCAGCTCGGCGGCCCGGGGGGGTGCGCGCATACCTGCCACTTTACCGGCTATCGCGTTAGGTGGTAACTTCATCTCACCAGTAAACAGCTTTGACGGTTAGGTGGGAGTGGTCATGGGGGATACGGCAGCGGTTCTTCAGGGCGGGCGCCCGCGGGCCGGGCGGGACGCCGGGCGCCGCAACACCGCCGTGCTCGTCGCGTTCACCGCCGTCACGAACCTCGCCGACGGCGTCGTGAAGATGGCGCTGCCGCTCCTCGCCGTCCGCGCCGGGGGTTCCCCCGCGCAGGTCACCGGGGTGGCGCTGGCGATCTCGCTGCCCTGGCTGCTCGTCGCCCTGCACGCCGGCGTGCTCGTCGACCGCGTCGACCGGCGCCGGCTGCTCTGGATCGTCAACGTGCTGCGGTTGCTCGCGATGGTGCCGCTGCTCGCCGCCGCCGCCAGCGGCGGGCTGTCCCTCGGGCTGCTGACCGCCGCGGGCGCCGCCATCGGCATCGCCGACGTCGTCGCCTCCACGGCGGCCACCGCCCTGGTCCCCGCCGCGGTGCCGCCCGCCGGGCGCGACCGGGCGAACGCCTGGATGGCCGGGGCCGAGACGGTGTTCAGCGAATTCGCCGGGCCGTTCGTCGGCGGGCTGCTCATCGCCCTGGGCGCCGGGTACGCGCTGGGCGCGACCTGGGCCGCCTACGCCGCGGCGGCGCTCGTGCTGCTGCTGCTCGTCGGGCGCTTCCGGGCGGGCTCCGTATCCGCGGCGTACGAGACCGACGCCGCGGCGCCGCCGCCCGCCACCACCGTCAACGGGCAGATCGCCGAGGGCCTGCGCTACCTCTGGCGGCACCGCCTGCTGCGCTCCCTCTCCCTCATCCTCACCGTGCTCTCCGGCACCTGGGGCGCCTGGCTCGCCCTCATCCCGCTGTACGCCACCCGCGACATGGGCCTGACGCCCGGCGAGTACGGCGTCCTGCTCAGCGCCCTCGGTATCGGCGGGCTCCTCGGTGCCGTCACCGTCACCTGGCTCAACCGGCTGCTGGGCCGCCGCCGCGTGATGCTCGCCGACCTCTTCGGCACCGCCGCGATGGCCGCCGTCCCGGCGCTCACCGCGGACGCCCGCGCCGTCGCCGCGGCGGCGTTCCTCGGCGGGCTCGGCGGCACGCTGTGGACGGTCAACAGCCGCACGGTCGTCCAGCGGGCGGTGCCGGACGCGATGCTCGGCCGGTTCAGCTCCGCGAACCGGATGTTCGCCTGGGGCGCCATGCCGCTGGGCGCCGGGCTGGTCGGGCTGCTCGCCGAACTCGCCGGGCCGCGGGCGGCCTTCGGCTTCTTCGCGGTGGCCTCGGCGCTGACGGTGCCGTTCTTCCTGCGGGCGGCGGCCCGGGGCGCGGACGCGCTGCGCTGAGCGGACGGCTCGTACCCGCGGCTCGCGGCGCCGTCCGGCGGCCCCGGTTCGTCACGCGCGAAGATTTTTCCGCGGGCATGTCGAGAACCGGCGCGCGGCCGCGTCCCAGGGGTGAACGCGGCCCACAATGGGCCGTACCCCAGCAAGGAGAAGACCATGGCGAAGTACCTGCTGCTCAAGCACTACCGGGGCGCGCCGGAGGCGGTCAACGACGTGCCGATGGACCAGTGGGAGCCGGAGGAGGTCACGGCCCACATCCAGTACATGCGCGACTTCGCCGCCAAGCTGGAGACCACCGGCGAGTACGTCGGGGAGCAGGCGCTCTCCCCGGAGGGCACCTTCGTCCGCTACGACGGCGAGGGCCGGCCCCCGGTCACCGACGGGCCGTTCGCCGAGACCAAGGACCTCATCGCCGGCTGGATGGTGATCGACGTCGAGACCTACGACCGCGCGCTGGAGCTGGCCGCCGAGCTGTCCGCCGCCCCGGGCGCCGGCGGCAAGCCGATCCACGAGTGGCTGGAGATCCGCCCCGCCTACGGTGTGCAGGCCACGGCCACCGAGTGAACGAGTCGCTGCTGCGGGAGCTGGTCCCCGAGGTCATAGGCGTGCTCGTCCGCCGCGGAGCCGACTTCGCGGCGGCCGAGGACGCCGTACAGGACGCCCTGGTCGAGGCCGTGCGCGGCTGGCCGGACGACGAGGCGCCGCGGGACCCCAAGGGGTGGCTGATCACGGTGGCCTGGCGCAAGTTCCTCGACGCCGTACGCGCCGACACCTCCCGGCGGCGGCGCGAGGAACGGGTCGAGGCCGAGCCCGTGGCGGGTCTGGACGCGGGCGGGTCGGTGGACGACACGCTCCAGCTCTACTTCCTGTGCGCGCATCCCTCCCTGACGCCGGCCTCGGCCGTCGCGCTCACGCTGCGCGCGGTCGGCGGCCTGACGACGCGGCAGATCGCGCGCGCCTACCTGGTGCCCGAGGCGACCATGGCGCAGCGGATCAGCAGGGCCAAGCGGACCGTCTCCGGCGTGCGCTTCGACCGGCCCGGCGACGTCGCCACCGTGCTGCGCGTGCTCTACCTCGTCTTCAACGAGGGCTACTCCGGCGACGTCGACCTCTCCGCCGAGGCCATCCGGCTCACCCGGCAACTGGCGGACCTCACCCGCCACGAGGAGGCCGCGGGGCTGCTGGCGCTCATGCTGCTGCACCACGCGCGGCGCCCGGCGCGGACCGGCCGGGACGGCAGGCTCGTACCGCTCGCCGAGCAGGACCGCGGCCTGTGGGACACCCGGATGATCGCCGAGGGTGTCGGGATCCTCCAGGCCGCGCTGGCCCGCGACCGGCTGGGCGAGTTCCAGGCCCAGGCGGCGGTCGCGGCGCTGCACGCCGACGCCCCGACGGCCGGGGAGACGGACTGGGTGCAGATCGTCGAGTGGTACGACGAGCTGGTACGCCTCACCGGCAGCCCGGTGGCCCGGCTCAACCGGGCGGTCGCGGTCGGCGAGGCCGACGGCGCGCGGGCCGGGCTGGCGGCCCTCGCGGAGCTGGACCCGTCGCTGCCGCGGTACGCGGCGGTGGCGGCGTACCTGCACGAGCGGGACGGCGACGCGGAGACCGCGGCCCGGCTGTACGCCCAGGCCGCCCGCTCGGCGCCCAACATCCCGGAGCGCGACCACCTGACGCGGCAGGCGGCACGGCTCAACGCACTGCTGCGGGGGTGAACGGGGGTGAGGGCTGCCGGCGGCGCGTTGTCGGTGGGGCGGCCTACCCTTGGGCGGGTGTGCGGGGTTATGGGGTTAGCTGCCTCCGTACGGGGCCAAGGGGTTGCGTAGTGTGCCCACCAACTGGAGTGCCGCCGACGGGTCCGTCAGGTCCACCATCTGCCGGTTGTCGCGCAACTGGAGCCGGTTGAGGCACGACAGCGCGAACTCCGGCGCGAACAGGTCGTGCCGCTCGAACCGGTCCGCGAGGTCCGGCACCGCCGCCCGGTAGTCCCGCGCGCACTCCGCGACCGTCCGCCAGAAGTCCTCCTCGCCCAGCACCCCCGCCTCGTCCAGCAGCGGCGCGAGGAAGCGGAAGAAGCAGTCGAAGACGTCCGTGAAGACCGACAGCAGTTGCATGTCGTCCGGGACCTCGGCCCGGATCCGCTCCGCCGCCGCCGGCAGCGGCAGGTCCGGGTCCATCACCACGACCTCCTCCGCGATGTCCTTGAACAGCGCCCGCTCCACCGCCCCCGACTCGTCCAGCACGAGGATGACGTTCTCGCCGTGCGGCATGAACGCCAGCCCGTACGCGTAGAAGGCGTGCAGCAGCGGCGTCAGATACGCGTCGAGATAGCGGCGCAGCCACACCTCCGGCGCCAGCCCCGAGCCCTCGATCAGCGCCGCCGCCAGCGGCCGGCCGGCGCGGTCGGTGTGCAGCAGCGCCGCCATCGTCGCCAGACGCTGCCCCTCGGCGAGCCGCGGCACCGGGCTCTCCCGCCACAGCGCGGCGAGCATCTTGCGGTACGGCGAGCCGGGGGCGGTGGCGGCCTCGTACGCCTCGTGGCGGTAGCCGACCGCGGCCAGTTCGCGCAGGATCACCAGGCCTGTGCCGCGCAGCACCTCGTCCTGGTCGACCAGCCCGGCGACCCAGTCGTTGATGGCCGGGGTGGCCTCCATGTACGCGGCCGACAGCCCGCGCATGAAGCCCATGTTGAGCACGGACAGCGCGGTCTTGACGTAGTGCCGTCCGGGCGCGGAGGTGTTGAAGAAGGTACGTATCGACTGCTGCGGCTGGTACGTGTCCGCGCTCTCGCCGAGGTACACCAGCCGGCGCGTGGCGACCTCGCCGGCGAAGGTGACGGAGAGCTTGTGCTCCCACTGCCAGGGGTGCGCGGGGATCAGCAGGTAGTCGTCCGGGTCGAGCCCGAGGCCCCGCAGCCGGGCCGCGAACCCGTCGCGCACCCCCGGGCCCAGCTCCGCGCGCAGCAGCGTCTCGTGGTCGAGGTCCGCGGCGCAGGTGAAGGTCGCCCGGTCGCGGTGGGCGGCGAGCCAGACGAGGCGGGTGCGCGCGCCGGTCTCGGGGGCGTACGCGCGGTAGTCCGCCGCGCCCAGGCCCAGGCGGCCGTTGTTGGCGACGAAGCAGGGGTGGCCCTCGGTCATCCCCGCCTCGATCCGCTGGAAGTCGGCCGTCGCCAGGTCGGCGTCCTCCGGCCCGGCGAGCTTGTACGCGGTGCTCGCCAGCGTGGAGGTGATCTCCTCCAGGTAGACGGGCAGCACCTCGGCGCTCAGCCCCAGCGGCCCCCGCAGCTCGGTGAAGAACCGCTGCGCGTCGAGACCGGAGCCGCCGGGCGGGTCGCCGGGTGCGTGGCGGGTGACGGTGCGCGGGTCGACGCGCCAGTGGTCCAGCGCGTAGCGCCGGGCCTCGAAGCGGTATTCGGCGTCCCCGGCCCGTAGCGCGTACGAGCCGACCCCCCGCGGCTCGGGCGTCAGCAGCCGTTCGTGGGTGAACTCCCCGATCGCCTTGGCCAGCAGCCGACGGGTGGCCTCTTCCCAGCGGTCCGGGGTGAGGTGGCCGGTGGCGTCCGGGGGCCCGGCCGCCTGCGACGCCGCGAACTGCTCGCGGGTGCAGAAGCTCAGCAGCGCCTCCTTGCCGGGCTTGCCCGGTTCGCCGGGCATCCGTACGCGGCGCGCCACCCGGAAGCCGACGGCCTCGTTGAGCGCGTGCACGGCGGTGTTGCGCGCGTCGGGCTCGACCACCACCCGGCGCACCGCCGGGTCGGCGAAGAGCCACTCCATCACCGCCGTGATCACCGCCCGGGTGAAGCCGTGCACGGGGGTGCCGGTGGGCGCGGTCAGGAAGTGCATCCCGACGTCGCCGTCCTCGGCGTCGTGGACGCCGACCAGCTCGCGGTGCGCCGGGTCGTAGCGTTCGGCGAGGAAGGCGGGGGTGCCGTCGGCGAGGCCGAGGAAGGCGTCGTGGTGGGGATCGGCGTCGATCCGCGCGTACTCCTTCTCGACCTCCTCCGGCGTGCAGCCCTGCATCAGCCAGAAGGCGGCCTTGGGGTGGGTGACCCAGGTGTGCAGCAGCGGCGCGTCCCGGACCGGGTCCAGGGGGCGCAGGGTGAGGTTCATCAGGCCGGCGCTCCGAACTCCTGGAAGGCGATGGACTTCTCGATCGGGTAGACCTCGCGGCCGGTCATCTCCCGGATGATGCAGGAGTTGCGGTACGCGGCCATGCCGAGGTCGGGGGCGGCGAAGCCGTGGGTGTGCAGCTCGGCGTTCTGGACGAAGACCTCGCGGCCCGCGCGGTCGACGGTGTAGTTGCGGGCGACGGCGAAGCGCCCCTGCCCGTCGCGCGCGAGGCGGTCGGAGATGCCGGCGAGGAACGCCGGCTCGGCGTAGCGGTAGCCGGTGGCGAGCACCAGCCCCTGGGTGGCCAGGTCGAAGTCCCGGCCCTGCTCCTCGTGGCGCAGGCCCAGGGTGTACGTGCCGTCCGCGTAGCCGGCGGAGACCAGCGCGGTGTTGGTGAGCAGCCGGGTGGGCACCGGGCCGCGGCGGGACTTGACGTACAGCAGGTCGAAGATGGCGTCGATCAGCTCGGTGTTGATGCCCTTGTAGAGGTTCTTCTGGGCGGGGCCGAGCCGGTCGCGGACGGGCCCGGGCAGCGCGTGGAAGTAGTCGACGTACTCGGGCGAGGTCATCTCCAGCGTCAGCTTGGTGTACTCCAGCGGGAAGAACCGCGGCGAGCGGGTCACCCAGGTGAGGTGGTAGCCGTCGGGGGAGAGGTCCTGGAGCAGGTCGTGGTAGATCTCGGCGGCGCTCTGCCCGCTGCCGACGATCGTGATCGACTCCTTGGCCCGCAACCGCTCCTTGTGCTCCAGATAGCGGCTGTTGTGCAGGAGGTCGCCGCCGAGGCCGCGGCAGGGTTCCGGCACATACGGCGGCGTGCCGGTGCCCAGCACCAGCCGGCGCCCGCGGTACGTGCCCCGGGCGGTGCGCACGACGTACGTGCCGTCCGCGGCGTCCCGTTCGACGGCGGTGACCTCCTCGCCGAAGCGCACGTTCGGGAGTTTGGCGGCGGCCCAGCGGCAGTAGTCGTTGAACTCCTCGCGCAGCGGATAGAAGCTCTCGCGGATGTAGAAGGAGTACAGCCGCCCGGTCTCCTTCAGGTAGCTGAGGAAGGAGTACGGGGACGTGGGGTCGGCCAGCGTCACCAGGTCCGACATGAACGGCGTCTGGAGCGTGCTGCCCTCGATGAACATCCCGGAGTGCCAGTCGAAGCCGGGCTTGCGCTCCAGGAAGACGCCGTCGAGTCCGTCGACCGGGTCGGTCAGACAGGCCAGGCCCAGGTTGAACGGGCCGAGACCGACGGCGACGAAGTCGTGGACCCGGCGCTCAGCGGACCGGGACCGCGGGGACTGCGGGGACGCCGGCTGCGGGGGCTGCGGCTGCTTCGGGGACTGCGGGGACTGCGGGGACGTCGGTGACTGCGGGGACGTCGGGGACAAGGGATTCTCCCGTGTAGGCGGCGGCGTGCTCGGCTATGAGGTCGAGGACGGCGGCGAGGTCCTCGGTGGTCGTCTCGGGGTTGAGCAGCGTGAACTTCAGGTAGTGCCGGCCGTCGACCTTGGTGCCGGCGACCAGCGCGGCGCCGGAGGCGGCCAGTTGCTCGCGCGCGTGCAGGTTGGCGGCGTCGGCGAGAGCGGGGTCGGCGAGCGACGGGTCGGCCAGCGCGGGGTCGGCGCCGGTGCCGGCCGTGCCGCCCGGGACGTAGCGGAAGACCAGCGTCGACAACTGCGGCCGGACGGCGACCTCGAAGCGGGGGTCCTCCTCCAGCAGCCGCCAGCCCGCCCCCGCGAGGTCGCAGACCTCGTCGAAGAGCGCGCCGACGCCGTCGGCGCCCATGACGCGCAGCGTCAGCCACAGCTTGAGCGCGTCGAACCTGCGGGTGGTCTGGAGGGACTTGTCGACCTGGTTGGGGATCTGCTCGGCGACCATCCGCTCGGGGTTGAGGTAGTCGGCGTGGTACGTCGCGTGCCGCAGGGTCGCCCGGTCCCGTACCAGCACGGCGGAGGAGCTGACCGGCTGGAAGAAGGACTTGTGGAAGTCGACCGTCACCGAGTCGGCGCGCTCGATGCCGGCGAGCAGGTGCCGGCGCCGGCCCGAGACCAGCAGCCCGCAGCCGTACGCCGCGTCCACGTGCAGCCACACGCCGTACCCGGCGCACAGCCCGGCGATCTGCGGCAGCGGGTCGACGCTGCCGAAGTCGGTGGTGCCGGCGGTGGCGACGACGGCCATGGGGACGAGGCCGTCGCGCTGGAGTTCCGCGAGCGCCGCGGCCAGCGCGGCGGGCCGCATCCGGCGCTCGGCGTCGCACGGCACCTCGATGACGGCCTCCTGGCCGAGGCCGAGCAGCACGGCGGCCTTGCGGACGCTGAAGTGGCCGTGCGAGGAGGCGAGGATACGCAGCCGGGGCAGGATCTCGGCGGTGCGCAGCCCGGCGCCCTGCTGTTTGCGTACGCCGTCGCACGCCTCCTCCCGGGCGAGCAGCAGCGCGTGCAGGTTGGACTGGCTGCCGCCGGAGGTGAACACGCCGTCCGCGGCCGGGCCGAGGCCGACGCGCTCGGCGGTCCAGTCGACGAGGCGGCGCTCGATGAGCGTGCCGCCTGCGGACTGGTCCCAGGTGTCCAGGGAGGAGTTGACGGCGGAGAGCACCGCCTCGCCGAGCACCGCGGGGATGACGACGGGGCAGTTGAGGTGGGCGAGGTAGCGAGGGTGGTGGAAGTAGACGGCGTCGCGCAGGTAGAGCCGGTCCAGCTCGGCCAGCGCGGCGTCGGCGTCGCCGAGGGGGAGGTCGAGGTCGACGGCGTTGACGACCGGGGCGAGGGTGGGGGGTGTGATGCCCGTGAACGGGCGGTCTGCATGGGCCAGTCGGGCCGCGATGTGCTCGACGCCTGCGGTGACCGTACGACGGTAGGTGCCGGCGGTGCGGTCGTTGAGCAGGTGGGACCTCATGGATGCTGTCCTCACGACGGGGGCCAGAAACTTAGGGAAGCCTAACCTAAGTAATTCGGCCTAGGGCCCTCGCCCCCGTCGTTTCGGCCACTGTGTGCGGGCTCACCCCTCCGCGTCCGTATCCTCGGCCTCGTAGCGGAACTGGTCCTCGGAGGCGCCGCGGCGCCAGTAGCCGGTGAAGGCGACCGCCCGGCGGTCGAACTTCCGCTCCCGGACGAGCTGTCGGCGCAGCTCCCGCACCATCCCCGCCTCGCCCGCGAGCCAGGCGTACGGCGTCCCTTCCGGCAGCTCCGCGGCGCGCAGCGCGTCGACCACGCCGCCGGTGGCGCCGGTGAGCCAGGTGATCTCGGCGTCCGCGGCGGTGTCCAGCTTGATCGCGTCGTCGGTGTGCGGCACCCGGATCCACACCTTCGCCGGCTGCCCCTCCGGCAGCGCCTGGAGGATCGCGGCGGCGGCCGGAAGCGCCGTCTCGTCGGCGGCGACGATGACGAAATCCGTACCCTCGGGCGGCCGGAAACGTACGCCGGTGTTGTCGGGCACCGCCGGGCCCAGCGCGATGATCCAGTCGCCCGGCTCGGCCTCGCTCGCCCACTGCGCGGCGGGGCCCGCGGGGTCGGTGTGCAGCACGAAGTCGATGTCCACCTCGCCGGGGCGCTGGGCGCGCACCGTGTACGAGCGCAGCACGGCCCGTACGCCCGGGTCGAGCGCGCGGTACTCCTGGAACCAGTCCGGGCCCGTGGGCATCACCGGCTCCGCCTGGCCGGGGTGCGGCAGGAACAGCGACAGGCTCTGGTCGAAGCCGCCGGAGGCGAAGCCGTCGAGGCTGCCGTCGCCGTCGGCGCCGAAGGTGATCCGCAGGAGGGTGGGGCTGAGCCGCTCGGTGCGGGCGACTTCGAGGCGGAAGAAGCGGAACGGCTCGGCGGCGGCGTCGGCCGCCGGCTCCTCCGTCTGCGCGGTCGGTTCCGTGGTCACGTCAGCTCACCTTCCTGGCGTTCTCAAGGGCGTCGGCCAGGTCTTCGAGGACCGGCGCACATTTGTCGTACGAGTAGACGGGCTCGGTGACGCGGGAGACGACCTGGCCCGCCCGGACCGCGGGCAGCCGCTCCCAGGTGGGCTTGGCCTTCAGGGCACCGGGCTGGAGCGTGGCGGTGCGGTTGTCGAGCATGATCAGGTCGGCGTCGTACCTGTCGGCGTTCTCCCAGCTCAGCTCCTCGAACCAGCCGCCGCTGTTCTTCTTCGCCGACTCCGGCGGCTCGATGAAGTTCACCCCGAGCTGCTTGAAGTACTCCAGGTCGGCGGAGAGGTTCGTGCCCGAGACGTAGAAGAGGTCGGCGCTGCCGGAGCCGACGAGGACCTTGATGTCCTTCCTGGCCTTCGCCGCCTCCCGCAGCCGTCCGGCGGCGTCCTCGAAGCGCTTCCTGGCCGCCTTGATCCGCGCGGACCCGGTGTCGGCGCCGAGCGACCCGGCGAGCTGGAGCGTGCGCTCCAGCGGCTCGGTCATGGGCCGGTCGTAGACGCTGACGGCCACGCTGGGCGCCAGCTTGAGGATCTTGCCGGCGGACTCCTCGGGTACGTACCAGAGGGTGCCCGCGGCGTCGAACGTCGGGGCGACGATCAGTTCGGGCGCGAGCGCCGCGTACTTCTCGATGCTGAACTGGCCCCAGGCGTTGCCGAGTATCTCGACCTTGTCGACGTCCAGATCCCCGGCCTGCACGTCCGGCTTGCCGTCCGCGGTCTTGGTCGGGCCGAACACCCCGGCGCACTCGACGCCGTAGTCGTGCAGGGCGGCGGCCGTGCCCGTGAACGCGACGACGGTCCGCGGCGTGCCGTCCGCCTTCGCCGTCTTGCCGCGGTCGTCCTCGAACGACCAGGGGCCGCCCTTCGCGTCGCCGCCGCCGGAGCCGCCGTCGTCGCCGCAGGCGGCGAGGAGTGCGGTGAGGCCGGTGGCGCCGCCGGCGGCCAGCAGGCTGCGGCGGGAGAGCGGGCGGGCGCGGGCTCGGGGCATGGCGAGTCTCTCTCGTGCGTACGGTGGCCCTGCCGGGCCGTCGACGCCGATTAGGCTAGCCTAACCTAATTGACCTTCCCAGAGGGGTCGCGGACGATCCCGCCGCGGCGACGGAATCAGGCCATGAACCCCGCCTCCCGGTAGGCGCGCGCGGCGCCCGGGTGCAGCGGTGCCGGGACGTTGCGCCACGCGGTGTTCGGGTTGAACGCGGCGAGCGACGGATGCACGTCGGGCAGTCGGACGAGGGCGCCGAGCAGCAGCCGGGTCAGCGCGTACGCCGTGTCGTCGGCCAGGTCCGCGGAGACCACCAGGACGGTCCCGGCGAAGCACGTCGCCACGTCCCCGGTGTGCAGGCCCGGATACGTACCGGCGGGGATGACGCCGGGGGTGCAGCCGTAGCGGCGGGCGAGGTGGGCGACGAGGTCCGCGGGCAGCGGGGCGAGTTCGAGGCGCCGGGCGCCGCCGACCGCGGCGGCGATGCTGGGGGCGGGCAGCGTCGTCGCGCCGAAGACGTGGTCGACCTCGCCCGCGTGCAGCGCGCGGACCAGCGCGTCGTAGCCGTCGAGGAGCACCCGGCCGCCGCGGGCGCGGATGCCGTCGTACGAGGTGCCGTAGTGCGCGACGACGGCACGGAACATCAGCTCGTCGGTGGTGTCCTCCGGCGGCGCCCCGAACCGCCCGCTGGGCGGCCCGGATATCGCCTCCCTGAGCCCGCCGGGCACGGCATCGGAGTCCGCCGCCCGCAGCAGGTTGTACGGCAGCGCCGACCAGCCCGTGCCCAGGACCCGAAGGCCGGGCATCGGGGCGTCGAACGGCGGCCCGCCGTTGTACGCCGCGGCCGTCACCACGTCCGTACTCATCCCCACCTCGCCCGCGCCGTCCCGGATCCGCGCCAGGTTCTCCCGCCCGCCCCCGGCCGCCAGCGACAGCCGCAGCGCCGGGTCGCGGCCGTCGAGGAGCCGGATCAGGCCCTCGGTCATCTCGTACCAGCCGTCGCCCGGATTGCCGCCCAGCCAGGTCGATTCCCGGGGCGCCAGGGGCTCGCGTGCCTGCTCCGTACGGTCGGTCATGTGCGTCCGCCTCTCCCGTGAGGTGGGGCCACGTTCCGGATCAGTGCGTCAAGAAGCCGTCAGGAAACGGTACGTTCCCATAATCTGGTACCCCGTCAGCGTGGACGGGGACGAGGAGTTGCGCATGGGCCAGGGGTGGGAGGGGCGCTCCCGGCGCGACCGGGTCGTCACCGAGTACGTGGGCACCGCGCTGCGGCGCCGTTTCCGGCCCGCGTTCCTGCGGCTCACGTACCCCGCGCCCGCCGACGAGCAGCAGCCGGTGACCCTGGTGCTGGGCCCGCGCGGCAGCGGCAAGAGCACCCTGCTGCGGCACTTACGAAGTGCGTGGGACGACGTGCCCGCCTCCCTCCAGGACATCGCCGTGCACCGGCAGCACAACGCCACCTGCTTCGACGTACTCGCCGAGCTGGTCTTCGACCTGCACGCACGCAAGCGCGGCTGGCCCCGGCTCACCTTCCCCTCCTTCGGCGTGCAGGCCGTCGCCGTCCGGGCCGACGTGCCGCTGGACAGCCGGAAGGCGGCGGCCCGTGCCATGGTCAGGGCCCTCGCGCCGGTCCCGGCGGACGGCGGCGACGGCGCCTTCGTCAACCGGCTCGTGGAGGCCGCCGGCATGCTGGGCATACCGGCGCCGCTGCGCGCGCCCCTGCTGCTCGTGCCGGGCGGCCGGCGGGCGTTCGCGCTCGGGCTCGCCCGGCTGCGCCTCGGCCGGGCCCTGCGCGACGCGCGCCACCGCGGCTACCTCGACTACCTGGTCGACCTGAAGAAGCGTTTCCACGACCCCGCCACCCGGCGCAGCGCCGAGCAGGACCTCGCCCGCGCGTTCCTGGACGACCTCTGCCGCGCGTACGGGCGCGGGCACAGCGCCCGCGTCCACGACACCCGCTGCCTCGTGCTCCTCGACAACGCCGAACACCAGCTCGGCGGCGACCTGCTGGAGCTGCTGCTCGAAGCGCGCCAGGCCCGGCAGGAGGGAACGGGCATCCAGCCGCGGCCGGGGGAGCCCGGGGAGCCGGCCGGGCGCACCGACCCGCTCGTCGTCCTCGCCGCCGCTGCCGCCTACCCCAAGGCGCTCAAGAAGCCCGCGCTCGGCTACAAGCCGCAGCCCGGCCGCTATCCCGGCTGGTGGGACCCCGAGGACCCCGGCTTCCGGCCCAAGCGGCTCGCCCCGGGGCTGTGCGTCGGGCAACTGCGCGACCTGCGGCGCGAGGAGGTGGAGGCGCAGGCGCTCGAAGTGCTGCGGGCCGACGGCGCGGCCGGGGCCGGCGCCCCCGACGGCGATCCCGGTGAACTCCTGCCCGACGCCGGCGTGAAGTGGCTGGGCTGGGCCGCGTACGAGGTGACCCGCGGCCACCCCCTGGCCACCCGCCACCTCTTCGACGAACTGCTCGCCACCGAAGACCGCCAGTCCTGGGAGACCCGCATCCAGCGCGTGCTCGCCCCCGACTCGCCCCTCGTCACCACCCTGCTGGAGCGCCTGCTGCCCAGGGACGCCCGCGAGACCGGCCTGTGGGACGCCCTGCCGCGCTGCGCCGCCGCCACCGACCTGGCCCGCGCCGTCGCCGCGGGCCCGCTGTGGGCGGAGGGCGAGACGGCGCTGCGCAACGCCGTCGGCGCGTTCTCCGGCGACGTGCTCCAGACCATGCACGTACGCACCCGCGACAGCGCCGCCGACGGCCCGCTCCAGACCCTCCACCCGCTGCTGCGGCTGCTGCTCCTGCGCCGTCTGGAGGCCACCGGCGGCTGGCGGGACGCCCACGAGGCCCTGCGCCGCGACGCCGCGGAGCGCGGGCTGCCGGAGATCGAGGCGTACCACCGGCTCGCGCTGGAGGACCTGCACGCCGCCGCCCGCTTCCTCAACGACCGCTTCGGCGACGCCGACGCCACCCGCTGGTGCCGCCTCCTCGTCCGGCTGCGCCGCGCGCCGGTACGCGCCCGCATCCACGCGCACGCCCCGCAGGCCGACTCGCCGCAGCAGCGGTACGAGGGGCTGCTCGGCTTCCTCAGCACCGACGAGGTCGAGAGCCGGGAGCGCACCGTTACCCGGCTGCTGGTGGCGAGCTGGATGGCGCCCGAGCCCGCCGAGTCGCCCGAGACCGACCACGTCGGCGACCCGTACCGCAACCCGCTCGAAGACCTCTACGGCCAGCTCTACGGCGAGATCAACGCCCGCTTCATGACGCTGGCCTACGGCCCCTTCGGCGGCGGCACCCCGGCGCTGCTGGACCAGGCGCGACAGTACGAGGAGAAGCCCGGTGAGTGACAGGCGGCTGGGGCGCGGCGGCACGACGCCCTGGGGAGCGGTGGTGCTCGTGGCCGTGGTCGCGCTCGGCGCGCTGGCCTGGTTCCTGCCCAGGACCCTCGGCGGCGACGAGGAGTGCGCGGCCGGGGTCGTGCGGCTGGGCGGCGAGTGCGTGGGCGTCACCGACGGGGCGTACTCCTTCGACGGCGAACTGGACGAGGTCACCCGCCGGATCCGGGAGGAGAACGAGCGCGTCGAGCGCTCCGGCGCCGCGTCGGTGAGCATCGCGTACGTCGAGTCCATGACCCACGGCGCGGACGGCGGCGGCACCGGCGGACGGGCCGACGACCGCGACCCGACCGTCGTCCGCCAGGCGCTGGAGGGCGCGTACCTCGCGCAGCGCGCCCACAACCGGCTCGACGCCGACGACCCGCGCGCGGAGGAGGGCCCGTCGCCGAAGGTGCGGCTGCTGCTCGCCAACACCGGGGAGGGCGGGGCGCACTACGAGCGCGTCGTACGCGACCTGGAGGGCAGGGCGCGCGGCGACGAGCACCTGGTCGCCGTCACGGGCCTGGGCCAGAGCGTCGAGTCCACCGTCGCGACGGTGCGGCGGCTGCGCCGCGCCGGGATACCGATGGTCGGCGCGACGGTCGCCGCCGACGAACTGGCGCGCAAGGACCCCGACTTCTTCCGCGTCTCCCAGCCCACCGCGCAGCAGGCCGCCATCGCCGCGCGCGAGCTGGCCGAGCGGCAGCGCGAGGACCCCGGCTACCGGGTCGACGTCGTCAAGGACATCAAGGCCGGGGACACCTACAACAAGGCGCTGCGCGACGGCTTCGAACAGGCCGTCGCCGAACGCGGCGTGCGGCTCGCCACCGACGACGGCTACTCCTTCGAGTCCGGCCGCAGCTCGACCGCCAACGCGCTGACCTACATCGCCGACCAGGTCTGCCGCGCCCGGGAGGAACTGGACGCCGTCTACTTCGCCGCCCGCGGGCGCGCCCTGCGCCAGTTCGTCCAGGCCCTCGGGCAGCAGCCAGGCTGCAAGCTGGCCGTGGTGTCCGGGTCCAGCGCGCTCGGCCTGTACTTCGACTCGCCCGACCTGGAGCGCTGGGGCGCCCAGGGGCTGCGCATACGGTATACGGCCTACGCCCACCCCGAGGCCGGCGACGCCGCCGCCCTCGCGGACTTCGCCGACCGCTACTGCGCCGACTTCCGCCCCGGCGCCCGCCGCGGCGCCTGCGCGGCGGGCGACGGGCCGCTGGAGAGCGGGCAGGCGATCATGGGGTACGACGCGATGCTGGCGCTGGTCAAGGCGGTGGAGTTCGCCACGGGGCCGGACGGCGACGACCCCGTGGACGCGGGCGCGGTACGGCAGATGCTCCTCCAGCTCGGCACCACGAAGGAGGTCCGCGGCCTCGGCGGGCCCATCGGCTTCGACACGTACGGCAACCCGAAGGACAAGCCCATGGCGTACGTCGAACTCCAGTGGCGCTCCGGCTTCCGGTACGTCCACAAGGCCGAACTCTGGCCGTGAGCCCGCCTCCCGGCGACCGCCCGCGGCCCGTCAGGCGGTGGGCGGCAGGCCCAGCTCGCGGGCGATCAGCATGCGCTGCACCTCGCTGGTGCCCTCGCCGATCTCCAGGATCTTGGAGTCCCGCCACATCCGCGCCACCGGGTACTCGTTCATGAACCCGTACCCGCCGTGGATCTGCGTCGCCTCCCGCGCGTTGTCCACCGCCACCGTCGAGGTGTGCAGCTTCGCCAGCGCCGCCGCCTTCTTGAACGGCTCGCCGTGCACCAGCCGCGACGCCGCGTCCCGCCAGGCCAGCCGGGCGGTGTGGGCGCGCAGGTCCATGTCGGCCAGCTTGAACTGGATGGCCTGGTTGGCGCCGATGGGCCGGCCGAAGGCGTGGCGCTGCTCCGCGTACGCCAGCGACTCGTCCAGGCAGCCCTGCGCCAGACCGGTGGCCAGCGCGGCGATCGCGATGCGGCCCTCGTCCAGGATCCGCAGGAACTGGGCGTAGCCCCGGCCGCGTTCGCCGAGGAGGTTCGCGGCCGGGACGCGGACGTCGGAGAAGGACAGCTCCCGGGTGTCGGAGGCGTTCCAGCCGACCTTGGAGTACGGGGCGGCGACCGTGAAGCCGGGGGTGCCGGACGGCACGATGATCGAGGAGATCTCCGGCTTGCCCGCCTCGCTCCTGCCGGTGACGGCGGTGACGGTGACCAGGCCGGTGATGTCCGTACCGGAGTTGGTGATGAAGCACTTCGTCCCGTTGATCACCCACTCGCCGGCCGCCTCGTCCAGGCGCGCCGTGGTGCGCGTACCGCCCGCGTCCGAGCCGCACTCCGGCTCCGTCAGGCCGAACGCGCCCAGCATCTCGCCGGAGCACAGCTTCGGCAGCCAGGTGCGCTTCTGCTCCTCCGTACCGAAGTGGTAGACCGGCATCGCGCCCAGCGAGCAGCCCGCCTCCAGCGTGATGGCCACCGAGGAGTCGACCCGCGCCAGCTCCTCCAGCACGACGCCGAGCGCCAGGTAGTCGCCGCCCATGCCGCCGTACTCCTCGGGGAACGGCAGGCCGAACAGGCCCATGCGGCCCATCTCGCGCACGATGTCGTACGGGAACTCGTGCCGCTCGTAGTAGTCGCCGATCTTCGGCGCCACCACGTCGTGCGCGAACTCCTCGACCGTGCGGCGGAGCTGTTCCAGCTCGGGGGAGAGGCGGTGGTCGAGACTCGGCGTCATCGGGGTCACTCCTTGTGGGAGAGGGCGGTCACGGTGCGGGACGGGCTCGGGCGGCCGAGGCGGTCGGCCATCCAGACGCTGGTGGCGACGAGCCGGTCGAGGTCGACGCCGGTCTCGACGCCGAGCCCCTGGAGCATCCACACGAGGTCTTCGGTGGCGAGGTTGCCGGTCGCGCTCTTCGCGAACGGGCAGCCGCCGAGGCCGCCCGCGGAGGCGTCGACGGTGGTGACGCCGTGCCGGAGCGCGGCGAGGGTGTTGGCCAGGGCCTGGCCGTACGTGTCGTGGAAGTGGACGCCGAGCCGGCCGGCGCCGAGGCCGTCCGCGGCCAGGGCGTCGAGCAGCGCGGAGACGTGGCCGGGGGTGGCGACGCCGATGGTGTCGCCGAGGCTCAGCTCGTCGCAGCCCATGTCGGCGAGCGCGCGTGCGGTGCGCACCACCTGGGCCAGGGGGACCTGCCCCTCCCAGGGGTCGCCGAAGCACATCGACAGATAGCCGCGGACGTGCAGGCCCTCCTCCTTGGCCCGCGCGACGACCGGGGCGAACATCGCCAGGGACTCGGCCACGGTGCGGTTGAGGTTGCGGCGGGCGAAGGTCTCGGTGGCGCTGGCGAAGACGGCGACGCGGCGGGCGCCGAGGGCGGTGGCGCGATCGAGGCCGCGGATGTTCGGTACGAGGACGGGGAGGCGGACGCCGCTCTCCGGTCCGGTGAGGCCGGCGAGGCGGGGGTAGAGGTCCTCGGCGTCGGCGAGCTGCGGCACCCACTTCGGGTGCACGAAGCTGGTCGCCTCGACGGTGGTGAGGCCGGCGGCGGCCAGGCGGTGCACGAACTCGGCCTTGACGTCGGTGGGGACGGTGGCCTTCTCGTTCTGGAGCCCGTCGCGGGGGCCGACCTCGTGGATACGGACCCGGGCGGGCAGCCCGGCGGCGGGGACGCGCATGGGGAGGGGGGAGTCGGTCATCGCGGGCCCTCCTGGTCGTCGTCCGGCACCACGATGGCCAGGACCTGGTCCATGGCCACGGTCCCGCCGGCGACGACGTCCAGCTCGGCGACGGTGCCGGCGTGCGGGGCGGAGATGACGTGCTCCATCTTCATCGCCTCGACGACGAGCAGGCTCTGCCCGGCGGCGACGCGGTCGCCCACGGCGGCCTTGACGACGGTCACGGTGCCGGGCATCGGCGCGGTGAGCGCGTCGGCCCCGGCGGCGAGGGCGCCGCCGCGGAGCGCGGCCTCGACGGGGTCGTGGGCGAGGAGGTGCCAGGCGTCGCCGTCGCGCCCGAGCCAAAGACCCTCGGGGCCGGGGCCGGGGCCGGCGCCGGGGTCGTCGGCGGGGGCGAGGGTGAACCGGTGGGTGACGCCGTCGAGTTCGAGGGTGACGGTGCCGCTTTCGCTCTGCCGCAGCCGGGCCCGTACGGTCGCCGCGCCGTCCGCCGAGTCCTCCGCCGCGTCGTCGCCGGTGCGTACCTCCGCGGCCGTCGTCAGCCCCCGGACCCGTACCGCGACCGGATCCCGGCCCGGCCCGCGGAACCACCGCACCGTCCACGCGGGCGGGCCGCCCGCGCGCCAGCCCGAGGGCTCCGCGAACGGATCCGTCCAGCCCGCCGGGCCCGCGGGCTCGCGCGCCGCCGACTCCAGCGCCGACTGCGCCAGCAGCCCCGCCGCCGCGTACGCCTCCGGCGGCACCAAAACCGCCGCCAGGCGGGCCGCGTCGCGGTCGACCAGGCCCGTGTCCAGGTCCCCCGCCGCCACCGCGGGGTGCGCCAGCAGCCGCCGCAGGAAGCCCGCGTTCGTGTCCAGGCCCAGCACCACCGTGTCCGCCAGGGCCGTCCGCAGCCGGCGCAGCGCGGTGGTGCGGTCCGGGCCCCAGGCGATGACCTTCGCCAGCATCGGGTCGTACGCGGTGCCGACCTCCGTGCCCTCCGCGAGCCCCGAGTCGACCCGCACGCCGGGACCCGACGGCTCGCGCAGCAGCCGCACCCGGCCCGCCGAGGGCAGGAAGTCGACCCGCGTGCCGTCCTCCGCCACGCGCGCCGTCTCCGCGCAGATCCGCGCCTCCACGGCGTGCCCGTCCAGCACCACCTCGTCCGAGGTGAACGTCAGTTGCTGCCCCGCGGCCACCCGGAGCTGCCACTCCACCAGGTCGAGGCCCGTGACCAGCTCGGTGACCGGGTGCTCGACCTGGAGCCGCGTGTTCATCTCCATGAAGTAGTACGCGACGGGGCCCGCGCCCCCGCCCGGCACGATGAACTCCACCGTCCCGGCGCCCGCGTACCCGCAGGACCGCGCCGCCTCCACCGCCGCCGCGCCCATCGCCGCCCGGGTCGCCTCGTCCAGCAGCGGCGACGGCGCCTCCTCGACGATCTTCTGGTGCCGCCGCTGGAGCGAGCACTCCCGCTCGCCGAGGTGCACCACGTTCCCGTGGCCGTCCGCCAGCACCTGGATCTCGATGTGCCGCGGCCGGTCGATCCACCGCTCCACCAGCAGCGTGTCGTCGCCGAACGAACCCCGCGCCTCGCGCCGCGCGCCCGCGATCTCGTCCGCCAGCGCGCCTTCGTCCCGTACCAGCCGCATGCCCTTGCCGCCGCCGCCCGCCGAGGGCTTCAGCAGCACCGGCAGGCCGATCTCCCGCGCCGCCGCCGCCAGTTCGGCGTCCGACAGGCCGCTGCCCGACGAGCCCGGCACCACCGGCACACCCGCCGCCCGCACCGTCTCCTTCGCGCGGATCTTGTCGCCCATCAGCTCGATGGCACCGGCCGGCGGGCCGACGAAGACCAGCCCGGCCGCCACGCACGCGCGCGCGAACTCCGCGTTCTCGGCGAGGAACCCGTAGCCGGGGTGCACCGCCTCGGCGCCCGTCTCGCGGGCCGCGCGCAGCAGCTCCTCGACGGACAGATAGCTCTCGATCCGCACGGCGGTGCCGCCGGCCGCGGCGGCCTCGCGTACGTGCCGGGCGTCCGCGTCCGCGTCGGTGAACACCGCCGCGGGGCGGATGCCGAGCGCACGCAGCGTACGGATGACCCGTACCGCGATCTCACCCCGGTTGGCCAGCAGAACGGTCTCGAACACCGTCACCCTCCCCCTCACATCCGGAAGACGCCGAAGCCCTGCGCCGCGCCGTCCCTGGCGGGCAGCGGCGCGTGGGCGCAGGCGGTCAGCGCGAGCCCCAGCACCCGGCGGGTGTCCAGCGGGTCGATGACGCCGTCGTCCCACAGGCGGGCGGTCGCGTAGTAGGCGTTGCCCTGCGTCTCGTACTGCTCGCGGACCGGCGCCTTGAACTCGGCCTCCTCCGCCGCCGACCACTCCTCGCCGCGCGCCTCCAACTGGTCGCGCTTGACGGTCGCGAGGACGGAGGCGGCCTGCTCGCCGCCCATGACGGAGATCTTCGCGTTGGGCCACATCCACAGGAAGCGGGGAGAGTAGGCCCGGCCGCACATGGAGTAGTTGCCGGCGCCGTACGAGCCGCCGATGACGACCGTCAGCTTCGGCACCCGGGTGCAGGCCACCGCGGTCACCATCTTCGCGCCGTGCTTGGCGATGCCGCCGGCCTCGTAGCTGCGGCCGACCATGAAGCCGGAGATGTTCTGGAGGAACAGCAGCGGGATGCCGCGCTGGTCGCACAGCTCGATGAAGTGGGCGCCCTTCTGGGCGGACTCGGAGAACAGGATGCCGTTGTTGGCGACGATGCCGACGGCGTGCCCGTGGATGCGGGCGAAGCCGGTGACGAGCGTCGTGCCGTACTCGGCCTTGAACTCCTGGAAGCGCGAGCCGTCGACCACCCGCGCGATGACCTCGCGCACGTCGTACGGCGTCCGGGAGTCGACCGGCACGACGCCGTACAGCCCGGCGGGGTCGTGCTTGGGCTCCACCGCGGCGCGTACGGACCAGGGGGGCGGGCCGGGCTCGGGGAGGGTGTCGACGATGCCGCGGACGATGCGCAGCGCGTGCGGGTCGTCCTCGGCGAGGTGGTCGGTGACGCCGGAGGTGCGGGAGTGCACCTCGCCGCCGCCCAGCTCCTCGGCGCTGACGACCTCGCCGGTGGCGGCCTTCACCAGGGGCGGGCCGCCGAGGAAGATCGTGCCCTGGTCGCGGACGATGACGGCCTCGTCGCTCATCGCCGGGACGTACGCGCCGCCGGCGGTGCAGGAGCCGAGGACGGCGGCGATCTGCGGGATGCCGGCGCCGGACATGCGGGCCTGGTTGTAGAAGATCCGGCCGAAGTGCTCGCGGTCGGGGAAGACCTCGTCCTGCATGGGCAGGAAGGCGCCGCCGGAGTCGACGAGGTAGACGCAGGGCAGCCGGTTCTCCAGCGCGATCTCCTGCGCGCGCAGGTGCTTCTTGACCGTCATCGGGTAATACGTGCCGCCCTTGACGGTGGCGTCGTTGGCGATGACGACGCAGGCCCGGCCCCTGACCCGGCCGATGCCGGCGATGACCCCGGCGGCGGGCGCGGCGCCGCCGTACATGCCGTCGGCGGCGAGCGGGGCCAGCTCCAGGAAGGGCGAGCCGGGGTCGAGCAGGCCGTCGACGCGGTCGCGGGGCAGGAGCTTGCCGCGGGCGGTGTGCCGGGCGCGGGCCTTCTCGCCGCCGCCGGCGCGGGCGGCGGCGAGCTTGTCGTACAGCTCGCCGGCGAGCGCGCGGTGCGCTTCCTCGTTCGTCCGCCAGGCGGCGCCGGCCGGGCCGGCGGGGTCCGCGGCGGTCGTCAGCACGGGTGCGTGGTCCACGGGGGCGCGCCCTTCCCTAGGTGAGCCGTACGGCCGGAGTGACCGGGCCGGACGGACTGGCCGACAAGCAGGTTAGCTGTCGTTAACGCCGTGTGCCCAAGGTTAACGCTCACTAACCAGGCTGTCTACAATGGTCCCCATGAGCACCGAGGCCCCCACCCCCACCCGACGCGAGCAGATCCTGCGCGAGGCCGCCCGCCTCTTCGCGGACCGCGGCTTCCACGGGGTCGGCGTGGACGAGATAGGCGCGGCGGTCGGCATCAGCGGCCCCGGCCTGTACCGGCACTTCGCCGGCAAGGACGCCATGCTCGCGGAGCTGCTGGTCGGCATCAGCGAGCGGCTGCTGGAGGCGGGCCGCACGCGGGCGTCGGTGCGCGGAGCCGCCCCGGACGCCCCGCTCGACGCGCTGATCAGCGGCCACATCGACTTCGCGCTGGACGACCGCCCGCTGATCACCCTGCACGACCGCGAGCTGGACCGGCTGCGCCACGAGGACCGCAAGCTGGTACGCCAGTTGCAGCGGCAGTACGTCGAGCTGTGGGTCGACGTCGTACGGGAGGTGTACCCGGGCCTGACCGAGGGCGCGGCCCGTACCGCCGTGCACGCGGTCTTCGGCCTCCTCAACTCCACGCCCCACCTCGGCGCCCGCGGCACCCTGCCCGACCGCACCGCCACCGCCGCCCTCCTGCACCGCCTGGCCCGCGGCGCCTTCGCGGCGGCCCCGCAGCCGGAGCGGTGACCGCGCGGCCGGTGCGGCGCCTCGCGGTCAGGGCTGTGGCCGTGCGGCCGGGCTGTGACCCCCGCCGCAGCGATGCGGCCTGGACAGCCGTGGTGACTCGCAGGTAGCTTCGACTGAGCAAGCGCTTAGTCGGAGTTGCCCCGGGAGGCGAGGACCATGCGGCGGACGGTGTTCAACGAGGACCACGAGGCGTTCCGCGAGACCATCCGGGACTTCATCGCCGCCGAGGTCGTGCCGAACTACCACGACTGGATGGAGGCCGGCGCCGTCCCCCGCGAGCTGTACAAGAAGCTCGGCGAGCTGGGCGTCTTCGGCATCGAGGTGCCCGAGGAGTACGGCGGCGCCGGCGAGCGGAGCTTCAAGTTCAACGCCGTCATCAGCGAGGAGTGCGCCCGCGCCGGCGTCTCCTTCGGCGGCTCCTCCGTCCACACCGCGCTGTGCCTGCCGTACCTGCTCAAGTACGGCAGCGAGGAGCAGAAGCGCCGCTGGCTGCCCCCCTTCGCCTCCGGCGACATGATGACCGCCATCGCCATGACCGAGCCCGGCACCGGCTCCGACCTCGCCGGCATGAAGACCACCGCGAAGCTCTCCGACGACGGCACGCACTACGTACTCAACGGCGCCAAGACCTTCATCACCGGCGGCGTCCAGGCCGACCGCGTCCTCGTCTGCGCCCGCACCGCCCCGCCGACCCCCGAGGACCGCCGCGGCGGCATCTCCATCCTCGTCGTCGACACCTCCGCCGCCGGCTACGCGGTGGGGCGCAAGCTCGACAAGCTCGGGCTGAAGTCCTCCGACACCGCCGAGCTGAGCTTCACCGACGTCAAGGTGCCCGTCGCCGACCTGCTCGGCGAGGAGGGCAAGGCGTTCACGTACCTCACCCACAACCTCCCGCAGGAGCGCCTCGGCATCGCCGTCGGCGCGTACGCCCAGGCCGCCGCGGCCGTGCGCTTCGCGCTGGAGTACGTCAGGGAGCGCACCGTCTTCGGCCGCACGGTGGCGGAGTTCCAGAACACGAAGTTCGTCCTCGCCGACTGCAAGGCCGAGGTCGACGCCATGCAGGCGTACGTCGACCGCGCGCTGGACGCGCACGACGCGGGCGAGCTGGGCGTCGCCGACGCCGCCGCCGTCAAGCTCTTCTGCACCGAGCGCGCCGCCGTCGTCATCGACAAGTGCCTGCAACTGCACGGCGGCTACGGCTACATGAACGAGTACCCGATCTCCCGCCTCTACGCCGACACCCGCGTCACCCGCATCTACGGCGGCACCAGCGAGGTCATGCGCTCCATCGTCGCCAAGTCGATGGGCCTGTAGGGCCGCGGCTTCTGCGAGACTCGGCCCATGGACGACGCCGCACTCACCGCGCTGGTCGAACTGCTGGACCTGGAGCAGATCGAGCAGGACATCTACCGCGGCCACTCCCGCGCCGCCGTCGTCCCGCGCGTCTTCGGCGGGCAGGTCGCCGCGCAGGCGCTGGTCGCCGCCGGCCGCACCGTGCCCGCCGACCGGCCGCCGCACTCGCTGCACGCCTACTTCCTGCGCCCCGGCGACCCCGGCGCCCCCATCGTCTACACCGTCGACCGCATCCGCGACGGCCGCTCCTTCACCACCCGCCGGGTCGTCGCCGTCCAGCACGGCCAGCCGATCTTCCACCTCTCGGCGTCGTTCCAGATCCACGAGGAGGGCCTGGCGCACCAGGTGCCCATGCCGCCGGCGCCCGACCCGGAGACGCTGCCCACCGCCGAGGAGGCGATGCCGCGCTACGCCGTCAACTTCCTCGACCCCTCCCTCGCGCCCCGGCTGCTGGAGGCGCGCGCCGCGGTCGACCTGCGGTACGTCGCGCCGCCGCCGTGGGGCGAGGTCGGGGTTCCGCGGGAGCCGCGCTCGCAGGTGTGGTTCCGTACGAACGGCAAGCTCGCCGGCGCCATCGACACCCCGCTGCTGCACGTCTGCCTCATGACGTACGTCTCGGACATGACGCTGCTCGACTCCGTGCTGCTCGCGCACGGCCGCGGCGGCTGGGCCGTCGGGGACGTGGTGGGCGCCAGCCTGGACCACGCGATGTGGTTCCACCGGCCGTTCCGGGCGGACGAGTGGCTGCTGTACGACCAGGAGTCGCCGACGTCGCAGGGCGGGCGCGGGCTGAGCGAGGGGCGGATCTTCACCCGCGACGGGCGGCTGGCGGCGTCGGTGATCCAGGAGGGCGTGATCCGCGTCCCGCGCGCCTGACGCCGCGGACGCCGCACCGCGCCATCGGCAGCACGAGCGCTCACGTGCCCGAGCCGCCGGGCTACGGCAGCTCCAGCCCCGCCGCCGCCAGCAGGTACGCCGTCAGCAGCGGGTACGCCCCCGGATCCGTGACGTGGTCGTCCAGCGGCACGGCCACCGCGAGCGTGCCCTCGGCCTCGCCGAGGAACAGCGCCGGGTCGTTGCAGTCCGCGTACCCCACGGCGTGCACACCGCGCTGCGCGGCCCCGCCCGCCCAGCCGTGGTCGGCGACCACCAGGTCCGGCAGCGGCTCGCCGGCCCGCTCCAGCGCGTCGAGGATCCGCCGCACCGGCTGCGGCGCGTGCGTGTGCCACAGCGTCGCGCCCCGCTCCAGCACGGCCACGTCGCAGAACTGCTGGACGTTGCCGTACGTCCCGTCGTCGCCCTCGTCCGCCCGCAGCCCCGGCGGCACCGTGACGATGTCGCAGCCCGCCGCGCGCAGCGCCGCCGCCGTCCTGCTGTGCACCTCAAGCAGCCCGCCGGGGTGGCCGGTCGCCAGCAGCACCCGCTGCCGGCCCTCGGCGGCCTTGCGCAGCTCGGCCGCCATCCGGTCCAGGCCGTCCACGGTCAGCTCCGGGTCGATACGGTCCTGGCCGTGGGTGTGCGCGGGGTCGGCGACGACGCCGACCCGCTCGGCCATGACGGCCAGCACGTCGCGCTCGTCCGTCCAGCGGTCGCCGAGGTCGAGGCCGAGCCAGTAGCGCAGGTTGCCCTGGCTCAGCTCGCGGTAGTGGCGCAGGTTTCCCTCGCGGGGCGTGGCGACGTCGCCCGCGATCCTGGTGCGTACGAGGTGGTCGACGAGGTCGGGGCGGCTGGGTGCGTCAGGCAGGGACATGGGTGCCATGGTGTCATTGTCACCCGGACACATGTACGGGGGCGCAGGTGTCCATTCTGTACAGCGGCCTCCGCGCTGCCCTGCGCTTATGGTCGAAGGCATGAGCAGCACCGGCACCCCTCGCGGCCCCGTCGACTCCTCCCGCGTCCCGCGCTACGCGGGCCCGGCGACCTTCGCCCGGCTGCCCCGCCTGGACGAGGTGGGGCGTACGGACGTCGCCGTCGTCGGCGTCCCGTTCGACAGCGGCGTCTCCTACCGTCCGGGCGCCCGCTTCGGTGGCAACGCGATCCGCGAGGCGTCCCGGCTGCTGCGCCCGTACAACCCGGCGCAGGACGCCGCGCCCTTCGCGCTTGCCCAGGTCGCGGACGCGGGCGACATCGCGGTCAACCCCTTCGACATCGGCGAGGCGGTGGCCACCGTCGAGGGCGCCGCCGACGAACTGCTGGCCACCGGCGCCCGGCTGATGACCCTCGGCGGCGACCACACCATCGCGCTGCCGCTGCTCCGCGCGGTCGCCCGCCGGCACGGGCCGGTCGCCCTGCTGCACTTCGACGCGCACCTGGACACCTGGGACACCTACTTCGGCGCCGCGTACACCCACGGCACGCCCTTCCGGCGCGCGGTGGAGGAGGGCGTGGTCGACACCGAGGCGCTCTCGCACGTCGGCATCCGCGGCCCGCTCTACGGGCGCAAGGATCTGGACGACGACGAGAAGATGGGCTTCGGCATCGTCACCTCGGCCGATGTGATGCGCCGCGGCGTGGACGAGGTCACCGACCAACTGCGGCAGCGGATCGGGGACCGGCCGCTGTACGTGTCCGTCGACATCGACGTCCTGGACCCGGCGCACGCCCCGGGCACCGGCACCCCGGAGGCCGGCGGGCTCACCTCGCGCGAGCTGCTGGAGATCCTGCGCGGG
Organism: Streptomyces sp. 184; assembly: GCF_045781775.1. Taxonomy (NCBI): domain Bacteria; kingdom Bacillati; phylum Actinomycetota; class Actinomycetes; order Kitasatosporales; family Streptomycetaceae; genus Streptomyces; species Streptomyces sp. 184. The sequence continues at coordinate 6,670,778 of NZ_CP123230.1, read as the reverse complement.
CTGGCGGGCTGCCGGCTGGTCTCCGCGGACCTGGTGGAGGTGGCGCCGGCGTACGACCACGCCGAGATGACGTCGGTGGCCGCCTCGCATACGGCGTACGAGCTGACGACGCTGATGTCCCGGCAGATCGCCGACGAGCGGGGCGCGGACCAGCGCACGACGGACCAGGCGCCGCCGCGCCTGATCCTCTGATGCTGTGTGGGCCGGGAGTCCGTCAGAACTCGTCGGCCAGCCGCTCCAGTATCCGCATGCTGCCCGCGTGGGTCTCGGCCGTGGCGCAGAGCCGGTCCATGACCAGCTTGTAGTTCTCCACCTCGTCCGGCTTGTCCAGGTAGAGCGCGCTGGTGAGCTGCTCCAGATAGACGACGTCGGGCAGGTCCGGCTCGGTGAAGCGCATGATGTGTATAGGTCCACCGGCCGCCGCGAGGCCGCCGATGTCGAAGGGCGCGATCTGGATCGTGATGTTCTTCCGCGTGCCCATCTCCAGCAGGTGCCTGACCTGGCCCCGCATCACGTCCGCCCCGCCCAGCGGGCGGCGCAGCGCGGCTTCGTCCACGACGACCCACAGCTTCGGCGCGTCCGGCCGGTCCAGCACCTGCTGGCGGCGCAGCCGCACGTCGACCTTGCGCCGGATCTCCTGCTCGGCAGCGCCGGCGTTGGCCAGCAGCGTGACGGCGCGGGCGTAGTCCGCGGTCTGGAGCAGCCCGGGGACGAACTGGACCTGGTAGTTACGGATCAGGCCCGCGGCCTCTTCGAGGCCGAGCAGCGTCTCGAACCAGCCCGGCAGCACGTCGCCGTACTTCTGCCACCAGCCCGGCGAGCTGGCGCGGCGGGCGAGGGCCAGGAACTCGGAGCGCTCCTGCTCGTCCGTGACGCCGTAGAGGGAGAGGAGGTCGGAGACGTCGCGCTCCTTGTACCCCACCCGTCCCAGCTCAAGGCGGCTGATTTTGGCGTGCGAGGCCCGGATCGCATCACCGGCTGCCTCACGGGAGACGCCGGCCGCCTCCCGGAGCCGACGCAGGTGTGTGCCCAGCAGGATGCGAAGAACCGTGGGCCCTCCATGCTGCTGAGAGAGTGCCCTGCGTACCGATGAAGTCTGCTCCGGTGACGCTGACATCTGGCCTGCCCCTGTCCCGCGGTGTGTGAATTGACCGCTCAGTCTCTCACCGTGAAGGCTTCGGTGTACAGCTACTACGGAGTTCAACCAGGGTCTCTCGGCGCTCCGTTGACGATCAGATCGTCGAACTGGCCGTCCTTCGCGCCGAGCAGGAAGGCGGTGATCTCCGCCTGTGTGTAGATGAGGGCAGGTCCGCCCGGATCGCGTGAGTTGCGCATGGCGATGTCCCCTCCGGGGAGCCCGGCGACCTCCACGCACTCGCCGTTCGGATTGCTGAATCGGCTCTTTCGCCAGGTGATTCCGGCCAGTTGATCCGCCGGTACACCGTTCATGACCTGCTGCATCCTGTCTCCTTCTGTGACCGCGACACCAATGTACGTGCACCTGTTCTTGCGAATGAAATTGCATCCGTACTTGCAGCGGCAAGTGCACATCGATCACTATGGCATCGCAACCTGTTTCATCAACGTGCACGTGAGACTGGGGAGTTGGAGATGACCGCACCGGCTGAAGGGTGGGTGACTGCCTCCGAGTTCGCAGCGTGCACGCTCGAAGACGACCCCCGGTCCATATCCATCGCCCGCAACGTCGCCCGGGCGACGCTCCGCGGGTGGCTGCTGGAGGACCTCGTCGACGACGTCGCCGCCGTCGCCTCGGAGCTGGTGGCCAACGCGCTGCGGCACGGTCTCTGCGAACCGTCCTGGAGCCAGGCCCCCCACCCCGTAGTCCTCAGTCTGCTGCGCCGCGGCTCGGAGGTCGTCTGCGCGGTCTTCGACCCCGGGACCGGCGTCCCGCGGGTCTGCGTCGCCGACCCCCTCGCGGAGTCCGGCCGCGGCATGCAGATCGTGGAGTGTCTCAGCGACAGTTGGGGCTGGAGCGAGCCGGGCCCCTACGGCAAGGCCGTCTGGGCCCGCTTTTCCGAGGGCGGCAGGCCGGCCGCGCCGGCGGAGGAACACGGCGTCGAACAGCCCCTCACCCGGTTACTGGTACTCGTCGAGGTGCTCACCGGCAGCAGCCCGCCCCAGTTGCAGGCGGTGGCCTGACCTGCGCCGGGGCGCCCGCGCCCGGCCGCGCGCAACATTCCGTACGCACCCGAGAAACAAATCCCGGCGCCCGTAGGTTGTCGATCCTGGACCAGGACGATCGACACTGAGGCGGAGGCGGCCGGTGGCGGAACCATCGGGGAAGATCCCTGCGGCGCGGACCCCATCGGACGAGACCCCAGCGGAGCAGACGGACGGGACCCCGGCACAGGCGCCCCCGCGGAGCGGATCCGACGGCTGGGCGCGGCGGCTGGTCCGCCACTGTCTGCGCTATCGCCGCAACGTCCTGCTCTCGCTCGGCGCCTCCCTCGCCGGGATGGGCATCATGGCCCTCGTTCCGCTCATCCCCAAGCTGATCATCGACGACGTGATCGTCTCCGGCGACCGCCCGCTCGCACCCCTGGCCGTCCTCATGGTCGTCGCCGCCCTCGCCGTCTACGGCCTCACCTATGTCCGGCGCTACTACGGCGGCCGGCTCGCCCTCGACGTGCAGCACGACCTGCGCACCGAGATGTACGACGCGATCGTCCGGCTCGACGGCCGCCGCCAGGACGAGCTGTCCACCGGCCAGGTCGTCGGCCGCGGCACCACCGACCTCCAGCTCGTCCAGGGCCTGCTCTTCATGATCCCGATGATGATCGGCAACGTGCTGCTCTTCGCGGTCTCCCTGGTCGTCATGGTCGTGCTCTCCCCGACGCTCACCCTCGTCGCCCTCGGCGTCGCCCCCGCTCTGTGGTGGATCGCCAACCGCAGCCGCACCCGCCTGTTCCCCGCCACCTGGTACGCCCAGCAGCAGGCCGGCACCGTCGCCTCCGTCGTGGACGGCGCCGTCGGCGGCGTCCGCGTGGTCAAGGGCTTCGGCCAGGAGCGGCAGGAGACCGGCAAGCTCCGCGCCATCAGCCGCAAGCTCTACGCGGCCCGGCTGCGCACCGTCCGCATGAACGCCCGCTACACCCCCGCCCTCCAGGCCGTGCCCTCTCTCGGCCAGGTCGGCATGCTCGCGCTCGGCGGCTGGATGGCCACCCGCGGGGAGATCACCCTCGGCACCTTCGTCGCCTTCTCCACCTATCTCGCCCAGCTCGTCGGCCCGGTCCGGATGCTCGCGATGATGCTCACCGTCGGCCAGCAGGCCCGCGCGGGCGTGGAGCGGGTCTACGAGCTGATCGACACCGAGCCGGAGCTGTCCGACCGGCCCGGCGCACACGAACTGCCGGCCGACGCCTCCGCCGACGTCGAGTTCGACGACGTGACCTTCGGCTACGACCCCGGCCACCCGGTCCTCGACCGGCTGTCGCTGCGCGTCGAGCCCGGCGAGACGATGGCGGTCGTCGGCGCCTCCGGCAGCGGCAAGTCGACGCTGTCGATGCTGATCCCCCGCTACTACGACGTCGCGCCGGACGGCGGCGCCGTCCGCATCGGCGGCCACGACGTCCGCGACCTGACGCTGCCCTCCCTGCGCGCGGCCATCGGGCTCGTCCCCGAGAACAGCTTCCTGTTCTCCGAGTCCATCCGGGACAACATCGCCTACGGCAAGCCCGACGCGACCGACGCGGAGATCCGCACCGCCGCCCGCGCCGCACAGGCCGACGGCTTCATCACCGCCCTGGGCAACGGCGCCGGTCCCGACGGTGACGGCGACGGTGAAGGGGACGGGGGCGGGGACGGCGGCACGGACGCCGGCCTCCCGGAGGGCTACGACACCGTCGTCGGCGAGCAGGGCATGACCCTCTCCGGCGGCCAGCGCCAGCGCATCGCACTGGCCCGCGCGATCCTCACCGACCCCCGGCTGCTGCTCCTGGACGACGCCACCTCCGCGGTCGACGCCCGCGTCGAGCACGAGATCCACGAGGCGCTGAAGAGCGTCATGGCCGGCCGCACCACCCTGCTCATCGCCCACCGGCAGTCCACCCTGGCGCTCGCCGACCGCATCGCCGTCCTCGACGGCGGCCGGCTGGTCGACGTCGGCACCCACGAGGAACTCCAGGCCCGCTGCTCCCTGTACCGCCGGCTGCTGACGGACCCGGACGAGCTGGCGGACCGCGAGCGCGACCCCGCCGGCCAGGTCGCCGCCGACACCCACGCCAGCGTCGACGGGATCACCCCCGGCCTGTGGGTGCGCAAGGAGACCGGGGAGGAGAGCGCCGCCGCCGGCGGCAACTCCACGGCCTCGGCCGGCGACCCCTCCGGCTTCGCCGGCATGCTCGCCGGCTCGCCCGGCAGCCCCGAACTGCTCGCCAAGGTCGCCGCCCTGCCGCCCGCCACCGACGCCCCCGAGGTCGACGAGGACCACGCCGAGGCGCCGGAGAAGTCCTACGGGCTGCGCCGCCTGCTGCGCGGCTTCGGCGCACCGCTGGCCGTCGCCCTGCTCTTCGTCGCCGGCGACGCGATCGCCGGGCTGCTGCTGCCCGTCCTCATCCGGCACGGCATCGACAACGGCGTCCAGCAGCTCTCCCTCGGCGCCGTGTGGACCGCGGCGGGCCTCGCGCTGGCCGTGGTGCTCGGGCAGTGGGCCGCCCAGGTCGGCGCCACCCGGCTCACCGGCCGCACCGGCGAGCGCGTGCTCTACGCCCTGCGCGTCAAGATCTTCGCCCAGCTCCAGCGGCTCGGCCTCGACTACTACGAGCGCCATCTGACCGGGAAGATCATGACCCGGATGACCACGGACGTGGACGCCCTGTCCACGTTCCTCCAGACCGGCCTGGTCACCGCCGTCGTCTCGCTGCTCACCTTCTTCGGCATCCTGGTCGCGCTGCTGGTCATCGACCTCCAGCTCGCCCTGATCGTCTTCGCCACGCTGCCGCCGCTGATCGTCGGCACGTTCTTCTTCCGCCGGCAGAGCGTCAAGGCGTACGAGCTGGCGCGCGAGCGCGTCAGCGTCGTCAACGGCGACCTCCAGGAGTCGGTCGCCGGGCTGCGCATCGTGCAGGCGTTCCGGCGCGAGGACGGCGGCGCCGCACGGTTCGCCGAGCGCAGCGACGGTTACCGCACGGCCCGGGTCCGGGGCCAGTGGCTCATCTCGGTCTACTTCCCGTTCGTCCAGCTCCTCGCCTCCTTCGCCACCGTCGGCGTGCTGGCGGTCGGCTCTGACCGGGTGGCCGCGGGCACCCTGTCCGCCGGGGCGCTCGTGGCGTACCTGCTGTACATCGATCTGTTCTTCGCCCCCGTGCAGCAGCTCTCCCAGGTCTTCGACGGCTACCAGCAGGCGGCCGTCGCGCTCGGCCGCATCCAGGAACTCCTGCACGAGAAGCCCTCCACGCCGCCGCCCGCGCAGCCGCGGCCGGTCGGGAAGCTGAGCGGCGAGATCGCCTTCCACGACGTGCACTTCGCGTACGACGGGCAGGCGAAGGGCGCCGCCGAGGCGGCGCTGAGCGGGCTGGACCTCACGATCCCGGCGGGCCAGACCGTCGCGTTCGTCGGCGAGACCGGCGCCGGGAAGTCGACGCTGGTCAAGCTCGCCGCCCGGTTCTACGACCCGACCCGCGGCGCCGTCCGAGTCGACGGCACCGACCTGCGCGAACTCGACCTCACCGGCTACCGCCACCGCCTCGGCGTCGTCCCCCAGGAGTCGTACCTCTTCTCCGGCACCGTGCGCGACGCCATCGCCTACGGCCGCCCCGACGCCTCCGACGCCCGGGTCGAGGCCGCCGCGCGCGCCGTCGGCGCCCACGACATGATCGCCTCGCTGTCCGGCGGCTACCTCCACGACGTCGCCGAGCGCGGCCGCAACCTCTCCGCGGGCCAGCGCCAGCTCATCGCCCTGGCCCGCGCCGAGCTCGTGGACCCCGACATCCTGCTCCTGGACGAGGCCACCGCGGCGCTCGACCTCGCCACCGAGGCCGCGGTCAACAGCGCCACCGACCGCCTCGCGGGCCGCCGCACGACCCTGGTCGTCGCCCACCGCCTGACGACGGCAGCCCGCGCCGACCGCATCGTGGTCCTCGACCACGGCCGGGTCGCCGAGGACGGCACCCACGAGGAGCTGCTCGCCCGCGGCGGCCGGTACGCGGAACTGTGGCGGACCTACGCGGGCTCGGTGGAACCCGCGGCGGCATAGCCGGAGCAGCAGTCGACGAAATCCCCCCGGGCGGTTCTGCGTCATCGCTCGGCCCTGCCTTCCCAGCCCCCAGATGTCCATTCCGCTACTCAGAGTAATCGAGGCAGTGCAATCCGTGGAAGTTATCCACAGGTGGGCTCGGCGTTCTTCTCCGGCGTGGCCAACGCGGCTAGGTTCCGAGGGTCATTGTGAACCCGGGGAGGGAAGATGCGCAGGACGCTCGGATGGCTGCTGAGTCTGGCCGTGCTCACCGGCACGGCAGGGCTGGGCAGTTCACCGGTCGGCGCCGCTACCGCGGACGAGGCCGACATCAAGGACCGGCTCCTCTCGGTCAAGGGCATGAGCCTGATCGAGGAGAAGCCCGTCGACGGCTACCGCTACTTCGTCTTGAACTACACGCAGCCCGTCGACCACCGGAAGCCGCACGGCCGGACCTTCCAGCAGCGGATCACCGTGCTGCACAAGGACACCGACCGGCCCACGGTCTTCTCCACCGGCGGCTACAACGTCTCCACCACGCCGTCGCGCAGCGAGCCCACGCAGATCGTGGACGGCAACCAGGTCTCCATGGAGTACCGGTTCTTCACCCCGTCCCGGCCCGACCCCGCGGACTGGAAGAAGCTCGACATCTGGCAGGCCGCCAGCGACCAGCACCGCATCTTCGGGGCGCTCAACGACATCTACGACGAGAACTGGCTGGCCACCGGCGGCAGCAAGGGCGGGATGACCGCCACGTACTACGAGCGCTTCTACCCCCGTGACATGGACGGCGTCGTCGCCTACGTCGCGCCGAACGACGTGGTGAACAAGGAGGACGCGGCCTACGACCGGTTCTTCGAGCGGGTCGGGACGAAGGAGTGCCGGGACGCGCTCGAAGCCGTGCAGCGCGAGGCGCTGGTGCGGCGGGACGCGCTGTCGGAGAAGTACGCGGCCTGGGCCGCGGACACGGGCGCGACATTCACCACGGTGGGCAGCCTGGACAAGGCGTTCGAGGCGACGGTCCTCGACCTCGTGTGGGGCTTCTGGCAGTACAGCTCCGCCGCCGACTGCGCCGACGTGCCGGACGCCGCCACCGTCTCCGACCAGGGGCTGTACGACTACGTCGACGCCATCGCCGGCTGGTCCTTCTACACCGACCAGGGGCTCGCGCCGTACACGCCGTACTACTACCAGGCGGGCACCGAGCTGGGCGCGCCCACCATCCGCCTGCCGCACCTGAAGGACCTGAGCCGCTACGGCTACCAGCCGCCGCGGAACTTCGTGCCGCGCGACATCGACATGCGCTTCAAGCCGTGGGTGATGAACGACGTCGACAAGTGGGTGCGCAAGAACGCCCACCGGATGCTCTACGTCTACGGCGAGAACGACCCGTGGGGCGCCGAGCCGTTCCGCCTCGGTAAGGGCGCGCGCGACTCGTACGTCTACACCGCGCCCGGTGCGAACCACGGCGCACGGGTCAGCCAGCTCCCGGAGGCCGAGCGCGCCCGTGCCACCGAGCGGATCCTCGACTGGGCCGGTGTCGAGGCCGAGGCCCGCACCACGAAGGCGAGGCCGCTGGCGGCGTACGACAGCGGGCTGGACAAGGTGACGAAGAAGGAGCTGCGGGAGCAGTCGCTCCGGCCGTGAGCCGGCGCCGCTGAGCAGGCCGGGCCCGCGGGTGCCACCCCGCCCGCGGGCCCGGCCGTACGACGCGGGGGGGGCATGGGGCGTACAAGACGAGCCACGCGGCTCGTGCCGGACGTGTCACGTGGGGCCCACGGGACGGGTCGTGCCGGCCCTACGGGACGGATCCCGGCCGCGCCCTCAGCCGCCGACCCGTTCCTTCCACTCCCGCTGGAGCAGCCGCACCGCCTCCCGGATCGCCGGCCGGCGCGCGGCGCCCGTACGCCACAGCGCGTACACCCGCCGCACGGGCACCGGCTCCAGCGGCACCGCGACCGCCCCCTCCGGCAGCGGCCCGCGGCCCAGCCGCGGCACCAGCGCGATGCCCAGGCCGGCCGCGACCAGGGCGAGCTGCGAGGCGTACTCGGCGACCTGGTAGGCGAGATCCGGCTCGTGGCCGGAGGTGCGCAGGGTGCGTACGAGCCAGTCGTGGCACGTCGAGCCCGGCGGCTGGCAGATCCACCGCTCGCCCACGAGATCCGCGCGGGTCAGTGCGGTGCGCCGGGCGAAGGGGTGGCCGGCCGGGACGCAGATGTCGCACAGGTCGTCGCCGATGGGCGCCAGCTCCATCCCCTCGGGCGTGGGCAGCGGGGCGGTGTCCCAGTCGTGGGCGACGGCGAGGTCGGCCACGCCGCGGGTGACCAGGCCGGGGGAGAGGTGCGGGTCGGCCTCCAGCATGCGGGTGTCGAGCGCGGGGTGCTCGGCGGCGAGCGCGGCCAGCGCCGCGGGCAGCAGCCCGCGGGCGGCGGTCGCGAAGCAGGCCACCGTCAGCCGGCCCATGGGCCGGCCGCGGCGCTCCTCCAGCGTGGTCTCCGCCTCCTCGACCAGGGAGAGCAACTGCTCTGCCGTGGTGACGAGGTGCTGGGCCGCGTCGGTGAGCGTCACCCCGCGCCCGCGGCGCTCCAGCAGCGGCGTCCGGGTCTCGCGCTCCAGCTTGGCGATCTGCTGGGAGACGGCGGACGGGGTGTAGCCGAGGGCCGCCGCGGCGGAGCCGACGGAGCCGTGGACGGCGACGGCGTGCAGGGCACGGAGCCGGGACAGATCGAGCATGGCCACTCCCAGGATTCAGCGTTCCTACATCCAATCATGAAGTAATACGTGCTGGTGCTTCACGGTTGCCGGGGCCGATCCTGGGTGCATGCGCCCGCTGCACACCGCACTCGCCGTCCTCGTCGCCTTCCTGTGGGGCCTGAACTTCGTCGTGATCGACGTGGGTCTCGACCACTTCCCGCCGCTGCTCTTCACCGCACTGCGCTTCCTGGTGGCGGCGCTGCCCGCGGTCTTCTTCGTCGGCCGGCCGCAGGTGGCGTTCAAGTGGATCCTGGGGGTCGGGCTCGCGCTGGGCGTGGCGAAGTTCGGGCTGCTGTTCATCGGCATGGAGCAGGGGATGCCGCCGGGGCTGTCGTCCCTGGTGCTCCAGATCCAGGCGGTCTTCACCGCCTGCATCGCGGCGGTGGTGCTGGGGGAGCGGCCGGGGCGGGTGAGACTCGCGGGCATGGGGGTGGCGCTGTGCGGGGTCGCGCTCGCCGCCGTGGACGAAGGGGCTTCGGGGCCGCTGGGGGCGTTCGCGATCGTGCTCGCCGCGGCCTTCAGTTGGGGCATCGCGAACGTCGTCATGCGCAAGGCCGCGCCGCCGGACGGGCTGCGCTTCATGGTGTGGGTCTCCTGCGTGCCCGTGCTGCCGCTGCTCGCGCTGTCGCTGGTGTTCGAGGGCCCCGAGCGGGACTGGGCGGCGCTGCGCTCGCTGGACTGGGCGGGCGTCGGCTCGGTCGTCTTCATCGCGTGGGTCGCCACGATCTTCGGCTTCGGCGCGTGGGGCTATCTGCTGCGTACGTACGACGCCTCGACGGTGGCCCCGTTCTCGCTGCTGGTGCCGGTCGCCGGGATGTCGTCGGCGGCGGTGTTCCTGGGCGAGGGGATCACCGGGCTGCGCTGGATGGCGGCGCTGCTGCTGGTCGGCGGCGTGGCCGTGACCTCGCTGGGCGGCGGGCGGCGCCGGCGGCGGGACGGGGGCGGCCCCGCCCGCCGGTCCGACCCCCGCCCGCCGCGGGACGACGTCAGGCCGGCGCGTATGCCGGCCGGTTGATCAGCGCGACGCTCATCCAGAAGCCGGCCGAGGCGAGCACCAGCATCAGGGTGGCCCTCGCCTTGTCGTCGTAGTGCTCCGCGACCTCGGCGTACAGGGCGTCCGGCACCCGTACGCCGCCGCGGGCGTCGGGGCGGAAAACGGCGTCGGTCAGCGCCAGCGCGGCCTGCTCGGCGGCGGTGAAGCACGGCGCGTCACGCCAGGTCGCCACGGAGGCGATCCTCTCCTCGCTCTCACCTGCCCCGCGCAGGTCGGCCGTGTGCCGCAGCACCTGGTACGTGCTGCCGACGAGCTGGCCGGCGCGCAGGTAGACCAGGCTGGTGGTGGCCGGCGGCACCGAGCCGTTGCCGATGGCCCTGACCATCGTGCCGGCCAGCTCCTGGATCTCGGGCAGGTACGTGTGGGCGTCGGGGATCCGTGCGGTCACGGTGTCCTCCTCGATGTTCGGGAAAGCTGTCGCCCTATGAGCCCTCGCGCGGCGGCGATGTGACAGGCGGCGCGGAGATTCCGGCGGCGGCGGCGAACCGGCGGACCCGTTCCGGGTCGCGGATCCCGTGGATGGCGGCGATCCGATCGCCCGCGACGGTGAACACCAGCACGGCGAACGGCCGGTCGTCGATGGTGACCAGCGCGCCGACCGTGTCGTCGACGAGCACAGGATGCAGCCGGCCGCCGTGCGGGCCGCGGGCCTGCCCGGCCACGGCCGCCGCGCCGCGGACGACGACGGGCTGCTCGCCTTCCCTCAGGTCCGAGGTCAGGACGACGTCGGGGTCGAGGATGTGGACGAGGGCGTCGAAGTCGCCGGCCCGGGATGCCGCGAAGAAGGCGTCGACCACCTTCCGCTGCCGCGCCAGGTCCGGGCCGGGCGCCGGCACTCCGGTGCCGTTCGGCCCGGTGCCGCCGGTGCCGTTCACCCGTCGCCGTGCCCGGCTGGCCAGTTGCCGCGTGGCGGCGGGCGTACGGCCGAGGATGCCGGCGATCTCGTCGAAGGGCAGCTCGAACATGTCGTGCAGCACGAACGCCAGCCGCTCGGCCGGGCCGAGCCGGTCGAGCACCACGAGCAGCGCCAGCCCCACCGAGTCGGCCAGCAGCGCTTCCTGCTCGGGGTCGGGAGCGCCGCGCGGCGGCACGGCCGGCTCGGCGGTCCGCGGCTCCTCCCGCCGCCGGGAGCGCAGCGCGTGCAGGCACTCCCTGGCCACGACGGTGGTCAGCCAGCCGCCGAGGTTGTCGATTCCGTCCGCGCCGGACCGCCAGAGCCGCAGCCAGGCGTCCTGAACGGCGTCATCGGCCTCGGCCCGCGACCCCAGCATCCGGTAGGCCACGGCATGCAACCGGGGCCGGTGCTGCTCGAACCGCTCGGCCAGCCACTCGGTCTCCTCCATCGCTCACGTCATCCTCTCGTCCGGGCTCGGAGACATGAGCCCGCCGGGGCGCCGGATGTGACACGAGCGCCGCGCCGCGGCACCGGGCGACGCCGCCCGGTGCCTGCGGAACGGGTCAGCGCACCACCGTCTGGATCTCCCTGACGGTCACCGGGATCTCCGTGGTCGACTGCCCGTCGGGGAAGTCCTCGTGCACGGGCGTGCCGTCCGGGCCGCCGCTGGGGTTCCAGTTGACGTTCCAGGTGAGCGAGGCTTCCAGCTCGTACGTGCCGTCGCCCGAGGACTTGCGGTACGTGATGTTGCAGCCGGCATCCTCGGTGTCCACGGCGAAGCCGCCGCCCCTGCGGACGAGGTCGTACACACAGACGTCCGGGTCCGCGTACTCCGTGCCGGCCTCCAGCCTCAGCCGCTGCGGGGTGGCGACGGTGGTGGCGGAGATCCGGTCCATGCCCGGCGGGTCGATGTACGCGGTGACCCAGACGCGCTGCAACTCGGCCGGGTCGAGCACGGCGTGCGTCTCCAGGTTCACGACCTGGCGGTCGGGGTTGGGCTTCAGGTCCACCGGCGGCGCGGGCAGCTCGGTCTTGTTGTACGCGAGCGCGGCCAGGGTCTCCGGGTCGATCACGTCGGTGTTCGGCTCCGCGGGCTCGTCGGGGCCGACGAACATGAAGGACTTCGTCGCCGGGCACGCCTCGGCCGTCACGCCGTCGTCCTGGTAGACGAGCTGCCACCACAGCCCCTTCTTGTCCTTGCGGAGGTCGAAGGTGCTGTCGTCGGTGACGAGTTCGGAGATGGCCGCGGTGGCGTTGTGCTCGGCGTTGAAGTTCTCGTGGACGTAGTCGTCCATCTGGTCCGGCGTGTAGCGCGGCTCGTACCAGCACACCGGCGGTGACCAGCTCCCGCCGATCGGCGTCATGGGCGAGGTCTCGCCGGAGCCCGGGCTGCTGGCGTTGTACAGCACCCGGGAGCCGATCGTGTCGGAGTCGCCCTGGCCCGTCCCGTCGCCCGCCGTCGCCGGGACCGTCGCCGCGAGGACCAGGGCCGCGCCGGCCAGGGACACCGCTGCCGTTCGCCGTGTGCTCAGGAGGTTCCGCACTGCGCTGCTCCCTGTTCGTCGGACTCGTGGACCATCTGCCAGATGCCGTCCGCCGTCTTGCGCATGGTCGAGACGTGCCGGATGAAGTCGTCGGGGCTCGGCTCGGTCTTCAGCACCTTGCCGGAGTCGGCGATCTTCGCGTACGAGTTCGTCTGGTCCTCGCAGTACTCGACGGAGGCCACGTCGCCCTTCCGCGAGGTGACCTCGCGGTCGTAGTAACGCACGGTGCCGGACACGGTCCTGCCGTCCGCGACGAACTCGTCGATGCCCGCGCGCCAGCCCGCGAGGGCGTCGCCGGCGAGGTAGCGCTCCAGGACGTCCAGGCGCGGGTCCTGCTTCGCGTAGCCGAGGCGGATCGACTGCACGGCGTAGCCGTGGTCGCGCAGGACCGCGTCCTCGGTGGCGTCGCCGGCCGGTCCGTTCTCCACCTCGACCGTGACGTCCTCGGGGTAGTCGAACTCCGGTGCGTCGGCGTCGCTGTCCGCGGCCTTGGAGGGCGGGGCGGAGGAGGCGTCCCCGGACTCCTCGGTCGAGTCCTTCGCGCCGGTGATCCGGTCCGGGCCGTCGTCGGACGACCCGCACGACGTCAGCAGCGTGACCGCCATGGCCAGTGCCACAGCACTCGCCGGTGCGCAGAGCTTCATGACGGATCGAGCCCCCGTTCCCCGTGTGCAACTGCAAGTCGCGCCTCAGCGTAGGCAAGAGCGTAAGGATTAGGCCAGTCGGCCCCTTGGTTTCACAACCGATCTGTGACACAAGGCGGCCGGCGCCGCGGCCCCGAGGACCGCGCCGAGGTGCGGAGTTGTGCGGTCGCGCATCGTCGCGGGCGTCCGGGCGTGCCGGTCGTCCGCCGGGGGCGCCGCGGGTTCAGGCCACGTCGGCCAGCAGCCGCAGCAGATGCTCGCGTCCCCCGGCCAGCAGCGGCGCCAGCTCCCGGGCCTCGGGGAACCAGCGCTTCTCGTACTCCCAGCACAGCCAGCCGTCCCAGCCCGCCTCGGTCAGCACCGCCAGGCACTCCGCCAGCGGCACCGTCCCCTCGCCCAGCGCCAGCGGTGCCAGCTCGTCGCGCGACGCCGCGTCCTTGACCTGCACATAGCCGAGGTACGGGGAGAGCGCCGCGAACGACTCCTGCGGCTCCTCACCCCCGAGCCAGGTGAGCATCACGTCCCACAGCGCGCCGGTGCTCTTGTGCCCGACGCGGTCCAGGATGCGGGCGACGTCCGCGCCGGTGCGGTGCGAGTCGTGCGTCTCCAGCAGCACACGCACGCCGAGGTCCGCGGCGTACGGGGCCACGGCGGCGAGCCGCCGGACGGCGGTGGGGTCCGCCTCGACGGCCGGCTGTTCACCGCCGTGCGGGAAGACCCGGACGTGGTCGGCGCCCAAGTCCCGGGCGAGCGCCAGCAGCTCGCGCATCTCGGTGACCACCGGCGCGTCGTCCCCGGCCGCGGCGACGCCCGCGTAGCTCGCCAGCGTCAGGATCTCCACCCCGGCCGCGGCGAACTCCTCGACCACATCGGCCCGCTCCTCGATCCCGAGCCCGGTGTGCACAGGCTCCTCGGGGTGGCACCGCAGCTCCACGCCCTGGTAGCCGCCGTCACGGGCGAGCCGGGCCACCTCGGCGACCGGGAGCTGGGGCAGGCCGAGAGTGGAGAAGGCGAGTCGCATGCCGTGAGTCGATCAGACCCCACCGGCCCTGGCAACCCCGCGGGCGGCCACCCGAAGCACCCGTTCGCACCCCGCCCGCGCCCCGCGCGCACGCCGAGCCCCGCGCGCCCGCACCCGGCCTCCGCGCGCCCCCGCCCCCGGGCGTTCGGCCGCCCGGCGGAAGCCGTCAGAGCGTCAGCCGCCAGTCCTGGCCCACCAGATCCGCGCCGTAGCTGTGGTGCGGCTTCTCCGCTATCAGCTCGAACCCGGCCCGCTCGTAGACCCGGCGGGCGGACTCCAGCACCGAGTTCGTCCACAGCACCAGCTCCCGGTATCCCGCCTCCCGGGCGAAGCGGACGCACTCGTCGACCAGCCGTGCGCCCAGCCGGTGCCCCCGCACCTCCGGGTCGACCAGCAGCAGCCGCAGCCGCGCCGTGTCCGGGGCCTCGTCCCGTACGCACATGACCGTGCCGACCGGCCGGCCGCCGAGGTCCGCTATCCACGTGCGCTCGCACGCCGGGTCGCGATGCGCGGCGTGGTCCGCGACGATCCGGGCCACCAGCGCCTCGAAGTCCCCGTTCCACCCGTACTCCTGCGCGTACAGCTCGCCGTGGCGCTTGACGATCCAGCCCAGCTCGCCCGGCCCCGGCTCGCGCAGCTCGGCCTCCACGACCGGGCTCGGCACGACCGACTCCGCCAGCAGCTCCCGCACCGTGCTCATCGCGGCGGCCAGCCGGGCCCGCCGGGCCGGCGGCACCTGCGCCAGCAATGTCCCCACCTGCTCCCGCGAGCGCTCCTCCAGCAGATCGGCCGCCTCCCGCCCGCGCGCGGTCAGCGCCACCCGCTGCCGCCGCGCGTCGGCCGCCGACGGCCCGCGCGTGATCAGGCCGTCCTTCTCGAACTTGCCGAGCAGCCTGCTCAGATACCCCGCGTCCAGCGTGAGCGTCCCGCGCAGGTCCGCGGCGTCGGACTGCCGGGCGCGGCTCAGCTCGTACAGGACGCGGGCCTCGGTGAGCGTGTACGGCGTGTGGAGCCGGCGGCTGTAGTCGAGGGCGCCGATCAGATTCGTGTAGAAGCGGTTGAACGAGCGGATGTCCTCGATGGTCACGGAACCCCACCTCCTGGCGCGCGAATTTCCTTTGACTGAGTCAAAGATACCCGCATGCGCCGACCGCGTGCAGAGTTATCCACAGGTCGTGCGGTCCGGTCGGATAATCGCCCCGGCTCCCGGCCGCCGCTACGCCCGCGGCGCCGCCGTCGACGCCCGGGCCACCAGCTCCGCCGGCACCATGTCGCGCCCGCCCGCCGGCGACTCCTCCCGCCCCAGCGCCAGCCGCGCCGCCCGCGCCGCCGCCTCCTGGAGCGGCAGCCGCACCGTCGTCAGCGCCGGCGTCGCGTCGGCGCTGAACGGCAGGTCGTCGAAGCCCGCCACGGACACGTCGCCCGGGATGTCGAGCCCCTTCTCGCGCAGCGCCGCGCAGATGCCCAGCGCCACCGCGTCGTTGGAGCCGACGACCGCGGTCAGGCCCGGCTCGCGGTCGAGCAGTTCGAGCGCGCCGTCGTAGCCGGACTGCCGGGTGTACGGGCCGTGCACCGTGAGCCGGCCGAGTTCGCCGGCGTCGCCGCCGAGGCCGTGGGCGGCGAGCGCGGCGCGGTGGCCTTCGAGCCGGTGCCGGGTGGTGGTGCGGTCGGCGGGGCCGGCGACGTAGCCGATGCGGCGGTGGCCGAGGGAGACGAGGTGCTCGGTGAGCCGCCGCCCGCCCTCGCGGTTGCCGAACTCGACGGCGAACGCGGAGCCCTCGGGCGCGGCGCTCGCCGGCCGGCCGAGGAGGACGACCCGGGTGCCGTTGGCCGCGAGCCGGCCCACCTTCGCCGCGCTGGCCGCGGCGTACTCGGGCGTCTCGACGGCGCTGCCGGTGATCACGACGGCGGCGGCGCGCTGGCGGAGCAGGAGCGTGAGGTAGGTCAGCTCCCGCTCCGGGGAGCCGCCGGTGTTGCAGACGACGGCCAGCTTCTCGCTGCCCAGCTCGGACTGCACCGCGCTGGCCATGATGCCGAAGAAGGGGTCGGCGACGTCGTTGACCAGGACGCCGACGAGGTCGGAGGTGGCGGCGGCGAGCGCGCTGGCGGGGCCGTTGATGACGTAGTCCAGCTCGTCCACCGCGGCGAGCACGCGGGTGCGGGTGGCCTCGGCGACCGGGTAGTTGCCGCTGAGTACCCGGGAGACGGTCGCGGCGGAGACGCGGGCGCGTGCCGCGACGTCCGCGAGGGTGACTGCCATCGCTCTGCCTCCCGTGGGATACGACATCCCGGCCCGGTGGCCGGGATCCCCCGGGGCCCGCGCGGGGCCCCGCCCGGCGCCTGTCGCCGGTCCGATCTGTGAGCGGAAGTCTTGCACGTCGCGCCGCCCGCGTCGCGAGAGGTGGCAGGAGTGTGCACGCCTTTGTCCTTACCCGGTCGGGCTCTTGCGCGGCAGGCCGGGCGGGGATAGCTTTCTCCCGGGGCAGAAAGCGCTTACTACAGGAGACCAGATGCCACGTAGGACGCTGCGTATCGCCATGAACGGCGTCACCGGGCGGATGGGGTACCGACAGCACCTCGTCCGTACGATTCTTGCCATTCGCGAGGAGGGCGGGCTGGATCTCGGCGGCGGCGACGTGCTGTGGCCCGAGCCGGTTCTGGTGGGGCGCAGGGAGCACGCGCTTGAGGAGATCGCCCGCCGGCACGACCTGCCCGAGTACACCACCGACCTCGACGCCGTGCTCGCGGACGACTCCGTGGAGCTGTACTTCGACGCCCAGGTCACCTCCGCCCGCGAGGAAGCGGTGAAGAAGGCCGTCGCGGCCGGCAAGCACATCTACGTGGAGAAGCCGACCGCCACGTCCGCGTCCGCCGCCCTCGAACTCGCCCGGATGGCGCAGGGCGCGGGCATCAAGCACGGCGTGGTGCAGGACAAGCTTTTTCTGCCGGGCCTGCTGAAACTCAAGCGCCTCATCGACGGCGGATTCTTCGGCCGCATCCTGTCGGTCCGCGGCGAGTTCGGCTACTGGGTCTTCGAGGGCGACTGGCAGGCCGCCCAGCGGCCCTCCTGGAACTACCGCGCGCAGGACGGCGGCGGGATGGTGCTGGACATGTTCCCGCACTGGGAGTACATCCTGCACGAGCTGTTCGGCCGGGTACGCAGCGTGCAGGCGCACGTCACCACCCATGTGCCCCGCCGCTGGGACGAGCACGGCGAGGAGTACGAGGCGACCGCCGACGACGCGGCGTACGGCATCTTCGAACTGGCCGCGCCCGGCGGCCCCGTCGTGGCCCAGATCAACTCCTCCTGGACGGTCCGCGTCCACCGCGACGAGCTGGTCGAGTTCCAGGTCGACGGCACCGACGGCTCCGCCGTCGCGGGCCTGCGCGGCTGCCGCGTGCAGCACCGCGCGGCGACGCCGAAGCCGGTGTGGAACCCCGACCTGCCGGTCTCCGAGACCTTCCGCGACCAGTGGCAGGAGGTGCCCGACAACGCCGGCCCGGCCGGGTTCCCCAACGGCTTCCGCGCCCAGTGGGAGCTGTTCCTGCGGCACCTGGTGCTCGACGAGCCGTACCACTGGGACCTGCTCGCCGGCGCGC
The DNA here is from genome assembly GCF_045781775.1 of Streptomyces sp. 184. Taxonomy (NCBI): domain Bacteria; kingdom Bacillati; phylum Actinomycetota; class Actinomycetes; order Kitasatosporales; family Streptomycetaceae; genus Streptomyces; species Streptomyces sp. 184. The sequence goes on along the minus strand of NZ_CP123230.1, from coordinate 6,653,073 downwards.
GCGGGGTGCAGCTCGCGGAGCTGGGCCTCAAGGCCGCCGCGGAGGGGCGGCGCGTCGAGGTGCCGGAGCTGGCCCGATGACGACGATCCGGCTGCCCAGGCCGGGGGGCGGGCTGGAGGCGTACGAACCGCGCGCCGAGCCCGCCCCGGCGCTCACCGCCGGCGGTCCGCGCCCCTCCTGCCGCACGGTCTTCGCCGCCGCGCACGTCGTCGCCGACCCGTACGCCGACGCCTCCCCCGGCGACCCGGACAGCCCCGCCGCGGTCGACTGGGACGCCACCCTCGCCTACCGGCGCCATCTGTGGTCCCACGGTCTCGCCGTCGCGGAGGCCATGGACACCGCGCAGCGCGGCATGGGCCTGGACTGGCCCCGCGCCGCCGAGCTGATCCGCCGCTCCGCCGCCGAGGCCAAGGCCCACGGCGGCCGGGTCGCCTGCGGCGCGGGCACCGACCAGCTCGCCGTCCAGGACGCCACCGTCGCCGACGTGCGGGCCGCCTACGAGGAGCAGTTGGCCCTCGTCGAGGACGCGGGCGCGCAGGCGGTGCTCATGGCCTCGCGCGCGCTGGCGGCGTGCGCCCGCGGGCCCGAGGACTATGTGGAGACGTACGGCGCGCTGCTGCGCCAGGCGCGCGAGCCGGTGATCCTGCACTGGCTTGGCGACATGTTCGACCCGGCGCTCGCCGGCTACTGGGGCAGCGCGGATCTCAACACTGCCACCGACACCTTTCTCGACGTCATCGCCCAGCACCCGGACAAGGTCGACGGCGTCAAGGTCTCCCTCCTCGACGCCTCCCGCGAGGTCGGTCTGCGCCGCCGGCTGCCCCGCGGGGTGCGCTGCTACACGGGCGACGACTTCCACTACCCCGAGCTGATCGAGGGGGACGAGCACGGCTTCAGCCACGCACTCCTCGGTGTCTTCGACCCGCTCGCCCCGCTGGCCGCCGAGGCCGTACGGACCCTCGACACCGGCGACGCGGCCGGCTTCCGCAAGGTCCTGGACCCGACCGTGCCGCTGGCCCGCCACCTCTTCCAGCCCCCGACGCGCTTCTACAAGACGGGCGTCGTGTTCCTGGCCTGGCTCGGCGGCCACCAGAGCCACTTCACGATGGTCGGCGGGCAGCAGTCGGCCCGCTCCCTGCCCCACCTCGCGCGCGCGTACGAACTGGCCGACGCGCTCGGCCTGTTCCCCGACCCGCAGCTCGCGGCGCGGCGCATGACCTCCTTCCTCGCCGTCCACGGAGTCGCCCTGTGAGCACCGGACAGCCGGCCGGCGGGCCGGCCCGCCTCAGCCTCAACCAGGAGACCATCAGACAGTGGTCGCTCCCCGAACTCGCGAACGGCAGCGCCGCGGCCGGGCTGCGCGGGGTGGGGCTGTGGCGCGCGCCCGTCCAGGAGTTCGGGGTGGACGCCGCCGCCAAGCTTTTCCGCGACGCCGGCCTGACGGTGACGAGCCTGTGCCGCGGCGGCTTCTTCACCGCCGACGACCCGGGCGAGCGCGCCGCCGCCCTCGACGACAACCGCCGCGCCATCGACGAGGCGGCCACGCTGGGCACGGACACCCTCGTGCTCGTCTCCGGCGGCCTGCCGGCCGGCAGCCGCGATCTGCACGGCGCGCGGGAGCGCATCGCGGACGCGCTGGGCGCCCTCGCGCCGTACGCGGCGGAGCGCGCCGTGCGGCTGGCGATCGAGCCGCTGCACCCGATGTTCGCCGCCGACCGGTGCGTGGTCTCCACCCTGGCCCAGTCGCTGGACCTGGCCGAACGCTTCCCGGCGGACCGGGTGGCGGTGGTGGTGGACACGTACCACCTGTGGTGGGACGACACCGTCGCGGCGCAGATCACGCGCGCGGGGGAGTCCGGCCGGATCGCGGCCTTCCAATTGGCCGACTGGGTGACGCCGCTGCCGGAGGGAGTGCTGCTGGGGCGGGGGCAACTGGGCGAGGGGAGCGTCGACCTGCGCTGGTTCCGGGAGCGGGTGGACGAGGCGGGCTACACGGGCTTCGTCGAGGTGGAGATCTTCAACCCGGCGCTGTGGGCGCGCGACGGCGCGGAGGTGCTGGCGGAGATCGTCGAACGGTACGAGCGGCTGGTCGCGCACTGAGCGGCGGGCCGGCGTGACGTAGGCCCCGGGCCGGCGGGTCCGGGGCGTTCGTCGCCCGCGGGCCGAACCCGGCCGTGCCGTCAGGCGCGGTGGCGCCCGCCGCCGTACGACTGCCCGCCGCCGAACAGCCGCGCGAGCGCGCCGAGAGCCCCGCCCGGCTTGCGGGTCGCCCGCTGCTCCTCCGTGAGCATCTCCGACAGCCCGTCCGCCCGGATCTCGCGGTTCTGGGCGGCCCGGGAGACGGCGTGCATCGCGACGGGCGTGAGGATCTTCAGCGCCCGGGACACCTGCGCCATCGGGATGCCCGTGCGCTGCGAGACCGCGCGGGCCACGGGCATGCTCGTCCTGCCGACGATCGTCGCCAGCATCCCGCCGCCGAGCGCGCTCCCGGCGAACGGCACCGCGCCGACGAGGGCCGAGCCCTTCGCCGGGCGTGCGGCCACGCCGGCGCCCGCGGGCGCGGCCCCCTGCGCCTCGTCGAGCGCCTGCTCGACCTCGTGCGCCCCGTGGGGGGTGGCGGCCTCTTCGGCGAGCGAGCCGGTGAGTGCGGCGACCGTCTCGCCGACGACGCGCTTCGCGCCCCGGCTTCCGGTGCCCAGTTCATCGGCAACCTGGTGCAACTGCCCCGGACCGAGGTCGTCCAGGACAGCCTTGTGTATCGGTTTGTCCTTCATGCCGGAAACGTTACGACCGATCACCGGTGTCGGCACGTCGGATCACAGATCGATAAAGTGCCGAAGCCGTGCAACCCTTCGCCGTCGATCGGGGTCGTATAGGGCATCAGGCTTCCCGGGGGGAGTACCAGGGGGGTGGGGGAGCCTAGGGGAGGGGGACGCGAGGGCCCGGCCCGCAAGGGCCGGGCCCCTCGCTGCGCCCGCCGCGCGCGAAGCGCGGTTGTCCACAACCGCCGAGTAGTCCACAGGCCGGCCCGCGATGTCGGGGCCCGGCGATAACGTCGTTCCCATGACGCAACTGGCGGTGGTGGAGGGAGTCCTCGAACGGATCACGTACGCCAACGAGGACAACGGGTACACGGTCGCCCGCGTCGACACCGGCCGCGGCGCCGGTGATCTGCTCACGGTCGTCGGCGCCCTGCTCGGCGCCCAGCCGGGCGAGTCGCTGCGCATGGAGGGCCGCTGGGGCTCCCACGCGCAGTACGGCAAGCAGTTCACCGTGGAGAACTACACGACGGTCCTCCCCGCCACCGTCCAGGGCATCCGCCGCTATCTCGGCTCCGGGCTGATCAAGGGCATCGGGCCGCGCATCGCCGAGCGGATCGTCGACCACTTCGGCGTCGGCACGCTCGACGTCATCGAGCAGGAGCCCGCCCGGCTCATCGAGGTCCCCGGCCTCGGCCCCAAGCGGACCAAGCTGATCGGCGCCGCCTGGGAGGAGCAGAAGGCCATCAAGGAGGTCATGCTCTTCCTCCAGGGCGTCGGCGTCTCCACCTCCATCGCCGTGCGGATCTACAAGTCGTACGGGGACGCCTCCATCTCCGTGGTGAAGAACCAGCCCTACCGGCTGGCCGCCGACGTCTGGGGCATCGGCTTCCTCACCGCCGACCGCATCGCCCGCTCCGTCGGCATCCCGCACGACAGCCCCGAGCGGGTCAAGGCCGGGCTCCAGTACGCGCTGTCGCAGTCCTCCGACCAGGGCAACTGCTTCCTGCCCGAGCAGCAGCTCATCACCGAGGCGGTCAAGCTGCTCCAGGTCGACACGGGGCTGGTCATCGAGTGCCTGGACGAGCTGGTGAAGGAGGAGGGCGTCGTCCGGGAGACGGTGCCCGGGCCCGCCGGGGAGGAGGACGTGCAGGGCATCTACCTCGTGCCGTTCCACCGCGCGGAGGTCTCCCTGGCCGCCCAGTTGCTGCGCCTGCTGCGCACCGAGCGGGACCGGATGCCCGCCTTCCGGGACGTCGACTGGGACCGGGCGCTGACCTGGGTCGGCGGCCGTACGGGCGCCGAGCTGGCACCCGAGCAGCAGCAGGCCGTCCGGCTGGCCCTGACGGAGAAGGTCGCCGTGCTCACCGGGGGCCCGGGCTGCGGCAAGTCCTTCACCGTCCGCTCCGTGGTGGAGCTCGCGCGGGCCAAGCGGGCGAAGGTGGTGATGGCCGCGCCCACCGGCCGCGCGGCCAAGCGGCTGGCGGAGCTGACCGGCGCCGAGGCGTCCACGGTCCACCGGCTGCTGGAGCTGAAGCCGGGCGGCGACGCCGCGTACGACCGGGACCGGCCGCTCGACGCCGACCTGGTCGTCGTCGACGAAGCCTCCATGCTCGACCTGCTGCTGGCGAACAAGCTGGCCAAGGCCGTGCCGCCGGGGGCGCACCTGCTGCTCGTCGGCGACGTCGACCAACTGCCGTCCGTCGGCGCCGGGGAGGTGCTGCGGGACCTGCTGGCCGACGGCGGCCCGGTGCCCGCGGTCCGGCTGACCCGGATCTTCCGCCAGGCCCGGCAGTCCGGCGTGGTCACGAACGCGCACCGCATCAACTCCGGGGTCCAGCCCCTGACCCAGGGCCTCCCGGACTTCTTCCTCTTCGCCGAGGACGACACCGAGGCCGCCGGCCGGCTCACGGTGGACGTGGCGGCCCGCCGCGTCCCGGCGAAGTTCGGCCTCGACCCGCGCCGCGACGTGCAGGTTCTCGCCCCCATGCACCGCGGCCCCGCCGGCGCCGGCGCGCTCAACGGGCTGCTCCAGGAGGCCGTCACCCCCGGCCGCCCGGGGCTCGCCGAGAAGCGCTTCGGCGGCCGTACGTTCCGCGTCGGCGACAAGGTCACGCAGATACGGAACAACTACGAGAAGGGCCGCAACGGCGTCTTCAACGGCACCGTCGGCGTCGTCACCGCCCTGGACGCCGTCGAGCAGCGGCTGACGGTGCTCACGGACGAGGACGAGGAGGTGCCGTACGACTTCGACGAGCTGGACGAGCTGGCGCACGCGTACGCCGTCACCATCCACCGGTCTCAGGGCAGCGAGTACCCGGCGGTGGTGATCCCGGTCACCACCGGCGCGTGGATGATGCTCCAGCGGAACCTGCTGTACACGGCCGTCACCCGGGCGAAGAAGCTGGTGGTGCTGGTGGGCTCCCGCAAGGCTCTGGGGCAGGCGGTGCGCACCGTTTCCGCGGGCCGGCGCTTCACGGCTCTGGATCATCGGCTGCGTGGGCGAGTGGGTCTCCCCTAACGCGCTCCGAGAGGGCACGATGGTCGGTGAGTGGCACGCAGTGCCGTATGTTGATCCGGCAGCCGACCCCGAGTGCACGTAACAGCTCCGCATGGGGGAAGCTGGAGGGTAGTCAGGGCACCTCAAGCACACCTCAAAGAAGAGGCACGATACGTCGGGTGAGGACAGAGTGAGCGACAAATCTGCAGTACTTCGGTACGGCGACGGCGAGTACACCTTCCCGATCGTCGACAGCACCGTCGGTGACACCGGCGTCGACATCGGAAAGCTGCGCTCGCAGACCGGGCTGGTGACCCTGGACAGCGGTTACGGCAACACCGCGGCGTACAAGTCGGCCATCACCTACCTGGACGGCGAGCAGGGGATCCTGCGTTACCGCGGCTACCCCATCGAACAGCTCGCCGAGCGCAGCACGTTCCTGGAAGTCGCCTACCTGCTGATCAACGGTGAGCTGCCCACCGTCGACGAGCTGTCGGTGTTCAAGGGCGAGATCACCCGCCACACCCTCCTGCACGAGGACGTCAAGCGCTTCTACGACGGCTTCCCGCGGGACGCACATCCGATGGCGATGCTGTCCTCCGTGGTCAGCGCGCTGTCGACCTTCTACCAGGACAGCCACAACCCGTTCGACGAGGGACAGCGGCACCTGTCGACGATCCGGCTGCTGGCCAAGCTGCCGACGATCGCGGCGTACGCGTACAAGAAGTCCGTCGGCCACCCGGTGGTCTACCCGCGCAACGACCTCGGGTACGTCGAGAACTTCCTGCGCATGACCTTCTCGGTGCCGGCCGCGGAGTACGACCTCGACCCCGTCGTGGTCAGCGCGCTCGACAAGCTGCTGATCCTGCACGCGGACCACGAGCAGAACTGTTCGACCTCCACCGTGCGGCTGGTCGGCTCCTCGCAGGCCAACCTGTTCGCCTCCATCTCGGCGGGCATCAGTGCGCTGTGGGGGCCGCTGCACGGCGGCGCCAACCAGAGCGTGCTGGAGATGCTGGAAGGCATCCAGGCCACGGGCGGCGACGTCGACACCTTCATCCGCAAGGTGAAGAACAAGGAAGACGGCGTGAAGCTCATGGGCTTCGGGCACCGCGTCTACAAGAACTTCGACCCCCGGGCGAAGATCATCAAGGCGGCGGCGCACGATGTCCTCTCCGCGCTGGGCAAGTCCGACGAGCTGCTGGACATCGCCCTGAAGCTGGAGGAGCACGCGCTCGCCGACGACTACTTCGTCGAGCGCAAGCTGTACCCGAACGTCGACTTCTACACCGGCCTGATCTACCGCGCGATGGGCTTCCCGACCGAGATGTTCACGGTGCTCTTCGCGCTCGGGCGGCTGCCGGGCTGGGTGGCCCAGTGGCACGAGATGATCAAGGAGCCGGGCTCCCGCATCGGCCGTCCCCGGCAGATCTACACCGGTGAGGTGCTGCGGGACTTCGTCCCGGTCGAGGAGCGCTGAGCCCCGCCGGCCCGCACGCCGGCAACGAAGCGCAGAAACGCGAAGGCGCCCCGTCTGCGATCCCCCCACGGATCAGTCGACGGGGCGCTTCGCTCTCCCGGCCCCGGTAGGGGTCGGGCGCCTTCGTGCCGCCGGGACGCCGCCGCGGGAGGGGCCGCTCAATGCTCCTCGCACGTGCCGTCCCGGCCTCGTGCACGTCGACTCCGCCGGGTGTCGACGTCACCCGAATAGACACGCGACCCATGCCGATGGTTACCCCCCGATCTGTGTGATCTAAGTCACACGACGAGGGCTGGGTGGCCGGCGGCCTACGCGCCGACGCCGCCGCCCCCGTGCGTGACGGCGGGGGCGGCGTGTGCGGGAGTGGCGTGCGGGTCAGGCCCTGCCGACCAGCTCGTAGCCGGCCTCGTCGACGGCGGCGCGCACCTGCTCCTCGTCGAGCGGGGCGGCGGAGGTGACGGTGACCTCGCCGCTGGCGGCCGTGGCCCGGGCCGAGGAGACGCCGTCCAGCCCGGACAGCTCGGCGGCCACGGCGCCCTCGCAGTGACCGCAGGTCATGCCGGAGACCTTGTAGACGGTGGTGACGGAGGTCTGGGCGCTCATGGGTGTCTCCCTTCGACGGTGGGCGCAGCCGTGTCCTGCTCCCTGCGCTTCAGAGTATACCCCCTAGGGGTATTCCCGCATCCCCGCTGATCACGCGGGCGCGCGGTCAGTCCGGCGGGGGTACGGCGTCCGTGCCGACGGCCGGGGCGAGGTAGCCGAACAGGGCCCGCTTGATCTCCGTGCGGTACGCCTCCCGTTCCCCGTGCCCGGCGGTCATGAACAGCTCCAGTCCCGCCTTGAAGATGCTGAACGACATCGTGGTGGTGCGGGCTATGTCGGTGCGCGAGAGCTTCGGGGCGCGCAGGGTGAGCATGCCCTCGACGGCGGCCACGATCGTCGTGTGCACCGCCTCGTGCTCCTCCGCGACCAGGCCGGGGGCGTCGGCGCTCTGGAGCAGCACCTCGAAGCCGGGGTTGGCGGCGCAGAAGTCGATCACCGGGTCGATGGCGGCGTCGAGCATCTCGTCCAGCGGGAGTGCGGCGTTGGCGGGGGTGAACGCCTCGCTGTTCGTCTCGTGGAGCACGTGGTTGTAGCGCCGGCCCAACTCGACGGCCAGCGCCTCCTTGTTCGGGAAGAACTGGTACAGCGTGCCGGGGGAGACGCCGGCCTCGCGGGCGATGGCGTTCGTGGACGCGGCGGCGTATCCGCTGCGGGCGAACACGGCGGCGGCGGCGTCGAGCAACTGCTGCGCGCGCCGCTCGCCACGCGCCTGCCTGCGGCGGGGCGGCCGGTCGGCGGGCGGGGGCCCGCCAGCGGCCGGTGCTGGATTCGACACGGCTATCCACAGCCTCCGGGTTGCAGTTGACAAACACGAGTGCCCGCTCGCATTCTGATGAAACGCGAGCGCGGACTCGTATTTCGGCTCGTGTCTCATTCTATTGCGCTGGGCAACGAAGGGGCGGATCCGATGGCCGAGGGCACAAGCGGGGGGACGGCCGGGGCGGGCCGCTGGACGCGGTTCGTCACGGCGCGGCCCAGGCTGTCGCTGCTGCTCGCGCTGGTCTTCACGGCGCTTGCCGTGGTGGCCGGGAGCGGGGTGGCGGACCGCATGAGCGGCGGGGGATGGCAGGACCCGGCATCCGAGTCGTCGTATGCCGCGGACGCGCTGGACGAGGAGTTTCCCGGCGCCCGGCCGAACCTGCTGCTGCTCGTGGACAGCGGCCGGCCGGACGGGGTGGACGATCCGGCGGTCGCCGCCGAGGCGGAGCGGCTGGCCGGACGGCTGGCGGCGGTGGACTCGGTCGAAGGGGTGACGTCGTACTGGGCGGCGGCCCAGGCCGCCGGCCGGGCGGAGGGCGCGGAAGGCGCTGAGGGTGCGGAAGGCGCGCGGGAGGCGCAGGGCGCGGCGGCCACGGCCGCCGGGCTGCGGTCCGAGGACGGCAGCGAGGCGATCATCGCCGCGCGGATCACCGGGGACGAGACGCGCACCAGCGAGATCTTCGACGGCCTGGCACCGGAGCTCCGCGGCGAGCACGGCCCGGTCGAGGTGCGCCTCGGCGGCCAGGCCGCGGTCTACGACGAGTTGCAGAGCACCATCCAGGAAGACCTGCTGCGGGCCGAGATCATCGCGCTGCCGGTGACGCTCCTGCTGCTCATCGTCGTCTTCGGCAGCGCGGTCGCCGCCCTGCTGCCGCTGGCGGTGGGCATCGTCGCCATCCTCGGGACGAACGCGGTGCTGCGCGGGATCACCGAGTTCGCGGACGTGTCGGTCTTCGCGCAGAACCTGACCACGGCCCTCGGCCTCGGCCTCGCCATCGACTACGCGCTGTTCATCGTTCGGCGTTACCGCGAGGAGCTGGCCGCGGGCGCGGATCCGCTGGGCGCGGTGGGCACCACCTTGCGGACCGCCGGCCGCACGGTGCTGTTCTCGGCGCTGACGGTCGCGGTGTCCCTCTCGGCGATGCTGCTGTTCCCGCAGTACTTCCTGCGCTCGTTCGCGTACGCCGGGATAGCGGTGGTGCTGCTGGCCGCGGTGGCGGCGCTGACGGTGCTGCCCGCCGCGCTGGTGCTGCTCGGCCCGCGGGTCAACTCCTGGCGGATCATGCCCAGGCGCGGCGGCGGGATGCCGGGCGGCGTCGAGAGCGGGCGCGGCTGGGCGCGGCTGGCGAAGCTGGTGATGCGCCGGGCGCCGGTCTTCGCGGTGCTGACGACCGCGGGGCTGGTGCTGCTCGGGCTGCCGTTCCTCCAGGTGGAGTTCGGCACCGCGGACGACCGGCAGCTTCCCAAGTCGGCCGAGTCGCACGTGGTGCAGGAGCACATCCGGGACGGCTTCCCCGGCACCCCCGGCGGAACGATCGAGATCTACGTCGAGGGCGACCCGGCCGCCGCGGAGCTGGCCGGATACCGGGAGCGGATCGCCGCGCTGGACGGCGTGGAGCGGGTCGACGGCCCCGCGATGGACGCCGGCGCCGGCTACCTCACCGTGACCGCCGGCGGTGAGGCGGTGGACGCCGCCAGCCAGGACCTTGTGCGCGACATCCGGGACATCGGGCCGCCGTTCGAGGCGTCGGTCGCGGGCACGGCCGCCGATCTGGTGGACGCCAAGGACTCCATCCGGTCCGTCCTGCCCTGGGCCGCGCTCATGATCGTGCTGGCCACGCTGATCCTGCTGTTCCTGCTCACCGGCAGCGTGCTCATACCGTTCGTGGCCGTCGTGCTCAACGCGCTCAGCCTGACCGCGATGTTCGGCGCCATCGTGTGGGTCTTCCAGGACGGCAACCTGTCCGGGGTGCTGAACTTCACCGCGACCGGCGACATCGAGACGACGCTGCCGGTGCTGATGTTCTGCGTCGCCTTCGGCCTGTCCATGGACTACGGCGTCTTCCTGCTCTCCCGCATCAAGGAGGAGTACGACCGCACGGGGGACCGGGACCGGGCCGTCGTCTTCGGGCTGCGGCGGACCGGCGGGCTGATCACCGCCGCCGCCGTGATCCTCGCGGTGGTGATGGTCGCGATAGGCACCTCGCGGGTCACCAATACCAAGATGCTGGGCATCGGCCTCGCGCTCGCGGTGCTGATGGACGCGATGGTGGTGCGCGGGCTGCTGGTGCCGGCGGTGCTGAAGCTGACCGGGGCCGCCACGTGGTGGGCGCCCGGGCCGCTGCGCCGGTTCCACGAGCGCGTCGAGCGCAGCGGGTTCGGCGAAGGCGGGCCCAGGGCGTCCGGTCAGGAGGAGCAGCGGCCGGCGGACAAGTCCGACGACCTCACGCCTGTCGGGGGGTGACGCAGGCGCGGTGCGGGCGCCGGACCGGCCGCGGGGGCGGCCGGCCGGGGTCCGCACCCGCCGCGGGGCGCGCGGTCACCGCCGGTCGCGGCGTCCGCGGCTGCTGGGCCGCCGGGCGACCCAGGCGTGCACCGTGTCCGGGTGCCAGTAGGGCTTGCCGTGCTCGACGAGGTCGGGCTTCGGCAGCATCCCGTGCTTCCGGTACGACCGCACGGTCTCGGTCTGCACGCCGATGTGCGCCGCGATCTCCTTGTAGGACCACAGGCTGTCCGTCATCTCTGTACCTCCCGGCGGGGCGCCGGGGCAGCGCCCCTGCTGATCAGTGACCCTGTGCCCGCCGAAACCCCCCGGCCGAACCGCGCCGGGGTGTTGTCGAGCAGATGTGGTGGGGAACCGACGTAACCGTGACATTGGTGACGGGACACGCACGCGGCGTGATCGACGCATGATTGACACGGCTCACCGGCGGCGGTTAGACCGAACCCGTAGCTGGACGAAGGGATTGCCCATGAAGACCATCGGCCACTGGATCGGCGGCAAGGCAGTCGAGGGCGCCTCGGGTCGGTCGGGACCTGTCTACGACCCCGCCACCGGGGCGCGGGCCGCCGAGGTCGCGCTCGCCTCCGCCGCGGAGGTGGACGCGGCCGTCGCCGCCGCCCGCGAGGCGTTCGCGGAGTGGAGCGTGTCGTCGCTCGCGCGCCGCACGGACGTGCTGTTCCGCTTCCGCGAACTGCTTGCCGCCCACCGCGAGGACGTCGCCCGGCTGATCACCGCCGAGCACGGCAAGGTGCACTCCGACGCCCTCGGCGAGGTGGCGCGCGGGCTGGAGATCGTCGAGGTCGCCTGCGGCATCCCGCAGTTGCTCAAGGGCGAGCTGTCCACGCAGGTCTCCACCCGTATCGACGTCGCCTCGATCCGGCAGCCGATCGGCGTGGTGGCCGGCATCACGCCGTTCAACTTCCCCGCCATGGTGCCGATGTGGATGTTCCCGCTGGCCCTGGCCTGCGGCAACACCTTCGTGCTGAAGCCGAGCGAGAAGGACCCGTCGGCGGCCGGCCTGCTGGCGGAGCTGCTGGCCGAGGCGGGGCTGCCGGAGGGGGTGTTCAACGTCGTCAACGGCGACAAGGAGGCCGTCGACCGGCTGCTGGAGCACCCCGACGTCGCCGCGCTCAGCTTCGTCGGCTCCACCCCCATCGCCCGGTACGTCTTCACCACCGGCACCTCGCACGGCAAGCGCGTCCAGGCGCTCGGCGGGGCGAAGAACCACATGCTGGTGCTGCCCGACGCCGATCTGGACGCGGCGGCGGACGCCGCGGTGTCGGCCGCGTACGGCTCGGCGGGGGAGCGCTGCATGGCGGTCTCCGCGGTGGTCGCGGTCGGCGAGACCGGCGACGAGCTGGTGGCGAAGATCGCCGAGCGGGCGCGGAAGGTCCGTATCGGCCCCGGCGACGACCCCGACTCCGAGATGGGCCCGCTCATCACCCGCGAGCACCGCGACAAGGTCGCCGGCTACGTGCGCGGCGCCGCCGAGCAGGGCGCCGAGGTGGTCGTGGACGGCACGGGCTACACCGTCCCCGGCCGCGAGGACGGCCACTGGATCGGCGTCAGCCTGCTGGACCGGGTGCCGGTGGAGTCCGACGCGTACCGTGACGAGATCTTCGGGCCGGTGCTGTGCGTGGTGCGGGCGGAGACGTACGAGGAGGGCGTGCGGCTGGTCAACGGCTCGCCGTGGGGCAACGGCACCGCCATCTTCACCCGCGACGGCGGCGCCGCCCGCCGCTTCCAGTTGGAGGCCACGGCCGGCATGGTCGGCGTGAACGTGCCGATCCCCGTGCCCGTGGGCTACCACTCCTTCGGCGGCTGGAAGGACTCCCTCTTCGGCGACCACCACATCTACGGCGAGGACGGCGTCCGCTTCTACACCCGGGCGAAGGTCGTCACGACCCGCTGGCCCGACCCCGCCGACGGCGGAGTCGACCTGGGCTTCCCGACGTCCCGCTGAGACCGGTACCGGCATTGGGGAGGCAGATCGTGCGGTCGAGGGGTACTTTTCGAGTAACGGTGCGACTTGTCTGCGGCACCGGGACCCGGACGGTTCCGGTGTTCCGCACCGCCTCCACCATCAACCGTCGTGTGCGCGAGGAGCTGATGCCGTGTCACTGATGCCCCGGGCCGAGACCCAGAAGTCGACGGAGTAACGGCACCGAATCGCCCCCTCCTTCGTCACAGTCCCGATGAGGACGGCACGAGGGAGGGGCGCGATGAGACGCGCGGTGCTCAGGGGACTGACAGGACTGGTGACGGTGCCGCTGCTGCTGACGGGATGCAGCGGTGGCGGAGACGACGACAGGAGTACGGAACAGGCTTCCCTTCAGGACGGAGGCGGGGCCGGAGCCGCACCCCCGCCGGCCGCACCGGCGCCCTCCGTGGCACCGGAGGGCGCGTACGACGCCGCCCCGGAGGCCGCGGGCAAGGAGCGGGCGGACTCCTTCGTACCCGAGCCCGACATGGTCTCCACCTTCGCGCTCGACGTGGACACCGCCTCGTACAGCTACGCCCGCCGCACCATCGGCGCCGGCTCGCTGCCGCAGCCGGAGACCGTGCGCCACGAGGAGTTCGTCAACAGCTTCCGCCAGGACTACCCCACGCCCGAGGACGACGGCTTCTCCGTCACCACCGACGGCGCCCGCGCGGCGGACGGCGGCTGGTCGCTGATGCGGGTGGGGCTGGCGACCCGTCCGGAGAGCAACGAGTACGGCACGCAGGCGCGCCGGCCCGCCGCGCTCACCTTCGTCGTGGACGTCTCGGGTTCGATGGCGGAGCCCGGCCGGCTCAGCCTCGTACGCGAGGCCCTGCACACCGCCGTCGACGAGCTGCGCGACGACGACTCGCTGGCGCTCGTCGCGTTCAGCGACGAGGCCCGCACCGTGCTGCCGATGACGGCCGTCGGCGGGGAGGAGGACCGTATCCACGACGCCGTCGAGGAGTTGCAGCCCTCCGACAGCACCAACGTCGAGGCCGGCATGACCCGCGGCTACGACGAGGCGGTCGACGGCCATCGCGAGGGCGCCACCAACCGCGTCGTCCTCCTCTCCGACGCCCTCGCCAACACGGGCGCCACGGACGCCGACGCGATCCTCGACCGCATCGCGGCGGCCCGGGAGGACCACGGCATCACCCTGTTCGGCGTCGGCGTCGGCAGCGAGTACGGCGACGCGCTGATGGAGCGGCTGACCAACCAGGGCGACGGCCACACCACCTATGTCTCCGAGTCCGACGAGGCCCGCAAGCTCTTCGTCGAGGATCTGCCGCGCAACGTCGACCTGCGCGCCCGCGACGCCAAGGCGCAGGTCGTCTTCGACCCGGACGCCGTCTCCGACTACCGGCTGATCGGCTACGACAACCGCCAGGTCGCCGACGAGGACTTCCGTAACGACGCCGTGGACGGCGGCGAGGTCGGCCCCGGCCACACCGTCACCGCGCTCTACGCCGTCCGGCTCGCCGAGGGCGCCTCGGGCACCGTCGCGACGGCCACCGTGCGCTGGCTCGACCCCGACACCCGCGCCCCGCACGAGGAGTCCAGCACCGTCGGGGCGACCGCCCTGGCCGGCGACCTGTGGGGCGCCGCCCCGCCCCGGCTCCAGCTCACCGCCCTCGCCGCCTACTTCGCCGACGCCCTGCGCGGCGGCTCCGGCGCCGGCACCGCGCCCGAGCCGTACGCGGACGGCGCGGACGCCGGCGCGGACACCAGGGAGGGCGGCGGCGCCACCGGCGGCGCCGGGTACACGCCGCTGCCCGGGGCGCCGACGGTCGGGGCACTCGCCGGTCACGCGGAGGACCTGGCCGCCGAGACCGAGGACCCGGCGGTGGGCGACCTGGCCGAGACCGTCCGGCAGGCGGTAGAGCTGACCCGCTGACCGGCCGCCGCCCCGGACAGCCCGGGGCCGAAGGGGGGCGGGACGGCGGGGAGCAGGTTCCCGCCGCCCCGCCGCCCCGCCGTCCCCTCCCCGCCTTCTCGGCGCCCCCCACCCCGTACGGGCCCCGTTTTCCCGCCCGACCCCCGTGCCGTAATCTGGGCGCCACATTTCCGGGACCCGGCAGCGACCGCGGTGTCCCCTCTCCAGGATCCGGCAACGGGAGCGGTGGTGGCGCGAACGCGCGTGGCGGGGCCGGTCCCCGACGTCCTCGTCGGCTACGCGGAGCTGCTGGCCGACGTGTCCGCCACCGGCAGACTGCTGCGCCGCCCCGAACTGGACGCGCTGCGCGAGCTGGGCGAGCAGGCCGCCGAGTCCGGCCGCAGCCTGCGCGAGCTGGTCGCCGGCCACCTCGCCGAGACCCGCCGCACCTGGGCCGCCCTGCCCGGCGTCGTCCGGGCCGCCGGCGCCGCGGAGCGCGCCCGCAGCGGCGACGCCGTGCTGGCCGCGGTCGAGGCGGCCGTCACCGCGCTCGGCGAGGGCCACGAGCGCGCCCAGCGGCTCGCGGTCCGGCAGGAGGAGGCCGAGCGCCGCGAGTTCGTCGACGACCTGCTCTACGGCCGCAGCGACCTCGGCCGCCTCGCCGAGCGCGCGGAGCGCTTCGGACTGCGCCTGGCCCGCGCGCACGCGGTGGCGGTCGCGGCCGGCGAGGAGCCCTTCGCCGACGTCCACCCGCTGGTGCGGCGCATCGAGCGGGAGCTGCTGGGCCGCTTCGTCGAGCGCGACGTGCTGCTGACCACCAAGGAGGGCCAGCTCGTCTGCGTCGCCGGCAGCAGCGAGCGCTCGCTGCTGGACGCCTTCGCCAAGGTGGCCCTGGAGCCGGGCAGCGGCTACACCAGCGCCACCCGCGTCGCCATGGGCCGCGAGCACGCGGGCCCCGGCGGGGTCGTACGCAGCTACGAGGAGGCGCTCGGCGCGCTCGACATGGCCGCCGCCCTCGGCCTCACGCAGCCGGTGCTCCAGGCCGCGGAGCTGCTGGTCTTCCCGGTGCTGCTGCGCGACCGGGCGGCGATGGCCGATCTGGTACGCACCGTCCTCGGCCCGCTGACGCAGGCCCGCGGCGGCGCCGAGCCGCTGCTCGCCACGCTTCAGACGTGCGCCGCCGCCGGCTACGTCAACGCCGAGGCGGCCCGGCGGCTGGGCGTGAGCGTACGCACGCTGTCGTACCGGCTGGACCGGATACGTACCCTGACCGGCTACGACGTGTCGGACTCCCTGCACCGCTACACCCTGGAGACCGCCGCCATGGGCGCCCGCCTGCTCGGCTGGCCGGAACAGCAGATCTAGCCCGGCCCTCGCCGCCCAGCCGCCCGGCCAACCCGGCCCGCCCCCGCCCGCCGGGCGTCCGGAACCGCACACCCCCGGGTTGCGTTCACACCCGAAGGTGGCCCACTCTTCTCCCTGCCGCCTGTCCCAGATGTCTGGAGTCCCGACCCATGAACACGCTTGCGCTCGGACCCGGATGGCTGGATCCCGACTTCCTGATCGACAAGTTCGGCGTGCTCGGCGTGCTCGTGATCGTCTTCGCCGAGTCCGGGCTCCTCATCGGGTTCTTCCTGCCGGGCGACTCGCTGCTGTTCACCACCGGCCTGCTCATCACCTCCGACGTGCTGGACTTCCCGCTGTGGCTGATGTGCGTGCTGATCGCCGTCGCGGCCATTGCCGGCGACCAGGTCGGCTACCTCTTCGGCCGCAAGGTCGGCCCCGCCCTCTTCAAACGCCCGGACTCCAGGCTGTTCAAGCAGGAGAACGTGCAGAAGGCCCACGAGTTCTTCGAGAAGCACGGCCCGAAGTCGCTGGTGCTGGCCCGCTTCGTGCCCATCGTGCGCACCTTCACGCCGATCATCGCCGGCGTCAGCCGGATGAACTACCGGACGTTCGTCGTCTTCAACGTCATCGGGGGCATCCTCTGGGGCGTCGGCGTCACTCTCCTGGGCGCCGCCCTGGGCCGCATCGACTTCGTGCACCAGAACATCGAGGCGATCCTCATCGGCATCGTGCTGCTGTCGGTGCTGCCGATCGCCATCGAGTACCTGCGGGCCCGCGGCCGCGCCAAGAACGCGCCCCCGGCGGCGCCTTCGGCCGCCACTCCCGCGGCCCCCTCGGCGGACGAGCCGGCGGACCCGCAGGCGGACCGGCCGGCCGGCCCCCCGGCCGACCCGTCGGCCCCCGCCGCCGACGGCGCCGACCGCGGCGACGGCGGTACGCAGCGCGGCCGGCACGCCCGGCGTTAGGGTCGCGTCAAAACCGCGGCGTCGTCCTGGACAAAGCGCACTTCGCTGCCCATAGCGGTAATTCGGATCACTTACGATCGCCCCGTGCCCAAGCTGACCGAACTGCCGAAGCGCATACTGATCGGCCGCGCGCTTCGCAGCGACCGGCTCGGCGAGACGCTGCTCCCCAAGCGCGTCGCGCTCCCGGTCTTCGCCTCCGACCCGCTGTCCTCGGTGGCGTACGCGCCGGGCGAGGTGCTGATCGTCCTGTCGATCGCGGGCGTCGGCGCGTACACGTACAGCCCGTGGATCACCGCGGCCATCGTCGTGCTGATGGTGGTCGTCGTGGCCTCGTACCGCAAGACGGTGCACGCCTACCCCAGCGGCGGCGGCGACTACGAGGTCGCCACCACCAACCTCGGCCGCCGCGCCGGCCAGGTGGTGGCCAGCGCGCTGCTCGTCGACTACGTGCTCACCGTGGCGGTGTCCGTCTCCGCGGGCGTGGAGAACCTGGGCTCGGCCTGGGGGTTCGTCGCCGAGCACAAGGTGCTGTGCGCGCTGGTCGTCATCGGGCTGCTGACCACCATGAACCTGCGCGGGGTGAAGGAGTCGGGGACCCTCTTCGCCATCCCGACGTACGTCTTCGTCGGCAGCGTGCTGATCATGATCATCTGGGGCGCCTTCCGCGGCCTCGTGCTCGGCGACACGATGCGCGCCCCCACCGCCGACCTGGAGATCCAGAGCGAGCACGCCGGCGGCCTCGCCGGCTTCGCGCTGATCTTCCTGCTGCTACGGGCCTTCTCCTCCGGCTGCGCCGCGCTCACCGGCGTCGAGGCGATCAGCAACGGCGTGCCCGCCTTCCGGAAGCCCAAGAGCCGCAACGCGGCGACGACGCTGGCGATGATGGGCCTGCTGGCGATCGTCATGTTCGTCGGCATCATCGTCCTCGCCCTCCAGACCGACGTGCGGATGGCCGAACGGCCGGCCGAGGAACTGCTGCGGCACGGCGAGGCGGTCGGCTCGGACTTCGTCCAGAACCCGGTGATCGCCCAGGTCGGCGCGGCGGTCTTCGGCGACGGCTCGGTGCCGTTCGTCATCCTGGCGGCGGCCACGGCGCTGGTGCTGTTCCTGGCCGCCAACACCGCGTACAACGGCTTCCCCGTGCTCGGCTCGATCCTCGCCCACGACCGCTTCCTGCCGCGCCAACTGCACACCCGCGGCGACCGGCTGGCGTTCAGCAACGGCATCCTCTTCGTCGCGCTGCTCGCCGGTGGCCTCGTCTACGTCTTCGAGGCCGACTCCACCCGGCTGATCCAGCTCTACATCGTCGGCGTCTTCGTCTCGTTCACCTTCAGCCAGTCCGGCATGGTCCGGCACTGGAACCGCGCCCTGACCACCGAGCACAACCCCGACGCGCGCCGCCGCATCCTGCGCTCCCGGGCGATGAACGGCTTCGGCGCGGTGTTCTGCGCGCTGGTGCTGGTGGTCGTGCTGGTCACCAAGTTCAGCCACGGCGCGTGGGTCGCACTGGTGGGCATGGTCTTCTTCTACGGGGTGATGGCCGCCATCCGCCGCCACTACGACCGGGTCGCGCAGGAGGTCGCGGTGCTGGAGGACGAGGAGGACGACGCGATGCCGCGCCCCGGGCACGTGCACTCCATCGTGCTCGTCTCCCAGTTGCACCGGCCGACGATGCGCGCGCTGGCGTACGCGAAGCTGGTGCGCTCCGACAAGCTGGAGGCGCTGACCATCGGCGTCGACTCCGAGGAGACCAGGAAGCTCCAGCAGCAGTGGGTGGACAGCGAGCTGGACGTGCCGCTGACCGTCATCGAGTCGCCGTACCGCGAGATCACCCGGCCGCTGATCGAGTACGTCAAGCGGCTGCGCCAGGAGAGGCCGGACACGGTGGTCAGCGTCTACATCCCGGAGTACGTAGTCGGGCACTGGTACGAGCACCTGCTGCACAACCAGAGCGCGCTGCGGCTCAAGGCGCGGCTGCTCTTCACGCCGGGCGTGATGGTGACGTCGGTGCCGTACCAGCTCGGCTCCAGCGAGCGCGCCAAGCGGCGGGCGCGGCGCGGCGCGGAGTGGCAGGCGCCGGGAGCGGTGCGCGGCCCGGCCCCGGCGGGCGTGCGGAAGCGGCGGGAGACGGCGGGGAAGTAGCGGCGAGGAGGTAGCGGCGGTGGGCCGGTCAGGGGGCGTAGGTCTGCCGGGTCGGAGCAGTAGGTCTGCCCGGTCAGGAGCCGTAGGTCTGCTTCCAGCGGCGCCGGTGCCGCCGGTCGCCCTGGCCGGCGCCGTTCACGCGGCCGAGGGCTTCGAGGGTGGCGCCGCCGTTCCAGGTGCCCAGGTAGTCGCGGTGGACGGCGATCAGGCCGTTCTGCTTCGCGTACGTCAGCGAGGGCCCGCTGAAGCCGGCGGTGGTGACGAAGACGGCGACGTCGGCGCGGGTGTGGGTCCTGGCGCCGAGCAGGTCGCGCAGGTCGCGTTCGGCGATCCGGCGGCCGGGCGCGTACCGCTTGCACTGCGTGATGAGGAGCCGGCCGTCCGGGAGGCGGGCGGTGACGTCGACGCCGTGGTCGCCGGACCTGCCGACGCGGCGGACGTCGGTGCAGCCGTCCCGGCGGAGCAGCAGCGCGACGTGCTCCTCGAACTCCTCGCCGGACATGGTGTCGATCTCGGTGAGCGTGCGGCGGCCGGCGCTGATCAGGTCGTCCGCGCGCCACGCGCGGTCCCGGCGGCGGATGCGGCGGTCGGTGCGCCAGAGCGCGACGGCGAGCGCGCCGGCCGCGAGGACGGCGAGGGCGCCGAGGACGTACGGCCAGACCGTGGACCAGTACAGGACCAGCAGGGCCAGCAGGAGCGCGCCGCCGGCCGAGGCGGTCTTGAGCCGGGCGGCGCGGCGGCGCTTGGCGGCCGGTCGTCGTCGTGCGGCCATCGCCCACCCCCGGTCGCTTGTCGGTGCTGTGACGTAGTGTGAGGAACGCCGAACCGGTCGTGAAGGGCGCGACTCGGCCACTCCGGACTTCCCCCGTCGGGTACGTGCCGCGCCGTCGTGCTCAGAAGCCGCGGACGGGTCCTCCCGCCGTGCTCGGAAGCCGCAGTACGGGCCCTCCCGCCGTGTTCAGAAGCCGCCGAACCCGCCGCCGTCCCCGAACCCTCCGCCACCGCCGCCCCCGCCGAAGTCGCCCCCGCCGAAGCCGCCGTCGAAGTCGCCGGAGTCGAAGTCCGCGCCGGTGTGGTCCCCGCCCTCGTAGCCCATGCCGTCCGTCGCCCAGCCGCCCGGGGCGTACATCAACTGCCCCAGCATCGTGCCCACCAGCAGCCCCGGGAGGAGGCCGCCGCCGAAGTAGCCGCCCGCCCAGGGCGCGTAAACCGGCCCGGCGTTCCAGTACGGCTGCGGGCCGCGGGCCGTGTCGACCGTGCGGGTCATCGGCTCCTCGCCCGCCGCCAGCAGGTTCGCGTCCGCCGTGCACGCCGGCACCGTGCGCGGCGGGGCGGCCGGCGGGGCCCACTCGACGTCGGTGGTCGACGGGCCGTGGCGGGGGTCGAAGAAGCACGGCGGGCGGCGTTCGGGCAGCGCCGCGCCGGTGCGGCGCGCCTCCAGCGTCGTCAGCGCGAACCGCCCCTCCTCCAGCGCCTCCGTCACCCCGCGCACGTCGCCGGGGACGCGGGCGGCATCCATCCGGGACTTGGCCTTCTCGTAGGCGTCGAGCGCCTTCTGGTAGTCCGCGTGCATCGCGTCGTCCGCGGCCGGGTCGGTGGGGTCGAAGGCGATACGGGTCATCTCCTCGCCGTACGCGGTGATGTCCTCGTCGACCACCGTGCGCAGCCGCGCCAGTTCCGCCCGCGCCTGCTCCGCGCGGCGGCGCTTGCCGCGCCGCCGGACGAACAGGACGCCGCCCGCGATCAGCAGGACGACGACGCCCAGCGTGACGGCCCCGGTCACGCCGATGCCGGCGCTGTCGCGCCAGCCCGCGGGCTCGCCGCCGCGGGCCTGCCCGGCGGCGTCGTCGGCGAAGGTGACGAGTTGGTCGGTGGCGTCGTCGGGGTGGGCGCCGACCGCGGCGCGGCGGAGGTTGTCGACCGCCCGGTCGGACAGGACCCGGGCGTCGGCGGCGGCGCCGAAGCCGTCGCCGAGGCGGACGGCGTAGACGCCGGCGATGCCGGTACGGGAGCGGAGGTTCGGCAGCACGTCGCGGGCGGCGACGCCGGAGTCCGCGGGGAGCACGGCGACGAAGACGGGGCGGCCGGCGTCCTTGATCCGGGCGGCGAGCGCGTTGGCCCGGTCGACCGGCAACTGGCGCCGGACGTCGGGGTGGACGTAGACGGGTCGCTCGCGCAGCGCCTCGGCGGCGTCGCCGACGGGGTCCTGGGCGTGCGCGGGGGACGCCGTGAGGAGCGCGGCGACGAGGGCGAGGAGCGGGGCCAGGAACCGGTGCATACCTGACATTCTTCCCGCCGGGTGGGCGGGCGCCACCCGGGGTCCGGCTGCTGCCGCGGGGGGCGGTCCCGTACGGACGGCGGACCGGCGGGCGCAGGCGGGTGCCCGGGCGGGGGCCCGGTGGGGGCCTGGTGGGCGTGGGTGAACCGCCGAGTGAACCGCCGGGTGGGCCGCCGGATGCGGCGCTGCGGACGGCGTTGTCTGAGGGGGCGCATACCCTTGGGCGGGTGTGCGGGGGATGTGGGGTCTTGGATGGTTCCCGGGTGCTTTGCGGTGGTTCCCGGCGTGCGGGCGCGCTTCCAGGTGCGTCCCGGGGCTCCTCGGCGTAGGCCCCGGGCCTGCGCCGCGTACGTCCCGGGCCTCCTCCGGGTGCGTCCCGGGGTCTCCTCCGGGTACGTCCCTGGCCTGCTCGGGGTGCGTCCCCGGGCCCCTCGGGGTGCGTCCCGGATCTGCTCGGCGTAGGCCCGGCGCCTGCTCGGCGTACGCCCCGGGCTCGGCGTAGGCCCAGCGCCTGCTCGGCGCCCCCGCCGCGGGGTGCTACCCCCCGACCGCCACCGCCCCGTCCAGGTCGCACGCCTGGAGTCGGCCGCACATCCCGAGCCGTGCCGCCGTCCCCGTCCGCTGCACCGACGCCGCCCCCAGGTGGGCGCCGTCCGAGCGCAGCGCCTCCAGGTGGGCGTCCGTGGCCGCCGCTGCCGCCGCCGGGCCGCGTTCCCAGCGCCGCCGCCAGTCGTCCAGGTGCGGCCGTACCAGCTCCACCGCCCGCGCGTGGAACGCCCGCAGCGGTTCCTTGTTGCCCGCCCGGGCGGACCGGGCCAGCTCGGCGAAGCCGGCCAGCGCCAGGTCGCGGCGCACTTGGGCGGACTTCTCCGGCTCCGCCGGGTCGAGCGCCGCGGCACGGGCGTAGGCGGCGTCGTCGAACAGGATGTCGGGCGGGAACGGGAACACGGCGTCGCCGGCCTCGGGCAGGCCCGCGTTCTGCATCAGGACGAGGATGTCGAGCCGGCCGTCGGCGTTGACGAGCCGGTGGATGGTGCCGGGGGTGAACCAGACGACGGCGTCCTCGGCCAGTTCGGTCTCGGCGTATCCGGAGGCGGTCAGGGTCTGCACGGCGCCGTGGCCGCCGAGGACGACGTACGCCTCGGTGCAGGCGAGGTGCAGGTGCGGGGTGCCGCCGCGCAGGCCGTCGGGGGCCTGCCAGTCGTAGACGCGGAGCCGGGAGACGCTGACGCCGCCGGGCAGGGGCGGGAGTGCGGGATCGGCCATGGCACCAGCATGCCGCAAGCGCTTTCTACGGGCCAGACCCCCCACCGCCCGATCTCGCGCCCGACCGCCCCCCGCCCGACCGCATCGCCCGACCGCACCGCCCCGCCGCCCGCGCCTCGCCGCCCCGCGCCCGCTACGCCGGCTGCACCAGCGTGTACCCCTCGTCCAGCAGCCGCGGCAGGTAGTACTCCAGCGCCCGCACCGTCGCCCACCGGTTCCCCCCGCCGTCGTGCGCCAGCACGATCGCGCCCGGGTGCGCCCCGCCGAGTACCGCGGTCTCGATGAACCGCTGGTCGCGGTTGTCCCAGTCGAGGGTGTCGATGTCCCATTGGAAGGGCTCCATCTCCAGTTGCGCGCAGATCTCCAGGCTCGGCCCGTGCCACATCCCGTACGGCGCCCGCGCCAGCCGCGGCGGCGCGCCCAGCTCCTTCGCCACCAGGTCGCAGGTCCGCTCCAGCTCCTCGCGCACCCGCGGGGTGCTGATCAGGTCGAGCTGCGGGTGGGTGTAGGAGTGGTTGCCGACGGTGTGGCCGTCGGCGGCGATCCGGCGCAGCACGTCGCGGTTCCAGGGGATGTTCTCGCCGATGACGAAGAAGGTCGCGTGCGCCCCGTGGCGCCGCAGGATCCGCAGGATCTCCGGCGTCTGGGTCGCGTGCGGGCCGTCGTCGAAGGTGAGCGCGATCTTCTTGCCGGTCTGCCGGAGCGTCGTGTGCGGCGCGGCGCGCACCGTGACCGGCCGCGTCGGTCCGGCGATACGGGCCATGCCCCCGGATGTCGTCATCGGCGCGGCGCCGGTGCGGCCGGCGGCCGGGCGCATCCGGTGCGACGCGCGGGCGAGCGGCTTGCCGTCCTCGACCACCGCCCGGCCGACAGCTCCCGAGCGGGGGGCGTGCGCGTCGGGGGCGATGGCGAGCTGGTAAGCGCCGAGCAGGCCCAGGCAGAGCGCGGTGCGCCGGGACAGCCCTCGTGTGGGGTATTTGTCATATTTCATGACCAACTGGTCTCACGGGGCGGAGCCCGCGCGACCCAGCGACACGGGGCGCCGGAGGGAAGCACCGGATCGGGCCCCGGCGAGTGGCGGGGCGGTCCGGAACGGGGTAGACGCGGGAGGGAGTTGCGGCCCCCGCGTGCCCGCGGCGGCGTCGCGCTGCCCGTACGCCCGGGTGCGTACCGCCGGTACGCCCCGGCCCGTACCGGCCAT
Organism: Streptomyces sp. 184; assembly: GCF_045781775.1. NCBI lineage: Bacteria > Bacillati > Actinomycetota > Actinomycetes > Kitasatosporales > Streptomycetaceae > Streptomyces > Streptomyces sp. 184. The sequence goes on along the minus strand of NZ_CP123230.1, from coordinate 6,629,413 downwards.
GCGTTCCGGCCCGTACCCGCCGTGCGTCCGGGCCCGTACGGGAGCCGCGCGGTGTCGTCGCTCACAGTTCGCCGCCCGCGGGCCCGGAGCGCCGCGGCGGCGCGGTTACCCTGGCGTCGCCCCCGTACCCCCTGACCGCAGGTGAGGCCGCACGTGTTCCGGACGATGCTGAAGTCCAAGATCCACCGCGCCACCGTGACGCAGGCCGACCTGCACTACGTCGGCTCCCTCACCGTTGACGAGGACCTGATGGAGGCCGCGGACCTGCTGGCCGGCGAGCAGGTCGACGTCGTCGACATCGACAACGGCGCCCGGCTCACCACCTACGTGATCCCCGGCCCGCGGGGCAGCGGCGTGATCGGCATCAACGGCGCCGCGGCCCGGCTGGTCAGCCCGGGCGACCTGGTGATCGTCATCAGCTACGCGGCGGTGGCCGACGCGGACGCGAAGGCGCTGCTGCCGCGGATCGTGTTCGTGGACGGCGACAACCGCCCCGTCCGGCACGGCTCCGACCCGGCCGAGGCGCTGCCCGGTACGGGAACGGTGCGGGGCGACTCCGTGGCCGGGGACTGAGCGGACGTCACCGGCGGGGGTCGCCCCGCACCGTGAGGGGCGGGCGGGCGGCGCGACGGCCGCCCGCCGGCTCGCGCGCTCGCCTCAGGAGAGGCCGGCCTCGATGTCCAGCGTGATCTTGATCTTGTCGCTCACCGCGGCGCCGGCCGCGCCGCCGGTCACGCCGAAGTCGGTGCGGCTGATCTCGGTGCTGGCGGAGAATCCGGCGACCGTGTGGCCCTCCTGCATGCCCGGGCCGAAGCCGCCGACCTCGGTCTCCAGGGTCACGGGGCGGGTGACGCCGCGCAGCGTCAGGTCGCCGTCGATGAGGTAGACGTCGCCCTCGGCGCGGATGCCGGTGGAGGTAAAGGTCATCTCCGGGTGGTTCTCGACGTCCAGGAAGTCCGCCGTGCGCACGTGGTCGTCGCGCATGTCGTTCCGGGTGTTGACCGAGGTGGTCTTGATGACCGCGTTGACCTGGGACTTCAGCGGGTCCTCGGCGGTCACGATGGTGCCTTCCACGTGGTCGAACGTGCCACGTACCCGCGTGACGCCCAGGTGCCGGACGACGAAGGAGACGTCGGAGTGCACCGGGTCGATGGTCCAGGTGCCGGTCTGGAAGGCGGGGATCCGGTCGGCGTGGGTAGTCATGGGTAAAAGCCTCTCCGTAGCGGTGCCCACCACTGGGCGACGTGGTTGAATCTTCATTCAAACCGTAACACGCTCTGGTTGAGGTCTCAACTATAGGTATGCTGGACACATGAACGACGTACGCTGGCTCACCGATGACGAACAGCGGATATGGCGCCTCTTCATGGACGCCGTCCGCGACTTCAACGCGCATCTGGACCGTCAGCTTCGGCGCGACTCCGGGATGCCCGTGGCGTACTACGAGATCCTCGTACACCTGTCCGAGGCGCCCGGGCGCAGCCTGCGCATGAGCCAGCTCGCCGATCTGGCCCGCTCCTCGCGCAGCCGCCTGTCGCACGCCGTGGCGGCGCTGGAGAAGGCGGGGTACGTCTCCCGCTGCGCCACCGACGCCGACCGCCGCGGGTCCGTGGCGCAGCTCACCGACACCGGGTTCGCCGTGCTGGAGGCGGCGGCGCCGGGGCATGTGACGGAGGTGCGCAAGCACCTCTTCGACGTGCTCACGCCCGAGCAGCAGCAGAAGCTCGGCGAGATCAGCGGTGCGGTGCAGGAAGGGCTGCGGCCGATCTGCGCACAGGCGCGGGCCGAGGACGCGGAAGCCGCGGAGAACGCGGAAGCCGCGGAGAACGCGGCGGCTGCCGCGAACGCGGGGGCCGGGCAGGACGCTGTCGCACGAGACGTCGCGGACGGCGCCGCGGTCACCGAAGCCTGACCTCCGCCGCTACGTGCCGGAGCCCCGGCGCACCGCGGCGCGGGTGCCCGCCCCGCCGCCGGGGGACGTGTCCCACCGGGGCGGAGCGGGCGGGGTGCGTGCGCGTTACTCGGAGAGCGTCCACACCGCGTGCGCGAGCGCGTCGCTGTTGCGGTTCAGCGCCGTGTCGTTCACGTTCGACGTCGTGTCGCAGGACCTGTGGTAGCACCGGTCGAAGGCGAGCCCGGCCGTGCCGCCCCACTTCGCCGCCTGCGCCGACGACTTCGTCCGGCTCGCGCCGGTGAAGAGCCCGCCGACCGGCACGCCGACGTTCTTGAACGCCGCGTGGTCCGACCGGCCGTCGCCCTCGGTCTCGATCTCGGTGGGGACGCCGAGGCCGGTGTAGTAGTCCTTGAAGACCTTCTCGATCTGCGGGTCGTCGTCGTAGACGAAGTACCCGGGGTTGGGCGAGCCGATCATGTCGAAGTTCAGGTAGCCGGTGAGCTTGGCGCGCTCCGTGGACGGCAGGTTGGAGACGTAGTACCGCGAGCCGATCAGGCCCAGTTCCTCCGCGCCCCACCAGGCGAAGCGCAGGTGCTCGCGCGGCTGGTAGCCGGCGCGGGCGACGGCGAGCGCGGTCTCCAGGACGGCGGCGGAGCCGGTGCCGTTGTCGTTGATGCCGGGGCCGGAGGAGACGGAGTCGAGGTGGGCGCCGGCCATGAGGACCTGGTTGGGGTCGCCGCCGGGCCAGTCGGCGATGAGGTTGTAGCCGGTGCCGCCGCTCGCACTGAACTGCTGGATCCTGGTGGTGAATCCGGCGGCGTCGAGCTGGCTCCTGACGTAGTCGAGCGAGGCCCGGTAGCCGGGGCGGCCGTGGGCGCGGTTGCCGCCGTTGGCGGTGGCGATGGACTGGAACCGGGACAGGTGTGCCTTGACGTTCGCGACGGGTATGTCCGGTGCCTGCTCGGGCGCGACGCGCGCCGCCGGCGCGGCGTTCGCGGTGCCGGCCGCGGGCTGCGCCGCGGGTTCCGCGGCGACCGCGACCGGCACGAGCAGCGCGGTCAGCAGCCCGCCGGCGACGAGTACGCCGGCGGGGCGTGACCTGAGACGTGCACGACGGAGGGGCATGGGTGCTCCCAGCGGTGGGGGATTGTCGTGCACATGAGGCTGGCGGAGCTGATGAGGCCGCGTCAAGAACCTATCCGGTCGCGGGAAACCGGTTATCGGACAGGTGGTGTACGCGCCCACCCGCCGTCATGCGCAGTCGCACGCCCCCGTACGCGGACACGGACGCGCCCGCCCGCCCGGTTCGTACGACCCCTGCGACCGGCCTGACCGGCACCGGGCCCCCGCCGCCGTATCGTCTGTGGCTATGGACATCATGGGAGTCGACATCGGCGGCTCGGGCATCAAGGGAGCCCCGGCCGACCTGGACACGGGCACCCTCGCCGAGGAGCGGCACAAGGTGCTCACCCCGCACCCCTCGGCCCCCGAGGCCGTCGCCGAGGGGGTCGCCGCGGTCGTCGGGCACTTCGCCGGGCACGGCGGGCCGGTGGGCGTCACGTTCCCCGGGGTCGTCACCGACGGCGTCGTACGCACCGCCGCGAACGTCGACAAGAGCTGGGTCGACGTCGACGCCGCCGCCCTCCTCGGCAAGCGCCTCGGCCGCCCGGTGCACGTCGTCAACGACGCCGACGCCGCCGGCATCGCCGAGCTGACCTTCGGCGCCGCCCGCGGCCGTACCGGCACCGTCATCGTGCTGACCTTCGGCACCGGTATCGGCAGCGCGGTCTTCACCGGCGGCCGGCTCGTCCCCAACACCGAGCTGGGCCACCTGGAGCTGCACGGCCACGAGGCGGAGAAGCGCGCCTCCGCCAAGGAGCGCGAGGACAAGGACCTGAGCTGGAAGCACTGGGCCCACCGGGTGCAGCGCTATCTCGCCCATCTGGAGATGCTCTTCACGCCCGAGCTGTTCGTCATCGGCGGCGGCGTGAGCCGCAAGGCGGACAAGTTCCTCGACGACATCACCGGCATCCGCGCCGACGTCGTCCCCGCCGAGCTACAGAACAACGCGGGCATCGTCGGCGCCGCCATGGCCGCCGCCGCAGCCGCGCGCTGACGCCCGTCGGTCCCCGGCGCTCCGGCCCGTCTCCCCTATGGTGAGTGGGTTCTGCACACGGAGCGTAGGGAGAAGGTGACCGCACGTGCTCGACGAACGGGTGGAGACGCCCGCGGAAGGCGGCGGAACACCGGGTCGTGCACCGCGTACCGACGCGGTGGTCTTCGGCGTCGCCGCCGCGCTGACGCTGGCGTTCGTGATCTGGGGCGCGGTGGCGACGGACTCCCTGGAGGACGCCTCCACCTCCCTGCTCAACGACACGATGCACTACGGCGGATGGGCCTTCGTGCTCGCCGCCTCCGGCTTCGTGCTCTTCGCGCTCTGGCTGGCCTTCAGCCGCTACGGCCGCATCACCCTCGGCAGGGAGGGCGAGCCGCCGGAGTTCCGCACCGTGTCGTGGGTGGCGATGATGTTCAGCGCCGGGATGGGCATCGGGCTGATGTTCTACGGCGTCAACGAGCCGCTGTCGCACTTCACCTCCCCGCCGCCGGACACCGTCCCCGGCAAGGCAGAGGCCGCCGAGCGGATGGAGACCGCGATGGCGACCACCCTGTTCCACTGGACGCTGCACCCCTGGTCCATCTACGCCGTCGTCGGCCTCGCCATGGCGTACAGCGTCTTCCGCCGCAACCGCCGGCAGACCATCAGCGCCGTCTTCACCCCGCTCATCGGCCCGCGGCACGCCAACGGCGGCGTCGGCAAGGTCATCGACATCCTCGCCATCTTCGCCACCCTCTTCGGCTCCGCCGCCTCCCTCGGGCTCGGCGCGCTCCAGATCGGCAGCGGCATCAAGGAGGTCGGCTGGACGTCCCAGGAGGTCGGCGAAGGGCTGCTGATCCTCGTCATCGCCGTGCTCACCGCCGCGTTCGTCGCCTCCGCCGTCTCCGGCATCGAGCGGGGCATCCAGTGGCTGTCGAACATCAACATGGTGCTCGCCGCCGTGCTCGCCCTCTTCGTCTTCATCGTCGGCCCGACGATCCTCATCCTCGACCTGCTGCCGACCTCCATCGGCTCGTTCTTCGCCGAACTGCCGGAGATGATGGCGCGTACGGAGGCCAGCGGCGGCGAGGACGTCGCCGGGTGGCTGTCGGGCTGGACGGTCTTCTACTGGGCGTGGTGGATCTCGTGGACGCCGTTCGTCGGCATGTTCATCGCGCGCATCAGCCGGGGGCGCACCATCCGGCAGTTCGTCGGCGGCGTGATCCTCGTGCCCAGCGTCGTCAGCCTGCTGTGGTTCTGCATCCTCGGCGGCACCGCGATGCGGCAGGAGGCCGACGGGGCGGGCATCACCGAGGAGTCGACGCAGGAGGGGCAGCTCTTCGCGGTGCTCAACGAGTACCCGATCGCCGGTGTCACCACGCTGCTCGTGATGGTCCTGGTCGGCATCTTCTTCGTCTCCGGCGCGGACGCCGCGTCGATCGTGATGGGCGCGCTGTCGCAGCGGGGGACGCTGGAGCCGACGCGCGCGGTGGTCGTGGTCTGGGGTGTGCTGACCGGTGCGGTCGCCGCCGTCATGCTGCTGGTCGGGGGCGGCGGGGACGCCGCGCTGACCGGCCTGAAGAACCTCACGATCCTCGTCGCGGTGCCGTTCACGCTGGTGATGATCGGACTGTGCGTGGCGCTGATGCGCGACCTGCGGCACGACCAGCTCATCCTCATCGGCGAGCGGGGCGAGAAGGCCGTCGAGACGGCGGTACGGGCCGGACACCGGCACTACGACGGCGAGTTCGAACTCCAGATCCGCGGGCGCGCGAAGCGGCTGCGCGCCGGCCGCGGCGGCGTCCGCGGCCGGGACCGCGACCGGCCCGCGGCCCCGGACCGGCCCGAGGACCAGGGCCCGCCCCCGGGCCCGGAGGACGCCCCGCCGCCGGACTGACCCGCGCCGCCCGCCCCGGCGGCGCCCGGGGCCCGGTGCGTACGACCCGCAGTCCTTGCCCGTACGACCCGCAGTCCTTGCCCGTACGACCCGGAGTCCCCGCCCGTACGACCCGCAGTCCCCGCCCGTACGCACCGGGATCCCCGCCCGTACGCACCCGAACGCCCGCGGGGTCCACCGACCGGTGGACCCCCGGTTCCACCGCTCGCCGCTGTCGGTGGCGGGGCCCGGATCGCGAGCATTCCGGGTATGAGAAATCTCCCCGTTCGCACGGCCCGCTGGAGCGCCCGGCACCCCTGGCGCGCGATCGCCGGCTGGTTCGTCTTCGTCGCGCTCTGCCTCGCCACCGGCATCTCCGTCGGCGGCAACCCCGCCACCACCGAGGACTTCTGGGTCGGCGAGGCCGGCCGCGCCGAGCAGATGGCGACCGAGGACGGCCTTCAGCGCAAGCCCACGGAACACGTCCTCATCCGCGCCGAGCCCGGCCGCTCCCTCGACGCCGCCGCCGCCCGCGCGGCGGCCCGGGACGTCACCGCCCGGATGGAGAAGCTGCCCGAGGTGGCGTCCGTCGCCGCGCCCGTACGCTCCGCGGACGGCGACGCGCTGCGCGTACCGGTCGTGCTGAAGGGCCCCGAGCTGGACGGGAAGAAGAACGTCGGCCCGCTGCTGGAGCAGACCGAGGAGGTCGCCGCGGCCCACCCCGGCGTCGTCGTCGAGGAGACCGGCTCGCCCGCGATCAGCCAGGGCGTCAACGACCAGCGCGGCGAGGACCTGGCGCTCTCCGAGCGCATCGCGCTGCCCGTCACGCTCGTCACGCTGCTCGTCGTCTTCGGGTCGGTCGTCATGGCCGGCGTGCCGCTGCTGCTGGCACTGACGTCGATAGCCGCGGCGCTCGGCCTGTCCATGACGGCCTCCCACCTGCTGCCCGACCCCGGCGTCGGCACCAACCTGATCCTGCTCATCGGCCTCGCGGTCGGCGTCGACTACACGCTCTTCTACCTCAAGCGCGAGCGCGAGGAGCGCGCCCGCGCCGACGGCAGGCTGTCCTCCGCGGCCCTGGTCGAGCTGGCGGCGGCGACCGCGGGGCGGGCCATCGTCGTCTCCGGTCTCGCCGTCATCGTCTCCACCGCCACCCTCTACCTCGCCACCGACGTCATCTTCTCCTCCCTGGCCACCGGCACGATCCTCGTCGTGGCCGTCGCCGTCGCCAGCTCCCTGACGGCGTTGCCCGCGCTGCTCGTGACCCTCGGCCGCCGCGGCGAACGGCGGGCCGCGCGCCGCGCCGAGCGCGGGACCGCCCGCCGCCCGCGGCGGCAACGCGCCGAACACGGGCGGGTCTTCGCCGTCCTGCTGCGGCCCGCGCAGCGCCGCCCCGTCGCCACCCTGGTCGTCTCCGTGCTGGCCATGCTGGCGCTCGCCGTGCCCGCGCTCGGCATGAAGCTCGTGGACCCCGGCAAGGACACCTTCTCCCGCGACATCCCGGCCATGCAGACGTACGACCGGCTGACCGCCGCCTTCCCCGAGCTGAAGGTGCAGCACGAGGTCGTCGCCCAGGCCGCCCCCGAGCGCGCCTCCGAGGTGCGGCGGGCGCTGGCCGAGCTGGGCCGGCGGGCCGCGGCCGACCCGCTGTTCGTCCAGGACGCCGAGCCCGAGGTACGTACCTCACCGGACGGCCGGACCAGCGTGCTCGTGCTCTCCGTACCGCACTTCGCCAACTCCGGGCCCGCGAAGGACTCCCTGGAGCACCTGCGCGACGACCACCTGCCCGCCACCGCCGGGCGGCTGGCCGGCGTCGAGACCGCCGTCAGCGGCGACGTCGCCCGCGGCGTCGACTACGTCGACCACGAGCGCGACAAGCTGCCGCTGGTCATCGGCGCCCTGCTGCTGGTCACCTTCGTGCTGACGCTGGTCGCGTTCCGCTCGGTGGTCATCGGGCTGCTCGGCGTCGCGCTGAACCTGCTCTCCGCCGCCGCCGCGCTCGGCGCGCTCGTCCTCGTCTTCCAGGGCACGTGGGCCGAGGGGCTGCTCGACTTCGACTCGATGGGCGCGATCGCCTCCCGGGTGCCGCTCTTCCTCTTCGTGATCCTCTTCGGCCTGTCGATGGACTACCAGGTGTTCGTGGTCAGCCGGATCAAGGAGGCCAGGGATGCGGGGATGCCGGCGCGGGAAGCGGTGGTCGCGGGCATCGCGGCCTCGGCGAAGGTCGTGACCAGCGCGGCGGTGGTGATGGTCACCGTGTTCGCCGGGTTCGTCGCGCTGCACCTGACCGAGATGAAGCAGATGGGCTTCTGCCTGGCGCTCGCCGTGCTGCTCGACGCGGTGGTGATCCGGCTGATGGTGCTGCCCGCGGCCCTGCTGCTCCTCGGCGAGCGCGCCTGGTGGCCGGTGCGGCGCCGGCCCGTCGCGTCCGCCCCGGTGGCGCGTACGTTCGAGAACGTACGCTGACCTGCATGCTCCCTCGACCACGGCGCGGCGACCCCCTCTGGATCTGGATGCTCCACGGCTGGGACGTCTTCTCCTGGGCGATCATCGCCCTGGTGATGCTGATCACCGTCCTGGGAGACGTCCCGGCCTCCGACCGGTACGGGTCGCTCGCGCTCGTGGCCGTGCTCGGCCTGGCCTACGGAGTCGTACGCAGCCGCCCCGGCAACCCGGTGCGGCTCGCGTACGGCTACCTGGCCGTGCTGGTCCTCGTGCTGGGGTCTCTGGCGTGGCTGCGCGACGGCTTCGGCGTGCTGTACTTCCTGTCTCTGACGCAGTTCGTGATCTTCGCGGACCGCGTGCGGCCCGCCGTCGTCGCCAGCGGGCTGGGCGCCGTCGCGATCACCGTCGGCGGCGCTCTGCGCGTGGGCTGGAGCACGGACAGCGTCACCGACAACGCGGTCTCCTCCGCCGGCGTCTACGCCGCCGGTGTCCTGATCACGCTGCTGACTCCCCGGGCGCTGGCGGTACGCGACGAACGCGCCCGGCTGCGCAGCCGGCTCGCCGACGCCGAACAGCGGCTCGTGGAGGCGCAGAAGCGGCAGGGCGCCGCCGAGGAGCGGGAGCGTATCGCGCGGGAGATCCACGACACCCTCGCGCAGGGCTTCGCGTCGATCGTCGTCCTCGCCGAGGCGGCGCGCGCCGGGCTGGCCGCCGAACCCGCGAAGAGCGCGCAGCAGTTGCGGTCCATCGAGCGCACCGCCCGCGAGAACCTCGCCGAAGCCCGCGTCCTCGTCGGCGCCGCCCCGCGCAGCGGCGTCGCCGCCGGCTCCGTCGCCACCACGCTGCGCCGCACCCTGGACCGCTTCGCCGAGGACACCGGGCTCGTGGTCGAGGCCGACCTGCCGGACGTCGACTGCGACCAGCCCACCCGGATCGCCCTGCTGCGCTGCACGCAGGAGTCGCTGGCCAACGTGCGCAAGCACGCGGCGGCGACGACGGTCGGGGTGGTGCTGGCGGCGGGCCCGGAGGGCATCGAGCTGGAGATCACCGACGACGGGAAGGGGTTCGTGCCGGACGCGGTCGGCGGTGGCGGCGGGCGGGACGGCGCCGTACCGGCCGGGGGCTTCGGGCTGGACGGGATGCGCCGGCGGCTCGCCGAGTTCGGCGGCGAGGTGACCGTGACCAGTTCGCCCGGCGACGGCACCCGCATCCTCGTCACCGTTCCGGCGGCCGGGACCGCCGACGACGGCAGCCTCCCGGACGGGGCGCACGCGGCCGGGACGCCCGCCGGGACCCCCGCGGGCGGCGCGCGTACGACCGGGACACGCGCCACCGGAACCGCCACGGACGGACAGGTCTGACATGACGACACCCACGCCCGCCGCGCCGCTGCGCGTCATCCTCGCCGACGACCACATCGTGATGCGCGCCGGCCTCGTCGCGCTGCTCGCCGCCGAGCCCAGCATCGAGGTGGTCGGCGAGGCCGGCGACGGCCACGAGGCCGTCTCGCTCGCCGCCCGCCTCGACCCCGACGTCGCCCTGCTCGACCTGCGGATGCCGCTGCTCGACGGCGTCGGCGCCACCGCCGCGATCGTCGCGGAGGCGGCGCGCACCCGGGTGCTGATCCTCACCACGTACGACACGGACACCGAGATCGAGCGCGCGGTCGAGGCCGGCGCCACCGGCTATCTGCTGAAGGACGCCACCCGTGCCCAACTGGTCGACGCCATCCACGCCGCCTCCCGCGGCGAGACGGTCCTCGCGCCCCGCGTCGCCCAGCGCCTGGTGGCCAAGATGCGCCGACCCGCCCCCGTGACGCTCACGCCGCGCGAGTCCGAGGTGCTGGCGGGCGTGGCCGAGGGGCTGTCGAACGCGGAGATCGGCAAGCGCCTGTTCATCGGCGAGGCCACCGTGAAGACGCACCTGCTGCGCATCTTCGCCAAGCTCGACGTCGGCGACCGGACCCGCGCGGTCGTCGTCGCCCTGGAGAGCGGCCTGCTGCCGGGCCGCTGAGACCGGCGCTTCCCGGCCGCTCCCGGCCCGCCCCCTTCCTGGTTCCGTCCGCCGCGAGCACAATGCGGTCGACACCGTCGCCGCCCGGAAGGCAGGGACCCCGTGAGCCGACGCCGTACCGCTCCTCCGTTACGCACCTTCGCCACCGGCACCGTGCTGGCGCTGCTCGGCGCGCTGCTGACACTGCTCGCCCCGCCCGCCGCCGCCGCGCCGCCCGGCGCGGCACCCCCCGCCGCCGCGGCGACCGTGGTCCGCGGCGGCGAAGCGCTGTACGGGGCCTCCTTCACCTGCACGCTGGGCTTCAACGCCACGGGGGGCGGCTACACGTACGGCATCGTCCCCGGCCACTGCGCCGACGTCGGCAGCTCCTGGTCCGTCCAGTCGGACGGCGGGCTGGTGCCCGTCGGGGTGACCGCGGGGTCGAGCTTCCCCAGCAACGACTACGCCGTGATCCGCTACACCAACAGCTCCGTGTCGTACCCCGGCGAGGTCAAGGGCAGCGGCGGCGCCCCGGTCGACATCACCGGCGCCATCGACCCGTCGCCCGGCATGGCGCTGTGCCACTACGGGCGGGTCAGCGGCTACCGCTGCGGCACCGTGCAGGCGGTCAACCAGACCGTGAACTTCCCCGGCGGGGTCGTCTACGGCCTGTTCCGCTCCAACATCTGCTCCGAACCCGGCGACACCGGCGGACCGGCGTTCTCCGGCGGCAAGGCGGTCGGCATCATCGTCGGCGGCAGCGGCAACTGCACCACCGGCGGCGTGACGTACTACCAGCCCATCAAGGAGATCCTGTCGGCCTACGGGCTCACGCTGTCGTAGCCGCGGGCGTACGGGCGAGGAGGCCGCGCAGCGCCGCGGTCACCTCGTCCGGCGCCTCCTCGGCCATGAAGTGCCCGCAGGTCACGGTGGCGTGCCGCAGGTCGGGGGCCCAGGCGCGCCACCGCGCGGCGGCGTCGAAGCCGAGCGCGGCGCCCCAGTCCTGCTGGAGGACGGCCACCGGCATCCGCAGCCGGCGGCCGGCCTCGCGGTCGGCGCGGTCGTGCTCGACGTCGACTCCCGCGGACGCCCGGTAGTCCGCCACGATCGACGGCACCGCGGCCCGGGACGCCGCCAGGTAAGCGGCGCGCACGTCGGCGGGGACGGCGTCCGCGCCGCCGGACCAGATGTCGAGGAAGTGGCCGAAGAACGCGTCCGGGGCCGCGGCGATCATCTCCTCGGGCAGGCCCGGCGGTTGGGCCATCAGGTACAGGTGGAAGCCGACCGCGGCCGACTCCCCGTGCATCACGTCCCACGTGTCGAGCGTCGGCAGGACGTCCAGGCACGCCAGGTGGGTGATCGCGCGGGGGTGGTCGAGCCCGGCGCGGAACGCCACCAGTGCGCCCCGGTCGTGCCCCGCGAGCGCGAAGCGCTCGTACCCCAGCGCGCGGGCGAGCGCCACGACGTCGCCGGCCATCGTGCGCTTCGCGTACGTGCCGCCGCCGGGCCCGCCCGCCGCCTCGGCCGGCTTGTCGCTGTCGCCGTAGCCGCGCAGGTCGGGGCAGATGACGGTGTGGTCGGCGGCGAGGCGGGCGGCGACGTGCCGCCACATGAGGTGGGTCTGCGGGAAGCCGTGCAGCAGCACCACCGGGCTGCCGTCGGGGTTGCCGCCGACGGCGGCGCTGAGCGCGACGCCGTCGGCGACGGGGACGCGGCGGTAGTCGAAGCCGGGGATGCGGGGGGACATCGGGGGTTTCCCTTCGTAGCCGATCGTTGTCCTCAGCGTGCGCGGCGCGGATGAGCAGCGGATGAGCGCCGCTGTACGGTGGCGCCCGGCGGGGCCGGCGGGGGGCGGCCGAGGACGGCCGTGGCTGGTCGGGGGCGGTCGGGCCGGTCGGGGCCGGTCCGGATCGGGAGAGGTGGTCGGTGGTGCGGGTCCGGTTCGGCGTGCTGGGGCCGGTGACGGCGTGGGCCGACGACGGGGACGGCGGCGCGGAGGGTGGTGCTGAGGGGCGCGCCATCGCGCTGAAGGGGCCGCGGCACCGGGCCGTGCTGGCCCGCCTGATCGTCGCGCGCGGTCGCGTCGTCCCGGTCGGCCTGCTGGCCGAGGACCTGTGGACCGAGCCGCCCGCGGACGCCGTGGGGGCGGTACGGACCTTCGTCGCCGCGCTGCGGCGCGCCCTCGAACCCGAGCGCCCCCCGCGCGCGCCCGCGCGGCTGCTGGTCACGCAGGGCCCCGGGTACGCGCTGCGCGCCGGGCCGGACGCCGTCGATGCCTGGCGCTTCGAGACGGCCGTGGGCGACGCGCGGGCGCTGCCGCCGCGGGCCGCCGCGGCACGGCTGGCGGCGGCCCTGGGCTGGTGGCGCGGCCCCGCGTACGCGGAGTTCGCCGAGCTGCCCTGGGCCCGCACCGAGCGCTCCCGCCTCGCGGAACTGCGCCTGCACGCCGTCGAGCTGCACGCGCAGGCCCGGCTGTCCCTGGGCCTCGCCGCCGAGGTCGCCGCGGACCTGGACGCCCACGTGGCCGAGCACCCCTGGCGCGAGGACGCCTGGCGTCTGCTGGCGCTGGCCCTCTACCGCGCGGGCCGCCAGGCCGACGCGCTGGCGGTGCTTAGGCGGGCCCGCACGATGCTGGGCGAGCAGTTGGGCGTGGACCCGGGCCCGGCGCTGCGCCGCCTGGAGACGGACATCCTGACGCAGGCGGCGCACCTGGAGACGGGGGACGGCGGGGGACGGGAGCCGGGCACGTACGGGGACGGCGGCGGGCCGGGGCGGAGCGGCGGACACGGTCGCGAGGGCGGCGGTGCCGGAGCGCGGCGTTCCTCGGATACGGACCGGGGCGGAGCGGGGCCGGAGGACCGGCGCGGCGGGCCGGGGCGGGGGGAGTCCGACGACGGCGGCGGTGCCGGTCGCGACGGCCATGCGCCCGGCGAGGGCGACGGCGGTGGGGGCGGTCGCGAGGGGCGTCTGTCCCGTGAGGGCGGGGACGGCGGCTCCGGGGGCGGCGGGGTGCGGCGGGTGTGGGCCGAGGCCGCCGACGCCTACGACCGGGCCGTCGGCGGATCCGCGCGGGCGCGGCTGGAGTCCACCGTCGGGCTGCTGCGCAGCCTCGCCGTCACCGGCGGCGGCGGGCTCCAGGCCGCCCGGCGGCACCGGGTGGCGGCCGTCGAGGCGGCCGAGGAGTCGGGCGACCCCGAGCTGACGGCCCGGGTCATCGGCGCGTACGACGTCCCCGCGGTCTGGACCCGCGTCGACGACCCGGAGCAGGCCGCCCGCGTCGTGGCCGCCGCCGAGCGGGCCCTCGCCGCGCTGCCGCCCGCGGAGCATCCCGCCGTACGGGCCCGGCTGCTGGCCACCGTCGCCGTCGAGTCGCGCGGCACCCGCTCCGCGCGCGGGCCGCAGGCCGCCCGGCAGGCGGAGCGGCTGGCCCGCGGGCTGGACGATCCGGCGCTGCTGGCGTTCGCGCTGAACGGCGTGTTCATGCAGACCTTCGAGCGCACCGGCCTGGCCGCCGAGCGGGACCGGACCGGCGCCGAGCTGGTCGGGCTGGCGGCGCGGCACGGGCTCGTGACGTACGAGGTGCTGGGCCACCTCATCCGCATCCAGGCCCGCGGCGCGCTCGCGGACTTCGCGGGCGCCGACGCGCACGCCGCCGCCGCGGACCGGCTCGCCGCGCGCCACGAACTGCCGCTGGTCGCGGTCTTCACCGGCTGGTACGCGGCCCTCCGCCTCGCCGAGACCGGCGCCCCGCCCCCGTACGCGGACGTCCCCGCCGGGGCCGAGGCCGCCTACCGTGCCGCCGCCGAGCGGCTCGACGGGGCCGGCATGCCCGGTCTGGAGCGCGGGCTGCTGCCGCTGGCGCTGCTCTGCCTGCGGCTACGGCACGGCCGCGGCGCGTCCGGCCTCGCCGCCGCCACCGCCGACTGGGGCCCGTACGAGCCGTGGGTGCGGCCCTTCCTGCTGCTGGCCGCCGACCGCCGAGCCGAGGCCGCGAAGGCGCTGCGCGCCGCGCCCGAGCCGCCGCGGGACCTGATGCAGGAGGTGGCCTGGTGCCTCGTCGCGCGGGCGGCCGTCGAACTCGGCGACCGCGCGGCCATGGCGCGCGCCCGCGACCGGCTCGCCCCCGCGGCGGCCGAGATCGCCGGTGCCGGGACCGGGCTGCTGACCCTGGGGCCCGTCGCCGACCACCTCGCCGCGCTCACCGCGGCGTTGGGCCCCCGGCCCTCCGCCTAGCCCTGCCCGGACACCCGGACACCCGGCTGCCCGCTCAGAGGGTGATCTCGCGGCGGGTGTCGATGCCCGTCTCGTTCTTGGGGTCGCGGCCGGGGACGTGGACCTCGTACCTCGTGGGCCGGGCCCGGTACAGCCGCAGCGGGGCGTCGCCGCTCACCTCGTCCGGCCGGAACTGCCGCACCCCGGACTCGGCGGTGTCGGCGAACGCCTCGTCGCAGGCCGCCGTGAGCTGTTCGGCCGGCACCTCCTCCGCTGTCGCGCCGACGTACACCGCGCGGCCGGCGCCGACCGGCACGCTGGAGTCGTAGACGACGAACTCGACGCCGGGCCGGGCGGCGATGTTGGCGGAGTGCCGCGCTAGGGGGGAGGAGACCCAGTAGAAGGTGCGGTAGCCGGCGTGGCTGAAGAACACCGGCGAGACGCGCGGGCCCCCGTCGGGTTCCGCGGTGCCCAGGGTCATGTACCGGTTCGCGTCGATCACGCCGCGCGCCATCCCGGCGAGGTCGTCGGGAAGTGCCATGGTTTCCCCCGTCCGTGAACGCGGCCGCTCTCGGCCGCCGGCCGAGGCTACCGGACGGGACTGACAGCGGCCCGGCGCCGCGCTTCCGCGGGGTCCGCCTCCAGCAGGGCAGTGAGCGCGGTGATGTCCGCGGCCGAGTCGAGGCCGTCCACCGCCGCCTTGATGCCGCGGGCCCGCTCCGCGCCCAGCACGTCCGCCGTCAGGGCGGCGAACTTGCGCTCCAGGTCCGCGGCCGACAGCGGGTTCTCGGCCGCGCCCAGCGGGTGTTCGACATCGCACACGTACGTCTCGCCGGAGCGCGCCGTCACTTCGGTGACCGACGCGACCGACTGCCGCAGCGCGCCCGCCCGTTCGTCCAGGGCCGCGTCCCCCGTGACCGTGATACGGGCGCCGAGCCGCGCGATCCCGGGGTCGGTCAGCCGGCGGTCGGCCATGATGTCGGCGAAGCCGACGTGGCCGCGGTGGGCGGCGACCGCCAGGACGTACTGGAGGCAGTGGGAGCGCAGCGGGTTGGCGTCCACCACGTGGTACGACGAGCGCGGGGCGCGGACGGCGACGCGGTCGATGTCGTCCGGGCGCAGGCCGTGGGCCTCCATGATGCCGAGGAGCCCGTCGAGGGCGGCCGGGATGAACACGCAGCAGGAGTTGCGCTTGAAGAACAGCTCCCCGACCGCGTACCGCTCGCCGATCCCGGCGAGCAGCGCCTCCTGGTCCCACTGCCCCGTGAAGGCTTGCCCGAAGGGGTACTTGCCGCCGAAGACGTCCGCCGGCCCGCGCAGCCCCAGCCGCGCGAGCGTGGCGGCCTGCACGCCGGCCTGCGCGGCGAGGCCGATGTTGAGGGGGCGGGACTGCTCCGTGGGGTCGTCCACCCACGACAGCAGCCCGCCGGCGCTCGTGCCCGCCAGCCCCAGCGCGTCCGCGGACCGCTCCTCGTCCAGGCCCAGCAGCAGCCCCGCGGCGACCGCGCTGCCGAACGTCCCGGCGACCGTCGTCGGGTGGAAGCCGCGCGCGTACTGGACGGCGGGGCCGAGGGCGTAGCTGACGCGGGCGGCGACGTCGACGCCGGCGACCGTGGCGGCCAGCACGTCGGCGCCGGAGGAGCGCTGCCGCTCGCCCACGGCGAGGGCGGCGGGGGCGACGACGGCGATGGCGTGGACGTTGGCGGAGGGGTGGTGGCTCTCGATGTCGCAGTAGTAGGCGAGGGTGCCGTTGGCGAGGGCGGCGGTGGCGGCGTCGGTGCGCAGCGCGGAGCCGAAGAGGCGGGCCGGGCCGGTGCCGGCTTCGGCGGCGGTCCGCTCCAGCAGCTCCATCACCGGGTAGCGGCGGGAGGTGGCGGCCATGAGGGCGCCGAGGCAGTCGTAGAGCGCGTTCTTCGCCTGCCGTACGACGGGGGCGGGGAGGCGGTCGTACGCGAAGACGTCGAGGCGGTCGACGAGCTGCTGGGTGCGGGTACGGGTGCGGGGCATGACGGGGTTCCCTTCCGGCGAAGGCGAAGGCGAAGGCGAAGCGGGAGGCGGGGGCCAGTGGCAGTCGCGGCGGCGGTGGTACGGGGACGGGGCGGTCAGCGCGCGAGCGTGCGCAGCGCCGCGGTCATCCGGCCCAGGGCCGCCGCCCACACCGCCTCGTCGCGGGCGTAGCAGACGCGGAAGGAGCCGATGCCGCGCGGCCCGAACTGGTAGCCGGGGCTGACCAGGACGCCCGCCTCGCGCACCAGGCGGTCGGCGAGTACGTGGTCGGGCACGCCGAGCGCGGAGGCGTCGACGAAGAGGTACGCGGTCCCCGGCGGCCGGGGCCCGCCGCGGGCCCGTAGCCCCAGGTCCGCCGCCTCCGCCAGCCAGGCGGCGGTTTGTTCGCGCAGGCCGCGCAGCTCGGCGAGGCGGCCTTGGACGAAGTCCTCGTCGTCGCGCAGCCACCGCGTCAGCAGGTGCTGCGCGTACGCGGGCGCCCGCAGGGACATCGCGGCGAGCACGTCCTCCGCACCGTCCACGACGTCCGGTGGCGCGACGACGACGCCGAGGCGGTAGCCCGACAGCGACTCGGTCTTGGAAGGGCCGGTGACGGTGGCGCAGCGTCCGCGCATACCGGGCTCGGCGGCGAGGCGGGGGAGCGGCGCGTCATAGACGAGCCGGGCGTACAGCTCGTCGACGACGGCGCAGGCGTCGTGCTCGCGGACGAGCGCGGCGATCGCGGCGAGGACGCCGGGCGGATAGACCGCGCCGGTGGGGTTGTTGGGGTGCGAGAAGAGCACCGCGGAGGCGCCGCCGCGCAGCGCCGCGGCCAGCTCGTCCAGGTCGGGTACGAGGCCGCCGTCCGGCCCGCCGCCGTCCGGGCCGCCGCCCGCGGGGTCCGGGACCAGCGGTACGTGGTGGACGTGGGCGCCGAGGAGGCGCAGGATGCGCTCGCTGAACAGGTAGTCGGGGTCGAGGAGCGCGACCGTGTCGCCGGGGGAGACCAGCGCGGCGAGGGTGGCGAAGAGCCCGGCCTGCGAGCCGGGGGCCAGGAGCAGTTCGCGGTCCGGGTCGACGGCGGTGCCGAGGCGGCGGCCCAGCTCCTCGGCCACCGGCCACCGGCCACCGGCCGCCGGACGGCCGCCGCGCCGCGGTACGGGGTGTAGGCGTGGGCGCCGTCGGCCGCCGCGGCGGCGAACGTCGCGGCGGCCCAGGGCGGGGGCGGGAAGCGGACGGTGTCGAAGTGCGTGGTGTCCAGCACGTCGCCGGTCACCCCGGCGGCCACGAAGCGGTCCGCCTCGCGGACGGACAGGCCCAGGCGCTCGGCACGCTCGGGCAGGTGGAGGCGGCGGACGGCGGCGGCGCGGCCGAAGGCGGGCCGGCGGGTGGTACGCGGGGCTCCGGGCCCGTCGTACGCACCTTCCCCCGCGCTCCCGCTCACCGCGCCGCCCCCGCGTCCGCGTCCGCCGGCCCCGCCCCCGGCCCCGCCGGCGCCGAAAGCCCCAGCAGCTCCGGCAGCCCGCGCAGGTCGGGCAGTTGGGCCGTGGGCGCGGGCGTGGTGGGGCGCAGCTCCTGGCCCTGCCGGTTGATCCACACCGTGGGGATGCCCATGGGTACCGACCGCGGCAGGTCGACGTACTGCGACTGCGCCACGTGCACCGCCTCGTGCGGCTCCACCCCCGCCCGGCCGAGCACCAGCTCGAAGAGCGCCCGGTGCGGCTTGTACGCCCCGACCGCCTCGCCGGTGAAGACGTGGCGGAACGGGTCGCCCAGCTTGCGCACGCTCACGTCGATGATGTCGCGCTGGCTGTTGGAGATCGTGGCCAGCGGCGCGTACGCGCCCAGCAGGCGCAGGGTCGCGACGCTGTCGTCGAACGGCTCGGCGGCGGCCATCACGTCGCCCAGCGCGGCCAGCTCGGCGCGGCCCGCGGTGATCCCGGCCTCCGCGTCCAGGGCCTCGGCCATGGTCGTGGCGAGCAGGTCCCGGTAGGGCAGGAAGCGGCCGTGGACGGCGGGCAGGGCGTAGCCGTGATACCAGCGGCGGTAGAAGGCGGCCACGTCCACGTCCGGCGCCCGCTCGGCGAACAGCGTGCGCAGGTGGGCGCGCAGGGCGCCGTCCCAGTCGATGAGGGTGCCGTAGGTGTCGAAGGTGATGAGGCGGGGGCGGGCCGGGAGCGGAGTGGGCATGGCTCGACCGTAGGACGACCGTCTGACATTGGTCAAGAGTCAATTACTCATGTACGAGTCCGGGGGTGCCGCCGCTCAGCCGGCGCTCCGCGTGCGCTTGCGCTCCCGGTAGGCGGTGACGTGCGCGCGGTTGCCGCAGCTCCTGGTGTCGCAGTAGCGGCGCAGCCCGGGGCGGGAGGCGTCGACGAAGACGTTGGCGCAGTCGGCGCCCTCGCAGATCCGCAGCCGCGCCGCGCCGCCGTCGGCGATCGCGGTCAGCAGCGCGACGACGCACGAGGTCGCGACCCGCTCGCCCAGCGGGGCCCGCGGGCGGGCGTAGTGCCAGTGCCAGGCGCCGTCGTGGTCGGTGAGATGGGGCTGCGCGCGCAGGTCGCGCAGCAGCGCGTTCAGGTCCGTGACGGACTTGTGCACCGGCGTGCCGCCGAAGACGAACCGCAGCCGCGGGCGCAGTTGCCGCAGCCGCTCCAGGTCCGCGGCGGACACGGCGGGGCCGGTGTCCCAGCCGTGCCGGGCGAGGAGCCCGGCCGCGTCCTCGGAGGTGCGCAGCCGGTCCGTACCGGTCATGACGTCCAGGCTGTTGACCAGGTCGACCGCCGTGAGCGCGGCCTGCCCGGTGTAATCACTTACGGCCATGGTGACTTCCGCTCGTACCCATTACTTAAGGTAAAGATACCAATGGCGGCGGAAGGCGAGGGTCACACGAGGCCCAGCGCCGCCCGCCCCGCGAGCACCACGGCGGTGTGCCGTGCGACCCGCCCGCCGAGGTGCTCGGCCGTGGCGATGTCGGACTTGTGCACGGCGTCGGTGCCGAGGTCGCCCATCGTGGCGGCGGCGGCGCCGTTGAAGTACCCGAGGCGGTTGAGGTCGCTCTCGCTCTCGTGGCTGAGGTGCCAGCCCGGGGCCAGGCCGAGGTTGACCCAGTGCATCTGGTGCTGGGCGGCGAGGGTCGCGAAGTACCCGAGGGTGATGTGCTTGTCGCCGGCCTTGCACGACGAGTGCGTGAACCCCGCGCCGATCTTGTCCTTCCAGGACTGGGTGCGCCAGCGCGTGCTGGTCGCCTCCGCGAAGGCGTGGAACGCGCCGGAGGCCGAGCCCATGAGCGTCGGGGCCCCGAACAGGATCGCGTCCGCGGCGTCCAGCGTGTCCCAGTCGCTGTCCTGCATGTCCTCGACGAGCACCATGGTCACCGCGGCGCCCTCGGCCTCGGCGCCGGTCCTGACGGCCTCCGCCAGCACGTGGGTGTGCCCGCGGCGCGAGTGGTAGGCGATCGAAATCCTGGGCGAGGTGTCCATCGAGTGGTCTCCTGAGGCGGACCGCTCCGGCGCCGCCGTGACGACGCCCGCTGCCGGTCCATGGCCGATGCTCCGAGGAGCCAGTCTCGGCCCGGAGGGTTGGCTGAGACTAACCGCTCACTTGCCGCCCAGTTGGTGCCGCCGTGCGGCCGGTGGCGCCCGGTGCCGACCGCGAGGGTTCCGTTTACTAGAACGGTTTAGTCAACCTCTCGGACAGCTCGCCACCGAACGGGCAAGGAGCGCTGAACCAACTAAACTTGACCGGTTTATGGACAGCGCCACGGCGGGGCGCTAACTTGCGCCGAAACCCCCACACGAAGGAGAGAGCGATGCACATCGTCCGGCCCCGACGCAGACTCGGGGCGATGCTCGCCGCGTCCGCCGCCGCCGTCGTCACGGCGGCGGCACTCCTCGCCGTACCGGGTGAGGAGGCCGAGGCGTTCCCGCCCGGCTCCCGGCAGCAGGTGCTCGACTACCTGCGGTCCGTCACCGGCAGCTCCGTCGTCTCCGGCCAGCACAACAAGGAACCCGCCGCGCAGCCCGGCCAGTACACCCGGCAGGTGTACGACGTCACCGGCCAGTGGCCCGGGCTGTGGGGCGGCGACCTGATGTTCCGCGCCGAGGACATCGCGAACCGCCAGCGCGTCGTCGACCAGGCGCGTACCGAGTGGAACAACGGTTCGCTCGTCACCCTCACCTGGCACGCCTGCCCGCCCACCGGGCCGGAGTCCTGCCAGTTCGAGGGCGGCGTCAAGTCCAACATCTCCGACGCGCAGTTCCGGGAACTGGTCACCGACGGCACCGCGCTGAACACGACGTGGAAGCGGCGGCTCGACTCCGTCGTCCCGTACCTGCGCCAGCTCAGGGACGCGGGCGTGCCCGTGCTGTTCCGCCCCTTCCACGAGATGAACGAGTCCTGGAACTGGTGGGGCAACCGCCCCGGCGCCGACGGCAGCTCCCGGCTGTTCCGCCTCACCCGTGACCACCTCGCCGGCACCCACGGCCTGGACAACCTGGTCTGGGTCTGGAACGTGCAGGACAACCCGGCCGGCAACTGGGGCGGTTACTACCCGGGCGACGCCTACGCCGACGTCGTGTCCCTGGACGTCTGGTACAAGAACCACCCCAGCTCCGGGGACTACCAGCAGATGCAGAACATCGCCGGCGGCAAGCCCATGGCCATCGGCGAGATGGGGAAGGTGCCCAGCCCCTCGCTGCTGGACGGCCAGCCGCGCTGGAGCTACTTCATGATCTGGTCGGAGCAGTTGCGCGGCAACAACTCCAACGCCGAGATCCAGGCCGCGTACTTCCACCCGCGCACCCTCAACCAGGGAGAGGTCCGGCTTCCCTGACCACCGGTGCGCGCCGGCGGGCCGGCCGGCGCGGTGCCCGCACCCGGGCCCCGCGCCGGCCGGTCACCCGCCGTGCGCCGCGCTCCCCGCGCCCTGGCCGTGCCCCGTCTCGTAGTGGGCGCGCAGCAGGTCCAGGCCCCAGTCGTGGCGGGTGTGGCGCCATACGGAGTGGGCGTGGTTGCCGTCGTCCTGGGTGTTGTCGTACTCGATGAGGAAGTCCGGGGCGCGCACGCAGTAGTAGTGGCGCTCGCCCGGGGCCAGGCCGCCGGCCCAGGCGAAGGCGAGGTGCTCCAGCCCCCCGGCCACCGTGTCCGTCCAGCACTCCCGCGCGTACGCCTCGGGTGCCCGGGCCAGGTAGAGGCGGACCAGGCGCTCCAGCAGGCGGCGCTGGGCGGGCGTCATGGCGTCGTACGGCAGGCCCGGCGGGAGCAGGTCCGGGTCGGCGAAGGGGTCGGCGCGGGTGAGGATGTCGTCCGGGGGCTCGGTGGCGTACACCGCCGTGGTGCGGGCGGCGGTGTCCAGGTCCGTGACGAGTTCGCGGGCGAGGTCCTCCTCGGGGCCCAGCAGCCGGCCGGCCCGCGGGCCGGAGGCGACCAGCGCCGGTTCCGAGCCGATGAAGTGCGGGGTGACCCGCAGGCCGGCGGCCGTGATCAGGACGTGTACGGCGAGGTGGTGGCCGTTCATCCGCCAGCCCCACGGGCCCGCGCCGTCCGGGTCGCCGAGCAGCCGCAGCCAGTAGCGGTCGGGCCCGGGGCGGCCGACCAGTTCGCGGCGGTGGCGCTCCACCTCGATCGCCCCGGCCGCCAGCCGCCCGCCGTGCGCGCTGTGCGCCGCGGCGAGCAGCGCGTCGACGGCCGCGCGCTGCTCGTCGTCCAGTTCCTCGGTGGACAGGCCGGGGCGGGGGCCCGGGACGTACTTCCACTCGCGCAGCTCGGGCGCGTCCAGCCGGGCGGGCGCGTCGCGCAACTCCCGTACCTGCTCCGGCTTCAGCACGGCCAGCAGCGCCCGCGCGGCCTCCCGCATCCGCGCCGCGGTCGCCGCCGCGGTCACCGCCTCCGTTGGTTCGTCGGACCCGCCCACCCGTTCCTCCCGCCCGTCGCCGGATCACCGGGGGCGTCGCCCCCGGTGATCCATGGTGCAGTACGCGCGCCGCGCGCGGGCGCGGGTCAGGCCGTGTTGAGCGTCCACTTCTGGTTCGAGGCGCCCGTGCACGACCAGATCTGCGTCTTCGTGCCGTCCGCCGACGTGTTGCCCGTGACGTCGAGGCACTTGCCGGAGCCCGCGCCCACCACGTCGTGGGTCACGGGATCGTACGTCCACTGCTGTGCCGCGGTTCCGTTGCAGGCGTAGAGCTGGACGACGGTGCCGTTCGCCGTGCCGGCGCCGGCGACGTCCAGGCACTTGCCGAGCGCCCGTACGGTGCCGTCGGAGCCCACGGTCCAGCGCTGCGAGGTGCTGCCGTTGCAGCCGTAGATCTGCACCGGCGTGCCGTCCGCGGTGGCGCCGCCGGCGACGTCGAGGCACTTGCCCGCGATGCCGGTCAGCGTGCCGGTGCCGGTGCCGGGCACCGAGCCGGAGGGGGTGCCGGCCCAGGTGAAGGTGGCGGTGGTGCGGGCGGGCAGGGAGTAGACGTAGGACTGGCTGCCCCAGTCGACGCGTACGGAGCGCGTGGACGTGCTGCCGTTGTGGGCGATCAGGGCCTTGGAGCCGTCGGGGTTGCGCCAGGCCACGTTCGGCACCGTGGTGCTCGCCGTCGAGGAGATGCGCCGGGCGCCGGGCTTGACGAACTTGGTGAGGTGGCCGGTGGTGTAGTACTCGATGGTGTTGTCGACCTGACCGGCCCGCGGGCCGCCCTCCTGCACGGTGACCAGGCCCGTGCAGGTGCCGCAGCCGCCGTTGTGCGGGCCCATGTTCTGGTTCAGCGCGAGGCTCCACTTGACCACGCTGCCGCTCCAGTTGCGGGTGTAGTTGACGATGTCGGCCATGTCCTCGTTGTGCTGGTTGCCGATCCAGGTGCCGCCGGAGTGCTCGGTGCTGAACTGCGGGACGCTCGGGTACTGCGTGTGCACCTGGCTGCCGACCGCCGGGTCGCCGGCGTAGCCGTGCCAGGCGATGCCGCCGAAGAGCGGGTCGTTGCGTACGGCCGGGTCGGCGAGGATGGCCTGGCCGATCTGGCCGTAGTCGCCGTAGTTCCAGTCGTGCACCATGACCTTGGTGGTGAGGCCGGCGGCGCGGAACGCCGGGTAGACGTGGTTCTTGGTGAACTCGATCAGGCCGGAGGAGTTCCAGCTCATGCCGGGGTAGTTCATGGCGGTGGGGTTGCCGGCCTGGCAGCAGTTGGGCTCGTTCTGTACGGACACGTAGTCGACCTTCACGCCGGCGGCCTGGTAGCTCTGCACGTACTTGACCAGGTACTGGGCGTACATGGGGTAGTACTCCCACTTCAGCCAGCCCATCTGGTCCATCCGGCCGTTGTCCTTCATCCACCCCGGCGCGCTCCACGGCACGCCCTTGACGCGCAGCGCGGGGTTGAGCTGCTTGGCCTGGGCGGTGAGCAGCCGGACGTTCGTGTCGTAGCCGTTGGCGCCGAAGTCGTCCAGGGTGCAGCAGGTGTCGTCGAGGGAGACGTGTCCGGGCCGGGACAGGTCGGAGGCGCCGATCGGGTTGCGTACGAAGGACAGCCCGATGCCGTCCGTCGGCGAGAACAGCCGGCGCATGACGGCGTCGCGGGTGGCGGCGCTGACCGGGCCGCCGCGCAGCAGGTACGCGGTGGTGTCGGTGATGGACGCGCCGCCGCCCTCGAACTGCTGGTACGTCGTGCCCTCGTCGACCCGGATCGTGGCGTCGGCGCCGCCGCCGGCCGGGCCGAAGGCGAGCGGGGACTGCTGCTGGAGGCCGCGGGTGACGTTGCGGCCGCCGGAGTCGGAGGTGGTGGTGAGCCACACGTCGACGCGCTCGCCGGCCGCGGCGGCCTTCGGGGCCAGCCCGGGGGCGGTGAGCAGGGCGGTGGCCAGCAGCAGGACGGCGGCGAGCAGCGCCGGCAGCCGGAGGCCGGTGGCGGGGGGTCTGAGCAGGTGGAGCCTGTGCGACGGGATCATGGTGTGCCCTCTCGTGGAGGAGTGCCCGTGCCTTCGTAAGCCGAAGGCGACTGCGGCTCAACAGGCTTATTTCAAGGCGTGATTAAACTGATATGCCATGCTCGCGTCAAGAGGTCGGAATGTGTCCGTCCAGAAGTCGACGGCGGTGCTCGGCTCCTGGTCCACCCGTTATGTCCGTGCTACGGAACCGGGGTCACCGCCGCTCCGCCCACCCGGCGACGCCCGCGACCTCCGCGGCGATCTCCATCACACCCCGTCCGTCCGTCGCCACCCGCACGGTGCCCGCCGCCGCCTGCTCCTCCAGACGCCGGGCCATGAACGCGCTGCGCCGCACCTGCTGCGCATGTTCCGAACCCAGCTCGCGCCCGGCCAGCCGGTCCCGGGCGGTGGCGTCGGAGGCGGTGAGCAGTACCCGTACGACACGCAGGTCCGCGCCCAGGGCGCGCGCGAAGAGGCCGCTCTCGCTCGCCAGGACGGCCGCGGTGTTGGTGTAGATCAGCCGCCGGCAGCCGAGCGCCGCGTAGGTGGCCCAGATCGCCGCCAGGTTGTGCTCGGTGAGCAGCGTGCGGTGCGGGTCGCCGGGCGGCGCGGGGTGGAGGTGGTCGAGCACGTCGCCCTCGATCAGCGCGTGCCCGATGTCCGCGGCGCGCAGGCGGGCCGAGACCTCGTAGCCGACGGTGGACTTGCCCACCCCCGACCGGCCGCCGATGAGCAGCACTTCGGTGATCGTCACCCGCGGAGCCTGCCACCGGCCGCCCCGGGGCGTCACCCCGTTTTCGGGGGGTCAGTCCGCCGCCGCGGCCAGCAGCGCCGGCCGCGGGCCGGCGGCGGGCGGCGGCAGCGGTTCCAGCGCGGGCAGGGCCAGCAGCACCGGCGGGTCCGCGGGGCGCTCACGGCGCAGGCGTACGCCTGCGGGGGCGGTGCGCTCCGCCGCAACCGCCACCGCGTCGCAGCTCCCGACCAGCGACGTGCGCTGGTGCCACGGGTCGGGCCACACGCCCTCGGCGACGCCCACCGCGTGCACGTGCCAGGTGCCCTCCGGCACGTCCGGCAGCCGGTACGCGCCCGGGCGCCCGACGGGTACACGGACGAGGACCGCGGCGCTCGGCGGGTACTGGACGATCGGCGTACGGAACGCGCCCACGTACACGTGCGCGTTCCCGTGGCCCGCCGGCAGGTCCAGCGTCCCCGCGATCGCGCCGCACCCCGCGCGCGGACCCGGCCGCGGGCCCGGCAGGTCGAAGCCGCCGCCGCGGGCGATGTGCCGGTAGCGCCCCGGGGAGACGCCGACGCTGGAGGTGAAGTAGTTCGTGAACGACCCCAGGCTGCTGTAACCGACCGCGGTGGACACGTCGGCGATACGCAGCGGGGTGTGCAGCAGCAGGTGCTTGGCCTGGTGCACGCGGACCGCGGCGAGGAAGCGCCCGGGGGTCACCCCGGTGGCGTCCTTGAAGAGCCGGCTGAAGTAGAAGCGGCT
Organism: Streptomyces sp. 184; assembly: GCF_045781775.1. NCBI lineage: Bacteria > Bacillati > Actinomycetota > Actinomycetes > Kitasatosporales > Streptomycetaceae > Streptomyces > Streptomyces sp. 184. The sequence continues at coordinate 6,603,504 of NZ_CP123230.1, read as the reverse complement.
GAGCAGGGCGCTCTCCGCGATCTCGGTGAGGGAGAGCGGCTCGCTGTAGCGCTTCCAGAGGCAGTCGATGGCCCGCTCGATCGGATCGTCCGTACGCATCTGGCTGCCTCCCGGGTCCGCCGCCAGCGTGAGCCGGGGCAGTCGCGGTGGACTTGAGCAGTGCTGGGGCCGGAGCGGCGGCCGGGGCCCCCGGCCGCGGACCGGTCAGGAATCGAGAAGCACCCCCGGCCGGCCCGTCCTAGCGTGTCCGGCACCAGGGCAAGGGACGCAAGTCGAGCGAGCGGAGGCGTCCGATGACAGCGGACGGACAGGCGGAGAGCAGCACGGATCGCAAGCAGGGCACACCGGGGAAGCTCTCCCGGTGGTTCCAGCGGAAGATGAACGCCCGCATGGTCCGCAAGATCCGGGGCGGCAAGGACCACATGATGGGTATGGACATGCTCATCCTGCACACGGCGGGCAAGCAGAGCGGCCTGGCCCGCGAGACGCCCGTGGCGTGGTTCGCCGACGGCCGGGACGCCTGGCTGGTCGTCGCCTCCGGCGGCGGGGGCCAGTCCCCCGACTGGCACGCCAACCTCATGGCCAACCCCGACCGGGCCGCCGTCGAACTGCCCGGCCGCGACCCCCTGCCGGTGACGCCGCGGGTGCTCGCAGACCCCGGCCGCGAGGACGCCTGGCGGCGCATCACCACCGCCCAGCCCCGCTACGCGAAGTACCAGAGCAAGTCCGACCGCGTGTACCCGGTCGTCCGCCTCACCCCCCGCTGACCGGCCCACCAGCCTTCCTCAAGCACCGTACGAGCCGGCCCCGGAATGCTGCGGTGTCCTGGGATGCCGCGCGCATCCCGGCCACGGAACCCCCTCACGGTCGCGATGGAGAAGCCGGTGACGAAGCAGACAGTGGACGACCTCGCCCTCTTCGGCGGGCCCGCGGAGTTCGCGCAGCCGCTCTACGTGGGCCGGCCGAGCACCGGCGACCGGGCGCGTTTCCTGGAGCGGCTCAACGGGGTCCTGGACAGCCAGTGGTTCACCAACGGCGGCCCGCTGGTCCACGAGTTCGAGGAGCGCGTCGCCGAAGTCGCCGGCGTCCGCAACTGCGTGGCGATCTCCAACGCCACCACCGCGCAGCAGCTCGTCTACCAGGCGCTGGACCTGTCCGGCGAGGTCGTCATGCCCTCGATGACCTACGTCGCCACCGCCAACGCCGCCCGCGTCGTGGGCCTCACCCCGGTGTTCTGCGACGTCGACCCCGTGACCGGCTGCCTCGACCCGCGGGCGGTCGAGGCCGCGATCACCCCGCGGACGTGCGCGGTGATGGGCGTCCACCTGTGGGGCCGCCCGTGCCGCGCCGACGAGCTGGAGGAGGTGGCCGCAAGGCACGGCGTCCCGCTGGTCTTCGACGCGGCGCACGCCCTCGGCTGCACCTACGGCGGCCGGCCCGTCGGCGGCTTCGGCGCCGCCGAGGTCTTCAGCTTCCACGCCACGAAGGTCGTCAACAGCTTCGAGGGCGGCGCGGTCGTCACCGACGACGACGGCCTCGCGCAGCACCTGCGGGCGCTGCGCTCGCACGGCTACGGCGCCGACCACCGCGTCGAGATCGTCGGCACCAACAGCAAGATGAGCGAGGTGTGCGCGGCGATGGGGCTGACCTCGCTGGAGGCCCTGGGCGAGACCGTGCGGCACAACCGCGTCAACCACGCGCTGTACACGGCCGAGCTGAGCGGTCTCGGCGGCGTCCGCGTCGTCTCCTTCGACGAGGCCGAGACGCCCAACTACCAGTACGTCGTCATCACGGTCGACGAGGCCGTCACCGGCATCCACCGCGACCTGCTGATGCGGGTGCTCGCCGCGGAGAACGTCGTCACCCAGCGGTACTTCTCGCCGGCCTGCCACCAGGAGGCGCCGTACCGTACGGAGGGTCCCGCCGGCCTGCCCCACACCGAGCGGCTGGCGGACCAGTTGCTCGCGCTGCCGACCGGGCCGGTGTCCTCCACGGACGACGTACGCCGGGTCTGCGAGGTCGTACGCCGCGCGGTCGGCGCCGGGCCGCGGGTGACCGACCGGTTCCGCCGCAAGGTGGCCGCCGAAACCGAGCCCGAGACCGGGACCGGGACGGAAGCCCAGACCCAGACCCAGACCGGGACCGGGACCGGGACGGAGGCCGGGGCCGCCGCCCGCCCGGGCACGGCCGGCTGACGCCGCGAAGGGCCTCCGTTCGACCGCCGGACGCACGCACTCGAACGCCCCGGCAGCCTCCACAGCGACACCGGCGGCCGACGACCGCGGCGCCCCGGCGGCACACCGGGCCGGGACCGCCGCGCCCCCTCCTTTGCCGACCCACGGGAAGCAGGCGCATCGCCATGAGAATCCTGTACATCACCACGGGCAGCCAGGCGACCGTCTACGCCGTCGCGCCCCTCCTGGCCGCCGCGCGCACCGCCGGGCACGACGTCCTGCTGGCCGCCAACGAGTCGCTGATGCGCTTCGCCGCCGCCGTCGAGATCCCCGCGGTCTCCGTCACCCCCACCCCCACCCGCTACTTCGTGATGGCGGAGCCCGACAAGCCCTTCGACCCCCTGGCCCCCCGGGACCTCGAAGAGGAGATGCTGCGCACCGGCCGCGGGTACGCCAAGCTCGCCGCCGTCACGCTCGACCCGCTGCTGGACCTCGCCGACGACTGGGCGCCCGACCTCCTCGTCGGCGGCTCCATGAACTACGTGACCGGTCCGCTCGCCGCCCACCTGAAGATCCCGTACGCGCGGCACGTCGAGTACCTCCGCGTGCCCCTCGCCGCGGTCGACCCCGTGGCCGAACGGAGCCTCGCCCCCGAGCTGGAGCGCCGGGGCCTCGCGGCGACGCACGAGCCCGACCTGTTCCTCGACCCCACCCCGCCGTCGCTACGGGCCCCGCACCCCGGCCCCGTACAGCCGGTGCGCTACATCCCGCGCAACCCGCAGCGCACCCTCGAACCCTGGATGTACACCCGCCCCGCCGGCCGCCCCCGCGTCCTGGTCACCTCCGGCAACCACTTCCGCATGCTGCCCGCCGACTCCCTGCTGAGCCTCGTGCGGCAACTGGCCGCCACCGGCGCCGAGGTGCTGCTCGCCGCGCCCGACAGGGCCGCGGAAGAGCTGCGCGCGGCGGCCCCGGACGGGGTGCGCGTCGGCTGGATGCCGCTCGACGTGGTCGCTCCCACCTGCGATCTCGCCGTGGACCACGCGGGTGCCACCACCGCGATGACCCTCATGAGCGCCGGCGTCCCGCAGGTGCTCTTCCCGCCGAACAGCCACACGGTGGATATCGCCGAAGCCCTCACCGGGTGCGGCGCGGCCCTCACCGTGCTGCCGCGGCGGCCCGGGGAGGGCGCGGACCTCGGCGACGAACTGGCCGCGTGCGGCCGGGAGGTGCTTGCGAGCCCGCGGTACGCCGAGCGGGCCCGCGCGCTCGCGGCCGAGATGGCCGCGATGCCCGCGCCCGCCGACGTCGTACGCACGCTGGAGAAGCTGACCGGCTGACGGCGCGTCAGGCCGTGACCCGCACCGCCTGCGCGCGCACCCGGTCCACCAGCCGCGCCTGCCGGACGACCGCCTCCGCCTCCGGCCCGTAGTCCTCCTTCTGAAGCACCGCGCGGGCGAAGTACTCGGCGATGTTCCGGAACTGGTGGTCCGCGGGCAGCGTCAGCTCCTCCGTACGGTCCTGGGAGTCGACGCGCACCCGCGGCTGCCAGGACGGCGGCGGGGTGAACGCCCGGTCCAGGGAGATCCGGGCGGTCTCGCCCCACAGCGCGTAGCGGGACCGGTAGGCGTGCGCGAAGCCGAACGACAGCTCGGCGGTGACCCCCGCCGGGGTGGTCAGCAGCGCGTGCCCGGCGACGTCGACCCCCCGCCCGGGGTCCGTGCGCAGCACCGCGCCGGCGACCTCCAGCTCGTCGCCGAGGAAGTACGAGGCCGCCCGGACCGGGTACACGCCGACGTCCAGCAGCGCGCCGCCGCCCAGTTCCGGCCGGTAGCGCACGTCGTCGGCGGGCAGCGGCGGGATGCCGAAGCTCGCGGAGAACACCCGCGGGGCGCCGATGCGCCCTTCGGCGACCATGGCGCGGATCCGCGCGTGCTGGTGGTGGTGGAGGAACATGAAGTTCTCCAGCAGCCACAGCCCCGACTGCCGCGCCTGCGCCACGAGGTCGACGGCCGTGCCGTGGTCACCGGTCAGCGGCTTCTCCACCAGCACGTGCTTGCCCGCGGCGAGCGCGCGGCCCGCCCAGTGCGCGTGCAGGCCGGTCGGCAGCGGTACGTACACGGCGTCGATGTCCGGCCGCGCCAGCACGTCGTCGTAGTCCCCGGCCGCGGCGCAGCCGTACCGGGCCGCCACCGCGCGCGCCTTGGCCGGATCGCGGCTCGCCACCAGTGCCAGCTCGATCCCCTCGGCCTCGGCCATCGCCGGCAGCACCCGGCGCAGCGCAATGCTCGCGCACCCCAGAACTCCCATACGGACAACGGATCGCATGCGGTGCCCCTTCCCCGGTGGCCTTTGCCTCCATCCTCGCCACCGGCCCCACCGGGGACTTCTTCCACATTGCTGCATCGGGCAGGCAATTTGGAAGGTGCAGGGAAAGGGCCGGGCCCTCCATGGTGATTCGTGCGTCGTCCCACTCACCCTCGTATGAAACGGCTGTCTCACTCATGAGAATTCTCGTCACCGGTGGAGCCGGATTCATCGGCTCGCACTATGTGCGTACCGTCCTCGGGGGCGGTTACCGTGACTTCGAGGACGCCCACGTCACCGTGCTGGACCAGTTGACCTACGCCGGTGACCGCAGGAACCTCCCCGAGTCCCACCCGCGGCTGACCTTCGTCCGCGGCAGCGTCCTGGACCGCGGGACGCTGCGCGAGCTGCTGGCCGGCCAGGACGCGGCGGTGCACTTCGCCGCCGAGACCCACGTGGACCGTTCGATCGCCTCGGCGGCCGACTTCGTCAGGACCAACGTCGAAGGCACCCACGCGCTGCTCGACGCCTGCCTCGCCACCGGCGTCGAGCGGGTCGTGCACGTCTCGACGGACGAGGTCTACGGGACCATCGACTCGGGGTCGTGGACGGAAACCTCGCCGCTGCTGCCCACGTCCCCGTACGCCGCCTCCAAGGCGGCCTCGGACCTGGTGGCCCTGGCGTACTTCCGCACCCACCGGCTGGACGTGTCGATCACCCGCTGCTGCAACAACTACGGCTCCCACCAGCACCCCGAGAAGTTCATCCCGCGCGCCGTCACCAACCTGCTCCAGGGCCGCCCCGTCCCGGTCTACGGGGACGGCCGGCAGGTCCGCGAGTGGCTGCACGTGGCCGACCACTGCCGCGCCGTGCAGCGGGTGCTGACCGGCGGCCGGGCCGGCGAGGTGTACCACGTCGGCGCCGGCACGGCCGCGCCCAACCTCGCGGTGGCCCGGCGGCTGGCCGAACTGGTCGGCGCGGAGCCGGACATGATCAGCCACGTCGCCGACCGCAAGGCCCACGACCGGCGCTACGCGCTGGACCAGGGCAAGTTCGAGCGCGAGCTGGGCGCCGAGCCGCGCGTCCCCTTCGACGAAGGGCTGGCCGAGACCGTCGCCTGGTACCAGGACAACCCGCAGTGGTGGAAGCCGATCGTGGGCGACGGTGAGCGCCCGTGACCACCCGGACCCTGCTGCGGCCCCGCTCCGACCCCGGCTTCGCCGAGCGGCTGGCCCGCTCCGCCCGGACCACCGCGGGCGCCGGCCCGGCCACCCGGGACGTACCCGACTGGCTCGCCGCCCGCACCCGGGCCCGCGGGGCGCGGGTGCGGAAGATCCCGTTCGCCGAGCTGGACGGCTGGTCGTTCGCGGCCGGCACCGGCAACCTCACCCACCGCAGCGGGCGGTTCTTCACCGTCGAGGGCCTGCACGTCGTCCGGCCGGAGGAGGAGTGGCAGCAGCCGATCATCGTGCAGCCGGAGATCGGCATCCTCGGCATCCTGGCCAAGGAGTTCGACGGCGTCCTGCACTTCCTCATGCAGGCGAAGATGGAGCCCGGCAACCCCAACCTCGTCCAGCTCTCGCCCACCGTGCAGGCCACGCGGTCCAACTACACCAAGGCGCACGGCGGTACGGCCGTGAAGTACCTGGAGCACTTCCTGCACCCCGACCCCGACCGGGTGGCCACCGACGTCCTCCAGTCCGAGCACGGCTCGTGGTTCTACCGCAAGCGCAACCGCAACATGATCGTCGAGGCCGACGGGGACGTACCCGCCGACGAGGATTTCTGCTGGCTGACCCTCGGCCAGATCGGCGAGCTGCTGCGCCTGGACGACTTCGTGAACATGGACGCGCGCACCGTGCTGGCCGGCGCCCCCATGGCGTACGCCGGGCGCCGCGCGCTGACGTCGGACGCCGACCTGCTGTCCTGGTTCACCGGCGAGCGGGCCCGCCACGACGTCCGCACCCGCCGCATCCCGCTGGACCAGGTGTCCCGGTGGGTACGCGACGACCACACCGTCGAGCACGAGGACCGGCGGTTCTTCCGCGTCGTCGCGGTCGCCGTGGAGGGCGCCCGGCGCGAGGTCTCCAGTTGGACCCAGCCGATCTTCGAGCCCGTCGGCCTCGGCGTCACCGGCTTCGCGTACCGCGCCTTCGACGGCGTACCGCACGTCCTGGTGCACGCCCGCGTCGAGGGCGGCCTGCTCGACACCGCAGAGCTGGCGCCGACCGTGCAGAGCGCGCCCGTGAACTACGCCCACCTGCCCCCCGCACGCCGCCCGCGCTACCTCGACCTCCTGGCGGACGCGCCCTCCTCCCGCGTCCGCTACTCGGCGGTCCACTCCGAGGAGGGCGGCCGGTTCCTCAACGCCGAGAGCCGCTACGTGATCGTCGAGACCGACGAGTCGACGACCCCCACGCAGGCGCCGCCCGGCTACCGGTGGATGACCCCCGGGCAGCTCAACTGGCTGGCCGGACACAGCCGCTACCTCAACGTGCAGGCCAGGACCCTGCTCGCCGTCCTCAACACGCGCGCGGCCGACATCGACCACGCCGCCGCGTGAGCCGCACCGGCGCGCGCCGGTGCGCCGGCGCCGCCACGGACTCGACTCGGGAAGGAGCCCGGACGTGAAGGGACTCATCCTGGCCGGCGGCCACGGCACCCGGCTGCACCCCATCACCCTCGGCGTCTCGAAGCAGATGCTGCCCGTCTACGACAAGCCGATGATCTACTACCCGCTGTCGGTGCTGATGCTCGCCGGCATCAGGGAGATCCAGATCATCTCCTCGCCCGACCACCTCGACTCGTTCCGCACCCTGCTGGGCGACGGCTCGTCGCTGGGCATCGAGCTGAGCTACGCGGAGCAGGACAAACCCCGCGGCATAGCCGACGCCTTCCTCGTCTCCGCCGACTTCGTCGGGGACGACCCGGTCGCCCTGGTGCTCGGCGACAACATCTTCCACGGCGCGGGCTTCACCGGGCTGCTCGAACAGGCCGCGCGCAACGTCGAGGGCTGCACCCTGTTCGGCTATCCCGTACGCGACCCGCAGCGCTACGGCGTCGGCGAGACCGACGCGCACGGCAGGCTCGTCTCCATCGAGGAGAAGCCGGCCCGGCCGCGCACCAACCTGGCGATCACCGGCCTGTACTTCTACGACGGCAAGGTCGTCGACATCGCCCGCGGGCTGCACCGCTCCGCGCGCGGCGAGCTGGAGATCACCGACGTCAACCGCGCGTACCTGGCGCGCGGCGAGGCCACGCTCATCGAGCTGGGCCGCGGCTCGGTGTGGCTGGACACCGGCACCCACGACGCGCTGATGGAGGCGGGCCAGTACGTCCAGGTGCTGGAGCACCGGCAGGGCGTACGGATCGCGTGCCTGGAGGAGATCGCCTGGCGGCTCGGCTACATCGACCGCGACGCCTGCTACCGGCTCGGCAGCAGGCTGGCGAACACCGCGTACGGCAGGTACATCATGGAGGTCGCCGAGTCCGGCAGGGCCCTCCCGCCAACGGGCTGACGACCGGTCAGGATCGGAGAAGCGCGCGGCCGGGGCCGAAAACTAGCGTGACGGGCATGGACATCACCATCCACCAGACCTTCCTGCCCCACACCGACCCGGACGCCTCCCTCGCCTTCTACCGCGACGGCCTCGGCTTCGAGGTGCGCAACGACGTCGCGAACGAGGGCCTGCGCTTCATCACCGTCGGCCCGCCGGAGCAGCCGGAGACGTCCCTCGTGCTGGAGCCGCCGGCCGCGCACCCCGGCTTCACCGAGGACGACCGGCGCACCATCAGGCAGATGATGGACAAGGGCATCTTCGCCGGCCTCATCCTGGCCACCTCCGACCTCGACGCCGCCTTCGAGCGGCTGCGCAAGCACGGCGCCGAGGTGATCCAGGAGCCCACCGAGCAGCCCTGGGGCGTACGTGACTGCGCCGTACGCGACCCCGCGGGCAACCAGATCCGCATCAACCAGTTCGGCTGACCGGCCCGGCCGACCGGCCGGCCGGTTCTGCCGAGCTGTCACCGGCAGGCTCTAGGGTGGCCGGGCACGGGTCCCCGCCCGAGCGTGACGTTCCCGCGCGAGCGCGCCCCCGCCCGGAGACCGCCGGCCGCGGGGCCGCGCCGGCCGCCCGACACACGGAGAGAGACGAGCATGGCCACCAGGAAGGACACGCCGGCGCCCGCGCAGCACGCCGCGGACACCCACGACCTGATCCGCGTGCACGGCGCGCGGGAGAACAACCTGAAGAACGTGGACGTGGAGATCCCCAAGCGGCGGCTGACGGTCTTCACCGGCGTCTCCGGCTCGGGGAAGAGCTCGCTCGTCTTCGACACGATCGCCGCCGAGTCGCAGCGGATGATCAACGAGACGTACAGCACCTTCGTGCAGGGCTTCATGCCCACGCTCGCCCGTCCCGACGTGGACGTCCTCGAAGGGCTGACCACCGCGATCATCGTCGACCAGGAGCGCATGGGCGCCAACGCCCGCTCCACCGTCGGCACCGCCACCGACGCCAACGCGCTGCTGCGCATTCTCTTCAGCCGCCTGGGGAAGCCGCACGTCGGCCCGCCCAACGCCTTCTCCTTCAACGTCGCCTCCGCCCAGGTCAGCGGCTCGGTCACGACCGACCGCGGCGCCGGCGAGACGGTCAAGGTGGCCTTCACCAGCACCGGCGGCATGTGCCCGCGCTGCGAGGGCATGGGCAGCGTCTCGGACATCGACCTCTCTGAGCTGTACGACGAGACCAAGTCGCTCGCCGACGGCGCGATCACCGTCCCCGGCTACAAGGCCGGCGGCTGGATGGTGCGTACGTTCACGGACTCCGGCTTCTTCGACCCGGACAAGCCGATCCGCAAGTACACCAAGAAGGAGCTGCACGACCTCCTGCACCACGAGCCGACCCGGCTCAAGATGAACGGCATGAACATGACCTACGAGGGTCTGGTGCCGCGGGTGCAGAAGTCCTTCCTGTCCAAGGACCGGGAGTCGATGCAGCCGCACATCCGCGCCTTCGTGGACCGGGTGGCGACCTTCACCGACTGCCCCGACTGCGAGGGCACCCGGCTCAGCGAGGCCGCCCGCGCGTCGAAGGTCGCGGGCATCAGCATCGCCGACGCCTGCGCCATGCAGATCAACGACCTCGCCGAGTGGGCCCGCAAGCTCCAGGAGCCCTCCGTGGCGCCGCTGCTCAAGACGCTGCGGGAGGCCCTCGACTCGTTCGTGGAGATCGGCCTCGGCTACCTGTCGCTCGACCGCTCCTCGGGCACCCTGTCCGGCGGCGAGGCGCAGCGCACCAAGATGATCCGCCACCTCGGCTCCTCGCTCACCGACACCACCTACGTCTTCGACGAGCCCACCACCGGCCTGCACCCGCACGACATCCGGCGGATGAACGACCTGCTGCTCCGGCTGCGCGACAAGGGCAACACGGTCATGGTCGTGGAGCACAAGTCGGAGGTCATCTCGATCGCCGACCACGTCGTGGACCTCGGCCCCGGCGCCGGCACCGGCGGCGGCACCGTCTGCTTCGAGGGCACCGTGGCCGGGCTGCGCGCCAGCAAGACCGTCACCGGCCGCCACCTCGACGACCGCGCCGCGCTCAAGGACACCGTGCGCAAGGCCGCCGGCGCGCTGGAGATCCGCGGCGCGGACACGCACAACCTCCAGGACGTCGACGTCGACATCCCTCTCGGCGTGCTCTGCGTGATCACCGGCGTCGCCGGCTCCGGCAAGAGTTCGCTGGTGCACGCCTCGCTCCCGGCCGGCGCGGGCGTGGTCTCCGTCGACCAGGGCGCCATCCGCGGCTCCCGGCGCAGCAACCCGGCGACGTACACCGGACTGCTCGACCCCATCCGCAAGGCGTTCGCGAGCGCCAACGGCGTGAAGCCGGCGCTCTTCAGCGCCAACTCCGAGGGCGCCTGCCCCGCCTGCAACGGCGCCGGCGTCATCTACACCGACCTCGGGATCATGGCCGGCGTCTCCACCACCTGCGAGGAGTGCGACGGCAAGAGGTTCCAGGCGTCGGTCCTCGAATACCGCTTCGGCGGGCGCGACATCAGCGAGGTGCTGGCCATGCCGGTCGCGGAGGCCGAGGAGTTCTTCGGCGCGGGCGAGGCCCGTACGCCCGCCGCGCACCGGATCCTCCAGCGGCTCGCCGACGTCGGCCTCGGCTACGTCAGCATCGGCCAGCCGCTCACCACCCTGTCCGGCGGTGAGCGGCAGCGGCTCAAGCTGGCCACGCACATGGGCGACAAGGGCGGGACCTACGTCCTGGACGAGCCGACCACCGGCCTGCACCTGGCCGACGTGGAGCAGCTTCTCGGGCTGCTCGACCGGCTGGTCGACTCCGGCAAGTCGGTCATCGTCATCGAGCACCACCAGGCCGTCATGGCGCACGCCGACTGGATCATCGACCTCGGCCCCGGCGCCGGCCACGACGGCGGCCGGGTCGTCTTCGAGGGCACGCCGGCCGACCTGGTCGCCGACCGGTCGACGCTCACCGGGGAGCACCTCGCGGAGTACGTCGGCGCGTAGCAGCCGCTTCCGCGTGGATTGACGTTGCCGTGACGGAATTTGACGGAGACCTGAAAGAGAAACCTTGATCCCGGGCCGTGGGAATCGATATTCCTGGGACGGATTCCCGAAACGGCGGTCACCGGGCACGAGCCTGCCTGCTCGGGCGCCACCCCGCTGGACGAGGAGGCAGGTTTGCGTACCGCTGAATCGAAGAAGGCCCGTAGGAAGAAGGCCGGCCGGGAAACGGGAGAAGCGGCGGCGGCATTACCGCGGGTGCCGATGCGGCGCGTCTTCCGGCTCTTCGGCCCGTACCGGCGCAGCCTGGGTTTCGTCGGCGTCCTCGTCGTCGCCTCCTCGCTGGTCTCCCTCGTCAACCCGTTCCTGATCCGCGAGATCATGGACGTGGCCCTGCCCGAGGGCCGCACCGGCCTGCTGGCCGTGCTCGCGCTGGGCATGGTCGTCGTCGCGGTCGTCGTCAGCTCCTTCGGCGTCCTCCAGACGTACGTCTCCGCCAAGGTCGGCCAGCGCGTCATGCACGACCTGCGCACCGACGTCTACGCCAACCTCCAGCGCATGTCGCTCGGCTTCTTCACCCGCACCCGCACCGGCGAGGTGCAGTCGCGCATCGCCAACGACATCGGCGGCATGCAGGCCACCGTCACCAACACCGCGACGATGCTGGTGTCCAACCTGACCATCGTGATCGCCACGATCACCGCGATGTTCGTGCTCGACTGGCGGCTGACCCTCGCGTCGATGGTGATGATCCCGTTCGTGGTGTGGGTCAGCCGCCGCGTCGGCACCGAGCGCCGCCGCGTCACCCGCGAGCGGCAGCTCCAGCTCGCCACCATCTCCTCGACCGTGCAGGAGTCGCTGTCCGTCAGCGGCATCCTCCTCGGCCACACCATGGGCCGCTCGCGGTCGCTGACCGACGCGTTCGCGAAGGAGTCCGGCAAGCTCGCCGACCTGGAACTCCGCTCCAGCATGGCGGGCCGCTGGCGGCAGGCGATGACGCCGATCGTCATGTCCTCGATGCCCGCGGTGATCTACCTGGTGGCCGGCCTGGCGGGCAGCGGCGGCCACATGGCGATATCCATCGGCACCCTGGTCGCGTTCACCACCCTCCAGCAGGCGCTGGTGCGGCCGGCGGTCCAGCTCATGGAGGTGGGAGTGGACATCCAGAAGTCGCTGGAGCTGTTCGGCCGCATCTTCGAGTACCTGGACCTGCCCGTGGACGTCGCCGAGCCCGCGCGGCCCGTCGCGCTGCCGGAGCCGCGCGGGGAGGTGCGCCTTGAGGACGTCGGCTTCGCGTACGCGGGGGCCGAACGGCCCACGCTCGACGGCGTGCAGGTGACCGTGCCGGCCGGGCACAGCCTCGCGGTCGTCGGCGAGACCGGGTCGGGCAAGACGACGATGAGCTACCTCGTCCCGCGGCTGTACGACGTGACGTCCGGCCGCGTCACCATCGACGGCGTCGACGTGCGGGACATGTCCTTCGCCACCCTCGCCGCCACCGTCGGCGTCGTCTCCCAGGAGACGTACCTGTTCAACGCCTCGGTCGCGGAGAACCTGCGGTTCGCCAAGCCCGACGCGACGGACGAGGAACTGGTCGCGGCGGCGCGGATCGCGCAGATCCACGGCCATCTCGCGGCCCTCCCGGACGGCTACGACACGGTGGTGGGGGAGCGCGGCTACCGGTTCTCCGGCGGCGAGAAGCAGCGGCTGGCGATCGCCCGCGTCATCCTGCGCAACCCGCCGATCCTCGTGCTCGACGAGGCCACCAGCGCGCTCGACACCCAGACCGAGAAGGCCGTGCAGGAGGCCATCGACGTGGCGAGCAGGGGGCGCACGACCATCACCATCGCGCACCGGCTCACGACGATCCGCGACGCGGACGAGATCCTGGTGCTCGACGCCGGCAGGGTCGTCGAACGCGGCAGCCACGACGGGCTGCTGGCCCTCGACGGGCACTACGCGGCGCTGGTGAACCGCGCCGCGGCGGCGGATGCGGCGGGGGCGGACGACGGGGCGGCGGACGAGGAGGCGCAGGGCGCGAAGGTGGTGTAGCCGGCGCGCGGCGGGTGGGCGCGCGCGGACGGCAGCGCCCACCCGGGCCGGGGAGGCGGCCGAGGTGGGCGGGTACCGGGGGCGGGGCCGGGGCCGGTCGCTGGGTGGGCCGGCCCGTAGCGGGCCGGTGGGGGCGTACGGCGCGGTGGGGGCGGGTCGTACGGAGCGTCCGCGGGCCGTACGAAGCGGCGGCCCGCGGTCTGTACAACGCGGCGCCCCGCGTCCGTACGCGGCCGTCAGCTCGGGCGGGCCTCCACGATGAACCTGCCCGACGGCCCCTGGCCCGCGGCCGTCACCGTCAGCCCCGCCTTCGCCGCCAGCGCGCGGAACTGCCGGACGTTGCGCGTCCGGCCGCCGTTCAGCACCATCAGCACCAGCCCGCCCTTGCTCGCCGCCTCGCCGGGGAACACGCCCCCGACCACGACGACCCGCCCGTTCGGAGCCGCCGCAGCGCCCTCCGCGCAGCGCGCGAGCAGCTTCGCCGCCTCCGCGTCCGGCCAGTCGAGGAGCACGTGCGTGATCAGGTAGACGTCCGCGCCGGCCGGCAGCGGGTCGAAGAAGCTCTGCCCGCTGACCTCGGCCCGGTCGGCGACCCCCGCCGAGGCGAAGACCTCGCCGGAGCGGGCCACCGCGCGCGGGAGGTCCACGAGGGTGCCGCGCACGCCCGGGTGGGCCCGCAGGATCTCGGCGAGCATCGCGCCGGTGCCGCCGCCGACGTCGATCACGTGCCGGACGCCGTCCCAGTCGTCGTCCACGAGCACCGCGGGGTCCGGCACGCCGCGGCCCTCGTAGCCCATCATCGCGTCGTAGCTGGCGGCGAGTTCCGCGTCGGCTTCGAGGTCCTTCCAGAACGGGCGTCCGAACACCGACTCGTAGGAGGGCCGCCCGGTGCGTACGGCCTCCAGCAGCCCGCCGAACGCGCCGGCGATCCGGCCGCCGTAGCCGTCGAGGTCGAAGATACGCACCCCGCTGCCCGGCTCCAGGAAGGCGCGGGCCGCGTCGTTCAGCGCGAACTCGCCCTCGGCGGGCTCCTCGAAGACCCCCTTGCCCACCAGGTGGCGCAGCACCCGGGCCAGCGACTCGCCGTCGCAGTCAGCCCGGCGGGCCAGCTCGTCGATCCCCGTGACGCCCGCCGCCAGGTGCTCGGCGACGCCGAGCGTCGCCACGACGCGTACGCACCAGGGGGTCGCCAGATCGCTCAGCGCCCACAGATCCGCCTTCTCCGACACTTGCCCACCTCCACGTCAAGGGCCCCGCTCGGGCCCGTGGTCGAAGCTGCCCGCCCCAGGATGGCGGCCGGGGCCGGCCGGCGGCACCTTCCAGATTGCCCGTGCCCATGCCCGTGCCCGTGCCGTGCCCGAACGCGGCGCCGCCGCCGCGCCGGGCGGCCCGGCGGCGGCGCTGTGGCATGGTGGTGGGGTGAGGCTGGAGGACCTGGTCCGGTTGCGCCGGGCCCGCGACGCGATGGACCGCGACTACGCGCAGCCGCTGGACGTGGCGGAGCTGGCGCGGGTCGCGCTGATGTCGCCGGGGCACTTCTCCCGCAGCTTCCGCGCCGCCTACGGCGAGACGCCGTACAGCTACCTGATGACGCGCCGGATCGAGCGCGCCAAGGCGCTGCTGCGGCGCGGCGACCTGACGGTGACCGAGGTGTGCTTCGCGGTCGGCTGTTCCTCGCTGGGGTCGTTCAGCTCGCGCTTCACCGAGCTGGTCGGCGAGAGCCCGAGCGCCTACCGGGCCCGTACGCACGAGGACGGCGCCGCCATTCCGGCGTGCATCGCGAAGATCCACACGCGACCGGTGCGGAAGCCGGGCGCGAACGACACCCTCCTCAGGTAGCGTGAGTCGCATGGGAATCGTGCTCTCGCAGTGCTTCATCGCCGTCGATGACCATGACAAAGCTCTCGCCTTCTACCGGGACGTGCTCGATCTGGAGGTCCGCGACGACGTCGAGTTCGAGGGCATGCGCTGGGTGACCGTGGGGTCCCCCTCGCAGCCCGAGGTGAACATCGTCCTCGAACCGCCGCTTGCCGACCCCAACGCCTCGCCCGCGGACCGCGAGGCCATGGCGCAGTTGCTGGCCAAGGGCCTGCTGCCCGGCGTCATCTTCGCCACCGACGACTGCGACGCGACCTTCGAGCGCATCGTCGCCTCCGGCGCGGAGGTGCTCCAGGAGCCGGTCGACCAGCCCTTCGGGGTACGGGACTGCGCGTTCCGCGACCCGTCGGGCAACCTGCTCCGGTTCAGCCAGCCGCGCCGTTCCTGACCCGCGCCGTACCTGACGGAGCGGGACGGGCGGCTGCTACCGCGCGCCCTCCAGCCGGGCCGAGCGGGCCGCGGCGGCCTCCGCGACCCGGCGGCTCTCCCGCGCGGTGCGCTCGGTGTCCGCCACCCGCTCGCGGGCCTTCTCCACCTGCCAGTGCGCCGCGTCCCGCGCCGCCCCCGCCGCCTCCATCTCCCGCTCCAGGGCACCGATGTACTCCTGTGCCTGGCGCAGCCCGGCCTCGGCCCTGGCCTTCTGCTGCTCGGCCTGCCGCACCTCGCCGTCCAGCCGGACGGCCTGCCACTGCGCCTCCTCGGCCTCCTGGCGGGCGCTGAGCATCTCCAGGAAGCCCGCGAGGTTCCGCACCGCACCGGCCATCTGCTGCAAGAGGAAGGCGGCGGAGGCCACGTCGTGCACCTCGAAGTTGTTGGCGCTGTCGGCCTCGTCCGACACCCGCAGGAACGGCCGCCCCGGGCGGCCGTCGGTCAACGAGTACGCGCACAGATCCACATCGAACCCCACTGTCTGGCGGGGGTCGCCCCGCCCCTGAAACATCGCCCCGGCATTCCAGCCCAGGTGGAGCACCCGGGACAGGTCGTCACCGAGAGCCCCGAAATGGTCTTCCGGTGAGTCGGCCATGTTGCACCACGGCGGACAGACGAATTGGAGGCACTCATCCATGACGGTCACCCCCTTCCTATCGTCACGAGCCGCCCCGGACTGGAGTGTTGATCACCCGCAGGGGGTACGTGGGGCCGGAGTGCCATCGACGCAGGGTGGTGAACTCGCCGCGTACGCACCGGTGATGGCGGTGCCGGCGAGGCGGCGACCCGCTCGCGTGCGGACGCGCACGTGCGGCCAAGTCGCCTGCCCCGCCGCGGAGTTACTTCCCGTCGAGCGCCCGGTCCACCAGCGCGCCGGCCGCGCCGGTGTACGAGGCGGGGTCGAGGAGGGCTGCGAGGGCCGGTTCGTCGAAGTGTTCGGCGATCGCGGGCACTGCCGCGAGAATCCCCGGCAGGGCCCGTCCCGTACGCTCCGACTCCCCGGCGGCGTCGGTGAGCAACTGCTTCGCCCGCGCCTTGCCGAGCAGCGGGGCGAGCACCGCGGCGACGCGCTCGGAGGTGACCAGGTTCTCCGTCATCCGCATGTTGGCGCGCATGCGTTCGGGCCTGACCTGGAGGCCCTCGGCGAGTTCCACCGCGGTGTGCGCCGCGCCGCCCGCCAGGCGCAGGCACTCGCGCAGCAGGTGCCACTCGGCGTGCCAGGCGCCGGCGGAGCGCTCGTCCTCGGTGACCATGCACTGGGTCACGGCGGCGGCCAGCGCCGGGACCTGGAGGGACGCGCTGCGGATGAGGGTGGCGAGCACCGGGTTCCGCTTGTGCGGCATCGCGGAGGAGCCGCCGCGGCCGGCCACCGCGGGCTCGGCCACCTCGGCGACCTCGGTCCGGCCCAGCGACTGCACGTCCACGGCGATCTTGCCGAGCGCCCCGGCGACGAAGGCCGTGACGGCGGCGACGTCGGCGACGGGGGTGCGCAGCACGTGCCAGGGCAGTGCGGCGGGCGCGAGCCCCGTCTCGTCGGCGAACGCGGCGGTCAGCCGCTCCACGTACGCGCCGGAGTCCTCCGTTCCGCCCCCGTCAAGGGCCGCGTACTCCAGATACCCGGCCAGCGTCCCCGCCGCCCCGCCGAGCGAGACGGGCAGCCCGCCCTCCAGCACCCGCCCCACCCGCTCCGCCGCGTCCAGCACCACCTGCCGCCACCCGGCGGCCTTGAGCCCGAACGTCGTCGGCACCGCGTGCAGCGTCAGCGTCCGCCCGGCCATCAGCGTGTCGCGGTGCTCCGCCGCCAGCACCTCCAGCGCCCGTGCGGTGCGCAGCAGGTCGGCGTGGACCAGGCGCAGCGCCCGGTCGCACACCAGCATCGCGCCGGTGTCGAAGACGTCCTGGCTGGTCGAGCCCCGGTGCACGTACTCGGCGGCCCCGGGGTCGCGTTCGGCCACCACCCCGGAGAGCGCCTTGACCAGCCCGACCACGGGGTTGGCCGTCTCCCGCGCGGCGCACGCGAGCGCGCGCAGGTCGAGCAGGTCGGCGCGGGCCGCGGCGGTGATCGCCGCGGCGGCGGACGCGGGCATGGTGCCCGTACGGGCCTGGGCGCGCGCCAGCGCCGCCTCGGCGTCCAGCATCGCCTGGAGCCACGCCCCGTCCGACACGGCGGCTTCGGCGGGGGTGCCGGCCCGGACGGGGGAGAGCAGGCCGGCGTCGAGGCCGGCCTCCGGGGTCGGGGTCGGGGTCACGAAGGCTCCTCTGTGGCTGGGGGGCGCGGGCCGTCCGCGGCGGTGAGGGCGAGGACGGCGCGGGCGATGGCGTCGGAGTCGCCGAGCGTCACGGAGTTCACCCCGGGTCGTATGCCCGCGGCGGTGACCCAGTGCACCGTCTCGGTCGGCACGCCGTAGGCGAAGCGGCGGGGGTGGGGCCGGTCCTCGGCGTCGACCAGGCGGTACGGGCGCTCGCCGACGGCCAGCCCGCCGGTCACCACGTCGTCGCCGGAGTCGCTGGAGATGCGGTACGGGCGGCACTGGCCGGTGGCGAGGAGGTGGGTGAGCAGGGGGTCGGCGGTGCGCCGGATGTCGGGCTCCGGCAGCCGCGCCTCGATCAGCGCCGCCGCCCGCACCGGCGGGCCCTGCACCCGGCTGGACTCGGCGACGAACGCCGGCTCCTCGCCCGTACGGTCGACGCGGACGCGCAGCTCCGGGCCCATGAACTCCAGGACGCCCGCGTTGGCCAGCGCGATGGTCTCCTCGATGCGGGAGGCGGGCGGGCCGATGGACAGATAGGCGTTCAGCGGCGTGTACCAGTTCTGGAGGTCGTCGCGGTACGAGATGCCCTCCAGGCCGCCGTGGTCGACGATGAGACGGATCTCGTTGCGCAGGTCACGCAGCACGTCGAGCGCCGCCTTGAGCGGGCCGCTGACGTTGCCCTCACGGGCCTCGCGCACGTCGTCGGCCAGGTGGCCCAGCAGCCAGTCGCGGAACTCCTCGCGGCTGCGGAACTCGCGGGTCGCGTACGGGCGGTCGATGCGCTCCCAGTCCCAGCGGTCCGCGGCGGGGATCCCGTGCTCGTCCAGCAGCGCGGCCTCGACCTCCGCGGTGGGCGCGGCGAGGTAGCGCACGACGAACGCCTCCCGCTCCGCCTCCCGGCCCTTCGCCGCCAGCAGGGCGCCGTAGTAGACGCTCGCGACCTCCTTGGCGATCAGCGGCCACAGGTCGACGGCGAAGTACACGCGCCGGCCCTCGGCGCCGCGCTCGCGCAGCCGGGCGATGACCTCGGGGGTGAGCAGCCGCGGCTCGTAACGGCCGTGCGCGCCCTTCTCGTTGTGGCCGCGGGCGTGGTACGGGACGCCGCGCCGGGAGCCGGCGAACAGATGCGGCTCGCGGCCCGAGGGCCGGTACACCAGCCGGTCGCCGCTGCGCTCGAACCGGCCGCCGCGGCCGGTGGTGAGCAGGGCGAGGTGGTCGAAGAAGTTCAGCCCGAGCCCGCGCAGCACCACCGTCTGCCCGGGGCGGATCGCCGACAGGTCGGCGTCGGCGGGGTTGACGGGCGTGACGAGCACGAGCCCGCACTCCGCCGCCTCCCGCGCCAGCTCCTTCTCGCGCTCGGTCGCCCGCGCCGGCAGGTGCCCCTGGGCGAGGACGACGGCGTCGAGATGGCGTAACCGGGTGCCGTCTTCGAGGACGAGGCACTGGCCGGCGGCGCCTTCCTCCTCGTCGAGGGTGACCGCGGTGGTCCGGTGCACCTGCACCGTCACGTGCTCCGGGGCGCCCTCCACCACCCGGCGGAAGGTGTCGCCCAGGTAGTGCCCGTAGAACGCGCGCGTCGGGTAGTCGTCCTCACCCAACTGCCGCGCCTCGGCCAGCACCCCGCCCGGCAGCGGGCCTCCTTCTCCCCGTACGACGGACCGCGCCCACTCGTACAGGCTGGGCCCGGCCTCGATGGGGCCCTCCATCTCCACGCTCGCGTCGGTGTAGATGGTCACCTGGGAGGCGACGGTGTTCATCAGCAGCAGATCAGGCTGGTCGGTCCGCCACACCCGCCCCGCGCCCGGCGGGTGGGGGTCGACGACATGGATGCGCAGCTCCTCATGGGCGGGGGACTTGCGCTCGTTCGCGCAGATCCGCTCCAGGACCGACAGACCTCGCGGCCCGGCGCCGACGATGCAGACGTTCAACTGCCCGTTGGACATGGACACCTACTCCTCGGAGGCGACGTACAGGACCCTTGCGTAGGAGACTTCCACAATGCCCGACCTCACATCGATGACAAATTCCTGTGAGGTGAACGCGCGGGCAGCGCGGGGGACGTGCGGACGGGGGCGCTGACGTGCGGATTTCCGCGCGGGCGCACGACCCGATGCGGTATGAAGTCGGGGGCGGTCGGCGTCCGGGAGGTGGTGCGGGGTGGAGAACGTCTTGCCGGGTGTGGTGGGGGCGTTCATCGGTCTGGCGGGTGTGCTGCTCGGCGCCTGGGCGACCGGGCGCAGCGAGGACCGGCGGTGGCTGCGGGAGCAGAAGCTGAAGAGCGCGGCCGACATGATCACGGCCGGGCTGCACCTGTACGAGGCGCAGGTGGACGGCAGCGACCAGCGCCGGCTCAGCACGGCGGACCGCGTGGCGTGGCAGGACCGGCTCCAGACGGGCAGGTCGCACATCCACCTGCTGTGCGGTGCGGGGACACGCGCGGCGGCGGACGGGTTCTCGGGGCTGGTGTGGCGGAACGAGGGCAGCGGGCACGTGTCGGAGGAGGACGACGTGGTGCGGGCGCTGCGGGAGTTCAACGGGCATCTGCGGCGGGAGATCAGGTCGGACGGCCCGGAGCGGTCGCTGCGGCGGGCGGGGCTCCGGCGGGTTCCGCGGTCGGCGGGGCCGCTGGGGCCGGTGGGGCCGACTGGGCCGGCGGGGGCGGCGGGGCCGGAGCGGGCGCCGGGGGACGGTGCGGGGCGGGGAGCCTAGACCGGCGGGTGGGGAGCGTCGGTCCCGTCGGGTCCGGTCGCGGGGGCGAGGAGGGCTCGCAGGCGGCCCGGCGGCAGTCCGGATTCGGCGCGTACGACGTGCGTCATGTGCGCCTGGTCGGCGAAGCCGAGTTCGGCGGCGAGGCCGCCGAGGTCGCGTTCGCCGCCTGCCAGCCGCTCCAGCGCCCGCGCGGCGCGCAGCCGGTTGCGGTAGCGGCTCAGCGTGGCGCCGGTCGCGGCGCGGAACACCCGGCTCAGGTGGTGCGGCGAGCAGCCCAGTTCGGCGGCGAGGGCGAGCAGCCCGAGCCGCGGGTCGGCGGCCAGCGCCTCCCGGGCGCCGTCGGCGAGCCGCCGCCGGGCCGCGGCCGTGGCCGGAGCGCCGCTCGCCACCCGCCGCGCGTCGAGCTGCGCAAGCGCCGCCGCGGCCAGCGCGACGGCCGACTCGGCGGCCCGGAAGGCGTCCCCCGGACCGCGGCCGGCGGCGGCGCAGAGCAGCCGGTGCCGTAGCGCCATCGCGGGCGTGGTGAACACCAGCCCCTCCGGCACGGCCGGATCGCCGCCCAGGAGTGAGGCGAGCAGCGGCTCCGAGGGCACCAGCTCGGTGTAGCGGTCGGCGCCACGCGGATGCGCGAACTGCTGCTCGCTGCCGAGCCGTTCGACGTACACCGACGCGGGGTCCATCGTCTGCTCCACGCCGTCCACCCGGGCCCGTACGACACCGTCGCGCACGAGAACGAGCCCGAAGACGTCCGCGGCACGCAGGGGCGTCCACCCGGCGGGCGGATCACCGCAGCGCACGTCGGTGACGCAGAGGTCGTCGCCGGTGAGGAGCGCGCGCCGGATCACGGCCATGCGCCCGAGCCTTGCATACCAGCGCGGCGATCGCGCACGAACTTACAAGCGCGGCGGGGGCGGTGGGCGGGAGCGTGGCGTCGTACGGCGGTTGCGTGGGGCCGCCGGTGGCGGAGGGAGCGGCGATGGGGCGGACGGACGACGTGGGTGCGGGGAGCGAAGCGGGCGGTGGCGTGGCCGGTGGGTCGGGTGCTGTGAAGGGCGGTGCGGCGGCCGGCCAGAAAGGCGGCGGGGCGGCCGGTGGCACGGTCGGTGGGGCGGGCCGTGCCGCGGGCGGCGGTGTGGTGGGGGAGGCCGGCGGCGGAGGTGCCGGACGGGGCGGTGACGTGCGGAGGGGGCGTGGCGCCGGGGGCTCCTGGGGGCGGCGACGGGTGTTGCGGGGGGTCGGGGCGGTGGCCGCGGGGGCGGTTGCCGCGTCGGCGACCGGGGCGGCGGCTGCCGCCGCGACCCGGCCGCGCCGCGGCCCGGCGGGCTCCGCCGCGGGCGGCCCCGCCTCCGGTGCCGAGACAGTCGGCGCCGAAACAGTCGGCGCCGAGGCTGCCGGTGTCGAGGCTGCCGGTGTCGCCGTGTGCCGGGCCGGGGGGTTCGAGGTGGTGGCGTTGCTGGACGCGCACGGGACGTTTCCGATGCCGCGGGCGGACGCCTTCCCCGGTGCCTCCGCCGCCGCGTGGGCGGAGGCTCG
Organism: Streptomyces sp. 184; assembly: GCF_045781775.1. Lineage (NCBI taxonomy): Bacteria > Bacillati > Actinomycetota > Actinomycetes > Kitasatosporales > Streptomycetaceae > Streptomyces > Streptomyces sp. 184. The sequence continues at coordinate 6,581,635 of NZ_CP123230.1, read as the reverse complement.
GCGCGTCGACCCGCGGGCGTTCGGACCCGGCGACGCCTGGGAGCTGGACTTCCGCTGCTTCGCCGTACGCCGGCCCGGCGGCCGGGTCGTGCTGGTCGACTCCGGCATCGGCCCCGCCGGCAGCCCCGCCGCGAGCTGGGCGCCGGTGCCGGGCCTGCTGCCCGGGCGGCTGGCCGCCGCCGGCATCGCCCCGGACGACGTGGACGCCGTGGTCCTCAGCCACCTGCACGAGGACCACTACGGCTGGTCCGTGACCCCCGACGGCGTACCCGCCTTCCCGCGTGCCCGCTACGTCGTCCAGGCCGCCGAACTCGCCGCCCTCGCCCCCGGCGACTCCGCGACGACGTACGCCGTCGAGCCGCTGCGCGCCGCCGGGCAACTGCACATCGTGGACGGCGGCACCCGGCTGGCCGCCCACCGCGGCGGTGCCGTGACGCTCGTACCGACGCCCGGGCACACCCCCGGACACCAGTCGGTCGTCGTGGACGGCGGCCGTCGGCAGGTCGTCATCGCCGGCGACGTCCTCGTCCACGCCGTGCAGCTCGCCGACCCGGCCGTGCGGTACTTCTTCGAGGACGACCCCGACCTCGCCCGCCTCACCCGGCGGCTGCTCCTGGAACGGGCCGGGGAGCGCGGCGCGGTGCTCGCCACGGCCCATCTGAACCGGCCGTTCGTAGCCCTGCGCTGACCTGCCAGGCGCGGCCGGCGCGCGCGTGCCCCCGGAGGTCGGCTCCGGGGGCACGCCGCTTCAGGGCTTGCAGCGCCGGTCGGCCGCGGGCAGGGGGCCGCCGGCGAGGTAGGCGTTGACGGCTTCGTCGGCGCAGGGCACGGGGCGGTTGCCGCCGAGGGAGTTGGCGTAGACGCCGTGGCTGCGAAGGTCCACCGTCAGCAGGCGGGAGCCGTCGAGCGCCCGGTGCAGGGCGACGCCGCCCCGGTACGGGGTGTTGTTGTCGCGGGTCGCGTGGAGCATCAGGACGGGCACGTCGTTGTCGATGGCGGTGCCGGTGTCGCCGGGCCGGGTCGGCCAGAAGGCGCAGGCGGAGATGGCGTTGGCCTGGGGGCCGAAGACCGGCTGGCCGGCGCGGCTCTGCTGGGTGGCGCGCCAGTAGGCGTGCGTGCCGGTCGGCCAGCCGCCCGCGGGCCAGCCGCCGTCCGCGCACATGGTGAACGAGGGGATCGCGAAGAGCATGTCGGCGTCGGGCGATGCGAGCAGCGTCAGCCACTGCGCGAGCACCGGGTCGGGCTCGACCGCCTGCCCGCCGAGGGCGTCCAGCAGGTTCCGTACGATGCGCGCGAGCGCGGGGTCGCTCTCCTCGTACTGGAGCAACTGGTGCATGATCAGCCGCAGTCGGGCGGCGTCCGCCTCGTGGTCGCCGATGGCGAGGGGCTGCCGCTCGGCCCGGGTGACGAGCCGTGTCACGGCCGCGCGGACACGCGGGGCGGTGCGGCCCAGCCGGTACGTGCCGTGGCGGTCGGCCGCCCACGCCGCCCACTCGCCGAGTGCGGCTTCCGCGGCGGGGCCGGTGTCCTGGAACAACTCGTACTGCGTGAGCGCCGGGTCGGTGCCGCTGTCCAGCACGATGCGGTCGGCGCGGCGCGGGAAGAGCTGGGTGTAGACGGCGCCGAGGTCGGCGCCGTAGGAGACGCCGAAGTACGACAGCGACGGCTCGCCGAGTGCGGCCCGGACGGCGTCCATGTCGCGGGCGACGTTGCGGCTGGTGGCGTGCGCCAGCAACGCGGTGTTGCCCGCGGGCTGTCCGCAGCGCCGCGCCATGTCGCGTGCGGCGGTGACGGCGGCGTCGAAGACCTCCCGGTGGGAGCCGGTGACCGGGGCGGGCGCGCCGGCGGGCGGGGCGCAGGCCAGGGGCGTGCTGTCGCCGAGGAAGCGCGGGTCGAAGCCGATCAGGTCGTAGCGGCCGGCGACCTCGCCGAGCACCGGGCTCAGCGCGAGCGGGTACTCCAGCCCCGGCCCGCCGGGGCCGCCGGGGTTGGCCAGCAGGATGCCGCGCCGCTCGGCGGGCGGGGCGGTGGCGCGGATGCGCGACACGGCGATCTCGACGCTGCGGCCTTCGGGGGCGGCGTAGTCGAGCGGCACGGTGACGTGTCCGCACTCGGCCCCGGCCTCCGCCAGCCCGGGGTGCCGCTCGGCGGAGCACGGACCCCAGTCGACGCCCTGCCGCCCGCCGGCGGCGGGCGGGGGCGCGGCGGACGCGGGTGCGGTGACGCACAGGGAGGCGGTCAGGGCGGCGGTGGCGAGCAGGGCAAGGGAGGGGAGGGAGGCAGGGGAGAGGGTGCGCATCGTGCTCCTGGAATGCCTGGAGTGCCGTGAGCGGCCGACCCGCCTGAGGTGGCTGAAGCGCTCGGCGCGTCCGGTGCGTCCGGGCACTCGGGTGATGATCTAGGGACGAAAGTTACGATGCGGTGCGACCCGCGGCCATCGGGCCAACCGCCCGACTCCGCAGGGGGATAACCCCCGGGCGGCGAGCCGGGGGGAGATGATCAGCGTTCCGACCAGCAGGTCGGGCCCTCCCCGGGGAGAAGGGCAGCCCTGCGCCCCGGCAGGACTCGAACCGGTGACCAAGCGCTGAGAAGGCGCTCGCCCGCCCCGAAGATATGCGGCTGACCTGCATAAATGCGAGCTTTCAGCGCTCGTTATCCAAGTCTGGGGGGCGCACTCGGGATCTGTCGATGCCTGGAACTGCGGGCCGTCGGGCGCAATAGTGTGGCTTGGAGGACAGCGGCGGCCTGTGCCGGCCGGGTTCCTCACCCTCCGGGCAGGTCGCGCCGTTTCATCTGCTCGTGCGGGCGGGGTCGCCCGCGGCCGGCGTCTGTGTCTCGGGGAGGTGCTGTGCGGGTACGGACGTCGTCTTGGTGGGCGTGGTCACTGCGTCTTCGGTGTTCGTACGGCGCCGGAGGGAGTGGAGTCTGGCTTCGGCGGCTCGGTAGAAGCGGTCTGGCAGGAACACCGCGTCCGCGATGAGCATCGCGCCGGAGAAGAAGGGAAGGCCCATGAGTACGGCGATTCCCAGGTGCATGGCCAGCGTCATGACCAGCACCGGATACTTGAGCCTGCCGAACAGTACGAAGGGGAACGAGACCTGGAGCAGCACTGCCATGTAGCCGGCGAGCGCGAGCAGTTGCAGGTGCTCGGACGCGAGGCCGGAGAGCGCGGGCCAGGGCTGGAAGAGGTCGAGGTGTGTGACGTAGTGCAGCGCGGTTCCGTTGCCCCAGGTGTTTCCTTGCACCTTGTAGAGCCCGGCGGCTCCGTAGACGATGCAGATCTGAGCGGCGATGACGAACATGCCGCAGTTGTGCAGCAGCGTCGTCACCTGTCGTCGAGCGGTTTCCAGCTCGCGGAGCCAGGGGGCCAGGGACAGGTTCCTCTTGGCCGTACCGCGTCCCCTCGCGCGGCAGGCACGGCGCGCGTCGAGCGACCAGCGCCGGCCGCAGGCGGTGAAGCAGAGATACACCGCCATGAGGAGGACGATGTTGTCTCCGCCGTCGGTGCTGAAGATGGCCCGGGCGTGGAAGGACGTCACGACGAGGGCGAACAGGAGTGATGTCGCCCTGGTGCGCCATCCGGCCGCGAAGAGCAGAGAGATGAGGAGTGCGGCCCCGTAGCAGAGTTCGAAGTAGAGCGGGTCGTCGGAGAGCGTCAGGAAACTGATCCAGCTCGTCTGGTCGAAGAGCTGCCGCGCGAGAGCCGGTGTCCAGGGTGCTTCGGGCCCCCACAGTTCGTCCCGGTGCGGGTACTCGTTGAGCAAGAACGCGAAGTAGAGCGTTCCGTACCCGATGCGCAGCACGGCTGCGGCGTGGAGGGACACATGCCACTCTACGAGCATGATGCGCATGCCGCCGACGCGTTCGAGGAGTCGATCTGGCATGGATCCGGCGGCCCGTACGCTTCTCCGAGTGGGCGGGGACGGCGCGGGAGTCCGGTCAGAGTGCATCGCGTTCCACCTTCCACCACGGCAGGTTCCGTGTTTCCGCGGGCTGGGGTTGCGGCCGGGAGCCGTTCGCACGGGCAGGGCCCGTGATGGGCTGCGTGACCACGCGCATCTGAAGGGCCTCGAAGTCTCCGCCCCGTGCCGCCGAGACTCGTTGTGCGGCCACGTTGCGTAGGTACTGCTTCATCATCACGGCGCGTTCGGAGTGGGATTCATCGGTGTTGCCGTGCATTTCGACGTAGGCGGTCCATGCCCGGCGCAGCGTGTTCTGCGCTGTGTGGCTGGGTGCGATGTGATGCCGTACCGCGGCGTTGTCCAAGGCGGTGAGATCGAACCAGGGGCTGGTCTGTGATTCACCGTCGGCCGTGGTATGCCGGGTTCGCACGGAGATCTGCCGGTCGACCGACTCCGGGTTCGGGGCGAACAACCGCCAATTCTGCTCGAAGAGGGGATACACCCAGGAGTGGATCTGCTTTTCGTAGCGTTGCGAGAGGGGATTGGATGGTGCCACGTGCAAGAACACCAGGGCGAGGTGAGCGATCGTCATCACCAGGGCCAGGGCAACCATGCCGGTGACCACATTTCTCAGGTGACGCGACAGGGCCCTCGAGCGTCGCGATGCTGTGGTGTCCCCCCGTGGCGGAGGTTCAGAAGGGACTTCTTTCAGGCTCACCGGATTACGGTCGTTCAGCACGCGGTCACGACCGGCATGTTCCATCTTGACCGACGTCTCCTTCTTGTGTTCGTACGCTTCAGCATCAAGTCGGCGGGCGGCGGCGTTTCAACGCCGCCGCCCGCCGCTCCGCTGGCTGCGCCCTCAGGAGCACTCCCACGAATGCACCTGGTAGGCGGTGCAGCGGTCGGTCGCACGGACGCTGCGGGTAGGAGGATGATCCCGCAGCGCACGGCTCACGACGGGATTCGCCACAGCCGGACGGGTGTATTTTCTGCCATGGGCCCGGTCCGGCCCTGGACTACGACGAGGCCTTGTCGTGGTGCTTGCACTTGTCGTGGTGCTTGCACTTGTCGTGGTGCTTGCACTTGTCGTGGTGCTTGCACTTGTCGTGGTGCTTGCACTTGTCGTGGTGCTTGCACTTGTCGTGGTGCTTGCACTTGTCGTGGTGCTTGCACTTGTCGTGGTGCTTGCACTTGTCGTGGTGCTTGCACTTGTCGTGGTGCTTGCACTTGTCGTGGTGCTTGCACTTGTCATGGTGCTCGCACTTGTCGCCGTGCCCCCCGCCGGTGGTGGCTCCCGTCGTGGCTCCGGTGGTGCCGCCGGTCGTGGTGGCCCCTGTGCTGCCGCCGGTGGTGGTGGCTCCGGTGGAGCCACCGGTCGTCGTGGCCCCTGTGGTCCCGCCTGTGTTGGTGGCGCCTGTGGTGCCGCCGGTCGTGGTGACACTCGTGGTGCCACCTGCGGTGTTGGCCCCAGTGGTGCCGGCGGTAGTGGAGTTGCCGGCGATGGCACCTCCCAGCAGCCCGCCGGTGGTCACCCCGGTAAGACCGCCGAGCAGCCCACCCCCGCCGGTAGTGCCCCCGGTGGTGGTCGTCGCACCGTTGGTGGTGGCACCGTTGGTGGTGGCACCGTTGGTCCCGCCGTTGCACTCCGGACGAGTGATCACGTTGGTGTCCAGGGACGTCGTGCCGTTACGCGCGAGCGCACGACCCTCGATGGTCGCGCCGGTGTTCGCGGTAATCGAGGTGAGGGCCAGGATGTTGCCCACGAAGGTGGTGTCGGTTCCCAGCGTCGCCGAACTCCCGATCTGCCAGAAAACGTTGCATGGCGATGCGCCGTTAATGAGCTCGACATTGCTGGCCGACGCAGTGGTCAGGGTGGATCCGACCTGGAAGACCCACACGGCATCGGGGTCGCCGTCGGCGTCCAGGGTCAGTGTGCCGGTCAGCCCGATCGAGGAGGAGGCGTTGTAGACACCCGGAGCGAGGGTCATACCGCCGAGATCGCCCGCGATACTCGCATCCGGAGCCTGACCAGCGGCGTCGTTGTAGGCCGTGACCAGATCACTCTGCGCTTGAAGAGCGACCGCGTCCGCGGAGTGGATCGCCCCGTTCACCAGCCCCGGCGGAAAACCGGTGATCGCTGTCCCGGGACTGACGCCGAGATCACCGGTTACCACAGTCGGGCCGGTATTGGTCACCGACTGACCGCCGAGAACAGCGAAGCTCTCCGTGGTGCCGAGCGGGACTTGGGTCGCGATTGCGTAGGTCTGCGTCGTCGTGATGGCGATCGCAGTGACCACCATCGCCACCAGCGCCGCCAGCCACGAAATGACTGTGCGCCATCTCGGGGCTCTGGACTCATTCAAGGACATCTTGACGCTCACTCCTTTGTGTAACAGCGGAGGGTGTTTCACGCAGAGAACGTGAACACGAATCTCTCCGGCGCCACAGCCTCACCGGGGCGGAGCATGACGGTTCGTCAGAACGGAGAGGAACTCAGGGTAGTAGAAGAATGCATTTAGCATTGGAGGCGGATGGGTGAAATTACCTTCGCCTAACAGTTAAAATTAAAATATGCTCACACGGGATAGCCGATTCCGGATTCTCGACGTGCGAGTCCTGAAGAACCAAGCGCTCTCGCCGGCCGTTCAACTTCGGGATTACTGAGGTTCAACTCGTGGAGTCGTAGGGGCTGACGGTTCGTCGTCCGTGCGGTATCACCGGGGCATGCGGTATCCACAGGGGGGCGGGCTGACCGCTGAACGGCAGCAGTTCCGCGAGGAGTTACGGTTCAAGGCGGCCGAGAGGTTCGCCCGGGGCGAGGTGAGCTCGGTGATCGCCAGGGACTTGCGGGTCAGCGTCCGCTCGGTGCAGCGATGGCGGCAGGTGTGGGACAAGGGTGGTCCGCGGGCTCTGCGATCACAGGGGCCGGCGTCGCTGCCGAGGCTGAGCGAGAAGCAATTCGCCCAGTTGGAGGCGGAGCTGGCCAAGGGGCCGGCCGCGCACGGCTGGGAAGACCAGCGCTGGACCCTGAGCCGTGTGAGAACGGTGATCGGTCGGCGGTTCCATCTCACCTACACGGTGCAGGGCGTGCGCAAGCTGCTGGTCCGCAACGGCTGGTCCTGCCAGGTCCCGGTCCGACGGGCGATCGAGCGGGACGACGAGGCGGTCGCCGGGTGGGTCAAGGAGGTGTGGCCCTGCGCGGAAGACTCGCGGCGGCCCGTGGAGCCTGGCTCGTCTTCGAGGACGAAGCCGGCTTCTCCATGACGCCGCCGCAGGCGAAGACCTGGTCACAGCGCGGCCGGACCCCGGTGGTGCGGGTGCGCGGCCGTTCCCGCAGACGGGTGTCCATAGCCGCGCTGACCTGCTACAAGCCCGGCCACCGGTCACGGCTGATCTACCGGCCACGCCCAGACGACGGCCGCCGCGACGGACGCAAGAGCTTCTCCTGGCGCGACTACCGGGACCTGCTGATCACAGCCCACCAGCAACTCGGCGGCCCGATCGTGCTCGTCTGGGACAACCTGAACGTCCACAAGGCCGCCGGCCTGCGGGAGTTCGCCGCCTCACGGGGCTGGCTGACCATCTACTATCTGCCGCCCTACGCACCCGACCTGAACCCCGTCGAAGGGATCTGGTCGCTCCTGCGGCGCGGCTGGCTCTCCAACGTCGCCTTCAGCACCCCCGACCACCTCATCCAACGCATCCGACGCGGCCTACGGCACATCCAGTACCGCAGCGACCTCATAGACGGCTGCCTCGCCGAGACCGGCCTGACCATCAGACCCACCTGAGCAACCCAGCGACATCACGAGTTGAACCTCAGTAGCTGACCAGTTCGAGAACCCTTCCCCCGACTGCTCCCCGGTCAGCCGGCCAGATCGAGGGCCCTGGCCCGGCGCCGGAGGGGCAGTGGGGATTGTCCGGATGCCGGCGCAGCCCACAGCCAGGTCGTCAGTGGCGTGGCCGAGGTTCGGTCCCGCAGCCCATGAGTCCCACTGAGGAGGGCCGTGCTCTCGATGCCCTCTGTGGGAAGACCTCCTCGTCGAGCACGTCTTCGTGCTGGAGCCGGTCACGGCGGTCAACGACACGCAGCCGGACCGCGCGGTCTCGTATCGGAAGTGCGCCGCCCCGCCGCCCAAACCGGACGATCACCTGTAACGGATCGAAGGGCTCCGGTACCTTCCGGCGGCTGCATGAGGCAGTCCGAGGGCCCGTGCGGGCGGCCCCGACGGCTTGATTGTCCGCTCCGTGGCCGCCGTGGGCGGCGCCGAGGAACTGATCCCGGGGGCGCATGGGGGGCGGCCACCCGTAGCAGCCCGGTTTCGGCCTGCTCCAGCGGGACGGACGCCATGGTCATCTCAATGGCGGACGGGTGCCGGCCGGCGGGTGGGGGTCAAGTGCCTGAAGTAAGGGAAGGCCCTCCCTGGGGGAGGAGGGCAGCCCTGCGCCCCCGGCAGGACTCGAACCTGCGACCAAGCGCTTAGAAGGCGCCTGCTCTATCCGCTGAGCTACGGGGGCCGGTGTGGCGTGGAACGGTGGCCGGGCTCGGCGGATCCGTGACCTTGCCAGGGGTCAAGGATAGGGCTCCGTTGAGCCACACCCGGTAGCTTCACTCCGGCACCACCTTGTGGAGGTTCAGTGAAGCGTCCCGATAATCGCAGGCGAGTGCGATTCGCGCACCGCTTTTTTCCGGGTGGCGCCGGTGGTGTTGTGCAGTCGTTATGCCCGGGTGGCGGAAGCTTCTGGGTTGAAGAAGGCGCGCTGCGGGGCTAAACGCTTTCAAATTCGGATGGAAGCGGGCATTCTTCGCATGTGGCGACCTCGGACGTACGGCCTGACCTGCTGAACGCACTCTCCGCCCTGCGCGAGTGCGTCGCCGCCGCGCGCTTTCCCCTCCCCCTCCCGGGGGCGGACGGAGCGCGGCGGAGCAGGGCTGAACTGCTGGCTCAGCTCGACGACTACCTGGTGCCCCGGCTGCACCGGCCGGACGCGCCGCTGCTGGCGGTGGTCGGCGGGTCGACGGGGGCGGGGAAGTCGACGCTCGTCAACTCGCTCGTCGGCAGATGCGTCAGCGAGTCCGGCGTGTTGCGGCCCACGACGCGGATGCCCGTCCTCGTCTGCCATCCCGACGACCAGTCCTGGTTCGCCGGGCAGCGGGTGCTGCCGCATCTGACGCGGGTGTGGATGCCCCGGCAGGACGCCCCGCACGGGCGCGTCGAGGCGTACGAGTCGTACGGTGCGTACGAGGCACAGGAGGTCGAGGAGCCGTACGGGGACCACGGCGGCGGTGCCCGTGAGGTGTACCGGGGCGGCGGTGCGCGTGAGGTGTACGGCGGCGGTGCCCGCGAGATGTACGGGGGCGGCGGGAACGGCCGTACGGGGTACGCGGCGAACAGGGGTGCCTCCGGGGCGTACGACATGCCCGACCCGTACCGCACCCGGCAGGGGCCGCCTCGCGCGGCAGCGACCTTCGGCGAGGGCGGCCACGGGCCGGACGGGACCCTGCTGCGCATCGAGGTCGACGAGAACGTGCCCAGCGGCCTCGCCCTCCTCGACGCCCCCGACATCGACTCCCTCGCCGGGCACGCCCGCGAGCTGGCCGCCGAGCTGGTGTGCGCCGCGGACGTGTGGGTGCTGGTGACGACCGCCTCTCGGTACGCGGACGCGGTGCCCTGGCACCTGCTGCGTACGGCAAAGGAGTACGACGTCAGCCTGGTCACCGTGCTCGACCGGGTGCCGCACCAGGTCGCCGGTGAGATCTCCCTCCAGTACGCGACGCTGCTGCGCAAGGCCGGGCTCGGCGACGTGCCCCGCTTCACCGTCCCCGAACTCCCCGAGTCCGCCGGCGGCGGCAACGGGCTGCTGCCCGCCACGGCCGTGCAGGAGCTGCGCGACTGGCTCGCCCGCCGCGCCCAGGACCCCGAAGCCCGCGCGGAAGCCGCCCTGCGGACCGCGAACGGCGTGCTCGCGTCGCTGCGTTCCCGGGTCTCTTCGCTGGCCGGGGCGTGCGCCGCGCAGCACGCGGCGTCGACGCGGATGGCGCACCGCGTGGAGCGGTCGTACGAGGAGGCCGCCGAGCAGGCGCACGCCGACCTCGTCGGCGGCGCCGCGTTCGCCGGCGACGCCCTCGCGCACTACCGCAACCGCGCCCTGACCGGCGCCTCCGCCGACCTCCTCGACGCCCTGACCGGCAGCGTCGCCGCCGTCCTGTACTGCGCCGTCGCCGCCGCCGACGAACGCTTCACCGCCGAGCTGCGCCGCGAGCCGGCGGCAGCGGCGGTGCCGTTCGCCGACGCGGGCACGGGGGCGCAGGAGCGGGTGGGCGTGCTCGTCCGGCGCTGGCAGCGGTGCCTGGAGGAACTGGTCGACGAGGCGTTGCGGGCGGCGGAACAGGGCGCCGACGCGAACCCGGAGGAGGTGGCGGCGCTGCTGGCGGTGGCGCTGCTCGGCGGCCGGAACGGGGCCGGGGCGGCGGACGAGTTGGCGGCGCTGCTGGGCGCGAAGGGCGGGCTGCGGCTGCGGAGCCGGGGCGGGCGGCTGCTCGGCACGTACTTCGAGCGGGTGCTCGACGGGGAACGGGACCGCCGGCTGGCGGCGATCGACGCCTTGGAGGCGCAGTCGGGCCAGCAGGCTCAGTTGATCGCGGCGATGTCCGTGTTGCAGCGGGAGAAGTGACGGGAGAGGTGGACGAGGTGCGCGCGGAGGAGACGGCGGGACGCGAGTCGGCGGAGGTTCCGGTTCCAATTGGGGAGGCGGCGGAGCCGGCGGCGGCGGTCGGTGGGGCGGACAGGGCGGGCGAGGTGGCCGAGTTGCGTGGGGTCGCGGCGGTCGGGGCTGTTGCGGCGGTCACTGGGGCGGGGGGCGTTGCTCGGGCGCCAGAAGGTGGGGATGGCGGGGAGGGCTCCGGGGGCGCGGAGGGGGCACGGGTTTCTGAGGGTGCGGGGGCTTCCGGAGGTGCGCCGGTAACCGGAGGTGCGGAGGTCGGCGCGCGTGACCTCGGTGCTGGCGGCGGTGTCGGCGGTGTCGGCGAGGCGCGGGGTGATGAGGCTTCGGCGTCGGCGCCCGCCGGGATGTGGGACGACGGGTTGATCGCCCGGCGCTCCGTGCGGTGGGGTGTGCGCCGCGGACGGCAGCAGGCGGTACGGGCGGAGGACGGCGCGGGGGCGGCTGACTCCGTGCCCGGGCCGGGGGACGGCGGGGAGCCGGGCGGGGAGCCGGGGAGCGGGGTGGCCGGCGCGTCCGAGGCGCCGGCGGCAACCGCGTCGGGGGACGGGGTGGTTGGAGCGGGTGAGTCGTCGAGGGCTTCGGTTTCGGTTTCGGCTTCGGGTTCGGGGCGGGTGGGGGCGCGGGTTGGGGATGCGCCTTCCGCCGGGGCCGGGGATGTGGTGGAGGCCGGGGGCGGCGTGGATACGGGGGGTGGCGTGGGCGCCGGGTTCGGTGCGGAGGACGGGGGTCGGGCGGATGGCGGTGGGCGAGAGGGCGGTGTCGCGGAGATGGGTGCGGACGGCGGGTTGGACGTACGGGGGGCGGGGGCGCCGGAGCCGGCGGGTGGTGCGGCGGCGGAGGGCGGTGGGGCCGGGTCCGAGGCCGGGCCGGGCGGCGGTGGCTCCGAGGCCGGGTCGGGCGGCGGCGGCTCGGACATCGGGTCGGTCGGCGGTGGCTTCGGGGACGGGCCCACCGGCGGTGGGTTCGACGTCGGGCCGGGCGGCCACGGCTACGAGGCCGAGTCGGTCGGCGATGACTTCGGGGATCCTGCGGGGCTCGGGGCGGGCCCGGTCGACGGTGGTCCCTCGGACGCCGGCGGGCGCGGCGGTGCGTACGACGGGGACGGTGCCGTGCCGCGTGCCGCGGCTCGGGGTCGCGGCGGGGCACGCGCGGGGCACGAGGCGGACGCGGGGCTGCCCGGAGGGTTCGTACCACGTGCCGAAGGCCCCCTGCGGGGGCGGCTCGACGCCCTGCGCGAACTCGTCGGCCTCTCCCGTACGCGACTCGACGGGCGCACGCTCGCCGAGGCGGGCCGCGTACTCGACGAAGCCGCCGACCGGCAGCGGCTCTCCCTCGACCACGCCGTCGTCGCCATCGCGGGCGCCACCGGCAGCGGCAAGTCCAGCCTCTTCAACGCGCTCGCCGGCGCCCCCCTCTCCGATGTCGGGGTGCGCAGGCCCACCACCTCCCTGCCCTCCGCCTGCGCCTGGCGCGGCGCCGGGGACCACGCGCCCACCCTGCTCCTCGAACGCCTCGGGCTCCCGCCGCGCGCCGCCCGCCCGCTCCGCGACGACCTGGGGCTGCGCGGGCTCGTCCTCGTCGACCTGCCCGACCACGACTCGGCGGTGGACGAGCACCGCCGCCGCGTGGAGGACCTGCTGCGCCGGGTCGACGCGGTGATCTGGGTGGTCGACCCGGAGAAGTACGCGGACGCGGCGCTGCACGAGCGCTATCTGCAACCGCTGGCCGGCTACGCCGAGGTGATGTTCGTCGTCCTCAACCAGGTGGACCGGCTGCCCGGGAACGCCGTCGGGCAGGTGCTCGACGACCTGCGCCGGCTCCTCGACGAGGACGGTCTCGCGCTCGGCGAGCACGGCGAGCCCGGCGCGTGCGTGCTGTCGCTGTCCGCGCTCACCGGGGAGGGCGTGGGCGATCTGCGCGCGGAGCTGGTGTCGTTCATCGCGGAGCGGCGGGCGGCCGAGCGCCGGCTGACCGCGGACGTGGACGGGGCGACGGCGCGGCTGCACGAGGTGTACGTGGGCGAAGGCGGCGGGGGCGGGCTGGACGAGCGGATCAGGGCGGAGTTCGAGGACCGGCTCGCGGAGGCGGTGGGGGCGGCGGCCACGGGGCAGGCGGCGGAGCAGTTGTGGCTGCGGGAGGCGGAACAGGCGTGCGGGGCGCGGCTGGTGGAGCTGTGGCGGGGCCGGGTGGCGGGTGCCGCCGGCGGCTCCGCGAAGCGGGCACCGGCGGACGTGAGCGTGCTGATGCCGGAACCCCGGGACGGGCAGCAGGGGTTGGTTCCCGCGCGGGCGGTGGTGGAGCAGGCGGTACGGACCGTCGCCGACGAGGCGGGCGTCGGGCTGCCGGCGCCGTGGGCGAAGGCGGTGCGCGAGGCGGGGGTGCGCGGGGCGGAGGGGCTCGCGGACGGGCTGACGCGGCACGCGGCGAACGCGGACCCGGGCGCGGATCCGGACTCGGTTACGGGCCCTGACTCGGTCTCTGCCCCGGGCTCTGGCTCTGACCCGGGCTCTGGCTCTGACCCGCGCGCGGAGTCGCTGGACGCGGGTGAACCCGGTGCCCGTGCTTCTGCCGCCCTGGCCGGGCCGGGCGCGGGCGGTGTGCCCCGGCCGCGGTGGTGGTCGGTGGTGGGTGCGGTGCAGCGCGGGTTGCTCGGGCTCCAGGCGCTGGCCGTGCTGTGGCTGGTCGCAGCGCTGTTCGGCGTCACCGGTGTGCCGTGGCCGGTGCCGCTGGCCCTGGTGGTGATCGCCGCCGCCGGCGGTCCCGGGCTGGCGCTGGCCTGCCGACTCGCGGCCAGGGGTCCGGCGCGGCGGTACGGCGAGGAGGCGGAGCGGCGGTTGCGCGAGGCGGCTGCCGCGAGCGGGCGGGCGCGGGTGCTGGAGCCGATGGCGGCGGAGCTGCTGCGCTACCGCGAGGTGCGGGAGCAGTACGCCGTTGCGTCGGGCGGTGACACACGTCCCTGACCTGCTGATACGTCCTCCCGGCCGGAGTTATCCACAGGGGTCGCGGGTTCGTTCGGGAGCGTGCAGCATGGAGGTCAGCGGGCAGGTGACGTGCCCGGACGGGGGAGAGGTGCGTGCGAGATGAACGAGACGATGGTGACCGTGGTGGGGAACGCCGCGACGAGCGCCGATTACCGCACGACGCAGTCGGGGGTGCCGGCGGTGCGTTTCCGGCTGGCGGCCACGGTGCGGCGGTTCGACCAGGCAAGTGGTAGCTGGACCGATGCGTACACGAATTTCTTCACGGTCTGGGCCTGGCGCCAGTTGGCGGACAACGTGGCGGCATCCGTGGCCATCGGTGAACCGCTGCTGGTGCGGGGCCGATTGCGGGTCAGGGAGTACGAGAAAGAGGGCGTGCGGTGCACGGACCCGACCATCGACGCGACTGCCGTGGGGCACGACCTCGGCTGGGGCACGGCGGCGTTCCGCCGGGTGTCGCGGCTCCGGCCGTCGTTCGCGGAGCCGGGCAGGGCGGAGCTGGACGGCACCGCGCGGGACGCCCTGGTCCCGTCCATGGAGGTCGGCGGGGTGCCCGCCGCGGCGGAGAGGGCGGAGAGGGCGGAGAAGGGCGAGCGGCAGCCGGTGCTGACCCCGGACCTGGGCTGAACAGGCCGAACGGGGCTGAGCCCGGGGCTGCGCAGGGCTGAACCCGGGGCGGGACCGGGGGCTGAACCGGGGCGGGACCGGTGCTGATCGGGGCAGGACCGGTGCTGACCCGGGGCTGGCACCCCGGCCGAGGCAGGCGGGCCGAGCCGAGCCCGGTCGGGCACGGAGCCGTCGCCGCCGCGGCCGGTGGGGCGGGCCCGGCCCCAGGCCCGCATCCCGGCCCGCTCCAGGCTCGCATCCCGGCCCGCCACCCGGGCCCGGGTGCCGGTCGGCGGGCGAAGTGGCGGCCGTGCGGTGACGTTTCCGAGACGATCAGTTCGACCGCGGCCCGCGAACTTCTGCCGGTCCGCTGGGGTTAGCCCGAAATAGTCGTCGCCCGATGTAACGATTCCGTTCTAAAACCCCGTTCCCTTGGGGCATTTGAGGTTCGCGGGACGAGGGGAGTCCATAGGATTCCGAGCGGCTCGTCGAGCCCGGAGCGAAGGCGTTCTTACGGCGGGGGCATCCGAGCCTTGACCAACCCGCCCGGAGGGGATTTTCGACCATGACTTCTGTTCGGAGGCCGTCACATCGTCGGTCTGCTCGGCTCACCGCGGCCGTGCTTGCCGCGGGCCTTGCCACCGCCGGTGCGATAGCCGGCGCCGGTCCCGCGGCAGCGCAGGAAGCGCCGCCTGCCAACGGCGCCACCGCCACCCTGGGCGGGCTCACGATCAAGGACACCGCCATCGTCCACGGCGACAGCGGTGACGACGAGATCGGTGCCGGTCTGTTCGAGATGGCCGTCGACCAGGGCGGCTCCATCCAGACCTACTGCATCGACTTCGGCAACCCCACCCAGCCGGAGGCCAAGTACCAGGAGGTGCCCTGGAGTTCCTCGTCGCTCCAGAACAACCCCGACGCGGGGAAGATCAACTGGATTCTCCAGAACTCCTACCCGCAGGTGGACGACCTCTCCGCGCTCGCGGAGACGGCCGGTGCGGGTGAGCTGACCGAGAACACCGCCGCGGCCGGCACCCAGATCGCCATCTGGCGCTTCTCCGACAAGGTGAACGTCGAGGCCAAGGACCCCGAGGCGGAGAAGCTGGCCGACTACCTGGAGGCCAGTGCCGAGGCCATCGAGGAGCCCGCGCCCTCGCTGAACCTCGGTCCGACGGCGATCTCCGGCAAGTCCGGTGAGAAGCTGGGCCCGGTGACGGTGAACACCGACGCCGCCAGCGCCGCGCTCTCGCTGTCGCCGGAGGCCGAGTCCGCCGGCGTCAAGGTCGTGGACGCCAACGGCGAGGCCCTGGCCAGCGCCGCGGACGGCACCGAGGTCTTCCTCGACGTGCCCGCCGGTACCCCCGACGGGTCGGCGACGCTGACCGCCGAGGCCACCACCCAGGTGCCCGTCGGCCGCGCCTTCGCCGGCGTCGGTGAGCACGCGAAGAGCCAGACCCAGATCCTGGCCGGCTCCAGCGACACCACCGTCACCGCGCAGGCCACCGCCACGTGGGCGAGCAAGGGCCCGATCCCGGCGCTGTCCGCCGACAAGAACTGCGCCAAGGGCGGCGTGGACGTGACCGCCGAGAACAAGGGCGACCAGCCCTTCTCCTTCGAGCTGGCGGGCGAGTCCCACACCGTGGCCCCGGGCGAGTCCAAGACCGTGCTGGTCGAGGTCGCCGAGGACCAGGCGTACGAGATCACCATCAACGGTGACGACGGCTTCAGCGAGAAGTTCACCGGCGTGCTCGACTGCGAGACCGCGGGCAACGACACTCCGGCGCCCAGCGAGCCGAGCCCGGCTTCCGCGGGCGGCTCCGCCGGTGACGACTCCGGCGACGACGGCGGCGACCTGGCGAACACCGGTGGCAGCAGTGCCACCCCGGTGATCGCGGGCGTGGCCATCGGCCTGGTCGTGGTCGGCGGTGCGACCGTCTTCCTGCTCCGCCGGCGTGCCGGTGGCGGCGCCGACGCCGCCTGACGGCTGACGCTCTGCACGACGCATCCGCACGACAGAAGGGGCCGGATCCCACGGGATCCGGCCCCTTCTCGTGTCCCCTCCCGCCGTCCCTCACACGCCCCCGCGCGGCCCGCGAAAGGCCCGTCCTGCGCCCCGCCGGCCGCCCCGGCGGTACGGGCCCCGCCCCCGCACCCCGTACGCCCCGCAGAGCCCTCGCACAGCCCCCGCCGGGCGCCCCGCCGCGCCCCCGGGCGGCCGCCCGTGCCGTCCCCGGCGCCGTGGGCGCCGGGCGCGCACCGGGGCCGTTTTCGTACGGGGCCGCGCGTGCGGCAAGATGGGTGCATCTGCCCACCTCGCATCTGCCGGACGGTTTCTCTTGGCTGAGTTCATCTACACCATGCGCAAGGCACGCAAGGCGCACGGCGACAAGGTCATCCTTGACAACGTCACCTTGAACTTCCTGCCCGGCGCCAAGATCGGTGTCGTGGGCCCCAACGGTGCCGGGAAGTCCACCGTGCTCAAGATCATGGCGGGCCTGGAGCATCCGTCGAACGGCGACGCGTTCCTCTCCCCCGGCTACAGCGTCGGCATCCTCCTCCAGGAGCCCCCGCTCAGCGAGGACAAGACCGTCCTGGAGAACGTCCAGGAGGGTGTCGCCGAGACCAAGGGCAAGCTCGACCGGTTCAACGAGATCGCCGAGCAGATGGCGACCGAGTACACCGACGCGCTGATGGAGGAGATGGGCAAGCTCCAGGAGGAGCTGGACCACGAGAACGCGTGGGACCTCGACGCCCAGCTCGAACAGGCCATGGACGCCCTCGGCTGCCCGCCCGGCGACTGGCCCGTCACCAACCTCTCCGGCGGCGAGCGCCGCCGCGTCGCGCTCTGCAAGCTGCTGCTGGAGGCCCCCGACCTCCTCCTCCTGGACGAGCCCACCAACCACCTCGACGCCGAGTCCGTCGCCTGGCTGGAGCAGCACCTCGCGCAGTACGAGGGCACCGTCGTCGCCATCACCCACGACCGGTACTTCCTCGACAACGTCGCCGGCTGGATCCTGGAGCTGGACCGCGGTCGCGCCTTCCCCTACGAGGGCAACTACTCCACGTACCTGGAGACGAAGGCCGCGCGCCTGAAGGTCGAGGGCCAGAAGGACGCCAAGCGGCAGAAGCGCCTGAAGGAAGAGCTGGAGTGGGTCCGCTCCAACGCCAAGGGCCGGCAGGCGAAGTCCAAGGCGCGTCTCGCCCGCTACGAGGAGATGGCGGCCGAGGCGGAGAAGATGCGCAAGCTCGACTTCGAGGAGATCCAGATCCCGCCGGGCCCGCGCCTGGGCAGCGTCGTCGTCGAGGTCGAGAAGCTCAGCAAGGGCTTCGGCGAGAAGCTGCTCATCGAGGACCTGTCCTTCACGCTCCCGCGCAACGGCATCGTCGGCGTCATCGGCCCCAACGGCGCCGGCAAGACGACCCTGTTCAAGATGATCCTCGGCCAGGAGAAGCCGGACTCCGGCAGCATCCGGGTCGGCGACACCGTCTCCGTCAGCTACGTCGACCAGTCCCGCGGGAACATCGACGCCAAGAAGACGCTGTGGGAGGTCGTCTCCGACGGCCTCGACTACATCAACGTCGGGCAGGTCGAGATGCCGTCGCGGGCGTACGTGTCCGCCTTCGGCTTCAAGGGCCCGGACCAGCAGAAGCCCGCCGGCGTCCTCTCCGGCGGCGAGCGCAACCGGCTCAACCTGGCCCTCACACTCAAGCTCGGCGGCAACCTGCTGCTGCTCGACGAGCCGACCAACGACCTCGACGTCGAGACCCTGTCCTCGCTGGAGAACGCGCTGCTGGAGTTCCCGGGCTGCGCCGTGGTCATCACGCACGACCGCTGGTTCCTGGACCGCATCGCGACGCACATCCTGGCGTACGAGGGCGACAGCAAGTGGTTCTGGTTCGAGGGCAACTTCGAGTCGTACGAGAAGAACAAGATCGAGCGGCTCGGCCCGGACGCCGCGCGCCCGCACCGCGCCACGTACAAGAAGCTCACCCGTGGCTGACGTGGCCCGGCACGTCTACCGATGCCCGCTGCGGTGGGCGGACATGGACGCGTACGGCCACGTCAACAACGTGGAGTTCCTCCGCTATCTGGAGGAGGCCAGGATCGACTTCATGTTCCGGCTGGCGCCCGACGAGGGCGCCGCCGGCGGCGGCACGTCCTTCGCGGGCGGCTCGGTCGTGGCCCGGCACGAGATCGACTACCGGCGCCAGCTCGTGCACCGGTACGAGCCGGTGACGGTCGAGGTGTGGGTGACGGAGATCCGGGCGGCGGCGGCGACGCTGGCGTACGAGGTGAAGGACGGCCCGGAGGACGGCGGCGCGGTGTACGCGCGGGCGTCGACCGTCATCGTGCCGTACGACTTCGGCGCCGGCCGGCCGCGGCGGATCACCGCGGAGGAGCGGGCGTTCCTGGAGAAGTACCTGGGGCCGCCGCCGGCGGGGCGCGGCGAGCGGGGAGCGCACGGAGAGCCGGGGGAGGCAGCGGCGGCATGACGCGGCGCCTGGTGTTCGCCGAGGGACGGCAGGCGGAGGGCCTGGCGGTGTTCCTGGGGCGGCTGTTGCGGTACGACAGGGGCGCGGCGGTACGTCTCCGGGTGGCCCCCGGCGCCGCGGGCGGGGGCGCGGGAGCGGCGCTGGCCGTCTTCGGGCACGCGCCGGCGCTGGAGGTGATCGTGGTCCGTACGGCGCTGCTGACGGCCGCGGCGGCGGAGCTGGACGAGACGGTGTCGGCGGGGGAACTGGCGGAGGCGATCGACGCCGCCGCCGGAACGGCGAACACCGATACGGCGAACGCCGCCACCGAGAACGTCGCCACCGAGAACGCCGGCACCCAGAGCGCGGGAGCGACGAACGCCCCGGCGGCGCACCCCGGTGCCGGTCAGGGCGAACGCCGGCCCGCGGGGGACGCCGCCGGACGGAGCGCCGGGCCCCGGCCCGTACGCGGGGAGTTGGCCGTGGCGCTGCCGGAGCCCGTGAGCGGGCCCGGGTGGGCCGGGCTGCTGCCGCCGCGCGGCGGCTGGGAGCCGGTGGCCGGGCTGCCGCGCCCGGAGGAGCTGCACGTCGCGGTGGTGGCGGGCGTCGCGGAGTTCAAGGCCCGGGTGGAGGCGCTGCCCGAGGAGAAGCGGACGCGCGCCGAGGTCGACCGGATAGGCGGCGACATCTGGAGCCGTCCGCTGGGCGGGACCCCGCTCCCGCTGCGCGCGGCCCACGCCGCCCGCGTCTTCGGCCTGCTGCCGCCCACCGCCGACCCGGCCGAGCCGACGCTCCTCGCCGCCGGCAACTGGCTCCGCCTGCGCACCCCGTACGGCTCGGTGGCGCTGCGCCGCACGGGCGGCCTGGGCCGCCTCGGCGTCACCCCCGTCTGACGCAGCCCGCCGGGGCGGGCGCACCCGGAGTCCCGCGCCCCCCGGCCCGACCGGCGCGGGCCCTACTCCTGGCCCTCCCGGTCCGGGCTGACCCGGATGTGGTCCTCCTCCAGGTCCAGGACGACCCGCTCCCGGATGTCCAGGGCCTCCGTGTACCGCCGCGGCAGTTGGAGCCGCCCCGTGCGGTCGACCGCGGCGTACTCGCGGGCCACCACCCGCTCCTCCCCGCTCGCGTCGACCTCCGTGCGGCGTACGACCTCCGACGCCATCCGGCCGTCGCGGATCGCGACCGTGCGGCGGACCTGCGTCGACACGGCCTGGTCGTGGGTGACGATGACGATGGTCGTGCCCAGCTCCTCGTTCGCCGTGCGGAAGGCGGCGAAGATCTGCTCCGCCGTCGCCGAGTCCAGCTCGCCCGTGGGCTCGTCCGCCAGGATCACCGCCGGGGAGTTGGCCAGCGCCACGGCGATCGCCGCGCGCTGCTGCTCGCCGCCGGACATCTGCTGCGGGCGGCGGTCGCGGCAGTGGGCGAGGCCCAGGAGGCCCAGCAGCTCCTCGGCGAACGCCACCCGCCGGCGGCGGGCGTGCCGGCCGCCGCCGCCCTCGCTGAGCTGCATCGGCAGCACGACGTTCTGCACGGCGGTCAGATACGGCAGCAGGTTGCGCGCGGTCTGCTGCCAGACGAAGCCCACGACCTCCCGGCGGTAGCGCAGCCGCGCCCGCGCGTCCATCGCCAGCAGGTCGAAGTCCGCGACCGTGGCGGTGCCGGCGGTGGGCACGTCGAGGCCGGCGAGGATGCCGAGCAGGGTCGACTTGCCGCTGCCGGAGGCGCCGACCAGGGCCAGCAGCTCACCCTCGGCGACCAGCAGGTCGAGACCCTGGAGCGCCTGCACCTCCACGCCGTCCGTGCGGAAGATGCGGACGAGCTGGTCGCAGGAGATCAGCGCGTCGTGTCCGTACGCCGGCTTGGCGCGCTGCTCCGCCGCCCGCCGCTCCAGCTCCTCCAGAGTCGTGCCGCTCGTCATGCCGCCCGTGCTCTCTCGCGTCTGCGCCATCTCACTCCCTCTCCCCGGCCCGCAGTTCCCGTACGGCCCGCCGTCTGCCGCCCCACCACGCCTGCACCAGCACCGCCGCCAGCGCCAGCCCCGGCACCGCCACGGACGGCAGCGCCAGCGCCAGCGGGTCCGCCCGCAGCTCCGCGCCGCCGGCGCCGAGCAGGTCGGGGCTCTCCTCGCCGAGCGCGAGCGCGCTCAGGTCGATGCCGGGCCCCAGCAGCCGTACGGTCACCAGCCCCGCCAGCGCCCCGACCAGACCGGCCGCCACCAACTGCGGCAGCGCCTCCAGCACCAGCAGCCGCCGCCCGTGCCGTCGGCTGAAGCCCATGGTGCGCAGCCGGGCCAGCAGCGCGATCCGCTCGGGCGCGGCCCGCAGCAGCGACAGCAGTACGGCGAGCAGGGCGTAGCCGGTGGCGGCGACGGCGGCGACGGCGTACAGCCGCTCGGCGCCCCGCTGGAGCTCCGAGGCGGCCAGCTCGTCCGTCACGTCGCCGCGCAGCAGCAGGGCGGCGCCGGGCGCGGAGTCGCGGGCCAGGGCGCGCAGCGCGGCGCGGTCCAGGCCGCCGGCTGCGGAGAGCAGCAGCGTGTCGGGCCGCGCCTCGGTAAGCTCCTCGGTGCCGGGCAGTTGCCGCGCCACGCTCTCGGCGTCCACCACCGCGAACTGGCCGCCGGTCAGCGCCGGCGTCACCGGCCGTACCTCGGCGACCTCCGCGGTGATCCGGCCCCGGGACGACTGGAGCCCCAGCGTGCCGTCGCCGATCAGGTCGGCGACGCCGGGGGAGACGAGCGCGGGCAGCGCCCTGCCGCCGTCCTCGTCCCGCAGCCGCCCGGCGTCGAAGGTGCCGAGGCCGAGGTCCGCGCTGAGCCGCGCGTACGCGGCGGCGTCGACCGTCAGCAGCGTGACGTCGCCGCTCAGCCCGATGACCTGGAGCCCGCTCTCGGTGCTGACGGAGGCCACGTGCCGTACGCCGCCGACCTTCCGCGCCCGGTCGGCGAGCCCGTCCGGAAGCGGTGCGGCGGAGGTGAGGCGGGCGTCACCGCCGACGCTGCGCAGCGAGGCCGTCTCGCGCGCGTCGGCCACGCCCGCGAGCACCGAGCCGCCGAAGGAGGCGGTGGTCAGCGCCACGAGCAGTGCCAGCAGCGGCAGCGCGGACGCCGCCGGGGTGCGCCCGGCGCGGGCCAGCGACAGGAAGCCGATGGCCCCGCGCGCCCACGCCGCGGGGCGGGCGGCCAGCCGCAGCGGCAGCGGGTAGAGGCGTACGAACACGGCCGCGGCGACGATCCCGACGAGCACGGGCGCCGCGCTGACGAGCGCGTCGGCGCCGCCGTCCGCGCTGCCCCGGCGGCGCAGCACCACGATGGCGCCCACCGCCAGCACCACCGCCGTCAGCTCCGCCACCAGCCGCTGCCGCGAGGGCCGCGCCCGGACCAGGTCGGTACGGGCCGGGGGCCGCGGCCGGCGTACGGCGGCCACGGCGAGCGCCGGCAGCGCGCAGAGCGCCAGCAGAGCCGTCGCGCCCGCGGCGAGCAGCGCCGGGCCGTTCCGCCCGTCGGGCAGCAGCAGCACGGCGAGGCCGCAGCCGGCCGCGGCGGCGGGCAGGACGGCGGCGGCGTTCTCGGCGAGGAGGCGTACGGCGATGCCCTTCAGCGAGCCGCCGCGCGAG
This sequence comes from Streptomyces sp. 184, assembly GCF_045781775.1. NCBI lineage: Bacteria > Bacillati > Actinomycetota > Actinomycetes > Kitasatosporales > Streptomycetaceae > Streptomyces > Streptomyces sp. 184. The sequence continues at coordinate 6,559,335 of NZ_CP123230.1, read as the reverse complement.
CGGAGCAGCGCCAGCTCGGCGCGGCGCCGGGCCGCGGCGAGACCGCCGCTGATGCCCAGCACCACGGCCGCGACGGCGCCGACGCCGAAGGCCGCGACGGCCACGACGGGCGTGACGGCCTTGCGCAGCCCCGCGTAGCTGTCGAGCAGCCCGGTGGTGCCGGTGGAGACGTCGAGCCGGCCGCCGGTGCGCGCGCTGAGCCGCTCGTAGCCGGGGCCCTCCTGGAGGCGGGACAGGGCGTCGAGCACGGCGGGCACGTCGCGGCCGGTGAGCGCGCCGCCGGCCACGGGCACGTTCCAGTACGGCGAGGTGCCCGCGTCCTCGGTGGACAGGCTGAACGCCTGCGTCTCGGTGAAGAGCGCGGGGCCGCTGGCGGGGTGCAGGAGGAAGGCGGCGGCCCAGTAGCGGTGCGGGTCGAGCGTGGTCGGCTTCTGGCGCAGCTCGGGGGTGCGCAGGAGGGGGTCGACGGACCAGTAGTCGCTGCCCGGCGCCTTCGGCTCGACGATGCCGGTGACGTGGACGACGACCGTGCTCTCGGCCTGCGGCAGGTGGACGCGGGAGCCGACGCGGATGTTCAGCTTGTCGGCGGTCGCGGCGGAGACGGCGGCCTCGAAGACGACGTCGTCCCCGCCGCCGCGCGCCGCGCCCGCATGGCCGGGCGCCGTCGGCTCCGGCAGCCGGCCGTCGATGACGCGGGCGCGCTCCTCGACCCCGGCGCGCGCGTCGAGCTGCACCTCGGGCCGCTGCCCGTCGGTCTTCGGCAGCCACGGGTCGCGGGTGACGAGCACGGGGTCGGTCCGTACGCCGTACGAGACCTGCCCCCGCTCGGCCCGCAGCGGGTCGCGGAACTCCCGCAGTACCGGCGCCAGGAACGCCGCGACGGCCGTCCCCGACATCGACTCCGCCTGGTCCTCGAACATCACCTCGGGGTCCGGCTGCGCGGTCAGCGCCACGTTGCGCTCGGCGGCGGTGGCGCCGTCGATCAGCCGGCGGGCCTCGCGGTCCTCGTACGTGTCCACACCGCGCGGGAACGCGGCGGCGAGGAACGCGGTGACGAGCACGAGCAGCGCGAGCGCGACCGCGCCGCCCGGCGCGGCCCGCAGCCGGGTCCGCACCCAGGGGGCGGCACCGGGGCTCTCCGGGGCCTCCGGCGGGTCCTGTGCGGGGGGCATGTCACCGACCTCCCGGTGTGTACGGAGCCGGCCGGACGGCGGCACGTGCGGACGGCATGTCACTCGCCTCCCAGGCGCAGGGCCGTCGCCGGATCGCCGCGGCGCAGCGCGACGAGCACGGTGACGAGGACGGGTACGGCCGCGACCGCCGCGAGCAGGGCCGCCACCGACCCCGGCGGCAGCTCCACCACCACCGAGGGCACCGGCTGGGTGGCCCGGCCGGTGAGGGTGATGAGCGGGATCACCGCGCGGGCCAGCGCCCAGCCGAGCAGCGTCCCGGCGGCCAGCGCGAGCGTGATCAGCACGGACTGCTCGGCGGCGAACGTACGGGCCAACTGCCGCTGCGGCGCGCCCAGGGCGCGGAGCACGGCGAACTCGCGGGTCCGTTCGCGTACGGAGGCCGCCGCGCTGACGGCGAAGCCGAGCGCCGCCAGCACCGCCGCGGCGACGGCGGTGGCGGCGAGCGCGGCCTGCGGGCCCGCGCCGAGCGGGTCGCTGCCGAGTTCCGCGGCGAGTTCGTCGCGTACGAGGACGTTGGCGGGGTCGGTGTCGGCGCGGCCGCGCAGTGCCGCGACGGTGGTGTCGGTCCCGTCCGGCCCCGTCGTCAGCCACCACTCGGTGGGCAGCAGCGTGGCCAGGCTCCGCTGGGTCAGCGCGCGGTTGGCGGTGGGCAGGTCGAGCAGCAGCGCGCCGCCGAACCGCGCGCGCGACGGCTCCGCGGCGGCGGCGGGCGAGCCCGGGCCGGTGGTCGGCAGCTCCCGCACCGACCCGGCGATCTTCACGGAGAGGCTTCCGCCGGGCACGGGGACGCTGATGGTGTCGCCGACCTTCGAGCCGGTGGACCGCAGCATCCTGTCGGTGGCCAGCGCGGTCAGCGGCGGGGTCGGGCCGCGGGCGGCGGTGACGGTGAGGGTGACCAGCGGCGGGCCGCTCCAGGAGTCGTAGCTCTGGTCGCCGGTGTCGTAGCGCACGGAGAGCGCGGAGCGGTCGGTGGCACGGGGCCGGTCGACGACCGCGGTGGAGATCTCCTCGGGCAGCGCCTCGGGCTCGGAGGTCGCCCGCCCGTGCCAGGTGAACCCGTCCGGCACCGGCACCTCCCGGGCCTCGTCGGAGCCGGTCTCCGCGCCGTCCTCGCCGCCGAGGGGCCTGGCGACCTCGACGCGCTCGACGTCGAGCCGCCGCTCCCCGCCGTCCCGCGGCTGCGGGTGTACGAGCCGGAGCCCGGTGAGCCGCAGCGGCCCCGCGGGGCGGCCGTCGGGGGCGCCCGCTGCGGCGGCGATGTCGGCGGTGAGGGTGTGCGGGCGGCCGTCCGCGGGGAGGTCGCCGGCGGGCAGCTCGTACGCGGCCCCGTACCGGTCCTCGACGAGCGCCGTCACCGCGGCGCTCCCGCGGGCGCTCGCGTCGGCGCCGAGCCGCGCCACGAGCCGCAACTCCCCCGGGGACCCAGGCAGTTCCAGCCCTCCGGGCCCCGCCGCCCGCTCGCCGGGCGAGGAGCCCCCGGTGTACGCCGCCGGGTCCGCCCCGTCCGCTGCCTCGTCCGCCGGTGGGGCGAGCTTGCGCAGCAGCTCGGCGCCCCGCGCGCCGTCCGCCAGGTCCTTCCGCAGCCGCAGCCCCTCCACCGCCCCGGCCGTGTCCAGGGCCAGCACCTCCGCCGACTCGCCGCCCGACAGGCTCATGCCCCACCGGGCCGCGGGCGCTGCGGCCGTCACGCCCGGGACGCGCTCCATCATGCCGCCCTGGCCCAGCTCGGGAAGCCGGCTGGTCAGGACCCGTACGTCCGTGCCTGCGTGGAAGTCCGCCTGGTCGCGCTGCGAACGGTCCCACGAGGCGCCCTGTGCCAGCGCCAGAATCCCGATCGCCACCGCCAGCACCAGCAGCAGTACGGGACCCGCGCCCCGCAGCGGGCGGCGGCTCAACTGCCAGCCGGCCAGCGCCGAGGGCAGCCCCCGCCCCGCCACCGCGCGGCGCTCCGCGAGCCGGGCGACGGGCGGCAGCAGGCGCAGCGTCAGCACCGTGCCGGCCAGCAGCGCCAGCGCCGGCGCGGCGACCAGCACCGGGTCGATGCCCAGCGTGCCGGAGCGGTCGCCGCTGAGGGTGCCGCTGCCGGAGGTCTGCCGGTCGAGCTGCCAGTACGCCACCCCGGCCACCACCAGCAGCGCCCCGTCGGCGCCCGCCCGCAGCGGCGCGGGCAGCGCCCTGGCCCGTACCGTACGGCCCGGGGACAGCACCCCGTCCGAGCCGCCGCCACGCAGCAGCGTCGGCGCCACCACGGCCGCCGCGCAGCCCAGCGCGCAGCCGGCGGCGATGAGCCAGGTGCCGCTGCCCGCCGCGGAGTCCGGGGTGAGCCCGGCCCGCTCCAGCGGGCCCCGCGCGGACAGCAGCCGGATCAGCGGCCCGGCGAGCAGCGGCGCGGCGATCGCGGCTGGCAGCGCGAGGAGCAGCGACTCGGCGGCGGTCAGCACGCCGATGCGCTGCCGCGAGCCGCCGCGGGCGCGCAGCAGATCCGTTTCGCCGCGGCGCTCCGCGCCGAGCAGCCGGGCGACGAGCATCAGCGCGTACCCGGCGAGCAGCACGAGCTGGAGGGCGACGATCAGCAGCGTCGACCGGCTGACGAGCAGCGCCCGCTCGGTGCCGTCGAGGAGCTGCGGCAGCCGGGTGGCGGCCACCGCGCGGCCGTCGAAGACCGGCTCGTCCGCGAGCGCGCCGGACGCCTTCTTCACCGAGGCGCGCAGGGCGTCCGCGCGGTCGGCGGTCATCGTGTCGAAGTCCCCGCGCAGCACCCACGCCCCGGCGGCCTGTGCCACGCGGCCGGAGGCGAAGGAGCCGGGGTCGGTGAGCAGCGGGCCGTAGGTGGTGTAGCCGCCCTGCTGCACGCCCTTGCCGCGCAGTTCGTCGGCGAGCCAGTAGGGGGCGTCGCGGTCGCGGGGGCGGTAGACGCCGGTGATCTCGACGGGCAGCGGGGGGTCGTCGTCGCCGCGGCCGGCGAGGGTGAGGGTGTCGCCGGGGGCGAGGCCGAGCCGGTCGGCGGCGATCTGCGGCACGGCGACCGGCACGGCGCCACCGCCCGAAGCGGCAGCGGAGTCAGGCGCTTTCTCCGCCGCCCCCGGCCAGCGGCCCGCCGCCAGCGCGACCTCCGACCGCTCCAGCGCCCCCAGATGCGTCAGGTCCGGGTCCTCCCCGGCCCGCGCCGCCGGCGGCTGGAGCCGGCGCGGCAGCTCGTACGGCCCGGAGCGGTCCAGGCTCTGCACCCGTACCGGCAGCCCCGCGAAGGCGTCGCGCGCGTTCTTCCCGACCGCCTCGGCCGCCGCCGCGCGGTCCTCGCCCGTCAGATACGGGGCCTCCAGGGTCAGCGCCGCGTCGGCCGCCGCGTCACCCGCCAGCGTGCGCCGCAGCGCGGCGTCGCCGACGGTGCCGGAGAAGGCGGCGAGCGTGGCGAGTACGGCGGTGGTGAGCAGGACGGCGAGCAGAGCCGCGGCGAGGAGCAGCCGATGGGCGCGCGCCCGCAGCAGAACGAACCCCGTCACGCATCCCCCTGACACCACCGTCGAATTGTCTGGATGCTGTCAGAGCACGATCGGCCGCGGTAGCGAGGGGAAAGGGAATTTGACCTGATCGTGACCGGCCCCAACCCGCGGGTACGGAGCGGAATCCGCCGGTCAGCCGGGGGCGTTGACCATCGAGGCGGCGGCGTACACGAGGTAGTCCCAGAGCTGCTTCTCCTGCGCCGCGGGCAGCTTCAGCTCGTCCACCGCCGCGCGCATGTGGCGGAGCCACGCGTCGTGCGCCGCGCGGTCCACCGTGAACGGCGCGTGCCGCATGCGCAGCCGCGGATGGCCGCGCGCGTCGCTGTACGTGCGCGGGCCGCCCCAGTACTGCATGAGGAAAAGCGTCAGCCGCTCCTCCGCCGGGCCGAGGTCCTCCTCGGGGTACATCGGGCGCAGCAGCGGATCCTCCGCCACGCCCTGGTAGAACCGGTGGACGAGGCGGCGGAACGTCTCCTCGCCGCCCACCTGCTCGTAGAACGTCCCCGGCGGCGGCGGTCCCACTGGAATCTCAGTCATCGCTCCCATCGTCTCATCCCGCCCGGCCGAGGACCGAAGTCGTAGGACCCGGGCCCGGCCGGCCGCGAACCCCCACCCTGCCCTGACTCTCCGGGAAAAGCAGTTGCACCGGCGGTCCGCCCGCAGCCAGGGTGCGGTGGTCACCGGAACGGAGATCGAACTCCCCGTCGCGGACGGGGCCCTCTCCGGTGTGGACTTCGGCGGACACGGTGAGGGCGTGCCGCTTGTCAGCCCCCACGTCTGCGAGGAGTTTGCCGTGCACCCTTCTGCTGCCCCGGCCGTCAGGGAGATCCCCGTGGCGGACCGGGATGCCGGCCCCTACGGCATCGCGACCGGCCCCGACGGTGCGCTGTGGCTGACCTTCGCGCACAGCGGCCGCATCGCGCGTCTCACCCTCGACGGCGAACTCGACGCGTACCCCCTGGACTCGCCCGAGTGCCGCCCCGCGGTCATCACTCCCGGGCCGGACGAAGCGCTGTGGTTCACCCGGTCCCGGGACCACCGGATCGGCCGCATCACCGCCGGCGGCGAGACGGAATCCTTCCCCGTACCGACGCCCGACAGCGGGCCCTTCGGTATCGCCGCCGGGCCGGACGGGGCGCTGTGGTTCACCGAGATGAACACCGACCGTATCGGCCGCGTCACCTGCGAGGGAGAGATCACCGAGTTCGTCCTTCCCCATACGGGCGCCTACCCCTCGGCGATCACCGCGGGCCCCGACGGGGCCCTGTGGTTCACCCTCAACCAGGCGAACGCCATCGGCCGCATCACCGTCGATGGAGACATCACCACCCACCCGCTGCCCACCCCCGGCGCCGCACCCGTGGGCATCACCGGCGACGGCGCCGCCCTGTGGTTCGTCGAGATCGCGGCGGGCCAGATCGGCAGGATCTCGGTGGACGGCGAGATCACGGAGTTCCCGCTCCCCGACCGCACGGCCAGACCCCACGCCATCGTCGCGGCGGCCCCCGGGGACCTCTGGTTCACCGAATGGGGAGCCAACCGCATCGGCCGCATCACCGACGGCGGCGAGATCGCCGAGTACGGTCTGCCGTCACCGTCGTCCGAGCCGCACGGCATCACCGTAGGCCCCGACGGCGCCCTGTGGGCGGCCCTTGAGACGGGAGGGGTCGCGCGGCTGGAACCGTAGCCCGGGGCCGGCGTGGGGCCCCGTCAGTCGGCTGGGCTTCGCCGGGCCGCGGCTGGGCGCGCCGGGTCTCCGGCAGGTGTGGGGCGGAGGTGTTCCACCGTCACGCGCACCCGGCGGCCCAACCGCCGGTGCATCGCGGTCGCGACGGTCGCGGACACCCGGCCGTCGACGCTGCCCACAGCTACGGTGACCGGCCCGCCACCCGGCCCGCTGCGGAACGCACGCACCACGGGGACGATGCCCTCGACCAACTCTGGAAGACCGTCCGCGCCCGGCACCAGGGGGGCGCACGTGTCACAGATGGTGATGCCGATGAGGCTGTCAGGCTCCAGCTCCAAGGAGTCGCCGAACTGACGCAGGTCGAGGGTGATGTCCGCGGCGGGGATCGGACCGCGCCCGTAGGTGAAGCTCGTGACGCGGACCGCCGCGGGCGGTTCCTCGGCCGACTCCCGTACCTGCTGCTGCTTGGCGCCCTTGACGTTGCCGTTGGTCATCGTTCTTTCCTCGTCCCTTCGTGGTGCCGTGGGGTCGGTACGCGTGGCGATAGCGGCGGGCGTGCGGGGTGGGGGCGCCTGTAAAGCTCGTGGTTCGCGGCCGGTCGGCACCCCTGCCAGAACCCACGGCAACCTCGCGAGCACGTCACGGAAGCCGTTCATCGTCTACGGCCCGATGTCGTGTCGGCGGACTGCTCGTACGCCGACGACGCTGTGGCCGCGGGGACAGCCAACTGCGCCCACACGCTGGTACCCGCGAGCCTTCGGACCGTGCCCCACCGATCCGCCAGTTCTCCGACCAGGAACAGCCCGCGACCGGAGAGAGCGAATGCGTCGGTCTGGTCGGTCTGGCGGTCGGCCCAGTCCGGCCGGGCCGGGCCCTGGTCGATCACTCTGACCGTCAGCCGCCGCAGCTCCCGGCCGGTGAGCTGAACAGCCACGATGATCTGTGAACTGTCCGTGTGCACGCAGGCGTTGGTCGCCAGCTCACTGGCGATCAGCACGGTGTCGTGGGCCTGGTCGGGCGGGATCTGCCAGGCGGCCAGCCAGGACCGGACGAAGCCCCGCGCACACCCGGGCGTCGTGGCGCAGCCGCCGGGCAGCACGGCGCACGCGCGTCGACGGCCGCGTCGGGCGGCAGCCCGAGCTGCGAGGAGATCGTGGGTGACGTCGGCGACGGTCACGACCCGGGGCCGGATCATGTGCACACCCGCCCGGCGGGAGCCGACGCCTTCGGTACGCGGTCTCGCCCCAGGCGGGCCGCAACGTCACGCCGTAAGGCCCTGGTCGTCCGTAGAACGTCGATGCAAGGTGCATCACAGGAGGTCGTTCGGGGGCTGCTCTGACTCGGCATCAGCGGCCTCGGCTTCGTCGGAGGGTATTGCGGAGGACGGACCTCCGCCGGGCCAGCGACCCGGCACGTACGAACGAGGGCATGACTGCAATATCGAGCACAACTTGCTCGAAGAGACAGAACACTTGTTTTATCGCCAGTACTCCGCGTGACTGGCACAATGCTCCCCATGACGCACAAGAAGCTCCCTCCGCCAGTCATGAGGCGCCGCGTAGGTAGCTTGCTGCGCGATTACCGCGAACGAGCCGACCTCGCGCCCGGCGCAGCCGCCAAGCGGCTCGGCTGGGACTCCACGCGGCAAGGCCGCATCGAGCGCGGGATCTACCGGGTGCCCGAAGGCGACATGCGCAAGATGCTGGAGGCGTACGGCATCCACGAGGACGAGGATGCTGTTCGCGAGTTGGCCGCGGCCTCCAACGAGGCACCGGGGGCGGGCTGGTGGGCCTCGTACATGGGTCAAATCTCCAATGCTCTCCTCGACTTCATCACCCTTGAGTCGAAGGCGAAGAGGATCCAGGTCCAGCACCCGGCGATCATCCCCGGGCTGCTCCAGGCGCCCGGATACGTCAGGGAGATCTTTAACAGCCCTCTCCACCCGGACAACCGCGAAAGGTCGGGCATGTTGAGCGCCATCCGGATGGCGCGCCAGGAAGTCCTGCACCGCCCCGGCAGCCCGGTCCAACTCCACGCGCTGATCTCCGAAGCCGCTCTCCTTCACCGCTTCCCCAACGCTCCGGGGGTCATGAAGGAGCAACTACGCAAGCTGGCCGACGACGCCGGGCAACCCAACATCATCGTCCAGATTGTCCCGGTAGACGTGCCCGCTTACGCGGCTGCAAACCAGGCCATGACCATCTTAAACTTCCGCCATCCCTGGCCCACGACCGTTTCTATCGATAGCTCCCTGGGTGGCAGTTTCCTGGATGACCCAGCCGAAGTGAGCGACCTCTCCGTTGTGTTCGAGGAGATCGCCAAGGTCGCACTTCCCGCGGACGAGTCGCGGGATCGCATCAACACTCACCTGGAGGGGAACTTTTGATGACCGGCTACGTCCGTACCGATGAGAAGACTGGCCTGACCTGGCACAAGTCGTCCTACAGCGGCGGGGAGCAGGGGCAGTGCGTAGAGGTTGCCGAGACGGCCAGGGCGATCCAGATTCGGGACTCCAAGAACCCTGACGGTTCTTCGTTGGTTTTCACCCCTGCCGAGTTCAGCGTTTTCATTCAGTTCGCAGCCGAGTTCGACGTCTGACAGCGGGGATGTTCTTGACGGGTACCTGAAAGGACTGCGCAAATGACCACGAAAGTCGGACGTGCCCTGTCACCTGAGCTGGAGGGCGCCATCTGGAAGAAGTCCTCACACAGTGGAGGAAGCGAAGGGCAGTGCGTCGAGTACGCCGACGTGACCCAGACGCATGCCGGTATCGCAGTTCGTGACTCGAAGGACCCTGACGGTTCTGCCTTGTTGTTTACGCCCGAGGCGTTCAACGGATTCATCGCGGCCCTGAAGAGGTACGAGTTCGACCTGCCCTGACCTGACCTGGCGCATCCGATGAGGAGCGGCCCGCCTCCCCACTCGTGACAGGGGGGCGGGCCACTTCTCGTGCAACGGACTTGTCCGGTGAGCGACAGCGAACGCGAGTCGCCCAGAGGAGGTGTTCACCTCCGCGACGCCGCCGCTGCCCGAGACCACGGACCAAGGCGTGGCAGACGCCATCAGGTCAGCGGCCTCCCGAACTGAAACACAGCCGCACGATCAGCTCATCGGCTGCCGTTTCAGCAATTACAGGCACTACGCGGCGTACCCGCCCGTAATGAGATCCTTGGTGATGAAGTTGAGATAGTACTGCGCGCCGTCCCTGACGTTGGTGGCCACCACGAGCCACTCTCCGCCCTCGGTCCGCTTCCAGTCGGCCTGGCACCCCGTTCTCACGAAGCACACCCGCACGAACACGTCCCATCCGGTCCGGACGTTGATGTCGGAGCAACTGCTGGTGGTCGTCAGGTAGTTACCCGTCGCCGGCACCGGGTAGCTCACATCGCCCTGGTACTTGGTGAAGCTCTTCGCGTCGCCGTAGCAGGACATCGCTGTCCTGCCATCCTGTTGCGTCGCACCCGCCGGCACGGCACCGACGGCAAGCGTGCCGACGAGTAACGCCGCTCCAGCCGTCGCCGCGGCCACTCGATTGAATTTCATGAGGGAATCTCTCCTCTGCGTGTATGTGGGAACCACATGGACCTAGGCGTTCGGCGGTCGAATTCAGGAACCCGAGCCATTCCGGACCGGCGACCAACCAGGTCCCGCGCGAAAGAAGGTGCCGCCGGTCGCCCACGCCGCTTCGCGCTGGCAAGTATCCACAGCGTCTCGGGGACCGGTCCCGGGTCGATGCCGGTGAGCCCTTCCGGGAATGCGCTACGAGGCGTCCCAGCGGAACAGCCGGTGCGCCAGCGCCGTGAACACCGCCGCCGTCAGCAGCAGCACGCCCATCGCCGGCAGCGCGTCCGACCAGCTTCCGCCGCGCGTGAGCACGTCCTGCGACGCCTGCACCAGGTGCTTGAGCGGCAGCGCCTCGGAGATGTTCTGCACCCACGGCGGTGCGTCGTCCATCGGGAAGAACGACCCGGACAGGAAAGCCATCGGCAGCACGATGACCTGCGCGAGCCCGTTGGCGGCGTCCTCGGTCTTCGCCCACGCGCCGATCGCGAAGCCGATCGACATGAACGCCACGCTGCCGCAGGCCACCAGCGGGATCACCAGCCACCAGTCGCCGGTCAGCTTCAGCCCGTAGTACGGCACGGTGGCCACCAGCAGGAAGATGGCGGTCTGGCCGAAGGCCAGCAGCATGTTGACGCCGAGGCGGGCGGAGATCACCGGTCCGGCGCGTACCGGCGCCAGCCACAGCCGCCGCAGGATGCGCTTCTTGCGCCAACTGACCAGCCCGAGCGCCGCGCTGAACACCCCGCCCATCGCGACCGCCCAGCCCAGCAGGCCGGGGGTGAAGAACTGGATGGCCTGGAGCGACTCGTCCTCGACCTGCCCGCCGGTCAGCGTGTACGCGGGCGGCTGCCCGGTCGCCGCGATGCTGGCCCCGTCCACGACCGACCGCAGGACGCCGCCGACGCTGCCCGCCTGCACCGGGTCGGCGGCCGAGACGCGCATCTGCACCCTGCCGCCGGGCTCCTCCCACACGGCGGCGTCGGCGTCGCCGTCGCGCACCTTCTCCAGCGCCTCGGCCCGGTCCGCGGACTTCTCGATCTCCAGGACGTCGTCGAGGCCGGCGCGCTGCTTCGCCGACATCTCGTCGAACACCTCGACGGCGCCGACCTGCACCACCGTGGCGCGGGAGACGCCCGCGTCCTTGAAGAGCACGCCGAACAGGGCCAGGAACATCAGCGGGAAGACGAGGATGAAGAACACGGAGGCGCGGTCGCGCAGCAGCCCCAGCGCCATGGCCTTCGACAGGCTGACGAACGGCTTCACTCGCGGTACTCCCGCCCGGTCAACTGGAGGAACACGTCCTCCAGCGAGGCCACTGCCAGCTCCGCGACCAGCTCGGCGGGCGGGCCGATGCGCAGGATGCGGCCCGCGTCCATCACCGCGACGCGGTCGCAGAGCACCTCGGCCTCGTCCATGTAGTGCGTGGTCAGCACGACGGTGCGGCCCGCGGCGTTGATGCCGCGCAGCAGGTCCCACAGGTTGCGCCGGGCCTGCGGGTCGAGGCCGGTGGTCGGCTCGTCGAGGAAGACCAGCTCGGGGTCGTGCACCAGGGCGCAGGCGATCGAGAGCCGCTGCGCCTGCCCGCCGGAGAGCTTGTCCTCGCGGGTGCCGGCCTTCTCGGTGAGGCCGACCTCGGCGAGCATCGCGTCGGCCCGCTCGTCGCCGACGCCGTAGAGGGAGGCGAAGGTGCGGATCTGCTCGCGGGCGGTCAGCTTCTCGAAGAACGCCGACGCCTGGAGCTGGACGCCCATGCGCCGCAGCAGCGTGGGGTTGCGCGGCCACGACGGCTCGCCGAGGAGCAGCGCGCGGCCCTCGTCGGGGCGGCGCAGGCCCTCGACCATCTCCAGGGTGGTGGTCTTGCCGGCGCCGTTCGGCCCCAGCAGCCCGAAGAACTCGCCCTCGCGGACCTCGAAGCTGACCCCGTCGACCGCGCGCACGTCGCCGTAGCGCTTGTGCAGGTCGGTGACGGAGATCGCGGCGGTCATGCCGCCGACCCTAGACCCGGAGCGGCGGCTTCGGGAGGGGTGGGGCGCCGCCGTTTCCCCAGTTCGGGGACGGTACGGGGACGGGGAGTGGGACGGAGGGCGGGCCTGGGGCGCGGTCGGGGCGCGGGCCGGGGCCCGGGTCGGTCTCAGCCGCAGATGCCCGTCATCCACGGCCGCCGCTCCTCGTAGTCCTGCACCTCCTGGATGTTGCGCAGCCACGGCAGCGGGTCGAGGGCGTCGGCGGCGAGGTACTGGAGCGCGGCGCTGTAGAACGCGTCGCGTACCGCCGGCGGCATCACGTCGGAGGCGTCCAGGCAGCGCGGCAGCGCGGTGTCCTCCAGGTCGCGGACGATCCGCAGCGTCACCGGATCCTCCGGACGCGGCATGCCCCGCTCGGAGTTGGCGCTGTACAGCGGCGACTCCGAGGCCGCGGCCCAGGCCCGCTGCCCTTCCCGGGAGGCGAGGAACCGGAAGACCTCCCGCGCCTTGGCCCGGTCGTCGAAGAGCGCCGCGAAGTCCCCGCTCACCTCCCGCCCGCGGGGCACCGTCGTGCCCGGCAGGTACGGGGTCGAGGGCGCGTAGTCCGCCCGGCCGGCGGCGTCCCCGTACAGGTCGCGGGCGAACGAGCCCTGGTGCTCCGCCGCACACCGCTCGCCGGTCCCCTCCCGCCCGCCGAACAGCAGCCCCTCCGCGCCCGCGGCGCCCCGGTGGTCGTTGAGCAGCGCCCAGCGCGCCGGGTCGCTGCCGGCCGACTTCAGCACCGAGCCGAACGCCGTCCAGGCCCGGACCACGGGCTCCGCCGTCCAGGCCAGCGCCCCGCTCGCCCAGCTCGCGTACGTCCGCGGCCCGGCGGTCTGGAGCAGCAGGTCCTCGATCCAGTCGCTGGCCGGCCAGCCCGCGGCGCCGTCGTCGCCCATGCCGACGCACCACTGCCTGGCGCCGACGGACTCCGGCCTGCCGTCGGCCGCCCGGTACCAGACGATGCTCTTCAGCGCCGCCCGCACCGGCACCCAGTACACGCGCCTGCCGGACTCCCCGGTGGCCCGCGGCGTCCACGGCGCGGCGTAGTGCCCCGGCTCGTACAGCCCCCGCCCGTCGAGGGGCTGGAGCCGGCCCTCGGCGGCGTAGTCCGCCAGTTCGCCGGTGCCCGGCATGATCACGATGTCGGGCGGGGTGCCGGCCAGCACCTGCGAGAGCAGCACCTCGCGCTGGGCGGCGGTGCCCTGGTAGACGTAGTCGAAGTCGCGGCCGTCGAGCAGCTCCTCGAAGGTGTCCTCCTGCGTGCCGGTCCACGGCCCGAGCACCGTGACCGGCCGGTCCACCGCCTCGTCGACGGGCGGCTGGCCGCCGACGCAGCCGGCGAGCACGGCCGCCACGGCCGCCGCCACGAGCGTCCGGCGCAGCCGGGGCCTCCGAGGCATGGCTAGTCCTTCCCGTAGTCCGCGTAGAGCCGCCACAGCAGTCCGCCCGCGGCGCAGGCCACGGCCAGCCCGCAGCCCGCCGCCAGCCACGGCATCGCGCGGGTGGCCGCCGAGGTGGACGCGATGAGGCTGCGCACGGTCGCGGCGCCGGCGTCGATGCGGTCCCGGTCGTCGGTGCGGTCGACGGCCGCCAGCTCGGTGTGGATCGCGTCCAGCGTGTCCTGGGTGTCGTACGTCGCCGCCAGCGGCACCGTGGCCAGCACGCCGACGAGCACGAGCGCCACCGCCAGCCAGCCGCTGAACAGCCGCCCGCAGTACCGCCACAGCACCCGCCAGGCCAGCAGCAGCACCAGCGCCAGCAGCAGCAGCGCCGCCACCGCGACGATCCAGCCGGCCTTCTCGGCGGCGCTCACGTCCGTCCGGTCCTCGATGTTCGCGAGCTGCCGGTCCTGGAGGCCGGCGAGCCGCGGGAGGATGCCGGTGACCTCGCGCGTCAGCACCGTCTCGGCCTCGTAGAGCTTCTGCTCCCGCATCGGCCGGTCCGCGGCGTCCCGGTAGTAGGCGGCGTCGGTTATGGCGTCCTGGTACGAGTCGTGCAGCACGTTCAGCACCTCGACGACCCGGCGGCCGTCGTCGCCCTCGATCTGCCGGTCGGACAGCCGCGACAGCGCCTGGCGGGCCGCGCCGCTCTGCTGCCGGTAGCGCTCGCCGGGGCCGACGGTGTCCATGAGGCCGTCCTCGTAGGAGCGGCGCACCTCCGCGTCGGCGGCCAGCAGCGCCGTGCGGAACGCGACCGCGTCCTGGACCGCGGGCACCGAGCGCGCCTGGAGTTCGGCGGGCACGCGGTGCACGGTGTCGTACGACACGAGCAGCGCGGCGGATCCGGCCGCGCCGAGCACCAGCACCGCGGTGAGCAGGCGCAGCAGCCGGTACTTGACGGTCTTCGGGAAGAGCAGCGCGCGGACGAGCCGCCCGAGCCGCGCTCTCACCGCCGGTCCCCGGCGGCGGCCAGCGGGGTGCCGCAGACGACGCAGTACACGGCGGCGGCCGCGGAGACCCGGGCGCAGCCCGGGGCGGGGCAGGGGATGCCGGCGGGCGCCGGCGGGCCGGCGTCCAGCGGCCGGTCCTGCCCGCGCGACAGCCGGCTGCGCAGCACCGCCGTCCGGTCGACGGTGGCGCCGGCCCGTACCCGTACGACGCCGTTGGCCGCGTCCAGCACCTCGGCGACCCGGTTCAGGTCGTGGTCGAGGAAGTCCCGGTCCTTCAGCGCGTACGCGAGCTTCGCCGCCTCGCCCAGCATCTCCCGTGCCCTGCGCAGGTCGCCGCGGGAGATGGCGGTGCAGCCGGCGTTGAACGCCTCGGCCAGGTCGTCGCGCAGCAGGTACGTGGCGCTGGCGCCGCGGGCCCGCACCCGGCCGGGAGCCGCGTCGTACGACCAGCACACCCGCACCGTCGCCGCCGCCCGCCCCGGCAGCGCCGCCACCCCGGGGCCCAGCGAGACCTCGGCCAGCAGCAGGTCGGCGTCGAGCATGTCGGCCTCCCGCCCGGCGGCCGGGTCGCCGTCCGGGCGGGCCTCGACCGACAGGATGTAGCGGCGGGCGCCCGCGTCCCACAGCCGCGTGGTGAAGACCTGCCGCCACGGGTCCGCGCCGGCCGGCCGCGGGTCGCACCGCAGCTCCCGGCTGACGGGGGCCGCCTCGCGGAACGACAGCAGCGTCACGCCGGTACGCAGCCGCACCTCGACCGGCACCGCCGGCACCCGGGTCGCGCGCAGCCGTCCGGCGATGTCCGCGAGCCGGGCGGCCAGCGGCTCCGCACCCTCCGCCAGCTCCGCCCTGCCGTGCAGCCGGGTCGCGATCCGGGCCGGCAGCGCCGGCTCCCAGGCGCCGCCGACGCCGATGACGTCGCACGTCAACTCGCCGACACAGGCGTCGATCGCGGCGTCGAGGCGGCCGTCGTCGTGGCCCCGGCCGTCGGTGACCACGAGCAGGTGGGTGATCCGCCGCGGCGCGCGGGCGGCGTGCGCGCGGGCGGCGTCGAGCCACGCCGCGTAGCCGCCGGTCCCGCCGCCCGCCGGGCCCGCGCCCCCGGCGGGCAGCAGCCGCTCCGCCTCGAACCGCGCGGTGTTGCGGCTGATGTCGTCCGCGTACGCCCAGACCTCGCTGGCGTCGTACGGGTAGCAGATCCGCGGCGCGCCGCCGCCGTGCAGCACGGCGAACGACGTGCCGTCGGGCAGCGCCGCGATCGCGGCGCCCACCGCCCGGCGGGTCTCCTCCAGCCGGTGCGGCGCGAAGTCGAGGGCCACGACCACGCCGGTGTCGGCGGGCGCCGGGACCGGCCCGCCCGCGCCCTCGGCGGTCACCTCCACGGTGGTGTCGACGGTGTGCGCGGCCACGTCGGCCCGCAGCCGGTGCTGCGCCTCCGCGGCGTCCGCGAGCGTGACGCCGAACCGCAGCGTGTCCATCGGGAATCGCCTCCAGCGGGCGGGTCAGGCGACGGTGGGCGGGCGGACCGCGTTGTGCAGCTCGATGAGCTTGGCGCGGTCGTCGTCCCGGCAGTGCCGGGACAGTTTCCGGTAGCAGGCCGCGAGCAGCAGCCGGATGCTCCGCTCGGGGGTGTCGCGCGCGGCGGTCAGCCGGGACGGCAGGGCGCGGGGCAGGGGGCGTTCGCTCGCGCGCGGGCGGTACGGCTCGCCGAAGAGCTGCCCGTACGCGAAGCCGCCGCCCCCGGCGCCGCCGCCCGTGCCGCCGCCCCCGGCGCCGCCCGTACCGCCGTCCGCAGAACCGCCGCCGCCCGCGCCCTGCGTGCCCGGCTCCGTGACCAGGTCGAGCGCCCACTCCAGGAACTCCGCCTCCAGCAGCAGCCCGTGCTCCTGCGCCAGATGCAGCGGCGCCGCGCTGCCGGTGTCCGCGGCGTCCGCCAGCCGCGCGCGGGCCCGGCCGATCTCGGCCAGCGGCGGCAGCGCCGGGCCCTCGGGACCCAGCCGCGCGGCCGAGACCCGCAGCGTGGCGATCCACGCGGCGCCGTGGTCGGGCGAGTCCATCGGCATGTTGTCCAGCACGTCCACCGCCTCCTGCCGGCTGCCGCGGGCGAGCGCGAGCCGGGCCAGGCCGAAGGCGCCGTTGCCCTGCATGCGGTTGCGGTACCAGACGGTGCGGTAGTGGTCGGTGGCGGTCCTGCGCAGCTCCTCCGCGGTGCGCCCGGCCGCCGCCGCGGGCCGGCCGGCGGCGGCCAGCCGCTCGGCGCAGTAGCCGAGCGCCAGCTTCGGCGCGTACTCGCCGGGCAGCCGCCGGTAGACCGCCTCGTAGTGCGCGTACGCCCGGCTCAGCGCCGCCACTTCGAGTGACACCGCGTCGCCCGGGCCCGTCTCACCCTCCGGGGTGGCGCCCGGCCCGCCGCCGTCCGCGGCGGCCTGCGCCCGTACCAGGTCGAGCAGCCCCTCGTACCAGTCCAACTGCCACGCCCGGTCCGGGCTGCCGGCCAGGATCCCGCGCGCCTCGGCCAGCTCCGCCGCCGCCTTCCGGGTCGCGGGCGCCGGTGCGGCGCGCAGGTGCAGCCGTACGTTGTGGAAGCAGATCTCGGCGGACGGCTTGCCCGCCGTCTGGTGGAGCTTCTTGTCCGGGTGCGTCGAGGAGAGCCCGAAGAGGTTGCGCTGCTCGTCCTTCGGGTGCGGCCGGGGCACCGGCAGCGCCGGCGCCACGTCGCCCGCCTTCGGCGGCCGGGCGTCCAGCGGCTGCGACACCGGGCGCGCGCCCCGCCGCGGCACCGTGCGCTCCAGCCAGCGGCGCAGCGGCGGCAGTTGGCCGAGCCCCGCGTCGAGCAGCCGCCGCGTCGGTACGAACAGGGTGGAGGGCTCCGGCCGGTCGGGCTTGTTGCGCAGCGCCCGGATCTCCCGCAGCACGCCGCGCAGTTGCTCGCTCATCTCGGCGGCGGACGCGAACCGCTCACCCGGCTCCGGCGCCGTGGCGCACTGCACGACGTACCGGAAGGAGGTGATCCCGGTGCCGGGGATGTCGCGGGTGGCGGCGAAGCGGGCCAGCTCCTGGAGGGTGCGGCCGACGGTGTGCAGGTCGTGGGCGACGGTCGGCCCGGTGCGGTCGACCTCGGGGGCGGCGTAGCCCGCGGTGAGCGCGGGCGCGGTGGCCTCGCCGATCCGGCGTACGCCGCCGAGGTCGATGACCTTCAGGCCGTCGCGGTAGTGGATGACGTTGGAGGGCTTCATGTCGCAGTACGCCAGCGGGCCTTCCTTGTCCTTGCGCTCGTGCAGGTGCCCCAGCGCGTCGAGGATCCGGCAGCCGTAGGTGATGACCTCCTCTATGTCGAGGCCCCGCCGGCCGCGGCGCACCTCGGTGACGACCTTCTCCAGGGTGTTGCTGCCGACGTACTCCATGACGATGTAGTTCCTCGACTCCTCTGCGCTCTCCCGCTCCTCGCGCAGGTAGTCGAGGATCCGCACGATGTCGGGGTGGTCGAGCGCGATGAGGTAGCGGCGCTCCTCCTCGGCGAGCCGGGCGAGCTGCTCGTCGTGCCGGTTGAGCAGCTCCTTCACCGCGACCTGGGTGTTGGCCAGGCGGGTGTTCTCGGCGAGGTGGACCCAGCCCTGGCCGCCGTGGGCCAGGCAGCCGAGCACCCGGTACTGGCCGAGCATGTCGCCCTCGCGCAGCCGCGGCACGAACGAGTAGCGGTGCCGGCACTTCGGGCAGTGGCCCTCGTTCGGCACGGGCGGATCCACCAGCGGCGGCGCCAGCAGGGCGCCGCACTCCTTGTTGCCGCAGCGCTTGCCGTACGCCAGCGGGGCGTCCTCGGGGATCACCGAGTCGTGCGCCTCCTCGGCGGGCAGCTCCGGCAGCACCAGGGGATACGCCGGCCCGCCGTCCGGCTCCGGCAGCGGCGGCGCGTCGCGGTGCCGGCCGCAGCGCGTGCAGTAGCCCGCGGCCAGCAGCTCGCCGGCGCAGTTGGCGCCGGAGAACATCCGGTGGGGGCAGCGGGTGGGTGCGCCGGCCGCGTCCGCGTCGGTCATGAGGGGCCCTCCAGACGGGCGATGTCCGCGTGCAGCCGGTCGGTCAGCGCGCGTAACTCCCGTACCGGGTCGCGGGCGCAGTCGTGCGCGGTGAGCGCGGCGTTGCGGCCGTTGGCCACCCGCGGGCCGGACCTGCCGCGCTCCAGCGCGATCACCTTGCGGACCAGGCCGCGGGCGTACGCGCGCAGCGCCGGGCACTCCACCCGCCGCTCCGCCTCCCGCAGCACCCGGCCGTCGGACCCGCGCGGCACCACCAGCAGCCGCACGCCCAGAATCGTCAGCCGGCCCAGCACGTCCAGGGCCGCCGCCGGGTCCGCGGACCTGTCGACCCCCGCCACGGCGACCTTGACCGGCAGGTCGAGCCGCCGGCCGGAGTCGCGCAGGGCGGGCCGCGGGCCGCTGCCGCGCAGCCAGGCGGTGAGGGCGCTGCCGTACGGCTCCGGCAGCCGCAGCCGCTCGCCGAGCGCGTACGCGAGGTGGTCGGCGGTGCTCCCGGCGGCGTTCAGGGCGATCTCGACGCGGTCGAGCGCGGCGGTGAAGGCCAGGTCGCGCGCGGAGCCCTCGGGGGCGGCGGCGAGCAGCACCGGCGGCCCGGCTCCTGCGGCCCAGCCGGCGAGCAGCGCGGCGAGTTCGGCGTCCACGCCCGTGCCGGGCCGCGCCGGCACCACGGCGGACAGCGCGGCGTCGCGCGGCGCGGGGCCGCCGACGAGCCGGTCCACCTCCGGCAGCAGCGCCGCGATCCGGTCGAGCGGGATCATGTACGCGTGCCGCTTCTCGAACTCGGGCACCCGCTCGTCGTCGTAGAACCGGCTGACGACCATGCCCAGCAGCTCCGGCGGCGGCTCCGCCGAGACCTCCTCCAACTGCGCGTTGGCGACGGCCGTGCCGCTGAAGCCCTCGGTGGCCACGTACGCCGGGACCTCCGGGGTCAGTTGCCACCAGGCGCCGTACGGGCCCTCCACCCGGGCCCGTACCCACAACCCCTGGTCCCGGTCCTTGGGGAAGCCGCCCATGCGCACCGTCCAGCCCGTGTAGCGGGGGATGCGGCGCAGCGGCGCCGGGCGCACCCCCGGGCGGGGCGGGTCGACGGAGAGCAGCGCGACGTCACCGTCGGCCGGGTCCGCGGCGCGGGGCTTGACGCAGCCGGGCAGCGCGCGGGCGCGGCTGGGCTCGACGCCCGGGTAGTCGGCGTAGTCGACGGTCAACTCGGCGTCGGCGTGCGGCAGGACGTGCGCCGAGGTCAGGGCCCGGTCCGGGGCGATGAGGATGCCCGCGCCGAGGATGCCGCGGCCGTCGCGCAGCCGCAGCCGCCAGCCGATCCCGTCCGCGCCGGCACGATCCCCCATGACCGGTGACGATAACGCGGTGGACACCTCCCGCTCTACACTCTGGCACGTAACGATGACGCACAGTCATGGAGCGGAGGGGGCTCGCGGGTGGCACGGGAGACGCAGGACGACGAGTTGGTGGGGCTGGCGGACGCGATCGCCGAGGTGCGGCGGGAGCTGGCGAAGGCCGAGCGGGAGGGGGAGCGGAGCGACGGCGACTGGAGGTTCCGGGTGGACCGGGTGAGCCTGGAGTTCGCCGTGGAGCTGCACCGCACGGGGGAGGGGCGCCTGTCGCTGCGGCTGGGGGTGGTGGAGGCGGGTGCCGGCGGGTCCGCTACCCGGGTGGGTACGCACCGGATGCAGGTGGAGCTGGTGCCGCACGGCGCGGCCGGTGAGCGGCCGATCGGCCGCTGACGCCTCGTCGTCGAGGCGAGCGGCGGGCCGGGGGCCGGATGGCCGGGGCCCGGGTCCGGCGGTGACGTACGGGATGGGGTCCGTACGACATCGCCTCTGCCGGCGGCTCGGAGCGGTTCGGGACCGGGCCGTCCGGGTCGTGCGGGGTGAACGGGCGGCTAGCCCCGCTCGATGCGGATCGTCGTCCACGCGCCGACGTGCACCCGGTCGCCCTCTTTCAGCGGCACCGGGACGAAGGGCTGGATCGGGTCGGCCGCGCCGTTGACGGTCGTGCCGTTGGTGCTGTTCTGGTCGACGACCGCCCAGCCGCCCTCCGGCTGCTCGACGAGCATCGCGTGCTTGTGCGAGACCCCCGGGTCCTCCGGCGGCCGGGCGAGGTCGATGTCCGGCACCTCACCCGTCGACTGGCGCTTGCGGCCGATCGCGATCTGCGGGCCGACCAGCGGCACCTTCTGCTCCGGCGAGTACGCGGGCAGGTTCAGCCCGTGCGCCTCGGGACCGCTGCGGGACATCATCGCCGCGAAGTACTCCCGGTCCGGCGCCACGACCGCCACCCAGCCCACCGGCTGCGGCGGCCCCTGGCCGGGGAAGTGCTGCCCGTGGTGCTGCTGCGGCGGCGGCTGCGCCGAGCTGGGCGGCGTGATCACGAAGTCGCCGGCCATCCGCGGGTCCGGCTGCACCGGCGGTGCCTGCGGCGGTACGCCGTGGCCCATGCCGGGATGCGGCGGCGGCGGGGGCGGGGGCGGCGGTGCCTGCGCCGCGCCGGTGTCCGGGCCCAGCGGCTCGGGACCGCGGTGGACCTGGGAGGGCCCCGACGGCTGGTAGCCCAGCCCTTGCGGGTGCTGCGGGTGGAAGCCCTGCGAGAACCCGGAGGCCATCGTCGGCGGGACGTACGGCTGGGCACTCTGGGTGACGAAGTTGTACCGGCACTCCTCGCAGAACTGCGCCTGCCCCTCGCGGGGCGTGCCGCACGACGGGCAGGGCTCGGCGGCCTGTGTGGGCTCGCCGGCGGGGGGACCGGGGTAGCCGTAGCCCCCCGGGCCCGGCGGCGGGACCTGGGCGGCCGGCGGCGGGACGGCGCCCGGCATGCGGATACCGCACACCTCGCACCAGTCCTCGGCTCCTGACGGGTGACCGTTCGGGCAGGTCGCCATCTCGGTGGATCCCCCTGTCTCACTCTCGTCACTTCTTGACGCGGACGGTCTTCGTCGACCGTGTCTCCAGTGTCATCTCGTCGGCCTCCGCGACCTTGGCCTTCAGACGCACAGTACCGCTCGCCGCGTCGACCACGTCCACCACCTTCGACAGTAGCTTCGCGGTGTCCGCGTTGCCGGAGGCGCTCGCGAGCTGGACGGCGCGGCCCAGTTTGGCCGTGGCACCGTCCATGTCACCGGCCTTGCGGTCCTCCAGGCCCTGCTGGATGACCTGGGCGAGTTCCGCCTGTCCGGTGTAGTGCGCGACCTGCGCGTTGATACGGGTGGAGGCCGCCATGTCGTCCGTCCACACCGCCCGGATCAGCCCCTGGGAGAGGGTCTGCGCGCTGCCGTCGGGCTGCGGCAGGATCAGCGAGACGCGGGCGGCGAGCATCTCCTGGCCGACGGAGGCGGGGGGCACCTCGACGCAGACGTGGTAGTCGCGGGACTCGTCGCCCCACGAGCCGGTGGGGTAGTCGCCGGCGCGCGGGCCGGCCTCCGTACGCCGCTCGGTCAGCTCCTCGACCGTGGGCGCCACCTGCTTGACGAACTTTATGGTCGAGCCCTGCGGCGTCCACAGCCGCAGCGCCACGTCCGCGACCTCCTTGCCCATCGCGGCCTCCATCATCTGCGTGAAGTCCGCGGCCAGACCGGCCGGGTCGGCGACGATGTCGGCGGTGCCGAGCAGCGCCGAGGCGATGCCGGTGACCTCCTTGACCTCCCAGTCCGTGCCGACGCCGCGGGCGTCGCAGGTGAAGCGGCCGGCGCAGGCGTCGAGGGCGGCCCGCAGGTCCTCCGGCGACTCGTGCTCGTTGCGGCCGTCGGTGAGCAGGATGCCGTGCCGGATCGCCACCTCGGCGGAGCCCAGCAGCTTGTCCGTGAGCCGCAGCCAGGTGCCGATCGCGGTGCCGCCGCCGGCGCTGAGCTTGCGCAGCGCCTCCTTGGCCTCGGCGCGGGTCGAGGCGTCGGCGACCGCGAGCCGGCCGCCGCCGGGGTACACCTCGCGGGCCACGTGGGTGCCGGCGACGACGGCGAAGGCGACGCCGTCGCGTACCGTCTCGATCGCGGCGGCGGTGGCGTCCCGGGCGTTGCGCATCTTGGTGGGGGGATAGTCCATCGAGCCCGAGCAGTCGACCATGATCACGACGCCCGCGTCCGGGCCCCCGGAGCCGAACTGCGTACGCGCCGGATCGGCGGCCGGCAGCGGCATGCCGCCCGTCGTGCCGCCGCCCGTCGAGGCGACGGTCACGATCGCGTTCACCTCGCGGCCGCCCTCGGGCAGATACTCGTTCTGGTAGACCTCGACCGAGAACTCCGGCGCGTTCGACTTCGAGAAGTTGGCCATCTCGTCCCCTCCCACTGATGGTATTTAGATCTATGTAGACAATTCACCGGGCATGAGAGGCTGAACACGTTACTTGCGCCGCCCCCCCCTGGCGGATCAGGCCACCCCCCGTCCCCCTGCCATCAGGAAGGGCCTGCCCCGCCCGCCGGGCCGGGGAACGGGAGTACCGCCACTGTTACGTTGTCGTGGCCGCCGCCGTCCAGCGCGTGGCCGACGAGCACCTGGGCCGCGTGCAGCGGCCGGGTCGCGGCGTCCGGGGGCACCGCGGCGGCGAGTTCGGCCGCGGCCTCCGCGTAGTTCCACAGGCCGTCGGTGCACACGATCACCACACCCGGGCCGTCCGGCTTGAAGGACGCCGTGTGCGGGTCGAGTTCGTGCGCGTCCGCGCCCAGCCAGCCGGTGATCGCGTGCGCGCGCTCGTCCGCGTACGCGTCCGCCTCGGACATCAGCCCGGCGGCGACCATCTGCGCCGCCCACGAGTCGTCCTCGGTGAGCCGGGCCGACGGCGCGGCCCGGTCGTCCGGCACCCAGTACGCGCGCGAGTCGCCGATCCAGCCGACGGTCAGGATGCCGCCGGCGATCACTGCGCTGACGATCGTGCAGGCCGGCGCGTTCTGGTTGCTCAGCGGCGAGTGCTGCGCGGCCAGTTCGTTCACCGAGGCGGCGGCGGCGAGCAGCGCCTCGTGCATCGCCTGCTGCGGGTGCAGCCCGCGGCCCAGCGTGGTCCGCAGCGACGCGCCCGCGGCGACGCTGGCCGCGGCGGACGCCTCGTCCGGGCGACCGGCGGAGGACACGCCGTCGCAGACGACGGCGACCGTGGCGGGGGCGCCGCCCGGCAGGGTCGTGTCGGCGATGGCGAAGAAGTCCTCGTTGCGGTGGTGGCGCAGACCCCGGTCGCTGACCGCGGCGACGCCGTCGACCTCGTGCTCCATGTGGTCCCGCTCGCGTGGCTGCGCGTGACCGCAGCGCTCGCAGTAGCCGTCGGCGTCGATCGCGCCCGTACGGCACGCGATGCAGAGCCGGCCGGGCGGCACCGGCCCGGCGGCGGGCCGCTCGGCGGCGGGCCGCTCGGCGGCTTCCGGCGCGACGGCCGTGCCCAGCGCCGCGCGCGGGTCGGCGCCCTGCGGCGCCACCGGCTCGACGATGCGGTAGTGCTCCGGGTCCTCCTCGGGCGCCTCCAGCAGGAACTCGTCGGAGTCCCCGCCGTCGTGCGGGCCGGCCCCGGGTCCCGCGATGCGGTAACTGCCGGTGCGCTGCCCCTCCGACGACCTGCTGTCCGGCGCCGCTGCCGGACCGGCGGGCGGCACGGGCGGCGCAGGCGGTGCGGCCGGCGGTGCCGGCGCGGCGCCGTTGGGACGGGCCGCGGGCTCCGCCGCCGCCGGTCCGACCGCCGCGGGAGCGGGCGCCGGCGTGGGCGCCGGCGCGGCGAGATCCGCACCGCACGCCCCGCAGAACAGGTCACCCGCCTCCAGTGGTTCCTCGCACGTGGGGCACGTACTCACTTGGGATACGGGAGGTGTGTTCGCCATGGGCTTTCCTCTCATACCCAGGTCTTCGGCCGGTAGCGGTTGGCCCGTTCGACCATGTCGATCCGCTCATGGCCGTGGGGTGCGAGACGGGCCAGCACCCGGAAGGAGTTTTCCAGACCGAGCCGCAGCCCGTTCTCATCCAGCGCGCAACCCAGCAGTGGGCGCGGCGGACCGGAGGGGCCGCCCGGACCCGCGCCGGCCCCCGTGCTGCCGGTCAGCACCCAGTCCAGCGCACTGCCCAGCACCTCGGTGGACAGCCGGGCCCTGCGGCCCGAGTCCAGCCCCATGTCCTGGAGCCGCTCCACCTGCGTGCCGGCCGCCTGGAGGTCGGTCAGCAGCGGCTCCTGCGGGGCGCGCTGGCGCAGCCGGGCTCTGATCGTGGCGACGCGCGCCGCGGTGAAGTGGATCGACGCCTCCGGTACGGACTCCAGCGCCCGTACCGCACCGGACCGGTCGGCGGCGGCGAGCCGCACCCGGGCCAGGCCGAACGCGGCGCTGACGTACGCCGGGTCGGTCGTCCACACCAGCCGGTAGTACTCGGTGGCGTTGTCCAACTGGCCCAGCACCTCGGCGCAGATGCCCAGCGCCAGCTTCGGCGCGGGCTCGCCGGGGAAGGCGTCGTAGATCGCGTCGAAGGACAGCGCGGCGGTCTCGAAGTCGCGGGTGGCCAGTGCCTGGAGCCCGCGGTACCAGACGATCCGCCAGTCGTCGGGGTGCTGCGTGCCCAGCTCGGCCAGCGCCGAGCCGGTCGCGGCCAGGTCGCCCAGCTCCAGGTGGGCGCGTACCCGGCGGAGCTGTAGCTCGATGGAGTCGGTCGGCGCGTTGGACAGCGCCGCGGTCAGCTCCGCCGGCGCGGCGGCCATCAGGCCCGCCAGGAAGCCGGCGTTGGGGTCGCTGGGATTCACCCGCGGCACCGGCAGCGCCAGCGCCGCCGCGGGGGAGTCCAGCGGCAGCGTGTCGGCGATCTGCGCGGGCAGCGCCACCTGCGTGCCCATCCCCTGCCCGCCGCCCGGCAACTGCGGCGGTACGCCCTGCGCGGCCGGCAGCGCCGGGCTGCCGTTGCCCGCGGCCCGCGCCGCGCGCTCGCGCTTGTCGACCGCCCGGGCGCCGAGCCGCGAGGTCTCGCCGGTCGCCGGCGGGAACAGCTCGGTGTCCACCACCCGCAGCTCCGCCCCGAAGAGCGTGGACAGCGCCGGCTGCGGCTTGCCCGTCTGGAGCGCCACGACCTCCCGCAGCACGCCCGTCAACTGCTCGGACATCTCCGCGGCGGAGGCGAACCGGCGGGCCGGGTCGGGGTCGGTGGCGCGCACCAGCAGGCGGTAGAAGGACTCGTACCGGTTGAAGACGTCGATCGAGTCGGGGTCGGGCAGGGTGTCGACGAAGACGTTGGTGTAGCCCTGGAAGTCGAAGGTCAGCACGGCCAGCGTGCGGGCCACCGTGTACAGGTCGGAGGCGATGGACGGGCCGACGTCGGCGACCTCCGGCGCCTGGTAGCCGACGGTGCCGAAGATCGCGGACTCGTCGTCGTCCATGCGGCGCACCGCGCCCATGTCGATGAGCTTGAGCTGGTCGCCCTGCTGGATGGCGTTGTCGACCTTGAAGTCGCAGTACAGCAGGTTGCGGCTGTGCAGGTGCCCGAGCGCCTCCAGCGCCTCGATCCCGTACGCGCACGCCACCTCGACCGGCAGCGGGTCGCGCTTGCCGTCCGGCGTGCGCCGCTCGTTGGCGATCTCCTTCATCGACTTGCCGCCGACGTACTCCATCACGATGTAGCCGTCGAGGCTGCCGGTGCGCTGGTCGAGGTGCTCGACGAAGTTGTAGATGCGCACGATGCCCGCGTGCTCGATCTCCGCGAGGAAGCGGCGCTCGGAGACCGCGGCGGCGATGGCGTCCTCGTCACCGGTGTTCAGCAGGCCCTTGAGGACCACCCAGCGGTCCGCGACCGCGCGGTCGATCGCCAGGTAGATCCAGCCCAGACCGCCGTGCGCCAGGCACCCCGCGACCTGGTACTGGCCGTGGACGATGTCGCCCGCCTGGAGCTTCGGCACGAAGGAGTACGGCTGCCCGCACTTGGTGCAGAAGCCCTCCGTACGCCCCGGCCGCCCGCCGCGCGAACGGCCCACCGGCGCCCCGCAGTCGCTGCGGCTGCAATACCGCTTGCGCTCGGGCACCTCGGGGTTCTCCAGCACCGCGGTGCGCGGGTCGGGCCGCGGCACCTCCGGCACCGTCACCAGGCCCGCGCCCAGCTTGCCGCGGGAGGCGATCGCGGACGTACGGGAACTCTTGACCGAGACGGAACGGCCCGTCGACTCCCCGGTCAGCGCGCGCGACAGCCGCCCGGAGACCGACCGGCGCGACGCCCGCGAACTGCTCCGCGACGTGCTGCTCGACCGGCTCGAAGCGCTGGAGCTGCTCGACGAGCTGCCCCTGCTGCCCCGGCTGCCGCGCCGGTGGCCCGTCACCCCGGTGGGCGCCGAGCCGACCACGCCGTCCGGCGAGACGACGGGGGCGAGCCCGCAGGTGTCGCAGTACAGCTCGCCGCCGCCGACGTCCTCGTACGTTCCTCCGCAGCCCGGCCGCTGACATGCCTGCGCGTTGCTCATGACTCCCCCAACTCCGTTCCGTCCAGCCTCACGCCATGCCCCCGGGCCGGTCGACCGGGCCCGCGAGCACCTCCGCCGTGGCCCGCTGGTAGCGCAGCACCGCCTGCTCCGCCGCGATCAGATCGCAGGGCGCCGACCACAGCAGCCGGCGCGCCGCGTCGTACCGCTCCACCAGGATGCGGTCCTCGGCGAAGCCGTGCCGCGCCACCTTCGCCTTGTACGCGTCCAGCCGGCCGCGCAGCTCCGCCCGCACGGCCAGCGGCGCGGTCACCGCGGTCAGCGACTCCCGCGCCCGTAGCAACTCCTCCTCGGCCCGCTGCTCCAGGCTCTCCAGCAGCGGCGAAAGCCGGTGCCACTGGGCGCGCCTGCGGAACTCGACCGCGTTGGCCAACTGCTCGTTCAACGCCGTCGGCGGGCCGCTGACCGCCGGGACCTCGGACGCCGCGATCTTCGCCAGCACCTCGCCGCGCGCCCGGCGCGCCTCGCCCAGCGTACGGTCCGCGCGCGACAGCACGTCACGCACCCTGATCAGCCGCTCCTCCGCGTCCTGCCGGACGTGCAGCACGGCGTCGATCTCCCGGCGCACGTCCTCCAGACCGCGCGCCGCCGTGTCGTAGCGCGCGGTGTCCGGCGTACCGCCGCCGGGCGCCGCGCCGGGACTGCGCCCCGCCGGCCGGGACCAGAACGCCAGCGGGTCGCGGACCACCTCGTCGCGCAGCGACGCCAGCTCCGCGGTGATCCGCTCCAGGTCGTCGCCCGCCGGGTGCTCCCCGGGACGTACGCCGACGGACTGCGCCAGCGAACGGGTGCGCTGCAACTCGGCGGCGAGCAGGTCGATGCGCGCGGGCAGCGCCGACCACACGGAGTCCGCCGCCGCGACGACGTCGATCACCTCCGCGTACCACCGGTTCATCCGCTCCACCAGCTCGTCCAGCTTCAGCGACTCCGACAGCCGGGCGGGCCCCGTCAGCGACGCCGGATAGCCGCCCGCGACCGTACGGGGCAGGGCGGCGGCACCCGGCGCGATGGTGACGCCGTGGTCCCGCAGCAGCGCCGTCAGCTCGGCCAGCTCCGCGGTGCCGGGCGAACGGCGGCGGGTGCGGATCCGGCGGGCCGAGCCGAGCGCGCCGGTGTACGCGTCGAAGTGCGCCCACAGCAGCGAGATCGCCTGCTCGGCGGCGGCCCAGCGCTCCTTGGTCGTACCGGACAGCTCGGCGCCTTCCAGCAGCCGGCGTCCCGCGTGGTCCTGGAGCGCGAGCAGCGAGGTCTCGATCGCCTCGTGCTCGGCCCCCAGACGCGCAAGCGCACGATCGACCTCCTCGCGGTCCATCGAACCCCGTGGCGGGAGCGGCATCTCTTTCCCTCCGTGCTGCCGTACTCTGCCCGTTGCCGTGCTGTTCCCGTGTGCGCCCGCTCAGTCCTTGTACCTGGGGGCGGGCGGCCCTTCGATCCCCGGCATGGCGTCGGCCAGCCACTTGTCGTACGACTCCATCCAGCCGTTCTCGCGGTAGTCCTCCAGCAGGTGGTTGACGCGGCGCACCAGATCGTGGTCGTTCTTGTTCATCGCCACGCCGTAGGGCTCGGGGCGGTTCAGGGTGCCGAAGAGCTTCATCGACGGGTCCTGCGCGGCCTGGCCGGCCGCCAGCGCGTTGTCGGTGACGACCGCGTCCGCCTCGCCGAGCTGCACCCGCACCAGGCAGTCGAGCTGGTTGGGCACCAGCATGACCTCCGCGCCGAACGACTCCTCCTCCAGCGCACCCTGGCCCGTGGAGCCCTCGGCGGTGCACACGCGCTTGCCGTCCAGGCTCTCGTCGAAGCCGGTGATCTTCGAGTCGGCGGGCGCCAGCACCTGCTGGTCACCGGTGAAGTACTCGGTGGAGAACGCCACCTCCTCGATGCGCTCGCAGTTGATGGTCATCGTGCGCACCACGACGTCCACCCGCTCGTCCTTGAGCGCCGGGATGCGCTCGCTGGTCGGGATGGAGCGGAAGACGACCTTGCCCTCCTCGTTCCCCTTGCCGAAGATCTCCCCGGCGATGGCCCGCGCCAGGTCGATGTCGAAGCCCTCCAGGTCGCCGGTGAGCGGGTTGCGGTAGCCCCACTGGAAGCTGTTCTGGTCGATGCCCGCGATCAGATAGCCGCGGTCGATGATCCGCTTGACGCCGTCGCCGGAGGCGGTCGCGGACGGCCGCAGGCTCGCCTCCGGCGTCTCGCACTTCTCCTGGCTCGACTTCGCCGGCTGCGCCGCGACCGCGCCGCCGCCGGCCCGCTCGTCCGCCGTGCCGTCCTGCCGGTCGTCGCCCGCGAGGCCCGGCAGCAGTGCGGCGGTCAGCGCGACGGCCGCCGCCGTCCCGGCCACGCCGCCCCAGCCGCGCAGGTTCCGCCTCGTCCTCGGCGCCTTCGCCGTCCGCATCGCTGCCTCCCCCTTCGCCGTCACCGGTACTCCGAGAGCCGGCGGCCGATGCCGAACACCGCGCCGGCCGCGCCGAGCACGCCGAGCACCGCTCCGCCGATCCACAGGCCGGAGAGCGCCCCGCGGCCGTCCTCGGCCGCCGACGTGAACTCCTGCCGCTCGTGGTCCAGAGCGACCTTCAGGCTGTCGTCGACCGCGTCGAAGAACTCGCTGGTCGACTCCTCCTCGTCGCCGCCGAGGACCATGTCCTTCGCGGCCTCGTAGTCGCCCGCGACGTTCTTGTCCTGTGCCTCGCCGTGCATCTTGCGCCACTCGCGCACGTTGTTCATGGCCTTGGCGATGGGCTCGCGGCCGGCGTCGTCGTCGGCCAGCTCCATGGCGCGGCCCAGCATGCTGCCCCCGGGCGCCGCCTCGGCGGCGGGGTCCTTGCCGGCCAGCTTGTTCATGCCCTTGACGTAGCTGTCCTCGTACTTGTCCACGCCCTCCTCGGTGGTGACGGAGCCGCGGTTGACGTACGTGAGGTTCTCGTCGGCACGGGCCCGCAGGGTGTTGATCCGGGCCTCGTTGAGCGCGTGCATCGACTGGGCGCCGTGCCGGTCGGAGTCGCCGAGGCCGGAGCGGGCGAAGGTGTGCCCGACGGCGAGCCAGAGCAGCACGATCACGGTGGCCGCGGAGGCCGCCACCAGGCCGTGGTTGAACACCCGGTTGGTACGGCGGTAGTGGCGGCGCTGCGCCCAGAACAGGACCCCGAGCGCGAGCAGCCCGCTGACCAGCGCGGCCCACGGCCACGACTTGGCGTCGGAGTAGTCCTCCTCCAACTGGCCGGTCTCGGAGAGGTAGAGCTGCTGGGCGGCGGGCAGCAGCGTCTCGCGCATCTGCTCGTCCGCGTAGCGCAGGTACGCGCCGCCGAGCGGCAGGCCCTGGCGGTTGTTGGCGCGGGCGGTCTCGACCAGCGAGGTGTAGACCGGCAGCGCCTGGTTCAGCTTCTCGATCTGCTTCTGCGACTCCCCGGCCCCCTGGGAGTTGGCCGCCGCCTTCACCAGCAGCTTCGACGCCTGCTTGATGTCCGCGTCGTACCGCGCGCGCACCTGGGGCGGCTCCTGCCCGCCCTCCAGGAAGCCGCTGGCCGCCGTGGTGTTGGCGCCGGCCAGCGAGCGGTAGATGTCCGCGGCGTCGGCGCTCAGCGGCTGGCTGCGGTTGATGACGTCGTCGGCCGCCGCCGACCGGTCGGACACCTGCCATGCGGTCAGCGCCCCGAACAGCACGACCAGCACCGCGAGTACGGCCCCGATGATCCGCAGCCGGCCCGGCTCGGTGGTCGCCGCGCCGCGCAGCTTGTCGAGGCCCTCGGCGAACGCGGAGCGCCGCGCCGGCGGCGTGGCGGGCGGCGGCGGTGCCGGCGGGCCGCCCCCCGCGGACCCCGGCTGCGGTACGAGTGGGCCGTCGGGCGCGGCCTGCGCGGGAAACGCAGGCGCGGTCTGGTGCTCCGGCGGCGCGGCGCTGCCGGCCGGCGGCGGGTACGTCACGTGACCTCCCCCTGGGTCGCTGGCTGTTCGCCCGGTTGCGTGGGCGGGTCCAGTCCACCCCGGGCACGTCGGCAAGTATGGCGGCCCGCTGAGACCGTCACACCGCGATTCCCGGGATCTTGTTCGGATCGGTACCGTAGCGCGCCACGCAGTGGGCGTCAGGCTCCCATCCTGCCTTCCATCACGCGCAGAGCATCCGTTCGGTTCCTGTTCCGACCGGCTTCCGCGCCCCGGGGGGAGAGCCGGGGCGCGGGGGCCGCGGGGGGCGTCTCGAAGGACGTCGCCGCGGGAATCTCTGCGGGCATCGCGGCGGGCATAACAAAGGCCCGGTTCTAGGCAGAGATGCCGTCGATCCGGGCCAGGGCCTCGTCCGCGCCGTATGGCTGGAGGTAGGGCAACCAGCGCGGATCCCTATGCCCTGTTCCGATGATGCGCCAGGCAAGTCCGGACGGCGGCGCGGGCTGGTGGCGCAACCGCCAGCCCAGCTCGTGGATCGGCCGGTCGGCCTTCACGTGGTTGCAGCGGCGGCAGGCCGCCACGACGTTGTCCCAGCGGTGCAGTCCGCCGCGGCTGCGCGGGATCACGTGGTCGACGCTCGTGGCCACGCCGCCGCAGTACGCGCAGCGCCCCCCGTCGCGGGCGAAGAGCGCCCGGCGGGTGAGCGGAACGGGCCCCCTGACGGGGACCCGTACGAACCTCTGTAGCCGCACGACGCTCGGCGCCGCTATCACCCGGGTGGCGCTGTGCAGGAAGGCGCCGGATTCCTCCAGGCTCACAGCCTTGCCGTTCAGCACCAGCACGAGCGCGCGGCGCAGCGGCACGACGCCGAGCGGCTCGTATGAAGCATTCAGGACGAGGACGTGCGGCACGGTGCCTCCTTGTACGCCGGCGGCGCGTGGCTCGCGCCGGGACGATCTGGTCAACAGTGTGTCCTGCACTCCCGCCTCCGCGCCAGCCACGATCAGGTAAACGGGCCAACCGTCCGGCAAGGTTCCACGGCCGCCCCCGTGATGTTGATCCCCCTTTCGGCCCCGCCCTACGCCTGCCCGCGGGGGCGGTAACAGGACCGCAACACGGGCCGGCGCCGCCCGCCCCACGGCGCCCGCGACGGCCCCGTCGCAGTGGCAAAGGGGCAGGCCGGAGCGCCGGGTAGGGTGAGGGCGTCCACCCCTGAACGGAAGGTTCCAAGCCGTGTCCGCCACCGCCCGCCCGGCTGCCGAGAGCCCCTCCCCGACGATCGAGGACGGCCGCAGGAGCGCGGAGGAGACGGCGGGATGGATCCAGGAGAACTGGACCTCGTGGCTGGGCGTGGGCCTGCGGATCCTGCTCGTCGTCGTGATCGCGTACGTGCTGCGCCGCGTGGTGCAGCGCATGATCACCAAGTTGATAGGGCGCATGACGCGGACCGCCGACGCCGTCGACGGCACCGCGCTCGGCGGGCTGCTGGTCAACCACGAGAGACGCAGGCAGCGCTCCGAGGCGCTGGGCTCCATCCTGCGCAGCGGCGCCTCCTTTGTGATTCTCGGCACAGCCGCCCTGACCGTGCTCTCCGCGCTCAAGATCGACCTGGCGCCGCTGCTGGCCAGCGCCGGCGTCGCGGGCGTCGCGCTCGGCTTCGGCGCCCGCAACCTGGTGATGGACTTCCTCTCCGGGGTCTTCATGCTCGTCGAGGACCAGTACGGGGTCGGGGACACCATCGACGTCGGCGAGGTCACCGGCGAGGTGATCGAGGTCGGGCTGCGGGTGACCAAGCTGCGCGGCGACAACGGGGCGATCTGGTACATGCGCAACGGCGAGGTCAAGCGGATCGGCAACCTCAGCCAGGGCTGGGCGACGGCCGTCGTCGACGTGCCCGTGGCGGCCGGCGAGGACCTGGACCGAGTGCGCGCCGTGATCGTCGACACCGGCGAGGAGTTCGGCCGGACGGAGCCGTGGAGCGAGCAGTTGTGGGGCGAGGTCGAGGTGCTGGGCCTGACCGCCGTCTCGCAGGGTACGGCGACGCTTCAGGTGCAGGTCAGGACGATGCCGGGGAAGTCCATCGGGGTCGAGCGGGAGCTGCGCTGGCGGCTTCGGGAGGCGCTGCTCGCGGCCGGCGTCGTCATGTCGGACGTACCGCCGGGCACGGTGGTGCCGCTCCGGGCGGAGCAGGCCGCGCTGCCGCAGCAGCCGGCCGCCCCGGGCGGCGGTGGCGGCGGGGAGTAGGCCGGGGCGGGCCGCCGGGGCCGCCGGGGCGCCGGAGCAGCCGCGTTTCGCCCGTCCTCTTGACGCGCCTCGTCCGCGGCACTACTTTCGCCGCACTCCGACAGGAAAGTTTCCTAACCATTCGGGGTGTACACGGTACGGCACGAGCCCTGATCGGTGAGAGGTGACGCCCATGGCCGGTGGCCCGGGGACGCTGCGCGCGATGAACGACCGCGCCGCGCTGGAGCTGCTGCTGGAGCACGGCACGCTCTCGCGTACCCGGCTCGGCAACCTCACCGGCCTGTCCAAGCCGACCGCCTCGCAGCTCCTGGCCCGGCTGGAGGCGGCCGGGCTGGTGATCGCCACCGGCACCAGCGAGGGCAGCCCGGGACCCAACGCCCAGCTCTACGCCCTCAACCCCGCCGTCGCCCACGTCGTCGGGCTCGACGTCACCGCCGCCCGGATCCGCGCGGCCGTCGCCGACGTCACCGGCCGCACGGTCGGCTCGTACGAGCTGACCACCGCCAAGCGCACCGGCGGCGGCGCCGCGGCGGAGGGCACCGTGCGCCGCGTCGTCCGCGCCGTCGACGGCGCCGCCAAGGACGCCGGGCTCACCCGCGCCGAGCTGCACCGCGCCGTCATCGGCACCCCCGGCGCCTTCGATCCCGGCACCGGCCGCCTGCGCTACGCCTCCCACCTGCCCGGCTGGCACTCCCCGACCCTGCTGGAGGAGCTGGCCGCCGCCCTGCCCATGCCGCTGGCGTACGACAACGACGTGAACCTCGCCGCCGTCGCGGAACAGCGCCGCGGCGCCGCCCGCGGCCACGACGACTTCGTACTGCTGTGGAACGAGGAGGGCCTCGGCGCCGCCGTCGTCATCGGCGGCCGGCTGCACCGCGGCAGCACCGGCGGCGCCGGCGAGGTCGGCTTCCTGCCGGTGCCCGGCGCCACCCTCGTCCGCCAGGTCACCCGCGCCAACAGCGGCGGCTTCCAGGAGCTGGCCGGCGCCCAGGCGCTCGCCCCGCTCGCCCGCGAGCTGGGCCTCGCCCCCGAGCGCGGGCACTACGCCGAGGTCGCCGTCGCACTCGTCGCCCGCGCCGCCGCCGAGCCCGAAGACCCCCGGCAGGCCGAACTCCTCGACCGCTTCGCGCAGCGCCTGGCCGTCGGCCTCGCCTCCGTCGTCGCCGTCCTCGACCCGCAGCTCATCGTGCTCTCCGGCGCCGTGCTGGCCGCCGGCGGCGAGCGGCTGCGCACGCTCGTCCAGGCCGAGCTGGCCGAACTGGCCGCGCCCCGGCCGCGCCTGGTGACCGGCGAGGTCGAGCAGCACCCGGTACTCACCGGCGCGCTGGAGACCGCGCTCGCCGCCACCCGCGACGAGGTCTTCGACACCACCGTCCGCTGACGCCCCGCCCGGCACACGCACGGCCCGTCTCCCGCACCACCCGCCCGGCACGAGCCCGCCCGCCCCGTACCCACCCGAGTCCCCTGCACCCGCCAGGAGGTACCACGACCATGCCCGCAACCCGCCCACGTGCCCGCGCCGCCGCCGCGGTCGCTGCCGCGGCCGCGCTGTCCCTCTTCGCCGCCGCCTGCACCGGCAGCAACGACTCCGGCTCCGCGAAGGACGACCCCGACGCCGACGTCACGCTCACCTTCTGGCACGGCTGGAGCGCGCCGTCCGAGGTCGAGGCGATCGAGGCCAACATCGACGCCTTCGAGAAGAAGTTCCCCAACATCACGGTGAAGTCCGTCAAGGGCGTCAACGACGACAAGCTCAACCAGGGCCTGCGCGCCGGCGGCTCCAACGCCCCCGACGTGGTGTCCTCGTTCACCACCGACAACGTCGGCCGCTTCTGCTCCTCCCACGTCCTCGCCGACCTCGACCCCTTCCTGGAGGAGTCCGGCATCAGCCCCGAGGAGACCTTCCCGGCGCCGATGCTCGACTACACCCAGTACGAGGGCAAGCGCTGCGCGCTGCCCCTGCTCGGCGACGCCTACGGCCTCTACTACAACAAGGACGCCTTCGCGGAAGCCGGCATCGACGCCCCGCCGAAGACCCTCTCCGAGCTGGAGGAGGTCGCCAAGAAGCTCACCAAGCCCGACGGCGACGGCTACGAACAGCTCGGCTTCATGCCCAACTACCAGGGCTACGAGACCACCGTCGAGCACTACGGCGGGCAGTTCGGCCTCACCTACTTCGACGACGAGGGCAACTCCAACGCCGCCGCCGACCCGAAGACGGCCGAGATGTTCGAGTGGCAGAAGAGCATGGTCGACGCCCTCGGCGGCTTCGAGAAGCTGCGCAAGTACCGCAACACCTTCGGCGACGAGTGGGGCCCCAAGCACCCGTTCCACACCGGGCAGGTCGCCATGCAGATGGACGGCGAGTGGCGCGGCAAGATGGCCGCCGACGCCGACGTCGGCTTCGAGATAGGCGCGGCCCCCTTCCCCGTACCCGACGACCAGGCGGACTCGTACGGCAAGGGCTACCTCTCCGGCACCATCACCGGCATCGCCACCACCAGCGAGAAGAAGAACGCCGCCTGGGAGCTGGTGAAGTACCTGACCACCGACACCGACGCCGTCGTGGACTTCGCCAACGCCATCCACAACGTGCCCTCCACGCTGGCCGCGCTGAAGTCCCCGAAGCTCAACGACGACCCGGTCTACCGCACGTTCGTCGACATCGCCCAGCACCCGGAGTCCAGCCACGCCCCGTCCTCGAAGAACGGCGGCGCCTTCCTGCTCACCCTCCAGGACTACGGGCTGAAGTACGAGAGCGGCAAGGAGGACGATCTGGCGTCCCTGCTGGAGCAGGCCGACGAGCAGATCGACAAGGACAACGCGCAGGCCGGCTGATGGCCGCCGCCGTCCACACCCTGGGTGCGCGGCGCCGCCGCGCGGCGCTGCGCACCCTCGGGTTCCTCTCGCCCTGGCTCGTCGGCTTCGGCGTCTTCTTCGCCTACCCGCTCGGCGCCACCGTCTACTTCTCCTTCATGAAGTACGACGGGTTCACCGACCCCGTCTGGGTGGGCCTGAAGAACTGGCGCTACGTCCTGTTCGACTACCCCTTCTTCTGGCCCGCCCTGGCCAACACCCTGTGGCTGGTTGCCGTGATGGTCACCCTGCGCACGGTCTTCGGGCTCGGCATCGGGCTGCTCATCACGAAGATCAAGACCGGCGGCGGCGTCTTCCGCACCCTGTTCTACCTGCCGTACCTGGCGCCACCGGTCGCCGCCACCATGTCCTTCGTCTTCCTGATGAACCCCGGCACCGGACCGGTCAACACCATCCTCGACCGGCTCGGCCTGGGCGAGCCCGGCTGGTTCAACGACGCCCAGTGGTCCAAACCGGCGCTGACGGTCCTCGCGCTGTGGTGCGTCGGCGACCTCATGGTCATCTTCATGGCCTCGCTGCTGGACGTGCCCAGGGAGCAGTACGAGGCCGCCGAGCTGGACGGCGCCGGCGCCTGGGCGAGGTTCCGGTACGTCACGCTGCCGAACATCCGGCCCGTCGTGCTCT
The DNA here is from genome assembly GCF_045781775.1 of Streptomyces sp. 184. Classification (NCBI taxonomy): domain Bacteria; kingdom Bacillati; phylum Actinomycetota; class Actinomycetes; order Kitasatosporales; family Streptomycetaceae; genus Streptomyces; species Streptomyces sp. 184. The sequence goes on along the minus strand of NZ_CP123230.1, from coordinate 6,522,908 downwards.
TCGCCGTCGTCACCGGCGTGATCGCCACGATGCAGTACTACACCGAGCCCATCGTGGCCGCGAAGGTCGCCAGCGGCGTCATCGGTGGATCCGGCCAGCACTTCGAGCCCGGCTATCCGGAGAAGTCGACCCTCACCGTCCCGCAGAGCATCTACCACCTGGGCTTCCAGCGGTTCGACACGGGCGCGGCGTGCGTCGTCGCCCTCGTGCTCTTCGTCCTCGCGATGGCCTTCACGTACCTGCTGATGCGCCGCGGCAGCGGCTTTCTGAAGGAGGACGACTGATGGCGGCGGCACACCTGGCCGAGCGGAAGCGGCCGGCGGCGGCGCGCCCGCCGGCCCGCGGCAGGCGCCCGCGGCGCGGCCCGGCGACGAACGCGCAGGCGCGCCGCAGGGAGCTGCTGAACTGGGTGGCGGTGCACGCCCTGGCCATCGCCGCCGCGCTGTTCTTCGTGCTGCCGTTCGTCTTCGTCTTCCTCACCGCGGTGATGAGCGACGACCAGGCGCTGACCCGGGCGCTGTGGCCGCGTACCTGGGAGTGGGGCAACTTCGGCACCGTGTGGGAGACCCCGGGCTTCCTCACCTGGTGGCGCAACACGCTGCTGTACGCGGGCCTGGGCACCGTGCTCGCCGTCGGCTCCAGCCTCCCCGTGGCGTACGCGCTGGCCAAGTTCCGCTTCCGCGGCCGGAACCTGGCGATGATGATGGTCATCGCGGCGATGATGCTGCCCCCGCAGGTCGTCATCGTGCCCATGTACCTGTTCTGGTCCCGGCAGATGGACCTGACCGGCACGCTGTGGCCGCTGATCATCCCGTTCGCCTTCGCCAACCCCTTCAGCGTCTTCCTGCTGCGGCAGTTCCTGCTGACCATCCCGCGCGAGTACACCGAGGCCGCGCGCATCGACGGCTGCGGCGAACTGCGCACGCTCCTGCGCATCGTGGTGCCGATGGCGAAACCCGCCATCGCCGCCGTCGCCCTGTTCCACTTCTTCTACTGCTGGAACGACTACTTCGGGCCGCAGATCTACGCCTCGGAGGACCCCGGCTGGTGGACGCTGAGCTACGGGCTGGAATCGTTCAAGGGCGCCCACCAGACCGACTGGAACCTCACCATGGCTGCCACGGTCCTGGTCATGGCGCCGGTGATCGTGGTCTTCTTCTTCGCCCAGAAAGCCTTCATCGAGGGCGTCACGCTGACAGGAGTCAAAGGGTGAAACTCGCAGTGGTAGGCGGCGGCTCGACCTACACCCCCGAGCTGGTCGACGGGTTCGCGCGGCTGCGCGACACGCTGCCCGTCGACGAGCTGGTGCTCATCGACCCCGCCGCCGAGCGGCTGGAGCTGATCGGCGCCCTGGCGCGGCGGATGTTCGCCCGGCAGGGCCACCCGGGGCGGGTCGTCACCACCGACCGGCTGGAGGAGGGCGTCGAGGGCGCCGACGCGGTCCTCGTCCAACTGCGCGTCGGCGGGCAGGCGGCGCGGCAGCAGGACGAGACGTGGCCGCTGGACTGCGGCTGCGTCGGGCAGGAGACGACCGGCGCGGGCGGTCTCGCCAAGGCGCTGCGCACCGTGCCCGTGGTGCTCGACATCGCCGAACGGGTCCGCAGGGCCGCGCCGGACGCCTGGATCATCGACTTCACCAACCCCGTCGGCATCGTCACCCGCGCCCTGCTCCAGGCCGGACACCGCGCGGTCGGCCTCTGCAACGTCGCGATCCACCTCCAGCGGAAGTTCGCCGCGCTCCTTGGGACCGAGCCGGAGAACGTCCACCTGGAGCACGTCGGCCTCAACCACCTCACCTGGGAGCTGGGCGTACGCCTCGGCGGCCCCGGCGGCGTCGACGTGGTGCCCAAGCTCATCGGCGAGCACAGCGCCCGGATCGCCGAGGACCTGCACCTGCCGCCCGGGCTGCTGACCCGGCTCGGCGTCGTGCCCTCGTACTACCTGCGCTACTACTACGCCCACGACGAGGTCGTACGCGAGCAGCGCGAGGGCCCCACGCGGGGCGCGAAGGTCGCCGGGATGGAGGCCGAACTGCTGCGGATGTACGCCGACCCGACGCTCGACACCAAGCCGGAGCTGCTGTCGCAGCGCGGCGGCGCGTACTACTCCGAGGCCGCCGTCGCGCTCGCCGCGTCCCTGCTGGGCGGGGCGGCGGGCGCCGTCCAGGTCGTCAACACCGCCAACCGCGGCACGCTGCCGTTCCTCCCCGACGACGCCGTCGTCGAGGTGCAGGCCGAGGTCACCGCCGACGGCGCCCGGCCGCTCGCCGTCCCGGACCTGGACCCGCTGTTCGCCGGCCTCGTCGCGCACGCCACGGCGTACGAGCGGCTGGCGCTGGAGGCGGCGCTGCACGGCGGGCACGAGCGGGTCTTCCGCGCGCTGCTGGCGCACCCGCTGGTCGGGCAGTACGACCGCGCCGAGCGGCTGACGGACGCGCTGATAGAGCACAACCGGGAGCACCTGTCGTGGGCCTGAGCCCGGGGCGGACAGCCGCTGTGCTGGCGATCGACGCCGGGAACAGCAAGACGGACGCGGCGCTGGTCGCGGCGGACGGCACGGTGCTGGGCCAGGGGCGCAGCGGCGGCTTCCGGCCCCCGACGACGGGGGTGGCGGCGGCGGTCGACGTGCTGGCGGAGGCGGTGGCCGGGGCGGTACGGCAGGCGGGAGCCGGTGCCTTCGGCGACTCCGCTGATTCCGGCGACTCCGGCGACTCCGGCGGGCCCGTCGCCGCGCACGTGTCCGCGTGCCTGGCCAACGTCGACCTGCCCGTCGAGGAACGCACCGTCGGCGCGGCGCTGGAGGCCCGCGGCTGGGGCCGTACGGTCGCCGTCCACAACGACACCTTCGCGCTGCTGCGCGCCGGCCTCCCGCCGGGCGCCGAGCCGCGCGGCGTCGCCGTCGTCTGCGGCGCCGGCATCAACTGCGCCGGGCTGCTGCCCGACGGCCGCACCCACCGGTTCCTCGCCCTCGGCAAGCTCTCCGGCGACTGGGGCGGCGGCGCGGGCCTGGCGGCGGAGGCGATCTGGTACGCGGCGCGGGCGGAGGACGGCCGCGGCGAGCCGACCGCCCTGGCGACGGCGGTACCCGAGCACTTCGGCCTCCGCACCATGTACGAGCTGATCGAGGGCGTGCACCTGGGCCGCGTCCCGGTGGCGCGCACCCAGCGGCTCGCGCCGCTGCTGTTCGCGGTGGCGGCCGGGGGCGACGCGGTGGCGCGGTCCCTCGTGGACCGGCTGGCCGACGAGGTGGTGGCGCTGGCGGCGGTGGCGCTGGAGCGGCTCGGGCTGCTCGACGAGGAGGTGCCGGTGGTCCTCGGCGGCAGCGTCCTGGCCGCGGGCCACGCGCAGTTGGACGACCGGATACGGATGCTGCTCACGGCCCGCGCCCCGAAGGCGGTCCCGCGGGTGGTCACGGCCCCGCCGGTGCTGGGCGCGGCCCTGCTGGGCCTGGACCACGCGGGCGCCCCGGAGGAGGCCAGGTCCCGTACCCGGCAGCACTACGGCTGAGGGGACTACGGCTGGGGGCGGGAGCGGCGGCGCACCGGCCCGCCGCCCGTCCGGTGGCGCCCGGCCGGGGCGGTGGCGGCGGGCTTCGCACCCCGTCCTGACATGCGCGAAGCGGTCCGGCCCGGTGGCGGACCGCGGTCGCTCACGCCGACGCGGGCGGTGCGAGCGCCCTCCGCTCCCCGGCCCGGGAGCCGTGCTCCTCCCGGGCCGTGCTCCGCCCCCGAACCGCGGGCGGCCGGCCGCGCCGGTCTCCGCGTCCCGGCGGTCAGCCGCGTACGGCGCGTACCTCCAGGGCGTAGAGCGAGTAGCCGAACTCCGTGGCCCGCTCCACCCCCTGGACGCGCACGTAACGCACCTCGCGCTCGTCCATCCGCACCGACTCGCGCCCGCCCCCGCCGTCGTCCACGGCCGCCGCGGTGCGCCAGCGGCGGCCGTCGGCGGAGACCTGCACGCGGTAGCGCTTGGCGTACGCGCTCTCCCAGTTCAGCGCCACCTCACCGACCCGCACCGGCTCCGCGAGCCGCACCTGCACCCAGGCGCCGTCCTCGACCGGCGAGGACCACCGCGTCTCCGGATCGCCGTCGGCCACCGCCGCCGCCGGGAAGTCCGGCGTCTCGTCCGCCGACGACGACGCGCGGCCGGCGGGCGCCAGGTCGGGGCCGCCCACCGCGGGGTAGGCGTGCACGGTGACGGTACGGACCTGGGTGCCGCCGCCGTCCTCCAGCCGCACCGGGATCTCGTACGTGCCGGCCGCCACGTCGTCCGTCGCGCGGATCTCGATCGGCGCCCGGGCGGTCGTGCCGCGCGGTATCCGCACCTTGCCGGGGAACTCGGCCGTCAGCCCCTCCGGCGCCTTCGCCGTCACCTTGCCGCCCGAGTCGCCCGGCCGCCGCGCGGACAACTCCGCGTCCACCACGACCGGATCGCCGCCGATGGTCACGTCGGCCTCGTCGCGGGAGAGCGTGAGCCGGGCGCCGGGCTCGTCGGCGGACCACGGCACCACCTCGTGCACCACCGGCGCGGTGGTGTCGGCCGCCCACACGAGCCGTACGGCGTCGGCGTCGGCGCGCCCGGCGGACAGCTCCGTCCAGCCGCCGCCGTCGAGGTCGCCCAGCGGGCGCCACCCGGTGCGGCCCCCGTCCCGTACCCGAACCTGCACCTCCGCCTTGGTGCCGGTGCCGGGCTGGGTCAGCACCGTCACCGCCCGCAGCGGCTGCCGGTCGAACTCCACCACCAGCGCCTCGTACGCGCCGGGCGACGGCGGCCGGGCCGCCTCGTACGCCGTGGCCGGCCTGCCGTCGGCAGCCGCCGACACCGACGAGCCCGGCAGCGGCTCCGCGCCGCCGGAGGCGGACGCCCCGGTGCCGGCACCGCGCTTGCCGCCGCCCGCGCCCAGCCAGGAGTCCGAGTCGGTCAGCGCCCGGCTGAGGAAGGCGTCGAGCACACCCGCGCCCACCACCCCGCCGCCGCGGCCCGCCTCGCCGGCCAGCCGTTGCAGCTCCAGCCGCGCCTGCCACGCCTCCTGGTTGCGCCCGTCGGCCTGCGCGGTGACCATGTCCACCGCCCGCTCGCCGGCCTCGCCGTACCGCGCCAACTGCGCCAGCCACGGCCGCACCTCGTCGCCGAACGTGCCGTCCGCCAGCGGCGCCAGCTCCTCCGGCGCGCGGCGCATCACGGTGAACGCGTCCCGCAGCCGCTGCGCCGCCCTCTCCGCGCCCCGCCGCCCGCCCGCCGCGCGCTCCCGCTCGCGCCAGAAGTCCGCGATCAGCGGCCGCAGATACGCCGACTCCTTGGCGCCCAGCTCCGAGGAGGCCGAGTTCCCGGCCAGCGCGGCGAGCGCGGCGCCCGCGCCCTCGGGGTCGGGGGCGTCCGCGGCCAGGTCGCGCACGGCGGCGCGCCAGGCGGCGTCCGGGTCGTACGCGCGCGGGTTCCAGGCGTAGTCGGCGACCGTGAACAGCGGCACGCGGGAGGCGGCGGGCTGCTCCATCGCGCCGGCCAGCAGGCCCGCGGAGCCGCCGGCGACCGCCGGGTCGCGGCCGTCGTACGGGCCGAGGAAGATACGGTCGCGGGCGTAGTCGTTGACGGGGTAGTTGTCCTGGGTGACCAGCGGGTGGCCGCCGAACGCGGCCTGTGCCTCGCGCAGTTGGCCGCCGCTGATCTCCTTGGGCACGGCCCCGACGCCGGACCACGCGACCTCCACCCGCTCGTCCAGCTCGCCGGCGAGCGCGGAGCGGTAGTCGGTGGTGCCGTCCTGGTAGTACTCGGTCGGCAGCAGCGACAGCGGCGCCGCGTCCGGGTGGCGCCGGGACAGGTGCGCGGCCAGCGCGTTGGCGGTCTCGGCCTGCGCGCGGGCGGCGGCCTCCGGGCCCGAGCCGTACTCGTCGGCGTCCTCGCCGCAGGCCCACTCGCTGTAGCTGACGTCCTGGAACTGGAGCTGGAAGGCCCGTACGCCCAGTGCCCACATCGCGTCCGCCTTGGCCAGCAGGTCCTTGCGGTCGCGGCCGGAGGAGAAGCAGAAGTTCTGGCCGGGCGCCACCGCCCAGGCGAGCGTCACGTGGTTGGCGCGGGCCCGCTCGGCCAGCTCGCGGAACCGGGCGCGCTGGTCGGCGGGGTACGCCTCGCGCCAGCCGGCCTGGCGGTACTGGTCGTCGCCGGGGGAGTAGAGGTAGCGGTTGAGCTTGGTGCGGCCCATGAAGTCGAGCTGCGCCAGGCGCTGTTCGTGGCTCCAGGGGCGGCCGTAGTGGTTCTCGGCGATGCCGCGCACGGCGGTGCCGGGCCAGTCGCGTACGGACACCGCGGGCAGCGTGTTCTCCGTACGGGCCGCGCGGGCCAGTTCGCGCAGCGTCTGCACGGCGTGGAAGAGGCCCGCCGCGTCCGTGCCGGCCAGCGCGACGACGTCGCGGCCCGCGTGCTGCCCGGCGGCCAGCCGGTAGCCGCCGGCCGGCAGGTCGGCCTGCTCGCCGGCGCCCAGGGCGCGCAGCGCGGCGTCGGCGGGGGAGCGCCGGGGCGGGCCCGGGACGCCCGCGGGGCCGGCCGGCGTCTCCTCGGCGTAGACCACAAGACCGGTGGCGGGCAGCGCCGCGCCGGGGCGTGCCTGCGTGAACTCCCGTACGCCGAAGGACCGCAGCACCTCGCGCAGCTCCGCGAGCGCCCGCGGGTCCGCGCCCTCGGGGGTGACCAGCACCGCCTGCCCGCCCGCGTGCACCTCGCCGTCGCGGGCGCGCAACTGCTGCGGGCGCGGCCACACCGCGTCGCGCAGCGCCGCCTCCGCGGCCGGCGTCCCGGTCGATCCGGCCGACCCCGCGCCGCCGGCGTCCGGCTGCTGCGGCTGTGCGGCGGCGTCCGGCGCCCGGCCGCCGAGCAGCCCGCCGATGACGGCGGCGGACAGCGCCGTCGCCGTGGCCACCCGCCGCCTGGCAGCTCCGCCCAACTCCGCCTGCCCTCCGTCCGCTTCCGATGCCGTACACCGGCCCCCCGGCCGTCGTATCCGACCGTACGCCGACGCCGTCGACCGTTCGTCACCCCGGCGTTGCACCGCGGTTAAGGATGTCCGTACGCGCGCGGTACACCGTCCCGCGCGCCGCCGCCACCCGCCCGCACGCGAGCGGGGCGCAGCCGAGAGCCCACCACCGCGGCACCGCCGCTGTCAACGCGCCGGTCGGCCCCGATCCGCCGGGAGAGCGAGCCAGGGTACCGGCGCCGTACCGCCGCGGCACCCCCGGCCTGCGCGGGAGCCGCCACCGTGCCGTCGCCGCGCCGTCATCGTGCGCTCACCGCGCGGTGCCGTCCGGACGGCGGCCGTCTTCCGTTCGCCCGGTTCCCGGCGGAAAAAGCGGGCCGGGAGGGCATACGTGCCCCAGCTCTTGCGTTACACAGGGCCCGTTACAGTGAAATCGCCCGTGCCGGGTAGTGTGACGTAAGGCACGAACGCGTGTCGCCACGACTGCCGGACCCTTGATCGGGTAGCGGCCGACGTGACCAGCCGACATCGAGGAGGACCCGCGGTGGCCGCTCCCGCTCCGTATGAAGTCAGCCACGACCACCACCTCAAACCCGTCGAGGGCGCCGACCCCGACTACGGCCTGGCCGGCGCCTGCTCCTGCGCCGAGCTGCCGCTGACCAGCGAACCCCCGCTGGCCGCGGGCACCCCGCTGACGAGCGAGCCGCCGCTCGCCGCCGACGACAACCTCATCAGCGAGCCGCTGCCGCCCGTTCACTTCACGTGACGGCCTGCTGACGGCGCGCGTCTGCCGCAGTACGATCAGCCTGCCGGCTCACCCCGGCGGCGACCCTCCGGGGCCCGCGTCCGGGTTTGTGGGTGACGCCGGAGCCGATGACGTCGCATACCACCTGGGGGTGGCATGTCTCTGGCGCGGTTAGCTGCGCTGCACGGAGTCGCGGTCTCGTACGAACGCACTCCCGGCCGCGCCGTCCAGATCCCCGACGGCACTCTCGTCGCCGTCCTCGCCGCGCTCGGCGTGGACGCCTCCGGGCCCGCCGCCGTGACCGCGGCCCTCGCCGCGCACGAAGCGGCCGAGCGGAACCGGCTCCTGCCCGCGACCCTCGTGCCGCCCGCCGGCACCCTCCTCGACCCCGGGCCGCTGCCCGCCGGCACCGAGACCGCCCTGGCCGACGAGGCCGGCGGCGAACTCGACCCCCGCGCCCCGCTCCCGCCCGGCGTCCACACCCTCACCGCCACCGCCCCCGACGGGCGCACCGGCACCGCCACGGTCATCGCCGCCCCCGCGCGTGTGCCGCAGCCGCGCCGGCGCGGCGCCGGGCTCGCGCTCCCGCTGCCCGCGCTGCTGTCCACCCGCTCCTGGGGCATGGGCGACCTCGGTGACCTCGCCGAGCTGGCCGCCTGGTCCGCACGCACCCACGGCATGGACTTCGTGCAGCTCGGCCCGCTGCACGCCGCCGTCCCCGGCGCCGCGGGACAGCCCGCGGAGCCGTCCCCGTACCGGCCCTCCTCCCGGCGCTTCGCCGACCCCGTGCACCTGCGGATCGAGGACATACCGGAATACCGCTACCTGGCCCCCGACGACCGCGAACGGGCCGCCGAGCTGGCCGGCCGCGCCGCCGCGCTCCGCGAGAAGGTGCGCGCCAAGGGCGGGCTCATCGACCGCGACGAGGTGTGGCGGCTCAAGCGCGCCGCGCTGGAACTGCTGATGCGCGTCGAGCTGACGCCCGGCCGGCGCGTCGCGTACCACCACTTCCTCGCCGAACAGGGCCAGCCCCTCGACGACTACGCCGCCTGGTGCGCGCTCGCCGAGATCCACGGCCCCGACTGGCGCACCTGGCCCGGCGGCCTCGCCGACCCGCGCTCCAACGCCACCACCCGCGCCCGGCACGACCTGCTCGACCGCATCGACTTCCACTGCCGGCTGGCCTGGCTCACCGACAACCAGCTCTGGCGGGCCCAGCGCATCGCCCGGGACGCGGGCATGGCCGTCGGCGTCGTCCACGACCTGGCGGCCGGGGTGCACCCCTCGGGCGCCGACGCCTGGGCGGAGCAGTCCGTCCTCGCCGCCGGCGTCACCGCCGGCGCCCCGCCGCACGCCCCGGGCGCCCCGGGCGCGGACGGCACGGACCACGGCGTGCCGCCGTGGCGGCCCGACCGGCTCGCGGCCACCGGGTACGGCCCGTACCGCTCGCTGCTGCGCGTCGCCCTGCGGCGGGCGGGAGCGCTGCGCGTCGGGCAGGTGAGCGGGCTGTTCCGGCAGTGGTGGGTGCCGGCGGGACGGCCGCCGGCGGAGGGCACGTACGTCGCGTACGACGCGGCGGCGATGCTCGGCGTGCTGGCGCTGGAGGCGCACCGCGCGGGCACCCCGGTGCTCGGTAACGACCTCGGCGGCGCCCCGGCGGACCGCGGCATACGGGACGCGCTGGCGGCGCGCGGCGTGCTGGGCACCTCGGTGCTGTGGGCCGAGCGCGAGCCGGCGCCGGAGGCCCCCGGCGGCGTACCGTGCCCGCGGCCGCCGGAGCGCTGGCGGGACGACGTGCTGGCCACCGTCACCGGCCACGACCTGCCGCCCACCGCCGCCCGGCTCAGCGGCGCGCACCTGGCGATACGCCACGAACTGGGGCTCGTCGACATCCCGCTGCCCGCCGCCCGCGCCATCGACGCCGTCGAGGTCGGCGCCTGGCTCGACCTGCTCGACCGGCTCCGGCTGCTGCCCGGCGGCCGGGCCGACGAGGCGTCCGTCATCACCGGCCTGTACCGCTTCCTGGCCCGCACCCCCGCGCGGCTGGTCGGCGTCTGGCTGCCGGACGCGGCCGGCGACCACCGCCCGCAGCACGTGCCGGGGGCGGGCGGCGAGTACCCGCACTGGCGGCTGCCGATCGCCGACCCCGACGGCCGCACCCTGCTCCTGGAGGAACTGGCCGACTCGCCGCGTACGCACCGGCTGCTGGCGGAGGTGGTGCGCGAGATCGGCGGCAGGGACGGCGGCGCCGTCCCGGGGCTCCCGGCCGCCGGGCCCGGCGGCGCGGAGCCGCGCGGTGGTGAGGTTCGCCTTGCGGAGTCCCGCGGTGCGGAGTCCCGCGGTGAGCAGCCAGGCGGTGCGGAGTCAGGCGGTGCGGACTCCGGCGGTACGGGCGAGGAGGACCCCGGTGCGTAGCGCCGCCCGCTCCGTCGGCACCGGAGCCGCGGCCGTCGCCCTCACGGCGACCGCCCTGCTGCCCGCCGCCCGCGAGCCCGCCTCCGCCGCCGACGGATGCAGCCGGCCGATCGAGCCCGCCTCCCACATGACGGTCGAGGACTGCGACACCTCCGAGCGCATCGTCGCCAAGGCCGCCCACATCGTGCCCACCCGCGGCCAGCTCGCCTGGCAGCGGCGCGAGGTGACCGCCTTCACCCACTTCGGCATGAACACCCTCACGGACCGCGAGTGGGGCTCGGGCGCGGAGGACCCGGCGCTCTTCGACCCCGGCCGCGTCGACGTCGCCCAGTGGATGCGTACGTACCAGGCGATGGGCGCCGAGCTGGCCATGCTCACCGCCAAGCACCACGACGGCTTCAACCTCTACCCGACGCGCTACTCCGACCACTCCGTGGCCGCCAGCCCGCACAGCCGCGACCTCCTCGGCACGTACGTCAAGGAAGCCCGCAGGGCCGGCCTCGACGTCGGCGTCTACCTCTCCCCGTCCGACGGCGCGGAACTGCCGCACGACTGGCACGCCGGCTGGCTCGCGGACCTGCGCGCGAAGCAGCAGGCGGGCGAGCCGCTGACGAGCGTCGAGCGCACCGCGCTGGCCGACGGCGGCCCGCCCTCGGGCCACGGCCGCTACGGCAACGGCAGCCCCGTGCGCACGCACACCATCCCCACCCTCGCCGAGGGCGACGACCGCGCCGACGACGTCGCCGCCGGGCGGCTGCCCACGTTCACGGTGCGCGCCAACGACTACGACGCGTACTACCTGAACCAGGTCTACGAGCTGTTCACCGAGTACGGCCCCATCGACGAGCTGTGGCTCGACGGCGCCAACCCGTGGCGGGACGCGGGCCTCACGCAGGAGTACGACTTCCGGCAGTGGTACGAGCTGATCCACGCGCTCTCCCCGGACACCGTCGTCTTCCAGGGTCCGCAGGGCGTCCGCTGGGTCGGCAACGAGCGCGGCGTCGCCCGCGAGACCGAGTGGAGCGTCACCCCGCACACCGTCGACCCCCGCTCCACGCACGGCGCGCTGCCCAACGACTCCACCGACGCCGACATCGGCTCCCGCGCCCGGCTCCTCGCGGACGGGGTGCGCCACCTCCAGTGGTATCCGGCGGAGGCCGACGTCTCCAACCGCCCCGGCTGGTTCCACCACCCCGGCGAGCGGCCGAAGACCGCGGACGAGCTGTTCGCGCTCTACGAGCGGAGCGTCGGCCGCAACGCGCCGCTGCTGCTCAACGTGCCGCCCGCCCGCGACGGCCGGATCGCCGCCGAGGACGTACGCGAACTGCGCACCTTCGGCGACCGGGTGCGCGCGGTCTACGGCGAGAACGTGCTCGACCGGCGCGGCCCGCAGACCTTCGACCGGGTCCGGCTCGGCGAGGACATCCGGCACGGGCAGCGCGTCGAGCGCTTCGCGGTGGAGGCGCAGGACCCCCGGACGGGTCAGTGGCGCGAGATCGCGGCGGGCACCACGATCGGCGCGTACCGGATCCTGCCGCTGGCCGCGCCGGTGACGGCGGAGCGGCTGCGGGTACGGGTGGACGAGGCGCGGGCGAAGCCGCGGCTGCTGCCGGTGACGGCGCACCTGAGCACGGCGGGGGAGCGCGCGCCGTAGCGGGTGCGGCGGCGGGTGGCGCGGCGGGCGGCGCGCGTTAGGAGACCCCGGGCGCGCGGGCGGCGGCGGTGTTCGCTACGGTTTGAGCGTGAACAGGAAGAAGACCCTGCGCGCCGGTGCACTTACCGCCGGGACGGCGCTGCTCATGCTGATGTCGTCCCCCGCCGCCTCCGCGCTCAACCGCGACGACGGCGACGACCCGGGCCCCGGGCTGAGCGTCGCGGAGACCCTCGGTCTCTTCGTGCTCACCCCGCTGGTCGCTTTCGCGGTGATCGCCGGACTGGTGGTCGCCGCCGAGAAGAAGAAGGGCTGACGGCCCCGGCCGTACGCCACGCGCAGGCGCCTGCTCCGTACCCAGGGGCGGGCGCTTTTGGCGCGCGTACGGGCATGGGCACGAGCGCCCTGGCCCGGGGTGGCCGGAGGCCGGGTCCGGGCGGACCGGCGCCCGGGCCCGTCGCTTGGGCTCGGCGTCCGCCCGCTCAGGCGAACTCCGGCATCTCCCCGACCGTCCGGTTGACGTTGATCACCGTGAACGACGCGCCCTGCGGGTCCTTCAGCGTCGCCATGCGCCCGAACGGCGAGTCCTGCGGCCCGAACGTCACGCTGCCCCCGCGCCGCTCCGTCGTCTCCACGGCACGGTCGCAGTCGTCCACCGCGAAGCAGACGCCCACGTGCGGGGGCGTCCCGGCGGGGAAGACGTTGCCGCTCATCTGCGCCCGGCCGAGCAGCGGGTCGCCGTCGCCGAGGCTCCACACCGCGTAGTCCATGGTGTCGTCCTGCATCCTGCGCACCCGGTAGCCGAAGACCTCGGGGAAGAAGGCGTCGGCGTGCTCGGGGTTGCGGGTGTCGACCTCCGCCCAGCAGAAGGTGCCGGGCTCGCCGATCGCGGCGAAGCCCTCGTGGCTGCCCGACTGCCACAGGCCGAAGCGGATGCCGTCCGGGTCCTCGGCGATCGCCATCGTGCCGTACGAGCCGACCTCCATCGGGCCCGTCACGACCCGGCCGCCGTGCTCGCCGACGTGCCCGGCGGTGGCGGCGGCGTCGGGCGTGGCGAAGTACAGCATCCAGTCCGCCTCGGCGTCCTGCGTGCCCGGCATCGGCGGGGCCAGCCCGGCGGCGACACCGCTGTCGGCGGACGCCTGGGTGTAGTGGCCGGCGGCCTCGCCGCCGTCCTCGAAGGTCCAGCCGAAGACGTCGGCGTAGAAGCTCTTCGCGGAGTCGAGGTCGGGGAAGGTCGCGTCCGCCCAGCAGGGTGCACCTTCGGGTCGTACGGTCATGATCGGTCGCCTCCTCCGAGGCTGGGGGGAATGCGTGGATTTCTGCACTTCTCACGCTAGCCCCGCGGCCCGCCGCCCGCGCGCGGGCGGGGCGGGGGCGGCGGACCCCGGGGCCGACGGGCGCTGGCAGAATTGCGTCACGTACACACCGCGTGACGCTGACCGGGGGAGGGGCCGTGTCCGTACCGGACGACACCTGCGCGGCCTGCGGCCGGCCGCTGCCGCCCCGCGCCGGCCGCCGGGGCCGTACGTCCGTCTACTGCTCCGCCGCCTGCCGCCAGCGCGCCTACCGCGAGCGCAGCGCCCCCGGGGCGGTCGGCTCCGTGCGGGAGCTGATCTCCGACGTCGCCGAGCGCGCCGGGCGGCTCACGCCGCAGCCGCCGGGGACGTTCTACGCGGAGGTGACGGAGCTGTCGTCGTCGGTGGGGCGGCTGCGGCGCATCGCGCGTACGGCGCGGGACGCGGCGGAAGGCGGCACGCAGGCCCGGACGGACGGCACGCAGGAAAACGTCTCGCAGGAAAACGTCTCGCCGGAAAACGTCACGCCGCCGCCCGTGACGAATCCGCCACCGGACACCTCCGGCGCCCCGGAGGCTCCCGACGACGCGGACTTCGCCGGGCTGATGGAGACGTACCGCCGCGAGCTTCAGGTCCACTGCTACCGGATGACCGGCTCGTACGACGAGTCGGAGGACCTCGTCCAGGAGACCTTCCTCAAGGCGTGGCGCCGCCGCGAGACCTACGAGGGCCGCGCCGCCGTACGCGCCTGGCTCTACCGCATCGCCACCAACACCTGCCTCGACCACCTCCGCCGCCACTCCCGCACCCCCGCCCGCTACGAGCGCCTGCCCGGCATGACCCACGGCGACGCCGAGCCGCCCGTCCGCGTCACCTGGCTCCAGCCCTACCCCGACGAGCTGCTGGCCGACGTGCCCGCCGCCGACGCCGGCCCGGAGGCCCTGGCCGTCGCCCGCGAGACCGTCGACCTGGTCTTCGTCACCGCGCTCCAGCACCTGCCGCCGCGCCAGCGGGCGGTGCTCGTCCTGCGCGACGTCGTCGGCCTGCCCGCCGCGCAGACCGCCGGCCTGCTCGACCTGAGCACCGCCGCGGTGAACAGCGCCCTCCAGCGCGCCCGGCCCGCGCTGCGCGCGCACCTGCCCGCCGGCAAGCGCGCCGAGTGGGCGCCGCCGACGCCGCCGACGTCCGCGGAGCTGGCGGTCGTCGAGCGGTACCGGGAGGCGGCCGAGCGGCTCGACATGGCGGCGATGGCGGCCGTGCTGACGGAGGACGCGAAGCTGACGATGCCGCCGAACCCGTTCTGGTTCGTCGGGAGGCAGACGATCGCGGACTTCGTCGCCCAGTCGCTCGACCCGGCCCTGCCCGCCTTCTTCGGCGACTGGCGGCATGTCCCCACCCGCGCCAACGGCCGCCCCGCGGTCGCCGGTTACGTGCGCCGGCCGGGCACGACGGTGTACCGGGCGCAGACGCTGGAGGTGCTGCGGGTGACCGGGGGCACGGCCCGTGCCGGAGGGCGGATAGCCGAGATCACCACGTTCGAGCCGCACCTGCTGCCCGCGTTCGGGCTCCCGATGACGCTCTGAGGAGCGGGCCTGACGTACGGCGGAGTGCGGGCATCCCGGCGGTGCCCCGGAACGCCCACCCGCGTACGCCGCAGGCCGGTCACCCCGATGGCGCCGGGCGTCCTGCCCGGGGCGGGCATTCGGGCGAACACCGCCGCCCGCGCCGCCGCGCCCGGCGGGGAGCGATGACTGACCCGCCCCGCATGCGTCTCATGGCCGACACCACTCGATGACCACAGCCGAGGAGCGACCATGCTGCTGGAGAACAAGAACGCGATCGTCTACGGCGCCGGCGGAGCCATCGGCGCCGCGGTGGCCCGCACCTTCGCCCGCGAGGGCGCCCACGTCCACCTCGCCGGCCGGCACGCGGCGAACGTCGAGATGGTCGCCAGGGACATCACCGAGTCCGGCGGCACCGCCCACGCGGCCGTGGTCGACGCACTGGACGAGCGCGCGGTGGAGGAGCACGCGGCCCGGGTGGCGGCGGAGGCGGGCTCCATCGACGTGAGCATCAACCTGATCACCCGCAACGACGTGCAGGGCACCCCGCTGGTCGACCTGTCCGTCACGGACTACGTCTCCTGCGTCACCGGCGGCCTCACCACCAACTTCATCACCGCCCGCGCCGCGGGCAGGCGCATGGCGGAGCAGGGCTCCGGCGTCATCCTGGCGCTCGACAGCGGCTCGTCCCACACCAGCCCGATGATGGGCGGCACCTGCCCCGCGGACGCGGCGATCGACAGCCTCGTCCGCGCCCTCGCCCAGGAACTCGGCCCCCGCGGCGTCCGCGCCGTCGGCCTGTGGGCCGCCGGCGTCCCGGAGACCCTCACCCCGCAGAAGCTCGGCGCGGTCAACCCGTCGATGGCCACCCCGGAAGCCCTCCGCGGCGTCCTTGCCACCCTCGACGACCTCCGCATGCTCCCGTCCTCCCCCCGCCTCCAGGAGATCGCCGACCTCGCCGCCTTCCTCGCCTCCCCCCGCGCAGGAGCGGTCACCGGCACCTGGATCAACGCCACCGCCATGTTCACAAGCTGAGCCCCGGCGGGGACGCGTGCGGGCCCCCGGCGGTGCCGGGGGCCCGTGGGGTCGGGGGCAGGGGGTCAGGGTGTGGCCGCGGCTGCGTCGGCCTGCTGGGCGCGGAGGGCGCGCTCGACGCCGGCGCGGGACTCCGTGACCATGCGGCGCAGGGCCGGGGGCGGCTGGGCCTCGGCCAGCCAGGTGTCCGTCGCGTCCAGGGTGGCCTGGGAGACCTGGAGGGACGGGTAGAGGCCGACGACGATCTGCTGGGCGATCTCGTGGCTGCGGGACTCGAAGACGTCCTTGACCGCGTCGAAGTACTTCGCCGTGAACGGGGCCAGCAGGTCCCGCTGGTCGGTCTGGACGAAGCCGCCGATCACCGCCTCCTGCACCGCGTTGGCGAGGTTGCCCTCCTCGACGACATCCGTCCACGCCCGCGACTTCGCCGCCGCCGTGGGCCGGGCCGCGCGGGCCGAGGCCGCGTGGCGTTCGCCGGCGGCGGTCTTGTCGCGCTCCAGCTCCGCCGCGATGGCGTCCTCGCCGGCGCGGCCGGTGGCGGCCAGCCGGTGCAGCAGCGTCCAGCGCAGCTCGGTGTCGACGTCGAGGCCCTCGATGGTGCGGGAGCCGTCGAGCAGGCCGGCGAGCAGGTCCAGTTGGCCCTCGGTGCGGGCGGTGGCCGCGAAGGCGCGGGCCCAGGCGAGCTGGTGGTCGCCGGCCGGCTCGGCGGCGTGGAGCTGGGTCTCCGTCTCCGCCGACCAGCGGGCGAGCCCCGTCTCGCGCCAGTCGGGCGCCGCGTAGAGGTCGAGGGCCAGCTTCACCTGGCGGTGCAGGGACTGCACCACGCCGATGTCGCTCTCCTTCCGGATGCCGGAGAGGACGAGGTCCAGGTAGTCGCGGGTGGGCAGTTCGCCGTCGCGGGTCATGTCCCAGGCCGACGCCCAGCACAGGGCCCGCGGCAGGGTGGTCTCGAAGTCGCCGAGGTGGCGGGTCACCACGTCCAGGGAGGCGGGGTCCAGCCGGACCTTGGCGTAGGTGAGGTCGTCGTCGTTGAGCAGGACGACGGCGGGGCGGGGCCGGCCGGCCAGTTGCGGCACGTCGGTCAGCTCGCCGTCGATGTCCAGCTCCAGCCGGTCGGTGCGCACCAGCCGGCCGTCCTTCAGCTCGTACAGCCCGATGGCGATGCGGTGCGGGCGCAGCACCGGCTCGCCCTTGGCGCCGGCGGGCAGCGCGGGGGCCTCCTGGCGGATGGCGAACGACCTGACCACGCCGTCGGAGTCGGTCTCCAGCTCGGGCCGCAGCACGTTGATCCCGGCGGTCTCCAGCCACGCCTTGGACCAGGCCGCCAGGTCGCGCCCGCTGGTCTCCTCCAGCGCGCCGAGCAGGTCGCTCAGCCGGGTGTTGCCGAAGGCGTGGCGCTTGAAGTACGCCTGCACGCCGCGGAAGAACTCGTCCTCGCCGACGTACGCCACGAGCTGCTTGAGCACCGAGGCGCCCTTGGCGTACGTGATGCCGTCGAAGTTGACCAGCACGTCGTCGAGGTCGGCGATCTCGGCCATGATCGGGTGGGTGGACGGCAGTTGGTCCTGCCGGTAGGCCCAGGTCTTCATCTGGTTCGCGAACGACGTCCACGCGTGCGGCCAGCGCGAGCCGGGGGCCTGGGCGAGGCAGGCGGTGGAGGAGTAGGTGGCGAACGACTCGTTCAGCCAGAGGTCGTTCCACCACTCCATGGTCACCAGGTCGCCGAACCACATGTGGGCCAGCTCGTGCAGGATCGTGTCGGCCCGCATCTCGTACGCCGCGTCGGTGACCTTGGAGCGGAACACGTACTGGTCGCGGAAGGTGACCGCGCCCGCGTTCTCCATCGCGCCGGCGTTGAACTCCGGGACGAAGAGCTGGTCGTACTTCTCGAACGGGTACGGGTAGTCGAAGCGCTTCTGGAACCAGTCGAAGCCCTGCCGCGTGACCTCGAAGATCGCCTCCGCGTCCAGGTACTCGGCGAGGGACGGCCGGCAGTACACGCCCAGCGGCACCGTCCGCCCGTCGCCCTCCCAGGTGCCGTGCACCGACGCGTACGGCCCGGCGATCAGCGCGGTGATGTACGTCGACATCCGCGGCGTGGGCGTGAAGCGCCACACCCCGTCCGCCGGCTCGGGCGTCGGGGAGTTGGAGATGACCTGCCAGCCCTCCGGCGCGGTCACCGTGAACGCGAACGTCGCCTTCAGGTCCGGCTGTTCGAAGTTCGCGAACACCCGGCGCGCGTCGGGGACCTCGAACTGCGTGTACAGGTACGTCTCGCCGTCCACCGGGTCGACGAAGCGGTGCAGTCCTTCACCCGTATTGGTGTACGCGCAGTCGGCGACGACCCGCAGCACGTTCGGCCCCGAGCGCAGCCCCGGCAGGGTGATCCGGGAGTCGGCGAAGACCTCGGCGGCGTCGAGCGCGGTGCCGTTCAGCACCACCTCGTGCACCTCGGGCGCGACGAGGTCGGCGAAGGTCTCCGCGCCGTCCTCGGCGGCCGAGAACCGCACCGTCGTCACCGACCGGAAGGTGCCCCCCTCCTTGGCCTCCTTGGCGCCGGAGATGTCGAGGTCGATCTCGTACGCGTCCACCTTCAGCAGGCGCGCGCGCTCCCGCGCCTCTTCCCGGGTCAGATTCGTGCCAGGCACCTGGGCTACTCCTTACCCCTACGACTGACCGCAATCCTCGCACGCCGGACGCCTGCGCGGAGCGGCCTGTGGATGACGGCGGCACCCCGGCCGTACGGCCCGTACCGCCTGTGGAAAACCCGGCCCGGCGCCGGGCCGGGCCACCGGTCGAACACCGCCGATCGCCGGTCGGTCGCGTATCAGCCGTCGGTCAGCCGCCCGGTCGGCTTCCGGGTCAACCACCCAGCGGCCGGCGGCTGGCCGACCCCGTGTCGCCCTCCTCAGGACCGCCGCTCGGCCGCCACCAGCTCCGCGATCTGCACCGCGTTCAGCGCCGCGCCCTTGCGCAGGTTGTCCCCCGAGAGGAACAGCGCGAGCCCGTTCTCCGCCGTCTCGTCGCGCCGGATGCGGCCCACGTACGACACGTCCCGCCCCGCCGCGCCCAGCGGCGTCGGCACGTCCGCGAGCGCCACGCCCTCCGCTCCGGCCAGCACCTCCGCGGCCCGCGCGGGGCTCAGCGGCTCGGCGAAGCGCGCGTTGACCTGGAGCGAGTGCCCGGTGAAGACCGGGACGCGGACGCAGGTGCCGGAGACCTTCAGCTCCGGGATCTCCAGGATCTTGCGCGACTCGTGGCGCAGCTTCTGCTCCTCGTCCGTCTCGTCGAGCCCGTCGTCGACGAGGGAGCCGGCCAGCGGCAGCACGTTGTACGCGATCGGGGCCACGTACTTCTCCGGCTCGGGGAAGGCGACCGCGGCGCCGTCCCGGGTCAGCTTCGGCGCGTCCTCGCCGGCGGCGCGGACCTGCCGGAACAGCTCCTCCACGCCGGCCAGGCCGGAGCCGGAGACCGCCTGGTAGGTGGCGACGACCATGGAGACCAGGCCCGCCTCCCGGTGCAGCGGCTTGAGCACGGGCATCGCGGCCATCGTGGTGCAGTTCGGGTTGGCGACGATGCCCTTGGGGCGGTCGGCCACCGCGTGCGGGTTGACCTCGGAGACGACCAGCGGCACGTCGGGGTCGCGGCGCCACGCGGAGGAGTTGTCGATCACGACCGGGCCCTGCGCCGCGACCTTCTCGGCGATCGCCCTGGAGGTGGCGCCGCCGGCGGAGAACAGCACGATGTCGAGCCCGGAGTAGTCGGCGGTGCCGGCGTCCTCGACCGTGACCGTACCGCCGGGAGCGCCCTGCCACGGCAGCGTGCGCCCCGCGGACCGGGCCGACGCGAACAGGCGAAGCTGGTCCACCGGGAAGGCCCGCTCGGCGAGGATGTCGCGCATCACTCCGCCGACCTGGCCGGTGGCTCCGACGATTCCGATCTTCATGGCTCTCCGTTTCACAGGTGCGGGGTGCGCCCTCCATGATGCCGGGCGCCGGGCGGCTGGCTCCAGTCGTTTCCCCTGCCCAGCCGCCCGCCCCGGGCGACCCCCCGCGGCGAACTGAGACACACGCCACAGGGGCGGGACACCGGCACTGCGGCGTCCCGCCCCCGCGGGTTCCTTCAGGACGTACGCGCCGCGCACACCGGCGCGCGCGTACGGGCAGCCGCCGCTACGGCACCACCGTCCCGATGCGCACGCTGCCCGCGCCCGCCGCCGTGCCGCGGGCGTTCTGCAACTGCACCTCGCCGAAGAACTCGCGGCCCTGCGGACCGGGCGCCGCCACCGTGACCTCGGCCGCGACCTCGGTGCTCTCGCCGCTGGCCAGCTCGACCGGCTCGTCGCCGACGCCCACCTCGCCCAGCGCCGGGGAGAAGTACACGTCGCGGTAGTCGTACTCCGTCGTGCCCGCTGGCACGTCGTAGGCGAAGACCTCCACCGTGTACGTCCCGGGCTCCGGGTCGGCGAGGGAGACCCCCTCCTCCGAGTCGGCGTCCGCGGCCTGCGCCACCTGCACACCGTCGCGGTAGAGCGTCAGGTCCAGGTCCGCGTTGGCGTCGGAGGTGGCGCCGATCACCGCGTCGAGCCGGGTGACGCCCTCGGCGACCTCGATCTCCGTGGTCTGCGTCTCACCGTTCGCGATGCTCGGCCGGGTCGACAGACCCGAGCCGAGCGGCCCGCCGGCGAGCTTGCCGGACACCGGCGCGAACTCGTTGGTGACGGTCCACTCCACCGGGCTCGGCGTGCCGACCTTCGCCTCCTCGATCGTCTGCACCTCGGGGTCGAAGGCCGCGCCGAGCGCGGTCGCCTCGACCGTGAACGGGTTGTCCAGCTCCGGCGAGGTGCGCCGCGACTCGACCTCGATCTCCCACACGCCCGGCATCGGTTCGTCGTAGGAGCGCAGGTCGGGGCGGCAGGTGTTCGCCGGGTTGTCGTAGTTGTTGTAGCAGAACGGCGTCGAGGTCTCGTCGACCGGAATGCCCCACGGGTCGATCGCGATCCAGCGGGTCTGGCTCTTGCCCTTCAGCCCGCTCATCGCCACCTCAAGGGTCTTCGCGCCCTCGGGGACCTTCACGAAGTACGAGCGGTGGTCGTTGCGCTGCACCTTGTTCGACACCTGGTACCCGTACGCCGGCGCCGCCAGCTCCTGCGAGCCGACCACCGTCGTCAGCACCCGGTGGTCGATGCCCTCGGTGCGCTTGCCGTCGACCAGCAGCGCGGCGCTGTGCAGCCCCGCGGAGCGCGGCTTGGCCTGCACCCGGACGGTCAGCGGCTGGCCGCGGCGCAGCGTGACGTCGTCGTCGCCGAGCAGCTTGAACGTGCCGTCGTTGCCCTGCCACTCCAGCTCGTGCGGCGTGCCGCCGGCCGGTCCGGAGGTGCGGGTGAGGGTGATCTCGTACGTCTCGGACTCGCCGCGCGCCGGGCCGCTCTCGCGGTCGTAGACGCCGCTGCCCACGCCGGGGGTGGCGAGGAAGCCGCCGAGCACGGTGTCGACGGGCGCCTTCACGTCGTACTCGTACGCCGTGGCGCCGTCCTCCAGGGAGTCCCAGGCGTCGACGACGTCGACCCGGCCGGCACCCTCCGCGTACGCCTGCACGCCGGGGATGTGGTCGGCGGTGGAGGTCATCGCGGTGCGCAGCGAGTTCGGGGTGACGTCGATGCCCTCGCGCTCGGCGGCGGACAGCAGCAGCGCCGCGGCGCCCGCGGTCTGCGGCGAGGACATCGAGGTGCCCTGGAGCATGCCGTAGCCGGGCGGCAGCTCGTAGCCGGCCTCGGGGACGGGCTCGCCGGGCTGCCAGGTCGGGATGGTGTTGACCGACGCGCCCGGCGCGGTGATCGTCGGGGTGGCGCCGCCGTCCTCGCGCGGGCCGCGGGAGGAGAACGGCATCATCGCGTACTTCTTCTCCACGCGGCTGCCGTAGTTCGCGGCCCAGGTCTCGCGGGACGCGGCCGCGCCGACGCTGATGACCTTGTCGGCCAGGCCGGGGTCGCCGATCGTGTTAGCGCCCGGGCCGTCGTTGCCCGCGGAGATGACGAGCTGGATGCCGTAGGTGTCGATGAGCCGGTTGTACAGCTCGGCGCGGGCGTTGTTGCCGTCGTTGAGCGGCGGCAAGCCGCCGATCGACATGTTGACGACGTCGACGCCGCGGTTGGCGACCAGGTCGATCATGCCCTCGGTGAGCGCGACCGCGGTGCAGCCGCCGCTCCAGGTGCAGGCCCGGGAGGAGACGAGCTTGGCGCCGGGCGCCGCGCCGTTCATCCGGCCGCCGAAGAGGCCGTTGGCGGCGGTGATGCCGGCGACGTGGGTGCCGTGCGCGCCCTCGACGACGCCGACGTTGACGAAGTCCTCCTTCTTGCCGATCCAGTCCCCGCCGTACGGGTCCATCGGGACGTCCTTGCGGATCTCCACGACGAACGGGATCGCCTCGGCGATCGCCGTGGCCGGGTCGTCGGCGCCGAAGTAGGCGAACTTGTGGTCCTCGCCGTACGGGGCCATCGGCTTGTCGTTGCGGAAGTCGCCGTCGTCGCCGAGGTCGACGCGGACGGTGCCGGCGGCGGCGTCGTACAGCAGCGCCCAGGAGTCGGTGGTGTCGCCGTCGCGGTTCAGGTCGCCCTGCATCTCGCCGCCCAGCGTGGCGTTCTCGCTGAAGAGGGAGACGGAGTAGGCGCCGCGCGGGGCGGTGTACTCGCGGTCGTTGAACGTGAACGACGGGCCGGAGACGTCGGTGACCATCGCGCGCCAGGTGCGGTCGCCGTCCACGATCGGGTCGGTGGCCGTCACCCAGTCGGTGATCTTGCGCTCGCCGGTGGTGGTCTTGCGCAGCGCGGGGTGGGCGAGGTCGACGCCGGAGTCGAGGATGCCGATGGTGATGCCGCGGCCGTCGGCCTTCGGGTGCTGCTTGACGAAGTCGACGGCGCCGGTCTCGTGGGCCGGCTGGTACGGGTTCTTCGCCGGCGTCGAGCGGTCGGGGGCCGGGTAGGCGCCCTGGGCGCCGCTGCCGGTGCCCCCCTTGTCGCCGCGGGCGCGGTCGGCGTCCGGCCGCGGGTCGGGCAGCTCGATCTCCTCGTTCAGATCGATGCCGTGCACGGCGGACATCTTCGCTGCCCTGGCGATGGCGGCGTCGGCGCGGCCGGTGGGCACCGTGGCGCGGACGTAGCCGAGCCTGTCGTGCGTACGGCCCACGGAGGCGCCGCGTACGCCGCGGAAGGTGTCGGCGACCTCGGCCGTCTCCCCGGGCTTCACGGCCACCAGCAGCGTGACGTTCTTGTCGCCCCCCGCCTTCGCCTCGGCGAGCAGCTCCGCGTCCTTCGCGCCGAGTTTGTCCGCCGCGGCCTTGGGCCGGTCGGGCTCCGGGGCGCCCTCCGCGGCCTGCGTGGCCGCCGAGCCGGTCGCGGTGAGCGCGGCGGCCAGTCCGGCCGCGAGGGCTATTCGGGCGGCGGCGCGCGGCCGTCCGCCCCCCGGTATGCGTCCGGGTGTGCGTCTGGGAGAGATCGTCATCTCTTGTTCAACCCCCACCTGTGTGGAAACCGGCATCCGGTGCCGACTGTCCGCATATCTATCAGCAAGTCACTCGTGTGCGGGGGGAGTTGCGTGTGGCGGATTGCGGCGTTGGCGCATAGCCGCCAGGAGGGGGTGTGCGGCGCGTTCCCGCCGCGATGAACCCACGGTGACCGCGGCCACTCGAACGGGCGAGGATCGCGTGTCCATTGCGCGGTGTTATCGGCCGGTGAAGGTATTTGTGGGCTTCCCGGCCGCCGTCGTTCCGGTTGCGTTAAGTAGCAGGTCACCCGGCGTGCCAAGGCTCCGAGTGTACGGGTGCACCCACCCGCGTCGAAGCCTCCCGCTCGTCCCCCTCAGGAGCGCCGATGCACCGCGAAACCACGTCCACCAGGCCCCCGGGCCCCCGCCGGCGCGCCGTCCTCCTGGGCGCCGCCGGGGCCGCGGGCACGGCCGCCGGCCTCGGTCTGGCCCTCGGTCCGGGGCAGCCGCAGGCGACCGCGCGCTCCGCCGGGCCGCCCGCGCTGGCCTCGCGGGCCGGCGCACGCGGGCTCGCGCCCGGCGCGCCGCCGGCGCCCTCGTCGTCGGGCACCACGATCCGTACGACGGCGGCGGCCGTCGGCCACGGCGGCTACCGGCACCTGACCGAGGGCGCGGGCTGGCCCCGGGTCGTACGCGCCGAACTGGGCGCCGCCGGCGCGCGCCGCGAGGACACGCGCACCGCGCTCACCGCCTTCGTCCAGCTCACCGACCTGCACATCGTGGACGTGCAGACGCCGCTGCGCTCGGAGTACTTCCGCGAGCGCGTGGGCGACGGCTGGCGCCCGCAGGAGGCGCTGAGCGTGCCGGGCGCGGTCGCGCTCATCGAGCGCGTCAACTCGCTGTCCGCCGGGCCCGCCACCGGGCTCGCCCTCGGCTGCGCCGTCACCACCGGCGACAACACCGACAACAACAACGCGCTGGAACTGGAGTGGTACCTCACCGCGATGAGCGGCGGGCGGATCGTGCCCAACAGCGGCGACCCCGTGTCGTACGAGGGCGTCCAGAACAGCGGCGTCGACCGCTACTGGCACCCGGAGGACCCGCTGCGCGACGCCGACAAGGCGCTGGGCTTCCCGCGCGTCGACGGCTTCCTCCAGGCGGCGACCCGCGAGGTGACGAGCCCGGGGCTGCACCTGCCGTGGTACTCCACGGTCGGCAACCACGACCTGCTGCCCGGCGGCTGCTACGCCGCCCGGCAGCCGTACTTCGCGGAGTACGCCGCCGGTGACCGCAAGCTGATGACGCTGCCGGAGTCCGTCGCCGGGCCGCTGTTCGACTCCCTGCGCGCGGGCACCGATCCGCGGGGCGAGGCGTTCGCCGAGATGCTGCGCACGCAGCGGCACCTGATGCGCACGGTCACGCCGGACGCCCGGCGTGTGCCGTTCACGTCGCAGGAGTACGTGGCCGCACACCTGGAGCAGCGCTTCGCCGGGGCGGGCCCGGTGGGCCACGGCTACACCGAGGCCAACCGCGCCTCCGGCGAGCTGTACTACGACTTCGCGCTCGGCGAGACGGGCCCCGGCGTCGTCGGCATCAGCCTGGACACCACAGACGAGGGCGGCGACTACCGCGGCTCGCTGGGCACGGCGCAGTTGCGCTGGCTGGAGCGGAAGCTCGCCGAGCACCGGGACGCGTACGTCGTCGTCTTCAGCCACCACACCAGCAAGTCGATGAACAACACGACGCCGGACCCCTCCCGCCCGGACGACAAGCGGCACACGGGGGCGGAGCTGCTGGAACTGCTGCTGGCCCACCGCAACGTGGTCGCGTGGGTGAACGGGCACAGCCACCGCAACGAGATCACCCCGCACGGCGACGCCGCCGGCGGGCTGTGGGAGATCACCACCGCCTCGCACGTGGACTTCCCGCAACTGGCCCGGGTGGTGGAGCTGGCGGACAACGGCGACGGGACGCTGTCGCTGTTCACGACGCTGATCGAGTCGGCGGCCCCGTACCGCGTGGACGGCGGCGACCTCGGCCAGGCCGGACTCGCGTCCCTCTACCGCGAACTCGCGCTCAACGCCCCCCACTCGCCGCGCCGCCGCGCCCTGGCGGGTCTGGAGACCGACCGCAACACCGAGCTGCTGCGCACCCGTTGACCCCCGCCGGCCGGGGGCCGGCGGGAGGGTGTCACCGCCGCGCGCCCGGCCGGAGTGCGCAGGACCGGGCGGGGCGGCCGGCCCGGGGCCGGCCCGTCACCTCGGCAGGACCACCACGTGCGTGGTCTGCTCCCGTTCCGCCGAGGCCAGCATCGCGGCGCGTACCACCTCCGCCTGCTGTTCCGGTGACTCGCGCAGCTTGCGCGGGGTGACGTGGACGACGGTGATGCCCAGCCGCTCCAGGGTCTCCCGCTTCTTCGCGTACCGGGACCACAGGGCCTCCTCGTCGTAGGAGCCATGGCGGGGGGCGCGGGCGTCGATCTCCAGGGCGACCGCGTGGTCCGGCCAGTAGGCGTCGACGCCGCCGAGGTGTGGACCGCCGGGGAGGCGGAGGTCGACGTTCCACAGCGGGTCGGGCAGGGCGTGGGTGTCGACCATGGCGTAGAGGCGGCCCTCGGCCATCGCGCGGCCCTCGGCGATCAGGATGTCGACCGCGTCGCTCACGTGCGGGCGGCCCAGCAGCCGGGCCCGGCTCAGCTCCCGCACCACCGCCGCCGCCTCGCAGTGGCCGCCGCGGACCGCCTCCGTCAGCAGCCGGTGCACGTCGGCGGCGTCGGTGAGGACCCCGACCGTGTCGGCCAGGGCGCGGGGGACCGGGGCCACGGGCAGGCCCGTGACGCGGTCGGGGCGCGGGAGGGTGTGGGTGCGGACCAGGCGGGCGAGGCCGGTGGAGCGCAGCCGGCGGGTGCGGGGGAGCAGGACGTCGATTCGGTCGAGCGCGAGCAGCGGCGGGGCCGCCGCGAAGCCGTGCAGCGCGAGCGCCGCGAGACCGGTGATCATCGCGTCGCCGTACGGGGCCGGGTCGGCGTCCTGCGCCGGGGCGGAGGCGGACGTGCCGCGGGTCTGGCCGGGGACGGTGGCGCGGCCGGGCGCGCGGCCGGGCGCCTGCCCGGCGTACAGCAGGGCCGCGTGCAGGCGCTCCTCCGGCGTCGGTGGCCCGGCGTGCAGGAGGTAGACGCCGGGCAGGAGCTGCTGCCACTGGCCGCCGGGGCGGCAGCGCTGCGCGGCGTCGGCGGCGGCGACGCCGTGCTCGCGCAGTTGTCCGGTGGTCATCACCCGGCGGCGGGCGCAGGTGGCGTGGCTGAGCGGGCGCGGGCTGAGCGGCGCGGGGAAGGGCGAGTTCGCGTTCATGGCCGCTGGATTCCCGGCCGCCCGCCCTCCCCTAACCGCTGTTACAGGGCCGTCGAAGAATACGGACAAGTCAGGGCTAAAGTGCACACGTTCGACTGCCGATCAGGGAAGCCATTACTCCGTACGGGGCACGCCCCGCGCGGGTCAGCCCTGTCCGTCGCGCGCCTGCGCGCGCAGCGCACGCGCCAGGTCGTCGCGCGCCTCCCACACCAGCCGCCGCAGCGCCGGCGGCGCCGTGCCGTCGGTGTCGCGCAGCCAGGCGTCCGTCGCGTCCAGCGTCCCCCGGTGCGCCTGGAGCGCCGGGAAGAGGCCCCGTACGACCGCCATGGCGCTCTCGATCGTGCGCTCCCGCCAGATCCGCTCGATGGCCTCGAAGTACCGCGGCGCGTACGGCGCGAGCAGCTCGCGCTGTCCCGGCCGGGTGAAGCCGGAGATCGTCGCCTCGACGATCGCGTTGGACAGCTCGTCGGAGTCGACGACCGCCCTCCACGCCCGCTCCTTGACGTGCGCGTCCGGCCGGGCGGCCAGGCAGCGGACCTGGTGGCGCTTGCCGGACGCGGTGTCGTCGCGGGCCAGTTCGGCGTCGATGGCGGCCTCGTCGGCGACGCCGTGGGCGGCGAGCGGGAGCAGCACGTCCCAGCGCAGCTCCTGGTCGACGTCCAGCCCGTCGATCTTCGCCTGCCCGTCGAGGAGGCCGCGCAGCAGTTGCAGGTCCTGTTCCGTACCGGCGACGGAGGCGAAGAAGCGGGCCCACGCCAACTGGTGGTCGCTGCCGGGCGGCGCGAGCCGCAGCTCGCGCAGCGCGCCCTCGGCGAGGAGCCGTTCGGCGTCGTCGCGGTGGCCGGGGGCGGTGTAGTGGTCGACGGTGTAGTGCGCCTGCTGGTGGAGCCCCTGGAGCACGCCGATGTCGGTCTCGCGGCCGGCGAAGCGCTGCACGAGCCCGAGGTAGTCGCGGGCGGGCATCAGGCCGTCGCGGGTGAGGTCCCAGGCGGCGGCCCAGGCGATGGCGCGGGCGAGGGGGTCGGTGAGGTCGCCGAGGCGGTCGCGGACGGTGCCGAGGGAGCGCTCGTCGAAGCGGGCCTTGCAGAACGTCAGGTCCTCGTCGTTGACGAGGATCAGCTCCGGGCGCGGCTGCCCGGCCAGCTCGGCGACGACGGCGTGCCCGTCGGTGACGTCGGCCTCGGCGCGCGCGTAGCGCACCAGTTCGCCGGAGGCGCCCTCCTGCGCGTACAGCCCGACGGCCACCCGGTGCGGCCGCGGCGGCGCCCCGGCCGCGGCGCCCGGACCGCTCCCGGGGCCCTCGCGCAGGATCGCCAGCTCGGTGATCCGGTCGTTCGCGTCGTACGTCGCCTGCGGCGTGAGGGTGTCGACGCCGGCGGTCTGGAGCCACGACCGGGACCACGCCGACATGTCCCGCCCCGACGTCTCCTCCAGCGCCGCCAGCAGGTCGGCGAGCCGGGTGTTGCGGAAGGCGTGCCGCTTGAAGTAGCGGCGGGCGCCCTCCATGAAGGCGTCCCGGCCGACGTACGCCACGAGCTGCTTGAGCACCGCCGCGCCCTTGGCGTACGTGATGCCGTCGAAGTTGAGCTTGGCGGCCTCCAGGTCCTGGATGTCGGCCGTGATCGGGTGCGTCGTGGGCAGTTGGTCGGCCCGGTACGCCCACGCCTTGCGGCGGTTGGCGAAGGTGATCCAGCTCCCCGTGAACCGGGTGGCCTCCGCGAGCGCCAGCGCGCCCATGTAGTCGGCGAACGACTCCTTGAGCCACAGGTCGTCCCACCACTCCATGGTCACCAGGTCGCCGAACCACATGTGCGCCATCTCGTGCAGCACGACGTTCGCCCGGCGCTCGTACGCCGCGTCGGTGACCTTGCCGCGGAAGACGAACTCCTCGCGGAACGTGACGAGCCCCGGGTTCTCCATCGCGCCGATGTTGTACTCCGGCACGAACGCCTGGTCGTACTTGCCCCAGGGGTACGGATAGTCGAAGTGGTCGTGGAAGAAGTCCAGGCCCTGCTTGGTGACGGTGAAGATGTCGTCCGCGTCGAAGTGCCGGGCGAGCGACCTGCGGCACAGCGCGCCGAGCGGCACCACCAGCTCCCGGCCGTCCTCGAACGTGCGCGTGTAGCGGTCCTCGACCCGGGTGTACGGGCCGGCGACGACGGCCGTGATGTACGTGGAGATCGGCTTCGTCGGCTCGAACCGCCAGGTGGCGGAGCCGTCCTGGTGCCGCTCCGGCCGGCCGGCCAGGGCGGCGCCGGAGAGCACGGTCCAGGACTCGGGCGCCGTGACGGTGAAGGTGAACGGGGCCTTGAGGTCCGGCTGTTCGAACGTGGCGAAGACGCGGCGGGCGTCGGCCGGCTCGTACTGCGTGTAGAGGTAGACCTCGCCGTCCTCCGGGTCGACGAAGCGGTGCATGCCCTCGCCGGTGCGGCTGAACGCGCACCATGCGTCGACCACGACCTCGTTCTCCGCCGCCAGGTCCGCAAGCTCGATCCGGGAGCCGTCGAAGACCGACCCGGGGTCGAGGTCCCGGCCGTTGAGGGTCACCGCGGTGACGTCCGGCGCGATGAGGTCGAGGAAGGTCGCCGCGCCCGGCTGGGCGCAGCGGAACCGCACGGTGGTCACCGACCGGAAGGGCTCCGGCGCCGGGGCCGGCGCGCTGCGCAGGTCCAGCTCGACCTCGTACGCCTCGACCTCCAGCAGCCGCGCGCGCTCCCGGGCCTCCTCGCGGGTCAGGTTCTCACCGGGCACGGGGGACTCCTTCGTCTCGCAGGTCGACAGGCGAAATCATGTCATGGGGGTAGCCCGGTGGCGGTGCTGACGTACCAGGCCCACGAGGGACAGCGCCACCGCCAGAGCGGCCGTGGTCAGCAACTGCGTACGCGAGTCAGGCTCGCGCAGCATCAGCACCAGGATCCCGCCCATGCCGGCCAGCGCCGCCCAGGTCAGATACGGGTACGCCCACATCCGTACCGTCAGCAGCTCCGGCGACTCGCGCTCCAGCCGCCGGCGGGTGCGCAACTGGGCGACGGCGGTGAACCCCCAGACCACGAGGATCGCGGCGCCGACCATGTTCAGCAGCCACTGGAAGAGGGTGTCGGGCCAGCGGTAGCTGAGCAGCACGGCGACGAAGCCGAAGGAGCAGGTGGCGACGACCGCGCGGCGCGGCACCCGGTGCGTGAGCTTGCCCAGGAAGCGCGGGCCCTGGCCGCGGGCGACCAGCGAGTACGCCATGCGCGAGGCGCCGTAGATGTTGGCGTTCATCGCGGACAGCAGCGCGACCAGCACGACGACGTTCATCACCTCGCCGGCTGCCGGGATGCCGAGGTGGTCGAGCGCGGCGGCGTACGGGCCGGACTTCACCTTCGGGTCGTCCCACGGGATCAGCGTGACGACGACCAGCATGGAGCCGACGTAGAAGATCGCGATCCGGTACATCGCGGTACGCACCGCGCGCGCGACGCCGCGCCGCGGGTCCGTGGACTCGGCGGCGGCGATGGTCACGTTCTCCAGCCCGCCGTACGCGAAGACCGAGGCGAGCAGGCCGACGAGCAGCCCCTCCGAGCCGTTCGGCAGGAAGCCGTCGCCGGCCCCGGTGAGGTTCCCGGTGCCGGGCGAGTCGGTGCCCGGCAGCAGGCCGAGCACGGCGAGCAGGCCGAGGGCGAGGAAGGCGGCGATCGCCACGACCTTCAGACCGGCGAACCAGAACTCGGCCTCGCCGAAGTTGCCGACCGCCGCCAGGTTCGTGACGCAGAAGACGGCCATGAAGAGCAGGACCCACATCCAGGACTCGGTGCCCGGCAGCCAGCCCGTCACGATCTGCGAGGCGCCGATGGCCTCGACGGCGATGGCGACGCCCAGCAGCGTCCAGAACATCCAGCCGGAGGTGAGCCCCGCCCACGGGCCGAGGGCGCGCTCGGCGTGGACGGAGAAGGAGCCGGAGGCGGGGTTGGCGGCGGACATCTCGCCGAGCATCCGCATCACGAGCATCACGAGCAGCCCGGAGACGGCGTAGGCGAGGACGATGCCGGGGCCCGCGGCGGCGATGCCGGCGCCGGAGCCGACGAAGAGCCCGGCGCCGATCACGCCGCCGAGGGCGATCATCGTCAGGTGGCGCTGCTTGAGGCCGGTGCCGAGGGCGGACGGTACGGGGACGGGGTGCGCCGCGGCGGCGCCGGTGGCGCCGGCAGTGCCGGGCGGGCCGGGGGTGCTGTCGGCATGGGGGGTTGCGCTCATGGTGTGTCCTGTGGGGGGTAGTGCGTGGCAACGATTCAGTGTGCGGCATCGCGCCGGACGCGGTTCGCCGGTGCGAGGCGGCGTTGGAGGGGTTCTACAGCGGGACTCGGGCCCGCGGCCGGGAGTTCGGGCCGGGGCGAAACCTCAACCCGGTGTGGTCAATCTCACGTGACCTGCCCGGATGCGGACTCCCCTGCCTCCGGGCCGGTAGCCGCGGGGATCCGGGGGAGTGACAGCTTTGTGCGGAACGGGTTGGCACCTTTCCACGGTGATCGGCCTCCGGCGGTCGGCTAGCGTACGCAGCGTCCTCGTACCCCGCGACGGACCCGCGAACCGAGACCGGAGAACCCGATGAGCACTGCCGCCGTCTCCTCCCCGCGCCCGGCCCGCCCCGGCGCCGTACTCGCCGACGTGCTGCCCGCGTCCACCGCGGCCCGCGCCCGGCTGCGCGACATCGCCCTCGTGGCCGGCGGCGCGGCCCTCACCGGCGCCGCCGCGCAGCTCTCCGTGCCCGTGCCGGGCTCGCCGGTGCCGGTCACCGGGCAGACGTTCGCCGCGCTGCTCGTCGGCGCCTCGCTGGGCACCGGGCGGGCGTTCCTCTCGCTCGCGCTGTACGCGGTCGCGGGCGTCGCCGGGATGCCGTGGTTCGCGGAGGGCTCCTCGGGGTGGGGGATGCCGTCCTTCGGCTACGTCCTCGGGATGCTGCTGGCCGCCGTGGCCGTCGGCGCGCTGGCCCGCCGCGGCGGTGACCGCGACGTGTGGCGCACGGCGGGCACGATGGTCGTCGGCAGCGTCGTCATCTACGGCGTGGGCGTGCCGTACCTGGCCCTCTCGCTGAACGTCTCCCTCACCGAGGCGGTCTCCCTCGGCCTCACCCCGTACCTCCTCGGCGACGCCCTGAAGGCCGCCCTGGCGATGGGCGCCCTACCGGCCGCCTGGCACCTCGCCGGCCGCGCCCACCGGGGCTGACCCCCACCCCCCGCCCCCCGGCGGCTTCGCGGCCGGGGGGGCAGCTCCAGCGCCGGGGCGGACGAGGTCACCGGGTCGTCCGCTTCTCCGTAGCCGGTAGGCCGATCTCGTCCTGTGCCACCCGGCAGCGGCCGAGTTCGACGAGGAGCCGGGACGCGAGGAACCAGGGGGCGGCCGGATGACCGTAGGGGAGGCAATCGTCGGTCGGGCACTGAACGAGCGTGCCATCGGCGGCCGTGGTGATCAGGCCACGGAACCCCCCGGACGCGGGGCCTGACCGTCCCGGCCGGGAGCGTTACGGCGTCACCGTCGAACCGGACCGCCAGTGCGTATGGCTCGACTCCCCGGAGGGCGAGTGCTGGACCCTTCCGGTGGACGGGGAGCCAGGCTCGCGTACGCGGGCCTGGCGGGGCCCGTAGAATCCGGGCCATGCGCGTGTATCTCGGCAGCGACCATGCCGGCTACGAACTCAAGAACCACCTCGTCGACTGGCTGACGCAGCACGGGCACGAGCCCGTCGACTGCGGTCCGCTGATCTACGACGCCGCCGACGACTACCCGCCGTTCTGCCTGCGCGCCGCCGAGCGCACCGTCGCCGACCCCGGCAGCCTCGGCGTCGTCATCGGCGGTTCCGGCAACGGCGAGCAGATCGCCGCCAACAAGGTGGCCGGCGTGCGCTCCGCGCTGGCGTGGAGCGAGGAGACGGCGCGGCTGGCGCGCGAGCACAACGACGCCAACGTCGTCTCCGTGGGCGCGCGGATGCACACGCGCGACGAGGCCACCAGCTTCGTCGAGGTGTTCCTCGCCACCCCCTACGCCGGGGAGGAGCGCCACCAGCGGCGCATCGACATGCTCGGCGCGTACGAGCAGAGCGGCAAGCTCCCCGACGTGCCGGCGCACCATCCGCAGCCGTAGCGGCAGTACGACGGGCACGACGGGCACGGCGGACGGCACGGGACGCACGGGAGCGAGAGAGGGCGTATGCCTGAGGGCCACACGATCCACCGCCTGTCCGTCGAGTACGGCGTCCGCTTCGGCGGCCGGGCGGTCCGCGCGGCGAGCCCGCAGGGCAAGTTCGCCGACGGGGCCGCCCTCGTCGACGGCTGCCGGCTGACCGGCACCGACGCCCACGGCAAGCACCTCTTCCTCGGCTTCGGCCCGGTCGGCCACCTCCACGTCCACCTCGGCATCTACGGCAAGGTCGCCTTCGGCGACGGCCCGGCGCCCGCGCCCGTGGGCGCCGTCCGGCTGCGGCTGGCCACCGGCGCCGGCTACGCCGACCTGCGCGGACCCTCGGCGTGCGAGCTGATCACCGAGGAGGAGAAGGACGCCGTGCACGCCCGGCTCGGCGACGACCCGCTGCGCGCCGGCGACGACGGCGAGGCGTCCTGGGCGCGGATCTCAAACAGCCGCGCGCCCGTCGCCACGCTGCTCATGGACCAGCGGGTGATCTCCGGCGTCGGCAACATCTACCGCACCGAGGTCCTCTTCCGGCACGGCATCGACCCGTACCGCCCGGGCCGGGACCTCGACCGCGCCACCTGGGAGGCGGTCTGGGCGGACCTCGCGGTGCTGATGCGCGAGGGTGTACGCACCGGGCGCATCGACACCGTACGGCCCGAGCACATGCCCGAGGCGATGGGCCGCCCGCCGCGCGTCGACAGGCACGGCAGCGAGGTCTACATCTACCGCCGAGCCGGGCAGCTCTGCCACCTCTGCGGCACCGAGGTACGCACCGCCACGCTCGCCGCCCGCAACCTTTTCTGGTGCCCCACATGCCAGCCCACGTGACCCTCGTCCCAACTGCGTCTGCGCAGGCCCACCTTCGTTCCAAACGCCGTGAATTCGCATACGATTCCGGCAGTGCCGCGCGAAGAGGGCGGGCGGCACGCCGTGAATCGACGCCCGGCGCGGCGGGTGGATAGGGTCCCGGGGCATGGCCGGAGGTGCGGGTTCCACCTCGCAAGCGGCCCGGTGGCACAAGACGCTGCACCGGGCCCGGGTCGGCGTGCGCAGGGCCGGTGTCGACTACTTCCGCGGTGAGGGCTCCGACTGGATCGCCCTCGTCGTCCTCCTGCTGACCATCCCGGCGCTCGCCGCCGGCACCGTCGTCTCGCCCGCCTGGGTCTCGCCGGCCGCGCTGGTGCTGCCGATCTTCATCGGCGGCCTGGTGCTGCGGCCCGCCAGCCTCCTCGCGCTGTACGCCGCCTCCGCCACCGCGCTCATCGTCGAGGCGATGCTCCTCGGCCCGTACGCCGAGGGCCCGGCCCGGGTGACGCCGGGCACCGTGCTGGTGATCGCCTCGGTGGGCCTGACGGGGCTGACCGTCGCGCAGTTCCGCAGCCGCGTGGGCGTGCCCTGGCGGCGCGGCGGCACGATGCTCTTCGACCTGCGCGAGCGGATCCGGGTGCAGAGCAAGCTGCCGCGGCTGCCGCGCGGCTGGCACGCCGAGATGTCGCTGCGCCCGGCCGGCGGCCAGTCCTTCTCCGGCGACTTCGTCGTCGCCTCCCGTACCCACGGCGGCCACATCCTGGAGGCCGTGCTCACCGACGTCTCCGGCAAGGGCATGGCGGCCGGGTCGCGGGCGCTGCTGCTCTCCGGCGCCTTCGGCGGGCTGCTCGGCTCGCTGCCGCCGCACGACTTCCTGCCCGCCGCCAACGGCTACCTGCTGCGCCAGGAGTGGCAGGAGGGCTTCGCCACGTCCGTGCACCTGGTGCTGGACCTGGAGTCCGGGGACTACGAGCTGTTCTCGGCGGGGCACGTGCCCGGCGTGCAGCTCAGCGCCGGCTCGGGGCGCTGGGAGGAGAAGGGCGCGGACGGGCCGCTGCTCGGCGTGGTGGAGGAGGCGCAGTTCGACCCGCTGAAGGGCACGCTGCGCCGCGGGGACGTGCTGATGCTCTTCACGGACGGGCTGGTCGAGGCGCCGGACCGGGATCTGACCGAGGGCATGGACCGGCTGATAGGCGAGGCGGACCACTACGCGTCGAGTACGTTCCGGGGCGCGGCCTGGCATCTGATCGAGAAGGTGGCCAAGGACGTCAAGGACGACCGGGCGCTGCTGCTGATCTGCCGCGAGTGAGGGCGTACGGGGCCGGGTGAGGGCCCCGGGAGCCGGGGACGGGATGCGGGGGTACGGGGGATCCGGGGGGCCGGGGGTTCCGGGGGCGCCTTCCACGGACGATCCGGGGGGTTCCGCGGGCGCGCACGGACATCCGCGCGCAGCGGCAGCGGGCATGCGTGGACCGGGGCGCTCGCGCGTCGCCGTCGCGCGCGTACGCCCCGGTCCCCGCGGTCAGCTGGCCGCGGCCGTCTCCGGCGCCGGTTCCAGCGGAGTGCCGCCCTTGGGCGGTTTGCCCCCGGGCAGGAAGCGGGCCATCCAGTGCGACCGGCCGGCCGCCAGCGGCCCGAGCACGGCGAGCAGCAGCACGTACCCGGCGATGAAGGGCGACAGCCGCCGGTCGAGACCGGCCGTGGCCGCCATCGTGGCCAGGATCAGCGCGAACTCGCCGCGGGCCAGCAGCGTCAGCGCGATGTTCGACGCGGGCAGCGCCCCGAACCCGTACAGCTTCGCGGCGGCGAGGCCGGCGGTCACGTTCATCACGATCGTCAGCAGCACCGCGAGGGCCACAGGGGCCGCGACCGAGGGCAGGTCGCCCGGGTCGATCGAGAGCCCGAAGCCGAAGAAGAAGATGGCGCCGAAGGCGTCCCGCAGCGGGTGCACGAGCGTACGGATCCGGTCCGCGGACGTCGTACTGCCGAGCATCAGGCCGACCATGAACGCGCCGATGGCGTCCGCCACCCCGAACCACTCCGAGATCCCCGCGACCAGCACCGCGGCGCCGAGGAAGGAGATGACGAGCAGTTCGTTGTCGCGGGTGTCGAAGAGCCGGCTGATGACCTTGGTGCCGAAGCGCGCGAGGGTCGCCAGGACCAGCAGGAACGCCATCGCCTTGCCGGCCTGGAGCGCGGCCTCGCCGGGGCCTTCGGCACCGGAGAGCACGGGCTGGAGCACGGCCAGGTAGATGGCGAGGAAGATGTCCTCGACCACGATGATGCCGAGGATGGGTTTGGTCTCGCCGTTCCCGATGCGGCCGAGGTCGACGAGGATCTTGGTGACGATCGCGGACGACGAGATGCCGAGCACACCGGCGAGCACCAGCGCCTCGGAGGTGCCCCAGCCGAGCGCGAAGCCGAAGCCGAGTCCGGCGCCCACGTTGAGCAGCAGATAGATGCCGCCCGCCAGGGCCATGCGGCGACCGCCCGACTTCAGGTCGTCCATGTGGAATTCGAGACCGAGGTAGAACAGCAGCAGGACGAGGCCCAGAGCGGTGAGCATCTCCAGGTCGTGCGGGTCCTTGACCAGCACGATGCCGGGGGTGTTCGGGCCGAGCAGGATGCCGGCCAGGATGAAGAGCGGGATGGTGGGCAGCCCGATGCGACTTCCGATACGGGCCAGAATGGCGGCTGCCATGAAGGCGCCGCCCATGGCAATCAGGGTGTCTGCGTGTCCGATGGGTTCCTCCCGGGGTCGTGGGGACGGCCGTTCCGGGACCTGAGCCCTTTACTTACTTTACCTCATTGTTGCCCTGGCAATTAATCGATCGGACGCTCTTTCGCAGGTCTTCGGCCGTCCGCCCCCTGCCCGTCCGCGGCCCGCCACCCGCCGCCACCTGGGGTTAACCCCACCCCGCGTCCGCCGGTAGCCGCCATGGCCCGGGCCCGGCCCGGCTCCGTAGCGTCGAGAGCACGACGACCACGACCACGTGCACAGACGAAGGGGCGGACGACATGCGGCTGCGGAGCAGGGGAGACCGGCAGGACGAAGGGGCGCCCGCCGCCCCCGGCCACGCCGTCGAACTACGCGGCGTACAGCGGCGCTACGGCCGCGGCGCCGGCGCCGTCCACGCGCTGCG
Source organism: Streptomyces sp. 184 (assembly GCF_045781775.1). Classification (NCBI taxonomy): domain Bacteria; kingdom Bacillati; phylum Actinomycetota; class Actinomycetes; order Kitasatosporales; family Streptomycetaceae; genus Streptomyces; species Streptomyces sp. 184. The sequence continues at coordinate 6,486,287 of NZ_CP123230.1, read as the reverse complement.
CGGCATCGACCTCGCCCTCCCCCGGGGCACCTACACCGCCGTCATGGGCCCCTCCGGCTCCGGCAAGTCCACGCTCCTCCAGTGCGCCGCGGGACTCGACCGGCCCACCGCGGGCTCGGTGCTCCTCGGCGGTACGGAGCTGACCGGGCTCGGCGAGAACAAGCTCACCGAACTGCGCCGCAGCCGCCTCGGGTTCGTCTTCCAGGCGTTCAACCTGCTGCCGTCGCTGACCGTCGAGCAGAACGTACTGCTGCCGATGCGCCTCGCCGGGCTGCGCGCCGACCACCGCCGGGCGGCGGAGGTGCTGACGCAGGTCGGGCTCACCGCGCACGGCAGGCGGCGGCCCGCGGAGCTGTCCGGCGGCCAGCAGCAGCGCGTGGCGATCGCGCGGGCGCTGGTCACCAGGCCGGACGTGATCTTCGCGGACGAGCCGACGGGGGCGCTGGACACGCGCACGGCGGCGGAGATCCTGTCGCTGCTGCGGCACGCGGTCGACGTCCTCGGCGCGACGGTGGTCATGGTCACCCACGACCCGGTCGCCGCGTCGTACGCGGACGTGGCGCTGTTCCTCGCGGACGGCGCCCTCGCGGGCAGCCTCCAGCGGCCGACGGCGGAGCAGGTCGCGGCCCGGATGGCGACGCTCGACCCGCGCGGCGGGCGGCGTCCGGCGGAGACGGCGGCGTGAGCGGCGGGGTGCCGCGGGCGGGGATGCGGGCGCGTACGAACGGGCTGGCCCGGGCCGCGATCCGGTTTAGGCCGTCCGGCTTCGCCGGGACGTTCGTGGCGCTGATGATGGCGGCGCTGATCGTGTCGGCCTGCGGGATCCTGCTGGAGACGGGCGTACGGGCCACGGTGCCGCCCGAGCGGTACGCGGGCGCGCCGGTGGTGGTCGCCGCGGACCAGCGGGCGCATCTGACGGTGGGCAGCGGCGACGGCGAGTACGACGCCTCGGAGCAGGTGCCGGACCGGGAGTGGGTGAAGAAGGGGCTGGTGGAGCGCGTCGCGGCGGCACGGGGCGTCGCGTCGGCGGTCCCGGACGTCACCTTCCCGACCCGGCTGGCGCCCGCGGGCGACGGGGCCGACGGGGCCGACGGGGCCGCGCTCACCGCGCAGGGCTGGGGCTCCCACGCCTTCACCGGCACCGCGCTCACCGCCGGGTCGGCGCCGGGGGCGGGTGAGGTGGTCCTCGACCGCGCGACGGCCCGTGCCGCGGGCGCCGACGTGGGCGACCGGGTCGCGCTCGTACTCCCCGCCGGACAGCAGGAGTACCGCGTCGCCGGCCTCGCGGCACCGCCGCCGAAGTCCCCGGCGCCGAAGTCCCCGGAAGGCGCCGGGGGCGCGGCCTACCTCGCCGACGACGCCGCCGCCCGCGCCGCCGGGCACGCGGGCCGGTTCGACGCGGTCGCCGTGCTGCCCGCCGAGGGCGTCGGCACCGGGCAGCTCGCCGACGCCGTGCGCGGCGCCGTGGGGGAGCGGGCCGAGGTGCACACCGGGGACGGGCGCGGCGGCGCGGAGGGCGCCGGAGTCGCGGAGGCCGAGGAGTTGCTGACCGGGCTCGGCGGTTCGTTCGGCGGCATCGCCGCCACCGTCGCCGTGTTCACCGCGGCGGGTACCGTCGCCCTCTCCGTCGCGCAGCGCAAACGCGAGTTCGCGCTGCTGCGGGCGGTCGGCGCGACCCCGCGGCAGATCCGCCGCACGGTGGCGGCCGAGGCGCTGCTCGTCGCGCCGGCCGCCGGGCTCGCCGGCCTGCTGCCCGGCATCGGGCTGGCCTCCTGGTGGTTCGGCCAGCTCAAGGACCGCGACGCGGTACCCGCCGCCGTCGACCTGCACATCTCCTTCATCCCGCTCGCGGTCGCCGTGGGCGCGGCGCTGCTCAGCGCGCTGGTCGCCGGCTGGACCGCCTCCCGCAGGCCCGCCAAGATCAAGCCGGGCCAGGCGCTCACCGAGGCGTCCGTGGAGCGGCTGCGCCCCGGGATCGTACGCACCCTCCTCGGGCTCGCCGCCGCGGGCGGCGGCATCGCGCTCAGCGGCGTCGCCGCCCGCTCCGCCGGGGACGACGCGGCGCAGGCTGCGCTCGGCGTGGTGATGCTGTTCATGCTGGCCGTCGCGCTGCTGGGGCCGCTGATCGCGCGGCTGGCCGCCGCGCTGTTCGGCCTGCCGCTGCGTGCCGGCGACGCCAGCGCGGAGCTGGCCGCCGCCAACTCCCGTACGAACGCCCGCCGGCTGGCCTCCGCGATCACGCCGATCGTGCTGGCGACCGCGTTCGCCTCGGTGCTGGTCTTCATGCACACCAGCGAGGACCACGCCACCGCCACCCAGCAGCGCGACGGCGTCACCGCCGACCACGTCGTCACCCACCCCGGCGGGCTGCCCGCCGACGCCGCCGGGCGCGCGGCGCGGCAGCCCGGGGTGGACGCGGCGGTGGGGGTGCTGCGCTCGGAGGTGCTGGTGCCGCTCGGCGGCGGGGGCGACCGGTGGCTCCAGGACGCGACGGCGCAGGGCGTCTCCGGCGACGGGCTCGCCCGCGTCCAGGACCTCGACGTCCGCGACGGCGCCCTCGACCGGCTGCACGACACCGGCACGGTGGCGCTCGACGAGATCCTGGCCCGCTCCGCGGGCGTCGGCGTCGGCGAGCGCGTCGAGCTGCGGCTGCCGGACGGCACCCTCCAGAAGGCCGAGGTGGTGGCCACGTACGGGCGCGGCCTCGGGCTCGCCCAGGTGACGCTGGACCGCGCGGCGCTGGCGGGGCACGTCACCGCCGCGTACGACACGGACCTGCTGGTCAGCGGCGGGCGCGCCGCCGACCTCGGCGCCCTCGGCGGCGCCGGCACCGCCGTGGCCGACGCCGCCGGCTACGCGCGGCAGCAGGACGTGGACCGCAGCCTCAACCGGTGGGCGAACTTCACCATGGCCGGCGTGCTCGGCGGCTTCGCCGCGATCGCGGCGCTCAACACGTTGGTGATGACGGTGCTGGACCGCCGCCGCGAGCTGGGGATGCTGCGGCTGATCGGCTCCACCCGGCGCCAGGTGCTCGGCATGATCCGCTGGGAGGGGCTGCTCGTCGGGGTCGCGGGCCTGGTGCTGGGCGCGGCGATCGCGGCGGCGACCCTGGTGCCCATGGTCCGCGGGATCACCGGCGGGGAGCCGTACCTGCCGCCGCTGACGGTCGCGGCGTTCACGGCGGGGGCGGTGGGGCTGGCGCTGCTGGGCACCGTGCTGCCGGCCCGCGCCGCGCTGCGGCGGGCGGAGCCGGCGGGCTGACGGCGCGGGACCCGCAGCAGGGCGCGGGTCGTACGGGAACGCGAGCGGCCCGGGCCGCCCCCTCCACGAGGAACACGGGGAAGGGACAACCCGGGCCGTATGCGGTGCTGCGGTGCTGCGGTGCTGCGAGCGTTCAGCGGCCGGCGGTCGCGTGCTCCCGCTCGGGGGCGGGCTCCTCTGCCGCCGGCCGGGACCGGGGCGAGCCGGCGCGGCCGTCGCCGGTGTCCGACCTGAACAGCCAGTCCATCTTCGGCTCCATGGCCCACCGGAACATCCGCCGCACCGGCGGGGTGCAGAGCACCGTGATGATGGCGACCGCGATCGCCGTCACCGCGACGGCGCCCAGCGGGGTGTGCGCGAAGTCGTTGTCGTACCAGCCCCAGAAGCGCGAGCCCTTCGCGAGGAACCCGTGCAGCAGGTAGCCGTACAGCGTGCCGGCGCCCAGCACCGTGAACCACATGGTGCGCCGCGGCACCCAGGCCAGGAAGCACGCCGTGAGCACCAGCGCGCAGCCGAACATCGCGAACGTCATCGCCGGCCCGGCCCAGATGGGCGCACCCAACTCCTGAGCGGAGTCGCGGTGGTAGAACCAGCCGGCGTTCATCCGCGGCACGGCCCAGTACGCGACGACCGCGGCCGTCAGCGCCACGGGCACGGACAGCAGCCGCACCTCGCGCCGGCGCACCAGTTGGAAGTGCTCCGGTCTGAGCGTCAGGCCGAGCACGAAGAACGGCATGAACTGGAGCACGCGCTGGAGGTCGAGGTCGTTGCCGACGGTGTCGCTCATGGACGCGGCGGTGGCGATGACCAGCGCCAGCGGCACCGGCCAGCGCACCGCCCGCCACAGCGGCGTCGTCATCCGCCAGACGAACAGCGCGATGAGGAACCACGTCAGGTACCACGGGTCGAGGATGCTGATGCGGTAGTCGGGATCCTCGCCCGCCCAGCGCTTGAAGAACGTGTACGCGGTCTCGAAGATCACGTACGGCACGAGCACGCCGGTGACGAGCCGCTGCACGCGCCCGGGCCGGCCGAGGTCGAACGAGCGTGACATGAAGCCGGAGATGAGGATGAACGCCGGCATGTGGAACGAGTAGACGAGCAGATAGAGCGCGGACGCGGCGCGGCTGTCGTCGCGCAGCGGCTCCCAGGCGTGGCCGAGCGCGACCAGCACGATGGCCAGGTATTTCGTGTTGTCGAAGAAGGGGTCGCGGGTCTTCGGCTTGCCGGAGTCGCCGGCCGGGCGAGCCGCGGTCTGCGGCAGGTGGGTCACGAAGCCTCCAGGTACGAGTCCGGCGGCGGAACCCGGAACCGCACCGGCGGGTTGGGATCGAGGGGGGATCGGAACATCGTCGGCACCATAGCGTCCGAGTGTCGGGCCCGTAAATTCGAAGTCGGTGTCGGTAATTTCCTCACCAGCGGCGAGGCCCGCGAGGTCAGGGGGCATCACTGTATGCCAGGTTTGTCCTGAATGAACCGGACATAGACGTACGAAACCCCGGCGTGTCTGCGGACCCTCTTTCGGCCAGTTTCCGCATGCATGGACACGGTGGGAATGGGGAATTACCGCGCCTCGGGAACACCGGTCCGGGTGCCGCGCATTGCGTATATCCGTGCTACCGGATCACGGAATTCGGAATCACCGGCGGTTTCCCCCGGCCCGCCGCCGGGGATGGACCGCATGGGGCGCACCACCGGCGCGGGGGCCGTGCGGCGTCCCGCGTACGGCGCACCGCGTGCGCCGTGGGCGCAGATCGGTGTAAGGGGCGCGAGATATCAGCCAGTTGGGCATCCCACGCACCCCCGTGCACCTCTTGGTGGCACGATGGATCCACCGGGGTGTGCGGGCGGCGGGTGCCCTGGGTGGGTGAACGAGAACCTAGGGGTGATCAGGGCGTGGCTATCTCACTGTCATTGGTGCTGCTGATGGGGATCATCCTGGTCGTGCTGATCCGCGGCGGCTCGATCAAGGTGGGCCCGGCGGTCGTCGCGGTGCTCTTCGGCTTCTTTCTGGCGTCCACCAGCGCCGCACCGGACATTCAGGATGCTCTCGACGAAATCAGTCAGAGCATCAGCGACATCGGCACCTGACCGCCCCCGGGGGCGACCCGGCCGCCGCGCACACATCAACGGCCGGGATCCCGGCCTGCGCGCGTCCCGCCGGGACGCGGCGCGGCCCGTACCCCGGCCGTCTCCTTGAGCGGGTGACGGGAATCGAACCCGCGTAGCCAGCTTGGAAGGCTGGAGCTCTACCATTGAGCTACACCCGCAGGCGCCACCCGGACCGGGTGACACGCCCTGCATCGTAGCCGCTGCGCCCCTCGTCCCGCACGCCGCTTGCCTTCGGTTGCCTCCGGGCGCCCGGTCACGCGTCCTTGCGCGCGCGGCGCCACGCGTCGCGTGCGGGCCCCGACCCCGGCCGCGTACGGCGTCACCAGGGCCGTAATCGGCGGCGGCACGGCTTCGCGGGCATGTACCCTACTGCTCGCACATGCGGGGTGTGGCGCAGCTTGGTAGCGCGTCCGCTTTGGGAGCGGAAGGTCGTCGGTTCGAATCCGGCCACCCCGACCGCGGCGGGGACCTTCGGCACGAAGGTCCCTTATGGGGAGCGGACCCGGCACCGGTACTATGCAAGCTGCGTTCCTGCGTGCCTGGACCGGGCCGCTCCACGCTTCAGCCGGAAGCCGGACGCAGCCACAAGAAGTCCAGAAGAAGTACAGCACTTCCCAGACGCCATCCCAAGGAGACCGACCGTGAAGAGCGCCGTGGAGACCCTGAACCCGACCCGGGTTCGGCTCACTGTCGAGGTGCCCTTCGAGGAGCTCAAGCCCAGCCTCGACGCGGCGTACAAGAAGATCAACCAGCAGGTCACCGTGCCGGGCTTCCGCAAGGGCAAGATCCCGGCCCGCATCATCGACCAGCGGTTCGGTCGCGGCGCCGTCCTGGAGGAGGCCGTCAACGACGCGCTGCCGAAGCTCTACGAGGACGCCGTCAACGAGGGCGACCTCAAGCCGCTGGGCCGCCCCGAGGTCGACATCACGGAGCTCAAGGACAACGAGACGCTGACCTTCACCGCCGAGGTCGACATCCGCCCCGAGTTCGAGATCCCGGACTACTCCGGCATCAGCGTCGAGGTCGACGCCATCGAGGTGCCCGACGAGGACATCGACAAGTCCGTCGAGCAGCTCCGCGAGCGCTTCGCCTCCACCACGCCGGTGGAGCGGGCCGCGGCGGAGGGCGACGTGGTCACCCTCGACCTGGAGGCCAGCGTCGACGGCGAGGTGCTGGACGACGGCGTCGCCAGCGGCGTGTCGTACACCATCGGCTCCGGCGAGCTGCTGGACGGCATCGACGAGGCCGTCACCGGCCTGGAGGCCGGCGGCTCCGCCACCTTCGCCTCCGAGCTGAAGGGCGGCTCCGCGGCCGGCCAGGAGGCGCAGGTCAAGGTCGACGTCACGCAGGTCGCCGAGCGCGAGCTGCCGGAGCTGGACGACGAATTCGCCCAGATGGCCAGCGAGTTCGACACGCTGGAGGAGATGCGGGCGGACAGCCGCAAGCGGCTGGAGCAGATGAAGCGCTACGACCAGGCGCAGCAGGCCCAGGAGAAGGTGCTGGACGAGCTGCTCGGCCTGGTGGAGATCCCGGTGCCGGAGAAGCTGCTGGAGGAGGAGATCTCCACCCGCCGGCACAACCTGGAGAACCACCAGCTCGCCCAGATGGGGATGAACCTGGAGGGCTACCTGAAGCTCCAGGAGAAGACCGCCGAGGAGTTCGAGACCGAGCTGAAGGAGCAGGCCGAGCGCGGCATCCGCACGCAGTTCGTCCTGGACGAGCTGGTCGGCAAGGAGCAGGTGAACGTCGGCCAGGAAGAGCTGACCGAGCACCTGATGCGCCGCGCGCAGTCCTCCGGCATGAGCCCGGACCAGTTCGCCCAGGCGGTCGTCGAGGGCGGCCAGGTGCCGGTCCTGGTCGGCGAGGTCGCCCGCGGCAAGGCGCTGGCGGTCGTGGTCGAGGCCGCGACGATCACCGACACGAACGGCGAGGCGGTCGACCTCTCGGACGAGGACGAGACCGCCGAGACGGTGGACGCGGCGTCGGACGAGGCGTCGGACGAGGCGGCGGCGACCGAGCAGCCCGAGACCACCGAGGACGAGGCGAAGCCCGAGAAGGCGGACGCCTGAGGCACGCGAGCGCGCCAGGGGGCCCCGTCGCGGCAGCGGCGGGGCCCGCGGTGTTCGCGTCCGGCGATGCCCCCGAACGGGCGTCGCGCGACGCCCGTACGGGCCGCCCGGCCCGCGCCGCGAACCGCTCCGCCGCAACCCCGCTCCTCCCCGCCGCAGGGCGGCCCGCAAAGGCGTCCCGGCCCGGTACCGCCGCAGCCCGCCGGGCCGCCGGCAGGGCCCCCGTAGGGCCTGCGCTCACAGCGAACAGTTCCGGAACCGGGATGGCGCCCGCCTACCTGCGCGTTAGGGTCCATAGCAAGTCAGGCAAGTCAGGAACGTACAGTCAGACGGCCTCAGGCGGCCGTCACAGAAGAGCAGGTGGACACGTGACGAACCCGATGCTTTCCGGCCCGGGCGAGCCGTCCTTCGGCGGCCTTGGCGACCAGGTCTACAACCGGCTGCTCAACGAGCGCATCATCTTCCTGGGCCAGCCGGTCGACGACGACATCGCCAACAAGATCACGGCGCAGCTCCTCCTCCTCGCGGCCGACCCGGACAAGGACATCAACCTCTACATCAACAGCCCGGGCGGCTCCGTGACCGCCGGCATGGCGATCTACGACACGATGCAGTTCATCAAGAACGACATCGTCACCATCGCCCTGGGCCTCGCCGCCTCCATGGGCCAGTTCCTGCTCAGCGCCGGCACCCCCGGCAAGCGCTTCGCGCTGCCGAACGCCGAGATCCTGATCCACCAGCCGTCCGCCGGCCTGGCCGGCTCCGCGACGGACATCAAGATCCACGCCGAGCAGCTCATCCGCACCAAGAAGAAGATGGCGGAGCTGACCTCGCTGCACACCGGGCAGAGCGTCGAGCAGGTCACCCACGACTCCGACCGCGACCGCTGGTTCTCCGCCGAGGAGGCCAAGGAGTACGGCCTCATCGACGAGGTCATGCCGTCGGCCACGGGCATCCCCGGCGGCGGCGGCACCGGCGCCTGAGGCCCCGGCGCCCGGCCCCGACCCGCAATCAGCCCCGCGCAGCCCTACAACGCCGCACTGCCACCAGGACGGAACACCAAGATGCAGAACTTCCCCGGAAGCGGCCTCTACGACCGTACGGCCGACGAGGCCGGCGACGCCCGTCGTGCGCTGAGCGCCGAGTCCCGCTACGTCATCCCGCGCTTCGTCGAGCGCACCTCGCAGGGGATCCGCGAGTACGACCCGTACGCGAAGCTCTTCGAGGAGCGGGTCATCTTCCTCGGCGTGCAGATCGACGACGCCTCGGCGAACGACGTGATGGCCCAACTCCTGTGCCTGGAGTCGATGGACCCCGACCGGGACATCTCGGTCTACATCAACAGCCCCGGCGGCTCCTTCACGGCGCTCACCGCCATTTACGACACGATGCAGTTCGTCAAGCCGGACATCCAGACCGTCTGCATGGGCCAGGCCGCCTCGGCCGCCGCCGTGCTGCTGGCCGCCGGCACCGAGGGCAAGCGCATGGCCCTGCCGAACGCGCGCATCCTGATCCACCAGCCGTACACCGAGACCGGCCGCGGCCAGGTCTCCGACCTGGAGATCGCCGCGAAGGAGATCTTCCGGATGCGTAACCAGCTCGAAGAGATGCTGGCCAATCACTCGACGACGCCGATCGAGAAGGTCCGCGACGACATCGAGCGGGACAAGATCCTCACCGCCGAGGAGGCGCTCGAGTACGGCCTGATCGACCAGATCGTCTCCACCCGCAAGCTGTCCACCGGCATCGGCGGCTGACGGCGCGCGGCCGGCTCCCGGCTCCGTGTCCGCGGCGCCGGACCTTTCGTCCGGGCCCTTGTCCTCTGGACAGGGCCACCCGTGGAGCGGTCCCCTGGGAAGTGAACCAGTGAGTTGGGCTCAAGGGGACCGCTCGGGGCTCCGGGCAAGGTACCGTCGATACGCAACCAGGTTCCGCCCCCCAAGAGCGGATCCCAGGCGAAGGGGAAGCACCTCGTGGCACGCATCGGTGACGGCGGCGATCTGCTCAAATGCTCGTTCTGCGGCAAGAGCCAGAAGCAGGTCAAGAAGCTCATCGCAGGACCCGGTGTCTACATCTGCGACGAGTGCATCGACCTCTGTAACGAGATCATCGAAGAGGAGCTGGCCGAAAGCTCCGAGGTGCGCTGGGAGGAACTGCCCAAGCCCCGCGAGATCTACGAGTTCCTCGAGGGCTACGTCGTAGGCCAGGAGGCCGCCAAGAAGGCGCTGTCCGTCGCGGTCTACAACCACTACAAGCGGGTGCAGGCCGGCGAGAGCGGCGCCGCGGCGCAGAACCGCGAGGACGGCATCGAGCTGTCGAAGTCCAACATCCTGCTGCTCGGCCCCACCGGTTCCGGCAAGACGCTGCTGGCGCAGACCCTGGCCCGGATGCTCAACGTCCCCTTCGCCATCGCCGATGCCACCGCCCTCACCGAGGCGGGGTACGTCGGCGAGGACGTCGAGAACATCCTGCTGAAGCTGATCCAGGCCGCCGACTACGACGTCAAGAAGGCCGAGACCGGCATCATCTACATCGACGAGATCGACAAGGTCGCACGGAAGAGTGAGAACCCGTCGATCACCCGTGACGTCTCCGGCGAAGGCGTGCAGCAGGCGCTGCTGAAGATCCTGGAGGGCACCACGGCCTCCGTGCCGCCGCAGGGCGGCAGGAAGCACCCGCACCAGGAGTTCATCCAGATCGACACCACGAACGTGCTGTTCATCGTCGGCGGCGCCTTCGCCGGCCTGGAGAAGCTCATCGAGTCCCGGGCGGGCTCCAAGGGCATCGGCTTCGGCGCGACGATCCGCTCCAAGCGCGAGCTGGAGAACGAGGACCCGTTCCAGGAGGTCATGCCCGAGGACCTGGTGAAGTACGGCATGATCCCCGAGTTCATCGGGCGGCTGCCGGTCATCACCAGCGTGCACAACCTGGACCGGGCCGCCCTGCTGAAGATCCTCGTCGAGCCGCGGAACGCGCTCGTCAAGCAGTACCAGCGCCTCTTCGAACTCGACGGCGTCGAGCTGGACTTCGACCGTCCGGCACTGGAGGCCATCGCCGACCAGGCCATCCTGCGCGGCACCGGCGCCCGCGGGCTGCGCGCCATCATGGAGGAAGTGCTCCAGTCGGTGATGTACGAGGTGCCGTCCCGCAAGGACGTCGCGCGCGTGGTCATCACGGAGGAGGCGGTGCACTCCAACGTCAACCCGACGCTGGTGCCCCGCTCCCGCGCCGCCGAGCCGGAGCCGCGCCACCAGGAGAGCGCCTGAGCCGCACGCCGTCTCCGGCTCGTACGGGCCGGGCGCAGCGCACCCTGCGGTAGCGCACCGAACGGAAAGGGGCCGCCCACCGGGCGGCCCCTTCGCATGTGCGTCGTGCGGTTCAGCCGAGCGGCACCCGGACGTCGCTGCGGACCTCCGCGGTGGTGGTCGCGGCGTCGTCGATGCTCGTCTCGCCGCCCGTGATGATCTGCATCGGGTCGGTCAGCGCGACGTAGCCGATGGTGCTGCTGTCGGCCCAGGCGCAGGTCGGGAAGTTGAAGCTGTCGACCGGTGCGCTGGAGTCGGAGGTGCTGAACTTGACGTACTGGCACTTCATCGAAGCGCCCTCCTCCAGCCCGTCGGGCTCGACGTCCTCCGGGCTGCCGACCAGCTCGGCGCTGTCGCCGCCGCCGGCGGACGGGTTGGCCGCGGCTTCCTTCGCCATGTACGCGAAGAACGCGTCCAGGACGGCGTCCGGGTCCGCGATGTCGCCGTAGACGCCCTGGAACTGGAGCATCTTGCCCGTGTCGGTGGTGCCCACCTGGTAGCCGGCGCCGACGTCCTTCGCGCCGGAGATGCCGATCTGCTCCATCTGGTCGATGTCGCTCGACGACAGCCCCGTGCCGGAGGACAGGTCGTCGCTCTTCTCGTACTCGGAGGCGACCGTCTGCGGGGTGGTCAGCTTGTACTTCTCGCCGCCGCCGGCGGGCGGGCCGTCCCCGCCGCCGCTGTCGTCGCCCCCGCTGCTCCCGCCGTCCGACTGCGAGTTCTTCGACTCGTCCTTCTTGCCGTCGTCGTCGCCCCCTATGAGGAAGAACGCGGCCACGGCGATCACGGCGACCGCGACCACGGCGCCGACGACGACGAACAGGGTCTTGTTCTTGCCGCCCGGCGGCGGGGGCGGCGGGGCCTGGCCGTAGCCGGGCTGCTGCTGCCCGTACGGGCCCGCCTGCTGCTGTCCGTAACCGCCGGCCTGCTGCTGTCCGTAACCCCCGGGCTGACCGTACGCGCCGGGCTGCTGCTGCTGACCGTAGCCCTGGTCGCCGCCCTGCTGCGGGTAGCCGTAGCCGGGCTGACCGGGCTGACCGGGCTGGGCGTAGGGCGACTGCGCGGGCTGCTGCGGCTGCTGCGGCTGGCCGTAGGGACCGGGCTGCCCGTACGGGCCCGGCTGCTGCCCTCCACCCCCGTACGGTCCGGGTGGCGGCGGCTGGTTGTGACTCATTACGGTCCCCTCCGTGAGTTAATGCTGCTCCGCCCATACTGTCGGATCGCGCCGCGTTGCGCTGCCTCGGGTCTCGATCGGCTGCCTGCTCCGCGGTTGTCCACAAGGACGCACGTCGTCCACAAGTGGTTCGCAGCAGGATGTGACGCGCCTCTACACTGAGCGTCGTGACCGACGCAATGAACCCGCAGAGCAGCGCAGCAGAACTCCCCACGCAGTACACGCCCGGCGAGGTCGAGACCTCGCTGTACGAGGGCTGGGTAGAGCGCGGTTACTTCGCGGCGGACGCCAAGAGCGACAAGCCGCCGTACACGATCGTCATCCCGCCGCCGAACGTCACCGGCAGCCTGCATCTCGGCCACGCCTTCGAGCACACGCTGATCGACGCCCTCACCCGCCGCAAGCGCATGCAGGGTTACGAGACGCTGTGGCAGCCCGGCATGGACCACGCCGGCATCGCCACGCAGAACGTCGTGGAGCGCGAGCTGGCCAAGGAGGGCCTGTCGCGGCACGATCTGGGCCGCGAGGCGTTCGTCGAGCGGGTGTGGAAGTGGAAGGCGGAGTCCGGCGGGCAGATCGCCGGCCAGATGCGCCGCCTCGGCGACGGCGTCGACTGGAGCCGCGACCGCTTCACCATGGACGACGGCCTCTCGCGCGCCGTCCAGACCATCTTCAAGCGGCTCTTCGACGACGAGTTGATCTACCGCGCCGAGCGCATCATCAACTGGTGCCCCCGCTGCCTCACCGCGATCTCCGACATCGAGGTGGAGTACCAGGACGACGACGGCGAGCTGGTCTCCATCCGCTACGGCGAGGGCGACCAGTCCATCGTCGTGGCCACCACCCGCGCCGAGACGATGCTCGGCGACACCGCCGTCGCGGTCCACCCGGACGACGAGCGCTACCGGCACCTCGTCGGCACGGAGATCGTGCTGCCGCTCACCGGCCGCCGCATCCCCGTCGTCGCCGACGAGCACGTGGACCCGGAGTTCGGCTCCGGCGCCGTGAAGGTGACCCCGGCGCACGACCCCAACGACTTCGAGATCGGCCGCCGGCACGGCCTGCCGATGCTCACGGTCATGGACGAGCACGCGGTCATCACCGCCCACGGCCCGTTCCAGGGCCTGGACCGGCTGGAGGCCCGCTCGGCGATCGTCGCCGCGCTGCGCGCCGACGGCCGGATCGTGGCCGAGAAGCGCCCGTACGTGCACTCGGTGGGCCACTGCTCGCGCTGCAAGACCACGATCGAGCCGCGGCTGTCCATGCAGTGGTGGGTCAGGGTCGGCCCGCTGGCGCAGGCCGCGGGCGACGCGGTGCGCGACGGCCGGGTCGCCATCCACCCCAAGGAGATGGAGTCCCGCTACTTCGGCTGGGTCGACAACCTCAACGACTGGTGTATCTCCCGCCAGCTGTGGTGGGGCCACCGCATCCCCGTCTGGCACGGCCCGAACGGGGAGCTGGTCTGCGTCGGCCCCGACGAGGAGCCGCCGAGCGGCGAGGGCTGGACGCAGGACAGCGACGTGCTGGACACGTGGTTCTCCTCCGGCCTGTGGCCGTTCTCCACGCTGGGCTGGCCGGAGGAGACCGAGAGCCTGGCGAAGTTCTATCCGAACTCGGTCATGGTCACCGGCTACGACATCCTCTTCTTCTGGGTCGCCCGGATGATGATGTTCGGGCTGTACGCGATGGACGGCGAGGTCCCGTTCCGTACGATCGCGCTGCACGGCATGGTGCGCGACGAGTTCGGCAAGAAGATGTCGAAGACCTTCGGCAACGTCGTCAATCCGCTGGAGTGGATGGACAAGTACGGCGCCGACGCCGTCCGGTTCACCCTCGCCCGCGGCGCCAACCCCGGCACCGACGTGCCGATCGGCGAGGACTGGGTGCAGGGCTCGCGCAACTTCGCGAACAAGGTGTGGAACGCCACGCGCTTCGCGCTGATGAACGGTGCCACGGTCGAGGGCCCGCTGCCCGCCGAGGCGGAGCTGTCCACCACGGACCGCTGGATCCTCTCCCGGCTCGGCGCCGTCGTCGCCGAGGTCGACGCGCTCTACGACGACTTCCAGTTCGCCAAGCTCTCCGACGTGCTGTTCCACTTCGCGTGGGACGAGGTCTTCGACTGGTACGTGGAGATGTCCAAGACGACGTTCGCGGCCGGCGGCCCCGCGGCCGACGCCTCGCGCCGCGTCCTGGGCGAGGTTCTGGACGTCACGCTGCGGCTGCTGCACCCGGTGGTCCCGTTCGTCACCGAGACGCTGTGGACGACGCTGACGGGCCGCGAGTCCCTCGTGATCGCCGACTGGCCCGCCGACGCCGGCTTCCGGGACCCGGCGGCCGAGGCGGAGATCGCGAAGCTCCAGGAGGTCGTCACCGAGGTCCGCCGCTTCCGCGCCGACCAGGGCCTCCAGCCGGGCCAGCGGGTGCCCGCCCGGGTGGAGCTGGCCGGCGCCGGCCTCCAGGCGCACGAGGCCGCCATGCGGCAACTGCTGCGCCTCCAGCCGGAGGGCGCGGGCGGCCGGGAGTTCGCCGCCACGGCGTCGCTGCCGGTGGCCGGGGCGACCGTCGCGCTGGACCTCTCCGGGACGATCGACGTGGCGGCCGAGCGCAAGCGGCTGACGAAGGACCTGGCCGCGGCCGAGAAGGAGAAGACGCAGGCGGAGGCCAAGCTCGGCAACGAGGGCTTTCTCGCCAAGGCGCCCGAGCCGGTCGTGGCGAAGATCCGCACCCGGCTGGCGAAGGCCGAGGACGACATCGTCCGCATCGGCACGCAGTTGGAGCGGCTGCCGCAGGCGTAGCGCGTACGGGCCCGGGGGAGCTCCCCCCGGGCCTTCGCACGCCCGGCTACGCGCTGTGGCCCAGGGACTCCGCCCGCACCGGGTGCGCGAAGGGCAACCCCGCCGCGTAGCGGGCCAGTTCGTCGGCCGCCGCCCGGCCCAGCCGCGGCAGCTCGCCCGCCAGCGACCCGGCGACGTGCGGCGTCAGCAGCACGTTGGGCAGGTCGTACAGCGGCGAGGCGGCCGGCAGGAACTCCGGCTCGGTGACGTCCACGACGGCGTGCAGCCGCCCCGCGACCAGCTCCTCCGTCAGCGCCTCCTGGTCCACCAGCGACCCGCGCGCGGTGTTGACGAGCGTCGCTCCGTCGCGCATCGACGCCAGCCGGGCGCGGCTGATCAGATGCCGGGTCTCCGGCAGCTCCGGCGCGTGCACGGTGACGACGTCGGAGACGGCGCACAGGTCGTCGAGCCCGGCGGGCGCGGCGCCGAGGGCGCGCAGCTCGCCGTCGTCCGCGTACGGGTCGTACACCAGCGTCGACAGGTCGTACGGGCGCAGCAGCTCCAGCACCCGCCGCCCGATCAGGGAGGCGCCGACGACGCCGACGGTGCGCCGGTAGTTGCCGGCTCCCGGGTGGTCCGTGTACCAGTCGTACGGACCGCGCCGCCGCCGGTACTCCTCGCGCACCTGGAGCACCCGCTTGTTGGCGAACAGCACCGCCGCGACGGTGTACTCCGCCACCGGCAGCGCGTTCGCCCACGCCGCCGAGGAGACCGCGATCCCGCGCCGCCACACCGCCTCGGTGACGTGGTGCTTGACGGACCCCGCGGCGTGCACGACAGCCCGCAGCCGCGGCGCCGCGGCGAGCACCGCCTCGTCCAGCGGCGGGCAGCCCCAGCAGGTGACGAGCACCTCGGCGCCGGCCAGCGCCGCCGCGGCCCGCGGCTCGGCGAAGTCCGCCGCGACCAGGCCGGGTTCGAGGTCCGCCAGCTCCGCGAGCCGGTCGCGCGTCGCCGCGTCGAAGAGCCGCGGCAGGGCGTCGGGGCTCATCGCGAACAGGGCGCGCGGGCGGCGCTCCGCGCCGATGAGCGGGTCGTTCTGGGACACGCGGTCGCCTCCTGTGTCGAACCTGCGATCCGATGCTGCCGTCGTGCATCCTCCGGCCACCCCCGCCGGGCGGGAGACTGTCGTAGCCGGACCCTAGACTGGCACCGTGAGCGCCCGCGAAGAACCCGCAGGTCCCGACCCGGACGAGACCCCCCACACCCCGGCCACCCCGGCGGACGACCCCTTCGAGGAGATCGTCGGCACCGAGACCGACCGCGACCCCGACCTCGCCGTCATCGAGGCCGGCAGCCGCACGCTGCGCACGCAGGGGAGCCCGCCCGCCGGTGACGGCGTGCCCGCGCGCCCGGCGGACCCCGAGGTGGCGCGCGCGCTGCGCGAGGCCGAGGCGGAGCTGCTGGCGCGCTGGCCGGAGACGCGGATCGACCCGTCGCTGGAGCGCATCCGGGCGCTGCTCGACATCCTCGGCGAGCCGCAGCGGGCGTATCCGTCGATCCATCTGACGGGCACGAACGGCAAGTCGTCCACGGCCCGCATGATCGAGGCGCTGCTGATCGCGTGCGAGCTGCGTACGGGCCGCTTCACCAGCCCGCACCTCCAGTCGATCACCGAGCGGATCGGCCTGGACGGGGTGCCGATCGACGCCGAGCGGTTCGTGGAGACGTACCGCGAGCTGAAGCCGTACGCGGAGCTGGTCGACGCGCGGCAGGAGCACCCGCTGTCGTTCTTCGAGATGCTCACCGCGATGGCCTTCGCGGCGTTCGCCGAGGCGCCGGTGGACGTGGCGGTCGTCGAGGTCGGCCTCGGCGGCACCTGGGACAGCACGAACGTGATCGACGCCTCCGTCGCCGTCGTCACCCCCATCGCCGTCGACCACAGCAAGCTGCTCGGGGACACCCCGGGCGCCATCGCCGCCGACAAGGCGGGGATCGTGAAGAAGACCGCGACGTCCCCGGGCGGCGGCCCCGGCACCGTCGTGATCATGGCCCAGCAGCCCGTCGACGCCGCGCAGGTGATCCTGAAGCGGGCCGTCGAGGTGGACGCGACGGTGGCCCGCGAGGGCATGGAGTTCGGCGTGCTGAGCCGGGAGGTCGCGGTCGGCGGGCAGTTGCTCACGCTGCGCGGCCTCGGCGGCGAGTACCCGGACATCTTCCTGCCGCTGCACGGCGAGCACATGGCGCACAACGCCGCGGTCGCCCTCGCCGCCGTCGAGGCGTTCTTCGGCGTCGGCTCCGAGCACGCCCGCAGCCTCGACGGCGACAGCGTCCGGCGCGCGTTCGCCGCCGTCACCTCGCCGGGCCGCCTGGAGGTCGTACGGACCTCGCCCACCGTCATCCTCGACGCCGCCCACAACCCGGCCGGCGCGCTGGCGACCGCCGCGGGGGTGCAGGAGGCGTTCGGTTTCAGCCGTCTCGTCGGCGTCGTCGGCACCAGCAGGGAGAAGGACGTACGCGGGGTGCTGGAGGCGTTCGAGCCGATCCTCACCGAGGTCGTCGTCACCCGGAACTCGACCAGCCGCGCGATGGACCCGGACGAGCTGGCGGCCATCGCCGTCGAGGTCTTCGGCAGCGACCGGGTCCAGGTCGAGCCGCGCCTGGACGACGCGCTGGAGGCGGCCATCACCCTGGCGGAGGAGGAGGACGAGTACGCCGGTGCCGGCGTGCTGGTCACCGGCTCCGTCATCACGGCCGGAGAGGCCCGGCTGCTGCTGGGCGCGAAGTAGCGGGGCACTACCCTGGCGGGAGGCGGACGGGTACGCCGGTGCGATCTGCCGGTCACCGGTTCCGCCGTCACCGCTGGAACGAAGTAGAGGGGCGAGCGATGCGCACGCTCTGTGCGAGCACCCTGGTCGGCGAGATCATCGTCATCGGCCTGACGGGGCTCGTCGCGATGCAGCAGTCCGACCTGTCGAACGGTGCGATCTGGGGGATCAGCGGCGCCGCCATGGTGCTGTGCGTGCTGCTCTGCGGCATGCTCGGCCGCCCGGGCGCCGTGCAGGTCGGCTGGGGGCTCCAGATCGCGCTGATCGCGTCCGGTTTCGTGGTGCCGTCGATGTTCTTCCTGGGTGCGGTCTTCGCCGCCCTGTGGTGGGCGTCGGTGCACTACGGGCGGATCGTCGACGAGGCCAAGGCGGCGCGGGCCAGGGCCGCCGCCGAGGAGGCCGGCGGTGCCCCGGCGTAGCGCGGAGACCGGGACCCGTGCGAGCGCCCGCGGGCGGCCGGGTAAGGTCGGATTCCCCCGAATCCAGTAACGCACTGCCAGGAGCCGTACATGAGCCAGCGCACGCTCGTCCTCCTCAAGCCCGACGCGGTACGCCGCGGGCTGGTCGGCGAGATCATCGGCCGGATCGAGCGGAAGGCCGACTGGTCGATCGCCGCGCTAGAGCTGCGCACCCTCGACCGCTCGACCCTGGAGCAGCACTACGCCGAGCACGTCGGCCGGCCGTTCTACGAGCCGCTGGTGGAGTTCATGGCCTCCGGTCCCGTCGTCGCGATCGTCGTCGAGGGCGAGCGGGTCATCGAGGGAGTCCGTACGCTGGCCGGGCCCACCGACCCGATCGCCGCCGCGCCCGGCAGCATCCGCGGCGACTTCGGCACCGTCGTCCGTGAGAACCTCGTGCACGCCTCGGACTCCGAGGAATCCGCGGCGCGCGAGCTGAAGCTGTTCTTCCCCGAGCTCGCCTGACGTCCGCGCAGGTCGGCAGCGGGCCCGGCACCCGAGGAGGCGACCGGAGCATTCGGTCGCCTCTTGGCATGTGCAAGCGAAACGGGGGAAAGCGCAACCGACACGGTGTCGTATTGACTGTGACACCCTCGCTCCCTCCACGACCTCGCGAGACTACGATGGCCCCTACGGGCCGTAGCGCGCGCGTCCCTGCTGCCGACCCCCGTCCGCCGTCACTTTGGAAGGCCAGACGTATCCCATGGCGAACAGTATGTCTTTCATCGGCCGTGACATGGCCGTCGACCTGGGGACCGCCAACACGTTGGTGTACGTCAGAGGCCGGGGCATCGTGCTGAACGAGCCGTCGGTCGTGGCCATCAACACCAACACCGGCGGGATTCTCGCGGTCGGCGCCGAGGCGAAGAAGATGATCGGCCGCACCCCGGGCAACATCGTCGCGGTGCGCCCGCTGAAGGACGGCGTCATCGCCGACTTCGAGATCACCGAGCGGATGCTGCGCTACTTCATCCTGAAGATCCACAAGCGCCGCTACCTCGCCCGCCCGCGCGTCGTGGTCTGCGTGCCGTCGGGCATCACGGGAGTCGAGCGCCGCGCCGTCATCGAAGCCTCGACCCAGGCGGGCGCGCGCCAGGTGCACATCATCGAGGAGCCCATGGCGGCGGCCATCGGCTCCGGGCTCCCGGTGCACGAGGCGACGGGCAACATGGTCGTGGACATCGGCGGCGGCACCACCGAGGTCGCGGTGATCTCCCTCGGCGGCATCGTCACGGCGCAGTCCATCCGGGTGGCCGGGGACGAGCTGGACAACGCGATCATCCAGCACATCAAGAAGGAGTACAGCCTCCTGCTCGGCGAGCGCTCGGCCGAGAACATCAAGATCACCATCGGCTCCGCGTACGACACCGACCGCGACGAGCACACCGAGATCCGCGGCCGCGACCTGGTCAGCGGGCTGCCGAAGACGGTCGTGATCTCCTCCGCCGAGGTGCGCAAGGCCATGGAGGAGCCGCTGAACGCGATCGTCGACGCGGTCAAGACGACGCTCGACAAGTGCCCGCCGGAGCTGTCCGGCGACATCATGGACCGCGGCATCGTGCTCACCGGGGGCGGCGCACTGCTGGCCGGCCTCGACGAGCGGCTGCGGCACGAGACGGGGATGCCGATCCACCTCGCCGAGGAGCCGCTCGACTCCGTCGCGCTCGGCTCCGGCAAGTGCGTCGAGGAGTTCGAGGCGCTACAGCAGGTGCTGGACGCACAGCCCCGCCGCTAGCCCCCAAGTCCGCACACCCCCAAGCCCCAGACACCCAGGAAGGCGCTTCGGAAGCACGTGAGGGACACACGAGAGAGCCGGGTCCTGCTCCTGCTGCTCATCACCATCTCGTTCGCGCTGATCACGGTCGACATCCGGGGCGGGGACGACTCTCCCCTGGACGCCACGAAGCGGGGGGCCGCGACCGCCTTGGGGCCGGTCGAGAACGGCGTCGCCACGGTGGTCGACCCGGTGGGCAACGCGATCGAGGCGGTCCGCGAGTCGGGGGACAGGCACACCCGGATCGCCGAACTCCAGCGGCAGAACGCCGAGCTGAAGCAGCGGCTGGGCAGCGACGACCGCAACCGCGCCCGCGCCGCCGAGCTGGACAAGATCCTCAACACCGCCGGCGCCGGCCGGTACGGCATCAAGGGCGCCCAGGTCATCGCCATAGGAGCGGCCCAGGGCCTGTCCTGGACCGTGACCATCGACGCCGGCTCCCGCGACGGACTCCAGCGGGACATGACCGTGCTCAACGGCGACGGGCTCGTCGGCCGCGTCACCACCGTCGGCCCGTCCACCGCCACCGTGCTGCTCGCCAACGACCCGGAGTTCACCGTCGGCACCCGGCTGGAGAAGACCAGCGAGCTCGGCTTCGCCACCGGCCAGGGCGACCGGCCGATGAAGGTCGAACTCCTCAACGGCAAACTGAAGGTGGCCAAGGGCGACCGGCTGGTGACCTTCGGGTCCAACGGCTCCAGGCCGTTCGTGCCGGGCGTGCCGATAGGAGTCGTCTCGTCGGTCGAGCCGGTCGGCGACGTGACCCGCACCGTGTACGTCGAGCCGTACGCCTCCTTCACCCGGCTCGACATCGTCGGCGTCGTCGTCCAGCCGCCCCGCGACGACCCGCGCGACGCGGTGCTGCCGCCCGCGCCGAAGGCGACGCCCACGCCCACCGTGACCGTGACGGTCACCCCCGGCGCGGAGGGCGTCGAGGGCGAGGCGGACGCCGGCGCCGGAGCCGGGGACCCGGCCGCGGAGGACCCGGCGGCGGAGGACCCCGCAGCCGGCGCCGATCCCGCCGCAGGGGGCGCCGCAGCCGAAGAGGACGGGAACTGACCGCATGAGGCACGTGAACCGCGTTCTGCTCTGCGCCTCGCTGCTGGTGACCGCCCTCGTCTTCCAGGTCACCGTGCTCGCCCGGCTGCATCTGCCCGGCGCCGTACCCGATCTGACGCTCCTGGTCGTCCTCGCCCTCGCGATGGTCTACGGCCACGTCGGCGGCGCCCTCGTCGGCTTCACCGCCGGCCTGCTCGCCGACATCGCGCCGCCCGCCGACCACGCCGTGGGCCGCTACGCCCTCGTGCTCGCCGTCATCGGCTACCTCGCCGGGCTGATCAAACCCGACTCCGGCCAGGTGCGTACCGCCGCGGGCCCGATGATGGTCGTCGGCTGCGCCGCCGTCGGCTCCACGCTGCTGTACGCGGGCGTCGGCGCCCTCGTCGGCGAGGGCTCGGTGCGCGGGGTGGGCCTGGGCAGCCTGGTCTTCACCGCCGCCATCTACGACCTGCTGCTCGCCCCGTTCACCGTGCCGCTGGTGATGGCGCTGGCCCGCAAGGCAGACCGCGACACGACCGCCGAGGCCGCGGAGACCGCCACCGGCGGCTCGGCCGCCGGCTACTCCTCGTACCGCTGGCTGGCCGGCGGCACCGCCAGCCGCACCGCCGTCAAGCGCGCCCGCTCCTACGGCCCCCGCGGCATCGGCCGGCAGCGCGGCAACCTGTTCGGCCCCAAGTCCAAGACCGCCAAGGCCACCCGCATCAAAGGGGTGAAGCGGCTGTGACCAACATCCCGGAGACCGGCAAGTCCACCCGGGTCACCGTCCGGCTGGTCGGCATCCAGGTGCTCGTGCTCTCGCTGCTGCTCACCCTCGGCGGCCGGCTGTGGTACCTCCAGATCCGCAACGGCGACGAGTACGAGGAGGAGGCCGCCGGCAACCACGTCCAGCAGGTCATCGAGCCCGCCGTACGCGGCTCCATCCTCGACTCCCGCGGCGAACCCCTCGCCGACAACGAGACCCGCCTCGTGGTCTCCGCCAGCCGCACCGACCTGATGAAGATGGACGACGACGGCGAAGCGATACTCACCAGGCTCGCCGGGGTGCTCGGCATGAAGCCGAAGACCGTCATGGAACGGGTCCGGCTCTGCGATGCCAAGACCCCCAAGCCGTGCTGGAACGGCTCCCCGTACCAGCCCATCCCCATCACCGACGAGGCCACGGCCCGCCAGGCGCTCCAGATCCGCGAACGCGAGGAGGAGTTCCCCGGCATCACCGCCGAGCCCAGCGCCGTCCGCCGCTACGGCTCGCCGAACGACGCCAACAGCGCGCAGGTGCTCGGCTACCTCTCCCCGGTCACCGACGAGGAGATCACCCAGGCCGAGGACAGCGACAACCCGTTGCTGCGCACCGACCAGATCGGCCGCTCCGGCCTGGAGCGCTCCTACGACTCCGAGCTGCGCGGCCAGGCCGGCGTGACGAGCTACCGCGTCGACAAGCTCGGCCGGGTCATAGGAGAGGCCGACAAGCAGCCGGGCGTGCCCGGCTCCAACGTGGTCACGAGCATCGACTCGCGGGTGCAGGCGCTGGCCGAGGAGGAACTGGCCAAGGCGATGAAGGTGGCCCGCACCCAGTTCGACGACAACACCGGTACGAACTACAAGGCGGACTCCGGCGCGATGGTGGTGATGGAGGCCGACACCGGCCGCGTCGTCGCCATGGCGTCCAACCCGACGTACGACCCGAACGACTGGGTCGGCGGCATCGACGCCGGCACGTACAAGCGGCTCACCGGAAAGAAGGCCAACTACCCGCTGCTGAACCGGGCGATCCAGGGCCAGTCGGCCCCCGGCTCCATCTTCAAGCCGATCCCGACGACCGCCGCGGTCAACGCCGGCTACGACTTCGACGGCAACTACGAGTGCAGCAGCGACTACAGCATCGGCGGCCAGGTCTTCAAGAACTTCGAGTCGCAGAGCTACGGCGCCATCAACCTGGGCCGGGCGCTGGAGGTCTCCTGCGACACGGTCTACTACCGACTCGCGCACCAGGAGTGGCTGAACGACGGCGGCAACAAGCCGAAGAAGAAGCCCGACGACTGGTTCTACAAGACCGCCCACGACTTCGGCCTCGGCAAGGAGACCGGCGTCGACCTGCCGAACGAGGTCACCGGCCGGGTCCCCGACCGGCAGTGGAAGAAGGACTACTGGCGGGCCAACAAGGACGCCTGGTGCAAGCAGGGCAAGCAGGACGGCGACTACACCGAGCGCATCGCGTACGAGAACTGCCTGGAGGGCATGCGGATGCGCGCCGGTGACTCGGTCAACTACTCCATCGGCCAGGGCGACACGCTCGTCACCCCGATCCAGATGGCCACGATCTACGGCGCCATCGCCAACGGCGGCACGCTGTACGACCCGACGGTCGGCAAGGCCATCGTCAGCGCCGACGGCAAGAAGGTCGACATGATCGAGCCGAAGGCGCACGGCAAGCTGCCGATGGACAAGGCCACGCACGCCGCCATAGACGACGCGCTCGCGGGCGTCGCCACCCGCGGCACCGCCGCCTGGCGGTTCACCGGCTGGCCGCAGGACGAGATCCCGATGCACGCCAAGACGGGCACCGCCGAGGTCTACGGCAAGCAGACGACGTCGTGGTTCGCGACGTACACCGAGGACTACACGATCGTCATGACCATGTCCCAGGGCGGCACCGGCTCCGGCGCCTCCGCGCCCGCGGTCCGCGCGGTCTACGACGCGCTCTACGGCGTCTCCAGGGGCGGCGACATCGACCCGAAGAAGGCGCTGCTGCCCAAGCCGCAGAAGAAGCTGCCGAAGATCTCCCCGGACGGCAGGATCGAGGCACCATGACGGCCGCCGACGGCTACTCGGTCCGGCGCTTCACCCCCGAGCTGGGCACGTGGGGCAGGCTGACCGCCCGCGACTCGCTGGTGCGCCGGATCGACTGGATGCTGATGATGTCCGGGCTCGCGCTGTCGGTCCTGGGCACGGCGCTGGTCTGGTCCGCGACCCGCAACCGCGACGATCTGACCGGCGGCGACCCGTACTACTTCGTCATAAGGCACGCGATCTTCACCACCGTCGGCATCGCGCTGATGGCCGCCACCGTCTGGGTGGGCCACCGCACGCTGCGCGGGGTGGTGCCGGTGCTGTACGGGCTGTCGCTGGTGCTCGTCGCCATGGTGCTCAGCCCGCTGGGCAGCACCATCAACGGCTCCCGCGCCTGGCTCGACCTCGGCGGCGGCTTCACGGTCCAGCCGGCCGAGTTCACCAAGATCACGATCATCCTGGGGATGGCGATGATCCTGGCGGCCAGGGTCGACGCGGGCGACCGCGAGCACCCCGACCACCGCACCGTCGTCCAGGCCCTCGGCATGGCCGCGGTGCCGATCGGGATCGTCGTGCTGATGCCGGACCTCGGCTCGGCGATGGTGCTGACCTCGATCGTGCTGGGCGTGCTGCTGGCCTCCGGCGCGTCGAACCGCTGGGTGCTGGGCCTGGTGCTGGCCGGCGTCAGCGGCGCGGCGCTCGTCGTCTCGCTGGGCATGCTGGACGAGTACCAGGTCGCCAGGTTCGCGGCCTTCGCCAACCCGGCGCTCGACCCGGCCGGCGTCGGCTACAACACCAACCAGGCCCGTATCGCCATCGGCTCCGGCGGGGCGACCGGCAAGGGCCTGGGCGACGGCAGCCAGACCACGGGCCAGTTCGTGCCCGAGCAGCAGACCGACTTCATCTTCACGGTGGCCGGCGAGGAGCTGGGCTTCGTCGGCGCGGGGCTCATCCTGGTGCTGCTCGGCGTGATGCTGTGGCGCGCGTGCCGGATCGCCCGGGACGCCAGCGACCTCTACGGCACGATCGTGGCGGCGGGCGTGGTGGCCTGGTTCGCGTTCCAGGCGTTCGAGAACATCGGGATGACGCTCGGCATCATGCCGGTGGCGGGCCTGCCGCTGCCGTTCGTCAGCTACGGCGGCTCGTCGATGTTCGCGGTGTGGATCGCGGTGGGACTGCTCCAGTCCATCAAGGCGCAGCGTCCGCTGTCCGCCTGAGCGCGCCGGCCGGACCCGGCCCCGGCGGTACGGAACCGGGGCCGGCCCGCGCTAGAACCGGCGCAACAGCAGCACCGCCGCCGCCGCGGCCACGCCGAGCACCACCGCCGCCACTCCGGCGGCGAGCCGCCCTCCGCGCAGAGCCCCCAGCGCCCCGTCCACCGAGACCAGCCCCGCCCCGGTCAGCGCCAGCGCCACGCCCGCGGCGCCGAGCAGGAACTCGTACTCGATGCCCCGCGGATCCGCCGCCGCGATCGGCCCGCTCCAGTCGAAGCCCCACTTCACGGCCACGGCGTTGATCATCACGCCGATCACCGCGGCAGCCGCCAACGGGGTGAGGAAGCCGACGGCCAGCGCGACTCCGCCGACGATCTCGCTCAGCGCCAGCACCCACGTCATCGTCCGCTCGGCGGGGTAGCCGGCGGCGGCCAGGGACGCGGCCGTCGGGTCGAACCCCGCGCCGTCGAACCAGCCGAAGAGCTTCTGCGCCCCGTGCCCCGCCACGATCACGCCGACCACCGCGCGCAGCACCAGCAGCCCGGCATCGACACCGGTGACGCCCTCCTCGACGTCTTCGGCGTAGCTGATGACGGGGATGGTGCGCGTCTGGGTCATGGGCGGGCTCCTTGCCGTTCTGGGCGCGACGCTAGGACACCCCCGGGGCCCTCGCCACCCGGCGCCTTTCCCGCGATCCGGCCCCGCGTCCCCTGCTGACCAACCGCCGGAGCGCGGCTAAATTCGATTCATGGTGGACACGGTGCGTGAGATCGAGCGGAAGTACGAGGCCACGGCGGGCTCCCGTGACCTGCCCCCGCTGCCGGACCTGACGGGCGTCGACGGCATCGCGGCGGTGGCCGGCCAGGGCACCGCCCTGCTCGACGCCGTCTACTACGACACGGCCGGCCGCCGCCTTGCGGCCGACGGCATCACCCTGCGCCGCCGCACCGGCGGCGCCGACGCGGGCTGGCACCTGAAGCTGCCGGTGTCCGCCGGCGTACGCGACGAGATCCGCGCCCCGCTCGGCGAGGGCATCCCGCGCCGCCTCGCGGTGCTGGTCCGCTCCCGTACCAGGGGCGCCGAACTCGCGCCGGTGGTCCGCATCCGCTCGGAGCGGGACGTACACCGACTGCTCGGCGCGAACGGCGAACCGGTCGCGGAGCTGTCCGTCGACCGGGTGACCGCGGAGCGCCCGGAGACGGGCGCGACGGCGCGGTGGGCGGAGGTGGAGGTCGAGCTGAGCGCCGGGGCGGAGCCGGCGGTGCTGGACGCGGTGGAGGCGGCGCTGACCGCGAGCGGGCTGCGGCGGTCGGCGGCGGCGTCGAAGCTGGCGCGGGCGCTGGCGGAGACGGACGAGGACGCGGCGGGGAAGGCGGCGGGGAAGAAGGTGAAGGGCGGCAAGAAGTCCGGGAGCAGCAAGAGCAGCAAGAGCAGCAAGGACGGCAGGAGCGCCGAAGTCGTCAAGGGCGTCAAGGGCAGCAAGGACAGCAAGGGCAGCAAGGACGCCAAGGGCAGCAAGGGCGGCGGGAAGCAGCGGCCCGCCGAGCAGCCCCCCACGCCCCCGAAGCCCCCGAAGCCCCCGAAGTCCCCCAAGGCCCTCAAGCCCGCCGCCCGCCCCGCCGGCGACCTCGTCCTCGACTACGTACGCGCCCAGGTCACCGCCCTCATCGAGCTGGACCCCGCCGTCCGCCGCGACCAGCCCGACGCCGTCCACCAGATGCGCGTCTCCTGCCGCCGTCTGCGCAGCACGTTCCGCGGCTACCGCGCCGTGCTCGACCGCACCCGCACCGACCCGGTCGCCGCCGAGCTGCGCTGGCTGGCCGGCGAACTCGGCGTCGACCGCGACCGCGAGGTGCTCACCGAGCGCATCCACGCCGGCCTGGCCGAGCTGGACCGCCCGCTCGTCCTCGGCCCCGTCCGCGGCCGGCTGCGCACCTGGTCCGCCGCCCGCCGCACGGGCTCCCGGCGCCGTATCGTCGCCGTGCTCGACGGCCGCCGCTACCTCGCCCTGCTCGACGCCCTCGACGGGCTCCTCGCGGCCCCGCCGCTGCGCGCCGCCGCCGACCGCCCCGCGGAGCCGGTGCTCCGCAAGGCCGTCGACCGCCAGTACCGGCGCTTCGCCGGCTCCCTCCAGGAGACCTTCGACCTCGCGCCGGGCCCCGACCGCGACACCGCCATCCACGAGACCCGCAAGTCCGCCAAGCGCACGCGCTACGCCGCCGAGGTGGCCCGCCCGGTCCTCGGCCGGGAGGCCAGGATCGCCGTCGCGGTGATGAGGGAGGTCCAGGACCTGCTGGGCGACTACCAGGACGGGGTGCTGGCGCGGGCCGCGCTGCGCGAGATCGGGGTGCAGGCGCACGCGGCGGGGGAGCCCTCGTTCACGTACGGCGTGCTCTACGCGCGGGAGGAGGCGCGCGCGGCGGCGCTGCGCGACCGGCTGCCGCGGCTGTCGCGGCAGCATCTCTGAGCAGCGCGAAGAGGGTTCGGAGCGGGGCGCGCGCTACGCTGAATGGTCACCCGCGTACGTACCACAGGACCGCCGAGGAAAGCCTTCCCGATGACCGCTGTGCCCGCATCCACCGTCGAGTCGGTCTTCCCCCGCCTGGAAGCCCTCCTTCCGCATGTCCAGAAGCCCATCCAGTACGTCGGCGGTGAGCTGAACTCCACCGTCAAGGACTGGGACGCGGTCGATGTCCACTGGGCCCTGATGTACCCGGACGCCTACGAGGTCGGCCTGCCCAACCAGGGCGTCATGATCCTCTACGAGGTGCTGAACGAGCGCGCGGACACCCTGGCCGAGCGCACGTACAGCGTGTGGCCGGACCTGGAGGAGCTGATGCGCGCCCACGGCGTGCCGCAGTTCACCGTGGACGCCCACCGCCCCGTGCGCGCCTTCGACCTCCTCGGCGTCTCCTTCTCCACCGAGCTGGGCTACACCAACCTCCTCGCCGCCCTCGACCTCGCCGGCATCCCGCTGACCGCCGCCGACCGCGGGGACGACGACCCGATCGTGGTCGCCGGCGGCCACGCCGCGTTCAACCCGGAGCCGATCGCCGACTTCGTGGACTGCGCGGTGATCGGGGACGGCGAGCAGGCCGTGCTGACGATGACCGACATCGTCAAGGCGTGGAAGGCCGAGGGGCGCCCGGGCGGGCGCGAGGAGGTGCTGTTCCGGCTGGCGAAGACGGGCGGGGTGTACGTCCCGTCGTTCTACGACGTCGAGTACCTGCCCGACGGCCGCATCGCCCGCGTCGTACCGAACCGCTCCGGCGTGCCCTGGCGGGTCTCCAAGCACACGGTGATGGACCTCGACGAGTGGCCGTACCCGAAGCAGCCGCTGGTGCCGATGGCCGAGACCGTGCACGAGCGGATGAGCGTGGAGATCTTCCGCGGCTGCACCCGCGGCTGCCGGTTCTGCCAGGCCGGCATGATCACCCGCCCGGTACGGGAGCGCAGCATCACCGGCATCGGCGAGATGGTCGACAAGGGCCTGAAGGCCACCGGCTTCGAGGAGGTCGGGCTGCTGTCGCTGTCGTCGGCCGACCACAGCGAGATCGGCGACGTCGCCAAGGGCCTCGCCGACCGCTACGAGGCCGACAAGGTCGGCCTGTCGCTGCCCTCCACCCGGGTCGACGCCTTCAACATCGACCTGGCCAACGAGCTGACGCGCAACGGCCGCCGCTCCGGCCTGACCTTCGCCCCCGAGGGCGCCACGGAGCGCATCCGCAAGGTCATCAACAAGATGGTCTCGGAGGAGGACCTGATCCGCACCGTGGCCACGGCGTACGGCAACGGCTGGCGGCAGGTGAAGCTCTACTTCATGTGCGGGCTGCCCACCGAGACCGACGAGGACGTGGTGCAGATCGCGGACATGGCGGCCAAGGTCATCGCCAAGGGCCGCGAGGTCGCCCGGTCCAACGACATCCGCTGCACCGTCTCCATCGGCGGCTTCGTACCCAAGCCGCACACGCCCTTCCAGTGGGCCCCGCAGCTCTCCGCCGAGGACACCGACGCCCGCCTGGAGCAGTTGCGCGACCGCATCCGCGCCGACAAGCGGCACGGCCGCGCCATCGGCTTCCGGTACCACGACGGCAAGCCGGGCATCGTCGAGGGCCTCCTCTCCCGCGGCGACCGCCGCGTCGGCGACGTCATCCGCACCGTGTACGAGGACGGCGGGCGCTTCGACGGCTGGCGGGAGCACTTCTCGTACGAGCGCTGGATGCGCGGCGCGGACAAGGCCCTGCCGGCGCACGGCGTGGACGTCGGCTGGTACACCACGCGCGAGCGCTCCTACGAGGAGGTCCTGCCCTGGGACCACCTGGACTCGGGCCTGGACAAGGACTGGCTCTGGGAGGACTGGCAGGACGCCCTCGACGAGACGGAGGTCGAGGACTGCCGCTGGACGCCCTGCTTCGACTGCGGCGTGTGCCCGCAGCTCGACACGGAGATCCAGATCGGTCCCACGGGCAAGAAGCTCCTGCCGCTGAGCGTGGTCAACGGCCGGACGGGCGGAAACGCAGGTTGACGACGGCCGGCCGGGAGGCCGGCTGACATACCCGTACGCGCGGGCGAAAAAACAGGCCGCCCCGGGCCGCAGTGCCGGTCCGGGGCTTCGCCGTGCCCGCTCGCGGGCGGCATTTCATGGCATTCCGCGGGTGCTTTTCTGCAATCCGCCGACAATCTCATTACTGCTCCGCACGGGGGACTTGTACGCGATTATTCCGCGTGCCGTGTCGTCGGCGCGCCGCCCTCGTTTCGAATAACGAAGGTGGGGCTTCGGGAGAACGGCCGTCGCTCCGACGGTTAAGGAATTCGCCCGAAGACTCCGTGGCGGAAAGGATGCCAAGTGAAGTACGTCAAGTCTGCCGTGGTCCTGTGCGGTGCCGCCCTGGCACTCGGCACTGCCGGCCCGGCGGGCGCAATCGACCCCGGGCTCACCAGCCCGGACCTGAGTCTGGACGCCGCGGCCCAGCAGGCCGTGGAGGGTCTGGTCAACCGGCCCGCGACCGAGCTGGTGCAGCACAGCCTGCCGGTCGACGGACCGGCGGTCCGAGAGCTGACCCGGCCGGTCGACGAAGCGGCGCACGACGTCATCCAGGGCGCCCTGCCACAGAACACCCTGGTGCCCACCGGCGCGGAGTCGCGAGGCGGCTCCTGAGCGGTCGGTTTCGCTCCGGACAAAATCCGATCGTCCGAACGGGCGATTCCGGATAACTCACTCAAGGGTGCGGAGTTATACAGCGTGCCCGCATCGTTGTTCCCTCAGGTGGAAAAGGAAAGAAAATCATGAAGAAGTACCTGAAGACCGCGGCGGTTGCCGTCACCATGCTCGGCGCCTCCGCGCTGGCCGCCCCGCAGGCGATGGCCGCAGACGACAGCGGCGACGGCCCGTACGCCAACGGCAACGGCTCGAAGATCGCCTACGGCAACACCGAGACGGGCGGCTACATGAGCCCGAACATGGCCCTCGTCAACGGCTCGCTCAACGAGCCCTGCGTCGCGCTGCCCGACGTCGCGGAGAACGCGAAGCAGCTCGTCAACGTCATCCAGCTCGTCAACGTCGGCGTGGACGACGTCCTGAACCAGGAGCAGAACCAGACCTGCGCCAAGAACTCCAGCGCGGACCAGGGCGACGCGCCGCTGTCCCACCTGCTGGAAGACTTCCCGATCCTCTCGGGCAACGGCGCGGGCAACAACGCCGGCTGAGTCCCGCACCACACGGGGAATCCCGGTACCCGGCCCGGGGCGAGTCACGTGCTCGCCCCGGGCCGGGGCCTTGCGCGTGCGCGGGACACCTACCGGATCACGGCCCCGGACACACGAAGACGGCCCGCGGAGCGTATCCGCGGGCCGTCTTCGCCGGTCTGCGCCGGTCTGCCCGCCGGGCGGGCTCCGGGCTCACGGCTCAGCCGACGAGACCCCCGACGAGCGGGCCGGCCGTCGGCAGCTCCGACAGCGACGCGCCCTCGGCCAGCGGCCCGGTGACCGCCGCCGTGCTCACCGGCGCACCGTTCTCGCCGACCGCCGTGCCCACCGAGTTGTCCAGCGGGTCGGAGCCGGTCCTGGCCAGCGGGTTGAGCTGGAGGGCCGTCAGCGGTCCGAGCGCCGTCTGCCTGGTCGTGTCCAGGCCCTGGGCGACGCCGGTCAGCGCCGCGGCGGCCTCGGAGGCGTCGATCCTGTTCTCGTCGCCCACCTTCAGCTCGCGCAGCTTGTCGAGCGCGGTGCGCGGCGCGGCCGGCGCGCCGTCCGCGGGCGCCGCCGCGGCGGCCCCGGCGGCTCCGCCGGCCGCGAGCGCGGAACCCGCCGCCGCCGCGATCAGGCCGGCGCGCAGCAGGGCGCGTTGCGTACGGGAAGAGGATCGGGAGGCGTGCTGGCCCATGGTCACCACCAGTGAGAAACGACACTTTCAGGGTCATGCTTCCACAAACACCTTGTTTTATGGAAATTCTCCCGTGAGCCTCACGCTGCGCATTCGCCTCAACTGTTTTGTGAATACGCTGTGACCTCCGGTTATCCGGTTGCCGACGGGCTCCGGAGCCCGTAAACATGGCCCGATGCCGCAATTGACCACCCCCCACGTTCGATTTCGCGAATCCTTCGTCGGGGCGATGAAGGAGTTCGAGGCCGAGGGGAGGGGCGCGGTCGGCGACGACACGTCCACCGGCCAGGACCTCCGCCGCTGGCGCCGGCGCTGGCACGACCCCGCGGTCTTCGCCTCGTACGTCGCGGGGCTGCGGGCCGAGGCCGACGAGACGATCCCGATGATCCGCCCCGGCTGGGTGCACTGCACCACGCTCTGGTACGTCGACGGCGACGCCTATCTCGGCCGCATCGCCATCCGGCACTCGCTCACCGACTGGCTGAGGGACCAGGGCGGGCACATCGGCTACGACGTCCGGCCCACCGCCCGGCGGCGCGGCCACGCCACCGCTATGCTGCGCGACGCACTGCCCGTGGCCCGCGGTCTGGGTCTTGCGGACGTGCTGGTGACGTGCGACCACGACAACGTCGGGTCGCGGAAGGTCATCGAGGCCAACGGGGGCGTGTTCGAGGACCGCCGGGGGCTGAAGCTGCGGTACTGGGTCGCCACGGGGGCGGCGCGGGCGTAGCACTGCGGGGTGCCGGGGGGCACGTCCGGGCGGGGGCGGCGACGGGTTCGCCGGGCGGACGAGGGGGATGAGGGCCGTGGCCCAGGAGTGGGAACGGAACCGGGAGTCGGACCGGAAGCGGTACGGAGCGGCGGCGCCCGGCGGCGCGCCCGGCGGGGGCACGCCCGGCGGGGGCTGCCTTGCGGCGCCCGTCCGGTGGGCGGTGCTGATCCTCGTGGTGCCCGTGCGGGCCGCGTGGGACGTGCTCGTGGCCGCCGCGAAGGCGCTCGGCGCCGGGCTCCTGTGGCTGGCGCGGTGGCTGGTGGCCGCGCCGGCGGTGTGGCTGTACCGGCAGGTGCTGGCGCCGCTGGGCCGGGGCGTGGTGTGGCTGCTGCGGGCCGCCGGAGCGGCGGTGGCGTGGCTGTGGCGCTGGGTCGTGGTCGCGCCGGTGGTGTTCGTGTGGCGGTGGCTGGTCGTGGCGCCGGTGTCCTGGCTCTACTCGTACGTCCTGACCCCCCTCGGCCACGGCCTCCTCTGGCTGCTGCGCGGCCTCGTCGTCGCCCCCGCGGCGGCCCTCCACCGCTACGTCCTGCGCCCCGCCGGCGCCGCCGTGACCTGGGTCTGCCGCACCGCGGTCGGCCTCGTCGCCGCGGGCGCGCGGGCCACCGGCGCGGGCGGCAGGTGGCTGGCGTACACGCTCGTCGTTGCGCCGGTGTCGTGGACGTACCGCCGGGTGCTGACGCCGGTCGGGCACGGCGCGGTCTGGACGCTGCGGCAGACCGGGCGCGGCATCGCCGCCGCGGCGCGCGGCACGGCGGCGGGCGCGATGTGGCTGTGGCGGCGGGCCGTCGTGGCGCCGGCGGTGTGGGTGTACGGGCACGTGCTGGCGCCGCTGGGCCGGGGCGTGGTGTGGCTGCTGCGGGCCGCGGGGGCGGGGCTGGCGTGGCTGTGGCGGTGGATCGTGGTCGCGCCGGTGGTGTTCGTGTGGCGGTGGCTGGTCGTGGCGCCGGTGTCGCTGCTCTGGTCGTACGTCCTGAAGCCGCTCGGCCTCGGCCTTCGCTGGCTGGTGCGCGGGCTGTTCACGGTCGTCGGCTGGGTCCTGAGGACGCTCTTCCTCCCCTTCGTCCTCCTCTGGCGCCACGTCCTCGCCCCCGCCTGGGCCGCCGCCGGGCGCTTCACCCGCTGGGTCTGGAACACCACCGCCCGCCCCGCGGGCCGCGCCGTCCGCGACGGCTGGCGCGCCGCGCGGGACGCCGTCGCCGCGGCGCGCGCGACGGCCCGCCGCACCCGCATGGAGCTGCGCACCGCGCTGTTCGGCGCCTCGCGGCAGCCGGCCCCCGAAGCGCTGCCGTACGCTCCGGACCCGCTGCCGCGACCGCTGCGGGTGGACGTCCCGGCGCCCGCCGTGGACCTGGTCAAGCACGCGCCGCCGCGTGCCGGCCGGCACCGCTGACCCCCGCTTCCGCGGCCCGCCGGCGCCCAACGCGGTGCGCGTCCGACGTACATGAGACGTACATGAAAGTCCGACGGAGCGGAGCCCCCGGAAAGGCGTGCACGTACCCTGGGGGCAGGACAAGCTCACGAACGAAGGACTGAACGACCCTGGGCAAGCGACAGCCCGAAGGCCCGCCGCCCGCACCCCCGGTGCAGCGCATCCGACTCCGCTACACCAAGCGCGGCCGCCTCCGGTTCAACAGCCACCGCGAC
Source organism: Streptomyces sp. 184 (assembly GCF_045781775.1). Classification (NCBI taxonomy): domain Bacteria; kingdom Bacillati; phylum Actinomycetota; class Actinomycetes; order Kitasatosporales; family Streptomycetaceae; genus Streptomyces; species Streptomyces sp. 184. The sequence continues at coordinate 6,452,680 of NZ_CP123230.1, read as the reverse complement.
TTCCAGCGCGCCTTCGAGCGGGCGCTGCGCCGGGCCGAGGTGCCGATGGCGTACTCCGCCGGCTTCACCCCCCACCCCAAGGTCTCGTACGCGAACGCCGCCCCTACGGGCACCGCGAGCGAGGCCGAGTACCTGGAGATCGCGCTCACCGAGGCCCGCGACCCGGAGTCGCTGCGCGCGCTGCTCGACGAGTCCCTGCCCGCCGGTCTCGACGTCGTCGACGCCGTCGAGGTCCGTGCTCCCGGACTCGCCGACCGGCTGGCGGCATCGGTGTGGGAGCTGCGGCTCGACGGCGTGCCGCCCGCCACGGCCGAGGAGGCGGTCCGCGCCTTCCTCGCCGCGGAAAAAGTCGAGGTGGAACGGCAGACGAAGAAGGGGATGAGAACCTTCGACACGCGCGGCGCGGTGGCCGCGCTCGACGTGCTCCCGGACGGGGGCGATAGGCCGCAGGCGGGTCCCTGTGCGATACTGCGCCTGGTAGTGCGGCACCTGACACCTGCCGTACGACCCGACGACGTCCTGTCCGGCCTGCGAGTCGCGGCTGACCTGGCGCCGCCGGTCCCGGCAGCGGTGACCAGGCTGGCGCAGGGGCCGCTCGACGCGGAGACCGGCACGGTGACCGATCCGCTTGCGCCGGACCGCGACGATGCCACAGCCCTCGCCGCCACACCGCAGGTCGCGAGCGGAACCCCGCCCACGGCAGGGGACGGCACCGGGTAGGGACGGTGTCGAAGCGCCGCCGGTGGACGAGGGAGCCACCCCGGGTCCGGCAGGCGCATGGACCAGCAGACTTTCGCCGGTCCGCCTGAGGCGGCGGGCCCGGCGAGCGAGACAAGAGCCCTCGCGCGGCGCATACGTCCCGGGCGGTGGGCCTGTGCACGGCACGGGCGCCGCCGCTGTACGGGGGGTGGCGCCCGGGGGCGTGACGGGAGAACCGCCCGCATGCTCGAACCGATCGAGCCCACGGAAGCGCAGTCGCCTTCCGCGGGCAGCACCGGCCATGCCGAAGCCGCCCTCGGCGGACCACTCGACACCCCCAGCGACCGCCTGCCCTTCCGCCGCCGCAAGGCGCCGGCGGAGGCGGCGGGGGAGGTGCCGCAGACCACGTCCTCGCCGCTCGGCGGGGACCTCGCGCAGAGAACGACCGAGCCGATCGCCGGGGACCCGGTATCGGCCCTGACCCGTGAGCCCGCCGGCGCGGACGCCGGCGGGACGGGCACCGCGGAGCCGGCATCCGGCGCCGCTGCCGCCCCGCCCGCGAAGCGCTCGCGGCGGCGGGTCGTACGGGACGCCGGCACGCCGGAGGCCGCCGCGCCGGACACCTTCGTGGTGCCGGCGGGCGAGCAGCCCGGACCCGCGCCCACCGAGGCCGCGCTCACCGGGCCCGCACCCACGGGGTCCGCACCCACCGGGCCAGCGACCCCGGGCTCCGCCCCGGCCGAAGGCGCCGCGGAGCCGGCCGCCGAGGCCGCGCCGCCGCGCCGGCGGCGGGTCGTACGGGATGCGGCCACGCCGCAGCCGACGGCCGCCGCGGAACCCGTACGGCAGCCCGCCGCGGCCGGGAACCCCGAGCCCGCGGCCACCACAGACCACCACCACAGCACCGACGAGAGGGCCCAGACCGTGGCCGACAACGAAACAGAGGCCGACGGCGCCGACGCTTCCGCCGAATCCGGCCCCCGCCGCAGGCGCCGCCGGGTGACCCGCACTGCGGGCACCCCGGCAGCCGGCACCGAGGCGGCGCCGCAGACGACGGCACCGGAGCCGGCCGCACAGGCCGCGCCGGAGCCGACTGCGGAGGCCGAATCCGGCGCCGCCGCCGCGGCGGACCGGCCGGAGCAGGACGCCGACGCGGACGCCGCGCCGAAGGGGCGCAGGCGCCGCCGCGTCGTACGCGGCGCAGGTACCCCGGAGACCGTGGAGCCCGCCGCCGCGACAGCCGCCGCCGAACTGGCCGGCGACTCGGCCGACGCCGCACCCGCCGGGACTCCGGCTGCCGACGAGGAGCCGGCACCGCGCGCCCGTCGCGTACGCCGCCGCAAGGCCGCCGCCGAGGCCGCCGACGCCGCGGAGACCGCGCCCGACGCGGCGCCCGACGCCGCGCCCGGCGACCGGACCACCGACGCGCCGGCCGCCGCCGAGGACGCCGCAGAGCCCGCCGCGGGCACCCGGCGCCGCCGGTCCCGCCGGGTCACGTCCCCCGCGGGCGAGCCCACCCACGTCGAGCCCGCCGCCGAGGCTCCGGAGCCCGCCGCCACCACCGCCGCCACGGCCGCCACCGACTCCGCACCGGCCGCGGACACCGCCGCCGACGCGACCGCCGAGCCGGCCGCCACCGGCCGCCGCAGGACCCGCCGCGCCACCGCACCGGCGGGCGAACCCGCCGCCGACGCCGCGAGCGCGCCCGGCGAGCAGGCCGCGGCCGAGACCCCCGCCGACTCCGGCACCGGCCGCCGCCGCACCCGCCGCAGCGCCGCCGCCGCCGAGGCCGCCCGCACCGAGGCCGCCCGCACCGACGCCGACGACGCCACGAACGACCAGGCCGCGTCCGCAGCGCCCGAGCCGGACTCCGCGGCCCCCCGCCGCCGCACCCGCCGCGCCGCCGCCTCCGCCGCCGCCGAGCCGGTCGCGGACGACGCCGCCGGCGGGCAGTTCTCCGACCCCGTGGCCGAGCAGTCCGCGCCGGGCTACGGTGCCGCGCCGCTCGCGCTGTTCCAGGCGCCGGTGTTCACCGAGCCCGCGTTCCAGACGCCGCAGCGGGCCGCCGCCGAGGCGGCGGTGGGCCCGGAGGAGGCCGAGGAGCCCGAGGACCTCGCCGACGAGACCGAGCCCGAGGCCGAGGCGGAGGCGGAGGCCGGGATCGACGCCGAGGCCGGCGAGGCCGCCGACGCGGAGGACCGCGACGAGCAGGACGACGACGGCGAGGACCGCGGCCGCCGCCGGCGCCGCCGCGGCGGCCGCCGCAGGCGGCGCGGCGAGGGCGCCGAGGACGGCGAGCACGGCGACGAGTCCGAGGACGCCGACGGCCGCGACGCGGACGCCGACGCCGACGCCGAGGACGACGGCGACGCCGACGAGTCCGGCGACCGCGGCAAGGGCGGCTCCTCCAGCACCAGCAGCCGCCGGCGCCGCCGCCGGCGTCGGCGTACCGAGGGCGCGGACGGCTCCGAGGGGGCGTCCGACGACCCGGAGCGCACCGTCGTCAAGGTCCGCGAGCCCCGCGCCAAGGCCGCGCCCAGCGACGAGGTGCAGTCCATCAAGGGCTCCACCCGGCTGGAGGCGAAGAAGCAGCGCCGCCGCGAGGGCCGCGAGCAGGGCCGCCGGCGGGTGCCGATCATCACCGAGGCCGAGTTCCTGGCCCGCCGCGAGGCGGTGGAGCGCGTGATGGTGGTGCGCCAGCAGGGCGACCGTACGCAGATCGGCGTGCTGGAGGACGACGTCCTCGTCGAGCACTACGTCAACAAGGAGCAGTCGGCGTCGTACGTCGGCAACGTCTACCTCGGCAAGGTGCAGAACGTCCTGCCCTCCATGGAGGCCGCGTTCGTCGACATCGGCAAGGGCCGCAACGCCGTCCTCTACGCCGGCGAGGTCAACTTCGAGGCCCTCGGCCTCGCCCACAGCCCCCGCCGTATCGAGCACGCGCTGAAGTCCGGTCAGTCCGTCCTGGTCCAGGTCACCAAGGACCCCATCGGCCACAAGGGCGCCCGCCTGACCAGCCAGGTCTCGCTGCCCGGCCGCTACCTCGTGTACGTGCCCGAGGGCTCGATGACCGGCATCAGCCGCAAGCTGCCCGACACCGAGCGGGCCCGGCTGAAGACGATCCTCAAGAAGATCGTCCCCGAGGACGCCGGCGTCATCGTCCGTACGGCCGCCGAGGGCGCCAGCGAGGACGAGCTGCGCCGGGACGTGGAGCGCCTCCAGAAGCAGTGGGAGGACATCCGCAAGAAGGCGAAGAGCGGCAACGCGCCCACGCTGCTGTACGGCGAGCCGGACATGACCGTCCGCGTCGTCCGCGACATCTTCAACGAGGACTTCTCGAAGGTCGTCGTCAGCGGCGCGAAGGGGTGGGACACCATCCACGGCTACGTCTCGCACGTGGCCCCGGACCTGGTCGAGCGGCTGTCGAAGTGGACGTCGGAGGTGGACGTCTTCGCCACCTACCGGATCGACGAGCAGTTGATGAAGGCGCTGGACCGCAAGGTGTGGCTGCCGTCGGGCGGCTCGCTGGTGATCGACAGGACCGAGGCGATGGTCGTCGTCGACGTCAACACCGGCAAGTTCACCGGGCAGGGCGGCAACCTGGAGGAGACGGTCACCAGGAACAACCTGGAGGCGGCCGAGGAGATCGTGCGGCAGCTCCGGCTGCGGGACCTCGGCGGCATCATCGTGATCGACTTCATCGACATGGTGCTGGAGTCCAACCGGGACCTGGTGCTGCGCCGGCTGCTGGAGTGCCTGGGCCGCGACCGTACGAAGCACCAGGTCGCGGAGGTGACGTCGCTGGGCCTGGTGCAGATGACCCGCAAGCGGGTCGGGCAGGGCCTGCTGGAGTCGTTCTCCGAGCCGTGCGCGCACTGCGGCGGGCGCGGCGTGATCGTGCACATGGACCAGGCCACTGCGGCCGGTTCGGGCGGCGGCAAGCGCAAGAAGAAGGGCAAGGAAGGCAAGGACGGCAAGGACGTCAAGGAAGCGAAGGACGTCAGGGAGCCCAGGGAGGCCCGGGAGGTCAGCGTCGGCGGCGACGCCGGGGCGGCCTCGGCCGCCCCCGCGGAGGCGGCCCCTGTCGCGCCCGCCGAGTCCGCCGAGCCCGCCGGGCCCGTCGAGGTGGAGCGGCCGGAGGCCGGCGAGCCCGCGGAGGCGACGCGGCCGGCCCGTACGCGGCGGCGGGTGACCCGCAAGGCGATGTCGCCGGGCGGTTCGCCGAAGGCGGCGGAGACGGCCGGTGCGGACGCGGGGGCGGACACCGAGCCCGCGGGCGCCCAGCCGGCCGCGGAGCCCGTAGCGGCGCCCGTGGCCGCCGTGGAGGCCCCCCAGGCCCCCGAGGAGGCCCCCGAGGCGGCCGACGGCACGGACGCCGCGGACGGCGCGGACAAGCCCCGGACCCGTAAGAAGACCGCCGCCAAGCGCGCCTCCGCCAAGAAGGCGACGGCGAAGAAGGCAGCGGCCAAGAAGACGGCGAAGACGACCGCGAAGACCACCGCGAAGAAGGCCGCGACCAAGTCCGCCGCCACCAGGACGGCGACCAAGGCCACGGCCAAGAAGGCGGTCAAGAAGACCGCCGCCGCGGAGCAGGGCTCCCCGCCCTCGGTCTCCGTCTCGACGGAGGACTGACGCCGCTCAGGCCCGTCCCGTACGCCCCTCGCCCCGCCGGTCCGCCGGCGGGGCGAGGGCGTTCTGTCCCTGATGTCCGCGCGCTTGACATCGGCTCCTTACGCCGGTTTGGATACAGCGCACTCGAACGCGCGGGCGCCCCCATCGCACGGCAGGTCGAGGCAGGAGCCAGCAGCCAGCCGTGCAGCCCAGGGGGTCGTGCCTTCCATGTCCGTGTTCAAGCCCACCGGCCGCCACCGGGCCGTGGCGCCGCGCAAGGGTGCGCGCCAGGCCGTCGCGCTGGCCACCGTCCTGTCCGCCGCCGGCGTGCACGCCGTGAGCAGCGCGGGCAGCGCGGCGGCGGAGCCGCGGGTGTGGACCGAGGGGCCGATCTTCAACGACCCGCTGGGCACGGTGGACGAGCAGCACGCGATCCGCACCCGGCTGATCGAGCTGACCGACGCGGCGCTCCCCGGCTCGACGATCAAGGTCGCGGTCTACCACATCTGGGAGCAGCCGATCGTGGACGCGCTCGTCCGCGCCCGCGACCGCGGCGTGAACGTGCAGGTGCTGCTGGACGAGACCAGCCGCAGCGACCGGCCGGACAACACCATGTACGCGAGCCTCAAGGCCGCGCTGGGCACCAGCACGGCGGCGGGGTCGTTCGTGAAGCTCTGCCCGGTCGACAAGTCCTGCCTAGGCGACCCGAAGCACGGGACGTCGATCATGCACAACAAGTTCTGGCTCTTCTCGGAGGTCGAAGGCGCCCGGAACGTCGTCGTCCAGACGACCTCCAACTCCACCCCGTCCGCGCACACGAAGTTCTTCAACGACGCCCTGCTGCTGCCGAACAACCCGGCGATGTACGGGGCGTACTCGGAGTACTTCCGCGACATGCTCGGCGCCCAGTGGTCGACCTGGCGCTACCGCGCGGTGACCGCCAACAACGGCCTCTACAAGGCGTACTTCTTCCCCCGGGCCGGCACCACCAACAGCACGGACACGATCCACGCCGTCCTCGACAACGTCCGCTGCACGTACAAGGACGCCGCCGGGGTGACCCAGCGCACCCTGGTCCGGGTCGCGATCTTCAAGATCACCCGCAAGGCGATCGCCGACAAGCTCGTCGCGCTGAAGAAGGCGGGCTGCGGCGTCAGCGTCCTGTACGCCGAGTCCGACAGCGCCCGGAGCCAGGGCGGCACCCGCGGCACCTGGGACGTGCTGCACGCCTCCGGCGGGCCCTCGCTGCGCTGCTACAACGACGACCGGGACCCGCAGAACCCGGGCCAGAAGCTCACCACGCCGTACATCGTGCACAACAAGTACGTGCTGATCGACGGCATGTACGCCGGCGCCCGGGACAAGGTGGTCTTCACCGGCTCGCAGAACTTCACGGGCCCGGCGCTGCGCGAGAACGACGAGGCCGTGGTCAAGGTCGACAGCGACCCCGTGCACGACACGTACCTCGGCCACTACACGTCGATGAGGGACGTGGCCTGGCCGGGGACGGCGGACCGGACGAACCTGTGCCAGGGCGTGAAGTCGCTCCCGCAGGACGGCGAGCGCGCCCTCCGCTAGACCGGTTTGACCAGGAGGTCAAGGGGCCCGTAATCTTGAACGTCGGCGTGTCTGCTTGGCACGCCAGGCTCCTGAGCACATCCCTCCCGCCACCTCCTCGTGAGCGGCGGGAGAGGCCGCTCATCCCATGCGCCCCACCCGAGCGGCTGGCATCAGGGGTCTCCGTCGCGACTGAGAAAGAGAGCTGAAGCGCGTGTACGCGATCGTGCGCACCGGCGGCCGCCAGCAGAAGGTAGCTGTGGGCGACGTCATCGAGGTTGACCGGATGTCCAGCAAGAGCGTCGGCGACAGCGTCGAGCTCTCCGCCCTGCTCGTCGTGGACGGCGAGACCGTGACCAGCGACCCCTGGGTCCTGGACGGCGTGAAGGTCCAGGCCGAGGTCGTGGACCACCACAAGGGCGACAAGATCGACATCCTGAAGTACAAGAACAAGACCGGTTATCGCAAGCGGATCGGTCACCGCCAGTTGCACACCGCGCTGAAGATCATCGAGATCCCCGCGCCGGCCGCGAAGTAAGGACTGAGGAGAGATGGCACACAAGAAGGGCGCATCGTCCACTCGGAACGGTCGCGACTCCAATGCCCAGCGGCTCGGCGTCAAGCGCTTCGGCGGTCAGGCCGTCGGCGCCGGTGAGATCATCATCCGGCAGCGCGGCACCAAGTTCCACCCGGGCACGGGCGTGGGCCGCGGTGGCGACGACACGCTGTTCGCGCTGATCCCCGGCTCGGTGCAGTTCGGCACCAGCCGCGGCCGCAAGGTCGTGAACATCGTCCCGGCCGCCGAGTAACCACCGGCTCCGGACACCACACACCTGATCCGAGGGCGGTCCGCCGCTCCGCACGTGCCACGGACGACGTGCGGGGAAGCGGGGCCGCCCTCGGCGCGTTTCCCACGACGTCGTACGGCACGAGCGTCCCGTACGACGGCGGCGACCCGTGATCCACGACGCTCCTCACCGCCGGGAGGCACACCCTCATGACCACCTTCGTCGACCGCGTCACCCTGCACGTGGCCGCGGGCAACGGGGGACACGGCTGCGCCTCCGTACACCGCGAGAAGTTCCGGCCGCTCGGCGGCCCCGACGGCGGCAACGGCGGCCACGGCGGGGACGTCATCCTCACCGTCGACCAGAACGTCACCACCCTGATCGACTACCACCACACCCCCCACCGCAAGGCCACCAACGGCAAGCCGGGCGAGGGCGGCGACCGCGCCGGCGCCAACGGCAAGGACCTCGTCCTGCCGGTGCCGGACGGTACGGTCGTCCTCACCAAGGACGGCGAGGTGCTCGCCGACCTCGTCGGGCACGGCACCACCTTCGTCGCCGCCCAGGGCGGTCGCGGCGGCCTCGGCAACGCCGCGCTCGCCTCCCAGCGCCGCAAGGCCCCCGGCTTCGCGCTGCTCGGCGAGCCGGGCACCGCGCGCGACGTGGTGCTGGAGCTGAAGACCGTCGCCGACGTGGCGCTCGTCGGCTATCCGAGCGCCGGCAAGTCGTCGCTGATCAGCGTGTTGTCCGCGGCCAAGCCCAAGATCGCCGACTACCCCTTCACCACCCTCGTGCCCAACCTCGGCGTCGTCACCGCCGGCTCCGTGACGTACACGATCGCCGACGTCCCCGGCCTCATCCCGGGCGCCAGCGAGGGCCGCGGCCTGGGGCTGGAGTTCCTGCGGCACGTCGAGCGCTGCTCGGTGCTCGTGCACGTGCTGGACACCGCGACCCTGGAGTCCGACCGCGACCCGCTCACCGACCTCGACGTCATCGAGGAGGAACTGCGCGCGTACGGCGGTCTGGAGGACCGGCCGCGCGTGGTGGTCCTCAACAAGATCGACATCCCGGACGGCCACGACCTGGCAGAGATGGTGCGCCCGGAGCTCCAGGAGCGCGGCTTCACCGTCTACGAGGTCTCGGCGGTCGCGCGTACGGGCCTGAAGGAGCTGTCGTACGGGCTCGCCGGGATCGTCGGCGCCGCGCGCGCGGCGCGGCCCCAGCAGGAGTCGACGCGGATCGTCATCCGCCCGCAGGCCGTGGACGAGACCGGCTTCACCGTCGCCCGCGAGGGCGGCGACGGCGACGGGGCCCTGTTCCGTATCACCGGCGAGAAGCCGGAGCGCTGGGTGCGGCAGACCGACTTCGGCAACGACGAGGCCGTCGGCTACCTCGGCGACCGGCTGAACCGGCTGGGCGTGGAGGACCGGCTCCGCAGGGCCGGGGCGAAGCCCGGCGACGACGTCGTCATCGGCACCGGCGACGACGCCGTCGTCTTCGACTGGGAGCCGGCCATGGCCTCCGGTGCGGAGATGCTGGGCCGCCGCGGCGAGGACCACCGCTTCGACGCCCCGCGCCCGGCCGCGCAGCGCCGCCGGGAGCGCGAGGCGGAGCGGGCGGACGAGGAGTACGAGGACTTCGACCCCTTCGCGTGACGCGGACGGCGCGTGCCGCGGACCGCCGGCGGGCTGATCGAAGGCGGCGCGGACCGAAGGCGGGCGCGAAGTGACGACGGGCGCCGAACGACGGCGGCGGCCCGCGGGATCTGCTCCCGCGGGCCGCCGCCGTTCACGTCTCCAGGTCCGGGTCCGCCTCCGGGTCGAGGTCCGCCTCCGCGAGTGCGTCGGCGTCCTCGTCCGTCACGGGATCCGTGTCGGGGACGCGGCCTAGACGCCTGCCGGCTCCTCCGGCTCCAGCTCCATCTCCTCGGCCGCGTCCCGACGTTGTGAAGGGATATCGGACTCCCCTCGCGCGTCCATGCGCGCCGCGCGCGCATCCGCCTTGGCGCACAGCGCCACCGCGGCGGCGTTGAAGCGCACCAGCGACGGCGGGTCGGACGGCCCGAGCAGATGCTCTTTCAGCTCGGCGCGGGCCCGTACCAGCGTGTCCTGCTCCGGGTCGCGGACGGCCCGCAGGAGTGCGGGGACCTGCTTGGCCTTCGGGCCCAGGACGGTGCCGGCCCGCACGGTCGGGAACTCCGCCTTGAACTCCGCCTCCGTCAGGCCGCTGGTGTTGGCGACCGCGTAAGGCTTCTCGCTGGTCAGGTAGTCCGAGATGACGCTGGAGACATCGCTGACCAGCACGTCCGCGACGTTGAAGCAGGCGTAGATGCCGGGGCGGGAGTCGGTGATGACCTGGTGCTCCCAGGCGGGCAGCGAGGCCCAGTACGCCTCCTCCCAGGCGGCGGTCGCGGCCTCCACGGCCTCGGCCCGGCCGGCCTCGGGGGAGGACTGCATGAGCATGCGCTCGACCTCGTCGGCGCCGGCCCGGAAGGACGTGGTGGCCAGCTCGTCCAGCTCCGCCTGCACCCGGGCCAGTTCCTCGGCGGCCTGCGGGCCGGGCCGCGCGACGCCCCGGCCCTCGCCGTCCGCGCCGTTCGCCCCGTTCGCCCCGGCGGCGGTGGCCTCGGCGACCATGGCGGCGTTCGCCTCGGCGATCATCGCCTGGATCCGCTTGTTGGCCTCGCCCGCGCGCGTGTCGACCGAGCCGGTCAGCGGGTGCGGCTTGTACAGCAGCCGCACCGCGGGGTCGGCGAGCAGCTCGCGCACGATGTTCTCGCCGGCCAGCACGACCGAGGTGTTGCCGGGGTTGCCGTCCCAGCCCTCCCAGGTGGGGGCGTACAGCACGGTGGTCAGGCCGCCGGCGGGCGGCGGGCCCGCGTACGGCAGGATCGGCGCGAGCTGCGGGCGGCCGACCTCCACCACGTCGTGGTCGTCGACGCCGATGTCGGCGAGCTGGTAGCGGTCGCGGGCCGCGGGGCCCGCCACCCACACCTCGTCGTACGCCTTGGCGTACGGGTTGCAGCTCGACAGCTTGTCGCTCTCGCCGTGGTTGGTGAAGGCGTGCTTGATGGTGGGGATGCGCAGCACCTGCGAGGTCTTCCCGGAGTTCGCCGGGTGCAGCAGCATCTTCAGCGTCGAGTGCTCCAGCAGCATCAGGTCGGCGACCTTGGGCAGGCAGACGATCGGCACGTCGGTGGCGGTGATCTTCTGCACCATGAAGCGCTCGCGCAGCACGATCAGCGGCTTGCCGTCGAGGGCGGCCAGCGTGGAGACCCACATGTTGGCCTGGTACGCGGACGTGGCGCCGCCGGAGAAGTAGAGGCCGACGGTCGGGCGGTACTCCTGGAGCCAGGCGGCGAACCACTCGCGGACCCGCTGGTCGTCGGCGGTGCGCTTGCCGGGCAGCAGCCAGGTCGCCAGGTACAGGGCGCCGCCCAGGCTCAGCGCCAGCGAGATGGCGAGGCCCAGCACGCCCCACACCGCGTCCGCGGTGGCGGCGGTGGTCAGCAGCCCGACGGTCACCGGGACGGAGAGGTACAGCAGCCGGTGGCTGGAGCGGCGGGCGAGTATCCGCGGCGGCGCGGGCGCGAGGCCCAGCGCGGAAACGTCGACGTTCCGCGTCACGACCGGCAGGGTGCGGTCCCGGCGCACCATGATCGTGACTCCCTGGATGAGGAAGTGCAGCAGATACGTCGACAGCAGCATGACCGTCAGCGGCGACTGCTCCTTCAGCGGCTCGATGCCGTCGATCTGGAGCAGGCCGAAGAGGATGAGCATGTCGCGCAGTAGTTGGCGCACCATGATGTCGAAGCGGACCCTGCTGAGCAGGGAGAGCAGCCCGGGCTGCTGGTGCTGGAGATAGAGGTCGAGGGCGAGTCCGCCCGCCGCCGCGGCGACGAGCAGCGGCACGCTGGGCTTGAGCGCGCCGATGAGCTGCGCGCAATACGCTGCTAGCAGCGCTGTCAGCGCCATGAGCTGCACGGCGCGGCGGGGGGCGATACCGGCGAAAGGCACGGGAGCTGACTCCTGGCAGGAACGTCGTGAGGTCAGCCCCGGGACCGCGTGGTTCCGGGGGTGGTACGGAGTTGACCCCAGACCGTATGCCGGTCACGGGGCAGGAGACAATTCTCCACCCGGCATGGGCCGCCAATCGGGCGCAAATACGTGAAGCGGGCCTGGTTGACCTTTTCGTTTTTGGGATCAGCAGAACGGTCCGGCGCCCCCGGCGGCGGGGCGGGCCGGGCGCCGGGGGTCCGGCCGGATGTCCGTACCGTGGGACGGCGCCGCCGGGCACCCGGGCGGTGGCGTAGATTCGCAGGTCCGTAACGACGGGCCGCGGGCCGGGAAAGCGCAGGGGTACAGGTGGCAGGGGCGAGTCGGGAAGCCGCGGCGGGTGCCCGCAGGATCGTCGTGAAGGTGGGGTCGTCCTCGCTCACCACCGCGGCCGGCGGGCTGGACGCGGACCGCGTCGACGCGCTGGTGGACGCGCTCGCCAAGCACGGCCGGCGGGAGATCGTGCTCGTCAGCTCCGGGGCCATCGCCGCCGGGCTGGCGCCGCTCGGCCTCGGCAAGCGGCCCCGCGACCTGGCCAGGCAGCAGGCCGCGGCCAGCGTCGGGCAGGGGCTGCTGATGGCGCGGTACACCGCCTCGTACGCCCGCTACGGCAGGCGCGTCGGGCAGGTGCTGCTGACCACCGACGACATGAGCCGCCGCACCCACTACCGCAACGCGCAGCGCACCCTGGAGCAACTCCTCGCCATGGGCGCCGTGCCCGTCGTCAACGAGAACGACACCGTGGCGACCGAGGAGATCCGCTTCGGCGACAACGACCGGCTGGCCGCCCTCGTCGCCCATCTGGCCCGCGCCGACCTGCTGGTGCTCCTCTCCGACGTGGACGGGCTCTACGACGGCCCGCCCGCGGCCCCCGGCGCCACCCGCATCGCCGAGGTGCGCCACCGCGGCGAGCTGGCCGGCGTCCGGCTCGGCCCCGCGGGGCGGGCCGGGGTGGGCACGGGCGGGATGGTGACGAAGGTGGAGGCCGCCCGGATCGCCACCGGCGAGGGCGTGCCCGTCGTGCTGACCTCCGCGGTGTACGCGGACGCGGCGCTGGCCGGGCAGCCCACGGGCACGTACTTCCACCCCACCGGGCGGCGCGCCCGCGGCCGGCTGCTGTGGCTGGCGCACGCCTCCACCCCGCTGGGGGCGCTGGTGCTGGACGACGGCGCGGTGCGCGCCGTCACCGAGCGGCGCACGTCGCTGCTGCCGGCGGGGATCAAGGAGGTGGAGGGCAGGTTCACCGCGGGCGACCCGGTGGAGCTGCGCGACACCGCCGGCCGGGCGGTCGCCCGCGGGCTCGTCGCCTTCGACGCCGAGGAGCTGCCGCGGCTGCTCGGCCGCTCCACCCGCGAGCTGGCCAGGGAGCTGGGACCGGCGTACGAGCGCGAGGTCGTGCACCGCGACGACCTCGTGGTGCTCGACAAGTGACGGGCGGCGGCGGGCGGTCGGCGGGTGCGGTGCGACAACTGAGGTGCCGCGCCTGACGGTCGGGAACTGATGCGCGACAAGTGGCGCACCCCGCGTGAGACCGGCGCACAGCGCGCGAAAAAACCGGTGTTGCACAAGAGACCTTGGGCAAAAGCACCACGGGCGAGCGCGTCGGCTGGTCAACTTTGTTGTATGGGGCTGCCGCGGCGCGCAGCCCGTTGCAGACTCGTATTCAGGAGGCCGCCCGTGACACAAGGGCGTCCAGGGGCGCTGCCCCGGGGAACGGCACAGCGGACGCTGACCAGCGTCAAGGGGACCGGAGGCGGGCATGCGGGGAGCGCGGAGGAGACGGCGGGCGCGGCGGACGCCGACGGGCCGGCCCCGGACGGCGTCCACAGGCTGTGGCACGTCACGCTGAGCGTCGCCGGCCCCGAGGCGCCGCTGAAGGAGGTCAGACGCGGCCTGGAGCGGCTGGCGCACGACCATCCCTTCCTGCTGACCAGCCGCTACGCCAACGACCACGCCGAGATCCGCTACTGGGAAGAGGCCCGCGACCTGCACGACGCGGCGGCCGTGGCGCTCCGGCTCTGGGGGGAGCACCGGGCGTCGGCGCAGTTGCCGCCGTGGGAGATCGTGGGCCTGGAGGTGATCGCGCGGGAGACGTACCACCAGCGCATCGCCGACGGCTACGGACCGGCCCCGGCGGTGCCGGTGGGGGTGCATCCGTTCTGAGCCGCCGAGGGTGACCGGGGCGTCACGGGCCGGTACGGGGGCGTACGGCCCGGCGCGCGAAGCCGCGTCCGCGCCCCGGGACGGCTACCCGCGCACGCGCACGGGGCGCCGCGCGGGAGCACGCACCCGCCGGTACCCGCGTCTCGCGGAGTGATACGGCACGTCCACCATGTCGGCACCGGCGACTACCCTGCTCGGCATGAGCAGCGATACCCCCTCCCCGGTCCGTCAGGCCGCCCAGCGCGCGCGTACCGCGGCGGCGATGATCGCCCCGCTGCCGCGGGCCGCCAAGGACGCCGCCCTGCTGGCCGTCGCCGACGCGCTCGTGGCGCGCGCCGCGGAGATCGTCGCGGCCAACGCCGAGGACGTCGCCCGCGCCCGGGCCGACGGGGTCTCCGACGCGATCGTGGACCGGCTGACGCTGACCGAGGAGCGCATCGCGGGCGTCGCCTCCGACGTCCGGGACGTCGCCGGACTGCCCGACCCGGTCGGCGAGGTGGTCCGCGGCTCCACGCTGCCGAACGGCCTGGAGCTGCGCCAGGTGCGGGTGCCGCTGGGCGTCGCCGGCATCATCTACGAGGGCCGGCCCAACGTCACCGTGGACGCCGCCGCGCTCTGCCTGAAGTCGGGCAACGCGGTGCTGCTGCGCGGCTCCTCCTCCGCGTACGCCTCGAACACCGCCCTCGTCGCCGTGCTGCGCGACGCCCTGGGCGGCGCCGGGCTGCCGCCGGACGCGGTGCAGTTGGTGCCCGGCCAGAGCCGCGAGTCCGTGCACGAGCTGATGCGCGCCCGCGGCCTGGTCGACGTGCTGATCCCGCGCGGCGGCGCCGGCCTCATCCGCACCGTCGTCGAGGAGTCCACCGTCCCGGTGATCGAGACCGGCACCGGCAACTGCCACGTGTACGTGGACGAGCACGCCGACCTCGACCTCGCCGAGAAGATCCTCGTCAACTCCAAGGCGCAGCGCCCCAGCGTGTGCAACGCCGCCGAGACCGTCCTCGTCCACCAGGCCGTCGCCGACGTCTTCCTGCCCCGCGCCCTCGCGGCCCTGGGGGCGGCGGGCGTGACCGTGCACGGCGACGATGCCTGGGTGAAGGCGGGCGCCGCGGCCGGCGTGGAGGTGCCGCTCGCCGACGACGGGGACTGGGCCACGGAGTACCTGTCGTACGACATCGCCGCGGCGGTGGTCCGCTCCCTGGACGACGCGGTGGCGCACATCCGCCGCTGGTCCTCCGGGCACACCGAGGCCGTCGTCACCCGCGACACCGGCGCGGCCCGCCGCTTCACCGCCCTGGTGGACTCCGCGGCGGTCATGGTCAACGCCTCCACCCGGTTCACCGACGGCGCGGAGTTCGGCTTCGGCGCCGAGATCGGCATCTCCACGCAGAAGCTCCACGCCCGCGGGCCGATGGGACTGCCGGAGCTGACCTCCACGAAGTACGTCGTCACGGGCGACGGTCAGCTCAAGGGCCAGTAGCCGGCGAACCGGGGGCCGCCGGCCCGCGAACCGCCGCCGAAGGGGCCGCCGGGGCACTCGGGGCCCGTGCCGCGGCGCCGGGGCCGGGAGGCGGGCGTTCAGGCCCCTTCCGGGACCCTCCCCGGCCGGCTCCCCGGGCCCGGGCGGATCCGCGGAGGTGGCCGGGACCGGACGGCCGGATCCCGCGCTGCCTGGCGCATCCCGACTGTCCCGGTTTACGCTGGTCGGGTGCCGGACGATGTGGGGGGCAGGCCGTACGCCGAAGGCGACGAGCCCGACAGCCAGCACCACGGAGGCGCGGACGAGGAGTTCGCCGCCGTGGTCCTTGACGAGGACTTCGTCCGGTCGGCCCACTTCCACGAGCCCAGCGCCGTGGAGCGCATGGTCGGCGCCGCGGAGGCGCGGGCCCAGGCCGAGGCCGTCCTCGAAAGCGCCGTGCAGGACGACCGGATGTACGACGGCTGGGACGACCCGGACGCCCCCGACCCGTACGGCCCCTACGGCGGCGCCCTGCGCCCGTACCGCGGCCACGGGCACTGGCAGCGCCCCGTCGCCCTGCTGCTCGCCCTCCTCCTCGGCGTCGGCATCGTCGCGCTGTCCTTCGCCGCGGTGTACCGTTCCGGCCCCGACGGCCGCGACGACGCCCCGCCCCCCGGCGGCTCCAGCCCCTCGGCCACGACCGGCGCGGACGCCCGCGAGCCGTCGCTGACCCCGCGTTGACCCCGCGCTGACCCGCGTCGAGCCCGCCCCGGCCCGGCCCCGGCGATCCGTAGCAACCGCTTCCGCCCGAATTGGCCGTCACCCGCCCGGCGCAGCCGGAAGTTGGCGTTGACGCGGCGGTTTACGAGGGGCGCCGCCGACCTACTCTTCTGTATATGGCCGGGCACCATGGCCCGCCTGACGGGACACCCGAGCGCGCCCCGGGAGGCGGAGACGACGAATACCGCTCCATCGTCTTCGATGAGGCGTTCGTCAACGCTGCCCGCCTGGAGGAGTACTCGGCCCGCGAGCGCGTCGGCGACCACACCCCCGCCGTACGCAGCCGCCGCAACCAGCGGCCCGGCGCCTCCCGGCAGGCCCTCGTGCTCGTCCTGCTCATCGCGCTCGCCTTCGGCACCGCCATCTACATGGGCGTACGCCACCCCTACCGGCAGCCCGGCGTCCCCGCCGCGGCGCCGCTGCGCAGCACCGTCGTCCCGCTGACGCCCGACGGCCCGGTGCCCGGCGGCGAGCCCGGGAAGCTGATCGCCGACAGCCCCGCCGCGGACTTCGGCACCGGCGCCGACGGCATCGAGCTGCCGGACCCGAACGCGACCCGGCACTTCACCGAGGAGCAGGTCGTCCAGGCGCTCACCGCCAGCAAGGACTACCTCGTCACCTCCGCGGTCGACGTCCACACCCTCACCGGCGGCAACGTCCGCGACGTCCGCATCCAGCTCGACCCGCAGCAGCACGGCCAGTTCGACCAGAGCCTCGCCCGCCCCGCCGACGACGGCCGGCACGCCGCCACCGGCTGGATGGTCCGCTTCGACCCCGAGCACGTGCGGCTGGCCGACCGGAGCGTACGGGTCGACGGCGCGGTGACGTTTGCGGAAGTCGGCGAACAGGAGCTGGAGGTCAGTGCCGACCACGTCTTCGTCTACGCGCTGTACCCCGCGAAGGCGTCCGCCGGGACGTCCGGGACGGCGGAGGCGTCGCTGTTCACGGTCCGCCGCCAGGTGCGCATCCGCTTCGACCACGACGACCTGCGCGACCGCCAACTGGAGCTTGCCGAGACGGCGCTGACCGCCGGGCCGCTGGCGTGCACCGCGGACGCCTCGGCGTATCTGCGCCCGCTGCTGGCCGGCGAGCGGGACCCGCAGAAGGCGCCGCACGGCACGAACCCGTTCGCGACCCCGGGGCAGTTGAGCGGCTCGCTGTGCGGCGTGCTGGACACGGGCCAGACGACCGAGCCGTCCTAGCGCGCGGTCGTACGGGCCGGCCGTAGGGCCCGGTCGTACGCGCTCGTCGTACGAACCCGTCGTACGGACCCGGCGCGCACACCCGTCGTACGAACCGGGGCGCCGCCCGGGACGTACCGCGAGCCCTCGCGGCACCGCGAAAACGCCGCCGCCGCCCCGGGACGACGGGGCGGCGACGGCGTCTTGCGTACGGCCTGCGGTGGGTCCTGCCTGCCGAGCGGAGGGGGGGACGGGCTCAGTTCGGCGAGGCGTCCGAGGGGCCGGTGCCGTCCGACGGGGCGGAGCCGCCGGTACCGCGGCTGTTGAAGCGGTCCCGCAGCTTGCCGCCTATGTCGGCGGTGCCGCCCGCGATGTCGTTCACGAGCCGCAGCAGCGGGTCCTTGCTGTTCTTCACCGTGTCCGCGTAGCTGCTGGCCGACTCGCGGAAGGACTCGCGCGCGGAGGTGTCCTTGTCCTCGTCGCGCCGCGGGTAGTGGCCGTCCATGATCCGCTGGTAGTCGCGGCTCTCCGACCACCGCTTCAGCTCGGCGGCGCGGATGGTGGTGAACGGGTGGCTGCGCGGCAGCACGTTGAGGATCTTCAGGACGGAGTCGCGGACGTCGCCGCCCCGGTCGTACTCCTCGGCCTGCTTGAGGAAGGCGTCGACGTTCATCTCGTGCAGGTGGTTGCCGCCGGCGAGCTTCATCAGCCCGCGCATCGACGCCTCCAGGTCCTGCCCGACGAGCAGCCCGGCGCGGTCCGCGGACAGCTCCGACTTGCGGAACCACTCCAGCAGCGCGGCGATGATCGCCCGGATCGCCAGGGCGCCCAGCGGGATCCAGGCGAGCGCGAGGGCGAGGTTGGTGAGGAAGAGCATGATCGTGCGGTACACCGAGTGGCCGGAGAGCGCGTGGCCCACCTCGTGCCCGACGACGGCCCGCATCTCCTCCTCGTCGAGCAGCTCGACGAGGCCGGTGGTGACGACGATGATCGGCTCGTCCATGCCGATGCACATCGCGTTCGGCTGGGGGTCCTGCTTGACGTACATCTGCGGGACCTTGTCCAGGTCCAGGATGTAACAGGCGTCGCGCAGCATGTCGTGCAGGTGCTGGAACTGCTGGTCGCTGACCCGCACCGAGTCGGAGAGGAAGAGCAGCCGCAGCGAGCGCTCCGGCAGCATGCCGCTGATCGCCTTGAAGACCTTGTCGAAGCCGGTGAGCTTGCGCAGCGAGACGAGCGCGGAGCGGTCGGCGGGGTGCTCGTACGCCCGCGAGGAGATGCCGGGGAACCTCCTGCGTTCTCGGCTCGGCACGTTCTTGTTGAGTTCAGGCATGCTGTCCGTCCCCTCCCCGTACGTCTGACCCCCAAGGCTAGTGCGAGAACGGGCCGGGGCGGCCGGGAGTTCCGTAGCAGGTTCGTCACGGCACCCGTACCCCGCGGTGACCTCGGCGGCCTCCCCGGACGGGCCCCGTCCGCGCCCCCGATGGCGGAGCCGACGTGGGGGCGTGCCGCGGACCCGCTTACGATGTCGAGGCACGCCCACCCGACGACACCGGATTGGCCACAGTGACCATGAGCGCTCTGACCACCGCCCACGACCTCGCCGTGACTCTCGCCTCCGCATCCGAGAGCGGTGGCGGCGGCGAGCACGAGGGCAACCACTCCAGCCTCAACCCGTACTTTGTCGGCGGGAGCGCCCTGTTCATCCTGCTGCTCCTGCTCTTCATCACCACCCGCTTCAACCGGGACCGCTGACGGCGGTGAGGCGCAGACTGGGCGTGATGGGCGGGACGTTCGACCCCATCCACCACGGTCACCTGGTGGCGGCGAGCGAGGTCGCCGCCCGCTTCCACCTCGACGAGGTGATCTTCGTGCCCACGGGCGAGCCGTGGCAGAAGAGCGACAAGGCGGTCTCGCCGCGCGAGGACCGCTATCTGATGACCGTGATCGCCACGGCCTCGAACCCCCAGTTCTCGGTCAGCCGCATCGACATCGACCGCGACGGCCCGACGTACACGATCGACACGCTCCGGGAGCTGCACGGGCTCGAACCGGAGGCGGAGCTGTTCTTCATCACCGGTGCGGACGCGCTCTCCCAGATCTTCACCTGGCGGGGCGCGGAGGAGCTGTTCGCGCTGGCCCACTTCATCGGCGTGACCAGGCCGGGCCACCGGCTGCACGACCCCGGGCTGCCGGAGGGCAGGGTGTCGCTGGTCGAGGTCCCCGCGCTCGCCATCTCGTCCACGGATTGCCGGGAACGGGTGGCTCGTGACGAACCCGTCTGGTATTTGGTGCCAGACGGGGTTGTGCGCTACATCAACAAGCGAAGGCTTTACCACGACGGGGACTGACGCGCAGGATTCGGAGGCGGCGGGGGCCGCACGGGGAGCGAAGGGTAAGCACGGGGGGAACCATGGGCGGGGATGCCCATTATGGAAGGGGCACCAGTGAACGACGGATACCGCGGCCCGCAGGGCCACGACCCGTACCAGGACCCCCACGCCCGCGGCTACGACCCGTACGCCCAGCAGGGCTACGACTACGACCGGCAGGGCGCCCCCGAGGACCCCGGCCCCCAGGGCTACCAGGACCCGTCCACCGGCTACGGGTACGACTACGACCCGTACGCCCAGCAGCCGCCCCCGCAGCAGCAGAACGCCCCGTACCCGCCCCGGGCCCCGCATCCCCAGGCCCCGCACCCCCACGCGCAGCAGCACTACGCCCCGCAGGCCCCGCCCCCCGCCGTCGGGTACGACTACGACTACGACCCGTACGGCCCGGCCGCGCACTCCGGCGAGCAGCCCGTGACCGCCGCCCCGCCCGACGGCGACTGGGGGCGCATCCCGCAGCAGCGCCCGCCGGAGGAGCACCCGGGCCGGCAGCCGCACCAGCCGCACCAGCCGCCCGAGTACGCCACCGGGCAGTTCTCCTTCGTCGAGGACGAGACCGAGTCCTCCGAAGACGTCATCGACTGGCTGAAGTTCACCGAGAGCCGCACCGAGCGCCGCGAGGAGGCCAAGCGCCGCGGGCGCAACCGCCGCGTCGCGCTGCTGGTGGTCATGGTCCTCGCCGTGCTCGGCGGCAGCGGCTACCTGTGGGCCACCGACCGCCTCCCCTTCGTCGGCGGCGAGTCCGGCCCCGCGGCGACGGGTGAGGAGAAGCGCGACACCCTCGTGGTCCACCTGCACGACACCGACGGCGGCGGCAGCGCGACGGCGCTGCTCGTGAACAACGCCACCACCGGCAAGGGCACCACCGTGCTCCTCCCCAACGACCTCGCCGTCTCCGGCGACGACGGCGCCGCCACCACCCTCGGCCAGGCCGTCGAGGAGCAGGGCGCGGGCGCCACCAGGGACGCGATCGACACGCTGCTGGGCTCCGAGATCAAGGGAAGCTGGCGGCTGGACACCCCGTACCTGGAGATCCTCGTGGAGGGCGTCGGCGGCATCACCCTCGACACCGACGCGACCGTGCCCGGCGCGAAGAAGGGCGACGACCCGCTGGTCGAGAAGGGCCCGAAGAGCAGGCTCAACGGCGAGGCCGCCATCGCCTACGCCACCCACCAGGCCGACGGCGAGCCGCAGACGGCGCAACTCGCGCGCTTCGGGCAGGTCATGCAGGCGGTGCTGAAGAACCTGCCGAGCGACACCGCGGGCGCCAAGAACCTGGTGAAGTCCATGGGCATGGTCCTCGACCCGTCGCTCTCCGAGGCCGAGCTGGCCGCGTCCCTGGCGTCGCTGTCGGAGCTGGCCAAGGAGGGCGCGTACGCCACCGAGACGCTGGGCGTCGGGGACGACGGGCGGCCGAGCGAGCAGGCCACGCAGAAGGTCGTCGAGGACGTCCTCGGCGGCACGGTCAAGAGCCCCGACGGGGCCACGGCCGCGCGGGTCAGCGTGCAGAACGGCTCGGGCGCCGCGAAGCCGGCGGAGACGGCGAAGGTCGCGCTGGTCAACGGCGGCTTCACGTTCGTCGACGGCGGGCGGTCGGCGGAGCCCGCGGCGGCCTCCGAGGTGCGCTACGCGGACGCGGCGGCGAAGGAGCAGGCCGTGCAGGTCGCCAGGACGCTGGGGCTGCCGGAGAAGGCGGTGGCCAAGGGCAAGACCCCGGCGAACGCCGACGTGGCGGTCGTCCTCGGGCAGGACTACGAGGAGTGACGGTGCCGGGAGCCGCGGGGCTGTCGTACGGGCGTGAGATCCTGGAATGCGTATCCGCAGTGATACCCCGAGTTCCCGACAGAAGTGGACAGCCCCGCCCGTGACCGCAACGGACCGCTCCATCGACCTCGTCAGCACCGCGGCGCAGGCCGCCGCGGACAAGCTCGCGCACGACATCGTCGCGTACGACGTCAGCGACGTCCTCGCCATCACCGACGCCTTCCTGCTCGCCTCGGCGCCCAACGACCGCCAGGTCAAGGCGATCGTGGACGGCATCGAGGAGGCGCTGCTGAAGGAGCGCGGCGCCAAGCCGGTGCGGCGCGAGGGCGAGCGGGACGGCCGCTGGGTGCTGCTGGACTACTCGGACATCGTGGTCCACGTGCAGCACTCGGAAGAGCGGGTGTTCTACGCGCTGGAGCGGCTGTGGAAGGACTGCCCCCAGATCGGCCTGCCGGCGGACGCGGTGGCCACCCGCGGGCGCGCCGCGGAGTACGCGGAGCCGCACGGCGACGGGGCCCGGCGGGATGCGTGACCGCCGGATCGTCCTGTGGCGGCACGGCCAGACGGCGTGGAACCTGGAGCGGCGCTTCCAGGGCCAGACGGACATCGAGCTGACCGAGGCCGGCGTGCTCCAGGCGCGGCGCGCCGCCCGGCTGCTGGCGGCGCTGCGGCCGGACGCGATGATCTGCTCCGACCTGCTGCGCACCCGGGCCACGGCCGCTGAGCTGGTGGCGCTGACGGGCCTTGAGGTGACGTACGACAGCGCGCTGCGGGAGACGTTCGCGGGCGTCTGGCAGGGGCTGACGCACGACGAGATCATCGCCCGGCACGGCGAGCAGTACGCCGCGTGGAAGCGCGGGGAGCCCGTGCGGCGCGGCGGCGGCGAGCTGGAGACCGAGGTCGCGGACCGGGCGGCGCCGGTGGTGCTGGCGCACGCCGACAAGCTGGCGGACGCCGGCACGCTGGTGGTGGTCAGCCACGGCGGCACGATCCGGACGACGATCGGGCGGCTGCTGGGCATCGAGCCGCGCAACTGGGAGGCGCTGGGCGGGCTGTCGAACTGTAGTTGGTCGGTGCTGGGGGAGTCGGTGCGCGGCTGGCGGCTGCTGGAGCACAACGCGGGCAGCCTGCCGGAGCCGGTGCTCGGCGACGACACGTGACGACACGTGACGACATGAGGGAAGGTCGGCGTTCCAAAACCGATTTTGGTTCCCGGCCGCCTTCCCGCTAAGCTCTGTCTCGTTCGCCCGCCGGAAACGGCAGGCGGCCGCGAGGGGCTATAGCTCAGTTGGTAGAGCGCTTGCATGGCATGCAAGAGGTCAGGAGTTCGATTCTCCTTAGCTCCACACAGCCGGTCTTCAGGATCCCGTCCCACTGGGGCGGGATTCGTCGTTTTGCGGGCCCCGCAGCGCGGCCTGGCGGGCGCGCTCCTCCGACAGCGGGCGGGCGTGGGCCGGGCAGCCGACCAGCGGGTCCGCCAGCGTCCGCAGCGTGTCGAGCAGGGTGCGGCTCACGTCGTCCGCGGGGGTGTAGACCACGATCCGGGTCTCGGGCATGCCCGTGATCGACAGCGAGGTCGACACGCAGCGCAGCTTGCCGACCGAGGCGTGCTGGACGACCTTGATGCGCGAGCCCGGCGGGGCCACGTCCCCGCTGCGCCACAGCTCCGCGAAGTCCTCGCTGATCTCGGACAGGCCGCGGATCAGCCGCTCCCAGGACGGCTCACCGACATGGCGCCCGTACGCCCCGCGGAACGTGGCCACCAGGATCGGCAGCTCCTCGTCCCGGTTGGTCATCGCGCAGCAGCAGGCGCGGGCGGAGAAGAGCTGCCACAGGATGTTCCGCTCGTCCGCGGCGGCGGCGCGGACGGCGGGGAACATCCGCTCGTACAGCTCGTTGGCGGCGAGCACGTCGTAGCGCGAGTTGTAGACGGCGGCGGGCAGGTCCATGGCGGCCAGGATCCCCAGCACCTCCGAGCCGACGGAGCGGGCGGCGGCGGCCGGCTCCGGGGCGTACGGCACCTCGGCCAGGTGGTACAGGTGCTCGCGCTCCATCGCGTCGAGGCGCAGGGTGCGGGCCACCGCGTCCAGCACCTGGGGGCTGGCGTTGATGCGCCGGCCCTGCTCCAGCCACGTGTACCAGGTGACGCCGACGCCGGAGAGCTGCGCGACCTCCTCGCGGCGCAGCCCCGGGGTGCGGCGCCGCGGGCCCGGCGGCATGCCGACGTCCGCGGGGGTGATGCGCGCCCGGCGGCTGCGCAGGAAGGCCGCCAGCTCCGGCCTGCGGCGTCCTGCCGCCGTCGTCGTCGTCATGCTCATCCCTCCAGGGTCGGGCCGGTCGGCCCGCCGTGCCAGGTGCTGTCAGTACCAGCATCGGCAGGCTCTCACTACCGGTACGGCACCCGGGCGATGCTCGGCGGCATGCGTCACACCACCACGACCTCCCCCGCCGGCGGCACCGCCGCCGGCACCCCCCGCGCCACCGGCGGGCCCACGCCGTCCGGCACCGCCGATCTCTCCAGTAAACCGCCCGGCACCGACAACGCCTCCGGCGTACGTACCGGCTGGCTCCTCGGCATCGTCCTCGCCGGCCAGTTCATGGCGCTGCTCGACGTCTTCATCGTCAACGTCGCCGCCCCCACGATGCGCACCGAGCTGGGCACCTCCGGCGCCGAGCTGCAACTGATCATCGCCGGGTACGTCATCTCGTACGCCGTGCTGCTGATCACCGGCGCCCGGCTCGGCGCCATGTTCGGCCACCGCCGGATGTACCTGGCCGGGCTGGTGCTCTTCACCGCCGCCTCGCTCGCCTGCGGCCTGGCCGCCACCTCCGGCCAGCTCATCGCCTTCCGGCTGGTGCAGGGCGCGGGCGCGGCGGCGATGATCCCGCAGGTGCTCAGCCTCATCCAGCGCAACTTCACCGGCACCGAGCGCGTGCGGGCCCTCGGCGTCTACGCGGCGGTCCTGGCCACCGGCGCGGCGGCCGGGCAGATCGCCGGCGGCCTGCTGGTCAGCGCCGACCTCTTCGGCTGGAGCTGGCGCCCGGTGTTCCTGGTCAACGTGGTCGTGGGCATACCCCTGCTCGTGCTCGGCGCCCGGCTGCTGCCGCGCGACGAGCCGCGTTCCGCGGCCCGCGGCGGCGCGGCCTACGGCGGCGCGCTCGACCGGGGCGGCCTGGTGCTGCTGGCCGCCGCGGTCACCCTGTTCACCGTGCCGCTGGTGCTCGGCCAGGAGCTGGACTGGCCTGTCTGGGGCTGGGTCATGCTCGGCGGCAGCGTCGTGGCGGCGGCGGCCTTCGCGGCGTACGAGTCGAGCCTGGCCCGGCGCGGGGGCGTGCCGCTGTTCCCGCCGCGCGTGGTGCGTGCGCCGGGGATGCCCGTGGCCGTTGTGCGCTCCGGGCTTGCGATGGTGCTCAACGGCGCGTTCATGTTCGTCATGGCGCTGCATCTCCAGGCCGGGCTCGGCTTCGGCGCGCTGCGCGCGGGGCTGACCTTCGTGCCGACCGCCGTCGCCTTCGGAGCCGCCGGGCTGACCTGGCAGCGGCTGCCGGAGCGCTTGCGCCCGGCGCTGGTGCCGGCCGGCTTCGTGACGATCACCCTGTCGTTCCTGGCGGTGGGGCTCGCGATGCGCGACGGCGGCGAGGGCGGCCCCGGCTTCTACGCCGGGCTGACCGGCGTGGGCCTCGGCCTCGCGCTGGCCTTCAGCCCCAACCTGACCGGCGCGCTCGCCCTCGTACGCCCCGAGGACGCGCCGCACGCCAGCGGGCTGATGACGACCACGGCACAGCTCGGCGGGCTGGTCGGGGTGGCGACGATCGGCACCCTGTATCTGGAGCGCGTGGGCGCGCTGACGGCGCGGAGTTCCGCGGACGCGGTGTGGGACGCCTCGCTGGCGCTGGCCGCGGTAGGGGTGCTGGGGCTCCTCGTAGGGGTCCGGTACCGGCATCGGCGCTGACCACGTCGGCCGCGCGTGGCAGAATCACAGCATCCTCACAGGGCGGAAGCCGAAGGGAGGGGCTGCGAGATGCCTTCGTGCGCCACCGGGAGGCAGTCGGCGGCCGAGACCCGGCGGCCGGGAGGTTACCGTGCCTCCGCCCTGCACTGTCCAGCCTGCGGTTCCTCGCACGTCGCGCAGGTGCTCGGTGACAACGGCGGAGTGTCCTATGTGTGCACGGCCTGCGGCCATAGCTGGAGCTGAGTGATGGGAGCACACAGCAGGAAGTGCGACTGGTGCGGGAACGGCACCCCCATCGTGCGCGACATGGAGCCCCTCAACCCCGACTACCAGTACTGGTGCGAGGAGTGCGCGCGGGCGCTGATCATAAAAGGCGATCCCATCGAGACGTACCGCGAGCTGGAGGGCGAGCCGATCTACGGCAGACTGCTGGACGAGCACTGCACGCTCAAGCGCTTCTACTCGTTCGCGACCGCCTGATGGCCCGCGGGCGCCGGTGGGGTAGGGTGAAGCCCGCCCAGGGGCTATAGCTCAGTTGGTAGAGCACTTGCATGGCATGCAAGGGGTCAGGAGTTCGAATCTCCTTAGCTCCACTCGGCTCCCCTTCCGGCTGCGATATCCTGAGCGCATGCGTGCCCGACGCCTTCTGCTTAGCGGGCCGCGCTGACGGCAGGAAACACCTCGGCGCGGCGTCCCCTCCTGTGCGAGGGGATTTTTCGTTTCCGCATCCGGACCGCATGCAGAGACCACCAGGAGCTTTGAGGACGATGAGCAGCGAGACGACCACCGCCGCCGCCACCGAGTCGGTGCCGCCGACCGCACCGCACCGCTACACCGCGGCCCTGGCCGCGGAGATCGAGGCACGCTGGCAGGACTTCTGGGAGCGCGAGGGCACGTACGCGGTGGACACGGCCGCGGCGTCGGACCGGCCCCGGAAGTTCATCATGGACATGTTTCCGTACCCCTCGGGCGCGGGGCTGCACGTGGGCCACCCGCTGGGGTACATCGCCACCGACGTCTACGCCCGCTACGAGCGCATGACCGGCCACGACGTGCTGCACACCATGGGCTTCGACGCCTTCGGCCTGCCCGCCGAGCAGTACGCCGTGCAGACCGGCACCCATCCGCGTATCACCACCGAGGCGAACATCGTCTCCATGCGCCGCCAACTGGGCCGGCTGGGCCTGGGCCACGACCGGGACCGGTCGTTCGCCACGATCGAGCCGGACTACTACCGGTGGACCCAGTGGATCTTCCGGAAGATCTTCGAGTCCTGGTACGACGAGGAGGCCGACGCCGCCCGCCCGATCGCCACCCTGGTCGAGCAGTTCGAGACCGGCAAGCGCCAGACACCCGACGGGCGCCCCTGGGCGGAGCTGACGCACCAGGAGCGCGCCGAGGTGCTGAGCGGCCACCGCCTGGCGTACGCCTCGGACTCGCCGGTCAACTGGTGCCCCGGCCTGGGCACCGTGCTGGCCAACGAGGAGGTCACCGCCGACGGCCGCTCCGAGCGCGGCAACTTCCCCGTCTTCAAGGCGAACCTGCGGCAGTGGATGATGCGCATCACCGCCTACGCCGACCGGCTGCTGGCCGACCTGGACGAGCTGGACTGGCCCGAGGCCATCAAGCTCCAGCAGCGCAACTGGATCGGCCGCAGCGAAGGCGCCCGCGTCGACTTCCCGGTCGACGGGCACGAGGACGCCCGGATCGCGGTCTTCACCACCCGCCCCGACACCCTGTTCGGCGCCACCTACATGGTGCTGGCGCCCGAACACCCGCTGGTCGACGGCATCATCCCGGGCGGCTGGCCGCAGGGCACCCACGAGGTGTGGACCGGCGGGCACGCCACGCCCGCGGAGGCGGTGGCGACGTACCGTACCCAGGCCGCCGCCAAGTCCGACGTCGAGCGGCAGGCTGAAGCCAAGGAGAAGACCGGGGTGTTCACCGGCGCGTACGCCGTGAACCCCGTCAACGGCGAGCGCGTCCCGGTCTTCGTCGCCGACTACGTGCTGATGGGCTACGGCACCGGCGCCATCATGGCCGTACCCGGACAGGACGCGCGCGACTGGGAGTTCGCCGAGGTCTTCGAGCTGCCCATCGTCCGCACCGTGCAGCCGCCGGCGGACTGGGACGGCAAGGCGTACACCGGCGAGGGCCCCGCGATCAACTCCGCCGGCAACGGCATCGACCTGAACGGCCTGGAGGTGACCGAGGCCAAGCGGAAGACCATCGCCTGGCTGGAGGACCACGGCGTCGGCGAGGGCACCGTCAGCTTCCGGCTGCGCGACTGGCTGTTCAGCCGCCAGCGCTACTGGGGCGAGCCCTTCCCGATCGTCTACGACGAGAACGACGTCGCCCACGCCCTGCCCGAGTCGATGCTGCCGCTGGAGCTGCCTGAGGTCGAGGACTACTCGCCGCGCACCTTCGACCCGGACGACGCCGACAGCCGCCCCGAGACGCCCCTGTCGCGCAACGCGGACTGGGTGTACGTCACCCTGGACCTGGGCGACGGCTCCGGGCCGCGGCGCTACCGGCGCGAGACCAACACCATGCCCAACTGGGCCGGCTCCTGCTGGTACGAACTGCGCTACCTGGACCCGCACAACGCCGAGCGGCTGGTCGACCCGGCGGTCGAGCGCGCCTGGATGGGCCCGGCCGGCGGCAAGCCGCACGGCGGCGTCGACCTGTACGTCGGCGGCGCCGAGCACGCCGTGCTGCACCTGCTGTACGCCCGCTTCTGGTCCAAGGTGCTGCACGATCTGGGGTACGTCTCCTCCGCCGAGCCGTTCCACAAGCTGTTCAACCAGGGCATGATCCAGGCGTACGTCTACCGCGACGCCCGCGGCTTCCCGGTGCCCGCCGCGGAGGTCGAGGAGCGCGACGGCGGCTACTGGTACGGCGGCGAGCAGGTCAGGCGTGAGCTGGGCAAGATGGGCAAGTCCCTGAAGAACGCCGTCACGCCGGACGAGATCTGCGCCGAGTACGGGGCGGACACGCTGCGGCTGTACGAGATGGCGATGGGCCCCCTGGACGTCTCCCGGCCCTGGGACACCCGCGCGGTCGTCGGCCAGTACCGGCTGCTCCAGCGGCTGTGGCGCAACGTCGTCGACGAGTCGACCGGCGCCGTCACCGTCGTGGACGCAGAGCCGGACGAGGAGACGCTGCGGGCGCTGCACAAGGCCGTCGACGGGGTCGCCCGGGACATGGCCGGGCTGCGCTTCAACACCGCCATCGCGAAGGTGACGGAGCTGAACAACCACGTCACCAAGCTGCGCGCGGTGCCGCGGAGCGTCGCCGAGTCGATGGTGAAGCTGGTCGCGCCGCTGGCGCCGCACGTCGCCGAGGAGCTGTGGCACCGGCTGGGGCACGGCACGACGGTGGTCTACGAGCCGTTCCCGGTCGCCGATCCGCGGTACGTGGTCGACGAGACGGTCACGTGCGTCGTGCAGGTCAAGGGCAAGGTCAAGGCCCGGCTGGAGGTGTCGCCCGACATCGCGGAGGCGGAGCTGGAGGCGGCGGCGCTGGCCGACGAGGCGGTGCAGCGAGCCCTGGGCGGGGCGCCCGTCCGCAAGGTGATCGTACGGGCGCCGAAGCTGGTGAACGTCGTCATCTAGGGGGACCGGCCGCCGCCGTGTGCGGTGCTCGCTCAGGTGTGGGAGCAGTCCCCGGGGAGCATTCCCTAAGGGACGATTCCGGGAAGGCCGGGGGCCGACGGGGCCGCCCGGCCTTTCCCGTACCCGTAGGCTGGAGGCAAGACCGCCTGCCGTGGCCGCCCGGGCCCTAGCGGCCCGAGATGGAGGGATGCAGACCCCATGGACGTCGTCGTCGCCCTGCTGGCGTTGTTCTTCGTGCTCTGTGTCGCGGCGGGCGTGGTCCTGACCGTGAAGGCGACGCGGGCGGTGAAGCGGCGCGTCGAGCGCACGGTGGCCGACACCCGCAGAACGGTCCAGGAGACGACCCTCAAGGCGCGCCGCGCGGTGCAGCCGGGCGCGGCCGGCGACATCGCCGGCCTGCGGCTTTCGCTGCGCAACTCCATCGACTCCACCCGGCGCGAGCTGGAGCACGCGCTGCCGGGCGACCCCGGGCTGCGCGAGTCGATCGGCCTGCTGGACCGGCTGCACGAGTACGCGCGCCAGGTCGACGGCGAGCTGCGGCACCTGGAGCGGGAGCCGGAGAAGTCGCGCGTCGCGGAGAGGCTGCCGGAGCTGCGCAGCCGCGCGGAGCGGATCGCGCAGTCGGCGAACTCGCTGCGCTGGGCGGCGCAGGACCGCGCGCGGCACACGGCGGACGACGACGACGGGCTGGACGCGCTGACGACGCAGATCGACCTGGAGACGGGCGCGCTGCGGCACTGGACGCCGGCGACGGAGCAGGAGGCGGCGGGTTCGGCGGGCGGTTCGGCTGGTTCCGCTGGTTCCGCTGGTTCGGCCGCCGGGGACGTGCGGTCCGCGGGCGGCGCGAGCCGGTCGCCGAAGCAGCAGCCGGCGCTGTCGTCCGGGGGGAACCCGGAGGGGCAGGACGCCTTCCAGGCGCTGCTGTCGAAGATCGAGAAGATGCGGAAACCGGAGTCGGCGTAACGGCCTCCGGGGACTTTCCGGAGCCGTTCCGGAGCGTTTTGGAGCCATTGCGGAGAGCGTCCGCGGACCGAGACACCGGGCCTGACCTCGGCGGACCGCCTAGCCCGTACGCGCCGTGCGGGCCCTCGGATGCGGGGTGTTCGGCGAGCCCAGTAGTGTCTTGGGCATGTCCCCCGATGTCGCGATCGTCGCCGATTCCACGGCCTATCTGCCGCCCGAGGCGATGCGGCGGCACGGCATCATCTCCGTCCCGCTGACCGTCGTGCTCGGCGACCGGGCGCTGGAGGAGGGCACCGAGATCTCCGCCCGCTCACTGGCCGAGGCGCTGCGGAAGCGGAACCCGGTGACGACCTCCCGGCCGAGCCCGGCGCTGTTCGCGGAGACGTACCGGAAGGCGGCGGAGGCGGGCGCGCGGGACATCGTGTCGCTGCACCTGTCGGCGGAGTTCTCCGGGACGTACGACGCGGCGGTGCTGGCGGCGAAGGAAGCGCCGGTGCCGGTGCGGGTGGTGGACACCCGGATGGTGGCGATGGCCCTCGGCTTCTGCGCGATCGCCGCCGCCCAGGCGGCGGAGGCGGGCGGCGGCGCCGACGAGGCGGTGGCGGCGGCGGAGCGGCGGGCGGCGGGCACGTCGGCGTTCTTCTACGTCGACACCCTGGACTACCTGCGCCGGGGCGGCCGGATCGGGACCGCCCAGGCGCTGCTGGGCTCGGCGCTGGCGGTCAAGCCGCTGCTGCGGCTGGACGGCGGGCGGATCGAGCTGCTGGAGAAGGTGCGTACGTCGGGCCGGGCGATCCTGCGGCTGGAGGAGCTGGTCCTCGACCGGGCGGCGGGGGGACCGGTGGACGTCGCGGTCCACCACCTGGCGGCGGCGGAGCGCGCGGCGGAGCTGGCGGACCGGCTGCGGGAGCGGGTGCCGGGGCTGGTGGAGCTGCACCTGAGCGAGGTCGGCGCGGTCATCGGGGCGCATACGGGGCCGGGGCTGCTGGGCGCGGTGGTGTCGCGGCGGGGCGGCGGCGCGTAGGCGCTGGTTTGTCCACAACCGGCGGGTTATCCACAGGAATTGAGCATGATCAGCGGGGGCGGGGGCGGGGCTCGTACCTTCGGGCCATGAGCGCACGTACGGAGACGGAAACCAGGGGACCGGGCCGCCGCGAGCAGCGCAGGCGCCGCCTGCGCGGAAGCGCGGCTGCGCGCGGGGCGCGCCCGCAGAAGCAGGCGGTACGGGCGGGGGAGGACCCGCAGACGCGGCGCACGCCGCGGGAGCACCTGCGGAACAGGGCGACGACGATGCTCACGCTCCCACCCCCGCGGTCCCGCCACCCACCGCACGAACCGACACCGCCACTTCGCTGGTCAAGCCACGACCCGCCACGCCTCCCCCGGAGGGGAGCGGAAAGCGACGCGCCGGCGGAGCCGCGCCGGGGCGACGAGGCGGGCGGCTCGGCCCGGCCGGAGCGTGCGGGCCCGGCTGTGTCGTCCGGGCTGGTCCGGGGCGGCGCCGTGCTGCCCGCGGCGGGGGAGTCCCACGGGCCCGAGCCCGCGGAGCTTCCCGTTTCGGCGGGCCGGCGTCAGGGCGGTGCGGGTCGTGGCGGCGGCCCCGTGGCGGGGGAGTCCCCCCAAGTGGCGGCTGCCGCCTCGTCCTTGCCGTCGGGCCTGCCCCCCGGCGGAGCCGACAGGCCACCGCCCGGGGACGGGTGGGCGCCGCGTCGGGCGTTGCCGGGCGGCGGAGCGGCCGATGGGGCGGCCGGTGGGGCGCGGTCGTCGGCGACCCAGCGGCAGCACGTCCGCCATTTAGTGGGCAGCCGCAACACCGCGGAGGCTCCCGCCCGCGCGACTGCTCCCGCACCTGCGCCCACTCCCGCCTCCGGGTACGTGTCCGCTGCCTCCGCGCCGTCCTCCTCTGCCGTGGCCGTCCCCGGCTCCGCGCCGACCCCCTCCACCGCTGCCCCCTCCGGGCGGGGCGCGGACGGCGGGGGCGAACCGGCCGACGCCGGGGCACGGATGGCGGGGCGGGGGCGGTGGTGGGTCGGGGTGCGGGAGCGGCTGCCGGTGTGGATCCGGCTGCGGTGCGGGCTGGAGCCCGCGACGTGCGCGGCCCTGGTGCTGGTGCTCGTCGCCGGGGTCGCCCTCGCCGCGTACCACTTCTGGTCCGGTCGGCCCCAGCCCGTACAGCCACCGGAGGCCCGCGGCACCGCACCACCGCCCGCCGCGCAGCCCGCGGTGCCGGACGCCGCGGGGGAGGCAAGCGCCGGTGCGGCGGCGGACGTGGTGGTGGACGTCGTCGGCGAGGTGCGCGAGCCGGGTGTGCACAAGCTGCCGGCCGGTTCCCGGGTCGAGGACGCCTTACGCGCCGCGGGCGGTGTCCGCCCCGGCGCCGACGCCGACGGCCTCAACCGGGCGCGGCTGCTGGTGGACGGCGAGCAGATCGTCGTGGGCGAGCCGCCGCCGGTGCCGGGCGCGCCGCCCGCGCCACCGGTCACCGGTGCGAGTCCACCGGCGGGCGGCGGATCGCCGGCAGCCGGACCGACGGGTGTGGTGAGCCTCAACTCGGCGACGGTGGAACAACTCGACGCGCTGCCGGGCATCGGCCCCGTGCTGGCCCAGCACATCATCGACTACCGCGACCAGAACGGCGGCTTCACCGACATCGAGCAACTCCGCGAGGTGAACGGCATCGGCGACAGCCGCTTCGCGGACCTCCGCCCCCATGTCCAGCCGTGACCCCGCCCCCGTCCCGTCCACCACCGCGCCCTCCGCGCAATCCCCGTCACTGACGCAGGGCCAAGGTGCCCGGGGCCGGTTGCCGGGTGCGGTGCCGGGGAGAGGGGCGGCCCCCTCCGGGGGCGCGGGGGCACCGGGGGAGGGGCCGGCCGATCTGCGGCTGGTGCCACCGGCGTTGGCCGCCTGGGCCGCGGCTGCGCTCGCGCTGGGCCGGGACGGCGCCGCGGTGCCGGTGGCGTGCGCGCTGGCAACGGCCGCCGCGCTGGCGCTGCTTGCCGCCGCCCGCCTCCGCCGCAGGCAGCACCGGCCGCGGCCGGGGCGCCGCGTCGGCGTCGCCGTCCGCCCGACAGCCGCGGCCGGGTCGCGGGTGCTCGTGGCCGGGGCTGCCGCGCTGCTGTGCGCTGCCGCGGGTGCGGGGGCCGCGGCGTTGCACGGCGCCGACCTCCACCGCGGTCCGCTGCCCGCGGTCGCCGAGGAGTACGGGCGGGCCACCGTCGAGGCGGAGCTGACCTCCGATCCCCGGCTCACCCGCCCGCAGACCCGCGGCACGACCGTCACCCCGGCGGCCGTGCTCGTCAGAGCCGAAGCCCGTCTCGTCACCACCCGCCCCACCGCTCAGCCCTTCACCTCCCCGACCGCCGCCGTCCCGACCCTCACCTCCCCGACCGCCACGATCCCGCCCACCGTCCCTGCCGCACCCGCGGCCGACTCCCCGGCGCCGGCCGCCCCCGCCCCCGCCGCAGGCACTCCTCAGGTCACCCGGGTGCGGACCCCCGTGCTGGTCCTCGTGCAGCCACGGGACTCCGCCGTGCGGCGCGCGTGGCTGGGGCTGCTGCCCTCGACCCGGGTGCGGGTCGACGCGCGGGTCTCGCCGGACTCCGGGGGCGGTCGCGCCGTGGGGGCCGTGCTGCGGGTCACCGGGGACGGGGCGCCGGACGTCGTGCGCGGGCCCGGCGATCTCCAGCGTGCCGCCGGCGCCCTGCGGGGCGGGCTGCGCGACGCCACCGACGGGCTCACCGCCGACGCCCGCGCGCTGCTGCCCGGGCTCGTCGTCGGCGACACCTCCCGCATCCCCGTCGAACTCCAGGACGCCTTCCACGCCACCGACCTCACCCACCTCCTCGCCGTCAGCGGAGCCAACCTCACGATCGTCCTGGCCCTGCTCGTCGGCCCGCCCCACCTCGCCGCCCGGGCCGAGCGACGCGGGCTCGCCCCGCGGCTCGGCATCCCGCTGCGCGCCACCGCGCTGCTCGGCGGGCTCCTCACCCTCGGCTTCGTCGTCGTCTGCCGCCCCGAGCCGAGCGTCCTGCGGGCGGCGGTCTGCGGCCTGATCACCCTGCTCGCCCTCGGCACGGGCCGGCGCCGCTCCCTGCTGCCCGCCCTCTCCGCCGCCGTCCTGCTGCTCGTGCTCTACGACCCGTGGCTCGCCCGCGACTACGGTTTTCTCCTCTCCGTACTGGCCACCGCCGCCCTGCTCACCCTCGCGCCCCGGTGGAGCCGGGCGCTCCGCGCCCGCCGGGTGCCGCCGCGACTGGCCGAGGCGCTGGCCGCGGCCGGCGCCGCGCAGGCGGTGTGCGCGCCCGTCGTCGCCGTGCTCGCGGCGCGCGTCAGCCTGGTCGCGATCCCGTGCAACCTGCTCGCCGAGTTCGCGGTCGCACCCGCCACCGTCCTGGGGTTCGCCGCGCTCGCCGTCGCCCTGCCCGCGATGCCGGTCGCCGAGCTGCTGGCGACGCCCGCGGGCTGGGCGGCGGAGTGGATCGCCGGCGTCGCCAGGACCGGGGCCGCGCTGCCCGGCGCCACGTACGGCTGGCCCGGCGGGTGGTACGGCGGGCTGGCCCTGGCCGCCGTGACGCCACCACTGCTGCTCGGCCTGCGCCGCCTGGCCCGCCGCCGCTGGCTCTGCGCCGCCTGCGCCCTGCTGGTGCTGCTCGCCGTGCTCCGCCCCGTCCCCCTCACCCGGGTCCTCACCGGCTGGCCGCCCGCCGGCTGGCGCCTGGTGGTGTGCGACGTCGGGCAGGGCGACGCGCTCGCGCTGGCCGCCGGGGACGGGGCTGCCGTCGTCGTCGATGCCGGCCCCGACCCCGCGCCGGTCGACCGCTGCCTGCGCGACCTCGGCGTCCGACGCATCCCCCTGCTCGTTCTCACGCACTTCCACGAAGACCACGTCGCCGGTCTGGCCGGTGTGCTGCGCGGCCGGGCCGTGGGCGCGATCCAGGTCGGCGGACTCGACGAACCGCCGGGTCAGGCCGCCGCCGTGCGCCGGACAGCCGCCGCCGCGGGCGTGCCGGTGATCCGCGCGCGGCCGGGGGAGCGGCGCCGGGTCGGCGGGCTGTCGTGGCAGGTGGTGTGGCCGGCGGCCGGCGCACCGCACCCGGGCGAGCCCAACGACGCCAGCGTCACCCTCCTCGTCCGCACCGGGGGCCTGACCGTGCTGCTGCCCGGCGATCTGGAGCCGCCCGCCCAGCGCGCGTTGCTCACCGCCGTCCCGCAACTGCCCCGAGTCGACGCCCTGAAAGTCCCGCATCACGGCTCCGCCTACCAGGATCACGAGCTGCTGCGCCGCCTCGACCCCCGCTTCGCCCTCGTCAGCGCGGGCACCGGCAACCCGTACGGCCACCCCTCGCCCCGTACGCTCGACGCCCTCGGCGCCCAGGGCGCCGCGGTGCTGCGCACCGACGCACACGGCCCCCTCGCCCTCACCGCAGAAGGAGCAAACGACGAGAACCGCACCCCGGCCGCGACCTTCGGCGGCAAGCGGTGAGCCCGCCGGCCCCGCCCTCGCGCACCGGCGGCAATGCAAACGGACCGGTGAACTCCGGCACTTGACCCAACCCCGCCCCAGCCGTCACAACCCGGCGGGGAACCCCCGGTTTGCATAGAAAGCAGTACCAGTGCTCGAATGTATGCCCGAGCCACTGAAATTCCACGGGGGTGGATGCTTCATGATCGGTCGTCTGCGACGCAGATCCCCGGCCACGGCAACCCGGCGCGGTACCGGCCTGGTCGGCCTGCGGGTTCCCTCACACGCGGGGGTGCTGAGCTGCCGCGTGCTCGATCCGGTCGAGCAGCCGCTGCCGCAGGCGGAGGTCATCCTCGCCGACGCCGCCGGGCGCAGGGTCGTCAGCGGCGAGAGCGATCCGTTCGGCACCTTCGTGGTCGCGGTCCCGGCCGGCACCTACCGGATCTCCGTCAACGCCGAGGGCTTCACCCCGTACCGCGGCGAGGTCGAGGTCGCCGAAGGGGCCCACCGCGCGCTCGGCGACGTCGCGCTCAACTCCTCGCCGCTGCCGCAGCTCCCGCCGCCCGGCGACTGGGAGATCGACCCGGCGCACACCACCGTCGCGTTCGTCGCGCAGCACATCGGCATGGCGCGGGTGCGCGGCCGGTTCAACGCCTTCGACGGCGCCCTGCGCATCGGCCGGCGCATGGAGGACTCGGCCATGCGCGTCGTCATCGAGGCGGCCAGCATCGACACCAACATCAAGATGCGCGACGACCACCTGCGCTCCCCGGACTTCCTCGACGTCGAGCGCTACCCGGTGATCGAGTTCGCCGGCGACCGCTTCCTCCACCGCGGGGGCGCCCGCTGGTCCGTCACCGGCGCGCTGTCCATCCACGGCGTCAACCGCAGCGTCACACTGGACACCCGCTACCTCGGCACCGGCTACGGCATGGAGGGCGAGCTGCGCGCCGCCTGCCGCGCCACCGTCGAGCTGCACCGCGAGGACTTCACGCTCAACTGGCAGCACATGCTCGCCCGCGGCATCGCCGTCGTGGGCTCCAGCATCCAGATCGAACTGGACATCCAGGTGGTGGCCGCGAGCTGACCCGCGCCCGGGCGGCCCGCGGCTCTACTCCGCCGGGTCGTCCGGCACGGTCGCGGAGCCCTCCAGCCAGCCGTCGT
Source organism: Streptomyces sp. 184 (assembly GCF_045781775.1). Taxonomy (NCBI): domain Bacteria; kingdom Bacillati; phylum Actinomycetota; class Actinomycetes; order Kitasatosporales; family Streptomycetaceae; genus Streptomyces; species Streptomyces sp. 184. Next base: position 6,416,078 of record NZ_CP123230.1, on the reverse strand, counting down.
ACGACTCGGCCAGCTCCTCCAGCTCCGCCGCCACCGCCTCCCGCGCGTCCTCGACGACGACGAGCCACTGCGCGTCCTCGGCGTCGTCCTCGCCGGCCAGGGCGTCGCGGATGAGCTGCGGCTCCCCGGCCAGGCCGAAGCGCTCCACGGCCAGCTCGGCCACCTCCTGCGCGGCGTCGCGGTCGGGCAGCACGAGTACGTACGTCTGGTCGCTCACGCCGCCATTGTGCCCGCGGCCGGCGATGTCGTAGGCGCGTGGGATGCTGTACGGCGATGGCTGCGACGACCCGGAACCCCAGGACCAGCAGAGGCGGCGGCGACCCGCTCACCCCCGTCACGCTCGCCGTGGGCCAGGAGGACCTGCTGGTCGACCGCGCGGTGGCGGAGGTCGTGGCCGCCGCCCGCGTCGCCGACCCCGACACCGACGTGCGCGAGCTGACCCACGACGCCCTCCCGCCGGGCACGCTCGCCGAGCTGACCAGCCCGTCGCTCTTCGCCGAGCGCAAGGTCGTGGTCGTACGCGGCGCGCAGGACCTCGCCGCCGACGCCGTGAAGGACGTCAAGGCGTACGTGGCCGCCCCCGCCGACGAGATCACGCTGGTGCTGGCGCACGCCGGCGGCCCCAAGGGCAAGGGCCTGCTGGACGCGGCGCGCAAGGCCGGCGCCCGGGAGGTCGACTGCGCCAAGGTGACCCGCCCCGCGGACCGGCTGGCGTTCGTCAAGGCCGAGTTCCGGGCCGCGGGCCGCACCGCGACGCCGTCCGCCTGCCAGGCGCTGGTCGACGCCATCGGCTCCGATCTACGGGAGATGGCCAGCGGCTGCGCGCAGCTCGCGGCCGACGTGGAGGGCACGATCGACGACGCCGTCGTCGCGCGGTACTACACGGGCCGGGCCGAGACCTCCGGCTTCGAAGTGGCCGACCGCGCCGTCGAGGGCCGGACGACCGAGGCGCTGGAGGCCCTGCGCTGGGCCCTGAACACGGGCGTTGCCCCGGTCCTGCTGGCCAGCGCCCTGGCCCAGGGCGTCCGCTCCATCGGCCGCCTCGCCTCGGCCCCCCGCGGCATGCGCCCCGCCGACCTGGCCCGCGAGCTGGGCATGCCGCCGTGGAAGGTCGACCGGGTCCGCCAGCAGATGCGCGGCTGGACCGCGGACGGCGTGGCCACGGCGATCCGCGCGGTGGCCCGGGCGGACGCGGACGTCAAGGGCGGCTCGGCCGACCCGGGGTACGCCCTGGAGAAGGCGGTGGTGGCCATCGCCACCGCCGCCCGCCCCCACTGACCGGCCCCCCGCCCGACCCACCGACCCCGGCACCCCGCCTGCCCCGGGCGCTCCAGCCTGCCCCCATCCCGCCGCCCGCCTGCCCCCATCCCGCCGCCCGCCTGCCCCCGTCCCGCCGCCCGCCTGGCCGGGTCCCCGCCTGACCCCGACTCCCGCCCGCATACCCGGTCGCCGGCGGACGTGACGCCATGCGAAAGGCCCCGGCCGATCCTGGGGAGGGATCGGGGCGGGGCCCTTCGGAGTTGCTTCGTGCCGCACCCGCGTGGCGAACGCAGGCCGCGTGCGGCGTGGAGTTTCGTTGCCCGACCGGAGCTGAGTGAGAGGGCTCGCTGCCGGTCCGGCGGCCGGGCCTCGCGGGGCCCGGCGGGATCAGCCCTGGAGGGCCTGGACGCGCTTGGCCAGCGCGGCCTTCTTGTTGGCCGCCTGGTTCTTGTGGATGACGCCCTTGCTGACGGCCTTGTCCAGCTTGCGGCCGGCGGCGCGCTGCGCCTCCTCGGCCTTGGCGGCGTCCCCGGCCTCGACGGCCTCGCGGGTACGGCGGATCGCGGTGCGCAGCTCGGACTTCACGGCCTTGTTGCGCAGCCGGGCCTTCTCGTTGGTCTTGATCCGCTTGATCTGGGACTTGATGTTCGCCACGTAATTGCCTCTGGAAGATGTTCGGAGATTGTCCCGGAGGACCTGAACTGCCGGACCTCACCTGGTCCAGGCACAGTGGCTCAGGCTACCAGCAGCCGGGACGGCCGCCCAAACCGTCCCCGCCCCCGCGCGCATGGGACGATGGGGGCGACGAGTGCAGACACACCCCTCCCTCCTGATCCTCCCGATCCCTCCCGACAGGACCTCTAGGTGCCCGCGACCGAAACCACCGTGCCGCAGCCCAGCCGTACCGAGCCCGCGCTGATCCGCAATTTCTGCATCATCGCGCACATCGACCACGGCAAGTCGACGCTGGCCGACCGGATGCTCCAGATCACCGGAGTCGTCGAGCAGCGCCAGATGCGCGCGCAGTACCTCGACCGTATGGACATCGAGCGCGAGCGCGGCATCACGATCAAGTCCCAGGCCGTACGCATGCCGTGGTCGCCCTCGAACGGCGAGGGCGAGGCCCGCGGCGAGGCGCACATCATCAACATGATCGACACCCCGGGGCACGTCGACTTCACGTACGAGGTCTCCCGGTCCCTCGCCGCCTGCGAGGGCTGCGTGCTGCTGGTGGACGCCGCCCAGGGCATCGAGGCGCAGACCCTCGCGAACCTCTACCTCGCGATGGAGAACGACCTCACGATCATCCCGGTGCTGAACAAGATCGACCTGCCCGCCGCGCAGCCGGAGAAGTTCGCCGCCGAGCTGGCGGGGCTCATCGGCTGCGACCCCGCCGACGTGCTGCGCGTCTCGGCGAAGACCGGCCAGGGCGTCGAGGAGCTGCTCGACGAGGTGGTCCGGCAGGTGCCGGCGCCGGTGGGGGTCAAGGACGCCCCCGCCCGCGCGATGATCTTCGACTCGGTCTACGACTCGTACCGCGGCGTCGTGACGTACGTGAAGGTCGTCGACGGCACGCTCGGCAGGCGCGAGCGGATCAAGATGATGTCGACCGGCGCCCAGCACGAGCTGCTGGAGATCGGCACGAACTCGCCCGAGATGACCGCGGCCGACGGCCTGTCCGTCGGCGAGGTGGGCTATCTGATCACGGGGGTGAAGGACGTCCGCCAGTCCAAGGTGGGCGACACCGTCACCCGGCTCAGCAAGGGCGCCACCGTGCCGCTCGGCGGCTACAAGGACCCCAAGCCGATGGTGTTCTCCGGGCTCTACCCGGTCGACGGCTCCGACTACCCCGAGCTGCGCGACGCGCTCGACAAGCTTCAGCTCAACGACGCCGCGCTGGTCTACGAGCCGGAGACCTCGGCGGCGCTCGGCTTCGGCTTCCGCGTCGGCTTCCTCGGCCTGCTGCACCTGGAGGTGATCCGGGAGCGGCTGGAGCGCGAGTTCAACCTCGACCTGATCGCCACCGCGCCCAACGTGATCTACCGCGTCGTGCTGGAGGACCGCACCGAGCACGTCGTCACCAACCCCAGCGAGTTCCCGGTCGGCAAGATCGAGGAGGTCTACGAGCCGGTCGTACGGGCCACGGTCCTCACCCCCAGCGAGTACATCGGCGCGGTCATGGAGCTGTGCCAGAACCGCCGCGGCACGCTCCTGGGCATGGACTACCTCTCCGAGGAGCGCGTCGAGATCCGCTACACGCTGCCGCTCGCCGAGGTCGTCTTCGACTTCTTCGACCAGCTCAAGTCCAAGACCCGCGGCTACGCCTCCCTCGACTACGAGCCCACCGGCGAGCAGAGCAGCCAGCTCGTCAAGGTCGACATCCTGCTGCACGGCGACAAGGTCGACGCCTTCTCCGCGATCACGCACAGGGACAAGGCGTACGCCTACGGCGTGCGGCTCGTCGCCAAGCTCAAGGAACTGATCCCGCGGCAGGCGTTCGAGGTGCCCGTGCAGGCGGCGATCGGCTCCCGCGTCATCGCCCGCGAGACCATCCGCGCCATCCGCAAGGACGTCCTCGCCAAGTGCTACGGCGGTGACATCTCCCGTAAGCGGAAGCTGCTGGAGAAGCAGAAGGAAGGCAAGAAGCGGATGAAGATGGTCGGCAACGTCGAGGTCCCGCAGGAGGCGTTCATCGCCGTGCTGTCCTCGGACGAGGGCGACAGCAAGGCGAAGAAGTAGGCGCGGCGGCCGGCGCCGCGGCGGCCCGGAAGCGGAATCGTACGGACCGGGCCGGCGCGGGAGACCCGCCGGCCCGGGCTTCGAGACCTATCCGACGCCTTGCAGACCCTTACGCCGTCCGCGGTCAGCCTTTAATCTGCTGGTTACTCGCCAGTTACCAGCGAAGAGCAGGGCCGGAGGATGCAGTGACCGAGACCGAAACCCAGACGAAGCTGGACAGCCGCCCACCGTCCGTCGCCACGCTCTTCCTTGACCGCGTCGAGTCCACCCCCGACCGGGAGGCGTTCCAGTACCCGGTGCCCGCCGCCGGCGGTGCGGGGGACGAGTGGCGGTCCCTGACCTGGGCGCAGTCCGCCGAGCGGGTCTTCGCGATCGCCGCCGGGCTGCTCGACCTCGGCCTCCAGTCCGAGGAGCGGGTCGCGGTCGCCTGCAACACCCGGCTGGAGTGGATCCTCACCGACCTCGGCATCCTGTGTGCCGGCGGCGCCAACACCACGGTCTACCCCAGCACCAACGCCGAGGAGACCGCCTTCATCCTCGCCGACTCCGGCAGCCGCGTGCTCGTCGCCGAGGACGCCGCCCAGCTCGCCAAGGCGCGCGAGATGCGGGCGGAGCTGCCCGACCTGGTGCACGTCGTCGTGGTCGAGGCCGCGGACGCGGTGGCCGCCGAGGGCGACCCGGACGGCTGGGTGCTGTCCCTCGCCGAGCTGGAACGCCGCGGCGCCGACTACCTGGAGAAGCACCCCGAGGCCGTACGGGAGCACATCCGGGCCCTGCGCCCCGACCAGCTCGCCACCCTCATCTACACCTCCGGCACCACCGGCCGCCCCAAGGGCGTACGGCTGGCGCACGACGCGTGGTCGTACATGGGCTACGCGATCGAGGGCATCGAGCTGGTCATGCCCGAGGACGTGCAGTACCTGTGGCTGCCGCTCGCGCACGTCTTCGGCAAGGTGCTCACCGCCGGGCACATCAAGGTCGGGCACGTGATGGCCGTCGACGGCCGGATCGACAAGATCATCGAGAACCTGCCGGTCGTCCGGCCCACGCAGATGTGCGGCGTCCCGCGGATCTTCGAGAAGGTCTACAACGGCGTGGCCGCCAAGGCGAAGGCCGGCGGCGGCGCCAAGTACAAGATCTTCCAGTGGGCCGCCGAGGTCGCCCGCGAGTACGCGCGCGTCACCCAGGACAACCACCGCCGCACCGGCAAGCGCACCGCGCCCGCCGGCCTGCGGACCAAGCACGCCCTCGCCGACAAGCTGGTCTACGGCAAGTTCCGCGACGCCTTCGGCGGCCGGATGCGCGGCATGGTCTCCGGCTCCGCCGCCCTGGCCCCCGAGATCGGCTACTTCTTCGACGGCGCCGGCGTCCCCATCCTGGAGGGCTACGGCCTCACCGAGTCCGCCGCCGCCAGCTTCTGCAACCGCCTGGAGACCTACCGCACCGGCACCGTCGGCAAGCCGCTGCCCGGCTGCGAGGTGCGGATCGCCGACGACGGCGAGATCCTGCTGCGCGGCCCCGGCATCATGCAGGGCTACCACGGCCTGCCGGAGAAGACCGCCGAGGTGCTGGAGGGCGACGGCTGGTTCCACACCGGCGACATCGGCGAGCTGTCCGACGACGGCTTCCTGCGTATCACCGACCGCAAGAAGGACCTGATCAAGACCTCCGGCGGCAAGTACATCGCGCCCAGCGAGGTCGAGGGCCAGTTCAAGGCCGTCTGCCCGTACGTCGGCTCGATCCTCGTCATCGGCGCCGACCGCAACTTCTGCACCGCGCTGATCTCCCTCGACGAGGTGGCGCTCGCCGGCTGGGCGAAGGAGAACGGCCTCCAGGACCGGCCGTACGCGGACCTGGTCGCCTCCGCCGAGGCGCGTGAGCTGGTCGAGGGGTACGTCAAGCAGCTCAACGAGCGGCTCCAGCGCTGGCAGATGATCAAGAAGTTCCGGATCCTGCCGCGCGACCTCGACATCGAGCACGGGGAGCTGACCCCGAGCCTGAAGCTGAAGCGCCCGGTGGTGGAGCGGGAGTACAAGGACCTGATCGAGGACATGTACGCGGGCGCCAGGGAAGCCTGAGGCGCGGGCTCTCTCTTCAACGGCGCCTGCGGGGCCGGAAGTCGCGTACGTCAGCGGCTGCTTCCGGCCACTCCGCGGTGCGCGTTCGCCGTCGTTCACGGGGCGCCGGGCAGGGCGGTCGGATGCGCGGGGGCGGCGTGGGCGTCGCCGGTCACGCCCCTCGTGCGGGTGTCGTACGCGATCCGGTTGACGACGGCCACCGGCCCCCTTGCGGGGTGTGAAGAGCACCTTTCCGACGAGTGGCGAAGGTTCGTACGCACGGGTGTCCACCGCGGTGAGCTGCGCGTTCGTTGCTTCGGGGATTCCGGGCCCGCGGCGCCCGCGGCCGGCGGGCCGGGCCGGGCGGGGGTGGCCGGAGGGGGTAATCCGGGGTGCCCGGCGGGGGTCGGATGGGCCATATCCGGTCACCAGTTGTGTCACTTGGTGCATCTGGGCGAGCTCAGTCTGTCACTCTGGCTACGTGGGGAACGCCCGTATGCCGGGATTGGGCCGGGAGAGGACAGTGGGGACGACCTTCGCAGCGCAGGCCGTACGTCGATCCACCGTGGTGTCGGTCGTGCGCAGAGAGCCCGCGGAGCCTGACGGCGGGGACGGCGGAGGCGGCCCGGAGGGTGCCGGCGACGCGGACGGCACGGACGGTGCGGACGACGTGCCGGCGCACGGTGGGAAGGGCCGCGACGGCGGCGGCGGTGCCGGGGCGTACCGCACGGCTCCGGACGGCGGTGCCGACGGGGACGGTGACTCCGACACAGCCGACACAGCCCGCGCAGACGCCGCCGGCGACATGGCCGGCGCGGCCGGTGAGGCAGCCGACGCAGGCGTGGCCGTGGCCGTGGCGGACTGCCCGGCCCGGGGCGTCACCGCCGCGCAGGACGTGACCGACGTCGCCCTGACGCTCGCCGCCGGGATGCCCGCCGCCGCGGCGGCCCGCCGGTTCGTACGCGAGCTGCTGGCCGGCCGCGCAGGCACCGAGGTCGACGACGCCGAACTGCTCACCAGCGAGCTGGTCACCAATGCCGTGGTGCACGCCGGCACCGACGTACGGGTGCGCTGCCGGCTGGTCGCCGAGGACGCGACCGCCGCCGGGCTCGCCTGCGACGGCGCGGACGGCGGGCCGGCCGCGGAGCCGACGCTGCTCGTGGAGGTCACCGACGGGCACGCGGCCCGGGTGATGCCGCTGCCGGCGCCGGAGGAGTCGTACGGCTACGGCCTCCAGCTCGTCTCCGCGCTCGCCGACGCCTGGGGCGTCGAGCACCGGCGCAGCGAGAAGACCGTCTGGTTCCGGATGGGCCCGCTGCGCGAGGTCGCGGAGGAGGCGGCGGACGAGGACCCGGCCGCCGAGGCACCCGCCCACGACGCCCCCCGCGCCGACGACATCCACGGCGCCCACGACATCCACGACATCCACGACATCCACGGCGCCCACGGCGTCCACGAAGCCCACGGCGCCCACGGCGCTGTGTGCGCCTACGCCGACCCCGACGACGGGGCCCACGGCCGGGGCGTGGCGCACCACGCGGACGGCTCCGGCGGCGAGAGCGTCCGCGGCGCGCACGACCTCGCCGACGACGACACCGCCGAGCCGCACATCGCCCACACCGCCGCGCTCCGGCTGCCCAGCCAGGCCACCGCCCACGCCCCGCGCAGCGCCACCGACCCCGAGCTGCGCGCCGGCGGCGCCTGGGCCGGCGTCGGTGCCTTCTCGTTCCTCGCCGAGACCTCCGACATGCTCGCCGGGCAGTTCGACGAGGACATGGTCGCCTCGCTGGCTACCCAGCTCCTCGTGCCCCGGCTCGCCGACTGGAGCGCCGTCTGGCTCGAAGGCGCCGGCGGCGCCGAGCCCCGCCTCGCGCAGGTCTGGCACGCCGCCGAGGAGCGCATCTCGCCGCTCCGCCGCGCGCTTGAGCAGTGCCCGCTGCCGCCGCCCGACGCGCGCCCCGTGCCCGTGCCGTGGCCCGGCGGGAGCGGCGGCGTCGCCCGCGGCCCGGGAGACGCCGGCTACGGGCTCGGCGGCCCCGCGCTCGCCTGCCCGCTGGTCGCCGGCGGCCGGCGCGTCGGCACGCTGCTCCTCGGCCGCGCGGGCGTCGCGCGGATCGGCGGCGACGTCGTCGCGGTCGTCACGGACTTCGCCCGCCGGGTGGCGCACGCGGTATCCGCGGCCCGGCAGTACACCCGGCAGGTGACCATCAGCGAGGTGCTCCAGCGCGGCCTGCTGCCCAGCCCCATCGCGGAGATGCCGGCCATGGACACCGCCGTCGTCTACGAGCCGGCCGAGGGCGCCGCCGCGGGCGGCGACTTCTACGACCTCTTCCCCAGCGGCAGCGACCGCTGGTGCTTCGCGCTCGGCGACGTCTGCGGCCAGGGCCCCGAGGCGGCGGTCGTCACGGGCCTCGCGCGGCCGGTGCTGCGGCTGCTGGCGCGCGAGGGCTACGGCGTCGCCGACGTGCTCGCGGGCCTGAACCGCACGCTCGTGGAGCACGCCTTCGAGGCGGTGGAGGCGGCGACGGCGTTCGGGCTGCCGCCGGAGCAGGCGCGGTTCCTCTCCCTGCTGTACGGGGAGCTGGTGCCGTACGAGAACGACCGCGGGGGCGTGCGGTGCACCGTGGCCAGCGCCGGCCACCCGCTGCCGCTGCTGCTGCGCAGCGACGGCGGGGTGCGGGCGGCGGCGGACGCGCAGTTGCTGCTGGGGGTGCTCGACGACGCGGAGTACTACAGCCAGTCGTTCGACCTGGAGCCCGGCGACACCCTGCTGTGCGTGACGGACGGGGTGACCGAGCGGCGGTTCGGGAACCGGCTCTTCGACGACGAGGACGGCCTGGCGGAGGCGCTGTCCTGCTGCACCGGGCTCGGCGCGGCGGCGGTGGCGGACCGGATCAGGACGGCGGTGCACGACTTCGCGCCGGTGCCGCCGCGCGACGACCTGGCGATGATGGTGCTCCAGGCGCGGGGGACGGAACCGGGCGCGTACTGAGGCCGTAGCCGGGGCCGTGGTCGCGGGCCGGGCAGGGGCCAGGGCCGGGCGACCGGGGTTCTCTGCGGGCGGGGGACAATGGGGCCATGCCCTCCGTACTGCCCGATGGCGAGCCCGCGCCCGTGGACGGGTCGCTGCCCGCCGAGGCGCTGGCCGGGGCCGCCGACCGCCCCCTCGCCTTCTACGCCCACGTCCCGTACTGCGCCACCCGCTGCGGCTACTGCGACTTCAACACGTACACCGCCGCCGAGCTGCGCGGCACCTCCCGGGACGACTACGCGGCCACCTTCGCCGAGGAGGTCCGCCTCGCGCGCAAGGTCCTCGGCGACGACCCGCGCGAGGTCGAGACGGTGTTCTTCGGCGGCGGTACGCCCACGCTGCTGCCGGCGGCGGACCTGGGGCGGATGCTGGGGGCGATCCGTGCGGAGTTCGGCCTCGCGGCCGGCGCGGAGGTGACCACGGAGGCGAACCCGGAGTCGGTGGACCCGGCGTATCTGGCGGAGCTGCGGGAGGCCGGGTTCAACCGGATCTCGTTCGGCATGCAGAGCGCGCGCGAGCACGTGCTGCGGGTCCTGGACCGTACGCACACGCCCGGCCGGCCGGAGGCGTGCGTGGCGGAGGCGCGGGCGGCGGGGTTCGCGCACGTGAACCTGGACCTGATCTACGGCACGCCGGGGGAGACCGACGACGACTGGCGCTCCTCGCTGGCGGCGGCGCTGGGGGCGGAGCCGGACCATGTGTCGGCGTACGCGCTGATCGTCGAGGAGGGCACGCAACTGGCGCGGCGGATCCGGCGCGGCGAAGTGCCGCCGACGGACGACGACGTGCACGCGGACCGGTACCTGATCGCCGAGGAGGCGCTGTCGGCGGCGGGGATGGAGTGGTACGAGGTGTCCAACTGGGCGGCGGCGGACGGCGGCGCGGGGGCGCGGTGCCGGCACAACGAGCTGTACTGGACGGGCGCGGACTGGTGGGGCGCGGGGCCGGGGGCGCACAGCCACGTCGGCGGGGTGCGGTGGTGGAACGTCAAGCACCCGGCGCCGTACGCGGAGGCGCTGGCGGCGGGCCGGTCGCCGGCGGCGGGCCGGGAGGTGCTGACGGCGGAGGACCGGCGGGTGGAGCGGATCCTGCTGGAGCTGCGGCTGTCGGCGGGATGTCCGGTGTCGCTGCTGCGGCCGGCGGGGGCGGAGGCGGCGTCGCGGGCGGTAAGGGACGGTCTCCTGGAGCGCGGTCCTTACGAGGCGGGACGGCTGGTGCTGACGCTGCGCGGGCGGCTGCTGGCGGACGCGGTGGTACGGGACCTGGTCGACTGACCGGGCCCGGTCCCGCCCCGCGAACCCCGCCCCCGAAGCCCCCGAACCCCGCCCGCCTCAGGGCGCCGGGGCCGTGACGAAGTCGATCAGCTCCTCCACCCGCCCCAGCAGCGCGGGCTCCAGATCCCGGTACGTCCGTACCGAGTCCAGGATCCGGCGCCAGGCGGCGCCCGTGTCCGCCGGCCAGCCCAGCTCGCGGCAGACGCCCGTCTTCCAGTCCTCGCCCCGGGGGATCCTCGGCCATGCCGCGATGCCCACGGAGGAGGGCTTGACGGCCTCCCAGACGTCCACGTACGGGTGACCCACCACCAGCGCGTGGGCGCTCGTCACCGACTCCGCGATGCGCCACTCCTTCGTGCCCGGCACTAGGTGGTCCACCAGCACCCCCAGCCGCGCGTCCGGGCCCGGGGCGAAGGCGTCGACCACCGCGGGCAGGTCGTCCACGCCCTCCAGGTACTCCACCACCACGCCCTCGACCCGCAGGTCGTGGCCCCAGACCCGCTCCACCAGCTCCGCGTCGTGGCGGCCCTCGACGTAGATGCGGCCGGCGCGGGCCACGCGCGCGGTGTGGTCGCGGACCGCGATCGACCCGGAGGCCGACAGCAGCGGTCCCGAAAGCCGCGCGGACCTGCCGGGGGGCACCAGCGTGACCACCTTGCCGTCGATCATGAAGCCGCGAGGTGCCAGCGGGAACACCCGGTGCTTGCCGAAGCGGTCCTCCAGGGTCACCGTCGGGCCCTCCGCGGTCTTCTCGGTGCGGATGACCGCGCCGCAGAAGCCCGTGCCCACCTCCTCCACCACGAGGTCCGGCTCGGCCGGGACCTCGGGGGCGGGCTGCTGCGGCTTCTTCCACGGGGGCGTGAGGTCGGTGTCGTAGCGGCGCACGGGGCGAGACTACGACAAGCCCGCGCTACGGCAAGCGCCGCGCCAGCTCGTCGCGTTGGGCCCGGACGAAGTCCGCGCCGACCGCCGCCCCGTGCCCCGGGACGTAGACGGCCGTCTCCCCGCCCAGCTCCAGCAGCCGGTCCAGCGCCGCCGGCCAGCGGGCGAGGTCGGCGTCCGGGCCCGCCTGCGGGGGACCGGATTCCTCGACGAGGTCGCCGCAGAAGACGACGGCGGGCCGCCCCGGGACGTGGACCGCCATGTCGTGCGACGAGTGCGCCGCGCCCAGCTCGACGAGCAGCACCTCCCGGCCGCCCCCGAGGTCCAGCGGGTACGTGCCGGAGACCGCGTGCCGCGGGGTGACGAGGACGTCTACGGCCTCCGCCGCCGCGTCCGGGTCCAGCCCGTGGCGTACGGCGTCCGCGCGCAGCTCGTCCGCGCCGTCGCCGCGCAGCCGGCCGGCGATGCCCGCCGGGCCGTGGACCTCGGCGCCGGCGAGGGCCGCGGCGCCGAGCACGTGGTCGAAGTGCGGATGCGTGAGCGCGAGGTGGGTCACGGGCCGGCCGAAGCGCTCCCGTACCCGCCGCCGCAGCTCCGCGCCCTCGCGCAGCGAAGCGCCCGCGTCCACGAGCAGCACGCCTTCCGCTCCGCCCACCGCCCCCGCCGTCGCGTCCCAGCGCGGCAGCCGCCACCGCACGACGTCGGGCGCCGGCTCTTCCCAACCGCCACCCATGCCACGACGCTATAACGAGACCGGCCGCCTTGCCTGAGCTGCGGTACCCCGCCGTACACTGGCCCCGAACCCTGGCACTCCCCGCCGTCGAGTGCCAGCGGCAAAACGGCAGGACGGACGACGAGTGCGGAGGTGGGCGGCATGCTCAGCGAGCGCCGGCTCGAAGTGCTGCGCGCCATCGTCCAGGACTACGTGGGCACGGAGGAGCCGGTCGGCTCCAAGGCCCTCACCGAGCGCCACCACCTGGGTGTCTCGCCCGCCACGGTGCGTAACGACATGGCCGCGCTGGAGGACGAGGGCTACATCGCCCAGCCGCACACCAGCGCGGGCCGTATCCCCACCGACAAGGGCTACCGGCTGTTCGTCGACAAGCTCGCCGACGTCAAGCCGCTGAGCGCCCCGGAGCGGCGGGCGATCCAGAACTTCCTGTCCGGCGCCCTCGACCTCGACGACGTCGTGGGGCGCACGGTGCGGCTGCTCGCGCAGCTCACGCGGCAGGTGGCGGTCGTGCAGTACCCGTCGCTGACCCGCTCGACCGTGCGCCACGTCGAGCTGCTCCAACTCGCCCCCGCGCGCGTGATGCTCGTGCTCATCACCGACACCGGCCGGGTCGAGCAGCGCGTGATCGACTGCCCGGCGCCGTTCAGCGAGGACTCCCTCGCCGACCTGCGCGCCCGGCTCAACAGCCGTGTCGTGGGCCGCCGGTTCGGCGACGTGCCGCGGCTGGTGGCGGACCTGGCCGAGTCCTTCCCCGCCGACGACCGCGGCACGGTGCAGACCGTGCTGTCGGTGCTGCTGGAGACGCTGGTGGAGGAGACCGAGGAGCGGCTGATGATCGGCGGCACCGCCAACCTCACCCGCTTCGACCACGACTTCCCGCTCACCATCCGGCCGGTGCTGGAGGCGCTGGAGGAGCAGGTCGTGCTCCTGCGGCTGCTCGGCGAGGCGCAGGAACCGGGCATGACGGTGCGTATCGGCCATGAAAACGACCACGAGGGGCTCACCTCCACCTCGGTCGTCTCCGTCGGATACGGTTCTGGCGGCGACACCGGCGAAGCCGTCGCCAAGCTCGGCGTGGTCGGACCAACCCGCATGGACTACCCCGGAACGATGGGAGCGGTACGCGCAGTGGCACGGTACGTCGGACAGATCCTGGCGGAGTCATAAGTGGCCACGGACTACTACGCGGTCCTCGGCGTCGGACGTGACGCGTCGCAGGACGAGATCAAGAAGGCGTTCCGCCGGCTCGCACGCGAGCTGCACCCGGACGTGAACCCGGATCCGAAGACCCAGGAGCGGTTCAAGGAGATCAACGCCGCCTACGAGGTGCTCTCGGACCCGCAGAAGAAGCAGATCTACGATCTCGGCGGCGACCCCCTGTCGCAGAACGGCGCCGCGGCCGGCGGCTTCGGCGCCGGCGGCTTCGGCAACCTCTCCGACATCATGGACGCCTTCTTCGGCCAGGCCGGCCAGCGCGGGCCGCGGTCGCGGACCCGCCGCGGCCAGGACGCCATGATCCGGCTCGAAATCGAGCTGGAGGAGGCGGCGTTCGGCGCCACCAAGGAGATCCAGGTCGACACCGCGGTCGTCTGCGGTACGTGCAGCGGCGAGGGCGCGGCGCCGGGTACGTCGGCGCAGACGTGCGACATGTGCCGCGGCCGGGGCGAGGTCTCGCAGGTCACCCGCTCGTTCCTGGGCCAGGTCATGACGTCGCGGCCCTGCCCGCAGTGCCAGGGCTTCGGCACGGTGGTGCCCACCCCGTGCCCCGAGTGCGCGGGCGACGGCCGGGTGCGCTCGCGGCGCAGCCTGACCGTCAAGATCCCCGCGGGCGTCGACACCGGCACCCGCATCCAGCACGCCGGCGAGGGCGAGGTCGGCCCGGGCGGCGGCCCGGCGGGCGACCTGTACGTGGAGATCCGCGAGCTGCCGCACCCGATCTTCCAGCGCCGCGGCGACGACCTGCACTGCACGGTGACGATCCCGATGACCGCCGCCTCACTGGGCACGAAGGTCAATCTGGAGACGCTCGACGGCCTCGAAGAGGTCGACATCCGTCCCGGTACGCAGTCGGGGCAGTCGATTCCGCTGCACCAGCGCGGCGTCACGCATCTGCGCGGCGGTGGCCGGGGCGACCTGGTCGTGCACGTGGAGGTCGAGACGCCGCAGAAGCTGGACGTCGAGCAGGAGCGGCTGCTGCGCCAGCTCGCCCAGTTGCGCGGCGAGGAACGGCCCCAGGGCCATTTCAAACCGGGCCAGCAAGGGCTGTTCTCGCGGCTGAAGGACGCCTGGAGCGGACGCTAGCCGCGCTCCGGCCGGGACCTCGCCGGGCCGTTCGCGAGCGGCCCGGTGTGGCCGAGAGCGGCCCGTGCGACGGGTGTTGCGGGTGGGACGTAGCCGTCCCCAAGTGCGTGAAGACGTGCGGATTCCATGATCCGGCGCGGGCCGCCGGCGTCCGACCTGCATGACAGGATGAGCCCATGCCCACCGAGCTGAACGATCTGTTCACCTTCCCGATCGTGCAGGCGCCCATGGCCGGTGGCGCATCCTGTCCGCAGCTCGCCGCGGGCGTGCTGGAGGGCGGCGGCCTGGCGTTCCTCGCCGCCGGATACAAGACGCCCGAGGCGATGTACGAGGAGATCCGCCAGTTGCGGGCCGTCACCGACCGGCCCTTCGGCGTCAACCTGTTCATGCCCCAGCCGCCCGCCCCGCCGGACCCCGCCCACATCGAGGCGTACGCCGAGCAACTGGCCGGCGAGGTCGAGTGGTACGGCACGGAGCTGGGCGACGCCGAGGCGGGCACGGACGACGCCTTCGACGCGAAGGTGGCCACACTCCTGGACGAGCCGGTGGCGCTGGTGTCGTTCACCTTCGGCTGTCCCGAGCCCGCCGTCCTCGACGCCTTCGCGCGCGCCGGGACGTACACCGTCGTCACCGTCACCAACGTCGTCGAGGCGCGCCGCGCGCAGGCCGCCGGGGCCGGCGCCGTGTGCGTGCAGGGCGTCGAGGCCGGCGGCCACCAGGGCGGCTTCCGCAACGACCCGCGCGACGACTACGTGGGCCGCGGCCTGCTCACGCTGCTCGCCGAGGTGCTGGAGGCGGTGGACGTGCCCGTGATCGCCGCCGGCGGGCTGATGCGCGGCGGGCAGATCGCCGCCGTGCTGTCCGCCGGCGCCGCCGCCGCGCAGCTCGGCACCGCGTTCCTGGTCTGCCCCGAGTCCGGCGCCAACGCGCTGCACAAACGGGCCGTCACCGGCGGGGTGTTCACGCGGACGGAGCTGACCCGCGCCTTCTCCGGCCGCCCCGCGCGCGCTCTGGTCAACCGGTTCGTACGCGAACACGGCCCGTACGCCCCCGCCGCCTACCCCCAGCTCCACCACCTGACCTCCCCGCTGCGTGCCGCCGCCGCCCGCGTCGGCGACCCGCAGGGCATGGCGCTGTGGGCCGGCCAGGGCTACCGGCTGGCGCGCGAACTGCCCGCCGCCGAGCTGGTGGAGCTGCTGGCCCGGGAGCTGGCCGACGCGCTCACCGGGACGACGAAGCCCGCCGGCGACGCCTCCGGGGGCCTGCTGTGACCGCCCCCGTGTTCGTCGCGGAACCGGACGTGCTGGACGCCGCCCGCCCCGGCGCCGTGCTGGCGCTGACCGGCCCCGAGGGGCGGCACGCGGTGTCGGTACGGCGGCTGCGCACCGGCGAGGACGTCGTGCTCACCGACGGCCTGGGGCGCGGCGCGTACGGCACCGTGGCCGGCGCGGAGGGCCGCGACCGGCTGCTGGTGACCTGCGCCGACGTGCGCGAGGAGCCGCCGCCGCGGCCCCGGCTGACCGTCGTGCAGGCCCTGCCGAAGGGCGACCGCGGCGAGCTGGCCGTGGAGACCATGACCGAGACCGGGGTGGACGCGGTGGTGCCGTGGGCGGCGGCCCGCTGCGTGACCCGGTGGCACGCGGAGCGAGGGCGGAAGTCCCTGGCCAAGTGGCGGACCACCGCCCGCGAGGCGGGCAAGCAGGCCCGCCGGCTGCGCTTCCCCGAGGTCGCCGGGCTGCACTCGACGAAGGAGCTGCTGCCGCTGCTCGCCGGCGCGGCGTTCACCGCCGTGCTGCACGAGGACGGCGCGGCGCCGCTGACCGGCGCGGCGCTGCCGGCGGCGGGGGAGGTCGTGCTCGTCGTCGGCCCCGAGGGCGGGGTCGCGCCGGAGGAGCTGGCCGCGTTCGAGGACGCGGGCGCCGGGGCATACCGACTGGGTCCGAGTGTGCTGCGCACCTCGACCGCCGGCACCGCGGCGGGCGCCGTGGTGCTCGCGGCGACCGGACGGTGGTCCTGAGCGGAGCGGAGCGGGCCCAGAGGTTCTCTACGCCCGGATCCGGCCGTTCCGCGCGCAGGGATCGGGAGGTTTTTCCGGGATGTTCTCGGTTACGTCCCGATTCGTTCCACCTCGGTACAGGACGAGTACAGGACGAAGGTCACACCGCACCGCAAAGCGGTGGTGAGCGCAGCCTCCGCATGATGGGATGATCGACGTGACTCAGCCTGCTTACCTGCGATTCCCGCACCTGCACGGCGACTTGATCACCTTCACGGCAGAGGACGACGTCTGGGCCGCGCCCCTCGACGGCGGCCGGGCCTGGCGGGTGAGCGCCGACAACATGCCGGTCGACCACCCGCGTATAGCCCCCGACGGCACGCGCGTCGCCTGGACCTCCACCCGCGACGGTGCCCCCGAGGTCCTCATCGCGCCCCTCGACGGCGGCGCGCCCGTACGCCTGACGTACTGGGGCAGCGCCAAGACCTCCGTGCGCGGCTGGACGCCCGACGGCGACGTGCTGGCCCTCACCACCCACGGCCAGTACTCCCTGCGCCGCACCTGGGCGCGCGCCGTGCCGCCCGACGGCGGCCCCGCGCACACGCTGCCGTTCGGACCCGTCGGGGACGTCGCGTACGGGCCCGAGGGCCGTATCGCGCTGCTCACCGCGGGAATGGGCCGGGAGCCGGCGTACTGGAAGCGCTACCGCGGCGGCACCGCGGGCCGGCTGTGGCTGCGTACCGCGGCCGACGCGGAGTTCACCTGGCCCGCCGACCTCGACGCCCTCCTCGGCAACGCCGAGTGCCCGCTGTGGGCCGGCGGGCGGCTGGCGTTCCTCTCCGACCACGAGGGCACCGGCGCACTGTACTCCGCCGACCCCGACGCACCGGACGCGTTCGCCGCACCCCGCCGGCACACCCCCCTCGACGGCTTCTACGCGCGCCACGCCGCCACCGACGGCACCCGCGTCGTCTACGCCAGCGCCGGCGAACTGTGGCTCCTGGACGACCTCGGCGACGGCACCGAACCCCGCCGCCTCGACATCCGCCTCGGCGGCCAGCGCACCGACCTGCGCCCCCGCCCGCTGCGCCCCCGGCACAACCTCGGCGCCGCCCGCCCCGACCACACCGGCCGCGGCAGCGCCGTCGAGATCCGCGGCACCCTGCACTGGGTGACCCACCGCGAGGGCCCCGCCCGCGCGCTGGCCGCCGAGCCGGGCGTACGGGCCCGGATGCCGCGGGTCTTCCGCGCCGAGGGCGCCGAGCACGTCGTGTGGGTGACCGACGCCGAGGGCGAGGACGCCCTGGAGTTCATCCCCGCCGCAGGCCGCGACGCGGGCGCCACGCCCCGCCGCGTCGCCGCCGGGCGCCTGGGCCGCGTCACCGGGCTTGCCGTCGCGCCGGACGGCAGCCGCGTCGCCGTCGCCTCGCACGACGGCCGGGTGCTGCTCGTCGAACGCGCCTCCGGCGAGGTCCGGGAGGTCGACGCCAGCGAGCACGGCGACGTCGGCGGGCTGGTGTTCTCGCCCGACTCCGGCTGGCTGGCCTGGTCCCACCCCGGCCCCGGCGAGCTGCGCCAGCTCCGCCTGGCCACCACCGACGGGCTGTCCGTCGCCGAGGCCACGCCGCTGCGCTTCCGCGACTACTCCCCGGCGTTCACCGCCGACGGCAAGCACCTGGCGTTCCTGTCCGAGCGGGCCTTCGACCCCGTCTACGACAGCCACGTCTTCGACCTGTCGTTCCCGTACGCCTGCCGCCCCCACCTGATCACGCTGGCCGCCGAGACGCCCTCGCCGTTCGGCCCGCAGCGCCACGGCCGGGCGCCGGAGCGCGGCTCCTCCGACGACGGCGACGACGCCGGCTCCGGCGACACCCCGCCCGTCACCCGCATCGACCTCGACGGGCTCGCCGACCGCATCCTGCCCTTCCCCGTCGAAGCCGCCCGCTACTCGACGCTGCGCGCCGCCGAAGGCGGCCTCCTGTGGCTGACCCACCCGCTGCGCGGCGTCCTCGGCGCCGACGGCGCGGGACCCGACGACGACGGGCCCAGCACCCGGCTGGAGCGCTACGACCTCGGCAAGCAGCGCGTCGAGGAACTCGCCGACGACGCCGAGGGCTTCACCGTCACCGGCGACGGCACGCGCATCCTGCTGCGCACCGACGGCAAGCTGAAGGTCGTCCCCGCCGACCGCAAGGCCAGCCACCTCGACGACGGCGACGGCGACAACGTCACCGTCGACCTCACGCGCGTACGGCAGTTGCTCGACCCGGCCGCCGAGTGGCGGCAGATGTACGACGAGGCCGGCCGGCTGATGCGCGACCACTTCTGGCGCGCCGACCTCGGCGGCGTCGACTGGGACGGCGTTCTCGACCGCTACCGCCCGCTGCTCGACCGCGTCGCCACCCACGACGACCTGGTCGACCTGCTGTGGGAGGTGCAGGGCGAGCTGGGCACGTCGCACGCCTACGTCGTACCGCCGGGCGGAGCCACGCCCGCGGGCGCAGCCGAGCGCCGGCAGGGGCTCCTCGGCGCCGACCTGACCCGCGCGGACGACGGCAAATGGCGCGTCGAGCGGATCCTGCCGTCCGAGACCTCCGACCCCCACGCCCGCTCCCCGCTGGCCGCGCCCGGCGCCGCGGTCCGCCCCGGCGACGCGATCGTCGCCGTCGACGGCCGCCCCGTGGACCCGCTGGCCGGGCCCGCGCCGCTGCTGGTCGGCTCGGCGGGCAAGCCGGTCGAGCTGAGCGTGCAGCCCGCCGACGGCGGCGACGTGCGCTTCGCCGTGGTCGTCCCCATCGCCGACGAGGAACCGCTGCGCTACCACGCCTGGGTCGCCGGCCGGCGCGCGTACGTACGGGAAGCCTCCGACGGCCGGCTCGGCTACCTCCACGTACCCGACATGCAGGGCCTCGGCTGGGCGCAGCTCCACCGCGACCTGCGCCTCGAAGTCGCCCGCGAGGGCCTGGTGGTCGACGTCCGCGACAACCGCGGCGGGCACACCTCGCAGCTCGTCGTGGAGAAGCTGGCGCGGCGCGTCGTCGGCTGGGACGCGGGCCGCGGCCTCAAGCCCGTCAGCTACCCGATGGACGCGCCGCGCGGGCCCGTGGTGGCCGTGGCCAACGAGTTCTCCGGCTCCGACGGCGACATCGTCAGCGCCGCCATCCGGGCGCTGGGCATCGGGCCGATCGTCGGGCGGCGCACCTGGGGCGGGGTCGTCGGCATCGACAGCCGCTACCGGCTGGTCGACGGCACGCTGGTGACGCAGCCGAAGTACGCCATCTGGCTCCAGGGCCCGGGCTGGGGCGTGGAGAACCACGGCGTCGAGCCGGACGTGGACGTGCGGCTCACCCCGGAGGACTGGGCACAGGGGCGCGACCCGCAGTTGGAGACGGCGGTGCGGCTGGCGCTGGAGGAGCTGGAGCGCAGCCCGGCGGCGGTGCCGCCGGAGCTGCCGGGGGGGTCGGCGCAGCCGGCTTCGGGGTCGGAGTCCGAGCCGGGTGCGGAGCCGGGCCCGGGGCCGGGGTCCGGGTCGGGGTCCGGGCCGGCTTCGGAGTCGCCGGCGGGGGAGTAGCGGCAGGGCAGCGGGTACGGGCCGCGGGGTACCATGCGGCCCGTACCGCCCGACTCGTACGAAGGAGGCCGGGAACATGGCCGGGGAGCCGCAGGCCGACTGCCTGTTCTGCAAGATCACCGCGGGCGAGGTGCCCGCGACCGTCGTCCGCGAGACCGGGACGACCATCGCCTTCCGCGACATCAACCCGCAGGCGCCCACGCACGTCCTCGTCATCCCCAAGGCCCACTACGCCGACGCCGGCACCCTCGCCGCCGCCGACCCGCAGCTCACCGCCGACATACTGCGCGAGGCCGCCGAGGTCGCCGCCGAGGACAAGATCGACGCCACCGGCTACCGCGTCGTGTTCAACACCGGCGCGGGCGCCGGCCAGACCGTCTTCCACGTGCACGCCCACGTGCTCGGCGGGCGCGGCCTGAACTGGCCGCCCGGCTAGCGCGGGCCTCCCGCAGTTGGCCTCCCGCGAACTCGTCGTCCTCGGCACCGCCAGCCAGGTCCCCACCCGCCAGCGCAACCACAACGGCTACGTGCTGCGCTGGGACGGCGAAGGCATCCTCTTCGACCCCGGCGAGGGCACCCAGCGCCAGATGCTGCGCGCCGGCGTGGCCGCGCACGACCTCAACCGCGTCTGCCTCACCCACTTCCACGGCGACCACTGCCTCGGCCTGCCCGGCGTCATCCAGCGCATCAACCTCGACCGCGTCCCGCACCCCGTCACGGTCCACTTCCCGGCGAGCGGGCGGCACTTCTACGAGCGGCTGCGGTACGCGAGCGCGTACCGGGAGACCGCGAAGATCGAGGCGGGCCCGGTCGGCGGGGACGGCGTCGTCGCGGCCACGCCCGCGTACACGCTGCTGGCGCACCGGCTGGACCACCCCGTGGAGTCGTACGGCTACCGCCTCGTGGAGCCGGACGGCCGCCGCATGCTCCCCGAGCGCCTCGCGCGCGCGGGCATCGCGGGACCGGACATCTCCCGCCTCCAGCGCGAGGGTTCGCTGCGGGGCGTGCGGGTGGAGGAGGTCTCCGAGGTGCGCCGCGGGCAGCGGGTCGCGTTCATCATGGACACCGGGCTGTGCGAGGGGGTGTACACGCTGGCCGAGGAGGTGGACCTGCTGGTCATCGAATCGACGTTCCTGGGCGCGGAGACCGCGCTGGCCGTCGAGTACGGGCATCTGACGGCGGCTCAGGCGGCGGGGGTGGCGATCGCCGCGGGCGTACGGCACCTGGTGCTCACGCACTTCTCGCAGCGCTATCCGGACCCGGCGGACTTCGCGCGCGAGGCGCGGGAGGCGGGCTACGAGGGGCCGCTGACGGTCGCGGCCGACCTGGGCAGGGTGCCGGTGCCCGCGCGGCGCTGAGGCGCCGGTGAACGGGCGCGGCGCACGAGCGCGACGGGCCGTTGTCAGTGGGCTGAGGCAGACTGAATCCAGTCGGACAGGTGTGCCGGCCGGAGCCGGGAGGGAGGCGCCCGCGTGACCATGCCCACGAGCCCGCGGACCCCGGGCGCCCCGCCGGCCGCGGGCGTCGACCCGCTGAAGCACCTGCGCGCCCCCGGGGACCCGCCCGTGGACGTGTATCTGACCGGGACGGTCTTCCTGGACATCGTCTTCACCGGCCTGGACAGCGCCCCCGTGCGGGGTACGGAGTCCTGGGCCCGCGGCATGGGCTCCAGCCCCGGCGGCGTGGCGAACATGGCGACGGCCCTCGCCCGCCTCGGCATGCGCACGTCGCTGTCGGCCGCCTTCGGCGACGACGTGTACGGCGACCACTGCCAGGAGGCCCTGGAGGGCGAGGGCATCGACGTGTCCCTGTCCCGCACGTGCCGCGGCTGGCACTCGCCGGTCACCGTCTCCATGGCGTACGACGGCGAGCGCACCATGGTCTCGCACGGCCACGAGGCGCCGCCCCCCGACGCACCCCCGCGCTGCCCGCCGCCCAGCCGCGCCTGCGTCGCGTCCCTCGACCCGGGGCGCCGGCAGCCGTGGATCGAGCAGGCCGCGCTGCACGGCAGCCGCGTCTTCGCCGACGTCGGCTGGGACGACACCGGGCGCTGGGACCTGGCGGAGATACCGGAGCTGGCGCACTGCGAGGCGTTCCTGCCGAACGCGGCGGAGGCCATGCGCTACACGGGCACGTCCTCGCCGCGCGCCGCGGCGCACGCGCTCGCCGAGCACGTGCCGGTGGTGGTGGTCACCATGGGCGCCGAGGGGGCGTACGCGGTCGACGGGCGCACGGGCGAGAGCGCCGAGGTGCCCGCGATATCCGTGGCCGCCCTGGACACCACCGGCGCCGGGGACGTCTTCGTCGCCGGCTTCGTCACCACGTCGCTCGCCGGCTATCCGCTGGCGGACCGGCTGGCGCTGGCGGGGCTGACGGCGGCGCTGTCGGTGCAGGAGTTCGGCGGCTCGCAGTCGGCGCCGGGCTGGACGGAGGTGGCGGCCTGGTGGGAGCGGGTCCGCACGGTCGAGGAGCAGAACCAGCAGGCCCTCGCCCGCTACGCGTTCCTGAACGACATCACGCCCTGCGCCCGCCGCCGCTGGCCGCTGCGCCGGGCGGTCCCGACGATCGGCTTCCGCCGGGAGCCGGAGGCGAACGGGTCGTAGCGGACCTGCCCCCGCGGCCGTCGGACCCGGGCCGTGCGGACGCCGCCTGCCGCGGACGGGGGCGGCCGTGCGGGGGCGTGGGGCGGGGCCTGCTCATCGCGGCCGCCGGTCGGTGGTACGGGCGTCGCCGTACCGGCACCGTCGCCGTGCCGCCGGGCATCCCCCCGGCTGTCAGACGCGGGTCGTGCTTTGCAGCTCGCCGTCCGGGGCGGCCAGCAGGATCGGGGTGCCCGGGCCGCCGAGGTCGCGGACGGCCGCGAGGTCCGCGTCCGCCGGGGCCCCCGACTCGGTGACGACCGCCGCCGCCTCCAGCGAGGTGGCGCCGCTGGCCACGGCCATCGCCACGGCCGTCTGGAGTGCGGTCAGCCGCAGGGAGTCCAGCGCCACGGTGCCGGCGACGTAGGTGCGGCCGGTCTCGTCCCGTACCGCCGCGCCCTCCGGCACGGCGTTGCGCGCCCGCGTGCTGCGGGCCAGGGTGACGATCTTGCGGTCCTCTGGGTCCAGCGGGCTGCTCTCGCTCATACCGGCGAGCATACGAACCCCGCCCGGCAGCCGCCCAGCGGGCACCCCCGTCGCCTGGGGGCGCCGCGGACCGCGGCCGTCAGCCCGCGATGCGCCGCAGGCCCTCGCGGCGGCCCTCCGGGCTCGCCAGCCACCGCAGCTTCGCGCCCGTCTCGGTGTTCACCGCCACCGGCGGCGACCCGGCGAAGGCCCCTCCCACCGCTCCCACCGGCCCTGCCGCTCCCACCGGCCCTGCCGCTCCCACCGGCCCTGCCGCTCCCACCGGCCCTGCCGGGCCCGCCGCCCCCGTCCGGTTCGCCGGCCGGGCCCGGCTGGTGCTTCTCGTCCTGTGCGCCTCGCAGTTCATGGTCGCGCTCGACTTCTCCATCCTCAACGTCGCCCTCCCCGAACTCGGCGCCGACCTCGGCCGCGGCCAGGCGAGCCTCCAGTGGGCCGTCACCGCCTTCGCCCTCCCCTCCGGCGGCTTCCTGCTGCTCTTCGGCCGCATCGGCGACCTCTTCGGCCGCCGCCGGCTCTTCCTCGCCGGCCGCGCCCTCCAGGGCCTGGGCGCCGCCGCCCTCGTGCCCACCGGCATGGCCCTGCTCACCACCGGCTTCCCCGAGGGCCCGCAGCGCTCCCGGGCGCTGAGCATCATGGGCAGCATCATGGCGCTCGGCTTCACCGCCGGCATGCTGCTCGGCGGCGTACTCACCGAGGCGTTCGGCTGGCGCTCCACGATGGCCCTGCTCGCCGCCGCCGGTGCCGCCGTGCTGACCGTGGCGCCCGGCGTACTCGCCGAGAGCCGCCCCGACCACCGCCCCCGGCTCGACATCCCCGGCGCCGTCGCCGTCACCACCGGGCTCCTCGCGCTGATCTACGCCCTGTCCACCGCCGCGGAACACGGCTTCGGCCGCCCCGACGTCCCCCTGACCCTCGCCGCCGGGGCCGCGCTGCTCGTCGCGTTCGCGGCGATCGAGGCCAGGACCGCCGAGCCGCTGGTGTCGCTGCCGCTGCTGCGCCGCCCCACGGTGGCGTGGGGCGCACTCGGCGGGCTGGCGACGTTCTCCATGATGAGTTCCGTCGTCTTCCTCTCCACCCTCTACCTCCAGCAACTCCGCGGCATCAGCGCCCTGGACACCGGGCTGATCTTCGGCGTCATGGGCCTGACCGCCGCCGCCGGCGGCACCGTCGCGCCGCGGCTGGTGGCCCGCTGGGGCGCGCGGCGCACCCTCCAGGCGGGGCTGCTGGCGCAGGGCGTGACGACCGCGCCGCTGGTGCTCGTCGGCGGCTCGTCGGCGGGCGTGTGGCTGGTCACGGTCTTCGGCGCGGTCGCCGCGTTCTTCCACCTCTGGGCGATCGTCGCGTACGGCCTGACGGTGACCTCCGGGGTGCCGAACGAGCAGCAGGGCCTGGCCACCGGCGTCGTCACCAGCGCCCAGCAACTCGGCATGACCGTCGGTATCCCGCTGCTCAGCGCGCTCGCGGCGAGTCAGAGCGGGCTGCTCGACGGCCTGCGGCTGGGCCTCGCGGCGGACGCGGCGGTGCTGGTCGCGGTGGGGCTGCTGACCGCGGCGGGCCTGCGCCGTGGCGCACGCACGGCCGCCTGACCGGCGCGGTACGCACAGGGGCGGGCCGGGCGCGGAAGCCGCCGGGCCCGCCGTCGTACGCACCGGCCGGGACGGTACGTGGGCGAACCGTCCCGTACGCCCCGGCCCCGCCGCGCCAACGCACCCGCGTCCTGCGCCCCTTCGCCGTTACCCCTTCGCCCTACACGCCCTCGTCCTGCTCCACCGCCACCGCCCGCACCGGCTCCACCAGCACCGTCACGATCTTGTTCCGCCGCCCCGCCGGCGACTCCGCCGTCAGCCGCAGCGCCCGCAGCCCCGGGTCCGAGCCGTCGTGCGTGACGTCGACCTCCGCCGTCGCCCCCGCGATCGGCACCCGCCCGAGCTGCTTCGCCAGCAGCCCGCCGACCGTCTCCACGTCCTCGTCGTCCAGCTCCAGGTCGTACAGCTCGCCCAGGTCGCCGATGTCGAGCCGGGCCGTGACCCGGTAGCGGCCCTCGCCCAGGTCCGCCGCCGGCGGCAGCTCCCGGTCGTACTCGTCGGTGATCTCGCCGACGATCTCCTCCAGGATGTCCTCGATCGTCACGATCCCGGCCGTCGAGCCGTACTCGTCGATGACGACCGCCACGTGGATCCGCTGCTGCTGCATCTCCCGCAGCATGTCCGCGGCCTTCTTCGTGTCCGGCACGAACGCCGCCGGGCGCATCGCCGTCGACACCAGCTCCGACTCGGCCTCCCGGCTGATGTGCACCTTGCGCGCCAGATCCTTCAGGTACACCACGCCGACGACGTCGTCCTCGCTCTCGCCCGTCACCGGGATCCGCGAGAAGCCCGAGCGCAGCGCGAGGGTCAGCGCCTGCCGGATCGTCTTGTACCGCTCGATGGTCACCACGTCCGTCCGCGGCACCATCACCTCGCGCACCAGCGTGTCGCCGAGTTCGAAGACGGAGTGGACCATGCGCCGCTCGTCGTCCTCGATCAGCGACTCCTTCTCCGCCAGGTCGACCATCGCGCGCAGCTCCGCCTCCGAGGCGAACGGGCCCTGCCGGAAGCCCTTGCCCGGCGTCAGCGCGTTGCCCAGCAGGATCAGCAGCCGCGGCACCGGCCCCATCACGCGCGCCAGCGGCAGCAGCACGTACGCGGCGGCCGTCGCCGTCACCACCGGATGCTGCCGCCCGATGGTGCGCGGCGAGACGCCGATGGCGACGTACGAGACGAGGACCATCGCGGCGATCGCGACGGTCAGCGCCTCCCACGTGTGGTCGAAATGGCGCAGGCACCCGTACGTGACCAGCGCGCCCGCGGCCATCTCGCAGCCCACCCGCACCAGCAGGGCCACGTTCAGATAGCGCACCGGGTCGGCCGTCACCGCCAGCAGCTTCGCCGAACCGCGCCGCCCGGCCCGTACCGAGTCCTCGGCGGCGATCCGCGTCGTCCGCGCCAGCGCCGTCTCCGCGCACGACGCGAGCCAGCCGAGGCCCACGAGCAGGACCGCCGCGGCGATCAGCCGGGCGGTCATCGCTCGGTGGGCGCCGGCGACGGACCGGTCACGCCGCGCTCGGCGCGCCAGCCGTCGACGATCGCCTTTTGCAGGCCGAACATCTCGGCCCTCTCCGCGGGATCCTCGTGCTCGTAGCCGAGCAGGTGCAGCACGCCGTGCACGGTGAGCAACTGAAGCTCCTCGTCCATGGAGTGCCCGGTCGGCGCCGCCGCCCCCTGCCGGAGGGCGACGTCGGGACAGAGCACGATGTCGCCGAGGAGGCCCTGCACGGGCTCCTCGTCGTCCTTGGCGGGCGGGCGCAGCTCGTCCATGGGGAACGACATCACGTCCGTCGGCCCCGGCTCGTCCATCCACTGCACGTGCAACTGCTCCATGGCGGCCGGGTCGACGAGGATCACCGACAGCTCGGACAGCGGATGGATGCGCATCCGCGCCAGCGCGTAGCGGGCGATGTCGAGCACGGACTCCTCGTCGGCCTCGACCCCGGACTCGTTGTTGACCTCGACGGACACGGGTCTACGCCCTGCCGTTCCTGTCGTCGCCGTTCCTGACGTCGTACTTGTCGTACGCCTCCACGATCCGGCTCACCAGCTTGTGCCGCACGACGTCCTTGCTCGTGAGGGTCGAGAAGTGCACGTCCTGCACGCCGTCCAGGATGCCCTGCACCTGACGCAGCCCGCTCCTCGTCCCGCCCGGCAGGTCGACCTGGGTGATGTCGCCGGTGACGACGATCTTCGAGTTGAACCCGAGCCGGGTGAGGAACATCTTCATCTGCTCGGGATTCGTGTTCTGCGCCTCGTCGAGGATGATGAACGCGTCGTTCAGGCTGCGGCCGCGCATGTACGCCAGCGGAGCCACCTCGATGGTGCCCGCGGCCATCAGGCGCGGGATCGAGTCGGGGTCCAGCATGTCGTGCAGCGCGTCGTACAGCGGGCGCAGGTACGGGTCGATCTTCTCGTACAGCGTGCCGGGCAGGAAGCCCAGCCGCTCGCCGGCCTCGACCGCGGGGCGGGTCAGGATGATGCGGTTGACCTGCTTGGACTGGAGCGCCTGGACCGCCTTGGCCATCGCCAGATACGTCTTGCCGGTGCCCGCGGGGCCGATGCCGAAGACGATGGTGTGCTTGTCGATGGCGTCGACGTAGCGCTTCTGGTTCAGCGTCTTCGGGCGGATCGTCTTCCCGCGGTTCGACAGGATGTTCTGCGTCAGGACCTCGGAGGGGGCGTGGTGGCCGCCGGCCTCGTCGTCGCGGTCGGATTTGAGCATGGCGACCGTGCGCTCCACCGCGTCCTCCGTCATGGGGGCTCCGGTGCGCAGGACGAGCAGCATCTCGTCGAAGAGCCGCTGCACGAGGGCCACTTCCTCGGGGGCGCCGACGGCGCTGACCTCGTTGCCCCGCACGTGGATGTCGGTGCTGGGGAACGCCTTCTCGATGACCCGCAGGAGGGAGTCTCCGGAGCCCAGCACCGTCACCATGGGGTGCTTCGCAGGAATGGTGATGTGCGCGCGGGCCTGCCCCTCTTCGGGGCTGCGGCTAACGGGTGTCTGTGTCATGGGCCGGCCCTGGGGCCTGAGTCTCATCCCACTTCTTCGCTCGCGAAACTGGAGAGGGCCCGCCGGGCGGACCACGCCCGGGGTCCCGACGCCTGCTCCACACGCAGGCCCTGACGCCATCGTAACGGGGTGGGGTGCGGCTGTGGCCAGTGAGTTTCGACGACGGTACGCCAGACGTGTGGGAGAGGCGCGAGTGCCTGCTCACGGGCTACCGCGGTACCGCGGTAGCCCGTGAGCGGGAGGTGCCGCTACGCCGGCAGCGGTGCCCCCGGCGGCTCGGGTGGGGCATCGGGGGCGGGGAGGGCGGCGCCGGCCCGCGGCTCGGCGGGGTCGGGGGCGGCGTCGGGAACGAGGTCGGGAACGGGATCGGGGGCGGGCTCGGGATCCGGGTCGGGACCGGTGTCGGCGGGGTCGCGGTCGGCGGGGGCGGGCTCCGCGGCGCGGGGGGCCCGGGGCGGCGGGGCGGTGGGCTGGTCGGCGGTCGGGGGCGGGAGGGTCTGGGCGCGCACGTACGCTTCGAGCGCACGCGAAGGGTCGATCGGCATGGCGAACTCCGGCTTGCCGCTGGCGTGCTGACGTGGTCGGTACGGGCGGCGGGGCAGGCGTCCGTACGCGGACGGGCGCGCCCCGCGGCCCGGTCAGCAGCGCAGTACGGCGTGCCGCCCCCGGGCGGCGGCGAGCACCGCGGCCTCCGGGGCGTACGGGCACCACGGGGGGCCCGCGGCGGCGGCGTCGCGCGGCGTCCGGGGCGCGGGCCACGGGGCCGCCGCGGGGCCGGCCCGGCCGGTACGCCCGGCCTTCGCCGGCCGCGGCCCGCGCCGCCCGAGGCCGGGCGCCGGGCCCGTGTCCTCACCGGGCACCGCCTCGCCCGCGCCCCCGGCCGTCCCGGGGGCGGTGGACGAAGCGGGGTAGGCGTCCGCGGCACCGGCGCGCTCGACGGCCCCGCCGGGCACCAGCAGCACCCCGAGGAGCAGCGCGAGCACGGCCCGCAGGGCGAGCCCGCGGACGAGTGCGGCACGAACGATCACGTACGCCAGGTAACCACGGTGCTACGTTCCGTACAGTCCGTCCTGAGGGTGATCTTCCGCGCGCCGCCGCGCCCCCCGCCAGGCGCCCGCGCCGCCCGCACCGCCGCGACACGCGCCCCGCACGCCCTCCAGCACACACGCCGGACACAGGTGCCTGTCCCGCGCTGACCGCGCTGACGCGCGCTGACCGCGCTGACGCGCGCAGACCGCGCTGACGCGCGCAGACCGCGCTGACGCGCGCAGACCGCGCTGACGCGCGCAGACCGCGCCTACCGCTCCCGAACTGCCCTCGCCGCCCCGCCCCGCGCCCACGCGCCGTCCGGCCCTCTCCGGTCTCCGTGCCGCCTCGCCGTCCCGCCCCGCGGCTACGCGCCGTCCCCGGCCCTCTCCCGCCTGGGCGCTCCTGCGCCTACCGCGCCGCTTCCCAGGCCCGCCCCGGCGCCCCCGCCCCCGCGCCCGTCTTCCGCGGGGCCTCGCGGAACGCCGCCGTGAACTCCGCGATCTCCCGCCGCCGGTCGTCCGCCCGCCACACCAGCGCCAGCTCGCACGGCGCCAGCCCCCGCACCGGCACGGACACCACGTCCGGCCGCGGGTACAGCCGCGCGTTGCCCTCCGCCAGCAGCACCACGCCCAGCCCCGCGCCCACCGCCTCGAACACCTCCTCCGGCGCCGACGCCTCAAGCGCCACCACCGGCTCCCGCCCGCCCCGCTCCGCCGTGCCGAGCCAGAACTCGCGCAGCGGCCCCGCCGACCGCGGCAGCGCCACGAACGGCTCGTCGAGCAGCTCCGCGAAGTCCACCTCCGCCCGCCCCGCGAACCGGTGCCGCAGCGGCAGCGCCACCCAGCGCTCCTCCCGTACGAGGACCTTCGCCGTCAGCTCCGCACCCACCCCCGGCACCGGCAGCCAGCAGAACGCCGCGTCCGCGCCGCCCCCGGCGAGCCCCGCGGTGGGGTCCTCCCAGTTCACCAGCCGCAGCGAGATCCGCCAGCCGCGCTCGCGGAACCGGCCCAGCACCTCCCGCTGGAGGTCCCGGCCCACCGCCGTCTGCATGCCCACCGCCAGCGACTCCGCCGGCCCGGCCGTCCGCGCGGCCCGTACCGCCTCCGCCCAGCCCGCCGCCAGCTCCCGCGCCGCCGGCAGCAGCGCCGCGCCCTGCGGGGTGAGCGCGATCGCGCGCGCCCGCCGCTCGAAGAGGGGGAAGCCGAGCTGCCGCTCCAGCGCCCTGATCTGCTTGGACAGCGCGGGCTGCGAGACGTACAGCCGCTCGGCGGCGCGGGTGAAGCTCAGCTCCTCCGCGACCGCCGCGAAGTAGCGGAGATCGCGTACGTGGACGTCCATAGCCTTTGGTTATAGCCGTAGGTCTTGGACGCCGCCACGGAATTCCGCGGAGGCTCCGGGCATGACGACAGCTTCGAACGGCGTTCCCCTCCGCACCCTCGGCTCCCTCGAAACCCCCGCCATCGGCTACGGCGCGATGGTGCTCTCACCCGGCGTGTACGGCGAGACCGACGACGACCGCGGCATCGCGGCGGTGCGCGCCGCGCTCGACGCGGGCGCCACCCACGTCGACACCTCCGACGCCTACGGCCCCGACGGCCACAACGAGCGCCTGGTCGGCCGGGCGCTGCGCGGCCGGCGCGACGAGGTGCTGGTGGCCACGAAGTTCGGGCTGCGCCTCCCCGAGGGCGTCGAGGGCCGCACGCATCCCGTCAGCTACGCCTTCGGCCACCTCACGGTCAACGCCGAGCCGCGCCACGTACGCGGCTACGCCGAGAGTTCGCTGCGCAACCTCGGCACCGACCGCATCGACCTGTACTACGTGCACTACCCCGACCCCGCCGTGCCCGTCGAGGAGACGACCGGCGCGATGGCCGAGCTGGTCGCCGAGGGCAAGGTCCGCCACCTGGGCCTGTCCAACGTCACCGGGGAGCAGTTGCGCCGCGCGCACGCCGTGCACCCGGTCGCGGCGGTGCAGACGCAGTGGTCGATGTGGACGCCCGTCGACCCCGGCCTGCACGCCGCGGCGCGCGAGCTGGGCGTCGGCCTCGTCGCCTGGGGGCCGCTGGGTACGGGCTTCCTCACCGGCTCCGTCACGGACGTGCCGGACGGCGACTTCCGCCGCAACATCGGCGCCTTCGACGCCGCCAACCTGAAGACCAACCACGACCGCTTCGCGACGCTGCGCGCGGTCGCCGCCGACGTGGGGCTCACCCCGGGGCAGCTTGCGCTGGCCTGGCTGCTGCACCAGGACGACCACGTCGTGCCCATCCCGGGCAGCCGGACGCCGGCGCACATCGAGGAGAACGTCGCCGCCGCCCGCGTCGAACTGCACCCCGACACCCTGGCGCGGATCGACAAGATCCTCGCCGGGCTGGCCCCGGAGGGCGGGGCGCGGCTGCTCGGCGCGTAGCGCCCGCGGGCCCTTCGGCGCCGCGGAGGCCGGAGCGGCGGTCGGCGTCCGCCGGCGGTCGGGGAGAATGCTCCCCATGACCACCCCTGACACCGGGCACCGCTCCGGCTTCGCGTGCTTCGTCGGCCGGCCCAACGCCGGCAAGTCGACCCTGACCAACGCTCTGGTCGGCCAGAAGGTGGCCATCACCTCCAGCCGGCCGCAGACGACCCGGCACACCGTGCGCGGCATCGTCCACCGCCCCGACGCGCAGCTCGTGCTCGTCGACACCCCCGGCTACCACAAGCCGCGCACCCTGCTCGGCCAGCGGCTCAACGACGCGGTGCGCGCCACCTGGGGCGAGGTCGACGTCATCGGCTTCTGCGTGCCGGCCAACGAGAAGCTCGGCCCCGGCGACCGGTACATCGCGGGCGAGCTGGCCGCCCTGCGGCGTACCCCGAAGGTCGCCGTCGTCACCAAGACCGACCTGGCCGACTCCGACACCGTCGCCGCGCAGCTCATCGCCGTGGACCGGGCCGCCAAGGACCTGGGCTTCGAGTGGGCCGAGGTGGTGCCGGTCTCGGCGGTGGCGGGCAAGCAGGTCGACCTGCTCGCCGACCTGCTGGTGCCGCTGCTGCCGGAGGGCCCCGAGCTGTACCCGGACGGGGAGCTGACCGACGAGCCGGAGCAGGTGATGGTCGCCGAGCTGATCCGGGAGGCGGCCCTGGAGGGCGTACGGGACGAACTGCCGCACTCCATCGCGGTGGTGGTGGACGAGATGGAGCCGCGCGAGGACCGCCCGGCGGACCGGCCGCTGCTCGACATCCACGCCAACCTGTTCATCGAGCGCGACAGCCAGAAGGGCATCGTCATCGGGCCCAAGGGGCAGCGGCTGAAGGAGATCGGCACCCAGGCCCGCGGCCACATCGAGGCGCTGCTCGGCACGCCCGTGTACCTCGACATCCACGTGAAGGTCGCCAAGGACTGGCAGCGGGACCCCAAGAAGCTGCGCCGGCTGGGTTTCTGAGCACGGGGGCGCACGGAGGCACCGAGGTCCCGCGCGCGTGCCGTACGAGCCGGGCGGCCCGTGCCGTACGCCCTCAGGACGGGGTGCGCGCCGACGTCAGCAGCCGCTCGACGTCCGGGGCGGGCAGCAGCAGCGCGTCGCCGACGACGGCCAGCGTCTCCCACTCCGGCGGCGTGTACGCCCCGTCGGCCAGCGCGATGCGCGCGCCGGAGAGCAGGATCGACTCCCGCCCGGCGGGCACCAGGTGCGGCGCCAGCGGCGCCAGCGTCTCGCGCAGCTCCGCCTCGAAGTTCCGCTGCTCCGGCGGCAGGTCCGCGCACAGGTCGGGCATCCGCCCGGAGTCGGCCTCGATGGCCGCCAGCAGCGTCAGCAACTGCTCCTCCGTGCAGTCCCCGTACCCCGCGGTGCGCACCGCGGTGACGGCGGTGCAGCGGACGGCGGGGGAGGAGGTGCCGCCGGCGTGCAGGACGGCGAGCGCGACGGCGTGGGTGGCGTCGCGCAGCAGCAGCGCGAAGCGCGTGGAGGTGGGCTCGGCCAGGGACGTGACGCCGAAGTGGCCGCCGCAGTCGGCGCACTCGACGACGGGTCCGGCGTCGCCGCGCGGCAGCACGGGTACGCCGAGGACGGTGAACCGCCGTCTGCCGGTGCGCCGGCTGTAGTTGCGGTCGCCCCCGCAGCCGGGGCAGAAGAACTCACCGTCGGACTCGGTGTGCCAGGACGTCCGCACGCCGGCGACCCGGCGGAGGATTTGCGTCACGTCGACCTCCATCACGCTTCGGCAACGCTGCCGCGCTGACGTGATGCTAACCACACCGGCCGACATCGTCAGCCCTCGTGCACGTCGACCCGGCGCGAACGAGCCGCGCCCCGCGCCCCGTCCGCGATCGGACGGCGCACGGGGCGGGCCTGCGCTCCGGGTGCCGGAGGTGTCAGCGGGCGGCGCGGTTGACCGCGGAGACGACCGCCTTCAGCGACGCGCGGGTGGTGTTGGCGTCGATGCCGATGCCCCACAGCACCTTGCCGTCGACGGCCACCTCGATGTACGAGGCCGCCTGCGCGCTGGCGCCCTCGCTCATGGTGTGTTCCTGGTAGTCCAGCAGCCGGGCGTCGATGCCGATGCCCTGGAGGGCGTGGAAGAACGCGGAGATCGGCCCGTTGCCGGTGCCGACGAGGGTGGTCTCGGCGCCGTCGACCTCGGCCTGCACGGTGAGGGTGTCGACGCCGTCGCGGTCGGTCGTCGACTGCCCGCCGCGGAGCTGGACGCGGCCCCAGGCGTTGCCGGGGTTGGGCAGGTACTCGTCGCGGAAGACGTCCCAGATCTGCGCCGGGGTGACCTCGCCGCCCTCGGCGTCGGTCTTGGTCTGGATGATCCGGGAGAACTCCACCTGCATGCGCCGCGGCAGGTCGAGGCTGTGGTCGTGCTGGAGGACGTAGGCGACGCCGCCCTTGCCGGACTGCGAGTTGACGCGGATGACGGCCTCGTAGGAGCGGCCGACGTCCTTGGGGTCGATGGGCAGGTACGGCACCGCCCACTCCAGTTCCCCGACGGGCTTGCCGGCCTGCTCGGCCCTGGCCTCCATCGCCTCGAAGCCCTTCTTGATGGCGTCCTGGTGGGAGCCGGAGAAGGCGGTGTAGACGAGGTCGCCGACGTAGGGGTGGCGGGGGTGGACGCCCATCTGGTTGCAGTACTCGTAGGTGCGCCGGATCTCGTCGATCTCCGAGAAGTCGATCATCGGGTCGACGCCCTGCGAGAACAGGTTCATGCCCAGGGTGACCAGGTCGACGTTGCCGGTCCGCTCGCCCTGCCCGAACAGGCAGCCCTCGATGCGGTCGGCGCCGGCCATCAGCGCCAGCTCGGCGGCGGCGACGGCGGTGCCGCGGTCGTTGTGCGGGTGGACGGACAGGCAGACGTCGCTGCGGCGGGTCAGGTTCCGCGACATCCACTCGAAGCGGTCGGCGTGCGTGGAGGGCGTGGAGCGCTCCACGGTGGCCGGCAGGTTGAGGATGATCTCGCGGCCGTCCTCCGGCTGCCACACGTCCATGACGCCTTCGCAGACCTCCAGCGCGAAGTCCAGCTCGGTGTCGGTGAAGATCTCCGGGCTGTACTGGTAGCCGAAGACGGTGCGGTCGTCGAGCAGCTTCTCGGCGTACTCCACGACCAGCCGGGTGCCGTCGACGGCGATCTGCTTCACCGCCTCGCGCGAGCCGCGGAAGACGACCTCGCGCCAGACCGGCGCGGTGGCGTTGTACAGGTGGACGGTCGCGCGGCGGGCGCCCTTCAGCGACGCCACGGTCCGCTCGATCAGCTCCTCGCGGGCCTGGGTCAGGACGGAGATCGTCACGTCCTCGGGGATGGCGCCGTCCTCGATGATGGAGCGTACGAAGTCGAAGTCGGTCTGCCCGGAGGAGGGGAAGCCGACCTCGATCTCCTTGTAGCCCATGCGTACCAGCAGGTCGAACATGGCGCGTTTGCGCGCCGGGGACATCGGGTCGATCAGCGCCTGGTTGCCGTCGCGCAGGTCGGTGGAGAGCCACCGGGGGGCGCTGGTGACGCGGTTGCCCGGCCAGGTGCGGTCGGGGATGTCGACGGCCTCGTACGGCCGGTAGCGGTGCACGGGCATGCCGGAGGGCTGCTGCCGGACGGTGGCGGCGGTGACGGGCGTACCGCGGCCGACGGCGTTACCGGGGTGGGACATGGGGAGTGGGCTCCTTCGCGCGAGCTGGTCGTCGACCGACGGGTGGCAGCACCGGACTCCGCGGGGAGGGGGTCGGTCTACGACTACAGACCCTCGCCGCGGCGGCTAAGAAGAAGCAGCCCGTAACGCACGATGCCGACCAATGTAGCCCAGCCGCGGCGACGCCGGCCGATCAGTATCACGATGCGAGACCCCGCGCAGAGCCCCTGCGGGCTCACGCCACCCGAAATCGCTAACAATCCGCTGCGGGGAGTGACAAGTCGGTTACTTAGTGCCACATTGCGGTCATGGACGCAACCTCGCATACCCCCGTGTTCTGCACCATCGTGCCCCCGCACATGCTGGACAAGCTGGCCCGCACCGACAACCCGGCCCTGTCCGCCCGTGCCCGCCGCACCCTGGAGCGCGACGCCCTCCAGCGCACCCGCCGCCGCATCACCACCGTCCGCGGCCTCGCCGCCCCGCCGGCCGCGCGCACGGCACAGGAGGACGCGAAGCCCGAGCGCACCGTCTACGACGCGAAGAAGACCCAGAACCTGCCCGGCAGGAAAGTCCGCGGCGAGGGCCAGGCGGCCGTCGAGGACGCCACCGTCAACCGCGCCTACGACGGCCTCGGCGCCACCTTCGAGCTGTTCCTCAGCGGCTTCGCGCGCAACTCCATCGACGGCGCCGGGCTGCCGCTGAACGCCACCGTCCACTTCGGCGAGGACTACGGCAACGCCTTCTGGGACGGCGAGCAGATGGTCTTCGGCGACGGCGACGGCGAGGTGTTCCTCGACTTCACCCTCGCCGTCGACGTCATCGGCCACGAGCTGACCCACGGCGTCACCCAGTACACGGCGAACCTGGAGTACTTCGGCCAGTCCGGCGCGCTCAACGAGTCGGTCTCCGACGTCTTCGGCTCCCTCCTCAAGCAGCAGGTACTCGGCCAGTCCGCCGCCGACGCCGACTGGCTCATCGGCGCCGAACTCCTCGCCCCCGGCGTGACCGGCGAGGCGCTGCGCTCGATGAAGGCGCCCGGCACCGCCTACGACGACGACGTCCTCGGCAAGGACCCGCAGCCGGCGACGATGGCCGACTACGTCGACACCTCCACCGACAACGGCGGCGTCCACATCAACTCCGGCATCCCCAACCACGCCTTCTACCTGCTCGCCACCGAACTCGGCGGCAACGCCTGGGAACGCGCCGGCCGCATCTGGTACGACGTGCTGACCGGCGGGGACCTGACGACCACCGCCGACTTCGCCGCGTTCGCCGCCGCCACCGTCGCCGCCGCCGAGGCCCGCTACGGCGACGGCGCCGAACGCACCGCGGTCCTCTCCGCGTGGTCGCAGGTCGGCGTGGAGACCGACGCGGAGGCCACCGTGCCGCGGCAGACCCCCGCGCGGGAGGGTGCGCCGCGGCAGGCAGGGTAGGCGTGGAGGCATGCGCATCACCGTCACCCGCACCGGGGGCTTCGCGGGCCTGACCCGCGAAGCGACCCTGGACACGGCCGGCCGCACCGACGCGGCCGGCCTGAAGGCCCTGGCCCGCCGGGCCATCGAGGAGGCCGGCCAGGGGCCGCCCGCCGGAGTCCCCGACGGCTTCACCTACCGCCTCACCGCCGGCGGCCGGACCGCCCACTTCGCCGACCCGCGGCTGACCGACGCACAACGGGCGATCGTCACGGCTGTGTTGAAAGAGGGTGCGTAGTACTCCCTGGGGAGCAAGGATGGCCGAAGGACACCCCGCGCAGTAGGACAGGTTTCGCACCCGGGAGCGAAGAACCGCGCCGGATTCCCGGGGGAAGCTGGGGGCCAGTCCAGCTACTTCCCGGAGGGAGAGCCCCCCATGGGCGCCGTATCCGCACCACCCGAAGCGCCATCAGGCCCTGCGACGAGACCCAGGCGCCGCTGGCTGCCCTGGGCCGTGGTCGGCCTGTGGATCGCGATCCTCGCCATCGCCATGCCGTTCGGCGGCAAGCTCGGCGACGTCAGCCGCGACCGGGCCGTCGACTACCTGCCGGGGAGCGCCGACTCCACGCAGGTGTCCCAGATAGCCGAGGAGATGCCGGGCGGCGACACCCTCAACGGGATCCTCGTCTACCAGCGCGACGACGGCGTCACCGCCGCCGACCGCGAACTCGCCGCGGAGCACGCCGGCGACATCGCCGGCGGGTACGAACTGGCGGACGACCGCGCCCCCGAGGTCGTGCCGTCCGAGGACGGCACGACCCTGATGGTGCCGTTCACCATCGTCGGGCTCCCCGACGAGGACGCCCACCTGGAGACCGTCGAGGAGATCCGCGAGCAGCTCGTCGCCGATCCCCCCGATGGCCTGTCCGTCGAACTCGGCGGCCCCGC
The DNA here is from genome assembly GCF_045781775.1 of Streptomyces sp. 184. Classification (NCBI taxonomy): domain Bacteria; kingdom Bacillati; phylum Actinomycetota; class Actinomycetes; order Kitasatosporales; family Streptomycetaceae; genus Streptomyces; species Streptomyces sp. 184. The sequence continues at coordinate 6,379,024 of NZ_CP123230.1, read as the reverse complement.
CGGCATCCAGGCCGACTCCGAAGCCGTCTACGAAGAGGTCGACGGCACCCTGATGTACGCCACGGCGGGCATCGTGACGATCCTGCTGATCCTCACCTACCGCAGCCCCTTCCTGTGGCTGCTGCCGCTGATCTGCGTCGGTGTGGCGTCCATGAGCGCCATGGCCGTGGTCTACGGCCTCGTCCAGACGTTCGACCTGACGGTCAACTCGATGAGTTCCGGGGTCATGACGGTGCTCATCTTCGGCGCGGGCACGGACTACGCACTGCTGCTCGTCGCCCGATATCGCGAGGAACTGCGCCGCACCACGGACCCGCAGGAAGCGATGCTGACGGCCGTACGCAACTGCGGCCCGGCGATCCTCGCCTCCTCCGGCACGGTCGCCGCCGGCCTGATCTGCCTGCTGGCCGCGGACCTCAACTCCAGCGCGGGCCTCGGCCCGGTCGGCGCGGTCGGCGTGGTGTGCGCGCTGGCGGTCATGACCACGCTGCTGCCGGCGCTGATGGTCCTCGCCGGCCGCCGCGTGTTCTGGCCGCTGGTCCCCGCCTACGGCAGCGAACCCAAGCGGCGCGGCTTCTTCGACCGCATGGGCTCCTCGGTGGGCCGCCGCCCGGTCGCGATCCTCGCCGGCGGCGTGCTGCTCCTGGGCGCGCTGGCGCTCGGCGCGTTCAACCTGCCGGGCAACCTCAAGCAGGAGGACGCCTTCACCGACAAGCCCGAGTCGATCACCGCGATGGAGAAGGTGACGGACGCCTTCCCCGAGCAGGGCGCCCAGGCCATCGTCGTCGTCGCCAACGACGCGCAGGCGGACGCGGCGCTGGCCGCGGCCCAGGGCGTCGAGGGCGTCGCCTCCGCGGAGATCGCCCGCTCCGGCAACGGGTACAGCGAGATCACCGTCTACGCCTCCGACCCGCCGCAGTCGTCGGGCGAGGACCGTACGATCGCCGGACTGCGCTCCGAACTCGGCGCGATCGACGGCGCCGACGCCCTGGTCGGCGGGCCCAGCGCGGAGGCGATGGACCTGGCGGACGCCAACTCCAGCGACCGCAAGCTCGTCATCCCGCTCACCCTGGCCGCCGTCCTGATCATCCTCATCGCCCTGCTGCGCAGCCTGGTCGCGCCGCTGGTGCTCACCGTCGCCGTCGTGGCGTCGTGGGGCGCGGCGATGGGCATCGGCGGCCTGATCTTCGAGCCGGTCATGGGCTACCCGGGCATCGGCGGCGAACTGGCGCTGCTCACCTTCGTCTTCGGCGTGGCACTGGGAGTGGACTACGGGATCTTCCTGCTGCACCGGATGCGCGAGGAGGCGACCAACGGCGCCGACACCCGCACCGCGGCACTGACCGCGCTGCGCCGCACCGGCGGCGTGATCGCCTCGGCCGGCCTGGTGCTGGCGGCGACGTTCGCGGCGCTCGCGACGATGCCGATGGTGATGATGTTCGAGCTGGGCTTCGTCGTCGCCGTCGGCGTCCTGCTCGACACGTTCCTGGTCCGCACCTACCTGGTGACCTCGGCGAGCTGGCTGCTGGGCAAGAAGGTCTGGTGGCCGGGACCGCTGTCGAAGCGCGAGGAGGGCCCGCCGCCCGACCCGGACGCGGAGCCGGGCGCCGGGCAGGAACCCGAGCGCGCGGGCGCGGCGGCGCACTAGCACCGGCGCCGGCACGGCCGTACGGACCGTACGGCCCGCGACTCCCGGCCGGGTGGCGGCTCCCCCCGTGGCTGCCACCCGGCCGGGACCCGGCTGTCCGCCGGCCCGCGAGCGGGCCGCGGACGGCGTTCACGTACCGAGGAGTTTCGCCTGAGAAGCCGTAGGCGAGGATGGTTTCCATGCAGTCAGCGATGACCCGGCTCAAGCGGCTGAAGAAGCCGACGCGCCGGGACGTTCTGTTCACCGCGGTCGTCGGCGCGGTCGTCACCTGCCTCGCGCTGTTCGGCGGCGTCGAGTCCACCGCGCACCGGCCCGACGCCTTCGGGTGGCTGCTGCTGTTCCTCATGGTGTCGGTGCTGGCCTGGCGCCGCCACTACCCGATGGGCGTCTTCGTCCTGTCGATCCTGCCCGAGGCCCCCTACCACATCCTCGACAACATCCACAGCGCGCCGACGCCCGCGACGATGGTCGCCGTCTACTCCCTGGCCGTCGCCGGGCCGAGGCTGCGGACCCTGCTGGTCACCAGCGGGCTCGTCGTCGTCGCCGTGACCATGCTGACGCTGCGCGACGCCTCCCAGGGCGCCGAACTGCTGCGCACCTCCGGCTGGGTCATCTCCGTCGCACTCCTCGGCGAGGCGGTGCGGGTGCACCGCAACTACGTCGGCGCCATCGTCGAGCGCGCCGAACGCGCCGAGCGCACCCGCGAGGAGACCGCCGCCCGCCGCGTCGCCGAGGAACGGCTGCGCATCGCCCAGGACCTGCACGACCTGCTCGCCCACAGCATCACCCTCATCGGCGTGCAGACGTCGGTGGCCGCGCACCTGCTGGTCGCCGACCCCGACCGGCTCGACCGCACCGCGCTGGCCGACGCCCTCGACGGCATCGCCGGCACCTGCCGCGACTCCCGCGCCGAACTGCGCACCACCCTCCAGGTGCTCCGCGGCGGCGACGCCGTGGAGGGCACCAGGCCCCCGCCGGACCTGACGGGCCTGCACGACCTGGCCGCGGCGGCACGCTCCGGCGGCGCCCGGGTGCACCTGGACGTCGCCGACGCCGCCCGCGACGTGCCGCGGGGGGTGGGGGCGGCGGCGTACCGCATCGTGCAGCAGTCGCTGACCAACGCCGTGCAGCACGCCGGGTCCGCGGTGCGCGTCCGTATCGCCGTCACCTACGACGAGGGGCCGGGCGCGCTGCGTATCGCCGTCGTCGACGACGGGCCCCCCGGACCGGCGAAGGCCGTCGCGGGCGGCGCGGCCGGGGCGCCGGGCGCGGGCGAGGCCGCCCGCCCCGGCTACGGCATCGTCGGCATGCGCGAACGGGCCCGCAGCGTCGGCGGCACCCTGAAGGCGGCGGGCCGCACGGACGCCGCGGGCTTCGCGGTGACCGCCGTGCTGCCGTGCACGCCCGCCGGGCCCGAGCGCGTCGAGACCGTCGAGGCCGCCCCCGCCGCCCCCGCCGACGCCGCCGGCACCGCCGCCCCTGCCGCCGGCCCGGCGGCCGGGGGCGCCGACCGGGCCGGCACCGCCGGTCTCACCGGCCGCGGCGCCGACCGCCCCGGGGCCCGTACCGCCTTCACCGACAGGAGCCGCACCGCATGACCGCGCAGCCCATCCGCGTCCTGCTCGCCGACGACCAGACCCTGGTGCGCAAGGCGTTCGCCATGCTGGTGGACTCCGCCGCCGACATGCAGGTCGTCGGCGAGGCCGGCAACGGCCGCGAGGCGGTGGCGCTGACCCGCAGCGAGCGCGTCGACCTGGTGGTGATGGACCTGCGGATGCCGGAGCTGGACGGCATCGAGGCCACCCAGCTCATCGCCGCCGACGAGGACCTGGCGGGCGTCCGGGTCCTGGTCCTCACCACCTACGACACCGACGAGCACATCATGGCCGCGCTGCGCGCCGGCGCCTCCGGCTTCCTGGTCAAGGACACCCAGCCGGCCGCGCTGCTGGAGGCCATCCGCACCGTCGCCGCCGGCGACGCGCTGCTGTCGCCCGGCCCCACGGCCCGGCTCATCGAGCGCCTGGTGCGGCTGCCGGAGGCGCCGCAGCCGTCCGCCACGCAGAACGGCGGGGCGGCGCTGGGCGCGCTCTCCGAGCGCGAGCGGCAGGTGCTGATGCTGGTGGCGCGCGGGCTGAACAACACCGAGATCGCCGAGTCGCTGGCGCTGTCCCCGCTGACGGCCAAGACCCATGTGAGCCGCATCATGGGCAAGGTGGGGGCGCGCGACCGGGCGCAGCTCGTCGTCATCGGCTACGAATCGGGGCTCATCACTCCCGGATCTTCCTCATCTTCCGGATGAACCCCCCGTACCACACGTAGGATGTCCCTCCTTGTGCGTACGATACCGCCATGCCCCAGGAGCTGAAGCACCCCCAGCCGCGTTCGGACCGCAGGAAGCGCATGGGCGGCCAGATCCAGGCCGAGATCATGCAGCTCATCCTCGACCGGGGGCTGCGCCCCGGCGCGGTGCTGCCCACCGAGACCGAGCTGATGGACGACCTGGGGGTGAGCCGCAACTCCGTGCGCGAGGCCCTCAAGGCGCTCCAGGCCCTCGACATCGTCGAGATCCGCCACGGCTACGGCACCTACGTCGGCGAGGCGTCGCTCACGCCGCTCGCCGACGGGCTGACGTTCCGCACCCTGGTCCAGCTCGGCGGCAACGACGCCCACGCCCTCACCGAGATCCTCCAGGTCCGCGAAATACTCGAAGAGGGCCTGGTCAGCCGGGTGGTCGAGAGCATCCCCGAATCCGACCTCGACGCGCTGGACACCATCGTGGCGCGCATGGAGACCCGCGCCGGGCAGGACGAGGTCTTCCCCGAGGAGGACCGCGAGTTCCACGAGGTCCTCTACCGCTCGATAGGCAACACCCTGGTCCCGCAGCTCCTCGGCGCGTTCTGGAACGTCTTCCACCGCGTCGCCGGCGCCCGCGGCTGGGCCGACGACCCCTCGCCGATGGGCACCGCCCGCCGCCACAAGGAAATCGTCGCCGCGCTGCGGGCGCGCGACCGCGAGCGCGTACGGGCCGCGATGACCACCCACTTCCGCGGCATCGAGGCGCGCGCAGGGAAGGCGATGCGCGGCGTCGGATGAGCGACGCAGGCATGTGCGCAAGGTGAACAGCGGGTAGCTGCCGTCGGACTCTTGACCGTACGGGAGGCCGCCTTTACGTTACGCCGGTAGACATCCCACGTCCTACGTAGGACATGGGGTTTCCACTTTCTGTCCGCGTCACCACACGTGCCCGACGTACCCCCCGACGAAAGCGAGTCGCACCATGCAGCCACGCCTCGCGCCCCCCGCCAAGGACCGCCCCCGCCGAAGAAACCCCCGCCGCCCCCGCCGCGCCACCGCCCTGGCCGCCTGCGCCGCCGTCCTCGGCGCCGGCCTGACCGCACTCGCCCCCCACGCCACCGCACAAAACACCCCCGCCGCACCCGAATTCACCGAAGAAGTCCTCTTCCGGGGCGGCACCGGCGGCTACTTCTGCTACCGCATCCCCGCCGTCGTCAAAGCCGCCGACGGCACCCTCCTCGCCTTCGCCGAAGGCCGCGTCGACAGTTGCGGCGACAAAGGCGACATAGACATCGTGCTGCGCCGCTCCACCGACAACGGCGCCACCTGGACCCAGCCGCAGGTCGTCCTCGCCGGCAACGGCGACACCCGCGGCAACCCCGCCCCCGTCGTCGACCGCGAAACCGGCCGCATCTCCCTCCTCAGCACCCACAACCCCGGCGCCGACGACACCGTCCGCACCCCCTACCTCCAGCACTCCACCGACAACGGCCGCACCTGGACCCCCGCCCGCAACATGGCCGCCAACCTGTCCAAACCCGAATGGGACCGCTGGTACGCCACCGGCCCCGGCCACGGCCTCCAGCTCACCACCGGCGAACACGCCGGCCGCCTCCTCGTCGGCGGCAACCACCAGGGCCTCGACGGCCGCCAGGGCGCCCACCTCCTCTACAGCGACGACGGCGGCCAGAACTGGCACCTCGGCGCCGACGACACCCGCGCCACCCAGCCGCCCGACGTCAAACCCCAGGAACTCAGCCTCTTCGAACGCCGCGACGGCTCCGTCTACGCCGCCGCCCGCGACGAACGCGGCACCGACCCCGGCAACCGCGCCGCCGCCGTCAGCAGCGACGGCGGCACCACCTTCGACACCCCCTTCGAAACCACCCCCACCCTCGTCAGCCCCGTCGTCCAGGGCGCCACCCTCCGCCACGGCGACCGGATCCTCGCCTCCCTGCCCGCCCACCCCGCCGACCGCAAAGTCATGTCCGTACGCGCCTCCCACGACGACGGCCGCACCTGGGAACCCTGGCAGCAGGGCCGCATCATCCACTGGGGCCCCACCGCCTACTCCGACATGACCCAACTCGCCGACGACCGCATCGGCCTCCTCTACGAAGCCGGCACCGCCGGCCCGTACGAGACGATCCGCTGGGCCCGCTTCAACGACGCCTTCCTCGACCAGCCGGGCGACACCCCGCCGCAGCCCCCCGCCCCCGCCCCCGGCCCCACCACACCCGACGTCTCCGGCAGCGACAACACCGCCTACGTCCGCGGCAGCGCCACCCTGCGCCCCGGCAGGTTCGGCCAGTCCCTCTACCTCGACAACACCGCCCCCCACATCGACGCCCGCGTCGAAATCCCCTTCAGCGACGCCCTCGACGTCGGCTCCGGCGACTTCACCTGGACCGGCTGGTTCAAATACGGCCGCACCAACGGCGCCCACGCGATCATGTGGGCCTACGGAGTCGGCGGCAACGCCCCCTCCGTCTGGCTGCGCGCCGAACCCGAACAGAACCGCATCATCGCCCGCATGCAGATGGAACAGGCCGCCGTCAGCGTCCAGACCACCGCCGCCTACAACGACAACGCCTTCCACTTCGTGACCCTCAAACGCGCCGGCGGCACCCTCACCCTCACCGTCGACGGCACCTCCCACACCGCCGACGCCCCACCCGGCTCACCCACCGCCGGCAAGGAGTTCGGCATCGGCGGCATCGACATCGGCCAGCGCCTCGACGGCGCCAACCGCTTCCACGGCTACCTCGACGACATGCGCGTCTACGACCGCGCCCTGAACCGCGGCGAACTCACCGCACTGCGAAACGGCAACGCCACCGTCCCCCGAGGCCAGCAGCTCCGCCTCCCCCTCGACACCGTCAACCCCCGGTAACACCCCGCGGCACGGCCGGCCCGGGCAGCCCAGCCCGGACCGGCCCCGCCGCAGCCCCGCCCACCCGCAGCCCCACCCCCGCACCCGCCCCGGGACCCGCCCCGGGCCAGGCGCGAAACCCGCCGGGTAGGCAAGAATGGGCCCATGACCCTGTTCCGCGACGACGGCATCGTGCTGCGCACCCAGAAACTGGGCGAGGCGGACCGGATCATCACCCTGCTCACCCGCGGCCACGGCCGCGTCCGCGCCGTCGCCCGCGGCGTACGGCGCACCAAGTCGAAATTCGGCGCCCGCCTCGAACCCTTCAGCCACGTCGACGTCCAGTTCTTCACCCGCGGCAGCGACCTCGTCGGCCGCGGCCTGCCCATGTGCACCCAGACCGAGACCATCGCCCCCTACGGCGCCCCCATCGTCGGCGACTACACCCGCTACACCACCGGCACCGCCATGCTGGAAACCGCCGAACGCTTCACCGACCAGGAAGGCGAACCCGCCACCCAGCAGTACCTCCTGCTCGTCGGCGCCCTGCGCACCCTCGCCGGCGGCGCCCACGCCCCCCAGCTCGTCCTCGACGCCTACCTGCTGCGCTCCCTCGCCGTCAACGGCTACGCCCCCAGCTTCGGCAACTGCGCCCGCTGCGGCCTCGACGGCCCCCACCGGTTCTTCTCCGTCACAGCCGGGGGAGTGCTGTGCGGCGATTGCCGCGTGCCCGGTAGCGTCGTACCGTCGCCCGAGGTACTCGCGCTGCTCGGCGCACTCCTGACCGGCGACTGGCACACCGCCGACCGCTGTGGAGCGCATCACGTCAAAGAAGGCAGCGGCCTCGTCGCTGCCTATCTGCACTGGCACCTGGAGCGGGGCCTGCGCTCGCTGCGCCACGTCGAAAGGTAACCGGGAAACCGGGGGACTCGACCCGCCCCCCGGCGGGCAGAAGGCGAACAGCAGGCGGAACCGGACGGGAACGACAACGGCCCCAAGTCGAGGAACGGGAGAGCACGGCACATGGCACGACGAGGGATTCGCGGCACTTCACTGACGCGGCACCGCCGCGCATACGAGGCCCCCGAGCCGCACCCCTCCGGCGCCCGGGCGCCGAAGCTGCCCGGCGAGCTGGTCCCCGGGCACGTCGCGATCGTCATGGACGGCAACGGCCGCTGGGCCAAGGAACGCGGCCTGCCGCGCACCGAAGGCCACAAGGTCGGCGAAGCCGTCGTCCTCGACGTCGTCAAAGGCTGCATCGAACTCGGCGTGAAAAACCTCTCCGTCTACGCCTTCTCCACCGAGAACTGGAAACGCTCACCCGACGAGGTGCGCTTCCTCATGAACTTCAACCGCGACGTCATCCACCGCCGCCGCGACGAACTCGACGCCATGGGCGTACGCATCCGCTGGGCCGGCCGCATGCCCAAACTGTGGAAAAGCGTCGTCCAGGAACTCCAGGTCGCCGAGGAACAGACCCGCGGCAACGACGCCATGACCCTCTACATGTGCGTCAACTACGGGGGCCGCGCCGAGATCGCCGACGCCGCCGCCGGCATCGCCCGCGACGTCGCCGCCGGCCGCCTCGACCCCAAGAAGGTCAGCGAACGCACCTTCGCCAAATACCTCTACCACCCCGACATGCCGGACGTGGACCTGTTCATCCGGCCCTCCGGCGAGCGGCGCACCTCCAACTACCTCATCTGGCAGAGCGTCTACGCCGAAATGGTCTTCCAGGACATCCTGTGGCCCGACTTCGACCGCCGCGACCTGTGGCGCGCCTGCGTCGAGTACGCCTCCCGCGACCGCCGCTTCGGCGGCGCCATCCCCAACGACGTCAACCACCAGGCACACACCCCCTGACGGGAACGCGCACCGCGGCGGGCCCGAAACCCGCCGCACCCCCGGCCCCGCAGCGCGCCGTACCGCCCCGCGGAGACCGCCCGGAACCGCCCCGCCGGAGCCCCGCTCAGCCCCGCTCCGAACGCGCCTGCGCCGCGCACTCCGCACACGTACCGAAAACCTCCACCGTGTGCGCCACATCCACAAAACCGTGCTCCGAGGCGATCGACTCCGCCCAGCGCTCCACCGCCGGACCGTCGACCTCCACCGCCTTACCGCACACCCGGCACACCAGATGATGATGATGCTCACCGGTGCTGCACCGGCGGTACACCGCCTCACCCTCCGTCGTACGCAGCACGTCGACATCGCCCGCGTCCGCCAGCGACTGGAGCGTCCGGTACACCGTCGTCAGCCCCACCGACTCGCCGCGATGCCGCAGCATGTCGTGCAGCTCCTGGGCGCTGCGGAACTCGTCGACCTCCGCCAGCGCCGCGGCCACCGCCGCCCGCTGACGCGTCGACCGGCCGCGTACCGGGGGACCTGCGGTCGTCACCCTTGCCTCCTGCTGCTCGCTCGAAGCGCTGTCCGCCCCACGAGCCGCCATTGTGCCAGCAGCAACCGCATAACCGGGCACGACCGCCACGGCAGCCCCCACCACAACCCTCACCCCGGCCCGCCGCCAACCCGCTCACCGGCCGCCGCGACCTTCCCCCCGCCCTTCGGCCCCACCGCGCCACCCGACCGCGACCGCCACCGCGCCACCGGCACCGCCAACGCCGTCACCAGCAAGAACAACCCCAGCGCAAACAGCACGATCGTCGCCCCCGGCGGCACATCCACGTAATACGAGAACACCGTCCCCGACAGCGTCGTCACCACCCCCATCGCCACCGCCACCGCCAGCGTCGCCGCGAACGCCCGCGTCGCCTGCTGCGCCGCCGCCACCGGAATCACCATCAGCGCACTGACCAGCAGCAACCCCACCACCCGCATCGCCACCGTCACCGTCACCGCCGCCGTCACCGCAAGCAGCAGATTCAACGACCGCACCGGCAGCCCCGTGACCTTCGCGAACTCCTCGTCCTGGCAGATCGCGAAGAACTGCCGCCGCAACCCCAGCGTCACCAGCAGCACGAACACCGACAGCCACACGATCGCCACCACATCGGAGTCCGACACCGTCGTCACCGACCCGAACAGATACGTGGTCAGGTTCGCCGTCGAACCGTTCGGCGCCAGATTGATCAGCAGCACACCCCCGGCCATACCCCCGTAGAACAGCATCGCCAACGCCAGATCACCGCGCGTGCGGCCGTACGAGCGGATCAGCTCCATCGCCACCGCACCCGCCGACGCCACCAGCACCGCCGTCCACACCGGGCTCGTGTTCAGCAGAAAACCCAGCGCCACACCCGTCAGCGCCACATGCCCGATACCGTCACCCATGATCGCCTGCCGGCGCTGCACCAGATAGATGCCCACCGCCGGCGCCGCGATCCCCACCAGCAACGCCGCCAACAGCGCACGCTGCATGAACGGCGGCTCCAAAAACTCCAGCATCATGTCAGCAGCCCGGTCCTGTCCGCCTCGGCCGACTCGCCCGCCCCGCCCGGATGCGGATGGCACGCAAGATCGTGCACCCGCGCCGCCGCGTCCGCCTCCCCGCGCCCGTACTCCCGCGCCACCCGACCGCCGTCCAGCACCACCGTCCGGTCGATCAACGGCTGAAGCGGCCCCAGCTCATGCAGCACCAGCAACACCGACGCACCCCCCTGAACCTGCTCGGCCAGCGCCCGCGCCAGAATCTCCTGGCTCGGCAGATCCACCCCGCCCAGCGGCTCGTCCATGATCAGCAACTCCGGCTCCGCCGCCAGCGCCCGCGCGATCAGCACCCGCTGGTGCTGCCCACCGGACAAACGATTCACCGACTCCTTCGCCCGATCCGCCAGCCCCACCACCCCCAGCGCCCCCTCCACCGCCGACCGGTCCGCCCGCGACAGCGGCCGCAGCCCCGACCGCGACAGCCGCCCCGACGACACCACCTCCCGCACCGACGCAGGCACCCCCGACGCCGCCGTCGAACGCTGCGGCACGTACCCGATCCGCCGCCACTGCCGAAACCGCCCCAGCGGCGTCCCGAACAACTCCAGCCCGCCCGACGCCAGCGGCACCCGGCCCACCACCGCCCGCACCGTCGTCGACTTCCCCGAACCGTTCGCCCCCAGCAGCGCCACCACCTCGCCGCGCCCCACCGTCAGATCGACCCCGCCGAGCACCGCACGCCCGCCCAGCGACGCCGTCGCGCCCCGCAGCCTCACCACCGGCTCCACCACACCCGCTCCGTCCGCCACGGCCCCGCTCACTTCGCACCCAGCGCCCGCTGGAGCGCCCCGAGGTTCGCCTCCATGATCCCGAAGTAGTCGTCACCCTTCGACTTGTCCGTCACGCCCTCGATCGGGTCGAGCACATCCGTGGCCAGCCCCAGGTCACCCGCCAGGGTGCGCGCCGTCTTGTCGCTGACCAGCGTCTCGAAGAACACCGTCGTCACCCCGTCGTCCTCCGCGATGTCCTGCAACTGCTGCATCCGCGCGGCACTCGGCTCCGCCTCCGGACTCAGCCCCTTGATCGACTCCTGCACCAGGCCGTAGCGGTCCGCGAGATAGCCGAACGCGGCGTGGGTGGTGATGAACGTGTCCGTACGACGGCTCTCCAGCCCTTCGGCGAATTCGCCGTCCAGCTCGCGCAGCCGGTCCGCCAGCTCCGCCGCGTTCTTCTCGTACGCCCCCGCATGGTCCGGGTCGGCCTCCGCCATCGCCTTGCCGACACCCTCGGCGACCTCCGCGTAACGCACCGGGTCCAGCCAGATGTGCGGGTCCGCGCCGTCCTCGCCGCCGTGGTCGTGCCCCTCGTGACCCCCGTCGGCGCCTTCCTCCTCCTCGTGCCCCTCGTCCCCGTGGCCGTCTTCCTCGCCGCCGTGCTTCTCCAGCGACGTGAACTCCGACGCCTCCACGACATGCTCCGCACCCGACTGCCCGATGGCCTCGTCCACCGCCGGCTGCATGTCCTTCAGATAGACGATCAGCCCCGCGTCCGCCAGATCCCCCGTCTGCCGCGGGCTCAGCTCCAGGTCGTGCGGCTCCGTCCCCGGCTTCGTCAGCGTCGAGACCTCCGCGTGCCGGCCGCCTATCTCCTCGGCCAGGAACTGCATCGGATAGAACGACGCGGTCACCCGCAGCCTGCCGTCCTCCGTCGTGGTGCCCGACGCTCCGTCGCCGCACGCGGACAGGGCCAGCACGGCGGCCGCGGACAGCGCCGCGGCGGTGGCGGGGGTGAGACCGGATATGGAACGGCGGCTAGCTCTCATGACACTCATTTTCATCAAAGATGGAAACGATTGTCAAAAATATTTTACGTCGGAAGCCCCACCCCCGCCCCCCGACGACCCCACACCCACCCCGCAGCCACCCCGAGACCACCCCAAGGCCCTCACCCGCCCCACCCCGCCGCCCCCCGATTTGAAACCAAGGGTGCCGCCGCCGGTAACCTGGAGCACCGCTTCGTCGTCGTAATGAAGAGAGCACCGTGGCCGCCGACAAGATCGACACCATCGTCAGCCTGAGCAAGCGCCGTGGCTTCGTCTACCCGTGCAGCGAGATCTACGGCGGCCAGCGCGCCGCCTGGGACTACGGCCCCCTCGGCGTAGAGCTCAAGGAGAACATCAAGCGCCAGTGGTGGCGCTACATGGTCACCTCCCGCGACGACGTCGTCGGCCTCGACTCCTCCGTCATCCTCGCCCGCGAGGTCTGGGAAGCATCCGGCCACGTCGCCACCTTCACCGACCCCCTCACCGAATGCACCTCCTGCCACAAGCGCTTCCGCGCCGACCACCTCGAAGAGGCATACGAAGCCAAGCACGGCCACCCCCCCACCGGCGGCCTCACCGACATCAACTGCCCCCACTGCGGCAACAAGGGCGGCTTCACCGAACCCAAGCAGTTCTCCGGCCTCCTCTCCACCCACCTCGGCCCCACCCAGGACGCCGGCTCCGAAACCTTCCTGCGCCCCGAAACCGCGCAGGGCATCTTCACCAACTTCATGCAGGTCCAGACCTCCTCCCGGAAGAAGCCCCCCTTCGGCATCGCCCAGACCGGCAAGTCCTTCCGCAACGAGATCACCCCCGGCAACTTCATCTTCCGCACCCGCGAGTTCGAACAGATGGAGATGGAGTTCTTCGTCAAGCCCGGCGAAGACGAGACCTGGCACGAGTACTGGATGCAGCAGCGCTGGGAGTGGTACACCGGCCTCGGCATGCAGGAGAGCAACCTCCGCTGGTTCGAACACCCCAAGGACAAGCTCTCCCACTACTCCAAGCGCACCGTCGACATCGAATACCGCTTCAACTTCGCCGGCTCCCAGTGGGGCGAACTCGAAGGCATCGCCAACCGCACCGACTTCGACCTCAAGGCCCACTCCGCCGCCTCCGGCCAGGACCTCTCCTTCTTCGACCAGGAAGCCGGCGAACGCTGGACCCCCTACGTCATCGAACCCGCCGCCGGCGTAGGCCGCACCATGCTCGCCTTCATGCTCGACGCCTACGTCGAGGACGAAGCCCCCAACGCCAAGGGCAAGATGGAAAAGCGCACCGTCATGCGCCTCCACCCCCGCCTCGCCCCCGTCAAGGCCGCCGTCCTCCCCCTCTCCCGCAACCCCGAACTCTCCCCCAAGGCCAAGGGGCTCGCCGCCGACCTCCGCGGCCACTGGAACATCGAGTTCGACGACGCCGGCGCCATCGGCCGCCGCTACCGCCGCCAGGACGAAATCGGCACCCCCTACTGCATCACCGTCGACTTCGACACCCTCGACGACAACGCAGTCACCGTCCGCGAACGCGACACCATGAAGCAGGAACGCGTCTCCCTCGACCAGGTCGGCACCTACCTCGCCGGCCGCCTCATCGGCTGCTGACCCACCCGCACCACCACGACGGCGCCCCCACCCGGGGGCGCCGTCGCCGTATGCCCGGACCCCACGGATTACGCGCAGCAGGCTGCGGCAAACCGGCCCCTTGCTGCACACTGTGCCCCACCGCCGCACCGGAACGCGCCACGCACAGCACACTCGGAACCAGCACAACCACGCACAGCACAACCACGCACAGCACAACCACGCACAGCGGAGCCAGGAGCAGCAGGAGCAGCGAACGCAGGAGGCGCCATGCAGGCGAGGGCCACCAGCCGGGTCACCGGCACCGACGCGGACGGCCGCGAACACACCGTGCACGTCACAGGCGCCGGCGCCCGGCGCAGACTCGAATGCGAAAGCTGCGACTGGAACAGAGCCGCACAGTTCCTGCCCTGGCTCAAAGCCGAAGAACACCTCGCCGAAGCACACGCCGCCGCCACCGGCACGCCCCCCGCCGACCCCGCACCGGGAAGCCCGTCAGGGACGTAGCCCCCGCACCACCACGTCCACCACCAACCGGAACTCCGCCTCCACCCCCGGCCCCTCCCAGTCCGGCGCGAACGCCGGATCATGGAACCGGCTCGTCGCATCGAACACCGCCCGCGCCACCCCCTCCACCGAACGCCGCGCCGCCTCCGCCACAGCCGTCGACTCCGCATCCGCCGCCGCCTCCGCGGCCGGCACCGACAGCACCCCCTGACGCACCCCGTCCTCCAGGATCAGCGTCAACTGCCCCGTCAGCTCCGCGATATGCCGCGCCACCACACCGGCCACCGTCGGCGCCGCACCCGCAGCCGCAGCCCCCTCCGCGCCCGGAGCGAGCGCCGCGCCCGTACGCGCCGCGGAAGCGCCGTCACCGATCAGCGCCATGTACGTCGCGAACATCTCCGGATCGTCATGCGCCTTGTGCCGCTTCGCGTCGAACAGCCCCGCCAGCCACCGCCGCAACCGCACATCCGCCGGACCCTCCGCTGCCGCCACCTTCTCCAGCACCGCCGACGTCCGATCCAGCCACCGCGCCGCCACCGCCGCATGCAGCGCCGCCTTGCTCGGAAAATGCCGGTACACCGAGCCGTGGCTCACGCCCAGCGCCCGCGCCACGTCCACCACCGTGGCCTTCGCCGGGCCGTAGCGGCGCAGCACGTCCTCCGTGGCTTCGAGGATGCGCTCGGGGGTCAGGGTCTCGGACGGCATCGGCGCTCTCCGGCTCTCGGCTCTCCCGACTGTCGTCGGCTCTGCTACCAGCTTCGCAGCCGGCTCCGACATCGACACCGGCACCGGCTCCGCCGCGGGTGCCGGGGGCGCCGGACCGGTCCCGGGCCGGCGCCGGCGGCAGGGCACCGACAGACCGTCAGCCGGCCCGCGAACCCGCCGTCCCGCTGCTCTTCTCACTGTCCAGCATCGCCATCTGCTCCGGCGCGTACCGCTCGCCCGCCGCCGACCCGGCCGGCACCGCCCGCTCGATCGCGGCCAGATCGTCCGCGCCGAGCACCACGTCCAGGGCGCCGAGGGACTCGGCGAGCCGGTCACGGCGCCGGGCACCCACGAGCGGCACGATGTCCTCGCCGCGGCTGAGGACCCAGGCGACGGCGATCTGCGCGACCGTAACACCCCTGCCGTCCGCGACCTGCCGCAGGGCGTCGACGAGCGCGAGGTTCCGGTCGAGGTTCCCGGTCGCGAAGCGGGGGCTGGCCGCCCGGAAGTCGTGCGCGGACAGGTCACGGACGCTCTCGCGCGTCATGTGCCCGCTGATCAGGCCGCGGGAGAGCACCCCGTACGCGGTGACCGAGACACCCAGCTCGCGGCAGACGGGCAGGATCTCGTCCTCGATGCCGCGGGAGACCAGCGAGTACTCGATCTGGAGATCGGCGACCGGCGCCGTGGCCGCGGCCCGGCGCACCGTCTCCGCACCCACCTCGGAGAGCCCGACGTGCCGCACGTAGCCGGCGTCGATCAGCTCCCGCACCGCGCCGACGGTCTCCTCGACGG
Source organism: Streptomyces sp. 184 (assembly GCF_045781775.1). Lineage (NCBI taxonomy): Bacteria > Bacillati > Actinomycetota > Actinomycetes > Kitasatosporales > Streptomycetaceae > Streptomyces > Streptomyces sp. 184. The sequence continues at coordinate 6,363,413 of NZ_CP123230.1, read as the reverse complement.
GCACGTCCGGATCGAGGCGGGCGAGGCGGTAGACGTCGATGTGGTCGGTGCCCAGGCGCTGGAGCGAGTACGCGGCGAAGTTCTTCACCGCGGCGGGCCGGCCGTCGTAGCCGAGGAAGGCGCCGGAGGGGTCGCGCAGGGCGCCGAACTTGACGCTGACTACGGCCTGGTCGCGGCTGCCGGGACGGGCGGCGAGGGCGTCGCGGATCAGCAGCTCGTTGTGGCCCATGCCGTAGAAGTCGCCGGTGTCCAGCAGGGTCACGCCGGCGTCGAGGGCGGCGTGGATGGTGGCGATGGACTCCTGGCGGTCGACCGGTCCGTAGAGGGCGGACATGCCCATGCAGCCGAGGCCGAGGGCGGAGACGCGGGGGCCGGTGGCGCCGAGGGGGCGAGTCGGGATCGAAGTCATGATGACAAGTATGGAATGACGAATGACAGATGTCAAAATCTGTCAGTGCTACTTTCTCAGGGAATCCGGAACACCACCGTCCCCACCGCCGTTGACCCCACAGTCAGAGACCAAGGAGTGGCCCATGCGTCGAGTTCGCCCCGCGTCTTTCGGTGCCGAGCCGGCCGGAGCCCGGCTGGAGCGGATCCTCAACTCGCCGAACTACGACCCGGAGGCCGGCGCGTTCCGCAACCCCGTCCCTTCCGACATCAGCCCGCAGCCCGGCGGCGGCTCCCGCGGCGAGATGGTCCGCGCCCTGCTCCGCCGCGACGGCCGCAAGCCGGCGGGCGCCGTCCCCGTGCAGCGCCCGGACCTGTCCGCCCCGCCCGCCGACGGGCTGCGCCTCACGTGGCTCGGCCACGCCACGGTCCTCGCCGAGATCGACGGCCGCCGGGTCCTCTTCGACCCGGTCTTCGGCGAGCGCTGCTCGCCGTTCTCCTTCGCGGGCCCGCGCCGCTTCCACCGCCCGCCGCTGCCGGTCGCCGAACTCGGCCCGCTCGACGCCGTCGTCATCTCCCACGACCACTACGACCACCTCGACATGTCGACCGTCCGCGAACTCCGCGAGGCGGTCGCGGACGACGTGCTGTTCGCCGTGCCCCTCGGCGTCGGCGCCCACCTGGAGCGCTGGGGCGTGCCCCAGGACCGCATCGCCGAACTCGACTGGCACGAGTCCACCGAGGCCGCGGGCCTGACCCTCACCGCGACCCCCGCCCGCCACTTCTGCGGCCGGGGCATCCGCAACAAGCAGCGCACGCTGTGGGCCTCCTGGTCCGTGCGCGGCCCCGGGCACCGCGTCTTCCACAGCGGCGACACCGGCTACTTCCCCGGCTTCGCCGACATCGGCGCCGAGCACGGCCCGTTCGACGCGGCGATGGTGCAGATCGGCGCGTACAGCGACTTCTGGCCGGACATCCACATGACCCCCGAGGAGGGCGTACGGGCCCACCTCGACCTGCGCGGCGGGGTGCTGCTGCCCATCCACTGGGGCACGTTCAACCTCGCCCCGCACCGCTGGGAGGAGCCCGCGGAGCGCACCGCCGCCGCGGCGGCGGAGTCCGGCGTGCGCGCGGCGATCCCCCGTCCCGGCGAGCCCTTCGAGCCGTCGGCGCCGGTGCTGCCGACGACGCCGTGGTGGGAGGAGGTCGCCGCCCCCGCGCGCAGTCCCCAGCCGGGCGGACACGGCGGCCGGCCGGCGCCGGCGAAGCCGAGTCCGGCGACGGAGCGGTAGCGGGGGAGGGGGAGAGGCCCGGCGGGCGGCAGTTGGCGCGGCGCCGGCCCGGGCGGCGCCGGGCCCCCGGGGTTCCGGAGGTGCGTTTGTTCCGTCTTCGATGGGGCGGCCTTAGTCGCTACGGGCTGCCGGTGGCCGGGCGCGGGTCCGGCCGTGGTTCCGGTGGGTTGCCGGGTGGTCGGTCACCGTCATCGTGCGGCCCTCCTCGTGGGCCGCGGCGAACGCCGCCTCGCCCAGGGCCGCCGTCGCGCGGGCCGTGATCCGGTCGACGTCGCCCCGCTCCGCCTCCGGCAGCGGTGCGCCCGCCGCCGTGCGCAGCGCGGCGGCCGTGCCGAGGAGGCGGGCGGCGGGGGCGTGGTTGCCGGCCAGCGTCTCGACGCCCGCCAGGCCCTCCAGCGCCAGCGCCGCGGCCCGCGGGTCCTCCGACAGGAGCGCGGCGGCCAGCCCCTCGCGCTGCATGGCTCGGGCCTGCGCGGCGTCTCCGCGCTGCTCGGCGAGGAAGCCCAGCTCTGCCGCGATCAGCGCCACCCCGCGTGGGGCGGCTGAGCAGTCGAGGCCGCGCCACCACTCCAGCCAGGGGCGCAGGTGCGCCTCGGCGGCCTCGGGCCGCCCCGCCCTGCGGGCGACCATCCCGAGGCCGATCTCGGCGAACTCCTCGCCGACCGGGTCGAAGTGCGCGGTGGCCAGCGCCATGGCCCGCTCGTGCAGCCGCCGCGACTCGGGCAGGTCGCCGGTGAGCATCGTGATCCGGCCGAGCCCGGCGAGGCGGTAGGACTGCTGGGCCCACAGGCCGAGTTCCTCCGCCCGGCGGGCGTCGTCGCGGTGCAGGCGCGCGGCGAGCGCGTAGTCGCCGGTGATCTCGGCGTGCTCCGCCATGGCCTCGCCGGCTTCGAGCCGGCCCCAGTCCTCGCCCAGTTCGTCGAAGATGCGCACGGCGGTCGCTGACTTCCGCGCGAGCCCCGCGAGGTCCCCGCGGAAGAGCGCCACGGTCGCCTGCACGACGAACGCGGCGGCCTCGCCCCAGCGGTCCCCGCGCGTACGGAACTCGCCCATCGCCCGGTCCGCGAGCACCGCGGCGCGGGCGATGCTGCCGAAGTTGGCCTCGGCGTGGGCGAGGAACCACACCGCCCGGCTGTCGGCGGCGTCCCCGGGGAACCCCGGTTCGGTGGTGGGCGGGTCGGGGGCGCAGTCGGCGTCCGCCTGGTTCGTCCCGCCCGTCTCGACTGCGTCGCCCGTCTCGCCCGTCCCGTCCGTCTCGCCCGTCTCGCCCGTCCCGCCCGTCTCGTACGTTCCGGGCGTAGCCGTTCCGCGGGGTGCGTCGGGCCTGGCCGGGGTACGGACCGCGGCGTCGAGCCGGGCGAAGCCGGCGTGCCAGGCGGCGACGGTGGCCCGCAGCGCGGCGACATCGGCGGCCTCGTCGGCCCCCTCGGCCCTCTCGGCGTCCCGGGCCGCCCCCGTCGTGCCCGTCGTCCCCGACGTGCCCGGCGCGCCCGTCTCCAGGGCGCGCGTCAGTGCTCGCGTGCTTTCGCGGTGGCGTCCGCGCAGGAACCAGTACCACGCCAGCGCGTTCGCCAGCCGCAGCGCCAGCGTCGCGTCGCCCGTCGTGGTGGCGGTGTCCAGGGCGCGGCGCAGGTTCGCCGCCTCGGCGTCGAGGCAGGTCAGCCAGCGGGCCTGGGTGCGGGTGTAGAGGTGGGGGGCGGCGCGTTGGGCGAGGTCGGCGTAGTGGGCGGCGTGGCGGCGTAGCGCGTGGGCGTGTTCGCCGGCGGCGGTCAGCTCTTCGAGGCCGTACGCGGCCACCGACTCCAGCAGCCCGTAGCGGGGCCCGTCCGGGCCGGGGGTGGTGACGACGAGGGACCGGTCGACCAGGCGGGCCAGGAGGTCGGCGACGTCGGCGGGGTCGATGTCCGTACCGGCGCAGACGGCTTCCGCGGCGGGCAGCGTGGTGCCGGTGGCGAAGACGGACAGGCGGCGCAGGACGGCCTGTTCTGCGGGGGTCAGGAGTTCCCAGCTCCAGGTGATCGTCGCGCGCAGGGTGCGCTGCCGTTCGGGCGCGTCGCGGCGGGTGCTGCCGGCGGCGAGGACGCGGAAGCGGTCGTCCAGGCGTTCGGCGAGGCGGTGGACGCCGAGGGCGCGGACGCGGGTGGCGGCGAGTTCGAGCGCGAGGGGGATGCCGTCGAGGCGGCGGCAGATGGCGGCGACGGCGGCGGCGCCGTCGGGGTCGAGCTGGAAGCCGGGGGCCGCGGCGGCGGCGCGGGCGAGGAAGAGCCGTACGGCGCTGGACTCCTGGAGGCATTCGGCGGACGGCTCGGCGGTGCTTGCCGGCGCGGTGCGGGTCGCGGCGGTGCCGGCGGCGGTGGTGTCCGCGGGTGCGCTCTCCCAGTGCGGCGGGGGGAGGGTCAGCGGCGGTACGGCGTAGAGGGTTTCGCCGGCGATGGCCAGCGGCTCCTGGCTGGTGGCGAGGATGCGCAGGCCGGGGGCGGCGCGCAGGAGGCGGGCGGCGAGCGGGGCGACGGACTCGACCAGGTGCTCGCAGTTGTCGAGGACGAGGAGGAGCCGTTTGGCGCGTACGGCGTCGGTGAGGACGTCGTGGGTGGGGCGCCCTTCGGTGTCGTGGACGCCGAGGACGTGGGCGACGACGTCGGCGGGGTCGTCGTAGCAGCGGCGGCCGGCGAGTTCGGCGACCCAGACGCCGTCGGGGAAGTCGCCGGGGAGGCCGGCGGGGGCGTCGGTCACCGCCTGGGCGGCGACTTCGAGGGCGAGGCGGGTCTTGCCGACGCCGCCGGGGCCGCCGAGGGTGACGAGGCGTTCGGTGTGGAGGAGTTTGCGTACGTCGGTGAGTTCGCGGTGGCGGCCGATGAGTTCGGTGACGGGGGCGGGGAGATTGGACGGCGGCTGCGCCGTGACCGCGGCGGGCACCGTGAGGGCTGTGGCCGTCGTCCCCAAGGCCGGGTCCTGGGCCAGGATCGCGCGTTGCAGCGCGGTCACCTCGGGGCCGGGCGTCAGGCCAAGTTCGCGGGCGAGGTGGCGGCGCAGGTCGTCGTAGGCGGTCAGGGCTTCGCTCTGGCGTCCGGCGCGGTAGAGGGCGGTCATGTGGGCGGCGCGCAGGCGTTCCCGTAGCGGGTGGCGGGCGACGAGGTCGCCGAGTTCGGCGGCGAGGGGGCCGTGTTCGCCGAGGGCGAGCCGGGCGTGCGCGAGTTCCTCGACGGCGGTCAGCCGGTTCTCCTCCAGCCGTGTCACTTCGGCGCGGGTGAAGTCCCGGTCGGCGACGTCCTCGTACGCGCCGCCGCGCCACAGCGCCAGCGCCTCGCGCAGCCGCGCCGCCCGTGCGTCCGGGGCGTCGGTGGTACGGGCCCGGGCGAGGAGGGCGGTGAAGCGGCGGGCGTCCACGGAGTCGGGGCCGGCGGCGAGGCGGTAGCCGCCGTGTTCGCGTACGACCAGCTCGCGGGCGTCGGGCTCGGCGGCGGCGAGGGCGCGGCGCAACTGCCAGACGCGGGTCTGGAGCGTCGCGGCCGGGTTCGCGGGGCGGGCCTCCGGGGGCCACAGGTCCTCCACGAGCCGGTCGGCGGAGACGGTGCGGCCCTCGTGGAGCAGCAGGTCCGCGAGGAGCGCGCGCACCTTCCGCTCGGCGACCTTGACCGGTTCGCCGGCATCCGTCCACACCGCCAGTGGACCGAGGACCCCGTATCGCATGCCTCAAAGGTACGCAGCGGGTCCGACAACGCGCGCCGGAGCGGGCCGGGGCTGCTCGTACGGGGTGCGGCCGGGCCCGGTCGGCGGGCCGCCTGGTCCCCGCCGTGTACGTGCCGTCACCGGGTGTACGCGGCCGGGCCGCCCGCGGGCGCCGGTGGCCGGGGGCCGGGGGCCGGTCGAGAGCGGATCTGGAGTGGACCGAGAGAGGCGCGTCGCACAGTCGGGTCCGTAGCACCGGCGGGCGTGACCGACCGCCCGTACGGCCCGTACCTCACGCCCCGCCCGTACCGACCCGGTCCGCCGAACGTTCCACCCACCCCGAAGGGACCCCCGTGAACACCGACCTCACCCCCGGCACCGACGCCCCCGACCCAGGCGGCACCGAGGGCTCCGGCGGCTCCGGCGGCTCCGGCGAGCGCGCCGGGCTGCGTGCGTGGGCCGGGCTCGCGGTGCTGGCCCTGCCCACCCTCCTCCTGGCCCTCGACATCTCCGTCCTGCACCTGGCCGTGCCGCATCTGGCCGCCGACCTCCAGCCCAGCAGCACCCAGATGCTGTGGATCATCGACATCTACGGCTTCATGATCGCCGGCTTCCTGGTGACGATGGGCACGCTCGGCGACCGCGTCGGCCGCCGCCGGCTGCTGCTGATCGGCGCCGCCGCCTTCGGCGCCGCGTCCGTCGCCGCCGCGTACGCGCCGAGCGCGGAGGCGCTGATCGTCGCCCGGCTGCTGCTGGGCGTGGCCGGGGCGACGCTGATGCCGTCCACGCTCTCGCTGATCAGCAATCTCTTCCTCGACCCGCGGCAGCGCGGTCTGGCGTTCGCGATCTGGGCGGCGATGTTCTCCCTGGGTGTCGCGCTCGGGCCGGTGCTGGGCGGGGCGCTGCTGGAGCAGTTCTGGTGGGGTTCGGCGTTCCTGCTGGGCATCCCGGTGATGGTGCTGCTGCTGGTGGCGGGGCCGGTCCTGCTGCCGGAGTCGCGGGATCCGGATCCGGGCCGGGTGGATGCGGCGAGCGTGGTGCTGTCGCTGGTGACGATGCTTCCGGCGACGTACGCGATCAAGGAACTGGCGCACGGGCTCGCGGTGCTGCCGCTGCTGTCAGCCGCGCTGGGGGTGACGGCGGGGACGCTGTTCGTGCGCAGGCAGCGGAAGTTGGCGAACCCGCTGCTGGATCTGGCGCTCTTCGCCGACCGGTCGTTCCGCAGCGCGCTGCTGATCATTCTGGTGGGGACGGTCGCGGTGAGCGGCTCGTATCTGTTCGTGACGCAGTATCTCCAGATGGTGGAGGGCCAGTCGGCGTTCCGCGCGGGGCTGTGGCTGCTGCCGCCGGCGGCGGTGCTGATCGTCTCGTCGGTGGCGGCGCCGGTGTTCGCGCGCCGGTTCGGCCCGGGGGCCGTGATGGGTGCGGGGCTGGCGTCGGCGGCGGCGGGGTACCTGCTGCTGAGCCGGGTCGAGGCGGGTGGCGCGGGGGACATCGCGCTGATCGTCGTGGCGTACGCGCTGGTGAACTCGGGCATCGGCCCGGTGCTGGCGCTGGGCACCGAGCTGGTGGTGGGTTCTGCACCGCCGGAGAAGGCGGGCGCGGCGTCGGCGATCAGCGAGACGAGTTCGGAGCTGGGCGTGGCGCTGGGCGTCGCGGTTCTGGGGAGCGTGGGCACGGCGGTGTACCGGTCGGGGGTCGGCGACGGGGTGCCGGAGGGGACGCCGGAGGCGGCTGCGGACACGGCGCGGGAGACCCTGGCGGGCGCGACGGGGGTGGCGGAGGAGTTGCCGGTGCGGCAGGGCGCGGAGTTGCTGGGGGCGGCGCAGGAGGCGTTCGCGGGCGGTCTGGCGACGGTGGGCGTGATCAGCGCGGTGCTGTCGCTGGCGGTGGCGGCGGTGGCGTTCACGGCGCTGCGGGGCGCGGGCGCGGGTGCGGGTGCGGGTGCGGAGAAGAACGTGGCTGGGGAGAGCGCCGTGGTTGCGGAGAGTGCCCCGGCTGGGGAGAGCGCCGCGGCCGGGGAGGCGGCCGGGGTCGCGGAGAAGGCCGCGGTTGCGGAGAAGTGAGCGGAGGGCGTACGGGGGCCTCCGCCGCCCCCGTACGCGCCGCCGTCCCCGGCGTGCGCTCCGTGCCCCGGCGGGCACGCCCGACTCCGCTGTCACCTGGGCCCGTTAGGCTGCCCCCAGTCACGGACACAGTGCACGCATCGGACACGGTGCGCGCACCGAAGGGCAGAGGGCGGCTGTGGGGGAGAGCGAAGCGGGGGTCGGCCGGCGGCTTGCCGGGCGGTATCGCGTGGTGGGGCAGCTCGGACGGGGCGGCATGGGCACGGTGTGGCGTGCCGTGGACGAGGTCCTGGGCCGTGAGGTCGCGGTCAAGGAGCTGCGCCCGTTAGGGGAGGGCGCGGCCCATGACGCGCAGGAGTTGCGGCTGAGGATGCAGCGGGAGGCGCGGGCCGCGGCCCGCGTCGACCACCCGGGCGTCATCGCCGTGCACGACGTCACGGAGCACGAGGGCCGTCCCCTGATCGTCATGGAGCTGGTCGACGGGCCCTCCCTGGACGACGTCATCCGCGAACGGGGCGTGCTGGACCCGGCGGAGGCCGCCGGTATCGGCGCGAAGGTCGTGGACGCGCTGGCCGCGGCGCACCGGGCGGGAGTCCTGCACCGCGACGTCAAGCCCGCGAACATCCTGCTGGCCCGCAGTGGCCGCGTCGTCCTCACCGACTTCGGCATCGCCGCGATGGACGACCCGGGCGACGACGGTTCGACGCGGCTGACCGCCCCCGGCGAGATGGTCGGCTCCATCGACTACCTGTCGCCCGAGCGGGCCCGCGGCGAGATGCCGGGCCCGCCGTCGGATGTGTGGTCGCTCGGCGCGACGCTGTACGCGGCGGTCGAGGGCATGTCGCCGTTCCGCCGGTCGTCCACGTGGTCGACCATCAGCGCCATCGTCGTGGATCCGCTGCCCGAGCCGCAGCGCGCGGGCGTGCTGGCGGGTGCGCTGCGGGAGTTGATGGACAAGGACCCGGGTCGCCGCGCGGACGCGCTGCGCGCGGGCCGGCTGCTCGCGGCGGTCGCGGCGGGCGAGCCGCTGTCCGACCCGGCGGAGACGATGCGCCTGAGCGGCGGCCTCGGCCTCGGCGCGGGGGCCGCGGGTGCCGCGGCTTCCGGTACGGGCACGGGGCCGGGCGGGTTCGGCCCGGCACCGGAGTCGCACACCCCGTCGATGCCGCCGCAGGCGTTGAACGCGGCGGCCAGCGCGTACGGGCCTGGCGGCCGGCAGCCGGGCGGGCAGCCGGGCGGGCAGCAGAACCAGGGCGTGTCGCCGGGTCAGGCGACGCCGCCGGGCCAGTTCACCCCGTACGGCCAGAGCCCGCCGGCCACCGCGGGCACCCCGCCCGGCACCTCCCCGTCGCGGCGCCGCCGCCCGCTGATGCTGGCCGGTGCGGCGGTCGCGGTGGCGGCCGTGGCGGCGCTGGCCTTCACGGTGCCGGGCTGGGTCGGCTCCGACGACGGCGACGACACGGCGAACGGCAGTGGGGCGGACCGGAGTTCCAGCGCCCCCGCCGACCAGGGCAAGCAGCCGGGCAGCGTGAAGCCGTCAAAGGCGAAGGACGACGGCAAGGAGTCCGCCTCCCCGTCCCCGAGTCCCTCCGCAGCGGGCACCTCGCAGCCCACCGAGGACCCCGCCGAGACCGACCCCGCCCCCAAGCCCACCCGCCCCGAAGCGACCTCGGCCAAGCCGACCACCCCCACGACCTCCGCACCGCCCGCGGACCCCTGGGACTCCTGCACGTACTACTCGGGCACGGCCCTCACCCAGAACGGCGACAGCGGCGAGCGCGTGGTGCAGGTCCAGTGCATCCTCCGCGCCCGCGGCTACGACCTCGGCGCGGGCGGCGTCGACGGCATGTTCGGCGCGAACACGGAGGCGGCGGTCAAGAGCTTCCAGTCCGCGAAGGGCCTGGCCGTCGACGGCCAGGTGGGCCCCGACACGTGGGGTGCGCTGAGGGGTTGAGTTCGGCTCAGAACTCGTCGTGCTTCACGGCGGCGAGGAACGCGGTCCAACCCGCGGTGCTGAACATGAGCTTGGGACCGTCCGGGTCCTTGCTGTCACGAACGGGAACGAGGTCGGGGACACCGTCCCCGACCTCGACGCATTCGCCGCCTTCGCCGTTGCTGTACGACGACTTGCGCCAGGTGATCATGATCTCCCGTAGTCTTCTGCCGCCGATTCCAGCATCTCCAGGGATGCCGTCGGTGACAGAGCAGCAGCCCTGATCAGATCGTAGGACGTCTGGTACTGGCCGACCAGAGCCGGATCGTCGATCAGGTTGCCCCTGTGCGCGCCTTCCTCGTAGACCATGGACGGGCCTTCGGCGAACTTCATGATCCTCGCCATGCCGTTCATGAAGCCCTGCGCCGCCGCGGTGAATGGGAGCACCTGCACGACGATGCGGCGACTACGGCCCGGTTCAGGGATGTGGCGAAGCTGCCGCGCTGCGACTTCGGGTCCTCCGAACGCGGTACGGAGCACTGGCTCGTGGAGGACTGTCCAGAGCCTCGGGACTTCCGAGTTCTTCAGTAGGCGCTGCCGCTCCTGGCGAGCCTGGACGTGCTTCTGGATCACGTCCTCGGGCATCAAGGGTGCGGTGGCCAGGCTCAGGGCCCGGGTGTACTCCCGCGTCTGCAACAGACCGGGGACCAACAGCGGTGCGTGGTCGTACAGGTGCGTCGCCAGTGTCTCCAGCTCCGCCGCGTCCGCGAAGTAGTCCGGATACGGAGACCGCCGCGCCAACCGGCACAGCCTCTGGAGGTGTTCTCCCGTCGCGAAGATGTCGTCCAGCATCTTCGAGATTTCCTCCTGCGGACGCGCGTGGTGAGTCGTACGGGTCCGGGCGTCGTGTCTGTGTCATGTGACCGAAGGTAGTGGTTCAAGTGCGGTACGGAGTTGATACATGCGTAGTTGTACGACCGCCGGTACCCTGCCCCGGAAAGACGTCAGACCTCGGGGGAAACGGACGATGAGCGACCTGTGCGTGGACTACGGCCGCCTTCAGGTGATCGAGCGTGATCTCGGCATCGTGAAGCGGGAGTTCGAGAGCTGCGAGGAGCATCAGGAGCGGCTTAGCGGAATCTACGGCTCCGGCACCGTCGCGGATGCGATGGAGGACTTCACCACCAACTGGGACCGGCACCGCAAAGAGGTGCTGGAGTCCGTGAAGTCCGTCGGCGAGATGGCGAGCAGCGTCCATCAGTCGTTTCTGAAGACGGACAAGAAGCTTGAGCAGGAATGCAAGGGTGAGTGACGATGGCCCGCCCCACCGACTGGCAGCCGCTCGCCGACTCCGATCCCGTACCGGGGAACGTCGAGGACATCAAGGCTGAGGCCGCCAGGCTGAAGAAGATCGGCGAGACGATCGAGTCGCAGGTCGGCAAGTTGCGCGACATCGGCAAGGACGGTGCCCTGAAGGGCAAGTACGCCGACAAGCTGCGCAGTGCCGCGACCGATCTGGCCGGGAAGATGGAGAAGACCTCCGGGCGGTACAAGGAGGTCGCCGGGCATCTGTCGTCGTGGGCGGGTGATCTGGACGAGGCGCAGAAGGCCGCGGAGCGGGCGCTGACGAAGGCGCAGAGCGCGGCCGGGACGATGGCGCAGAACAAGCCGCCGGACAAGGCGGCCTCGCCGGACGCGCCGGAGCCCACCGACGCGGAGAAGGAGGCGGAGAAGGGCCGGGAGAAGGCGTACGGGGCCGCCGAGGGGGAGCTGGAAGAGGCGCGCCGGATGCTGGGGCGGGCGACGTCGGCGCGGGACAGCGACGCGGACACGGCGGCCGGGCGCATCAAGAAGTCCATCGACGACGACGTCAAGGACAGTTGGTGGGACAACGTCAGCGACTTCGTCGACAAGTACGCCGACATCATCAAGATCGTCATCGATGTCATCAGTTGGGTGGCGACGGCGGTGGCGATCATCTCGCTGTTCATCCCGGGGCTGAACGTGGTGGCGTTCCTGCTGATCGCGGGGTTGCTGGTGGTCGGGGGCAGAGCCCTGCTCGCGGCCACGGGCAACGCGAGCTGGATGGACGTGCTGGTGGACTCCATCGGGCTGCTGACCATGGGCCTCGGGCGTGCCGGCATGGCCGCCCTGAAGGGCACCAACGCGCTGACGAAGACGGCGGCGACCGGGGCCCGTTCGCAGCAGGTCGCGCAGAACCTCGCGAGGTCGTCCTCGCAGCGGCAGGCGCTGGGCCGGGTGCTCAGCAGCCGTACGGCGAGTCCCGCGGCGAAGCGGGCGGCGCGGGCGCAGATCGACGCGCTGAAGGCGCAGGCCCGGCGGCAGGCGACGAGCGTGCCGCAGAACCTTCCGTCGGTGGGGCGCCTGGGCAAGATCCTCAACATGGGCGACACCGAGGGCCTGTCCATGGTGCGCAACATCGGGCGCATCTCGGACCGCTTCCCCGGCCTGGTCAGCGGCGGTACGGCGGCGAAGGCGTCGGCCGCCTACACGGCCTCTTTGGGCGCCGCCTGGGGCGGTACGATCGTCGACCTCGGTGACAAGGCGCTCGGCAGCAGCGACATGCTTCCCTTCAAGCCGTTCAACGAGTCGTACAACGACTGGAAGGGCGACTCCTGGAAGGCGCCGATCGGCTCGACCTGGTGACCCGGGCGGCCCTGTGACGTCGGCGGCCCGCCTTGTGACGTGACGTCCGCCGCGGTCGCTCCGTCGCCGTGCCGCCCGCCCCCGTGATGGAGGAGCCGATGGTCTTCCTGCCCCGCCGCACCACCCCGTCCGCGCGCGGACGGGCGGACGGGCGGCTGCTGGTGGCCGCGCGCACCGCGGTGCTGGTGCCGGTGGCGGCCGGGGCGCTGTTCGCCGCGCTGGCCGCCGTCTTCGACGGCGCGGCGGGGGATGCCCTGGCCTGGGTCGAGCGGGGGCTGCTGGGCGCGGCGGTCGCGGTGCTGGTGTGGTCGGTGGTCACGGCGGCGGTACGGAACGTGGGCGACGGCGAGCTGGAGGTCACCGCCGTCTTCGGGGCGGTGCTGCTGATGATCGCCGCGTACTTCACGGGGCCGCCGGTGCTGGTCGCGGTGCCGGGGGTGGCGCTGGTGACGGGGGTGGTGTCGGCGGTGCGTACGGACCGGGCGGAGCGGCGGCGCAGGCGGGAGCGGCGGGAACGGGACGCGCGGGTGCGGGCGCACCACGCGGAGAAGAAGCGGCGGAAACGGGAGAGCGGGGGAGCCGGCGGTGGCTGAGCAGGCGGGGCGCGTGGACTACGTGAAGCGGCCGGGGCGGTCGGAGCGTACAGAGGCGCCTGTACGGGAAGAGGGCCGTGCCGCGGACTCGGCCGGGGCCACAGACGGGGACGCGGGCCGGGCCGGGGATCGGGGCCGGGCCAGGGACCGGAGCCGGACCCGGGCCAGGGACCGGGGTGAGGGTGCCGCCGTCGGGTACACCCTCGTCCTGCCGCCCAACTGGTCCCGAATACCCCTGCGCGACGGCACCGACGAGGCCGTCATGCGGATCGTCGACGAAGCCGTCGCCGACCTGCCCGACGACTTCCCGCGCGACCAGGTGCCCGCGGTGCGCCTGGAACTCGTACGCCGCCTGCGCAAGGCCGCCGCCGACGCGCGCAAGAGCGGCGGGCTGGACCTCTACCTGCCCGTACAGCAGATGCACGGCGTGACGGTCGCGGCGTCGTTCGTCGTCTCCGAGATCACCCTGTCCGCGGGCGCCGACCCCTCGCTCGTCCTCGCCCGGCTGCTCGCCGACGCCGACAAGTCGCAGCCCGCCGCCGTAGACGGCTCCGTGGGCTACCGCAACGAGCGGGTCGCGCGCGGCTCCGGCGAGGAGGGCGGCGAGTACGCTTCGCGCCGCGTCGACTACGTGCTGGCGGTCCCCGAGGACGACACCCGGTGGGTGACGGTCGGGTTCAGCACGCTCGCGGACGGCGACCCGAAGGGGCAGTTCGCGGACGTGCTGGTCGAGCTGTTCGACGCCGTGATGACCACATTCCGCTGGACGAGGAGCAGCCGGTGAGCTGGATCGAGGTCGACTACGACGACGCCAAGTGGCTGTGGGTGCCCCAGCAGTGGGAGGGCATGCCGTGGTCCGGGCCCGCGGAGTGGGCGGAGGCGTTCGCCGAGGCGTGGTGGCTGCTCGTCGACGTCGATCCCGGCGGCGACGAGGAGGAGGTGGCGCGGCTGCGGGACGCGCTGCTGGAGTACGCCACCCGCGCGGGCACCGTCTTCCCCGGCCAGGACCTGTACCTGTACATGCCCGACCCGCGCCAGGCGCCGGTGCCGCTGGCCGTGTGGGGGCTGGCGACGTCCGGGGACCGCAACGACCGGCTGCGGGAGCTGGTGCGGTCGATGGACCCCGAGGCGGTGGAGGCGCCGATCGTGGAGCTGTTCCGCCACCCGCACCTGGGGAACGGGCTGCGTGCCATGCGCTACTTCACCGACCCGGGCGACGGCACCCTCGGCTCCTCCCTGAACTACGCCTTCCGCTCCGAGCCGCACGGCGTGGACGTCCTCGTCCGCGCCATCAGCGCCGACGTGGGGCGGCTCGCGGCGGCGGCGCAGGACATGGACGAGCTGGCGCTGGCCGTACGGGTGCGGCGCGACGAGGACCGCTGACAAGCGGGCCGTACGCGTCCCCGCCGCGGGTGAGGGACAATGGAGGGTCCGTCCCCGTACCCGTATCGAGGTAGTCCGCCGCATGTCCGAGCTGAAGATCGGCCCGCACACCGTCTCCCCGCCCGTGGTGCTCGCGCCCATGGCGGGGATCACGAACGCGCCGTTCCGCACGCTGTGCCGGGAGTTCTCCGGCGGCCGGGGCCTGTTCGTCAGCGAGATGATCACGACGCGGGCGCTGGTCGAGCGGGACGCCAAGACGATGCGGCTCGTCCACTTCGACGGCACCGAGAAGCCGCGGTCCATCCAGCTCTACGGCGTGGACCCGGCGTACACCGGCCGCGCGGCCCGCATGATCGCCGACGAGGACCTCGCCGACCACATCGACCTCAACTTCGGCTGCCCCGTGCCCAAGGTGACCCGCAAGGGCGGCGGCTCCGCGCTGCCGTACAAGCGGAACCTGCTGCGCGCGATCCTCCGCGAGGCCGTGCGCAACGCGGGCGACCTGCCGGTGACGATGAAGATGCGCAAGGGCATCGACGACGACCACCTGACCTATCTGGACGCCGGGCGGATCGCGGTCGAGGAGGGCGTCACCGCCATCGCCCTGCACGGACGTACGGCGGCGCAGCACTACGGCGGCACCGCGGACTGGGACGCCATCGCGCGGCTGAAGGAGCACGTGCCGGAGATCCCGGTGCTGGGCAACGGGGACATCTGGTCGGCGGACGACGCGCTGCGGATGGTGCGCGAGACCGGGTGCGACGGGGTGGTGGTCGGGCGCGGCTGCCTGGGGCGGCCGTGGCTCTTCGGAGACCTGGTGGCGGCGTTCGACGCGGAGCCCGAGGCGGGGCCGGAGCGGGGCGTGGGCCCGGTCTCGTACGCGCGGCCCGCGCTGAAGGAGGTCGCCGGGGTCATGCTGCGGCACGCGGAGCTGCTGGGGCAGTGGCTCGGCGACGAGCGGCGCGGCGTCATCGACTTCCGCAAGCACGTGCCGTGGTACACGAAGGGCTTCTCGGTGGGCAAGGACGTACGCCACCGGATGGCGATGGCCGGGTCGCTGGCCGAACTGGACGACCTGCTGGGCACCCTGGACCTGGACCAGCCGTGGCCCGCGGGTGCGGACGGCCCGCGGGGGCGCACGGCGGGGCGGAACAAGGTGGTGCTGCCGGAGGGGTGGCTGGCGGACCCGTACGAGTGCGCGCAGGTGGACGCGGGCGCGGAACTGGACACGTCGGGCGGCTGAGCCGCGCGGGGGCGCGGTACGGCGGGTCCCCGCCCTCCCCGAAACCGGGACTGCGCCCCCGGGCCCTCGCCGCTGGCGCCGCACGGGCCGGCCTGCCGACCGGGAGCCGCCGGGCGGCGCGCACCGCACACGGCGATGCGGGTCCGGGGCCCGGCGGTGCGAGTCCGCGCCCGGCGGGTCCGCCCCGCATCCCCCGCGTCCCGCCCGGCGGCTAGCCTCGGGGTGGTGGACACGACGCATCGGCCCGCCGCGCGGGTGATCTGCCTCGACGCCGCCCAGCGGATTCTTCTGCTGCGCTGGCGCGACCCCTTCGACGGCGCCCTGATCTGGGAGCCGCCCGGCGGCGGCATAGAACCGGACGAGACCCCGTTCGCCGCCGCCCGCCGCGAACTCGCCGAGGAGACCGGCCTCGACCCCGCCGCCGTGCTGGACCGCGGGGTGCCCGTCGAACGCGACTTCCACTGGAAGGGCACGCACTTCGTCGGCACCGAGCACTTCTTCCTCGCCCGCTACGCCGACGACCGCCCCCCGCTGCGCCGCGGCGGCCTCCTCCCCGACGAACAGGTCACCCTGGCCGGCCACGCCTGGGTCCCCTGGCCGGAGATCCCCGCCCTCCCGGACCCCCTCGAACCCCCGCACCTGCCCGCGGTCCTGGCCACCCTCGCCCCCGAAGGCCCGTGGGGCACGGCCGCGGGCGGCTAGCGCACCACGCGGTGGTGGAGGTAGACGACGCCCGAGGCGAAGGTGCGGGTCTCGACGAGTTCGAGGTCCTCGCGGCGCTCGTGCCGGGGGTGGAACGGCGCGCCGCCGCCGACCAGCACCGGGTACACCCTGACCCGGTACGCGTCGATCAGCCCCAGCGCCCCCGCCTCGGCGGCGAGCGTCGCACCGCCGATCGCGATGTCGCCCTCGCCGGGCTCGGCCCGCAGCCGCGCGATCTCCTCGGCGAGCGTGCCGGTGGCCAGCCGCGCGTTGCCCTCGACCGCGGTGAGCGTGCGGGAGAACACCACCTTGGGCAGCGGATTCCACAGCGCGGCCCACTCCCGCATGTCGTCGCTGAGCGAGGGGTCCCGCTCGGCGGTCTCCCAGTACAGCATCGTCTCGTACAGCCGCCGCCCCATCAGGTGCACGCCGACGTCGCGGATCTCCTCCATGGAGAACCGGAACACCTCCTCACTGGGCGCCGCCCAGTCGAACCCGCCGTCGGGCCCGGTGACGAAACCGTCGATGGAGATGGCCATCGAGTAGGTCACGCTGCGCATGGGAAGTCCTCCTCGCCAAGGGATCTCGACACTAGGACCCCCCCGGACCCCCCGGACTCATCGCCGTACCTCAGGCGTCCGCGGGCGGGGCGAGAGGGGCGATCTCCCTGTCGAAGAAGTCGTGGAATCCGTCTCCGCGTTCGTACAGGGCGTCGAACCCCGCGGAGGTCTCCTGGATCAGCACGCGATCTGTGAAGCGACGGCACCCCATCGCGTTCCCGTCGTCGTCGTAGAGCACCTCGTACATGGCGACGTCCCCGAGGATCACCACTTCGGGTACGGGGCGGTCCTTCTCGATGTCCGCGATCTTACGGGCGTCCAGGACTCTGATGTTGTCACCCAGTTCAACGCGAAGGCGCAGCACGTGGAACTCCCACTGCACGTATGGGGTCACCGGGAACTCGACGACACGGAGGCGCCGCTGAAGAATTCTGCGCCGGGCAGCTTCCTGAAATTGCTCTGCGTAGACCTCGCGTCTTTCCTGGGCGAGGGACACTGCACGATCCCATTGGCCTGCCGCGAAGGCTTCCCAACTGGCGAATCCGCGCTCTTTGAAGTTCTGCCCGCGTTCGAGCTTGTTCATGTGGCGGATTCCGCTGGCGAACACCCGCTGGAAGTCCGCGTGGTACGTGGGGCGGTCCAGGCGCTCTGAGACACCGGAGGGGAAGGAGTCAAACACTCGGGATGTCCTGTTTCGCGGCGATCAGCATGTTTCTTGGGATGACGACGAGCCGTTCGTCCGTACCGACGGAGACGCCGGGCGGCAGCTTTCTGCCCAGGGAATCCGTGAGGTCGCGGCCGATGACGGCGATGTCGCCGTTCGCGAGTTCCCAGATATCGGGGCAGTCGGGGTCGTGAGTCGTATTTCCTAACTCCTGCGGCGACTTTCCCAGGCGCCGCTTGAATGTCGTCGCCGGATCAGCTTCCCACGGCCTGGCCATGACAGTCTCCATTCGCTGTACCGGATCCGGGCGACGAGACCCTAGCATCGGACGCCGCGGTCGGCGACGCCGTAATAGGACAGATTGACGACGGCCGCTCGATCTTTTGTTGCGCCATGCGGCCTGGCACGCGATGATGAGCGATCGTAAAATGGCACGGTCAGCACGACAATTATCTGTCATTTGTCATACCGTCCCAAGACTTGTCGTTCGAGGCAGGGGGAACCGTGGACCCGGAGGCAGCCTTACTCGCGCAGAGCGCTGGAATCACGCTGGTCACGCTGATGACAACCGACGCCTGGCAGCGCACCCGAGACGGAATCACGCAGCTATGGCACCGTATGCAGCCGCACCGTGCCGAGACGGTCGCCGCCGAACTGGAAGCCACTCGCGACGATGCCCTCGCGGCCGAAGCCGCCGGGGACCGGGAGACGCTCGGTGAACTGCACGCCGAGTGGCAAGGACGGCTGCGGCGCCTGCTCGTCGCCCGGCCCGACGTCGCCGCGGAACTGCGCGCGCTTCTCGACGAAGTCGAACCGCCGGGTGTGCCGGGCAGCGCGGTCGTTCAGCACGCTCGCGCGTCCGGGCACGCCCGTATCCACCAGGCCGGACGAGACCAGCACATCGCCGAACGATGACGGGCGGGATGGACGGCCGCGCCGAGGACCGTGGCCGTGTCTACCAGGCGTCAGGCGACCAGCACATCACCGAACACCACCACCGCGGCGACGAGTCCGCCGGACCCGGCGGCCCCGACTCCGTACGCCGTCCGGCGGTCGGGCGGCCTCCGGTCGTCCTGCGCGACCGCGCCGAGGTCCTCGTGCGGCTGCGGGCGAGCGTGGCGGCGGAGCGGGGCGGCGAGGTCTACGTGCTGTACGGCATGGGCGGGTGCGGCAAGACGGCGGTCGCGTACACGCTCTTCCAACTGGCCACCGAGGAATGCGGCCGGGCCGGCCTGTGGGTCAGCGCCTCCGACCGCTCAAGCCTGCGTGCCGGGATGCTCGCCGTCGCCGCCGACCGGGGTGCACGCGACGGCGAACTGCTGGCCGCCCGCGGTGGTCTCCGCCCGGCCGCCGACCTCGTCTGGCAGTACCTCGACAGCTCCGCGGAGCCCTGGCTGCTCGTCCTCGACAACGCCGACGAACCCGAGATCCTCCGCGACGGCAGTTGGCTGCGCACCAGCCCCCGCGGCACGGTCGTGGTGACCACACGCCGCTCGGCCGCCCGCTGGTGGCCGGGGGCCGAGCTCCAGCACATCGGCGTACTGCCACGCGAGGACGCCGCCCGGGTGCTGCGGGACCTCGCCCCGCACAGCGGCACACAGCAGGAGGCCGACCGGATCGCGGAGCGGCTGGGGCGGCTGCCGCTCGCCCTCACGCTGGCGGGCGGCTTCCTGTCGCAGCAGGTCCTCGACCCCTGGTCGATGGAGACGTACGAGCGCCGTCTCGACGAAAGGGAAGGCGTCGAGCTCATCGACCGGGGGGCCGACCCGCTGTCGCCGCAGGACCCCCGGCACCTGGTCGGCCTCACCTGGCAACTGACACTCGACGCCTTCGAGGCCCGCGGCCTGCCGGAGGCGACCGCGCTGCTGAGGCTCCTCGCGCGGTTCTCGCCCGAGCCACTACCGCTGTCGCTGCTCGACCACGGCGAGATCGGCGGCGTCCTGCCACGCGACCGCTGCGAAACCGCGCTGCGGGCACTGCTCGACCAGTCGCTGACCGAACTCGTCGACGTCGGCATCCGCTGTGCGCAGAGCCACGGGGTGCTGCTCGACAGCGTTGCCGCGGCGACTCCGGCGGAGAAGGTGCCGCCGCTTGACGCCACGGCGGTCCGGTTGCTCGACGCCGCCG
This sequence comes from Streptomyces sp. 184, assembly GCF_045781775.1. Taxonomy (NCBI): domain Bacteria; kingdom Bacillati; phylum Actinomycetota; class Actinomycetes; order Kitasatosporales; family Streptomycetaceae; genus Streptomyces; species Streptomyces sp. 184. The sequence goes on along the minus strand of NZ_CP123230.1, from coordinate 6,344,127 downwards.
TGCCCGCGGTGCCCGACGCGGGCCCGTACGAACCGCGCTACCGGCTGCTGGTGCCCCACGTGCTCGCCCTGCTGCGGCGCGGCGCCGATCCGCGCATGGCTGCCGACGCGCTGGCCGCAGCGACCCGGCTGTCCGTCGCCCTGCACCGCACCGGCGACTACCAGGCCGCCTGGGAGACCGCCCGCACCGCCGCGGACCTCGGTGAGCGCCGGCTGGACCCGGACCACCGTCTCGTTCTGGGCGCCCGATCCCGGGCCGGCCGGGCGCTTTTCCGGCTGGGCCGGTACGCCGAGGCCGAACAGCTCCTCGGCCGCACCCGTACGGTCCAGGAGGCGGCCCTCGGAGCCGACGATCCCGACACCCTGGACAGCGGCCACGGCCTGCACATCGTCCTCGGGAATCTCGGCAGGCGCGACGAGGCAGTCGCACTCCTTCGGTCCACGGTGGCCGGCAGGCGACGGGTTCTCGGTGCCGACCACCCGCTGACGCTGCGCTCCCGCGCAAACCTGCTGGTCCTGCTGCCGGCGGCGGACGTCGCCGTGGAAGACGGCGGCGAGCTGCTGTCCCTGCCGGAGGAATGCACGCGGATCCTGGGCCCCGACCACACCGTCACCCTGGGCGCCCGCCACAACCGCGCCTGGACGCTGTACCGACTGGGCCGCTTCGACGCGGCGGAGGAGGAGACGCGCCTGGTTACCGAGGCGTATCTGCGGCGCTTCGGCCCCGACTACGTGGTCACCCTCTCCGCCCGCCAGTTGCTTTCCCGGATCCTGGTCGCGCGGGGCCACGTGGCCGAGGGGATCGAGATCATGACGGATGTGCTGGCCAGGCGGGAACGCAGCCTGGGAGCCGACCACCCGTTCACCGTCGCCAGCCGGCAACGGCTCGGCGAGTTCACGTCGGGGCGGGCGCGCCCGGCCGGCGCCTGAGGGTGCCGATGTCCTCCGTGGCACCCGGGCGTCGATCTATGGCTCCCGCGCCTCCGCGAGTGCCGTCAGCAGGGCCAGGGGGGTGGTGGCGGACCAGGACTGGGGGGTGCAGGCGTGGGGGAAGGGGACCGGGGTGGGTTGGTTGGTGCGGGGGTAGCCGCCGATGGCTTCCGGGAGGCGGTACGCGGCTTGCGCGGCCAGGGCGGTGAGGGCCGCGGCGAGCGTGCGGGCCTCCTCGTGGAGGCCGTAGCGGGCCAGGCCGAGGGCCAGGATCGCGTTGTCGTGCGGCCACACGCTGCCGCGGTGGTACGCCATCGGGTGGTACGCCCCCTGGCCCGCGGCCACGGTCCTCACGCCCCAGCCCGAGAAGAAGTCCGGCTCCAGCAGCCGCCGGCCCACGCGGCGGGCGCGGTCGGGGTCCAGCAGGCCGGTCCACAGCAGGTGTCCCGCGTCGGAGGCCAGGGCGTCGGCGGGGCGGCCGGTGCCGTCGAGGGCCAGGGCGGGGAAGTCGGGGCCGGGTAGCCAGAAGTCGGTGAGGAAGCTGGTGCGCAGGTCGTCGGCCGCGGCGGCGAGGCGGGCGGCGAGTGCCGGGTCCGCCCAGGCGGTGGTGGCGAGGCGGGCGGTGTGGGTGAGGGCCGCGTAGGCGTAGCCCTGGGGCGCGGCGGCGGCGATCGCGCCGGTGGCGCGGGTGCCGTCGGCGGCGCACAGGGCGCCGGGGGAGTCGCGCCAGCTCTGGTCGGCCGGGCCCGCGTCGTCGGGGCGGTGGCGGAGGTAGCCGGTTTCGGCGAGGCCGCCGTCGCGGAACATCCACTCGACGGCGGCGCGGGCCTGCGGCTCCAGGCGGCGTGCCAGCTTGTCGTCGCCGGTGTGCTCGGTGAGCGCGCCGAGGAGGACGAGGAAGAGGGGGGTGGTGTCGACGGCGCCGTAGTAACGCCCGTACGGCACCTGCCCGAAGTGGGCCAGCTCGCCGTGGCGTACCTCGTGCACGATCTTCCCCGGCTCGCCGTCCGCGTTCCCCGCCTGGGTCGCGGCGAGCGCGAGGAGCGTGGCGTGGGCGAGTGCGGGGCGGTGGCGGAGCGCGAACAGGGACGTCACGAGCGCGTGCCGGCCGACGAGCGCGAGGAACCACGGGACGCCTGCGGCGGGCACCTGAAGCGCCTCCCCGTCCGGTCCGGTGGCGGGGATGAGGAGGCCGTCGAGGTCGGTGAGCCCCTGCTCGGCGGCCCGGGTGAGGTGCGGCGAGAGGTCGGGGGTGGGGGTGGTGGGGTGCGGGGCTGTGTGCGCGGTGGGTGCGGGTGCGGTCAGGGGCGCGGCGGTACGGGCCTGGGGCGCCGCGCCTGCGGCGCCGACCGCCGCGTCCACGGCCTCCGGTGCCGGGGCCGGGGCATCTGCCGGGACCGTGCCGACCGCCGTGTGCCCGGCCCCCGCCGCCGCTGCCCCGGCCGGGGCTCTGGCCGGGGCCGTGTTCCCGGCCGCGGTCCGTACCGCGCCGACTGCCGCTTCCGCGGGCTCCGTTGCCGCCTCCGGGCCCGGATCGGCCGCTCCCGTCCCCGGGTTCGCCACCGCTGCGGCACGCAGTGTCACCTCGATGGTCTCGTGGGGCTCCAGCGCCAGCCGCCACACCAGCCGCCGTGCGCCGCTGCCCGTCTCCTCCACCGCGTCCGGCGGCGGGTCCGCCGTGATCGTCGTACGGGCCTGCCAGCCCCCGCGCCGGTAGCGGAACTCCACGCCGTCCGGGAGCACCTCCCGGCCCCGTACCGCGTGCGGCTTGCCGTAGACGCGGTGGTCGGCCCGTAACTCGAACTGGTCGGCGAAGTCCGCGTCGACCGTCAGGGCCAGCCACAGCTTCTCGGGATCCGCGCGGTTTCCGGTGATGCGCAGGACGTCGACCAGCGCGCCCCCCGTGACGCGCTGCTCGCGGAAGACGGTGTGCGGCGGGGGCTCGTCGCGGGCGGTGGGCGGGACGAGCGCGGAGTGGGCGGTGGCCGGGCCGTCCGGCCCCGCCCGGGACGCCAGGAGGGTCGGCACGGCGCCGTCGACCGTCAGTTGCCAGCGGCTCAGGTGCCGGGTGTCCCCGAGGAAGAAGCCGTCCGGCCGGGTCCCGCGCGCCCCGGTGATGTCCCCGGAGTGGGCGACGGCGGCGAAGGCCCCGCCGTGGAAAAGAAGCCGGTGTTCCGCGCCGCTCATGCGAGCGCCTCCTCAGCGAGGTGTCATCCCGTCATTACGTCTGGTCGGCACGCAAAACTAGCGCGCCTCTGTCGGGTCGACAAGCAGAACCGGGGTCGCACGCAAGCATGTTGCGGGAGCACGCCCCGTGTGTCCCCGGCGCCGCTCGGGCCACACACCGCGCCGGCCCGCGTTATGTCAAGGTGACGTGTCCACATGATGAGATGAAGCCCATCCGATCGCGTGATTCTTGCCACGCTTGATAGGGCTTACGCTCAAATGAGCGCTCAAATGTGGGCATCATCTCTCGTATGCGCGGCACTGAGTGCCATCCGGATTCCTTCACCACTCGAAGGCACAACTGCGTTCCGTAACGCGGATGACCCGTCCCGGCTTGCCGATACCCGCCCGTCCGGGATCGTCGTTAAGAGAAGTGAAGAAGGGGCGCGGCTCCCGGTCGCCGGCAGGATCCCAGGTACGAGGGCCGAAACCCCTCGTGATCGTCAACGCCTCATCCCTTGGAGCCTTCGATCTGGGTATGTTCCTCGCCGTCAGGGCAGCTCCCCGCCAGGGGTCCCACACGAGGAGTCGATCCCGTGCCGGAAAAGAAGAAGCCAGCGAAGAAGGCGACGGCCTCGAAGAAGTCCCCCGCACGGGGGTCCGCGTCCGCGAAGAAGGCGGGCGCGACCACGTTCGTCTACGACTTCCACGAGGGCAACAAGGACCTCAAGGACCTCCTCGGCGGCAAGGGCGCCAACCTCGCCGAGATGACCAACCTCGGCCTGCCCGTCCCCCCGGGCTTCACCATCACCACCGAGGCGTGCAAGGTCTACCTCGCCAGCGGCGCCGAGCCCCCCGCGCTGCGCGACGAGGTCAGCGCCCACCTCGACGCCCTCGAAAAGCGCATGGGCAAGAAGCTCGGCCAGGCGGACGACCCGCTGCTGGTCTCCGTACGCTCCGGCGCCAAGTTCTCCATGCCCGGCATGATGGACACCGTCCTCAACATCGGCCTGTCCGACGCCTGCCTCCCGGGCCTCGCCGCCCAGGCCGGCGACGAGCGGTTCGCCTGGGACTCCTACCGCCGCCTCATCCAGATGTTCGGCAACACCGTGCAGGGCATCGACGGCGAGCTGTTCGAGAACGCCATCGAGGACGCCAGGCGCGCCAAGGGCGTCGCCACCGACGTCGAGCTGGACGCCGCCGACCTCGAAGCCCTCGTCGGCGTCTTCAAGGACATCGTCGCCAAGGAGACCGGCCACCCCTTCCCGCAGGACCCGCGCGAGCAGATGGACCTGGCCGTACGGGCCGTCTTCGAGAGCTGGAACGGCGAGCGCGCCAAGCTCTACCGCCGCCAGGAGCGCATCGCCGGCGACCTCGGCACCGCCGTCAACATCTGCTCCATGGTCTTCGGCAACCTCGGCCCCGACTCCGGCACCGGCGTCGCCTTCACCCGCGACCCCGCCAGCGGCCAGCAGGGCGTCTACGGCGACTACCTCCAGAACGCCCAGGGCGAGGACGTCGTCGCCGGCATCCGCAACACCGTGCCGCTCGCCAAGCTCCAGGACCTCGACAAGACGTCGTACGACGAGCTGATGCGGATCATGGAGACGCTGGAGACGCACTACCGCGACCTGTGCGACATCGAGTTCACCATCGAGCGCGGCAAGCTGTGGATGCTCCAGACGCGGGTCGGCAAGCGCACCGCGGCCGCCGCGTTCCGTATCGCCGTACAACTCGTCGACCAGGGGGTCATCAGCGAGGCCGAGGCGCTCCAGCGCGTCAACGGGGCGCAGTTGGCGCAACTGATGTTCCCCAGGTTCGACAACGGCCACAAGGGCGAACGGCTCGCCCGCGGCATCGCCGCCTCGCCGGGCGCCGCCGTCGGCAAGGCGGTCTTCGACTCGTACACGGCCGTGAAGTGGTCGCGCTCCGGCGAGAAGGTCATCCTCATCCGCCGCGAGACCAACCCCGACGACCTCGACGGCATGATCGCCGCCGAGGGCATCCTCACCTCCCGCGGCGGCAAGACCTCGCACGCCGCCGTCGTCGCCCGCGGCATGGGCAAGACGTGCGTGTGCGGCGCGGAGGAACTGGAGGTCGACACCAAGCGGCGGCAGCTCACCGCACCCGGCGGCGAGGTCATCGACGAGGGCGACGTCGTGTCCATCGACGGCTCCAGCGGCAAGGTCTACCGCGGCCGGGTGCCGGTCGTGCCCTCCCCGGTCGTGGAGTACTTCGAGGGCCGCATGCACGCCGGCGCCGAGGACGCCGACGAACTCGTCGTCGCCGTGCACCGCCTCATGTCGTACGCCGACCGCATCCGCCGGCTGCGCGTCCGCGCCAACGCCGACAACTTCGACGACGCCGCCCGCGCCCGCCGCTTCGGCGCACAGGGCATCGGGCTGTGCCGCACCGAGCACATGTTCCTCGGCGAGCGGCGCGAGCTGGTCGAGCGGCTGATCCTCGCGGACACCGACGAGGAGCGCGAGGCGGCGCTCAAGGAACTGCTGCCGCTCCAGCAGCGGGACTTCGTGCAGCTCTTCGAGGTGATGGACGGGCTGCCGGTGACGGTGCGGCTGCTCGACCCGCCGCTGCACGAGTTCCTGCCGGACATCACGGAGCTGTCGGTACGGGTCGCGCTCGCCGAGTCGCGCAAGGACCACAACGAGAACGACCTGCGCCTCCTCCAGGCCGTCCACCGGCTGCACGAGCAGAACCCGATGCTGGGCCTGCGCGGCGTGCGCCTCGGGCTGGTGATCCCGGGGCTGTTCACGATGCAGGTACGGGCCATCGCGGAGGCGGCGGCCCAGCGCCTGGAGTCGAAGGGCGACCCGCGGGCGGAGATCATGATCCCGCTGGTGGGCACGGTGCAGGAGCTGGAACTCGTACGCGACGAGGCCGAAGCCGTCATCGCCGAGGTCGAGGCGGCGCGGGGGGTGGAGCTGAAGGTGACGCTGGGCACGATGATCGAGCTGCCGCGGGCGGCGCTGACGGCGGGTCAGATCGCGGAGTCGGCGGACTTCTTCTCGTTCGGCACCAACGACCTCACCCAGACCGTGTGGGGCTTCTCCCGCGACGACGTGGAGGCGAGCTTCTTCACCGCGTACCTGGAGAAGGGCATCTTCGGCGTCTCCCCGTTCGAGACGATCGACAAGGACGGCGTCGGCGCGCTGGTCCGCGACGCGGTGCGGGCCGGCCGGGCGACACGGCCGGACCTGAAGCTGGGCGTGTGCGGCGAACACGGCGGCGACCCGGAGTCGGTGCACTTCTTCCACGACGTGGGCCTGGACTACGTCTCGTGCAGCCCGTTCCGCATCCCGGTGGCCCGCCTGGAAGCCGCCCGCGCGGCGGCGGCACAGAACGGCGCGGCGGCCCCGAACGGCAAGAAGCCGCACCCCGCCTCCTGAACCCCCGGCCACCGTCGGCGTTGCCCTGACCCTCACCCGACGGCAGACCGGTTCCCGAGGGGCGGCGCCCGTGCGGGGGCGCCGCCCCTCACCTCGTGCCGGCGGCGGATGATGACCTCGCCCGTGTCCACGTCCTCGTACAGCGCTGGGCACTCCCCGACCTTGGGATCGGTTCCGGGTAGCGAATCCGGCGCGCCATGGCGCTCCCCTCTCGTGTGCTTCTTCGTGACCGTGCCGACGCGCACGGTAGTGCGGTGATCTGGAAACACGGCAGGCCGCAGACGCGCCGGCGCCCGGCGCTCCGAGGTGAGGTGCCGGGTGCGGTCGTGCGTGGCCGAGTGGGTTGTGCCGGTGCGGACGAGGGTGGGCGGACGCAGGGGGCGGGCGTCCCCTCTCAGTTCAGGTGAGCCAGTCGCGGTAGTGGGTGGGGGCGATGCGGGCGTCGGCCTGGGGGAGGAGGGCGTCGCCGGGGGCCGCGGCGAACATGCCGGCGGTGTCGTCGGTGACCACCGAGCGGCCGTCGGGGCGGGCGGCCAGGGTGATGCGGCCGAGTTCGTCCAGGGGGAAGACGTCCGGGCCGGCGATGTCGAGGGTGCCGTTCAGGGGGGTGCCCGCGGCGACCTCGGCGACCACGTCGGAGACGTCCCGGGCGGCGATCGGCCGGAGCGGGGTGGTGGGGAGGCGGACGGTGTCGCCTTCGGTGGTCCAGGACAGCGTCGCCGCCATGAATTCCATGAACTGCGTGGCGCGGACGATGGAGTACGGGATCGGGCCGGCCTTGAGAAGTTCTTCCTGGAGCGTCTTGGCCCGGTAGTAGTCCAGGCCGGGCACCAGGTCGACGCCCACGATCGACAGGATGACGGCGTGCCCCACCCCGGCCCGGTCGCTCGCGGCCAGGATGTTGTCCATCGACGTCCGGAAGAAGGCGAGGGAGGCGTCGTCGAAGGTCGGGGAGTTCGTGAGGTTGACGACGACGTCGGCGCCGGCGACCGCGTCCGCCAGGCCCTGGCCGGTGAGCACGTCCGCCCCCGTGGACAGCCCGTGCGGCACGGCCTCGTGTCCGGCCGCGTCGAGCTTCTGCACGACCTGCGACCCGATCAGGCCGGTTCCGCCGATGACTGCGATCTTCATGGGTCACCTTCCATCGGACATGCCAGGGCCCCCGACCGCGCTACGCGCACGCGCTCGACCAGGGTATGTGCGCCGCATCCGGCGCGCCCGTCGAGACGTACCCGCAGTGCGCCGGAATTTCCGGGCCGGGAGGGAGGGGGCCGAGGGCGCGGTGCGGGTCCGAGAGGGCGGGGCGCGGGCGTCGCACCTGAGCGCTGTCGGGCGGGCGCGGGTTCGTTACGCTGTCGCTCGCTCGAACGGGGCCGCGGGTGGCGGACCGGAGTTGGCGAGGTGGTCGGCAGACCACCGGGGGGTGAGAAGGCCATGTCCCGACCGGACGACGGCCGGCCGGCGGTGCCGCACGCCCGTGCGGGCGAGCCCGGGTGGCCGACGGCCCCGCCGCCGCACCGGCCGCTGGGGGCCGCCGACCCCGCCGTGGCCGGCCCGTACCGGCTGGAGGCGGTGCTCGGCACCGGCGGGATGGGCCGCGTCTACCTGGCGCGTACGCCCGCGGGCAGCGCGGTGGCGGTCAAGGTCGTCCACCGCGAGTACGCGGGCGACGCCGCGTTCCGCAAACGCTTCGCGCAGGAGGTCGCCGCCGCCCGGCGGGTGCAGGGCCTCTACACCGTGCCCGTGGTCGACGCCGACCTCCGGGCCGACGAGCCCTGGCTCGCCACCGCGTACGTGCCCGGGCCCTCCCTCCAGCACGCGGTCGCCCAGAGCGGGCCGCTGCCCGCCGACGCGGCGCTGGCCCTGATCGCCCGGGTCGCCGAGGCGCTTCAGTCCATCCACGCCGCCGACGTCGTCCACCGCGACCTCAAGCCCTCCAACATCCTGCTGACCGCCGACGGGCCCAAGGTCATCGACTTCGGTATCGCCCGCGCCGCGGACCTCACCGCGGTCACCGCCACCGGCGTACGCGCCGGCACCCCCGCCTACATGGCGCCGGAGTACATCCGCGGGCAGAGCGTCACCGAGGCCGGCGACATCTTCGCCCTCGGCGGCGTCGCCCACTTCGCCGCCACCGGCGGGCACGCCTTCGGCGGCGGTACGGACCACGCCGTGGTCTACCGGATCCTGGAGCAGGAGCCCGACCTCGGCGGCTGCCCCGAGTCCGTACGGGACGTCGCCGCCGCCTGTCTGGCGAAGGACCCCGAGCGGCGGCCGGCCCCGGCCGAGGTCATCGAGCGGTGCCGCCAGGCCGCAGGCGCGGGCGCGGGCGGGCACCCGGCGACGGTCATAGCCGTGCCGGCGCCGGGCGCCTCTCCCGGCGCCGCGGGGCCGGTCGGGCAGCCGGGCCGGGGGGACGCGGAGCGTACGGTGTCCGCCGACCCGACGGCGCTCGACGGGGCCGGCGCGACCCCCGCCGGGCCCGCCGCGTCCGGCCCGCACGACCTCGCCACCCGCACCGCCGCCGCCCCGGCCGCCCCCGCCCCCGCCGCCGTGCCCCGCCCTCCGGACCCCGACGTCCGCACCGGCACCTTCGCGCCCCTGGCGCTGCTGGTCGGCGGGGCCGTCGCCGTCGTCCTCGCCATCGTCCTGGTCGCCGTCCTCCTGCCCTCCGGCGGCTCCGGCGACTCCGGCACATCGCAGGCGGACTCCCCCTACGACACCTACGAGCCCACCGGCACCCTCGCCTTCCCCGCCCGGGCCGCCGGCCCCGCGGGCATCGACTTCAGCCCGGACGGCGCGACGCTGGCCACCGTCGGCGACGACGGGAAGATCCGGCTCTGGGACGTCGCCCGCCGCAGGCAGCGCGCCGCCCTCACCCAGGACGACCGGGGCAGGGACGGGGAAGGGCGCGGCAACGTGTTCGGGGTCGGCAACGTCGCCTTCAGCCCGGACGGCAAGCTCCTCGCCACCGGCACCGACCACGGCGCGACCGGGCTGTGGGACATGACCACGCGCCGGCCGCTCAACTACCTGCACCTGGGCGGTGAGAGCGTGGAGTTCTCGCCGGACAGCAAGCTCCTCGCCATCGGCAGCAGAACGGGCTCGGTGTACCTGTTCGACCCCGCCGAGCGCTCGGACGACGTCGTCGCGTACTTCGACCACAAGTCGGCCGTCACCGCCCTCGCCTACAGCCGGGACGGCAAGACGGTGGCCTCGGCGGGCGACGACTCCGAGAGCAACTCCGGCCGCGACGACACCGCGCAGCTCTGGAACGTCGCGAAGCTCGACCCGGAACCGTACGGCCAGGACGGCCCGCGCAAGGTCCTCGACCAGCCCCGCGAAGCGACGGCCGCGGCGATCAGCCCGGACAGCAGCACCCTGGCCGTCGGCCACCCCGACGGCGAGGTGTGGCTGTGGGACGTGCGGACGGGCCGGAAGAAGGGGGTCCTGCGCAACGACCACCTCACCGCCGTCACCGATGTGGAGTTCAGCCCGGACGGCAGGAGCCTCGCGACCACCACCGCCCTCGGCGGCGGCGTGCTGCTGTGGGACGTCGCCGACCGCAGGCCGCGCGCGCTGCTGGCGACCGGCGAGGACGGGGACGAGGACGGCGTGAAGGACGAGGGCAAGGGCGTGGTCGAGGAGGTGACCTTCAGCGAGGACGGGAAGCTGGTCGCCGGCGGCGACCGCAAGGACCGCGCGGTGCGGCTGTGGAAGAACCCCCTGTGAGCGGGGCGGGGCGCGGGCGGGGCGGCGTCAGGCGCGGAACGGGCCCGTTATCTCGTAGGTGATGCCGTTCGAGGAGCTGCCCGCGGGGCCGCGCTGGCTGGAGAAGTACAGGCGGGTGCCGTCCGGCGTGAAGGCCGGGCCCGTGATCTCGGAGCCGCCCTGGCCGTCGACGCGCAGGAACGGGGCGACGACGTCGTCCGGGGTGATGAGGCAGATCTCCATGTTGCCGCCGTCCTCCGCGACGTAGAGGTCGCCGGCGCGGCTGCCGGTGACGTTGTCCACGCCGGTGAGCGGGGCGCCGCCGGGGATCAGGGAGTCGTCGTACGCCAGGTCCAGGGTCTGCGCCGCCGCGTCGTACCGCCACACGCGGCCGTCGCCCTTCGTGGTGAACCAGCAGATGCCCTCGGCGCTCGAATAGTGGCAGCCCTCGCCGCCGTCGAACCGCTTGGCGCCCGCGACCTGGTGCCGCGTCGCCGTTGACGCGCCGCCCGGGTCCGGCACCGGCGCCCACGTCACCGGGCCCGAGGTGCCCGAGCCCATCCGCAGCACCTCCAGCGTGCCCGCCGACAGAGACCCCCAGGTGGTCGGACGGAAGCGGTAGAAGCAGCCGTCGGAGACGTCCTCGGTGAGGTAGACGACCTGCCGCTCCGGGTCCGCGGCCGCCGCCTCGTGCTTGAACCGGCCCATCGCGTCGCGGCGCACCGCGGCGTTCGCGCCCCGGGGGTCGGTCTCGTAGACGTAGCCGCGGTCGACCTCCTCGCACGACAGCCACGTGTCCCACGGCGTCTTCCCGCCCGCGCAGTTCTGCCGCGTCCCGGACAGGATGCGGTACGCGCCCGCCACCTCGCCGGCGGCGGTGAAGCGGATCGCGCCGGCGCCGCCGGAGGGCGTGACCTCGGAGTTGGAGACGTAGATCCAGCCGGCGCCGTCCGCGAAGCAGGCGCCGCCGCCCGGCGCCGGGTGCCAGGTGTACGACGTACCGGCCACCTGCTGCCCGGAGCGCGCCACGACCCGGCTGGTGAAGCCCTGCGGCAGCCGGATCCCGTGCCCGTCCGCCGCCCCCGGCGCCCCGTACGGTCCGGCCCCCGGCTGTGCGGGATCCGCCGCGGCCGACCCCCGCCACAGGCTGCCGCCGAACGCCGCCGCCGATCCGCCGACGACCGCTCCGCGCAGGAAAGAACGGCGCTCCACGACCATCCACTCCTTGAGGTGGGGGAGCCCGGGACAGCCGCCCGCGGGCCGCCTTCGCACCATAGAGCTGCGAGGTTGACGGAGCATGAACGAGCCGGTTACGCGGAGCTGACCGCCGGCCGCCGTAACCGTGCGCGGCCTCAGGGCGCGTCCCACAGGCGGAGGTCCTCGGCGTTGCGCAGGCCCTCCTCGGCCCGGCGGCGTTCGGCGTCGGTGAGGTCGAGTGCGGCCAGCCGGCGACGCCACTCGGCCACCCCGTCGGTCTCCTCCAGGGCGGCGGCCAGCTCGATCAGGGTGGCGAGCGTACGGGCCACGTCCACCGGCGGGGCGCCGGGCCCGTGCCCGCGCAGGGCGGTGGTGAGGACCCGCAGGGCGGTGCGGTCCTCGTTCTTGAACTCGCTGAAGATCCGGGCGTTGTCGAGGGCCCTGGCCAGGCCCGTGAGGCTCTTCGAGCCGCCGTACTCCAGCTCCTCGGGCTCGCACCGTGGTCTCGTTCGGCCGCACCCTCGCCTCGGTCATGTCCGCCACTCCTTGACCCGCGCCCTGAACCGGGCCACCGAGGTTGCCGGAGATTCCGTTTCGGCGCCTATGGAGTGTTTACGGCGGCCTCATTGCCGCAGGCCGGGAGGGGGTGGGTGGGTCTTCAGGCGGTGGTGCGGGCGGGGGTGTCGAGGGTGGGGCGGGTCGTCGTGGCGATGGGGTTCGAGAGGGGGGCCGGGTGCGGGTGGAGGGGGCCGCGGGCCGGGAGGGCGTGGGGGGTGTTCAGGCTGCGGTGCGGGTGGGGGTGCCGAGGACCGCGAGCTGTTCGTCGTAGCGGTGGAGTACGAGCCGCGCGAGCGCCGGGTGCGCGCCGAGCGGCGCCGCGACGGGGAGCCCCAGGCCCCGGGCCGTCGCCGCCGTGCGGCGGGCGAAGAGGCCCGGGGCGGTGAAGCAGCAGGCCACCCCGACACGGCGGCAGCCGCGGGCCGCGAGGGTACGGGCCGCCTCCGCGACGGTCGGCGCGGCGGCCGAGGCGTACGCGGGCAGCACCGGCACCCCGAGCCGGGCGGCAAGCAGTGCGGCGGTGGCCTCGGTGTCGGCCGCCGACCGGGAGGCGCGGGACCCGGCGGCGGCGAGCACCACCCCGTCGCCGCCGCGCCAGCCGGCTTCCGTCAGCCGGTCGGCGAGCGCGTCGGCGAGGAGGGGGTGCGGGCCGAGGGGGGCGGCGACGCGGGCGGAGAGCGGGGGAGCGGGGGCGGGGGCGGGGTGGCCGATGGCCGGGCGGTCGGTGGCGGTACCGAGGCCGGTGCGCTCGGCGGCGGGGGCGGGGCGGTCGCGGACGTCGGGCGTGCCCGGCCGTGCCGTCGCCACCCGCACCGCCTCCGGGATGTCCTCCGTCACGTGGTGGCCCCGCCCGAAGAGCAGCGGCACCAGCACCGCGTCGCCCCCCGTCGACGCCAGCGACCCCAGCGTGTCGCGCAGCAGCGGCGCGTTCAGCTCGACGTGCCCCAGCCGCAGCGGCACCTCCGGCCGCAGCTCCCGTACACCCGCCAGCAGGGCCCGTACCGTACGGACCGCCTCCGGATCCCTGCTGCCGTGCGCCACCGCCACCAGCACGGGAAACCCCGGGCTTCCCCGCTCCCTGCCCACCGCCGCCAGCCGCGTGCTCAGCTCGGCGGTGATCCTGGTCATCAGCTCTGCCGCGGTCCCCGGGGGCGGTGAAGTCGCCGTCATGCCACGAGCCTGCCCCGTCTCCGTTGCGCCCCTGTTTCGCCGCCGCGTCGCCGTGTTGACGGCTGCTCACGCCCGTAGCCGCCCCCCGCTGAGGACGGCGAACCCGTCCCGTAATACCCCCGTCCACCAGGGGTGACATCCGTCCCGCATCCTCTGGCGCATGACCGTCGACACGCACTGCCCGTACTGCTCCCTCCAGTGCGGCATGACGCTCGGACCAGGCGGCGCCGCGCAGGACGGCGGGCTCGTCGTGCGGGAGCGCGCGGCGTTCGACGTCAACCGCGGCGCCCTGTGCGGCAAGGGCCGCACCGCGCCCGCCGTCCTCGCCTCCGCCGCCCGCCTGACCGAGCCCCTGGTACGCGACGACCCCGCCGCCCCGCTCCGCCCCGCGTCCTGGCCCGAGGCGCTCGACCGCGTCGCCGCCGGCCTCGCCCGCGCCCGGGAGGGGCACGGGGCGGACGCCGTCGGGGTCTTCGGCGGCGGCGGGCTGACCAACGAGAAGGCGTACGCGCTCGGCAAGTTCGCCCGTACCGTCCTTCGCACCTCCCAGATCGACTACAACGGCCGCTTCTGCATGTCCTCCGCCGCCGCCGCGGGCAACCGCGCCTTCGGGCTCGACCGCGGCCTGCCCTTCCCCCTCGCCGACATCCCCCGCACCGGCTGCGTCGTCCTCGTCGGCGCCAACCCCGCCGAGACCATGCCGCCGGCGCTGCGCTACTTCACTGAACTGCGCGCGGGCGGCGGCACCCTCGTCGTCGTCGACCCGCGCCGCACCCGCACCGCCGAGCAGGCCGACCTGCACCTCGCCCCCCGCCCCGGCACCGACCTCGCGCTCGCCCTCGGCCTGCTGCACCTCGTGATCGCCGAGGGCCGCACCGACGACGACTACATCGCCGCCCGCACCACCGGCTGGCCCGCCGCCCGCGCCACCGCCATGGCCCACTGGCCGGAGCTGGTCGAGCGGATCACCGGCGTGCCCGTACCGCAACTGCGCCGGGCCGTGGAGCTGTTCTGCGCGCCGGAGTCCGCCATGGTCCTCACCGCCCGCGGCCCCGAGCAGCAGGCCAAGGGCACCGACACCGTCGGCGCGTGGATCGACCTGTGCCTGGCCACCGGCCGCCCCGGCCGCCCCCACTCCGGCTACGGCTGCCTCACCGGCCAGGGCAACGGGCAGGGCGGGCGCGAACACGGCCAGAAGGCCGACCAGCTCCCCGGCTACCGCATGCTCACCGACCCCGCCGCCCGCGCCCACGTCGCCGCCGTCTGGGGCGTCGACCCGGACACGCTCCCGGGGCCCGGGCGCAGCGCGTACGAACTGCTCGACGCCCTCGGCGCCCCCGGGCCCGACGGCATCCGGGCGCTGCTGCTCATGGGCTCCAACCCGGTGGTCTCCGCGCCGCGCGCCGCGCACGTCGAGCAGCGGATCCGGTCGCTGGACTTCCTGGCGGTCGCCGACGTGGTGCTGTCGGAGACCGCGGCGCTCGCGGACGTCGTGCTGCCCGTCACGCAGTGGGCCGAGGAGACCGGCACCCTCACCAACCTGGAGGGCCGGGTGCTGCTGCGCCGCCGCGCCGTCGACCCGCCGCCGGGCGTACGCGGCGACCTCGACGTGCTGCGCGGGCTGGCCGAGCGGCTGGCGCCGGCGCGGGCGGCCGGGTTCCCGGTGGCGGCCGAGGAGGTCTTCGCGGAGCTGCGGCGGGCGTCGGCCGGCGGGAAGGCGGACTACTCGGGGATCACCTACGAGCGGATCGAGGCGGAGGACGGGGTGTTCTGGCCGTGCCCGGAGGGCGGGGAGCCGACGCCGCGGATGTTCCTCGACCGGTTCGCGACGCCGGACGGGCGGGCCCGGTTCTCGGGGGTGCAGCACCGGCCGGCGGCGGAGGAGACGGACGCGGAGTACCCGGTGTGGCTGACGACGGGCCGGGTGCTCGCGCAGTACCAGTCGGGCGCCCAGACGCGCCGGGTGAGCGAGCTGAACGCGGCCTCCCCCGGGCCGTACGTGCAGATGCACCCGGAGCTGGCCGCCCGCGTGGGCGCCGACGAGGGCGACCCGGTCGCGGTTCTCTCCCGGCGCGGCCGGGCCGTGGCGCCGGCGCTGATCAGCACGGCGATCCGGCCGGACACGGTGTTCATGCCGTTCCACTGGGCGGGCGCGGGCCGGGCCAACTCGCTGACGAACCCGGCGCTGGACCCGGTGTCGCGGATGCCGGAGTTCAAGGTGTGCGCGGTGCGGGTGGAACTGGCGGGGGAATAGCGGGGTACGGGCCGGGCGTACGGCCGGGGCGTACGGGAGATACGGGCCGTGCCCGGGGTCAGGCCGTGGTCTCGCCCTGCACCCACGCCAGGTAGCCCGCGCTGCCGTGGGTCACCGGGGTGGCGATGATCTCCGGCTCGTCGTAGTCGTGGGCCGCGCGGAGGTGCGCCTCCAGCTCCGCGTACCGCGCGGTCGTCGTCTTGAGCAGCACCTGCCACTCCGTCGACTCCTCGACCGCGCCCTCCCACCGGTAGACCGACGTGACCGGCGCGCTCACCTGGGCGCACGCCGCCAGCCGCGCCTCCACCGCCCCGCGGGCCAGCGCCTCGGCCTTCTCGCGGGCGTCCGTCGTCGTCAGTACCGTCAGGAAGTCCGTCATGCCCACTGATCGTAGGCGAGCTTGGTCACCAGGCCGACGACCGTGACGACCAGCACCCCGCGGACGAAGCCGCTGCCCTTCTTCAGCGCCATGTGCGCGCCGAGCCAGCCGCCGCCGAGGTTGAACACCGCCAGCACCGCGGCCAGCGACCACAGCACCGTGCCCTGGATCGAGAACATCACCAGCGCCCCGAAGTTGGTGCAGACGTTCACGATCTTGGCGGTGGCGGACGCCTGCACGAGGTTCATCCGGAGCACGGCGGTCAGCGCGAGCACCAGGAACGTGCCCGTACCGGGGCCTATCAGCCCGTCGTAGAAGCCGATGCCCAGCCCCGCCAGCAGCACCGCGGCGGCCACCCGGCGCGCCGTCACCGGGCCGGTCGCGGGTGCGTCCGTGCCGAACGACGGGCGCAGCACGACGAACGCGAGGACCGCGAGCAGCACCCCCATGATCACCGGCCGCAGCACCTCGCTGCTCACCCCGGCGGCGAAGAACGCGCCCAGCGCGGAACCGGCGAGCGCCGCCGCCCCGATACGCACCGCCAGCCGTACGTCGACCGGGGATCTGCGGGCGTACGTCACCGCCGCCGCGGAGGTGCCGACGATGGCCACGGCCTTGTTCGTGCCGAGCAGATACGCGGGCTGGAGGTGCGGATAACCCAGCAGCAGCGCGGGCAGCAGCAGGAGCCCGCCCCCGCCGACCACGGCGTCGATCCAGCCCGCCGCCGCGGCGGCGGCACACAGCATGACCAGGGTCAACAGGGGTATGTCGGGCATCGTCGGCGAGCGTAACCCGGGGCCGGGGGCGGTCCGGTCGGCGGGGTGGAACCGGGGGTCGGGCCGGCGTCGTTCTTAGGGGTGGGAGGGGAGTTCTTCGTGGGGATTCTGTGGGGGGACCGGGCGATACGGCTCGCGGCGCGGGTACGGGCGGGGCTGTCGGGAGTGCGGGAACGGCTGCCGGGGCGCGGGTCGGGGCGCGGGCGGGGGCCGGTGTGGCGGCCGGGGTGGCCGCGGACGCGGGGCGGGCGGCGGCGGGCGCTGCGGGCCGCGGTGCTGGCCTGCGCCCTCGCCCTGCTGCCCTCGGCGTGGCTGTTCGTCGCCGCCGGCGACCGCGTCGTGGCCGCCGAGCGGGCGCCGCACGCGCCCGTAGCCCTCGTCTTCGGCGCCGGCCTGTGGGGCGAGGAGCCGTCCCCGTACCTCGCGCACCGGCTCGACACCGCCGCCGAGCTGTACGAACTCGGCAAGGTCGAGGCCATCCTCGTCAGCGGCGACAACAGCACCCGCGACTACAACGAGCCCACCGCCATGCGGCGCTACCTCGTCGAACGCGGCGTCCCCGCCGAGGCCGTCGTCCGCGACCACGCCGGCTTCGACACCTGGGACTCCTGCGCCCGCGCCCACCGCGTCTTCGGCGTCGACCGCGCGCTGCTCGTCAGCCAGGGCTTCCACATCCGCCGGGCGCTGGCGCTGTGCCGGGCGGCGGGCAT
Organism: Streptomyces sp. 184; assembly: GCF_045781775.1. Taxonomy (NCBI): domain Bacteria; kingdom Bacillati; phylum Actinomycetota; class Actinomycetes; order Kitasatosporales; family Streptomycetaceae; genus Streptomyces; species Streptomyces sp. 184. Next base: position 6,326,870 of record NZ_CP123230.1, on the reverse strand, counting down.
CGACGCGTACGGGGTCGGGGTGGACGAGCCGCGGCGCGGGGCCTGGTACTACGGCGGGCTGCGGGAGATCCCCGGCGCGGTGAAGGCGGCGTACGACGCGGCGTTCACGCCGGACCCGCGCTTCCTGGGACCGCGGGAGCCGGGCGTGTCGGAGGCGGTCGCCGCGGCCCGGTAGGCGGCGGGGCCGGCCCGGGGGCCTGCGCGGCGGCGGGCGGGTTCGTGCCTGGCGGGTTTCTGCGTGGCGGTTCCGGGCGCGGCGGTTCCGGGCGCGGTGCTTCGGCGCGTGGCGGTCCGGTGCGCGGCGGGGGCGGCGCGGGTGGCTGTCTGCGTGGCGGTTGCGTGGCTGTGTGCGTGGCGGTTCCGGCACGGCGTTCCGTGCGCGGTGGCGGGGCTGTGTGCGTGCGGTTGCGCGCGGGGCGTTCAGCGCGTGGCGGGTTCGGGCGTGGTGGCCGCGCGGCGCCCCCGGGTGCTCACAGCCCGTCCCCGGCCGCGCTGAGGGCAGCGTTGCGCGGCGGAAACCGGAGGGATGCGGCGGGGTAACGGCACCGCCGCAGGGTGGACGCATGACCCCGCCCGTGCCCGTACCCGCAGCCGCACCGGCCCCCGCCGAGGGGCGCCGCGTCGTGATCGTCGGCGGCGGCATGGCCGGCACCCGGCTCGCCCGGCAGCTTGCCACCGCCGGGGCGCGGGTCACCCTCGTCGGCGAGGAGCCGCACGCCGCGTACAACAGGGTGCTGCTCGCCGAAGTCCTCGCCGGGCACTACGCCCCGGGCGTCATCGGCCTCCCCGGCCTGCCGGCGGCCCCCGCCGTCCGCACGCTGCGCGGCGTGCGCGCGGTGCGCCTCGACCGCGCCGCGCGCCGGGTGTGGTGCGACGACGGGCAGGAGTTGCCGTACGACGTGCTGGTCCTGGCCACCGGCTCCTGGCCGGTGCTGCCGCCGCTGCGCGGGCTGTTCGACGCCGACGGCGACCACGCCGACGGTGCCGGCGTCGCGCTGCCGGACGGGGTGCACGCCTTCCGGACGATGGACGACTGCCTCGCGCTGGCCCGGGCGGCGACGCCCGGTGCGCCGGCGGTCGTGGTGGGCGGCGGGCTGCTCGGGGTGTCGGCGGCGCGGGCGCTGGCGCGCCGCGGTGCGCGGGTGGTGCTGGCGCAGCAGGGGGAGCGGCTGATGGAGCGGCACCTCGACCCGGCCGCGGCCCGGCTGCTGCGGGCGCACCTGGAGGACCTGGGGGTGGAGGTGCACACGGAGTGCCGGGTACGGGGCGTGCGCTCCGCCCCGGACCCCGCCGCCCGCGCCGCCACCCGCACCGTCACCGGCGTCGAACTCGCCGACGGGTACGTGCTCGACGCCCGGGCCGTCGTCCTCGCCTGCGGCGTGCGGCCCCGGGTCGGGCTCGCCCGGGCCGCCGGGCTCGACGTCGCCGAGGGCATCGTCGTGGACGACGAACTGCGCACCGCCGACCCCGCCGTGCACGCCATCGGCGACTGCGCCCAGCACGCCGGCATCGTCTACGGGCTGGCCACCCCCGCACTCGAACAGGCCGACCTGCTGGCCCGTGTCCTCACCGCCCCCCGCTCCCAGGACGGCCCGGCGCCCCGCTACGCCGGCACCCGCGCGCTGACGCGCCTGACCCTGGCCGCCGCCGACCGCCCTCTCGACCTCGCCGCCTTCGGCGAGACCGAGCCCGCGCCCGGCGACGACGTCGTGCACCTCGCCGACGCCACCCGCCGCGTCTACCGCAAGGTCGTCGTCCGGGCCGACCGCCTCGTCGGCGGCATCCTCCTCGGCGACCTCGGCGCGGTCGGCAGCCTGGCCCGCGCCTGGGAGGGCGACGAGCCGCTGCCCGCCGGCGCCCCCCTGCACCACCTGCTCACCGACCACTTCGGAGGCTCCTGACGATGTCGACGACCACCCGCACGCCGCCGACCCCGCAGCCGCCGCAGGCCCCCCGCACGATCGTGCTCGTCGGGCACGGCATGGTCGGCCAGCGCTTCCTCGAAGCGCTCGCCGAGCACCGCGTCACCGACACCGCCCGCATCGTCGTGTTCTGCGAAGAGCCCCGCCCCGCCTACGACCGCATGCACCTCACCTCCTACTTCTCCGGCACCACCCCCGACGGGCTCTCCGTCACCCCGGCCGGCTTCATGGCCGAGCACGGCGTCGAGCTGCACGTCGGCGACCCCGCCGTCGCCGTCGACCGCGAGGCGCGCACCGTCACCTCCGCCGCCGGCCGCACCGTCCGCTACGACGTGCTGGTGCTCGCCACCGGCTCGTACCCCTTCGTCCCGCCGGTCCCCGGCAAGGACGCCCGCGGCTGCTTCGTCTACCGCACGGTCGAGGACGTCCTGGCCATCGAGGCGTACGCGCAGGGGGCGAGCACCGGCGTCGTCGTCGGCGGCGGGCTGCTCGGGCTGGAGGCGGCGGGCGCGCTGCGGGGGCTGGGGCTGCGCACGCACATCGTGGAGTTCGCGCCCCGGCTCATGCCCGTCCAGGTCGACGAGGGCGGCGGCGCGGCGCTCCGCCGCACCATCGGCGACCTGGGGCTCGACGTGCACACCGGCGTCGGCGGGAAGGAGATCCGCACCGACGCCGCGGGCGCGGTGACGGCGATGGAGCTGTCGGACGGCTCGGCCGTCGATGCGGACCTCGTCGTCTTCTCCGCCGGAGTCCGCCCCCGGGACGGTCTCGCCCGCGAGGCCGGCCTGGACGTCGGCGAGCGCGGCGGCGTCACCGTGGACGAGCGGTGCCGCACCTCCGACCCCGCGGTCTTCGCCATCGGCGAGTGCGCGCAGGCCGCCGACGGCCGGGTCTACGGGCTGGTGGCCCCCGGCTACGAGATGGCGGAGACCGCCGCCGCCGCGATCGCGGCCGACCGGCCGGCCGCCGCGCCCGCGGCCGGCGGCACCGCGGACAGGGCAGACGCCGCCGCGGCCCCCGGCAAGACCTTCACCGGCGCCGACACCTCCACCAAGCTCAAGCTCCTCGGCGTCGGCGTCGCCTCCTTCGGCGACGCCCTCGGCGCCGCCGACGGCTGCCTCGACGTCGTCTACTCCGACTCCCGCGCCGGGCTGTACAAGAAGCTCGTCGTCGACCGCGACGGCACCCTCCTCGGCGGCGTCCTCGTCGGCGACACCGACGCGTACGGCATGCTCCGCCCGCTCACCGGCAGCGTCCCGCCCGTCCCGCCCGAGCAGTTGGTGCTGCCCCCGGGCGCCGGCGCCCCCGCCGCGCTCGGGCCCTCCGCGCTCCCCGACGACGCCGTCGTCTGCAACTGCCACAACGTCACCAAGGCCGCCATCCGCGGTGCCGTCACCGACCACGACTGCACCACCGTGCGCGAGGTGGAGAAGTGCACCCGCGCCGGCTCCGGCTGCGGCTCGTGCGAGAAGGTCCTCACCGCGCTGGTCAACGACGAGCTGGAGGCGCGCGGCGTCGCCGTCGACAAGGGCCTGTGCCGCTGCTTCGCCCACACCAGGACCGAGCTGTACGAGATCGTCCGCGTCAAGCGCATCAGCTCCTACGTCCGCCTCCTGGACGAGCACGGCCGCGAGGAGGCCCGCAGCGGCGACGGCTGCGAGGTCTGCAAGCCGGCCGTCGCCTCGATCTTCGCCTCCCTCGCGCCCGCCATCGGCGCCGACGGCTACGTCCTCGACGGCGAACAGGGCGCCCTCCAGGACACCAACGACCACTTCCTCGCCAACCTCCAGCGCAACGGCTCGTACTCCGTCGTCCCGCGCGTGCCCGGCGGCGAGATCACCCCCGAGAAGCTCATCGTGCTCGGCGAGGTGGCGCGCGACTTCGGGCTCTACACGAAGATCACCGGCGGCCAGCGCATCGACCTCTTCGGCGCCCGCGTCGACCAGCTCCCGGTCATCTGGGCCCGCCTGGTCGACGCCGGGTTCGAGTCCGGGCACGCCTACGGCAAGGCGCTGCGCACCGTGAAGTCCTGCGTCGGGTCGACCTGGTGCCGCTACGGCGTCCAGGACAGCGTCCGCATGGCCATCGACCTGGAGCTGCGCTACCGCGGGCTGCGCTCGCCGCACAAGCTGAAGGCCGCCGTCTCCGGCTGCTCGCGGGAGTGCGCCGAGGCGCAGAGCAAGGACTTCGGCGTCATCGCCACCGCCGGCGGCTGGAACCTCTACGTCTGCGGCAACGGCGGCGCCACCCCGCGCCACGCCGACCTGCTCGCCCAGGACCTGACCGACGAGGAGCTGATAAGGCTCATCGACCGGTTCCTGATGTTCTACATCCGCACCGCCGACCGGCTGGAGCGCACCTCGGTGTGGCTGGAGCGGCTGGAGGGCGGCCTCGGCCACCTGCGGGACGTCGTCGTCGACGACTCGCTCGGCATCGCGGCCGAGCTGGAGGAGCTGATGGCCGCGCACGTCGCGCACTACCGCGACGAGTGGGCCGCCACCCTGGCCGACCCCGAGCGGCTGGCCCGCTTCGTCTCGTTCGTCAACGCGCCGGGCGTGCCGGACCCCACCGTGCGGTTCGTCCCCGAGCGCGACCAGGTCAAGCCCGACCTCACCCTGCTGTCAGGACCCGCCATCCCGGTGCGCGGGACGCTGGAAGGAGCATCCGCATGACGACGACGGCCTACGCACCGGCCCGGACCGTGCAGCGCGTCGAGATCCGCACCGCGGCCGGCTGGTACCCGGTGTGCGACCTCGGCCTGCTCACCCACGGCCGCGGGGTGGCGGCGCTGCTGCCGGACGGCACCCAGGCCGCGGTCTTCCTCGGCCGTACCGGCGACACCTACGCGATCGGCAACCGCGACCCGTTCACCGGCGCGTACGTGCTGTCGCGGGGTCTGCTGGGGTCCGCGGGCGGGCGGCCGTTCGTGGCCTCGCCGCTGCTGAAGCAGCGCTTCGACCTGGCGACCGGGCGGTGCCTGGACGACGAGGAGGTGGCGGTCGCGGCGTACGCGACGCGGGTCGCGGAGGTGGCGGCGTAGCGGAGGCGTCGCGAGAGCGCGTCGGGTGGGGGCGTAGCGCGGGAAGCGGCGCAGGGTACGAACCGGAGGCCCGGCGCGCGGTGAACCGGAGGCACGGCCCGGCCGGTACGGGAGGCGCGACCGGGCGTGCACCGGAGGCCGCACGCGGCACGAAGCGGAGGGCCGGCCCGGACGGGGCGGGCACCCGGCCCGTACCGCCGCGGACCGCCGCGACCCGCCCGTACTACCGTTCGCCCCATGGGGTACACCGACGCCGACCTGGAACGCTGGGCCCCCGAGCCCGACAAGCGCCCCGGCCGCACCGCCTTCCAGCGCGACCGCGCCCGCGTGCTGCACTCCGCCGCGCTGCGCCGGCTCGCGGGCAAGACCCAGGTCGTCACGCCCGGCATCAGCGACGGCGGCGAGGTCGGCCAGGCCCTGACGTTCGCCGACGCCACGCCCCGCACCCGGCTCACGCACTCGCTGGAGTGCGCCCAGGTCGGCCGCGAGCTGGGCGCCGCCCTCGGCTGCGACCCCGACCTCGTGGAGACCGCGTGCCTCGCGCACGACCTGGGGCACCCGCCGTTCGGGCACAACGGCGAGCAGGTGCTCGACGAGCTGGCCGCGCCCTGCGGCGGCTTCGAGGGCAACGCGCAGTCGCTGCGCCTGCTCACCCGGCTGGAGCCCAAGCGCTTCACCGACGGCGGCCGGCCCGTCGGGCTCAACCTCACCCGGGCGGCCCTGGACGCAGCCACCAAATACCCCTGGCAGCGCGGCGGCCACCCGGCGGGCCCGGACGCGGTCAAGTTCGGCGTCTACCCCGACGACGTGCCGGTCTTCGAGTGGCTGCGCGCGGGCACGCCCGGCGGGCCCACGCCGCGCACCTGCTTCGAGGCGCAGGTCATGGACTGGTCCGACGACGTGGCGTACTCCGTGCACGACGTCGAGGACGGCCTGCACGCCGGCCACTTCGACCCCGCGATGCTGCTCGCCGGGCCGGAGCGCGCCGACGTCCTCGCCGTCGCCGCCGACCGCTACGCCCCGGGCACGGCCGCCGACGAACTCGCCGACGCGCTCGACCGGCTGCTCGCCCAGAAGTGGTGGCCGCACGGCTACGACGGCACCGCCGCCGCGCAGGCCCGCCTCAAGGACGCCACCAGCCAGCTCATCGGCCGCTTCTGCCTCGCCGCCGAGGGCGCCACGCGCGCCGCGTACGGCAGGGGCCCGCTGTCCCGCTACGGCGCCGAGCTGATCGTGCCGCGCCCGGCGCGGCTGGAGTGCGCGGTGCTCAAGGCCGTCGCGGACCGGTTCGTGATGCAGCGGCCGGACCAGGCGCGGCTGCGGGCGGACCAGCGGGTGGTGCTTCAGGAGCTGGCCGAGGCGCTGACGGCGGGGGCGCCGACGGGCCTCGACCCGCAGTTCCGGGCGCTGTACGGGGCGGCGGAGGACGACGCGGGGCGGCTGCGGGCGGTGGTGGACCAGATCGCGGCGCTGACGGACGCGGCGGCGCGGCGGCTGCACGAGCGGCTGACGGGGTAGGGCGGGCGCCGTACGGGGACGGCGGGCGGCGGCCCGCGAAGGCGCACGCCGTACACCGTACGGAGTGACAGGCCGTGGCGCCGTGCCACGACCGCCGCCGGGAGCGGAGGGCGAGTTCCGGCCACGGGCGCGCAGGCGGGCGCGGGGGCGGGTGCGGACCCGGGAGCGCCCCCGGCCGCGTACCCGGGTGCCATCCCGCCCCCGTACCCGCCCTCCACCGCCCCCACCAGCCCGTTTCCCACCACCCGCCCCGGTACCGCCGCCGTGCCCGCGCCGCCGGGCACCGCGTACGCACCGCCCGCCGCCCGGCCCGTTCGCGCAGCCCTGGCGCGCCTCCCCCTTTTGCCCCCACGCCTGTGTGCGGGAGGCTCGCGGTGCGGCAACGCGGCCGAGGACACGGCAAAATGGATGGTCGGGGCCTGGGAGCTAGGAGGCGTGAAGTGGTCGACGCACATCAGACGTTCGTCATCGTCGGAGGAGGACTGGCCGGTGCGAAAGCAGCAGAGACGCTGCGATCGGAAGGGTTCACCGGCCGGGTCATCCTCATCGGCGACGAGCGCGACCACCCGTACGAGCGACCGCCGCTGTCCAAGGGCTACCTCCTCGGCAAGGAAGAGCGCGACAGCGTCTTCGCGCAGCCGCCCGGCTGGTACGCGGAGGCGGAGGTCGAGCTGCACCTCGGGCAGACCGTCACCGCGCTGGACCGCGCCGCGAAGACCGTGACCCTCGGCGACGGCACGCGGGTGCACTACGACAAGCTGCTCCTGGCCACCGGCGCCGAGCCGCGCCGCCTCGACATCCCCGGCACCGACCTCGCCGGCGTCCACCACCTGCGCCGCCTCGCCCACGCCGAGCTGCTGCGCGGCGTCCTCGCCGCCCTCGGCCGCGACAACGGCCAGCTCGTCATCGCCGGCGCCGGCTGGATCGGCCTGGAGGTGGCCGCGGCGGCGCGCTCGTACGGGGCGGAGGTCACCGTCGTCGAGCCGGAGCCCACGCCGCTGCACGGGGTGCTCGGCCCGGAGATCGGCCAGGTCTTCGCCGACCTGCACGGCGAGCACGGCGTGAAGTTCCACTTCGGCGCCCGGCTGACGGCGATCACCGGCAGGGACGGCATGGTGCTGGCCGCGCTCACCGACGACGGCGAGGAGCACCCGGCGCACGACGTGCTGGCCGCCATCGGCGCCGCCCCGCGCACCGCGCTCGCCGAGGCCGCCGGGCTCGACGTGGTGCCGCGCGCGGAGGGCGGCGGCATCGCCACCGACGCCTCGCTGCGCACCTCGGACCCGGACGTCTACGCCGTCGGCGACGTCGCCGCCTTCGTGCACCCCGCCGCCTCCCACGCCTCCCACGCCGCCGGCGGCGGCCGGCTGCGGGTGGAGCACTGGGCGAACGCCCTCAACGGCGGCCCGGCCGCGGCCCGCGCCATGCTCGGGCAGGACGTGACGTACGACCGCGTGCCCTACTTCTTCTCCGACCAGTACGACATGGGCCTGGAGTACTCGGGGTTCGCGCCGCCCGGGTCGTACGACCAGGTGGTGTGCCGCGGGGACGTCGGGCGGCGGGAGTTCATCGCCTTCTGGCTGAAGGACGGCCGGGTGCTCGCGGGGATGAACATGAACGTGTGGGACGTCACCGAGGGCATCCAGAACCTCGTCCGCTCCGGCGCGCGGGTCGACGCGGAGCGCCTGGGCGACCCGGCGGTGCCGCTGGGGGACCTGGTCCCGTAGCGCGTGCGAAGGCGGCGGGCCCGCGAGCGCCGGAGACCGGCGGTCGCGGGCCCGCGGCGCGTACGCGGGGGAGCGTGCCCGGGCGCGACCGCGCAGCTCGCGCCCGGCGCGTGCGGCAGCCCGCCGGGGCCTGTGGCGGGCGGCCGCACGCCGTCGGCTCCGTCAGCTCGCGACCTCGGCCGCGAAGTGGTCCACCATCTCCATCGCCTGCTCGGCGTTGAGCCGGGGGTCGCACGGCGGCGCGGGGTGGCCGTCGGCGGCGGTGGCGACGCTCTCGTGGCATTCGAACACGTCGTACGGGGTGACTTCGAGGTGCAGCCCGCCCGGGTGGTGCCCGGCCCGCCGCAGGCTGCGGACGAACGTCGTGACCTCGCTGCGCAGATCGGGCAGCAGCCGGAACTTGGAGTCGCCGAGTTTCCGCGTGTTGCCGTGCATCGGATCGCACTGCCAGAGCACCGGTGAACTGGCCTCCGTCACCGCCTTGATGGCCGGGGCGATACGGTCGGCCGCGCCCTCCGCACCCATGCGGAGAATGACGCTGAGCCGCCCCGACTCGCTCTCCGGATTGAGGGTGCGGACGACGTCGAATATGTCGTACGGGGTCGCGGAGGGGCCGAACTTCACACCCACCGGATTCGCGAGGGAACGCGCCCACTGGATATGCCAGTTCCACAGTCGGCGAGTGCGTTCCCCGATCCACACCAGGTGTCCGGTGGTGGCGTAAAGCGTGTCGCGGCCCCGGGTCATCGGCTCCTCGTAATCACGGAGGAGCGCTTCGTGGGAAACGAATACCCGGTGATTTCCCTGCGGTTCCCTGCGGATGAGTTCCAGGGTTTCCGCCGAGGCGTGATAACTCTCCAGCAGACGCCAGGGATCGGGCTTTCTGGCGTCGGCTTCCGGCGTGCGCCGGTTTACCGCGTCGCCGCGGTAAATGGCCAGCTCTTCGCCGCTGGGCAGCACTTCGGTGGGGCTGCTGCGCGGTTTGGCGTGCTGGCCGGCCATACGGGCGAGCAGGACGGCTTCCTTTCCGGTGCGTTCGGCGAGCCGGTCCGCCATGCGCTGATAGAGCCGCAGCCGCTCGCCGACGTACACCGGCTCGGCCATTTCGAACAGCTCTGCGCATTCGCCCACGTGCAGGAGGTGGGCGTCCCCCGCCTCCACACGGGCCAGCAGGCCGCGCAGCGCGAGCACGTCCGGCTCCTCGACGAGGGCGGGCTTGACGCCGAGTTCGGCGCGTGCCTGGCCGAGTTCCGGGGCGTATTCCCACGACGGTTGCTGGGCCGCGGCAAGGCGGCTCCACACGTCGAGGTGGGCCCGGTAGGCGCTCTGTGCGCCGCCGGGCACCGACGTTTCGGCTAAAGAGGTGTCCTGATGGTCCATGAGACGGGGTTCCCCCACCGTGAGTCAGAGGCCGGAGTGCTGGATTCCCCTCACTTTAACCGGGAGTCGGTGGTGTGCAAGTGAAGGCGAGATGGGGCGCGGATAACGGGTGCAAGCGCTGACAGGAACCTGTTAACCAGGCCACATTGTGATCAAGGGATGCCGTCCGCATACCCTGATCAGGAACTGTTTGCCGGGTCGATCGGACGGCTCGATAAGTGTGGGCAGAGCGGACAGTTGAGGAGCGTACTGAAGATCCCATGTGGGGAGCGGTTCGTATGACCGAAAGTGTCGTCGGACAAGCCGGTCGGTTACGGGAAGTGCGCAGCAGGCAAACGCGGTCCGAACTCGAAGAACTCGAACCTGTAACGGGCAGTGCGGCATCCCTGGCGGTGCATCTCGAAAATCACCCGACCGTGATTATGCCCATCGACTCGCTGATCCTCGGGAATACGCCGCGGCAGTCCGAGGAAAACGCCGAGCACATCCGGGTACTCGCCGAGGCGGTGGACCGGTTGCCGCCGATCACGGTCCACCGGCGCACGATGCGGGTCATCGACGGGATCCACCGGGTCCGGGCCGCCCAGTCCAAGGGCTGGGAGGTGATCGAGGCCCGGCTGATCGACTGTGACGACGACACCGCATACCTGATCGCGGTGCACGCCAACGTCACCCACGGCCTTCCGCTCACGCTGGCGGACCGGAAGGCCGCGGCCCGGCACATCGTCGGCATCCACCCGGAGTGGTCCGACCGGGCCATCGCCGCGGCGGCGGGGATCTCGCACAAGACCGTCGGCGCCATCCGGGCCCGTACGACTGGGGAGATTCCCCACCTGGACACCCGGCTCGGCAAGGACGGCCGGATGCACTCCGTGAACACCGCGGCCAAGCGCCGGGAGGCCGCCGCCCTGATGCGGGCCGACCCGGCCGCGGGGCTTCGCTCGGTCGCGCGGGCGACGGGGTTATCCCCGTCCACGGTCCGTGACGTGGTGCAGCGGACGGGCCGGGGCGAGGACCCGGTGCCGGCCAGGTACAGAGAACCGGGCGCACAGGCCACGGCCGAGCGCTGCGGCGGGGACGACCCCGCCCGGGCGGACGGGGACCCGGGGGCGCGGGTCCCGGCGCGGGCGGCCGGCGTGGACCGGGGCGCCGTGCTGGAGAAGCTGAGCAACGACCCGTCGGTCCGCTTCAGCGACTCCGGCCGCCAGGCGATCCGCTGGCTCCAGCGGCACGCGGTCGCCCCGGAGGCGATGCGCAACGTCGGCTCCAGCCTGCCCAACCACTGGGCGCCCGTGGTCGCCGACCTCGCCCGGAGCTGCGCCGCCGCCTGGGCGGTGCTGGCCGAGGAGCTGGAGCACCGCGTGCGACCCGACGCCGGCTGAGCCTGGCTGAACACCGCCGCCGCGGCATAGAGTTCGCAAATCGAGCGTATCCATACACTTCCCATCATTTCGGTTGTCAACCGGGCATGTCCGCAAACTCGTCGAGGGCTGGGTCGCATGCAGGGGAACGACGTCTTCATCGCTGGAATAGGAACGGCCGCCACCGAGAGCGTGGCGACCGCAGAGGCGGTACGTCAGGGCTGGTACGACGCGGACGAGCGGGAGCGCGGCGGCCTGGAGGCCGTCACCGTCGCCGGCTCCGCCCCGGCGCCCGACCTCGCCGTCGAAGCCGCCAGAGCGGCGCTGGGCCGGTCCGGGCACTCCGCGGCCGACATCGGCGCCGCCTTCCACGCCCACATCCACTCGCCGGGCCCGGGTCGCTGGTCCGCGCAGCACTACATCAACCGCCACGCCGTCGAGCCGCGCCGGATGATCTCCGTCGAGGTCCGCAACGGGTGCGTGGGCTTCTTCTCCGGACTGCGCCTGGCCATGAGCCACCTGCTGGCCGGGCCGGAGCAGCCGGCCGCGCTGCTCACCTGCGCCGACAACTTCGGCGCACCGTCGGTGCACCGCTGGCGCGCGTGCGAGCAGTTCGTCCTGGCCGACGGCGGCGGCGCCCTGGTGCTCTCGCGCCGGCGCGGGTTCGCCCGGGTGCTGGCCGTCGAGTTCGCCACCGGCACCGAGCCGGCGCCGCGGCGGCGCGGCGCGCTCGGCTTCCGGGAGCGGATGGAGTACTTCGCCAAGAAGTCGTGGAACGGCGACGGCAGCCGGCCGGCGGAACCGGGCGCGGTGCTCGAAGAGGCCGCGGAGCGGGCGCTGAAGAGCGCCGGGGTCGTCATGGACGACATCGCCCGGGTCGTGCACGACGGGTTCACCCGGCAGGGGCTGCGCGAGGTGGTCCTCGGCCCGCTGGGCATCGAGGAGGAGCGCAGCACCTGGGAGTTCACCAAGCGCGTCGGGCACGCGGGGCCGCTCGACCAGATACGCGGCCTGGCGCACGTATGGGAAAGCGGCGACGTCACAACCGGGGACCGCGTGCTGCTGCTGAGCTGCGTTCCCGGAATGGAAGCGGCGTGCGCCGTGGTCGAGATCCTTGAGTCGGCTGACAGGTGAAGAGGGGTTGTCTCCAGTGCGAATGCGGGGGAATGTCACCTACCCGAGCAAATTCATCGGCGATGCAATATACGCGAGTGAACTCCCGGCAGATCTGCTGGGGTCGCTGTTCGCCTCGTTACCACGGGCGGATCAGCGCCGCAAAGGCATCGAATACGTCACGGGCCTGCTGCACACCCCGGGACGGAAATCGGCGCGGAACATGGCCAGCCGGATCGGCGGCCGGGCCGCGGACCAGAGCCTGCACCACTTCATCAACCAGTCCACCTGGGCGTGGCGGCCGGTGCGCCAGGCGCTCGCCCACTACCTCCTGCCGCGCTTTCCCGTCGACGCCTGGGTGGTGCGCAGGGCGCTCGTGCAGAAGGTCGGCGAGCACTCCGTCGGCGTCGCCCGCCGGTTCGTCCCGGCGGTCGGCCGGGTGCTCAACGCCCAGCAGGCCGTGGGCGTGTGGGCCGCCTCCGGGGAGCGCAGCACCCCCGTCGACTGGGAGCTGCACCTGCCGCAGGGCTGGCTCGACGACCCCGTGAGGCGACGGCGCGCGGCGATACCCGACGACGCCGTCCTGGAGAGCTACGCGGACCAGATCACCCGGCTCTGCCTCGGCCTCGTACACGACTGGGACCTGCCGGTACGCCCCGTGGTGCTGGACGCCCGCGGGCTGAACGTGGGCACGATCGTCGGCGGGCTCGGCCGGGCCGGCATCCCCGTCATGGCCCGCGTGGACGAGTCGGTGCCGCTGATGGTCGCCGACCGCGCGCTCACCGGGCACCGGGTGTCCTCGCGGATCCCGGCGGGCGAGCTGATGCGCGCCTCCCGGGGCGCGCGCCGGCCCGTGCGCTGGTGGGACCACATGGCGGGGGGCGTGCGCATGGGCCAACTCGCCGGCGTCACCGTCGGACTGGTCGACCGCGCCACCGGGACGGCCCTGCCGCGCGGCGGGGGCAGCCTGACGCTGATGGGCCTGACACAGCGCGGCAAGCGCGAGACGCCGCAGCTCTGGCTCACCGACCTGCCGGCGGCGCAGCCCGCCCCGCTGCTGAGGCTGTGCACGCTGCTGAAGCGGGTCGACCACGACTACGCGAGCACCGCGAAAAGCGTCGGCATAGAAGACTATGTCGGCCGTTCATTCTGCGGCTGGCACCGGCACATGACCCTTGCGTCGGTCGCCCACGCCGTTTCCCTGCTGATATCCGGAAACCGTGAAATGGCACTGGCCACGCCGTCCTGAACACGGCCGCCAACACCTGACGAAGTACGCCGGGGCGCGTTGCCCAGCAACCGCCCGGCGCCACAGGATCACGCTTGCCGCGCTCTCGCGGAAGGAGGACCGGCACATGGAGGAAAAAGTCGCATTGGTCACTGGAGCGGCCGGGGGAATAGGTGCCGCGGTGGCCGCGGCACTGGGTGAACGCGGCGTACGCGTCGCCGCCGTGGACCTCGACGCCCGCCGCCTGTCCCAGACGGTGGAGAAGCTCGCCGCGGACGGCATGGCCGCCGAGGCGTTCCCCGCCGACGTCACCGACCCGGCGGACGTCGAGGACGTCGTCGGCGCGGTGGAGGACCGCCTGGGCCCCCTGGACTTCCTGGTGAACACCGCCGGCGTGCTGCGCCTCGGCGCGGTCTGCGAACTCACCGACCAGGACTGGTACACCACCTTCTCGGTGAACACCACCGGTGTCTTTCTGATGTCGCGCGCCGCCGTCGTCCGCATGGTGCCGCGCCGCCGCGGCGCGATCGTCACCGTGGCCTCGAACGCCGCGGGCACGGCCCGTACCGCGATGGCCGCCTACTCCGCATCCAAGGCCGCGGCCACGATGTTCACGCGGTGCCTGGGGCTGGAGGTCGCCCGGTACGGCATCCGCTGCAACGTGGTGGCGCCCGGCTCGACCGACACCCCGATGCTCAGCTCCATGGGCGGCGGGGAGGTCGACCGCCACGGCCTGGTCGCCGGCCACCCGGAGGACTACAAGGTCGGCATCCCGCTCGGCAAGCTCGCCCAGCCGTCCGACGTCGCCGACGCCGTCGCGTTCCTGCTCTCCGACGGTGCGGGGCACATCACCATGCACAGCCTCACCGTCGACGGCGGCGCCACCCTCGGCGTGTAGCCGGGACGCGCCGGCGCGCGCAGCACACGGGGCCGGGGGCTCCACGCGGCCACCCGCACCGGGCGGGAGCCGACAGCACGTCACCAGCAACCGACGGCCCCCCGCGGGCCGGTCGACAACCACGGGAGCACCATGGCCGGCATTCCCACCACGGAACCGTATGCGATGCCGAGCGCATACGACCTGCCCGAGAACATCGCCTCGTGGACCGTGCAGCCCGATCGCGCGGTGCTGCTCATCCACGACATGCAGCGCTTCTTCCTCAGAGCGCTGCCGGACTCGCCGCGGGAGGAACTGCTCGCCAACGCCGCCCGGTTACGCGGGCACTTCACCACCCGGGGCGCCCCGGTGGCGTACACCGCCCAGCCCGGCGGCATGAGCGCGGGGCAGCGCGGGCTGCTCAAGGAGTTCTGGGGCCCCGGCATGGACAGCTCCCCGGAGCACCGCGAGATCGTGCCGTGGCTGGCGCCCGCGGACGGCGACTGGGTGTTCACCAAGTGGCGCTACAGCGCCTTCTTCGCCTCCGACCTGCTCGCGCGGATGCGGGCGCAGGGGCGCGACCAGCTCGTCGTCTGCGGCGTGTACGCGCACATCGGGGTGCTGATGACCGCGGTGGAGGCGTTCAGCAACGACATCGAGACGTTCCTCGTCGCCGACGCCGTCGCCGACTTCAGCGCCGACCGCCACCGGCAGGCGCTGGAGTACGCGGCGCGGTGCTGCGCCGTCGTGACCACGGTCAAGGAGGTCGTCTCGTGACCCCCGACCCGCTCGGGCCCGTACTGGCGGCGCAGCCGCCGCCGTTCGCCCTGCTGTACCGGCCCGAGTCGGGCGGCCCGGAGCAACTGGACGTCCTCGTCGGGCAGATGTCCGCCGCCGGCACCCTCGCCGGCGTCCCGCTGCCGCCCGCGGCCCCCTACCCCGGCGGCGCACGGCACGACGCCCTGGTGCTCGTGCCGTACCGGCAGATCGCCGAGCGGGGGTACGCCTGCGTGGACGACGGCGAGCCGCTGCTGACGATGACCGTGACCCGCCAGGACACGATGCCCCTGGCCGAGGCGCTGCGCCGGCTGCCCGACGTGCCGACCGACCTGACCGGCGGGCACTTCACGCCGGACGACGAGGCGTACGCCGCCACCGTGCGGGACGTCGTCGCGGACGAGATCGGCATGGGGGAGGGCGCGAACTTCGTCGTCAAACGCTCCTACCAGGCCCGGATCCGGGACTACTCGACGCGCTGCGCGCTGTCCTTCTTCCGCAGCCTGGTGGGCAAGGAGACCGGCGCGTACTGGGTCTACCTCGTGCACACCGGCACCCGCACGTTCGTCGGCGCCTCGCCCGAGCGGCACGTCAGCCTCGAAGACGGCGTCGCCGTGATGAACCCGATCAGCGGCACGTACCGCTACCCGCCCTCCGGCCCTGCGCTCGGGGAGGTGCTGGAGTTCCTCGCGGACCGCAAGGAGACCGACGAGCTGTACATGGTCCTCGACGAGGAACTGAAGATGATGTCGCGCATCTGCGACGGCGGTTCGCGGGCCGTGGGCCCGTACCTGAAGGAGATGGCGCGGCTCGCGCACACCGAGTACCTCATCGAGGGACGCACCGGCCGCGACCCCCGCGAGATCCTCCACGAGACGCTGTTCGCCCCCACCGTCACCGGCAGCCCGCTGGAGAGCGCCTGCCGGGTGATCGAGAAGTACGAGCCCGCCGGGCGCGGCTACTACAGCGGCGTCGTCGCCCTCATCGGCCGCGACGCGCGGGGCACCCGCACCATGGACTCCTCCATCCTCATCCGCACGGCGGACATCGACGCCGAGGGGCGCGTCGACATCGGCGTCGGCGCCACCCTGGTCCGGCACTCCGACCCCCTCTCGGAGGTGGCGGAGACCAAGGCCAAGGCGGGCGGCCTGCTGGCCGCGCTGGAGGGCGGCCGGCCGCCGTCGCTCGCCGACCACCCCAGCGTGCGCGAGGCCCTGGCCGGGCGGAACACGACCATCGCCGGCTTCTGGCTCGCCGACGGGGCCGCCGGCGGGGCCGCGGCCGGCGCCGCGGACGGCGGCACGATCCGTGGCGCAGCAGGCGCCGCGCCGCTCGCGCCGGCGCTCGCCGGGCTGAAGGTGGGCGTCGTGGACGCCGAGGACACCTTCACCTCGATGCTCGACGAGCAACTCCGCTCCCTCGGGCTGTCGGTGCGGGTGACGCGCTACGACGAGGACCACTCGTTCGCCGACCACGACCTCGTCGTCATGGGCCCCGGCCCCGGCGACCCGCGGGACGGCCGGCACCCGAAGATCGCCTTCCTGCGCGCGGCCATCGACGCCCTGCTCGACGGGGGCCGCCCGTTCCTGGCCGTCTGCCTGAGCCACCAGGTCCTCAGCTCCCTGCTGGGCCTGGACCTGGTGCGCCGCGACGTGCCCAACCAGGGGACGCAGCGGGAGATCGACCTCTTCGGCGAGCGGGAGACCGTCGGGTTCTACAACACGTTCGCCGCCCGGTGCCACGAGGACAAGGCAGAACTGCCCCGCGCCGGGCTGGTGGAGGTCAGCCGCGACGGGCGGACCGGCGAGGTGCACGCGCTGCGCGCGCGCCGCTTCGCGTCCGTCCAGTTCCACGCGGAGTCCGTCCTGACCCGCAACGGCCCGCGGATCCTCTCGCGGCTGCTGACCGACCTGCTCGGCAGATGAGGTGATGCCGTGTTCTTCCGCACACTGGTCAAGCGCGTCCTGGTGGACGGGCTGCTGCGGCAGACGTGGGCGGCCCTGGTGGCACTGGGCTCGTTCCACATCACGGGCGCGATGAGGGACGCCGCCGCGGAGCCGGGCCGGCGTCACGGCGCGGCGGCAAAGCCGGATCCGACCGTACGCAAACGCGCCCGTCATTCCCGTGCGCTGCGCGTGCCGCGCCTTTCCGAGCCGCCGCCTGGACACCCCGAGCGGCTTCTTCCCGATGCCGCGCTGACCGAGCAGGAGGAATTGCTCCTGCGCCATATGCGGTGGCGCCGGCCGTGAAACCGAATCCGCATGTGCGGGCTTTTCGCCTTGACTTGACGGACCCCGCGGGCGGCCGTTGACCGTGTTCCCTTCATCTCGCGAAGCTGCTCGTTATGACTGATATCCCGACGGGGGAAGGCCCCCTCTTCGAAGTCCGCGCCGAGACGCGCGTCGCCGCCTCGGCGGACGTGCTGTACGCGACCGTCAGCGACCTCCCGCGCAGCGGCGCGTGGAGCCCCGAGTGCCAGGGCGGCGAGTGGATCACCGGCGAGCCCGCGACCGTGGGCGCCGTCTTCCGCGGCCGCAACTACCGCAGTGAGGACGTCGTGGCCTGGGCGCCCGTCGTCCGCGGCGAATGGGCCACCGAGTCCGAGGTCGTCGCCGCCGTGCCGGGGCGCAGGTTCGGCTGGTCGATGCGCAACCGCGCCGGGCAGCGCCAGGAGAGCGTCTGGTCGTACGAGATCAAGCCCGCCGGCGACGGCGCCGTCCTGGTGCACAGCTTCTGGATGGGAAAGCCCACCGAAGGCATCCGCGGCATTATCGCGGACATGTCGGAGACGGAGAAGAAGGAGTTCTTCGCCGACTGGGCCGTGAAGCTCAAGAGCGACATGGAGACCACGGTCCAGCGCATCAAGGACGTCGTGGAGAAGAACTGAAGAACGGCTTCGGCGGCGCTCCCGCGCCGCCGGGTTCCCGAGGTATTCGCAGCCTTGCGCGAGAGGGCGGATGGAAATGCTGCTGCAACGCATAGGGAACAACGGTCTCCGGCTCGGGACGCTCTTCGAGCGCGCGGCGTCGCGCTATCCGGCGAACGTGCTGATCCTCGACCACGACCTGGACATCGCACCCGGCCTCGGGCGGCGGGCCACCGTCGCGGAGGTGGCCGACCTGGTGGCGGACCACGCCTCCCGGCTGCGGGCCGCCGGCATCCGCCCGGGCGAGCGGGTGGTGGTCTACAAGTCCGACGGCTTCGACATCATGCTGCTCGCCTGCGCGGCCAGCCGCATCGGCGCGGTACCGGTGCTGCTCTCACCGAAGCTCGACGGCGCGACCACCACCGAACTGGTCCGCCGCACCGACCGGCCGCACCTGCTCACCGACCAGGCCAAGCTCGACGACGAACTGCCCGACGAGGTCTTCGGGCTCGCCGAGAGCGTGCTCCTGACGACGGGCCACCACCCGGACGCGGTGAAGCTCGCCGACCTGGCCGGCAGCCCCCGGGTGCCGGCGGTCGCCATGCCCGCCGACCACCCGATGCTCATCACGCACACCTCCGGCACCACCGGCGTCCCCAAGCTCGCCGTGCACACCGCCCGCACCATGCAGGCCCGGTACCGGCCGCAGCGGATGTCGATCCTGCCGTTCATCCGCCGCCGCGAGACGATCGCGATCCACGTCTCGTTCGTCCACTCACGGCTGGTCACCGCCCTGGCCATCTCCCTGCTGAACAGCTTCCCCGTGGTGGTGCTCCGCGACGGCGAACCGGAGCCGACCGCCGACCTGTTCACGCGGCTGCGCCCCGGCATCCTGGAGGCGCACCCCAACTCGTACATGAGCTGGGAGCCGCTGGCCGACGACCCGCGCGGGCCGCTGGCCAACGTGAAGCTCTTCAGCAGCACCTTCGACGCGATCCACCCGCGCACGGTGCACCGGCTGCTGCACGCCTCGAAGCGGCGGGCGCCGCTGTTCGGGCAGATCTACGGGCAGAGCGAGATCGGCCCGGCGATGATCCGGGCGTTCACCAAGCGGCGGGCCCTCGACGCCGACGGCCGCTGCGTCGGCACCCCCGTACCCGGCATGACCGACGCCCGCGTCGTCAGCCGGGACGGCCGGCCGCCGTCGCGCGAGAACCCCGGGTTCATCGAGGTCCGCAGCGACGGGCGGATCAAGACCTACCTCGGCGAGCCGGAGCGCTACGCGCAGCAGCTCGACGACGGCTGGTGGCGGATGGGCGACGTGGGCTACAAGACGAAGTGGGGCTGCGTGCACCTGCTCGACCGCGAGGTCGACGTGATCCCCGGCTTCGGCAGCACCCTGGCCGCCGAGGACACCCTGTTCGCGAAGCTCGACGCGCTCGCCGAGGTCGTCATCGTGCCCGGCGCCGACGGCACCGCCGTCCCCGTCGTGTGCACCAAGGACGACCGGCCGCTGGACCCGGAGACCTGGCGGAGCGCCGCGGCCGAACTGCCGGCGATGGCCGACCCGGTGTACTACCGGCTGGCGGACCTGCCGCAGACCGCGACGAAGAAGATCAAACGACTGGAGCTGGCGCGGCAGTTGACCGCCGCCGGCTCGCCCGAGTAGGGGGCGTCGCATGGCGAGGACAGTTGTCGTCGGCGGCGGCATCGGCGGTCTGGCCACGGCCCTCAGCGTCGCGGGCCGCGGGCACCGCGCCGTCGTACTGGAGCGCAGCGACGACTTCGCCGAACTGGGCGCCGGCATCCAGCTCGCACCCAACGGGATCCACGCGCTCGACCGCCTGGGACTCGGCGAACGGGTGCGCGTGGGCGCGGTGCACATCGACGAACTGCGGTTCATGGACGGCGTCACCGGCGAGCACGTGACCAGCCTGCCGCTGAAGGGCGCGTACCGGAGCCGGTTCGGCAACCCGTACGTCGTCGTCCACCGCGGCGAGCTGTACCGGCTGCTGCTGGCCGCCTGCCGCGACTCCGACGCCGTCGAGCTGCGCGCCCGCGCCCACGTCACCGGCTACCGCCAGGACGAGGCGGGCGCCACCGTGCTGCTCGACACCGGCGAACGGGTCACCGGCGAAGTGGTGATCGGCGCCGACGGCATCCACTCGGCGATCCGGCAGCAGCTCGTCGGCGACGGTGCGCCGCGCGTCTCGGGCATCACCGTGTACCGCACCATCATCCCGATGGAGCGGGTCCCCGAGGAGCTGCGCTGGAACGCCGTCACCTGGTGGGCGGGCCCCGGCTGCCACTTCGTGCACTACGCGATCGCCGGCGGGCGCTACCTCAACCTCGCGCCCAGCGTGGAGAACGGGGCGACGGAGGCGTTCGCCGGCATCCCTGCGCGCAGGGACGAGGTACTGGCGGCCTTCGCGTCGCTCAGCGGCGTCGCGCAGCGGCTGCTGGAGCTGGGCGAGGAGTGGAAGTCCTGGGTGCTGATCGACCGGGACCCGGTGGACACCTGGACCGACGGCAGGGTGGCGCTGCTCGGCGACGCCGCCCACCCGATGCTCCACTACGCCGCCCAGGGCGCCTGCCAGGCGCTGGAGGACGCGGTGCTCCTCGGCGACCTGCTCGACGGCGGCGACGACGCCGTCGCCGAGCGGCTCCGGAAGTACAACGAGGAGCGCCGCGAGCGTACGGCCGCGATCACCCGCCTCGCCCGGGACAGCACCCGGCTGTGGCACCCGGCCGGCGACGCCGCAGCCGAGCGCAACGCGGCGCTGTCGCGGCTGTCGCCGACGGAGCTGCACGACCACGTGGCGTGGATGCACGGGCCGCGGGAGTTCGGCCGGGCCGCCGCGCCCGCCCTGCCCCGGACCTGACAGACGCGCACCGGCCCGGCGGACGAACCCCTGACAGAGCACCAGGATCGGGACTCATGCTTGCTGCTTACCTGAAAGAGTGCGGCCCCCCGGACGTCATACGCTTCGGTGAGGTGCCCGAACCGCGGCCGGGAGCCGCGGACGTACTGGTCGACGTCCACGTCACCACCGTCAACGTCGTCGATGCCCTCGTACGCTCGGGGGCCTTCCCCGTACCGATGGACCTCCCCTTCGTCGTCGGGCGCGACCTGGTCGGCAGGGTGGCCGAAGGCACCCCCGCCGGCACCGGGTTCGTGCCCGGCGAGTGGGTGTGGTGCAACAGCCTCGGCCACGGCGGGCGCCAGGGCGCCGCTTCCGAGCGCGCCGTCGTGCCCGCCGACCGGCTCTACCGGCTGCCCGACGGGGTGGACCCCGTGCACGCCGTGGCGCTGCTGCACCCGGCGGCCACGGCGTACCTCGGGCTCTTCACCCACGGCCGGCTGCGCGTCGGCGAGACCGTCGTCGTCGTCGGCGGCGGCGGGAACGTGGGCAGCGCGATGGTCGTCATGGCCGCGCACGCCGGCGCCCGGGTCGTCACCACGGCCGGCGCCCGGGACGCGGAGCGCTGCCGCGCCCTGGGCGCCGACGAGGTGATCGACTACCGCGATCCCGAGGCGGTCAAGGCGCTACGGGCCGCCTGCCCGGCCGGCGCCGACGTCTACGCCGACACCTCCGGCCTCAACGACCTGGACACCGCCGTCGACCTGCTGGCGCGGCGCGGCCGGGCGGTCCTGCTCGCCGGCTACGACACCCGCCCGACGCTGCCGGCCGGGGCGCTGTACGGGGTGGACCGCTCCATCGTCGGCTTCGCCATCTCCAACGCCACGTCGGGGGAGCTGGCCGAGGCCGCCGCCACCATCAACCGGCTGATGGCGCGCGGTGCGCTGCGCCCGCCCGGCACCGAGACCGTGCCCCTGAGCGAGGCCGCCGAGTCGCACCGCAGGGTCGAGTCCGGTGACGTACGCGGCAAGCTCGTCCTGCGCGTACCCGAGCGCGGGCCGTCGCAGGCGGCGGCGGGGCGGGAGCCGCGGCGGACCTGAGGGCGGCCGGTACACCGATGGGCGCCGCGGGCGCCGGCGGATCTCCGCCGGCGCCCGCGACGCGTCCGGCGTGCGGCGTCCGGCGTGCGGCGTGCGGTGGTCGGCCCGCGGCGACCGGAGGGCACGGGACGTCACGGCGGCTTCGGGGCTTCGGGGCTTTACGGGCGTACGGCAAAAGCCGCGGCCGGGGCGGGGATCGCTCCCCGTCCCGGCCGCGGCCCACCCCGTGTGCGGCGGGGGCGAGGGCCTACATCCGCAGGGCGGCGTCCAGGCGGAGGGACGCGCCGTTGATCATCGTGTTCCCGATGACGTGCTCGGCGAGCGCCGCGAACTCGTCGATCTCGCCGAACCGCTTGGGGTGCGGCAGTTGGGTGCGCAGCGCCGCCCGGGTCCGCTCCGACACGTCGTCGAGCACCGCCGTGTCGAAGAGGCCGGGAGCGATGGTGACCACGCGGATGGCGTGCTCGGCCAGCTCCCGGGCCAGCGGCAGCGTCATCCCCGCGACGGCCGCCTTGGAGGCGGCGTACGCGGAGAGCCCGATCTGCCCGTCCCAGGCGGCGATCGAGGAGGTGGTGATGATGACGCCGCGGTCCTCCTCGACCAGCGGGTGGGCGGACATCCGCGGAACCGCGTGCCGGATGGTGTTGAACGTGCCGACCAGGTTGGTCTGGATGACCGACTGGAACTCCTCCAGGCCCATCAGGCGGCTGCCCATGATGCGCTTGGTGTAGATGCCGCCGGCGCAGCAGACCAGGGTGCGCAGCTCGCCCAGCTCCGCCGCCGTGTCCATGAGCCGGACGAGGGCGTCGTCGTCGTTGACGTCGCCCGCGACGAACGCGGCCCGCGGGCCCAGCTCGTCGGCGGCGGCCTTGCCGGACGCCTCGGAGCGCCCCATGACCACCACCCGCGCACCGGCCGTCACCAGCCGCCGTGCGGTCGCCAGCCCCATGCCCGTGGTGCCGCCGGTTATCACCGCCACCGTGTCTTTGACCTGCACAGCACTCTCCTCCGTACGGAGTTGGGGGATCCCTCGGTCAGGAGTCCTTCGGCTCGTACCAGCGCACGACCGCCGCACCGGCGCTCATCCCGGCGCCCACGGACAGCACGGCGAGCAGGTCGCCGTCGCGGAACGGGCGCTCCTCGTGCGCCAGCGAGAGCGCCAGCGGGGCCGAGGAGGTGGCCGTGTTGCCCGTGAAGCGGCCGTAGGTCGGCATCACGTCGGAGTCCACGCCCATGGACTCGCCCAGCCAGGTCACCAGCTTGGGGTTGGCCTGGTGCACGAGGATCCGGTTGAGCTGCTCCAGCCGCACCCCGGCCTTGGCCAGCGCCGAGTTGAGGAGCTTGGGGCCCATCTCCATGACGACGTTCTTCACGCCGCGGCCGTTCATCCGGAAGTAGCCGCCGTGCTCCGGGGTGTGGGCGTACTCGGCCTTCGAGCCGTCGGCCCACAGGTCCAGGGCGAGGATGCCGTAGCCGTCGGGGACCTCACCGAGCTGTACGGCCGCCGCCCCGTCGCCGAAGAGCGGCGCCGTCTTGCGGTCCGCCGGGTCGATGCACCGGGAGAAGGTGTCGGCGCCGATCACGACCGGGCGGGCCACGATGCCCGCGCTGAACATCCCGGTGGCGGAGGCCAGCGCGGACAGGAAGCCGGAGCAACTGGAGTTCACGTCGAACGCGGGCACGCCGGGCAGGCCCAGGTTGTCCTGCACGTACGACGCGGTCGCCGGGGCCGGGCTGTCGGGGCTGCCGGTGCCGAGGACGATCAGGTCCGGCGGCAGACCGGCCGGCGCGGCCTCGATCGCCCGGCGGGCGGCCTCCGTCGCGAGGTCGGACGTCTGCATCTCCGGCGGCGCGTAGTGCCGGCTCTGGATGCCGGTCCGCGAGCTGATCCACTCGATGTCGACGCCCGCGGTCGCGGCCACCGCCTCGTTGGTCACGGGCTCGCCGGGCAGATAGTGGCCGATGCCTAGTATTCCCACTGACTTCGTGGACCTGTTGATTGCCATGAAGGCTCCTTCATTTCTTTTCTGGCAGGGCGGACTGGCACACGCACAGCCGGGGATCGACAAACAGCGGACCGGTTGCCCGGATACGGGCGGACGTTGCGGTCTGCCTACCTGTCCTGAATCATCTTGCGTACGACGCTGAAGCGCTCGAACTGGCCGAGGGTGTCGCGTGCGGCGGGGGCCAGCATGAATTCGTCCACGCCGGCGTCGAGCAGTTCCGTGAGCTGCTCCGCCGTTTCCTCTTCGTCGCCGACGACGGCGTACTTCATCAGCCGCGGACCGTTCTCCACGCCGAACTGGCCGCGGAAGAACTGCTCGGCCTCCCGCCGGCCCGCCACCCGGTCGTGCGTGACATGGGTGAAGACGACGAGCTTGGTGCGCGGCACCCGCGCCCCCTTCTCGGCCGCGTACCGGGCGATCGTCTCCTTCGCCCGGACCACGCCGTTGGGGCTGAGCCACATGGCGAGCCAGTCCGCGTCCCAGCGCACCGCCCGGCGGATCGCGGCCTCGGACCGGCCGCCGACGAACATCGGCGGCGGCGCCGACGGCACCGGGGCGATCGGCGGCGAGGTGATCCCGGCCGCGTTGTGCGCGGCGTCGACGGACTCGCCCCGGAGCAGGGCGTGGACGACCTCAAGCGCGTCGTCGACCCGCTTGCCCCGGCCCTCCATGGGGATGCCCGCGGCCTTGAACTCCTTGGGGTTCTCCCCGCCGACGCCGACGCCGAGCACCAGCCGGTCGCCCGACAGCACGGCGAGGGAGGCGATCTGCTTGGCGGCCCACACGGGCTGGCGCAGCCCGAGCAGCATGACGCCGTAGGCCACGCGCAGGCGCTCGGTGACGGCGATCGCGGCCGCCAGCGAGATGCTCGATTCGAGCAGCGGGGTGTGGAAGGTCAGATGGTCGCCGACGAAGCCGAGCGAGAACTCAAGCTCCTCGGCCAGCCGGGCGCCGCGCACCAACTGCGGAGCACCGGTACGGAACGGATCGAAACTGGGAAGCATGACGCCGAAATTGAAATCGGAGTGTGTTCCCGCTGCCGTGACCAAGTCGAGCTCCTCTCACGGACCTGTTTGTCCTGGACGTGCGAAACCCACACTGAAAAGGACACCGCGGGAGAGGAGAAGAGTCCAACAGGGGCGAACGGGTCTGTCAGGTCATACAAATCGGCGTCAGCCGTCGGACGCGACCTGTGCTTCGATCCCGTCGAGCGCGTAGTTGAGCCCGAGATGGAAATTCGCTTCCCACCCGTACGCGAGCAACTTGTGCTCGACGATGGTGGGGTACTGTGCCTTGCGGAGGTCCAGTTGCTCTTGGAACGCGGAGATTTCCTCGTCGCTCCACTGGAGGCTGGACTGGCTGGTGGTGGCGCCCTGGACATGGTGCAGCAGCAGCCAGAAGGCCGCCGACACGTGCTGGCCCTTCAGCCCGCCGCGCACCAGCATCGCCTGGACGGCCTCCATCCAGGCCAGGAAGTTCGGCCCGATCGCCGGCCGCATCGGCAGCGCCGAGGACCACGGGTGCCGCAGCAGCATGCGCCGGCAGCCGGAGAGCGTGGCGACCACGTCCTCCCGCCAGTCGGGGCCGGGCTCCGCGGGGAGGGGGGCCTCCTGGAAGATGGCGTCGATGGCGAGGTCGAAGACGTCGTCCTTGGTGTCGATGTGCCAGTAGAGCGTGGTCGCGCCGACGCCGAGGCGTTCGGCCAGCCGCCGCATGGTGAGCCGGTCCATGCCCTCGTCGTCGAGGAGCGCGATGGCCCCCTCGGTGATCCGTTCCCGCGACAGCGGGGGATCGTTGCGTGCGGCCGACGGGCGGCGCATCCAGATGCTTCTAGCCGCGCCGGCGTCCGCGTCCGGACTCCCCGATGGCTTGCCAACGATGATCTCCACCGCCTTCCTGGCCCGACGTGCGACGGGGCGACTCATCGTACAGTGATCGGCACCGCGGCCGTCGGGCGGAACAGGTGCGTGACCAGCGGCACCCCGCGCCGTCCGGGGACTGCGCGGGATGCCCGCGGATCACGTCAACGTGGGTGTGCGGTCCGGTCTCAGTGCTCCAGCCTGACCCTCGGAAGGATCCGCTCCAGCGGCGCCGGCAGCCACCAGGCCCAGCGGCCCAGCAACTGCATGACGGCGGGGACGATCAGGCAGCGGATGATGACGGCGTCGACGAAGATCGCGACCGCCATGCCGAAGCCGATCTGCTGGAGGAGCACCTGGTCGCTGAACATGAACGAGCCGAAGACCACGATCATGATGGCGCCCGCCGCGGTGATGACGGAGCCGGTGTGCGCCAGTCCCTCGCGTACGGCCAGGGAGGTGTCCTTCGTGCGGATCCACTCCTCGTGGATGCGCGAGACCAGGAAGATCTCGTAGTCCATGGAGAGGCCGAAGACCACGGCGAAGATGAAGATCGGGATGTACGGCCCGACCGGCGTCGACTCCCCGAACACCCCGCCCTGGAAGACGAGGACGGTGGCCCCGAGCGCGGCTCCGATGCTGATGAGGTTGAGCAGCGCCGCCTTGACCGGGATCAGCACCGAGCGGAAGACCACCAGCAACAGCAGCAGCGACAGCCCGACGACGACGGCGATGAACAGCGGCATCCGGCCGCCGACCTTGGTCGAGTAGTCCTCGGCGGACGCGGTGGAGCCGCCGACCAGGTACGTGGCGTCGGTGTCCGCGGCCACCCCGGGCAGCACGTCGGAGCGCAGGTGCTTCAGCAGGTCGGTGGTCTCCGAGTCCTGCGGGGCGGACTCCGGGTAGACCATCACGATGGCGGCCTCGCCGTCCTCCGTGGGCAGCGGGGGCGCGGCGGCGGCGACGCCCTCGGCGTCGGCGACCGCCGACGCGGCGGTCGTGGCGGACTGTTCGGGACCGCCCTCGCCGCCCTCGACCACGAGGAGCAGCGGGCCGTTGAAGCCGTCGCCGAAGCCGTCGGCGAGGAGGTCGTACGCCTTGCGGGTGGTGGTGTCGGCCGCGTCGGTGCCCGCGTCGGCGAAGGCGAGCCGCATCTGGGAGACCGGCACGCAGAGCGCGCCCACGACCACCACGGCGGTCAGCAGCGCCGCGACGGGGCGGCGCTGCGCGCCGGCGGCCAGCTTGCGCCAGGCCGTGCCCTCGGTGCTCCTGCCCTTGGCCACGCGCTTGGCGGCGCGGGCGGTGAACTGGCGGGCGAAGCGTTTGCCGAAGATGCCGAGCAGGGCCGGCAGCAGGGTGAGTGAGGCGATCATCGTCAGCAGCACGGTCATCGCCAGGGCCAGCGCCACGCCGCGCAGCGAGCCGAGGCCGAGGGTGACCAGGCCGAGCAGGGCCACGATGACCGTGCAGCCGGCGAAGAACACCGACCGGCCCGCCGTGTCCAGCGAGTCCTTGGCGGCCTTGTCCGGCTCGACGCCCTCGGCCAGCTCGTGGCGGTACCGGGCGAAGATCAGCAGGGCGTAGTCGATGCCGACGCCGAGGCCGACCAGGACGATGACGTACTGGATCCACTCGGCGATGGTGAACGCCTGCGAGGCGAGCATGATGCCGCCGACCGCGGATCCGACGGCGAAGACCGCGGTGATCAGCGGCAGCCCCGCGGACAGCAGCGTGCCGAACATGAAGACGAGGATGACCAGGGCGGCGAGCAGGCCCAGCAGTTCGGCGGTGTACTCCTGCGACTCGGCCAGCTTCCGCGCCGCCTGGCCGCCGACCTCGACCTGGAGTCCGTCGCCCTTGGCCACCTGCGAGGCGTCGTAGATCGCCTCGGCGTCCTCCTTGGTGAACTCCTCGGCGGGGACGGTGAGCGCCACCGTCGCGTAGCCGGTGGTGCCGTCCTCGGAGATACCGGTCTCGTCCGCGTACGGGCTGTGGACGAAGGCGACCGTCTCCTCCTTCGCGACGTCGTCGAGCATGCTCTCGATGCGCTGCTCGACGTCGCCGCCGGCGAGCCCCTCCTCGTGGTGGAGGACGATCTGGATGGTGTCGCCGACCTCGCCCCCGCTGTGCCTGGCCAGGGTCTCCGCGGCCTGCTGGGACTCGGTGCCGGGCAGCGAGAAGTCCTCGCGGTAGTCGTCGCCGAGCGCCGACGCGCCGGCCAGGATGCCCACGACCAGGAGCACCCAGACGCCCACGACCAGCCACTTCCTGCGAAGTGACGCGCCGGCGATGCGTCCGATGACCCCTTCCTTGCGTTCGATGCGGGTGAGCTCTTCGGTGGCTGTCATGGTCTCCTCGGATTCCTTCGCTCGCATCTGGTCGGGCACGGAAAACAGCCGTGCCCCTGCCTGGAGCGGCAGAGGCACGGCTGGATGGACGCGTCACCGGTCGACCGCCCTCGGGCACGTGGCTGAACGATGCTCCAGTACTAGAACACTGTACGGGTACCGGAACAACGTACCAGAGGGGCCGGCCGGCACGCAGGTGGGGCGTGTCGTTCGGGGTATCGGCCGGTCAGACGTCCATGGACATGTCGGAGAAGTTGTCGAGCACGTCCTGGACGGAGGCGTACTCGATCTTCGACTCGGTCTGCTGGAGCCCGAGCTGGAGAGCGGTGGTCACCTCCAGCACGCGCTGGGTCTGGAACTCCATCAGCGCGAGGTTGTCCTCGTGGACGTGGCCCACCTTGTGCCGCGAGATGCTGCACGTGCCGTACGGCGAGCCGTTCTCGGGCGAGAGCTGGAGCTTGACGCTCGCGCCGGTCGGGACGATGACGCAGCCCCAGTGGGCCAGCATGTTGTAGAGCTGGATCAGCGTGGTCTGCGCGCCGGAGTGCGAGGCGGAGCCCGACGCGAAGACGCTCGCGGTCGTGGTCATCAGATGCCCCGGCACCGCGATCGGCGCGGTGTGGTCGAAGAAGTGGACGATCTCCGGCGCCGGCCCGCCGAAGTGGACGGGGGAGCCGATCATGATGGAGTCCGCCCAGATCAGGTCCTCGTCCGTGACGAAGCCGTTCTCCTTCGTCTCCTCCGCCAACTGCGCGTAGGCGTCCTTCGCCACCACCATCGTCTGGGGCAGCTCGGGGAACCGGCGCAGCCGCACCTCGGCGCCGGCCTTCTCGGCGTAGGCCGCGGCGGTGGTCGCGAGCTTGTGGACGTTCAGGCTCCGGGAGTGGTAGAGGATCGCAATCTTGACCATGGGACATTCCTCCTAGGCCGCCGCACATTCGAGTGCACCACTGCGCAGCGCTCGTCGATGCTATTGCTGGGAGAATCGACACGTTTCCGGTCGGGCCATAAGCATCGTCGGCGCCCGGCAGGGGCGTCCAGATGAGCGCGGAATAGTTCGTCAGGTACGTGTTCCAAGGCGCTGCCGCTATGACCGCCGGGACCTGCGTAAACGGGTTCCTTCGCGGACGCGCGGGGGCGTTGGCGGACGACCTGACAGACTCGCCGGAACGCCGTTGAGCAGCCAGTCCCGAGCGACTTTTACTGGCCGCATGTCGAATCCTAACGGCAATGGAAAATACGAACTGCCGCGCACACCGCGGGAACTCATCGAGGTGTGCGAGAAGGCATGGAACGACGGTAACTTCGAGGAACTCGACCACCTGTGGGAGCCGGGCGCCGTGCTCGTCGAACTCCCCGGGAAGATGCAGTCGATCCAGGAACTGCGGGCGTCGAGCGAGAAGTTGCACGTCCGGTCCCTGTCCGCCGAGATGAACGTGCAGCACGTCTACGAGGTCGGCGACCTCGCGCTCGTCATCACGGACTACGTGCACGAGGGCAAGGGCCCCGACGGCCGGCACATGCGGCTGGCGGGCACCGCGACCGACATCGTGCGGCGCGGCGGCGACGGCGTCTGGCGCTGCGTCATCAGCAACCCCGCCGGCATCCGGCGCTGACCCGCCGGCCGCCCAGAATCCAGAACCCCCTTCGGTCGCAATCGAGGTTCCGCACATGCAGCCAGACGGGCAGGTAAAGAGCGGCAGGCCGTGGGAGCGCGCGGTCGACGTGCACCACCACATTCTCCCGGACTTCTACACAGAAGAACTGGAGAAGATGGGCGTACGGACGATGGTCTCCGGCATCAAGAGGCCGTCGTGGAACGCCGGGAGCAGCCTTGCCATGATGGACCGCCAGGGAATCCGGGCGGCCGTGGTGTGCGTATGGCCGGGCGTACCCCCGATGCTGGAGGAGAAGCCCGCCGCCGCTTTCGCGCGGCGGGTCAACGAATACCTCGCGGAACTCGTGGCGGCCCATCCCGGGCGGTTCGGTGCCTTCGCCACGCTGCCGTTTCCGCACATGGACGCCGTACTGGAGGAGTTCCGGTACGCGGTGGGCCCGCTGGGCCTCGACGGGGTCGGCCTCATCAGCAACTACGCCGGCGTGTACGTCGGGGACCCCTCGATGGACCCCCTCTTCGCGGAGCTGGACCGCCGGCGCACCCCGGTGTTCGTCCACCCGACGGCCCCGCCGTACGGCGACCGGGCCACCGCGGGTCTCCCGCTGCCGCTCTTCGAGTTCCCCTTCGAATCGGTGCGGGTGGCCGCCCAGCTCCTCTACAACGGGGTGCTCGACCGCTACTCGGACCTGCGGCTGATCCTGCCGCACGGCGGCGGCGGCGTCCCGTACTACGCCGGCCGGCTCGCCGCCGGCGCGGACATCACCCCCACCCTGGCCGACCGGCTGCCGGCGGACCCCGTCCGCTCGCTCCAGAGGCTCTACTTCGACACCGCCATGGTGAGCGACCGGCTGGTGCTGACCGCCCTGCGGGCCTTCGCCGCGCCGGACCGCGTCCTGGTCGGCTCGGACTTCCCGGCGATGCCCGAGCCGTACATCAGCGGCGCCGGGCACCACGTCGTCGCCAACGCGGGGTTCAGCACGGAAGAGAAGAAACGCGTGGACCACGAGAACGCCTTGGAACTCTTTCCTCGGTTCAACAAGGACGGAGAGTGAGCAGCTTGCTGAGCGATGAGAAGGTTGCCGCCTACCTGGAGCGCATCGGGGCGAGCCGGCCGGAGAAACTCGACGCCGCCGCGCTCCGCATGCTGCACGAGCGGCACGTGCTGTCGGTGCCGTTCGAGACCCTCGACTACCACCTCGGCCGGGAGATCTACCACAAGGACGAGCGGGCCGTCGACAAGATCGTCTACGAGCACCGCGGCGGTGGCTGCGGCGAGGTCAACACCAGCTTCTACTTCCTGCTCCTGGCCCTCGGCTTCAACGCCAGGCTGCACCACGGGCGGGTCTGGTTCGGCGACCACCTGCACGGCCCGTACAACCACATCGTGGGCACGGTGGAGATCGACGGCGAGCACTGGATCGTCGACGTCGGCTTCGGCAAGATCAGCCGGTACCCGCTGCTGCGCAACGACGGCACGCCGCAGAAGAACCGGCACGGCGAGTTCTCCGTCCGCAGGGTCGACGACCGCACCACGGACGTCTACCGCAACGGCACCCCGCAGTACCGGTTCTACGAGGACGAGGTCGACCTGGAGCGCGACTTCGACCAGGTGGTCTGGTACTTCCGGTTCTCGCCCGACTCGCCGACGCTTCAGAACCTCGTCTGCTCCCGCCCCACCGAGGACGGCTGGGTGACGCTGAAGGACGACGTCCTGATCCTGGTCACCGGCAAGGAGCGGACCGTCGAGAAGCTCGCCGACGACGGCGAGGTGCTGGCGGCTTACGAGAAGTGGTTCGGGTTCAAGCTGGAGCAGCGGCCCGTGCCCAGCCCCTACGTGTCCACCGACCCCGCCCGGGTGATGTCCGTCGAGCAGGACTGACCCGGGCCCCGGAACGACGGGCCGAGCGGCCGGTCCGGTTGCGCAACCGCCTGCGCAACCGGGCCGCTTCGTGCTGTCCGGGGGCCGGCGGACGCCGTACTACTGGCGAGTACTCCCGCGGGAGTAGCGGCCGGCCCGGGTCGCCCGGGGAGGTAGGGCGGGTCTCGATCGCGGGAGCGAAGACATCCCCCGGGGCACGCGGGACGCTGGATACGTACAGCACAGGACCAGCAGTCGTCCCGAACGGGTGGGGGAGGTGACCGGGTAGCGGCGGCGCGTCCTCCCCCCTCGGCAGGCCCGCTTCCCCCGGCCGGGCCCGCCGCGGAGGAGGAGCCGGCGCCGGCCCGGTGCACAACCCACCATCGTGCGGGCCCGGTTCCCCCGGCCGGGCTCGCCGAGCGGGTGGGCGGCGGCCGTGCACGACGGCCGTACGCTCCACCAGCCTGCGGGCTCCGGTTCCCCCGGCCGGAGTCCGCGGTCCCCGCCCCGCCGGGCGGCCGGCCTCTCGAAGGCCGCCCGGCGGGGCTGCCGCCGTCGCCCCGGGGCGCACCGGTGGGAATGACACGATCGGGCCGTCTGGGTGAGGATGAACCGCATGCCGTCACCGTTATCGGGACAGGGGAGGCTCGTCCTGCCCCTGCGCAGGGACCTGGCGCTCGCGGCGGTCGTGGCGGCCACGGCGGTGGGGATGGCGCTGCTGGCGGAGGTCGAGGTGGGCGCCCACCGCCCGGACGTGCCGGGCTGGATCATGCTGGTGGCCGCCTGCGGTGCGCTGGCGTGGCGGCGGCAGGCGCCGATGCTGACGTTCGCGGCGGTGATCGGCTGCCAACTCCCGTACCACGCCCTCCAGAACATCCACAGCGCGCCGGTCCCCGCCACCGTCCTCGCCGTCTACTCGCTCGCCTTCGCCGGGCCCCGGCTGCGCACCGCGCTGGTCGTCGGCGGGATGCTCGCCGGGCTGATGGCGGTGCTGACGACGGTCGACATGAGCCGGGCCATGGACATCCTGCGGATCTCCGGCTGGGTCATCGCCGTCGCCCTGTTCGGCGAGGCGGTACGGGTGCACCGCAACTACCTCTCCGCGATCGTCGAACGCGCCGAACGGGCCGAGCGCACCAGGGAGGAGACCGCCGCCCGGCGCGTGGTCGAGGAGCGGCTGCGCATCGCCCGCGACCTGCACGACCTGCTGGCGCACAGCATCACGCTGATCGGCGTGCAGACCTCCGTCGCCGCCCACCTCGTCGTCTCCGACCCGGACCGGCTGGACCGCAAGGCGATCGCCGAGGCGCTGGACGGGATCGCCGGCACCTGCCGCAGCGCCCGCGCGGAGCTGCGCACGACGCTCCAGGTGCTGCGCGCCGGCGAGGGCGGCCAGGACGGCACCGGGCCGCTGCCCGGGCTCGCCGGACTCGACGGGCTGGCCGAGGCGGCGGAGGCCGGCGGCGCCAAGGTGGCGCTGTCCGTCACGACGGACCTGGAGGTGCCGCAGGCGGTGGGGGCGGCGGCGTACCGCATCGTGCAGCAGTCGCTGACCAACGCCGTGCAGCACGCCGGACCCGGCGTGCGGGTGCTGGTCGAGGTCCACTACGACGAGGACGCGGAGGCGCTCTCGGTCTCCGTCACCGACGACGGCCCGGCGAACCGCAGGGAGCCGCCGCGCCCGGCGGGCCCGCGCCACGAGGGGTACGGCATCGCCGGAATGCGCGAACGGGCCCGGAGCGTGGGCGGGTTGCTGGACGCGGGCCACCGCCCGGGCTCGTACGGCTTCGCGGTGGCCGCCATGCTGCCCTGCGGTCAGGAGGCGGACCCGTGAGCGGTCCGGACCGCGCGGCCGGGAGGCGCCCGGCGGGAATCTGACCCAACGACCGTCCGTCCTCCATCCGGTCGAGATCACCGCAGCGGACAGTTGAGGTGATCGAACGGCCACCATGGGTGACCATGGCGACCGCCCCACTTTGGGTGGTCACGGCGCGGGGGCGGCCTTGTTCTCCTGCTACCCGTACGCTGTGCTAGAGCCCGTACGTTGTGCCATAGCTCGTACGACGTGCTGTGACTCGTACGCTGTATGTGTGGGGGGCAGTTGGTCCGAGAAGGAGGAGTGGATGGGGAAGCAGAGTCAGGTCGTGGCTTCGGTCGGTTGGAACCACGCCCCCGGCGCCGCGGTGGCCGGCAAACAGCAGGCCGCGCTGAGCGCGGCGCAGGAGTTACTGCTCGACGGCGGCTGGTCGGCGGTGACCCACCTCGCGGTGGCCAGCCGCAGCGGCGTCGGGCGCACCACGTTGTACCGCTACTGGCCGAACTCCGCCACCCTGATCCGGCAGGTGCTCAGCCAGATCTTCGGGGTGGAGCACGCCGTGCCGACGGGGCGGCTGCGGGAGGACCTGATCGCGGAGTTGCAGACGGTCCGGGTCATGCTCCAGGACCCGACGCGCGATCGCGCGCTGCGGCTGCTCATCGACCGGTCGGCCATCGACCCGGCGTGCGCCAAGGTGCTCGACTCGTGCCGGCAGAAGGGGTCGGAGGTGGTGAGCGAGATCCTCAGCCGGGCGGAGGCCGAGGGGCGGCTGGTCGAGTCGTTCGACCTCGACGAGGGGATCGAGCGGCTGCTCGGGCCGGTCATCTTCCGCCGGCTGTTCGGCGGGGAGGACTTCCCTGCCGAGGAGGTGCCGTTGCTCGTGGACGCGTATCTGCGGGTGAACCTCCGCGGATCCGCCGCAGCCTGACGGGGGCCTGCACTTTCATCGATCCTTCAGCGGGTCTGGATGTGCGAGGCGCACTCTGGTCACGCGATTTGTGGAACGAGATGCACCGGAGAGAGGCGACGTTGTTGGTGCTCTCGGGGGACCACCTGATCGACGCTTACAAGGGGGCATTCTGGTGAGCATTCTCGTGGAACTTAGCCGCTGCACAGTGCCGAGCGAATGGTCCGCCGACATCGCGCCCGGCCACGCCCCGGCCCTCAACGACACCCTGATCGGCCGGGAACGGGAGATCGACGAGGTCCGGGCCAGGCTGGCGGCCCCCGGCTGCCGGCTGCTGACGGTCACCGGGCTGGCGGGCGTGGGCAAGAGCGCGCTCGTACGCGCCGTGCTGGCCGAACGTACGGGCAAGGACCCCGACGCCGCGCTGAGCGTGGACCTGGCCGCCGCCGCGGACGCCGGCGGGGTCTGGGCGCGGGTCGCGGCGGCCCTGTGCCTGCCGCAGGACGGCGACGCCCGGGAGGCGGCCTGGACGGCGCTGGCCGAGCGCGCCGCCGACCGTGAACTCCTGCTCGTACTCGACAACGGAGACCTGGCCGCACGCGCGGTCGCCGGGGACATCGCCGCGCTGCTCCAGCGCACGCCCCGGCTGCGCGTGGTGTTCACCAGCCGGGTCGCACTCGACATCCACGCCGAGCGGATCTTCCCGCTCGGCCCCCTGTCCACCGGCGAGTCCGGCCCGTCGGCCGGCTCGGACGCGGCGCGGCTGTTCGTCGCCCGCCTCCAGCCCCACTACCGCTGGGCCGCCACGTCGGCCGCGGACCGCGACGGCATCGCGGAGATCTGCGCCCTGCTGGAGGGGGTGCCGCTGGCGGTGGAGGAGACGGCCCGCTCGGTCGGCGCGCTCAGCCCGCGCACGATGCTCAAGCGAATACGCGACGGCGAACAGCTCTACAGCAGGCGGCTGGTGGACGTACCGTCCCGGCACGGTTCGATGAACGCCGCGCTCTCCTGGGGCGACGCCGCGCTCACCACCGGCGAGCTGCAACTGCTGCGCCGCCTGTCCGTCTGCGAGTCCACGTTCGACCTGACCGTGGCCCAGCACGTCGCGGGCCTCAACTGGGTGCAGACCGTGCAGGGCCTGGACGCGCTGGTACGCAAGAGCCTGCTGCACAGCGTCAAGCGCGAGGGCGCGGAGCCGGAGTTCCGGATGTTCCGTGCCACCCGGCACTACTACCGCAAACGGTTCGCCGGCGACCCCGCGGACCTGGCCGCCACCAGGGCGCGGCACGCCGCCCACACGATGGAGTTCGCACTCCAGGCCCGGCAGGGGCTGCGGGTGCCCAAGGAGCGCGAGTACTGGCTCGAACTCGTCGCCGAACGCACGCCCGACCTGTACGCGGTGGCCCGGCTGTACCAGGAGGACGGCAACCACACGGCCGTCGTACGGATGCTGCTGGCGCTGGAGGAGGCGTGGACCGTACACGACCTCCTCGGCGTCGCCGGCACCCTGCTCGACGGCTCGATCCCGGCGCTCAAGGGCGCCGAGGCCGCCGAGGCCGCGGAGGCCGCCGCCCGCTGGTCGCTCACCGAAGGCGACCTGGGGCGCGCCGAGGAGTACGTCGAACACCTCGGCCGCAGCCGCGACTTCGCCACCCGCGCCGCGGCGCTCCGCGCCGAGCTGATGCTCGGCCTCGGCGACGCCGCGGGAGCCGTACAGCAGGCCGAGTTCGCCCTCGGCGGCAAACGCGGCCCGGGCGACACCGTGGCCGCCGCCCGCCTGCTGCGCACCCTCGCCGCCGCCCGCGCCGCACTCGGCCGGCGGCAGCCGGAGGAGCCGCTGGCGAAGGCGGCGCAGGGGCTGATGAACGCCGGCGAGCCGCGGCACGCGGCGCTGACCCTGGCCGCCCTGGCCCGGGAGCAGCGCGGCGACGCCCGGGCCCGGGCCAGCGTCGGGGAAGCGGTGGAACTGCTGCTCGCGCACGCCGGTCCGGTACGGGACGTACGCGCCGTGCTGGCCACCGCCGCCGAGGCGGTGCCGGCCGACGGCGAGGCGTGCCGGCGGCTGCGCGCGCTGGCCGACGAGATCCCCTGCCGGGGCGACGACGCACCGCTGGGCGCGCCCGAGCGGGCCGCCGTGGCGGACCGCAGGGCCGTGCTCGTCACCGCGCTGGCCACCCTGGCCGAGGAGGCGCGCGACGAAGCGGAGGCCGCACCCGACGACGGTCTGGAGCGGCTGACGCACCGGCAGCGGCAGGTCGCGGAACTGGTGGCGGAGGGGATGACGAACCGGCAGATCGCCCGCTCGCTGGAGCTGTCCGAATGGACGGTCGTCAACCACCTGCGCCAGGTCATGCAACGGCTCAACTGCCCCTCGCGGGTGCACGTGGCACGGATCGTGCAGGGGCGCGCCACCGCCCGCCTCTCCGGCTGACCCCCCTCCGTCACCGACCCCCCGCACCCCCCTCGCCGACCACACACCGACCCCCCGCAGCCCCCCACCGCCCCCACCGGCCATCAGCCCCCCACCACCCCCACCGACCATCAGCCCCCACCCGCAAGCAGCGGGCCCGTCCGGATACCCCGTGATGCCCTAAAGACCGGACGGGCCCGCTTTCCCCTGCCCCGGACTCCCGCCGCGTACCGGCGTACCGGCGTACCGGCGTCCCGGCGCACGGTCGCCACGCAGGAAACCGCCGGCCCCCGCGCGTCAGCGCGGTGACCGGCGGTTTCCGTCCGAGCACAGCCGTGCGGTGGCGGTGCCGTACGGTCGGCTCAGCTCTTGCGGTGGGCCGCGGCGACGGCCATGGCCCGCAGCTCCTCGGCCCACTCCGGGTGCAGCGCCCGCTCCGCCACCGCGATCGCGGCCCTGAGCCGCTCGTCGATGACGTTCTCGACCCGCTCCTTCATGCCCGTCGCGAGCAGCAGCTTGTGCAACTGCTCGGGGTCGGTGCTGCGCAGGTCCGTGCGGACGAGCGCGGCGACCTCGGGCTCCTCGTGCAGGGCGATGGACATCAGCAGCGTCATCTTGTGGCTGCTGAAGTCCAGCCGGGCCGACTTGCCGGTCTCGGCCTCGTCCCCGAACGCGTCCAGCAGGTCGTCCCGGAGCTGGAACGCCTCGCCGAGCGCGAGGCCGTACTCCTCCAGGGCCGGCCGCAGCGCCTCGTCGCCCGCCAGGGCCGCGCCCATCACGAGCGGCTGGGCCACGGTGTAGCGGCCGGACTTGAACAGCGCGATCCACCGGGCGAGATCGGGGTCCGGCACGCTGCGCGCGGCGCTGCGCGCGTCCAGGAACTGCCCCATCATCACCTCGGTGGTCAGGTCGGACCAGACCCGCCGGGCGGCCAGGGGGCAGTTCTCCAGCAGCCGTTCCGCCTGCACCAGCGCGAGGTTGCCCGCCAGCAGCGCGACGCTCTCGCCGTAGTGCCCGCTCTCGCCCTGCCAGCCCAGCTCGCCGTGCAGGTGCGCGTGCCGCCGGTGCGCGGTCGGCCGGCCGCGGCGCAGGTCGGCCTCGTCGATCACGTCGTCGTGCAGCAGCGCGGAGGTGTGCAGCAGCTCGACGGCCGCCGCCGCGTCGACCGGGAGGTCGGACTCCGGATCGCCGCCCGCGGCGAGGTAGCCGGCCAGCAGGAACGACGGGCGCAGCCGCTTGCCGCCGCCGCCGACCATCTCGGCGACGCAGTCGACGAGTTCGACGGAGTCGGGGTTCTTGGCGCCCCAGTGGGCGCGGTCCGCGGCGAGGAAGGCGGCGAGCCGCTTCTCCACCCGGGCGAGCATCGTCTCGCGGAGCCGCCGGGGTGCCGCGATCGTGGTCGTCGTCGTCATGCCAGGCTCCCGGGCATCGCGAAGGTGATGTCCTCCTTGGTGGTGGTCAGGGTGTCCACGTCCCCGTACCCGAGTTGGCGCAGCCGTTCCAGCAGCCCTTCCACCAGCACCTCGGGGGCGCTGGCGCCGGACGAGACGCCGACGGTACGGGCCCCGCCCAGCCACTCCGGGTCCAGCTCGGCGGCGTTGTCGACCAGGTGGGCCGGGGTGCCGTAGGAGCGGGCGACGTCCACCATGCGCTGCGAGTTGCTGGAGTTGGCGGAGCCGACCACCAGCACCACGTCGGTGCAGGCCGTCAGCGCCTTGACCGCGTTCTGCCGGTTGGAGGACGCGTAGCAGATGTCGTCGGAGCGGGGCCCGCGCAACTGCGGGAAGCGCTCCTCCAGGATGCCGACGATGCCGGCGGTCTCGTCGATCGACAGCGTGGTCTGCGTCAGGTACGACAGCGCCGCGCCCTCGGGGAGTTCCAGCGTACGGGCGTCCTCCTCGGACTCCACCACCACGATGTGCTCGGGCGCCTCGCCGACGGTGCCCTCGACCTCCTCGTGGTCGCTGTGGCCGATGAGCAGGATGGTGTCCCCGGCGGTCGCGAACCGCTTGGCCTCCTGGTGCACCTTGGACACCAGCGGGCAGGTCGCGTCGATGACCTGAAGCTCGCGGCTCGCCGCGTTGCGGCGCACCTCGGGGGCGACGCCGTGCGCGGAGAAGACGCACACCGCCCCTTCGGGCACCTCCTCCTCGGAGTCGACGAAGACGACGCCCCGGTTCTGGAGGCCGTCGACGACGTACTGGTTGTGAATGATCTGTTTGCGTACGTACACCGGGGGGCCGTGCAGCTCCAGGGCGCGTTCGACCATGCCGACCGCCCGCTCCACGCCGGCGCAGAAGCCGCGGGGCTCAGCCAGCACGATGCGCTTCTTCGGCTCGGTGTCCTTGCTGGTCATCAGGTCCTCCTGGGAATCGTCTGGTCGGGGCGAGGACGGCGCGGGCGATCGCGTGGGTGTCGGTGAGCGTCACCGAACCCACCGCCGGGCGGATCGCGGCGGCGGTGACCCCGTGCGCGGACTCGGTGGGCACGCCGACGGCGAACCGCCGCGGGTGCGGCGCCCCGTCGCCGCCGACGACGTGGAACGGCCGCCGGGTGACGGCGAGTCCGCCCGCGACGTAGCCCGTCCGGCCGGGCCCCAGTTCGTACGGGCGGCACTGCCCGGTCGCGAGCAGGTGCCGCAGCAGCGGGTCCGCGGTGCGGCGCAGGTCGACGCCGGGCAGCCGGCCCTCGATGAGGACGCGGGCGGTCTCGCGCGAGCCGGTGACCCGCGGCGACTCGCAGGCGAACATGCCCGCCTCCCGGTCGGCCGCCACCTGCATCGCCGGGCCGACGATCCGCACCACGCCCGCGTGGACGAGGGCGATCAGCTCCTCGGTGCGCCGGGCCGGCGGGCCGAGGGAGAGGTAGGAGTTGAGCGGCGTGAACCAGCGGTCGAGGTCGCGGCGGCGCGACTCGCCGCCCAGGCCCGCGTGGTCGACCGCCAGGCGGACCTCGTCGCGCAGGTCGTGCAGCACGTCGAGGGCGGCCCTGACCGGCCCGCCCACGGTGTCCGTACGGGCCTCGGCGGCCCCGCGGGCGTCGCGGAACTCCGCGGTGCGCTCCGGCCGGTGGCGGCCCGGCAGCAGCGCGGTGTAGTACGCGGACTCCATCTCCCGGGCGATGAGCGGCCACAGGGACTCGCGGAAGTCGAGCCGTTCGCCGTCGTCCTGCGCGCGGAGCCTGGCGATCAGCTCCTCGGTGAAGACCTGCGGCATGTGCCGGCCGGCGGCCCCGTTGCCCGTCTCGCCGCCCGTACCGTACGGCACGCCGCGGCGGGCGCCGCACAGGACGCGCGGCTCGCGGCCGGAGGGCCGGTAGCCGAGCCGGCCGCTGCCGTCGCGGTGGAACCGGCCGCCGCGGCCGGTGGTCAGCAGGGTCATGTAGTCGAAGAAGTTCAGCCCGAGGCCGCGCAGGATCACCGGCTCACCCGGGGCCACCGTGCTCAGGTCGACGTCCGCGGGGTTGGCCGGGTCGAGGTAGACGAGCCCGTACTCGGCGGCGAAGGCGGCGTGTTCGCGCTCCTGCGCGGTCGGCCGCACCGGCACCCGGCCCTGCGCGAGCACCACGGCGTCCAGCCCCGTCAGCCGCCGGCCGTTGTCGAGGACCAGCTCCTGGGTGCCGTCGGGACCGTCGTCCAGCGACACCGCGCGCGCCGCGTGCACCCGCAGGGCGACGGTCTCCGCGGCGTGCACGGCGACCCGGCGGAACACCCAGCGGTAGTAGCGGGAGGCGAGCGCCCTGCTCGGGTACGAGTCCGGGGTCAGGCTCCGCGCCTCGGCGGCGTCGGCGCCGGCGGCGCCGAGGCCGCCGGAAGCTGCCAGCGAGCGCGCCCACTCGTACAGGCCGGGCCCGGGGAGCTGCGGCACGCCGTCCAGCTCCACGCCCTCGCCGGCGAACGCCGTCACCTGCCCGGCCACGGTGTTCAGCGGCAGCGAACGGTCCTGCCCGGTGCGCCACACGCCGCCCGCGCCGGCCGGCTGGGGGTCTATGAGGTGGACCGTCACGGCGCGCCCCGCGGCGAGCTTCCCGGCGTTCGCGGCGAGCCGTTCGACCACCGAAAGGCCGCGTGGCCCGGCGCCGACGACGCCCACCACGAGTGACTTCTCGCTCATCAAAGGATCTCCCTCTCCGGGGAGGTCACCCCGGTGTGCGGCGCCTGCCGGCATCAGCCGCCGAGCAGCGGACGGATCCGGGCGGAAGGCACCGGTACGGGGTGTTCGGGGTCGAGGGCGTTGAGGGTGAGCGCCAGGGCCCGGCGGTTGTAGAGGACCGCGTAGTGCTCCGAGCGGTCCTTCCGGCAGGTGTCCTGGAGCGTGATGTTGGTGACCCGCGGCCCGTCCAGGAACGCCTGGCGGTAGGACGGGGTGATGACCTTGTCGTGCTTGCTGGCGATGACGGTGTAGTCGACGCCGGGCAGGGTGTCGCCGCCCTCGTTCACCTCGCGGAGGTA
This sequence comes from Streptomyces sp. 184, assembly GCF_045781775.1. Lineage (NCBI taxonomy): Bacteria > Bacillati > Actinomycetota > Actinomycetes > Kitasatosporales > Streptomycetaceae > Streptomyces > Streptomyces sp. 184. The sequence continues at coordinate 6,285,828 of NZ_CP123230.1, read as the reverse complement.
GGCGGAGCCCACGACCAGTTGCGCGGTGCCGGGGACGAAGCGGTCGACGGCGCGCCGGGTGGGGCCGAAGCGGGTGAGGGCGGTGCCCATGCCGTTCGCGGTGCTGCCGTGGTTCGACGGCGACAGGCCGACGAGGGTGGCGACCTTCTCCGCCCCGCCGAACCGGCGCATGTAGTACCGGGTGACCGGGCTGCCCTGCGAGTGCGCGACGACGTCGACCTGTTCGGCGCCGGTGCGCTCCAGCACGTCGTCGACGAACCCGGCCAGCAGGCGCGCGCTCGCCACGTTGTCGCCGAGGCCCTTCAGCCCGCGGCCCGTCCTGCCGCCGTAGTTGAGCGCGAAGACGCAGTAGCCGTGGTTGACCAGCAGGGGGGAGAGCGCCGCCCAGCTCACCGCCGCCGTCATCGCCATGCCGTGCACCAGCACGACGGGCCGCGGATGCAGGTCGGTGAGCTTGCGGTCGGGGTCGTTGGCCCCGGGCGGGTCGGCGTCCGGATCGGCGAGCGACAGGGACAGCCCCGCGAGCAGGTTGTACGTGACGGGCAGGTCGTGCGGGTCCTTCCGGGGCTCGGGGGGAGGCGCGAACCTCCGCGCCACCGCCGACAGCACTCCGCCCACCCGTCGCCGTCCGCCGGTCCTGGGCACTCCTGCGACTTTCGCCACTGCGAGTCACCTTCCGCTCAGGGAGATCCCGACCAGCCATCCTGAACGCGCCCACAGGCCCGGGATAGCGGCTAATTCTTGCTAGCGGACGGGGCCCACCTGCCATGCGGATTGCCATGTCGCAGCTCGAATCGCACTCGTAGGCTGACCGGCACGACTCCGTCCGAGTGGAGGATTCAAGTATGCCCATTCGGAGACATCCGATGAACATCGGTGAGCTTTTCGACTGGCACACCGAACTCGACCGCCAGACGGTCACTTATCTCGACCGTCCTTTTGACATAGCACCGACTGGCGGTGTGCGCTATAACGCGGAATCACTGGCCACCCTGGTACGTGATTTCGCCGGCCGGCTCCATGCCGCCGGGGCGCGTTCGGGTGACCGGGTGGCCATCATCAAAGAGAACCACCTGGACATCACCCTCGCCGCGGCTTCCGCGGCCCGTATCGGCGCGCTGCCCGCCACCATCGCGGCACTCGGCGCGCCCGAGGCGCACCGGGCGATGATCGAGCGGCTCGACCCCAGCGTGGTGGTGGTCTCGCCCGCGGTGCTGGAGCGGGCCGACGCCGCCGGGGTCAAACTCGGCGGCCCGCACATGCAGTTCCTGGTCCTCGGCGAGCCGGGGCAGGGGGCGCCCGAGGGGGCGGTCACCCTCGGCGACCTGGCCGGGGCGGGGGAGGCGCCGGTGCACATGCGCGGCCCCGACGAGCCCATGCTCGTCATGCACACCTCCGGCACCACGGGCGTGCCGAAGCTGGTGGTGCACTCCGGCAACAGCCTCCTCGGCGGCGCCGCCAAGCTGGAGCGGGTGCGGATACCCGTGCTCGCCAGCAACCACAACACCGTCTACGCCTCCTCGATCTCCTTCGCCCACGGGCGCACGGTGACGTGGATGATGGGCCAGTTCTCGCTGTCCCCGCGCAAGCTCGTCGTCATCTCCCGGCACGACCCCGAGGGCGTCGCCCGGGTGCTCGCCGAGCACCGGCCCACCACGCTGGAGGCGTGCCCGAACATCTTCCAGCGCTGGGAGTCGCTCGCGCACAGGAAGCCCGAGCTGTTCCACCAGGTACGGCTGTACGTGGGCACGTTCGACGCGGTGCACCCGCGGACCGTACGCACCTTCCTGGAGGTCTCCCGGCGGCGCTTCCCGCTGTGGGCGCAGAGCTGGGGCCAGAGCGAGGCGGGGCCGATCTGCCTGACGGTCTACACCCGCCGGCAGTTGCGCCGTACCAGCGAGGCCGGCGCGGTCACCAGCCTGATCGGCCGGCCGGTGCCCGGCTTCGCCACGGTCAAGGTGGTCGACGTCGACACCGGCCGCACCCTGCCCAAGGGCGAGCCGGGGATGATGATGGTCGCCACCAAGGGCCGCTGCCTCGATTACCTCGGCGAGAGCGAGCGGTACCGCGAGAAGGCCGTCGGCAAGTGGTGGAACACCGGCGACATCGGCGAGTGGGCGGAGAACGGGCAGCTCAAGCTCATCGACCGCGAGGTCGACGTGATCCCCGGGATGAGCGGGATCGAGCTGGAGAGCATCCTGCTGGACCGGCTGCCCGACGCCTCCGACGTCACCGTGCTCGGCACGCCCGGCGAGAAGCCGGTGCCGGTGCTCTGCATGAGCGGCAGCGGCGGCCTCGACCCGCAGGCGTGGCAGCGCGCGACGGCCGACCTGCCCGACCTCGGCGAGCCCCGGGTGATCCCCTGGGAGGACGTGCCCCGCACGGCGACCTGGAAGGTCCGCCGGCTGGAGCTGCGCGAGAAGGTGCTGGGCAGCACGACGACCATCGGCACCGGCCGCTGGACGTGAGGATGCGGCGCTCCGGCGCGTAAGGCCCCCGCGGCCCGGTGTCCCCCCGGCACCTGGGCCGCGGGACGTCTCCCGGCGGCGGGCGGTGGTCAGCCCGCCCGCCGCCGGTGCAGTGCCAGGTGGGTGAGCACCCCGGCCAGTAGCCCCCAGAACGCCGCCCCTACGTCGAGGAGTTCGACGCCGGAGGCGGTGACGAGGAACGCGACCACCGCGCCGTCCAGCCGGTTCGGGTCGCGGGTGGCCGTGGCCAGCGCGCCGCCGGTCGCGCCCAGCAGCGCGATGCCGGCGATGGCCGCCACCAGCGCGGCCGGGAGCACCGCGAACAGGCCGAGGAACGTCGAGCCGAAGATCCCGACGACGAGGTAGCCCACGCCGGCCGCGACCCCGGCCCCGTACCGCCGGTCGGGGTCCGGGTGCGCGGAGGGGCCGCTGCATATGGCCGCGGTGATCGCGGCGAGGTTGAGGGCGTGCGCCCCGAACGGGGCGAGCACCAGCCAGGCGGCGCCGGTCGAGGTGACCAGGCGGTCCGCGCCCGGCCGGTAGCCCGCGGCGTTCAGCACCGCGAGCCCGGGGGCGTTCTGCGACGCCATGGTGACCAGGAAGAGCGGCAGCGCGATGCCCACCGCGGCGTCCACGGTGAACTCCGGCGTCGTGAACGACGGTACGGCCACGCTCAGCTCGCCCGACCAGGTGCCGAAGCCGCCGTCCGCGGCGGTCCACGCCAAGCCCGTGAGCAGCGCGAACGCCGTCGCCCAGGACGCGGCGAAGCGGCGTCCCGCGAGATAGGCGGCGAGCATCAGGACGACCAGCGCCAGGTCCCCGTCGGCGGTACGGAACAGCCGCAGCCCGAACTCCAGCAGGATCCCGGCCAGCGTGGCCGCCGCCACCTCCGCCGGCAGCAGCCGCATCAGGGTGCCGAAGAGCCGGCTGAGGCCCAGCAGCACGGTGAGCACGGCGGCGATCACGTACGCCCCGACCGCCTCCGCGAAGGAGTGCGTGGCCAGCGCCGTCACCAGCAGCGCCGCGCCCGGCGTCGACCACGCGGTCACCACCGGGGCGCGGTGCACCAGGCTCAGCAGCACGCAGGTCAGGCCGCTGCCCACGGACAGCGCCCAGAGCCACGACTCCAGTTGCCCCGCGCCGAGGTCCCCGGCGCGCGCGGCCTGGAGCACCACGGCCACCGGGCCGGTGTACGAGACCACGACCACGATGACGCCGGCCACCACCGTCGAGACGGTGATGGCCGGCCGCTGCTTTTCCGCCGGTGCCGCGTCAGGGGTCAAGGCGCGCTCCGGTCAGGCGTGTTCGACGAGCAGGTTGAGGCCGATCAGCACCGGCACGCCCCACCGGTGCAGCCGGATGCCCAGCAGCCGGGCCCGCAGCACCTCGTTGCGTGCCAGCCCGGAGCGGGCCTGCACGAAGCGCATCACGTACAGCGGGATCATCGGCAGCACGAACCAGAACGGCACGGCGCCGACCGCGATGCCCACGGCCACCGTCAGCGGCTCCAGCACGTGCACCGCCACCACGACGCGCCGGTAGCCGGCCGCCGTGGTGAGCGTCGCCAGGTTGCGGCGGCCGGCCAGGCGGTCGCCCTCGACGTCGTTGATGTTGGAGTAGATCGACACCAGCAGGCTCCACAGTCCCACCAGTATGGTCTCCACCACGATCAGCCCGCTGCCGGAACCGTCGATGAGCGCGAACGGCAGCAGCACCGCCAGACCCGGGGTGAGCAGCACCAGCTCCTGCCCGCCGCGGTAGCTCACCTTCAGGCCGTACGAGTACTGCACGTTGCTCAGCAGCACCACCAGCAGCACGACGGCCGCCCACGGCGGCGGGTCCGGCGCCGTGACGTACGTCAGCGACCACAGGACCAGGCCCCACAGCGCGGCGGCCCAGCCGAACCGTTCCGCCTGCCGCACCGTCAGCGCGCCGCTGAGCAGCGGCTTGCGCGAACGGTCGCGCAGCGCGCCCTGGTCCGGCGAGTAGTTGCGCTCGTCGCTGCCGTCGCGGATGCCGGTGACGTCGTCCAGCGCCACCGTGGCGGCGACCACGCCGACGTAGCCGGCGAAGTACAGCGCCAGCGTCACGTAGCTGCCCACGTCGTCGAGCCGGGACGCGGGCAGCGCCGCGACCACGATGAACGCGGCGAGGTAGTAGTCGTAGAAGGCGAGTTTGCCCAGGACGGTGTACGCCTTCAGGCGGCTGGTCGCGTCGGGGCGCGACGAGGACTCGGCTACGGTCATCGCTACCCCTCAGCGCGGCCGGCGGCCGTAGGTGGAGATGAGGATCTGGCTCAGCCAGCGGTTCGCCGGGTCGGCCATCTCCTCCAGCGCCTCGTCGATACGGGCGTCGTCGAGGAGCCCGGCGGCGGTGATCCGCGGGCGCATGAACTCCAGCCAGAGCTGGTAGTGCCGGGCCTGCGGCGAGCCGCCCTGCATCATCACCGTCCGGCCCTCCGCGGACACGTCCTCAAGACCGCACTCCAGCGCGGCCTGGAGGTCGTAGTGGCCGCCGCGGGGCTCGTGCCCCGACTCGCGCATCAGCCCGTACCCGGCCGTGCGGATGTCCTGGAGGAAGTCCTCGGAGACCACGCTGCGGAAGAGCGGCAGCGAGTCCGTGTCCTCCAGGAACAGCCAGCCGCCCGGCTTCAGGGCGGCGACCATCTTGCGGACCGCCGCGGGGCGGTCGGGAAGGTGCTGTACGAGCATGCGGGAGTGCACCAGGTCGTAACGCCCGGCCGGCAGGTCGTCGGCCGTGATGTCGACCTGGAGCACCTCGATGCCTTTTTCCTTCAGCCGCCCGAGGCGGCCGGTCTCCAGGTCGGCTGCCGTGACCTGGCCGCTGGGACCCACGAGTTCGGCGAGGCGCTCCGCGGTGCCGCCGTGACCGGCGCCCACCTCCAGCACGGACCAGCCGGCGGACACGCCGATCCGGTCGAGCCGCTCTGCCGTACCGGGATCCCAGATTGCCTCATTGGTAAGCAACCGTTCTGTCTCCTGATCCCACAGCGGGTCGAAGACATAACGCTTGGCTGCCTGCTCGGAGATGGACACACGCGCCCCCAGAGATAATCCGGTTTCGCGTTGGGAGCGTAGGAGTTGGAATTGCCGGTGGCCATGGCAAGTCCGTGTCCCCGCCCGAGAACGGGCGGCAGATATCTGCCACCGTGGGGCCCGGATTCTCCGCGTAGCCTGATGTGCCTCGCTTTCGTACGGACGATACGAACGTAAGGATGCGGTGTTGCATACATTCATCGTCGGGTTGGGACGCTCCGGCCGGGAGCTCCATCTGCCGGTGCTGCTGCGGCTGCGGCACCGGTTTCCCGAACTCTTCTCCGTGACGCCGCCGATCGGGTTCGACGTGCGGCCGGCCGACGTGCCGGACGCCGGCCGGGACCGCCGCGACGAGCACCCCGGGATCCGGACGGCCGGCTCCCTGGCCGCGGCCCGGGCGCAGCTCGACCCGGCGGCGACCCTCGTGCACGTGTGCACCCCGCCCGGCGAGCGGGCCGGCGTGCTGACCGACCTCGGCGAGCTGGGGTTCGTCAACGTCCTGGTGGAAAAGCCGCTCGCGGACACCGTCGAGGCGCTGGAGGAACTGGCGTCGGTGCGCGAGAAGTACGGGCTGCGGATGGCCGTCGTCGCGCCGTGGCTGCACAGCTCCCTCACCGAGCGGCTCGCGGCCATCGTGGAGAGCAACCGCTTCGGCCCGCTGCGGCACATCGGCATCCGGCAGCACAAGCCCCGTATCCACCGCACCCTCAACAGCCGCAGCCACGACACGGCCTTCGACGTGGAGCCGCCGCACGCCGTCGGCGTCATGCTGCGGCTGGCCGGCGACGCCGAGGTGGCCCACGCCGCCCTCACCGACGTGGACGTCGGCGGCCGGCGGGTGCCGGGCATGGGCGGGGCCGAGCTGACGCTGCGGCACGGCTCCGGGGCGGTGAGCCAACTGGAGTGCGACCTCACCTCGCCGCGCCGCGAGCGCCGGGTCGAGCTGGCCTTCGAGTCCGGCCGGGTGGTGGGCCACTACCCCGTCAGCAGCGAGGACCACTACGCCCACCTGACCGTCAGCCCGGTGGGCGGCACCCCGGCGAAGTCCGTCTTCCCCGACCTCGCCCTCGACGCCTGCCTGCTCGACACCTACCGGCACTTCGCCGGTACCGGCGGCGACGACGCCGCGCTCGACGCGCAGTTGCAGCGCCAGATGCGCGTCGTGCGGCTGCTCGACGCGGCCAAGCACATGTCCGGTTCCAGGACGGAGTCACTTGATGTCGGCTGAAACCCTCCCGCTGTGCGGCATCGGCGACGAGGCGGGCGCCTCGGCGGCGGTCCAGACCTCGGCCCTGAACGAGCTGGGCTGGCCGCTGATCGAGCTGCGCTCGGTGGACGGCACCGCCCTCGCCGACCTGGACGACACCGCCTTCGCCGACCTGGCCGCGTCCGTGCGCGCCGCCGGCCTCGGCGTGCACTGCGTCGACTCCCGGATCGCGAACTGGGCCCGCCCGGTCACCGGCGACTTCGACGAGGACCTGCGCGAGCTGGACATCCTCGCCGAGCGCTGCGCGACGCTCGGCACCCGGTACGTACGCGTCATGTCCTATCCCAACGACGGGCTGAGCCCGGGCGCGTGGCGCGCGGTGGTCCTGCGGCGCATGGCGACGCTGACCGCCCGGGCCGAGCGAGCCGGGCTCGTGCTGCTCCACGAGAACTGCGCCGGCTGGGCCGGCGCCAGCGCCGAGCGGATGCTCCAGCTCCTGCGCTACGTCGACAGCCCGGCGCTGCGCCTGGTCTTCGACACCGGCAACGGCCCGGCGTACGGCTACCGCGCCTACGACCTGCTGCCCCGGCTCACGCCGTGGATCGAGCACGTCCAGATCAAGGACGCGGTCGTCGAGGGCGACGAGATCCGCTACACGCTGCCCGGCCACGGCGAGTGCCGCGTGCTGGACTGCCTGCGCCACCTGCTGGACCGCGGCTACACCGGCGCGCTGTCGATCGAGCCGCACGTCAAGGTGCGCCCGCACGAGTCCGCGACCGCCGGCGACGACGAGACCCGGGCGGCCTTCGTCGCCTGCGGCCGGGCGCTGGAGGAACTGCTCGCGCGGATCGGCAAGGTGGCCGTATGACGGCGGGGATACGGCTGTCGCCGGCGGATCGCGAACTGCTGCTCCACCTGGTCGAGTTACCGACCGCGGGGCCGATGGAGACCGGCCCGGACGCCGGGCCGCCGCGGCTGCACGAGGCGCAGACGCTCTACGCCAAGGCCGCCGCCGAGCTGGGCTTCGAGGTGGTGCACCACGCCGCGCCGGGCCCCGAGTGGCTGGACCGCCCGGACGTGCCCGCGCAGGTGCGCGACATGGCGCGGCGGGTGGACGGGTTCCTCGACGGCCAGCCGAGCCTGGTGCTGCGGCTCGGCGGCGCGCAGCCGCCGGAGCGGACCCTCATGTTCAACGTGCACCTCGACACGGTCGCCGGCGGCCCGCCGCCGCGGCTGGCGGGCGACCGCTTCCACGGCCGCGGCGCCGTCGATGCCAAGGGCCCGGCGGTCGCGCTGCTCGCCGGGCTGCGCGCGGCGGTGGACCGGGTGCCCGGGCTCGGCACGGACGTCGGCGTCCTCGTCCAGGCGGTGGCCGGCGAAGAGGGCGGCGCCATGGGCGTCTTCGGCACCCGGCCGCTGGTCGAGCAGGGCTGGACGGGCCGTATCAACGTGTTCTGCGAGCCGACCCGCGGCCTGCTCGTGCCCCGCGCCACCGCGGCGGCCACCGCCCGCGTCGCCGTCGCCGGCACCGACTCCATCGACGACCACCCGGAGGCCGGCCACAACGCCTCCGTACTCCTCGGCTTCCTGGCCCAGCACCTGGCCCGCACCCTGCCCGGCGCGGTGACCGACGGCCGGGTCTGCGTCGCCGGGCTGCACACCGGCGACGCGCACAACAAGGTGTACGGCACCGGCGCGCTGCTGCTGAACCTGGCGTACCGCACCGCCGACGCCGGCCGCGCCCAGGAGCAGGCGCTCGAACGCGCCCTGCACGCCGGCGTCGAGGAGTTCGCCGCCGCCTTCGCCGGCCTGCCGGACTTCGCCCGTACCGCCCGCGACGCCCGCCGGATCACCGAACTGGCGTGGCTCAAGCGCGGACTGCCCGCGCTCGACAGCCGCGACCCCTGGGCGGAGCGGCTGCTGACCGGAGCCGGGCTGAGCTACGCCCCGGCCGACGCCCCCGCCTGCACCTGCGACGCCATCTGGACCCACGCCCTGCCGAACGCGCACACCGTCGTCTACGGCCCGGGAGACCTCGACGCCAACGGCGCCCACGCCGCGGACGAGTACGTCGACGCCCCGGACCTGGAGCGCTACGCCGACGGCGTCGCGTCCCTGGTGGCCGCCTTCGCCTCCGCTACGAACGGATCGTCATGACCCTGCTGCCGTATCACCAGTTGACCGACTTCACCACCGAGGTCTTCCAGGCCCACGCCGTACCCGAAGCCCGGGCCCGTACCGCCGCCGAAGCGCTCGTCTACGGCGACCTGGTGGGCATGCGCTCCCACGGCCTGGCCAACCTCACCCGCCTCTACCTGCCGCTCTTCGAGTCCGGCCGGGTGGCGCCCGCGGCCGAGCCCGCGGTGCTCGCCGACCGCGGCGCCACCGTGCTGCTCGACTCCGCCAAGGGCCTCGGCCTGTGGACCGCCGCGGAGGCCATGGACCTCGCCGTCGAGCGGGCCGGGCAGTACGGCATCGGCATGGTGTCCGTACGCGACGCGACCCACCTGGGCTGCGCCGGCTTCCACGCCGGCCGCGCCGTCGAGAGCGGCATGATCGGGCTGGTCGCCTCCAACTGCGGCCGGCAGCGCATCGCCCGCCCACCGGGCGGACGCGTCGCCATGCTCGGCACCAACCCGCTCGCCGCCGCCGCCCCGGCCGGCCCGGGGCAGGCCCCGTTCGTGCTCGACATGAGCACCACGGTCGCCCCCACCGGCAAGGTGCGCGAGGCGGCGCGGGCCGGCCGGTCCATACCCGAGGGCTGGCTCCAGGACGCCGACGGCCGCTGGGTGACGGACCCGCACGCGCTCGACCGCGGCGAAGCCTTCCCGCTCTTCCTCGGCGGCCACCCGGAGACCGGCGGCTACAAGGGCTACGGCCTGGCGCTGCTGGTCGAGGTGCTGGCCGCGCTGGTGCCCGGCGCCGGACTCGGCCCCGACCCCGAGGCGTACGCCGGCACCGGCGGCCCGAGCGGCCGGGACGACGACATCGGCTTCTTCGTGCTGGCCGTCGCCCCCGCCACGCTCCGCCCCGAGCAGGACTTCACCCGCCAGGCGGCCGGGCTCTTCGCCGCCCTCACCGGCAGCCCGACGCTGCCGGGGACCGACCGCGTCGCCTACCCCGGCTGCCGCGAGGCGGACCTGAAGACCGCGGCACTGGCCGAGGGCGTGCCCGTGGCGGACGCGCTCCTCGGTGAACTGCGCTCCGTCGCCGACGACCTGGGGCTGAAGCTCCCGGAGGGAGACCAGAAATGACCGGTGACGAGACGACCCGCCCGCTGCGCATCGGGCTGATCGGCCTGGGCGTCATCTCGCGCTTCTACGCCGCCGCCCTGGAGCGGTTGCCCGAGGTCGAGCTGGCCGCGGTGTGCGACCTGCGGGACGAGGCGCTGGCCCCGTACCGGGACCGCGTCCCCTGCTACACGAGCCACAAGGACCTGCTCGCGGCCGGCGGCCTGGACGCCGCCGTGGTCAACGTGCCCAACGACGCCCACGCCGCGGTCTGCGGCGACCTCGTCGCCGCCGGGCTGCCGGTGTGCGTGGAGAAGCCGCTGGCCACCCGGCTGTCGGACGGCCGCGCCCTGGTGCGCGCCGCCCGCGCCCGGAAGGTCGTGCTCTTCACCGCCTTCCACCGCCGCTACAACGGCAACGCGCTCGCGCTGCTGGAGGCGATCCCGCCCGGCGTCGGCATCGAGTGGATGGTCGTGCGCTACCTGGAGAAGATCGAGGAGCACGCGGGCGCGGACGCCTGGTACCTCGACGCCGACCGCTGCGGCGGCGGCTGCGTCGCCGACAACGGGCCCAACGCCTTCGACACCGTGCGCCAGTTCCTCGGCCCGGTCGAGCTGGAGAGCGCCGAGGTGGTACGCGACGAGGCCGGCACCGACCGGCAGGCGAAGGTCTCGCTGACCGCCGCCTCCGGCGCCCGCGGCCGGGTGGAGCTGGACTGGTCGTACGAGGGCGAGCGCAAGGACATCACGCTCCGGCTCACCGACGGCTCCCTGCACAGCGCCGACATGCTCGACGGCTACCCCGAGTTCAAGCAGTCGCTGTGGCACGAGTACCGCGGCATCGTCGCCGACTTCGCGCAGGCCGTACGCGGCCGCGAGGACCGCGCCGAGGGCGGGCTCGCGGCGCTGGAGCTGGTCGCCGAGATCTACCGCAGGGAGAGCCCCGCGGGCGATCCGAAGACGACGGGAGCACTGAGGTGAACGCGCAGGAGGACGGCGACAAGCTGACGGTCTCCGGGCGGCTGGTGAAGATCCTCGTCCACCGCCGCGAGGACCGCGGCATGGAGGTGGACGAGTGGGCCAGCCGCTGTGTCCGCCGCGGCGAGGTGCACGAACTCGTCACCACCGACCAGCACGACACCACCACCGGCGCGCGCGTGGACCGCGTCGGGTTCCTCGGCTTCGTGGAGATCGCCGGCGCCGGCGTCATCGACCGCGGCGACGCGGTGCTCGTCGACGGCAAGCCGGTCGGCTGGGTCCTCGGCTTCGACTCCTGCCACTTCCCCAACCACTACAACATCCTCATCGCGGTCGACGTGACCCTCACCGGCCGGGACCTCGGCCTGCAACCGACCATGGAGGTGTCCTTTGGCCCCCAGCCGTGACCACGACACCGCGCGGGGCGCCCCGTCCCCCGTACTCCAGGACATCCGCGGCCCGGAGGAGCTGCGCCGGCTGAACCCGGAGCAGCTCGGCGCACTCGCCGGCGAGATCCGCGACTTCCTCGTCGACGCGGTCTCGCGCACCGGCGGCCACCTGGGGCCGAACCTGGGGGTCGTGGAGCTGACCATCGCGCTGCACCGGGTGTTCGACTCGCCCAAGGACCGGATCATCTGGGACACCGGCCACCAGGCGTACGTACACAAACTGCTCACCGGCCGCCAGGACTTCTCCCGCCTGCGCAAGCGCGGCGGCCTGTCCGGCTACCCCTCGCCGGCCGAGTCCGCCCACGACTTCGTGGAGAACTCGCACGCCTCGACCGCCCTCTCGCACGCCGACGGCGCCGCCAAGGCCAACCGGCTGCGCGGCCTGGACGACCGGCACGTGGTCGCCGTCATCGGCGACGGCGCGCTGACCGGCGGCATGGCCTGGGAGGCGCTGAACAACATCGCCGTCGACGAGGACCTGCCGCTGGTCATCGTCGTCAACGACAACGGCCGCTCCTACGCGCCCACCCTCGGCGGCCTCGCCCACCACCTGTCCACGCTGCGCACCAGCAGCGGCTACGAGCGGTTCCTCGCCTGGGGCAAGGACACCGTCCGGCAGACCCCGGTGATCGGCGACGCGCTCTTCGAGAGCCTGCACGGCATGAAGAAGGGGCTGAAGGACTTCGTCGCCCCGCAGGGCATGTTCGAGGACCTGGGCCTGAAGTACCTCGGCCCCGTCGACGGCCACGACATCGAGGCCGTCGAGACCGCGCTCCGCCAGGCCCGGGGGTTCGGCGGCCCGGTGATCGTGCACTGCATCACGCGCAAGGGCGAGGGCTACCCGGCGGCCGAGCAGGACGAGGCGGACCGCTTCCACGCCGTCAGCGCCGCCAGGCCCGCGGGCGCCACCGGCGCCCCCGCGACCTCCTGGACGTCGGTCTTCGCCGACGAGATCGTCAAGCTGGGCGCCGAGCGCGACGACCTGGTCGCGCTGACCGCCTCGATGCTGCGGCCCGTGGGGCTCAAGGACTTCCAGACGGCGTACCCGGACCGGGTCTTCGACGTCGGCATCGCCGAGCAGCACGCGGTCACCTGCGCCGCGGGCCTCGCGCTCGGCGGGCTGCACCCGGTCGTGGCGGTGTACGCGACGTTCCTCAACCGGGCCTTCGACCAACTGCTGATGGACGTGGCCCTGCACCGCCACGCCGTCACCTTCGTGCTCGACCGGGCCGGCGTCACCGGCGACGACGGCCCGAGCCACAACGGCATGTGGGACCTGTCCGTACTCCAGGTCGTCCCCGGTCTGCGGATCGCCGCGCCGCGCGACGCCACCCGGCTGCGCGCGCTGCTGCACGAGGCCGTGGCCGTCACAGAAGGGCCGACCGTGGTGCGCTTCCCCAAGGGCGCGGCGCCCGCGGACGCCGAGGCCGTCGGCACGGTCGGCGGCATCGACGTGCTGGCCCGCGCCGAGGGCGAGCCGCAGGTGCTGCTCGTGGCCGTCGGCCCGATGGCCGGGCTGTGCCTGGAGGCCGCCGGACTGCTCGCCGCGCGCGGCGTACGCGCCACGGTGGTCGACCCGCGCTGGGTCAAGCCGCTGCCCGCGGAGCTGGTGGACCTCGCCGCCGGGCACCGGCTGGTCGCCGTCGTGGAGGACGGCGTCGAGGCGGGCGGCGTCGCCGGCGCGGTCACCGCCGAGCTGACCCGGGCCGGCGTCCGGGTGCCGAGCCTCGGCTTCGGCCTGCCGGTCCGCTTCCCCGACCACGCCAGCCGGGCGGAGGTCCTCAAGGAGTCGGGGCTGACCGCCGCGGCCGTCGCCGAACGCATCGCCTCGACCCTGGGTGAGGAGCCCTCATGACCGCCGTATCGCTGGGTATGCCGTCCGTTCCGCTGAAGCTGTCCGAGCGCCGGGTGAGCCGGCAGCTCCAGGTCGGCACGGTGGCCGTGGGCGGGGACGCGCCCGTGTCGGTGCAGTCGATGACGACGACCCGTACCTCGGACATCGGGGCGACGCTCCAGCAGATCGCCGAACTGACCGCGTCGGGCTGCCAGATCGTACGGGTCGCGTGCCCGACCCAGGACGACGCCGACGCGCTGGCCGTGATCGCGAAGAAGTCGCAGATCCCGGTGATCGCGGACATCCACTTCCAGCCGAAGTACGTGTTCGCGGCGATCGACGCGGGCTGCGCGGCGGTGCGGGTCAACCCCGGGAACATCAAGAAGTTCGACGACCAGGTGAAGGAGATCGCGCAGGCGGCCTCCGCCGCGGGGACGCCGATCCGGATCGGCGTCAACGCGGGCTCGCTGGACAAGCGGCTGCTGGCGAAGTACGGGAAGGCGACGCCCGAGGCGCTGGTGGAGTCGGCGCTGTGGGAGTGCTCCCTCTTCGAGGAGCACGGTTTCCGGGACATCAAGATCTCCGTCAAGCACAATGATCCCGTGGTGATGGTCAGCGCGTACCGGCAACTGGCGGCGCAGTGCGACTACCCGCTGCACCTGGGCGTGACCGAGGCGGGACCGGCGTTCCAGGGGACCGTCAAGTCGGCCGTCGCCTTCGGGGCGCTGCTGAGCGACGGGATCGGGGACACGATCCGGGTGTCGCTGTCGGCGCCGCCGGTGGAGGAGGTCAAGGTCGGTGCCCAGATCCTGGAGTCGCTGGGGTTGCGGGAGCGCCGGCTGGAGATCGTGTCGTGTCCGTCGTGCGGGCGCGCGCAGGTCGACGTCTACAAACTGGCCGACGAGGTGACCGCCGGACTCGACGGCATGGAGGTCCCGTTGCGGGTGGCCGTGATGGGGTGCGTCGTCAACGGCCCCGGGGAGGCCCGGGAGGCGGACCTCGGCGTGGCGTCGGGCAACGGCAAGGGCCAGATCTTCGTCAAGGGCGAGGTGATCAAGACCGTGCCCGAGTCGAAGATCGTGGAGACTCTGATCGACGAGGCGATGAAGATCGCCGAGCAGATGGAGAAGGACGGCACCGCGCCCGGCGGCGCCGGCGAGCCGCACGTGGAGGTGGTCACCGGATAGTACTGTCGGCGCGCCTTTCTGATTCGCCTCCATGCGGCGGCCGTCCGGGTGCGTGTCCACGCGCTGAAGTGCGGCAGGTGTGGGGCTGAAGAACTGATGGCGGCCGACTGGATGCCGGGTGGTGCTCCGGAACCACCGCAGGTCGGGCGGGTGACCGCTGACCGCGAATGAGTAGTTCGACTTGTACCAGGGAACAGCATCCGTCGCGAGGGCTCGGCATTGATCAATGGACCTGGTAACGTGGTTAGCTTGTGAAACCGCTTGTGCCGAACGGCGTGTTCGGTTACGCTCCCGTTAGATCTCAGAGAGATTATCACGGGGGAGTGATCATCGATCGAGCCTCCGCTCACGTGCACGAGTTATCGGAAGGGTTCGAGAACGCGATGGAATTTTCCGTACTCGGTCCACTGCGCATGCACGAACAGGGGCGTTCTTATACCCCGACAGCGCCCAAACAACGACAACTCCTATCCTTACTCCTGCTCAACGCCAACCAGGTTGTTTCGACGCGCACGTGCATCGAGGAACTCTGGGAGGACACCCCGCCCAACACCGCGCTTTCGACCGTCCAGTCCTACATCCTCCAACTGAGGCGCATCCTGCGCCGGGTGCCGAGGGTGGGCAGCCTCCAGGCGGCCCGCAGGATCCTGGAGACGCGCGACGGCGGGTACCTGCTCACGGTGCGCGGAGACGAGCTGGACACCTACAAGTTCGCCACGCTGGTCGCGCGTGGGCGGGCGAAGCTGCATGTGGACGACGTTGCGGCGGCCGATCTGCTCGGCCAGGCGCTGGCGTTGTGGCAGGGTTCGGTCCTGGCGGACGTCCAGGCCGGGCCGGTGCTGCGGGCGTACGCGGTGGGCCTGGAAGAGGACCGCATGAGCGTCCAGGAGCAGCGCATCGACGCCGACCTGCGGCTCGGCCGGCACCGGGAGGTGCTCGGCGAGCTGAGTTCCCTCACCACCAAGCTGCCGACGCGGGAGAGCCTTCAGGCCCGGCTGATCCTGGCGATGTACCGGTCCGGCTGGCGCAGCCAGGCACTGGAGGTCATCCACCGGCTGCGCAAGACGCTCCGCGAGGAGCTGGGTCTGGAGCCCTCGCCGATGATTCGGCATCTCCAGCAGGCGGTACTGACGTGCGATCCGGAATTGGACGATCTGTCGCGCGGTTCCGAACTGACCAAGGCGGATGCCGCGAGCCAACTGGACGCCCTCACGCCGGCGAGTCTTGAGCGGCACGCGCTGGCGTCGGCCGCCTTCGGCAGAGAGGTTTAGCGGAGCCTGGATTCCGCTTGCAAGAGAAACGCACCTTTGGGGTTGTGTCGAGGTTGGGGAGGACCTCGAGGTGATACCCCAAGGGTGCTTTTTCTACGTCTGCGGGGAGGGCCGGCGGGGCCGCGATAAAGGATGCGTTGCCGAGGACGGGACACCGGCGCGGGACCGATGAAGGCCCTGCGCCGGACGGCTCGGTGAAATTGCAAAAGAAGTGACGGAACCGAGAGATTCGATTCCGGTCCGGATATTCGTCCCCCGGAGAAATCCGGGGGGCGAATCCGTTATTCCGTCACCATCCGCTCATCCCGCGCGGCCCGCCGGCCGTGGCACGGGGGAGCGTTCAGATGGATTCCACATTGGCCGCGGCCGGCACCCGGTGCCGGCAGTCGAAGACATAGCCGGCCTCCTCGACGATGTGCGTGTAGTCGAAGTCGTCGTGGTCCGTGGCGATCAGCACCACGTGCGCCGCGCGGATCTCCTCGTCCGAGACCTCCACCCGCACGATCCCCGTGTGCCCCGGGTCCTCCGAGACCACCGGGTCCGCGACCCGCACCTCGGCGCCCTCCGCGACGAGCTTCTCCGCGACGCGCACCGCGGGCGACTCCCGTACGTCCCCGGTGTTCGGCTTGTACGCCAGCCCCAGCATCAGCACCCGGGCGCCGTTGAGCGTCTGCCCGCGCTTGCCGAGGCCCCGGGTGAGCCGGCGGACCACGTACTCGGGCATCTGGGTGTTGAGTTCGTCGGCCAGCGCGACCATCCGGAACGGCTTGCTGAGCGCCTGCTCCACCTTCCAGGACAGGTACAGCGGGTCCACCGGCAGGCAGTGGCCGCCGACCCCGGGGCCCGGGGTGAAGCGCATGAAGCCGAACGGCTTGGTGGCGGCGATGTCCAGCGCCTGCCAGACGTCCACGCCGAGCGCCTCGGCGTGCATGGCCAGCTCGTTGACCAGGGCGATGTTGACGTGCCGGAAGGTGTTCTCCAGCACCTTGGCCATCTCGGCCACGCGGGTCGAGGGGGCGGGGACGACCTCGTCCACGATCGAGCCGTAGAAGTCGGTCAGCCGCTGCCGCGAGCGCTCGTCCACCCCGGCCACGACCTTCGGCGTGGTGGTGAACGTCCACCGGGTGTTCCCCGGGTCGATGCGCTCGGGGCTGTAGCCGAGGTGGAAGTCCGTGCCCGGCGCCAGCCCGGAGAGCCGCTCCAGCAGCGGCGCGAGGACGTCGTGCGTGGTCCCCGGGTAGCTGGTCGACTCCAGCGAGACCGCCGCCCCCGGCCGCAGCCAGCGGGCGAGGATGCCGCCGGCGGACTCGATGTACGACAGGTCCGGCAGACCGTCGCGCATCGGGGTGGGCACGGTGATCACCGCGATGTCGAAGCCCGCCAGGTCGTCCTGCTCCATCGTGGGCCGGTAGGCCCCGCTGTCCAGCAGCGCCGCGAGCCGCGCGGAGTCGATGTCGCCGACGTACGACTCGCCCACCGCGAGCTTCTTGACCCGGGCCTCGTCGACCTCGAAGCCGACGACCTCGTACCCGCGCTCCGCGGCGGCGACGGCCAGCGGCAGGCCCACGTAGCCCTGCCCCATCACGACGACCTTGGTGCCCATGCCCGTTCCCCCTAGTCGAAGAATTCGCACACTGAATCCGCTATGAACTCCACCTGGAAGTCCGTGAGATGAGGCCAGATCGGGATCGCCAGGTTCCGCGCGCTGACCTGCCGGGCCCGCGGCCAGTCCGCCCCCTCGGGGGCGTACTTCGCGAAGGCCGGCTGGAGCGGCAGCGGCACCGGGTAGTAGATGTGCGAGCCGATCTGCTTCTCGGTGAGCCAGGCGCGCAGATCCTCGCGCCGCTCGACGAGCAGCGAGTACACGTAGTAGCAGCGGCCGTTGCGGCCCGCGGGCGGCGCGACGAGGCCGCGGTCGGCGAGCGGGGCGAACCGCTCGGTGTAGTAGTCGGCGATCCGGGCCCGGCGCTCCAGGCGGTCCTCGAAGCCGGCCATCCGGTGCAGTTGGAAGGCGGCGAGGATCTCGTCGAAGCGGCTGTTCTGGCCGATCGCGTGGTGCAGGAACCGGGTGATGCCGTCCTGGCCGTGGTTGCGGAGCATCCGCACCCTGCGGGCCAGCTCCTCGTCGTCCGTCAGCACCATGCCGCCTTCGCCGGCCGTGCCGAACGCCTTGACCTGGAAGTAGGAGAAGACCCCGAGGTCGCCCCAGGCGCCGGACGGGGTGCCGTCGAGGATCGCGCCCTGGGCGACCGCGGCGTCCTCGATCACCTTCAGCCCGTGCGCCCGGCCGATCTTGTTCATGGCCGGCATGTCGGCCATGATCGAGAAGACGTGCGCGGGCATCAGGGCGCGGGTGCGCTCGGTGATCAGCTCCTCGGTGCTCGCCGGGTCCATCACCATGGTGTGCGGGTCGACGTCGGCGAAGACCGGCGTCGCGCCGAGGTTCGCCACCGAACTGGCCACCGGCTGGCAGCAGAAGGCCGGGACGATGACCTCGTCGCCGGGGCCCACGCCCACGGCCTGGACGGCGAGGTTGAGCCCGCCGGTCCCGCTGGAGCAGGCGATGACGTGCTCGACGCCCGCCGCGGCGGCCGTCTCGCGTTCGAGCTGCGCGGTGCGCCGGCCGAGGATGAACTTCTGCTCCTCGTCGGTGCCCACCTCGAACAGCAGGTCCAAGAACGCCTGCCGGTCCTTCTCGAAGAGGTCGTCGGGGAAGAACGGGATGGTCACCGGCCAGCACCTCCGGCGTAGAAGTCGGCGATGGCCCGGCACACCACGTCCACCTGGTCCTCGGTGAGGTCCGGGTAGAAGGGCAGGGCCAGCGTGCGCTTGCACGTCCGCTCCGCGACCGGCAGCGAACCCTCGGGGTGCTCGGGCCCGGCGTAGCACGGCTGGAGATGGAGCGGGCGGGGGTAGTACGTCTCGGTGCCGATGCCGCGGGCCGTCAGGTGCTCGACGAGCGCGTCCCGCTGCTCGACCTCGATGAGGTACACGTAGAACACCGGGTCGGAGGCCGCGGAACGGGGCACCAGGCGGGGCAGGGAGTGGATGCCCTCCTGCCCGCGCAGCCGCTCGTCGTACGCGGCGGCGAGCTCCCTGCGCCGGACGATGTCGGCGTCCAGCCGGGTCAGCTTGGCCAGCAGCACGGCGGCCTGGATGTCGTCCATCTTGCTGTTGGTGCCGGAGACGCCGGAGAGGTTGGAGATGCCGGCGATGTGGTCCAGCGTCTTCCCCATCCGCCCGTGGTGGCGCAGGATCGCGGCCTGCTGGGCGAGGTCCTCGTCGTCCGTGAGGATCATGCCGGCGTCGCCGAGCGCGCCGAGGGTCTTGGTGGGGAAGAAGGACAGCACCCCGCCGGCGCCCAGCAGTCCGGCGTGTACGCCGTCCCAGCGCATGCCGATGCCCTCCGCGCTGTCCTCCAGCAGCTTCAGGTCGTGGCGGCGCGCGAGGTCCGTCAGCCGGTCCATCGGGGCGAGCTGGTGGAACAGGTGCACCGGCATCACCGCGCGGGTCCGCTCGGTGACCAGGGACTCCGCCGAGTCCGGGTCCATGGCGTAGTCGCCGTCCGCCGTGATGTCGGCGAAGACGGGACGGGCGCCGGCCATCGAGACGGCGGACGCGGAGGCGAAGAAGGTGAACGTGGGCACGATGACCTCGTCACCCGGGCCGATACCGGCGGCCCGGAGCAGGAGGACGAGGGCGTCGGTGCCGCTGTTCACCCCGAGGGCGTGCCGGGCGCCGGTGTACTCGGCGATGGCGCGCTCCAACTGCCCGACCTGTCGGCCGTGGGAGTATTTGCCCCGGTCGAAGACGGCGTTGATGTGGTCGCTGATCAGCGGCCACAACTCGGTGAAACTCCGTGCCTGGGAGAAGAACGGCACAGGTGGGGCCGCCGTTTCGGATTGGGTGAGCACCATACGGGTCAGCGTAGGGAGCGCCCCTGGGGGCCACCACGGACAAGTATTTGCCTAACCGGGACGAACCCGGGTGACAGGCCCCTGCCGTGTGCTTCCGGACGTGGAACCGGCCCGTGCGTCCGCGCCGGGGGAACGCAGTCGCACGGGCCGGGGCCGGTGGGGCGGCGTCAGCCGGTCGGCTCCTTGACCGGCTCCGCCGCGGAGGGGTCGTCGCCCGTACGCACCGCGGACCTGCGCAGCGCCACGGCGCACAGCAGCGCGGTCGCGCAGAGCACGCCGACGACGAGCCACAGGGACGGCTCCATCGCGCCGACGAAGGCGTCGGGGTAGGGCTCCGACTTGAGGTTGTCGGTCAGCTCGGCCTGGAGCACGGCGCCGACCGCGGCGGCGCCCAGGACCGTGCCGATCTGCCGCGCGGAGGTCACCACGCCGGAGGCGGCGCCGGCCAGGTGCGGCGGGACGTTGCGCATGGCAAGGGCGTTGGCCGGGGCGAAGACCAGGCCGATGGCGATGCCGAAGAGCACCATCCCGGGGATCACCGCCCAGGTGCTGGAGTCGGTGTGGCTGGTGGCGATCAGCACGGCGACGGACCCGGCGAAGACCAGCAGCCCGGGCACGATGATGGCCCGGGGGTCCAGCTTGTCCGCCCACTTGCCCGCGAACGGCGCGATGAACAGCGAGACCAGCGGCGCCGGGCCCATGACGAGGCCGGCCTTGGTGGGGGAGAGGTCGAGTACGCCCTGGAGGTAGAGCGCGTACGGCAGCAGCAGGCCCATGGACGCGAACAGGTTCGTCATCAGCACCACGTTCATGACCGAGAACCCGCGGTCGCGCAGCAGCGTGAACGGCAGCAGCGGCTGGTGCTCCTGCTGCGCGCGCTGCTGGAGCACGAAGAAGACCATGACGAGCACGCCGGCACCGCCGATCACGGGGATGCTGACGATCCCCCAGACCTCGCCCCAGTCGTACCGCTCGCCCTCGATGAGGGCGAAGACCACCAGGAAGATGCCGACGGTGGAGAGCACCGTGCCGAGCGGCTGGAAGGAGGGCCGCTGCGGTGGCCGGGCGCCGGGGATGGTGCGCAGCGCGCCGACGATGGCGATCACGCCCAGCGGCACGTTGATCCAGAAGACCGACCGCCAGGTCAGCGCGTCCACGAAGATGCCGCCCAGGGTCGGCCCGGCGACCGCGGCGAGACCCGCCACGGCGCTCCAGATGCCGAAGGCGGCGCCGCGTTTGTCCGGCGGGAAGACCGTCATGATGATCGCGAGCGTCTGCGGCATGAGCAGCGCCGCGCCCACGCCCTGCACCACGCGCATCGCGATGAGCTGTTCCGGGTTCTGCGACAGGGCGCAGGCCGCGGACGCCGCGGTGAAGACGACGACGCCGAGCACGAAGGCGTTACGGGCACCCATGAGCACGCCGAGCCGGCCGGCGAACAGCAGTAACGCGGCGAAGGCCAGGGTGTAGCCGCTGGTGACCCACAGCACCTCGTCGAGCGAGGCGTCCAGCCGGTCGATGATGTCCTGGTTGGCCAGGTTGACGATGGTCGTGTCGAGCACCGTCATGAAGAAGGCCAGGATCAGGAAGGCCAGCACGACCCATGGGTTGGTGCGGGACTCCTCCGTTTGGGCAGGGCGCACGGGTAACTCCTTCGTCAAGCGGTTCAGTGGGGTTTGATCTGCCGCCAGGGCGAGTTGCGCCGGTAGCGCGGCAGCCAGACGGTGCGGCACATCAGGCGCAGCGGCGGCGGGAGAGCGGCGAGCACTTTGCGCCGGGTGTCTTCGGGTGCGCCGTCCAGCAGCCAGGGGACGTACGTCTCGGCCCGCGGCCCCAGCGCGCGGCGCTGGGCCGTCCGGAACGTCTCCCAGTCGGCGCGCGTCAGCACCTTGGAGAGCATCGGCAGCACTTCCTTCTCCTGGTGGTCGAGGTGCGCCAGAAGCCGTTTGGAGAGGTCTTCTATCCGCTCGCGCAGGACGACCGGGGAGCGGCTGCGCAAGGCCAGGTCGACCGCTTCGATCATCCGGTCGAGGGTGCTGTTCTCCGCCTCCGAGTTCCGCAGCACGGACACGTCGGCCAGGCCGGCCAGCCGGGACCGGAGCCCCGGGCACATGGCTCCCTCGGCCGTCTGGTGGACCCTCAGATAGTCCTTGAACGCGCTCCAGCCGGCAGCGAACGCGGAGTCTGCGGCGAAGTCGTCCCCGGTGGTGCTCATGAGCAGGGTGACGTCCCGGCGGAAGGCGTCGTGCGTGGCGTACACCATCGTCAGGCCGCTGCCTCGGTTCGGCTGCCAGCGAAGGGAGCAGTTCACGAGTCGTCTCCTGCAAGTCGGCTCGGGCGCGGGCTACACTGCCCGCGTTCGGGAGTCACGCGTGGGCACCGATGGATCGCGACCCCGGCACGGGGCATGTTGTCCCACAGGTATGGGGCAGTATGCACCACCGCAGGTTGTGGTGCAATCTGTTTCGCAGAAGTCCCCGGTCAGCGTCCCCCGGACGGCCCTCAATCCTCCTGTTCCACGACCGCCTTGGTGTACCGCATCGCCGCCTGGTTGATCGTCCCCAGCACCCTGCGCACGAACGCGCGGGCCTCGGCGAGCGGGGCGCCGGGACCCAGGAAGTCCGCGACCGCCGCCGGCTGGAGCACGATGGTCTGCCGGTTCACGGCCCGTACGCCGTCGGGGGTCTCCGTCAGCTCCCACTCCGCGGTGTGCGCGGCGATCAGCGCCGGCCGCCGGATGTGCTTGTAGACGATCCGCTTCGGGCCCAGGCTCACCCGCACCGACTCGGTGGTGTGCCGGGAGCCGTCGGGTATCCGCGTCTCCATCTCCAGGATCTGGGTCCGCGGCGAGATGTCGGTCAGCTCCACCCGTACGACGTGCGGCAGCTCCCGCCACGCCTCGGCCCGCCAGAGGAACTCGTGGACCTTCGCCGGCCCGGCCGCGATCTCCAGCTCGTCGGTGAAGGTGACGAGCACCTCGCCGATGCGGTCCGCCTGCTCGGCGGCCTGCTTCAGGTTCTCCAGATCGGTCTTGGCGTCGGCCTCGGCCGCCGCGCGGATCCAGGCCAGTTGCTCCGGGTCGTCGTCGACCGCCGCGTACGCCTGGTCGAGCACGACCTCGCAGCCGCCGTCGCCGGCCGGGCGGATCCGCCAGGTGCCGCCCTTGACGGCGACCGGGGAGTGCGGGGCGATGTGCCGGAAGCCGACGGTCAGCGCGTCCGGGTCCAGCCGGCGCCGTACGCCCCCGTTCGCGACTCTGCCGTGCGCGGTGGTCCACAGCCGCAGCGTGTCCTCGCCGGGTCCCGCCGGGGCCTGTTCCACGTGCACGACGGAGGGGAACAGCCGGGGCCAGCCCGGCGCGTCCGCGAGCAGCCCGTAGGCGACGGTCGGCGGGGCCGCGACGGTGGTGGTGTGCCTGACGTGGTGGGTGTGCACCATGGTGGATCGACTCCCTCTCCGCCGGAAACATGTGACGGTCTCGATCCTGAAGAGGGTCAGTGAGGGCTCGATCCTCTCCCGCTGGTGTCTCGACGGTGCCTGCCGTGACTCACCATCAGGTCTCCAGGTCAGAGGAGGATCATGGGGACGCTGTACGTCCATCGCTCGCTGGAGGTCCCGTGCCCGTACCGCCGCAACGAGACATCGACGCCACCCGCCGCCGCCTCGCGCAGTGGCTCGCCGACCGGCTGCCGGAGACCGGGGTCCCCGAGGTCGGGGTGGAGGCGCTGCGCGGCCGGGGCTTCGGCCCCGAGATCCTGATGGCCGCCGCCGAGTGGGAACGCACCGGAACGCGCCGGGACTTCGTCGTCCGGGTCGCGTCCCAGCGGCACCAGGTGCTGCCCGAGTCCCGGCTCGTCGACGAGTACCGGGTGCTGCGCGCCCTCGCGCCCACGCCGCTGCCCGTACCCGCCGTGCTCGGCTACGAGGCCGACCCCGACGTGCTCGGGGCGCCGTTCTACGTGAGGGAGCGCGTAGACGGCTGGACCCCCGCGGAGCGGCCCCCGTACCACCGGGCCGGCGCGCTGGCCGAGCGCGACGAGAGCGGCCGGGCGGACCTGTGGTGGGCCGGCCTCGGCGTGCTCCGCCGGCTCCACGGCCTGGACCCCGACCGGCTGAACGTGTCCTTCCTGGAGCACGCCACCGGCGCCCCGAGCGGTCCGGACGGCCAGCTCGCCTTCTACGAGCGGCACTTGGACCACTTCGCCGCCGACCGCTCCGGCGTCGTACTCGCCGCCCTGGACTGGCTGCGCGAGAACCTGCCGGAGCCGGCCGGCCCGCCCCGGCTGCTGTGGGGCGACGCCCGGCTAGCCAACATCGTCTTCAGGGACAGCCGCCCCGTCGCCGCGCTGGACTGGGAGACGGCCTTCCTCGGCCCGCCCGAGGCCGACCTCGCCTGGTTCCTCCACGTCGACCGGTACCTCGCCGGCGGCGGCCCCCGGCTGGCGGGCCTGCCGGACCGGCAGGCTACGATCGAGCGCTACGAGGAGTGGCTGGGCCGGCCGATCGCCGGGCGGCTGCCCTGGCACGAGGTGTTCGCCGGCTTCCGCTTCGCCCTCGTCGCCGCCCGTACCGGCCGCCTGCTGGCCGAACAGGGGCTGGTCGACGCGGGGTCGGAGATCCCCTTCGCACGCGACGCGGAGCGCCTGCTCGCCGCGACCCTCGCGCCCCTCGACGCCGTCGCCGTCTGACCACCGGGGGGCCGCGGCGCTTGCGACCTGCACCGGTGCGGTGGTGAAGCGGGCCCGTCGCGGACCCCCCTCGGCCTCGGGGTCGGCGGTACACTGCCGACTCTGGAACAAGGTGTACGGGTAGCCACCGAAGGCGACCGTACGTGATCGTCAGCCAGCCCCGGCCCTCGGGGACACGCGGGATGGAGTCGTGTTGTCGTCTCACACCGACACGAGATATTCGGGCTTGGAGCGCGGACCCGACCCGAGAGCGGTACGCAGCCGGGCCGCGGCACTCGACGCCGCGCGCGAACTGCTCGTCGAGCAGGGGTGGGCCGCCGTCACGCACGTCTCGGTGGCCGCCCGCAGCGGCGTCGGCCGCACCACCCTCTACCGCCACTGGCCGGATCCGGCCGAGATGATCCGCGACGCCATCACCGAGGGCCTGACGATCGCGCACGTACGCCGCACCGGGGAGCTGCGGCGCGACCTGCTGGGCGAGCTGAACGTGCTGCGCCGCTGGCTGCACGAGCCCACCGCGGAGCGCGCGCTGCGCGCCGTCATCGAGCGCGTCAGCGTCGACCCGGCGTACGCCGAGCTGAAGACGTCCCTGTACACGGCGGGCTCCGAGGGGCTGCGCGCGATCGTCGATGCCGCCAAGGAGCGCGGCGAGCTGCCCGCCGGCCTCGACACCGACCTGGCGATCGACCAGCTCTCCGGGCCGCTGATGTTCCGCCGCCTGGTGGCCGAGCGGACCTTCGACGGCAAGTTCGTGGAGTCCGTCGTCTCGTTCTTCCTCAGCGCGTACAGCGACGGCTCCTGAAGCCGCGGCGGCGGGCGGGGGACTGTCGGCGTCCGGCCGTAGACTGCACTCGTGGCAGGGCGGATCAACGACGACGACGTACGGGCGGTCAGGAACGCGGTTCCGATCGACGCCGTCGTCTCCGAGTACCTGCAACTCCGCCCCGGCGGCGGTGGAAATCTCAAGGGCATCTGTCCCTTTCATGATGAGAAATCCCCTTCCTTCCATGTGAGCCCGGCCAAGGGGCTCTACCACTGCTTCGGCTGCCAGGAAGGCGGGGACACGGTCGACTTCGTCATGAAGGTCGAGCACCTGTCCTTCTCGGAGACCATCGAGCGCCTCGCCGCCCAGGCCGGCATCACCCTGCGGTACGAGGAGGGGGGCTACACCCCCGGCCGCCAGCAGGGCGAGCGCACGCGGCTGCTGGAGGCGCACAAGGTCGCCGCGCAGTTCTACGCCGAGCAGCTCGGCTCGGCGGAGGCGGAGATCGGGCGCGCCTTCCTGGCGGACCGCGGCTTCGACCAGGCGGCGGCGGAGCGCTTCGGCGTCGGCTACGCACCGGCGGGCTGGGACCACCTCACCCGCTTCCTGCGCGGCAGGGGCTTCACCGACAAGGAGCTGACGCTCTCCGGGCTGTCGCAGGACGGTCGCCGCGGGCCCATCGACCGGTTCCGGGGGCGGCTGATGTGGCCGATCCGGGACATCACCGGCGAGGTCGTCGGCTTCGGCGCCCGGCGGCTGCGCGAGGACGACAACGGGCCGAAGTACCTGAACACGCCGGAGACCCCGATCTACCGCAAGTCCCAGGTGCTGTACGGGATCGACCTGGCCAAGCGGGACATCGGCAAGCAGGGCCGGGCGGTCGTCGTCGAGGGGTACACCGACGTGATGGCCTGCCACCTGTCCGGGGTCACGACGGCGATCGCCACCTGCGGCACGGCGTTCGGCGGCGAGCACGTGAAGATCCTGCGCCGGGTGCTGACGGACAACTCGCGCTCCGAGGTCGTGTTCACCTTCGACGGCGACGCGGCAGGGCAGAAGGCGGCGCTGCGCGCGTTCGAGGACGACCAGAAGTTCGCGTCCCGTACGTCGATCGCGGTCAGCCCGGGCGGCATGGACCCGTGCGACCTGCGGCTGGCCAAGGGCGACGAGGCGGTGGAGCAGCTCATCGAGGAGCGCTCGCCGCTCTTCGAGTTCGCGATCCGCTCGTTCGTCACGCAGCACAACCTGGAGACGGCCGAGGGCCGTTCGGCCGCGCTGGAGCAGGCGGCGCCGGTGGTGGCGCGGATCAAGGACGTCTCGATCCGGCACGACTACGCGGTGCAGCTCGCCGGGATGCTGGGAATCCTGGACGAGCGGTTCGTGGTCGACCGGGTGCGGCAGCTCGCGCGGTACGCGGCGCAGGGCGGCGCGACCCGCGGCCGGGGCGGACCGGGCCAGGCGCAGGGCCAGGGCCAGGCACAGGGCCGCGGGCCGGGGGAGCAGACGGCCGGCCGCGGCGCGGGTCCGGGACCGGCCGGCCCCGGACGTCCCACGACCGCCGCCGGCGGCCCCGCGCTGTACATGCGCACCCCGGCCCTGCACCGCGAGCGCGAGCTGCTGAAGCTCGCGCTCCAGCACCCCAAGCTGGTCGCCCCCGCCTTCGACGCCTACCTCGCCGACGAGTTCACCGCCGCCCCGTACGCGATCGTCCGCGCCGCCATCGAAGCGGCCGGCGGCGTGGCCGCCGCCGCGGGCGACGACGCCGCCTACCTGGCCCGCGTCCGCGACGCCGCCCCCGACGACGGCGTCCGCTCGCTGATCACGGAGCTGGCGGTGGAGCCCCCCCGCAGCCGCCGCGAACCGGACGCGATCTACGCGGGCGAACAACTCGCGGGCGTCCGCCTGGCCGCGGTGGACCGCCGCATCGACGACGTCCGCAGCACGGTCCACCGCCTGGGCGCCCAGGGCCCGGCGGACCGCTTCGAGGCGGCCCAGCG
Source organism: Streptomyces sp. 184 (assembly GCF_045781775.1). Lineage (NCBI taxonomy): Bacteria > Bacillati > Actinomycetota > Actinomycetes > Kitasatosporales > Streptomycetaceae > Streptomyces > Streptomyces sp. 184. The sequence continues at coordinate 6,258,784 of NZ_CP123230.1, read as the reverse complement.
GGAGCTGTGGACGCTCCAGCAGTACAGAGAATCCCTCCGCGCCCGCGGCGCGGCAGCACTCTGACCCGGGCGGGGAGGGGCGGCGCCGGGTCAGTCGCCGCCGGCGGCGGTCTCCGGCGGGTTCATGCCGAGGTGCTCCATGATGGCCACCTGTCCGGACACCAGCACCCCGAGCACCTTGCCCTGCTCAAGCTGGGTCTGCCGCAGCGCCTGGAGAAGCTGTATGTCGGCGCGGCGCTGCTCCTGAAACGCGGCCACGTCACGGTCCGAATTGACCGCCAGGTGCCGGGTGGCCGCCTGCTGTTCGGTCAGCTCGTGCACCTGTGCCTCCAGCGCCTCCACGCGCCGACGAAGCTCGTGGATCTCACCCATGAGCAGTGGTTCCTCCCGTGCTGATGGCCCAAGTCTGGCCGCCGCGATATGCGGCGGTCACTTCATCAGTGTGACCATCGGGTTACGTTGGGCGACGACTCGCGCTGCCCCGAGAGTGCACATTCGTCCGTTGCGTAACCATCCGGTCACGGCACGGGCACAAAATGTGGTCGCACGACCCTACTGCCGGGCGTGTGTCGTACCCCACACTGGGGGCGGTGCCTGAGTCCTCGGAGCGTGGCGGTGCTGCCCGGAAGGGGCGAGAAGCCGCCAGGGATCCGCTATCCACGATCGGGACGGAAGGCGGCGAGTCCGCCGCAGCCGTTCCGCTGCCCCACGTCCCCGAACCGGCAGTGACCACCCTGGAGGTCGCCCCCGTGCAGACCCAGACCCTCAACACTTCCGTACGGGCCGGGCGCGAGGGCGCGCCGGACGTCCTGACCCTGCCGAACGGGGCTCCGGCGGGGCTCGACGAGCCCGCGGGCGAGCCGGTGCCCATGCCGCCGCCGCCCGCCGCCGTGCGGCCGGACCGCAGCGGGCCCTCGTCCGACCTGTTCCGCCAGTACCTGCGCGAGATCGGCCGGATTCCGCTGCTCACGGCCGCCGAGGAAGTGGAGCTGGCCCGCCGCGTCGAGGCCGGGCTGTTCGCCGAGGAGAAGCTGGCCGGGGAGCCGGAGCTGACGCAGCTCGCGCTGGACCTGGACCGGCTCGTCGTGCTGGGCCGGATGGCCAAGCGCCGGCTGATCGAGGCCAACCTGCGTCTGGTCGTCTCCGTCGCCAAGCGGTACGTGGGCCGCGGGCTGACGATGCTCGACCTCGTGCAGGAGGGCAACCTCGGCCTGATCCGCGCGGTGGAGAAGTTCGACTACGCCCGCGGCTACAAGTTCTCCACGTACGCGACCTGGTGGATCCGCCAGGCGATGTCCCGCGCGCTGGCCGACCAGGCCCGGACCATAAGGGTCCCGGTGCACGTCGTCGAGCTGATCAACCGGGTCGTACGCGTCCAGCGCCGCATGCTCCAGGAGCGCGGCTACGAGCCGACGCCCGAAGAGGTCGCCACCCATCTCGGGCTCGCCGAGGAGCGGGTGAGCGAGGTGCTGCGGCTGGCGCAGGAGCCGGTCTCGCTGCACGCGCCGGTCGGCGAGGAGGAGGACGTCGCGCTCGGCGACCTCATCGAGGACGGCGACGCCGCCTCGCCCGTGGAGTCGGCGGCGTTCCTGCTGCTGCGCGAGCACCTGGAGGCGGTGCTGTCCACGCTGGGCGAGCGGGAGCGCAAGGTCGTGCAGTTGCGGTACGGGCTGATCGACGGCCGGCCGCGGACGCTGGAGGAGATAGGCCGCATCTTCGGCGTGACGCGCGAGCGGATCCGGCAGATCGAGTCCAAGACGCTCAACAAGCTGCGGGACCACGCCTTCGCGGACCAGCTCCGCGGCTACCTGGACTGATATTCCGCGCACCCACGCGCACGCGCACGGCCGTCGGTGGAACCGGTCCGGCCGGGCGGGCGCGTGGGGCCTGTGAAGGACCCCCGACCGGCCGGACCGGCGTCGGGGGCGGCGGTGGTGTGTGGGGGGCCGCGTGCGAGAAGTTAACACCGCCGGGCCGGAGTTGAAAGACCTTGCAACCATCTTTCCCACGGGTTGACCGTGCTCCGGCGCGCCCTCTACCGTCGTCCGGGAACGTGGGGCCCGGATCGTTCTGCAAAATCTTGCGAGCCCGGGTTCCGGACTTGTACACCGATGTGGCTGTGGCGCGTCAGCTCTCCGAAGGACCAGGAGGGTACACATGGCTCATCCGGTACGTGCACGGCTGCGCGGCACACGCCTGCTGCTCGGGACGGCCCTCGCCGCTCTCGTGCTCGGGCTGCTGCCCGCCGCCGCGACGCACGCCAGCACGAAGCCGCAGGCCGCCGGGAACGACGTGATCGCCAACCTGTGGTCGTGGAACTGGAAGTCGGTCGCCGCCGAGTGCACCGACGTCCTCGGCCCCGCCGGGTACGCCGCCGTGTGGGTGGCGCCGCCCGCCGAGTCGCTGTCCCATCCCCGGCACCACTGGTGGGACGTCTACCAGCCCTACAGCTACGCCCTGAACGGCCGGCTGGGCAGCGAGGGCGACTTCACCGCCATGACCGCCGCCTGCAACGGTGCCGGCGTCGCCGTCTACACCGACGCCGTCGTCAACCACACCGCCGCGCAGACCGGCACCGGCTACGCCGGCACCGCGATCGGCGACAAGTACGCGCCGCCCATGTACTCCCGGGCGGACTACAACGTCGATGTCTGCAACCGCGAGATCGCCGACTGGAACGACAAGTGGGAGGTGCAGAACTGCGAACTGCTCGGCCTGCCGGACCTGAAGACCGGCAGCGACTCCGTACGCGACAGGATCGCCGGCTATCTGAACTCCCAGATCGCGCGCGGCGTCTCCGGCTTCCGCGTGGACGCGGCCAAGCACATCCCGGCCGCCGACCTGGAGGCGATCGTCGGGCGGCTGGACGACACCGCGGCCGGCTCGCCGCCGTTCGTCTTCCACGAGGTCTTCCCCGGCGGCACCCCCGCGCCCGACGAGTACTACGGCAGCGGCCGGGTGCTGGACTTCTTCATCGGCGACCGGCTGAAGGCCGCGTTCCACAGTGACATCGCGCAGTTGGAGAACCTGGGGGACCAGGGGCTGCTGCCCGCGCGGAACTCGGTCTCCTTCGTCACCAACCACGACACCGAGCGCAACGGCCGCCACCTGACGAACAAGGACGGCGACACCGCCGTGCTGGCCAACGTCTTCCAGCTCGGCTGGACCGCCGCGCCGCCCACCGTGTACGCGGGCTTCGCGTACGCCGGGAACGACGACTCGCCCCCCGCCGACGCGGGCGGTTTCGTCACCGGCACCGACTGCGGCGCCGGCTGGTACTGCCTGGACCGCGACCCGCGGATCACCGGGATGGTCGGCTGGCGCAACGCCGTCGGCGACGCGGCGGTCACCGACTGGCAGTCGCCGCGCGGCAACGTCGTCGGCTTCGGCCGCGGCGACCGCGGGTTCGTGGCGCTCAACAACACGGGCGGGGCGGTGAGCCAGGAGTTCGGCACGGCGGTCGCGGACGGCGTGTACTGCAACGCGCTCGACGGCTGCGCCACCAAGGTCACCGTCGCGGGCGGCCGGGTCGCGCTCGACCTGCCCGCCAAGGGCGCGGTCGCCTTCCATCCGTAGGGGGTCCGGGGGCACAGCCCCCGGATTCATTCTCCTTGCACCCGGGCCCGGGGGAGCCGCTTCGGCACCCGGGCCCGGCGGCGGAGCCGCTTACGCGGGCGCCGAGGCCGTCGAACCCCGCACCACCAGCTCCGGGTGGAAGACGAACTCGGCGTGCGGCGCCGGTGTGCCGCCGATCTCCTCCAGCAGGGCCCGTACCGCCGCCTGCCCCATGGCCGTGACCGGCTGGCGCACCGTGGTCAGCGGCGGGTCGGTGAAGGCGATCAGCGGCGAGTCGTCGTAGCCCACCACCGACACCTGCCGCGGCACCGCGAACCCCCGCTGCCGCGCCGCGCGGATCGCGCCCAGCGCCATCATGTCGCTGGCGCACACGATCGCCGTGCAGCCGCGGTCCAGCAGCGCCGCCGCGGCGGCCTGCCCGCCCTCCAGCGAGTACAGCGAGTGCTCGATGTCCGCCCGCGCGTCCTGTTCGGGTACGGACAGCACGTCGCGCATGGAGTCCAGGAACCCCTCGACCTTCCGCTGTACGGGCACGAAGCGGCCGGGTCCGAGCGCGAGCCCGATCCGGCGGTGCCCCAGGGAGGCCAGGTGGGTCACCGACAGCCGCATCGCGTCCCGGTCGTCGGGGGAGATGAACGTGCCCTGGAACTTCTCCGAGTAGCCGTTGATCATCACGAACGGCACGCCCTTGCCCCGCAGCCGCGTGTAGCGCTCCATGTCGGCGGTGGTGTCGGCGTGCAGCCCGGAGACGAAGACGATGCCGTCCACGCCGCGCTCCACGAGCATCTCGGTCAGCTCGTCCTCCGTCGAGCCGCCGGGCGTCTGCGCCGCCAGCACCGGCGTGTACCCCTGCCGGGTCAGCGCCTGGCCGATGACCTGGGCGAAGCCGGGGAAGATCGGGTTGTCCAACTCGGGGATGAGCAGGCCGATCAGGCCCGCGCTGCGCCGGCGCAGCTTCACCGGCCGCTCGTAGCCGAGTACGTCGAGCGCGGCCAGCACGGCCTGCCGGGTGGTGTCCGCCACGCCCGGTTTGCCGTTCAGCACCCGGCTGACCGTGGCCTCGCTGACCCCGGCCTGGGCCGCGAGGTCGGCGAGCCGCGCGGTCGCGGGACCTGACTGTTCCTGGCGCACGTCGTGCCTCCCTGGTTCTCGGAAGTGACCGTAACTCCTTGCAGAAATCTGTTGCAAGGTCTTTCGGTCCGTTTTCAATCCTGTTAGCTTCCTCGGCGTCCGGCGCCGCGCTGTGCGGTCGCGGTTCCCTGCTGAAGGAGAGTTCACTATGCGACGTGGCATAGCCGCCACCGCCCTGGCCGCCTCACTTGCGCTGGTGGCGACGGCATGCGGTGACGACGGGGACGGCGGCGACGGCGGAAGCGCCGGCGGGCAGGTGACGATCACCTGGTGGGACACCTCCAACGCCACCAACGAGGCGCCCACGTACAAGGCGCTGATCAAGGAGTTCGAGAAGGCGCACCCCGGCATCAAGGTCGAGTACGTCAACGTCCCCTTCGACCAGGCGCAGAACAAGTTCACCACCGCCGCCGGCACCAAGGGCGCCCCCGACGTCATCCGCACCGAGGTCGGCTGGACCGCCTCCTGGGCCAAGTCCCAGTTCCTCGCCCCGCTCGACGGCACCGCGGCCCTGGCCGAGCAGGACGACTTCACGCCCTCGCTGCTCAAGCAGGCGCAGTACGAGGGCACCACCTACGGCGCCCCGATCGTCACCGACACCCTCGCGCTGATGTGGAACAAGGACCTCCTGAAGAAGGCCGGCCACGACGCGCCGCCCGCCGACTGGGACCAGCTCATGGACGTCGCCGCCGACGTCGAGGACAAGGCCGGCGCCGACGGCTTCTGGGTCAACAAGGACCCGTACTACACGCTGCCGTTCCTCTTCGGCGAGGGCACCGACATGGTCGACGCCGAGGCGCAGAAGATCACCGTCAACTCGCCCGCGGCCGTCACCGGCGTGGAGAAGGCCAGGGAGATCGTCGAGGCGCCGGGCACCGCCGACCTCGACGTCACCGCCGACGCGTACGCCCACATGCAGGACGCCTTCGTCAACGGCAAGGTCGCCATGGTGATCCAGGGCCCGTGGGAGCTGACGAACGTCTACGCCGGCTCCGCCTTCAAGGACAAGGCCAACCTCGGCATCGCGCCCGTCCCGGCCGGCTCCACCGGCAAGGCCGGCGCCCCCACCGGCGGCCACAACCTCTCCGTGTACAACGGCTCCGACGAGGCCCACCAGGAAGCCGCGATCGAGTTCGTCGGCTGGATGACCTCCGCCGACACCCAGGCGAAGATCGCGGTGAAGAACGGCACCCTGCCCACCCGCACCTCCGCCTACACCGACGAGGTCAAGGCCGCCCCGGGCGTCGCCGACTACCAGCAGGTGCTGGCCGACACCGCACAGCCGCGCCCCGCGCTGCCCGAGTACTCCACGCTGCTCGGCGACGACTTCGCGCAGAGCCTCGCCGCCGTCCTCAAGGGCGACACCGGCGTCGAGGACGGACTCGACGCAACCGCCGAGAAGTTCGGCGAGCTGGTCCCCGACTTCGCGTAGCGCCGCAGCGGGCCGGAAGGGCACCAAGTGATCAGCAGCCTCAAGCAGTCGTACAGCCGCCACTGGTACGCCTACGCCATGGTGGCGCCCGTCCTCGCCGTCCTCGGCGTGCTCGTGGCGTACCCCCTGGGCCGCGGCATCTACCTGTCGCTGACCGATGCCACGAGCGACAACGTCGGCCGCACCATCGGCGTCAACGAGATCCCGGACAGCTTCTCCTTCGTCGGCCTCGACCACTACGTCGAGATCCTCACCGGCAGCGGCGCCGACACCTTCTGGAAGCAGTTCGTCTGGACGCTCTTCTGGACCGCCGCCTGCGTCGCCCTCCACTACGGCATCGGACTGGGCCTGGCCGTCCTGCTCAACCGCAGGATGCGCGGGCGCACCCTGTACCGGCTGGTGCTGATCCTGCCCTGGGCGGTGCCGACGTTCGTCACCGTCTTCTCCTGGCGGATGATCCTCGCCGACGGAGGCGTGCTGAACTCCGCGTTCGCCTCCGTCGGCATGCCCGAACCGGCCTGGCTCAGCGAGCCGTTCTGGCAGCGGACGGCGGCGATCGTCGTCAACACCTGGTGCGGGGTGCCGTTCATGATGGTCTCGCTGCTCGGCGGGCTCCAGTCGATCCCGGGCGAGCTGTACGAGGCCGCCGAGACGGACGGCGCCACGCCCTGGCAGCGCTTCCGCTACGTGACCCTGCCCGGGCTGCGCGCGGTGAGCAGCACGGTGATCATGCTGGGCGTCATCTGGACGTTCAACCAGTTCATCGTCATCTTCCTGCTGTTCGGCTCCACCGCGCCCGACACCGAGATCCTGGTCACCTGGGCCTACCGGCTCGGCTTCGGCCAGACGCCGCGGGACTACGCGGGCTCCGCCGCGTACGGCGTGATCATCCTGTCCATGCTCGTCGTGCTGGTGTCGGTCTACCGGCGCTGGCTGAACCGCAACGAGGAGGCGGCCGTCCGATGACCCGCTCCGCTACCTCCGGCCCGACCCGCCCGGCCACATCCCCGCGCCGCCCCGCCGCCTCCCGCCCCTCCCGCCCCGCGACCTCCCGTCCGCGCCGCCGCGGCGAGCGCAGCACGGCCGGGTCCGTCGCGCTGCACGGCACGCTGCTGCTGGCGAGCTTCGTCGCGCTCTTTCCCGTCGCCTGGCTCGCCTGGATCTCGCTCGGCCCCGACAAGACCGACTTCCTGCACGCCGGCGAGATCGCCGGGAAGGCGAGCCTGTCGAACTACACCACCGTCCTGTCCGACACCGACTTCCTGCACTGGGTCGGCAACTCGCTGATCGTCAGCCTCGGCACCTGCCTCGTCGGCGTCTTCGTCTCCGCCAGCGCCGCCTACGCCGTCTCGCGCATGCGCTTCCCCGGCCACCGGCAGCTCATGTGGACGTTCCTGGTCACCCAGATGTTCCCGTTCGCGATCCTCATCGTGCCGCTCTACAACATCCTCGCCGGGCTCGACCTGCTGGACACGTACTGGGCGCTGATCGCGGTCAACCTCACCCAGGCCGTGCCGTACTGCGCCTGGCTGCTCAAGGGCTACTTCGACACCATCCCGCACGAGATCGACGAGGCCGGCCGGGTCGACGGGCTCACGCCCTTCGGCACGTTCTGGCGGCTGGTGCTGCCGCTGGCCCGGCCGGGCATGGCGGTCGCGGCGTTCTACACCTTCCTCACCGCGTGGGCGGAGTTCGCCTTCGCGTCGGTGTTCCTGCTCAGCTCCGACAAGTACACGCTGCCCATCGGCCTGGCGACCTTCGTCAGCGAGCACGACCAGCAGTGGAACCTGATGGCCGCCACCGGCGTGCTCATCGCGATCCCGGCGGCGGCGTTCTTCTACCTCGTCCAGCGCCACCTGGTGACCGGCCTGACCGCCGGCGCCGCCAAGTCGTGAGTCCCTACACCCCTCCCGCACCCCCACCGCTCTTACGCCCCCACCTCCCGCAAGCCACTGGACGCGGCCCGCGCGGCCGCCCGCCCACCGACGACCCGGGGAAGACATGACCCAGCACCTTGCCGCCCGTACGGCCGCCGACTCCGCCGACGCCCTCGACTGGTGGCGCGACGCGGTGATCTACCAGGTCTATCCGCGCAGCTTCGCCGACGGCGACGGCGACGGCACCGGGGACCTGCCCGGCATCCGCGCCCGGCTGCCGTACCTCGCGAACCTCGGCGTAGACGCGGTGTGGCTCAGCCCCTTCTACGCCTCCCCGCAGGCCGACGGCGGCTACGACGTCGCCGACTACCGCGCCATCGACCCCGTCTACGGCACCCTCCACGACGCCGACGCCCTCATCCGCGACGCCCACGAGCTGGGCCTGCGGATCATCGTGGACGTCGTACCCAACCACTCCTCCGACCGCCACGAGTGGTTCCGCCGCGCCCTGCGCGAGGGCCCCGGCTCCCCCCTGCGGGCCCGCTACCACTTCCGCCCGGGCAAGGGCGCGCACGGCGAACTGCCGCCCAACGACTGGGAGTCCATCTTCGGCGGCCCCGCCTGGACCCGCTGCCCCGACGGCGAGTGGTACCTGCACCTCTTCGCCCCCGAGCAGCCCGACTTCGACTGGGAGCACCCGGCGGTCGCCGACGAGTTCCGCTCCATCCTGCGCTTCTGGCTCGACATGGGCGTGGACGGCTTCCGCGTAGACGTCGCCCACGGCCTGGTCAAGGCCGCCGGGCTGCCCGACATCGGCGGCGACGACCAGCTCAGGCTGCTCGGCCACGCCGCCGTGCCGTTCTTCGACCAGGACGGCGTGCACGAGATCTACCGGAGCTGGCGGCGCGTCCTGGAGGAGTACCCCGGCCGGCGCATCGCGGTCGCCGAGGCGTGGACGCCGACCGTGGAGCGCACCGCCAACTACGTCCGGCCCGACGAGCTGCACCAGGCGTTCAACTTCCAGTACCTCGGCACCTACTGGGACGCCGCCGAGCTGCGCTCCGTCGTCGATGCCTCCCTGGCGGCCATGCGCCCCGTCGGCGCGCCCGCGACCTGGGTGCTGTCCAACCACGACGTCACCCGGCACGCCACCCGCTTCGCCAACCCGGCGGGCCTGGGCACCCAGTTGCGCTCCGCCGGCGACCCGGTGCTGGGCCTGCGCCGGGCCCGCGCGGCGACGCTGCTGATGCTCGCGCTGCCCGGCTCCGCGTACCTCTACCAGGGCGAGGAGCTGGGCCTGCCGGACGTCACCGACCTGCCCGACGAGGTGCGGCAGGACCCGGCGTTCGCGCGCGGGGCGGGGCAGGACGGGTTCCGCGACGGCTGCCGGGTGCCGATCCCGTGGACGGTGGCGGGCAGTTCGTACGGCTTCGGGGACGGCGGGAGCTGGCTGCCGCAGCCGGCCGGGTGGGGGGAGCTGAGCGTCGAGGCGCAGACCGGCGACCCCGGCTCCACGCTGGAGCTGTACCGGGCGGCGCTGGCGGTACGCCGCGAACACCCGGCGCTGGGCGCGGGGGACGGGGTCGAGTGGCTGGACGCACCGGCGGGGGTGCTGCTGTTCCGGCGCGAACCGGCGGACGGCGGCGCGGCGTTCGTCTGCGCGGCGAACACCACGGACGCGGCGGTGCGGATCACGGTCCCGGCGGGGCGGCTGCTGCTGGCCAGCGCGGAGGGCGCGGGCGGTGAGCCGGTCGGGCAGCAGGGCGGCGAGGTGGAGCTGCCGGCGGACAGCACGGTGTGGTGGTCGGCGGAAAGCGCCTGAGACGGCGGTACGGAGCGGGGGAGCGCCCGGTCCGTACGGAGCGGGGAAGCGCCCGTGCGCGTACGGACCGGGCCCGGCCCGCGGCGTACGGCACGGGCGCAGACCCCCGGCGTGTACGGCCCGGGCCCGCCTCCGCGACGTACCGGACGGATCGCCGGGGTGGCGGGTTCCGCCCGTCCGCCGCCCCCCGGGCCCCCGTTGCCGATAGCCTCGGTGAGCTGGACTGGGGCGAGCGCGGAGGCAGTTGATGCCGGGTCGGGACACGGGGACGCCGGACGTCCGCATCGGACGGGGCAGAGGCCGCGACCTGCGGGGCCGGCCCTTCCCCGGCGCCGCGCTGGAGGCCACCGGCGGGCAGCGGGAGATCCTGCGCGAGCTGCGGGCGTGGGCGGAGCGCGAGGCGGAGGACGCCATCGAGTGGTATCTCAACGACAAGCGTCTCAAGCGCCGCGGCTCCCGCGTGATCAGCGCGCTGACGATCCTCCTCGCGGTCGCCGGCACGCTGATCCCGCTGGCGAGCGTCGTCTCCGGCGGCCCGCCGCAGGGCTGGGGGTACGTCCTGCTGGCGCTGGCGGCGGGCTGCAAGGGCTTCGACCACTTCTTCGGGCTCTCCTCGGGCTGGATGCGCGACATCACCGCGGCGCACGCGCTGCGCGCCGAGCTGAACGACTTCCGGATGGCCTGGGCGGCGGAACAGCTCCGCGCGGCGGAACCCGCTTCCGGCACCCTCGACCCGGCGGCGCTGGAGCGCCGGCTCGCGCTGCTCACGTCGCTGGTCGAGGCCGTACGGAGGCAGGTGGAGTCGGAAACGGCGGAGTGGCTGAGCGAGTTCCGCGCCACGGCGCAGCAACTCCAGGACCACGCGGGGCCGCCGCCCGGCGAGCGGGTGTGAGGCGCGGGTGGCCACGGAGCGGTTGCTGACGGTCGTCCTGCCGGACGGCAGGGAGCGGGACGTCGTCCTGGAGGCGCCGGACGGCGCGTGGTTACCGCTGGTGTCCCGGCGGCTCGCGGAGTGGTTCGGCCGGCCGCACAGCGCGGACCGGCTGTTCTTCGCCGACGGCACCGAACTGCCACGCGACGCTACGCTCGCGGACGTGCCCGTACGGCCCGGCACCCGGCTCTGGCTCGGCGAGCCTCCCGCCGGCCCCGACCTGGGCGGCGGAGCCCCCCAGGCGATCCACCGCGCACTTCTCCAGTCGGGTTTGGCCGAAGAGGGCGGAGGCGGCACACTGCTCTTCTCCCGTTCGCGCGGTGGGACGGACGCCGCGGCCCCCGAGCGCGGCGGCTTGCGCCGGCTGCTGGGGGGTGGGCGGCGGCGTCCGGGCAACGGGCCGGCCCACCGGATGGTCTACACGGATTCCCGTCAACTACTCGCCGACGCCCGGTGGGCCGCGGAGGAGCTGTGGCACCGGACCCCGGGCAGCGCCGAGTTCCTCGGCCTGGAGCTGGGCTCCACCACCGACCCCTACGGGGTGCGGCTGCCGGTCATGGTGGACCTGCCCGCCGCCGGTGTCCTCGGCGTCGCGGCGCGTGAGGCCGTGGACGGCGTCGGCGCGTGGCTCGTCGCCCAGATCCTGGCCACCCACAGCCCTGCCGACGTCGACGTACGCGTCCTGACCACCGGCCGGGACCCCGCCGTCTGGGGCTTCCTCCGCCTGCTTCCCGCCACCGCCGCCGGCCCCCGGATCGCCGATGCCGGGGCGTCGGCCCTGCACATCGACGACCTGCTCGGCCGCACCCGCTCCCGGCCCGGGAGCCCCCGGCCGGCCGCCGCCGTCCTCGTCCTCGACGGCGTCCGCCAGTTGCGCGAGCTGCCGGGGGTCACCGAACTGCTCCGGAGCGGGCCCGAGTACGGGGTGTTCACGATCTGCCTGGAGTCCGAGACGCGACTGCTGGCCCCGGAATGCCGCGCGGTGGCCGAGATCGACGGCGGTACCCGGCTGACGCTGGGGGGAGAGCACGCCCACCAGGGCTGGCGTCCGCACCGGGCCCACCCCTCCCTGTCCGACCGCGTCGGCCGCATCCTTGCGCCCCTCCGCGATCCCGCTGCCGTCGGCGAGCCGGCGGGCAGCCCCCGCCTGCTCGACCTCCTCGGACTCCACGGCCCCGGCCCCCACGACCTCGTCTCCCGCTGGCGGCTCCGCCGCCCCGGGCTTTCCGCGCCCGTCGGCGAGTCCCTGGGCGTACCCCTGTTCATCGACCTCGCGCGCGACGGCCCGCACGCCCTCGTCGCGGGCACGACCGGCTCCGGCAAGACGGAGTTCCTGCGCACCTGGATCGCCTCCATGGCCGCCGCCCACCCGCCCGACGCGGTGTCCTTCCTGCTGGTGGACTACAAGGGCGGCAGCGCGTTCGCCGACTGCACCCGGCTGCCGCACACCGTGGACGTGCTCGGCGACATCGACGGCTATGTCGTCGAGCGAACCCTCACCGGTCTGGCCGCCGAGCTGCGCAGGCGCGAAGAAGTGCTGACGAGGGCCGGGACACCGGACATCGGCGCCTACGCCGACCTGTACACGGCCGGGGACCCGCGGGCGCCCGAGCCGCTGCCCCGGCTGGTGGTCGTCGTGGACGAGATCGCCTCGCTCACCCGGGAGCTGCCCGACTTCGTCACCGGTCTGGTCGACCTCGCGCGGCGTGGCCGCTCCCTCGGAGTCCACCTGGTGCTCGCCACCCAGCGGCCCGGCGGCGGCGTGGCGACCGCCGAGATCAGGGCCGGCACCAACCTCCGTATCGCGCTGCGCCTTGCGGACCGGAACGAGAGCGCGGACGTCATCGACGCACCGGACGCGGCCTGGCTCGGCAAGTCCGAGCCCGGCGCAGCGTACGTACGCACGGGCGCCGAGACCCTCGTGCGCCTGCGCACCGCGCGCGTGGGCGACCGCCCCGCGCCCGTCCAGGTCGGCAAGCATCCGGTGCAGATCCGCGGCGCCGATGGCACGGACCACGAGGACACCGGCGGTTCGCTGCGCGTGGAGCCGGAGCCGACCGGGCCGACGGATCTCGCCGTTTTGGTCGACTCCGTCCGCGACGCCACCGCCGTCCTCGACATCGCCTGGCCCACCGCACTCTTCCCGCCCCCGCTCGCCGACGAGATCCAGCTCCGCGGGCCGTTGACCGAGGACAACCTGGCCGAGCACGCGCGCGACCTCCTGCCCGTGCCCATCGGGCTGGCCGACGTGCCCGAGGACCGTTTCCAGAGCTTCGCCGTACTCGATCTCGCCGACACCCTGCCCCTGCTCGTCTCCGGCGGCCCGCGCAGCGGGCGCTCACAACTGCTGCGCACGGTCGCCGGCTCGGTCGCCCGCCAGCACAGCCTCGCCGACGTGCACCTCTACGGCATCGACTGCGGCAACGGCGGACTGCAAGCGCTCGCCGAACTGCCGCACTCCGGCGCCGTCGTCTCCCGCAACGAGCCCGACCGGCTGACCCGGCTGCTGGACCGGCTCACCACCACCGTGCGCGTCCGGCAGTCGGAGCTGGCAGCGGAGGCGTTCGCCGACGTCGCCGCCCAGCGGCAGGCGGTGGCCGCGCACCGGCGGCTGCCCTACCTGCTGGTGCTCGTGGACGGCTGGGAGGGCTTCGTCGACGCGATGGCGGACGTCGACTACGGCAAGCCCGTGGACGACTTCATCCGGCTCTGCCGGGAGGGGCCGCGGGTCGGTGTCTGCCCCGTCGTCGCGGGCGGGCGGGCCGTGGTCCGCGGCCGCATCAGGGCGGCGGCGGCCGAGGTGCTCGTGCTGCGGCAGGCGGACGAGACGGACTACCTGGATGTGGGTATCAAGCCGTGGTACGTGCCCGGCCGCATGCCGCCGGGCCGCGCGCTCTACGCCGAGGGCAGGGACCGTACCGTCGTGCAGATCGCGCTGCTGGCCGGCGACCCCACCGCCCGCGGCCAGGCCGAGGCGCTGGCCCGGATCGGCGCGGAGGTGCGCGAACGGGACACCCGTGTGCCGCCGACGGGGCGACCGTTCCGCGTCGACGCCCTCGACCTCGCGGCCGACCGCTTCCACGTCGGCGGCGGCACCGGCCGCCCCGTGGGGCGCGAGGCGGAGCTGGCGTGGCTGCGCGACCGGTACGCCACCGGCACCTCCGTCGCGCTGCTCGGCCCGCGCCGGGCGGGCAAGACGTGGGTGCTCGGCGAGCTGGAGCGCCGCCTCGTAGCGGACGGCGCCGGCCGGGTCCGCAAGCTCACCGTCCCGCACCGCGCCACCCCCGTCGACAGCCCCGACCAGCTCGCCGCCCTCCTCGACCCCGCCGTACGCGGTGCGGCGAGCCCCGCCGAGGCGCTGCTGACCCGGGCGAACGAGCCCGCGGCGCGCGCCGACCGGGAGGCGTTCCTGCTCGACGAGGTGGGCCGGCTCGCCGAGTACCACCCCGCGGCCGTCTCCTGGCTGCGCGACCTCGGCCAGGCCGGCGCGTGGCTCGTCTACACCGGCACCGAGAAGGACTGGCAGACCGTCGTACGCTCCGCGCTGACCGCCCCCGGCTCCAGCTTCGGCAACGACGTCGACAAGCGCATCCTCGGCCCCCTCGGCGAACCGCACGCGCTGGCGTTCCTCACCGGCACCGCCGCCAACCTCGGCGTCGACATCGAACCCGACCGCGCGGCCGCCCGGATCCTGGCGCTGGTCGGCACCTGGCCGTTCTACCTCCAGGTGATGGGCGACGCGGTCGTACGTGCCGTCCAGGCCGACGACCGCCGCCCCCTGACCAGCGGGGCCGCGCTCGAAGAGCTGCGCAGGCAGGAGCTGTTGATCGGGCGCAGCGAGCAGTTCCAGTCCCGCTGGGCGGAGATCGGCCCCGCGGGCCGCGCCGCGCTGCTGCACACCCCCGGCGAGCCCCCGCCGGAGCCGGCGCCGGCGCAGCGGATGGAGCTGCGGGACGTGGGGCTGCTGCGGCCGGGGGACGTGTGGCTGGCGGACCGGCCGTTCTTCGACTGGATCGCGCTCAGCCAGGTGTCGCTGCACGACGAGTCGTTACGGGGCGGGGTACGCGGCGAGATGCCGGGCCCGCGTACGGCGGCCACCCCGACCCCCCTATCCGCCCCCGCACCCGCTCCCGCACCGGCCGAGCCGCCGCCGGACGACCCCCGGGCCGAGGGCCCCCGCACCGACGAGGAGTCAGCCCCATGAGCCGCTTCCGGCCGAGCCGGACCTACCAGCACGAGCTGGACGTCCGGTTCCCCGGCGACCACGTGCCCGGCTGGGCGCGGCCCCTGGTCGAGGGCCAACTGCCCAACTCCGCCGCGTGGCTGGTGGAGCTGCCCCGCCGGGCGGGCAAGACGTGGCTGGCGCACGCCGTCGAACGGGCCCGGGCCGACCGGCCGTCGCTGCGGGTCGACCTGCGCTCGACGGCCGAGACGGTACGGCGCCGGGGCCTGGCCTGCCTGCGCGGCGGCCGGCAGGCGCCGGCGGTGTCGCCGGGGTGCGTGGTGCTGGTCGACGAACCGGCCCTGGTGCGCGGCGCGGACGGCGGGCCCGGCGGGCCCGGCGGCCTGGGCGGTTCCGCCGGCGGAGCCCGTACGCACCGCACCGCCTGGGGAGACGGCGCCCCCGCCCTCGGCGGCGTCGGCCCCGCCGCCCTCGCCGCCGGGCTTGAGCAGGTGCGCGACGCGGGCGCCGTGCCCGTCGTCTTCGCCACCCCCGCCGAGCAGTTGCTCCTCGCCCCCCACCTCGGCGCCGACGCCCCCAAGGACGTGCTGCGCCCGCCGCGGCTGACCGACGCCGAGTGCGCCCGCATGGCCGACCGCGTGCCCGAGTGGGCGCCCGGCGTCGTGGCCATGCTGCGGGAGGCGGAACCGGCGTGGCTCCAGACGCCGTTCCTCCTCGAACTCGCCCTCCAGACCGCCGAGGAGCACCCCGCGCTCCGCGCCGACGCGGCGCGGCTGGCGACGGCCGCGTACGAGGAGGCGTGCGGCCGGCACCAGTACGTGCCGCAGTGGTTCCACGACGGCCTCGCCGCCGAGCACCGCGCCGCGCTGCGGGCGCGGCGGTGGCGCGACGCGGGCGTCGAGGCCGGCGTACGGGACGCGCACACGCCGCCCGCCGACGACCCCGTGATCGTCCGCCATCTGCCCGACGTGCTCCGCATCCACCACATCACCGACCTCCACCACGGCGGCGGGCTGCGCGACAACGTGGACGCCAAGGACACCTCGCAGGCCGGGCAGCGGCTCGCGGAGCTGGCCGGCGCGGGCTCGCCGCTCGACGCGTACCTGGAGCACGTACGCCAGCTCGCCGCCCGGGGCCGGGCCCCGCACCTGGTCATCGCCACCGGCGACCTCGTCAACCGCCCCGTCGACGCCGACGGCGAGACCGCGCTCGCCTGGCTGCGCGCGCTGGAGGACCACCTCGCCGACCACCCCGACCTGCGCCCCGACGACCCGCGGGTGCTGCTGACCGGAGGCAACCACGACGTGTCGTGGGAGCTGTGCCTGGACGAGGACCCGCAGGCGCGGCACCGCTGGTTCGCCCGGGTCTTCGCCCCATACCCGCACCCCGACCTGCACGAGCCCGACACCGCCGCCCGCCGCGTGTACGTCACCTACCCCGGCGCCGGGCTGCGCGTCGCGCTCCTGGGCACCGCCGAGTCCGGCGGCGAACCGGCGCACGACCGCGACCGCGAGCGGCTGGCGCGGTTCCGCGCGGACTACGTGGAGGCGGCGGACGCGGCGGACGACGAGGCCGTACGCCGTATCGTCCTGGACTTCGAGCGCCACGACCCCGGCGTCCTCGCCCGCGGCGTACTCGACCGGCTCAAGAGCGAACCGGGCTACGTCACCCTGGCGGCCCTGCACCACCCGCTGTCGCCGGTGCCGGCGGTGGAGATCGCCCCGTACTCGGGGGTGGTCAACGCGGGCCAGGCGAAGTGGACGCTCGCGGAGGCCGCCACGTCGCTGGTCCTGCACGGCCACACGCACCTGGGCTTCACCGCGGCCGAACGCCTGCTGGGCACCGCCAGCCCCTGGACCACCCGCATCGCGGGCGCCCCGGCGCTGGGGAGCCGCGAGTCCGACGAGCGCAACGGGTACAACGAGGTCTTCGTCGCCCGCGAGGGCGGCGCACACGCGCTCGCGCTGCGGACGGTGCGCTACGAGGCGGGCACCTGGACCCCGGCCCACCCGGTCGCCTTCACCCCGGGCGCCCCGGACGAAACCCCCCTCAGGGTGCTCTGCGAAGACCCCGCCCACCTCTGACCGACGGGAGCACGCGGTGCCGGTCGCGAGGCCGCGTGCCGACGCCGGCAGGCGTCGGCGTCGGGCGGTACGTGCCGGCGCTGCCGGGGAGGTGCCCCCGCTGCCGCCGAGCCGCGGGCCTCGCCGGCGGTCGTGACCGACCCGCCCGCCTCCCCGCCCGCCCGCCTGCCCGCCTGCCCGCCGCGAGCCAACCCGGCTCAGCCCTGCGGCACTTCCTGCCCCGCCCCCTGGCCCTGCCCCTGCTCTTCTTGGCTGTGCCCGTGCCCCAGCCCGTGCCCCGGCTCTCCGCCGGCCGCCGCGCCGTCCGTAGCGCCGGCCGCCGCCGCACCCGCCGTGCCGGCCGCAAGCCCCAGCGCACCCGGGTGCACCGACTCCCGTACCGCCGCGTACTGCTGCCGTACCGCCTGGCCCAGCGCCAGGTCCTCGTCCGCCTCGAACGTCTCGTGCGGTCCCGTCTCCCACACCGGCGGCGTCTCCGCGCCCAGCCGGCCCTCCGCGACCCCCAGCGCCCACGCGGCCTGCCGGGCGGCGCCGAGCGCCGCGTAGTCGGCGGACGCCGGGACCACGACCTGCGCCTGGAAGACGGCCGGCGCCAGCGCCTGCACCGCCGGAAGGCCGGCCGCGGCACCGAGGAGGAAGACGCGGCGTACGCTCACGCCCCGGGCGCGCAGCACCTCCAGCGCGTCCGCCAGGCCGCACAGCATCCCCTCGAACGCGGCGCGCGCCACGTGCTCGGGCCGCATGCTCTCGCGGCGCAGGCCGTGCAGGGAGCCGGCGGTCTGCGGGAGGCTCGGGGTGCGTTCGCCGTCGAGGTACGGCAGGAGTACGAGCCCGTGGGCGCCGGGGGTCGAGGACAGCGCCAGCTCCGAGAGCCGCTCCAGGTCGGTCGGCGCCAGGCCCAGCAGCTCGGCGGCGCCGCGCAGGGCGCGTACGGCGTTGAGGGTGTGGACCACCGGCAGGTGCAGGCCGGTGGCGTCGGCGAGTGCCGTGATGGTGCCGCCGGCGTCGGGCAGGGCCGCGTCGTGGACGGCGTAGACCGAGCCGGAGGCGCCGAGGGTGACGACCGCGTCGCCGGCGCCGAGGCCGAGACCGAAGACGGCGGCCATGGTCTCGCCGGTGCCGGCGGAGATCAGCAGCCCCTCGGGGGTGCGGCCGGCGGCCTCGGCGGGGCCGAGCACCTCGGGCAGGCCGGCCTCGTGGCCGAGGGCCAGCTCGACCAGGTCGCGGCGCCACTCGCCGGCGTGCGCGGACCAGTAGCCGGTGGTGGAGGCGGAGCCGCGGTCGGTGGTGCGCCGGGGCGGCTTGCCGAGGAGCTGCCAGACCAGCCAGTCGTGCGGGGTCATGAGCTGCGCGGTGCGCTTGGCGAGGCCCGGCTCGGCGGCGGCGAACCGGCGCAGCTTGGTGACGGGCAGCTTGGCGTCCGGCACGGCGCCGACCGCCTCGGCCCAGGCCGCACGGCCGCCGAACTCGGCGGTGAGGTCGGCGGCGGCGCCCTGCGCCCGCTTGTCGTTGCCGGTGAGCGCGTGGCGTACGGGCGTGCCCGCGGCGTCCAGCGGGATCACGGCGTGTGCCTGGGCCGCGACGCCGATGGCCTGCACACCCTCCAGCAGACCGCCGTCCGCGGCCTCACCGAGTGAGAGGAGCCACGTCTGCGGGTCCGCCTCGTACGCCGGCGCCTCGTCGGCGGACTCCGGCGCGGGGTGCGGGGCGTAGCCCTGCTTGAGTACCGCGCCGGTGTCGGCGTCGCAGACGACGATGTTGGTGCCTTCAGGCGAGCTGTCCAGACCGGCGACTATCCCCATGCCGCAGATGATGCCCTATCGGCGGGGCCGGCCGGGCACCGGCGGGGTTTCGGCCGCGGGACCGGCCGGATCCGGCCTGCCCGGGCCGGGGCCGGTCGAACCGTTGCTCGCCCGGCACCCGCCCCCGGGGTCAGGTGTTCGTCGTACCCCACTCGTCGGACTCCTCGCGCCGGCCGCGGCTGCCGTTCGCGTGCCCGTTCCCGTGGAGGAAGTGGACACGCGAGGCGACGTTCTCGGGCACCACGTCCGCGAACTTGGTGGAGAGCGAACTCGCCGCCTTGGTCACGGCGTCCCGGCTGGTCAGCGCGGCCGCCTCGGCGGCGTTGCGCACCGCGGGGGACTCGCGGAACTGCTGCGCCGCCTTTCGCAACTGCTCGTAGCGCTCGCGTCCGGCCCGACTGCCCAGGACGTACCCGACGGCGATCCCCGCAACGAAGCTCACCCGGTACCGCATGGTCTCCACCTTCCCTCGGACTGCTCGACTGGGCTGTCCCGCCCTGCTGTCACGGGTACGCGTACCCGGGATCGGGGCAAGGGTGATTACCGATTTCGGAGCGGACCCAGCCATGCGCTAATGTATGGCGAGCAGCACAGGAGCGCCCCCCGGGAGCCGGAAGGGCCTCCGTGCGGAGCAGTCCTCCGTAGCTCAATCGGCAGAGCAGCCGGCTGTTAACCGGCAGGTTACTGGTTCGAGTCCAGTCGGGGGAGCAGGTACGCGAAGGCCCCGAACGGGGCCTTCGCCCCTTTCTGCGCCGTACGACGCTCCCACCCTGCCGCCGCCCCCGGAACCGGAAGCGGTCCACCCGCGTCCTTCCGGACATGCGCAGCAGCCCGGCCCCTCCCCGGCGACGGGGTCTCCGGGCGACAGATCCTATGAGCGGCTATGCTGCGGCAGACGGCGCGCACATCTGTACGTGACGCGCCGTACGGGGCGGTAGCTCAGCCGGTTAGAGCAACGGACTCATAATCCGTCGGCCGTGGGTTCGAGTCCCACCCGCCCCACCCAGAGACCCCTCAGAGGGATCGTTTCGACCTGCGGTTTCCCGCGGCGTTCTCCGCGGCCCGGGCCGACGCGTCACGGCGTCGGGGACCTGCGTCACGTGGGGGAACGGACCGGCCCCTGCGCATCGGCGCCCCAGAGGCGTTCGGCGCCCAGCACCCCGACGGAACAGATGAGGACCAGGAGGGCTCCGGAGGCTGACCGGGCAGTGAACGAAGCGCCGGTGAGCAGCAGGATGAGGGTGCTCAACAGCGGGATGGCGTATCCGAGCGGGGCGAGCCTTCCCTCGCTCAGCACCATTCCCCAGCTCCACAGCATGTAGCCGCCGGCCACCGACCCCGCGCCCACGTAGAGAGCTGCGAAGACGGCCGGGGACAGCGCCCAGCGGGTGTCGGAGGTGACGGTGAGCAGAGCGGAGAAGGCCAGGCCCGCGCTCGCTCCCCACAGCAGGATGTCCAGTTGGGGGGCCCGGGACCGTACGACACCGAACGTGAAGAAGGTCATGCAGACCGCTGACAGGAGAGCGGCCGCGTAGCCGAGAAGGTTCCCGTCTCCTGAGACACCGCCCTGAGAGGAGAAGATCAGCAGAACACCGCAGAAACCGAGAAACGCGAAGGCAAGTCCTGCGGTCGTGGTACGGGTGCGGATCACGCTGAACGAGTAGACCGCGGCGAACATGGGCCACCCGTAGGAAATGACGTTCGCTTCGACCAGAGGCGCGTAGGCGAACCCCACATATTGCAGCGTGAGGGTCCCTCCCAAGCCGACGATACCGACGACGGCTCCGCCCGCAGTGCTCTTTCGGCTGATGACCGGTCGAGGCGCGGACGGGGAGAACCGCCGTTGCTGAACGGTCCGCACGGCCAGAAGAGTGATCGTGCAGGCGCTGAACTGAAGAACGAGGACCGCCTGCCAGGACAAGTCATCCAGTGCGGCGTTCGCGGCGATCGCGTGCGTCGACCAGAAAAGCACACCCAGCAGCGCCGGTACGGCAGGTTGAACGGAGCTTCCCCTCTCGGCGACTCGGAGCGCGTTCATATTTTTTCGAGGCGATCTTGATTTATCCACCGGAGGGCATCGTGCGCGCAGAAAGCGGACCCGCCGGGGAGTACCAACGCGGCCGAGGTGAATGTCTCTTCATTCTTCTCCTGACTCGGAGACGGTACTGCGATGCATCGTATGCCGGCCCGGGCTGCCGCGATGATTCCGGGACCGGAGTCCTCGATGGCGATACACGCGCGTGCACGCCGCTCGCCGGCACATCGCGGGGCCGTGTGCGGGCGCTTCGGGAAGGTGTGCCGGGCCGGGCCCCGGCTCCGTGGGCCCGGCCGCGAGTCGCTTGGGGCCCGAGGAGGTCAGGGGGTGGGGCGGCGGTACGCCCTGGTTCGGCGGGTCGTAGGGCATCTCGTTCTGGTAGAAGTACTGCGCCCGGGGTGAGGCCCTGCGCGGAACCGCGGGCGGCGATTCGTCGTCTACCTTCCCAGGTCGCGCGGCGCCGGACGGAGTTGTCGGTGCCGCGGCCGGGACGACCGGGAACGATGTGCAGGGGGCGCCCGTGGGGAACCGTCCGACGGATTGGCACGTGCTCGATCTGGATGACGACCCCACGCCGGGGGATCCGGAGCGGGTCAGGCAGCTCGCGCGGGAGTTGCACGACTTCGCGGACGACGTGGCGGACGCGCTGCGGCAGATCAAGGGCATGGCCGGTGAGGATGCGCTGCTCCGCTGGGCGGGGAAGACGGCGAAGGCGTTCCAGGACGGAACCTCAGGAAACTTCAGCGCTCGTACGACCTGGCGGGTGACGCGCTGGCGGCGTACTGGCCGAAGCTGGAGCGGGCGCAGTCCCTCGCCGACAAGGCGCTCGCCAAGGGCCGGGAGGCGCAAAGCGACCTGACCGCCGCCAACGGGCGGCTGGATTCGGCGAACTCGTGGGTCGAGCGGGCGACGGACAAGACCAAGGAGTACGACGAGAAGGAGGGCAAGGAAAAGCCCGACGGGGCCCCTCGCGTGGGACAGCTCGCCGGGCGGACTGATCACGGTGACCCGCTCAGACACGGAGGTGACCGCGCACTTCCAGCCGGTGCCCGGGGGCGGGCCCGGTGACCTGCCGCTCCGGGCGCTCACCGACCGCAACGGCAACCGCATCACCGTCGCCTACGACGATGGCGCCTCTCCCACCGCGGTCGTGCACGAGGGCGGTTACACGGTCGACGTCACCACCGCCGGCGGCCGGATCACGGGCCTGCGCCTGCGTGGCGCCCCGGAAGCCCCCGCACTCGTCCGGTTCGGCTACGACGCCAACGGTGACCTCACCGAGGTCGTGAACTCCTCCGGCCACCCGCTCACGTACACCTATGACGACCGCCACCGGATCACGGGATGGCGGGATCGGATCGGTTACTGGTACACGTACGACTACGACGACCGCGGACGCTGCACGGCGACCCGGGGGACGGACGGATTCCTCGACTACGCGTACGCGTACGACGACGAGACCCGGCTCACCACGGTCACGAACTCGCTGGGCAAGGCAAGCCGCTACCAGTTCAACGACGCCTACCAGCTCGTCGCCGAGACCGACCCGCTGGGGAACGTGACCAGGCGCGAGTGGGACCGCTACGACCGCCTCGTCAGGATGACGGACCCACTCGGGCGCAGCACGTCGTACGCCCACGACGACGACGGCAACGTCACCGAGATCACCCATCCCGACGGCAGCGTCTCCCGGGCGGCCTACGCGGGCCCCGGACGCCCGGAACGGATCGTCGAGCCCGACGGCGGCGCATGGCGATACGCGTACGACGACGCCGGCAACCTCGTCGCCGAGACCGATCCGCTCGATGCGGTCGCGACGTCCGAGTATCACCCGTCGGGTGCGCTGCGCCTCGTCACCGACGCCCTGGGCCACCGCCGGCACGTCGAGGTGAACGGCCTGGGACTGCCCGTCAGGATCACGGATCCCGAGGGCAACGTGACGGCCGTCGAGTACGACGCCTTCGGCCGGATCAGCGTGCTCACCGAGCCCGGCGCCGCCCGCACGGAGATGGTGTGGACCCCGGAGGGCCTGCCCGCCCGGCGGCGCTGGGCGACGGGGGAGACGGAGGAGTGGGCGTACGACGCCGAGGGCAACCTGGTCGAGCACGTGGACGCGAACGGGGCCAGGACACGCACGGAGATCGGGGCGTTCGGGGTCACCACCGCAGTGACCAACCACCTCGGCGAGCGGACCGTGATCGAGTACGACACGGAGACCGCCCTGCGGCGGGTCGTCAACCCGCTCGGGCAGTCGTGGGAGTACCGGTACGACGACGCGGCCCGGCTGGTCGGCGAGACGGACTACAACGGCCGGTCGCTCACCTACCGCTACAACGCTGCCGGGGACGTTGTCGCGCACGTCAACGGCGCCGGACAGCGGACGGAGTTTGTCAGGGACGCCAACGGCGCCACCGTCGAGTAGCGCACCCACGACGGCGTGAGCCGCTTCGGCTACGACGCCGCGGGACGACTCGTCCGCGCGTCGAACCGGCATGCCGAGGTCTGTTTCGTGTACGACCGGTGCGGGCGCCTGCTGGCGGAGGAGTGCAACGGCCGGGCGATGACCAGCACCTACGACGCGGCGGGCAGGCGCCTGCGCCGGGTCACCCCCTCGGGCGCCGTTGCCGACTGGTCGTGGACGCCCGAGGGCCGGGCCGCCGCGGTCACCACCGCCGGGACGACCGTCGCGTTCCACCGCGACGCCCCCGGCAACGAGATCGAGCGCCGCGTCGGCCCGGCGGCCGTACTGCGGCAGGAGTGGGACCGGGGCAGGCGGCTCGTGTCGCAGGCGCTGGTACAGGACGGCGGTACCCGGCAGCGGGGCTTCCGCTACCGGGGAGCCGGCCGGATGACCGGTGCGGGTGCGGCCGAGCTGACGCTGGACGACCTCGGCCGGGTCGTCGCCCTCACCTCGGCGGAGCACAGCGAGCGCTACGCGTACGACCCGCTGGGCAATCTCACCGCGGCCGAGGTGCGCACCGGCGACCGGCTCTCCGAGTCCACTGAAGACACCTCCCTCACGTACTCCGGCACGCTGCTGCGCACCGCCGGACGCCGCAGGTACGAGCACGACGGCCAGGGCCGTCTGGTCCGCAAGAGCGTGCGCACGCTGTCGGGCAAGCTCCGGGAGTGGACGTACGAGTGGGACGCCGAGGACCGGCTTCTCGCCCTCACCTGTCCCGACGGGGCCCTGTGGGAGTACGCGTACGATCCACTCGGCCGCCGGATTGGCAAACGCCGCAGGGACGGCGCGGTGACCACACAGGAGACCGTCTTCGCCTGGGACGGCTCGCGGCTGGCCGAGGAGATCTCGGGCGGCCGGGTGACGACCTTTGACTGGGAACCCGGGGCCGATGAGCCCGGCGGAAATCATGAAGAAGCCGGGCGGCTTCAAGTCGTTCCTCGGCCTCACGAAAGAAAAGTCGGAGTACCTGATCGAGTTCGAGATGGACAAGGCCCTCTTCAAGGCGATCAGGGGTGATCGGGGCAAGCACGTATGGTACAGCCCGGGTGATCTCAAGGTCCCCAAGAGCGCGATCTCCTATCACGGCCCCACCTCCGGCTGGGCCCCCTAGGACGCCACCGCAACAGGAGCAACTGTGGAACTGACCGGATACCCCACCGACTTCCTCGCGGACGTCGGGTTTCCCGAGGCCGTGCGGAGGTTCCTCGTGCGCCGGACGGGCCACTGGCCGCAGCTTCTCCTCAACGGAGAACGCCTGGACGACGCGGCGCTGCGGAACTGGCAACTGCCGGAGGAGCCGGACGCGTCCGAGTCGAACATCCTCGGCTTCGCCCGCGACGCCGCGATGGAGCAGCACTGGGAAGACGAGGGGTACGCGCTGGACGACACCCGCGAGGGACCGTTCGCCCTCTTCTACTCGCGCTATAGCCGGCCGTTGACGGCCGGCGCGGTCACCGGTGTCTCCGGCGTACCGGAGCAGCTCGCCGAGTCGGTCGAATCCATCGGCCTCATGCTCACCGGCTTCTTCGTGGTCACCCTCCTCACCCCCGACGACCCGGCCACCGACCCCTTCTCCGGCATCGTTCTCCGCGACCTGCGCGACAGTCTCGCGTCGTAGCCTCGCCGGAGGCCGGAGGCCGGAGGCCGGCGGTCGGTCTGGCGGGGGCGGGTTCTGTGGGGGCCGGCGGCCGGCCGGGGGTAGCCGGCCGCCGGGGTCGTCGGCCGCCTTCAGAGGCGGTCGTGGAGGAGGCGGGACAGCTCCACGCGGCGGGTCTTGAGGGTCGCGGTGCGGGGGAGTTCGGCCAGCGGCAGGTGGACGGGCGCGCCGAGCTGGGGGTAGTCGGCGGTGGCGGCCTTCCAGCGGGCCGGGGCCAGGGGCTCGTCGCCGCGGGTGCACAGGACGGGGACGGGTTCGGCGTCGGGGCCCTGGACGACGACGAGTTCGACGAGTTCGTCGAGGCGGTCCAGGACGGCGTCCTCGATCTCCAGGCTGGAGCCGACGCCGGGGATGGTGTCGACCTCGCGGTCGAGCATGTGCAGGCAGCCGAGCTTCGTGCGGTAGCCGACGTCGCCGGTGCGCCACCAGCCGCCGTTGACGTTCTCGTCGTAGCGGTCCTGTTCGCCGTGGTACGTCTTGGCGATGCCGGCCCAGCGGACCTCGATGAACCCCGGGTTCGTCTCCGAGACCGCCCGCTCGTTCTGCGAGACCACGCGGACCCGGGCGCTGCCGGGCAGCGGGAAGCCGACGCAGCGGCCGTCCATGCGGTGGGTGTCGCGCCGGAAGTACGGGCGGCCCACGGCGGGGCCGACCTCGGACTGGCCGTAGATCTGGAAGAACTGCGGCGCGCGGCGGCGGGAGGCGTCCAGGAGGCGGCGTACGGTACGGGGGTGGATGGCGTCGAACGTGGAGGAGAAGTACTTCACCGACGCGAACGGCCTGCGGGGGTCCGCGGCCAGGCCCTCCCAGGCGAGGAACGAGTTGGGCAGCGCCTCGACCAGGCCGGGCCGGTTCCGCAGGAAGAACTTCGCGACCTCCTCCGGCTCCTGGTTGTTGAGCAGGATCGTCGGCATGCCCTTCATCAGCACCAGCGTCATCGCCGCGAACAGCCGCGAGTGGACGAACGGCACGCTGACCGCCACCGTCTCGCGCCGCCGCATCAGCGCGAGCATGAAGAGCTGCGGGCGCAGCCGGGCGCGCATGGTCCGCGGGGTGTGCACGACCAGCTTCGGCACGCCCGTCGTCCCCGAGGTGTGCGTGATCATCGCCGGCTCGTCGAGCCCCTGGAACACCGGCCGTACGGGCGGCGAGCCGGCGAGCCGGGCCAGCGACGACACCCCGCGGCCGGCCCCGGCCACGGCGATCACCGACGCGGTCAGCTCGTCCAGCGGCAGGCCGGCCAGCTCGGTCAGCTTCGGGCCGTCGGTGAGCAGATGGGGCCGGTGCGGGCCGTGCAGGCGCTTGAGCAGGGCGGCGACGGTGGGCGCGGGCAGGGCGGGGGAGAGCATGACGGGGACCGCGCCGAGGCGGGCGGCGGCGGTGGCGAGCAGCCAGGCGTCGAAGTTCGCCCGCTTGTAGACGACGACGTGCTCCCCGGCCCGTACGCCCGCCGCCGCGAGCCGGTTCGCCAGGTCCGCCGCGAACTCCGCCACCTCGGTCACCGTCAGCCGGCGGCCGGCCTCCGGGAGGGTGTCGAGGTCGTGGTCGAGGGTCAGCAGCGTGCCGCCGTGCCTCGCCGCGGCCCGCTCCGGCACCGTACCCAGATAGAGGCCGCGCTTGTGATTCGGATTCTGGCTCATGAGGCCCTCCACCCAGACCGGCGTCACGTTCGGTTACCGGGGGGCGACGGTGCCGCCCGGAGTCGCGCGCCGACAGTGTGGGGTGGGGGACTTGGCTGCCAACAGGGGGCAACTTGGTGCCTAGTTGAGTATTCGTCACTGGAAAAGCGACATACAAGACACGCCCGACCTCTCAGGCGCCTGGGTTGGGGTGTGAGGCGGTGTTTGATTTCAGTTTCGAATTGTGGCGTCGAGCACAGGGGGTTCGCTGCCGTGGTACGGGGTTCCCGCGGGCCCGTCACGAGGTGACCCAACGTGACGGGCCCGCGGGCCGCTCGCCTCCCCGGGGTGGCAGGACGCGGGTGTCAGGTGGGCAGGACGCAGCCCGTGGACGCCGTCGCGAACGGCTCACCCGACGCCGTGAGCGCGCCGCTCTCCGCGTCCACGGTGAACACGCCGATGGTGCGGCCCCGTTCGTTGGCCGAGAAGAGCAGCGCGCCGTCCGGCGACAGCGTGATGTGCCGCGGCCAGTTGCCGCCGCACGGCACGGTGTCCACCAGGCTCAGCGCGGCGCCGCCGTCCTCGACGGCGAGCCGGGCGACGCTGTCGTGGCCGCGGTTGGAGAGGTAGACGAAGCGGCCGTCCGCCGAGATCGTGATCTCCGCCGGGAAGTTGCCGCCGGGATCCACGTCGTCGGGGAGGGTCGACAGGCTCTCCAGCCGGGTCAGCTCGCCGGTCGCCGCGTCGTGGGAGTACGCGGTGACGGTGCTGTCCAGCTCGTTGGCCACGTACGCGTGCGTGCCCTCGGGGTGGAAGACCATGTGCCGCGGCCCGGCGCCCGGCACGGACTTCACTTCCGAGACCGACGACAGGGCGCCGCTGCCCGCGTCGAGCGCGTACGTGTAGACGGAGTCGGTGCCCAGGTCCACGGCGTAGACGAAGCCGCCGGCCGGGTCGGTGACGATCTGGTGCGCGTGCGGGCCCTCCTGGCGGTCCGGGTCGGGGCCCGAGCCGGAGTGCTGGACGAACCCGGTCCGCTCGCCGACGCTGCCGTCGGCCTCGATGACGTGCGCGGCGACGCTGCCGCTGCTGTAGTTGGCGCTGAGCAGATGCCCGCCGCCGGGGTGCACCGACAGGTGCGTGACCCCGGCGCCGCCGGTCGACTGCACACCGCCCAGCGCGCTGAGCGCGCCGTCCGCGCCGATGGCGTACGCCCG
Organism: Streptomyces sp. 184; assembly: GCF_045781775.1. Lineage (NCBI taxonomy): Bacteria > Bacillati > Actinomycetota > Actinomycetes > Kitasatosporales > Streptomycetaceae > Streptomyces > Streptomyces sp. 184. Next base: position 6,230,954 of record NZ_CP123230.1, on the reverse strand, counting down.
CACCCCGCCCTCGGCGCCGCCGCCGACGGTGGAGTAGAGGACGTCGCCGGAGGGGGAGAGGGCGAGGAAGTCGGGGTTGGTGACGTCGCCGAAGCCGCCGCCGGTCTCGGCGAGCGCGCCGGTGGCGGTGTCGTACGTGCAGGCGACGATGCCCCGGCCGTAGGTGCCGAGGTAGAGCGGGCGGAGGGCGAGGGCGCGGCCGGCGCCTGCTGCGCGGGTCGCCTGCGGGGAGCCGGCGTGGGCGGCGCCGACGCCTATGCCCGCGGCGCCCAGCGCGCCGGCGCCGAGGGCGCCGAAGAGCAGGGAGCGGCGGCTGGCGCCGGGGCGTGCGGGGTGGTTGCCGCGAGATGACGGCATGGGAGACCTCCAGTGGGGGATGGAGGGACGATGGGTGGCATGTCCCGGCATGAGCATGCCGGGAGCCCCCGGAGGGGTCAACGGCGCGTCAGGGGGGCCGGGCGGGGGCCGGCGGTGCGGGGGAGGTCGCGCTGCGAGGGCGGCCAACGGGGCGGTGGGAGGGCGCGTTTCGTACGCCGGGACCGTACGGGCGGGCCGCATGCCGCGGGCGGTACGCGCGGACCGCCCGGCCCGGACCGCACGGCCCGGACCGTACGCGCGGGCCGTAACCAGGGCCCTACCTCACCCCGGCGGCCACGCCTCACGCCCGGCCGCCGCCCCTCACCCCCTCCTCCCCCCGGCCGTCACCACTCCTCCGCGCCGGCCCCCTCCGCCGCGATCGTGGTCGGTTCCCCGTGCCCGGTACGCACCACCGTCTCCGGCGGCAGCGTCAGCAGCCGCGCGCGGATCGACGCCTCGATCGTCGGGCGGTCGGAGTACGAGCGGCCGGTGGCGCCCGGGCCGCCGTGGAAGAGGGTGTCGCCGGTGAACACGGTGCCCAGGTCCGGGGCGTACAGGCAGACCGCGCCCGGCGCGTGGCCCGGGGTGTGCAGGACCGTCAGCTCCGTGCCCGCGACCGTCAGCGTCTGGCCGTCGGTGAGGCCGCCGTCCGGGGCGCGGTCGGGGTGGGTCATGTCCCACAGCACCCGGTCGTCGGGGTGGAGGAGGACGGGGGCGCCGGTACTGGAGGCGAGCGCGGGGGCGGCGTCGATGTGGTCGTCGTGCGCGTGGGTGCAGACGATGGCGGTCACGCGGCGGTCGCCGACGGCGGCGGCGATGGCGTCGGCGTCGTGGGCGGCGTCGATGACGAGCACCTCGGCGTCGTCGCCGACGAGCCACACGTTGTTGTCGACGTCCCAGGTGCCGCCGTCGAGTGAGAACGTACCGGAGGTGACCAGGTGGTCGATGCGGGCGGGGCCGCTCACAGGATCACCACCGAGCGCAGCACGTCGCCGGCCTGCATCCGCGCGAAGGCCGCCTCCACGCCGTCGAGTTCGATGGTCTCGGAGACGAAGGCGTCGAGGTCGAGGCGGCCCTGCCGGTAGAGGTCGATGAGCATGGGGAAGTCGCGGGACGGCAGGCAGTCGCCGTACCAGGAGGACTTCAGCGCGCCGCCACGCCCGAAGACGTCGAGCAGCGGCAGCTCCAGCTTCATGTCGGGCGTGGGCACGCCGACGAGGACGACGGTGCCGGCGAGGTCGCGGGCGTAGAACGCCTGCTTGTACGTCTCCGGGCGGCCGACCGCCTCGATGACGACGTCGGCGCCGTTGCCGCCGGTCAGCTCCCGTACCGCCTCGACGGGGTCGGTGTCGCGGGCGTCGACCGTGTGGGTGGCGCCGAGGCCCGTCGCGGTGGTCAGCTTCCGCTCGTCCACGTCGATCGCGATGATCTTCGCGGCGCCCGCCAGCCGCGCCCCCATGACGGCGGCCCCGCCGACGCCGCCGCAGCCGATGACGGCGACGGAGTCGCCGCGGCCGACGTTGCCGGTGTTGAGCGCGGCGCCGAGACCGGCCATCACGCCGCAGCCGAGCAGCCCGGCCGCGGCGGGGGACGCCTCGGGGTCGACCTTCGTGCACTGGCCGGCGGCGACGAGGGTCTTCTCCGCGAACGCCCCGATGCCCAGCGCGGGCGACAGCTCGGTGCCGTCCTTGAGCGTCATCTTCTGCGTGGCGTTGTGGGTGTCGAAGCAGTACCAGGGCCGCCCCCGCTCACACGCCCGGCACCTGCCGCACACCGCACGCCAGTTGAGGATCACGAAGTCGCCGGGCGCCACGTCGGTGACACCGTCGCCGACGGACTCCACCACACCGGCGGCCTCGTGGCCGAGGAGGAACGGGAAGTCGTCGTTGATGCCGCCCTCGCGGTAGTGCAGGTCGGTATGACACACCCCGCACGCCTGCACCGCCACCACCGCCTCCCCGGGCCCGGGATCGGGCACGACGACGGTCGCGATCTGCACCGGCTCGTCCTTCGCGCGCGCGACGACGGCTCGTACGTCCTGGGGCATGAGGGCGCTCCATTCCAACGCTGGCGGGCCTCATACAGTACGTCCCCACCCCCGCCGAGACCCCCCACCCGCCCACGGACGCGCCCGGCGCCGTCCGCCCGGCGCATCAGCCCCGGCGCCCGGGTCCCGGAAGGCTGCCCTCAGGGTCGACTTCGGGGTGCGTGAACCGCACGGGCTTGCGCAGCGACCGGGCGTAGGCGATTTCGGCTCGGGTGCTGTCTCCGATGTAGTCGCCGACTACGAGCACCTCGTCAGCCAGCCGGATCTTCGCCCGGTGCAGATCGTCGAGTCGAACCTTCAGCGCCTCGGCCTCGACAGGATCGGACCAGAGTTCATGCGGCGACTTCATGTCGCAGCCCGGTTTGACGACAATCTTTCCGGCTTTGGTCTCCCGCAGATCGGCCTCGTTCATCTCCGTCATGAAGCGGGTGGAGCCGCAGATCACGACGATACGCGGGAGGCTCAACAGGTTCTTCGCGTCGGCGAGCTTCTCCGCGGGGGTGAGCAGTTGCGGGTATGACACTGGTTCCTCCCGGTGGTGGGGTCCAAGGGGCGCCTGCGGAGACGAGAACGAGGGTGACCCAAGATCGTTTTGTGGCGAACGACGTGGACACCCTCGCGACAGCACTTTATGCGACGACCGACGACATGTGTTGCGGCGGGCGGACCGGCTGGTTGCGCTGTGGGACGGGGGGAAGGGCGGGACCGTGGTGGCGGTGCGGGCGGTCGGGGTGCCCGTCGATGTGGTGTGGCCGGAAGGTTCGGTGCGGGGAGGCGGGGGCGGAAATTCGGGGGGCATCTGACCGGCGGGCTCTGAGCGCGCACCGCCCGCGCCGGACACCGCGACCACACGGGAATCAGGTCTACGCGCGGCCACCTGCGGAGACGTACTTGAAGCCAACTGTGACTGCTGTCACGCTCGTTGGAGGCCCGGCACCCGGCCGGCCCACGTGCCGTGCCCCCCACACCCGGCAGCGGCAGGTGCCAACTCCCGGAGAGAGGTTCTTCCGTGGACACGTCCCGAATACCGCGCGCCGCACTGATCTCCGCCGTGGCTCTGGCCGCGGCGGCCACCGGTACGCTGCCCTCCGTCGCGGCAACGCCCGCCGAACCTGCAACGTCCTCCGTCGTCGCGTACGACGACACGTACTACGAGGACGCGCTCGGCAAGGAGGGCGGTGCGCTCAAGAGCGCCCTGCACACGATCATCAGCGACCAGACCAGGATTTCGTACAGCCAGGTCTGGGACGCACTCATGGAGACCGACGAGGACCCGGGGAACCCGGACAACGTCATCCTCCTCTACAGCGGTGTCTCGCAGAGCAAGGACTCCAACGGCGGTGACGTCGACGACTGGAACCGCGAGCACGTCTGGGCCAAGAGCCACGGCGACTTCGGTACCTCGACCGGTCCCGGCACCGATGTGCACCATCTGCGCCCCACGGACGTGACGGTCAACAGCACCCGCGGGAACAAGGACTTCGACTACGGCGGCAGCCCGGTCGACCAGGCCCCGGGGAGCCTCAGCGACGACGACTCCTTCGAGCCCCGCGACGAGGTCAAGGGCGACGTCGCCCGCATGATCCTCTACATGGCCGTTCGCTATGACGGCGACGACGGCTTCGCCGACCTGGAGCCCAACGAACAGGTCGACAACGGCTCGTCGCCCGCCATCGGCAAGCTCTCGGTCCTCAAGGAGTGGAACGCCGAGGACCCGCCGAGCGATTTCGAGAGGAACCGCAACCAGGTGATCTTCGACCGGATCCAGCACAACCGGAACCCGTTCATCGACCACCCGGAATGGGTCGACTCGATCTGGCCGTAACGATTCTTCAAGCCGTGACCGTGCGGTAGCGGGCCCCGGCGGCAGGTGCGGCTGCCGGGGTCCGTGGGCGCCGCCCGGGAGGCGGCGGATGCGGGCGGCAGGAATGCGAACTCCGGGGCTGACATGACCTTTCCGCACTCGCGCGCCGCCGCCAGGTTCACCGGCATCGTCTCGATGAGTTCCTCGGCCCGGCGCGCCGCCGTCTGCTTGCCATGCCGCAGGTCTGCCCCGTAGTGGAGCCGGGCGCTGGCCGGCGGGTGCGGTGCGGCGCGCTGCGGCGCGCCGACGGTGCCGCTTCTTTGCCCCGTACCTCGGCCGTCGTCTGCCGTGCGGCGTGCCTCGCGCCCTCTCGACTTCCGGTACGTACCAAGGCGTTGACCCCGGGCGGTCGGGGGCTTACGTTGACAGTGCACAGTCAGTAAGCGCTTTCTTCTACGTTCCGGGAGAACACTGTGCTCACCCCCCACTCCCGCACCGCCCTGCGGGCCGTCCTCGTCGCAGCCGCCGCCGGCTGCCTCCTGGCCGCCGCACCGGCCCCGGCCCCAGCCCCGGCCGACGTCCCCGCCACCGCCACCGCCCCGGCCACCGCAGCCACAGCCGCCGCCGAGCGCATCGTCCTCTTCGACGGCACCTCCACCGAAGGCTGGAGCCAAACCGGGCCCGGCGGGTTCACCCTCGACGACGGCGCCCTCACCTCGTACGGCGGTCTCGGCCTTCTCTGGTACTCCGACCGGGAGTTCGGCACGAACTACCGCCTGACCCTCGACTGGCGGATGGCCGGCGACGACAACTCCGGTGTGCACCTCGGGTTTCCCGCCGGCGAGGACCCCTCCATCCGCAACGGCGGCTTCGAGGTCCAGATCGACGCCACCGACGCGCCCGAGCGGACCACCGGCTCGGTGTACGGGTTCCAGTCGCCCGACATCGACGCGCGCGACGCCGCTCTGAACCCGCCGGGGGAGTGGAACACCTTCGATCTGCGCGTCGACGGTGACCGGCTCACCGTGCAGCTCAACGGCGTGGAGATCAACGACTACACCGACACCGTCCCCGAGCGCCGCCTCGGGCCCGGCCATATCGGGCTCCAGAACCACGGCACCGGGGACGAGGTCTCGTTCCGGAACATCGTGATCGAGGTCCTTGGCAAGTGACGGGCAGGCGGGGCGCGGCGGCCTCGCAACCGTCATCCCGCCCCATCCCCGTACCGCCTCCATCGTTGGGAGCCTCATGAGCCGTCCGATCAAACCCCTGTCCCTCGTCGCCGCGCTCACCGTCCTGCCCGCCTTACTGGTGGCGACGCCCTCCGCCGTGGCCGCGCCCGAGCCCACCGGCGCGAGCGCCCCGAACGCGGCCGGGTTCACCCGCACCGCGCTGGTCGACTCCGGCCTCGCCGACCCCTTCGAGCTGGCCGTCGCGCCGGACGGGCGGGTGTTCTGGGCGCAGCGCACCGGCGAGCTGAAGATCGTCGACCAGGAGACGGGCGAGGTCACCACCGCGCACGACTTCGACTATCCGCTGGAGTTCACCACCCAGTCCGACGGGCTGCTCGGGCTCGCGCTCGACCCGGCGTTCGCGCAGAACCACCAGGTCTTCGTGATGCACTCCGACAAGGCCGAGAAGAAGATCAACATCTCCCGGTTCACCCTCGACGGCGACCAGCTCGACCCCGCCTCCCAGAAGGTGCTGCTGTCCATCCCCACCTGGCGCGACGAGGGCCGGGCCAACGTGCACATGGCCGGCTCGCTGGCGTTCGACAGCAAGGGCAACCTGTACGCCGCCACCGGCGACAACACCGACCCCTTCGGCTCCGACGGCTACTCGCCGATCGACGAGCGCGACGGCCGGCACGCCTGGGACGCGCAGGCCACCGCCGCCAACACCAACGACCTGCGCGGCAAGGTGCTGCGTATCAAGCCCACCGAGAGCGGCACCTACACGGTCCCCAAGGGCAACCTCTTCGGGAAGGGTGAGAAGAAGACCCGTCCGGAGATCTACGCGATGGGCTTCCGCAACCCGTTCCGTATCGCCGTCGACCCCGCGACCGACGCGGTCATGGTCGGCGACTACGGCCCGGACGCCCGCGAGGCGAACGCGAACCGCGGCCCGGCGGGCATCGTCGAGTACAACCTGCTGACCAAGGCCGGCAACATGGGCTGGCCGTACTGCGTCGGCAACAACATCCCGTTCAACGACTACGACTTCGCCGCCGGCACCTCCGGCGGGAAGTTCGACTGCGGCGCGCCCGTGAACCGGTCGCCGAACAACACCGGCAGGACCCAGTTGCCCCCGGCCACCGCCGCGCAGGTCTGGTACTCCTACGCCGCCTCCGCCGAGTTCCCGCAGCTCGGCTCCGGCGGCGGCGGTCCGATGGGCGGCCCGGCGTACGACTTCGACCCGGACCTCGACAGCGCGACGAAGTTCCCGGAGTCGTACGACGGCAAGTGGTTCAACTACGAGCTGACCCGCAAGTGGTTCAAGGCGTTCTCGTACTCGGGCGGGGCGCTCCAGGCGATCGATCCGGTGTTCGAGGGCATGAGCTGGATCCAGCCCTTCGACGCCACCTTCGGCCCCGACGGCTCGCTCTACGTCATCGACTTCGGCGAGGGCGTCGGCGTCGGCCGCGGCGGCACCAACACCAACGCCGGCATCTACCGCATCGACTACGTGGCCGACTGAGCGGCCGGCGCCCGCCGGGCACGGCGGGAGACCGGCTGTTCGGCGCCGCCGGGCGATTCTTCCGCCCGGCGGCGCCTTTGCGGCGGAGGATGGTGGTCGCAGGTGCCCGCACCGACAACGACACCAACGCCGACGTCGCAGGAGCAGACGATGAAGTTTCAGTCCACGGTCGAGCCTCCGGAGCCGATGAAGGGCCTGGAGATCCCCCCCGAGGTGGTCGAGTCCCTGGGGGGCGGCAAGCGTCCGCCGGTGACCATCACGCTGAACGGGCACGTGTGGCGCAGCCGCGTCGCCCTCATGCGCGGGCGCTATCTCATCGGCCTGAGCAAGGCGAACCGGCAGGCCGCGGGGGTGGAGACCGGGGACGAGGTGGAGGTGGGCCTCGAACTGGACACCGAGCCGCGCGAGGTGGTCGAGCCGGAGGAGCTGACAGGCGCCCTGGACGCCGAACCGGACGCCCGGGTCGCGTACGACAAGCTGCCCCCGGGGCGTAAGCGGCAGTACGTGATCGCCGTGGAGGGGGCGAAGAAGGCCGAGACGCGGCAGCGGCGGGTGGAGAAGATCATCGCGGAGCTGCTCGACCGCTAGCCGTACGCCCCCAGCGCCCTCGTCGCGCTCATTGCGCTCAGCCTCCAGCCCTCCCTCGGCCTCCAGCCCACAGCCCTCGGCCCTCCGGCCTCCCGCCCCCGGTCTCGGCCTTCGCGCACGACCCCGGCCCGGCCCCAGCCCGGCCCCGGCTCCGCAGCCCGACTCGGCCCCCACTCCCGCACCATCGCCCCCTTCATTCACATCCGCATCACCGGGAATTGACAAGCCCGGGGCTCGGCCACGAGTCCCCGGGGTTTTTCCCTTTCTGTTCAGCGTCCGCGGTCTTCCCGCCACCGCACCCCCGCAGATATTCTTCCGCCGCCCCCCAAAGCTCCAGGCCCGGAATCGGGCTCATTTGGGGTGGCATTCACCGAGAGAGCGGGGGTTTCGTGAAGAAGAAGCTCATAACGATAGCGGCGGCGGCCGCGACCGGAATAGCCGGTTCTGTGGTGGCATTACCAGCACAGGCACCGGCAGCCGAGGCACCGGCGGGATCGGCGGATCCGACGGCCGGCAGCATTGCGTGGTCGCCGTGTCCGGAGAACGACCCCGTCATCGGGGACCGGCTCAAGGGGCTGGAGTGCGGCTCCCTGGAGGTTCCCCTCGACCACAGCCGGCCCGGCGGCCGGAAGATCACCCTGGCGCTGAGCCGGGCCAAGCACACCTCGTCCGCCGCGGACTACCAGGGCGTCGTCCTGCTCAACCGCGGCCAGTGGCCCGGCCAGTTCGGCCGCGACCTGCCCACCCGGTTCGCCCAGGGCACCACCGGGCTGCCGAAGGACGTCGGCGCCGCCTACGACTGGATCGGCTTCGACCCCCGCGGCGTCGGCGCCAGCCAGCCGGCCGTCACCTGCGACCCCGCCTACCTGTGGCCCGGCCACGCCAAGGCGGACTACGTACCGCGCACCGCCGCGGACGAGCGGGCGTGGGTGGGGCGCGCCCGCGACTACGCCCAGAGCTGCGGCCGCAAGTACAAGGCCGAGCTGCCGCACCTCAACACCAGGGCCACCGCCCGCGACCTGGAGCTGATGCGCAAGGCCCTCGGCCAGGAGCGGATCAACTACCTCGGCTACGACTACGGCACGTACCTCGGCTCCGTCTACGCCACCATGTACCCCGACCGCGTCCGCCGCATGGTGCTCGACACCGTGGTGCGCCCCAGCGGCGGCTGGTACAAGGGCAGCCTGGAGCAGGCCGGGACGTACGAGGCGAGCGCGGAGACCTTCTTCGGCTGGATCGCCGGGCACGACGAGGTCTACGGCCTCGGCGCGACCGCCGCCGCGGTGGAGAAGAACTACTACCGCGGCATGGACCGGCTCCGCGAGGCGCCGATCGAGGGCAACCTCGGCCCGTCCGAGTACACCGACATCTTCCTCATCGACCTCTACCGCAGCTCCAACTGGACAAGCCACGCGCAGGCCCTTTCCGACTGGGTTATCCGCGGCGACCCGGCGGCCCTGCTGGCCAACTTCGGCCCGCCGGACTTCCCGGGCCACAACAAGCAGGCGATGTACAACGCCATCCAGTGCGGCGACTCGCCGTGGCCGCGCGACTGGAAGCGCTGGAGCACCGACTACCACCGCGAGTACCGCAAGGGCAACACCTACCTGACCTGGTACAACGCCTGGTATAACGCGCCCTGCGCGTTCTGGCCCGTCTCCGCGTCCGCCCCGCCGAAGGTCGGCGACAGCGACGTGAACGTGCTGGTGACGCACGCGGAGGACGTCGCCGCGACACCCGTCGGCGGCGCGTACGACATGCACAAGCGGTTCCCGAACTCCAGGTTCGTCCTGGAGCGCGACGGCTTCAACCACGAGGTCGCCCTGATGGCGAACGGCAACGCGTGCATGAACGCCTATGTCAGCGACTATCTGCGGGACGGCACCCGGCCGTCCTCGAAGAAGGGCGCGGACGCCTCCTGCGCGTCCGTTCCGCTGCCGGATCCGACGCCTTAGCGCGTACGGCCCGAGCGTTCCGCCCGGTGTTCAACCGGGCGGAACGCGCGGTCGAACAGCGGACTTTTCCGGTCATCACCCCTGCGGTGGCAAATTCGCCTCGAACATAGCCGATGAGTAGTTTTGGCGGCGGCGATTCTTGCCATCACTTGCGAGGAGGGTCGGAAAATGACAACTGGCGTCGTAGTCGTCGGTGCCGGGCCCGTCGGGTTGATGCTGGCCGGCGAACTCCGATTGGCCGGGGCGGAAGTCACCGTGTACGAGCGGCTGACCGCCCCGAGCGGGGAATCGCGCGCGCTCGGATTCAACAGGCGCGCCGCCGAATCGCTCGACCAGCGCGGGCTGCTGCCCGGACTCGGCGAATTCCGCTGGGGCCCGATGGGGCACTTCGGCGGCGTCCGCTTCGACCTCGGGATGCTCGACGAGAACCAGAGCGGGGTGCTGGGCCTGTCCCAGGCCAGGACCGAGGAGATGCTCGGCAAGTGGCTGGCGGGCCTCGGTGTGCAGGTGCGCCGCGGCTACGAGGTGACGGGCCTGAGCGAGTCGCCGGACGGCGTGACGGTGTCCTTCGACGGGCCGGACGGACCCGGCGAGGACTCGGCCGCGTACCTCGTCGGCTGCGACGGCCCGGACAGCACCGTCCGCCGCCTCGCCGGAATCGCCGCCCCCGGCCGCGCGGCCACCCGCGGGATGTACACCGCGGAGATCGCCGGCGTCCCCCTGCGCCCCCGCCCCATCGGCGAACGCCTCCCCGGCGGCAGCATGGTGGTCTGCACACCGCTCGGCGACGGCCGGCTGCGCATCGTCATCCACGACCGGAGCCTGCCCACCGACCCCGATCCCGCCGCGCTCACCTTCGCCGAGGTCGCCGACGCCTGGGAGCGGCTGACGGGCGAGTCGATCCGCGAAGCGCGCGCCGACTGGCTCTGGGCCTGCGGCAACTCGGTCGCGCTGGCCGCCGAGTACCGCCGCGGCCGGGTGTTCCTGGCCGGCGACGCCGCGCACGACATGCCGCCGCTGGCCGCCTGGGGGCTGAGCGCCGGGCTCCAGGACGCGGTGAACCTCGGCTGGAAGCTGGGGCTGGTGCTGAAGGGCCTGGCGCCGGACGCCCTGCTGGACACGTACCACGCCGAACGGCACCCGGTCGGGGAGCAGTTGATCCGCAACGCGCAGGCGGCCTCGCTGCTCTACCTCGGCGACGACGGGATGGACCCGGTGCGCGCCGTGTTCGGCGAGCTGCTGACGCACGAGGACGCGGCGGGGCACGTCGCGGGGATCGTCAGCGGCCTGGGCATCCGGTACGAGGTGGAGGCGGGGGAGCATCCGCTGCTGGGGCGGCGGTTGGCGCCGGAGCGGGAGTTGGTACGTCCGGACGGTGCGCGGGTGCGGGTGGCGGAGCTGCTGCGCGCGGCGCGCGGGGTGCTGGTGACGGGTCGGGAGGGTGCCGCGGAGGGGTGGGCGGATCGGGTGGACGTGGTCGCGGGTGCGTGGGCGGAGGGGCCCGGGCCCGTGCCGCCGGAGTCGGTGTTGATCCGTCCTGACGGGTACGTGGCCTGGGCCGCGCCCGGCAGCGGGGGGGAGCTGTCCGGCGCCCTCGACCGCTGGTTCGGCCCCGCCCGCACACGGGCCGAAACCGCCGCCGCCACCTCCGCCGACCCGACGGGAGCGCGCTCGTGACCAGGGACGTGATCGTCGTCGGCGCCGGCCCCGTGGGGCTCATGATGGCCGGCGAACTCCGCCTCGCCGGCGCCGACGTCGTCGTGTACGAGAAGCTGCCCGAGCCGCCCCGCGAGTCGCGCGGCGCCAGCTTCACCCGGCGCACCGCCGAGTGCTTCGAGCAGCGCGGACTGCTCGGCCGGCTGGGGGCGACCGAGCGCGCCGACAGCCACTTCGGCGGCGTGCCGATCGACCTCACCCTCGCCGACGAGGACCACTTCGCCCGCCGCGGCATCTCCCAGTTCCGCACCGAACGGATGCTGGAGGACTGGACGGCCGAACTCGGCGTACCGCTGCGGCGCGGCCACGAGCTGACCGCCTTCCGCGAGACGCCGGACGGCGTGACGGTGTCCTTCGACGGGCCGGACGGACCCGGCGAGGACTCGGCCGCGTACCTCGTCGGCTGCGACGGCGGCCGGAGCACCGTCCGCCGGCTCGCCGGCATCGACTTCTCCGGCCCCGAGCCCACCCGCGGCTTCTACACCGCCGACGTCACCGGGCTGCGCACCCGCCGCCGGCGCATCGGCGAGGACCTGCCCGGCGGCAGCATGGTGATGGCGATGGACCTGGAGAACGGCGTCACCCGCGTCGTCGTGCACGAGCGCGGCATGGCGCCGAAGGACCGGGACGCGCTGACGTACACCGAACTCGCCGACGCCTGGCAGCGGCTGACCGGCGAGTCCATCCACCACGCCGACTGCCGCTGGCTGAGCTGCTTCTCCGACGCCTCCCGGGTGGCCGCCGAGTACCGGCGCGGCCGGGTGTTCCTGGCCGGCGACGCCACGCACGTGCAGCCGCCGGCCATGGCGCAGGGGCTCAGCGTGGGGGTGCAGGACGCGGTGAACCTCGGCTGGAAGCTGGGGCTGGTGCTGAGGGGCCTCGCGCCCGCGGGACTGCTGGACACGTACCACGCCGAGCGCCACCCCGTCGGGCGCCAGCTCGCCCGCAACGCCCGCGCCGCGATCGAACTGCGGCTCACCGGCGAGGAGATGGACCCGGTGCGCGCCGTGCTCGGCGAGCTGGTGGCGGAGAAGGACGCCGCCGGGTACATGGCCGAGATGCTCAGCGGGCTGGGTGTGCGGTACGAGGTGGGGGCGGGGGAGCATCCGCTGCTGGGGCGGCGGTTGGCGCCGGAGCGGGAGTTGGTACGTCCGGACGGTGCGCGGGTGCGGGTGGCGGAGCTGCTGCGCGCGGCGCGCGGGGTGCTGGTGACGGGTCGGGAGGGTGCCGCGGAGGGGTGGGCGGATCGGGTGGACGTGGTCGCGGGTGCGTGGGCGGAGGGGCCCGGGCCCGTGCCGCCGGAGTCGGTGTTGATCCGTCCTGACGGGTACGTGGCCTGGGCCGCGCCCGGCAGCGGGGGGGAGCTGTCCGGCGCCCTCGACCGCTGGTTCGGCCCCGCCCGCACACGGGCCGAAACCGCCGCCGCCACCTCCGCCGACCCGCCCGGATAGGGCCCGGCGCACGGGGCCCTCGCCACGCGCGGCGGCCCCGTGCCCCGTCGACCCGCATTCGACTGCGGCTGTAGATCCCGCTGCCAGGCTCGTCGGAAACGGCAGAAAGGGGCAGGCCGGTGGCTGTCCACGACGTGCAGACCGCAGTGATCGCAGACGGCTTCAGTTCCGCCGCACCCGACGACGAACCGGCGGCCGGCGACGCCTGGGACCCGGGGAGGTTCGAGCAACTGCCCGCCCGGGACATCCCGGTCCATGCCCTCTCGCCCGGCCTCCGGCTCCGCCAGGCCGGCACGGACGCCGCCCACGTCCAACTGCTCGCCGAGGCGACCGGCCGCGCCGGGCTGCCGCCCCTCCTCGTCCAGCAGGACGGCTGCCGCGTCATCGACGGGCTGCACCGGCTGGAGGCCGCCCGGCTGCGCGGCGACGCGAGCGTGCGGGTGCGCTTCCTGGACTGCACCGACTCCGAGGCGCTGGTGCTCGCGATGAAGGCCAACAGCGCGCACGGGCTGCCGCTGTCGAAGGCCGACCGGCTCGGCGGCGCCCGCCGCGTGCTGGCCGCGCACCCGGACTGGTCCGACCGGGCCATCGCCGGGATCAGCGGGCTGAGCGCGAAGACGATAGCGGCGCTGCGGCTGCGTACGGCGGGCGCGGCGGCCCCCGGCGGGAAGCGGCTCGGGCGCGACGGCCGGAAGCGGCCGGTGAACGCGGGCGAGGGGCGGCGCCGCGCCGCCGAGTACATCAGCGCCCACCCCGACGCGCCGCTGCGGCAGGTGGCGCGGGAGACGGACGTGTCGCTGGGCACCGTCCACGACGTCAAGGCGCGGCTGCGCCGCGGGGTCAGCCCGGAGCGCAACGGCCGCCGGGGGCCCGCCCCGCGGCCGGCGGTGCACGCGGCGGCGGCGCCGGCGCCGGGGAGCGGGGTCTCCAAGGTGCTGCCCGCCGCGGAGGCCGTCACCGCGCTGCCCGCGCCGGCCCCCGCCGCCGTACCGCGCCGCCGCAACTACACCGACCCGCCGCCCACCTGGGCTGCCGTCGCCGAGAAGGTGGCCACCGACCCGACCGTCCGCTACACCGAGAGCGGCAAGGAGTTCCTTCAGTGGATGGCGGCGCACGCCGCCGACCCGGACGGCTGGCACGACCTGGTCAACGCCGTGCCGACGCACTGGCTCAGCGTCATCGCGCCGATCGCCGACGGCATCAGCAAGGAGTGGAGCCTGTTCGCCGAGCGGCTGCGGAGCAGGCAGCAGGCGGTGTGACGGCCGTACGGAAACGGGCCGGGACGCCGCCCCGCGGCCCCGGCCCGTACTCCGCGCTTCCTGCGCCGCCGGTCAGCCCGGGCTCGCCGCGGGCCGCGCGCCCGGCCGGTCGAGACCTTCGGGCGCGGGCGGGCCGTCGCCGAAGTTCTGCACCCGCTCGCGCATCGACGCGGTGGTGTTGACGTGCGGGAACTCCCGGTCCGGCACCTCGATGCCGAGGAAGCCGCACAGCGGCCCCCAGCCCTGCTTCACGTCGTAGACGAGCAGCCGCTCCGCGTCGACCGTCTCGATGACCTCCTGGTTGTACCGGCGGTAGACGTTCATCGCGTACGCCTCGTCCTCGAACCGGCCGCCGAGGAGGCCGTCCCACATCAGCGCGTTGATCATGCGGAACACGCGGGCCTCCCGGGTGCCCGGCTCCGGCGGCGTCGCCCGGTTGCGGACGACGAACTGGTACAGCGTGTCGCGCGTGCTGCGGTACCAGCCCTCGGCGTCGCGCACCGTGAGGACGACCTTCGCCTCCGGGAACGCCTTCATGATCTGCGCGTAGTGCAGGGAGGGCGGGCCGTCCACGATGGAGGAGAAGCCGTCGAGGACCGACGCCCAGTCGGGCTGCTTGCCGTCGACGACGATGCTCTCCCACTGCGCGAGGCGCTCTTCGCTGCCGACGATGTCGAACATGTGGTAGCAGGGCCCGTATCCGAGCTGTTCGAGCGCGACCTGAAGCGATGTCGTGCCGGTCCTGCCCAGACCGGCGTTGATGAGCTTCAACAAGGCTTTCCCTCTCCAGTAGTGGGTGGGCGGCGGGCGGCGCGATCGGCGCTCCCTTTTCGGTGCCCGCTTCGGTGCCCGCTTCGGTGACCGCGCCGCCGGGGCCGTTTCAGCGCCAGTCCGCGGGCACCTGCCGGGTCGACACGTTGACGCGGTTCCAGAGGTTGACCAGGCCGATATGGATGACGAGCGCGGCGAGTTCCTGCTCGCTGAAAACGCGGGCGGCCGGGTCCCAGACGTCGTCCGGTACCGGGTCGTCCTCGCCGGCGAGCAGGGTCGCCGCCTCGGCCAGCGCGAGAGCGGCGCGTTCGGTGTCGTCGAAGCACGACGCATTCCGCCAGCCTTCGACCATCGGCAGGCGTTCGTCGGCCTCCGCCGCGTTTTCCGCGTCGCGGGGAAGCGTGTAGATACGGCCGTTGAGCTGACTCACCCGCAGCCGGACAAGATCGAGCGTCTGCTGCGGAATCCCGACCTTGCCGATGATTTTGGAAAGGTCGAGCAAGGGCTGGAGGGAGTCGGACACGACCAGTGACGGGTTATTCATCCGGGGCTGCATGAGAACAGGTTGCTCTCGGCCCGGGCGCTCCTGCAACTATGGGGGAAAGGCCACCGGTTCGACCGTGGGAAATCCTCGGTTGAACGCCTCGGAAAGGGGTTTCGGCATGACCGCGGAACGGATCGCACTTGTCACGGGCGCCAACAAGGGGATCGGATTCGAGATAGCCCGCCAACTCGGCGAGGCGGGTGCCGTCGTCCTCGTCGGCGCCCGGGACGAGGTGCGCGGAAAGAAGGCCGCCGGTGCGCTCGCGGAGCGCGGTATCGCCGCGACGGCGCTGCGGATCGACGTGACGGACCCGGAGTCGGTCGCCGAGGCCGCGGTACGGATCGAGCGCGCCCACGGCCGCCTGGACGTCCTGGTCAACAACGCCGGCATCGCCGGCGGGTTCACCGGCCCGCCGAGCGTGGCGACCGCCGCCGACATGCGGGAGGTGTACGAGACGAACGTCTTCGGCGTGGTGACGGTGACCAACGCGATGCTGCCGCTGCTGCGCCGCTCGCCGGCGGGCCGCGTCGTCAACCAGTCCAGCCACCTGGGGTCGCTGACCCTCAACGCCGACCCAGGCTCGCCGATGGCGCGCGTCAACCTGATCGCGTACCAGTCGTCGAAGACGGCGCTCAACGCGCTGACGGTCGCGTACGCGAAGGAGCTGCGGGGGACGTCCGTCAAGGTCAACGCCGCGCACCCCGGGATCGTCGCCACGGACATCAACGGCCACCGCGGGCAGCGGACTCCCGCCGAGGGCGCGGTGATCGCGGTGCGGCTGGCGCTGCTGGACGACGCGGGCCCCTCCGGGGAGTCGCTGTCGGACGACGGGCCGGTGCCGTGGTGAGGGCCCTGCCGTAGCGGGCGGGGACGGGCGCGGGGCGCGGGCGCGGAGGCCCGCGCCCCGCCGCGCTGCCGGGGGGTGCGGGCGTACGCCCCGCGCCCCCGCGGGCGTCAGGTGGTGGCGAAGCCGCTCAGGACCCCGCCGAGGACGTCGGTCTGCACCCGGTGCCACGAGCCGGGCAGCCGCATCCCCCAGCCGTGGGGCAGCGCGGTCGCCGTCGCCATGGCCGCGTCGCGCAGCCAGTCGCTGGTGCCGTCGCTGCACACGACCACCGACGGCATGCGGACCTCGGCCACCTCCTCGGGGTGGACGCGGAAGTCGCCGCAGAGGGTGACGTCGTAGACGAGGGTGTGGGCGTGCGCCTCGTTCGTCGCCCACAGCGGCGCCTTGCGCCACTCGGCGATCACCGCGGGGGCCAGGCCCAGCATCTCGCCGAGGTAGTACTCCGCGGCCTCGCCGCGCCGGTCGTCCGCGAGCAGCGTGCGGATGACGTCCAGGCAGTCCGCCGGCGGCATCGGGTGCCCGGCGGTGCGGAAGTACGGCTCGTGCAGCGCCAGTCTGGTGATCGGCAGGCCGGCGCGGGCCGCGTGCAGCGCCAGGTTGGCGCCCGTGGACCCGGCGAAGACGACGGCCTCGCCGCCGGCCTCCTCGATGACCGCCGCCAGGTCCTCGACCTCCCGCTCCAGGGACCAGGCGGGGGCGTCGCCGCTCTCGCCGCGCCCGCGGCGGTCGTAGGCGTAGACCGTGCAGGACGGCGTCAGCTCCGGGACGAGCTGGTCGAAGATCGTGTGATCACGGAACGCGCCGTTGAGCAGCACGATCGGCGGGCCGTCGCCCGCCTTCCGGTACGCGATCGTCGTGCCGTCCCGCGAAACGACCTTGCGCATGGCGCCTCCTCGAACTCGTACGGCGGTGGATGCCCGCTCGGCTGCCAACTTCCGGCACGCCGCTGGACGGCCGGTCGAGGAACGGTCGCGCGCCCGGCCGCGTCGGGGTGGGCGCGCTCAGGGGCCGCGGTTCAGCTCCCGTTCGAGGGCGCGCTCCGCCGGGGTGAGCGCCGTGCCGGGGCAGAGCCGCTCCGGGTGGCCGGCGGGCGGCTCGTCGAGCCGCGGCGGCCCGTCGTCCGCCTGCGACGGCAGCCACGAGGGGATCCACGGCCCGGCGACGTGCAGCGAGCCGCTCACCTTCAGGGCCTCGTACACCTCGTGCAGGACTCGCTTGAAGAAGCCGGCCATGACCCTCCGTTCCGCCGCTTTCCGCTCACTGTCTGAGCGGCGGATCGAGGGCGGTTCGAAGCTGGCTGGAGCGTTCCGGCCGCCGCGGGAAAAGGCCCCGCCAAGTGGGGCGCAACCGTGGCTCAGTCGAGTCTCTAGAACCGCTTGGCAACGTGTGGGGGTGGACCGTCCGGGCCCCGCAGCGTCGCGGGGCCGGTGCCGGGCGGTCGCGGGAGGTGGACCTCATGGACGAGGCCGAGCGTGCGCGGCAGACCGCCACGGCGGAGCCACCGGTGCTCCTGCTGGCCGGCGTGGACGAGGAGGAGCCCCCGGAGCCGAACGTGGTGCGCGGGATCGACTGACCTCCGCGGCCGCGGCGACGCGGGACCCCGGAACCCCGGGATCCCGGCACACCCGGGCGGCGCCGCGCGCCGGCGCCACCGGGGACCGGTGACCACCGAGGAATCGAGGAGCCCATGACGATCTCCCCGCAGCGCAGCGGTACGACGGCGGTCACCCCCGCGGTCGAGGCGTTCCTCACCGCGCCGGGCACGGCGGTGCTGACCACCCTGCGGCCCGACGGGACGCCGCACCTGGCGCCCGTGCGCTTCACCTGGGACCGCGCGACGGGCCTCGCGCGGGTGCTGACGGTCGGAACCGCGCGCAAGGTGCGCAACGTGCTCGCCGCGCGCTCCGCGCGGGTCGCGCTGTGCCAGGTCGACGGGGCCCGCTGGGTCACCCTCGAAGGCGTCGCGCGCGTGACCGGCGACCCCGACCGCGTCGCGGAGGGGGTGCGCCGGTACGTCGAGCGCTACTGGTCCGGGCCGCCGAACCCGCCGGACCGGGTGGTCGTGGAGATCGAGGTCGACCGGGTGCTGAGCCTCAACTGCTGACGCGGCTCAGCCGCCCGCGCCGGGCGGGGAGCCGTCCATCCAGATCACCCCGAACGTCAGCGCGCTCAGCCGCCAGCCGGCCGCGGTCCGCCGGGCCTCGCCGGTCACCGAGGTGCCGACGGCGAAAAGCCCCGGGCGCGCGTCGTCGGAACGGTGCACGTGCGTGGAGACGAGATTGGCGCGCAGCGCCGCCGTGTCGCCCGTGCATTCCACCACCGCCGGGGAATTCAGATGCTGCGTACGCGCGAAGGCCGCGAGCGACGTGCGGTGCCACTCCGCAAGTCCCTCGATTCCCCGGTGCCCGCTCATGGGGAACACCACCGCGGCATCTTCGGTGAACAGGCCGCGCGCCCAGCGGTCGTCCAGCTTTTCGGTGTCGAGCCCGATCAGATAGCGGTCCAGCAGACCGCCCACGACCAGCGCGTCGACCAATGGCGTGCCGGGTGCGAATGATTCATTTTCTGTCGAGGTCATGCCTCAGCATGGGCCCGCGGCGGCGGGCCGACCAAGCCCGGCTGGTAAAGCTCTGACATTCCTGTGGAGATTCTGTCACGACCTGTAGAAGCCCTGTACTTGTTTCTCTTTACCGGCCCGTTCGCGGCTGCCCATACTCGGTGGCACATCAATCGGCACACGGCGGATGGGCGACCATGGACAACTATGACGCGGACGTGATCATCGTGGGTGCCGGCCCCACCGGGCTCATGCTCGCCGGGGAACTCGGCCTGCACGGCATTTCGGTTATCGTGCTCGACCGGCTCGCCGAGCCGATAAAGGAGTCGCGGGCCCTCGGGTTCTCCGCGCGCACCATCGAGGAATTCGACCAGCGCGGGCTGCTCGCCCGGCTCGGCCAGGTCGACACCATCCCCGTGGGGCACTTCGGCGGGATCCCGCTGGACTACCGGGTGATCGAGGGCGGTTCGTACGGCGCCCGCGGCGTACCCCAGTCGCGCACCGAGGGGATGCTCGCCGGCCGGGCGGCCGAGACCGGCGCCCAAATCCGCCGCGCCGTCGAGGTCACCGGGCTGGCGCAGGACGACACCGGCGTCACCCTCCGGGCCACCGGCGCGGACGGCGCCGACGCCGGCCCGCTGCGGGCCCGTTACGTGGTCGGCTGCGACGGCGCCCGCAGCGTGGTGCGCAAGGCCGCCGGCATCGGCTTCCCCGGCACCGAGCCGGGCATCGAGCTGCGCTTCGCCGACATCGCCGGCGTGCAACTGCGGCCCCGCTTCTCCGGGGAGCGGGTGCCCGGCGGCATGGTCATGGTGCTGCCGCTCGGCCCCGACCGCTGCCGCATCGTCTACTACGACCGCGCCGAGCCGCTGCGCAAGGGCCCGGACCCGATCACGTTCGACGAGGTGGCGCGGACGTTCCACAAGCTGTCCGGCGAGGACATCTCCGGCGCCACCCCGCTGTGGGTCAGCTCGACCACCGACGTCAGCCGGCTGGCCGACGCGTACCGCAGCGGCCGGGTCTTCGTCGCGGGCGACGCCGCGCACGTCCATCTGCCCATCGGCGCGCAGGGGATGAGCGCGGGCGTGCAGGACGCGGTGAACCTCGGCTGGAAGCTGGGGCTGGTGCTGAAGGGCCTGGCGCCGGACGCGCTGCTGGACACGTACCACGACGAGCGGCACCCCGTGGGCGCGCGGATCCTCGCCAACACCCTGGCGCAGCGCATGCTCTACCTCGGCGGCGACGAGATCACCCCGCTGGTCGAGGTGTTCGCCGAGCTGATGCGGCACGAGTCGGTGCAGCGCCGGCTCGCCGGCATGGTCACCGGGCTCGACATCCGCCACGCCGCCGACGCGGCGGCCGGCGCGCACCCGCTGCTCGGCCGGCGGTTGCCCGACGGCGAGGTGACCACCCGCGACGGGCAGCGCACCACCGTCCACGAACTGCTGCACCCCGGCCGCGGCGTGCTGCTCGACGCCACCGGCGAGGACGCGGTCGGCGGCACCGCCAAGCGCTGGTCGGACCGCGTCGACCTCGTCGCGGCCGAGCCCGGCGGCGTGCTGCCGGAGGGCGGCGCGCTCCTGGTGCGCCCCGACGGCTACGTCGCCTGGGCCGCCCCCGACGACGACGGCGCCCCGCCGGCCGAGGCGCTGGAGCGCTGGTTCGGCCCGGGCGGCTGAACCCCGGCGGGCCGGCCGCGGCCGGTCCGCCCGGCCCGTACCACCTCCTCCGATCCTCCGATCCTCCGACATCCACTCCTCTGCTAAGGAAGTGACCGAGCCATGCCCTCCATCTCCACCGAGGACAAGTACCTGACCGTTCTCAACCTCTTCACCACCGACAAGCCGGAGAACCAGGACAGGCTGATCCAGGAGATGCGGAAGATCGTCGACGCCGCGGCGTACGACGGCTGGATCTCCTCCACCGTGCACGCCGGCCAGGAGAGCCCGGGCACCGCCAACTTCATCCAGTGGCGCAGCGGCGAGGACCTGGAGGCGCGCTACGCGGGCGAGGAGTTCAAGCACCGCGTGATGCCGGTGTTCAGCGAGATCACCACCTCCATCCGGCTCCTCCAGAACGAGATCGTCTACACCCAGCGCCACCCCTCGCAGGGCGGGTCCACCGAG
Source organism: Streptomyces sp. 184 (assembly GCF_045781775.1). Classification (NCBI taxonomy): domain Bacteria; kingdom Bacillati; phylum Actinomycetota; class Actinomycetes; order Kitasatosporales; family Streptomycetaceae; genus Streptomyces; species Streptomyces sp. 184. The sequence continues at coordinate 6,210,235 of NZ_CP123230.1, read as the reverse complement.
ATCGAGCCGGCCCGCGAGGACCACACGGTGATCGAGATCTTCAAGACCTCCGAGGGCGACCAGGAGCAGCTCATCGCGGCGCTGGGGGAGGGCCAGAGCTGGCTCGCCGACGTGCCCGGCTACCGCTCGCACAGCGTCTTCAAGGGGCTGCGGGCGCGCTTCCTGGACGGCGCGTTCGCCGTCGTCTACTCGCAGTGGGCGAGCAGGGAGAGCTACGACGCCTACCGCGCCGCGGCCGACGCGGAGAAGTCCGAGGCCCGCCGCGCGTCCGAGGCCCGCGTCGAGGCGCTGGCCACCGAGCGCGACTGGAACTCCTACCGCGTCGTGCACACCCGCAAGGCCGGCGAGTGACCCCGTGACGACCGACCGTCGCAAGGAGCAGGAATGCACAGCACGTTGATCGTGGCCCGGATGGCGACCTCCGCGGGAGACGACGTCGCCCGGCTCTTCACCGACTTCGACGCCACCGACATGCCGCACCGCATGGGCACCAGGCGGCGCCAGCTCTTCGCCTTCCGCGGGCTGTACTTCCACCTCCAGGACTTCGACTCCGACGACGGAGGGGAGCGGATCGAGGGCGCCAAGGACGACCCGCGGTTCGTCCGGATCAGCGAGGACCTGAAGCCGCACATCGAGGCGTACGACCCGGCCACCTGGCGCTCCCCGGCCGACGCGATGGCGCGCCGCTTCTACTCCTGGGAGGCCGGCGCATGACCGAGCGCCGCGTGGTCATCACCGGGATGGAGGTGCTCGCGCCCGGCGGTCTGGGCCGCGAGGACTTCTGGCGGCTGATCAGCGAGGGGCGGACGGCGACCCGCGGGATCACCTTCTTCGATCCCGCGCCGTTCCGCTCCCGGGTGGCCGCCGAGGCCGACTTCTGCGGCCTCGACTACGGCCTGACCCCGCAGGAGGCGCGGCGCATGGACCGCGCGGCGCAGTTCGCCGTGGTGGCGGCCGGCAACGCCGTCGCGGACAGCGGCGCGGACCTCCCGGGGCTCGCGCCGCACCGCGTCGGCGTGGTCGTCGGCAGCGCGGTGGGCGCCACGATGGGGCTGGACGAGGAGTACCGCGTCGTCAGCGACGGCGGCCGGCTGGACCTCGTCGACCACCGCTACGCGGTGCCGCATCTGTACAACTACCTGGTGCCCAGCTCGTTCGCCGCCGAAGTGGCCTGGGCCGTCGGCGGCGAGGGGCCCGCGACCGTCGTCTCCACCGGCTGCACCTCCGGCATCGACGCGGTCGGCTACGCCGCCGAGCTGGTGCGCGAGGGCTCCGTGGACGTCATGGTCGCCGGCGCCGCGGACGCGCCGATCTCGCCGATCACCCTGGCGTGCTTCGACGCGATCAAGGCGACGACGCCGCGCACCGACGCCCCCGAGCGCGCCTCGCGCCCCTTCGACGGCACCCGCAACGGCTTCGTGCTCGGCGAGGGCGCCGCGTTCTTCGTGCTGGAGGAGCTGGAGAGCGCCCGGCGGCGGGACGCGCACGTCTACGCCGAGATCGCCGGGTACGCCACGCGCTCCAACGCCTACCACATGACCGGGCTACGCCGGGACGGCGCGGAGATGGCCGAGGCGATACGGGTCGCGCTGGCCGAGGCGCGGATGAACCCCGAGGACATCGACTACGTCAACGCCCACGGCTCCGGCACCAAGCAGAACGACCGGCACGAGACCGCGGCGTTCAAGAAGAGCCTCGGCGCGCACGCCTACGCCACCCCCGTCAGCTCCATCAAGTCGATGGTCGGCCACTCGCTGGGCGCCATCGGCTCCATCGAGATCGCCGCCTCCGCGCTGGCGATGGAGTACGACGTCGTGCCGCCCACGGCGAACCTGACCACCCCGGACCCGGAGTGCGACCTCGACTACGTGCCGCTGACGGCGCGCGACCAGATCGTGGACGCCGTACTGACGGTCGGCAGCGGCTTCGGCGGCTTCCAGAGCGCCATGGTGCTCGCCGGCCCGGAGAGGAGCACCGTATGACGGGCGCACCCGCGCCGGTCGCGGTCACCGGCCTGGGCGTCGCCGCCCCCAACGGGCTGGGCGCGGCGGACTACTGGGCGGCCACCCGCGGCGGCAAGAGCGGCATCGGCCGCATCACCCGCTTCGACCCGTCCGGCTACCCCGCCCAGCTCGCCGGCGAGATCCCCGGCTTCGAGGCCGCCGACCACCTGCCCAGCCGGCTGCTGCCGCAGACCGACCGGGTGACGCGGCTGGCGCTGGCCGCCGCGGACTGGGCGCTGGCCGACGCGGGAGTGGCCCCGGAGACGTTCGACCCGCTGGACATGGGCGTGATCACCGCGAGCCACGCGGGCGGCTTCGAGTTCGGCCAGGGCGAGCTTCAGAAACTCTGGGCCAAGGGCAGCCAGTTCGTCTCCGCGTACCAGTCCTTCGCCTGGTTCTACGCCGTCAACAGCGGCCAGATCTCCATCCGGCACGGCATGAAGGGCCCCAGCGGCGTCGTCGTCAGCGACCAGGCCGGCGGCCTCGACGCGCTCGCGCAGGCCCGCAGGCAGATACGCAAGGGCACCCCGCTGATCGTCACCGGCGCCGTCGACGCCTCCGTGTGCCCGTGGGGCTGGGTGGCGCAGCTCGCGTCCGGGCTGATGACCACCAGCGACGAACCGACCCGCGCCTACCTGCCGTTCGACCGCGACGCCCGCGGCTACGTGCCCGGCGAGGGCGGCGCGATCCTCATCCTGGAGTCCGCGCCCGCCGCCCGCGCCCGCGGCGCGCGGGTCCTCGGCGAGATCGCCGGCTACGGCGCCACCATCGACCCGCCGCCCGGCAGCGGCCGGCCGTCCACGCTGCGCACCGCGATCCGCGTGGCGCTCGACGACGCGGGCGCCGCGCCCGGCGACGTCGACGTGGTCTTCGCCGACGGCGCGGGCGTGCCGGAGCTGGACCGGGCCGAGGCGGAGGCCGTCAGCGAGGTCTTCGGCTCCGGCCGGGTGCCCGTCACCGTGCCCAAGTCGATGACCGGCCGGCTCTACTCCGGCGCCGCCCCGCTGGACGTGGCGTGCGCGCTGCTGGCCATGCGGGCGGGCGTGATACCGCCCACCGTCCACACCGACCCCTGCCCCGAGTACGACCTGGACCTGGTGCTGTACCAGCCCCGCCCGGCCGAGCTGCGCACCGCGCTGGTGGTGGCCCGGGGCCACGGCGGGTTCAACTCCGCGATGGTCGTGCGCGCCGGGGACTGAAACCGCGGTCCTGGCCCAGGCCGGCCCCGCAGCCCGACCCGCCGACCCGGCCCCGTAAGGAAGGGACGAAAGACAGATGACGGACAAGGAGTTCACCCTCGACGACCTCCGGCGCATCCTCCTGGAGGCCGCCGGCGCCGACGAGGCCACGGACCTCGGCGCGGACATCCTGGACACCGCCTTCGACGTCCTCGGCTACGAGTCGCTCGCGCTGCTGGAGACCGGCGGCTGCATCGAGCGCGAGTACGGCATCTCCCTGGACGACGACACCCTCACCACCGAGGCGCTGACGCCCCGGGCCCTGATCACGACCGTGAACGAGCGGCTGGCCGCCGCCCGTGCCGTCTGAGAGGACGCATGCCATGACCCAGCCCACCGACCGCGTCGCCGTCGTCACCGGCGGCACCAGCGGCATCGGACTCGCGACCGTACGGCTCCTGGCCGGCCAGGGATACCGGGTGTTCCTCGGCGCGCGCACCGAGGCCGACGTCGTCACGACCGTGAAGTCCCTGAAGGACGCCGGCCACACAGCCGAGGGCCAGGCCCTCGACGTCCGCGACCACGCCTCGATCAAGGCGTTCGTGCAGGCCGCGGTCGACACGTACGGCCCCGTCGACGTGCTCGTCAACAACGCCGGCCGCTCCGGCGGCGGCGTCACCGCCGAGATCGGCGACGAGCTGTGGGACGACGTCATCGACACCAACCTCAACAGCGTGTTCCGCGTGACCCGCGAGGTGCTGACCACCGGCGGCATGCGCGAGCGCGACCGCGGCCGGATCGTCAACGTCGCCTCCACCGCCGGCAAGCAGGGCGTCGTGCTCGGCGCCCCGTACTCCGCGTCCAAGCACGGCGTCGTCGGCTTCACCAAGGCCCTCGGCAACGAGCTGGCCCCCACCGGCATCACCGTCAACGCCGTCTGCCCCGGCTACGTCGAGACGCCGATGGCGCGGCGCGTCCGGCAGGGCTACGCCGCCGTCTACGACACCACCGAGGCCGCAATCCTGGAGAAGTTCCAGGCCAAGATCCCGCTGGGCCGCTACAGCACCCCCGAGGAGGTCGCCGGCCTCATCGGCTACCTGGCCTCCGACGTCGCGGCCTCCATCACCTCCCAGGCGCTGAACGTCTGCGGCGGACTCGGCAACTTCTGACCGCCCCCCGACCGACCGACCGACCGGCCGAGCGGCCGACAAGGAGCAGGAGCAGCAGCCATGACGACGCGCGAGGTCGAGCACGAGATCACCATCGACGCCCCCGCCGAGACGGTCTACCGCCTGCTGGCGGACGTGGACCACTGGCCGCGGATCTTCCCGCCCACCATCCACGTCGAGCAGGAGCAGACCGGCGAGCACCGCGAACGCATCCGCATCTGGGCCACCGCCAACGGCGAGCCCAAGACCTGGACGTCGCGCCGCACGCTCGACCCCGCCACCCTGCGGATCGTCTTCCGACAGGAGGTGACCACCCCGCCGGTCGCCGCCATGGGCGGCACGTGGATCATCGAGCCGCGCGGTACGTCCTCGCGGGTACGGCTGCTGCACGACTACCGGGCGATCGACGACGACCCGCAGGGCCTGGAGTGGATCGACCGGGCGGTCGACACCAACAGCCGCTCGGAGCTGGCCGCGCTGAAGGAGAACGTCGAGAGCGCGCACCTCGCGGAGGCCGAGGAGCTGGTCTTCTCCTTCACCGACACCCTGGAGGTCGCGGGCGCCGTCAAGGACGTCTACGACTTCGTCAACGAGGCCGCGCTGTGGCCCGAGCGGCTGCCGCACGTCGCCTCCGTGCACTTCGACGAGCCGAGCCCGGGGCTCCAGACGCTGGCGATGGACACCCGCGCCAAGGACGGCTCGGTGCACACCACCAAGTCGTACCGGGTCACCTTCCCGCCGTACAAGATCGCCTACAAGCAGGTGACGCTGCCCGCGCTGATGACCCTGCACACCGGCGTGTGGACGTTCACCGACACCGGCCGCGGCACCACCGAGGCGGGCTCGCAGCACACCGTCTCGATCAACACCGCGAACATCGCGCGGATCCTCGGCGACCGGGCCACCGTCGCGGACGCCCGCGACTACGTGCACGCCGCGCTCAGCACCAACAGCCGCGCCACGCTGGGCCACGCCCGGGACTACGCGGAGCGGAAGAACTGACATGGCCGCGGACCGCGCACCCCGGGCCGTCGCCGGTGCCGCCGAGGTGATGGAGACCCAGGTCATCGTCGTCGGCGCCGGACCGGTCGGGCTGATGCTCGCGGCGGAGCTGTGCCTGCGCGGCGTGCGGGTGTCCGTCGTCGAGCAGCGCCACGGCCCCACCACCGAGTCGCGCGCCTCCACGCTGCACGCGCGCACCATGGAGGTCTTCGACAGCCGCGGCCTGCTGCCCGACTTCGGCAGCCCGCCGAACGAGCCGCGCGGCCACTTCGGCGGCATCCCGCTGGACCTGACGCTGCCCGGCGCCTACCCCGGGCAGTGGAAGGTGCCGCAGAACAAGACCGAGTCGGTGCTGGAGGAGTGGGCGCTCTCCCTCGGCGCCGACATCCGCTGCGGCCACCGGCTGCGGCTGATCGCCGTGGTCCAGGACGGCGACGCCGTCGAGGCCGAGGCCGTCGGCCGCGACGGGCGCGCGGTGCGGCTGCGCGGCAGCCACCTCGTGGCCTGCGACGGCCAGGACTCCACGGTGCGTGCGCTGACGGCCGCCGACTTCCCCGGCGAGCCGGCGGGCCGCGAGCTGCTGCGCGCCGACGTCGACGGCATCGACATCCCCGCGCGGCGCTTCGAGCGGCTGCCCCGCGGGCTGGCCATCGCGGCGCGGCGCGAGGACGGCGTGACGCGGGTGATGGTGCACGAGTTCGGCGCGGCCGTACGGGACCGCGAACGCACCGGGCCGGCGCGGTTCGAGGAGATCGCCGCCGCCTGGCGGCGCGTCACCGGCGAGGACATCGGCGGCGGCAAGCCGCTGTGGGTCAACCACTTCGACGACGCCAACCGCCAGCTCGCGAGCTACCGGCACGGCCGCGTCCTGTACGCGGGCGACGCCGCGCACCGGCAGATGCCCACCGGCGGCCAGGCCCTCAACCTCGGCCTCCAGGATGCCTTCAACCTCGGCTGGAAGCTCGCCGCCGAGGTCGGCGGGCACGCGCCCGCGGGGCTGCTGGACACGTACCACGCGGAGCGGCACGCGGTCGGCCGCGCCGTGCTGTCCAACATCCGCGCCCAGACCGAACTGCTCCTCGGCGGCCCCGAGGTCGAACCGGTGCGCGCGGTCCTCGCCGAGCTGATCCCGTACGCGCCCGTGCGCGCCCGGCTCGCCGGCATGATCAGCGGCCTCGACATCCGCTACGACGTCGGCGGCCCGGAACACCCGCTGCTCGGCGCCCGGTTGCCGCACGCCGTGCTGCGCGTCGGCAGCTCCACGTGCACCACGTACGAACTGCTGCGGTCCGGGCGCGGGCTGCTGCTCGGGCTCGACGGCCGGGCGCCGGCGGCGGGCGGGAGGTGGGCCGACCGCGTCGACCGGGTCGCGGCCCGCGTCGAGCCGGGGGCGGCGGCCGGCGGGCTGGAGGGGGTGCCGGCCGTGGCGGTGCGGCCGGACGGCTACGTCGCGTGGGTCTCCGGCGGCGGCACGGACGGCCTCACCGACGCCCTGGCGCGCTGGTTCGGCGCCCCCGCCTGACGGCCCCGTACCCGAAGGCCCGTACCCGAAGGCCCGTATCCGCTCGCCGCCCCGATCCGTACGACACCCAAGCCCAGTTGCGACCAGAGAGGCAGGACCACCATGGCAGAGACAGCGGTGGACACCGATGTCGTCGTCGTCGGCGCCGGACCGACGGGGCTGATGCTCGCCGGCGAACTGCGCCTGGGCGGGGCCCGCGTCGTCGTCCTGGAGCGCCTGGCCGAGCCGACCGGCCAGTCCCGCGGGCTCGGCTTCACCGCGCGGGCCATGGAGGTGTTCGACCAGCGCGGGCTGCTGCCGCGGTTCGGGCAGGGCGACACCCTCGACGTCAGCCCCATGGGGCACTTCGGCGGGGTGCAGTTCGACTACACCGCCCTGGAGGACGGCCACTTCGGCGCTCGCGGCATACCGCAGAACGAGACCGAGGCCGTCCTGGAGGGCTGGGCCCGCGAGCTGGGTGCGGACATCCGGCGGGGCTGGGAGGTGACGGAGCTGGCCGAGGGGTTCCTCGACGGCGCGTACGTCGAGATCGCCGCGGACACCCCCGAGGGGCCGCGGCGGCTGCGGGCCGCGTACCTCGTGGGCTGCGACGGCGGCCAGAGCCGCGTGCGCAGGCTCGCCGGCTTCGACTTCCCCGGCATGCCCGCGACCCGGGCGATGTACCTGGCCGACGTGGTGGGCTGCGGGCTCAAGCCCCGCTTCCTCGGCGAACGGCTGCCGAACGGCATGGTGATGGCCGCGCCGCTCAAGGAGGGCGTCGACCGCATCATCGTCTGCCCGCACGGCACCCCGGCGCGCGAGCGCGACGACGACATCGGCTACGCCGAGGTGGCCGCCGCCTGGCAGCACATCACCGGCGAGGACATCAGCGGCGGCAGCGCCGAGTGGGTCAGCTCCTTCAGCGACGCCGCCCGGCTGGTGACCGAGTACCGGCGGGGCCGGGTGCTGCTGGCGGGGGACGCCGCGCACATCCACCTCCCGGCCGGCGGGCAGGGGCTCAGCACCGGCGTGCAGGACGCGGCGAACCTGGGCTGGAAGCTGGCCGCGGAGGTCGCCGGCCGCGCGCCCGCCGGGCTGCTGGACACGTACCACGCCGAGCGGCACCCGGTGGGGGAGCGGCTGATGACCAACACGCGGGCGCAGGGGATGGTGTTCCTCGGCGGCGAGCAGTCGGACCCGCTGCGCGCGGTGTTCGCGGAGCTGATCGAGCACGACGTCGTCAAGCGGCATCTGGCGGGGATCGTCAGCCATCTCGACATCGCCTACGACGTGAACGGGACCGGCGGCGACGGCGCGGCGGCCGGCGCGGACGCGGCGGAGCCCGCGGCGGCGCACCCGCTGCTCGGCCGGCGGCTCGCCAAGCGCCCGCTGACCGGCGCGGGCGGCGAGACCGACACCTTCCGCCTGCTGCACCCGGCCCGCGGCGTCCTCGTCGACCTCGCCGGCAGTGCCGCGCTGCGCGCCGCCGCCGCGCCCTGGTCGGCCCGCGTCGACACCGTGACCGCCACCGCCAAGCCGGTGGAGGGCGCCACCGATGTGCTCGCCGGGCTGGGCGCCGCACTCGTCCGGCCGGACGGGCACGTCGCGTGGACGTCCGACGGATCGCCGCGCGGCCTGACCGAGGCGCTGCGCCGGTGGTTCGGCGACGGGCGGGCCGGGTAGCGGTGCCGGCCACCGGGCCGGCCGCCGCCGGGCCGACTGCTGCCGAGCCGACCGCTGCCGGGCCAAGTGCCGCCGGGTCAACCGCCGCCGGGTCCGCGGCCACCGGGCCAACCGCTGCCATGACCGCCGCCGGGCCGATCGCCGGGCCACCCGCCGCCACGGCCGCCGCCGCGCCCGACGCCGTCGTACGGCACGTCACGCTGGACGCCGCCGGGGTTGCGCTGTCCGCCCTGCTCGCCGAGCCCGCGGCCGGCGGCGACCCGCGGGCGCTGGTCGTCGCGGTGCACGGCGGCGGCATGACCGCCGGCTACTTCGACGCGCCGGCCCGCCCCGCGCTGTCCCTGCTCCGGCTGGGCGCGGCCCTCGGCTACACCGTGCTCGCCGTCGACCGCCCCGGCTACGGCGGCTCCGCCGCGGCGCTGCCGCGCGGGCTGACCGTCGCCGAGCAGACGCCGCTGCTGCGCGCCGCCGTCGCCGGCTACGCCGCCCGCCGCCCCACCGGCGCCGGGGTGTTCCTGCTGGCGCACTCCTTCGGCGGCAAGCTGGCCGTGTCCGCCGCCGCGCACGCCGAGGACGGCGACCGGCTGCTGGGCGTCGAGGTCTCCGGCTGCGGACGGCGGTACGCGCCCGGGGTGGTCCCCGGCGCCGCCGACCGCGCCGACCGGCGCCGGCACTGGGGCCCGCTGCGGCTCTACCCGCCGGCCACGTTCCGTACCGGCGCGGCCGTGGTCGCGCCGATGCCGGAGCGGGAGGCGGCGGACCTCGCGCGCTGGCCGGAGCTGTTCGGCCGGCTCGCGCCGCGCGTCCGGGTGCCGGTGCGGCTGACCTTCGCCGAGCACGAGCGCTGGTGGGTGCACGAGGGCGCGGAACCGGCCGCCATGGCGGCCTGCTTCACCGCCGCGCCGCGCACGGCCGTGGACCGCCGCCCGGACGCCGGGCACAACCTCAGCCTCGGCTGGGCGGCGCGCGCCTACCACCTGGGGGCGCTGGCCTTCCTGGAGGAGTGCCTGGTGCCGGCGGCGGTGTCCCGCGGATGAGCCGGGCGCTACTCCAGCACCGCGATGTCCATCCCGTCCAGCCGGTCGGGCTCGGCCACCAGGTCGATCGCGGTGATCCGGCCGTCCTCGACGGTGAACCGGAACGCCACGATCGTGCGGGACTTCGACTGCCAGACCGCGCCCACGGAGCCGTCGACCAGCGCGAGCCGCGCCGCCTCCGCGCCGCCGGAGAAGACCTTCGCCACCCCCTGCGCGCCGCGCGTGGCCTGCGCCGCGCCGATGCGCACCGCGGTGTCGTCGGCCCGCATCGCGACGTCCGGCGCCAGCAGCGCCAGCAGCCGGTCGAACTCGCCGTTGCGGGCGGCGGTGAAGAAGGCGCTCACGATCTCGTGCTGGCGGCGCAGGTCGGGCAGCGGCGACGCGCCCTGCACGCGGCGGCGGGCGCGGCTGGCGAGCTGCCGGGTGGCGGCCGGGCTGCGGTCGATGACGGCGGCGATGTCGGCGAACGGCACGGCGAACATGTCGTGCAGCACGAAGGCCAGCCGCTCGTCCGGCTCCAGCGTGTCCAGGACGACCAGCAGCGCCTTGCCCACCGAGTCGGCGAGCATCGCCGCCTGCTCGGGGTCGGCGGTCTCGTCCGCCGGCGGCGCGGGCACCGGGTCGGCGTGCTCCTCGAACAGCTCCTCGCGGCGGCTGCGGGCGCGCAGGACGTCCAGGCAGACGCGGCCGACGACGGTGGTGAGCCAGGCGTCGAGGTTCTCGACGGACTCCGCGCCGTTGCGGTGGAGCCGGATCCACGCCTCCTGCACGGCGTCCTCGGCCTCCTCGGCCGAACCGAGCATGCGGTGGGCCACGGCCTGGAGCCGCGGGCGCTTCTCCTCGAACGTACGGGCCAGCAGCTCGCTCTCGTGCATGACCATCATCCTCCCTCCCGGCGCCGCCGCACGGTCCGAGGGCCGCCTGTCACATCATCGCGCCGCCGGACGTCATGGCAGTGAAGAACGGGACCGTCCGCGCGACCGGACGAGGCAGCGGGCCCGCGAACCGGCCGCGCCTTCGCCGCTCTTCCCCACGAACTCCGATCCGAGCCGTCGGCCGTAGGCTCCCCGAACACTTTGCGAGCATTCATGTCGAATTATCATACGCAATCGGTAAGTCCGGATCGGGATCCGGATACGGGCACCGGATTCGTCGCCCGGTACGCGGGCGTCGTCTCGGGACGCCGCTCGAAGTGGGTGGTCTTCGCGGTCTGGCTGCTGCTCATCGTGGCGGGCGGGTCGCTGGCGGCCAAGGTCGCCGACGTCCAGGACAACGACCCCGAGACCTGGCTGCCGTCCAGCGCCCAGTCGACCCAGGCGGTGGAACTCGCCGAGGAGCACTTCGACGACAAGGACAACAGCACCGCCGTCGTCGTCTACGCCCGCGACGGCGGCCTCACCTCCGCAGACCTGGAGAAGATCACCGCCGACCGCGGCGGGATCGGCGACGGCATCGCCTCCGGCGAGGTCGGCGAGCCGGCGCTCTCCGAGGACGGGCAGGCGGCGTTCCTCAGCTTCCCGGTACGTAGCGACCCCGGCGACAACGCCGTCCTCACCGACGCCGTGGACGCCGCCGACGAGGTCGTCACGGCCGGCCGGCCCGACGGGCTGGAGGTGCGGGTCTCCGGCGAGGCGGGCAGCATCCGAGACTTCGCCGACGTCTTCGCCGGCATGGACGGCATGCTGCTGGGCGCCGCGCTCGCCGTCGTCGCGGTGCTGCTGCTGCTGACGTACCGCAGCCCGGTGCTGTGGATCGTCCCGCTGCTCGCGGTGTTCCTGGCCTCGCAGGTGGCCAGCGGCGTGGTGTATCTGCTGGCCAAGCACGCGGGCCTGGTGGTCAACGGGCTCAGCACGTACATCCTGCTCGTCCTCAGCGTCGGCGTCGGCACCGACTACGCGCTGCTGCTCATCGCCCGCTACCGCGAGGAACTGCACCGCCACGAGGACCGGCACGAGGCCATGCGCAACGCCGTACGCCGCGTCCTGCCGGCCCTCGCCGCCTCCGCCGGCACCGTGGGCCTGGCCACGCTCTGCCTGGTCTTCGGCAGCATGAACTCCACCCAGGGCCTCGGCCCGGTGGTGGCCATCGGCATCGCGGTGGTGTTCCTCGCGATGACCTCGCTGCTGCCCGCGCTGCTGATCATCCTGGGCCGCTGGACGTTCTGGCCGTTCGTGCCGCGCTTCTCCCCGGGGTACGACGCGGGTGTGGAGAAGGAGCACGGCTGGTGGGCCCGGGTCTCGGGGGTCGTGGGCCGCAGGCCGCGCACCGTCGGCGCCGCGTCGCTGGCCGTGCTCATCGCCCTCGGTTTCGGCGTCACCACGGTGGAGATCGGCCAGACGCAGGAAGAGCAGTTCACCAAGTCCGTCGACTCCGTCGAGGGCCAGGAACTGCTGGCGAAGCACTTTCCCGCCGGGTCCTCCGCCCCGGCCGACGTGTACGTGCCCGAGGGGGGGACGGACGCGGCGCTCCAGGCCGTGCAGGCCGTGGACGGCGTCGCGTCGGCGTCGGCGGCTGACTCCGCGGGCGGGTGGACCCACATCGAGGCGGTGCTCGCGGACGGCCCGGACACCTCCGCGGCCCGCGACACCGTCGAGCGGATGCGCGACGCCCTCGACGACGCGGGCGGCGAGAGCGCGGACGGCCTGGTCGGCGGCCAGTCCGCGATGCTGCTCGACACCTCCGACGCCCAGTCGGAGGAGGAGATGCTCCTCATCCCGCTGATCCTCGGCGTGGTGCTGCTGATGCTGGTCCTGGTGCTGCGGGCGGTGGTCGCACCGCTGGTGCTGCTGGTGTCGGTGGTGCTCTCGTACGCCTCCGCGGTGGGCGCGGCCTCGCTGGTCTTCCACGCCATCGACCACCCCAGCATCGACCGGAGCCTGCTGCTGATCGGCTTCCTGTTCCTGGTCGCGCTCGGGGTCGACTACACGATCTTCCTGATGACCCGGGTCCGGGAGGAGGTCCGCAGCCGCGGCCACCGCGAGGGCACGCTGACCGGGCTGACGGTGACCGGCGGAGTGATCACCTCCGCCGGGATCGTGCTGGCGGCCACGTTCTGCGTGCTGGCCACCATCCCGACGGTGGCATCGCTCCATCAGGGCCTGCTCGTCGCGATCGGCATCCTGCTGGACGCGTTCCTCGTACGCAGCCTGCTGATCCCTGCGCTGTCGCTGGAGATCGGCCCGCGCATCTGGCGCCCCGGCCACCCCGAGAAGGCGGCGGCGCCGGCCGGCGACCGGCAGCCCGTCCCACCGTCACCCGTCCGTCCGTAACGCCGCCGACACGCTGCCCGGCTGCTGTCACACTCGCCCGCCGCCGGACGTCATAGCAGTGTGCACGCCGGAATCCGGCGCCACGCAATTCCAGAAGGAGAGAACCACCCATGCAACCGCGAATGCAGAACCCGGCCATGATTCTCGATGCCATGCAGCCCATCGGGGACGTCTTCAAGGCCACCTACTCCGGCGGGGTTCCGAAGACCACGCTCGACCTGGTGCACCTGCGCACGAGCCAGATCAACGGGTGCAGTGCGTGTGTCGACTCCGGCTCCAAGAACGCACGCAAGAGCGGCGAGACCGAGGAGCGGCTTTCCGCGGTCGCCGCGTGGCGGGAGGCGCCGTATTTCACCGGCGAGGAGCGGGCCGCGCTGGCGCTGGCGGAGGCCGCGACCAGGATGGCCGACCGCAGCGACCCGGTGCCGGACGCCGTCTGGGACGAGGCGGCCCGGCACTACGACGAGAAGGGCCTCGCGGCCATCGTCCTCACGATCGCCGTGACCAACATGTTCAACCGGCTGAACGCGACGACCAAGCAGGTGCCGCAGGACTGGAGTTCCTGACCGGGTGCTCCCGGGCGCCGGCCCGGCCCGCGCTGCCGCGGGCCGGGCCGACTGCCGTCCACGGCCGGGACGCACCGCAGGTCAGGACGGAGTGGCCGGCTTGCGGCGGCGGCGGGCGGGGGCGAGGTTGAGGCGCCAGGACACCCCGAACCGGTCGGTCAGGAAGGCGAACATGCTGCTGAACTCGTACGCGCCCGCGGGCATGATGATCTCGCCCTTCTCGGCCAGCGCCGCGTAGTAGCGCTCGAACTCCTCGGCGCTCTCGCACGCCACGTAGATCGCGGTGGCCGGCGAGAAGTCGTACGTGTCCCAGGGCGCGTCGTCGTAGCCCTTGGCGCCCGGCGGCGGCATGTTGGTGCACATGAACGACTGCCCGGCGAGGGTGAAAAGGGCGTGCTGGAGTATGCCCTCCGGCCACCCCGGCTCGTGCGCGCGGGCCCGGACGGTGCGTACCACCTCCGCATTCTCGAAGAGCGAGGTGTAGAACTCCAGCGCCTCCTCGGCGTCGTTCCGGAACGTCAGGAACGTCATCAGTTTCGGTGCGGGCGCGGCAGACATCGTGGCTGCTCCTGTTCTGCTGTTCTGGCAGGGGGCACCGGCGATTTTCCGTGACGGCGAATGCCGTCGGCCACTGTTGTTCGACCGCGGATTCGCCTCGGTCGAACGCGGTCGAGTACGCCACCACCGAAGCTCATGGGCTGGTCGAGAACGCCCCGGAAACATGCGTGGTCGGCAGCGGAATACACCCGAAGGGTGAGTGGGCCCGTGAGTGAACACGCCATCTCGGCCGCGCAGTCCGCCCGGGCCGAGCGGATCGCGGCACGGACGCGCGGCGACAACTGGAAGAAACCGCCCCGGCGCATCGAGGCGTCGGAGTGCATCACCTGCGACAGTTGCCTGCGCAGTTGCCCGGCGGAGTTCGGCGCCATCTTCGACCGCGGGCTGGACGTCATCATCATCCCCGAGCTGTGCTCGGGCTGTCCCGCCTGCGTGCTCGAATGCCCCGTCGACTGCATCTACGTCGACGAGGACTGGACCCCGACCGAGGACTCCGTGTGGAGCCACGTCGAGCTGTCCGCGGACGCCTCATGACGGGACCCGTGGAGCGCGAGAGCCGGCGCGCGGTCAACGCCAGAAAGCGGATCAGCCGCCGTCCCAGCAGACTCGGGACGCGCGCGGGCACGGCCGGGGGACCGGACCGGGCGCGCGAACCCGGCGCCGGCTTCCCCGGGTTGCTGGCCCGGGTCTGGGAGCGGGCGCGGGCGGCAGGGGCGGCCGGAGGGCCGCGGGCGGCCGTCGGCGTCCTGCTGGACCTCGACGGGCACGTACCTGCCGAGGTGCAGCTACGGGCGCTGGGCACGGCCGAGGAGGCCGCGTTCGCGGCGCTGTGGGGACTGGGCTGGCGGGACGGCCCGGAGGGACCCGTCCCCTCGTACGAGCGCGAAGGCGAAGGCGAAGGCAAAGGAGAAGGCGACGGCGACGCGCCGGTGTTCACCGGCGAGCTGGCGCTCGCCACCACCGGCCGGATCGTCATGCGCTGCCCGGCGCAGGCCCCCCTCGACCGGCGGGAGCTGGTCGGCGGGGTGCTGCGGGTGCCGTGGTCGCCGGCCGCGGCGCGCGCGTACCGCGACGCGATGGAGCGGGCCGCGGTACGCACCGCACGCGCGGTCGCCGACTGCCGCGAGTGGCTGGACCGGCAGGGCGAGAAGGGCCGCGACGAGCTGCTGGAGCAGGCCATGGAAGCGGCCCTGCGCACCGCCCCGTTCGTGCTCTACCAGGAGCACCGGCAGTACACGAACTTCCGCGACCAGAACACCCTGATCGGCAAGACCCTCTGGCCCGGCCACCCCGACTGCGCCCTGTCCAGCCTCCAGGGGCTGCCGCTGGAGCACTGGTCGGACGGCGACGTCCAGCTCCTCGTCTGCCTCACGCTGCTGATCCGCTCGGCCGGACCCGGCCGCGTCGAGGAGGCCAACGGCACGCAGCTCAGCCTCGACCACGTCGCGGCCATGCTGGAGCGGGTACGCCGCGTCTACGCCGCCGTCCCCGGCGGCCCGGCCGTCGCGCCCGCCGCCACCCGCGGCGTGGAGGACCTGCACGCGCTCGCCGAGGCGCTGGGTACCCGCCGGCGGCACGCGATGGGCCGCATCCAGCTCTACCGCGAGATCCACGGCGCGCTCATGCACAAGACCGAGCGCGCCGCGACCCCCACCGCCGGGGTGCGGCAACTCGACGCGGACGTCAGCGCGCTGCTCGCCGCCCGGCTGCCGCTGGCCGGCGGCACTCTGGCGGAGCTGGGCGGGAGCGCCGCCGCCGCGCCGGAGTGGCTCGCCCGCCCGCACGGGGACTTCGGCACGGGCCTTGAGTCGCTCGTGTACGAGACGGTGACGGCCGCCGCCGAGGTGTTCCGGTCCGACTTCACCATGAGCCGCGGCATGCGCTCCCTGCCCGCGCTGATCCGCGGGCTCCAGACGGAGAGCTGGGCGGAGGTCTGCGACTGGGACATCACGCACTACTTCTGCTGCGTGGTGCCCCGGCCCGAGGCGCTCGGCCACTTCGGCGACTCCGCCGCGACGCTCGCGGACGCGGCGTGGGCGATGTCGGCGCGGATGCAGTACAACTCCTGGCACTTCGTGCCCGGGAACCTGCCGCGGGATCCCGCGGTGGTGGCGCGCGACCACTTCGTGCCGCCCACCATCCCGGACATCGCGTTCTTCTCCGACCAGCACCACCACGGGCACGTCACCAACAAGGTGCGGTACTCCATCCGTTCCCCGCAGGCCGTGGACGTGCTGGGCCGCACCTTCAACGGCTTCGTCGACCTGCGGCTGCTGCGCTGCGCGGGCACGCCCTTCGCCGAGCAGGACGTGCTCGGCGCCCAGCGGGTGTCGCGGTTCGTCGCCCGTGCCACCACCCTGGCCGCGGGCCTGGCCGCCGACGGCGTGCCGCTGGAGGTCACGGCCTTCGACGCCGGCTGGCACTGGCGGACCATCGCCGGCGCCGACGCCAACGCGCCCGGCCCCGGTCCCGGCCCCGCGGGCGCCGCCCGATGACCGCCGGCGGGATCGGCGAGCTGACGCGGCGGCTGCGCGGCGGCGAACTCACCGTCGTGGAGCACGTCGAGGGGGTGCTGAGCGCGATCCGTGAGCGGGACACCGCGGGCGCGTACGTCGCCGTCGCGGGCGACGAGGCGCTGCGGGCCGCGGAGAAGGCCGACGCGCGGATCCGCGAGCGCGGCGCCGACGCCTGGACCGGCGCCCCGCTGCTCGGGGTCACCGTCTCCGTCAAGGACCTGCTCCAGACCCGGGACCTGCCCACCACCCGCGGCTCGCTGCTGCCCAACCGGCGGCCCCGGCGCGACGCCCCGGCCGTCGCCCGGCTGCGCGCCGCCGGCGCCGTCGTCGTCGGCAAGACCACGACGTCCGAGTACGGCTGGAGCGCCGCCACCGTCGGGCCCGTCGCGCCGCCCACCCGCAACCCGTACGATCCCGCCCGCAGCGCCGGCGGCTCCAGCGGCGGAGCCGCCGCCGCGGTGGCCACCGGGCTCGGCGACGGCGCGCTGGGCACCGACGGCTCCGGCTCCGTGCGGATCCCGGCGGCGTTCTGCGGCGTCGTCGGCTACAAGCCGTCGTACGGCCGCATCCCGTACTACCCCAACGGCGCCGACCGCCTCGCCCACCAGGGCACCCTGGCGCGCAGCGTCGCCGACGCCGCCGCGCTCGCCGGCGCCGTCGCGGGGCCGCACCCCGACGACCCCGACTCGGGGCTCGGCTCGCTCGACCCGGCCGGTGGGAGCGGGCCGCGGCGGGTCGGCTGGATCGAGTACGAGGGCACCTCCGAGGCCGTACGCACGGTCACCGAGCGGGCGATCGGCGCGCTCACCGCGCTGGGCCACCGGGTGGAGCGGATCGAGGTGCGCTGCGACCACCTCTACCCCGCGCTCGTCGACATCCTCGCCGCCGCCGAGGCCGCGGGCACCTCCCCGGCGGACGAGGAGCGCTGCGACCCGGGCCGCCTGGCCGTCGTACGGCACGGGCGCACCCTCGGCGGCGCCGACGTGATGCGCGCCGAGGAGGTGCGCCAGGAACTGCGGCTGAAGCTGCGGTCGGTGATGGGCACGTACGGGCTGCTCGCCATGGCCACCGTGCCGGTCGAGCCGTTCGCCGCGGACGCCATCGGGCCGGCCTGGGCGGCCGACCCGCGCGACCTGCTGTGGCTGGCGTGGTCACCGGCCTCGTACCCCTTCAACATGACCGGCCAGCCCGCCGTCTCGGTCCCGGCCGGGCTGACCGGCGCCGGGCTGCCGGCCGGGGTGCAGCTCGCCGGGCCCGTCGGCGCCGACGCCGCGGTGCTGGCGGCGGCGCACCGGCTCCAGACGGAGCTGGGCCCGCTGCCGCCGCCGGCACCCGTACGCGTCCCCGCCACCTCCGCCAGCGAAAGGACCCGCTGAACCATGTACACCCGGACTTGGCGCACCGTCTCCGCCGAGGACAGCGTCGGCAGCCCCTCGTTCGTCTCCGACCACGGGCTGTGGAGCCAGGAGCAGTTCGCCGCCGCCGAGGAGATCGAGGCCGGCCTCGGGCAGCTCGACCTGGTCCGCCTGGTCTTCGCCGACCCGCACGGCCTGGCCCGCTCCAAGACGCTGACCGCCGGCGCGTTCCGCTCCGTGCTGCGCAACGGCATGAACTTCAGCCCCGGCCCCTTCCTCTTCGACACCGGGCACGCCATCGCCGTCGACTTCGCCGGCGAACCCGGCATCGGCGTCGAGGAGATCAGCGGCGCGGGCAACTTCATCCTGGTGCCCGACCCGCTGACGTTCCAGGTGCTGCCCGGCAGCGAGCCGCGTACCGGCTGGGTCGTCGGCGACGAGTACCTGCGCGACGGCACCCCCCACCCGCTGTCCTCGCGCGCCGTGCTGCGCCGGCTGGAGGCCCGCTACGCCGGGCACGGCCACGCGCCCGTCGTGGGTCTCGAAGTCGAGTGGCACCTGACCCGGCTGCTCGACGGCGGCGGCCCCGGCAACGCGGGCAACGGCTTCGGGCTCCAGGGCGCCGCGCCGCGGGTGGCCGCCATGAACCCCGGCTACCAGTTCAACCTCGACGCCCGCTACGACTCCGTCGCGCACATCGCCGACCCGCTCGCCCAGCACCTCACCGCCCTCGGCCTGCCGCTGCGCTCGATGGAGCATGAATCCGGGCCCGGCCAGGTCGAGTCCACCTTCGCGCCGATGTCCGCGCTCGACACCGCCGACGCGATGCTGCTCTTCCGCACCGCGGTCAAGCGGTGGTGCGCCCGCCGCGGCCACCACGCCTCGTTCATGTCGCTGCCCCGGCTCGACTCCTTCGACCCCGGCGGCTGGCACCTGCACCAGTCCGTACGGTCCGCGGCGACCGGCCGCAACCTCTTCGCCGCCGAGGGCCCCACCGGCGGCCCCTCGCCCGCCGCCAAGGCGTACGCGGACGGGCTGCTCGCCTGGCACCGGGAGCTGTTCCTGCTCGCCGTGCCCACGGTCAACGGCTACCGGCGGCTCGACGCCCGGCACCCGCTGGCGCCCACCCGGGTCGACTGGAGCGTGGAGGACCGCACCGTCATGCTCCGCATGGTCGGCGGCAGCACCGGCGCGCACATCGAGAACCGCAGCGGCGAGCCGTGCGCGAACCCGTATCTGGCCATCGCCGCCCAGTTGTTCGCCGGCCTCGACGGCCTGGAGGGCCTGGGCGCCGACCCCGTCGGCCGGGCCGGGGGCACGCCGTCCGGGTTCGTCCCGCAGTCGCTCGGCGAGGCGCTCGCCGCGTTCCGCGACGGGCGCGCCGAGCGGCTTCTCGGCCGGCCGCTCGCGGCCTGCCTGACCAAGCTCAAGGAGAGCGAGCTGCGCCGGTACGAGGCGTGGTGCGCCGCGTACGGGCCGGGCGACGGCGGCGTCACCGAGTGGGAGCACCGCGAGTACTTCGAGGCGTACTGACCGAAGGCCGCCCCGGCCGCCCACCCGAGGACCGAGGACCGAGGACCGAGGACCGAGGAACAAGGACAGAGGTCGCTGATGATTTCCCGTTACACCCTCCCCGAGATGGCCGATCTCTTCTCCGACCAGTCGCGCTACGCCACCTGGGTCCGCGTGGAGATCCTCGCCTCCGAGGCGCAGGTGCGGCTCGGCCTGGTGCCCGCGGACGCCGTCGAGGACATGCGCCGCGCGCGCGTCCCGCTGGCCGCCCGGATCGCCGAGATAGAGAAGGAGCGCGACCACGAGGTGCTGTCGTTCCTCGCCGCGTACTGCGAGGACATCCCCGACGCCTCCGCCCGCTGGGTGCACCTGGGCATGACCAGCTACGACCTGGTCGACACCGCGCTCGGCCACACCCTGGCCCGGGCCACCGACCTGCTGACGGCCGCCGCCCGGCGGCTGCGCCGGGTGCTCGTCGAGCGGGCGCGGGAGCACTGGGGCACCCTGATGATCGGCCGCACCCACGGCGTGCACGCGGAACCCACCACCTTCGGCCACAAGCTCGCCGGCTTCGCCTTCGCCGTCGACCGCTCGCTGACGCGGCTGGCGGCGGCGCGCGAGGCGGTCGCGGTCGGCACGGTCTCCGGCGCCGTCGGGACGTACGCGCTGATCGACCCGTACGTGGAGGCGCACGTCTGCGAGTCGCTGGGGCTGGCCGCCGAGCCGGCGCCCAGCCAGGTCGTCGCCCGCGACCGGCACGCCCAACTGCTCCAGGCCGTCGCCGCGCTGGGCGCGTGCGTGGAGCAGATCGCGCTGGAGCTGCGGCTGCTCCAGCGCACCGAGGTCGCCGAGGTGGAGGAGCCGCGGGCGTCGGCGGCGTACCAGGGCTCCAGCGCCATGCCGCACAAGCGCAACCCGACCACCAGCGAGCGGCTGTGCGGACTCGCGCGGCTGCTGCGCGGGTACGCCACGGCCGCGCTGGAGGACGTCGCCCTGTGGCACGAGCGCGACCTGGCCCACCAGTCCGTCGAGCGGGTCATCCTCCCCGACAGCCTGGCGGTCGGGCACTTCCAGGCGACCCGGGCGGCCGAGCTGGTCGCCGGGCTGCGGGTGCACCCGGACCGGATGCGCGCCGCGCTCGACACCACCGGCGGGCTGGTCTACAGCTCCGCCGTCCTGTACGACATGCTCGGCGACGGCACGGAGCGGGAGAAGGCATACCGTTCGGCACAGGCCGCCGCGAACCGTACGGCGGCCTCGGGGCGGCCGTTCGCGGACACCCTGGCCGAGGAGGGCGTCGTGCTCCCCGCGGAGCTGGGCCCCGGGCGCTTCCTCGTCCACCACGACGTCGTACTGCGGCGATTGGAGAAGCTCGATGAGCTGGAAGACTGAGCGCGCCGACGGCCGGGACCTCGATCTGGACGAGGTCCTGGCGGTCTACCGCGACTCGGGCCTCGGCGAGCGGCGGCCCGTCGACGACCGCGGCCGGATGGCCGCGATGGTGCGCGAGGCGAACCTCGTCGTCGTCGCCCGCGAGGCGGACGGCACGCTCGTCGGCATCGCCCGCAGCATCTCCGACTTCTCGTACGTCACCTACCTCTCCGACATCGCCGTCGTCCGCCGCCACCAGCGCTCCGGCATGGGCCGCGCGCTGATCGAGGCGACGTGCGCGCAGGCGCCGGACGCGAAGCTGGTGCTGCTCTCGGCGCCCGCGGCGACCGGCTACTACCCCCGGGTCGGCTTCACCCGGCACGACTCCGCGTGGGTGCTCGGCCCCGGGCAGCCGCCGGCCGCCCCGCGTCCCGGGCCCGCCGACGACGGCCCGGCCACACGTCCTTGAGGTCCGCCGCCGGGTACGGTCCGGCCGCCGCCCGCGCCGCGGGCGGAGCACACCCCACGGGGGAGGCATGAGTCAGATTCCGTCCCAGGTGCTCATGGAGCCCCGCGCCCCGGTGCCGCAGCGTCCGCCGCCCGCGGACGGCGCCCCGGCCGCGGACGCCGCACCGGCGGCGGCGCGGGCGCCGGCCGGGCACCGGATCCTGGTGGTGGACGGCGACGTCGACCTCGCCGGGTCGCTCACCGCCCAGTTGCGCCGGCACGGCCACGACCCGGTCGGGGTCAAGCACGGCAGCGCGGCCCTCCAGCGGTACGGGGACGTGGAGCTGGTGCTGCTCGACCTCGACCTGCCGGACCTCGACGGCCTGGAGGTGTGCCGCGCGATCCGCGAGGTCAGCCGGGTCCCGCTGATCATCGTGACCGCCCGGCAGTCCGAACTCGACTGCGTGCTCGGGCTGCACGCGGGCGCCGACGACTACGTGACCAAGCCGTACGGGCTGCGCGAGCTGATGGCCCGGATCGAAGCGGTCATGCGCCGCACCCGGTGGCAGCCCGCGGCGGCCAAGGAGATACGCCGCGGCCGGCTGCACATCGACGTGGGCTCGCGCGAGGTCACCGTGGGGGACGAGCCGGTGTCCCTCACGCGCAAGGAGTTCGACCTGCTCTACCTGCTCGCCTCCCACCCCGACACCGTCATCCCGCGCAAGCAGTTGCTCCAGCAGGTGTGGGGCGACTCCTGGTCGCGCCGCACGGTGGACACGCACGTCAGCAGCCTGCGCGGCAAGCTCGGCGGCAGCGGGTGGGTCGTGACCGTACGCGGGGTGGGGTTCCGGCTCGGCACCGGCTGACCCGGCCGGGCCGGCCGGGGGCCGCGCCGTTCGTCCACGGGACAGCGCTCAGGAGCGCCGGGGATCCGGCGCTCCTGAGCGTGTGCCGTCCACCCCGCACCCGCGGGGTCAGTGCGGGCTCGCCTCCACCACCGAGATCGCCGCCGGCGTCTGCACGACGCGCTCCAGCGTGAACCCGGCCCGGCCCAGCAGGTCCGCGTACTGCGCGCGGGTGCGCTCCTTGCCGCCGACGAGCAGCATCAGCCACAGGTCGACCAGCTTGCCCGCGTGCGCGCCGTTGAGCTTGTCGGGGACGACCATCTCCATCACCAGCAGCCGGCCGCCCGGCTTGATCGCCTTGCGTACGTTCCGCAGGATCTCCAGCGCCTGCGGCTCCGGCCAGTCGTGCAGGATGTGCTTGAGGATGTACGCGTCCCCGCCCTCCGGCACCGGGTCGAAGAGCCCGCCGTCGGCGATGGTGCACCGGTCGGCCACGCCCTGCTCGGCGAGGAGGTCCGCGGCGCCGTTGGTGGCCACCCGCGGGTCGGAGAGGATGCCGCGCGCCGAGGGCTGCTTGCGCAGCACGGCGGCGAGCAGGTCGCCGCGCCCGCCGCAGAAGTCGACGACGGTCCCGTAGCGCTTGAAGTCGTAGGCCGCGAGCAGGGGTTCGGTCTCGGTGCCGGACATCGAGCCCATGCCGTCGAAGAAGACCTGCCCGTACTCGGCGTTGGCCTCCAGGTACTCGAACGCGCCCATGCCGCGCAGCTTGGGCAGGCTGGGCTCGCCGGTGCGCACCGCGTCGACCAGGTGGCCCCAGTCCTCCCAGTGGATGGGGTGGCCCATCAGCAGCGCGATGCCGTTCATCGACATCGGCGCGTCCTTGGCCAGCGCCCGCGCCATCGGCGTCAGCCTGACCCGGCCGTCCTTCTGCTCGGCGAAGATGCCGTACGTCGCCAGCAGCCGCAGCAGCCGGTGCAGCGCGTCGGGGTCGGCCCCGGTCCTGCGGGCGATCTCCTCGGGGCGCAGTGGTCCGTCGGCCAGTGTCTCCGCGACGCGCAGCTCCGCGGCCACGTAGATCGCCTGGCTGACCATGGCCCCCTGGACCAGTTCGAGCAGCGCGAACGGCGGCGGGGCGAGCCGGCGCGTGAGGCGCTGGAGCGCCGCGCGCACGTTTTCCACGGCACGGACGACTCGGGCGGGCGGCAGTGGCGGCATGAGAATCCTCCGACTCAGGTGAATTTCCCGGCGGTTGGGACGGGTGCGCGCACGCATGCTGTGAATTCCGCTCGATGCTAGGCATGTTCGGGATCCGCGGACAAAATGCCGGATGAACGCGGAGCCGGAATTCTGCAATTGCAGTCCAGTGCCGCCGGAGGGCCGCTTGATAATGCGCCCGCCCTCCCGGCACCGCCGGATATCGAGCGGGACACCAGGTGTTCTGTGGGTGCGGGCGGCACCGTGTCAGAGAGGCCGGGAGGTGCCCGTGGCGGAATGGGTGGACGGCGCGGTCCGCGTGGAGCGCGGAAACGCCGACGCGGAGGAACTCGCTGTGCTCACCGTGGTGTTGATGTCGGCGCTCGCCGACCGCGGGGAGCGGCTAAGCGGAATGGCCCCGGAGGGGTCGCGGCGGGCTTTTGGCGCGCAGTGGTGGCGGTGGGACCGGGTCGCGGCGTACCGCCCGCCGCACAGTTGGCAGTGACGACGGCCGGCGGCCGAGAGGAGTGCCGTGACGCTGATCGATTTCGTCTCCCGTCCACCGACGGCAGTGGACGACACGCGGGGGCGCGTGGCCGGGCTGCGCGAACTGCGGCAGCGCGCCGTGCACGGCCCAAGCGCGAGGGCGACCGGGGCGCAGCGCGCCCGCGGCAAGCTCACCGCGCGCGAGCGGATCGCGCTGCTGCTGGACGAGGGCTCGTTCCACGAGGTGGAGCAGTTGCGCCGGCACCGGGCGACCGGCTTCGGGCTGGAGGAAAGGAGGCCGTACACGGACGGTGTGATCACCGGGTGGGGGACGGTGCACGGTCGGACGGTCTTCGTCTACGCCCACGACTTCCGGATCTTCGGCGGCGCGCTGGGCGAGGCGCACGCGAACAAGATCCACAAGATCATGGACCGGGCGATCGCCGCCGGTGCGCCCCTGGTCAGCCTCAACGACGGCGCGGGCGCGCGCATCCAGGAGGGCGTCTCGGCGCTCGCCGGGTACGGCGGCATCTTCCGGCGCAACACCCGCGCGTCCGGGGTGATCCCGCAGATCTCGGTGATGCTCGGCCCGTGCGCGGGCGGCGCCGCGTACAGCCCGGCGCTGACCGACTTCGTCTTCATGGTGCGCGACATCTCGCAGATGTTCATCACCGGCCCTGACGTGGTCAGGGCCGTGACGGGCGAGGAGATCACGCACGACGGGCTCGGCGGCGCCGACGTGCACGCCGGCGCCAGCGGCGTGGCGCACTTCGTCCACGACGACGAGGAGACCTGCCTCGCCGACGTCCGCTACCTGCTCTCCCTGCTGCCGCAGAACAACCGCGAGAACCCGCCCGCCGCCGTCCCCCGCGACCCGCCCGACCGGCGCGGCGAGGCGCTGCTCGACCTGGTGCCGGCGGACGGCAACCGGGCGTACGACGTGTGCCGGGTGATCGGCGAGATCGTCGACGACGGCGAGTTCTTCGAGGTCCACGAGGGCTGGGCGCAGAACGTGGTGTGCGCGCTGGCCCGGATGGGCGGCCAGGTGGTCGGCATCGTCGCCAACCAGCCGCGGACGCTCGCCGGGGTGCTGGACATCGGCGCCAGCGAGAAGGCGGCCCGGTTCGTGCAGCTCTGCGACGCGTTCAACATCCCGATCGTCACCCTGCTCGACGTGCCGGGCTTCCTGCCCGGCATCGAGCAGGAGCACCGCGGGATCATCCGGCACGGTGCGAAGCTGCTCTACGCCTACTGCAACGCCACGGTGCCGCGGATCTCGGTGGTGCTCAGGAAGGCGTACGGCGGCGCGTACATCGTGATGGACAGCCAGTCCATCGGGGCCGATCTGACCTACGCCTGGCCGACCAACGAGATCGCCGTGATGGGCGCCGAGGGCGCCGCGAACGTGATCTTCCGCCGCCTGATCACCGACGCCGCGGACCCCGAGGCGGAGCGCGCGCGGCTGGTCGAGGAGTACCGGGCCCGGCTGACGCACCCGTACCACGCGGCCGAACGCGGCCTGGTGGACGACGTGATCGACCCCGCCGACACCCGCCCGGTGCTGATCGCGGGGCTGGAGATGCTGCGCTCGAAGAGCGCGAAGCTGCCCTATCGCAAACACGGAAACCCTCCCCAGTGACCGCGGGTCACGGGGGAGGGCGTCGTACGGGGACGGGCCCGCGCCCGGCCGCGGCGCCGGTGCGGCGCCGCGGCCGGGGGCGCTACGGGGCCGCCGGCGGGGTCCAGTTGCCCCGCAGCCAGGTCTCCAGGCCGATCAGGTTCGGCCGCAGCTTGCGCAGCCCGTCCATGTCGGCGCGGTAGCCCTCGCCGTCGAGCCAGTCGAACATCGCCGCCAGGTCCGGGCGCGCCGAGCGCAGCCGCTCGAAGGACTGCTCCTCGTACCGCGTCGGCACGCCCGCGACCCGCTCGAACGCCGCGGCCATCTGCGGGCCGGTCAGCTCGTCGCTCGCGATCTCCAGCTTGCGGCCGATCCAGCCGGCGGGGTCGGCGAAGGCGTCCGCGGCGAACGCGCCGATGTCCTCGACGGCGATGACCTGCACCGGGACATGGGGGCGCAGCCACATGCCGAGGACGAGCCCGCCGTCGCGCGGGCGCGGGGGGACGTCGTTGAGGATGTCGTAGAACATCGCCGGGCGCAGCACGGTCGCCGGCAGGCCGAGCTTGCCGATGTGCTGCTCGACGTGCCACTTGCTCTCGAAGTGCGGGATGCCGCTGTCCCGTTCGGCGCCGCCCACCGAGCTGTAGACGAAGTGCGCCACGCCCGCCTCGGCCGCGGCCTCCGCCACCGCCCGGCCCTGCCGCTCCTCGCCGTCCACGCCGCCGGACGCGCGGAACGTCTGGACGCTGAAGACGCCGTGGACGCCCTCGACCGCGGCGCGCAGCGACGCCGGGTCGTCCAGGTCGCCGCGTACGAGCACCGCGCCCGCCGCGGCGAGCGCCTGCGCCCGGGGCGCCTGCGGATCGCGTACGAGGGCGTGCACGGACCGCCCGCGGCGGAGCAGTTCGCGGGCGGTCGCACCGCCCTGCCGGCCGGTACCGCCCAGCACCAGAATCGTCCCGTCTGCAACCACCGTTTGCCTCCATGTCCATTGGCGCGCAAGGCATGTGTCCGGCATCCAGAATGCTGTTTCCGCGGGCCTCGGGCAATTTGCCCGTGTGTTCAATTGACGGGTGTTCAGATAGCGGATACCGGTTACTCGCGGTCATCGGACCCCGGTCATTTCACGCCAGTCGGAGACGAGTGATCTTCCCTTCCCGCCGCGGGCCCGTTTCACCCGTGCAGAGAGGTGGTCTGCACCACTTTCCCTGTGTCATGCTGGTCAGAGCCGCCGCCCACGGCTTCCGTATCCGAACCGTCGAATCATGGCGGGATGGCAAGGGCTTGCTAGGAGAGGGGCGGGGCTCATGGTAGCTTTATTGGCCATCGTGTACTTCCGTCCCGGGGGAGGAGAAGTGACATGATGCCCGATAAGTGATTCCGACTGTCCAGCAGTTCACCCACACACCCGCCCCTGCCTTCTTCGGCGGGCTGTCGGCATGTGGTGTTCACCCGTGTGAACGGCGCCCTGTTTTCTCGTGCTTGCGGGACTTCCCTCCTCCACCGGTTCCGTACGTCCAGCCTACGACTGCGTTCTGCGACAGAAAGAGGCGACCTGATGATCGACACGACCGGAGGGGCCACCGCCAGGGCCGCACTACCCCGAGAAAGGAGCCACCGCCCCGGCATCCAGGACCGATCGCTTGAACTCCCGGACGCAAAGGTCCGGATCCCCATCGAGATGCTGCGAGACGCCGACTCACCCCGCCTGGCCGGTATCGACGAGGGCCATGTCCGCACCATGGCCGCCACCGATGCCGCGCTGCCCCCGATCGTCGTGCACCGCGCCACCATGAAGGTCATCGACGGCATGCACCGGCTGCACGTGGCGCGTCTGAACAACGAGGACAGCGTCGAGATCCGCTACTTCGACGGCACCGAGTGGGAAGCCTTCCTGCTGGCCGTCGAGCTGAACATGAGACACGGTCTGCCCCTGACGCTCGCCGATCGCAAACAGTCGGCCATGCGGATACTCCAGGGCTATCCCGAGTGGTCGGACCGGGCCATCGGGGTCAGGACCGGGCTCTCCGGCAAGACGGTCGGCGCGCTGCGCCGCCGGTACGCGGAGCACATCGCCCAGGCCCCCGTACGGGTCGGCCGCGACGGCCGGGTCCGCCGGCTGACCCCCGGCCGGGGCCGGCAGCGGACCGCGGGGATGTACCCCGGCGAGCTGGAGCGCCCGAAGGAAGTGAACAGACCGGCCGCCCTCACCGTCGCCTCCGCCCGGGACTCCAGAAGGGCCCCGACCACATGGCAGCAGCCCCCGCAGGCCGCCGGGGAGACCCCCGGCGAGGAGAAGCGGGGCCTGTGCCCGCTGGGCCCCGCCGTCGACCCGGTCAAGCAACTGGAGTCGCTGAAGCGGGATCCGGCGCTGAAGTACAGCAACGACGGCCGGGAGATGATCCGCTGGCTGGAGGCGCGCATCATCCGCAAGACCGACCCCGGGCTGGTGCTGCGGGCGCCGGCCCACCAGGCGAAGAAGATCGCCGACATGGCGCGCGCCTGTGCGGCGCAGTGGACCCGTATCGCGATGCGGATGGACCTGCTGAGCGACGAGACGTCCTGACCCCGCCGCGCTTGCAGAATCGCTTCCCCCGACGTCCGGCCGCGTGTACAACTGCGGAGTTTCTTCAGTCGATGCGCAGGGGACCGGGGGGACGCGAGTGGCTTCCCGCGTGCCGTGGGACAAGAGGAGCGGCCCGTACCGCGGGAAAGACCGCATGAAGTAAGGCCCGGAAGCCGTGGCTTCCGGGCCTTACCGCTGCCGGGCGGGGGCCCCTGACGCCCCCGCCCCTCAGCTCGCGTACCGGTCGAAGGTCGACGACCGCCGGGGCCCCGCCGCCACGTCGAGCTGCGGGTCGACGGCCAGGATCGCCTGGTGCAGCCGCTGCAACTGCGGCGACGGGTCCACGCCCAGATCCTCGATCAGCCGCATCCGCAGCCGCCGGTACACATCCAGCGCCGTCGCCTGCCGGCCGGAGCGGTAGAGCGCGACCATCGCCTGCGAGTGCAGGCCCTCGTGCTCGGGATGGCGCGCGATCAGATCGGTCAGCTCCGCGATGCACTCGCTGTGCCGGCCGAGCCGCAGCTCCATGTCGATCCGCCGCTCGATGGTGACCAGCCGGCTCTCCTCCAGCCGCGCCGCCTCTATCTCCAGCACCGGGCCCACCCGCACGTCCACCAGCGCGGGCCCGTCCCACAGGTCGAGCGCCCGGCGGAAGAGCGTGGCGGCCAGGCGGTCGTCGCCCTCCACGTCGAAGGCCCGCAGCCCCGCCGTCACCAGGTGCTCGTAGGTGTGCACGTCCACCTCCTCCGGCGGGATCTGGAGCAGGTAGCCGCCGTACCGGGTGACGAGCACGTCCTTGGCGCTGCCCGGCCCGTCCGCGCCCATCGCGGCACTCAGCCGGCGGCGCAACTGGAGGATGTACGTCTGGAGCGTGGTCAGTGCGCTGGCGGGCAGGTCGGTCCCCCAGATCTCCTCCATGAGCGTGGAAACCGGAACCACCCGGCCGGGATAGAGCGCCAATAACGCGAGTATCTGACGAGGCTTACTCGCCGTCGGGACGACTTCCACCCCGTTGACAGCGGCCCGAAGCGGGCCAAGGACCTTTGCCCTCACAGATTCTCCCCCAATCCACCGGTCGCACGACGACGCACCGGAACGGAATCCGAACCGGGGTGCGCGCCGAAAACGGCGCGCCCCTCGGCCTTCCTGTGAACCGAACCGGCGTGAACGTTAGTCAATGGTCGGGCCCGGCTCCACGGACACTCCAGCGCTGCTCCGGCGCCTCTCCGACGCCGCGCTTCTCCAAGTCCACCCATACCGCGTGGACCAGCGAGATTGTCTCGGCGTCCCGGCGGAAGAGGCAAGTGCGTCGGCGACCTGACCTCAGCACATATCCGCGCGTAGACTCCTCCGGACCGAAGGCGTCATCCAGGTATACGCGTGTGACAGCGTATTCCAGTGGTGGCAGTGTGCATGCCGTGGTGTCGGTGTTTCCGTTGGGGGTTCATGAGAAAGCGGGCGTCAGAGTGAATGAATTTCCGAGCCGGCCTTCTGGTCCAGGATCCGGGACAGCGCATTCGCCAGCGCCTCGGCGGGATTCCCTGCGGCGTCCGCACTGCGCCACGCCACGTGGTTGTCGGGGCGCACCAGCACCGCGCCCCCGTCGCCGATCCCGCGGTACGCCGCCCAACGCCCGTCCGCGTCGGCGTACTCGGCGCCGTCGCCGATCCGGGCCGTGGCGATCGGCACCGAGAACTTCTCGGCCACCTCCGCCGCCGCGTCGCACCACGGCTGCCCCGCCGGCCCGGCGAGGAGCACGAAACCCGTGGTGGCGCCGATCAGATCGTGCGTCGACAGCCGCTTGCCGTCCCGGCGGAGCCAGGCGTGCGGCAGCAGGTGCCCGGGGCGCGTGGTGGGAACGTACACGTCGCGCAGGGGCGCGCGCTCCGGCGCCTCGGTCCCGTCCGGGACGAGCGCCCCGTCCTCGTACGCGAAGCCCATCTCCAGGTCGTGCGCGTGGCAGGCCGCCCGGTGGGTGTCGAGGACCTCCTTGGCGCGCTCGCGTACGACGGCGCGCAGGGGCGAGCCGTCGAAGAACGCCGCGAACGTGCGCTCCCGGCGTGCCGCGGGGGCGTGCGGGCCGAGGCCGAGGCCGTCGAGCATCATCTGGTGGTGCAGCGCCGCGGACACCGCCCAGTCGACGTTGTGCCGGCACACCGGGCGGCGCTCCGCCTCGTAGCTGTCCAGCAGGCTGTCGTCGGCGCGCCCGGAGAGCACCGCGGCGAGCTTCCAGGCGAGGTTGTGCGCGTCCTGGATGCCCGAGTTGAGGCCGAGGCCGACCGTGGGCGGCTGGCGGTGCGCGGAGTCGCCGGCGAGCAGCACGCGGCCGACCCGGTAGCGCTCGGCGAGCAGCGCCTCCACGGTCCAGTTCGTCACGTGGTGCAGCGTCACTTCGAGCTGCGGCAGGCCGAGGAGTTCGCGGATGCGGGGGACGATGACGTCCTCGTCGAGGCTGTCGCTGGGCGGGAAGTGCAGCACCCACTCCTCGCAGTGCCGGCCCCACGTCGGCCCCATCTCGATGAGGTTGCTCGACAGGCCGGCGTCGTAGGCGTTGAGGAAGTGGGTGAGCAGCGTGCCCTCCTGCCACCACGGCGACAGGTCGGCGGAGAAGTACGCGGTGGTGACGTCGAGCAGCCCGTGCACGCCCTGCATCTCCACGCCGAGCGCCTGGCCGACCGTACGGCCGCCGTCGGCGCCCAGGAGGTACTGCGCGGTGACCGTCGTGGTCTCGCCGGTCGCGCGGTCGCGTACCTCCGCGGTGACGCGGTCGCCGTGGTCGGTGAACCCGGTCATCTCGTGGCCGAACAGGATCCGCCCCGGGTTCTGCTCCTCGGCGTAGCGGCGCAGGATCGGCTCCAGCCGCACCTGCGGCAGCTTGACCGGCAGCACCGGACCCGCCTCGGCGTACCGCTCGCGCAGCGAGCCGCCGCCGAACGCGTCCAGCTCGTGGATGAGCTGCCCGTCCCGCTCGCGGTCGCCGCCGAGCGAGGTCAGCCAGCGCAGCGCGCCGAACTTCTCCAGCGGCGCGCCCTGTTCGGTCATCGGCCCGTCGAGGCCGTGCTGGCGGAAGATCGCCATCGTGCGCTGGTTGAGGTAGTGCGCCTTGGGCACGTTGGCGGTGTCCGCGTGCCGCTCCACCAGCAGGTGGCCGACACCGTGGTCGGACAGGAAGTTGGACGCGGACAGGCCGCAGCCACCGCCGCCCACGATCAGAACAGGAACCTCGACTGCTCCCACTTTTCGTCCTTCCGGAAGGTGACGGCCCGGGGCGGGCGGCGTCAGGTGATGTTCGTGGCAGTGCTGCGGGACATGTGTGCCGCAGGGGGTGTGTGCGCCGCCCGGGAGGCGTGCGTCGTACGGGACGAGCGCGCCGCGGCGTCGGCGAGGGCCCGGTGCAGCCGCTCGTCGTCGGTCTGGCCGGCCTCCCACTGCACGCCGAGCGCGAAGGGGTGGTCGACGGCCTCGATCGCCTCGACGACCCCGTCCGCCGTCCGGGCGGTGGCGACGAGTCCGGCGCCGAGCCGGTCGACCGCCTGGTGGTGGCGGCAGGCGGACTCCGCCCCGCCGTCGGCGAGCACGTCGGCGATCCGGCTGCCGGGCGTGACGTCCAGCCGGTGCCGGCCCAGGGTGTACGTCTCGGTCGCCGGGCTGTGCCGGTCGTCGCCGGTGACCTCGGGCAGGTGCTGGTGCAGCGTGCCGCCGCGCAGCACGTTGAGCAACTGCATGCCGCGGCAGATGGCGAGGACGGGCAGCCCGGTCGCCAGCGCCGCCTGCGTCAGCGCCAGTTCCGCGCGGTCCAGGTGCGGGTCGCCGCCGCGGGTCAGCGGGTGGCGTTCGGCCCCGTACAGGCCCGGGTCCAGGTCGGGGCCGCCGGGGATCAGCAGCCCGTCGAGCGGGAGCGGCAGGTCCGGGCCGCCGGGCAGCAGCGGCAGCACCACGGGGGTGCAGCCGGCGGCGGCGAGGAAGTCCACGTGCCGCTGGAGCGTCAGGGCCACGGTCATGCCGACGCCCTGGAGCGTCACCGGCGCCGTCCGCGCGGCGATGCCGACCACCGGCCGGCGCCCGGCGCTCGGTGCTGCGGGCTGTGGGGGCGCGGCGGGCGATCCGTTCGGCGCGGTGTCCACGGCCCTCACCGGTCCTCGGCGTCGAGGGCGACGTACACCTGGTCGTCCTCGACCTTGATCTCGTAGGTGGGGATCGGCTTCGTCGCCGGCGGGTTGGTGGGCTCGCCGGTGCGCAGGTCGAAGCACGAGCCGTGCAGCCAGCACTCGACCGTGGTGTCGTAGACCTCGCCCTCGGAGAGGGAGACCTCGGCGTGGGAGCAGATGTCGCCGATGGCGTACACCCCGCCGCCGCTGCGGACGACCGCGACGGGGGTCCCGTCGATCTCCACCGCGAGCGCGCCGTCGGCCGGGATCTTGTCCAGCGGACAGACCTTCACGAAACGCATCTGTTCGACTCCTCCTCGGCTTCCGGCGGATCCGCATGCACAACGGCCGCGCGGCACCCGGGGGCGGGACGCCGGCCACCGCCACCTTGGGCCGCGGCTCTCAAGCATCGGCGGGAGGAGGGACGAAGTTCGCTGGAGCGTACGGACCGGGGCGGGCCGGGCGGCCCCGGGTCCACTCCCGCTCGACCGGGACTCCCGGCGGGCCCTCCCAGACTGGGGCGACACCGTTATCCACGAGGGAGCAGGCGGAATGGCGGACAAGGGAACGGACCAGACGACCGACGCGCCGCATGTGGTCGTCGTCGGAGGCGGCATCGCCGGGCTGGCGGCGGCGTTCTTCCTGCGCGACGAGCCGGTACGGGTGACGGTCCTGGAGGCGTCGCCCCGGCTCGGCGGGCAGTTGGCGGTCTCCGAGGTCGGCGGCGTGACCGTCGACGTGGGCGCGGACTCCACGTACGCCCGGCGGCCCAAGACCGCCAGGCTGCTCAAGGCGGCCGGGCTCGGCGAGCAGGTCGTCTCCGCGAGCACCACCGCGACCGCGATCTGGACCCGCGGCGACCTCAGGGCGCTGCCCGGCCGCCAGTTCATGGGCGTGCCCGCCGACATGGACGAGCTGGCGAAGTCCGGCATGCTCTCCGACGAGGGCGTGGCGCGGGCCCGCGAGGACCTCCGGCTCCCGCGGTTCGACCGCAACGGCGACGTGTCCGTCGCCGACTTCGTCGGCGGCCGGCTGGGCCGGGAGGTCGTGGACCGCCTGGTCGAACCGTTCCTCGCCGACGCCTACTTCGGCCGCGCCGACGAGCTGTCCTTCGAGGCCACGCTGACGCCGCTGGTCTCCGCGACGCGCCGGCACGCCTCGCTCGCGGAGGCCGCCGGCGCGCTGCTCCCGGAGCCAGCCCCCGAGGGGCAGGAGCCGCCGACGGGCATCTCCACGCTGCTCGACGGGCTCGGCACGCTGCCCGGGGTGCTGGCGGACGCGATCCGCGCGTCCTCGCCGCGGGCCGCGCTGCGCACGGGCACCGCCGCGACGGCGCTGGAGCCGTCCGGCCGGGGCTGGCGGGTCACCGCCTCCGGTGCCTCCGGCCCCGAACGGATCGACGCGGACGCCGTGGTCGTCGCCGTACCCGCGGGGCCCGCGGCCCGGCTGCTGGCCGGCCCCGCGGGGGCGCACGGGGCGGCGGCGGGGCTCGCCGAGATCCCGTACGCCGGCACGGTCATCATCACGCTGGCCTACCCCCGCGAGGCGCTCGCCCGGCTGCGCAAGCTCGGCTACAGCGGCTACCGGGTGCCGGCGGTGGACGGCCGGAAGGTCCGCGCGGTCACGTTCTCGACCGCGAAGTGGGCGCACCTGGCCGGCGAGGTCGACATCGTACGGTGCCAGGCCGGCGGCAGCGGCGAGGACGAACTGCTCCGGCGCGACGACGCGGACCTCGTGGACCTGGCGGCGGCGGAGTTCGCCGCGGCCGGCGGGGCGGCGGGCGGACCGATCGCCTCGCAGGTCGACCGCTGGGAGGCCGCCGTGCCCCAGTACACCGTCGGCCACCTGGACCGGATCGCCCGCATCCGCGCCGCCGTCGAGACCCGCCCCGGCCTCGCGGTCTGCGGCGCGGCGTACGACGGCGTCGGCGTCGGCCAGTGCGTGGCCAGCGCCCAGAAGGCGGCGGACCAGGTGCTGGCCGCCCTGCGGAAGGCGGCGGACCGCCCGTAGGCGGTGCGCGTACGAGACGTACGCGGGCCGCGCCCGGGGGAGCGCCGCCCGCTTCGGTGAACAACGGCACGGGAGGCTGGAGTTGTCCGAGGGAACCCCGACCGAGACCGACTTCTGGTTCGACCCCGTCTGTCCATGGGCGTGGATCGCGTCCAGATGGATGCACGAAGTGGAGCGGCAGCGCCCGGTCGTCACCCGCTGGCACGTGATGAGCCTCGCCGTCCTGAACGAGGGCCGCGAACTGCCGCGGAAGTACCGCGAGGTGATCGACGACGCCTGGGGCCCGGTACGGGTCTGCATCGCCGCCGAGCAGAAGTACGGCCCCGAGATCCTGGGCCGCCTCTACACCGAACTGGGCATCCGCTTCCACCACGAGAAGGCCCCCCGCGACCGCGCCACGGTCGCCGCCGCGCTGGTCGCGGCGGGCCTGGACGCCGACCTGGCGGACGCGATGGACTCCACCGCCCACGACGCGGCCCTGCGCGCCTCCCACCGCGACGGCATGGACCGCGTCGGCTACGACGTCGGCACCCCCGTGATCGCCGTGGGCGGCACGGCGTTCTTCGGCCCGGTGATCACCCCCGTCCCCCGCGGCGAGGCGGCGGCGCGCCTGTGGGACGGCGTCCTGCTGGTCACGGGCACGGACGGCTTCTACGAACTCAAACGCACCCGCGACCGCGGCCCGTCGTTCGACTAGCCCGGCAGGACGCTCGGCCGTGCGCCGATCTCGGCGTCCGAGACCCAGTTGCCGTGGAACCCGAAGGGGACCCGCCGCGGCAGGTGGACGCGCGCGAGCGGCGCGGCCGTGACGTCGGCCGCGTCGAGCACGACCAGTTCGCTGCGGTCGGTGTTGCCGTCGTGGACGACGGACAGGATCCAGCCGTCGTCCTCGGCCGCGGCCGACGGCCGCGCCACGAACGCCGGCTCCTGCGTCACCCGGCCGGCACCGAAGTGGTGCGCCGAAGCCCGGCCGGTCTCGGTGTCGAACTTGACCAGCGGACCGGGCTCGAAGCTGCCGCCGCGGTCGCGGTCGACGTCGTCGGACAGCCGCAGGCTCTCCGGGCCGACGCCGCCGAACCAGCCGTAGCGGTGGGAGCGCCCGGTCCACTCCTGGTTGATCCGGGGCCACTCGACGGCGTGGTCGGACATGATCTGCTCGGAGACGGTGCCCCGGTGCGGCGAGACGGTCCACCGGGCCAGGGAGGGCAGCCCGTCCATCGGGCCGCGGAACGAGTCGCGGAACACCGTGTCGTAGCGGACGACGTCCATGACGATCGAACCGTCCGGGGCGTCGTACGCGTTGAGGACGTGGAACACGTAGCAGCGCGGCGCCTCGAACCAGCGGAGCTGGTCGGCCGTGCCGCCGCGCGGCAGCACCCCCACCCGCGACGGGTGCGCGTCGTCCCAGCGCATCGGCAGCGCGTCGCCGGCCCGTGGAGTGCCCGCCGCCAGCCGGCCCACGGCCGCCGCCGACAGGGTCACCGGCAGGTCGAGCACCACGACCCGGGTGGCGGTCATCGCCATGTCGTGGACCATCGGCACCCCGGGGACCGGCAGTTCCGCGGTGTGCGTCGTCCGCCCGGCGGCATCCACGACGACGTAGCGCAGATGCTCGGAGCCCGGGTCGATCAGGTAGTTCACGGCGTGCATCTCGCCGGTGACCGGGTCGATCTTCGGGTGGGCGGTGAAGCCGGAGCGCAGCGCTCCGTCGGAGTCCCACGTACGCATCCGGTCCAGGTCGGGCGCGATCGCCACCGGCGCGCCGCCGCCCTCGACGAGGGCGAGCAGCCTGCCGCCCTGGGCGAGGACGTTGGTGTTGGGCGAGTCCTCCGGGGCGTCGCCGCGGACGAACCGGTTGCGGTACCACTCGGCCCGCCCCTCGCGCAGCCGGACGCCGTGCACCATGCCCCGGCCGATGAACCAGTGGTGGCCCGCGCCGGTCTCGGGCCCCACGGGATTGGGGCCGATCCGCAGGAAGCGGCCGTTCAGCTCGGGCGGGAGAGTGCCGGTCACCGGCAGGTCGGCGACGGTCAGCTCGTCGGGGACGGGCGCGAAGTTGCCCTGGAGGAAGGGGTTGTCACGGGTTGCCGTAGCCATCGGTGACTCCGATCGTCAGATTGGAACGTGCAGCCTGTACCGTTTCGATGCTCCGGCTTCGGCGTCGGGCGTGCAACGCCGAGGTTCAGACCGTCCAGACCGGGAGATGCCATGCCCACGCTTCCCGCCAGCGCCTACGTCGTGCTCGGCCTCCTCGACCAGTCCGGCCCCGCCACCCCGTACGCGCTCGACCGCGAAATCCGCCAGAGCGTCGGGTACTTCTGGGACTTCCCCCGCTCCCAGATCTACGCGGAGGCCGCCCGGCTGGTACGCCGCGGGCTCGTCACCGAGTCGCGCGAGAAGACCGGCCGCCGGCGCCGCACGCTGGCGCTGACCCAGGCCGGCCGGGACACGCTGGCCGCCTGGCTCACCGCGCCCACGGAACGCACCACGGACGTCCGCGACGAGGGCCTGCTGCGGCTCTACTTCCAGGAGGACGAGGCATCCGGCGCGGACCGGGTGCGGCGGCTGGCGGAGCAGCAACTGGACGCGCACCGCCGCGGCCTCGCCGAGTTCGAGGCGATCCTCGCGACGGCCCCGCCCCGCCCGCGGTTCGGCGCGCCGCAGGTGGCGGTGCTGGCCTTCGGCCTGCGGTTCGAGGAGCTGGCGGTGGAGTTCTGGACGGAGGTCGCGGAGCGCGGGGCGGAGGTGCTGGATCCGCGGCCGCGGGAGGGATGAGAGGGCGGCACGGCGAACGCGCCGCCCGGGCGCGGGTCCCGGGCGGCGCGGTGTTGGACGGTTACCTCCAGCGGTTGGTGCAGCTCGACCGCCAGTGGTGGGAAGTGATCCTGTTGTCCGCGCGCCGGATCATCTCGCCGTCGGGAGTGAGCAGGTCCTCGTTGTACAGGTCGCGGACGTACCGGTCGGCCCTGGCCAGGCAGCCGGTGTTGCC
Organism: Streptomyces sp. 184; assembly: GCF_045781775.1. Taxonomy (NCBI): domain Bacteria; kingdom Bacillati; phylum Actinomycetota; class Actinomycetes; order Kitasatosporales; family Streptomycetaceae; genus Streptomyces; species Streptomyces sp. 184. The sequence goes on along the minus strand of NZ_CP123230.1, from coordinate 6,173,212 downwards.
GCGGCGGTTCGCGTCCTGCCAGAACTGGATGTTGCTGATGCCCCCGCTGTAGGTGCCGGTGTTGAGCAGCGATGTGGCCCTGTCGTTGGCGTGGCTCTCTATCGGGCCCACGTTGTCGTTCCAGTTGTTGTCGTTGCCGGCGGCGGCGTCGAGGTACTGCGTGCAGTCCACCCCGTCGTAGATGCGCAGATAGCCGTCCTCCGCGTACTGCTGCCACAGGCTCGCGCAATCACTCGCCGCGGGCGCCACCGGTCCCGCCTCGGCACTGCCGGCGAACATCGTGCTCGCCGTCACGGTCATGACTGCACCCGCCAGGGCGGCATGGATTTTGCGCATGGCGTCGTTCCCTTTCTTTCTCCGTACTCGGTGAGAGATGGGGTCTTCACGAGGCGCGGTCGGCCCGTTCCAGGGCGGCCAGCCTCATGCTGTTGGCGGTGGCGATCTCCTCGCCGTACCGCTTGCGCACCGGGTCGCCGTACGTGCGGTCCAGGTCGGCGAGGGTGGCGGCCAGGGAGGTCTCCTGTGCGCAGGTGGCCTCCGCGACCGCGAGGCCGACCTCGACGGCGTGCGCCCGTTCGCCGCTCAGGCCCCTGGTCCGCTCCTCCGCCTCGACGCGGGCGGCATCCGGGGTCGCGTACGCGCGGCCGGTCGCCTTCCTCATGCACGCCGACCACGCCCGTACGCCCGCCGTGAAGCGCTTGTCGCGCATGAGCCGGGGCGAGTAGAGGGCGCTGAGGTTCGTGGCGACTTTCTCGGCGCGGTAGAACGCCTCCGCGTCCCCGTACAGCTTCTCCCGGGCGGCGAGTTCGCAGCCGCCGAGCATGCTGCCGACGGTGGATCCCCCAGGGAGCTTCACGGAGAGAACCGGACTGTCCGGACCGCCCGACAGCGCGTCGTTGTAGCGCTTGCGTTCGTCGGAGGTAAGGCCCTTGCGGTAGGCGACGTTACGGTCGCGCTTTTTCTGGGCGAAGAACGCCTTCTGGAGCCGGCCGCCGTAGCCGTGCTCGCGGGCCCAGGCGACGTCGTCCTGGACGAAGTCGTCGGAGAAGGCCCGTTCCGTATCGGCGCCGACTCGCGGGAAGACCCAATACCAGAAGCCCCGCCGTCCCATACACCGCCGGACGAGGCGCTGTTCGGTGTCTTCGAGGCGGGCCTGCTCGGCGCGCGTGAGTTCGCGCGCCGGACCCGCGGCCCCCGCCGGGCCGGCCTTCGATGTGCCGTCCCCCGTGCAGCCCGTCAGCAGCGCAAGCGTCGCCGCCGCGGCGGCGAGCAGGCCGGCGGTGGCGCTGGTGCGTCGTCGCATGAATCCCCCGTGACGTTCCCCCGTGTTGCGCCTCAGCCTGCCCGCGCCGGACCGCACCGGGCCACACACTCAAACGCTGCTTTAAGCGTCGGTCCGATCACCCGCCGGACTCTCCAGGAGCACGGTGCCGGGCGGCGTGAGCGTGTGCAGTACGTGCCGGCCACGGCGGATGCTCAGCAGCAGACCCGCGCGGCGCAGGACGGCGGTGTGGTAGCTCGCGGCGGCTTCGGTGACACCGAGCCGGCGGGCGAGTTCGCCGGTCGTACGGCCGGGGGCGACGTCCTCCAGGATGGCGGCCCGGGTGCGGCCCATGAGCGCGTCGAGCGCGGCGGCGGGCCCGGCGCCGCGGGACGGGAGCCAGTCGGGGGTGTGCTGGATCGGGTAGACGAGGGCCGGTGTCGCGCCGGGCGAGGCGAGCATCACCGGTCTTCGTAGACAGAAGAAGCCCGGCTGGAGCAGCAGGCCGCGGCCGTCGAGCCGCACGTTCCGTACGACGGGATAGTCGACCCGCAGCAGCGGCGGCTCCCAGCGCAGCACCGGCCGGAAGCCGGCGAAGAGCCCGGCCGTGCCGCCCCGGAGCACCGCCCGGGCGCGAACCGCGCCGTCCGCGTCCACCTGCGCGCGGATACCCGGCCAGTAGGGCGCCAGCGCCCGCCCGTGGTACGCCCGCAGCGCGGCGGCCAGCCGGCGGAGCGCCGCGGGCTCGCCCGCCGCCAGGGCGCGCACCTCGACCGGCAGCGGGCGCAGCCCGCCGCGCGAGGCGGCGAGCCGGGCCAGGTCGCGGCGGAGTACGGACCGGGGCGTACCGAGGACGGCGGCGAGGGCCCGGTCGAGGTCGGCGGGGCCGTCGAGTTCGGGGGTGAGGAAGTCGGGGGAGTAGCCGCGGGGCGGCAGCAGCGACGCCAGCAGGCGGCTGCTCGCGGGCAGCAGCGGGCGGACGCGGCCGTGCCACGCGCGCAGCGCCGGGGGGACCCGGCGGGCCATGAGGAGCTGGAAGCTGTTGGTGATCTCCCACAAGGGGTCGGGCGCGGGCGCGACGCGCACCCGCGCGAGATCGGCTGCCGTGAAGTGCACCTGCAACATGGGTCCCCCGCTGGTCGCCTGGCACGTCGGAGAGTGGCGTACCAGCGTGACCGCGTACGCGGCGGGGGTCATCGCACACGGGGAGTAACCGGCGGGCGTGCGTGGGGAGTACGCGGACGCCCCGCCGACTGCTTCACGGGGATACGCCGCGCGGGCGGGCCCGCAGAAGGGGCCGCCCAACGGGCGGCCCCTTCGGTGGTCTTCCCCGGATCCGGGAGTGTCGGCTAGGTCAGCCGATCTGCGGTGAGAGCGGTGACGAAGTCGGCGAACGCACTGCGGTCAAAGGTGAGTACGGGACCCGACGGGTTCTTCGAGTCGCGCACGCCTACGCGGTTCGCGCCGAGGTCGGCGACCTCGACGCACTCGTTGCCGTCGGGACCGCTGTAGCTGCTCTTGAACCAGCGCCCGGATGGTTCGGCAGGAAGGGGGGAGGGACGGTGAGTCATCGGGAGATCTCCTGTCGTACTGCGCCGAGCAGTCGGGCGGATGCCGACGTGTCGGCCGCCTGGGAACGAAGGTAATCGAACGTAATTCTATAAGCGGCAACGTCGTCCGGAACGTCCAAGTAGAGCCCGCGGCGCCGCATTTCGATGTACACGATGCCCATGGAGTTCTGCGGCTCGCCTTCGTCGTCTCTGCCGAGGATGACGAAGTGCCCGGCGCCTGCCGCGTGCGCACCCGTGGTGAACGGGAGCACTTGGATGTCGACGTTGGGCCGTTGCATGACCTCCTGCAAGTGCTCCAACTGCTCCCGCATCACGTCGGCGGAGCCGACCACACGATGCAGCACCGCCTCGTCCAGAACCACCCAGAGATGCATGGGGGACTCTGTGCGTTCGAGGATGGTCTGACGCTGCATCCGCGCCTCCGTCATCCGCTCTACCTCCGGATGCGCTCGTCGCACTTCGCGGGCCTCGTGAACTGCCATCGCGTAGCGGCGCGTTTGCAGCAATCCGGGAACGAAGCCATTGGCGAACACGTGCTCGTAGGTGGCTTCGTGCTCGAAGGAGACGAGGGGATCCATCCACTCCGGCACCGCCGGGTTGCCGACCCACCAGCCGTCGTCCTGTGCCTTGGCGATGGAGACGAGCGCTTCGCGTTCCTCCCTGGAGGCGCCACATGCATCGGCGATGGCGCGGACCGTGGCCCAGCGGATACGCGAGCGGTCCTGCCAGGTCTCGTAGCGGCTCACGGTGGACTTCCCGACGCCCGCTTCTTCGGCGACTTGGATCTGCGTCATCCCGTTCCGCTCGCGTAGCTGCGTCAAGCCGCGTGCGATCTGCATCCGGCCGGCCAGCCCGAGTGAGCGTGTGGTCACGCCCAACCACCTCCCAGGATCACTAACTGAGCGTACGCGCGCGCTGCCTGATTGCTCACATCTACTCCTTCGTGGGACTCCAAAAGCCATGGACTTCCAATAGCGGGGAACCCGTGCCATGCTCGGCCGAGATTACACACAGCGTCGCCATGATCACATCTTGTGATCGCGGCGGCTGGCTCAATGGAGTGCACATGGCCCATCTGGCTTGCGTAAAGCCCTCAACTGCCCCCGCCGCAAGTGACGTTCCGCGCACCTCGGCCCGCGTCGCCGGAGAGTGGGTGCGGTCGTGATCCAGTACCGCAGCGCTGCCTCTCCCTCGGTCGTGTTCGACCACTTCACCGCCCGTGCGGCGGTCCGGTGGCGCGGGCGCGGACAGGACGTCAGCTTCTTTCTGCCGGGCGCACGCTCGACGCCCGGCACTGCCCGCGCGATCGCCCGGTACTGGATGGTGGAATGGCAGGTCCCGGCCGGGGTTCGGGCGGATGCCGAGCTGATCGTGTCGGAGCTCGCCGCCAACACGGTTCTGCACACCACCAGCCGCGTGATCGAGTTCCGACTGCACCTGCGGGACCGCTGGTTGATGATCAACGTGGTCGACCAGGGCCCGCGCCGACCGGTCCGGCTCATCGATCACGTAGCCGAGTCGGACGTCGGCAAGCCCCTCCTGGCCGACGAAGCCCCCGGCGCCGAGGAGATCGCCGACTCCGGCCGCGGTCTGCTCATCGTCGACAGACTCGCCGAGAAATGGGGGGCGAACCCGCTGCGCGGCGGCACCCTCGCCTGGGCCCGGCTGACCATCCCCGCGTCTCCCGCGGAACTCTGGGACCGGTGACCCTTGCCCGACGACCCGCCGGGGTATGTGCGTACTCGACGGCATCCCGTGGGGTGGGGCCATGAGGGGGAGTTCCGCGATCGAGGCTGTGACGGGGATCGTTGCGCAGTTAGCCGGTGGGGCGGCCACCGCCGCGGGGGCCGGGGCGGGGCAGGCCGTCTACGGGATGGTGGTGGAGCGGCTGTCGCGTACCGAGGAGGGGCGGGCCGCCGTGGCGGAGCTGGGCGCCGGGCCCGACGATCCGGAGGCGCGGCGGCGGTTTCGTACCGTACTGGCGGAAGCGGTCGAGGGCGACGAGGAGTTCGCCCGCGGCCTCGCCGCCGCGCTGGCCGCCCCGCCGCCTCCGGCCCACGCCCCGGTGACGGCCGCGACGGCCGCGACTGCCGGGATGCAGGGCAGCATCAGCATCGCCGGCTCCACGGTGAAGGGGCGCACCACCATCTCCCCGGGGCCCGTGACCATGCAGAACCCCCGCGTCGTACGGGTCTCGCTGGCCGGACTGGCGCTGGTGCTCGTCGCACTCCTCGGGCTCGGCACCTACTTCGAGGCGGAGGACCCGGCGGAGGAGTTCGTCGCCGCCGACTACCTGCGGATGCTCGGCGAACGGATGCGCCAGGTGGTGTCCGGGGAGGCCGTCGACGCCTCTGCGGGCTGAACCGCCGACGACCGGGCTGTGCGGTTCGGTGTCCTGCGCGGCGCCACGCAGCCGTGCGGCCCCGCTACGCGGACTCGCGTACCACCAGCTCCGGTTCGAAGATCACCGACTGCGGCGGTGCCTCCGGGGACTCCAGGGCCGCCAGCAGGAGGCGGACCATCTCGCCCGCCATCTCCTCCACGGGCTGGCGCACCGTCGTCAGTCTTGGGCGCGCCGCGGTCGCCGCGCTGCTGTCGTCGAAGCCGACGACGGCCACGTCCTCCGGGACCCGCCGGCCCTGCTCGCCCAGGACCTGCACCGCGGCCCGCGCCATCAGGTCGTTCGCCGCGAAGACGCCGTCCAGGTCGGGGTGTTCGCGCAGCAGCCGGGTCATCGCCTGCTCGCCGCTGGCCGCCGTGAAGTTGCCCTCCGCGCACGGCACGTACGCGTGGCCGCGGCGGGCCATCGCCTGGCCGAAGCCGTCGAGGCGTTCCTGCCCGGCCAGGACGTCCAGCGGGCCGCATATCGTCACCGGCCGGCGGCAGCCGCGGGCCAGCAGGTGTTCGGCGGCCAGCCGGGCGCCGTCGCGGTGGGCGAGGTCGACGTACCCGGCGGGGACGGGCCGGGCCGGGCGGGCGAACAGCACCGTGGCCACGCCCGCCTGGGTGAGCAGGCAGGGCAGCGGGTCCTCGCCGTGGGTGGAGACCAGCAGCGCGCCGTCCGCGATGCCCTGCCGCAGGTGGGCGACGACCTGTTCGCGCGCGTCCGCGGTCTCGGCGAGCATCAGCATCGGGTGCATGCCGCGCGGGCGCAGCGCGCCCATCACGCCGTCCACGACGCGGCCGAAGAAGGGGTCGGAGAAGACGTAGCGCCGGTACGCGGACTCGTCGTCGCCCTCGCCGGCGCCGGAGATCACCAGGCCCACCGCGCCGGTGCGCCGGGTGACGAGGGAGCGGGCCGCGCTGTTGGGCGCGTAGCCGGTGGTGCGGACGGCCGCGCGGACGGTCTCCTGGATCGCGGGGTCCACGTTCCGGGTGCCGTTGATCACGCGCGAGACCGTGGCCCGGGACACTCCGGCGACCCGGGCCACGTCCTCCAGCGTCGGCGGTCGGCCCATACGCGCCTTTATAGCACGCGCCGGAAACCGCTCTCCAACGGCTGATCGATCATCGGTACACGCCGAACTCGTAGAGCGAGTACCCGTATCCGGTGCCGCGCGCGGTGCCGTTCATCCGCACGTAGCGGCCGGTTCCCGAGACCTCCAGATCGTCGATCCCGCCGTTGCCCGCGGCGGTCTCGTACACCGTCTGCCAGTTCTGGCCGTCGTCGGAGACCTGGATCGTGTACGCCTTGGCGTAGGCGCCCTCCCACGCGAGCTGGACGTGGTCGAACGTCGTCCGCTCGCCGAGGTCCACGCGCAGCCACTGCGGGTCGGCCCACGAGCTGGCCCAGCGGGTGGTGTGGCTCCCGTCGGTGGCGTCGGCGGCCTCGCAGGGGCAGCCGCCGTAGGCGTCGGTCTGCTCGGTGGACGCCGTGGAGGGCTTGCCCTGGGCGACGTTGGTGCCGTCGACCGGCGGCGGGACGACCTTCAAGGACAGCGTCTCGATGCCGGCGTTGCCCTTGCCGTCCTTTACGCGCAGGTACACCTTCCACACGCCGAGCTTGTCGGGCGCCGTGACCGCGAACGTCCCGTTGCCCGTCTGCCGGAACTGCGCCGGCCGCAGCGCCTTGTCCTGGTCGATGTAGTTGCTGTTGACCAGCACCTCGTACGTCAGCGCGTCACCGTCGGGGTCCGTGACGCCCGCCGAGAGCGTGAACTCCCGGCCCGCCGGCACGGATCCCGCGTTCTGCACGGCCAGGTCGGAGATGACCGGCGGGGTGTTGTCGCCGCTCGTGTCGCCGCCGTACGCCTCCTTGACCGCGTAGTACGACAGCCGCCGCTGGTTGCCCGGGGTGAGGTTGAACCACACGCCGCCGAAGTCGTTCTCGATGCCGTAGTGGAAGAGGGTGGCGCCGAGCGAGACACCCTCGTGGCCGGTGATGCAGTCCCATGCGCTGCCGTAGCCCTCGGCCTTGGCGACGTCGGACGGCTCCTCGGGCACGCCGTTGGCGTCGTCCTCCACCTCCCACTCGCCGGCCGGGCCGCCCTCGGTGACGATGTACGGCTTGTCGTAGCCGCCGGCCTCCCACGCGGCGCGCACGTCGCAGACGGCGGCGTACGAGTTGACCGCGTACAGGTCGAGGTCGGGGGCGTTGCGCTTGTAGTACGGCCAGGCGCCCACCCACGCGTCCGTGGAGGTCACCGGGTGGTTCGGGTCGACCTGGTGGATGCGCTTGGCGACGTCGTTGACGAAGCTGGTGTACGCGTTGCGCTGGCGCTCCAGCTCCTCGCCCGCGTAGCAGTTCTGGAGCCCGAGGACCGACTCGTTGCCGACGTTCCACATGAGCACCCCGGGGTGGTCGCGGTACTCCTCGACCCAGCGGGGGAACTCGGCCAGCATGTCGTTCTTGTACGCGGTGTCCGTGACGTAGTTGACGCAGCCGCCGCTGCCCGGGCCGCCGCCGGGCTGGAGCCAGAAGCCGGCGATGACCTTGACGCCGTGGGCCGCGGCGGCGTCGAGCAGCGGCCGGCTGCTGGCGTCGGTGCCCCAGGTACGTACGGTGTTGACGCCCATGGACGCGACGTCCGGCATGTAGTCGGCGGCCTGGGCGACCGGCGGGCCCCAGGTCAGGCCCTTGACCGTGTACGGCTGGCCGTCGACCGTGAGCTGCCAGTCGCCCTGCGAGCCGGTCACGTCGACGACGCTCGCCGCGGCAGCGGTGTCGGCTGCGGCGCCGGCTCCGGCCGCGGGCTCCGGGGCCGGCTGCGCGGACGCCGGGAGGGCGACCGTCAGACCGGCCAGCAGGGCGCCGGCGGTGAGGACGGCCGGCAGGCCCCGGGAACGGGACCTGCCGGCGCCCCGGGGCCGGCCGGCGCCCCGGGACTCGGCGCCCCGGGGTCTTTCCGCGCCGGGAGATACGGGGGGTTGAGGGTGCATGGGAAGGGGTCTCCTCCAGCGGTGGGGGGTCAGGGAAGCTCGTAGTCCTCGTTGAGGGCCGCGCCGGCTTCGGGGTGGGTCTCGTCGTAGCCGCGCGCGTTGCACTGGAGCGCGCCGACGACGCAGTGGTCGACGAGGGCCCTGAGGGTCGCGTCGTCCCAGACGTTGATGAAGTCGTAGTGGAAGGAGTAGCCGCGGCCGCTGGAGAGCGCGACCTGCGACATGTCCCCGTTCACGGGGAACGCCATCTTGAACTCGATCATCGGCAGCGCCACCGGGTGGCTCTGCGGGCAGACGTTGTTGTTGGTGCCGGCCTTGACCACGGGGTACGACATGTGGCTCTTGTGGTCAGGCGTGTCCAGGTAGCGGCCGTCCCAGCAACTGGGCGCCTGCATCCGGATGTTGAGCTGGGTGTCCTGGCTGCCGGGGCAGGTGGCGGGGATGTCGACGTTGAAGTAGCTCTCGCCGCACTCCCAGCCCTCCACGAAGCCCGGGTGGTTGCGGAACTCCTCGGCGCTCTGGAGCGGGCTGCCGACGACGAAGCGCAGGCCCTTGGGGAACGGGCGGACGCTGGTGTAGTCGGTCACGCCGGCCTTGTAGTAGATGACCTGCTCGCCCACGGGCAGCACGGGCTGGCCGCCCTTGAGGACCGTGGGCATCCAGTAGCCGGACTTGTCGCCGGGCGCCTTGCACTCGGTGCCGCCGGCGTCGAGCGAGGCGGTGGTGCTGTTTGCGTCGGTGGTGTCGTTGCCCATGAACGTGTGGTCGTGGGACTTGCCGGGCTGGCCGGGGTAGACGATCGGGTCGTCGGGCTTGGTGTGGGTGACCGAGCAGTTGGCCTGGAACTCGTGGAAGTAGCGGTGGGGCGGCTCCTTGTCGGACGGCTGGACGCCGGTGACGGGCGGGACGGCGGGGATGTAGCCGTCGCCGTCGGGGTCGTCGCCGTAGGCGACGGGGCGGGCCTGGGTGTGGCCGGCGTGCTTGGCGTGGTCCGCCTTGTCCGAGGACTTGTCCGCGGACGCGGCGGCGGTGGTGCGGGCGCTGGCCGTCTCGCCGGTGACGGCGATGGCACCGAGTGCGGTGACGCACAGGGCCAGGGCCAGAGCCGGCAGGAGTACGGCGTAGAGCCGCGATCTCCTCATCGGGGCCTCCTGGGGTGGGGGAGGGAGAGCGGGAGAGCGCTCTCCCGTTGCGCTGGATGGTTACGCTCCGGAGAACGGCCCGTCAAGAGAACGCGTCAGGACCCGTGCCCCGATAAGCGGGAACGCGCCAAATGTCCGGGCCCGTAGGGCAGTTACCCGCCCCGGCGAAGGCGCGAGCCGACACGGCCCGTATACCGCTCTCCGAGACCGCCGCGCCCGCCGCGTCTGCCGTGCCCGCCCGCACTCCGCGCCCGGCCGCCCGCCGCGTCCGCCCGCACTCCGCATCCGCCCTCCGCGCCCGTACGCCTCAGGTCCGTACCATGCACCGATGCAGGACACCGACCCCGCGCCGTACTGGAACACCAACGTCGCCCGCCACCCGGGCATCCTGCGCGCCGTCCCCGACGGCTGCCGCGACGCACTCGACGTCGGCTGCGGCGACGGCCTCCTCGCGCGCAAGCTCGCCGCGCGGGCACGGCGCGTCACCGGCGTCGACAGCTCCCCGGCGATGATCGCCCGCGCCCGCGAACTGTCCGCCGACCACCCCGGGACCGGCTTCGTCGAGGGCGACTTCCTCACCGCCGACCTGCCCGCCGCGGGCTACGACTTCATCTGCTCGGTCTCCGCCGTGCACCACATGGACTTCACCGCCGCCGTCGCCCGCATGCGCGACCTGCTGCGCGCCGGCGGCGTCCTGCTGATCGTCGGCCTGGCCCGCGAGGCGAGCTTCGGGGACTGGGCCGTCACGGCCGCCGCCGCGCCCGTCGTACGCACCGCGAAGCTGGTGCGCCGCGCCACGTTCCCGGCCGGCATGCCCTGCGTCTCCCCGCACATGAGCTACGGCGCCGTCCGCGCCGAGGCGCGCCGGCTGCTCCCCGGCGTCCGCTACCGCCGCCACGTCCTGCGCCGCTACTCCCTCACCTGGCGCGCCCCCTGACCCGCCCCGCCTGACCCGCCCCGCCTCGCCCGCCCCCCGCGCCCGAGTTCACCTGCCCGTCACGTGGCGCGGGCTACGCCCCCGGCGGACGCGCTCCTAGGCTGACCAGCATGCCGACCCACCGCACCAGCACGCCCCTGCCCCTCTTCGACCCCGCCGAGGCGGAGGTCGTGATGCTCCCCGAGGCCCCCGAACCCGGCTACTGGACCGGCTGCCCCGGGGTGCTGTACGAACCGGAGCAGGGCCGCTGGCTGATGACGTACCGCCGCCGGCGCCCCCGCGGCCACCCCGGCGGCGAGCGCGGCTGGCGCTGCGCGGTCGCCGTCAGCGACGACGGGGTGGACTTCACCGACGTGTGGGCGGTGGAGAGCCGCCGGTTGGGGACCGACTCGATGGAGCGCTTCAGCCTGCTGCCCGTCCCCGGCGGCTACCAGCTCTACCTCAGCTACGTCGACCCCGCCGACTCCCGCTGGCGCATCGACGTCGTCGACGCCGCCGCCCCCGACGCCTTCGACCTCGCCTCGGCCCGCCCCGCGCTCACCGCCGCCGGCACCGGCACCGAGGGGGTCAAGGACCCGTACACCCTGCGGCACGGCCCGCTCACCTACCTCTTCGCCAGCTACGCGCGCGCCGGGCTCTCCGCCGACGCCGCCGCCCGCGCGCACGCCACCGCCGACATCTACAACACCGGCGTCACCACCCACCCCACAGGCCTGGCCGTCTCCCTCGACGGCGGCGCGACGTTCGCCTGGCAGGGCGAGGCCATGCCCACCGGCAGCGGCTGGGACTCCTACCAGACCCGGCTCAACTGCGCCGTCCCGCTCGGCCCCGGCGCCGGCTGGCTCGGCTTCTACGACGGCATCGCCTCCCACGAGGAGAACTACGAGGAGCGCTGCGGCCTCGCGCTCTCGTACGACCTGCGCACCTGGCACCGGCTCAGCACCGAGGGGCCGTGGGCGACGGTCCCGTACGGCACGGGCTCGCTGCGCTACGTGGACGCGGTCGTGGCCGGGGACACGTGGCACATCTACTTCGAGGCCGCCCGCCCCGACGGCGCGCACGAACTGCGCCTGGCGCGCGTCCCCGTACGCTGAGCGGCCACCGGAGGCTCGAACCCGGGGCAACTGTGACCGTGCTGTGGCCGACGGAGTGACACCCGTCACAGCCGCGGGGCATCCGCCCTGGTCGACTGGGCGCATGCACCCAACCACCCGCGTGTCCCGCCTCCGCCACGCCGGCCCCCTCGCCCTCGCCGCCGTGCTCCTGCTCGCCGCCTGCGGCACCGAGTCGGCGGACGGGACCGCGGACGCCGGGGCCCCCACCGCGCCGGGCAACCCGACGCCGGTCGAGGTCGACGGCGTGACGATCACCCGGGTCCAGACGAAGGCGGCCACCGCGGAGCCGGTGCGGGTGGAGTTCGAGATCGCCAACCGGGGGCGGGAGGCGATGACGTACACCGTCACCTTCGAGGTCCGTGCGGCCTCCGGCGAGGTGCTGTCGCACCCGGAGAAGGTCGTGGAGTCGGTGCCGGCCGGCCGCACGGTGCCGCACCAGGCCGACGTCACCGACCCGATGACGGCAGACCGCGCGGCGCAGGTGCAGATCGGCGAGGTGCGCAGCGTCCCGGCGGACGAGGCGCCGTCGACCGGCGGGCCGTGCCCGCCGGCGGGGGTGCGGCTGTACGCCGACGAGGGCGACGCGGCGATGGGGCTGCGGGTCATCGGGCTGCACCTGGAGAACTGCGGCACCGAGGTCCACCACCTGGAGGGCTACCCGCGACTGCAACTCCTCGACGAGGAACACGGGGAGATCACCGGCGTACGCATCCGCCGCGGCGGCGCCGCCATCGCCTCCGGCACCGGCGCGGACGCCCCGCCGCGCCCGCTGGCACTGGCGCCGGGGGAGCGGGCATCGACGCGACTGGTGTGGCGCAACACCGTCGAAGCCGGCGAGCCGGTCGACGTCCCGTACGTACGCGTGTGGGCGAAGCCCGACGCGGCCCCGGTGACGGTCACCCCGGAACTCGACCTCGGCACGACCGGCGAACTCGGCGTCGGCGCCTGGCAAAAGCCCGGATAACCCACCAACCCCGCACTCCCACCCAAGGGTAGGCGCCTCCTGTGACATCGAGCGGGGCCAGGGGCCCGGGGCACCTCGCGCCACGGCCCCCGGCCCGGGCCGTCACCTCGTGAAGCTGCGGATCCGGTAGCGCAGTCCGGAGCGGGAGACCTGCCAGCCGCCGTCCTCGGTGAGCCGCCACTCCGGTCCCGGCACCGGCGCGTACGTGTCGCCCGCCACCGCCGTGTCGACCTCCGTCACCGACAGCGTCGTGGCGTGCGGCAGCGCGGCGCGGTAGACCTCCCCGCCGCCGATCACCCACACCGTGGCCGACCCGTCCGGACCGCCCGCCTCGCCCGCGGCCAGCTCCAGCGCCTCGCCGACCGACCCGGCGCGTACGGCGCCCTCCGCCGCCCACCGCGGGTCGCGCGTCACCACCACGTTGCGCCTGCCGGGCAGCGGGCGGAACCGCGGCGGCAGCGAATCCCATGTCCTGCGCCCCATCACCACCGGATGGCCGAGAGTGGTCGCCTTGAAGTGCGCCATGTCCTCAGGCAGCCGCCACGGGATGCCGTTGTCCGCACCGATCACGCCGTCGCGCGCCTGCGCCCAGATCAGCCCGGTGTTCACACCGCGACCGGGGCCTTGATGGCCGGGTGGTGCCGGTAGTCGAGGACTTCCACGTCCGCGTAGGCGTAGTCGAAGAGCGAGTCGGCGCGGCGCAGCCGCAGCTTCGGGAACGCGTACGGGCTGCGCGAAAGCTGCTCCGTCACCTGCTCGACGTGGTTGTCGTAGATGTGGCAGTCGCCGCCGGTCCAGATGAAGTCACCGGGTTCGAGGCCGACCTGCTGGGCGACCATGTGCGTGAGCAGCGCGTAGCTGGCGATGTTGAACGGTACGCCGAGGAAGAGGTCCGCGCTGCGCTGGTAGAGCTGGCAGGAGAGCCTGCCGTCGGCGACGTAGAACTGGAAGAAGGCGTGGCACGGCGGCAGCGCCATGTTGGACAGTTCGGCGACGTTCCAGGCGGAGACGATCATCCGGCGGGAGTCGGGGTTACGCCGCAGGGTGTCGAGTACGTCGCTGATCTGGTCGACGTGCGCGCCGTCCGGGGTGGGCCAGGAGCGCCACTGGACGCCGTAGACGGGGCCCAGCTCGCCGTCCGCGTCGGCCCACTCGTCCCAGATGGTGACGCCGTGCTCCTGGAGCCAGCCGACGTTGGAGTCGCCGCGCAGGAACCACAGCAGCTCGTACACGATCGACTTCAGGTGCACCTTCTTGGTGGTGATCAGGGGGAACCCCTGCGCGAGGTCGTAGCGCAGTTGGTGCCCGAAGACACTCCGGGTGCCGGTGCCCGTCCGGTCGGCCTTGGCCGTCCCGGAGGTGAGCACGGTTCGCAACAGGTCTTCGTACTGGGTGTCCGCCACAGCGGTCGAGTGTACTGCCGCCCACCAGGCAGACCGCGAAACGGAACCACCGCCACCGCCTGTCGGCGGGCCGGCCCCGGGTGCCGTACGGGACGGCGCCCGGGGCCGTACGGCTACTTACCGTGGTGCCGCACGCCGTGCACCCCGGCGATGACCGCCGCCAGGGCCGACGAGATGCCGGCGATCACGAAGCACAGGACGTACGCGTCCACGGTCGGCACCTCGGTGCCGCCGATGACCTGCGCCGCCAGCACCGCCGCCGTCGCGGCGCTGGCGATGCTGCCGCCGGCGGTACGCACCAGGGAGTTGATGCCGCTGGCGATGCCGCTCTGGTCCATCGGCACGTGCTGGACGGCGAGCGTGCCGAGGGCCGCGTAGGCGATGCCGATGCCGAGGCCCTGGATGCCGCTGAAGATCATGATGTCCAGCGCGGAGTCGTGCATGAGCGCCAGCCAGAAGTACGCGACGCCCGCGACGACCGCGCCGAGGGCCAGCGTCCAGGCGGCGCCGACCCGGGCCTCGATGCGGCCGGAGAGCGCGGAGAAGACCAGCATGGTGATCGTGCTGGGCAGCATGTACAGGCCGACGTCCAGCACCGAGCCGCTGAGCCCGTAGCCCACCTCGCTCTCGGGGGTCTGGATGAAGTTCGCGATGAGGGTGAAGGCGGCGAACATCGAGAAGCCGAGGAGCAGCGAGGCCAGGTTGGCCGAGAGCGACTTGGGGCCGACCAGGATCTGGAGCCGCACCAGCGGTTCGCGCACCTTCAGCTCGACGGCCACCCACACCGCGCACAGCACGACCGCGGCGGTGAACAGGCCGAGGATGCGGGCGTCGGTCCAGCCCCAGGCGTTGCCCTGGCTGACGCCGATCAGCAGGCTGACCAGCCAGCCGCCGAGCAGGGCGGCGCCGAGCAGGTCGGGCCGGCCGCCGGCGCGGCGGCCGGAGTCGCGGGTGCAGAACACCACGAACAGCAGCCCGACGACGGCCATGCCGGCGGCGATCCAGAAGACCGGGTGGTGGGAGTCGGTGTGGTCGGCGATGAGGCCGGTGACCAGCATGCCCACCGCCCCGCCGACGCCGAGGGTGGCGCTGACGACGCCGATGGCGGTGGTGACCCGCTCGCGCGGGTAGGAGTCGCGGATCATCCCGATGGCCAGCGGGATGACGGCCGCGGCGGTGCCCTGGAGCGCGCGGCCGACGATGAGCACGGCGAGCGAGTCGGATATCGCGCAGATGACGGAGCCGACGACGAGCAGCGCCATCGTCACCGAGATCATCTTCTTCTTGCCGTACATGTCGCCGAAGCGGGACAGCAGCGGTGTGGCGACCGCCCCGGCGAGCAGCGTCGCGGTGAAGACCCACGAGACGGCGGCGACCGAGATGTCGAAAGCCTGCATGAGCTGGGGGAGCAGCGGCAGCACCAGCGTCTGCTGAAGCGATACGACGAGGCCGGCGCTGCCCAGCGCCAGGAGCGTCAGGCCGGGACCGGCGGGGTGGCCGGGCCGGTCGGCGCTGCTTTCCTCGGCCACCGTGGTGGCGGTGTCTGTCATCGGGGTGGACTCCTGCGGCGGGAAGTGGATTACTTGACTTACGCAAGCAGGCGGTACTTAGTTGAGTCAAGCAAATTAATGTAAAGTGATGCCCATGCCTGTCCGGCCGCCAGCAGCCCTCCACGTCTCCCCGGACGTGGCCGAGATCGAGCGCGCCCTCAGCCGCATCGCGTATCTGAGCAGCCGGGTGCGGCAGCACGACCGGCTGATGGCGCTGGCCGGGGTGCCGCTGGACCGGGCGGCGGTGGCGCTGCTGCGGCAGATCGACGACTCCGAGCCGCTGCGGCTCGGCGAGCTGGCGGGGCGGCTGGGGGTGGAGGCGTCGCATGTGACGCGGCAGGTGCAGCAGTTGCAGAAGGCGGGCTACGTGACCCGTGTCCCGGACCCGGACGACGGCCGGGCGCAGCGCATCCAGCTCACCGGGGCCGGGCGGGAGGCGATCTCGCGCATCCGCGAGGTGTCGTGCCGGGGGATGCAGGTGGCCCTGGAGGAGTGGTCGCCGGAGGACCTGCGGCGGCTCGCGGAGCTGTTCCACCGGATGGTCGACGACTTCGTCGCGCACGCCGACGCCCGTGCGGCCGAGGCGGAGGGGGTCGAGGCCGAGGAGGCGGGCGGCGGCGAAGCGCCGGGCGGGGCCGACTAGTTCGACGTGCCCGAGCGGTCCGACGGTGCCCGTGGTCCGTCGGGTCCGGGCGGGCCGGTGGCTTCGACGGGTCCGAACGGGCCGGTGGCTTCGACGGGTCCGAACCGGGCCGTGGGTTCGGCGGGCCCGAATCCGCCCGCAGTTTCTCGCGGGTCGGCGGCTCCGGATGGCGGTGAACCTTCGGGGCGGGGGCTTGACGGCGTCCGAGGGCTCGGCTTCAATCCGTTAATAGGTCCAGACCAATATCACCACGCCCCCTCCCTGTTCGAGACGGCCCGACCCCCGGCCGCCCGTAGAACTGTCATGCCCACGTCATATACGTGCCCGTGTCAGTCCGCCCTCGTGTGACCCGGGCATCCACCCCACCGCACCGGGAGGACCCGTGCGTTTCGGAAACCGCTTAGTCGCCTACCTCAGTGCCGCGCTGCTCGCCGGCGCGGGCGCGGTGGCCCTGCCCACCACGGCACAGGCCGCCAACCTGCTGAACGACCCCGGCTTCGAATCCGGCGGCCTGGCGAACTGGAGCTGTAGCAACGGCGCCGGCTCCGTCGTGAGCAGCCCTGTGCACAGCGGCACCAGGGCGCTCGCCGGCGCCGCCAGCGCGAGCAGCAACGCCCGCTGCGCCCAGACCGTCGCCGTCCAGCCCAACACCACGTACACCCTGTCCGGCTGGGTGCGCGGCGCCTACGTCTACCTCGGCGTCACCGGCGGTAACGCCACCTGGACGGCATCGGCCCCCAACTACACCGAGCTGACCACGTCGTTCACCACCGGCGCCAACCAGACCAGCGCCGAGGTCTACGTCCACGGCTGGTACGGCCAGGGCACCTACCACGCCGACGACATCACCCTCGACGGCCCCGGCGGCCAGCCCGACACCGAGGCACCCGGCGCCCCGCGCAACCCCCGTGTCACCGGCACCACCGACACCTCCGTCTCGCTCGCCTGGGACGCCGCCACCGACAACGTCGGCGTCACCGGCTACGACGTCTACCGCGACGGCACCCTGGCGACCACGGTGACCGGCACCAGCGCCACCGTCACCGGCCTCACGCCGAGCACCGGGTACGCCTTCACCGTCCGCGCCAAGGACCGGGCCGGCAACAACTCGCCGCTCACCGCCGCGGTGCGCGCCACGACCGACGCGGACGGCGGCGGCGGCGCCGACTTCGTCCAGGCCGCGCCGTACCTCTACCTGGGCTGGGGCAACCCGCCGAGCCCGACCGAGGTGATGAGCGCGACCGGCGTCAAGTGGTACACGATGGCGTTCATCCTGGCCCAGAACGGCTGCAACCCGGCGTGGGACAGCCAGCGTCCGCTCAACGGCGGCGCCGACCAGACCGCCATCAACGCCATCCGCGCGGCCGGCGGCGACATCGTCCCGTCCATCGGCGGCTGGAGCGGCAACAAGCTCGGCCCCAACTGCTCCACGGCCGAGGCGCTGGCCGGCGCCTACCAGAAGGTGATCGACGCCTACGACCTGAAGGCGATCGACGTCGACATCGAGAACACCGACGAGTTCGAGAACGCGACGGTGCAGGACCGTATCCTGAACGCGCTGAAGATCGTCAAGCAGAACAACCCCGGGCTGCGGACCATCCTCACCTTCCCCACTCTCAACACCGGCCCCAACTCCTGGGGCAACCGCCTGATCGAGCGGGCCCACGCCCTCCAGGCGGACATCGACAACTTCACGATCATGCCGTTCAACTTCGGCGGTCACTCGGACATGTACGGGAACACCGTCCGGGCCACCGAGGGGCTGAAGAGCAAGCTCACCTCCGTCTTCGGCTGGAGCGACGCCGAGGCGTACGCCCACATCGGCATCTCGGGCATGAACAACAGCAGTGACGTGGGCGAGGTCACCACGCCGCAGATCTGGACCCAGATCCGCGACTGGAGCAACTCCCACAACATCGGCAGGCTGGCCTTCTGGTCGGTCAACCGCGACCGCCCGAACTGGGAGTTCACCCGCATCACCGCCGGCTTCACCGGCTGACCACCCGCCCGGCACCGGGCCCTGCGAGTACGCCGGCACCCCCGGATCCCGCTCCGGGGGTGCCGCCGCGTCCGCGGCGCCCGGGGCGCGGCGGCGCAGGGCGGGGGTGACCAGCAGGGCGAAGGCGGCGACGGCGGCGGCCGTGCGCAGGTTGCTGTACAGATCCCAGCGCCGGAGTAGAGCAGGGCGGCGGCGGTGAGGATGCGGATCGGCATGCGCTGACTCCGTGGCTCCGGGTGTGGTTCTGCGGCGGTCGGTGGCGTGAACGGTGAAGCGGGTCGCTATCCGCTCGCCGGCCCGCCTGTCGCCTGCCATGTCGCTCCCCCCGGTGGCGGGACGGGCCCGCGCGCAACGGCGAAGTAGCACCCGCAGGCGCTATCTCTTACACTCCGTAAGATATGGCGCCGAACTAACTTTGACAAGGTGTATGACTTTGCCGTCCAAGGAACCCAGGGAACCCGCGGAGTCCACGGGAGGCCGCCCCTCCCCGCGCCGCCGCCGCGCCGACGCCGAGCGCAGCCGGTCCGCCATCGTCGACGCCGCGGTCCGGCTGCTCGGCGAGCGGCCGGAGGCCAGCGTCGAGGCCATCGCCGCCGCCGCGGGCGTCACCCGCCAGACCGTCTACGCCCACTACCCCTCGCGCAACGAGGTGCTCACCGCCGTCTTCGACCGCGTCGCCGCGGAGACCGGCGCGGCGCTGGACGCCGCCCGCCTCGACGAACTCCCCGCCGCCACGGGGCTGCTGCGGCTCCTCGACGTGAGCTGGGAGATCGCCGACCGCTACCCCGGCCTCCGGCACGCCGAGCCGCCCCCCGCGGGCCGCCGGGAGGAGGCCGAGCAGTACCGGCCGATCACCGACCGGCTGGAGCGGATCGCCCGCCGCGGGCAGGAGTCGGGGGAGTTCGACCGCGACGCCGAGCCCCGCTGGCTGGCCGCCGCGACCGTCGCCCTCGGCCACGCGGCGGGCGCGGAGGTCGCCGCCGGCCGGATGACCCCGGCCGCGGCGGCGGAGGCGCTGCGGGTGGGGGTCCTGCGCCTGTACGGCGCGGAGGCGGGGTCTGAAGCGGACCGGCCGCGCCTGCTGCCCCACGACTGAGTGACCGCGTGACCGCCTGACCGGGCGGGCCTGCACGTGTGCGCGTGTCGTACGAGCCGTGCGCCGCCGACGGGCCGGGGTCCGCGCCCGGTTCGTACGCCATCGGCCGGGGTCGGTGCCGCTGCCCCACCCGGCCCCGGCTCAGGCCCAGGTCCCGGCCCAGGCCCGGGCCCGGGCCCGACCGGACCCCACTCCGGCCGGGCCCGGGAGCGCGACGCGAGAGCACAACCCGGGAGCGCGCCCCCGGGAGTAAGCCCCGGGAGCGCGACGCGGCGCCGCCGCCGAGCACCGCGACGGCGCCGCGCAACCGAGTTCGTCAGCCCTGCTGCCGACCCGGAGCGTTCCGCCGCTGGTTGTACAGCAGCGCCCCGCCCGCGAAGATCACCGCGCCCGCGCCCGCAAGCGCGGCCGGCAGGACCGGCGAGGAGTCGTCCGAGGCGGCGGCCAGGTTCGACTCGCCCTGGTTCAGCGTCTCCACCGCCTGCGCCTGCGTGCCGTGGTCGCCGTGGTCGCCGTGCGCGCCCTTGACCGGGTCGGCCTTGCTGTTCTTCTGGTCGGCGCCCAGCGCCTTGACCTCGTCCGCCGACATGGCACCCGGCGTCAGGCCGGTGACCTGGCCGTTGCCGCCGTCGAAGACGACGTCCGAGCAGGAGAAGAAGTTCTCCTGGCTGTCCGAGCGGATCCACTGGATGAACAGCACGTGCTGCCCGCTGCGCTGCGGCAGTTGCAGGTTCCAGTAGTAGTGCCCGCCGTCCGAGCCCGCGCCACCGGCCTGCGGCGGGTTGGTGACGGTCTGGAGGTGGGTCAGGTCACCCCAGGCCAGCGACTTGGACGGGCTCCAGCCGTTGTTGGTGATGTACACCTCGAACCGGCCCGGGTGGTGCGCCCAGTTGCTGTATTCGAGGTTGATGTTCGAGCCGGACGTGAGGTGCGTGAGCGGCCAGTCGGTGCGGGCCGAGTTGTACGGCGAGAAGTTGTACGGGCTCCGGTCGCCGGCGCTGCACAGCTTGCCGTCCGCCACGTAGCCCTGGCCGCGCCCGCCGGCGTTGGAGTCCAGCACGGCGAACCAGTTGTACAGCGGCGTCGTACCGGCGGACTGCACCGCCGCCTTGCACGCCGGGTTCTGCGGCATCTGCGTGGAGCTGTTCGCGATCAGGTCCTTGTAGCACAGGAACGTACGCGAGCCGGGCACCATCGCGACGCCGTGGGCCGACGCGGGCGTCGGCACCGCCAGTGCCGCGGTCGCGATGCCCGCGACCCCGGCGAGTGCGAGCGTGCGCCGGAGGCGGAGTGATCTTGCGGCGCGGACGAGTCGTTGGACAGCCATGGTCATGGTCTCCTTCGGGTTCTCCAGAGCGCTGACGCGAGAGCCCGCGACCTCGGTGCGCATGACGGGCCGCCGGGCCGTCCCGGAGCACAGGGCGCAGGGCCCGGGCCGGCGACCGACCTGGCAGGGGGTCTCACGTTCGTCGTGAACAGGTCAATGGGAGCGCTCCCATCGAAGGTAGCGCGGTATTTCGCCCCTGTAAACGGAGCGCGCACGCCGTTCGCGGGACTTCTCCTCCCCGCTACGGGCATGGGCCGGGCGGCGCCGTTGTTGTCGATCACGACAGTCCCGCCGTGAACAGGAGAAAGACATGTCCGAGATCCGCGACGCCGAGGTCGTCGTCTTCGACGTCCTCGGCACACTCGTCGACGAACCCGGCGGGCTGCGCACGGAGATCCGCGCCGCCGCCCCCGCGGCCGACGACACGGCGGCGGATGAACTCCTCGCGCTGTGGCAGGCGCACGTCGCGACCGAGCAGGCGCGGATGGCCCGCGGGGAGCGCCCGTACGCCGACAGCGAGACCGTCGACCGCGAAGCCGCCGAGCTGGTCGCCGAACGCGCCGGGGTCACCGGCCCGGCGGCCGTCGCCCGGCTGGCCACCGCCACCCGGCGGCTGCCCCCGTGGCCCGACTCCGCCGCCGGACTCGACCGCATCGCGCGGCACTTCCCCGTGGCCGGGCTCTCCAACGCCTCCGGCCCCGCGCTGCTGCACCTCGCCGCGCACGGCGGGCTGCGCTGGCACCAGGCCCTGTCCGGCGCGGCGGTACGGGCCTACAAGCCGGCGCCGGAGGTCTACCGGCTCGCCGCCGAAGCCGCCGACTGCCCGCCCGAGCGGGTGCTGTTGGTCGCCGCCCACGCCTGGGACCTGCGGGCGGCGCGGGAGAACGGCCTGCGGACGGCGTACGTTCCGCGGCCGGCCGGCGATCCGCCCGCGCAGACGGACGAGTTCGACTG
The DNA here is from genome assembly GCF_045781775.1 of Streptomyces sp. 184. Classification (NCBI taxonomy): domain Bacteria; kingdom Bacillati; phylum Actinomycetota; class Actinomycetes; order Kitasatosporales; family Streptomycetaceae; genus Streptomyces; species Streptomyces sp. 184. Next base: position 6,151,871 of record NZ_CP123230.1, on the reverse strand, counting down.
GTACTTCGACGGACTGGACGGACTCGTGGCGGCGCTGACGGGGGAGTAAGCGGGCGCGCCCGTCCGCCGTGCGCGCACGGGGGCAGGCGCGGCCGGCGGATGCGCCGCGTCGCGTACGTCGAAACCCCCGCCGCCGGACGGTGCTTGCCCGCCCGCGCCGTAGCGTCCGCGGCGTGGCGCGTGCGGCGTGGCGCGTGCGGCGTGGATACCGCCGCGGCCGGATGCCCGGGCAGCGGATCCGCGCCGGCCGCTACGGCCCCGTGGCCGACGTGCTCGCGCGCCGCCCCGCCGTCGTCCCACCCGCCACACCCGGCGCATCCGCTCCGCGAGGGGCGCGCGGCGTCGCTTCCGCTCCCGTATCAGTCCGGCAAGGCCGGGATCGGCCTGGTCGGCGGGCCTGCGATGGGCCACGATCCTTCTGACGGCCGAAGTGCCGGCCGGGGGGCGGGCGTTCCGGGACCCCTCCCGGCTCCGGTGCCGAAGGATGGGGTCGGCCGCCGGTGGCTCGCCCGAGAAAGGGATCACGATGGAAGCGTTTCCTCCGATGCCCAGCGAGCCGCCGGCCGAACGCGGACGGCCTCCCACGGACCCGGGGGAGCCCACCGACTCCGGGCAGCCCGCCGACCCCGGGCAGCCCGCCGGCTCCGCGCAGCCCGCCGAAGCCGAACGGCAGCCCACCGAGCCCGCCCTGCCGTCGTACGGACCGGCCCTGCCGTCGTACGACCCCGCAGTGCCCTCGTACGACCTCGACCGGCCGTCCTACGACCCCGAGCGCCCGCTGTACGAACTCGCGCCCGTGCCCGTACGGGCCCGGGACCCGTACGCCGTCGGGCTCGCCAACGCCTCGCTGCTGGGCATCGGTTACGGGATGCTCCGCCGGCCCCGCCTCGCCTTCGGCGCCGCGGCCGTGTCGGTGGTGCTCGTCATCCTGCTGGCGACGGCCGGGCGCAACGGGTGGTTCCAGGCCGTCGTGCTGGCGTGGTGGATCGGCGTCACCGTGCACGGCTGGTACCTCGCCGGCGGCCGGCTGCCCCGCCGCGGCGCCGCCGCCCCGCCGGCCGCGGGCACGGCGCAGTCCGCGGAACCGGCGCAGGCGGCCCTCGCGGCGCAGTCCGCGGCGCCCCCGCCGCCCGCCGCCCCCGCCGCGCCCCCCGTCCTCCCCGCGAACGTGCGCCGGGACCGCCTCGTCGCCCTCCTCGTCGCCGCCCCCGTGATCCTGGCCTGCACCGCCCTGCGCCTCGACGCCTCCCGGATCGAGGGCAACGCCGCCGACGCCCACCGCGCCGGCGAGTGCACGCAGGCCGTATCCGACCTCGACGGCCTCTGGGCCGGCCACCGCCTCGCCGACGCCCCGCTGACCGCCCGCGCCGAGGACGCCGTCGAGGCGTGCGAGCTGCTGATCAAGGCCGAGCGCCAGGCGGACGAGGACCGGGTACGCGGCGCCCGTACGCTCAAGGCGTACGCGGACCACCCCGGCGCGCTCTGGGAGGGCGCCGACGGCCGCCGCGCCGACCTCCTCCTCGCCCAGGCGGAGGACGAGCTGGACGCCGGGCTGACCGGCGACACCGACGCGCTGAGTGCCGGTTTCGGCCATCTCTCCACCGTCCTCGACGAGTACGCGGGCGAGAACGGCGCCGAGGACCGCAGCGGCGACGTGAACGACGAACTCGACGCCTTCCTCGCCGCGCTGCCCACCGAAGACGCCTGCCAGACCAAGGAGGTCACCGACTGGCTCGGCGGCCAGAAGGCCGGCGACGGGCTGGCCCGCGCCGCCGACGTGGTCCCCGAGGTCGCGCCCGCCGCGATCGTCGACTGCGGCGACGCGCTGATGGCGGACGACACCTGGAAGGAAGCCCGCACGCAGTACGAGCAGCTTCTCGACGAGTACCCCGACCACGAGCTGGCCGGCGCCGCCGAGGACGGCGTCGAGCGCGCGGATCTGGCCATCGAGCTGGACCACGTACGCGGCCTGCTGGAGCCGGGGCCGTACGGCGGCAAGCCCGAGTACTGCGACAAGCCGGCCCCGTACCGCGGCGCCAAGGCGTACCGCGGCGACGGGCCGCACCGGGCGATGCTCATCGGCCAGAGCAAGCACCGCTCGAAGCTGCCGTCGTCCTGGCTGGCGAAGGACGCGAAGGACGCGGTCGTCGTCATCTGCGCAGGCAAGACCTCCTACGGCTCCACCGTCGCGAACTGCCCGTACGAGGACGACCTGTCCGTCGGCGGCTCCGCGAACGTGGCGTTCAAGAACCGGGAGATCCCCGTCCGGGTCTACGAGCTGCGCACCGGCAAGCTGGCGAAGAAGACCACCGTCGAGATCGGCGGCGCCAGTTGTCCGGCGGTGCTGGAGTACACGTACTACGGCGTCGACCCCGGGCCGCCGTCCGAGGTGTACGTGAAGTCCTCGGACTCCGACGTGCGCGCGGGCTACGAGTCGCTGATCTATCCGTGAGCACTCCTGCGGACCACCCCTGAGAGCCGGGTCCGGTCCGGGTCGGTGGCGGCCGACCCGGACCGGCCCGGCTGAGCGCCGCGCGCGTCAGCGCTTCGGGGGCACCTTCAGGGCGTACGAGCCGTCAGTTGGTCGCCAGCGCGTACGCCAGGTCCGGGACGAACTGCCCCGCCCCCGCCGCGCAGCCGTCCGCCTCACCGGGCGGCTTGACCCACAGCAGCGCGTCGACGGCGTCGTCCCCGGTCTCCAGCGTGGGGTTCGTGCCCAGCGCGCGCCCGGAGGGGTCGCACCACTCGCCGTTGGAGCCGTTGCCGTTGCGGCTGGTGTCCACGACCAGGTTCAGGTCCGGGTCGCCGATGGCGGCCAGGATCTGCTTGCCGTAGGCGAGTTCCTCCGCGGTGGTGCGGAAGTTGGAGACGTTGGTGAACACGCCGTCCGCCTCCGCGACCCCGGAGGCCGACAGCCGGGCGGCCTGGTCGGCGGGGGAGTGCCACCCGGAGTGGCCGCCGTCGAGGTAGACGTGGGCCTGCGGGTCGGCGGACTTCAGGGTGGTGACGGCCTGGCGCAGCGCCGCGTGCCGGGCGTCGCGGCCGGACTGGTCGAGGCAGTCCTCCAGGGCGAGCGCGTCGGTCTCCAGGATGATCACGACGGGGTGGTCGCCGAGGCCGGCGGCGATGAGCTGGATCCAGTTCTGGTACGAGGGCAGGTCGGGGGCGCCGCCGGAACTGGCGCCGCCGCAGTCACGGTTGGGGATGCCGTAGACCGCGAGCACGGGCAGGGCGTCGCCGGCGGCGGACATGTAGCCGGCGACCTGCTGCTGCACGGTGCCCGGGTTGTACTGGGAGAGCCAGCGGGCCTGCGGCTGGGAGGCGATGCGGTCGGCGATGACCGGCTGCCGCGAGTCGCCGGGGTTGGCCGCCGTCCACCGCCGGACCTGGGAGTCGGGGTCGATGTACAGCGGTCCGGGCAGTTGGGCGGCGTCGGCGGCGTCCGCGGTGTCGCCTGCGTCCACGGCCCCGGCCGCTTCGGAAACGCCGGCGGCCTGCCGGTCGCCGGAGGCGGTCTCCGCCGCCGGGGCCGCGGAGGCGAGGCCCGCGACGGCGAGGCCGACGCCGAGGAGGCCGGCGAGGGACGTGCGGTGCAATCGGCGCAGGATGCGTGCGCGCATGGTGGTCCGTCCTTGTCGCGTCTGCCGGAGGCCGGCGGCCTCCGGGTGGGAGGTATGCGTGGGAGCGCTCCCATGCGCTGCCGGAGCATAGTGACGGACCGCCGGGTTGGAAACACCGCCCGCGCCACGGCCCGAAAACGTGGGACGTACGTCACGGCCGGAGGCCCGCCGGTTCCGGGTTACAGTCGAGCGGTGAACGTGGGAGGACCCGAGGACGGAGCCGTCGGCTGCCCGCTGACCGCCGTCGCCGCCAGGTACCTGCCCCGGCTGTCGGAGTTCGCTTTCGAGCCGGGGCTCGTCGCGGCCGTCGACCAGCACGCGGCCGCCGTACGGGACGCGTTGGTGCCGCGGCAGCGCCGCCCCTGGCACGACCTCCTGCCGCAGCGGATCGAGCGCGTCTGCGCGCCGCAGCGGATGCGGCGCGAGGATCTGACGGACTACGTCGTCGGCTTCACCGACGTGCTCGCCGAGAGCGACTGGCGCGAGCCGGTCGGGTACGACTTCGCGGTGCTGCGGCTGACCGCGGTATGCTGGCTGATCCGCGAGTACGACCTGCTGTCCGGCTGAGCCCGGCGCGCCCCGCCGACGGTCCGCCCTGCCGCCGGCCCGTCCCGTACGCGCCGCAGGCCGGCGCCCGTTCCGTACGCTGCGGACCACCCCTGAACGGCCCCGCACGCGACGGCCCGCCGGCCGGAGCGGGTGACGCTCTCCGGCCGGCGGGCCCGCCCCGCGCCTACCGCATGTCGTCGCCTTCGTCGGCCCGCGGCGGCACCGTCCCCGAGTACTCCTGCCCCACAGGCCGCCCGGCCGCCGCGTCCGCGCGGCCCCGCTGGTACGCCGAGAGGCTGTCCCGCGCGTTGACCGACTCCCGCTCGGCCGCGGTCAGCCAGCGCTCCCAGCGCTCCCGCATCGGCATGATCAGGCCGCCGCCGACGCCCACGACGAGGATGCCGGCCGCCGCCGCGAGCACCGCGATCAGCAGCGGGCCGGTGATCGCCGTGGCGATCCGGGCCTGCCCGAGCGCGGCGATCGCGCCGAGCCCGACGATGAACGCCCAGGCGATCGTCGCCACGGTCCGGCCGTACGACGTGCTGCTCAGTGCGTTGCCGACGATGTCGCGCACCGCCGTCGCCACCGCCATGGCGACCATCACGATCACCACCGCGACCAGCGCCTTCGGCAGCCAGGCGACGAGCTGGTTGAGCAGCGTGCTGACGGGGTTCGGGCCGAAGACGCTCAGCGCGAGCTGGAGCACGACCAGCATCAGCGTGTAATAGATGATCTTGACGATGATCCCGGTCGCGTCGTACTTGGAGTTCTCCAGCGCGCGCCCGATCCCGCTGCGGTCCGCGAGCCTGCTGAAGCCGGCGCTGTGCAGGACCTTGCCCAGCGCCTTGGTTATCAGCTTGACCACGAACCAGCCGACGATCAGTACGAGACAGAAGGCGATCAGCTTCGGGATGAAGCTGACCAGCTTGGAGAACGCGTCGCTGAAGCCTCCGCCGAAGTCGATCGAGAGGGCGAGTTGCTGCGACATGGTGGGCCTCTCTGTGGGTGTAGGACCCGGGCCGCTGTGCCGTGGGCCTCGTCTTCCGTCGTAACACCCGCGCTGCCGCCCCACCCGCCCCCGCGGCGCGGCGTGCGCCGGTCGGGTGACATGTCGGGTGCCGGACCGGGTGTCAGACCGATGCCGGGCCGGGTCACGACCCGGCGGCATGCCGAACGGCCCCGGCGGCACGGGCGGGTGTACGCGGGCCGTCGCCGGATTGCGCCGTCGGTTACGTCCCGTATCGTCACGAATGCCCCTGTGACCAGGAGGGACCGTGCCCGAACCCCAGCCCGTGCTGGCCCCGCCCGCGACCGCGGCGGTGTTCCTCGTCGTCACCGTCGCGCCCGGCGGCGAGGAGGCCGTCCGCGACGTACTCGGAGACCTCCCCGCGCTCCAGCGCGCCGTGGGCTTCGGCGCCCCCGACGACGACCTGACGTGCGTCGCGAGCATCGGCGCCGCCGTCTGGGGCCGGCTCTTCCAGGGCCCGCGGCCGGCCGCGCTGCACCCCTTCCGCGAGCTGGCCGGCGAGCGCCACCGCGCCGTCGCCACCCCCGGCGACGTGCTCTTCCATCTCCGCTCCCGGCGCATGGACCTCTGCTTCGAAATGGCCAGGCGGCTCTGCGCGAGGCTCGGCGACGCCGTCGCGGTCGCCGACGAGGTGCACGGATTCAAGTACTACGACATGCGCGACCTGCTCGGCTTCGTCGACGGCACCGAGAACCCGGCCGGCCGGGCCGCCGGTGCGGCGGTGTTCACCGGCGCCGAGGACCCGCGGTTCGCCGGCGGCAGCTACGTGATGGTGCAGAAGTACGTGCACGACCTCGCCGCCTGGGAGGCGCTGAGCACCGAGGAGCAGGAGCGGGTCATCGGGCGCACCAAGCTCGGCAACACCGAACTGCCGGAGGGGGTGCAGCCGGAGGACTCGCACGTCGCCCTCAACACCGTCACGGGCCCGGACGGTGAGGAGCGCGAGGTCGTACGGGACAACATGCCGTTCGGCTCCGTCGGCGGCGGCGAGTTCGGCACGTACTTCATCGGCTACGCGCGCGAGCCCGGGGTGCTGGAGGACATGCTGGAGAACATGTTCCTCGGCCGCCCGCCCGCCGCGTACGACCGGATCCTGGACTTCTCCACCGCCGTGACCGGCTGCCTCTTCTTCGCCCCTTCGGCCGACTTCCTCGACGACCTCCCCGACCAGCCCGCCGCCCTCGGCGTGGCGGCCACCGTCGCCCCGGACCCCGTACCCGACCCACCGGCCGCCGGCGACGGCTCGCTGGGGATCGGCGGCCTCAAAGGAGCACCCGCACGATGAACAACCTGCACCGCGAACTCGCTCCGGTCACCGAAGCGGCCTGGACCGAGATCGAGGAAGAGGCCCGGCGCACCTTCCGCCGCCACGTCGCGGGCCGCCGCGTCGTGGACGTCACCGGGCCGGAGGGCCCGGGGCTGGCCGCCGTCGGCACCGGGCACCTGGAGGAGATCGCCCCGCCCGCGCCCGGCGCGACCGCGCGGCTGCGCGCGGCGCAGCGGCTGATCGAGCTGCGCGTGCCGTTCACCGTCGGCCGCGACGCCGTGGACGACGTGGAGCGCGGCGCCCGGGACTCCGACTGGCAGCCGGTCAAGGACGCCGCCCGCACCGCCGCCTTCGCCGAGGACCGGATGATCGCCGACGGGTACGCCGCCGGCGGCATCGACGGCCTGCGCACCCGCGCCTCCCTGCCCGAGCTGAGCCTGCCGGCCGAGGCCCGCGACTACCCCGACACCGTCAGCCAGGCGCTCTCCGCGCTGCGCCTGGCCGGCGTGGACGGCCCGTACTCGCTGCTCCTGGGGGCGGACGCGTACACGGCGGTGAGCGAGACCGCCGACCACGGCTACCCGATCGCGCAGCACATCTCCCGGCTGCTGGACGGCGAGCTGATCTGGGCACCGGCCATGAGCGGCGGCCTCGCGCTGTCCACCCGCGGCGGCGACTTCGAGCTGCGCCTCGGCGAGGACCTGGCCATCGGCTACACCGCGCACGACGCGAAGACCGTGCAGCTCTACCTGCACGAGACCCTGACGTTCCTGACGTACACGGACGAGGCGATCGTCGTCCTACGGGCGTGAGGATCCAGCGCGACGACGGCCCGGACGACGGCGGCGACCGCCCGGACCGCGGCACCGGTCGCCGCCGGGACCCGCTGCTCCCCTGGCTGCGCGAGGTTTTGCCCGTGGCGCTCATGGTCGTCGCCTACTTCCTGCTGCCCCTGCACCTGCTGGGCACGGACAGGCCCGAGCTGAGCTGGACGCTCTTCGCGCTGGCGCTCGGCGCGGTCACCGCCCTGCTGCTCCGCGAGATCCGGGCGGTGCTGATGGACGTGCCGAACGCCCGCCCCGGGGTCACCATCCCGCTGCTGATGATCGGCTCGATCCTCGTCTTCGCCGCCGCGTACAACGCCATCGCCCGGGAGTCGGCGGAGTTCCACGGGCTGCGGACCCGGGTCGACGCGCTGTACTTCACGGTCGCGACCGTGGCGACCGTCGGCTACGGGGACATCACCGCGCGTGGGCAGACGGCCCGGATCCTGGTGATGGGGCAGATCACGTACAGCTTCGTCTTCCTGACCGCCGCCGCGACCGCGCTGAGCCGCCGGCTGCGCCGCGCGCTCGGCGAGGGCAGTGGGAAGGGCCGGGGCCGGGGCGGGCGGCGGCACGGCGGTAGGGGCCGGGGCAGGCGGCGGGGCGGCGGCGGGCGGCCGGAGGGCGGTGCGGGGCCGGCCTGAGACCTCCGGGGCGTTCACCCGAACGGCCCACACGGGATCGTCCGCCCGCGGCCCCGGCGTGATGCTGAAGTTCCCGGCCACCCCCCGGCGGCCCTCGGTAAGGAGTGTGTTCCGATGACCACGCCCACCGCCTCCTCCCGCGGCACCACGCCGAAGACCCCCGGCCCATCGAGCAGCGGCGGCAGCCCGTGGGCGACGGGCGGCACGGTCTTCGCCGGGGTGCTGATGCTCGTGTACGGCGTCCTCGCCGTGCTCCAGGGCGTCGCGGGCATCGCCCACGACGACGTGTACGCCCGGCAGGGCGACTACGTCTACAAGTTCGACCTGACGACCTGGGGCTGGATCCACCTCATCCTCGGCGTCGTCGTCGCCCTGGCGGGCCTGGGCATACTCCGGGGCACCGAGTGGGCCCGGCTCCTCGGCGTCGGGCTGGCCGCGCTGGCCGTGATCGCCAACTTCGCGTGGCTGCCGTACCAGCCCGTGTGGGCGATCGTGAACATCGCCATCGGCGTCTTCGTGATCTGGTCGCTGTGCACCGACCGGTCCCGGTCGCTCATCTGAGGCGGTGCGGGCCCGGCCACCTCCGGCCCGCACCGGCGGCGGGCGCCTCCGCGGCGGCGGCGGCGCCCGCCGCGGCGTGTGCGGTGTGACACCTTTCCGTACGGCGACGCTGAACTACCGGGGGCCCGACACGTGGAGGTGTGAACCGTCAGCGCCGCAGACATGAACAACGGTTTTCACGAGCCGTCCCGCCGCGCGCAGGACCTGGTCGCGTTCCTCCGCGACCGGTACGCGGAGCAGCGCAGAGCCGCCGTCGAGCAGCGGATGCAGCACTGGCAGCGTGAGGTCGCCGAGCTGAACGCCAAGCAGGCGGTCGTGGACAACTGCGAGCGGTGGTCCCTCGCCGCCGACGAGGCCGGCCGCCGGATCGCCGGGATGTCCGCCGCCGGTGTCGGCGTCGCGCCCGCCGAGGCCCTGGAGGCGGCCCGGCTGGAGGGCTGCGCGACGGCGATGGTGCATGTGGTGGCGATGCTGGCGCTGCCCTACCAGCGCCATCCCGGGTACCGGGAGGCGTGGCGCCCGCCGCCGCTTCCGTGAGCGGCCGCCGGGCGCGGGGCGGGGGCCGCGGCCCCGGCCGCGGCCCCGGGCGTGGCGTCGCGGGGTCAGCCGCCGGAGCGGCCGAGGAGGGTGCGTACCCCCGCCGCACTGAGCGTCAGCGCGCCCGGACTGCCGGTGTCGATAGTCAGGTACACCTCGTCCGACGGCCAGGCGTTGGCCAGGAGCACCAGCGGCAGCTTGCGGTACTTGTCGACGGAGGGCAGCGCGTAGCCCATCCGCGACTCGGAGGTGAAGACCGGCACGAGCCGGTCGCCGTTCGGCTGCTCCATCACCGGCAGCATCATGCTCTCCTCGGCACCGGCCCGCTCCTGCTCCGCGCTCTCCTCCGGCGGACCCGGTCTCTCGTCCGGCACGGGTACGAGCACCTCGCTGTGGGCCAGTGCGTGCAGCGCCGCCGGGTCCTTGGCGTCGGTCGCCAGTGCCTCCAGCGCCCGCTGAGTGGTCGCGGGGTCGTTCCCCTGCGGTGCCTCGGTCATGGTCCTTCGCTTCCTCCGGTGTGCCGCGGCGCGCGGTCCTTCCGGCCCGCCCGCGGCCTTGCCTACCCCGTACAGCGTCTAACGTGCCCCCTCTGTCACTCCCGGGGCCGGGTGACGGAGCCGTTCCGGGTGTGCGCGCGGCCGGAAGGGACCATAATCCGGCGATGAGCGACCCCGGGGGCGACGCACATCCTGATCACAGAGCCGGTCACCGGCTCGCGCTGCACACCGCCGCCAAGAGGTTACGGGCGGAGTTCCAGGGCGTGTTCGGTGAGGAGACCATCGAGCGGTTCCTGTACGGCGCGTACGGCGGCATAGCGGTACGTACCGACGAGCCGGACGACTTACCGCGACTCACCGAGCGCTACGCGCGCCGCCGGCTGCACGCGCTGGCCCAGGCGGCGGGCACGGGCGCCGACGGGCGGCCGGTGGTGCTCTTCCTGTGCGCGCACAACGCCGGGCGCAGCCTGATGGCGATGGGCCTCATGGCCCGGCTGGCGGGGAACCGCGCGGTGGCCTGGTCGGCGGGCTCCGCCCCGGGCGCGGCGGTCAACGCGGCGGCGGTGGCGGCGATGGGGGAGCGGGGGATCGACATCTCCGGGGAGTTCCCCACGGCGTGGACGGACGAGATGGTCCGGGCGGCGGACGTGGTCGTCACGATGGGCTGCGGGGACGCCTGCCCGGTGTTCCCCGGCAAGCGCTACGTGGACTGGCCGCTGGCCGACCCCCGCGGGTGGGCGGTGACGCAGGTGCGGCCGTTACGGGACGAGATCGAGTGCCGGGTACGCAAACTCCTCGCCGACCTGGGCATCCCGCCCCGCGACTGACGGCCGGAGGCGACCGCGGCGCCACCGGCGCCGGACACCGTGCGGCAGGCGGTGCCGTGTGTACGGTGACGCCGTCCGCCGGAGGGCGCGGCGTTCGCGGTGTCGATCGACGGCCCGGGGCGACCGCGGCGGCGCAGGTGGCGAGCGCTGTGCGGCAGTGTCCCGTCTCTGCGGTGACCCCGCCCGCCCGGGTCCGCCGGGCGGCTCCGGCGTGCCCGGCGCCCGGCGCGGTGCGACCCGGCGCCCCGGTGGTGTTCCGCCCCGCGCCCGGGCGTCGCGCCCCCGCTTCACCCGAAGGGTGGGTGGCGGCGCGCGTGTTGGTCTGCGGGCCCGCCGCCCGCCCTGCGGATCATGGTGGGGCCGCCGTCCGCCGAGCGTGAAGGGCCCCCACCGTGACGCGAACCCGCACCGTACGCACGGCACTTGCCGTCCTCGCCATCGCCGCCGGACTCGCCGGCGGCGTACCCGCCGCGGCGGCGTCCGCCGGGCACCCCGACCCCGCGACCCACCCCTCGGCCGTCCGCCACGCCGCCGCGCCCGCCCCCGCCCCTGCCGCGGCGCCCGCCGCCGGATCCCCGGCCGGGTCCGCCGCGGCGGGCGTCGCCCTGCGGGCCGAGCCCGTCTGCACCGGCGAGCGCCTCGGCGACGCCCGGCTGGGCCCCGAGCACCTGCCGGGCCGGTGGGAGCCCCGGGTCGGCCCGCTGCTCCAGGGCTGGCGGCCCACCGGCTCCCTCTCGCCCGCCGCGTTCCTGGAGAAGTACTGGACGGGCCCGGCGAACGGCGGAAGCTGGAAGTACCCGCCGAACGACGGCTTCGCCGAGGTCAACGGCACCGTCGACAGGGAGCGGACCCGGCTGGCGGCCGGGCAGTTGCTCGACCGCTTCGGCTCGGAGTTCGGCGGCTACCTCGCCCCCGCGGGCGACCGCTACGCCGAGCGCGCGCTGCCCCCGCAGAACCTCAACACCCGCGACCCCGGCGCCCCCTGCGACTACCGCGTCTACCAGGTCACCAAGCCGTTCTGGGTCTGGCAGGGCGCGGTCGCGCCGTGGTTCGAGCAGCCCGGCGGGGGCGAGCAGATCAAGCTCGACCCGGTGTTCCTCGACCCGGGCGCGGGGCAGCGGCTGAACGTCACCTGGCTGCTGGAGCACGGCTATCTGGCTCCTGCGTGACCCCGTCGCCTGCCCCGCTCCCGGTCCCGGCCCCGCCCCCGGTCTTGCTCCCCGGGACCGGCGCGGGCGCGGGCCGTTTGCCGCGCGGCATCAGCAGCAGCACCAGCAGGATCGACGCGGTGCCGGCCACCGCCGCCGCCAGAAACGCGCTGTGCCCCGCCGCCTCCTGCGCCTCGACGATCCGCCGCGGATCCCCGCCCGCGGCGGCCAGCCTGTCGCCGAGCCCGTCGTACGCGATGGTGGCGATCACCGCGAGGCCGAGCGCACCGCCCGCCTCCTGGCTGGTGTTGATCAGCCCCGCGCCGACCCCCGCCTCCTCCTCGCCGACGCCGGTGAACGCGGCGATCTGGAGCGTGACGTAGACCATCCCGCAGCCGATGCCGAGCAGCACGAACGGCGTCAGCAGGTCCACCGCGTACGAGCCGCCCGCCGGCGCGCGCCACATCAGCAGCAGCCCGGCGACCGACACCACCAGGCCCGCGACCAGCACGGGCCGGGCCGCGATCCGTGTGATCAGCGTGGACGCGATCCCCGCCCCGGCGGCGACCGCCACGGCCAGCGGCACGTACGCGAAGCCGGCCTTCAGCGGCCCGTACCCGTACACCTCCTGCATGAAGATGCTGGCGAAGAAGAACAGCGCGCCGAACGTGCCGAAGACCAGCACGGCGGACGCGTTCGCGGTCGCCATCGTCTTCCTGCGGAAGAAGCCCAGCGGCATCAGCGGCGCCGCCACCCGCGACTCGATCACCAGGAACGCGGCGAGCAGGACGGCGACGCCGGCCAGGCTGCCGACCGTACGGGCCGAGCCCCAGCCGACGCGGGTGGCCTCGCCGAGGGTGAAGACGAGCAGCAGCAGCCCGGCGGTCAGCGTCGCGGCGCCGAAGACGTCGAAGGGGCGGCGGCGTTCGCGGGCCCGGCTCTCCGGCACGACGCGCGGCGCGACGAGGGCGGCGGCCAGGCCGATCGGCACGTTGATGTAGAAGATCCACTCCCAGCCGGGGCCGTCGGCGAGCACCCCGCCGACGATCACGCCCACGATCGAGGCGATGCCCGCGAGCGAACCCCACACGCCCAGCGCCCTGTTGCGCTCGGGGCCGGCCGGGAACGCGGTGGTGACCAGCGACAGCGCGGCCGGCGCGATGAGCGCGGAGCCCAGCCCCTGGAGCCCACGGGCGGCGATCAGCGTGGTGCCGTTCTCGGCCAGCCCGGAGACGAGGGAGGCCAGTGCGAAGACGACGAACCCGGCCTGGAGCGTCCGGCGCCGCCCGAAGGTGTCGGCGAGCCGGCCGCCGAGCAGCAGGAAGCCGCCGATGACGGTGCCGTACGCGGTGACGATGTACTCGCCGGCGACGTCGGACATGCCGAGCGCCGACTTGATGGAGGGCAGGGCCAGGTTCACGATCGACACGTCGAGGAAGACCATGAACTGGCCGAGGCAGAGGAAGGCCAGGACGGCCCCGGGACTCGCGCCGGGCCCGGCTCTGCCGGGCGTACGGGCGGCGCGGGCGGCACCTGGGGTACGGGCGGTACGGGAAAAGGGCATGGCGAAGCTCCTCGGCAGGGCATGCGGTGACGGCCGGCCGGCGCGGGCGGCGAAGGGTGCACTCCTGCCGCGGCCTGCGACGCAGCCGGTCACTGCACTGACGTAACCCGGCGGGGGAAGTGTGACCGCGCGGCGCGGAAATCTTTCTGGGAGCCCGCGGAGACACGCACCGCGCGACCGGGCACGCGCCCGCCCGGGTCAGTCCACGCCGCACAGCCGCAGCAGCGCCGCCGTGGCCGCCGCGGCGACCACCACGACGACGAACGGCGCCCGGCGCCACGCCAGAACGCCGCCGACCGCGACGCCCGCGGGCCGCGCGACGCCCGCGAAGCCGCCGTCGTCCAGCAGCGCCTGCGTGCCGACCAGGGCGGTGAGCAGCACGATGGCCGCGACCGTCATCAGCCGCTCCACGCGCGGCTCCATCGTCACGCGCGAGCGCAGCGCCGGGCCGGCGAAGCGGAAGGCGAACGTGCCCACGCCCAGCACGAGGACCGCGGCCACCAGGGTTGTCGTCGTCACGGCACACGCTCCTCGTCGTACGAACCGGCCTCTGGCCCGTCGTCCCCACCGCCCGGCCCGCCGCCCCCGGGCACCGCCTCTCCGCCGACGCCCGAGCCGACGCCCGAGCCGCCGACGGCCTCCGACCCACCGGCCTCCGGCCCGCCGACTTCCGGCCCACCGGCCGCCGGCCCGCCGACACCCGCCACCGCCAGCCCCGCCAGCGCCAGCAGCACCGGCACCCCCGCCGGCAGGAACGGCGCCGCCGCCAGCGCGACGCCCAGCCCCACCAGCGCCGCCCGCCGCGTCCCCGCCTCCCGCAGCGACGGCAGCACCAGCGCCAGCAGCACCGCGGGGAACGCCGCGTCCAGCCCGAAGGCGTCCGTGTCGCTCACCGCCGTACCGCCCAGGGCGCCGAGCACCACGCCCACGTTCCAGCAGAAGAACAGCCCGACGCCGCACGCCCAGTACGCCGCCCGCCGCCGCTCCGGGTCGCGCTGGGCCAGCGCGAACGCCACGGTCTCGTCGATCATCAGATGGCTGCCCGCGAACCGCCGCAGCCTCCCGCCGCCCAGCGCGTCGCCGACGGTGAAGCCGAACGGCACGTGCCGCGCGTTGACCAGCAGCCCCGCCGCCACGGCCGCCAGCGCGGTGCCGCCGGAGGCGACGATGCCGACGAACATGAACTGCGCCGCCCCCGCGAAGACCACCACCGACAGCAGCACGGGCAGCCACAGCGGCAGGCCCTCGCCGACCGCGATGGCCCCGAAGGAGACGCCGACCAGGGTGTCCGCGGCACAGACGAGCGCGATGTCGCGGGCGAGGTCGCCGCGCAGGGTTCGCCATATCGAACGCATGGTTGCCATGCTGAACATCCGCTAGGCTGTTCGTCAAGCCGAATAAATGACCGACAGAGCGAACGGAGCGCGTCATGGCCCCGAGCGGCGGAGCCCCCCTCGACGCCATCGCCGCGTCGCTCCAGCGCGAGCGCCGCCGTACCGGGCTGACGCTGACGGAGCTGGCCCGCCGCGCCGGGATCGCCAAGTCGACGCTCTCCCAACTGGAGTCGGGCACCGGCAACCCGAGCGTGGAGACCCTGTGGGCGCTCAGCGTCGCGCTCGACGTGCCGTTCGCCCGGCTCGTCGAGCCGCCCCGTCCCCGCGTGCAGGTCATCCGCCGCGGCGAGGGCCCCTCGGTGCCCTCCGAGCACGCCGACTACGCCGCGACGCTGCTCGCCTCCTCCCCCGCCCACGCGCGCCGCGACATCTACCTCGTCACCGTCCAGCCCGGCACCCCGCGCCGCTCCGACCCGCACTCCCCCGGCGTCATCGAGCACGTCGTGCTCGGCGGCGGGCGGGCCCGCGTGGGCGTGGCGGAGGAGCCGGTCGACCTCGAACCGGGCGACTACGCCTGCTACCCCGCCGACGTGCCGCACTTCTTCGAGGCCCTCGCGCCGGACACCGTCGCCGTCCTCGTCTCCGAGCACGACTGACGGCCCGTAGCTCAGTCGCGGCGCAGCAGCGTGTCCAGCACGGCGTTCAGGTACGGGTCGCGGTCGGCGCCGGACGGCAGCAGGCCGGGCACCGCCCGGTTGAGCTGGATGTGCCCGAGGTACGTCGTGTACGCGGCCGTCGCCCGCAGCCGCGCCTGCGCCGGCGCGAAGCCCAACTCCGCGAAGACCTCCGCCACATAGCCGATCCGCCGCTCCGTCACCCGCCGCAGCGCCTCGGCGACCTGCGGCTGGTCGACGGCGGTCAGCAGGGACAGCTCCAGCGGATCCGCGGGCGCCGACCCGACCGCGTACCCCAGCAGCCGCCGCAGCCGTAGCTCCGGGTCGGGCTCCCGCTCGGTCTCGGCGATGACGACCTCGGTGCTCAGCTCCTCCCAGCGGGCGAGCGCCGCCTCGACCAGCGCGCCGCGGTTGGCGAAGTGCCAGTAGAAGCTGCCCTTCGTGGTGCCGAGCCGGGCGGCCAGCGGCTCGACGGCGACCCCGGCGAGCCCACGCTCGCCGATCGCGGCGAGGGCGGCGTCCGCCCAGTCCCGCGCGCTCAGCCGGCGCTTGCCGGGTGCGGCCTCGCGGCCCTGTTCCTGCTGCTCACGTCGGTGTTGCGACATGACCGTACGCTACCGTATGGTCGGGAACCATACGCAAGCGTATGGAGGAGTCGTGCGCACGGTACGCAACGTCCATGAACGGATCCTCGACGCCCCCGCGACCGCGGTGGGCGCCCTGGTCGACCGGCTCTCCGCCCCCGACGACCCGCTCTTCCCCAGCCCCGCCTGGGCCCCGATGGCCTTCGACCGGCCGCTGCGCGTCGGCGCGGCCGGCGGCCACGGACCCGTGCGGTACGGGGTGACGGCGTACGAGCCGGGCCGCCGCGTCCGCTTCCGCTTCACGCCGCCCGACGACGGCTTCCACGAGCTGACCGTCGAGCCGCTGGAAGACGGCCGCTGCCGGCTGCGGCACGTGCTGGAGTCGCGGATGGGCCCGGGCGACCTGCTGATGTGGACGCTGGCGATCCGCCGGGCGCACGAGACGGTGGTCCGGGAAGTCCTCGACAACGCCGAACTGGTGGTGACGGGCACGGTCGCCCGGCCGGTGCGCCGCACCGCCCTGGTGCGGCTGCTTCAGCGCATGGAGTCCGAGAAGGCGACCGCCGCGGAGCTGCCCGCGGGCGCCCGGCTGGCCCGCGGCGCCTACGAGCGGCCGGACTTCACCGACGCGTGGCAGATCGCGCTGCGGCCCGGCATGCCGCACGACGTGGCCGCCTGGCGCGACGTGCTGCCCTTCCCGGTCGTGGCGCAGGAGGGCGCCGAGCTGCTGCTCGGCCGGGACGCCGGGCACCTGGACTTCCGCGCCTCGGTGCTCGTCGAGGACGGGCGGGTCACGCTGAGCACGGTCGTACGGATCCACAACCGGCGCGGCCGGCTGTACTTCGCGGTGGTCCGCCGCTTCCACCCGCGGGTGGTGCGGCGGATGCTGCGCCGCGCCTGGCGGCGGCGGGCGCTGGGGGCGCCGTCGGCGGGGGAGCGGGAGCGGGCGCGGTTGCGGGCCGGGGCGGGGGCCAGGGCCGAGGCCGGGGGGCGTACGGGACCGGCGTGAACTCCCGCACCGGCGCCCGGCCCCGGCGTCAGGCGGGGTCGAGCGGGCCCAGCAGCCAACTGCCGCCCGAGGCGGGGTCGTCGTCGAAGTAGTACTCCCGGATCGCCGCCAGCAGCTCGGCGGTGGTGAGGCGGCCGTCCCCGTCGGCGTCCAGCCGCCGGAAGACGTCGCGCGCGTCGTGCGCCGGAAGGTTCATCAGCGCGCCCGACCAGCGCACGTGCTCCTCCTCGTCGAGCCGGCCGTCGCCGTCCTCGTCGGCGATCGCCATGACGGCCTCCAGGAACTCCCCGTATCCGGCGTCGAAGTCCTCCGGCGTCTCCAGCAGCCCGGCGGCGAACGCCGCCGCGTACTCGTCCCGGTCGACCCGCCCGTCCCCGTCCGTGTCCGCGGCCCGTACGAGCCGTTCCCACACCCCGAGGCACAGCTCCTCCACCCGCCGCCGCGCCGGTGAGTCGGGGCCGTGGCCGAACTCCTCGCCGAGCCGGCGGGCCGCGCGCTCGAAGTCCGCGCGGTCGATGTAGCCGTCGCCGTCGGTGTCGTACGTGCGGAAGCGCCGCGCGAGCTTGCGCGCCAGGAACGTCGAGACCTCCACGAGCCGTCCTCTCCACCGCGGTTGTCGCCGGTGCACGACGCTACGGCTACCCTGCCGGGGCGCACAGGGGCGCCTGGACGGGCGCACGGTGGCCCGGAGACGGATGGGGCGCCGACCCCTTTACGGAGAGTGATGAAGCATTTACGATGAGTGGGTGACCGCGCCGGAGCCGGCGCGGGATCGATGTCACCAGCCAGGGAAAACCGGGGGGTTGCTCGTATGGCCGATCCACTGTCCGCCTCCGTCGTCCTGCGCGCGCTGAAGCGCGAGGGACTGAACATCGTCGAGCACGGCGAATGGCGCACCCACAACCGCAACCACAAGGGCCCGTGGGGCCCGGTGCACGGCGTGATCGTCCACCACACGGCCACGTCCGGCACGGACGACAGCGTCCAGCTCTGCTACCGCGGCCGGCCCGACCTGCCCGGCCCGCTCTGCCACGGCGTCATCGACAAGCGCGGCCGGGTCCACCTCGTCGGCCACGGCCGGGCCAACCACGCCGGCTCTGGCGACGACGAGGTGCTGCGCGCGGTGATCGCCGAGCGGTACGGCGAACGGCCGCCGTCGCCCAACGAGCAGAACACGGACGGCAACGCCCGGTTCTACGGCTTCGAGTGCATCAACCGCGGCGACGGCGACGACCCGTGGCCCGACGTGCAGTTGGAGGCCGTCGAGCGGGCCTCGGCGGCGCTGTGCCGGGCGCACGGGTGGCAGGCGAAGTCGGTGATCGCGCACAAGGAGTGGACGAACGAGAAGATCGACCCGCGCGGCTTCAGCATGCCGGGGATGCGCGACCGCATCGCAAAGCGCCTGGCGGGCAAGCCGGAAGGCGAACCCCCACCGGAATCCTGACCACCGGGACCTGGCCGGCGGAACCTGACCCGCCGGGAAGCCCCGCCCCGCTGGTTGCACCTGACAGCACACCCGCCGGCCACCCAGCGGAGCCCGGGTCTCCCTTACGCGCGGTCCGGGCTCTGCCGTACCGGCTCCGTGTCCGTGTCCCGGTCCGTGTCCGTCTCCGGCGAAGGCTCGTCGTCGTTCCGGGCCCCGTCGTCCCCCTCGTCCCCGTCGTTCTCCGTGGAGTGACGGGGGCGCGGGACCGAGGTGCGGACGATCTCCACTTCCGCGTACGGCGGTGTGTGCAGCCACAGGCGCCGGCCGACCGCGAGCCACACCACCCAGCAGAACGCCACCAGGCCCGTGAGCCCCACCAGGGTGTTGGACAGGAACTCCGTCACCGGCGGATGGTCCACGGTCGCCTTGTCGACCCAGTACGGGCCGCCCCACTTCCAGTCCATCGGGGCGTCCTCTGACGTCTGCGCCCAGATGGTCCAGGCGAATATCCGGCACGCGCCGTAGAGGAAGTAGGCGTGGTAGAGCGCCAGCAGGAAGCGGTCGGACAGGCCCACGCGGTGGCGGAGCCAGCCCCAGGCGGGGTCCGCCGGGTAGACGTGCTGCTTGAAGTACTTGGAGGTCAGCGAGCGGTAGTTGTACGCGAGCATCGCCAGCCAGAACAGGTCCCAGGCCAGGCCGAGGCTGCCGTAGTAAGCCGCGGCGTCCCCGTAGCGGCCCTCCTGCGCCGCGTACGCCCACATGCCCGTCGAGTAGTGCTGGTCGTTGAAGGGGAAGAAGAGCATCACGCCGACGCTGTCGAAGCAGTCGGTCAGCACGTGCGCCCACTGGCCTATCAGCAGGCCGAGCGCCCACTCGCGGCTCTTGAAGATCAGCAGCACGGCCAGCGCGAGCACCACGCCCCACGCCAGGCTGTGCGTGAACCCGACGCCCGGCCAGCCGCGGTGGTAGTCCCAGGCGTTCTCCGGCTTGAAGGAGAGGCTGCCTATCTCGAAGCCGTAGACGGTGCCCTTCGTGCCCATGTCGGGAAGGAAGCAGCCGAGGAGGATCGCCAGGTACGAGACCTTGACCTTGGTGTGCTTGTGGAGGATGTAGCTCTCCAGCTCATGTGCCGCCCAGCTCACCGTTCGCCCCCCTCGACGTCGCCGCCGTCCCGGCCGTCGTCCTCGGGCCGGCGCCGCGCGCGCACCTTGTCCACGGCCCAGCCGGTCAGGAGGATCGCCGCGATCGCGACCACCGGGCCGCGGGTCCACGTGAGGATGCCGCGGGTGAAGATCGCCCCGCCCGCGACGAGGGCGACGACGGCGACCGCGTAGCCGGCGACGTCGCCCGCGCGCGTGCGGCGTACGGGGCGCAGGAACGCCGGTCGGCTAGGCACCGGGGGTCACCCCCGCGGTGGCGGTACGGCCCGCCGGCAGCCGGGGGGCCGTCTTCTGCCGTACGGGTCCGCCCCCGCGTTCCGTTCCGCTTCCGCGTCCGGCATCGCCGCCGCGTACCCCGCCCTCACCGTGCACCGCGCCCCACCCGTTCCGGTCGTACGCCCTCGCGGCTCCCCGGCCGCGAAAGCCCCCCTTGGTCGTCCGGGATCTTACGGGAGCGGCGCGGTGCTCGGCATCCCCGTCAGCTCGCCGGCCTGGTCTCGTAGACCAGCAGCTCCGTGCCCGTCGGCGAGGTGCCGTCGTCGGGGGCCGCCCACATCCGCAGCCCGTCGCCGCGCAGCGCCTCCAGCAGTACGGGGTTGCGGGTCGCGACGTGGCCGCCGGTCGACCAGAGCTGCACCGGCACCTCGTGCTCGATGTCGAACGTGCGCAGGTCGATGGTCGCGATGCCGCCCAGTTCGAAGTCGGCGCCGGAGGCGTTCTTGAAGCCGGTGATGCCGGTGCAGAGCATCTTGCGCGAGTCGGCGTAGGCGCAGTCCTGGTAGTCGACGAAGTGGCTCTGGTTCGTACGCCGCTGGATCTGCCGGCCGTGCCGGTCCCAGCTATAGAGGGTGCGCGAGCCCCACGAGACGCCGTGCACCTTGCCGGTGCGCGGCTCGGGCACCACGCCGCCGACGTGGTCGTCCACCCGGAACGCCTCGCTCACCTTCAGCGTGCGGACGTCGACGCGGTAGACGACGGCCGCGCTGTTCGGCCGGTACTCCGCGACCGGGACCCACACCGAGCGGCCGTCGGTGTCGATGCCGCCCGGGTGGTACATGTCGCCCTCGCCCAGCGTGATGTCCTCAAGGAGCCGGCCCCTGAGGTCGAGGACGAAGAGGTGGCCCACGCCGCGGCCGGGGCTGCGGTCGTAGCCGTCGACGGGCTCGGGGTAGCGCACGGGCGGCTCGATGACCTCGACGCTGGAGAGGAAGAGCCGGTCGCCGACGCG
This sequence comes from Streptomyces sp. 184, assembly GCF_045781775.1. Classification (NCBI taxonomy): domain Bacteria; kingdom Bacillati; phylum Actinomycetota; class Actinomycetes; order Kitasatosporales; family Streptomycetaceae; genus Streptomyces; species Streptomyces sp. 184. The sequence continues at coordinate 6,131,391 of NZ_CP123230.1, read as the reverse complement.
GGTCAGGCCCTGCGGGTGGTACGTCTCGAAGTCCAGCGGCAGCTTCTCGACCAGCTCCCACTTGCTGTTGCGGTCCAGCTTGGCGACGGCCTCGACGACGCGGGCGTCGCGCTGCGGGCGGTGGTCGCCGCCGGGCCGCGCGGCGGGGGCGGCGGAGGCGGCGACGGTGCCGAGCAGGGCCGCGGCCAGGGCAGTGACGCCGAGCGTTCTGACGTACCTCATGTGGATCCTCTCCCTCGCGGGCCGGGCCGGCAGGCGGGGGAGTCCCCTCCAGGCGGGCGACGGCCGGCGCCCGATGATGGCGAGGCCATCCTGCCCGTACGTGACGACGGGGCAAGCCCCCGGCGAACAGCGGGACACGGTGGCGGGGCGCGGGCGGGGGGAAAGCGGCGAGGGGCAGGCGCGGGCGGGACAGGGGCGAGCGGGCACGGGGGCGGGGCGCGGGCGGCGCGACACGGCGACGGGACATCGCGCCGTCCGCGATGCCCCGCCGCCGCGGTCCCGGTCCCCCTCAGTCGGCCATGCCGAGGACCGTCAGCGAGTACGGCGTGAAGCCCAGCTCCATCGTCCGCGTCACCTCGAACCCGTCCCGCGACACCTCCGCCTCGATCAGCGACCCGGTGAACGGGTCCGTGACGTACACCGACTCCTCGCCCGGCGCCAGCGCCGCCTGGTCCTTCGTCCAGTCCGCGGAGACCTCGAACGGCTCGGTCACCTTCGAGGAGCCGACGACCTCCGCGCTCTTCGGGTCGACGCCGTGCAGCCGGCCGTCCGCGGTGAGCGCCAGGCCCCGGTCCCAGTACGGGTCCCAGGTGAACGCGGCGCGCGCGGCCGGCAGCTCGACGCGGCGCATCGTGCGCTCGGAGAGGTCGAGCGCGGCCATCGCCCCGTCGCCGAAGGTGCCGAGGACCGCGTCCCCGCTGTGCCCGGCGAAGGAGCTGACGCGCTCCTCCTCACCGCTGCCCGCCGGGTTGGGGATCTTGTCGGCGGTCCACTTGCCGCCGTCGCCGCGCTCCAGCACCAGCACGCCGTCCAGGCAGCCGAAGAGCAGGAGCCCGTCGCCGGCGGCGTGTTCGCCGTGCAGTTCGGGGCAGTCGCGGAAGGCGTCGACCTCGCGGTTGTGCGCGTCGTGGACGCGTACGCCCACGGGCAGGTCCTCCTCGGTCTTCCCGGGGATGGTGACGACCATCTCGCCGGTCTCCAGGGTCACGGCCACGCCGTGGTGCGGGCCCTCGGCGGTCAGCTCGCGCTCGGGGTCGGTGCTCGCGTGCTCCGCGCCGACGTGCAGGACCTGGGCGGTGCCCGTGCCGTCGTCGAAGACGGTGACGTGCTCGCCGTGGGGTACGGCGTGCGAGGGGTATTCGCCCTTGAGGCTGCCGAGGACGCGGGGGCGTTCGTGGTGCGGGTCCTGGTGGCCGCCGTGGTCCTCCCAGCGGATGCCGGCGTCCACGAGGTGGGTCACGCCCTGCTCGCCCTGGGGCAGCAGGACGTGGGTGGCGTCCTCGGTCCGTACGGGCCGGGACTGGCCCTCGACGTCGAGCGTACGCACCGTGCCGCCGTCGGCGAGGCCGATGACGCGGACCGTGCCGGAGCCCTGCTCGGTGACGACGGCGCGCAGCTCGGGGGCGCCGTGGGCGACCTTCTCGGCGGGCCAGCCGGAGCGGTCGGCGCCGGCCGCCTCGCGGCCGGCCGGGGCCGACTCGCGGCCGGCGGCGGGCTTTTCGCCGCCCGCGTCGTCGTCGTTCTCCGCACACCCGCCGGCCAGCACGAGGGCTATCGCCGCCACGCCGGCCGCGAGTGTCTTTCTGGTCTTCGTAATGACAATCATTTTCATGACGATAGCAGGAGTGTGCCCGGGCGTCTGCCACCAGGGGGTTCGCGGGCATGCGAAAGACCGGCGACCCCACCCAGCGGGGCCGCCGGCCGGTCTCGCGGCTCGGCGGTGCCGTGTCCGTGGCGCGCCGTGGTCCGGCGTGCGCCGCGGACCGCGGCTCGCGGTCCGGCGCGCGCGCCGCCGAAGCGGCGCGCGTCCGTGGCTCAGTGCGTGTCGTGGCTCCCGTGTGCCGGTGCGTCGCGGGTGGGCTTCATCGCCTCCGCGTTGTGTTTTCCGGCCACCGTGCCGTTGGGGTTCGTGACCACCAGCAGGCCCGCCACGCCCATGTCCGCGTGGCTCTGGACGTGGCAGTGGTACATCCACCGCCCCGAGCCCACCAGTTCGCCCGCGATGAACTGGAAACCGAACGAGTCGCCCGGCCCGACGATCTTGTTGTCGATGACGGGTGTCGGGTCGTCCACGCTGGCCAGCATGCCGGTACGGTTGTCCGCCCAGCGGTGACCGTGCAGGTGGAAGGTGTGGTAGAACTCGCCGTGGGTGATCATGATGATCTCGCAGCGCTCGCCGAGCGTGGCGGTGAAGTCCGGCCCGTGGCCTGCGACGTTGTTGATGGTGTTGTCGTTGAAGACGATGACGAACTGCTTGTCGGGCAGCTTGTCGCCGCGCCGGCGCACGATCAGCCCGCCGTAGAGCCCGCGCTTGACGCCGCCGGACCCGTGCGGGGTGCCGACCGCGTGGTCGTGGTAGTTCCAGTAGCCCGCGCTGCCCGGCTGGATGGTCCCGTCGCGGCGGGTGCCGGCGGTGTGCGAGTGCCAGACGTAGTTGCGCGAACCGCCCGGCGGCACCGCGCTGTCGGTCATCGGCGTGCCGTCGTTGTCGATGTCGTAGTCGACGCCGTGGACGTGCAGGCTGGCCTCGACGTCGAGGTTGTTGACCAGCTTGATCATCATGCTGTCGCCCTCGTACATCTCCAGCAGCGGGCCGGGGATGGAGGGCTTGCCCGGTTCGAGTCCGTAGCCGAGCTGGCCGTCCGGCATGGCCTCGGCGTACATCGTGATCCGCTTGATCTCGCCCAGAGGCTGGGGTTGTGGTTCGTCGTTCGATCCGGTGGCCGTCGCTCCCGAGGTGGAGAGCGCGACCGGGGTCGCCAGTGCGGCCGCGGCCGCACCGCTCGTGAAGGACCTTCTGGAAAAGACATTGCGCGGCATGGTGGCCCCCGCCTTCTCGCGCGTTTGTGACTCGTCCCTGACAGCCGCTCATGGTAAGGGCTTGCCGGAGCTTTGCCCATCCTCAGGACAAAGTTCGAACCGAATCCGGCGCTAGGCATTGGCAGTTTGCGAAAAGGGGTCTAACTTCCTACGGCGGCGCAGCTATCCCGCAGCATCCCGGGACGAGGTGGGAGGACCATGCGACGCAGGGGAAACGCCCTACGCTGGGCGGCCGGCGCATCGGCCGTAGCAATGGCGGCAACGCTCCTGGCAGGAGCGCAGGCCGTGGCAGGACCGTCGGACGGCGGACCGCTCGCGGCCGGCAAACCGCCGGGCAAGGCGGCCGCCGCGGTACTGGTGTTCCACCGGGTCGACGGCGACCAACACGCCGTGACCCAGGCGGGCATCGAGGCCATCGAGGCGATCGGTGCCCAGGGGCCGGAGACGTTCACCGTGACCGCGACCGACGAGGTCACGGCCTTCAGCGACAAGAACCTGGCCCAGTACAACGCGGTCGTCTTCCTGTCACCGGGCAGCGACCGGCTCAACACCGTGCAGGAACAGTCGTTCCAGCGCTACATCGAGGCCGGCGGAGGGTTCCTCGGGATCCACGACGCGGCCCGCTCGGAGCCGGAGTCCGACTGGTTCACGGGCCTCATCGGCAGCCGCCCCGCCGGCACCTCCGGCGGCGCGCAGGAGGCCGTCGTCGAGGTCGGCGACCGGCTGAACCCGGCCACGAAGGACCTGCCGCTGGAGTGGACGCGCAGCGACGTGTGGACCAACTGGGAGACCAACCCCTCCGGCAGCGTCCACACCGTCGCCCGGGTCCGGGAGAACTCGTACGAGCCCGGCTCGGGGGCCAACGGCTGGGACCACCCGATCTCCTGGTGCCGCGACTACGAGGGCGGCCGTTCCTTCTACACCGGCATGGGCGGCACCGCCGCCGGTTTCGCGGAGGAGGACTTCCGCAGCCACCTGCGCGGCGCCCTGCTGTGGACGACCCGCCAGGCGCAGGCCGACTGCCAGGCGAGCATCACCGCCAACTACGAGGCGAAGCGGCTGACCGCCCCCAACCAGGGGAGCCAGCTCGACCAGATCGGCGAGCCGCACGGCATCGACATCGCCGACGACGGCAAGGTCTACTACATCGGCCGCGGCGGCCGCTGGTCCGGCGCCCCCGTGGACGTCGACTGGAACAGCCCGGAGATCGGCAAGGGCCCCGGCACGATCCACGTGTGGGACCCGGAGACCGAGCAGGTGACCGCGGTCGGCTCGCTCGACGTCTTCGGCAACAAGGGCGGCGGCGACGAACTGGTCAAGGTCGAGGAGGGCCTGCTCGGCATCGCCCTCGACCCGGACTTCGCCGGCAACGGGTACGTGTACCTGCACTACACGCCGCACTCCGGCGTCGACCGCGACGCGCGCATCGCCGAGCGGCGGGTCTCCCGCTTCACCATCGACCACGCGACGCAGAAGCTCGACACCGCCTCCGAGAAGGTCGTGCTGTCCTGGCCCGTCCAGGTGCACAGTTGCTGCCACTCGGGCGGCGACATGGAGTGGGACTCCAAGGGCAACCTGTACATCGCCACCGGTGACAACAACTCCTCGCGGTTCAGCGACGGCTACTCGGGCAACAACCCGGAGCCCAACTTCGGCGGCGTGTCCTTCGCCGACGCGCGCCGCACCGCGGGCAACACCAACAACCTCAACGGGAAGATCCTGCGGATCCACCCCGAGGCCGACGGCACGTACACCATCCCCGAGGGCAACCTCTTCACCGGCGACGAGGGCGACGGCGACCAGGCCAGGCCCGAGATCTACGTGATGGGCGTACGCAACCCGTCCCGCATCGAGATCGACGCGAGCGACCGGCTCTACGCCGGCTGGGTCGGCCCGGACGCCGGCGAGCCCAGCACCACCTGGGGCCCGGCCAAGTACGACACGTTCGCCGTGATCACCAGCGCGGGCAACCAGGGCTGGCCGTACTGCATGGGCAACAGGCAGCCCTACCGCGACCGCAACCTGCCCGACCCGACGCAGCCGCTGGAGTGGTACGACTGCGACAACCTCAAGAACACCTCGCCCAACAACGACGGCCTGACGGACATCCCGCCGGCCCGTGACAACAACATCTGGTACTCGCCCCAGGGCGGCGGCCCCGACTACCCGCGCAACGCGGACGGGCTGCCCAGCTACAACATCGGCGAGACCCAGTACAAGCTGCCCTGGCTCAAGGGCGGCGGCCAGGCGGCCATGACGGGACCCGTCTACCGCTACGACGCCTCCTCCGACAGCGCCGTCAAGTGGCCGCAGTACTGGGCCGACAAGTGGTTCGTCGGCGACTTCTACGACCAGGACCAGCCGCGGCACGCCGTGGTCATGGACCCGGACAACGCCGGTGACGGCGGACTGCCGGTGCACGCCGAGTCGCTGGACAAGATCGTCCCGGCCGGCGACGGCGGCATCCGCAACCTGATGGACTGGAAGTTCGGCCCGGACGGCGCGCTCTACGTGCTCGACTACGGCCGCGGCTTCTTCAACGCCGACGCGCAGTCCGCCCTGTGGCGAGTGACGTACAAGGGCGGGCCGGCGACGCCGTTGCCCGAAGACCTGATCGCAAAGGGGAATCGATGAGATCCCAAGCTCCGACCGCGGGAACACTGCGGCGGACGCTGATCACCCTGGTGGCGGTCTGCCTGGCGCTCCTCGCGCCGGGCGGCCTGCCCGCCGCCGGCGCGGCGGTGCCCGACGAACCCAGGGCGGCGCAGACGCTGACCTGGACCGCGGGCGACAGCATCAGCGAGTACACGTCCGCACCCACGACGGCGGTGGCCGGGGAGACGACCATCGTCTTCGAGAACAGCGCCGCCACCGGCAACACCACCGGCATGGTGCACACCCTCACGTTCGACACGTTCACCGACGGCTACAACAAGGACGTCAACCTCAACCTCCAGGCGTCGCCGAACGACGAGAACAGCGGCAAGTGGCAGGCGACCGTCAACCTCACCCCCGGGAAGTACCGCTACTTCTGCGCGATTCCCGGCCACGGCTCGATGGTCGGCGAACTCGTCGTCACCGACGGCGGCGGCGAGGACACCACGGCGCCCGAGGCCACGGCCGAGGTCACCGGCGAACAGGACGCGAACGGCGCGTACCTGGGCAGCGCGGCGGTGGAGCTGTCGGCCACCGACGACAGCTCGGGGGTCGAGGCCATCGAGTACGCCCTGGACGATGCCGCGGAGTGGAGCCCGTACGAGGCGCCGATCGTGGTCGACGCCCTCGGCGGGCACACCGTCAGATTCCGCGCCACCGACAAGGCGGGCAACACGTGCGCCGAGAAGTCGGTGACCTTCACGGTCGCCGAGGCCGGGGACGACACGGTGCCGCCGACGGTGACCGCCTCGCTCGGCGGTGAGCAGAACGACGACGGCGAGTATCTGGACATGGCCATGGTCACGCTGGAGGCGGCCGACACCGGCGGCTCCGGCCTCGACAAGGTCGAGTACGCGGTCAACGGCGGCGCCTTCCAGGCGTACACCGAGATGCTGCACGTCCAGACCGTCGGCGAGCACACCGTCAGCTACCGGGCCACCGACAAGGCGGGCAACTCCTCCGAGGTCGGGACGGTCACCTTCACGGTCGTCGAGAAGTACCCCAACCCCGACCCCGTCTGCCCCGAGCTGGACTCGCGTCCGATCGTCTTCATCGGCGAGTACGACACCCACGTGCCCAACCGCGTCACCGCGGACGGCTGCACGATCAACGAGCTGATCGAGGACGAGAAGGCGTGGGCGAAGCAGAAGGCGTTCCTCGACCACGTCCGCAGCGTCACCGACGAACTGTACGCGGACGCCGTCATCAACCGCGAGGAGCGCAGGCTCATCCGCGAGACGGCGAAGGCGTCCGGGATCGGCACGCCGGGCCAGAACGACGGCTACACGCCGATCTTCACCGGCACCGAGAACTCCTTCTCCAAGTGGGAGCAGGTCGGCGGCGGCAGCTTCAACCTCAACGGGGACGGCTCGATGACGAGCGGGACGTCCGTCGACGGCATGGGCATGCTGTGGTACCCGCAGGCCCGGTACGGCGACTTCTCGCTCAAGCTCCAGTGGCGCGACGACGCGCCGGGTGACGGGCGCGCCAACTCCGGCGTCTTCGTCCGCTTCCCGGACGTGCGCGACCACCCGGACGAGTCGCGGCCCGAGTGGGTCGCCATCAAGTACGGCCACGAGGTGCAGGTCTTCGACTCCGAGGCCGGCGACCAGTACAAGACCGGCTCGGCCTACGGCTTCGACCTGGTCAACCACGGCCAGGCCGGGGTGACGCCGAAGGGCACCTGGAACGACTACGAGATCCGGGTGGTGGACCAGCACTACGAGATCTACCGCAACGGCGTGCTGATCAACGAGTTCGAGAACTCCCCGGGGCAGCTCTTCGAGCCGCCGCGCGCGGACGACCCGGGCACCGACGGCCGCCAGCACGCGGAGGGCTACATCGGCCTCCAGGTGCACGGCACGACGGACGTCGTCTCGTACCGCGACATCCGGATCAAGCCGCTGTGATGTATACGGTCGGCTGAGCCGGAGCAGGTCCCGGTGGGGGGCGGTGGCGACACCGCCCCCCATCTGGTGTGCCGGGGGTGTTCCAGGGGGCGCGGGGGCCGAAACCCCTGTTCGCCAGGGGATCGAAACCGCGCCGGTGCCCGCACCTCGGTGGGATAGTCGGTCCGTTCGGTGTCTACGGTCCCGAAGGAAGGTGATGGCCCGTGGTGTTCGCCGTGGGATTCTCCGGATACGGAGGCCCCGAGGTGCTGCGCCGCCTCGACGTCGAGGTGCCGGAGCCGGCCGCCGGCGAGGTACGCATCCGCGTCCGGTGCGCGGGCGTCAACCCGCTGGACTGCAAGCTGCGCGGCGGGCGGATGGCGGCCTTCCGGCCGCTGGAGTTCCCGTACGTCCCGGGGATGGAGGCGGCGGGCGTCGTCGAGTCCGCCGGCGCGGACGCGGGGTCGTGGCGGGTGGGCGACGAGGTGCTCGGGCCGGTGACCGCGGGGTACGCGGTGCAGACGCTGGCCCGCGCGGACCGGCTGGTCGCCAAGCCGCCGGGGCTGCCGTGGGAGCTGGCGGGCGGGCTGCCGGTGGCGGCGGAGACCGCGTACCGCACGCTGTCGGCGCTGCGGGTGGCCAAGGACGACACGCTGCTGGTGCACGGCGCCGCGGGCGGAGTGGGCAGCCTGGCGGTGCAGTTCGCGGTCTCGGCGGGGGTACGGGTCATCGGCACCGCGAGCCCCGGCAACCACGACTACCTGCGCTCGCTGGGCGCGGAGCCGGTCGCGTACGGGGAGGGCGTGGGCGCGCGGGTACGGGAGCTGACGCCGGGCGTGGACGCGGTGCTGGACGCCGCGGGCCGCGGCGTGCTGCCCGAGTCGGTGGAGCTGGCGGGCGGCCCGTCGCGGGTCCTGACGATCGCGGACGCGGCGGGCGCGCGGGCCGCCGGTGTGGGGTTCTCCCGGCTCGCGGACGGCGAGGACCAGCATGTGGCGGGGATCGAACGGGCGTTGGCGCTGTACCGCGACGGGCGCCTGCACATGCCGGTCTGGCGGGCGCTGCCGCTGGCGGAGGCGTCGGACGCGCACCGCGCGAGCGAGGAGGGCCACTTGCGCGGCAAGATCGTGCTGGTGGCGGACGACTAGAGACCTGCGGCCGGCCGGCGGGGGAGTACCGGGTGCCGGGCCGGTGCTGCGGAGGAGGCCGGAGCAACTGCCAGGGCCGGACCGCTTTGCCGCCGGGGCGGCGGGGCGGAGGCCGTGGCCGGGGCGGTGCGGAGCGTCCGGTCGGCTGCGTGTACGGCCGGGGGTGGCCGGTGTTCGGCGCGGGTGCGGGTGCGGGTGCGGGTGCGGGTGCCGGTGCGGGTGCGGGGGCCGGGGCCGGGGCCGGGTCGGGGGCGGCCCCCTGGGCTGGCTCCGCCGCGGCGGTGGTTGAGCGGGGCGGGCGCCGGAGGGCGGCGCCGCCGGGCGGTCAGCGGGCCAGGTCGAAGGTCTCGGCAGGACGCGGCGCGGGGCACGGGGCCCAACGGGGGCCCCGGTCCGCCGCGTTGCCTGCCGGCTCCCGCGCCTCCGACCCCGCCGCGAGGCCCGTGGCCGCCGCCGCGGTTCCCGCCACCGCCGGGGTTGGGGCCGTGAGTTGTCCCGCCGTCGAGGCTCCCGCCGCCGTCGGGGTCGCCGCCGCGTGTTGGTCCGGCGCCGTGCCTCCCGCCGCGGTCGTAGCCGTCGGTGTGTCCGGGCGGGAGAGGAGGAGGACGCCTCGGGTGGCCAGGGCTGTGGCTGCCAGGGCCACCGCCAGGCCCAGCGCGCCGCCGCTCAGGCGCTCGCCGAGCAGCGTGAGGCCGACCGCCGCGGACACCGCCGGGTTGACCAGGGTCGCCGTGGCCAGCGGGGCGCCGAGGCCGCCGCGGTAGGCGGCCTGCGAGAGCATCAGCCCGGCCGGGGCCAGCGCCGCCACCGCCAGCCCGGTCAGCACCGTGAAGGCGTCGAGGCCGGGCCGTACCGCGACCGTCTGGGTCAGCACCGAGCCGGCGCCGAAGGCGATCCCGGCGGCCGTGGCGTACACGATGCCGCCCGCCCGCGGCCCGGCGCCGCGCGCCGCCGCGCCGAGCGCGACCAGCGCCGCCGCGGTGGCCGCGACCGTGCCGAGCACCTGCGCCGGGGTGAGCACCTCGATGTGCCCGCCGCCGCGGACCAGTACCAGCACGCCCGCCAGGCCGGCCATCGTCAGCGCCGCGCCCCGCCACCGCGCCGCGCCGACCCGCCGCCGCCCGGCGCCGTCCGCGCCGCGCAGCGCGGCCTGGAGCGGCAGCGCGAGGACCAGCGTGAGGGCGCCCAGCGGCTGTATCAGGGTCAGCGGCCCGTACCGCAGGGCCAGTACGTGCAGCGCGGCGCCGGTGACGTTGAGACCGACCGACAGCCACCACGAGCCGCGCGTGAGCGCCGCCCAGACGCCCGCGTCGGCCTCCCGGCCCGCCCCCGCGACCCGCTCCTGGAGCACGGCGGCCCCCGCGTACGCGGCGGCGGAGGCGATGGCCAGCACCAGTGCTGTCGCGAGGCCGTTCATGCCGTTCATGTCCCCTCCGGTGGATCGAGCCTGTCCCCCGACGGTACGAAGCGTTGCGGTCAGGTTCCGTCCGCAAGGCCGTGCTGCCGTCGTTTCTGTGGACCGCCCGCGCCGCCCGAACTCATCGGAGGGGCTCAGCTCACTTCGTCGCCCCCCTCATGAACCCGTTGTAGATGTAGCGCTGGAGGAACAGGAAAACGGCGAGGGTCGGCAGGATGACCAGGATCGTGCCGGCCGAGATCGTCTCCCAGTGCGCCCCGTAGGGGCCCTTGAAGCGGAACAGCGCGGTGGACATGGTCCCGAGGTCGTCGGAGGGCATGTAGAGGAACGGGATGTAGAAGTCGTTGTAGACGGTCACGCCCTTGACGATGACCACCGTCGCGATCGCCGGTTTGAGCAGCGGGAAGATGATCTTCCGGTAGATCGTGAAGGAGTTCGCGCCCTCCAGCCGCGCCGACTCGTCGAGCGAGACCGGTATGGAGCGGATGAACTGGAGGAAGATGTAGATCGAGACGATGTCCGTGCCCATGTAGAGCACGATGGGCGCCATCCGGCTGTTGACCATCCCGAAGCTGTCGACGATCTGGAACGTCGCCACCTGCGTGGTCACCCCGGGCACCATCGCCGCGACCAGGAAGAGCCCCACCACCAGCTTCCGGAAGCGGAACCGGAAGCGGTCGATCGCGTACGCCGTCATCGAGCCGATGAGCACCGTGCCGGCGATCGCGAAGACCAGGATGACCGCGGTGTTGGCGAACGCCGACAGCATCCGGCCGTCCTCGAAGGCGGTCGCGTAGTTGTCGAGGTTGAACGGGTTGCCGGGCAGGGAGAGCGCCCCGCCGTCGCCGGCCATCTCCTCCGGGGTCTTCAGCGAGGTGAGCAGGACCACCAGCAGCGGCAGCACCACGACCACGGCGGCCACGGCCAGCGACAGGTACGTCAGCGTGCGGGAGACGACGGCCGACTTCATACCAGCTCCCCCGCCTTCTCGTCCGGTACGAGCATCCGCTGCACCCAGGTAACGGCGAGCACGATCAGCAGCAGCACCACGGCCGCGGCCGAGGCAAGCCCGGTCTTGTTGAAGGTGAACGCGAGGTCGACCGTCTGGATCACGAACGTCTCGGTGCCGGTCGCGCCGCCCGTCATGACGTACGGGATCTCGAAGACCGCCAGCGAGCCGGAGACCGCCAGGATCACGCTGAGGCTGATCACCGGCCGGATGCCCGGCGCGATGAGGTGCCGGAACTGCTGCCAGCGGTTGGCGCCGTCCAGCTCCGCGGCCTCGTACAACTCGCCCGGGATGGACTGGATGGCGCCGAGGAACAGCACGAAGTTCAGGCCCATGAAGCGCCAGACGGACACCCCGGCGAGCGAGAGGTTGGCGGAGGTGGAGTCGCCGAGCCAGGCGCGGTCGGGCTCGTCGCCGAAGAGGCCGACCAGGGAGTCGAGCGTGCCGCCGTCCTGGAAGAAGTAGAGGAAGACGAAGCCGATGGCGACGCCGTTGACCAGGTACGGGAAGAACAGGATGCCCTTGAGGAAGTTGCGGAAGCGGACCCGGAAGCTGAGCACCGTCGCGAAGTACAGCGCCAGCGCGATCTGCACGGCCGAGGCGGCGAGGTAGTAGCCGCTGACGAAGAAGACCTCGAACAGCTCGGAGCGGGTGAAGAGGTCGGAGTAGTTCTCCGTGCCGACGTAGTTCAGCTCCGGGCTCAGCCCGTCCCAGTCGGTGAAGCTGTACGCGACCATGTTGGCGACCGGCGCGTACGTGAACGTGATCAGCAGCGCCAGCGGGGCGGCGAGGAACAGCCACGGCACCGCACCGCCCCGCGGCCGGCGCCTGCGTGCGGTCACCGGTACCCCAGTTCCTCGGCGGTGCCCGTCCAGCGCTCGGAGAGGTCCGCGAAGAGGTCGTCGGCGCTGCCGTCCCGGGCGCCGCGGGCGATGTCGACCAGGTCCTGGAGGTAGTCCGGGTCGTCGATGCCGACCTCCGAGGCGTCGTCCAGCTCCTTCAGCTCCGCGCCCTTCGACTGGTCCAGCTCCAGCAGTTGGACGTCCTGCTCCTCGTACGCGGCGAGCACGTCGGGCAGCGGGGCGTCGCGCAGGGTGGAGACGTTCATGTTGTCCTCGGGGTAGCCGGACTTCTCCGCGAACCAGTCGACCCAGGCGCGCGCGGCCTCCTTGTGCTCGGAGTGGATGCTCACGGCCTGCTGGTAGTCGGGGGAGAGGCCGGCGCAGAACTTCCCGTCGACCTGGAGCGGGAAGGGCATGAAGCCGATGTCGTCCGGGTTCTTCCCGGCCTGCTCGGCGGCGTCGCGCATCTGGACGACGGCCCAGGAGCCGAGGAACATCGTGGCGATCTCGCCCTTGGCGAGCTGCGGCTTGGAGCCCTCCCAGTTGGTGGTGGTCGGGTCCTTCTCGGCCAGGCCCCGGTCCACGATGTCGTACAGCAGGGTGTCCACGGTCCGTACGGTGCCGCCCTCGGCGAAGGGGTCGCCCTCGACCACCTCGACGTCCGCGCGCTCGTCGCAGCTCGCGGAGGAGTGCGCGGGCCACCACTGGGACAGCGGCCAGCCGTCCTTGAAGTTGGTGTAGTACGGGACGGCGTCGGTCTGCTCCTTGACGGCCTTGAGGTCGTCGAGGAACTCCGCCGGGGTGGTGGGCCATTCGGTGACGCCGGCCTGCTCCCAGACGCGCTTGTTGTAGACGAAGCCGGGGATGCTGCCGTAGATGCTGACCCCGTAGACCTCGCCGTCGACCGTGGAGTAGTCGGTGAAGCGGAACTTCTCGGCGCGCTGCGCCCGGCTGCCCAGCGAGGCGAAGAACCGCGGGTAGTCGTTCTTCTTCACCCGGCCCGGGATCATCAGGACGTCGCCGTAGTCGTCCGAGTTCATCCGGGTCTTGACTTCGCCCTCGTAGTCGGTGACCCCGTCGAACTCGATCTCGACGTTCGGGTACGTCTTGCGGAACTCGGCCGCGTACGCGTCCATCGTGCCGTTCTCGACGAGGTCGGTGCGGTGCGTGATGACCTCGATCGTGCCGGAGACCTTCTCCGGGTCGCCGGCCGCCTTCGCCTCCTGCTTCTCCGACGAGGCCCCGCTGCCCGTGCAGCCGGCCGTCGTCGCGAGCGCGGCGGCCAGCAGCGCACCGGCAAGCGCCCTTCCCTTCATCGTCACCATCTCCGTTCGCTGAGCCCGGCCTGTGGTGCTAAACCGGTTGAGTGAAGGCCCCGTTTCTTGACGAGGAACCATCCCCCAGCCCGGCGGTGACGTCAACCTCTTCGACGGAGAAAGAACTTGACCGGTTTATGGACAGGGTAGGGAGGGGCGGCTACGTTGGGCGAGACCCGAGATTGGAGCACCCATGAAGGACGTCATCCCGCTCACCGAGGGCTGGACCCTGTGGCACGGCAGGGACCGGCTGCCCGCGCGGGTGCCGGGCTGCGTCCACACGGACCTGCTCGCCGCCGGCGTCATCCCCGACCCGTACCTCGGCACGAACGAGACCGACGTCGCCTGGGTCGGCCGCCGGGACTGGACGTACGAGACACAGATCGCGCCCTACGACGGGCCGCACGAGCGCACCGACCTCGTCTTCGACGGCCTCGACACCGCCGCCGCGCTCCGGCTCGGCGGTGAACCGCTCGGCGCCGTCCGCAACATGCACCGCGGCTACCGCTTCGACGTCACCGGCCACTCCGGCCCGCTCGCCGTGGCCTTCACCTCCGCCTACGCCGAGGCCGAGGCGGTACGCGCGCGCACCGGCGACCGCCCCAACGCGTATCCCCACCCCTTCCCGTTCATCCGCAAGATGGCCTGCTCCTTCGGCTGGGACTGGGGCCCCACGCTGGTCACCGCCGGCATCTGGCGCCCCGCCAGGCTGGAGCGCTGGAGCACCGCGCGGCTGGCCCGGGTGCGCCCGCTGGTGACGGTCGACGCCGACGGCACCGGCCGCGTCGAGGTGCGCCTCGACGCCGAACGCACCGCCGCGGGCGCGCACCGCCCGCTCACCGTCCGCGCCCGCGTCGGCGGTGCCGAGGCGACGGCGGTGCTCGACGGCGCGGACGCCACCGTCGAACTCGCCCTCGACCGGCCCGAGCTGTGGTGGCCCCGCGGCTACGGCGGCCAGCCGCTCTACGCGCTGGAGGTCACCCTCCACGACGGCGCCACCGCCGAAGGCCCGCTCCTCGACTCCTGGACCCGCCGCGTCGGCTTCCGCACCGTCCACCTCGACACCGGAGCCGACGCGCACGGCTCCCGCTTCACCCTCGTCGTCAACGGCGAACCCCTCTTCGCCCGCGGCGTCAACTGGATCCCCGACGACGCCCTGCCCGCCCGCCTCACCCCCGCCCGCTACCGCGAGCGGCTGCGGCAGGCGGCGGACGCGGGCGTCGACCTCGTACGCGTCTGGGGCGGCGGCATCTACGAGAGCGAAGACTTCTACGACGCCTGCGACGAACTCGGCCTCATGGTCTGGCAGGACTTCCCCTTCGCCTGCGCCGCCTACCCCGAGGACCAGCCGCTGCGCGGCGAGGTCGAGGCCGAGGCCCGCGACAACGTCGTCCGCCTCATGCCGCACCCCTCGCTGGTCCTGTGGTGCGGCAACAACGAGAACCTGTGGGGCTTTCGCGACTGGGACTGGGAGGACGCGCTCGCCGGCGACTCCTGGGGCGAGGGCTACTACCTCGGCGTGCTGCCCCGCGTCGTCGCCGAACTGGACCCCACCCGCCCGTACTGGCCGGGCAGCCCCTGGTCCGGCTCCTGGGCGCACCACCCCAACGACCCGGCGCACGGCAACCACCACGACTGGGAGGTGTGGAACCGCGCCGACTACACCGACTACCACGCCGCCGTCCCGCGCTTCGTCGCCGAGTTCGGCTGGCAGGCGCCGCCCGCCTGGGCCACCCTGCGCCTCGCGCTGGGCGACGGCCCGCAGCTCGCCGCCACCTCGCCCGCCATGCTCCACCACCAGAAGGCCGACGACGGCAACGGCAAGCTGGAGCGCGGCCTCGCCCGCCACTTCGCCGTCCCCGACGGCACCGCCGACTTCGCCCGCTGGCACTACCTCATGCAGGTCAACCAGGCCCGCGCGATCGCCGCCGGCATCGAGCACTGGCGGTCGCACTGGCCGGTGTGCGCGGGCACCGTCGTCTGGCAGCTCAACGACTGCTGGCCGGTCACCTCCTGGTCCGCCATCGACGGCGACGGCCGCCTCAAGCCGCTCTACCACGAGCTGCGCCGGCTCTACGCCGACCGGCTGCTGACCGTACGCGAGGGGGGCGGGCCGGCCGGCGGCCTGGCGGTGGCCGTCGTCAACCAGGGCGCCGGGCCCTGGTCAGGCACCCTGGTGCTGCGCCGCACGGCGGTGGACGGGGGCGTGGTCGCCGAGGCGCGGGTCCCCTTCACGGCCGGGGCCCGGGCCGTCGCCGAGGTACCGGTGCCGGCCGGGCTGGTGCCGTCCGCGGCGTCCGCGAAGGAGCTGCTGGTCGCCGAGGCGGACGGGCTGCGGGCGCTGCACTTCCCGGTGCGGGACAAGGACTTCGCGTACCCGCGGCCGGAGTTCGGCGTGGCGGTGGTACGCGCCGGGGCGGCGGAGCCGGATAGGGTCGACGTCGTGGTCACCGCCCACACCTTCGTACGAGACCTGCTGCTCCAGCCCGACCGGCTCGACCCGGCCGCCACCGCCGACCAGGGGCTGCTGACGCTGCTGCCCGGCGAGCGCGCGACGATCGCCGTCCGCGGCTGGCCCGCGCCCGCGGCACCGGCGCCGGGACCGCCCGGAGCGTCCGGCGCGCCCGGCGCTTCCGGGGCTTCCGAGGCGTCCGGGGCTTCCGGCGACGACGATCCCGCCGTCGCCGCCGTGCGCGCCGCGCTCTTCTGCGTGGAGCCCGCGTGAGCGGCGGTCCGCCGGCCAAGGTGACGATCAAGGACGTCGCCGCCCGTGCCGGCGTCTCCAAGGGCGCCGTCTCGCTGGCCTTCAACAACCGCCCGGGCCTGGCCGACGCCACCCGCGACCGTATCTTCGCCGCCGCCCGCGAGCTGGGCTGGGCGCCGAACCTCGCCGCCCGCTCGCTGTCCAGCTCCCGCGTAGACGCCGTGGGCCTGGCCATCTGCCGCCCGGCCCGGCTGCTCGGACTGGAGCCGTTCTACATGGAGTTCGTCTCCGGCATCGAGAGCGTGCTCGCCGAGCAGTCGTGCTCGCTGCTGCTGCGGCTGGTCCGCGACCTGGACGAGGAGGTGGCGCAGCAGGAGCGGTGGTGGAAGTCGAAGCAGGTCGCCGGGTCGATCCTGGTGGACTTCCTCACCGACGACCCGCGGCTGCCGGCGGTCCGCGCGCTCGGCATGCCGGTGATCGCCGTCGGCCACCCCTCGCTGACCGGCGGCTTCCCGTCGCTGTGGACGGACGACGCCACCGCCGTCGCCGAGGCGGTGCGCTATCTGGCCGCCCTCGGCCACCGGCGCATCGCGCACGTCGGGGGTGCGGCGGAGCTGGGCCACAGCGCGATCCGCAACGCGGCCTTCGCGGCCACCGTCCGCGAACTCGGCCTCGACGCGGGCCGGCAGACGCCCACCGGGTTCTCCGGCGAGGACGGCGGGCGCGCCACCCGTACCCTGCTGGCCTCGGCGGAGCGGCCCACGGCGATCCTCTACGACAACGACATCATGGCCGTCGCCGGGCTGTCGGTGGCCTCCGAGATGGGCCTGTCGGTGCCCGCGGACCTCTCGCTGCTCGCCTGGGACGACTCCCAGTTGTGCCGGCTCACCCACCCCACGCTCTCCGCAATGAGCCACGACGTGCACGGCTTCGGCGCCGAGGTGGCGCGGGCGCTGTTCGCCCTCATGACCACCGGGGAGGCCGAGTCCCGTCAGGTGCCGACGCCGGCCCTGACCCCGCGCGGCTCGACGGGCCCGCCGCCGTGAGCGCGGCGCCCGCGCACCGCACCGGGCGGTGACCGGCGCGCCCGGCGCGCCCGGCGCTCCCGCGCCGCCCGCACCGCGAACGGCCGGATCGCGCGTCCACTAGGTGTGCGCGGAGATGACGCGGGCGAGGAAGAAGCCGGCGAAGAGCACGGCGCCCAGGACGATGAGCCCCAGCCAGATGCCGGGGTGGTCCCACGGCCCTCCGTCCGCGCGTTCCTCGTGGGCCTCGGCCGTCGAGCCTTCGGCCGGCGGAGTCTCCTCGGGAGGCACGCGGGGTTCGGTCATGTCTCCAGGCTCCTCCAGGTACCCGTGGCCCGCATCCGCTGACGGCCGGGCGGCGGCCGGGCCAGGTCGCCGGACGGCGTGCGGCGGGGTCCACGGCGGCAGGACCCGAAGCCGCCCGTGCTCCACTCCGGTGAGGAGCAGGGCACGTCGGGCGCGGCCGTGCGACGAATCGCCCAAGGGTCTGCTCTTGTGTTCATCACCGCACATGACCATCCGAGGAGCAGCACCGTGCCGTCACCCAGCTCCCGCCTGTCGTACACCGTTCCGGGAATGAGTTCGCAGGACAGCAGCCGCATCATCGGCATGCTCCAGATGCGGCTGCACGCCCTCAACGACCTCCATCTGACCTTGAAGCACGTGCACTGGAACGTCGTCGGACCGCATTTCATCGCCGTCCACGAGATGCTCGACCCGCAGGTCGACAAGGTCCGTTCCATGACCGACGACATCGCCGAACGGATCTCCACCCTGGGCGGCGAGCCGACCGGGACCCCCGGCGCGCTGGTCGACGCGCGCTCCTGGAGCGACTACTCGATCGGCCGTGCCGAAGCCATCGCGCACCTGGGTGCCCTGGATCTCGTCTACACGGCCGTCATCGAGGACCACCGCGAGTGCATGCAGGCTACGGAGACCTCCGATCCGGTCACGCAGGACATGCTGATCGAGCAACTGCGCGGCCTGGAGCTGTTCCAGTGGTTCGTGCGCGCACACCTGGAGTCCAGCGGCGGTGAGCTGAGCACCCGCGGTGCCACGACCGAGAGCGGCGCCGCCGGGCAGGCCGCGGACCAGGCGCGCGATCAGCCCTGACCGGACCCGCCGGTTGCGACCGGGCGGGCACCGCGGTCTTCCGGGTGCCGCTGCCGTCAGCGAACGGTGCCGTTGACGAATTCGCTGAGCGCTTGTCCCGGTCGCAGAGCGGGGCGGGAACCGTCGTCGAGGTGAAAGGCGCCGAAGCCGATCACCGTGACCGTCTCGCCGTGCCGGAGACCTTCGGCGATCGCCCCCGGGCGTTCCACCGTGCCGAAGAGCGCGTCGATCACCCGCCCCACCTCGTCGGGAGCCAACCCGGCACCGGTCTCCGCCGTCTTGCCCGCGACCGCTTCCACGAGAGTGTCCCTGTTCATCAGGCTCCTTGCGGGAGCTGCGCGGCTCCCGTTGCGAGGTAAGTGCCACTTCGTCCGGCAGGGGCCGGCACGCTCCGCACCCTTCTTCGCCACCCTTCTCCACGCGAGTCGACGCGCTCCGGGAAGGGCCGGCCAGGCCGTCCTGTGACCAGTTGAGTACCTCCGCGGCCACTCCGCCAGCCGGAACGGTCAGTCGGGCGAAGGCTCCTCCGACGGCGGACCGTCGATTAAGCAGCGCTTACCGGTCCATTGAACGAATTCTCGCTGGTGCTGCACAGTCCTCCGCGGGGAGACTGGCAGGCATGATCACACCGGACACCAAGGACTGGACCTGGGTCCTGGAGCGCCCCTGCCCCGAGTGCGGCTTCGCGGCGGCCGAGACCCGCGCGCCGGACGTCCCCGCGCTGGTGCGCAAGTGCGCCGTGCGCTGGGTGCAGGTCCTGGCCGACGAGCCGGCGCGGCTGCGCGCGCGGCCCCGGCCCGACGTGTGGTCGGCGCTGGAGTACGCCTGCCACGTCCGCGACGTCTTCCGGCTCTACGACGAGCGGCTGCACCTGATGCTCACCGAGGACGGCCCGCACTTCCCCGACTGGCCGCAGGACGAGACCGCGATCGAGGCCCGCTACGGCGAGCAGGACCCGCTCCAGGTCGCCGCCGAGCTGTCCGCCTGGGGCGAGACGGTCGCCGAGCACCTGGACGAGGTCGGCGAGGGGCAGTGGCGGCGGACGGGGTTCCGCAGCGACGGCGCGGAGTTCACGGTCGACACGATCGCGCGCTACTTCGTGCACGACGTGATCCACCACCTGTACGACGTGGGGGCGTCCCTGCACCGCTGAACGCCTCCGCCGGGGGAGGGGTTCTCCGGGGGCTTCGCCCCGGACCCCCGTGGGGCACCCCTGCACCGCCGGCGGCCCGGACCCGGCGGGCCGGTTCATCCCCTGGCCCGGCCCGCCGTTCTCATCCGCCCGGGCCGGTCGGGCCCGACCGGCCCGGGCGGTCGGTCTCCTGGGTCTCCCAGGTGATGATCCCGTCCTTGACGTAGACCTTCCAGCGGCACGAGCCGGTGCAGTTCACACCGTGCGTGGAGCGGACCACCTTGTCGTGGCTCCACCGGTCGCGGTAGAAGACGTCGCCCGCTCTGCCGCCCGTTTTCGTCACCGTACGTAGGTCCGGCGAGACCGCGCCGCGGGTGAACCAGCGGCCCGTACGCGACAGCAGGTCGGTGGCGGCACCGTCGGTTCCGGCCACGGCTACCTCGGATCTCTCGCGCTCTGCGGCGGTGGGGGACGGGATGGCGGTGGCCACCCTGCCTGCGCCACGCGATCAACGCTAAGGGCCGACCGGCCCCCGAACACGGCCGAGAGGCCCGTACGGGTGACTACTCAAAGTGACCGCCGGAAGCCAAACGGAAGCAGCCGGAAGCGCCTGATTGCAGGCAGGTCACGGCAGTGGCCTAGACCTGTTCGCGAGAGGCGCCCGTCGGTAGGCTGACGCCCAGCGCACGCTGGATGATCTTCATCTGGCCGTAAACCAGCGCCGAGGACAAAGGGGTTCAACAGTGAGGACAGTACGGTTGATCAGTGCCGGCGCAGCGGCCTCTGCGCTGGTACTGGGGCTTGCGGCATGTGGTGACGACGGGGGCAGCTCCGACGGCACGACCACCATCAAGCTGGTTGCGGCCGACTACGGCGACAAGGCGTCGAACGCGTCCAAGATCTACTGGGACGACGTCGTCAAGGGCTTCGAGGCGAAGAACAAGGACATCAAGGTCGACGTCCAGGTCATCAACTGGAACGACATCGACAGCAAGGTCAAGACGATGATCCAGGGCGGGAACGTCCCGGACATCCTCCAGACCGGCGGTTACGCGGACAAGGTCGCCGACGACCTGCTGTACGAGGCCGACGAGGTGCTCTCGCCCAAGACGAAGTCGAACCTCATCGAGTCCTTCGCCAAGGCGGGCGAGGTCGACGGCACCCAGTACGGCATCCCGTTCGTCTCCTCGGCGCGGCTGATGTTCTACAACAAGGAAGTCCTCGACAAGGCCGGCGTGGAGGTCCCGCAGAGCTGGGACGACGTCGCCGCCGCGGCTAGTAAGATCAAGGACGAGAAGGCCGCCGAGATCCCCTACGCGCTGCCGCTGGGCCCGGAGGAGACCCAGGGCGAGACGATGATGTGGGAGCTGGGCAACGGCGGCGGCTACACCGACGCCGAGGGCAACTACACCCTCGACAGCGACCAGAACGTCGAGACCTTCGACTGGCTGAAGGAGAACCTGGTCGACCCGGGTCTCACCTACCAGAACCCCGCCACCACCGACCGCAAGACGGCCTTCGCCGACTTCGCCGCCGGCAAGGTGGGCATGCTCAACGGCCACCCGACGCTGATCCAGATGGCCAAGGACGGCGGCGTCGACTACGACGTGGCGCCGATCCCCGGCAAGGACGGCCCGCTGGACTCCACCCTCGGCGTCGCCGACTGGATGATGGCGTTCAAGGACGGCGGCAAGCAGGAAGAGATCAAGAAGTTCCTGGACTTCGCGTACTCCAAGGAGAACACGCTGAAGTTCGACGAGATGTACAACCTCATGCCGGTGACCACGGACACCCTTGAGGAGATGCAGACGAACGGCAAGCACAAGGACCTGGAGCCCTTCTTCGAGGTGCTGCCGTCCGCCGAGTTCTACCCGCTGGGCAACACGAGCTGGGACGTCGTCTCCGCCGAGATCAAGAAGTCGGGCGGCAAGGCCGCGTCCGACGACCCGGGCAAGGTGCTCGGCGAGCTCCAGCAGAAGGCCGAGGACACCGCCGCCGACATGGGCGAGTGACCCGGCACGGGTTCTGACCCGCCCCGGTGACCCCTCCGGGCCGGGCCGCCGCGCCGCAGCGCGCGGCGGCCCGCCCCGGCACCGTCGCCCCGGCATCCCGTGCCCTCGCGCGGCGCGCGCACGACGCGCCGCCGCGCCCAAGTAGCCCAAGCGCGGTCCCCTCAACCGCCGTACCCGCAAGGAGTCCCCCGTGCCCGTCACGGTCAAGGAGCCCGCGGCCGGTACCGGCCCCGGGCCCGGCGGGCGGAAGGTCGGGCCGCAGCGCAGCCGTCGCGGCGGCCTCGCCCGGCTCGGCCCGCTGCCCTGGATTGCCCCCGCCGTCCTGCTGATCGTCGTGGTGGTCCTGTGGCCCATCTACGAACTGATCCGCACCTCGTTCCTCAACGTCAGCATCAGCGGTTTCGTCCGCGGCTCGGCCGGCACCGAGAAGTACCGCCAGCTCTTCGACGAGTCCGGCTTCGGCAGCGTGCTGACGATGACAGTGGTATGGACCGTCGCCGTCGTCGGCGTCACCATGCTGCTCTCGCTGGGCCTCGCCCAGTTGTTCAACAAGCCGTTCCCGGGCCGCACCGTCACCCGCTGGGCGCTCATCGCGCCGTGGGCGGCCTCGGTGCTGATGACCGCCATCGGCTTCCGCTGGATGCTCGACCAGACCGCCGGTGTGCTCAACACCCTGATGGCCGACATCGGTCTGATCGACGGGCCGAAGGACTGGCTGGGCGATCCCGCGACCGCCTGGCCGTGGATGATGTTCGTCGCGGTCTTCGTCTCGCTGCCGTTCACCACGTACACGCTGCTCGCCGGGTTGCAGACCATCCCGCAGGAGGTGTACGAGGCCGCCCGTATCGACGGCGCCAACTCGCGCCAGACCTACTGGCGGGTGACCGTGCCGCTGCTGCGGCCGGCGTTCCTCGTCGGCTTCGTCATCAACCTGATCAACGTCTTCAACTCGTTCCCGGTCATCTGGGCCATGACCAAGGGCGGGCCCGGCAGCGACACCGCCACGACCACGGTGTTCATGTACCAGTTGAAGGACACCGACATCGGGGAGTCCGCCGCGATGTCCGTGGTCAACTTCGCGATGGTCGTCGTACTCGTGCTGATCTTCCTCAAGGTCAGCCGCTGGAACAAGGAGGACGCATGAAGGTCTCCGCGCCCTCAGGCACACCCGGTGACGCCGTCGCCAAGGACCCCGAAGACAAGGGGGGCAAGGGCGGCAAGTCGGGCAAGGGCGGCAAGGGCGCCGCCAAGCCGCGCAGGTTCGGCCCGCGCACCCTCGTCACCGCCGCGAGCGCCTGGATGCTGGCGGTCATCTTCATCGCGCCGTACCTGGAGATGATCATCACGGCGCTGCGGCCCGCGAACGAGCTGCGCGACCGTACGTACCTGCCCTCGTCCTTCGAGTGGAAGAACTTCGCCGACGCCTGGAAGCAGTCCACGCTCGCCGACAACCTCCAGGTCACCCTGCTCATCGCGGGCGGCGCCACGCTGCTCGTGCTGCTGGTGTCGCTGCCGGCCGCGTACTACACGGCGCGGGTGCGCTACCGCGGTCGCAAGGCGTTCCTGCTGCTGGTGCTGGTCACCCAGATGTTCCAGCCCACCGCGCTGCTCATCGGCCTGTACCGCCAGTTCCACCAGCTCGACATGCTGAACTCCACCTGGACGCTGATCCTGGCCAACGGCGCGTTCAACCTCGCCTTCGCGGTCTGGATCCTCACCGCCTACATCTCCTCCATCCCGGCGGAGCTGGAGGAGGCGGCGATGGTCGACGGCACCGGGCGGTTCGGCGCGCTGTTCCGGGTGACGCTGCCGCTGGCGATGCCGGGCGTGGTCACGGCGCTCATCTTCACGTTCATCTCGACGTGGAACGAGTTCGTGATGGGCCTGACGCTGATGACCGAGCCGGAGAAGCAGCCGCTGACCGTCGGCATCAACAACTTCATCGGCAACTACACCGTCGAATGGAACTACCTCTTCGCGGCCTCGGTCGTCGCCATCCTCCCGGTCGTCGTGCTCTTCGCCTTCATCGAGCGGCACGTCGTCTCGGGTCTGACGGCCGGCTCGGTGAAGTAGGGCCCGCCCGCCGTACGGGAAAGCCGTAGCCTGACCCGCACCCCGCCCGCCGGCGCTCCCGGCCGGCGGGGTGCGGCGTACCGCGGCCGGGGGAGCGGGGGCCGCGGCCCGCTGCGCCGGACGGGCGATATACACCGACAACCCGCGTTTCGTTCGGCAGGGCGCGCGCTTCCGTCGTTAATTTCGACCGATGCGACGAATTATCACACAAACGGGAGCGACCGCGGCCCTGTGTGTCGCCCTCGCCGTCCCCGCCGCCGCCGTCCCGCACGCCTGGCCCCGGCCCGACCCGGGCATGGACGGCAAGGCCGGGGTACGGGCCGTGCGCGGCACCGTCGACCGGCTGTTCCGGGACGCCGCCGCGGCCACCGAGCGCTACGAGGCCGCCCGCCGGGCGTCCGCCGCGCAGCGCGCGAAGATCGCCAAGCTCCAGCGGGCCGTACGCGCCCAGCACCGCAGGCTCGTCGTGCTGCGCGGCCGGATCGGGCAGCTCGCCGCCCGCCAGTACCGGTCCGCCGGCCTCGGCCCCACCGCCGGCCTGGCCGCACGCTCCCCCGAGGACCTCCTCGACAGGGTCTTCCTCCTCGACAAGGGCGAGCAGGCCGCGGCCGGCCGCTACCACCGCGCCGGGCAGGCCGAGCGGCGGCTCGCGGCCGAGCGGGAGCGGCAGGCCGTCGCGCTCGCCGACCTGCGCGCCGAACTGCGCACGCAGGCGCGGGTCAAGCGGCTCGTCGAGGAGAAGCTGAAGCGCGCGCAGAGCCGGCTGGAGCGGCTGGAGACCGCGCGGGCCGCCCGCGCGCGCGGCTCCGACTGCCCGCGCGCCGAGCGCTCCCGGGCGGTGACGCTGAGCGCCGACGGCAAGCCGCTGGCGGGCCGCGCGTGGACGGCGCCGGTGGGCCGGCACTTCATCTCCTCGCGCTTCGACCAGGCCGGCCGCAGGTGGTCCTCCCGCCACACCGGCCTGGACTTCGCCGTAGACGAGGGCAAGCCCGTGGGCAGCGTCGGCTACGGCGTGGTGCACGCGATCGGCTGCGACGGCGCCTTCGGCAACTCCGTCACCGTCCGGCACGACAACGGCTACTACACCTTCTACGCCCACCTCTTCGAGATCCGCGCCCGCCCCGGCGAGCGCGTCTTCCCCGGCCAGCCCCTCGGCCTCGCCGGCTCCACCGGCAACTCCACGGGCCCGCACCTGCACTTCGAGGTACGTCAGACACCGCGCTTCGGCTCGGCGATCGACCCGGAGCCGTGGCTGCGGGACAAGGGCGTCCGCATCCGCAGGGGGCCGGACGACTAGGCACGCCGCCCGGCGCCGGCGGCCGGGGGCTGCGGCTGCGGGCCGCGCCGGGGGCTACGGCTGGGGCTGGAGGCCGTCGGTGATGCGGTCGTGCTCCTCGTCCGAGACCGCCTCGCCGGAGGCCGGCAGCAACTGCGGGATGCCGTCGCGCACCGGGTAGCGGCGCCGCAGCCGCGGGTTGTACAGCGCGTCGCCGGACTCCAGCAGGGTCAGCGGCCCCTTGTCGAGCGGGCAGACGAGGATCTTCAGCAGCGGGTCGTCGGGGTTCACGAGGCGGGTCCTCCACGGTCGGGCGTCGGTACGGGGGCGGGCGGCAGGGCGGCGGGTTGCCGCTCGGGCGGTTCCGGTCCGGCGGCGGGCTCGGGTCCGGCGGCGGGCTCCGGCGCCGGCTCGTCGTGGCGCGGCAGCGCCAGCAGCACCGAGACCGCCAGCGCGATCCCGCCCAGCCGCAGCAGCAGCCGCGGCGCGTCGTCCGGCAGCGGCTCGCCGAAGACGAACGTACCCGCGGCGACGGCGTGCAGGCAGTTGGCCGTCGTGCACACCGGCACGATCAGCGAGGCCCGGCAGCGCTGGAGCGCCGCCTGCGACATCACCAGCCCCGCCGCCCCGGTGAACAGCAGCGTGTACGGGTACGGGGAGGTCAGCAGGTCGCCCGCGGTGCCGAGCAGGTCCGAGCCCGACACCAGACCCGAGACGCCCTTGATCGTCAGCGAGCTGACCCCGTACAGGAAGCCCACCCCGACGCCGTACGCGATGCCCGTGGTCGGGATCCGGTGCCGCCGCTTGGAGCGCAGCTCCGCCGCCAGGTACAGCCACAGCCCCGCGGCCAGCGACGGCAGCGCGATCAGCAGGAACCGCCCGGCCGGCGCCGACGTGCTGACCGTGTCGGCCTCGCTGTCCAGGGACAGCACGATCATCCCCAGCGAGAGCAGGATCGCGCCCACCCCCGCCATCTCGCGCGCGCTCAGCCGCTCGCCGAGGAACCGCGACGACAGCAGGATCAGCAGCACCAGACCGGAGACGAGGATCCCCTGCGCGGCGGCCAGCGGCAGCGTGCGGTAGCAGAGCAACTGGGCGGCGAACCCGAGCCCCAGGCTGAGGCAGCCCGCGAGCCACAGCGGGCTGGACACCAGCACCCGCACCATGCGCGCCGGCCGCTTCACGCTCAGCTCCGGCAGCGCGGACAGCGCCCGCTTCTCCAGCACGAAGCCGCAGCTTATGAAGACGTTCGCCAGCAGCGCCGCGGCAACCCCCCACCACATCGACTACTCCCGCCTGGCGTGGACGAGCAGGATCGAGGCCAGCGACGGCGCCCGGCACGCGGCGCGGTCGAACGGCCGCAGCGGCCGGGGCACGTCGTGGTACGGCGCGCCGGCCACCTTCTCCACGGTAAAGCCGGAGGCCGCCAGAAAACCCCTCAGTGCACGGGCCGTATACAGCCGGAGGTGTCCGACGACCTGGCTGCCGGGGCGGCCGTGGATGCCGCGCAGGCTCACCTCGGAGAACACCGGCTGCACACCGGCCAGCAGCAGCGCGCGGTTGTACCAGGCGGCGAGGTTGGGGGTGGAGAGCAGCAGATGGCCGCCGGGCCGCAGCACGCGGCGCAGTTCGTCCAGCGCGGCGTCCGGGTCGACCAGGTGCTCCACGACCTCGCTGAAGAGCACGGCGTCCGCGCTGCCGTCGGCCAGCGGCAGCCCCGCGGGCTGCGCGGCGCCGTCCGGCAGCCCGCCGCGTACGACGTGGACCGGCGTGCCGGGGGCCGCGTCGCGGGTACGGGTCCGGGCGCGGCGAAGGGCGTCGTGCGACCAGTCGACGGCCACGATGCGCTGCCCGCCCGGGCGGCGCCCGTCGAGCACCCCGGCGGCCACCGCCGCGGCGGAGCCGTCGCCGCACCCGACGTCCACGACGACCGCGGGCGCCTCGCCGGTACGGAACGGGCCCAGGGCGTCCGCGAGCATCCGCGCCTGCCGCCGGCTGCGGGCGTCGCCGGAGGCGACGGGCACGGCGGGGTTCTCGTAGAACTCCCGCAGCGAGGCGGGAGCGTCGGTCCGGCTCACCCGGCGGCTCCTGCGTGCCCCGTGTGCCCTGCGTCCTCTGCGTCTTCCGCGGCCTCCGCGCAGGCCGCGAGGCCCTGCTGCATCAGCTCGCCGATGCGGACGGCGGCGGCATGGTCGAGGAGGGCACGGGAGTAGCGGATCGTCAGATGCAACCGGCCGGCGGTGGAGGCGGCGGTGATCGCCAGGCCGCGCGGCATGCGGGAGGGGGCGGAGAACCAGACGGCGGTCGGCCGGCCCGCGGCGCCGAAGTCCAGCGGGTAGACGATGCGGCCGAGGTTCGACAGCAGGGTCGTCGACATCAGCGGGGCGGCGGCGCGGCGCAGCGTACGGGCCAGCGCGCCGCGTACGCCCACGGGCAGCACCGGCGCGGTGAGCAGCACGCCGGAAAGGCCCAGCGGGTGGCGCGACTCGGACTTCAGCGTGTGCGTACGGGCCATGGTGGCGCGCAGCAGCCGCTCCACCGCCGCCCGGTCCGGCGCCTCGCCGCCGGTCAGCGCCTCCGCGTCGGCCCGCTCCTCCGGGCCGAAGCCGACCTCGGTCAGCCGGGTGCCGTTGCCGATCAGCATCTCCGCCGACTCCCGCGCGCGGTTGTCGACGGGCATGGTGATGCGCACCGGGCCGCTGCGGGCGCCGTGCGCCCGGTTCCAGCGGGCGGCCGTCAGGCAGGTGGCGACGAGGAGCTGGTCGTTGACGGTGGCGCCATAGGAGGTGCGGCGCGGCGCGGGCAGGTCGAGCAGCAGCATGCCGTTGCCGGTGCCGGGCGCCCCCGAAGAGGCGGAGGACGACGTGTCGCCGGCGATGCGCGCGGGTCGGGTCGGGCCGGAGCGGGCCCCGGCGGAGGGCTCGGGCGGGGGAGGGGGCGGCGGCTTGGCGGCGGCCGTCCTCGTCCCCGCACCGCCGGTACCGCCGGGGGCCGTGCCGCCCGAGGGGGGCGCGGACTGCGGGGCGCCGCCGGCGTAGACCTCCGCCGCCGTGGCCAGCACCCGCAGACACGAAGGGCCGTCCATGGCGGTGTGGTTGACGGTCGTCATCAGCACCGTGCCGCCGTCCTCGGTCTCGACGGCCTCGATACGCACCGGCGGCGCGGCGTCCAGCGGCGGGCAGTCGGTCATGGTCCGCTCGCGCGCCGCTTCGAGCACGCCGGGCCCGGCGGCCAGGAAGGTCACCGGGTCCACGTCGGCATCGGCGGTGAGCTGCCACCGGTAACGGCGGTGCCACCAGCGGCTGCCGGCCTTGCGCTGGAGGAACCGCGGGTGCCGCCGCCCGGCCTCGGCGAGCGCGGTGCGCAGCCGCTCGGGCTCGAACCGCCCGGGGAAGTGGATCTCGATGTGCACGGTCTCCGGCTCCACCGGATCCGTGCAGTGCAGCGAGACCTCGTCCACCGTGGGGAACGGGACCCGTCCCGGCGCCACCGGGGCGGGCCGGGCGGGCTGCGTCACCGTCATCTACGCCTCTCCTTCGCGGCGGGCGCCCCGGGGTGCGGGGCGCCCACCGTCACTTAACTGCCGTTCTCCTCCCGCCGGTCGGCGGGCGTGCCGTCGTCCGGCGGGGTGTCCGCGGGGGGTGCGTCCGCGGGCGGGGTGTCCCGCACGTCGTCCTCCGCCTCCGCCGAACCGCTGAGCGGGATCGGCGGCTTGGGTACGAAGGCGTCGCGCGGCTCGTCCGCGGCGGCCCGCTCGGTGCCGAGCGCCGGCGTCCGGTCGGCACCGGCCCCGCCGGCCCCCGCGGCGGCGCCCGCCGCCGCACCGGAGGACCTCCGGCGCCAGAACCGCTGCGTCGGCCGGTCGGACTCCGGCTCCGGCGCCGCGTGCTCCGCGGTGGCCGTGCGTCCGGGCGGCCCGCCGGGCCCGGGCGGCGGACCGCCCGCGGCACCGGCCGCACCCGCACCCGCCGCGGGCACACCCGCGCCGTACGCCGGGAAGGCCGCCGTGTCCGCCTCCGGGTCGGTGTCCGGGTGGTACCCGGCCGTCCCGGCGGCCGGCTCCGGCCGCTCCGCGGTGACCAGCGCCGCGGCCAGCGCCAGCACGGCGAGCGCCTGCGCCACCCCGCTGAAGGCCCCCTCGTCCATGCGGACAGCCTCGCCCGCGCCGGTCAGCGCCGCAACACCCGCGCCGGCCATCGCCACCAGCGCCAGCGGCGCGAGCAGCCCGGACCGGGTCCGCGCCAGCAGCGCCAGCGCCGGCACGATCAGCGCGTACGGCCCGGCCACCACGGCGACCACGGCGGTCAGCACCAGCGCGCCCAGCACCCAGCCCGGCGCCGGCGGCGCGGGCTCGGCGGCGACCACCTCGCGCCGACCGGCGCGGACGAACGCCAGCCCCAGCAGCGCCAGGATCGCGGCGATGCCGGCGAAGATGCCCGCGTCGTACCAGGCGGCCGGCTTGTACTCCAGCTTCACCTCGCCGCTGAGGTCCGCCGGCACCAGGAAGCCCTGCTGCCAGCCGTCGAGCCGCACCGGCTCCAGCTTCTCGCCGTCGAGCGTGGCCTCCCAGCCGTCGTTGTAGTTCTCGTACGTCGTGAGGTACGCGTCCTGGCCCTCGCCGACCGTGACGGAGCGCTCGTCGCCCGCCCAGTCGGCGGCCTTCACCTCGCGCCCCTCGGCCGCCGCGGCCGGCTCGCCGCGGGTCAGCGTCAGGTCGGTGACCGCAAGCGCCTCGCCGTCGCCGGCGGCGACCGCGTGCCGGCCGGCGTCCAACTGCACCGGCCCGGCGGACTCGCCGTCGCCGGGGCACAGCTCGATGTCGACGGGCCGGCGGTCGACGAGGTCGCCCAGGGTGCCCTCGGCGCGGGTGTTGAGAAGCTGCCCGTCCACGGACACCGCCGGGCCCTGACCGCACTCCAGCTCGAAGGGCTCGTCCTTGTCGACCGGCTCGGTGCGCAGGTCCTTCTCCGCGTCCTCGCCGAGCGCCGGGACGTAGACCTCGGTGAGGCCCACGGGGAGCTGCACGTCGCGGTCCGCGAACGGGTTGTGCACCGTCAGCGACTCGGCCTCGGTGACCTTGATGTCGAGCCGGTTTGTCGTCACCGGCGGGATCCGCACCCAGCCGTTGGCGTCCACGCCCACGGTCTGCGCCCCGGTCGGGGTGCTCACCTCGACCTCGGTCGGCCGCGCCGACAGGCCGCCGGCGGGCGCGAGCACGAACTCGCTGATCTCCGCCTCCTCCGGCCACGTCAGCGTGAGCGACTGGTCGGTGCCGGCGATCCACGCCGTGGTCAGGTCCTTGTCGACCAGGTTGCGCGGGCTGAGCTGCGGGCTCAGCGGCAGCGTGGAGCCGGCGCCGACGCTGATCCGGTCCTCGTCCGCCGCGCCCAGCTCGTCCAGCAGCGCGTCCAGATCCGGGCCCTGTACGGGCAGCGCCCTGCCGGTGACGGTGTAGTCGCCCTCGCCGGACTCGAAGCGCCGCTGGAGGCCCGTCTCGGCCGCGGCCGGGTTGAGGCCGCCGAGGTCGCTGCCGCGGTGCAGGGAGACCTGCTCCGCGTCCGCCTCGACCTGCCCCGCGTCCGCGGGCAGTCGGAGCTGGCGGCTGACCGGCGAGACACCGGGGATCTCGACCTCGGCGAAGCCGGCCCCGGCGAAGCCGGTGCGGCTGCCCTCGGTCTTGCGGATGGTGATCCGCAGCCACTCCGCCTGCCCCTCGGGGGACTTGACCGTCTGCGTACGGCCGCCGGGCTGGAGCGTGCTGACCTCGCTGCCGCGCGCGGTCTCCACCTCGACCTCGACGGGCTCGGGGCGGATGCCGCCGCCGGGCAGCGGCGTCAGGTCGACCGTGCCCTCCAGGTTCGTGGGCTCGGTGAAGTCGATCTGGAGCCACTCGCCCTTGGAGGTGTCCGGGTTGCCCTCGGCCCAGCCGGTCTGCGCGACGCCGTCGAAGGCGTTGACCGGGTCGAACTGCGGCAGGTGGAACATCCAGTTGCCGCTGGTCGAGGCGGTCACCGAGGCGGCGCCGTCGAGGACGGCGGTCGTCTGGTGCTCGGCGCCCTTCTCCGGGACGATCATCCGCGGCTCGTCACCGGGGTCCTGGAGGCTCTCCGACGGGTTCTTCTCGTCCTCGGTGTAGGTGTACGAGGTGTTGTTGTTGACCACGCCGAACCGGGTGTCGGCCCGCCGCAGCCCGTCCGCCTGCACCTTGACCGCCGGCTCGTCCACGCCCGGGTGGTCGTCGCCCGCGAGCACCGCGGGCCGGCCCTGCCAGTCGGGGTCGGCGGACAGTTGCAGCAGCGCCTCCGGGCCGCCGCTGAGGACGGCGGTGTCGGCGGCGTTCATCGCGCCGGCCTGGCCGGGGCGCAGGTCCTCGCCGTCGGCCGGCTGGAAGATCTCCACCGCCCGCTGGCGCGAGAACAGGCCCTCGATCTGGAGCGGCGTGCCCTCGGGGATCCGCCCGCCGGTCAGCTCGGGGCCGAACTCGGCGACCTTCTCGTAACCGGAGGACTCCAGCGTCTGCTTCACCGTGGTCGGCGGTACGTAGCCGACCTGGTCCGGGTCGAGGTCGTTGCGTACGACGACGTAGTGCAGGCCCGCGCGGGCCAGGAACGGCTGGAGGCCCGGCACTTCGCCGCCGGTCATCAGCGCCTGGTCGACGGCGTCCATCGCGCGCCGCGAACCCGCCGTGCCGAACGGCACGTAGTCGCGCTGCGCCCAGCGGGACTCGGCGAGCACGTCCAGCGGCTGGTCGATCGGCTTGCCCCACTCGTACGTGCCGTGCGCGGTCGCCGGCACCACCAGGGCCCGGCTGTCGGGGGAGTACTCCTCAAGCCAGTCCGCCGTCTGCTCCCAGTGCCTGGGCAGCTTGTCGAACCCGCCCGGCTGGAGCACGTCGCCGTTGGCGTACGGCAGCAGCAGCCCCGGCAGCACCACCAGGGAGGCGATCGCGGGCACCCACGCGCTGCGCCGCGGCCAGGCGCGGGTGCCGCGGCGCTCGGCGGCGACCGCGACGAAGTGCGCGAGGCCCAGGGCGAGCGCGAGGGCCAGCCCGGGCTGGAACTTGTAGATGTTGCGGAACGGGCTCAGCCAACTGTCCAGCGCGTCCTGCACGCTGCCGGCGAACGGGGCGCCCAGCGCGCCGCCGTAGCCCGCCAGCGTGACCAGCGCGACGACCATCACGGTCAGCACCAGCCAGCGCCGCTCGGGCAGGTCACGCCGGGCCAGGCCCGCCAGGCCCAGGCCGGCGGCGAGCGCGGAGGACAGGATCGGCAGCCAGCCGGTGGCCACCGTCCAGCCGCCGGGCAGCCACTCCTCGCCGAAGTTCAGGTACGCCACCCAGTTGCCGGTGCCGCGCAGTACCTCGGTCGCCGACATGGTGGTCGTGGTGTTGTGCGCCGTCTCGATGAACGGCAGGAAGTTCTCGCCGTAGACGCCGAGGAGGAGCAGCGGCACGATCCACCACAGGCACGCCAGCACCACCCCGGGCAGCCACCACGCCAGCAGCTTCGTGCGGCGCGGGCCGGTGCGGGTGCACACGTACAGCAGCGCCGGCAGCAGCGCGGCCAGCGTGGAGGCGGCGTTGACGCCGCCCATGAAGGGGATGACCAGCGCCGAGCGGGCGGCGGCGACCCGCGGGGTCAGCCGCTCGTCGAGGAGCGGCAGCAGCACCCACGGCAGCACCGCGCCGGGCAGCGCGCCGGCGGAGGTGGAGCCGACGATGATGGTGAAGACGGGCCACAGCGCGTACGCGGTGGCGCCCAGCAGCCGGGTCCCGGAGGTGCCGAAGCCCAGCCGCTCCGCCAGCCGCAGCGCACCCCAGAACGCGGCCGTGACCACGAGCGACAGCCACAGCCGCTCGGCCAGCCAGGTCGGGATCTGGAGCAGATCGGTGAGCAGGTAGTACGGCAGCATCGGGAAGGCGTAGCCGAAGTACTGGTCGTGGATGCCGCCGAAGCCGTTCTGGTCGTGCCACAGCTCGCCGAGGTCCCCGGCGAACTTCATCGGGTCGACCACCACGCCGAGCTTCGTCTCGAACGTCGTCTTCCCCGCGGAGGGGATGAGCCAGGCGACGAACGCGAACGCCCAGAAGCCGAGCAGCCAGCGCCTGCTGCGCCGGCTCTCGGGCGGCTGCGCCCCGTCCGACCCCGTCGGGGGCGGTGGTGGGTAGGGCCGGCCGGGAGTGGCCGGCTGCGCGGGGAGCGTGGAGGTCATGGGCACCGCCGGAGTATGAGAAGAAGGTTCCAAGTGGCGAACTCGCGTACGCCGGGGACACGGACGACGGCCTCGGCGAGGAAGGGCCAGTAGCGGGAGCGTGCCGCGACGACCTCGACGTCGTCCCGGGCGCGTACCGCCTTGAGCGTGGGGCCTATGTGGATGGGAAAGAGGTTCTCGCCCAGGGTGTGCTTCGGGTCGCGTCCGGCGCGCCGCGTGTAGCGGCGGCGCGCGCGGTCCGCACCCAGGTAGTGCCAGGGCGCCTGCTCGTGGCCGCCCCAGGGGGAGAGCCAGTTGGTGAACGCCACGTACAGCAGGCCGCCGGGCTTGGTCACCCGGATCAGCTCGCTGAGGAAGGTCTCGGGGTCGGCCACGTGCTCCAGCACGTTGGAGGAGAACGCGACGTCGGCGACGCCGTCGGCGAGCGGCAGCAGATAGCCGTCGGCGACCACGGCACCGGTCTTCAGCTCGGAGCCCGCCCCCGCTCCGGCCATCTCCCCCGCGTCGCAGTCGAAGAGGTACGCCTCGGCGCCCCGGCTGCGGAACTCCTCCGTGAACCAGCCCCCGCCGCCGCCGACGTCGACGACCAGCCGGTCCTTGAGCGGAGTGATCCGCTCGACCTGGTCGGCAGCGTCCCGCGCCAGCAGGCTGTACGCGTGGGCGGGGTCGTCCTGCTCCTTCATGAAGGCACGGAAGAGAGCGACCGACCGCCGGATGGAGGGGTCCCGCACTGGGCTCACGCCTCCCGCTTCCGGTGCTGTCCGGCGCGGGCGATCGCCTCGTCGGCGACGGTACGGAAGTCGCGTACCGTCGCCTCCCAGCTCAGCCGGGTCGCGCGCAGCCGGGCCGCGGCGCCGAGGGCGGCGCGCCGCTCCTCGCTCAGCGCCAGCGCGCACCAGTGGGCGGCGAACGCGCTCTCGCCGCGGGCGAGCATGCCGGTGTCGCCGTCGCGGATGGAGTCGCGCAGGCCGGGGATGTCGAAGCCGATCGCAGGGGTGCCGCGCACCGCCGCCTCGGTCACCACCAGGCCCCAGCCCTCGACCAGCGAGGGGTGCAGCAGCATCCAGGAGGAGGCCAGCAGGCGGTGCTTCTCGCCCTCGGAGACATGGCCGGTGAACGTCACGCCGGGCCCCGCCATGGCTTCGAGCCGGCCGCGCTCGGGGCCGGTGCCGACGATGACCAGCCGGCCGCCGGTGACCGGGCGCACCCGCTCCCACAGCCGCAGCAGCAGGTCGATGCGCTTGTACTCCACCAGCCGCCCCATCGCCAGGAACAGCGGCTCCGGCGACTTCGGCGGCAGCGGGCCCGGGTCCTCGACGCCGTTGTGCACGACCCGTATCCGCTTGGGGTCGACGCCTATGTTGCGCAGCGCGGCGGCGGTGGAGGAGGAGACGGCGACCAGGAGGTTGCCGCGGTGCGCGCCGGCCAGCGCCCAGTGCTCCAGGCGGCGGCCGAGCCGGGCCAGCGGCCCGGGGTAGCGCATCGCCCACAGCTCGGTGTGCACGTGGTTGACCAGGCAGAGCGACGGGCCGCTGTGCCACAGCGGCGCCAGGTAGGGCATGCCGTTGCAGACCTCGACCAGCAGGTCGGTGCCGCCGACGTGCCGGGACAGCGCGCGCCGCGCGCGCAGGAAGTGCCCGGCGTCACCGCCCGCGGAGACCACGCGGTAGTCGCGGTACGCGGCCGGGCCCCCGCACACCAGGGTCACCTGGTGGCCGTGGGCGGTCAGGCCGCCGGCGAGCCGGTCCACGAGCAGTTCGGAGCCGCCGGCGGCGGGGTTGCCGAGGTCGCGCCGGGCGAGGAAGGTGATCCGCCGGGCGGAGTGGCCGGCGGCGCCGTGACCGCCGGCGCCGAGGGACTGCGCGCCGCGGGATTCGGCGCCGCGGGATCCGGTGCCGCGGCCTTCGGCGGCGTGGCCGTCGGCGGCCCGGTGCGCGGACGCGGGTGCGGGCATGCCGGTGTGACCGGCCGGGTGCGGGTGCGTACGCCGGAGCGCGTCCGCGTCCAGGGACGGGGGTACGTGCTGGGGCATCGGTGCTCCAACTCGTCTCAGGGTGCGGGCGGGTGGTTCAGGGCCGTTCGTGGGGTGCGGCATGGCGGTCGGGGGGACGGAGGCGACGGGGGCGCCGGCCGGGGGGACCGGCGTCCCCGTCGCGGGGGTGGGGGGAGGGGGTCATCAGGCCGCGACCGGCTGGGGCGGGGCGCCGTCCGGCTCCCGGTCGTGGTCCGGCTCGTCCGGCCGGCCGCCGCGGGCCAGCAGCACGGCGCCGGCCCCGGCGAGTACGAAACCGGCCACGAGGGCGACGACCGGCAGGGTCTCGCCGACCAGCTTCAGCCTGCTGCTGTCCTCGTCGGCGAGGTCGACCTGCTCCTTCTGGGTGTCCTCGGTGAACTCGATGCCGTCGCTCTGGAGCAGCGTGATCTCGTCCGTGCCGCCGCCGGGCTGGCGCAGCGTCTTCTTCGGGGCGATGGAGGCGTAGATGATGCGGCCGGTGCGCTCGTCGGCGACCAGCTCGATCTTCTCGTTCGCGTACCACTCGTCGGCGAACACCTGGTCCTTGTCGGGCAGCCCGACCATCACGCCCGGCACCTGCCGGGTGCCGGTCTTGACGGGCTCGATCTCGCCGGTGAAGGCGAGCCCGGTGTAGCCCTGGATCTCCTTCGTGCCGGCGTACTTCAGCGCCACCGTGTCCTGGGCGGTGCTGTCCCACCAGCGGTAGGTGCGCTTCTCGACGTCGAAGGGGAACTTCAGGTAGGCGTCGCCGCCGAACCGGTTGCCGTCCACTCCGGTGTCCTCGCCGCAGCAGTGCTCCGGGGCGTTGGTCTCGCGGTCCATGACCCACCGCTCGGTGGTGAACTGGAACGCCCGGCGCGGGTCGTCGACCTCGCGCGACAGCGGGGTGTCGATCGCGGTGGCGGCGTCCCACACGGCGGTGTCGTCGTCGCTGGCCGCCACGTCGCCCAGCACCCGCCGGACGATGGTGATCTCCTGGTTGTCGCGTTCCTTCTGCGCGTCGGTGTCGTAGAAGGTCCCGGTGCCCTCGTAGCGGGTCGTCGACTCGATGTCGACGGGATTCAGCTTGGCCCGTGGCTCCACGTAGAACGCGAGCATGGGGGCGAGCACGAGCAGGAAGACGCCCAACCCCAGCAGGATGAGGGACAGGGGTGACGCGGTACGGCGGCTCATGCTGCACTCCCGGCAGGGGCTGGTTTCTGACGCTGGTTTTGTCACCGCGGTGCAAGTTCTACGGGTCGGTAACGTAAGGCTGTGCTTGACAGGGTGTCAATGCTGCTCCCACACTCAGCGTCCATGCAGAACCGACTGGTAGCCGCCGTGGTGACCAGCGTCGCCGCCGCCGCTCTCGCCGTGGGTGCCGCCCTCGGCCTGGTGGCCGCGCTGAACGCCACGCCGGAGCAGCCCAACGTCCCGCTCATCAGCTTCGACGGTCGCTGACCTGGTACGAGTCCCCGTCGCTCAGGCCGCGGCGGGGGCTTTGCCACGCCCGGGCGGCCCGCCGTGTGACGGTAGGGACACGCCGGGGCAACGATGTCGCACAGATGGCGAAAATTTGTCGACCAGGTGACAAGTAGTCACCGCCCGGTGGCGCGCTGCGGCGCTTCTCCCGCGCCGGGGCGGTGGCGCGCGGTGCCGCGTGCGGTGGTGCGTGCGGCGGTGTGACGCGATCGGTTTCAGCCGAACTCGGCCCACACGCACTTCTCGTTGCCGCGCGGCTCCACGCCCCACACGTCCGCCAACTGGTCCACGAGCAGCAGGCCGCGGCCCGATACGCCCGCTTCGCCCGGTTCGCGGCGGTGGGGCAGCGCACTGGAGCGGTCCTCGACCTCGACGCGCAACCTGCGCTCCGGCGTGCTCAGCGGGCGGATGGTCACCACCGCCGGGCCGTCGGTGTGCAGCAGCGCGTTGGTGATCAGCTCGTCGGAGACCAGCTCGATCTCGTCCGCCCGCTCGCCGGCGCCCCAGGAGCGCACCGCGCTGCGGATCATGTGCCGGGCGGCGGAGAGCGCGTCCGGGTCCGAGGGCGGGATGAACTGGCGCAGCCGGCCGCCGGGCTGCGCGGTGTCGCCCGCGGTGCGCCGCAGCATCACCAGCGCCATGTCGTCCTCGATGTGCCGCTCGTCGACCACGTCGCACAGCCGGTCCGACAGCTCCCCGATGTCGCGCGGCCCGGCGCGTACCAGCTCGGCGAGCTGCCCCATGCCGTCGTCCAGGTCGGTGCCGGGGACCTCCACCAGGCCGTCTGTGCACATCAGCAGCACGTCGCCGGGGTCCAGGGACAGGGTCGTCACGGGGTAGTCCAGCGTGCCGAACATCGCCGACAGGCCGAGCGGCAGCCCGCCCGTCACCGGCAGCCAGCGGCAGCCGCCGTCGGCGTGCCGTACCAGCGGGTCGATGTGCCCGGCGCGGACCAGTTGCAGGGCGCCGGTCGACAGGTCGATCTCCGCGTACGTGCAGGTGGCGAAGCGCTCGGTGTCCAGCTCGTGCAGGAACTCCGAGGCCCGGGCCATCACCGTGGCCGGCGCGTGCCCCTCGCCCGCGTACGCCCGCAGCACGATGCGCAACTGGCCCATCACCGCGGCGGCCTGCGTGTCGTGGCCCTGGACGTCGCCGATGACGACGCCGACCCGGCCGCCGGGCAGCGAGATCACGTCGTACCAGTCGCCGCCGATGTCCTGCCCCTCGTGCGCCGGCCGGTAGCGCACGACGACCTCGGCGCCGGGTACCTCGGGGATGCTGCGCGGCAGCATGGCCTGCTGGAGCTCCTCGGCGAGGTCGTGCTCGCGGTCGTGCAGCTTGGCGCGCTGGAGGCTCTGCCCGATGCCGCTGCTCAGCGCGACCAGCAGGTTGCGCTCCTCCGGCGAGAAGGCGCTCTTGCCGCGGTAGGACAGCCCGAGCGCGCCGATCACGCGGCCCTCGGCGATCAGCGGCAGATACGCGGCCGAGTCGATGCCCATGGCCTCCGCGTACGGGTGGAGCCGCGGGTACGCGGCGGCGAACTCCGCACGGGAGAGCACCAGCCGCGCCCGGCCCGTACGCACCACCTCGCTCATCGGCAGCCCGGGCTCGTCGACCCGGGTGTAGTCGGCCAGCGGCCGTTCCGTGCCCTCGCCCTTGGCGACTATCCGGATCCGCCCGCCCTCCACCAGCCCGAGGACCATGTTCACCGCGCCGAGCCGGGCCAGCCCCGCCTCGCCGCCGAGCACGCCGATCACCTCGCGCACCGTGCTGGCGTTCGCCAGCGCCGCCGTCGTCTGCTGGAGCACCCCGGTCTGCCTGCGCCGCTCCTGGTCCAGCGCGAACTGCTGCGCCGAGAAGTTCAGCTCCAGGGTGGCGTCGCGGACCACGCCGATGACGCGGTGGGCGCGGCCGTCCTCGTCGCGCAGGAAGGTCCCCTGGGTGTGCGTCCAGCGGGTGGTGCCGTCGCGCAGCCCCACCCGCAGGTACGCGCTGTAGGCCGGGCGGCCGTCCGCGATGGCCCGGGAGACCAGCGCGTCCAGCCGCGCGCCCTCCTCCCGGGTGACGCGCGTGCCGAGTGTCCGCGGGTCCCCGTCGTACTCCTCCGGCCGCAGGTCGAACACCCGCAGCGCCCCGTCGTCCAGGTACATCTGCCCGCCGTCGAGATCCCAGTCGAAGCTGCCGATGCGGTTCAGCTCCATGCTGAGGTCCGCGTGCGCGGGCCAGTCGCCTGCCTCCGGGGCCGGCGTCGCCGTGCCTCCCCGGTCGCTCATGCCGCTACTTTCGCACCTTTTGTACGAAGATTCGAGCGGGCAGCCACCGCGCGCCGGGCGCGGGACAAACCGGTGGCGCCCCCCGCGCCGCCCCGGCATGCTGAGCCCATGCAGATCAGGGACGCCACCGCCGACGACTGGCCCGCCATCTGGCCCTTCTTCCACCGCATCGTCGCCGCCGGCGAGACCTACCCCTACGCCCTGGACATGAGCTCCGGGCAGGGCCGCGAGGTGTGGCTGCCGCCGCCCCCGGACCGTACGACCGTCGCCGTAGACGACGCGGGCCTGATCGTGGGCTCGGCGAAGATGAACGCCAACCGGCAGGGCAACGGCGACCACGTCGCCAGCGCCAGCTACATGGTCGACCCGGACCGGCACGCGCGCGGCGTCGGCCGCGCGCTGTGCGAGGACTCCCTGCGCTGGGCCCGCGCCCGCGGCTTCCTGTCCATGGAGTTCAACGCGGTGGTCGAGACCAACATCCACGCGGTCAAGCTCTACGAGTCCCTCGGCTTCCGCATCACCGGCACCCAGCCCCGCGCCTTCCGCCACCCCGCCGAGGGCCTGGTCGGCCTGCACTGCATGCACGTCGACCTCTGAGCCCGGCCCCCATTGCCCGCGGTGGGGGCGGAGGTTACGCTGCGTCCGTCATTTCGATAACTGATCGAGATTTCGGACCGGACGAAAAGGGTGGGTGGGTGCGCATGGGGCGACTCGTACCGGCCGTGACGCGCGCGCTCGACATCCTAGAGCTGTTCCTCGACCGGGACACGACGCTCTCCGCCCCCGAGATCACCCGCAAGCTGGGCCTGCCCAGGACCACGGTGCACGAGCTGGTCACCACCCTGGCCGCCCGCGCCTACCTCAGCACCGTCCCCGGCCAGCCGGGGCGGTACCGCCTGGGGGTGCGCACGTACCAGCTCGGCAGCACCTTCGGCGAGCAGCTCGACCTCGCCGCCGAGGGCCGCGAGGTCGCCCGCGAGGTCGCCGAGACCTGCGACGAGACGGTGCACATCGCGATCCTGGAGGACACCGACGTCATCTACATCGCGAAGGTCGACAGCACCCGCGCGGTACGGATGGTCTCCGCCACCGGCCGCCGGCTGCCCGCGCACTGCACCGCCGTCGGCAAGATGCTCCTGGCCTCGCTGCCCGAGCAGACCCTCGACGCGCGGCTGCCCGAGGGCCGCCCGCTGGCCGCGATGACGGACCGCAGCCACACCTCCGTACGCGAGCTGCGCCGCCACCTCGCCGCCGTCCGCGAAGCGGGCATCGCCGTCGAGGAGCGCGAGTCCAACCCCGACGTGAGCTGCGTGGCGGCGCCCGTGCACGACTCCGCGGGCCGGGTGGTCGCCGCGCTCAGCATCTCGGTGCCGATGATCCGCTGGAGCCAGGAGCGCCGGGCCGAGCTGGCGGAGCTGGCCGCGAAGGGCGCGGGCAGGCTGTCCGAGCGCCTGGGCCACCGGGGCCCGGGGGCCGGAACCGAGTGAACCGGGGACGTACCCGGGAAGGAGCCAGGTGACGATGCTGGACGTGGCCGTACGCACCCGCGCCGAGCTGGGCGAGGGCCCCACGTGGGACCCCGCGACCGGCCGGCTGATCTGGGTCGACATCCTGGGCGCCCGCATCCACGCGTACGAACCGGCCACCGGCAGGCGCACCGTGCAGACCACCGAGCAGCACGTCGGCTCCGCCAAGCCGCGCGCCGGCGGCGCCGGTTACGTGGTCAACCTGCGCGACGGCGTCGGGCTCTACGACGCGGACGGCGCGTTTCGCTGGCTCCTCCACGAGCCGGTCGCCGGCCGCCGCGGCAACGAGGCGATGGTCGCCCCGGACGGCGCCCTGTGGGCGGGCACCATGCGCTACGACTCCGCCCCCGGCGGCGGCACCCTGGCCCGCGTCACCGGCGACGGCGCGCGGACCGTCGTGCTGGACGACGTCACCGTCAGCAACGGCACCGGCTGGAGCCCGGACGGCCGGCTGATGTACTACGCCGACACGCCCACCGGCCGCATCGACGTCTTCGACACCGACGGCGCCGAGGTCACCGGGCGGCGTCCGTTCGCCGTCGTCGAGGACACCCCGGGCTCGCCGGACGGGCTGTGCGTGGACGCCGAGGGGTACGTGTGGGTCGCGCTGTGGGACGGCGCCGCCGTCCGCCGCTACGCCCCGGACGGCACCCTGGACCGCACGGTGGAGGTGCCCGTGCGCCGCCCCACGTCGTGCGCCTTCGGCGGCCCGGAGCTGACCGACCTGTACGTCACCTCCTCGTCGCTGGAGGACGGGCACCCGCTGGCGGGGTCGGTGCTGGTGCTGCCGGCCGCGGGCCACGGGCTGCCTCAGGCGCCGTTCGCCGGCTGACCCTCCGGACCGCCGCGCGGGCCGGAGGGGACCTCCCGTCCGGCGGCCCAGGCGCGTGAAATCGATTGCTAGCCGGAGGGCTTAACAGCCCGGCCGGGTAACTCGCGCTACGTACGCACCCCTTGACCCGGACCATGGTCGCCTCTAACTTCTCGTGAAATCGATTTCGCGAAGTCTGGGAGGCACCGTGGACAGACATGGCCGGATACGCGGCGGTATCGCCGCACGTCTCGTCGTCGCGACGGCGGCGGTGACGGCGCTGGCGGCCGGAGGGCTGGCGTCGGCCGCGCCCGAGGCGCCCGAGCCGCGCGGCGGGCCGGACCGGGGATCGGGCAAGGGACCCGTCGGATGGGACACCTACCGGCAGCTCGACCGGCTCTCCGACCTGCCGGCGGGAGTACACACCAAGCAGTTCTCCAGCTTCGACCGCACCGGCGGCAACGCCCACGACGGCTTCGACGGCAAGTACTCCTGCCTGCGTACGACCGCCGCCGGCTGCGTCATCGCCGAGCAGTCCGGGGCGGGCGAGATCGGCGCCATCTGGTTCACCCGCGACGAGGGCGACGTCAGCGCGACCGGCCGGATCACCATCGAACTCGACGGCGAGAAGGTCGTGGACGCACCGCTCCAGGACCTGGTCGACGGCAAGCTCGGCGCCCCCTTCGTCAGCCCGCTGATCGCCAACGCCGACCAGACCTCCGGCGGCGTCGTGGTCGAGGTGCCGATGCCGTACCGCGAGTCGATGCGGATCACCACCGAGCACAACCCGCTCTTCCACCACGTCTCGTACCGCACCTTCGCCGACCCCGAGGGCGTCGCCACCTTCGACCCGGACGACCCCGCGAGCGACGTCGTCGACACCCTGCGCGCCGCCGGCACCGCCGACCCCAAGCCGGCCCTGCCCGGCGCCCGCATCCAGCGCACCGCACTGGCCCTCGCGCCCGGCGAGTCCCAGACCCTCGCCCGCGCCACCCGCCCCGGCCTGCTCTCCGCCCTGCGCCTGAAGCTCCCGCAGGCCCCGTACGTCGAGCCGCGCAGCGAGACCGACGAGGGCCGGGCCTACGGCGCGGGCGGCGGCAGCGAGTTCACCGTCGCGATCGACCCCGCCAACGAGGGCGTCCGGCTCACCCGCCGCTACGACCCGATCATCGCAGGCCAGGTCGCCACCGTGTACGTCGACGGCCGCGAGGCCGGCACCTGGGGCCCGACGCCGCAGGCCGGCGGCGGGCTGTGGGGCGAGGACAGCGTCGAGGTGCCCGCCGAACTGACCGCCGGGAAGTCGGAGATCACCGTACGCAACGCCTTCACCTCCTCCGACCTCGACATCAACGAGTTCACCTACTGGGCCGACAGCCGCGTCGGCGGCGAGACGCACCGCACCGACACCGTGGACGTCGGCGACGCCGCGAGCGAGACCGCCCACGGCTACGCCATCACCGCGCCCAACTGGGAGGGCGTGCGCACCTACGACTACCCCCTCGACGACGGCGAGCGCGCCGAACTGGCCGCCGCCCAGGACGTGCTCCAGGGCCTGCGCCTGCGCGCCACCTTCGACGGCGAGCGCACCGTCGACGCCCCGCTCGGCGAGTTCTTCGGCTCCGGCCACGCGACCGCGCCCGTACGGGCCCTGATGTACGGCATCGACGCCGAGGCCGACGGCGGGCCCGTACTCACCTCCTGGTGGCCCATGCCGTTCGCGAAGAACGCGAAGGTCGAGCTGTACAACGGCTCCACCACGGCGATCACCTCGGGCACCGCCGAGGTCACCGCCGCCCCGTCCCGCACCCACGCCCGCGCCGTCGCCACCGGTGACGCCGGCCGCTTCCGCGCCACGTCCCACGCCGGCCCCACCGTCCCGGGGGAGAGCTGGGACTTCCTCGCCACCGCCGGCACCGGCAAGTTCACCGGCGTCACCCACACCATGACCGGCGAACTCAACCGCAACTACCTGGAGGGCGACGAGCGCGTGTGGGTCGACGGCGCCCGCACCCCGCAGCTCCACGGCACCGGCAGCGAGGACTTCTACCAGAGCGGCTGGTACTTCAACCGCGGCACCTACGCCCAGCCCTTCAACGGCAACCCCACCCACCTCGGCCCGCCCACCGGCTGCGCCGCGGACCGGGACTGCACGGGCACGTACCGGCTGATGATCCACGACGCGGTGCCGTTCACGCAGGCCATCGACTTCGACATCGAGCACGGCTTCGTCAACGACAAGCAGGCGGACTACTCGACGACCGCCTACTGGTACGGCGAGAGGAAGCCGGCCGGCGCGAGGACCGACGCCCTGGACGTGGGCGACCCGCGGAGCGAGAGGTCACACGACTACGCCTCCGACGCCCCGGGCGAGGTCACCGACCTGGACTCCGTCTTCGAAGGCGACGCCCAGCACCCGCGGCGGCTCACCGCCGACACCCGCGCCACCACGGCACCGGTCAGCTTCACCCTGCGCGTCGACCGCCGCAACGAGGGCGTCGAACTGCGCCGCACCGGCGACCAGGCGGCGCCGTACCAGCGCGCGGCGGTCGAGGTCGACGGACGGCGGCTGCCGGACTGGCTCCAGCCGCTGGGCAACACCGAACGCCGCTGGCTGGACGACACGTACCAGATCCCGGCGAGCGCCACGGCGGGCAAACGCGAGATCACGGTGACGCTGACGCCGGCGGCGGGCTCGCCGCCGTGGTCGGCGGAGTCGTACGAGGCCCACAGCCTGCGCGGCGGCGGCTGAGGGAGGGCCCGACTGCCCCCTCTGCCCGCGGGACTGCGGGTGGCCGTCCCGGTGCGGGACGGCCACCCGCTCGCGGGGAGGCGGTCAGTGGGTGCCGAAGGAGTGCACCGTCGTGGAACGGTAGGTGTCGCCCGGGCGCAGGACCGTCGAGGGGAACGACGGCTGGTTCGGGGAGTCGGGGAAGTGCTGGGTCTCCAGGCAGAAGCCGTCGCCCTGGCGGTAGACCCGGCCGGAGGTGCCCGCGAAGGAG
Source organism: Streptomyces sp. 184 (assembly GCF_045781775.1). NCBI lineage: Bacteria > Bacillati > Actinomycetota > Actinomycetes > Kitasatosporales > Streptomycetaceae > Streptomyces > Streptomyces sp. 184. The sequence continues at coordinate 6,087,443 of NZ_CP123230.1, read as the reverse complement.
CCGTCGAGGAAGTTGCCGCTGTAGAACTGGAGCCCGGGCTCGGTGGTGGCGATGCTCATCGTGCGGCCCGAGGACGGCTCCCGGACCGTGGCGACGCGCTCGGGGGCACGGGTGATGCCCTTGTCCAGGACCAGGTTGTGGTCGATGCCCTTGCCGTACAGCAACTGCCGGTGGTCGTCGCGCAGGTCCGCGCCGACGGCCTTGGCCCGGCGGAAGTCGAAGGGGGTGCGGGCGACCGGGGCCAGCTCACCGGTGGGGATGAGGCCGGCGTTCACGGGCGTGTAGCGGGAGGCGGCGATCCGCAGCTCGTGGCCGTAGACGTCGCCGCCGCCCTCGCCGGCGAGGTTGAAGTAGACGTGGCTGGTGAGGTTGACGACCGTCGGCGCGGAGGTGGTGGCGGCGTAGTCGATGCGCCAGTCGCCGGCCGCGGTGAGGGTGTAGTCGACGCGGGTGGTGAGCGCGCCCGGGTAGCCCATTTCGCCGTCGCCGCTGACGTAGCGCAGGGTCAGGCCCACGCCCGCCGCGGAGGTGAACGGCTCGACGTCCCACACCCGCTTGTCGAACCCCTTGTCGCCGCCGTGCAGGCTGTGGTCGCCGTCGTTGAGGGGCAGTTGGTGGGTCCGGCCGTCGAGGACGAAGCGACCGCCGTCGATGCGGTTGCCGTAGCGGCCGATGAGCGCGCCGAAGTACGGGCTGAGGGCCGCGTAGTCGTCGAGGTTGTCGAAGCCCAGCGACACGTTGGCGTACCGGCCGCGCCGGTCGGGCACCTCCAGGGACTGCACGATGCCGCCGTAGGACAGCACCCGCAGCCGGGTGCCGCCGTTGGCGAGCGTCCAGCGGTCCACGCGGGTGCCGTCCGCCAGCCGGCCGAACGGCTCGCGCACCGGCTTCCCGGGGCGGCCCGCGGAGTCCGCCGCGGCCGGGGCCGCAAGGCCGGCGGCGGCCAGGCCGCCGGCCGTGGCCGCGAGTACGGTGCGTCTGCTCGTCGCCGAGGCCGGGGGTCGGTTCTTGTTCATGGGGACACAGCTCCTCGTAAGAATAAGTCGGGTCGAGGCACGGGAGCCACGGGCTACGCCCCCGCCCTGCGCTTGTTCCAGATGTCGAAGCCCACCGCGGCCAGCAGCACCAGGCCCTTGATGACCTGCTGGTAGTCCGTGCCGAGGCCCACCAGCGACATGCCGTTGTTCAGCACGCCCAGGACCAGGCCCCCGATGACCGCGCCGAACACCGTGCCGATGCCGCCGCTCATCGACGCGCCGCCGATGAACGCCGCCGCGATCGCCTCCAGTTCGAACATCTCGCCGGCCTTCGGGACGCCCGCGTTCAGGCGGGCCGCGTAGACGCAGCCCGCGAGGGCGGCCAGGACGCCCATGTTGACGAAGACCAGGAACGTGACGCGCTTGTCCTTCACGCCCGACAGCGTGGCCGCGGCCCGGTTGCCGCCCAGGGCGTAGACGTGGCGGCCGACGACGACGTTGCGCATCACGTAGCCGAGAGAGACCAGCAGGCCCGCCATGATCAGCAGAACCACCGGGACGCCCCGGTAGCTCGCCAGCATCAGGGTGGCGACGACCACCGCCGCGACGATGAACCCGCACTTGCCCAGCCACAGCGGGTACGGCAGCACGTCCAGTTCGTACGACAACTGCCGCCGCCGGTCCCGCCACTCCTGCCACAGCAGGAACAGGCCGACGCACACGCCCAGGAGCAGCGTGAGGTTGTGGTAATTGGTGTCCGGGCCGGTCTCGGGCAGGAAGCCCTGGGCGATGTTCTGGAAGCCCTTGGGGAACGGGGAGAGCGACTGGCCTTCCAGGACGATCTGCGTGAGGCCGCGGAAGACCAGCATTCCCGCCAGTGTCACGATGAACGACGGGATGCCGATGTACGCGATCCAGAAGCCCTGCCACGCCCCGGCCGCCGCGCCGATCAGCAGCGAGCAGAAGAGGGCCAGCGGCCAGGGGAAGTCGTGGTTGACCATCATCACGGCGGCCATCGCGCTGACGAACGCGACCAGCGAGCCGACCGACAGGTCGATGTGGCCCGCGATGATGACGATCATCATCCCCATGGCCAGGATCAGGATGTAGCTGTTCTGCTGGACGATGTTGGAGACGTTGCGCGGCAGCAGCAGGGTGCCGTCGCTCCATACCTGGAACAGCACGACGATCAGGCCGAGCGCGACGAGCATGCCGTACTGCCGCATGTTGTTGCGCATCGCGTTCAGCAGCGCGGCGGCCAGCGCGCTGCCCGACCCGCCCCCCGCGGGTGCGGCCGGGGCTCCGCCGGGCTTCTGCGTGGTCACCGGGCTCATCCCTCGCCCCTTACGTGCGTGGTCATATGGCGCATGAGAACTTCCTGCGTGGCCTCGGCCCGCGGCACCTCGCCGGTCAGCCGGCCCGCGGTCATGGTGTAGATCCGGTCGCACATCCCCAGCAGCTCGGGCAGCTCCGAGGAGATGAAGACGACCGCCTTGCCGCGGGCGGCGAGCTGGTCGATGACCGTGTAGATCTCGTACTTGGCGCCCACGTCGATGCCGCGGGTGGGCTCGTCGAGGAGCAGCACCTCGGGGTCGGCGTGGATCCACTTGCCGAGGACGACCTTCTGCTGGTTGCCGCCGCTGAGGCGGCCCGCGGTCTCGAAGACCGTCGGGGTCTTGACGTTCAGCGACGTGCGGTAGCCCTCGGCGACCCGCCGCTCCTCGTGCTCGTCCACGGCGCCGCGGCGGCGGAGTTTGTGCAGGGACGGCAGGGTGATGTTGCGCATGACGTTGTCGATGAGGTTCAGGCCGTACGTCTTGCGGTCCTCGGTGACGTACGCGATGCCGTGCCGCACCGCGTCCGGCACCGTGCGGGTGTCGGCCTCGCGGCCGTCGACCCGTACCGTGCCGGCCTCGTAGCGGCCGTAGGAGCGGCCGAAGACGCTCATCGCCAGCTCCGTGCGGCCCGCGCCCATCAGGCCCGCGATGCCCACGATCTCGCCGCGCCTGACCTCGATCGACACGTCGTCGACGACCTTGCGCTCGTGGTCGATCGGGTGGCGCACGGTCCAGCCCTCGACGGACAGCGCGACCGTGCCCGCGTCCGCGCCGGAGTAGTGGGAGCGCTCGGGGAAGCGGTGGTCGAGGTCGCGGCCGACCATCCCGCGGATGATGCGGTCCTCAGAGAGCCCGCCGTCCTCGTTGCGTACCGCCAGCGTCTCGATCGTGCGGCCGTCGCGCAGGATCGTCACCGCGTCCGCGACCTGCCGGATCTCGTTCAGCTTGTGCGAGATGAGGATGCAGGCGATGCCCTGGTCGCGGAGTTCGCGGATGAGGTCGAGCAGCTTGCGGCTGTCCTCGTCGTTGAGCGCGGCGGTCGGCTCGTCGAGGATGAGGAGCTTCACCTTCTTCGACAGCGCCTTGGCGATCTCCACCAACTGCTGCTTGCCCACGCCGATGTCGGCGATCCGGGTCTGCGGCTTCTCCCCGCCCAGCCCGACCCGCCTCAGCAGCGCGGCGGCGTTGCGCAGCGTCTCGTTCCAGGAGATGACGCCCCGCTTCGCCTGCTCGTTGCCGAGGAAGATGTTCTCCGCGATCGACAGGTACGGCACCAGGGCCAGCTCCTGGTGGATGATGACGATGCCGCGCTCCTCGCTGGCCCCGATGTCCTTGAACGCGCACGGCTCGCCCTCGAAGAGGATGTCCCCCTCGTAGCTGCCGTGCGGATGGACTCCGCTCAGGACCTTCATCAGGGTCGACTTGCCGGCGCCGTTCTCGCCGCAGACGGCGTGGATCTCGCCGGGCGCGACCGTGAGGCTGACGTCGGCCAGCGCCGTGACCCCGGGGAAGGTCTTGGTGATGGAGTGCATCTGAAGGACCGCAGCGGTCACTTGAAGTCCCCGGCCTTGTAGAAGCCCTCCTCGACGAGCAGGTCGGTGTTGCTCTTGTCGATGCTGACCGGGTCCAGCAGGAACGACGGCACGACCTTGACGCCGTTGTCGTACGTCTCGGTGTCGTTGACCTCGGGCTTGCCGCCGGTGAGCACCGCGTCGGTCATCTGCACGGCCTGCTTGGCCAGCTTGCGCATGTCCTTGTAGACGGTCTGGGTCTGCTCGCCGGCGATGATGGACTTCACCGACGCCAGCTCGGCGTCCTGGCCGGTGACCACCGGCAGCTCCTTGTCGCCGCTGCCGTAGCCGGCGCTCTTCAGCGCGGAGAGCACGCCGATGGAGATGCCGTCGTACGGGGAGAGGACGGCGTCGACGGCATTCCCGCCGCCGTAGTTGCCGCTGAGCAGGTCGTCCATGCGCTTCTGCGCGGCGGCGCCGTCCCAGCGCAGGGTGGTGACCTGGTTCAGCTTCGTCTGGCCGGAGCGCACGGTGAGCTGCCCGGAGTCCAGGTACGGCTGGAGGACGCCCATGGCGCCGTCGAAGAAGTAGCGGGTGTTGTTGTCGTCGGGGGAGCCCGCGAACAGCTCGATGTTGAACTTCGCGCCCTTGTCGGCCTCCAGCTCCAGCGCGTCCACGATGTACTGGCCCTGGAGCCTGCCGACCCGCTCGTTGTCGAACGAGGCGTAGTAGTCGACGTTCTCCGTCTCCAGGATCAGCCGGTCGTACGCGATGACGGGGATGTCCGCCTCCTTGGCGTCGGCCAGCACCTCCGTCAGCGAGGTGTTGTCGATCGCCGCGACGACGAGCGCGTCCACGCCCTTGGTGATCATGTTGTCGATCTGCGAGACCTGGTTCTCGACCTTGTCCTCGCCGTACTGGAGATCGGTGTCGTAGCCGGCCGCCTCGAACTCCGCGACCATGTTCTCGCCGTCGGCTATCCAGCGCTCCGACGACTTGGTGGGCATCGCGATGCCGATCGTGCCGCCCTCGGCGGAGTCCTTCTTCTCGTCGCTGCCGCCCTCGCTGTCCTGGCCGCAGGCGGTGAGGGCGAGCGCGAGCGCGGAAAGGGCGGCGGCGGCGCGCAGGTGTGCGGCTCGGGGGGTGCGCATGGTGGTCAGATCCCTTCGGATACGGAAGCGGGGGAGGACTCGGGTACGGGAGCGGCGGAGGCTGAGGCTGGGTCAGGGGCGGAGGCGGAGTTGGTGGCGGGGACGGAGTCGGAGGCGGAGGCGGGAGCGGGTACGGCGGCGGAAGCGGGCCCCGGACGGCGGCCGGCGCCGCGGCCGGGCCGGGGAACCGGCGCAGCACGCCGGGCAGCCGGGAGCCCGGCGGCGACATGGCGCCGCCCGCGCCGAGCCGGTCGAGGAGGTCCAGGACCAGCCGCCCGCGGCGCACCCGCTCGCGGGCGGTGGCGATCACCGTCTCGCGCATGTGGGCGCCGTACGGGTAGATCCCGGGGGCCTTGGACAGGCCGAACTTCAGGTACAGCGGCGCCCCGCGGCGGATCAGCTCGGCGGCGTCGTACATCCGCACGTAGCCGCCGAGGTCGTCGGGCGCCTCCACGTACAGGTCCATCGGGGCGGCGCTGGCCCGGCGGATCTCGGTGAGCTGCTGGAGCGACAGGTCCGAGGGGATGTTGAGCGAGTCGGCGCCGAGCCGTTCCCACACCGCGTACGCGGCCGGGTTCACCGGGCCGACGAGCGCGGAGACCTTGAACGTGGTGTCCGCGGGCAACTCGCCCTGCTCACGCAGCCCGTGCAGCAGCCACAGCACCCCCTCGTCGGCGACGAGCAGGCACCTGACACCCAGCCCGGCGGCGCGCAGCGCGTCCTCCACGCAGCCGGCGACCTGGTCGTGCCCGCGGGCCCGCAGCCCGGCGCCGCCGGAGGGGCTGCGGGTGGCGGCGCCGGTGTCCCAGGTGCCGCGCGGGCCCGTGAACAGGCACAGCTCGATGCCGCGTTCGGCGCAGGCCCCGACCATGTCGGTGATCTCGGCGTCGGTGAGCATCCACACGCCGCTGCCCTGGCTGATCCGGTGGACCGGCACACCGAGCCGCGTGCTCTCCTCCACCACGGCGGCCAGCGCCTCCGGGCCTTCGACGGACGGGATCTCGGTACGCCAGCGGCCTTGGTCGGGGAAGGCGTGCGGCGAGGTGTCGGCGGGGTCGGGCGGCGGGGCGCCGAAGCCGAGGCGGCCGAGGGCCGGTTCACCGGGGGCGTGAGGCACGGGACTCCTTCGTTCGGCATTCCGGACGTCGTTCGGTTTCGTACGGGTGGGAAAGGCGGCCGTCGCCGGTGACGGCCGCGCGGGTCCGGGCTAGGGCCGCAGCAGCACCTTGCCGACCGCGGGATCCCCGCCGCCGACCAGGCCGACGGCCTTCTCGTAGGCGTCGAGGGGCAGTTCGTGGGTGATCAGGGCCGCCGGGTCCAGCAGTCCGGCGCCCAGCGCGCGCACCGCGTACGACCAGGCCGCCGACGAGGCGCCGAAGACGCCGAAGACCGCGACCTGCCGCATCGACAGCTCCAGCGGGTCGATGCCCGCCGCCCCGCCCGGCGGGATGCCGGTCACCACCGCCCGCCCCCCGCGGCGCGTCAGCGCCACCGCCGCCACCGCGGAACGCGCCGCACCCGCCGTCTCGACCACCATGTCGTACGCCCCCGCCAGGCCCGCGGCAGCGCCGGGTGCCACCGCCCGTGCGCCGAAGACCCGCGCCTGCTCGGCCCGTTCGTCCCGCGGCTCGACCACCAGCAGCTCCGCGGGGGAGTACGCGGCGAGCAACTGCACCGCCAGCAGCCCCAGCGTGCCGCCCCCGACGACGGCCACCCGCTCGCCCGGCAGTGGCCCGCCGCGCAGCACCGCCGCCGCGGCGACGGCCGCCGGCTCCAGCAGCGCGGCGGCGCGCAGGTCGGCGGCGTCGTCCAGGACGTGCAGCAGCCGCGCCGGCACGGTCACCGTCTCCGCGAACGCCCCGGCCCGGGTGAACCCCGTCTCGTCGTACGGCCCGGCGCACAGGTTCGTCTCGCCGGCCCGGCAGCGCACGCACACCCCGCAGCGGCGGAACCCCTCCGCGACCACCCGCCGCCCGTCCAGCGCCGCGTCCACGCCGGGCCCGACGGCCTCGACCGTCCCGGACCACTCGTGGCCCGGCGTCAGCGGGTACGTCACGTAGCCGGCCGGGCGGGTGCCGTCGTACACCTCGCGGTCGCTGCCGCACACCCCGGCCGCGTACACCCGCACCCGCACCTCGCCGGGCCCGGGCGGCGCGGCGGGCACGCTCTGCACCCGCGCCTGCCCCGGCCGCCGCAGCACGACCGCGCGGTGCGCCTCAGCCATCGGGGTTCCTCTTCTCCCAGCCGTCCGCCCACAGGTCGAAGTGCGCCCGCTGCTGCGGGAACTCCGCCGCCGCGTCGGTGTCCAGCTCCACCCCCAGGCCCGGCGCCTCGGAGCGCGTGAAGTGGCCGTCGACCACCTCGGGCGCGCCCTTGACGACCTTCTTGATCTCCGCGTCGGCGAAGTCGTTGAAGTGCTCCAGGACCTTGAAGTTCGGCGTTGCGAAGCCGACCTGGAGGGAGGCTGCGGTCAGCACCGGGCCGCCGACGTTGTGCGGTGCGACCAGCACGTAGTGGGTCTCGGCGGTGGCCGCGAGCTTGCGCGTCTCCAGGATGCCGCCGACGTGCCCCACGTCCGGCTGGACGATGTCCGCGGCCTGGCTCTCGAACAGCTCGCGGAACTCGATCCGGTCGTGGATCCGCTCGCCGGTCGCCACCGGCAGGTCCACCTTCCCCGCCACCTTCGCCAGCGCCTTCAGGTTCTCCGGCGGCACCGGCTCCTCCAGCCACGCCGGCCGGTAGGGCGCCATCTCGCGCGCCAGCCGCACCGCGGTGGCCGGCGAGAAGCGGCCGTGCATCTCCAGCATCAGCTCCACGTCGTCGCCGACGGCGTCGCGTACGGCCTCGATGAGGGAGACGGCGTAGCGGGACTCGGCGTGATCCAGCTCGAAGCGGCCCGCGCCGAACGGGTCGATCTTCAGCGCCAGATAGCCGCGGTCGACCACCCTGCGGGCGGCCTCGTGGTACGCCTCCGGGGTGCGCTCGGTGGTGTACCAGCCGTTGGCGTACGCCTTGACGCGGTCGGTCACCGCGCCGCCGAGGAGCTGCCACACCGGCACGCCCAGCGCCTTGCCCTTGATGTCCCAGCAGGCCATCTCCACGCAGGCGATCCCCGACATCACGATCTCGCCGGCCCGGCCGAAGTCGCCGTACTTCATCCGGCGGACCAGGTCCTCGATCGCGAACGGGTCGGAGCCCGCGACGTGGTTCGCCTCCGCCTCGCGCAGATAGCCGACGAGGGCGTCCGTGTGACCCAGCATCCGGGTCTCGCCGACCCCGGTCAGGCCCTCGTCGGTGTGCACCTGGACGTAGGTCAGGTTGCGCCAGGGGGTGCCGACGACGTGCGTGCTGATTCCGGTGATGCGCACCGCTGGTGACTCCTCGGCATGTTCGAGATTTCGTCAGGCGTTCGAGATCCAGGCCAGACGCTAAGGAGGTGGGCGGCGGGTGTCAACGGTCAGCGCACGGCGAACTCGTAGACCGTGGCCGAACGGTAATGCTCGCCGGGCCGCAGCACGGTCGAGGGGAAGTGCGGACGGTTGGGGGAGTCGGCGAAGTGCTGGGTCTCCAGGGCCAGCCCGTCACCGGGCCGGTAGGCCCGCCCGGACAGCCCGGTGAACGACGGGAAGACGAAGTTCGCCGTGTAGACCTGGAGGCCCGGCTCGGTGGTCAGCACCCGCAGCACCCGCCCCGAGGCCGGCGAGCGGACCTCGGCGACCGGCTCGGGGGCGGCGGTGACGCCCTTGTCGAGCACGAAATTCTGGTCGTACCCGCGCCCGATCAGCAACTGGGGGTGCCCCGAGCGCAGTTCCGCGCCCACCGGCCGGGCGGTGCGGAAGTCGAACGGCGTGCCCGCCACGTCCGCGACCTCCCCGGTCGGCGCCGACGTGGGCGCGTTGACGGTGAACCGGCCCGCGGCGATACGCAGATGGTGGTCCTCGATGCTGCCGCTGCCCTCGCCGTCGAGATTGACGTACGTGTGGTTCGTCAGGTTCACCACGGTCGGCGCGTCGGTCGCCGCCTCGTAGTCGAAGCGCAGCGCGCCCCCCGCGGTCACCGTGTACGTCGCCCGCACGTCCAGCGTGCCGGGGAAGCCCTCCTCGCCGTCCGGGCTCGTCCGCGACAGCAGCAGCGCGGCGGCACCCGGCGCGGCCGGCGCCTCGGCCGCCGCCCACACCCGCTTGTCGAAGCCGCGGGCGCCGCCGTGCAGGCAGTTGGGGCCGTCGTTGGCGGGCAGCGGGTAGGAGCGGTCGCCGAGGAAGAACGAGGCGCCGGCGATGCGGTTGGCGTACCGCCCGATGAGCGCGCCGAAGTACGGGTCCGGGTGCTCCACGTACTCGTCCACCGTCGCCAGCCCCAGCGCGACGTTCGCGTACCGCCCCGCGCGGTCCGGCACCTCCACGGACTGCACGATCCCGCCGTACGTCAGCACCCGCACCCGGGTGCCGCCCGCGGTCAGCGTCCAGCGCTCGACGGGCGTGCCGTCGGCGAGCTTGCCGAAGGGCTCTGCGGTGACGGCGGGCGCCGTCGAGGCGGCGGGCGGGGGCAGCGGAGTCTCGGCCATGCGAAGACCCTATGCGCCCCGCCCCGCCCTCACACGTGGCGCCGCCCGATACCCGCCGCGCGCCCGCCGCTCGGGCGCCGCCCGCCCGCTCCCCTGCCCGCCCGCCTACCGCTCGCGCGCCTCACGGAGCTTGTCGTACGCGATCTCCGCCAGGACCTTCTGGCCGTCCTCGTCCGGATGGAAGGAGTCCCACCGGCTCAGGTGCTCGCGGGTGAAGTCATAGCCGAACGCCGCCCCGTCGTCGTACACGCACAGCGGATGCCGCCCGCACTCCTCCTCCAGCACCGCGTTGAACTCCACCACCCGGTCCTGCACCTCCGCCCGCCGGCCGGTCGCCGGCGCACCGAGGTCCGAGGGCTCCGCCAGCATCGACTGGCAGACGCCCAGCGACCAGATCTGCCGGGTCAGCACGCTGTCCCGGCCCACCTCCCACAGCCGCATCAGGCTCGGCACGCTGGAGACGTACACCTGCGTCCGCGGCAGATCCGCCTCCAGCCGGTCCAGCGAGTCCGCCACCGCCGTGCGGAAGTCCGCCACCGGCGTCATCTGCGCCGGGCTGCCCGTGCAGGCGTCGTTGGCGCCGATCAGCACCGTCACGAGGTCCGGTCGGCGGGCGATGGCCTCGCCCGTCTGGACCGGCAGATCCGCCACCTGCGCGCCCGAACGGGCGAAATTCCACGTGTGCCCCGACGGCTTGTCCAGCAACCGCCCCGCGAGGCTGTCGACGTCGGCCGAGGTGCCCGTCGACCACGACTTCTCCGGGCAGTCGGACAGCGGCTCGCAGGCGTGGAAGCCGCGCGTGATGGAGTCGCCCAGCGCGGCGACCGACTTCGGCGGGCGCGGCGCCGGCCGGGCCCGCTGCGACGGTGCGCCCGCGTCCTCGGCGCCGCCTGACGGTGCGGCAGTTCCCTTGTCCTCTCCCTGCTTTCCGCCCTCGCCGGTGCAGCCGGCGAGGAACAGTGACATCGCGACCGCCCCCGTGCAGACGAGTGCCGCCCCTTTGCGCATCCCTGCGCTCCCTCCCGCCCCCGAGGTCCTCCTCCGAACGTAGGTCAGCATGCCCAGGACCGACCGTACGGCACTCGCGGGCTGCGGCGGCACGGTAGCTTGGCTGTGCTCAACGGGCCGTATCGCGGCGGGATAGCACCCGGTAACGGAGTGTCCTGTTTACCCGGAAAGGCGACCCGTGGTGTTTACTCTAGGCAACTTCGAGCCCGCGGATGGAGGCCCCCGGTGACGACACGTGGAGTTCTGTTCGTTCACTCCGCCCCGCGGGCGCTCTGCCCGCACATCGAGTGGGCGGTCGCCGGCGTCCTCGGCGGCCGGACCAGCCTCGACTGGATCCCCCAGCCCGCCTCGCCCGGCACGTGGCGCGCGGAGTTCTCCTGGCAGGGCGAGCCCGACACCGCCTCCCGGCTCGCCTCCGCGCTGCGCGGCTGGCACCTGCTGCGCTTCGAGGTCACCGCCGAGCCGTACGCCACCGCCGAAGGCGAGCGCTACAGCTCCACCCCCGACCTCGGCATCTTCCACGCCGTCACCGGCGTGCACGGCGACATCCTCATCCCCGAGGACCGGCTGCGGGCCGCGCTGGCCCGCGCGCAGCGCGGCGAGACGCAGTTGGAGGCGGAGATCGCCAAGCTGCTGGGCAAGCCGTGGGACGACGAGCTGGAACCTTTCCGCTACGCCGGTGAGGGCGCGCCCGTCCGCTGGCTGCACCAGGTCGTCTGACCCGGCGGGCCGCCGGCCCGCCGGGTACTCGTCACAGCCCGTGACGGCGCGTCAGAACGGCGCGTCGGGACGGTGCGTCAGACGGAGCGGAAGGCCAGCACCACGTTGTGGCCGCCGAAGCCGAACGAGTTGTTCAGCGCCACGATCCGGCCCTGCGGCAGCGGCGTCGCCCGTACCGCGATCAGCTCCGGAGCGACCTCGTCGTCCAGGTCGTCGACGTTGATCGTCGGCGGCGCGAGACGGTGCTCGACCGTCAGCACCGCCGCCACCGACTCGATACCGCCGGCACCGCCCAGCAGATGCCCGGTCATCGACTTCGTACCGGAGACGAGGACGTGCTCCAGGTCGTCGCCGAACACCTTCTGCATGGCCTTGATCTCCGCCACGTCGCCCTGCGGCGTCGACGTCGCGTGCGCGTTGACGTGCACGACCTCGGCGGGCGTCACGTCGTTCTGCGCGAACAGGTTCTCCAGCGCCGCCGCGATGCCCCGGCCGCTCGGCTCCGGCTGCGCGATGTGGTGGCTGTCGGCCGACAGGCCCTGGCCGGCCGCCTCGCAGTACACCTTCGCCCCGCGCCGCTCGGCGTGCTCCGCGGACTCCAGCACCAGCACGCCGGCGCCCTCGCCGAGCACGAAGCCGTCGCGCGCCTTGTCGTACGGGCGGGAGGCGCCCTGCGGGTCGTCGTTGTTCTTGGACATCGCCATCATGTTGGCGAACGCCGCGATGGGCAGCGGATGGATCGCCGCCTCCGTGCCGCCGGCCACGACGACGTCCGCGCGGCCGGTGCGGATCATCTCCACCGCGTACCCGATCGCCTCCCCGCCGGAGGCGCAGGCGCTGACCGGCGTGTGCACGCCGGCCCGGGCGTTGATCTGAAGCCCGACGTTGGCCGCCGGGCTGTTGGGCATGAGCATCGGCACGGTGTGCGGCGACACGCGCCGGGCGCCCTTGTCCCGGAGGTTGTCGTACTGCTCCAGCAGCGTCGTCACCCCGCCGATGCCGGAGGCGACGACCGCACCGAGGCGGTCGGGGTCGACCGCGGCGTCCTCGCCCGCCCTGCCGGTGAAACCGGCGTCGGCCCACGCCTCGCGGGTGGCGACGAGCGCGAACTGCGCCGCCCGGTCCAGCTTGCGGGCCTGCGGCCGCGGAATGGTCTCGGTGGGCTCCACCGCCACCTCGCCCGCGAAGTGCACGGGCAGGTCGGCGGCCCACTCGTGGTCCAGGTCGGCGATGCCGGAACGCCCGGCCACCAGGCCGTCCCAGGTGGATGCGCTGTCGCCACCCAGCGGTGTGGTTGCGCCGATTCCGGTGACGACCACGGTGCGATCGGTCGCGTTCACGTCGATGCTCACTCCGAAGGTTGAGGTGTTCTACGGCGCCACCGCGGGCCGCCGCCCGCGCCCGCGGGCGCAGGGGAGGGGGTGACGACAGCGGGCGAGACGGTCGGTCAGCTCTGGTGCTTGAGGATGTAGTCCGTGGCGTCGCCGACGGTCCTGAGCTGCTTGACGTCGTCGTCGGGGATCTTGACGTCGAAGCGCTCCTCGGCGGCGACGACGACCTCGACCATGGACAGCGAGTCGACGTCCAGGTCGTCGGTGAACGACTTGTCGAGCTGGACGTCCTCGACCGGGATGCCGGCGATCTCGTTCACGATCTCCGCGAGACCGGCGACGATCTCTTCCTGAGTGGCGGCCATCTTGGGGACTCCTTCTTTCCGTTCCTTGAGGGTTATCGAGGGGAGTGAGCTGCGGGGGGTCGGACCGGGCGCGGCCGGCCCGCGGTTCAGGGGAGGGTCACGACCGTGGCGGCGTAGACCAGGCCCGCCCCGAACCCGATGACGAGGGCGGTGTCGCCGCTCTTCGCCTGCCCGGTCGCCAGCATCCGCTCCATGGCCAGCGGAATGGAGGCGGCCGAGGTGTTGCCGGTGGTCTCGATGTCGCGGGCGACCGCGACGTGCTCCGGCAGCCTGAGGGTCTTCACCATCGAGTCGATGATCCGCATGTTGGCCTGGTGCGGGATGAAGACGTCCAGGTCGTCCGGCGTGATGCCGGCGGCTTCCAGGGCCTCCTGGGCGACCTTGGCCATCTCGTAGACCGCCCAGCGGAAGACCGTCTGGCCCTCCTGGGTGAGCGCCGGGAACCGCACGTCGCCGTTGTCGTCCAGGGGCAGTTCGCCCAGGTCGCCGACGCGGAAACGGTCCCACGTGACGGTCTGCCTGATGGTCTGGTGCTTGTCGCCCTCCGATCCCCACACCGACGGCCCGATGCCCGGCTCGTCGGCGGGGCCGACGATGACCGCGCCGGCGCCGTCGCCGAAGAGGAAGGCGGTGGTCCGGTCGGACTTGTCGGTGAGGTCCGAGAGCCGCTCGACGCCGACGACCAGCACGTGCGTCGCGCTGCCCTCCACGATCAGGCCCTTGGCCAGCGTCAGCCCGTAGCCGAAGCCGGCGCAGGCGGCGGAGATGTCGAACGCGGCCGGCTTCCCGGCGCCCAGCAGATGCGCGATCTCCGTGGCGACCGACGGCGTCTGCGCGAAGTGCGACACCGTCGAGATGATCACCGCGTCGACCTGCTCCGCCGTCACACCCGCCGCCGCCAGCGCCTTGCCGGCCGCCTCGACGGACATCTGGGCGACGGTCTCGTCCGGGCCCGCCCAGTGGCGGGTGGCGATACCGGAGCGGCTGCGGATCCACTCGTCGGAGGAGTCGATGTGCCGCAGGATCTCCTCGTTGGACACGACACGGGTCGGGCGGTAGCCGCCGACGCCCATGATGCGGGCGTACGGGGCACCCTTGGTGGGCCGGATCCTGGCGGTCATGCGCTCTCCTCCGCGGCCGACGCGGCAGCCGTCTCGGCGACGGCGGCGCGGGCCTTGTCGATGTCCTCGGGAGTCTTCAGGGCGACCGCCGGCACACCCTTCAGGGCGCGCTTGGCGAGCCCGGTGAGCGTGCCGCCCGGGGCGGCCTCCACCAGCGCCGTGGCACCGTGCTCCGCGAAGGTCTCCATGCAGGCGTCCCAGCGCACCGGGCTGGCGACCTGGGCCACCAGCCGCTCCACGACCTCCGTGCCGGTCGCCACGACGCGGCCGTCGCCGTTGGACACGTACGCGATCCGCGGGTCCGCCGGGGTGAGCCGCGCCACCCGCGCCGCCAGCGCGGCCACGGCGGGCTTCATGTGCTCGGTGTGGAAGGCGCCGGCGACCTTCAGCGGGATGACACGGCGCGCCCCCTCGGGCTTGTCGGCGGCCAGCTCCGCGAGCTGCGCGGCGGTGCCGGCGGCGACGATCTGGCCGGCGCCGTTGACGTTGGCGGGGGTCAGGCCCAGCCGGTCCAGGTGCGCGAGCACCGTGTCCTGCTCGCCGCCGAGAACGGCGGACATGCCCGTCTCGGTGACCGCGGCGGCCTCCGCCATGGCCAGGCCCCTGGCCCGTACCAGCGCGATGGCGTCCTCGTCGGTGATCACCCCGGCGAGCGCCGCGGCGGTCAGCTCGCCGACGCTGTGGCCGGCGACCATGCCCACCTCCTGGCGCAGCGGACCGGGGCCCTTGAAGAGCGCGTACGCACTGACGAGCCCGGCGGCGACCAGCAGCGGCTGCGCCACCGCGGTGTCGCGGATCTCGTCCTCGTCCGCCTCGGTGCCGGCGCGCACCAGGTCGAGCCCGGCGACGTCCGACCATGCCGACAGCCGCTCGGCGACCCCGGGGAGCGCGAGCCAGGGGGTGAGGAAGCCGGGCGTCTGGGCACCCTGGCCGGGAGCTACGAGTACGAGCACCCTTCAACCTTCTCTTGTCGGGGGCGTCCGCCGCCCGTGGGGACGGGGACGAAGAACACCGGAGGGATTTGTGGGGTCCGAACAAATGACTAGGGCTGGGGTTCCGCCTCCGTCAGTCGGCCCAGGATCAGTGCAATACGCAGAGTAAACGCCGACCGGACATCGGACGGCGACCAGCCCGTGACATCGGTCACACGTCGCAGCCGGTAGCGAACGGTGTTGGGGTGAACGAACAACATCCGCGCGGCACCTTCGAGGCTCGACGCCTGCTCCAGGTACACGCTCAGCGTCTCCAGCAGCGCCGAACCGGCCTCCGCAAGCGGACTGTAGATCTCCTCCACCAGTTGTTCACGCGCCGCCGGATCACCCGCGATCGCCCGCTCCGGCAGCAGATCGTCCGCCAGCACCGGCCGCGGCGCATCCTCCCACGCCGAACACGCCTTCAGCCCCGCCGCCGCCGCCTGCGCCGACCGCGTCGCCGCCAGCAGGTCGCCCACCACGGGACCGGCCACCACCGGACCCTGCGCGAACGGGCCGATCAGCGCCTTCGCCGCCTTCAGCGGCTCCGCGCTGCCACCGGCGATCACCACCAGCCGGCTGCCCAGCACACCCGTCAGCACCTGGAGCTTCGCATGCCGCGCCGCCCGCCGGATCGCCTCCACCGTCAGCTCGCTGTCCCCGTCCGGGGCCGTACCCAGCACCACGCACACGTGCTCCGGCGAGATCCAGCCCAGCGCCGCCGCCCGGGACACCGCACCCTCGTCGGCCTCCCCGGACAGCACCGCGTTGACCACCAGCGACTCCAGCCGCGCGTCCCACGCCCCGCGGGCCTCCGCGGCCTGCGCGTAGACCTGCGCGGTGGCGAACGCGATCTCCCGGGCGTAGACCAGCAGCGCCTCCCGCAGCGCCGACTCGTCACCCGGGGCGGCGACCTCCCCGATCGCGGACTCCATGACCTCGATCGTGGTACGCACCATCTCCACCGTCTGCCGCAGCGTGATCGCCCGCGTCAGCTCCCGCGGCGCCGTACCGAACACGTCGGTGGAGATCGCCTGCGGCGTCTCCGGATGCCGGAACCACTCCGTGAACGCCGCGATACCGGCCTGCGCCACCAGCCCGATCCACGAACGGTGCTCCGGCGGCATGGCCCGGTACCAGGGCAACTGCTCATCCATCCGGGCGATGGCCGCGGCGGCAAGTTCCCCGGACGACTTCTCCAGCCGGCGCAGGGTAGCGGTGTGCGGATGCCGCAACCGAGCGGCGTCACGATCGGGCGGCTCGGGTGTCTCGGTCGGTTCAGGCACGGGTCTAGCCTGCCCTATCCGGGTCGCGTCGGACGAAAGCGGCGTCGTACGGCCGCAGCGGCCCCGCCTCCCGGCGGCGTACGGTGGCGGGGTGATTCAGCTACGGCGGGGGCAAGGACGCCACCGCGGCGGGGACGCGGGGGCGGGAATCGAGACGCTCCACGCCTTCTCCTTCGGCGGCTTCTACGACCCGCAGAACGTCCGCTTCGGCTCCCTCGCCGCCTGCAACGAGGAACGGCTCCGCCCCGGCGCCGGCTTCGCCGAACACGCCCACCGCGACATGGAGATCGTCACCTGGGTCCTCGACGGCGAGCTGACCCACGAGGACTCCGCGGGACACACCGAGACCGTCCGCCCCGGCGACGTCGCCCACCTCTCCGCCGGCACCGGCATCCGCCACGTCGAACGCAACGCGGGCCCCGCCCCGCTGACGTTCCTCCAGATGTGGCTCCTGCCCGCGGCCCCCGGCGGCCCCCCGTCGTACGAAGTGGTCCGCGGCATCGCCGACGGCACCCCGCTGGCCGTCGAACGCGCCGCGGCCGTCCTGCACCTGCGCCGCCTGCGCGCCGGCGAACGCACCGCCCTGCCCGACGCCCCCTGGGT
Organism: Streptomyces sp. 184; assembly: GCF_045781775.1. NCBI lineage: Bacteria > Bacillati > Actinomycetota > Actinomycetes > Kitasatosporales > Streptomycetaceae > Streptomyces > Streptomyces sp. 184. The sequence goes on along the minus strand of NZ_CP123230.1, from coordinate 6,070,498 downwards.
CTACGTCCACGTCGCCCGCGGCACCGTCCGCATCGGCACCGAGCCCGCCCTGGCCGAACCGGGCGACGCGGCCCGTATCGCGGGCTGCGAGGACCTGGACCTGACGGCCCGGGAGCCCGCCGAGGCGCTGGTGTGGGAGATGCAGGCGGCGGCCTGAGCCACGAAGGCCCGGGGACCGGTCCCCGCAGGCGTCTGACAGCGTGACCCGCATGCTGGAGCCCGACCGGGTCACCCTCGCACCACACTGCTGGAAACACCCTTCCGACACGGCCGTGGCTGTCCACGCAGCATCGCCGCGCAGCACCTCGCGGTGTTCATCCTCAACCGTTCGGCACCAGGCCGGGCACGCCCGCCGACCCGGTGCCTTTTCCACGACAGTGAGGCAGTGAGGCCCTGTGAGACGAACGTATCGCGCGGTTCTGGTGGGGGTCTTAGCCCTCGCCGTCTCGGCCGTGTACCAGCCGGTCGCGTCAGCCGAGTCGGATGAGCCCCTGCCCGTCGCGGCAGTGTCGGCCAGCACCGACGACGGCAACGTGGCCGCCAACACCCTCGACGGTGATCTGAGCACCCGCTGGTCCGCCGAGGGCGAGGGGGTGTGGATCCGCTACGACCTCGGCTCCCCGCAGACCGTCGGCTCGACGACGGTCGCCTGGCACCAGGGGGACACCAGGAAGAACACCTTCGACGTCCAACTCTCCGACGACGGATCGTCGTGGACGACGGTCCTGTCGCAGAAGAGCAGCAGCGGCACCACACTCCAGCCGCAGAGCTACGACTTCGCCGACACCTCCGCCCGCTACCTGCGCATCGTCGGCCACGGCAACACCGCCAACGACTGGACCAGCATCACCGAGACGGCGATCTACGGGGCCGACGGCGGCAGCGGCTCCTGCGACTACCCGGCCGACGTGCTGGACCTGACGAACTGGTACATCGGACTGCCCGTCGGCGAGGAGGAATCGCCGACCAACGTCGAACAGCCGGAACTCGCCACGTACGCCAACGACCCGTGGTTCACCGCGACCCCGGACTGCGACGCCGTCCAGTTCCGCGCCGCCGTCAACGGCGTCACGACCAGCGGCTCCGACTACCCCCGCTCGGAACTGCGCGAGATGACCGACTCGGGCCGGACCAAGGCGAGCTGGTCCGCGAACTCCGGCACCCACACGATGGTGATCGACCAGGCCATCACGGATCTCCCCAACGACAAACCGCACGTCGTCGCCGGACAGATCCACGACTCCGAGGACGACGTCTCGGTCTTCCGCCTGGAAGGCACCAAGCTCTACATCACCTCCCCCGAGGACAGCAATCACCACCTCGTGACCGAGGACTACGAGCTGGGCACGAGGTTCCAGGCGAAGTTCGTGGTCGGCGACGGCGAGATCAGGGCCTACTACAACGGCGAGCTGGAGACCACGCTCCCGGCGGACTTCTCCGGCGGCTACTTCAAGGCCGGCGCGTACACCCAGGCCAACTGCGCACGCTCGTCGCCGTGCAGCGACGACAACTACGGCCAGGTGGAGATCTACGACCTGAGCGTCACGCACGACGACGGTCTGGGAGCCGAGGACCCGACGCAGGCGGCCGACCGCAACGGCTGGGGCGAACCGCTGCCGATCTCCGACGAGTTCGACTACACCGGCCCGGTCGACCCCGCGAAGTGGGACGTGCCGTCGGGCAGTGTCGGAGGCACGGCCCAGTGCTGGGAAGGGCACGCCGGAAACGGCCGCCGGTGCGGGAAGAACAGCACCGTCGCGGACGGCATCATGACCATGCGCGGCGAAGCGAACGGCGACACCGGATGGATCCGGCAGAACGTCGACACCCGGTACGCCCGCTGGGAGATCCGGTCCCGCTCCCGGAACACCGGCTCCAGCGGCGGGCTCTACCACCCCCTGCACCTGATCTGGCCCACCGCCGGCGACCGGCTCAAGAACGGGGAGTACGACTGGGTCGAGTACTCGAACCCCGACGAGCAGTGCCTCTCGGCGTTCCTGCACTACCCGGACAGCCCGTCGGACGAGAAGGAGAACCCCGAACTCTGCCCCGTGGACATGACGCAGTGGCACAACTTCGCGTTCGAGTGGACGCCGGAGGCGCTGGTCGGCTACGTCGACGGTGAAGAATGGTTCCGGTTCTCGGACGGCGCGAACGACGACCGGGGCGACATCCAGACGATGCCCCTGGGGAACCTCGTCATCCAGCTCGACAACTTCACCGGCGACAGCGGCCTGCGCCCGGCGGTGTTCGAGGTCGACTGGGTGCGGACGTATCCGGTCGGGCCGGACGGAGGCTCCCCGGGCGCCCCGGTGACGGTCACCGGGGTCTCGGCCAGCACCGACGACGGCAACGTGCCCGCCAACACCCTCGACGGCGATCTGGGCACCCGCTGGTCCGGTTCGGGCGACGGGGCATGGATCCGCTACGACCTCGGCTCGCCGCAGACCGTCGGCTCGACGTCGATCGCCTGGCACCAGGGAGACACCAGGAAGAACACCTTCGACGTCCAACTCTCCGACGACGGAACGTCGTGGACGACGGTCCTGGCACGCGAAGAGAGCAGCGGCACCACACTCCAGCCGCAGAACTACGACTTCGCCGACACCACCGCCCGCTACCTGCGCATCGTCGGCCACGGCAACACCACCAACGACTGGACGAGCATCACCGAGACGACCGTCCACGGCCCCGACGGCGGCGGCGGCGACCCGGACCCCGGCCGCACCGTCCCGGTCGCCGACTCCGACGGGCTACGGGACGCGTTCGCAGGCGCGCGCGCCGGGGACCGCATCGTGCTCGCGGACGGTCAGTACACGATCGGCAAGATGACCGGCAAGGACGGAACCGCCGACCAGCCCATCACCGTCGTCGCGGAGAACCGCGGCCAGGCGGAGATCGACGACGGGCAGTTGGAGGTGGCCGACTCCTCCCACGTCACCTTCGAAGGTCTGAAGTGGACGAACAGCGACACACTGAAGATCACCGGCTCGAACCATGTGCGCCTGACCCGCAACCACTTCCGGCTCACCGAGGAGTCCTCCCTGAAGTGGGTGATCATCCAGGGTGCCGACAGCCACCACAACCGGATCGATCACAACCTCTTCGAGGAAAAGCACCAACTGGGAAACTTCATCACCATCGACGGATCCGAAACCCAGCAGTCGCAGCACGACCTCATCGACCACAACCACTTCCGCAACATGGGCCCCCGTGCGGAAAACGAGATGGAAGCCATCCGGGTCGGCTGGAGCGGGATCTCCCGGTCGAACGGATTCACCGTCGTCGAGTCGAACCTCTTCGAGAACTGCGACGGAGACCCGGAAATCGTCTCCGTGAAGAGCAACGACAACATCGTCCGCTACAACACGTTCCGCACCTCGCAGGGCGTGCTGTCCCAGCGGCACGGTAACCGCGGCTCCTTCCACGGCAACTTCTTCCTGGGGGAGGGGAAGGCGGGAACCGGGGGAATCCGGATCTACGGCCAGGACCACAAGATCTACAACAACTACTTCGAGGGCCTGACCGGCACCGGCTACGACGCCGCGCTCCAGATCGACGGCGGCGACGTGGACACCTCGGGCGCACTGAGCGCGCACTGGCGCGTCTACCGGGCGACCGTCGTGAACAACACCTTCGTGGACAACGTGTCGAACATCGAGGTCGGCGCCAACTACGACCTCGCGCCCGTCGACTCGGTCATCGCCGACAACGTCGTCACCGGAAGCCGGGGCAAGCTGTTCAACGAACTGATGGAGCCGGTGGACATGACCTACGCCGGCAACATCGCCTGGCCGACCGGATCGGCGACCGTCGGCGTCTCCGTACCCTCCGACGCCGTCCGAGCGGCCGACCCGCTGCTCGCCCCCGACGGGCAGGTGCACCGGATCGCAGCGGGCAGCCCCGCGATCGACAACGGCACCGGCGGCCACACGTACGTGACCGACGACATGGACGGTCAGGCCCGCACCGGCGCCGCCGACACCGGAGCCGACGAACGGTCGTCGTCCGCCGTCACCCGAGCCCCCCTCACCGCGGCCGACGTCGGCCCGGCCTCTCCGTAGAACGCGCCGGCACGACCGGTGGCGGCCCCGGCCGCCACCGGCCGTGCCCGTCGCAACGGCCACGCCCGGCCACCGGCGCGCAGCCCGCGGACAGCCCCGACCGACCGAGAAGGCTCCACTCCAAGGAGACGCACGTGAACGATCCGACCGAACCGATACGCCCCCCGGCGGCCCACCCACCCCGCCGGACGGCAACGACGACGAGGAAAGGCGCCTCGGCGAAACGCCTTCTGACCGCCGCGCTGTGCGCCTGCACCGCCCTCGGCTCCGTGGTGCTCCTCGGCCCGACGGCATCGGCGGCGACGCTGCCCATCACCGCGGCGACGGCCAGCTCCCACGACGGCAACGGCCCCGCCAACGCGATCGACGGCGACCTGTCCACCCGCTGGTCCGGAGCCGGCGACGGCGTCTGGATCCGCTTCGACCTGGGCACGCTCACCACCGTCGACTCCGTCTCCCTGGCCTGGTACGAGGGCGACGACCGGCGCACGACGTTCGACGTCCAGCTCTCCCAGGACGGCTCCGCCTGGTCGACCGTCCTCTCCCGGACACGCAGCAGCGGCACCACGAACAACCTGGAAACCTACGACTTCACCGCCGGACCCGCCCGCTACGTGCGGATCGTCGGACACGGCAACGACTCCTCCGACTCCGCCAAGTGGACGAGCATCTCCGAGGCCACCGTCTCCGGCGAGCCCGGAGGCGACCCGGAACCGCCCGAGCAGTCCCTCGGCGTCGGCGGCGTGGCCACTCCCCCCGGCGCGGTCCTGGTTCCCGGCCAAAGCTCCCGGTACGAGATCGACTCCGGCGGCACCGCCGCCGCCCCCAAGGTCTACGACTGCCAGGGCAACACCATCCGCGGCGGCGTCCTGATCGAAGCCGACCACGTCGTCATACAGAACTGCCGGGTGGACGCCGAGCAGCAGTACGGCATCTACTCCGACGACAACACCGGCGTCACCATCCAGAACAACGACATCAAGGGCGTCGAGGGCCCCGGCGACCTGAACGCCATCACCTTCTTCGGCGACCGCCACAAGATCCTCTACAACACCGCCGTCAACTTCGTGACCGGCGACCCCGGCGACAGCCACACCGACTTCATCCAGACATGGGTGTCCAGCTCGCACCCCATCGCCAGCGACGACGTGCAGATCCGCGGCAACAAGGCCGTCGGCCCGCCGAACCCGGACCGCGAGGACAGCATCCCCAGCATCCACCAGTGGCTGATGGCCGAGGACTACGGCCGCGGCGGGAACTCCGGCGGCAACACCGACGGCATGAAGAACTGGATCGTCGCGGACAACGAGATGGGCGACAGTTGGAACCAGGCCGTCAAACTGGACGGGCCGGACAACGTGTTCGTCACCCGCAACGACTTCGTCGGCTCCTCGACCCGGGTCATGGAAGTCACCTCGGCCTCCACCGGAGTGAAGTTCTACGGCGACAACCAGGTCGGCCCGGACTACGGATCGATCGGCATGACGGTCACCCCGGGCGACGGCCCCGCCTGACGCACCACCACGCCCCGGGCGGCACGCCCGTTCCGTACCCGACCCGGGTCCCACCCGGCGACGGCCCCGGGCGGCAGGGGCGGCCGGGGCGTAGCGGCTGACACCCGGCCGGGGGCGGCCTCACCGGGGCCGCCCCCGGAACGCGGCCGGAGATCAGGGAGACTCTGCGGCACCTTGAGGCCGAAGGTGATCTCTCCCGGGGCATCATGTCCGGCGTCGGTGCCATGTCGGATGTCATCGGCGGAGGGAGCCGACCTGCGGGACGGAGACGGCGCCGAGGGCTGAGCCCGCGCACGTCGACGGCGTCCGAGGCGACCGGCGGCCCGCGGGACGGCGCACGGCGTCCGGGGGCGCCGGGGTCAGAGGTCGGCTGGCAGGTGCTCGCGGGCCCACTGCTCGAAGCCCGTGAGCGGGATGCCGAGCGCCGTTGCGTACTCGGGACGGCCGGGCTGCCCGGCCACGTTCAGCCACTCGTGGGAGACGCCCATCGGCGGCATCCCGGCGGCAAGGGCCTCCTCCGCCGTCATGTCCGGCGCAGGCAGGTGCGTACCGAGGACGCGGGACAGGACCTCGGCGATCTCCGTCATCGACAGCCACTCGCTCGCCAACTCCAGCTCCACCCGGTCGAACCGCTCCGGCTCCGCAACGGCCGCGGCCGCCGCGCGGCCGATGTCGTCCACCGCGACCAGGGACAGCCGCGTCCCGGGGTTCAGGACGCTCACCAGGCCGCCCTCGATGCCGCGCGGGAAGAGAAACCGCATCGACGGCAGGAAGTTCTCCATGAACGTGCCCGGCTTCAGGAGCGTCCAGCGGGGGAATCCGGCCGTACGCAGGCGGTCCTGGATCGCGCTCTTCGCGGTCAGGCTGGCCTCCACCGCCCAGCGCCCTTCGGCCCAGCCGGGAGTCCGGGTGTGCCCGCCGGCGCCGGTGACGGAGGTGTGCACGAACTGCCGGACCCCGGCGGCCTTCGCGCCCTCGATGAGGTTGACGCCCTGGGCGACCTCCCCGTCGAAGTCGAAGCCGTCACCGCTCATGGCGGGCATCTGCACGGAGAAGACCGCCCGGGCCCCGGTGGCGGCCCGGACCACGGAGTCGCGGTCGTGGAGGTCGCCGGCGACCAGCTCGGCGCCGAGCGCCTCGACGGCCCGGGCCCGGTCGCCGGCCGGGTCCCGTACCAGAGCGCGGACGGGAACACCCGCCGCGCGCAGGGCGCGGGCGGTGGCGCCGCCCTGCCTGCCGGTCGCGCCCGTGACCAGGACGGGGGCGGAAGCTGCGGACATGGCGCTCCTCGGATGCTCGCTCGACAGGAAACGGCGGGGCCCGCCGTTTCTGCTCCGGTACGATACGGCGGGCCCCGCCACTTCGTAAACCCGGAGGTGCACCCCATGCCCGCCACCCGGCGCGCCGACGCCCGGCGCAACTACACCCGCATCCTCGCCGTGGCCGCCCACGAGGTCGCCGCCCGCGGCGCGGGAGCCTCCCTCGAACAGATCGCCCGCACCGCAGGCGTCGGCTCCGCGACCGTACGACGCCACTTCCCCACCCGCCGCGCCCTCCTCGAAGCCGTCTCCCACGAACGCATCGAAGCCCTGCGCAGCCGCGCCCACGACCTCACCGGCAACGCCGACAGCCGCCACGCACTACTGGAATGGCTGAACGACGTCGTTGCCTACTGCGTCACCGCCCGCGGCCTCGCAGCCGCCCTCGCCTACGACGGCGACGCCACCGACCCCGTGCACGAAAACACCTGCGCCACAGCCCTGGAAGAAGCAGCAGGCCCGCTCCTGCGCCGAGCCGTACGCGACGGCACCGTGACACCGGGCGTCACCGTCGCCGACCTCATCACCCTGATCGTCGGCATCACCCTGGCCACGGAACACCACCCCGACCCCGCCGCCCAGGCGAACCGGCTCTTCCACCTGGCCGTGACGGGCCTCAGCCCGCAACGCTGACCCCGCGCACCCGTCAGCGGGACCGCACTTCCCAGGCAGGCCGCCGGAGATCGTCGTTGTAGACGACGACATCGGCACGGTCGACCGGGTGGGCGTCGGCGAAGTAGAGCTGCTGGGAGGGGATGTAGCGCTCGCGCCAGGACCGCTCGATCTCGGCGGCACCGGCAGCACCGGCGGCACCGTCGACGGAACCGACCGCCGCCGCAGCCCGGATCCGCGCCCGGCCCACCGTCCGCTCGAACGGAACGGACACGAAAACACGCAGGTCCCACCGATCGACGAGCTCCGGGCGCAGAAGGAAGACACCGTCGAAGAGCAGCACCGCGTCCGCGGCAGCGGTCATCACCGGCGACGACAGCGGCGCGTCGGCCTCGCCGTCGTAGACCGCCCGCTGGAACCTCCGGTCCCCGCCCGGACCCAGCGGACCGAGCAGAACCCGGCAGAGCGCGGCCCGGTCATGGGCGTCGAAATAGCACCCTCCGGCCGAATACCGGCCGCGCCGGTAGCGCCGCGCACGGGGAAAGAGAAAATCGTCCACGGTCGCACGGATGACATCGCGACCCTGCGCACGCAGCACGGCGGCGACCTCATCGGCCAGCGTCGTCTTCCCGGCGGCAGGCGGCCCGTCGACGGCGACCCGCAGCGGATGCGCGGTCACAACAGACCCCACCACCTCCACCAGCCGCCCAACAAGCCGACCACGATCACCCTCCTCCACGGCCGCCCCTCCCGCGGTATCCATACTCGGCGTGTCAGGCCGCGCTGCCTCGCTCACATTCGGCGAGGACGCCTCTATCGAAGCGTGCTCCGGCGCGGACGAGGGCGAACATAGGGGATGCCTTGACGGCGCGCCAGCGGGCCTGCACCGACTCCACCAGCTCGAACCCCACGGCCGGAGCGTTCGGCAGCTCGGCCACGCAATCCGTGATCTTCTCGGCGGCCCGGGGAACCTCGCCCCGTACTCCTCGCGAAACTCCTGACCGCCCGCTCGGCGAGGCAGGAAGGGGGAAACCCCATCCATCACCCGGCCCTGACAGGGCCTGAGCGATCCGGTGCCGCCGCGCTGACGCTCGCGCCCGGAGTCACCCCGCTCGGCAGGCGGTGACCAACAGCGTGTCGGCAAGCCGCGGACCTTCGCCGCAGGCAGGGAGTGTCCGGACGGCAATGCCGGTCATGGCGGCCCTGTCGAGTTGCCTGGTCCACACATGCTCTTGAAGCACCCAGCGGCGCATCGTCGTTGCTTCGCCCTCCGGTGTTTTCGCCGGAACGTCGGCGGGCACGACATCGGTCTGCGCCGGGGCGCCGTTCAGGTAGTGGGCGAGAGTGGAGAACATGAGCCGCCCGCCGGGGCGCAGCGCGGTTGCCGCGATGGGCAGCAGGTCGCGCGGATCGGTGAAGTCGACGGCACCGAAGATGCTGTAGAGCACGTCGTACGTCTCCGGCGCCGCGCACAGGTGGCCCACGACATCGGCGTGGACGAATCGCAGACGTGGGGCAAGATGCGCGTAGAGGTCGGTGGCCATCGCGTGCTGGGCGGGCGAGGCATCGATCGCGTCGACACGGGCGGGCCCGTGACGCACTGCCAGACAGGCGGCCTGCCGGCCGGACCCGGCCCCCAGATCGCCGACGCACATGCCGGTGACGTCGCCGAGGATCCCCGGCCCCGGGCCGCCATCCTGGCCCCAGGTCCAGTGGAACGTCTCGGGGACGGAACGATCGCGCTCGGCGCGGATGCGGCCGTAGTGGTGCCAGAGGTCCGAGGTGGTGGTGGTCACCCCGCCCATCCTGGCGGTCACGAATCAACCGCGGGCCGGTTCTGCACAGTCCCACCCGAGCGTGCTCAGGGCCCCGGCCGGTGGCCGGCCGAAACCCTGAGACGCTTGTGCGGTGCCGCCGCGCGCGGCGGTGTATACCTGCGTGCAGAGCCCGAGCAGACCGTCCACGCGCTGCTCGACGCCTACCGGGCCAGCCCCGGAGAGGTCCGGGACCGGCCCGCCATCCGCCGGATCGTCACCGAACTCGCCGAGCGCCACCCCCGCACCGCGGGCGTACCCGAACTCAACGCCGCCCTGATCCCGGCCTGACGACCGCTCCGCGGCTCAGTCTCCTCAGCCCTCTCAGCCCTCCGCCGGGCGGGCGTCCTCGGGGGTGTCGTCCGCTGCCGGGCCCGGCGCCGCCTCCGCGGGCTCGGGCTCCTCGGCCAGCTTCACCACCGCGACCGCCGCGACGACCACCCCCGCGACCGTGACCAACTTCTCTAACGCGCTGCCGAATCCGAAAAGCATCGTCTTCCCCCTCACCTCTCAGGCCGCCAGCCTAGCGCCGCCCGCCGACAGGGGTCAGCCGCCCGCGGCCAGCTCCGCAAGCACCCCGTCCGTGAACGGCGGCCACACCCGCGCCGCCCAGTCACCGAACTTCTTGTCCGCCAGCGCCACGCACGCCGCCCCCCGCCCCGCCGACGTCGCCGCCTGCGGGTCCACCCACAGGAACGTGCCCGACTGGCCGAAGTGCCCGAACGTGCGCGGGGAGGACGACGCCCCCGTCCAGTGCGGCGACTTGCCGTCGCGGATCTCCAGACCCAGGCCCCAGTCGTTCGGGCTCTGGTGCCCGTAGCCCGGCAGTACGCCCTTCAGACCCGGCCACTGCACCGACGTCGCCTCCGCGTGCATCTGCGCCGAGACCAGCCGCGGCGACAGCAGCTCCGACACGAACCGCGTCAGGTCCGCCACCGTCGACGTCACCGCGTACGCGGGAGAGCCGTCCAGCGCCGTCGCGGCCATCCCCAGCGGCACGAACACCGCGTCCCGTACGTACTCCGCAAGCGGTATGTCCGTGGCCTTCGCCAGAAGGTCGCCCAGGACCTCGAAGCCCGCGTTCGAGTACAGCCTGCGGGTGCCCGGCGGGGCCATCACCCGGTGCTCGTCGAAGCCGAGCCCGGAGGTGTGGGCCAGCAGATGGCGTACCGTCGAGCCCTCGGGGCCCGCCGGCTCGTCCAGCTCGATCGCGCCCTCCTCCACGGCCACCAGCGCGGCGTACGCGACCAGCGGCTTCGTCACCGAGGCCAGGTAGAAGCGGTGATCCGTCGGGCCATGGGTCCCGGCCACCGAACCGTCGGCGCGTACGGCCGCTGCCGCCGCCGTGTCGACCGGCCAGGACTCGATCACATGCAGGCTGTCCATGCGCCGAGCCTAACCCGGGCATATGTTGTTGCTTGGAGTGCGCTCCAAGTCGGTAGCGTCGAACGCGTCGAGAGTGGGGAGCCGGTAATGAGCCTGACCACAGCGGCCCGGGTGCGCCCCGTGGGCCAAGATCACTACTCCATCAGCGAGGTCGCCTCGTACACCGGGCTGAGCGCGCACACCCTGCGCTGGTACGAGCGCATCGGGCTGCTCAACGATGTGCACCGCTCGCACACCGGGCAACGCCTCTACACCGACGACGACCTCGACTGGCTCGACCTCATCGGCAAGCTGCGGCTCACCGGGATGCCGGTGGCGGACATGGTCCGCTACGCCGAGCTGGTACGGGCCGGGGAGCAGACCTTCACCGCCCGGATCCAGCTCTTCCGCGAGCACCGCGAGGTGGTCAGGCAGCAGATCGCGGACCTCCAGTCCACGCTCGCCGTCCTCGACTTCAAGATCGAATTCTACGAGGGAGCAGCCACCGGATGCACTCCATGAACACCCCCATCGCCACCGTCCCCCTCGGCACCGACGGCCCCCCGGTCGGCGTCCAGGGACTCGGCTGCATGGGCATGAGCTTCGCGTACGGGCCCACCGACGCCGACGCCGCCCGCGCCACCCTGGACCGCGCACTCGAACTCGGCGTCACCCTGTACGACACCGCCGACATGTACGGCGACGGCGAGAACGAGAAGTTCATCTCCCCCTTCATCCGGGCCAACCGCGACGCCGTCACCCTGGCGTCCAAGTTCTCGCTGAGCACCGACCCGCAGGACCCGCAGAAACGCGTGATCCGCAACGACCGCCCCTATCTGCGCTCCTGCATCGAGGGCAGCCTGCGCCGGCTCGGCGTGGAGACCATCGACCTGTACTACATGCACCGCCGCGACCTGCGCGTGCCCATCGAGGACACCGTCGGCTACATGGCCGAACTGGTCCAGGAGGGCAAGGTCCGCCACCTCGGGCTGAGCGAGGTCACCGGCGACGAGCTGCGCGCCGCGCACGCCGTGCACCCGATCGCCGCGCTCCAGTCGGAGTGGTCGGTCTTCAGCCGCGACGTGGAGCGGACGGCGGTGCCCGCGGCACAGGAGCTGGGCGTCACCTTCGTGCCGTACTCGCCGCTCGGCCGCGGCTTCCTCACCGGCTCCTTCGTCAACGCCGAGGCCGACCTGACCGCCGACGACTTCCGCCGCACCATGCCCCGCTTCACCGGCGGCAACGGCGCGAAGAACGCCGAACTGCTCGCGCCGCTGCGGGAGATCGCCGAGGCGCACGGTGCCACGCCGGCGCAGATCGCGCTCGCCTGGCTGCACGGGCAGGCGAAGCTGCGGGACATGTCGGTCGTGCCGATCCCGGGCACGCGCAAGCCCTCGCGCGTGGAGGAGAACACCGCGGCGACGGCGATCGAACTGACCGAGTCGCAGCGGGCGCTGCTGGAGCCGCTGGCCGGCCAGGTCGCGGGGCCGCGGTACGCGGACGTCAGCTTCACGTCGGCCGGGCGGGAGTAGGGTCCGGCGCGGGGGTCGGAGATGTCCACCGTTTGACAGGCGTCAGATGGCAGATTTTGTTATCCGTCATTCCTTCGGGTCTCCCATACGCCGGGCAAGACCGCGGGCCGGTGGCGTACGAGCAGTCTCGTACGCCACCGGCCCGCGGCCGTTTCGTCGCGGTCCGCCGCCGGGCGGGCGCCGAGCGGATCCGTCCCGCCCCGCCCCCGCCCCCCGCGTCAGGCCGCAGCCCTCAGGCGTCTCCGCCCGCCGCGCCCGGGTCGGCCGCGGCCACGTCGAGCAACTGGTACCGGTCGATGGCCTGCTTGAGCACCGAGCGGTCCACCTTCCCCTCCTTCGCCAGCTCCGTCAGCACCCCCACCACGATCGACTGCGCGTCGATGTGGAAGAAGCGCCGCGCCCCGCCGCGGGTGTCGGCGAAGCCGAAGCCGTCCGCGCCCAGCGACTGGTACGGGCCCGGCACCCACCGCGAGATCTGGTCGGGTACGGACCGCATCCAGTCCGACACCGCCACGAACGGCCCCTCGGAGCCCGCGAGCTTCCGCGTCACCCACGGCACCTGCTGCTCCTCCTCCGGGTGCAGCAGGTTGTGCCGCTCGGTCTCGACGGCCTCGCGGCGCAGTTCGTTCCACGAGGTGGCGGACCACACGTCGGCGCGTACGTCCCACTCCTCGGCCAGGATCCGCTGGGCTTCCAGCGCCCACGGCACGGCCACGCCGGAGGCCATGACCTGCGCCGGGATCCGCCCCGCCGAGCCCGGGGAGAGCTTGTGGATGCCCTTGACGATGCCCTCGACGTCGACGTTCTCCGGCTCGGCCGGGTGGACGGTCGGCTCGTTGTAGACGGTCAGGTAGTAGAAGACGTCCTCGCCGTGCGGGTGTTCCGGCGACGAGCCGTACATCCGCCGCAAACCGTCCTGCACGATGTGGGCGATCTCGAAGCCGAACGCCGGGTCGTAGGCCACGGCCGCCGGGTTCGTCGAGGCCAGGAGCTGGGAGTGCCCGTCGGCGTGCTGGAGGCCCTCGCCGGTGAGCGTGGTGCGGCCGGCGGTGGCGCCGATGACGAAGCCGCGGCCGAGCTGGTCGGCCATCGCCCAGAACTGGTCGCCGGTGCGCTGGAAGCCGAACATCGAGTAGAAGACGTAGACCGGGATCAGCGGCTCGCCGTGGGTGGCGTACGCGCTGCCGGCGGCGGTCAGCGCGGCCGTACAGCCGGCCTCGGAGATGCCGTCGTGCAGGAGCTGGCCGGTGGGCGACTCCTTGTAGGCGAGGAGCAGTTCGCGGTCCACGGACTCGTACGTCTGGCCCAGCGGGTTGTAGATCTTGGCGCTCGGGAAGAAGGAGTCCATGCCGAACGTGCGGTACTCGTCCGGCGCGATCGGCACGAAGCGCTTGCCGATCTCCTTGTCCCGCATGAGGTCCTTCAGCAGCCGGACGAACGCCATCGTGGTGGCGATCTCCTGGGTGCCGGAGCCCTTCTTGACGGCCGCGTAGGTCTTGTCGTCCGGCAGCTTCAGCGGCTGGGAGCGCACGACCCGCGTCGGTACGTACCCGCCGAGGGCCTGCCGGCGGTCGTGCATGTACTGGATCTCCTCGGAGTCCCGGCCCGGGTGGTAGTACGGCGGCAGGCCGTCTTCCAGGTCCTTGTCCGGGATGGGGAGGTGCAGCCGGTCGCGGAACCGCTTCAGGTCCTCGACGGTGAGTTTCTTCATCTGGTGGGTGGCGTTGCGGCCCTCGAAGTTCGGGCCGAGCGTCCATCCCTTGATGGTCTGGGCGAGGATGACGGTCGGCTGGCCCCGGTGTGCGACGGCGGCTTCGAAGGCGGCGTAGACCTTGCGGTGGTCGTGGCCGCCGCGGCCGAGGTGGAGGAGCTGGTCGTCGGTCATGTCCTCGACCATCCGGCGCAGCCGCAGGTCGTCGCCGAAGAAGTGTTCGCGGATGTACGCGCCGGATTCGGTGGCGTACGTCTGGAACTGGCCGTCCGGCGTCGTGTTCAGCTTGTTGACCAGGGCGCCGTCGCGGTCCTGTGCGAGCAGCGGGTCCCAGGAGCGGTCCCAGACGAGCTTGATGACGTTCCAGCCGGCGCCGCGGAAGTACGACTCCAGCTCCTGGATGATCTTGCCGTTGCCGCGCACCGGGCCGTCGAGCCGCTGGAGGTTGCAGTTCACGACGAAGGTGAGGTTGTCCAGCCCTTCGCGGGCGGGCAGGGAGAGCTGGCCGAGCGATTCGGGCTCGTCCATCTCGCCGTCGCCGAGGAACGCCCACACGTGGGAGTTCGAGGTGTCGGCGATGCCGCGGGCGTGCATGTAGCGGTTGATCCGGGCCTGGTGGATGGCGCCGAGGGGGCCGAGGCCCATGGATACGGTCGGGAACTCCCAGAAGTCCGGCATGTTCCGCGGGTGCGGGTAGCTCGACAGGCCGTTGGGCGCCTTGGAGTGCTCCTGCCGGAAGCCGTCGAGCTGCGCCTCGCTGAGGCGGTCGAGCAGGAAGGCGCGGGCGTAGATGCCGGGCGAGGCGTGGCCCTGGAAGAAGACCTGGTCACCGCCGTCGCCGCGGTCCTTGCCGCGGAAGAAGTGGTTGAAGCCCACGTCGTAGAGGGAGGCGGAGGAGGCGAAGGTGGCGATGTGCCCGCCGACGCCGATGCCGGGGCGCTGGGCCCGGGAGACCATCACGGCCGCGTTCCAGCGGGTCGCGTTCAGGACCTTCCGCTCGATCTCCTCGTTGCCGGGGAAGAACGGTTCGTCCTTGGTCGCGATGGTGTTGACGTAGTCCGTGCTGCGCATCTCGGGTACGGCCACACGCTTCTCGCGGGCGCGTTCGATGAGGCGGAGCATGAGATAGCGGGCTCGTTCCCGGCCCCGCTCGTCGACGGCCGCGTCGAGCGAGTCGAGCCACTCCTGGGTCTCCTCGGGATCGAAATCCGGGACCTGGCTGGGAAGGCCGCCAATGATGATCGGGTTGCGATCGGATCCGGAAGCCACGCTGTTCCTTCACTGTACGTATCGGTAATCGGACTGCTCGCAGATGAGAGGTATCGCGCTGATTCCCATCGTCTACCGCGGTTGCGGCCACGTCATCTCTACTGTTTGGTAACCCTGCATTCGTTCAACCGTGGCGGCCG
The DNA here is from genome assembly GCF_045781775.1 of Streptomyces sp. 184. NCBI lineage: Bacteria > Bacillati > Actinomycetota > Actinomycetes > Kitasatosporales > Streptomycetaceae > Streptomyces > Streptomyces sp. 184. The sequence continues at coordinate 6,055,158 of NZ_CP123230.1, read as the reverse complement.
TGGAGGGGCCGTACGGACTGATCGCCAGCGTACCCGCAGGCAACCCGGGCGACTGCGCCCCCTGGTCCAGGGGTGCCCTCCATAGGGCGGGATCGGCCGCCGGGTACTTGCGCGATTCGCCCGGCACGTGTGGACTACGCCCATCGCCTCGCGTGCGCGCGGGTGTGATGCTGATTTCGGATGACATGGGAAGACACAGGCACACGAGCAGGAGGCAATCCGTGAGCGCGACCGCGGACCACGCGGAGGAGCGGACCAACCCCGCCACCAGGCTGGGTTTCCAGGCCGGAGAGGTGGTCCAGGAGATCGGTTACGACGACGACGCCGATCAGGAGCTTCGCGAGGCCATCGAATCGATCACCGGGCAGAACCTCGTGGACGAGGACTACGACGACGTCGCCGACGCCGTCGTGCTCTGGTTCCGCGAGGAGGACGGTGATCTGACGGATGCGCTGGTGGACGCCACCACCATGATCGACGAAGGCGCCCCGGTCTGGCTCATGACGCCCAAGACCGGCCGCGACGGTTACGTCGAGCCCAGCGACATCGGCGAGGCGGCGCAGACCGCCGGCCTGGCCCAGACCAAGAGCATCAACGCCGGCAAGGACTGGAGCGGCAGCCGGCTGGTCACCCCGAAGGGGGCCCGCTCGACCAAGCGCTGACACGCCCACCGGCGGGACCTGCCCGGCAGTCCCGTGGTTTCCGCGCGGCGTTTCCACGCGGCCGGGGTCCCGGCCGACGCGCCGGGATCCCGGCACGGGGTCCCGCACGCCCCGCCCGTAGGCTCGTGGCCCCGCAGGTTCGACGCACCGGAGGTCACGCATATGGCACTGGACGGGATCGAGGCTCTGGCGCCCGGCGCCGCGGCCCCGGACTTCGCGCTGCGCAACGAGCACGGTGAGACCGTGCGGCTCTCGGACCACCGCGGCGGGAAGGCGGTCGTGCTGCTCTTCTTCCCGTACGCCTTCACCGGCGTGTGCACGGGTGAGCTGTGCGCGCTGCGCGACCGGCTGCCCGACTTCGTCAACGACGAGGTCCAGCTTCTCGCCGTCTCCTGCGACACGCCGTTCGCCCTGCGCGTCTTCGCCGACCGGGAGGGCTTCGGCTACCCGCTGCTCAGCGACTTCTGGCCGCACGGCGAGGTGGCGCGGGCGTACGGCGTCTTCGACGAGGAGAAGGGCTGCGCGGTCCGCGGGACGTTCGTCATCGACAGCGGCGGCACGGTGCGCTGGACGGTCGTCAACGATCTGCCGGACGCGCGGGACGTCGAGGAGTACGTGGCGGCGCTGAAGGATCTCGCGCGCCCCTGACGCCGGGGCCCTCGATTCCCCGATCCCGATTCCCCGATCCCGATCCCGATCCCCGACCCCGGATCGCCGATCCCGATCCCCGGTCCCGGCGCGTCCGGCGTCAGGATCGCGTACGCGTTCTTCGCCCCGCGGCTGCACGGCGGGCGTTCGCTCGGGTGTTCGGCGCTGTGGACTTCCGCGGCCGGGATCCTGCACTATCCGGCAGTGGCGTGCCTCTTGACGCTTCCGCACCCTGGAAGTGTGGGGACTTGACAGCGCCCGCGAAGATGGGGTCACGACGTACGTGCGGGGTCCCGGGGAACCGTGCGGGTACGGTGACGGGAGCCCGGTGCCGTGCCGCGCCGCGGAGACGGACGGACACACGATGAGAATGGACGACTGCCAGTGGTGCTGAGAACCTTCGGCTGGTCTTTCGCGGTGACCGCCGCGGGCCTTGCCTGTGCCGCGATCTTCTGGGGGTGGGAGGCGTTCGTCCTGGTGGCGATCCTCTCCATCCTGGAGATCTCGCTGTCCTTCGACAACGCCGTGGTCAACGCCGGCGTGCTGAAGAAGATGAACGCCTTCTGGCAGAAGATCTTCCTCACCATCGGCATCCTCATCGCCGTCTTCGGCATGCGCCTCGTCTTCCCCGTGGTCATCGTCGCCATCACCGCCAAGGTCGGGCCGATCGAGGCGATCGAACTGGCCGTGGACGACCCCGACCACTACGAGCAGCTCGTCACCGACGCGCATCCGTCGATCGCCGCGTTCGGCGGGATGTTCCTGCTGATGATCTTCCTTGAGTTCCTCTTCGCCGAGCGGGAGCACAAGTGGATCCCGTTCATCGAGAAGCCGCTCTCGCGCGTCGGCCGGATCGACGCGATCTCCGTGTGCATCGCCCTGATCGTGCTGCTGACCACCGCGATGACGATCGCGACCAGCGCGATCCAGCACGGCGGGGGGCATGTGGACAAATCGGGGACGGTCATGTCCGCGGGCATCGCCGGCCTCATCACGTATCTCGTCGTCGGCGGCCTGTCCGGGCACTTCGAGAACAAGCTGGAAGAGGAAGAGGAACGCGAGCACGAGGCCGAGGAGGCGGCGAAGCGCTCCGGCCAGCAGCAGTCCGCGGTCGGACTCGCGGGCAAGGCCGCGTTCTTCATGTTCCTGTATCTGGAGGTGCTGGACGCCTCGTTCTCGTTCGACGGCGTCATCGGCGCCTTCGCCATCACCAACCACATCTTCTGGATGGCGCTGGGCCTGGGCATCGGCGCGATGTACGTCCGGTCGCTGACGGTCTACCTGGTCCGGCAGGGCACCCTCGACGACTACGTGTACCTGGAGCACGGCGCGCACTACGCGATCGGCGCTCTGGCCACCATCCTGCTGGTCACCATCAAGTGGCACATCCACGAGGTGATCACCGGCGTCATCGGCGTCGCCTTCATCGGCCTGTCCCTCTACTCCTCCATCCGCCGCAACAGGCGTATCGCGCGCGAGGGCGGAGACGGGGACGGTGAACCGGCCGAAAAGGAGCTTCCCTCCCGCGTGTAGGTTCCGCGCGGTCTCGGATGCGGAAGGATTCCCCTCGGGGCCGGTCGTCCGACCGGACCCGAGGGGTTTCCCACTTCTGGGGGTGCGAGGTGTCGTTCTGGGGCAACTGGCGGCGGGAGGGGGTGCCGCAGTTCGACAGCGCGGGCGCGTCGTACTCGGTGCAGCTCACCAAGCGCAAGCCGCTGCTCTCACTGACCAAGCAGGGATCCGACACCGGCAACCTGCGCATCAACCTCTCCTGGCGGATGCGCACCTCCGACCTCGGCGGCCGGACCCGCCGGGGCGGCGGGACGCTGCTGCACCCCGCGAAGCTCTTCCGGCCCGAGATGGTGCAGGCCCAGGGGCCGGCCGTGGTGAACGTGGACCTCGACCTGGCGTGCATGTACGAGCTGGCCGACGGCACGAGGGGTGTGGTCCAGCCGCTCGGCAACCTCCTCGGCGACATCAACGACGCGCCGTACGTCAAGCTCAGCGGCGACGACCGGTTCGGTTCGGGCTCCGGTGAGACGGTCTACGTCAACCTCGACCACAAGGACGACTTCCGGCGGCTGCTGGTCTTCGTCTACATCTACGACGGCACGCCCGCGTTCGACCGCACCCAGGCCGTCGTGACGCTCTACCCGTCCAGCGGCCCGCGTGTGGAGATCGAGCTGGACGAGCGGGCGCCGGAGGCGCGGAGCTGCGCGGTGCTGCTGATCGAGAACAAGAAGGGCGAGCTGACGGTGCGCCGCGAGGTGCGCTACGTGTACGGCTTCCAGTCGGAGCTGGACCGGCTGTACGGCTGGGGGCTGGTGTGGGGCCGGGGGTTCAAGACGAAGACGTGAGCCCCGCGCGGGCGCCGGTCAGCGGCCGATGAACTGGGGGCCCTGCGGCGGGAGGGTGAACGCCGGGGGGTAGCCGTACGCGATGGGGGGCGCCGGCTGCGGGGCGGCCTGCGGGGCGGACGCGCCCGGGGCGCTCTGCGCGCTCTGCCGGCTCGGGGCGCTCTGCGCGCCCGGTGCGGGCTGGCCGCCGGACGCCGGGTCGCCGGCCGCGTCCGGGGTCGGGTGGTGTCCGGTGTCCGTCTCGTCCACGGAGATGCCGAAGTCGCCGGCCACGCCGACCAGCCCCGTGGCGTACCCCTGGGTCACCGCCCGGAACTGCCAGCCGCCTCCGGCCCGCCGCAGTTCGCCGCAGATCAGCGCGGAGGACGCCCCGCCGTCGGGCTGGATGTCCACGTACGCGAACGGCTCCCCGCCCGCCGTGTCGCCGCTTCCGGCGTCGTGCAGCTCCACCCGCAGGTTCCGTACCCGCGCCAGGGTGCCGCCGTCCGCGGAGGCGACCAGCACCATCCGGTCCACGGACGGGTCCTGCCGGGCGAGCTGCGCCTCGACGGAGTCGGTCAGCCCCTCGCCCTGCCGCTTCTTGGGGAGTTTGCGGGCGAGCCCGGAGGGGTGGCGGGGCTGGTTGTAGAAGACGAAGTCGGCGTCCGAGCGGACCCGGCCCTTGTCGTCGAGGAGGATGACGCAGGCGTCGACGTCCGGCACCCCGGCCCCCGGGGTCCAGCGCAGTACCGCCCGTACCGCAGGGACGGATACGGACATGTCGGATCCCTGCGTCATGGCGTGCGTCATGCGAGCTATCCTGCCCTGTCGCCCGCGGCGGTCACAATGCGGGGCGATCGGGGAACGGTGCCGGGCTCCCGGACGTCCCTTTTACCGAATCATCGACATTCCTCGACCTTCCTTTACCCACACCGGCCCCGCCCGGCCGCAACCACCCCAGGAGCACCGTATGCGCCACTTCGGGCACGTCTCCCCGGACGTGCGTGCCGCGCTGTTCCACCGCGAACCGGCCGAGTTCACCGCCGGAGCCCCGCCCGCGGAGCTGGCGATGGCCCTGGGCGCGACGCTCTACAGCCCCGCCACCCGCCCGCACCTGGCCCGCGACATCAGGGCGCAGGCGGCGCGCGGGGTGGTGTCGATGGTGCTGTGCCTGGAGGACTCCATAGCCGACGGCGAGGTGCCGGAGGCGGAGGCCAACGTCGTACGGCAGCTCCGCGACCTGGAGAAGCAGGACACCGGCGGGGTCCTGCCGCTGCTGTTCGTCCGTACCCGCGAGGCCGGCCAGATCCCCGACCTCGTCGCCCGCCTCGGGCCGGCGGCGCGGCTGCTGTCGGGGTTCGTGCTGCCGAAGTTCACGGCGGTGCAGGGGGTCGACTTCCTGGAGGCGGTCATCAAGGCGGAGCAGCTTGCCGAGCCGGCCGGCCGGCGGCTGTACGCGATGCCGGTGGTGGAGTCGCCGGAGGTGCTGCACCTGGAGTCGCGGGCGGCGGCGCTGCGGGGCATCGCGCGGGTGCTGGAGCAGTACCGGGAGCGGGTGCTTGCGGTACGGCTCGGGGTGACGGACTTCTGCGCCGCGTACGGGCTGCGGCGCTCGCCGGACATGACGGCGTACGACGTGCAACTGGTGGCGGCGGCGATCGGTGACGTGGTCAACGTCTTCGGGCGGGCGGACGGCAGCGGCTTCACGGTCACGGGCCCGGTGTGGGAGTACTTCCGTCAGCAGGAACGATTGTTCAAGCCTCAGTTGCGCAGCAGCCCGTTCGCCGCGGGCCGCGCGGAGGAGCTGCGGGCGGCGCTCATCGAGCACGACATGGACGGCCTGCTGCGGGAGATCTCGCTCGACCGCGCCAACGGGCTCCAGGGCAAGACGTGCATCCACCCCAGCCACGTGGCACCGGTGCACGCGCTGTCGGTGGTGAGCCACGAGGAGTACGTGGACGCGACGGACATCCTGCGCAAGGACGGCGCGGGCGGCGGGGTGATGCGCTCCGCGTACACCAACAAGATGAACGAGGCCAAGCCGCACCGCGCCTGGGCGGAGCGGACACTGCGGCGGGCGCGGGTCTTCGGGGTGGCCCGCGAGGACACGACGTTCGTGGAGCTGCTGGCGGCGGCGGGCCGGGGGGAGAGCTGATGGGCGCCGTCTGGTCCGGCGAGTGGGTCGAGAGCAGGCTCGGGGTGGAGCTGACCGGCCCGCCGGAGCTACGGGACCTGGTGGGCCTGGCGCTGCGCCGCAACCCGCGCCGCGCCCACCTGCTGGTCTCCACGGTCCTGGGCAAGCACGTCCCGCAGTCCCCGTCGCGCATCCACGGCGCGGGCCTGCGCCTCGGCGGCCTCGCCCGCGACCTGCTGGGCCCGGCGGCCGCGGCCCGCGCGGTGGTCCTCGGCTACGCCGAGACGGCGACGGGCCTGGGCCACTGCGTCGCGGACGGCCTGGGGGCCGCGGCGTACCTGCACTCCACGCGCCGGCAGGTGGCCGGCATGGCGCGGGCGGCGGGCTTCGAGGAGGAGCACAGCCACGCCACGGAACACCTGCTGCTGCCGGCGGACCCCGGGCTGCTGACGGGGGAGGGGCCGCTGGTGCTCGTCGACGACGAACTGTCGACGGGCCGCACCCTGCGCAACACCATCGCCGCCCTGCACGCGGCGCGCCCGCGGGCCCGGTACGTGGTCGCGGTACTGACGGACATGCGGTCCAAGGACGACCGCAGGGCGCTGGAGAAGTCGGCGGCGGACCTGGGCACGCGGGTGGACGTGGTGTCGCTGACGTCGGGGCGGGTGCGGCTGCCGGCGGACGTGCTGCGCAGGGGCGCGGAACTGGTGGCGCAGTACGAGGGGCGGGCGGCGGGCGGAGGCGCTTCCGCTTCGGATGCCGGTGCCGGTGCGGCTCCCGCCGGTGCGGCTCCCGCCGGTGCCGCTCCCGCCGGTGCCGCTCCCGCCGGTGCCGGGCGGTCCGGGGTTGCCGGGGTCCCGGGGGCGGAGGTTCCGGGTTCCGGGGAGGTGCGGGGCCGGGGAGCAACGCCCCCCGCCGTGCGCCGCGTTGCGCTGGGGTGGCCCGCCGGGCTGCCCGACGGGGGGCGGCACGGCTTCCGCGCCGACCACCGCGACCGGCTCGACGCCGCGCTGCCCGCCATGGCCGCCCGTCTCGCCGACGCCCTCGACCTGCCCGCCGCCGCGGCGCGGCCGCCCCGCGTGCTCGTCCTCGGCACCGAGGAGCTGATGTACGCCCCGCTCCGCCTGGCCACGGCCCTCGAAGACCTCCTCCGCGACGGCGGCATCGGAGCCGACGTGCGGTTCTCCTCCACCACCCGCTCCCCGGTGCTCCCCGTCGACCACCCCGGCTACGCCATCCGCAGCCGCATCGCCTTCCCCGCCCACGACACCCCCGGCGCCGCCCCCGGCGAGGCGCCCCGCTACGCCTACAACATCACCGGCGAACCCCCCTACGACGCCGTCGTCGCCGTCACCGACTCCGCCGCCGACACCCCCGCCCTGCACGCCCCCGGCGGGCTCCTCGACGCGCTCGCCCCGCACACCCCCCGGGTACTCCTCGCCGTGATCCCCTCCCACGTCCCCACCCTCGCCGAGCCGCTGCGCGGCCCCGGCTTCTCCTCCTACGCCCCCGAGGACGTCGGCTGGCTCCTCAAGGACCTCTCCGCCGTCGCCCTCGAAGCCCCCACAGAAGAGCGCGAGGAGGCCATCCAGCGCGGCGGCGCCCACTACGCCGAGTCGCTGCCCGTCGAGTACCAGCCCAGCCCCGACTACGTACGCCTCTTCCACACCGCCCTCGACGCCACCGCCGAGCGCATCTCCCACGCCGTCGCCACCGTCACCGAGACCGTGCTCGCCGAGCGGTCGCCCACCCCCGTCGTCGTCTCCCTGGCCCGCGCCGGCACCCCCGTCGGCATCCTGATGCGCCGCTGGGCCCGCCACGCGCACGGACTCGACGTCCCCCACTACGCCGTCTCCATCGTCCGCGGACGCGGCATCGACACCGCCGCGCTGCACTGGCTCGCCGCCCACCACGACCCCGCCGACGTCGTCTTCGTGGACGGCTGGACCGGCAAGGGCGCCATCGCCCGCGAACTCGCCGCCGCGCTGCGCGGCTTCCCCGCCTTCGACCCCCGCCTCGCCGTCCTCGCCGACCCGGGCCGCTGCGTGGACACGTACGGCACCCGCGAGGACTTCCTCATCCCCTCCGCCTGCCTCAACTCCACGGTCTCGGGCCTGATATCGCGCACCGTGCTCCGCCCCGACCTCGTCGGCCCCGCCGACTACCACGGCGCGAAGTTCTACCGCGAGCTGGCCGGAGACGACCTCTCCGGCCACTTCCTCGACGCCGTCGCCGCCCGCTTCCCCGACCCCGCCGGCATCCGCCCGATGCCGGCCTCGCCGGAGCGCGAACCGACGTGGGCGGGGTGGGCCGCGGTGGAGCGGATCAGCGAGGCGTACGGCATCGGGGACGTGAACCTCGTCAAGCCCGGCGTCGGCGAGACGACGCGGGTGATGCTGCGCCGGGTGCCGTGGCGCGTGCTGGCGCGGCGCGGCGCGGGGGCCGATCTGGACCACGTGCGGCTGCTGGCGGAGCAGCGGGGGGTGCCGGTGGAGGAGACGGACGACCTGCCGTACACGTGCGTCGGGCTGATACACCCGCGGTACACGCGGGGCGCGACGGGCGCGGACGGCACGAGCGCGACGGCCCCTGTCCCCGACGCCCCCGACACCCCCGGGAAGCCCGCCTCATGACCCTGATCGCCAGCGACCTCGACCGCACCCTCATCTACTCCCCGGCCGCCCTCGCCCTCGACGTGCCCGACGCCGCGGCGCCCCGCCTGCTGTGCGTCGAGGTCTACGAGGGCAGGCCGCTGTCCTTCATGACCGAGACCGCCGCCGGCCTGCTCGCCGAACTCGCCGCCCGCGTCCCCTTCGTACCCGTGACGACCCGCACCCGCGAGCAGTACGGCCGCGTCCGCCTCCCCGGGCCGCCGCCGCGGTACGCGATCTGCGCCAACGGCGGCCACCTGCTGGTCGACGGCGAGGCCGACGCCGGCTGGCGGGCACGGGTGGGCCGGGAGCTGGCGGCGGGGAGCGCGCCGCTGGCGGAGGTCCGCGAGCACCTGGCGCGCGCGGCGGACCCGGCGTGGCTGCGCAAGCTCCGTACGGCCGAGGACCTGTTCGCGTACCTGGTGGTGGAGCGGGCGGCGGTGCCGGAGGAGTGGCTGAAGGAGCTGGGGGAGTGGGCGGGGCCGAGGGGGTGGTCCGTATCGGCGCAGGGGCGCAAGATCTACGCGGTGCCGCGGGCGCTGACGAAGAGCGCGGCGGTGGCGGAGGTCGTACGCAGGGCCGGCGGGACGGACACCGTCCTGGCCGCCGGCGACTCCCTCCTCGACACCGACCTCCTCCTGGCCGCCGACCGCGCCTGGCGCCCCGGCCACGGCGAACTGGCCGCGCGCGGCTGGACCGCGCCGCACGTCACCGCGCTCGCCGAGCGCGGTGTGGCCGCGGGTGAGGAGATACTCCGTCGGATGGCAGGATGCCTTTCATGACCACTCCCTCTCCCGCGGGCCGGGACAAGCGCCCCGACCAGACACCGGAGCTGTACCGCTACGTGCTGGACCACAACCCGCCGCTGGACGCCGTGCAGCGCGACCTGGTCGAGCTGACGCACTCCCTGTTCCCCGACTCGGCGAGCATGCAGTCCGCGCAGGAGCAGGGCCCGCTGCTGGCGTTCCTGGTACGGCTGGTCGGTGCCCGGCACGTCGTGGAGGTCGGCACCTTCACCGGCTTCTCGTCGCTGTCGATGGCGCAGGCGCTGCCGGCGGACGGGACGCTCGTGGCGCTGGACGTCTCCGAGGAGTGGACGGCGTACGCGCGCGAGGCGTGGGAGAAGGGCGGCGTCGCGGACCGCGTGGAGCTGCGGCTCGGGCCGGCCGCGGACTCGCTGCGGGCGATGCCCGCGGAGCCGCACATCGACCTGGCGTACCTGGACGCGGACAAGCAGGGCTACATCGCGTACTGGGAGGAACTGGTGCCGCGGATGCGGCCCGGCGGGCTGATCGTCGTCGACAACGTCCTCTTCCACGGCCGGGTCGTCGACCCGGGCGCGACGGGCGGGGCCGCGGCGATCCGGGCGTTCAACGACCACGTGGTCGCGGACGCCCGGATGGAGTCGGTGCTGCTGACGGTCGCCGACGGCCTCACCGTGGCCCGGCGCCGGTAGCCTCCCGGCCCCCGGCCGCGTCCCCGTCCAAGTCCCCGCCCCCGTCCCCGTGCAAGTCCGCGTCCGCGTCCTCGTCCACGTTGCGGGTGCGCCAGTAAGGGTTGTCGTGGGGGAGCCGGCCGCTGACGCGCCCGTACATCCCGAACATCGCCAGGACCACCCCGAGGATGAAGCTGAACAGCACGTTCTGCATTCTGAAGGCGAGGAAGTTCGCGCCGGTTTCCAGGAGGGCGAGGTTGACGAAGCCGCTGAGGACGAAGAGCCCGCCGACGACCATGTTGAGGGTGGAGGCGAAGTTGCCGCCGCGGACCATGCCGTAGAGCAGCAGCGCGCCGACGGCGATGGACAGGGTGCTCAGCGCCCCGTTGGTGTTCAGGCCGAGGGTCTTGTCGCCGCCGGTGTCGAAGAACCAGACGTGGTTGAAGAGGCCGAGGACGCCGAAGACCAGCAGGAAGAGGCCGGCGAGGCCGGCGCCCGCGCGGTAGACGTTGCTGAGGTGGTGGTCGACGGGCAGATGCTCGTCGATCCTGGTGTGCTGGTGGGCGGGCCGCCCGACGTTGACGCGGTCCTTGAGGGCCTCGCGGCTGCCGGTGACCTCGCCCTGGGGCGGTTCGGCCAGGGGATGCGGCAGGGACTCCATGACATGCGGTCGGGCCATGGTGCGACCTCCTTACGGCGGTGCCGTAATCCAGCATCCGCCCGGACCGCATACCGGGGCAAGTCGCCCGGTCACCCGCCGTACGCTACGCCGCCCGGCGGCTACGCGCAGCAACCGCCGCCGCAGCACCCGCCCCCGCCGCCCCCGCCGGCCTGCGGCGCGGCGGCACCGGCGGCGGAGCCGCCGACGGCCACGGTGGAGAGCAGCTTGACGGTGTCGTCGTGGCCCTGCGGGCAGTCCGCGGGGTCGGAGGACTCGGCCATGGGCCGGCTGACCTCGAAGGTCGTCCCACAGGACCGGCAGCGGTACTCGTATCGAGGCATGGCGGAAGCATATCGCCGCGGGCCGGCCGGGCGGCAGCGGACGAAAGCCGCGGCCACCGCCGAAACCCGCGGCCCCCGGCGGGCGCCCCCGGTGGCCTGTGGCCCCCGGCTGCCGGGTCCCGCGGTCACCTGCCGGTGCCGCTCCCGCGTTCGGCACGTATCGCCTGGACCACCTCGGAGACCGTCTCGCGGACCGCCTCCAGCTCCTCCAGGAAGCTCCAGTAGTCCGGATGGCGCCCCGTGAGCCCCGCCTCCGCCCGGTCGACGCGCTCGACCGCCGCGTCCAGCGGCCCCGCGTGCCGGGGGTCGGGGCGGTCCCGGCCCGCCATCGCGAGGCGCTGCGCGTCGCGGATGGCGAAGCGCGTGCGGTTCACCTCCGAGGTGCGGTCCTTCTCCACCTCGTCGAGGCGCTGGAGCCGGTCGCGGGTGGCGTCCACGGCCTCGTCGGTCTGGTTCAGCAGCGCCCGTACGCTCGTCAGCAGCGCCGTCGCGTCGGGCCAGCGCTGCTCGCGGCGGGCCCGGCCGGCGTCGGCGATCTTCTGTTCCGCCTCGGTGACGGCCTGCGCGGCGCGGTCCGGCACCTCCTGGAGATCGCGCCAGCAGGCCAGCGCGAAGCGCCGGCGCAGCTCGCTGAGTACGGGCTTGACCTTCTCGGCGCGGGTGGCCAGAGCCTGCGCGCGGGTGCGGAGGCTGACCAGGCGGCGGTCGATCTCCTCGGCGCGCTGCGGCAACTGCTCCGCCTCGCTGCGCAGCGCCTCGGCGTCGCGCTGCACGCCGACGGCGCGGTGGATGGTCTCCTGCACGCCGTGCCGCCCGGCGCCCTCGTTGAGCTTGGTCAGCTCCGGCCCGAGCCCGGCGAGCCGGGCGGCCAGGTCGTCGGCCTGGAACCCCTTGCCGCGCACCTCGTCCAGGGCCGTCGTGGCCGCCAGCAGCGCCTGCCGGGCCCGCTCCACGGCGGGCGCGAGCCGGGCGAGCTGGCTCTCGGCCTGGTCGAGGAGGGGGCCGAGGCCGTGCGCGAAGTGGTTGAGGTCCGAGCGGACCTTCTCCAGTCCGTTGGTGGCCTGCTGGAGCTCGTGCCGGGCGCGGGACGCGGTCCCCTGGTCGAGGTCGTCGCGGTCGAGGTCGTAGGAGTCGACGGCGCTGATGTACGTGTGGCTGACCTCGTCGATCCGCTGCCCCAGGGCGGCGAAGTCCGACGCCGCCTTGCGGGCGGCGGCCGAGTCGTCGACGGCGGCGATCGTCTCCACGGAGATGCGCAGGTCGCGCTGCGCGGTGTCCAGCTCGTAGAACGCGGTCGCGGCGGCATCCTTGGCCGCCTGCGCCTCGGCCCGAGCCCCGTCACCCCGGTCTCCCCAGCCCCACCGCCGGGTACCGCCTCCGCCTCCGCCGAATGCCACGAGACCCCTTTCCGTGCCCTGCGCTCCCCTGGAGAGCCATTCTCCCACCAGGGCCGAACGAACACACGGCCCACGACGATCCCCGCGGCCCCCGCATGTCGATCGCCGTCGGCGGGGCACGGTACGCTGTCCCCGCGTCCGGGCGCGTAGCTCAGCGGTAGAGCGCTGCCCTTACAAGGCAGATGTCGGCGGTTCGAACCCGTCCGCGCCCACCCCTCACCCCTCCCCGCCCCGCCCGGTACGGCTCCGCCGTCCCAGGTTCCCGCCGGTCCCCCGGTGGTGCACCGGTGGCTGGCTGCCGGACCGCCTCGCACGGCACGTTCCTCCCGGGTGCAGATGAATGGTGGGTAACCGGTGCGTACACGGCGGGTTGTGCGCTATGTATGTGCCAGACAACGGCCGGGGACGGCTTCGTTGTCCGCGGCCGGTGGGGAGCGGTCGCGGGGAGTGCGAGGTGTGGGGTTGCGATGAGTCAGCGTTCATACGGCCTGGTCGGCGGCTGGGCCGAGATACAGCGGCAGCGGCGGCGTCAGGAGGAGGCGCAGCGGCAGGCGTGGGTGCGGCACCAGCGGGAGCAGGAGCGGCAGCAGCGGGCGGCGGAGCGGGCGGCCGCCCGGCAGCAGCGGGAGCAGCAGGCGGCGTACCGGCAGCGGCGTGAGACGGATGCCCGGCAGCGCACCGAGGAGTTGGAGGCGCGGCTGGAGGTGCTCGGCGGGCTGCTGGTGGCCGGGTGCGACGCGCCCGCCTTCACCCCGGAGGCGCTCGCGCGGGACGAGCGGGTGGAGCCGTTCGCGCCCGGGCAACTCGGGGTGCCCGTACCGATGCCCGATCCGAACGCCTACCAGCCGCAGTCGCAGAGCGGGTGGGGGTTCGGCTCGAACCGGCAGGCGCAGGAGCAGGCCCGGGCCCGCTACGAGCACGACTGGCGGGCGGCCCAGGCCGCGGAGGCGCAGCGGCAGCAGCAACTGGCCGTCTACCACCGGCAGTACGAGCAGTGGGCAGAGGAGCAGACGGCCCTGATCCGGCGGCACAACGCCGGGGTGCGGGAGCTGACCGCCGCGCTGCGGCGCGGGGAGCCGGACGCGGTGGTGGAGTACTTCACCGCCGCGCTGTACGCCTCGCAGGGGTGGCCGGAGGACTTCCCCCGGCAGGTCTGCGCCGCGTACGACTCCGCCGCCCGCCAACTCGTCCTGAACTGGCAGCTACCCGCCTACGCCGTCGTTCCCGCCACGTCGGTCGTGCGCTACATGCCGGGCGCCGACCGCGACAAGGAGGTCCGGCGGCCGGCCACCGAGTGCCGTGCGCTGTACCGCGACGTGCTGGCCCAGTGCATGCTCCTCGTGCTGCGCGACGCCTTCGCGGCCGACCGGTTCGACGTGCTGGAGTCCGTGGCGCTCAACGGCTTCGTGGACGACACCGACCCGGCGACCGGGCACCGTGCGCAGGTCTTCCTGGCCACGGTGATGGTCTCGGGCGAGGAGTTAGGGGCGCTGAACCTCCGGCAGGTCAACGCCCCCGACTGCCTCGTCGGCGGGCTCCGCGGCCGGCTCTCCGACCGCCCCGAGCGCCCCGACCGGCGTGCCGAGGTGCGGCCCGGACGGATCCCGGACGAGGTGGGCGGCAGCGTGGTCTCGCACGGCGACGGCGACGAGCCGGATCTGTACGAGATGGATCCGCTGGAGTTCGAGGAACTGGTCGCCGAGCTGTTCCGGGCGATGGGCATGCAGGCGGTGACCACGAAGCGCTCCGGCGACGGCGGCGTGGACGTCGACGCCCTCGACCCCGACCCCATCCGCGGCGGGAAGATCATCGTGCAGGTGAAGCGGTACCGGAACACGGTGCCGCCGACGGCCGTGCGCGACCTCTTCGGCACCGCCCAGGACGTCGGCGCGAACAAGGGCGTGCTGATCACCACGTCCTCGTTCGGACCGGGCTCGCACGCCTTCGCCAACGGCAAGCCGCTGACCCTCATCGCGGGTACGGAGCTGGTCGACCTGCTCGGCCGGCACGGTCTGCGCGGCCGGCTCGGCGGTACGGGGGCGCAGGGGCCGGCCCGCGCGCCCGGCTCCGGGGCCTCCGCCGGCCCTGACGACACCGCGGCCGAGGCGGACCCGCGGGCCGGGTCCACGGCGGACCCGGCGGCGTGCGACCCGGCGGCGTCCGACCTCGACGAGACCAGCGTGCTGGGCATGTCGTGGTCCGGGAGCGTCGGACTGGACGTGTGCGCGCTCGTCTGCCGCGGGAACCGCGTGCTCGCCGACGACCTGTTCGTCTTCTACAACAACCCGCGCACCCCCGACGGCACCGTCCAGATCATGCCGGCCACCGGGCCGGACAAGGCGGCGGTCTGGGTCCGCTTCGAGCAGCTTCCCGCCGCCGCCGACCGGCTCGTCCTGGTCGCCGCGGTCGACCCCGAGACCGACCCCGGCGCCGATCTCACCGGGTTCACCGACGCGCGGATCCGGCTCTCCGAGCCCTCGGGCACGGCGGCCGAAGAGCTGGCGGTCTCCGACGGCCGCCCCGGGGAGACCGCGCTGGTGCTGGGGTCGTTCCGGCGGACGTCCGGAGCGGACTGGCGCTTCGTCGTCGGCGGCCGGGGCTACCCGAGCCTGGTCGACCTGGTCGAGGACTACGGCATCGAGGTCTCGTAGCCGACGGGATCAGGAGGACACGGGCTCTTCGGCATCGGGCTCGGATCCGGGCCCGGGCGCGTCCTCGCGCTCGGGCTCCGCCCCGTCCGCCGTGAGTTTGGTGTCGAACCGCTCCCGGGCCCAGGACCGCAGGGCCGAGCGGGAGTTGAACCTGCCGACGTTCGTGTCGATCGGTGAGGACGTGTACTGGTGGAAGCGCCAGGACGCCTGGATGTCCGGGTGGCCCGGGTCGCCGTTGTACTGGGCGATCCACAGGCCGTCGCCGGCGTAGCTGGTGGTGTCGCGGTTGAGCCAGAAGTCGCGGTTGCAGTAGAGGAGCACCTTGTGGCGCGGGCGCAGCCGCTTGACCTCGCGGATGAAGGCGTCCTTCTCCTTGTTGCTCGCCGCGGTGCCGTCGCCGGTGTGCTCCCAGTCGCAGGCGAGCATGTCGCCCGGCTTCTCCTTGGCCTTGTCGACGAAGTACTGCGCCTGCGCCTTGATGTTGCCGGGCCACAGGAAGTGGTAAAACCCCAGCACCAGGCCCGCCTCGCGGCCGTGTTCGGCCTGGGCGCCCTGCTTGGGGTTGACGTAGCTGCGGCCTTCCGACGCCTTGACGAAGACGAAGTTCATGCCTCGCGTGGAGTAGTTGCTTGACTGGTGCGAACTGACGTCGATGCCCTTGATGGTCATCATTCGTCCCTTTCGGTGGGGGTCGGGACGGGACGGTGGCCGAATCCCTCGTGACTTTGCGTGGCTGTCCCTTGCGTTTCTCCCCTCATCCCCGTTGCGGGCGCCGCGCAAGCACCCCGATGGAATCTCGCGCTCCAGGAGTGCGCCCCCAAGCCCCGTGTGCGCCGCGGGAGTTCGATGCGGAACTCGACGTTCAGGTTGTGGTTCAGGAGGCCCCTGTGCGGGCATCTCCCGTTCAAGAAGGCCGCTTTACCCGCGGTGACCACAGATCGGGGGATCTGACCATGAATCTGTACATCTCTGTGTTACGTACCCTGGTGCCGCTTTTCGTCGGCTGGGCCGTGACCGCCGCCGGCGCCTTCGGCGTCGACGCCGACTCGACCACAGTGACCGCCGGGGTCACCGCGCTCGTCACCGCCGCCTACTACGCGGTGTTCCGGGCGCTGGAGGAGTGGGCGACGAAGCGCGAGTGGAAGCCGCTGCGCCTCGTCGCCGGCGTGCTGCTCGGCTGGGCCCGGCCGCCCGAGTACCCGGCCCGGCCCGAGGACGCGCCCGTGGCGGCCGTCGTGCCGCCGGCCGACGCCGCCGAGGGCAGGCCGGCGTGAGCGGGGCCGACTGGATCTGGGGCGGGCTCCTCGCCCTCGGCGCCGTCGTGGAGGTCGTCGCGCTGCGCACCCCGCGGAAGGGCGACACGCTCTCGGAGCGGACCCGGGACTGGTTCCGGGTGCGTACGCCCGTGGGCAAAGCGGTCTTCGTCGCGGCCTGGGTCGGCTTCGCCGGGTGGTTCCTCGTGCACATCGCCTGGTGACGCCCGTACGGTGGCCCGGGGCGGAGCCCGGTCCGGCCCCGCGGACGTACCGGAGGAAACCCCGTGAAGCTCACCGTGCTCGGCGGCAGCGGTGCCTGGCCGACCGCCGACGCCGCTTGCAGCGGCTACCTCGTCGAGCACGACGGCCACCGCCTGCTCATCGACCCCGGGTACGCGGTGATGCCCCGGCTCCTTCGGCACCTGCGGCCCGGTGACGTCGATGCCGTCGTCGTCACCCACGGGCACCCCGACCACTGCGCCGACCTCAACCCCCTGCTGCGCGCCCGCGCACTGGGCGAGGCGCCCGCGCCCCCGCTGCCGCTGTACGCCCCCGCCGGCGCGCTCGACGCGGTGCTGGCGCTGGACCGGCCCGGGATGCTGCACGGCTCGTACGACCTGCGCGCCTTCGACCCGGCGACGGAGCCGGACCTCGCCTCCGGCCCGTTCCGCATCGCCACCCGGGCCCTGCCCCACCACGTCCCCAACGCCGGGCTGCGCCTGACCGCGGCCGGCCGCAGCCTCGCGTACACCGGCGACACCGGACCCAGCCCGGCGCTCGCCGAACTCGCCGACGACGCCGACGTGTTCCTCGCCGAGGCCACCTACCCGGAGGACGTGCCGGCCGAGGACGCGCCGTACCTGTCCAGCGCCCGCCAGGCCGGCGAGCACGCGGCCCGCGCCGGGGCCCGGCGGCTGCTGCTCACACACCTGTGGCCGGGCGAGGACGCGGACGCGGCCGTCGCCGCGGCACGGCGGGCGTACGGCGGGGCCGTGGAGGTCGCGCGGCCGGGGGCGGTGGTGGAGCCGGGTACGTGACCCGGCGCTACACCCCCCGCGCCGCCGCCACCAGCGCGGCCACGGCCCGGTCCACGTCCCCCGTCTCCGTACGCCAGTTGCTGAACGCCGCCCGCAGCCCGTGCGTCCCCCCGTACACGGTCGGCGTCACCACCACCTCCCCGCCCGCCGCGGCCCTCTCGGCCACCGCCGCCACCCGCTCCGCCGTCGGCTCCTGCGCCGTCGTGAAGCACACGACGTTCAGCCGCACCGGCGCCAGCAGCCGCAGCGCACCCGCGTCCTCCACCCGCTCCCCGAACCGCCGCGCCAGCGCCGCGTTGCGCTCCACCACCTCCCGGTGCCCCTCGCGCCCGTACGCCGCCAGCGTCAGCCACGCGGGCAGCGCCCGCAGCCGCCGCGAGTTCTCCGGTGTCAGGTGGACGAAGTCGGGGTCGTCGCCCGGCTGCGCCATGTAGGCGGCGGCGTTGCGGAAGACCCGCACCTGGAGGTCCCGCCGCCGGGTGAACTGCACCGCCGCGTCGTACGGGACGTTGAGCCACTTGTGCAGGTCCACGCAGACCGAGTCCGCCGAGTCCAGCCCCGCCACCAGGTGTGCGTGCTCCGGCGACAGCGCCGCGAACGCGCCGAAGGCGGCATCCACGTGCAGCCAGAACGGAAACCGCTCGCGCAGCGCGGCCACGGCCCGCAGGTCGTCGAAGTCGACCGTGTTGACCGTGCCGCTGTTGGCCACCACGATCGCCGGCCGGCCGCCCAGCTCCGCCAGCGCCGCCGCCAGGGAGTCCACGTCCACCGCCTCCCGCCCCGGCAGCAGCGGCAGCTCACGCAGCGCGCCGCGGCCGAGCCCGAGGACCGACAGCGCCTTCGGCACGCTGGAGTGAGCCGCGCCCGACAGCACCGCGACCTCGCCCAGCGCCCCCACCCCCGCGTCCGCCACCGAGACGCCGAGCTGCTCGCCCAGCCACTCCCGCGCCACGGCCAGCCCGGCGGCGTTCGACATCGTCGCCCCCGACACGAACGCGCCCGCGTGCTCCGGTCCCAGCCCGAACAGCTCACGCAGCCAGCCCACCGTCTCCCGCTCCAGGTCGGTGGCCGCGGAGTCACCGGCGGCGACCACGTTCTGGTCGTACGCACCCACCAGCCAGTCGCCCGCCAGCGCCGCCGGCGTCGCACCACCGGTCACGAACCCCAGATAGCGCGGCCCCGCGCTGCCCGACAGACCCGGCTCCCAGCGCTCGCCGAACCGCGCGAGCGCGGCGGCACCGCCCGCGCCGCGCTCCGGCAGCGGCTCGTACGGGCCGGGGGCCCGCGGCGCCGGCGCGGCGACCGGGCGCTCGGCGAGAGCGCCGAGGGCGGCGACGGCGCGGGCGCGGGCGGCGTCGAGGAGCTGGTCGAAGCGGTCGAGGTCGGCGGCTAGGGCGGGGTGCACGGGGCCTCCTTGACGTACGGCGAGACGGGACGGCAGCCGGCTGGCGGCTGACTGCTGGCGGCTGGCTGCGGCGGCGGACGGCTGCCGCCCCGGCCGCGGCGCGGCGGCTGACCCCGCTGCGACCTGCGGCGATGCACCCGCCCGCCCGCCACGTCCCGTACGCTACGGCCCCGTGTCCGCCCCGGTCCGCGGCCACTTCGGCCCCACTGGACTGCCACACCCCCGCACGCCCCGCCCGGCCGCCCGCCATCATGGTCGGCATGAGCCTGACCGTCAGAGGCATCTCGTACGTCACGGGCGAGACCGACGCCGACACCGTACGCGCCGACATGCGCGCCATCCACGACGATCTCCACTGCACCACCGTCATGCTCATCGGCACCGACGTGCCGGCGCAGGCGGAAGCCGCGCGGATCGCGCTCGACACCGGGCTCGACGTCTACGTACGCCCCTACCTGCCCGACCGCCCCCGCGCCGAACTCCACCGCCACCTCGCCGCGACCGGCGCCGCCGCCGAGGAACTGCGCGCGGCGCACCCCGGGCGGGTGACGCTGCTCGTGGGCAGCGAGTTCTCGCTCACCCAGCGCGGCATGCTGCCGGGGCCGCGGCTGTTCCTGCGGCTCCAGGTGCTGGTGCGCTGGCGGCGGTTCTTCGACCGCCGCATCACCCGCAAGCTCCGCCCCCTGCTCGCCGACGCGCTCGCCACCGCCCGCGGCGTCTTCGACGGCCCCGTCACCTACGCCGCCGGCTACTGGGAGGACGTCGACTGGACCGGCTTCGACGTCGCCGGCGTCAACCTCTACCGCATGGGCAGCGACCCCGCCGCCTACGAGCGCCGCCTCGACGCGCTCCGGCGCGAGGCGGCGGCGCGGGGCAAGCCGCTGGTGGTCACCGAGTTCGGCTGCGGGGCGCACGCCGGGGCGGAACGGTCCGGGCCCGGGGGGTTCCGGATCGTGCAGTGGTTCGCGGAGAAGCCGCGGGTGCGGGAGGGGCACGTACGCGACGAGGGCACCCAGGCGGCGTACCTGACCGAACTCATCGACCTCTACGCCGAGCGCGGCGTGCACGGCTGCTTCGTCTACACCTTCGCCATGCGGGACTTCCCGCACAGCCCGGACGACCCGCGGCACGACCTGGACATGGCCGGCTTCGGCGTGGTGCGGTTCGCGGAGGGCGAGACGAAGGCGTGGGAGAAGAAGGAGGCGTACGAAGCGGTGGCCGGACGCTACGGCGGGATCGGCGGGAATAGGCCATAGGGCCTCGACCCGGGCGGCTTCGACTCCCTACCCTACTGGCCAGTTGTCAACGGCGCCGGAGGACCTGATGGAGACGAAGCGCTGGGCGGGGCCCGTGCTCGCCCTGCTGCTCGTGGCCGTGGCCGTCGGCTGGGGAGCGGTGTCGCGGTCCGACGACGGCGGCTCGGGCGGCGGCGCGGTGGACAGCGCCGTACGGGACCAGGCGCCGGACCGCTCCCGCCCCGCCTCACCCGACCCTGACCCCGGCAGCGACGGCGACCGCGACCCGGACCCCGGCGCGTCCGGGCCCGGCCCCTCCGCGGGCGCCCCGCCCCCGAGCGGGCCGCAGGACGTGCTCTACCTCGGCGACTCCCTCGCCATGGAGGCCCAGGACATCCTCGGCGACCGGCTCGAACGCTCCGCGCGCGTCGGCTCGTACAGCAGCGAGCCGGTCGCCGGCGTGACCGTCTGCGACTACCTCCAGGGCCGCCCCGGGCGCTCGCTCGTCGCGCCCGAGGACAAGGCCGCGGCCCTGGTGAAGGAGCGCGAACCGGGCGTGGTCGTGCTCCAGTTCTGGGGCAACACCTGGGGCTACACGCCCTGCATGGAGGGCGTCGAGTGGGGGACGTCCGCCTACTACCAGCGCTACGCCGCGGACCTGCGCGACCTCACCGCCCAGATCGCCGACGCCGCCCGCGAGGCGGACGTGCCGCGGCCCCGGATCGTGTGGGTGCAGCAGCCGCCCGACGCGCTGCATCCGGAACGGATCGACCAGGTCAACGCCCTGTACGAGGAGCAGGCCGCCGCCTCCGGCGACCTGCTGGCCGACGGCGGGCGCGAGCTGCGCGACGGCGACGGGAAGTGGACGCAGTACCTGCCGTGCAACGACTACGAGCAGGCGACCGCCGGTTACTGCACCGGCCCCGGCGACACCGCCCGACTGCACCGCGACGACGACCCGTTGCACTTCTGCCTCGCGCCGACCCCCGAGGGCGGGCGGCCGTGCCCGGCCAAGTCCCCGGGTCTGGAGCGCTACACGCGGGCGGTCGTCGACGAGGTGGACGCCTACCTGCGCGGCTGACCCCACCGCGCCGTACGGGCGCGGCCGGGGCGGTCAGTCGGTGGCCGTCGGCTGCGGGCGCGGCCTGCGGACCAGGTACGCGGCGCCGAGCCCGGCGACGAACAGCGCGAGCACCGAGACGCCCGTCGCCAGCCACCCCGCGCCCAGCCAGCGGCTGCCGAAGTACCCCAGCGTCACGCCGTACGCGGCCCACAGCAGCCCGGCGAGCGCGGACCACGGCAGGAACTCCCGTACCTTCCGGTGCATGGCGCCCGCGCCCAGGCTCACCAGGCTGCGCCCCGCGGGCGCGAACCGGGCCAGGACGACGATGCCGCCGCCGCGCCGCCCGCTGAGGTGCTCGCCGAGGCGCTCCTGCGCGCGAACCAGGTAGCGGGAGTTGGCGAACCTCTCGCGGCCCCTGCTGGCCAGCCGGAACGCGAGCATGTCGCCGAGTACGGAGGCGGTCGCGGCGCACAGCATGAGAGCGAGCAGTTCGGCGAGGTGGTCGGCGGCGGGCAGCGT
This sequence comes from Streptomyces sp. 184, assembly GCF_045781775.1. Classification (NCBI taxonomy): domain Bacteria; kingdom Bacillati; phylum Actinomycetota; class Actinomycetes; order Kitasatosporales; family Streptomycetaceae; genus Streptomyces; species Streptomyces sp. 184. Next base: position 6,033,727 of record NZ_CP123230.1, on the reverse strand, counting down.
GGCGCCGTTGCGCACGGCGTCGGCGGCGGTGGTGGTGCCGGCGGCGGCGGTCGCGGCCATTATGACGAGCGCACCGCTGGGCAGCAGCGGGAGGAAGACGTCGAGGAGGACGGAGGTGGCGACGATCGCGTACATCCACGGGGTACCGCTCAGTGACCCCACAAACTCCACTGTTCCCCTGCTCCCCGTGTCCCGGCAGTCATCCGGTGGTCCTCTGCCGCGGACGAGAGCGCCGGGCGGATCACAGCGTACGCCTGGCGCATCGCCGGAAATCGCACGGGGGGACCAGATGTAACCTGCGTCACTCCCGCGTGCATGCTCACCTGCTGTTTCGGGGAATGAGGTGCCCGTGCCGCTCAAGCGGGGGGTTTCGGCGGGGAGTCCGGGCCGGTGCCGGGCCGCCGCCACTCCTCCACCGCCGCCCCGGGTGGCGCCTCGCCGTCGGAGCCGCACAGCTCCGCCGACAACTGCTCGACCAGCTCGGTCAGGTCCGTCGGCCGGTCGGGCGTCCACCAGTCGCCGAGGAGTTCGGCCAGCGCCTCCTGCCGCGCCGCCGACAGCCGCTTCGCGACGCGGGTGCCCTCCTCGGTGCAGAGCAGCGGCAGTCCCTCGCGCCGGGTCAGGCCGCGCTCCTCCAACTCCTGCGCCGCCCCCGTGACGACCGCCAGCGGCAGCCCGGTGCGTTCCGCGAGGGCCGCCGGGTCGACCGGCTCGACGTCCTGCGGGTGTGCGCCCCGGTGGGCGTGGCCCTTCGGGCCGTAGCGGTCGACGCGCAGCAGCAGCCAGCTCGACGCCGGGTGCAGGTCGAGGCCGGCGCGCCGGGTGATGTCCTCGTACAGCTCCCGCCGGCCCTCGCGGGTGCTGAGGGCGCTGAGCGCACGGCACACCTCGTCGCGGGGGGAGCGCTCCACCGGGTTGGTGGCCACGGTCTCGCTGCCGTCGGGCACGGTGACGGTGCCGCGCAGCGGGTCCTCGCGCAGGAACAGGGCGATGACGAACGCGAGGAGGGCGACGGGCGCGGCGTAGAGGAAGACGTCGGTGATGGAGGTGGAGTACGCGTCCACCACCTCGGGCCGCAGTGCGGCGGGCAGCCGGGCGATGGCGCGCGGATCGGACTCCAGCGTGTCGGCGCTGAGCCCGCCGGGCAGCGGGACGCCGCTCAGCTCCTCGTCCAGTTTGCGGCGCAGCCGGCCGGTGAAGACCGTGCCGAAGACCGCGACGCCGAAGGACGCGCCGATGGAGCGGAAGAAGGTGGCGCCGGAGGTGGCGACGCCGAGGTCGCCGTAGGAGACGGCGTTCTGCACGGCGAGCACGAGCACCTGCATGACCAGGCCGAGGCCGAAGCCGAAGACGAAGAAGTAGCCGCTCAGCTCCCAGTTGTTCGTGTCCTGGTGCAGGCGGTGCAGCAGCAGCAGGCCGACGGCGGTGAGGGCGGTGCCGAGGACGGGGAAGATCTTCCAGCGGCCGGTGCGGCTGATGAGCTGCCCGGAGCCGGTGGAGGCGATGAGCATGCCCGCGACCATCGGCAGCATGTGCACGCCGGAGGTGGTCGGGGAGACGCCGCGTACGACCTGGAGGAACGTCGGCAGGTACGTCATGGCGCCGAACATGGCGAAGCCGACGACGAACCCGATGACCGAGCAGAGCGTGAACGTGCGGATGCCGAAGAGCTTGAGCGGGATGACGGGCTCGGCGGCCCGCCGCTCGACCTGCACGAACGCGGCGAGCAGCGCGAGCGCGAGCAGCGCGGCGGCGGCGACCTGCCAGGAGCCCCACGCCCAGGTCGTACCGCCGAGGGAGGTGACGCCGACGAGGCAGATGGCGAAGGAGGCGATGAGGGCGGTGCCGAGGTAGTCGATGCGGTGCCGGGTGGCGCGGCGCGGGATGTGCAGGACGACGGCGATGACGACGAGGGCGGCGAGGCCGATCGGCAGGTTGATGTAGAAGACCCAGCGCCAGCTCAGGTGCTGGGTGAAGATGCCGCCGAGCAGCGGGCCCAGGACGCTGGTGGTGCCGAAGACGGCGCCGAACAGGCCCTGGTAGCGGCCGCGCTCGCGGGGCGGCACGATGTCGCCGACGATGGCCATGGCCAGGGACATCAGCCCGCCGCCGCCCACGCCCTGGAGGGCCCGGAAGCCGATGAGCTGGCCCATGTCCTGGGCGATGCCGCAGAGCGCGGAGCCGACGAGGAAGATGACGATGGCGGTCTGGAAGAGCTTCTTCCGGCCGTACTGGTCGCCCAGCTTGCCCCAGAGCGGGGTGCCGGCGGTGGCGGCGAGGAGGTACGCGGTGACCACCCAGGACAGGTGCTCCATGCCGCCGAGGTCGCTGACGATGGTGGGCAGGGCGGTGGCGACGATGGTCTGGTCGAGCGCGGCGAGGAGCATCCCGGAGAGCAGCGCGGCCATCGACAGCAGCACGGTGCGGCGGGGCAGGCCCTGGCCCGGCACCTCCGCGGCGGGCGGGGCGCTGGCGTCCTGGGACATGCGCGGCTCCCTGTACTCGCTCGGTGCTTCCCCGGTGGTCGCTCGGGGCTCGGTCGTCGGGGCTCGGTCGGTCGGGCTCGGTTGGTTCGGTCGGCGGGGCGAGTGGTTCGGGTGGGGTGTGTGGTGATTGCGGTGCCTGTGATGCTCGGCTCGTTTGCCTCATAGTCGCCCGGATGCGTCGATACGGCCCGCCGGGACGGTCCGCTCGGGCCGCAATGCGGCCGGGGCGCGGTGCGCAGGGTTCCGCGGGGTCTGCATAATCGCCTCCATCCCACAGGAGGGGGAGCACGGTGATACCTCGCGCATGCCGCACCTGCGGTGAGCCGCTCCACGGGCAGGGCGGGCGGAGCTGTGCCTGCGGCGCCGCGGCCGGTGCGGCGGGTGGCGCGGAGGCGGGTGCGGGGGGCACGCCGGGGCGGGAGAGGCCACTGGTACGGCCGTACGTCATGAACGCGCCGGGGCCGGTACAGGGTCACCGGGGCGGCGAGGACGGCGCCGGGGCGGACGGGCCGCCGGCGATCCACGGCAGCGCCCCGCCCGGCGGCCCCGGGAGCCCGGGCGCGGCGCCGGGGGAGCCGGCGGATGCCGGGGGAGGGGTGCCGCGCGGCGCGGCGGCCGGGGAACTGCCCGGCGGCGCCGCGGCTTCCGGTACGCCCCTCTCCGTACCCGCGGAAACGGGGCCCGTGCCGCACGCTCCCGGGACACCGCTCCCCGACGGGACCCTGGCCGTCCCCTACGCGCCCATCGGCGCCCCGCCGGAGGGCCCGGCGGACGCGGACCTCGGCCTCTTCGCCGACGACCCCGCCGCCGCCCGGGGCCCCCGGGACCCGTACGACGCGGACTACGCGGACTACGCGGACTACGCGGACACCCCGTACGACCGTGCCCCCGCCGGCCCCCGCGGCCCGTACGACCCGCGCCGTCCCCGCGACCGGCTCGCCGCCCGCCGGCGCCGCCGGCTCACGCTCGTCCTCACGGTCGGCGGCGTCGTGGCCGCGCTCAGCGTCGGGCTCCTCGGCTCCGGGCTGTTCTCGGGCGACGGGGACGACGACCGCGCCGTACCGAAGCCGGACACCATCACCGCCGTGCCCACCGGCGGCGGCACGAAGCCGGGCCCGGAGGACACCCGCAGCGGCGCCCCGACCGCCCCCGCGGACGGCGAGGACCCGGCGGAGCCGAGCGCGGCCTCCTCCGACCGGGCCGGGGCCGGGGAGGGCGACCCGGACGAGGCGGCCACCGAGCGCGCCGAGGCAGGCACGGTCACCGCCGCCCCGCCCGGCTCCGGCACCACCGCCCCGGGCGACGACCCCACGTCCGGCACGACCGCCCCCGGCGGGCGCGACGAGCCCGCCCCGCCGCCGGCCCTGCGCGAGGGCGACTCGGGCCCGGAGGTCCTGGAGTTGCAGAAGCGGCTCATCGAGGCCGGCTACAACCGCCTTCCGGGGAACATGGACGGCGACTTCGACCTCCTCACGGGCGAAGCGGTCGCGCGTTTCCAGTACGACAACGACGTCGAGGGCGACGAACGCGGCGTCTACGGCCCGGCGACGCGCCGCGTGCTGGAGTCGATGACGAAGGAACCCTGAGGCGGGGCGGGCGGAACGTGGACGTGTACGAGGCAGTGGAGAGCCGCCGGGCGGTGCGGGCGTTCAGCGACGAGCCCGTAGCCGCGCGGGTGCTCCGGCGGGTGCTGGCCGCGGCCGCGCGAGCCCCGTCGAGCGGGAACCTCCAGCCCTGGCACGTGTACGTGGTCACGGGCGGCCCGCTGGCCGCCCTGAAGAAGCGGGCGACGGCCAGGGCGCAGACCGGCGACCCCGGTGACGAGCGTGAGTACCCGATGTACCCCGCGGACATGGCCCCGCCGTACCTCGACCGCTTCACCGCCGCGGCGGCCCAGCGCTACGCGGCGCTGGGCATCGAGCGCGACGACCCCGAGCGGCCGGCGAAGATATCCGCCCTGAACACGGGGGCGTTCGGGGCGCCGGCCGTCCTGTTCTGCTACCTCGACCGCACGATGGGGCCGGGGCAGTGGGGGGACGCGGGGATGTACCTCCAGACCGTCATGCTGCTGCTGCGGGCGGAAGGGCTGCACAGTTGCCCGCAGGTGATGTGGACGACGTACCGCAGGACGGTCGCCGAGGCGGTCGGCGCGGGGGACGGGCTCGTGCTGTTCTGCGGCATGTCGGTCGGATACGAGAAGCCGGGCGTGCCGCCGCCGCGTACGGGCCGGGCGGCCCTGGCGGAGACGGTGACCTTCGTCGGCCCGTGACGGGGCTCAGGTCCCGGCGCCGATCTCGGCCGCCGTCACGTCCGCGAGCCGCTGCGCGGTGGTGAAGTGGGAGGTGAGACGGGTCTTGGTCATGGCGAAGGAGGTGCCGGCGGCGGTGTCGGCGTAGACGTAGCTGCCGCCGCCACCGACCCAGCCGAACGTGGTCGGCGCCTCGTCCGGCCGGGCGCCGATGCGGCCCAGCGGATAGCCCAGGGCCAGCCGCGCGTGGTTGCCGAAGACCTGGTCCGTGCCCTCGAAGGCCACCGCCGTCATCTCTTCGAGTTGGCCCGCATCGATGAGCCGGCCGTCGAGGACCGCGGCGTTCACGGCGGCGATCGCCCGCGCGGTGAAGGTGCCGACCGACGGGATGTCCGCTTGCAGGAACTCGGGGCTGTTGCCCATGGCCGCGGTCGGCTGCATCTCCCAGGGCGCCAGGACGGCATCGCCGCCGGGCGGGGCGACGGGGCGCGGTGCGGCGTCTTCGAGCCGTGCCAGCCGCGGCAGGTCGGTACGGGGCACGCCGAAGTACAGGTCGCCGTCGAGGCCCAGGGGGGCGGCGACCCACTCGTGCAGGAGTTGCCGCATCGGCTTGCCGGTGGCCCGGCGTGCGATCTCGCCGACGAGGAAGCCGTAGGTGAACGAGTGGTATCCGGTCTCGGTCCCGGGCCGCCACCGCGGTTCGGCGGCGGCGATGGCGGCGCAGACGCGCGGCCGGTCGGCCAGGTCGGCGGGGCCGATGCCGCGGGGCATCGCGGGCACGCCCGCCGTGTGCGTCAGGACGTGCCGGAGGGTCGCGGTCGCCTTGCCGCGGGCGCCGAACTCCGGCCACACGTCGGCCACCGGAGTGTCGTACTCGACGGCGCCGGTCCTGACGAGCAGGTGGGCGATCAGCGACGTCATGACCTTGCCGGCGGAGAAGCTGAAGAACGGCGTGTCGGGGGTCACCGCGCGCCCGGTCCGGCCGTCGGCGACACCGGCGACGGCGTCGGCGACGAGAGCGCCGCGGTGGCGGACGGCAACCTGCACGCCGGTTTCGGCTCCGGTGTCGACCAGGTCGTCGAGGACGCGTTGGATCTTCTGCTGGAGTGAGGGCATCCGGCGGCCTTCAGTGTCGCGCGGTGCGCAGGTGGATGCGTTCGCCGGACTTGCCGAAGAGGCTGAGCACTTCGACGGGGCCGCGGCCCGCGGCGCCGAACCAGTGCGGGATCTGGCAGTCGAACTCGGCGGCCTCGCCGGCGGCCATGACGAAGTCGCGGTCGGCGAGCCGTACGCGCAGCCGCCCGCGCAGCACGTACAGCCATTCGTGGCCCGCGTGTGTCCGCAGGTGCGGGTCCTTGTCGTGGGCCGGGATGGTCATCTTGTACGCGCGCGGCTCGCCCTGCTGCCGGGACAGCGGGATCAGTACCCGGCCGTCGCGCGTGGTGGGCTGCTGGGGCACGCGCGGGTCGACGATGCGGGGCGCGGCGACGATCTCGTCCAGCGGGACGCCGAGGGCGGCGGTGACCGGCAGGAGCAGTTCCAGGCTCGGCTTGCGCTGGCCGGACTCCAGCCGGGACAGGGTGCTGGTCGAGATGCCGGTGGCGCGGGCGAGGCCGGTCAGGCTGACGCCCTTGTTCTCGCGGGCGCGGCGCAGCCGGGGGGCGATCTGGTCGATGACGGCACCGACGGTGGGCTGGTCGTCCATGGGAGGCAGTCAACCAACGCGTCCCGGAACCGGCAACAGAAGTTGCCGGTTGCGCACGCGCGGACGGACTCTGCCCGCGGAGGTGGTCGACATGCGGACGAACGAGGAACTCACGGAGACCGGCGGTCCGGCGAAGGCGGCGGGCGGCCGGGAGCAGGGAGCGGGCGGCCGGAAGCCGGGGGCGGGCGAGCGGCGGCTGCCCGCGGGGGTGTACCTGCTGGCCTTCAGCCTGTTCGCGATGGGTACGGCGGAGTTCCTGCTCGCGGGGGTGCTGCCGGCGGTGGCCGCGGACCTGGACGTCACGCTGTCGTCCGCGGGGTTCCTGATCACGGCGTTCGCCCTGGGGGTGGTGCTCGGCGGGCCGCCGTTCGCGGTGCTCAGCCTGCGCTGGCCGCGGCGGACCGCGCTGCTGGCGACGCAGGGCGTCTTCGCGGCGGGCATCGCCGTGGGGCTGCTGGGCAACTACGAGGTCCTGCTGCTGAGCCGGGTGGTCTCCGGCGTCGCGTACGCGGGGTTCTTCGCCGTGGCGTCGGTGACGGCCATCGGCCTGGTCACCCCGGACCGCAACGCCCGCGCGTCGGGCGTCGTGGTCAGCGGCCTGAGCGTGGCCATGATCGCCGGCGGCCCGGCCGGGACGCTGTTCAGCCACTTCGTCGCGTGGCGGGGCGGCTTCTGGGTCGTCGTCGCCCTGACGCTGGCGGGGATGGCCGCCTGCTACGCCGGTATCCCCGCGGCGCCGGACGGAGGTGCCGCCGGGGGGCCGGGCGCCGGTGCCGGGCGGCCGAGCGTGTCGCGGGAACTCGCCACGATCCGCAGTCCGCACCTGTGGCGCGTCTACGGGATCACGATCCTCACCACCGCGGCGTACATGATCACGTTCAACTACCTCGCGGCCATGCTCGCGGACATCACCGCCCTGCCCGAGGTCTGGATCCCCGCCGTCCTCGCCCTCTTCGGCGTCGGCGCCTTCACCGGCCTGTCCGTCGGCGGGCGCGTCTCCGACCGCCGGCCGCACGCCGCGCTGCTCACCGGCGCCGCGGCCCTGGTGCTGCTGTCGCTGGCGATGACCGTGGCGGTCCGCCACACCTGGGCGGTGATACCCACGGTCTTCGTGCTGGGCATCGCGGCGTTCGTGGTCAACCCCGCGATCTACGGCCGGGTCTTCGCCCTCGCGGCCCACGCGCCGACCCTCGCCGGCGCCACCACGGTCTCGGCCTTCCAACTGGGCATCAGCGGCACGCCGCTCCTCGCGGCGGTGGCGCTGACGCGGGGAGCGGACCTGACGGCGGTCTGCCTGATCGGCGCCGCCCTGGCCGCGTGCGCGGTCCCGCTCATCCTCGCCGACCGCGCGCATGCGCAGCGCGCGGGACGGGGCCGGCAGGTAGCCGGACACGGGCGCGACGGTACGGAGTGAGGACTCACTCATTGACGGAGTGAGCCCTCACTCCGTAAGCTCGGAGTCATGACGCCACCCAAGGAGAACCAGACCGCCACCCGCCGCCGCGCCCCCGGCATGGAGCCGGAGCAGCGGCGCGCGATGATCATCCAGACGGCGATCCCGCTGATCGCCGAGTTCGGCGCCGCCGTGACCACCGCGAAGATCGCCCGCGCCGCGGGCATCGGCGAGGGCACGATCTTCCGGGTCTTCGCAGACAAGGACGAACTGCTCCAAGCCTGCCTGGCGGAGGCGCTCTCGCCCGAGCACGCCGTCCGCGAACTCGGCGCGATCGACCTGTCCCAGCCGCTGCCCGACCGGCTCGCGGAGGCGGCCGAGGCCCTGCACGCGCACCTGGCCCGCATGGGCGCGATCGCCGGCTCCCTGCTCGCCTCCGGACACCGCGGCGGCAAGCACCCCGGCACGGTGCGCGGCGCGGGCGCCGACGAGTCGACGACCCGTATCCGCGCGGCCCTCGTGGATCTGCTGGAGCCCGACAGGGCCGCGCTGCGCCGCCCGCCGGAGCAGATCGCGGCCCTCTTCTTCGGGCTGATCTTCACCCAGCCGCGCACGGACGACGAGCCGGACCTGACCACGCGGGAGCTGGCGGAGGTCTTCCTGCACGGCGCGCTCGCGGGCGCCGCCACGTGAGCGCGCGCGGGCGGCGCCCGGCGGTCGCGGGCCTCGCGGTCCTGGCGCCCGTCGCGGTGTGGCTGGTCGCGGACCCGCTGCTGGGGCACAGGCTGCGGATGACCGCCGACGAGCGGACGCTCGACATCGACGCGGTGCCGGTGGCGGTGCTCGCCTCGGCGGCGGCCCTCGCCGGCTGGGGGCTGCTGGCCGCCCTGGAGCGGTTCGGGGTACGCCGCGCCCGTACCGTCTGGACCGCGGCGGCCGTCGCCGTACTGGCCCTCTCCGCCCTGCCGTTGACCGGCGGCGGCATGAGCGCCGGCACCCGTACCGCGCTGGCCCTGATGCACCTGGCGGTGGCGGCGGTCCTGATCCCGGGCCTGCGCGCGGCGCCACCCGGTCCCCCGCCTGGCACGGCGACGGGACACCGGACCCCCGGGCGCGCGGCCCGCTCGACCCTCGGGTGACCTGCCGCCGGGGCCGTCCGGCGCGCGGGCCGGCAGGAACCCGGTGCCGCCGCCGTCGTCCCTACTCCGCCGGGAAGAGCCGCAGCTTCGCGGTGTCCCCGGCGATGGCGAGGACGGCGATGGACAGCTCGTTGATGCTGGAGGCCCCGCCCTGGTCGGGGAGTTGGTCGTGGATGCTGGCGACGAATCCGCTCGGGTCGGTGGACGTCAGGTCCACGCCCGCGGCGCCGACGTCGGTCACCGTGAACGGTCCCGCCCGCAGGCCGGGGGCCGCCGGGATCTCGGTGTCCTTCGTCACGACGATCGTGCAGCTTCCGTCCGCACACGCCGCCAACTCGGCCGCCGTCGACGGCTTCATCGGCTCCGCCGCGGTCGGCGACGGCGATGCGGAGGACTTCGTGGGGGCGGGCGTCGGCGAGGCGGCCGACGGTTCGGCCGAGCGCGAAGGCGTGGCCGACCCGGACGCCCCCGCGATGTCGCCCCAGTCGGAGCCGCAGCCGGTCAGCGCGGCGGCGAGGGCCAGTGCGGCGCACAGGCTCCCTGCCGCGCCGCGCGCCGCAGACGGCCTGGCCCTGCGGCGGGCCGATGAGTCCGGTGTGGTCATGGGAAGCGTTCTACCGCCGGGCCCCGGGGTGGGGTCCCCGCGCGCCCGTCAGCGCCGCCGGCAACGCCGCGCAGGCGCCGGGACGGTGGCGGAGCAGTGGCGGGGCGGTGGCGGGGAGCTTGGCCGCGGAGAAAGTTCCGGGGGCGGTGTCGAGATCGGTGTGGCGGCTTCGTCCCGGGGCGGATGCGGTCGAATGGGGCCGCACCCGACCTCGTACCGGAAGGACCGCCGACATGGCCACCGCCGAAGACATCGACCGCGCCACCGACTCGCAGTGGGGCTGGGTCGCCGAGCACGCCCGTACGTATCTGGCCTCGGGGGGCACCGAGGGGCACGAGCGCGACGGGGTGTACACCCTCGTGCTCGCCACGACCGGGCGGCGCACCGGCACGCCGCGCCGGACCTGCCTGATCTACGGCACGGCGGGCGACGCGTACGTCGTCGTCGCGTCCAAGGGCGGGTCCGTGGAGGACCCGGCGTGGTTCATGAACCTCGTCGCCGAGCCGAGTGCCGGGGTGCAGGTCGGGACCCGGCGGTTCACGGCGCGGGCGCGGGTCGCGTCCGCGGACGAGCGCGGGCCGCTCTGGGCGCAGATGGCGGGCATCTTCCCGCTCTACGACGAGTACGCGCAGAAGACCGACCGCGAGATCCCGGTCGTCCTGCTCACCCCGCTGGACTGACCGGCCCGCCGCGTCACGCGCGTGCGTACGCGGTGCCGGACCCGTTGCGGCGGAGCAGGCCCTCGTCGACCAGGGCGCGGCGCAGGCTCACCCAGTCGTCCAGCCATTCGCCGCAGATCGCGTTGACCTTCGCCTCGGAGTACGTCACACCCGGTTCGAACGCGTCCTTCACGACGGCCAGCACCCGGGCCCGTACCTCCGCGTTGCCCGGGATCGACGTCAGCCGGCCGCGGCGGAAGTACGAGCCCGCGCCGTCGCCGCCCGTCCGGCCGGAGATGCGGACCTCGGCCCGGACCGCGAGCCGGAACGTGTCGTCGCGCAGCGCGTACGTGCGCGAGGCGGCGTCGTAGGCGGCGATCCTGCCGTCCGTCAGCTTCCTGAGCGCGGCGGCGGCGGCCGGGGGGCGCAGCCCGGTGCGTTCGGCGACCTCGGCGGCCGATGTCGCGCCGAGGGCGAGGGCCGCGTAGGCGGCGCGCCGGTCGGTCTGGGCGAGGAGGCCGACCAGGTCGCGGCAGGAGGGCTGATGGTCCTCGGCGGGGGCCGTGTTCATGGGTGTCCGTTCGGGTGCGGGGTCGTCAGGATGTCCGGCCGGGCGGCTGCTCGGGCGCCTGTTCAGGTGCCCGCTCGGGCACCTGCTCGAAGTGGAACGACTTGATGAAGCAATCCCGGGGCTGCCCGAGGGCGAAGAACACGCACTCCGCGACGGAGTGGGCCGTCAGCATGTCGCCGGGGCCGCGCGGCGTGCTGTCCCACTCCGGGGACAGCGGGTCGGGGTTGTGGAAGTCCGGCGGGTAGAGCGAGATGACCCGTACGCCCCGGGGCCGCAGCCGCGTGGAGAGGATGTCGGCGAACCCGGCCTGTGCGCTCTTGGCGGCGTAGAAAGCCTCGTGTGCGTGGGAGCGTTGGTGGGCCGGGAGCCCGGCGGCGGAGATCATGTTGACGATGTCCGGTCTGCCGGAGGCGAGCAGCAGCGGCAGGAACCGCTTCACCATCAACACCGTGCCGGTCGCTCCGGCGGCGAGGGTGTCGGCCACGTCGTCGTCGCCGGCGGAGAGGAGATCCGGCCCGTCCAGGTAGCGGGCGCCGTTGTTGACCAGCACGTCCACCCGGTCGGTGCGCTCGGCCACGTCGGCGGCGAACTGCCGGATCGAGGCGGGGTCCGCCAGGTCGCACGCGAAGGGGTGCACGTGCTCGTGGCCGAGCCCGCGGATCTCGTCCGCCACCCGCCGTGACGCCTCCAGGCTGCGGGAGGACAGGAAGACCTCGGCGCCGTGCCGGGCGAAACGGATGGCGAGGGTCCGGCCGAAGTCGCGGGACGCGCCGGTGATCACGACGCGGTGCTGTGCGAAGTTCATGGAGTTGCCTGCCGCCTTGGGGTTTCTCGCTGTCCTGCGGTGACCGCCCGCAGGACCGGGCACGTCGACGTCATCACGGGCCGGCGGGGGAGGGGAACGAGACCTTCGGCCTAGGACCTCCGGACCTCCCGGCCCCCGGAACGGCTCCGTCCGTCGCCGGGCCGGGTGTCGTGCGTACAGGTAACGCGATCCCGGCCCGGCCCGAAAGTCCTTTTCCCCGGCCTCACACCGCCGCCCCCGGGTCGATCGGCGTCAGCACCCCGAGCCGGTCCTCGACCGCCTGCGCCGCCTCCAGGCACAGGTCCTCCCGGAACGCCCGGCCGATGATCTGCACCCCGGCCGGCAGGCCGTCCACCACACCCGTCGGCACGGCGACGGCGGGCACCCCCGCGAAGCTCGTCGCGCTGCACAGCCGCATCGCCGAGGCGACCCGGTCGCGGCCCGCGCGGTCGCGGGACTCCAGACCGGGTTCCACCGGAGGCTCCGTGAACGACGGGCCGAGCAACAGCGGGTGGGCGTCGAGGAACTCGGCCCACGAGCGGCGGACGGACAGCCACGTGCCCATGAGCCTGACCAGCTCGTCCGCGCTCGCGGGCGAGGTCTGTTCCATCGCCATCCCGATGTAGCGGTCCCCGCCCTCGCCGAGCAGCTTCCGCACCGCGGGCCAGGTCGGCGCGAACTCGGTGATCGTCAGCTTCCCGTACGCCTCCAGCGCCTCGTCCAGCCGCGGTACGTCCGCCACCTCGCGCACGTCGTAGCCCGCGTCGCGCAGTGCGTCGGCCGCCGCCGCGACGGCCCCGCGGATCGCGGGGTGGACGCCGTGGCCGCCGGGGTCGGCCACGACCGCGACGCGCAGCGGGCCGGGGAGGGCGTCGCCGTAGAGCGGCACCGGTACGGCCCGGGGGTCGCGCGGGTCGGTGCCCGCCAGGGCCTCGTACGCCAGCCGCAGATCGCCCACCGTCCGGGCCAGCGGCCCGTCGGTGACGAGCGTCTGGGACGCCGGGCCCGGGTCGTCGGGGCCGAGGACGCGGTGGTCCGCCGGGAACCGGCCCGCGGTCGGCTTCAGCGCGGCCACCCCGCAGAACTGCGCCGGGATACGCACCGAGCCCCCGGAGTCGTTGCCGAGCCCCAGCGCCGCCATGCCCGTGGCGACGGCGACCGCGTCGCCGCCGCTGGTGCCGCCGGGGGTGCGGCCGGCGTCCCACGGGTTGACGGTGTCGCCGAAGAGTTCGCTGCGCGTGTGCATCCCGGCGAGGATCAGGGTGGGGAGGTTGGCGTGTCCGACGGGGATGGCCCCGGCCGCGCGCAGCCGCGCCACCGGGGGCGCGTCGGCCGCCGCGACCAGCTCGCGGAAGCGCGCGAGGCCGAACGTCGTCGGCACCCCTTCGACGGGCGTGCTCTCCTTCACCGTGAACGGCACGCCCGCCAGCGGCCCCAGCGCCTGACCGGCGGCGCGGCGGCGGTCGGTGCGGGCGGCGGCCTCGCGGGCGCTGTCCGCGAGGAGTTGGGTGACCGCGTTCACCCGCGGGTTGACCTCGGCGATGCGGTCGAGGTGGCTGTCGACCAGCTCGACGGCCGAGACGTCTCCGCCGCGTACGGCCTCCGCCTGGGCGGCGGCAGGCATCTTCCACAGGTCGTCCCACATGGCTCTTTGTTCCTCTCCCGCGATCCGATGCGCTCGCATCGGAACGGCCACCGTATCCTGGAACCGATACGAGCGCATCGGATGTAGGAGGCGGCCGGGGACATGCCCAGGCAGGTGGATCACGAGAGCCGGCGCCGCACCATCGCCGAAGCCGTCTGCCTCCTCGCCGGCGAACGCGGCCTGGAGGGCGTCACCCTGCGCGACGTCGCCGCCCGTGCGGAGGTGTCGATGGGCGCCGTGCAGCGGTGCTTCCGTACGAAGGAGGAGATGCTGCTCTTCGCACTCGGGTACGTGCGCGAGCGGGTCGGCGAGCGCGTACGGGCCCGGCTGGTCCGCAGCCCGGCCCAGTCGGCCGGCACGGCGCTCGGGCACGCGGCGGCCGAGGTGTCGCTGCTCGGCGACGAACACCGCGCCGAGGCCCGGGTCTGGCTCGCCTTCGTCGCGCAGGCGGCCGTCAGCGACGCGCTCGCCGGAACGCTGAAGGCGAACTACGCGGGCCTGCACGAGGTGTTCGCCCGCCTGATCGCGGAAGCCGCGGAGGATGCCGATCGGGCGGCGCCCCTCGACCCGCGGCGCGAGGCCCGTACGCTCCTCGCCCTCGCGGACGGCCTCACGGTGCACGTCCTGGTCGGCCACCTCACCCCGCACGAGGCGCACGACGTGCTCGACGCGCACCTGGCCGGCCTGTGGGGGTGAACCGGCTCGTGGGGCTCATGCGGCCCTTGGCGTGTGGCGCGGGGTTTTGTATCGTAGAGAAACAAACACGCTTCTCCACCCCTGGGGGTTACGTATGGGCAGGCCCGCGGACATAGGTGTCTTCAAGGCACTGCTCCTCGACATGGACGGCACGCTCCTCAACTCCGACGCCGTCGTCGAGCGCATCTGGCGCCGCTGGGCCGCCGAGAACGGCAAGGACCCCGAGGAGATCATGCGCCACGCCCACGGGCGGCAGGCGCACGCCACCATGGCGCACCTCTTCCCCGAGCGGCCCGTCGAGCAGAACCTCGCCGACAACGCCCGCATGCTCGCCTGGGAGACCGCCGACACCGACGGCATCGTGCCCGTGCCCGGCGCGCCGGAGTTCATGGCGGGCCTGGCCGGGCTGCCGCACGCGCTCGTCACCTCCGCCGACCGCGGGCTGTCGCAGGCCCGGATGGCCGCCGCGGGGCTGCCGGTGCCGGCGATCGCCGTCACCGCGGAGTGCGTGAGCGCCAGCAAGCCGGACCCGGAGGGGTTCCTCAAGGGCGCCGCCGACCTCGGCTTCGCGCCCGCCGACTGCGTCGTCTTCGAGGACGCGGCGGCGGGCATCGCCGCGGCGCGGGCGGCCGGGATGCGGGTCGTGGGCGTCGGGCCGCGGGCGGCGGGGGAGGGGACGGACGTACACGTGGAGACGCTGGCGGGGCTACGGATCCGCCCGCTGGGCGGCGGCGCGCTGGAGCTGGTGCTCGACTAGCCGGGGCGGGGCGGGGCGGGGCGGGGCGGGGCGGCCGGAGGCGGGGCGGGGCGCCGGGGGTGGCGCGCGACCCCGGCCGGCGGTCCTGCGCGCAGCGGCACGATCCGCGCCCGGGCCGGCGGACAGGCTCGATCGTCAGTGGGGCGGCCTACCCTTGGGCGGGTGTGCGGGGGTCTCGTGCGGGGATCGTGTGCGGGGATCGTGTGCGGGGGCTTCCGGGCGTGCGGGGGACCCGGTTGCGTAGGTCCGTCCCCCCGGTCCCCTCCCCGGGCGGCTCGTTCAGCCCCTGATCGCCTCGTAGATGCTGAAGCCCGCCAGGACCAGCATCACGCCCGCCG
This sequence comes from Streptomyces sp. 184, assembly GCF_045781775.1. Classification (NCBI taxonomy): domain Bacteria; kingdom Bacillati; phylum Actinomycetota; class Actinomycetes; order Kitasatosporales; family Streptomycetaceae; genus Streptomyces; species Streptomyces sp. 184. The sequence goes on along the minus strand of NZ_CP123230.1, from coordinate 6,018,681 downwards.
CCACCTTCGTGATCAGCTTCAGCGGTACGTACCGCATCAGCGTCCGCCCGCCCAGGATCCCGATCGCCGCCACCGCCCACAGCGCCAGCACCGCGCCGATGCCGACCGACAGCCAGTCGTCGTAGCGCGCGGCCAGGTTCGCGGTCATGATCTGCGTCAGGTCGCCGAACTCGGCGACCAGGATCAGCATGAAACCCGCCCCCGCCACCTTCAGGAAGCTCTGGTCCGCGGGGGCCTTGACCTCCTCCTCGTCGTCGTCCTTCTTCAGCAGCAGGATCAGCGCGCCCGCCAGGAACAGCGCGCCGACGATCGCCTGCACCGGCCGCTGCGGGAGTTGCGCGAGCAGGCTGCCGGCGGCGATGGCCAGGCCGACGTGGACGACGAAGGCGGCGGCGACGCCGGCGAAGACGTAGGAGGCGCGGTATCGGGTGCCGAGCACGAGGCCGGCGAGCGCGGTCTTGTCGGGGAGTTCCGCGAGGAAGACGACGCCGAAGACGATCGCGACGGTGCTGAGGCTGAGCAAGGTTCCTACTCTCGGTCGGGCGCCGTACCGAGAGCGTATGCGGTGGGCAGACCTCGGCACGGCAGCGTCGATGGACACTGCGGCCGAAGGTCTCGCCGGCGCGGAGCCCCGGCCGGCCGGCCGTGCGGTTCCGCGCTCCGGGCGCCGGCCCAGCGGGCTGGGCAGTATGTCGACGACACCGGCTGAGGGCTACTCCCCTTCAGACGTCCCCGAGTGTAGGCGATGCACCCGGCCGCGGGCGACCAGCTCCAGCACCACCGCGACGGCCACCGCCTGCACCGCCATCAGCGCGACCAGCACGAAAAGCTGCACCGCACCCGCCTCGACGGGCGAGGCCCCGCCCAGCAGCATGCCGACGTACGCGCCGGGGAGTGTGACCAGCCCCACGGTGCGGGTCTGGTCGAGGCCGGGGATCAGCGCGTCGGAGGCGGCGGGGCGGGCTATCTCCAGCCGGGCCTCGTACTCCAGGAACCCCAGCGCGAGGGCGGCCTCCACCTCGCCGTGCCGGGCGGCCAGTTCGTCCAGCGCGCGGCGGCCGGCGAGCACGGTGCCGGTCAGCGCGCCGCCGATGAGGATGCCGCTGACCGGGATGAGGGCGATGTCGTCGACCGCGACCAGGCCGGTGAGCAGCAGCGTCGCCACGACCGGGGCGACGCCGGCGGCGATGGGGGCGGCGGCCCAGCGCCAGGTGCCGTTGTGCGTGATGCGGTGGCCCGCGGTCCAGGTGGCGACGGCGAACATCAAAGCCACGAAGGCGAGGAGCAGGGGCAGGGCGCGTACGACGTAGCCGATGACGAGGGAGACGACGGCGAGTTGGGCGGCGGCGCGCAGTCCGGCGGAGGCGATGGCGCGCGCGTGGGGTGAGCCCCCGAGGGTTGTGCGGCTCTTCCCGCCCCCCTCGCCCCTGTCGCCGCGACCGCCCTTTTTCGTCCGCCGGTGCTCGTGTCCCTCGCCGAGCCGGGCCAGCGCGGCGACGGTGACGGCGGCGGCCAACAGGGCGGTGAGCACGGCCGCGAGGGTGACGTTGACGGGCAACACCGACGAAGCGTAGTCCGGTTGCCGGGCGGCGGCGCCTGGGACGCGGCGAGCACGAACCCGCCACGCGGTCTTGCGGATGACATGGTCATGTCCTCAAGGTGTTACCTGGTGCCCGCAGAAACGACACTGCACGGTGCCAGCATCCACGTGCACGTGCACAACACCCCCCATAGATCCGGGAGTTCGTATGTCCGGTATTTCTCTGCCGCCACTCTCGCGGCTCAAGGTCTACGCGCGTCACCTCGCCGCACCGCTCGCCGCCGCCGCACTGCTGCTGACCGCGGCCCCCAGCGCCCAGGCCGAACCGCCCAGCCCGCCGAGCCCGTCCACCGCCCTCGGCTACCTCGGCGAGATCACCACCGCGCCCGAGGGCTCCTCCGACGGCTACGACCGCGACCTCTTCCCGCACTGGAGCACCCAGTCCGGGGCCTGCAACACCCGCGAGGTCGTGCTCAAGCGCGACGGCGACAACGTCCAGCAGGACGCGAGCTGCGCCGCGGTCAGCGGTTCGTGGTCCTCCCCGTACGACGGCGAGACCTGGACCGCCGCCTCCGACGTCGACATCGACCACATGGTGCCGCTCGCCGAAGCCTGGCGCTCCGGCGCCAGCTCGTGGAGCACCGGCGAGCGCGAGGGGTTCGCCAACGACCTCGACATCGCGCAACTGCTCGCCGTGACCGACAACGTCAACCAGTCCAAGGGCGACAAGGACCCGGCGGAGTGGATGCCGCCGTCGACCGGCTACCACTGCACGTACGCGAGCATGTGGGTGTGGGTCAAGCACACGTACGACCTGACCGCCGACTCGGCGGAGAAGTCGGCGCTGGAGTCCGTCCTCTCCGGCTGCTGACGGCCTGAAGGTACGGGCCTGAAGGTACGGGCCCGACGGTACGCGGGCGCGGCGCGGAACCCCCGCGCCGCGCACCGCGGTCCGGCACCGCGGGCCGCCCGCCGTGCCGTGCGCGGCAGGCCCGGTTCGAACCGCCGTGTTTGCGGCGGGCGATACGGGCTAACCGCCTTCTATGACTGTGTGGCTGATCATCATCCTGGTCCTGGCCGCCGTCGCAGCAGCGGCCTTGGTTCTCCTGCGCAACGGAGGAGGCATCGGCCTCGGACTGCGCGGCGGACCAGGAGGGCTGCGGCGGCGCTTCGGACCGGAGTACGACCGAACGGTCGAGCGCCACGACGGCGACCGCAAGGCTGCCGAGAAGGAACTGGCCGAGCGCGTCCGCAAGTACGGCAAGCTCCAGACCGTACGCCTCGACCCGGCGGCCCGGGAGCGCTACGACGCCGAGTGGAGCCTGATCCAGGAACACTTCGTCGACTCGCCCACCCGCGCCGCCGCCGAAGCCGACCAGCTCATCGCCCGGCTCGCCGGGGACCGCGGCTACCCCGCCACGGAGTACGACGAGCGGGTCTCGGCCCTTTCCGTCCACCACCCGCGGCACATCGGCGACTACCGCCGGCTGCACCGGCTCGCCCAGAACGCCTCCGGCCGGGCCGGCGCGGAGCCGCCCACCGAGGAGGCCCGTACGGCGCTGCTGCGCACCCGCGAGCTGTACACGGAGCTGGCCGGCCGGCCCGGCGCCTCCTCCGGTGCGCTGCCGAAGGCGCCGGCCGCGGCCGGGAGCGCGGAGACCGGCGAGGCGGCGCACTCCACCCGTGAGCGCGGCGGCGGACGCCGGCTGGCCGACCGCCTGCACGCGCCGCGTGCGACGCGGCGCGGCGAAAGCCGGGACGGGAGCGCATCGTGACGGGCGCCAGGGAACGCGACTGGGCGGTGGACCCGCCGGCGGGCGGCCCCGGAGCCCGGGAGCGCGAGAACACCGGGAGCGCAGCGCGGTCAGACGCGGGCGCGGGGACCACCGCCGGGCCGGACACGCCGGAGGAGCGCCGCGCCGCGGACGAGCGCCGCGCAGCGGCGGAGGGCCTGCCCCGAGCAGGGGAGCCGGCCCGTACCGAGACCCCCGGCATCCTCACGCCGGCGGCCCCGACGCCCGGGGACCCGGCGGCTCCGGCCGCTCCGACGAAGGACGGCCTGTCGAAGGGCGGCCCCGCGACGACCGACCCCGGGGCGAGCGCCGAGCCCGTGGCCGCCCACCCCGTGGCGGTCGCGGACCCCGTGACCCCCGCCCCCGGGACCCCGGCCTCCGCGGCGCCCGCCGCGGCACCGCCCCTGTCCCTGACCGAAGACGACGGCGCGGCGGACCGCCCGCTCATGGCGCCGTCCGAGCGGGACGACCTGGACGACCGGCTGCACCGGGCGACGGGCCGCTTCGTGGACGACCCGCCGGGCGCCGTCGACGACGCCTGCGTCGTCCTCGACGACCTCGGCGCGCGGATCGCCGCGCTGCTCGCCGAGCGCCGTGACGCCTACCGCGACCTGACCCGCAACGCCCGTACCGCGGAAGGCACCGCGAACGCGGAGACCGAGCGCCTGCGCCTCGCCCTCCGCGACTCCCGCGACCTCGCGGAGCGGCTGCTGAAGTTGTAGAGCTCTGCCGCGGGCCCCTGCGCCCACCCCGGCCGCCCACCCCCCATAGGGCGCCCGCGGCAGTTCAACCCCCCGGGTCCGGCCCGCCAGACCGAGGCGGGACCTGCGCGGCCGGGCCCGGGGTCTGCGCACGTCCACGCCGGCCCTCCCCCTCGACCGCCGTACGGGCCACGCCATCCGGCGCCCTCGGCCCCCGGCCCCCGGCTCGCCGACCTCCGGCCCGCCCATCTCCGGTCGGCCGGCCCCCGGCCCGCCTATCTCCGGTCCGCCGACATCCCTCCCGCCGCCTCGGGTTCGCCGCCCCGCCGGCGCCGCGTGGGGAGCGGTCCCCGGCCGGTGGCGGGACACTGCCCCCGCTCCCGACCGCGGAGAAGTGGAGGGCACGTGCTGGGCCTGCTGATCATCCTCGTGACCTGTGTGGTCCTCGCCGCCTCCCGGCTGCGCCGGAGCCGGCGCCGCAAAACGTTCCTCGCGGCCGTGCTGCGCGGCGATCCCGCGGAGGTACGCGCCCTGGTGGGCGAGGGCTACAGCCTCGCCCTCTCCGACGACCGGGGCGACACGGCGCTGCACTACGCCTACTACGCGGGTGACGACGAACTCGTGCGGACGCTGGTCGACCTCGGCGCGGGCGAGGGCCTGTACAACGAGGACGGGCTGCTCCCGCACCAGCTCGCCGAGGTGGCCGAGGCGGAGCTGCGGATCGAGGAGCTGGTCGGCCTCCGCGGCAGGGACGGCGACGAGGCGCCGGGCCGGGCCGGGAAGCTGGCCGCCGAGCTGCGCCCGTACCACCCCGCCCCCGTCTACCCCGCGGCCCTGACCAACGTGCTCGCCCGGACCGCGGACGGGGAGCCGCTGCGGCAGGTGCTGCTGACCGCGATCCGGCTCGGCCGCGCGGACTTCCTGGCCGTGCTGGAGCTGGAGCTGCGGCGCCGGGGCGACCGGGACATCGCCGTGGACTATCTCAACAGCGGTTCGCCGCGGCTCGGGCACGCGGCCGGGCAGTGGGCCGCCGGCCACGGCTTCGCGATCACGAGCCACGGCCAGGGCTCCCGCGCGGCCTGGGGCCTGCTCTGAGGCGCCGCCTTTCGGTCGCGTAGCGCATCGGGCCCAGGCGCGTCGTCCGGGCGGGTACGTCCCCGGGCATCCGGGTGAGGGTCCGGTATTTATGTGCTTTTCGGGTTATCACTCCAGCGAATCAGCGCGGAGAGAGGTGACCCATGGGCAGGGCGAGGCGTGCGGTGGTCGGCGCGTGTGCGGCGGCGGTACTGGTGCCGGTGGCGGCGGCCGGGTGCTCGTGGCCGGGGGACGGCGGCGACACGGGCGGCGACCGGGGCGGCGATCGCGTGGACGCGCGGACCGGTGCCCGCGGCGCCGCGGAGAAGAGCCGCGGCGTACGCCTCATCGGCGACGGGTCCACCGCCTGGACCGGCGCGCAGCCCCGGCAGCCCAAGGCGCGCAGGCTCGCCGACGGCGAGAAGCCGCCGCAGTTCGTCGTCTTCTCCTGGGACGGCGCCGGCGAGATCGGCGACGGGCTCTTCGAGCACTTCCGCGACGTCGGCCGGAAGTACGACGCCGCCATGACCTACTTCCTCTCCGGCATCTACCTCCTGCCCGAGTCCAAGCGCACCCGGTACGAGGCCCCCGGCCACGCCCCCGGCGCCTCCGACATCGGGCTGCTCAGCGACGCGCACATCGAGGAGACCGTCGACCAGGTCCGCGGCGCCTGGCTCGACGGCAGCGAGATCGGCACCCACTTCAACGGCCACTTCTGCGGCCCCACCGGCGTCGCGAGCTGGTCGAAGGAGGAGTGGAAGAGCGAGATCGCGCAGGCCAAGCAGTTCGTACGGCGCTGGAAGACCCACACCGGCCTGCGCGACGCCGCGCCGCTGCCCTTCGACTACGACAAGGAGCTGACCGGCGCCCGCACCCCCTGCCTCGAAGGGGGCGACAACCTCCGCGCCGCCGCCCGCGAGCTGGGCTGGCGGTACGACACCAGCGGCGTCACCGAGCAGGTGTGGCCGGCGAAGAAGGACGGTCTGTGGGACCTGTCCATGCAGCTCGTGCCGTACCCCGGCAGCGACCGCGAAGAGCTGACCATGGACTACAACTTCAAGGTCAACCCGCTCACGACCCCCGCCAACGCCGAGGCGCAGATGCGCGACGGGCTGCTCGCCGGCTTCGAGCGCGCGTACACCGGCAACCGCGCGCCGCTGATCGTCGGCAACCACTTCGAGACCTGGCACGACGGCGCGTACATGCGCGCGGTCGAGGAGACCATCAAGGAGGTCTGCCCCAGGAAGGACGTGCGGTGCGTGTCCTTCCGGCAGCTCGCCGACTGGCTCGACGCGCAGGACCCGAAGACGCTGCGCAAGCTGCGCGGCCTGGACGTCGGCCGGGCGCCGGAGCAGGGCTGGGACCGCTACCTCTGAGGCCCGGTCAGGTGTGCAGGGCCAGGCCCTTGACCGTGCGGTCGACGGCGTTGCGCGGGCCGTAGACCGCGAGCCCGGCCAGCGACAGGTCGCCGGCGGCGACGTCGCGGACGGCGGCACGGTTGTCGTCGTCGTTGCCGGTGGCGAACAGCTCGTCGGTGTAGACGGCGGTGGCCAGCCCGCGGGACAGGGCCCGGGTGTGGGTACGGGTCAGGCCCGCGGCGTCGGCGGCGAAGACGAGGACGGGCTCGCGGAACATCGGCAGGTAGGCGTTGCCGGAGGCGTCCTCGTACGGCTTGCCCATGATGTCGTCGGCGGCGTGGGCGACGCCGCTGCACAGGAAGGCGGTGACGTTCAGCCGCTGCCAGGCGGCCAGGTCGTGCCGTACGACCACGGCGATCTTGGTCTCGAAGCGCATGCCCCCAGCGTGCCCCCGCCGGGCCGCGGCCGTCTTGAACGCTCGTGCGCCCGCCCCGCCGCCCGGGTGCGGCACCATGGAAGGCGTGAGCGACTGGGTCTCCTACTGGCGGGACGCGCAGCGGCCCGTGGAGGCCATGCGCGCCCACTTCGAGCGGCACGTCTTCCACCGCCACAGCCACGACGCCTACTCCTTCGGCCTCACCGAGACCGGCGCCCAGCGCTTCGTCTGCCGCGGCGGCTCGCACACCTCCGCCGCCGGCCTCGTCATGGCCTTCAACCCCGACGACCCGCACGACGGAGAGGCGGCGACCGAGCTGGGCTTCACCTACCGGATGGTGCACATCGGCCCCGACGTCGTACGGGACGTCCTCGCCGACGTCGGTACGCGCCCGGGCGCGACGGCCGCCCTCCCGCTCTTCGCCGACCCCGTGCACCGCGACCCGCCGCTGTGGCGCGCCCTGCTGCGGCTGCACGCGGCGCTCACGGAGGGCGCGGGGCCGCTGGTGCGCGACGAGCGGCTGACCGCCGCGGTGACGGCGATGGTCCACCGCGCCTCGACCGCCCCGCCGCGCGAGCGCGCGCTGCGCCCCGGCGGCCCGCAGGCCGGCGCGGCACGGCGGGCGCGCGCGGTGCTCCAGGAGCGGTACGCCGAGGAGGTCCCGGCGGCGGAGCTGGCGGCGGCGGCGGGCTGTAGCCGCTACGCGCTGTACCGGGCGTTCCGGGCGGAGTACGGCATGGCGCCCAGCGACCTCCAGCGCCTGCTGCGCCTGCGCGACGCCCGCCGCCGGCTGACGGCGGGCGCGAGCGGCGCCGAGGCCGCCGCGGCGGCGGGGTTCGCGGACCAGAGCCATCTGCACCGGTGGTTCGTCCGCAGCTACGGCATCACCCCGGGCGCGTTCGCCCTCGCCGGGCACCAACCCCGGCGCCCGCGGGGTCAGATGTCGCGGAACGTCTCGATGCGGGCGCCCACCGAGTTGAGCCGGTCGGCCAGGGACTCGTAACCCCGGTTGATGACGTAGACGTTGCGGAGCACCGACGTGCCCTCCGCCGCCATCATCCCCAGCAGCACCACCACCGCGGGCCGCAGCGCCGGCGGGCACATCATCTCCGTCTCGCGCCACCGCGTGGGGCCCTCGACCAGCACGCGGTGCGGGTCGAGCAGCTTGACGCCGGCGCCCAGGCGGGTCAGCTCGGTGAGGTAGATGGCGCGGTTGTCGTAGACCCAGTCGTGGATGAGCGTCGAGCCCTGCGCGGAGGCCGCGATGGCCGCGAAGAACGGCACGTTGTCGATGTTGACGCCGGGGAACGGCATCGGGTGGATCTTGTCGATCGGCGCCTGGAGCTTCGAGGGCCGTACGGTCAGGTCGACCAGCCGGGTGCGGCCGTTGTCGGCGGCGTACTCCGGGGTGCGGTCGAGATCGAGGCCCATCTCCTCCAGCACCGACAGCTCGATCTCCAGGAACTCCACCGGCGCCCGCCGCACCGTCAGCTCCGACGACGTGACGACGGCCGCCGCCAGCAGGCTCATCGCCTCCACCGGGTCCTCGGAGGGGGAGAAGTCGACGTCCCGGTCGATGTCCGGCACGCCGTGCACGCGCAGCGTGGTGGTGCCCACGCCGTCCACGCGCACGCCCAGGTGCTCCAGGAAGAAACAGAGGTCCTGGACCATGTAGTTGGGGCTGGCGTTGCGGATCAGGGTCACGCCGTCGTGCCGGGCGGCGGCCAGCAGCGCGTTCTCGGTCACGGTGTCGCCGCGCTCGGTCAGCACGATCGCCCGGTCGGGGGCGATGCCCGCGACGACCTCGCAGTGGTAGACGCCCTCGGTCGCCGTCACGTCCAGGCCGAAGCGGCGCAGCGCGGTCATGTGCGGCTGCACGGTCCGGGTGCCGAGGTCGCAGCCGCCCGCGTACGGGAGCTTGAAGCGCTCCGCGCGGTGCAGCAGCGGGCCGAGGAACATGATCACGCTGCGGGTGCGGCGCGCGGCCTCGTGGTCCATGGCGTCGAGGTCCAGTTCGGCCGGCGGTACGACCTCCAGGTCGGCGCCGTCGTTGATCCAGCGCGTCCGCACCCCGATGCTGCCCAGTACCTCCAGGATGCGGAAGACCTCCTCGATCCGCGCCACCCGGCGCAGCACCGTGCGCCCGGAGTTCAGCAGGGTGGCGCACAGCAGCGCGACGCAGGCGTTCTTGCTCGTCTTCACGTCGATCGCACCCGACAGCCGGCGGCCACCGGAGACCCGCAGATGCATCGGGCCCGCGGTGCCCAGGGCGACGATCTCGCTGTCCAGCGCCTCGCCGATGCGCGCGATCATCTCCAGGCTGATGTTCTGGTTGCCGCGCTCGATGCGGTTGACGGCGCTCTGGCTGGTACCCAGCGCCGCGGCGAGCTGACTCTGCGACCATCCCCGGTGCTGCCGGGCGTCACGGATGAGTCTGCCGATGCGCACGAGGTAGTCATCTGCCATGACTTGGACGCTATCTCACATATGAGATGCCCGCGCACTCAGGGGGTTCGCGTCCTCGAACGTCACCGGTGTGCCGAATGCGGCCTTTCGGGTGGCCCGGCGCAGCGCCGCCAGCACGGCCCGGCCCAGGGTGAGCGTGCACACCGCCGTCACCACCGCGCGCGGCAGGTCCCAACCCAGCGATGTGGCGAGGCAGTACGCGACGAAGCGGGCGAGGTTCTCCGGCAGCGGATCGCCCGCGACGAACGACACGCCCGTAGACATACCGCTCAGATACGGCCACCCCTGGAGGTTCATCACCGTTCCGTAGAGAACGGAGGCGATTGCTCCATACGAGGCAAGCAGCCACAACTCCCGGCGCCCCCGCAGCCGCTTCGCCCCCGGCAGCAGCCCGGCGCCCATGGCGACCCAGCCCATGGCGAGCATCTGGAACGGCATCCACGGCCCGACCCCGCCGGTGAGCAGGGCGGACGCGAACATCGTCACGGCCCCGAGCACGAACCCGAAGCCCGGCCCCAGCACCCGGCCGGAGAGCACCATCAGGAAGAACATCGGCTCGATCCCGGCCGTCCCGGCGCCGAGGGGCCGCAGCGCGGCGCCCACGGCGGCGAGCACGCCGAGCATGGCGACGGCCTTGGCGTCGAGGCCGGAGTCGGCGATGGTCGCGCCGGCGACGGCGACCAGGAGGGGGAGGAGGGCGGCGAAGAGCCAGGGGGCGTCGCCGGAGTGGGCGAGGTCGGAGTCGGGGCCGGCGAGCAGCGGCCAGCCGAAGGCGGCGACGCCGACTGCGGAGACAAGCAGCAGGGCGGCGGCGGAGACGGGCCCGAGCCGGACGACCCGCAGGCGCGCGGTGCGGGCGGCGCGGGGCGCGGCGCCGGAGGGCGGGGCATCCCGGGCCGGGGTGTCTTCGGGAGGGTCGTTCCGGGTTCGGGCGGCGGCGGTCGGGGGGTGCCCGGAGGGGCCGGTGGGGCCGGGCTTGCCGTCGGCGGCGCCGGCGGTCATGCCGCCGCCTCCAGGGCGTCGCGCACCTGGGCGACCGTCAGCCACGGCGTGCCCGCCGCCGCGCGGTCCCCGGCGGAGCCGCCCGCCGCACCGCCGCTGCCCGCCGGGCTCAAAATCTTCGCCACCTGCGGCGCGAACGACGGCGAGGCGACCACGACCTCGGCGGTCGGCCCGTCGGCGACCACCTCGCCGTCCGCCAGGATCACCACCCGGTGCGCCAGTTCGGCGGCCAGCTCCACGTCGTGCGTCGCCAGCACCACGGCGTGGCCCGCCGCGGCAAGCGCGCGCAGCACGCCGACGAGCCGGGCCTTCGCCGCGTAGTCGAGGCCGCGCGTCGGCTCGTCGAGCAGCAGCAGCCGGGGGCGGGCGCCGAGGATCACGGCGAGGGCGAGCGCGAGCCGCTGGCCTTCCGACAGGTCGCGGGGATGGGCGTCGTCCGGTACGCCGGGCAGCAGCTCGGCGACCAGGGCCCGGCAGGTGCCCGCCGCGGCCTGTGCGTCGGCGTCGGCCGCCGCGCACTCCGCGGCGACGGTGTCCGCGTACAGCAGGTCCCGCGGGTCCTGCGGTACGAGCCCGGCGTGCCGCAGGAGTTCGGCGGGCCGGGTGCGGTGCGGGGCCAGGTCCCCGAGGCGTACGGAACCGGCGGCCGGCCGGTGCATGCCGACGAAGGTGGCCAGCAGCGTCGACTTGCCGGCGCCGTTGCGGCCCATCAGGGCGACGGTCTCGCCGGCGGCGACGGTCAGCGACACCCCGCGCAGCACCTCGGCCCGCCCGCGGCGCACGGTCAGCCGGTCGGCGACGGCGGCGGGGCCGGTGAGGTGGGCCAGGGCCCCGGCCGGTGCGCGGGCGGGGGCGGGGTCCGCGCCAACGGCCGCCGGGGACAGGGAGTTCGCGCGTGCGGGCCCGGCGGTGGACCGGGTCCCCGGGCAGCCCGGCCCCGGCGGCGTCAGGCCCGCCAGTCGCTCCCGCAGCGGCGCCGCGCGCCGCCGCGCGTCCCGTACCGTCAGCGGCAGCGGCGACCAGCCCGCCAGCCGACCGAGCGCGACGACCGGCGGGCGTACGGGCGAGAGCGCCATCATCTCCGCCGGCGCCCCCGCCTCCGGCGCCGCGCCCGGCGACGGCAGGACGATGACCTGGTCCGCGTACTGCACCACCCGCTCCAGCCGGTGTTCGGCCAGCAGCACCGTCGTGCCCAGGTCGTGCACCAGCCGCTGGAGCACCGCCAGCACCTCCTCGGCCGCCGCCGGGTCCAGCGCCGACGTCGGCTCGTCCAGGACCAGCACCCGCGGATGCGGCGTCAGCACCGAGCCGATCGCCACCCGCTGCTGCTGGCCGCCGGAGAGCGAGGCGATCGGCCGGTCGCGCAGCTCGGTGAGGCCGAGCAGGTCGAGGGTCTCCTCCACCCGCCGCCGCATCGTGTCGCGCGGCAGGCCCAGGGACTCCATGCCGTAGGCGAGTTCGTCCTCGACGGTGTCCGTGACGAAGTGGGCCAGCGGGTCCTGGCCCACCGTGCCGACGACGTCGGCCAGTTCGCGCGGCGGATGCGTACGGGTGTCGCGGCCGTCGACGGTGACGCGACCGCGCAGGGTGCCGCCGGTGAAGTGGGGCACGAGCCCGCAGACGGCGTTCAGCAGTGTCGACTTGCCGACTCCCGAAGGGCCGACGAGCAGCGCGAGTTCGCCCTCGGGGACGGTCAGGTCCACGCCCCGGATCGCGGGCTTCGCGGCGCCGTCGTAGACGACGGACACGTCCTCGAAACGGATCACTGGGCGGTCTCCTTGCGGGGTCGGTCCTCGGTGGTTCGCGGGGCCTTGCGGTCGTGGGGGCGCGGCGGTACGGGTGCGACGAGCGCGGGCAGCAGGCCGAGCAGGCAGCTCGCGGCCGGCCACAGCGGCAGCTCGGGCGCGGTCAGCGGTACGACGGTGGGGTGCAGGGCGCCGGGGGCGTAGGAGTTGGCGTGGATCATCAGGCCCCCGACGGCCGCGCCGGAGGCGGCGACCAGCCAGGCGCGCGGCCCGAAGCGGTCGGGCCGGTAGCGGCTGCGCACCGCGCGGCGCCCGCCGAGCCACAGCCCGCCGGCCGCGGCGGCGGTGCCGAGCGCCAGCACGGGCCCGCCGTAGCCGGCGCCCGAGGCGGCGAGGAGTCCGTACGTGCCGGCGCAGACGCCGAGGAGTCCGCCGAGGGTGAGCGCGGCGGTGGTGAGCCGGACGGCGCGGGGGAGTTGGGCCGTACGGCCGTAGCCGCGGGCGTCCATCGCGGCGGCCAGCGCCACCGACCGCTCCAACGCGCCCTCCAGCACCGGCAGCCCGACCTGGAGCAGCGCCCGCGGGCCGCGGTCCTCGCGCCCGCGCAGCCGGCGGGCGCGGCGCAGCCGGGCGACGTCGGCGACGAAGTGCGGGGCGAAGGTCATCGCGACGACGACGGCGACGCCGAGTTCGTACAGCGCGGCGGGCAGGGACTTCAGCAGGCGGGCGGGGTTGGCCAGGGCGTTGGCGGCGCCCACGCAGATGAGGAGGGCGGCGAGCTTCATGCCGTCGTAGAACGCGAACGTCAGTTGCTCGGCGGTGACCCGGCCGCCGAGGCGGACGCCCTGCGCCCACTCGGGCAGGGGGACCTCGGGGAGGGTGAAGACCGCGTGGGTGCCGGGGATGGGCGAGCCGAGGAAGGTGGCGAACACGAGCCGGACGGCGATGACGAGGAGGCCCAGCTTGAGGAAGAGGGCGTACGAGCGGGCCCAGGGCGCGTCGCTGCGGCGGGCGGCGACGACGTAGCCGGCGACGGCGACGAGGAGGGCGAGGAGCAGGGGGTTGGTGGTGCGGGAGGCGGCGGTGGCGAGCCCGAGGGCCCAGAGCCACCAGGCGCCGGCGTGCAGGGCGTTGGCCCGGTCCGCGAGGGGCGGTCGCAGGACGCCCGCCGCGCCCGCGCCGCGCTTGCCCCGCGCCGCCGCGGGCGCACCCGGCGACCCGGCGAGGCGCGCGGAGCGGGGGCGGTCGGCGGCGGCGGACGTCATGTCCGGCGGCGGCGCAACTGCCATACGGTGAGCCCGGCGAGGACCGCGACCGCGGCGACGCCGCCGAAGAAGCCCGCGGACGGGCCGGAGTCGCCGTCGTCCGCGGCGTCGCCGGCGGTGTCGCCGTCGCGCGGCTCCCCGGCCGTGTCGCCGCTGCCGTCGCCGCCCCCGCTGCCGGACGCCGACTCGGCGCAGCCGCTGCGCGGGTAGCCGTCGATGGCGCAGAGCAGCCCGTCGGAGTCGTAGCGCAGCGGCTCGGCGACCGCGGCGAGGGCGTCGCCGAGGGTGGCGTCGTCGGAGACAAAGGCGCATTCCGTACGGGCCGGGGGCGGGCTCTCGCCGTCGGGTGCGTGCGCGGCGGTGCCGAAGTCGAGGACGAGAGCGACGCGTTTGCGGCCGTCGCCGGGTTCGGTGCCGCCGCAGACGGCGGCGAAGCCGGCGGCCCCGCGGGGGCGCGGCCCGCCGCCGGACTCCTCGCTGACGGCGAACCGCACGCCGTGCACGTCGCCGTCCGCGGGCCGGGCGAGGCCGGGGCCCTTCGTGGCGTAGACCCACGAGTCACCGTCCCGGTCCCAGAAGGACCAGTACCGGTACCCGTCCGCGGCCGGCCCGGCGTGCGCCGCGGGCGCGACCGCCCCGAGCGCCAGTACCGCGCCTCCGGCCGCGGCCGCGACCGCCCGCCGCAGCCGGCCCCGCGGGGCGGCACGGTGGGGCGCGGGCCGCGCTCGGCCGGATCCGGCCGCCTCCAGGCGTCCGGCGAGGGCCGGGTCGACGGGCAACCGGCCCGCGCCGGCTCCCGGCGCCCGCGCACCCGGGCGATTCGCGCCGTGCGCGCGGAACGCGCCCCGCTCCGGCCCGGCTCCCCGCCGTGGCCCGGACCGGACCGCGGCCGGCTCCGTGCCGGTCCCGCGGCGACGGCCCGCGGGCGACTCCGTCCGTGCCCCTGCGGGCTCCGTGCCCGTCTCACCGGGCCGGCCCGCCGCCGGCACTGCCCGTACCGCTGCCGCCGCCGCGCCCGTACCACCGCGGATGCCCGCCGGCGATCCCGCCCGCTCCGCCCTCGGCGACGTGCGCGTACCACCGTCCGCCGGCCGGAGCCGCCGGACGCGCCGCGTCCGCGACCCGCCCGTCACCCCCGCCTCTTTCTGCGCGCGCTCGCCAGCAGGCCGATGCCCGCGCCCGCCGCCAGGCCCACGCCCAGCAGCGTCCACACCGCCGCGCCCGGGCCGCCGTCGTCGTCCGACGACTCCTCGCCGGCCGCCGCCGCGGCGTCCGCCGCCGGCTTCTCCGCGGTGGGCTGCGGGCCCGTGGCGTTGAGGCGGGCCACCAGGTCCGTGTCGCCGGCGAAGGCGCCCGGGTCGGCGTCGACCGCGTCGGCGGCGAGGATCAGGGTGGCCAGGGCCGCCGGATTGTCCTTCGCCCAGGCCAGGGTGCTCTTGTCGCGCTCCAGCCAGCCGTACGGCTCGCGCGCCGCGCTGCCGTGGCCGCCCGCGGCCAGCGCGAGGGCCGCGACGGCGGTGGCGTTGTGGTCGGGGCCCTCGCCGGTCATCGCCGCGAGGTGCGCGTCGCCGGCCGCGAGCTTCTGCGCCAGGTACGCCGCGCCCGCCTCCGACGCCTGCGCCGGGGACGGGTCGTCGGTGCAGGCGACCGCCTCGACCGGCTTGTCCCTGCCGCCCGCCGCGTCCTTCTTCGCCAGGCCGACGCCGAGCCCGTTGCCGGTGCCGGCGAGGACGGCCGCGGCGGTGGCGTAGTCGTTGGGGAAGAGCGCCCCGTCCTCCTCCGGCTGGTACGCGTACGCCCCCTGCTCCGCCTTCTTCGCGTCGCAGCCGAGCTGGAGCGCCGCCAGCGCGTCGTACGGGCTGCCGCCGCCCGCCGTCGTCTTCTCCGGCCGCTCGCCGACCGCCGCGAGGGCGCCGACGACGACGGCGGTGGAGTTGGCGTCCGTGGGGCCGCCGGGGTTGAAGCCCCAGCCGCCGTCGTCGTTCTGGATCTTCTTCAGCCAGGCCACGCCCTTGTCGACGGCCTTGCGCTCCCCGCCCGCCGCGCTCAGCGCCTGCACCGCGGCGGCCGTGGCGTTGGTGTCCTCGGTGGCCGCGTCGCAGGGCTTGGCGGCATCCGCGCGGTACGCGGCGAAGCCGCCGTCCGCGCACTGCTGGCCGGTGAGGAAGTCGATCGCGGCCGGGGCCGGGCGGAGCTGCTGGGTGCGCTGGGCGAGGACGGCCAGCGACTGCCGCCAGACGCCGTCGAACTCGGGGTCCGCGGTGCCGTACAGCCCCTCGGGGAGCTTCTTCTGTACGGGCACGGCGTGCGGTGCGGCGTGCGGTGCCGCCTGCGGCGCACCGGCGGCCGGGGCCGCGGACGCCGTGCCGGCGACGGTCAGGGGCAGCAGCACGGCGGCGGCGAGTGCCGCGCGCGTGCCGCGGGCGGCGGTCCGGCCTATCGGAGCCATGGCGGGGCGGGGGCCTTTCGTGACGGCGGGCCGGCACAGCCGGCCACGGCCGCCCGTCCGCGCACGGCGCGTGCCGGGGGTGCCGGGCTCAGCTCCGCGTACCGCGACGGACGAGGCCCGGGCCGGCGTGGTTGCCGGGCGGGGCCGATGAGCCTGCCGCGCTCCGCGGGTGCTCCGGCTCGTACGGCCACGGGTGGCCGCACTCACGGTTGCGGGTCAGCGCCGGGTTCGCACCGGCTTCCCCCGAAGGGCGCGGTTGAAGTTGTCGCCGCTCACCCTACCGTCCCGTACCCGCGGAGGTCAGCGCCGGTCCCGGCCACGGGGGCGCCTGACGAGGCAGGTTCCGCACGGACCGCGCCGTCCGCCCGTACGGACCGGGGCCCCGCGCCGTACGGGCCGCGCCCCCGGGCCCGTACGCCCGCCGGCTCAGCAGCAGTCCGGGTCCAGCCCCGCCGGCAGCCCGGCGCCGCCGAAGACCGCCGCCGTCGCCTCGTCGCCGCCGACCGCCGCGATCGCGAGCAGCAGCGCACCGGCCGTCCACGACGTCCGCTCGGCGGGCCAGATCGCGTCGTCATCGAAGACGTACCCCGTCCAGTACATGCCGTCCTCGGCGCGCAGGTGCTTCAGCCAGCGCAGCACCTCCAGCGCCCGGTCGGCGTTGCCCGCCGCCCACAGCGCGAGCACCAGCTCCGCGCTCTCGCCGCCGGTCACCCACGGCCGGTCGCCGACGCAGCGCACGCCGAGCCCGGGGACGACGAAGCGGTCCCAGTCGCGCTCGATACGCGCCACGGCGTCCGCGCCGGTGACCGCGCCGCCGAGCACCGGGTAGTACCAGTCCATCGAGAAGCGGTCCTTGTCGAGGAACCGCTCCGGGTGCCGCCGGATCGCGTGCGCGAGCCGGCCGAGGGCCAGCTCCCAGCCGGGCTGCGGCTCGCCGAGGCGCTCGGCGGCGGCCAGCGCGCAGCGCAGCGCGTGGTGGACGGACGAGGAGCCGGTCAGCAGCGCGTCGGTGCGGACCGGCCCGTCCGGGCCGTCCCGCTTCCAGCCCACCTGCCCGCCCGGCTGCTGGAGCCGCAGCACGAACTCCATCGACCCCTGCACCACCGGCCACATCCGGCGCAGGAACGCCTCGTCGCCGGTGGCCAGATGGTGGTGCCAGACGCCGACCGCCGGATACGCGCAGAAGTTGGTCTCCAGGCCCCGGTCGGTCGGCCGGGCCGCGTCCCCGTCCGCGTACGCCGCGTACCAGGAGCCGTCCGCGAGCTGGTGCCGGCGCAGCCACTCGTACGCCGCCTCCGCCCGCGCGTGCTCGCCCGCCGCGTCCAGCGCCATCGCCGCCTCGGTGTGGTCCCACGGGTCGAGGTGGTGCCCGCGGAACCACGGGATCGCCCCGTCGTCCCGCTGCACCGCGGCGATCCCGGCGACGGTCTGCGCCACCTCGGCGGCGGACAGCACGCCGGGCAGGACCAGGTGCTCGGTGCGTTCGTAGCTCGTCACCGGCCGCCCTCGTGCGGCTTGGTGGCGTAGACGACGACGCTCTTGCCCATGACCGGGTCGAGGAGCCGCTCGGCGAGCCGGGTCGCCAGCGGCTTCTTCATGATGTCCCAGACCAGCAGCTTGTGGTACGCGCGCACGGCCGGCGAGCGGTCGTTGTCCACGCCCACCGCGCACTTGATCCACCAGTACGGCACGTGCAGCGCGTGCGCGTGGTGCAGGCCGTACGGCTTCAGACCCGACTCGCGGATCCTGCCGACCAGTTCGTCCGCCTTGTAGATGCGGATGTGGCCGCCCTCGACCTCGTGGTACGCGTCCGACAGCGCCCAGCAGACCTTCTCCGGCCCGTAGCGCGGCACGGTCACCGCGATCCGCCCGCCGGGGCGCAGCACGCGCACCATCTCGGCGAGCACGCCCTTGTCGTCGTGGATGTGCTCCATCACCTCGGAGACGATCACGACGTCGAAGCTGTCGTCGGGGAACGGCAGCGCCAGCGCGTCGCCCTCGACGGCGGTGGCGGAGGCGCCGGCCGGCGCCTCGCCCGCCGCCTTCATCGCCGCGAACCAGCGGGCGACCTCGCGGATCTCGTCGCCGTCGCGGTCCAGGGCGACGACGCGGGCGCCGCGCCGGTAGCACTCGAAGGCGTGCCGCCCTGCGCCGCAGCCCAGGTCGAGCACGCGGTCGCCGGGCGCGAGCGGGAAGCGGGTGAAGTCGACGGTCAGCAAGGCTCCTCCGGAAGGGTGGGCGGGAGGCTGCGTACAGGAGTGAGGTGCGTACGGGGCGGGGAGTGGGGTGCGCGGTGCCGCGGCCGTCCGGCCGACGGGCCATCAGCGGTCACCGCCCGCGGCGCGCATCCGGGGCGCCGCCGGGCCGCCGCGCGCCGGGGCCGGGGCGCCGGCCGCTGCGGTGTGCGCCGCGATGGCCGCCCGGTAGCGCTCCGCGGTCAGCTTCGCCGCCTGCGCCCAGGTGAACCGGGCCAGCACGCGCTCGCGGCCCGCCGCCCCGAGGCGGTCGCGCAGCGGGGCGTCGGAGAGCAGCTTGGCGAGGGCGGCGGCCAGCGCGCCCGCGTCGCCCGGCGGCACCGCCAGGCACGTCTCGCCGTCGGGCCCGGCGACCTCCGGGATCGCGCCGCCGGTGGTGGCGACCAGCGGGGTGCCCGTCGCCATCGCCTCGACGGCGGGCAGCGAGAAGCCCTCGTACAGCGAGGGCACGCACGCGACCTGCGCGCTGCGCAGCAGGCCGACCAGCTCCTCGTCGCTGATGCCGGTGACGAACGTGATGGCCTCGCCGAGCCCGAAGCGCTCGACGGCCTGGGCGACCGGCCCGTCCTCGGTCCGCTTGCCGACCACGACCACGTGCGCGTCCGGCTGTTCGGTGCGGATCTTCGCCAGCGCCTCGACGAGGTGGACGAGCCCCTTCAGCGGCACGTCGGCGCTGGCCGTCGTGACGATCCGGCCGGGCACCCGCGGCACCGCGGGGTCGGGGCCGAACAGGTCGGTGTCCGCGCCGATCGGCACCACGTGGACGCGCTCCGGCGGCACGCCGAGCTGGTCGGTGATCTGCGCGCGGGACGAGCCGGAGACGGTCAGCACGGCGGGCAGCCGGCGGGCGACGCGGCGCTGCATGCGCGTGAACCCGTACCAGCGGCGCACGGAGTAGCGGCGCCGCCGGTCGGGTGCGGCGGCCAGGTCCAGCTCGCGGTCGACGGTGATGGGGTGGTGCACGGTGGTCACGAGCGGGGCGCCGAGGGCGCGGGCGCCGCCGAGGAGGCCGTAGCCGAGGGTCTGGTTGTCGTGGACGACGTCGAAGTCGCCGCGGCGGGCGGCCAGATGGCGGCGGGCGCGGAGGCTGAAGGTCAGCGGCTCGGGAAAGCCGCCGGTCCACATCGTGCCGACTTCGAGGAGGTCGATCCAGTCGCGGTACTCGCCGCGCCCGGGGGTGCGGAAGGGGTCGGGCTGCCGGTAGAGGTCGAGGCTGGGCAGCTCCGTCAGGGTGACGCCGGCGTCGAGCACGGGGTAGGGCTGGGCGCCGATCACCTCGACGCGGTGGCCGAGGCGGGCCAGCTCGCGCGAGAGGTGGCGGACGTAGACGCCCTGCCCGCCGCAGTAGGGGTTGCCCTTGTAGCTGAGCAGGGCGATGCGCAGTGGCACCTCTGCGGTCACGTACGGCCCCCTTCTCACTGCGCAGTTTCGCCGGAGCGTAACCGCTCGCGCTAATCTAGAACAAGTTTCAGGCAGGTTCGGCGGCTTCGAATCTACCGGTTGGTAGCCAGACCCGCCCGCCGGATCTGCCGTCGGGGGAAGCACGGCACAGATCGGGACACATGACGACAACATCGAGGGCCGGCGTCCCGGGCGTCCCGGGCAGGTCCGGCCGCGCCCCGGGCCGGCCGCAGCTCACCGAGCGGCAGGAGGCGCGCCGCCGCCGCATCCTGAAGGCCACCGCCGAGCTGGCCGGCCGCGGCGGCTTCGACGCGGTGCAGATGCGCGAGGTCGCGGAGCGGGCGGGCGTCGCGCTCGGCACCCTGTACCGCTACTTCCCCTCCAAGATCCACCTGCTCGTCGCCACCCTCCAGGACCAGTTGCGCCAGCTCCACGAGACGCTGCGCAAGCGCCCGCCGACGGCCGCCGAGCCGGGCGCCCGGGTGGCGCAGACGCTGATGCGCGCCTTCCGCGCGCTCCAGCGCGAGCCGCAGCTCGCGGACGCGATGGTGCGCGCGCTGAGCTTCGCCGACCGGTCGGTGAGCCCGGAGGTCACGGTCGCCTCCCGGCTGACCTCGGAGATCATCCTCGACGCGATGGGCGCCGGCGGCCGGCCGACGCCCGAGCAGTTGTCGGTGGCGCGGGTGATCGAGCACACGTGGCATTCGGCGCTCATCACCTGGCTGTCGGGGCGCGCGTCGATCGCGCAGGTGCGGACCGACATCGAGACGGTCTGCCGGCTGGTCGACGCGCCGCCGCCCGGCTAGCGCCGCCGGCTCCCGCGAAGCCGCGGGCCGCGGACCGCGGGACGTACGGCCGGTGGGAAAACGGGCGGCGGGGGGCGGGGGGTGCGCCCGTAGAGTGCGCCGGTATGAGACTCCCGTACGACCGCTACTGCACCGAAGTCGTCGCGCAGACCGGCCTGCTGCGCCGCACCGTGCGCGGCGCCGACCCCGGCACCCGCGTGCCCACCTGCCCCGACTGGAACCTCGGCGAGCTGGCCGTGCACGTCGGCGGCGCGCACCGGTGGGCGGCCGAACTCGTCCGCACCCGCGCCACCGAGGAGCTGGCGGAGGAGACGGTGCCCGGCTCCGCGGGACCCGGGACGCGCACGCCCGCCGCGCTCGACGCCTGGCTGGCCGAGGGCGCGGACCTCCTCGCCGCCGAACTGCGCGCGGCCGGTGCGGACACCGCGGTGTGGACGTGGGCGGACGAGCAGCGGGCCGCGTTCTGGGCGCGGCGGATGGCGCACGAGACGGTGGTGCACCGGGCGGACGCCGACGGGGCGGCGGGGGTGGACTTCGCGGTCGCGGCGGACCTGGCGGCGGACGCGATCGACGAGTGGCTGGAGATCCTGGAGTTCGCGCAGCGCGGCGGCGACGCGGACCTGGCCGCGCTGTGCGCCGCGGACCCGGCTGGCCCGGCGGGCCCGGCGATTCACCTGCACGCCACCGACACGGCGCCGGAGGCGGGCGCCGAGTGGTTGATCGAGCTGGGTGCGCAGGGGTTCGGCTGGCGCCGGGCGCACGCGAAGGCGGCGGTGGCGCTGCGCGGGCCGCTGGCGGACGTGCTGCTGGTGTTCTACCGGCGGCTGCCGCCGGACAGCGACCGGGTGGAGGTGCTGGGGGAGGCCGGGCTGCTGGACAGGTGGCTGGCGGCAACGGCCTGGGGCTGAGCGGGACATGCGACGGCCCGGGGCCGGGGCCGGCGGCCTGGGGCCGAACGGCACGGCCCGGGGCCGAGGCGGACGTGCGACGGCCCCCGCCCGGTGCTTCGGGCGGGGGCCGTTCGGGGACGTACGGGTCGGGCGCGGCCGGTCAGGCGCCGCGCTGGATGCCCGTGGTGTCCTGGAGCACGCCGCGGCGGCCGTCCTGGGTCTGCGCGACCAGCGCGGCACCGCGCTGGTCCACCGCCAGGTACCAGATGCCCGGGGTCAGTTCGGCGATCTGCGCCGAGGAGCCGTCCTCCGCGAACAGCGGCCGGGCCGCCGGCACCGCGAACCAGAACGGCGCGAACGAGCCGCCGCCGGCGGGCTGCGGCGCGGCCTGCGCCTGCGGCCGGGCGCCGGCCGGGGCACCGGCCTGCGGGCCGCCCGGCTGCGGGGCACCCGCGCCCGGACCGCCGAACGGCTGCTGCTGACCGCCGAACGGAGCGCCGCCCTGCGGGCCGCCGGGCTGCGGGCCGCCGGGGCCGGGCTGGCCGCCGCCGGGGTAGCCGTAACCGGGCTGCGGCTGACCGCCGTACGGGGCGCCGGCCGGACCCGGAACTCCCGGGTTGGGCAGCAGGTTCGCCTTGAGCGCCGGGACGGTGTGGGAGAGGACCGCCGCCACGACCATCGCGAGGTTCGCGATGAGCGCGAGGATCAGGCCGATGCCCATGCCGAACGGGTCGTCCATACCGGCGCCGGCGACCATCTCGTTGGCCATGTTGCGCGCGCCGCCGAAGAGCATGAACAGCGAGCTGAGGAAGGCGGAGGCCGACAGCGCGGTCCCCCACTGGCCCAGCCGGAGCCCGCCGAACTCGCGGTCGCCCGTGACCGTCCGGCCGACGACGATGAGCGCGCCGGCGATGATGCCGGTCAGGAAGACCGCGGGCAGCAGCGGGAACTGGTCGGCGTCCCAGCCGCTGGGCACGTCCCCGCCACAGCTTCCGCCGCCGGGGCAGTCCACCGAGATGCTGTCGAGGAACGAGGCGATAATCAGCAGCAGCGCTGCTCCGATCACTACGCCGTCGCCCCGAGTAAGTGAGCGGATGTTCACGAAATGTCCCTTACGTATTGGTCGTTGTCGCTGTTGCCGGTGCAGATCCTGACGCTGCCAAGCGTGAAATGCCGCCCCATCGTACGGGTCGGTGGATCGGCCACATCGGGCCCCCTGGCCACGAGTCCCCCTTGTTCCCCCGGTGTGCATTTCCCGGCCTGCCGGCGGCTTGCGCCTACCCTGCCAGGAAAGCCCCGATGCCGTTCGTGATTCCGTGCGCCGCCCGCTGCCGCCATACGGCGTCCGTCAGCCGGTCGGCGTCCTTAGCGTCCCGCATGTTGCCGCATTCGATGAAGACTTTGGGCACAGTCGAGAGGTTCAGCCCGCCCAGATCGGTGCGTACCGTGAAGCCTGTGTCGTTGCCCACATAGTTGGAGGGCTTACTTCCGGTTTCCTCCGCGAAGTGCGCCTTCAACTCCTTGCCCAGCTTTCGCGACGGCTTCACGATGGCGGTGGTGTCCGCCTTTCCCTCGCTCACCCGGCCCGGCAGGATCACGTGGAACCCGCGGGCGCCCGGTCCGCCGCCGTCGGCGTGGATGGAGACGACCGCGTCCGCCCCGGCCTTGTTGCCGGCTTCGGCGCGCTCGTCGATACACGGCCCGAACTCGCGCTTGCCGTCGTGCGTCAGCCGCACCTGTGCGCCTTGTGCGCGCAGCAGGGTGCGGGCGCGCCGGGCCACGTCCAGGGTGAAGTCGGCCTCGGCGTAACCGCCGTTGGTGGCGGTTCCGGTGGTGTCGCACTCCTTGCGCACGGTGCCGATGTCGACCTGGCGGTTGATTTCGGCGGCGTGGTCGCGGTTGTTCGGGTTGTGCCCGGGGTCCAGCACGATCACCTTTCCGGCCAGTGGCAAATCGCCCACCTCCGGATCCTTCGTATTCTTCGAGTCGTTCGAATCCTCGGGATCCCCGGCGGTGGGCCGGGTCGGGGAGGAGGACGCCGACGGAGGCCCGCCGGGTTCCCGCCCGCCGGACGCGGAGCCGTCGCCGTCCACCGACTGCCACACCAGCACGCCGGCGAAGGCCAGCGGTGCCACGGGGGCGAGCAGAAGATAGGTGCGGAGAGGCCGCCGGTTCTGGCTGGACATCCGTGCGACCGTAGCAGAAGTGCCGGAGGCTCAAATTCCCGCGCCGGTACGGCGCAGCACCCGCAGGCTCCCGAGCGCGGTGATCTCCGTGAACGCCCCGGAGCCCAGCGCGCGCCGGTGGATACGGTACGGTGCCTGCCCGCCGTCCGCCGGATCGGGAAAGACGTCGTGCACGGCCAGCAGCCCGCCCGGGGCGACGTGCGGGGCCCAGCCCTCGTAGTCGGCGGTGGCGTGCTCGTCGGTGTGGCCGCCGTCGACGAAGAGCAGCCCGAGCGGCCGGTTCCACACCGCGGCGACCTGCGGCGAGCGGCCGACGACGGCGACGACGTGGTCCTCGAGACCGGCCGCGTACAGGGTGCGGCGGAACGTCGGCAGGGTGTCCATCAGGCCCGTCGCGGGGTCGACGAGCGCGGGGTCGTGGTACTCCCAGCCGGGCTGCTGCTCCTCGCTGCCGCGGTGGTGGTCGACGGTGACGGCGACGACGCCGGGGTCCGCCGCCGCGCGGGCGGCGGCGGCGAGCAGGATCGTGGACCGCCCGCAGTACGTGCCGACCTCCAGCAGGGGCAGCCCGAGCCCCGCGGCCCGGGCCGCGGCGGCGTGGAGGGCGAGGCCCTCGTCGCGGGGCATGAAGCCGGGGGCGGCCTCGAAGGCGGCGAGGACGGCGGGCGAAGGGGCGCCGGGGGAGGGGCGGGGCGCGGGCTCGCGGCCCGTCTGCGGCCGGTGCGGTTCCCGGTCCGCCGCCGGTCGGGGCGCCGGGCCGTCCCCGTGCTGCCGCTCGCGTTCCAGCTCCATCTGCGGTGCCTTTCTTCGGTCGGTGGGCGTGGTGGCCGGGGCGGCGCCGCCGGTGTCCTCGTACGCGCCCGATCCTGCCCCATGGGCCTACGACCCGGGTCGCATGGTCCGTACACCGATATGCCCGTGCGCGGTGTCGGTGGCCGGTGCGACCATGGACGGTATGCCCCAGTCACCCCCCGGCACCCGGCTGCCCGCCGCGGCCGACCGCCGCGGCGCCGCGCCGCTGTGGGTCGTCGTGCTCACGGCGTGCGCGGGCCAGTTCCTCGTCGTGCTCGACGTCTCCGTCGTCAACGTCGCGCTGCCGTCCATGCGCGCGGACCTGGGGATGAGCGCGGCGGGGCTCCAGTGGGTGGTGAACCTGTACACGCTGTCCTTCGCCGGGCTGATGCTGCTCGGCGGCCGGGCCGGTGACATCTTCGGCCGCAAGCGCGTCTTCATCGTCGGCCTCGCGCTGTTCACCGCCGCCAGCCTGGCCGGCGGCCTGGCGCAGGAGTCCTGGCAACTGCTCGCCGCGCGGGCGGTGCAGGGCGTGGGCGCGGCGGTGCTGGCGCCCTCGACGCTGACGCTGCTCACCTCGTCCGTGCCCGAGGGCCCGGCGCGGGTGCGCGCGATCGGGACGTGGACGGCGGTCGGCGCGGGCGGCGGCGCCGCCGGTTCGCTCGTCGGCGGGGTGCTGACGGACGCGCTGTCGTGGCGGTGGGTGCTGCTGATCAACGTGCCGGTCGGCGCCGTCGTCCTCACCTGCGCGGCGGTGTGGCTGGCGGAGAGCCGGGGGCTGGTGCGGCGGCGGCTCGACATCCCGGGCGCGGTCCTGGTCACCGCCGGGATAGGCGCCGTGTCGTACGGGATCGTGCAGACGGAGAGCCACGGGTGGACCGCGGCGGCGGCGCTGCTGCCGCTCTTCGGCGGGCTGGTGCTGGTCGGGGCGTTCCTGCTGGTGGAGGCCAGGACGCGGGCGCCGCTGATGCCGCTGGGGCTGTTCCGGCTGCGCTCGGTGTCGGCGGCCAACACGGCCATGTTCGTCACCGGCGCGGCGATGTTCTCGTCCTGGTACTTCCTCTCGCTCTACATGCAGAACGTCCTCGGCTACACGCCCATCGAGGCCGGCCTCGCCTTCGTGCCGCACTCGCTGACGATCGTGGCGGCCTCGAAGCTGGCGCCGCGGGTGCTGGCCCGCACGGGCCCGAAGGCCCTGGCCGTCACCGGGGTGCTGATGGCGGCCGGCGGCTATCTGTGGCAGAGCACGGCGGGCGCGGGCGGCGGGTACGTCACCGACGTCGCCGGGCCCGGCATCCTGATGATGGCCGGCGTGGGCTTCATGGCCACGCCGCTGGCGCACCTGGCGACCTCGGGGGCGCCCCCCGGCGACGCGGGCGTGGTGTCCGGGGTGATGAACACGTCGCGGACGATGGGCGGTTCGCTCGGTCTTGCGGTGCTGTCGACGGTGGCCGCCAGCCGCATCGGCGGCGAGTCCGGTCCCGAGGTGCTGGCCTCGGGGTACTCGCTGGCGTTCCAGACCGGGGTCGGGATCCTGCTGGGCTGCGCGGCCCTGATGCTCATAGCCCTGCCCCGCCCGGCCGCCGCGCCGGAGCCGGCGAAGGCGTGAGCCGGGCGGGGCGGGGGCTGCCGCGTGGCGGTGCCCGGCGGGGGCGCGGGGCGTAGCGCAGCCGTGCGGGGCGCCCGGTGTCAGCGGGGCGCGGTCAGCCCGTCCTGGGCCGCGCCGCGGCTGAGGACGACGTCGCTGATCCGGTCGTGGACCCGCCTGTAGCGCTCCGGGGCGTCGCCGTCGGCCAGTTCGGCGCCGAGGTCGACGACCCGCGGGGGGCCCGCGCGGTCGTGGTCCATGAGCTGCGGCAGGAACTCGGCCTTCGTCACCTGCCAGCGCGCGCTGCGCGGCTTAGGCGGGGAGAAGGTGAAGCGGCCGATGGTGCCCTGGTTGCCGCGCGGGTCCTTCTCGCCCGCGTTGTTGATCATGCGGCCGGCGATCTGGTCGCCCATGCCGTAGACGACCCAGGTCCCGTTGACCTTCTCGTACGCCTGCGGCACGTGCGCGTGCGTGCCGATGATCAGGTCGACGTCCGGCGCCCCGGCCGAGCGCGCGGCGGTCAGCTCGCGGGCGAGCCGGCGCTGGGTGGCGTCCGGTGCGTCCTGCCACTCCGTGCCCCAGTGCAGGCTGACCACGACGACGTCGGCGCCCGCCCGGCGGGCGCGGCGCGCGTCGGAGACGATCCGCTCGGGGTCGGTGAGGTTGACCGCCCACGGCTGGTGCGGCAGCGGCTTGCCGTTCGTGCCGTAGGTGTAGGCGAGCTGCGCGACCGTCGCGCCGCCCGCCTCCAGCATCGCGGGGCGGAGCGCCTCGGCGGGGGTGCGGGCGGAGCCGGCGTGGGCGACGCCGGCGGCGTCGAGGGCGTCGAGGGTGCGGGTGACGCCGGGGAAGCCGGCGTCGAGGGTGTGGTTGGAGGCGGTGGAGCAGGAGTCGTAGCCGGTGGCCTTGGCGGCGGTGGCGAGGGACGGCGGGGAGACGAAGGAGGGGTAGCCGCTGAACGGGCCGCCCTCCGGTCCGTAGACGGTCTCCATGTGGCAGATCGCCAGGTCGGCGGCGGAGATGACGGGCTTGACGCCGGCCAGCATGGGGCGGAAGTCGTGGCCGTTGCCGCCGGCGTCCCGGTTCGCCTGCTCGATCACGGATCCGTGCGGGAGGATGTCGCCGGTGGCGACGAGGGTGAAGGGCGTCCGGGCCTCCTTGCCGGGGGCCTTGCCTTCGTCGGAGGCGTTGCCGACCGGCCCGTGGGCGCAGGCGGTGACGGCGGCGAGCAGGGCGGCGGCGGTGAGCACCAGGGCCCCGCTGGTCGTACTAGTCGTTTTATATCCGCGCATGTCTCGAATGCACATGAGCGGGGGAGGGCATACAAGAAGCCTGGCCGGGCTGTCCCCTGAACGGCGGCCCGGGATCGCGCGTATGCGTCGTCGACAGCCCGTGCTCGAATGCTGACGGAGTGTCAGTAAAGGGGCTTTACGGTCTTCCCAACCGCCGGGGACTGCGTTATACATGTATCCGACGGCTAGAACGTGTTCTTGTCGTATGCTCCGGCCGTCGCCCCGAGAGCGACCCCGGCGTGCCGACTGGTGCGGACGGCACGCCGGGGTCTTCTCGTGCCCTTGGCCGCCGGACCCTACACGCATGCACCCCCGTCCCCACGCTCGCCCCGCTCCGCGGCCCGCGGGTGCGCCCCCGCCCGGCGAAGGAGCCAGCGCCACCATGCCCATCGACGCCGCCAGGGCCCTGGCCGAAGAGCCCCGCGAGACCCGGCTCGCCTGGACCCGCAAGGACGTCCTCCTCTACCACCTGGGCATCGGCGCCGGCCGCCCCGCCACCGACCCCGCCGAGCTGCGGTACGTCCTGGAGGACCGGCTGCACGTGCTGCCCAGCTTCGTCACGGTCGCCGGCGACGGCGGCGTGGCCGGCGAGGGCGCGGGGCTCGACGCCCCCGGCATCGACGTCGACCTGACCGCCGTACTCCACGGCGCCCAGCGCATCGAGCTGCACCGCCCGCTGCCGCCCGCCGGCGAGGCGACCCGCACCTCGCGCATCGCCGCCGTGTACGACAAGGGCAAGGCCGCCGTGCTCGTGCTGCGCACCGAGGCCGCCGACCGGGGCGGCCCGCTGTGGACCTCCGACACCCAGCTCTACGTCCGCGGCGAGGGCGGCTTCGGCGGCGAGCGCGGCCCGTCGCCGCGCCTGCCCGCGCCCGGGCGGGAGCCCGACCACGTCGTCGACCGCGCCATCCGCGCGGACCAGGCGCTGCTCTACCGGCTGTCCGGCGACTGGAACCCGCTGCACGCGGACCCGGAGTTCGCCGCGCTGGCCGGGTTCGACCGGCCGATCCTGCACGGGCTGTGCTCGTACGGGATGGCGCTGAAGGCGGCGGTGGACACGGTGCTCGACGGGGACGTGGGGCGGGTGCGGTCGTACGCGACGCGGTTCGCGGGGGTGGTGTACCCGGGCGAGACGCTGCGGATCCGGATGTGGCCGGAGGCGGCGGACGGGCGGGTGCGGCTGGCCGCGAGCGCGGTGGAGCGGGACGAGGCGCCGGTACTGGCGGACACGGTCATCGACCACGACTGAACGGGCCCGCCCCGGCGGTGCGCCGCCGGGGCGGGAAGGGCGTTCAGAGCGGGGCGTGTTGGAGGGGTACGGGGCGCGTGGCTCCATCCCCCTCCGCGGCGGTGCCGTCCGGTACGGGGTCGGGTGCCGGGTCGCCCAGGGGCGGCGCGTTCCGCAGCTCGGCCGCGGCCGGGTCGGGGACCGCCAGCCGGGCCAGGCCGCAGGGTTGCGCCGGCGTCGCGTACGGCAGCCGCAGCTCGCCCCATTGCGTCCACAGCCCGCTGCCGGTGATCCACCCCGGCAGCGGCGGCAGTTGGACCAGCCGCCGCGCCGCGGGCCGCCACACCCCGAGCCGGCAGCCGCCGGGACCGTCGAGCCGCAGCGCCACCCCGCACTGCTCCGGCGTCAGCACCTGCCCCGGCTGCACCGCGAACGGCGTCACCGCCGTGTCCCGCGGGCACAGCGCGTCGGGGAACCGCACCGGCCGTCCGCTGCCCAGCACCCCCCACCCCAGCCGGTCGCGGCCCGGGGCGTCGGAGCACAGGAGCACCAGCCCGCTGTCGGGGTCGGCGATCAGCAGCCGGTCGTTGCTCTCCGCGGTGATCTCCAGCAGCGGGCTGACCCCCACCACCCGGCCGTCGAGCCCCACCGTCACGGCCTTCGTCAGCCCGGCCAGCTCCTGGTCGACGGCGAGCGCCCGGCCCGTACGGTCCAGCCAGCCGCGGCCCGCGCACCGCCCCGGCAGTTCGCCGACGCGCCGCGGGTGCGCCGTGCCGGCGCCGGCGAACCCGCCGCCGTAGACCCGCCACACGTCGGTGGCGCCGCCGTCCGGGCCGGGGGGAGCCAGCGCGTACACCTCGACGCTCTCCGGCGCGGGCGGCACGAGCGCGAGCCGCGGCGCGGTCACCGAACCGAGGGGCTGCTCGGTGGTGTCGGGCCCGGAGGGGTGCAGGAGGGAGAACGCGTGCTCGGTGCCGCCGACGAGCCGGCGGATCAGCACGCGGCCGTCGGCCAGCGGCAGCACCGTGGTGCCGGGCTCCTCCGGCTGCGCGCAGGGGAGCGGGACGGTGTACGCCTCGGGGCCGTGGAGGGTCCAGCGTTCGGGGAACCAGTTGCCGTCGGCGTCGGTGGCGAGGCAGGCGCCGTACGTGCCGTCCGCGGTGAAGCTGAAGCCGGCCCGGCCGACGGGGCGGCCGGGGCCGGAGCCGGGCGGGCCGGTCGTGGGTCGCGGGAGGGCGGGGGAGTGGCGTGGGTGGTCGGCGGGGGGCGTCGTCGCGGTGATCGCCACCATCGCGGCTGCCGCCCTTCCGGTGGCTGTTGCCGCGGCGGGTCCGGCCTCCGCCGCGGGCACCGCCCCCGCCGCGGTGCCGGCCCCCGCGCGGGCGTGCGCCGCCCCGTTGGGCGCTCCCGCGGCAGTCGGCGCTCCGGTGTCCGCCGGCGCCTCCGGGCCGGCCGCCGTCCGGCCCGTGCCCCTGCCCGTACCCCCGCTCGTACCTCCGCCCGCAGCCGCGTCCGCGCCCCGGTCCGCCGCCCCGGGGGCCGCCACCGCACCCGCCACCGCATCCGCCGCCGTCGTCGCGTCCACCGCCGCACTCGCCGGGCCGGTCTGGGCCGCCGCCCTCGCCGACGCTGACGGAATCGATTCTGCAATGGGCCTCATCCGGTCCCATCACCTCCCCGACTGAAGGTAGTTTTCGCACGTCAAAGCAATCGGCGCGGCGCCGGTGACTTCACACGTACGGGTGGTGAATCCAGCGTTCCGCTTCGTCGCGCCGCTCCGCTGTGCTTACGAGCGGGCGCCGCGCCCGGGCCCTCTCGGCGGGGGTAGCCTTGCCCCGTGCCCGCACTTGCCGACGTCGTCGCCGCGCTCGAAGCCCTCTGGCCCGCCGCCCGCGCCGAGCCGTGGGACGCGGTCGGCACGGTGTGCGGCGACCCGGACGCCCGCGTGGAGCGCGTGCTGTTCGCCGTCGACCCCGTACGGGAGGTCGTCGACGAGGCCGTCGAGTGGGAAGCCGACCTGCTCGTCACCCACCACCCGCTCTACCTGCGCGGCACGTCGACCGTCTCGGCCGGCACGTTCAAGGGCCGCGTCGTGCACACGCTCATCAAGAACGACGTCGCGCTGCACGTCGCCCACACCAACGCCGACCGCGCCGACCCCGGCGTCTCCGACGCCCTCGCCGGCGCCCTCGGCCTGCGCGTCACCGGCCCGCTCGTGCCCGACGCCGACGACCCCGCCGGCCGCCGCGGCCTCGGCCGCCTCGGCGAGCTGGACGCCCCGGTGCCGCTGCGGGAGTTCGCCGACCGCGCCGCCGCGTCCCTGCCCCGTACCGCCACCGGCCTGCGCGTCGCCGGCGACCCGGAGGGCGAGGTCCGTACGGCCGCCGTCTGCGGCGGCTCCGGCGACGGCCTCTTCGACGCGGTGCGCGCCGCGGGCGTCGACGTCTACGTCACCGCCGACCTGCGCCACCACCCGGTCTCCGAGGCGCAGCAGCACGCCGCGCTGGCCGCGGGGGGCCGCCCGTACCTGATCGACGCGGGCCACTGGGCCACGGAGTGGCCCTGGTGCGAGCAGGCCGCCGCCCAACTGGACGCGGTCTCGGACCGGAACGGGTGGGGTCTGCGCACGCGGGTGTCGCGTATCGTGACCGACCCCTGGTCCGCCCACTCCCTCGCCCCGACGGCGACCGCACCATCCGCGAGCGCCGCGGGAGCCCCGACCCCCCACGCCAGCCTTGCCCCTACGAGCCCGGAGCAGCCAGCTTGAACGCAGCGTCCGCCGACCAGATCCGCCTGCTCGACGTCCAGGCCCTCGACGTCCGCCTCACCCAGCTCCAGCACCGCCGCAAGAACCTCCCGGAGCACGAGGAGGTCGCCGGCCTGGAGGCCGACCTCGTACAGCACCGCGACCTGCTCGTCGCCGCGCAGACCGAGGAGAGCGACACCGAGCGCGAGCAGTCCAAGGCCGAGAAGGACGTCGACCAGGTGCGCCAGCGCTCCGCCCGCGACCAGCAGCGGCTGGACTCCGGCGCGGTGACCTCGCCCAAGGACCTGGAGAACCTCCAGAGCGAGATCGCCTCGCTCGCCCGGCGGCAGAGCGACCTGGAGGACGTGGTCCTGGAGGTCATGGAGCGCCGCGAGACCGTGCAGGAGCGGATCACGGAGCTGACCGGGCGGGTCGAGTCGGTTCAGGCCAAGATCACGGACGCCACGGCGCGGCGGGACGCGGCGGTGGGCGAGATCGACAGCGAGGTCGCCGCGGTCACCAAGGAGCGCGCGGGCGCCGTCGGCGAGATCCCCGCGGACCTGCTGAAGCTGTACGACAAGCTGCGCGAGCAGCAGGGCGGCGTCGGCGCGGCCCGGCTGTACCAGCGGCGCTGCGAGGGCTGCCGGCTGGAGTTGAACATCACCGAGATCAACGAGGTACGGGCCGCGGCCCCCGACACCGTCGTACGGTGCGAGAACTGCCGCCGGATCCTGGTCCGTACGCCCGAATCCGGCCTCTGATGCCCGGCCCGTCCCGGCGCGCGTTCGTCGTCGAGGCGGACGGCGGCTCGCGGGGGAACCCCGGGCCCGCCGGGTACGGCGCCGTGGTGCGCGACGCGGACGGCGCGGTGCTGGCCGAGGACGCGGCGTACGTGGGGGTGGCCAGCAACAACGTCGCGGAGTACCGGGGGCTCATCGCCGGGCTGCGGGCGGCGCGCGGGCTCGACCCGGACGCGGAGGTCCGGGTGCGGATGGACTCCAAGCTGGTCGTGGAGCAGATGTCGGGGCGCTGGAAGATCAAGCACCCCGGGATGCGCGAACTCGCCGCCGAGGCGCGGGAGGTCTACCCGCCGGGGCGGGTGTCGTACGAGTGGATCCCGCGGGAGAAGAACAAGCACGCCGACCGGCTCGCGAACGAGGCGATGGACGCCGGCAAGCGCGGTGAGCGGTGGACCCCGGCGGCCTCGCGGGCGGAACTGGACGCGGGGGCCGGGGGCGGCGGTTCCCCGGTACGGGCCGAGGGCGTCGGCACGTCCGCCACGCCCCCCGTGGGCTGGGGCCCCGCCGACGCCGGGGCGGCCACCACGCTCCTGCTGCTGCGCCACGGCGAGACCGACCTCACCCCCCAGAAGCGCTTCTCCGGCAGCGGCGGCACCGACCCCGCGCTCTCCGGAACCGGCCGCGGCCAGGCCGCTGCCGCCGCCGCACTCCTCGCCGCCCGCGGCACCGTCCAGGCCGTCGTCAGCTCCCCGCTGCGCCGCTGCCGCGAGACCGCGGAGGCGGTAGCCGGGCGGCTCGGGCTCGACGTCGGCGTCGAAGACGGCCTGCGCGAGGCGGACTTCGGCGCCTGGGAAGGGCTGACGTTCGCCGAGGTGCGCGAGCGCCACCCCCAGGACCTCGCCGCCTGGCTGCGCTCCACGAAGGCGGCACCGACCGCAGGCGGGGAGTCCTTCGCCGAGGTCAGCCGCCGCGTCGGGCTCGCCCGCGACAGGATCCTCGCGCGCTACGCCGGCCGCACGGTGCTGCTCGTCACGCATGTGACGCCGGTCAAGACGCTGGTCCGGCTGGCGCTTGGCGCCCCGCCGGAGTCGCTGTTCCGGATGGAGCTGTCGGCGGCGGCGCTGTCGGAGGTCGCGTACTACGCGGACGGGCACGCGAGCGTCCGCCTGCTGAACGACACCTCCCACCTGCGCTGACCCACCCGCGCTGACCCACCCGCGCCGACCCACCTCACCCTCCTCACCTCCCCCTGGCACGGGCGGCACCCACCGCCCGTGCACCGTGCTGCCCGCGTTCTGGTACGGACGTACATGTACAGTGGTACTAGTACATGCGTACAGCAACCGGAGGGATCCCGATGCCCGAGTCCGACCAGCCCGCCGCGCGCAGCCGCCGCGACCCGCAGGCACGCCGCCGCGCGATCGTGCGCGCCGCGGCAGACCTGCTGGTGGAGGGCGGTGGCGGCGACATCACCCACCGCCGGGTCGCCGAGCGCGCCGGAGTGCCGCTGGGGGCGACCACGTACTACTTCACCTCCCTCGACGAACTGCGCGAGGCCGGGCTCCAGGTCCTGGTGGACGAGATCGACGAGTTCATCGACTACGCCAGACGCGTCTCGGCCGGCCGGCCGCGCGAGCCGGAGTCCCTGGCCCGGCTCCTCCACGACTACTTCTGCGACCGCGACCGGATGCGCTCCGACCTCGCCCTCTACGGCGCCACGATCCACCGCCCGGAGCTGCACCCCCTGGCGCTGCGCTGGTTCGACGGGATGGTCGGGCTGCTGAGCGACTGGACCGACCCGGCCACCGCGCGGCTGCTCGCCGGCTTCGCGGACGGCGTCGGCCTGCACGTGATGCTCCGGGGCGAGCCCGTCGAACTCGACGAGCTGACCCGGGCGATCACCGCCCTGATGCGTTCGGGTACGGCCCGGGAGGAGGCGCGGTGAGTACGGAGAAGACCGCGCCGGACCGTACCGCCGGGCTGAGCCGCGGGCGGCGCTGGGCCGCGCTTGTGGTGCTGTCCGCCAGCCTCCTCGTGATCGCCATGGATATGACGATCCTGAACGTCGCCCTCCCGCACATCACCGCCGACCTCGCCCCCTCCGCCGCGCAGCAGTTGTGGATGGTCGACATCTACGCGCTGATCCTGGCCGGGCTGCTCGTCCCCGTCGGCGCCCTCGCCGACCGCTACGGGCGCAAGCGGATGCTGCTCGCGGGCTATCTGCTCTTCGGCGGCTTCTCGCTGGCGATCCTGGCCGTCGACAGCGCGGCCGGGGTGATCCTCGTCCGCGCGCTGCTCGGCGTCGCCGGGGCCATGATCATGCCGACGACGCTGTCGATGATCCGCGTGGTCTTCACCGACCCGAAGGAGCGGGCGACCGCCCTGGGGATCTGGGCGGCGACCTCGGCGGTGGGCATGGCGGTCGGGCCGGTCGTCGGCGGGCTGCTGCTGGAGCACGTCTCCTGGCACTCGGCGTTCCTGATCAACGTGCCGCTGATGGCCGCCGCGATCGTCGCGGGCCTCTTCCTGCTGCCCGAGTACCGCACGGCGGTCAGGCCGCGCTGGGACCTGCCGGGCACGTTCGCCACCATCGCGGGCATGGTCGCCCTGGTCTGGTCGATCAAGCACTTCGCGAAGGAGGGCTTCGGCGACGCGTCGTCGTGGGCGGCCCTGGGCGCTGCGGTGCTGATCCTCGGCTGGTTCGTACGCCGCAGCCTGCACCGCCCCGACCCGATGCTGGACCTGCGGCTCTTCCGCCGGCCGCCGTTCACGGCGGGCATCGCCGCGGCGCTGGCGTCGATGTTCGCGCTGGGCGCGCTGCTGCTGCTGGTCGCGCAGTGGCTCCAGCTCGTCGACGGCCGCACGCCGTTGCAGGCGGGCGTCGCCCTGACGCCGGCGGCGATAGCCATGTGCGTCGCCTCACCGCTCGCGCCCGCGCTCGCGGCCCGGATCGGGGCGCGGACCGTCCTGTCCGGCGGGCTGGCGCTCGCGGGCGTCGGCTTCCTCGTCATCTACCTGGCGCCGAGCCCGATCGGCTACCCGTGGATGGCGGCGGCGCTGGTGCTCCTCGGCGGCGGCGGGAGTTCGCTGGCGGTCGCCTCGGGGATCATCATGGCGGGCACCCCGCAGGAGAAGGCCGGCAACGCGGCGGCGCTGGAGGAGACTTCGTACGAGCTGGGCAGCGTGCTCGGCGTCGCGGTCCTGGGCAGCATCGCCGCGGCGGCGTACCGCTCGCACCTGGGGGAGGGGGTGCTGAGCGCGCTGCCCCCGGCGCAGGCGCACGACGCCCGCGAGTCGCTGGCCGGGGCGATGGAGGTGGCGGAGCGGACGGGCTCGGCGCGGCTCGCGGGGCGGGCGGCGGACGCGTTCGTCGACTCGCTCGCGCTGACGGGGCTGGCCGGCTTCCTCACGCTGCTGGGCGCGGCGGTGCTGACGGCGGTGCTGGTGCCGCGGGACCTGGACCTGACGAAGCAGTCGCACTGAGGGGCCGCCGGAGCCTGGGGCGGCCGACCGCCCGGAGCGGCCCCGCCCGGACTCAGCGGTTGCCCAGCGCCGCGGCCTCGCCGGCGAGCTTCTCCACCGTCGCCCAGTCCTTCGCCGCCAGCGCCGCCTTCGGCAGCATCCACGTACCGCCCACGCAGCCGACGTTGGGCAGCGCGAGGTAACGCGGCGCCGACTCCACCGTGATCCCGCCCGTCGGGCAGAACCGGGCGCGCGGCAGCGGCGAGCCGAGGGACTTCAGATACGCGATGCCGCCCGACGCCTCCGCGGGGAAGAACTTCATCTCCGTCACCCCGCGCTCCAGCAGGCCCATCGCCTCCGACACCGTGGACACGCCGGGCAGGTACGGCAGGCCCGAGGCGACCGTCGCGGCGAGCAGTTGGTCCGTGGTGCCGGGGCTGACGAGGAACCGGGCGCCCGCGGCGGCGGAGGCGGTCACGGCGTCGGAGTCCAGCACGGTGCCGGCGCCGACCACGGCGTCCGGCACCTCGGCGGCGATGGCCCGGATCGCGTCGAGCGCGGCGGGCGTGCGCAGGGTCACCTCGACGGCGGGCAGCCCGCCGGCGACCAGCGCGCGCGCCAGCGGCACGGCGTCGGCGGCGTCGTCGATGACGACGACCGGGATGACGGGGGCGAGGCCGAGGACGGAGGGGATGGGGGCGGAGTCAGTGGTCACGCCGTCATCGTGCCTCTGGGAACAGGCCGGTGCAACGCACGTTGCGTACGGCGCAACGCGGACCGCCGGGCCGGCGGCGGCAGGCCCGCGTGTTGTCGGAGGGGCGGCCTACCCTGGGGCGGGAGTGCGGGGTTGCACGGGCGAGCGGGCCGAACGGCCGACAGGGCAGCGGCCGACGGCCAGCACGCCCAGGCATACGCGCCCGCGCCCATGCACATGCGCCCGCGTCCCCTGCATACGCGGACGCCCCGCGTGCCCGCCGTGCCCTTCCGCCTACAGCTCCGCCACCACCACGTCCAGCTCCCACGGCTGCCCCGCCCGCCGCGGTGCCTCGCCTTCCACGCGGTATCCCAGGTCCCGCAGCGCCGTCAGCAACTGCTGCGGCGTGCGCGGCTTCGCGCCCGAGGTCAGAAGGTCGCGGAGCAGCCGGCCCTTCGTCGCCTTGTTGAAGTGGCTGACCACCGACCGCTTCTCCACCCCGTCCACCACCGTCGCGTGCAGCACCCGCACCGCCGCCGTGCGCGCCGCCAGTTCGCCGCGGGGCCGCCAGGCCGCCGCGTACGCCGACGAGCGCAGGTCGAGGACGAGCCCGCGCCCCGCCGCCGCCGGCAGGACGGCGTCCAGCGGGCCGCGCCAGTACGCGCCGAGCGGCCCGGCGCCGGGGAGGCGTACGCCCATGGAGCAGCGGTACGCGGGGATGCGGTCGCCGAGCCGGACGGCGCCCCACAGGCCGGAGAAGACCAGCAGCGACGCCGACGCGCGCCGCTTCGCCGCGGGGTCGAGGGTGGCGAGGCCGAGCGCGTCGTAGAGGACGCCGGTGTAGAGCTGCCCCGCGGGGCGGGTGGGCGCGGTCCGTAGCCGTGCGTTGCGCGCGACTTCGCCGCGCAGCCCCTCGGTGAGGCCGAGCACGTCGGCGGCCTTCTCCTCGTCGGCCGCGCAGAGTTCGACCAGCTCGTCGAGGACGGCCTCCCGGGCGTCGGTGAGGCCGGGCAGGGAGAGCGCTTCCAGTTTCAGTGCGGCTCCGCGCCTGCCCTCGGTCTTGCCCTCGGACGGCGGCAGCAGTACGAGCACGAATCCTCCCGCGATGACGATTCCGGTTCCCCTCCGCCCTCCGGCAGCCTACCCGCGCGGCGCCGCACCCCCGCAGGAGGCCGCCGTGCGCGGACCATTGACAAACCCGCGACCTGCCTCAAAACTCTGACTGCCGATCAGCAAGACTTCGACTCTGTTACGCAAACTTACGTTGATTTCTTGCAAGAGAGCGGCATGCGCACTCTGTCAGCCCCCACAGAACAGAGGACACCATGAAGTGGAAGCAGCTCAGACGGCGCGTGGCCGTCGGTGTACCGGCGCTCGGCCTGGTCGCGATCGGGGTCCTGCCCGTATCCGGCTCGGCGTTCGCCGGCGTCGCCCCCGAGGGTGACAGCGGCGGCTCCGCCGGGACCGGCGCGGTCGCCGCCCCGGCCGGCGCGGAACTGCCGTACGTCGAGTACGAGGCAGAGGCCGGCACGTACGACGGCACCCTGCTGGAGGCCGACGCGAAGCGGACCTTCGGGCACACGAACTTCGCGTCCGAGTCCTCGGGCCGTCAGTCGGTGCGGCTGGAGAACACCGGTCAGTACGTCGAGTTCACCTCGACCGCCCCGACCAACTCCATCGTCGTGCGCAACTCCATCCCCGACGCCCCGGGCGGCGGCGGTGCGGAGGCGACCATCAGCCTTTACGCGGACGGCGAGTTCGTGCAGAAGCTGGACCTGTCGTCCAAGCACAGTTGGCTGTACGGCAACACCGACGACCCCGAGGGCCTGACCAACAACCCCCAGACCGACGCCCGCCGGCTCTTCGACGAGTCCCACGCGCTGCTGGAGAACAGCTACCCGGAGGGCACCACCTTCCGCCTCCAGCGCGACGCCGACGACTCCGCCGCGTTCTACGTCCTCGACCTGATCGACCTGGAGCAGGTCGCGCCGCCGTCCGAGAAGCCGGCCGCGTGCACGTCGATCACCGAGTACGGCGCCGTCCCGGACGACGACACCGACGACACCGAGGCCCTCCAGGCGGCCGTGACCGCCGACCAGAACGGCGAGATCGAGTGCGTCTGGGTCCCGCCGGGCCAGTGGCGGCAGGAGCAGAAGATCCTGACCGAGGACCTCGCCGGCGGCCAGTACAACCAGGTCGGCATCAGTGACGTCGACATCCGCGGCGCCGGCATGTGGCACTCGCAGTTCTACACGCTGACCCCGCCGCACGAGGCCGGCGGCATCAACCACCCGCACGAGGGCAACTTCGGCTTCGACATCGACAAGAACACCAAGATCTCCGACATCGCCATCTTCGGCTCCGGCACCATCCGCGGCGGCGACGGCAACCACGAGGGCGGCGTGGGCCTCAACGGCCGCTTCGGCGTCGGCACGGAGATCTCCAACGTGTGGATCGAGCACGCCAACGTCGGAGTCTGGGTCGGCCGCGACTACTCCAACAGGCCGGAGCTGTGGGGTCCGGCCGACGGGCTGAAGTTCAGCGGCATGCGGATCCGCAACACGTACGCCGACGGCATCAACTTCACCAACGGCACCCGCAACTCCGAGGTCACCAACTCGTCGTTCCGCACCACCGGCGACGACTCCCTCGCGGTCTGGGCCAGCAAGTACGTGAAGGACCCGGCCACCGACATCGGCCACGACAACCACTTCAGCAACAACACCATCCAGCTCCCCTGGCGTGCCAACGGCGTCGCGATCTACGGCGGTTACGGCAACACCGTCGAGAACAACCTGATCTCCGACACCGCGAACTACCCCGGCATCATGCTCGCCACCGACCACGACCCGGTGCCCTTCTCGGGCGAGACGGTGCTCTCGGGCAACTCGCTGTACCGCTGCGGCGGCGCGTTCTGGGGCGAGGCGCAGGAGTTCGGTGCGATCACGCTCTTCCCGGCGGGCCAGCCGATCCCGGGCGTGACCATCAAGGACACCGACATCCACGACTCGACGTACGACGGGATCCAGTTCAAGACGGGCGGCGGCGAGATGCCGAACGTCAACATCACGAACGTGTCGATCGACAAGTCCAACAACGGCTCCGGCATCCTGGCCATGGGCGGCGCCCGCGGCAGCGCGAATCTCACGAACGTCACCATCACCGGCTCGGCCGAGGGTGACGTGGACATCGAGCCGGGTTCGCAGTTCGTGATCAACGGCTGGCCGGGCGCGGAGAACGGCACCCCGGCCCGTAGCAAGGAGGACTGACAGCACCACCGCATGCCATCCCCGAGGCGGGGCCGGCCGGGACGTCACGTCCCGCCCGGCCCCGCCGCTTTGCGCCTGGGTTGGGCTACGGCAGTCCGTCGACGTGCGGGCCCACCGTGTCCGACCAGGTGTTGCCGCTGCTCGCGTCCCAGTTGGTCGACCAGGTCATCGCGCCGCGCAGGCCCGGGTACGTCTTCTCCGGCGTGAACGAGCCGCAGCCGGTGCCCCGCGTCAGGCAGTCGAGCGCGTCGGTCACCACGCCCGGATCCACGTACCCGCCGCCCGCCGCCCGCGGCGAGGCGGGAGTGCCGAGGCCGACCTGCGAGGGGTCGAGCCCGTTCTCCAACTGGATGCAGGCCAGTGCGGTGAGGAAGTCGACCGAGCCCTGGGAGTAGACCTGGCCGTCGCAGCCCAGCATGGAACCGCTGTTGTAGTACTGCATGTTGACGACGGTGAGGAAGTCCTTGATGTTCAGCGCCGTCTTGAAGTACTCGTTCTCCGGCGACTGCATGTCGATGGTCTGCGGCGCCATCGTGACCACCAGGCCGTCACCGGCGCCCGCGTGGATCGCCTCCAGAGCCTGCGTCATGTAGGTCGAGTTGAGCCCGTTCTCCAGGTCGATGTCGACGCCGTCGAAGCCGTACTCCTCCATGAGCGACAGGATGCTGCCGGCGAACGCGTCCGCGGACGCCGCGTCGTTGACGGAGACGGCGCCGCGCTCGCCGCCGACCGAGATGACGACCGACTTGCCGCCCTCCTGCTTGGCGGCGATGTCCGCCTTGAAGGCGTCCTCGGTGTAGTCGAGCGCGGGGTCGAGGGTGAAGTCGACCTGACCGGGCGAGCCGGTCGCGTCGGCGAAGGCGACGGCGACGATGTCGTACGCCTCGGGGACGTCGGCGATGGTCTGGACGGCGGCGCCGTTGTCGAAGTTCTGCCAGTAGCCCGTCACGGCGTGCGCGGGCACGGCGGCGGCGCCCCGGGCGGCCGGCTCGGGGTCGGCGGCGGCCTCGGCGACCGCCACGGCGAGCAGCCCGCCGGCGGCGAGCGACGCGGCGGCGAGGGCGCTGACGAGGCGTTTGCGTGTCTTCCGGATCCTGTGGGTACGTACGCGTGCCACAACTGCCTCCGGTGGGGGATGTGGGGGGTGGGTGTGCGTCGATGACGGCGGGCGCGGGGCCGCCCCGGGAAGGTCGGGACGGACCCCGCGCCGGCCGCGTTCTGTCGGCGGCTCGCGCCGGTCAGCAGCTCAGGTTGTCCCCCGGGCTGGTGCCCAGGATCTGCACGAACTGCGTGTACTTGTCGATCCGGCTCTGCACCTGACCGGGGTTGCCGCCGTTGCACTCGATCGACCCGTTGATGGCCCGGATCGTCTCGCCGAACCCGTGCCCGCCGACGATCGCGTCGTGCGCGGGCATCGACCCGGGCCCGGACTGCGTCATCCAGTACCAGATGCCGGTCTGCCACGCCACGGAGGCGTTCTGCTCCACCTGCCAGGGGTTGTTCAGCAGGTCGATGCCGAGCGCGTCGCCGGCGGCCTTGTAGTTGAAGTTCCAACTGAGCTGGATGGGCCCGCGCCCGTAGTACGCGGCCTGCCCGGCGGGACAGCCGTAGGGCTGCGACGCGTCGCAGTAGTGCGGGTAGTTGTCCTGGTTCTGCTCGACGATGTGCACGAGCCCGCCGGTCTCGTGGCTGACGTTCGCCAGGAAGGCGGCGGCCTCCCGCTTCCTGGTGGTGTCGTCACCGGTGTTGGCGAACGCGGGGTACGCGTTGAGCGCGTCGGTCAGCCCCTGGTACGTATAGAAGGCGTTCCGCCCCGGGAACATCTGGTTGAACTGCGCCTCGCTGACGACGAACGCGGCGGCGGCCGACTTGTCCGCGCCCGGGCCTCCCGCGTCGTCCTCGCCGGCCGACGCGGTTACGGGCAGCACCACGGCCAGCGCCGCGGCGAGCACCCCGATCGCGAGCAGGGCCTTGAACTTCGTTCCGAGTTTCCTCAGCACCTCATCACTCTCCTGGTGGGGGGTCACCGGCGAGAACGCCGGTGTTGGAGCTTGACGGGGCGCAGTCAATCACTATTGGTCTGCACCAGACAAGGTGTAGACCAATGGCTTCTGCCCAGGTCGACTTGTCGCCTTTCGTGCCGGGTTCGTGCGGGCCCCGCGACATCGCGGGGCCCGCCGGGGCGTGGGTCAGCTCCAGCCGCCGAAGAAGTCGGAGTTGAGCTGGGCGTTGCAGATGTTGTAGTCGCCGCTGGCGTGGCCGTCGGCGGTGGAGCCGTCGACGCTGACCGAGCAGTTGATGTCGCCCCCGCCCATGAGCTGGGCGAAGACGTGGAAGTACAGGGCGTCT
This sequence comes from Streptomyces sp. 184, assembly GCF_045781775.1. Taxonomy (NCBI): domain Bacteria; kingdom Bacillati; phylum Actinomycetota; class Actinomycetes; order Kitasatosporales; family Streptomycetaceae; genus Streptomyces; species Streptomyces sp. 184. Next base: position 5,977,154 of record NZ_CP123230.1, on the reverse strand, counting down.
TCGTCGATGGGAAGCGTGGTCTCGAAGGATCCTGACCAGGTGCCAGAGCGGGAGTCGGAGTCGGTGCCGTAGGTGATGTCGACACCGGCGGGGGCGTCGCCCCACACCTTGAACACGGCCTTCGGCTTGGACTCCGGCTTCGGTTCCGGCTTGGGCTTGTCCTTCTTCGGCTCCTCCCGGGGCTTGTCGTCGGCCGGAGCCTCGGCCTTCTCCGTCTTCGGCTCGTCGGCCTTCTCGGGAGTGGCGGGGGCGGTGCTGGAGGTGTCGGCCGCCGCGGGCTTGCCGTCGTCGTCGGTGCCTCCACCGCCGAGGGCGGCGGAGATGACGCTGATGGCGACGATCACGGCGACGACGCCGAGACAGCCGAAGCCGATGACCTTGCCGCGGTCCCTCTTCTTCGGCGGGGGCGGGGGGTAGCCCTGGTGCGGCGGGTACGGCGGCTGCCCGTACGGCTGGGTGGGCTGCGACGGATGGCCGTAGCCCGGCTGTTGAGGTTCTCCGGGCTGCTGGGGCTGCTGCGGATACGTCATATGGTGATCCCCCCTGATTCGCGTGGAGACGGGACTTTAGGTGGGGAAATGCCTGGGCGGAATGGGCCATTCGGCCCCGGCTGCCGGCGCGTTGGAGCGCGCCGAGGTCAGCGCGATGGCGTGCAGGGGAGGGGGCGCCTGCGGATTACCCGGAGCGCTTCCCGCTTCGGGCAGCAGAGGCGGCGGAAGCCACGCTGCGGAGGCCGGGCATCAAGACCTCCGGCACACCTTCCATCTTCACGTGCCTTCAGAACGGCATCCCTGAGCACTCGCCGGCGGGGCCGGGTGGACTCTTCGTGCCTGCGTGCAGGCGGGTCTTCGGAGTGGGGGAGTGCAGGTGCCGGACGTTTCCGTCAGGAGTGGGTGGAGCGGTAGCGGGCGGCTTTGGCCTGGTTGCCGCATGTCTTCATGCTGCACCAGCGGCGCCGCCGGCCGCGGGAGGAGTCGATGAAGAACCAGCCGCACCGGTCACAGGCCCGGATCCCCTGCGGGGGCGGGGTGAGGACGAGCGCGACGGCCCCCAGTGCCAGGATCGCGAGGACTCCGTCGGGTTCCGGTGAGGTCGTGGAGCCGTCAGGGCTCACGGTGACGTGGGCGCTGCCGCGGCGGGCGGTGTCGAGCAGCCCGGTGAAGGAAGCTGCGGGGATCGTCCGGCCGTCCTCGTGCGCGTCGAAGACCGCCCAGAGCAGCCCGCGCAGAGCGCGAGCCTCCTCCAGGGCGGCGTCGGTGACGACGTGACTCGTCCCGCTGCCCGCGGGCAGGAGGCGTGCCCGGTCGAGCCAGGCGGCGAGTGCTTCGGCGCCGGTGAGCAGGTCGGCACCGAGTTCGGGCCGGCGACGGTAGACGGTGTTCGCGAAGTCGAGCGCGACGTCACCGGCGATGAAGTGGTCCCCGCTCCAGGCGGTCGCGGCGGTCACGGGAGCTTGTAGCGCACGATAGGCCGGTCGTGCCTGGCCCGGGCGATCTCGGTGAACCCGGCGTCGGTGAAGGCGCCGGCGATGCCGGTCATCGCCGTGTCCGGCCCTGCCCTCCGCCCGGCGGGCGGCTCGATCGGATACGCCTCGACCGTCCGCGTCGGCGAGGTCTCGGCGAGGTAGTCGCACACCGCGGTGATCCACGCCGCGGACAGGCCGCCGCCCCGGTGCTCCTTCTTGATGAGCAGGCAGGTGAGCGAGACCACGGGCTCGTCGTCGACCGGCTTCAGCAGCGCCGAGCGCTGCATGCGGGGGAAGTCCGAGCGGTTCCCGAAGGCGCACCAGGCCGCCGGCTCGGCATCGAGATACCCCACGACGCCCGGCGGCGTCTCACGCTCGGCAAGGGCGCGTATGGCGGCCCTGTTGCCGTCGCCCTTGTTCTCCATCCACTCGGCGATGCTCGACCGCCAGTGCATGCACCAGCAGCCGGCGGCCCCGCCGCGCGCGCCCATCACGGTCTCGAAGTCCTCCCAGGTGTTCGCCGTAAGCGGCCTGACCGTCCACTGCGCCGGGCTCACGCGGCGACCCCGGCGCGCTCGAACACGTCGCCGGCGAAGGCGACCCTGAGGCCGGCGACCTCGGTGGCACGGGTCCCCAGCAGGAAGTGCCCGGCGTCGTGCACCGCCGTCGGCGACGGCACCCCCGCCTCCCTGTAGTGCACCCGCAAGCCCTCCAGCTCCCGGTGTCGATGCCTTGTCCTGGCTGCGAGCTTCACGACGGACTCCCTCCATCTCGCGGACCGCGTCGGCCATGGAGTAACCGTACTACGGATGATAAACAGTTACGGGCGGCCCAGGTCGCAGGCCGGCCCGGGGCGAGCCCAGTCCTGGAACTCGCCAAAAAGGGCCCCCGGACCAGCGATTTCGCTGGTCCGGGGGCCCTGCGGGCGGACGAGTCGGCCTGTACGCCGGGTTCTGTCTCCCGGGGGCCTTGCGGTCCGCGGGGAGGCGGTCATCCATCTGGGACCGGTGTTGCCACCGGCCTCGTGCGGTCTACCCGCGGACTCGGGCGGGCAGCCCTCGGTCGTCCGCGCAGGGTCGCATCCGCGGCCCCTCTTGACCTTGCTCCGGGTGGGGTTTACCTAGCCGCCCGGGTCACCCCGGGCGCTGGTGGTCTCTTACACCGCCGTTTCACCCTTACCGGGGGCCGAAGCCCCCGGCGGTTTGTTTTCTGTGGCACTGTCCCGCGGGTCACCCCGGGTGGGCGTTACCCACCACCCTGCCCTGTGGAGCCCGGACGTTCCTCGGCGGTCCCCGTGGGGGACCGACGCGACCGCCCGGCCGGCTCGTCCGCCGTGGGGACCATGTTAGTCGCAGCGATGGTCTCCGCGTCGCCGCCGGGGTCCGAGGAGGCGGCGGTGGCCAGGAAGGAGCCGGCCAGGATGAGGACGAAGGCGGCGGCGATGGTGCCGGTCAGGGACTCGTCGAGGAAGGCGACGCCCGCGGCGACGGCCACCGCCGGGTTGATGTACGTGAAGACCACCGCGCGCGTCGGGCCCACCTCGCGGATCAGTTCCAGGAAGACCACGAACGCCAGCGCCGTGCACAGCACCCCCAGGCCGACGAGCGAGGCGAGCACCTTGCCGGACGGCGTCGTGTCCGGCCAGGTGGCGATGCCGGCCGGGGCGTAGACGAGGGCGGCCAGCAGCAGGCAGGGGGCGATGAGCTGGAGCGTCGGTACGTCCTTGAGCCGGCGGGCGATGATCAGCGGGGCGGTGGCGTAGCCGAGGGCGGTGAGCATGACCTCGGTGATCGCCCACGCCGAGCCGCCGCTCAGCTCCGGCGCCGCCAGCACCGCGACGCCCGCGAGCCCCAGCCCCAGGCCCAGCCAGCGGCGGCGGCCCAGGCGCTCCTCGTCGCCGAGGAGCCTGGCGAGGATCACGCCGATCGTCGGCACCGCGGCGATCAGCAGGCCGGCCATGGCGCTGGACAGCTTCCGTTCGGCGTCGGTCAGGGTCCACCACGGGCCGATGATCTCGATGCAGGCGAACGCCAGCATCGGCGCCCAGTGCGTTCGTACGGTACGGAACAGCCCTCCGCCGCGCAGCGCGAGCGGCAGCAGGACGAGCGCGCCCAGCGCGCACCGTACGAAGACGACCCCCGACGGCGACACCGCGTCCACCGCCACCTTGATCATCAGATACGGGACTCCCCAGATGACGCCCATGAGGAGGAAGAGAACCCAGCCGCGTGCAGTCATGCCGCCCAGCGTCCAGGGGCGGGCCCTCCGTTGTCTTGAATGCCGTTGCGCCTGTTGCTACGGCCGTACGCTCCGGCGGTACGCCGCCGGGGTCGCCCCCAGCACCCGCCGGAACCACCGCGTCAGGTGCGCCTGGTCCGCGAAGCCCACCAGGCCCGCCACCTCCGCCGGCCGGTGCCCCGCCTCCAGCAGCCCCCGCGCCCGCTCCACCCGGTGCTGCGCGAGCCAGGCGTACGGGGGCATGCCCATGGTGTCCCGGAACGCGCGCAGCACCTGGTAGCGGGAGAGCCCCAGGTCGCAGCCGATCGCCGCCAGCGACGGCGGGTCCGTCAGCTCGTCCGCCAGCCGGTCCCGTACCGCACGGGCGATGCCGCTGCCCAGCGCGGCGCCGGCGGCCGGGCGGGCGCGGCCGTGGCGGCAGGCCAGGGCGGCGAGCAGCCACGGCAGCCGCGACTCCGCCTCCAGCGGCTCCGCGCCGCGGTCGACCGCGACGTGGGCGGCGCGCAGCGCGGCGGCCAGGGCCGGGTCGTCGATGACGGGCTCGGCGAAGTGGGCGTCGGTGCAGGCGCCGTCGGTGAGCAGCGCCATGGAGGGGTAGAACGCGCGGTACCCGTAGCCCCCGTCGCCCAGCGGGCCGCCGGTGTGGGCCTCGCCGGGGGCGAGGACGACGATGCTGCCGGGGCGGGCCCGGATCCGGTCGCCGCGGTAGTCGATGACCTCGGCGCCGTGCGTGCAGACGCCGACGGCGAACTCGTGGTGGGCGTGCGGCGCGTAGCGGTGCGCGGTGAAGCACGCCGTCATCAGGTACAGGGACTGGCCCGCGCCGAGCGGCGTCCGCGTCCAGCGCGCGTACTCCTCGGGGCCCCTCGCGCCCCCCGTGCCGCTCATGTGTCGCATTGTGCTCGATGCCGCGGGGCTCTTGCCAGCGGGATTCCGCGGCTGTCTACGATGCGCGGATGTCGCAGCGAGATCTGTCCCCCGAAGAGTTCCGCGAGCTGGGCCACGCCTACGTCGACTGGATCGCCGACTACCGCGCCCGGGTCGGCGACCTGCCGGTGCTGCCGGACGTCGAGCCCGGCTGGGTGCGCGAGCGGCTGCCCGCGAAGCTGCCGGAGGAGGGCGAGCCGCTGACGGCGGTGCTGGCGGACATGGACCGGGTCGTGGTGCCCGCCACCACCCACTGGCAGCACCCCGGCTTCTTCGCGTACTTCCCGGCCAACGCCTCCCTCGCCTCCCTCCTCGGCGACATGCTCTCCACCGGCCTCGGCTCCCAGGGCATGCTGTGGTCGACCTCCCCGGCCTGTACGGAGCTGGAGCAGCACCTGCTCGACCAGCTCGCCGACGCCCTCGGCCTGCCCGCGGAGTTCACCTTCGGCGGCGGTGGCGGCGGCGTCATCCAGGACTCGGCGTCCTCGTCCTCGCTGGTGGCGCTGCTCGCCGCGCTGCACCGGACCTCCGGCGGCGCGTGGCGGACGGCCGGCCGGGACGGGCGCGAGGTGCTGTACGTCTCGGCGCACACGCACTCCTCGCTGGAGAAGGCGGCGATCGCCGCCGGGCTGGGGGCCGGTGCCGTACGGATCGTGGACTCCGCCCCCGACGGCGAGGCGGGCGGCGGCCAGGCGATGTCGCCGGCGGCGCTGGCCGCGGCGGTACGCGAGGACGTGGCCGCCGGCCGCCGGCCGGTGATGGTGTGCGCGACGATCGGCACCACCGGCACCGGCGCCGTCGACCCGGTGCGCGAGATCGCGGCGGTCTGCGCCGAGTACGGCGTCTGGCTGCACGTGGACGCCGCCTGGGCCGGCGCCGCCGCGTTCTGCCCCGAGCACCGCGGGCTCTTCGACGGCGCCGGCCTCGCGGACTCGTACAGCACCGACGGGCACAAGTGGCTGCTCACCGCCTTCGACTGCAACCTGTTCTGGACCCGCGACACCGCCACCCTCGTCGGCGCCCTGACCGTGCTGCCGGAGTACCTGCGCAACGCCGCCAGCGAGTCCGGCGCCGTCGTCGACTACCGCGACTGGCACCTGCCGCTGGGCCGCCGCTTCCGCGCGCTGAAGCTGTGGACGGTGCTGCGCCGCTTCGGCCTGGAGGGCATCCGGGCCCACGTGCGCCGGCACGTCGGGCTGGCCGCGGAGCTGGAGTCGTGGGCGGCGGCCGACCCGCGCTTCGCGCTCGGGGTGCCGCGCAGCCTGGCGCTGGTGTGCCTGTACGTCGCCACCGGCCGCGGTACCGACGCCGACAACGCCGCGACGCAGGCGGCGCTGGAGCGGATCAACGCCGGCGGGCGGTCGTACGTCACGCACACGGTGGTCGACGGCCGCTATCTGCTGCGGGTCGCGGTCGGCGGGCTGGAGACCGAGCTGCGGCACGTACGGGCGCTGTGGGACGACCTGTGCGCCGCGGCGGACGCGGTGACCGGCTGATCCGCCGCCCCCGGTCGCCCCGGTTCCCTCCGGTCACCCCGGCCCGTCGCTTGACCTTGTCGCGACGTCAACGTTTCTACTGAGGCCATGCGAATCGGAGAGCTGGCCGCGCTCGCCGGGGTGACCACCCGTACCGTGCGGCATTACCACCGCATCGGGCTGCTGCCCGAGCCCGCCCGCCGCGCCAACGGCTACCGCGTCTACACCCTGCGCGACGCCGTCGAGCTGGCCCGCGTGCGCCGCCTGACCGAGCTGGGCCTCAGCCTGGACGAGGTCCGCGACGCGCTCGCCGACGACGCGGGCAAGGAGCTGCACGAGATCCTCGCCGAGCTGGACGCCGACCTCGCCCGGCAGGAGGCCGCCGTCCGGCAGCGCCGCGCCCGCCTCGCCGAGCTGCTGCGGCACGCGGAGAGCGGCGGGCTGACGGCCGAGGGGCCGGTGTCGCCGGAGCTGGCGGCGGTCTTCGCCGACATGTCCCGCGCCTCGGCCCGGCTCGGCGTCCCGGAGCCGGTGAGCGCGGCGAAGGAGCGGGAGCTGCTGGCGCTGCTGGACACCACCGCGGACGACGCGCGCCGGGGCTGGCTGGACGCGCTGCTGCACGCGCTCAGCTCCGACCCGGAGGCGATGACGCGCGCGTACGACATCTACGCCCGGCTCGACGAGCTGGCCGGCGCCGAGGTCACCGACCCGCGCGTCGGGGAGCTGGCGCGGGACGTGGTCGCCGCCCTGCCGGACGAGGCGCTGGACCTGGTCGCCGCCGGCGACGGCGGGGCGGGCCAGGACGGGACCGGGAAGGGCGCCGGGGGCGGCGGCGAGGAGAGCGGGGAGGCTTTCGCGGAGATGTTCTTCGCGGACTTCCCCCCGGCGCAGGCCGAGGTCATGCGCCGGGCGATGGCCCTGCTCGGAGAGTGGACGGGCGGGGCCGGCGAGGCGGGCGGGGCCGGGCGCGCGGACCGGCGGCGCGGGGAGAGTGCGTCGTGAACGCGCTGCGCCGCACGGTCCGCTGGGCCCTGGCCTCGCTCGTACCCGGCGAGCTGCTGCTCGTCCTCTGCCTCGCCTCGGGCGTACGCGTCCCGGACCCCGTGCTGCTCGCCGTCGAGGTGGCCGTCCTGCTGGTCACCGCGGCCCTGGTCACGCTGCTGGCCGCCGACTACCGCCGCCACCGCGGCGCGGGCCTGGCGCCCCGCGCGGCCGGTCTGGAGGCCGTACGGGACAGTGTCCCGGCCGCCGTCCGCAAGCTCACCGTGCACGAGGTGAAGCTCTTCACCGCCACCCTGCGCTGGCTCGCGCGCCGCCCGAAGCACGGCGTCGGCCCCGGCGACACCGCCGTCCCGTACGCCTCCGGGCAGGCGTTCACGTTCTACGGCTTCCTCTTCGTCTCGGTGATCGAGACCGTGGCGCTCGCCCTCGTCATCCCCTGGCCGGTGGTGCACGCCGTCGTGCTGGTCCTCGACATCTGGGGCATCTACTTCATCCTCGCGCTCCAGGCGGCCTGCGCGGTCCGGCCGCACGTCATCGGCGCGGACGGCTCACTGCGCGTACGGTACGGGGTCCTGCTGGACATCCCCGTACCGGCGGAGCTGATCGCGAACGTCCGGCTGGAGCGCCGCTTCCCCGACGGCGGCGGGCTACTGCGGCTGGACGGCGACGGCACCGCCGACCTCGCCGTCGGGGGGCAGACGACGGTCACCGTCGAGCTGAGCGGGCCGGTGTCGTTCGTCCGGCCGCTGGGCAAGCGGGCCGAGGCGCGGGTGCTGCGGATCTACGCGGACGACCCGCGGCCGGTGGTCGACGCCCTGCGCCGGGCGCGCGCGGCGCGCGACGAAGCGCGGGAGCGGGCGCAGGCGGAGGGCGAGACGGGGACAGGGACAGGGACAGGGGCGGGGACGGGGGCGGGGGCGGGGACGGAGACGGAGGCCGGTGCGGCGTCGCTGCCCGCTCAGGGCGCCGGTACGAAGCGCACGGGGGACACGCCGGGCTCCGCGGCCGTCAGCCGTACCCGCAGCCGGTGGCCGAGCGGCAGCGGCTCCTCGCCGGCGGGCGCCGCACGGCCAACGGACGCCACGTCCGCGGGCACCACGACATCCGCGGGCTCCGCCGCATCCGCGGGCCCCGCGACATCCCCAGGCCCCGAGCCGTCCGCGGTGCCCCCGGAGCCCTCCGACTCCACGCGGCCGATGACCGCCGGTTCGTAGAGCTGCACCGTGCCCCGCGTCGGCCGGCGTTCGTCGACCTCCACCACGTGCCCGTCGAAGACCTCCCCGATCCGCCCGCTCATGATCGCCGCCTCGACCAGGTCCACGCACTCCCGCTCCAGCCGCCCCGCCCGCCGCGCGCCCCCGGCCATCAGCTCCGGGATGCCGCCCAGCGCCTCGCGCACCCACTCGGGCGCAGGCTCGCCGGCCGCCGCCGCCACGCACAGCTCCCCGGCGTACCGGTCCACCAGCCGCCGCAGCGGCGCCGTGCAGTGCGCGTACTCGGCGGCCACCGCGGCGTGCACCGCGTCCTGCCGCACCGGCGGCCCGCCGTCGAAGGCGGTGTAACCGGCGCCGCGCAGCAGCGCGGTGCACTCCTGGAGGAACGCCGCGTGGTTGGCCATCTGCGGGTTGAGGGAGCGGAGCAGCTCGGGGTAGTCCAGGCCCTCGGGCCAGTCGACGTCCAGGGCGCGGGCCACCCGGTGCAGATACGTCAGCGCGCAGCGCCGCGCGGGCGGCAGGGTGCGCAGGATGCCGGTGCCCGCCGCGAGCATCAGGTCCGCGGCGGCCATGCCGGTGAGCAGGGACACCTGTGCGTTCCAGCCGTCGGCGGGCAGCGGGGCGCGGTACTCCAGCGTGTAGCCGCCGTCCCGCTGCACCACCTCCTGCTCCGGTACGCCCAGCGAGATCCCGCCGCGCTCGCGCTCCAGTTCCTCACGCAGCAGCCCGACGTCGCGGAGCAGTGCGACCGGCTCCTCGGCGGTGCCCTCGTCGATGGCCTGCTGGACGCCGCCGTAGTCGAGCCGCGCGCGGCTGCGTACCAGCGCGCGGCCGACGGTGGCCTCGGCGATCTGCCCGCTGGAGTCGAGGTCGATCTCCCACAGCAGCGCGGGTGCGGTCTGGTCGGGCAGCAGGCTGGCGGCGCCCTCGGACAGCCGCTCGGGGTGCAGGGGCACGCGGGTGTCGGGGAAGTACAGGGTCGTCACGCGGCGGCGCGCCTCGGCGTCGACGGCCCCGCCGGGGGTCACGAACGCGGCGACGTCGGCGATGGCGTAGCGGATACGGAAGCCGCCGCCGCCCCGGCGGGCGAGGTGCAGGGCCTGGTCCAGGTCGCGGGAGCCGGGCGGGTCGACGGTGTAGAGCGGGATGTCGGTCGCGTCCCGCTCGGGCAGCCGGGGGGCCTTCGCGGCGCGGTCGGCCTCGGCGAGCACCTCGGGCGGGAACGCCGCGGGTACGTCCTCCGCGGTGCGCAGCCGGCGCAGGGCGGCGCGGAGCGGGGCGTCCTCGGCGTCGGCGGCGTGCAGGATGCGTTGGGGCACGCATAACACCCTAATTCGGGCGTGCGCCTCGGGCGCGCCACCGCGGCCGGATCCGCCCCCCGCGCCCCATGAGTGACCGCTCTGTCACCGGACGGTTGGTAGACGTGGAATCCCCCACCTCCGGGAGAGACATGCCCACCCCTCATGTATCCCGTCAGTTGTCGCGTACGTGCACCGCGATCATCCTCGGCGGTCTCGTCGCGACCCTCCCGCCCGCGGCGGTCGCACACCCCGCCGCGGCGGGCAGCCCAGCGGGCAGCACGGTCGCGGCGGGCAGCGCGGCGGGAAGTACGGCCGCGGCGGGACGTGCGGTCGCACCGGCCGCGGAGGAGCCGTCCGACCGGCCGCCCCCGCCCCTCGACGTGCTGGAGCGCCGGCCCGGCATGAGCGACGGCCTGCTGTTCGTCGGACCGCAGAAGAACCCCGGCCGCCTCACGCCGCCGCCCGGCGAGGAGCCGCCGCCCGAGGCCGGCCGCGGCCCCCAGATCGTCGACGACCGCGGCCGGCCCGTCTGGTACCACCGCGTCCCGCAGAACGACTACGTCACCGACTTCCGCGTGCAGGAGTACCGCGGCGAGAAGGTGCTGACCTGGTGGCAGGGCAAGAGCGACAACGCCGGCCTCGGCGAGGGCGTCGGCTACATCGCCGACGAGAACTACGACATCATCGCCACCGTCCGCGCCCCGGACCCGGAGCAGAGCATCGACCTGCACGAGTTCCGGCTCACCCCCGAGGGCACCGCCCTGGTCGTCAGCTACCAGCAGCGGCCCTACGACCTCACCCCGGTCGGCGGCCCCGCGGACGGCGACGTCATCGAGAGCGTCGTGTGGGAGCTGGACGTCGCCACCGGCAGGCCGCTGCTGGAGTGGCGCAGCCTCGACCACGTGCCGCTCAAGGACTCCGACGAGCGGCCCTCGGGCCGCGCCGGCACCCGCCCCTTCGACTACCTGCACGTCAACTCCGTCTCCCTCGACACCGACGGCAACCTCCTCGTCTCCGCCGTCGGCACCAGCACCGTCTACAAGCTCGACCGGGAGACCGGCGAGGTCATCTGGCGGCTGGGCGGCAGGAACAGCGACTTCCGGCTCGGCGCGGGCGTGCGCACCATCGCCCAGCACGACGTCATGGCCGTGGGCGACGGCACGTACCGCATGTTCGACAACCAGAACATGCACTCCGACGGCTACGAGTCCCGGGTCGCGTGGCTGCGCATCGACCCGCGGCGCGGCACCGCCGAGCTGGCCCGCCAGCTCGTGCACCCCGACCGGATCTCCACCGCCGTCACCGGCGGCAGCCAGGGTCTGCCGGGCGGCAACACCCTGGTCGGCTGGGGTTCCGCCGGCCGCGTCTCGGAGTTCGACGCGAACGGGCGGCTGGTGTTCGACGCCGCCTTCCCCGCGGAGTACAGCTCGTACCGCGCCTACCGCGAGGAGTGGGAGGCCGAGCCCGGGACGGCTCCGGAGGTACGGATCGACGGGGCGTCCGGCGACGCGCACGCGGTGTGGAACGGCGCCACGGAGGTCGCCGGCTGGCGGGTGCTCGCCGGCGACGCGCCGGACGACCTGCGGCCCGTCGCCCGCGAGGCGTGGGACGGCCTGGACACGGACGTCGACCTGCCGGCGGACGCGCGGGACGCGGCGTACGTCAAGGCGGAGGCGCTGGACGCGGACGGCGACGTGATCGGCGCGTCCGCGGTCACGAAGACCGGTGCGGCCGGCGAGAGCGGCGCCGGCTGAGCACCGGCGGCCCACGCCGCCGGCCCGGCGGCGTGGGCGTCACCCGCAGGCCCTCAGGCCGTCAGACCGTCAGGCGCTCACGTGCCCAGGCCCCCACCTGCTCAGCCCTCAGACCTTCTGGAGCGGGCGGTGCGGCGCGGCCGGGAGTACGACGCCGACCGGGTCTCCGGGACGTACGACACCGCCCGCCACCACCACGCTCATGACGCCCGACTTGCGCACCACCCTGCCCGCCGCGTCCCGGCCCACGACCTGCTTCAGCAGCCCGTCCTGGAAGTCGTCTATCTGGCGGCAGGGGTTGCGCAGCCCGGTGATCTCCACGACGGCCTCCGCGCCGAGGTGCAGCAGCGTGCCGGTGGGCAGGCCGAGCAGGTCGAGGCCGCGGGTGGTGACGTTCTCGCCCAGCTCCCCGGGGCGTACCGGGAAGCCCGCCGCGGCGAGATCCGCGAACAGCTCCTCGTGGATCAGGTGCACCTGCCGCAGGTTCGGCTGGGAGGGGTCGCGGGCGACCCGGGAGCGGTGCCGGACCGTGACGCCGGCGTGCACGTCGCCCTCGACGCCGAGCCCGGCGAGCAGGGTGACCGCCTCGCGGGCCGGCTTGTGGAACGTGTACTCGCCGCTGCGGCAGACCGCCGTGACCGTGCCGTTCATGCCGTACGGGCCCCCTTAGCCGTGACCGGTGATCCGCTACGAGCCTAACCGGCCCCCTGTACGGACCGGCATCCGTCCGGCATGCGGGAAAGCCGATAATCGATTCGTCGGATCCGCGGGTGCATGGCAGCCTGGCCCGCATGCTTGGAGTCACCGATCTGTCGACGTACCTCGCCGGGCTGGCCCTGATCATCCTGCTCCCGGGCCCCAACTCGCTCTACGTCGTCTCCGTCGCCGCCCGCCGCGGCGCCCGCGCCGGCTACCGCGCGGCGGGCGGCGTGATGTGCGGCGACATGGTGCTCATGGTGCTCTCCGCGGGCGGCGTGGCCTCGCTGCTCCAGGCCAGCCCGGCGGCGTTCGCCGTCGTCAAGTTCGCGGGCGCCGGCTATCTGACGTGGCTGGCGGTCGGGATGCTGCGCGGGGCGTGGCGGATGTGGCGCGAGCGCGAGGTGCGGGCCGCCGCCCGGGCCGAGGGCGAACCGGCGCGGGCGGAGCCGGCGCGCGAGGAGATGGAGCGCCCGTACCGCCGGGCGTTCGTCGTCAGTCTGCTCAACCCGAAGGCGATCCTGTTCTTCGTCTCGTTCTTCGTGCAGTTCATCGACCCGGCGTACGCGCACCCGGAGCTGACGTTCCTCGTCCTGGCGGCCTGGGCGCAGCTCTTCAGCATCACGTACCTGACCGCCCTGATCTTCAGCGGCACCCACCTCGCCGCCCTCTTCCGCCGCAAGCGGCGGCTGACGGCCGGGATGTCGGCCGCGGCGGGCACGGCGTTCCTCGGCTTCGCCGCCAAGCTGTCGGTGAGCAGCGCGTGACTTCCGCGCGTACGGCGGCGCGGGGGACCGCGCCCCGCCGCCCGAGGGCTGCCCGGCCCTGACCACCGGACAGCCCCCGGCACGCCGCGGATCCCGCGGCCCCGCGGGGGCCGGCGGGCTCCCGCTGCCCCCCGCCGGCCCCCGTGGGTGTCAGAAAGGCGTCAGCGTCAGCGTGAGCTGCTGCGGCGCCCTGTCCTCGATGTACGACGCGAAGCCGGAGACGTCGTCGAAGGCGAACCCGTACGCCCGCCCGTCCTGCGACACCTCGTGCATCACCCGTGCGTAGTGGTTGGAGACGTCGGTGCCGTAGAAGGCGGACGCGTCGGTGACGGGCTGGTCGGCGTGGTCGCGCAGCGTGGTGCGGTTCAGCGCCGCGCCGAGGATGGCGGCGACCGGTCCCGTGGTGCCGTCGTTCGGCGCGGCAAGCCTGCCGTCGCAGAACAGCACGTCACGGGTGGGCGGCCGGTCGAAGCCCACGTCGGCGGGGCCGGTGAAGGACAGCCGGTCGCCGGCGACGCGGCCGGTGAAGGTACCGGCGTTCGTGGTGACCTTCAGGTCCTTGCCCGCGTACGCCGACCACACCTCGTCCACGTACCCGTCGAGGTAAGCGCCGTCGAACAGCCCGGCGTCCAGGCCGTGCCCGGGGGCGATGACGCGCAGCCCGTCCGCGTCCACCAGCCGGTCGAAGCCCTCCGTGCCGGCGAGGGTGTCGAAGACCTGCTGCCGGGCGCCGTCCCTGAGCGTCCCGGTCGTCTGGTCGGCGCCGCCCGTCAGACGGATGGACATCGGGACGCTGAACATGTCGACCATCGTGGTGTTGCAGAACATGCCGGCGTCGTTGAGCGTGAACTCCATGCAGTCGTGCAGCACGGGGTAGTTGGGGTCGGTGGACACCCAGCCGGCGGGGTACGCGAGCGCCGCGTTGCCGGCGCCGTCGGTCACGGCCTTCATCTTCAGCTTGCCGCCGAGGGCCACGTACAGGCGGCCGGACATGTTCGGCAGCGTCAGCGCCGTGTCGCCGCTGCCGGCGAAGGGGATGGCGTAGTCGGTGTACCCGTCGGCGCCGTTGTCGGCGAGCGCGATGGGCGCCAGCGTCCCGTCCGGCGTGAGCCGGACCTGCCGGCCGCCCTCGTTGCCGACGACGTAGATGCTGATGGAGGAGTTCTCGTACGCGCCGGTCCGGTTGACGACTGTCACGCCGAGGGCCGCTGCGGCGCCGCCCGCCCGCGCCGCGGAGAGCACCAGAGGTGTCCCCGCGGCGGCGGACGCGACGGCCAGGCCACCCAGCAGCCTGCGTCGCGAGATCACTTGGCGGCACCTCCGGACTGCTCGACGGACACGTAGTCGACGACCATCGGCACGCCGGGCCGGGTGGCGTCGGTGGGGGTGGCGTGCCCGGCGACGCCGTTGGGGAAGGCACCGCCCATGGCGACGTTGAGGAGGAGGAAGTGGCCGTGGTGGGCGAGGTTCGCCCAGGTCTCGGCGCCCACCTGGTTCGCGTTGACGGAGTGGTACTGCTGGCCGTCCACGTACCAGCGCAGCTCCTCGACGGAGCCGGTGCGGTCCAGCTCCAGCGCGTACTCGTGGAAGCCGGACTGGCAACTGCTGCCCGGGCAGGCGCGGGAGGCGCCCAGGCCGTTGTTCTCGTTGCACGGGCCGCCGGGGGCGGTGCCGCAGTGCAGGACGCCCCAGACGCTGTTGACGCCGTTGACGTTCTCCATGATGTCGAACTCGCCGATGCCCGGCCAGTTCCAGTAGTTGCCGCGGTAGGCGTCGCCCAGGGTCCAGAACGCGGGCCAGTAGCCCAGCGCTTCGGCGCCGCTGACGTTCGGCATCTGGATGCGCGCCTCGACGCGCAGCAGCCCGCCGGCGGGGGCCTGGAAGTCGGTGCGCTGGGTCTCGATCCGGGCGGACGTCCAGCCGCCGGAGCCGTTGCGGCGGGGGGTGATGGTGAGGTTGCCGGAGCCGTCCTTCTGGAGGTTCTCCGGGCTGTCGGTGTACGTCTGGATCTCGCCGGTGCCCCAGTTGGCGGGGCCGCCGGGGTAGGACGTGCCGGTGTCGACGATCCAGTTGGCGGCGTCCGGCGGGGAGCCGGCGGCGCCGTCGAAGTCGTCGCGGAAGACCTCGGCGAGGGGCGCCGGGTCGCTCCCGCCGTCCTCGCCGGCCGTGGCGGAGGGCAGGGTCAGTGCGCTGACCGCGGCCAGGGCCGCGACCGCGCAGAGCAGGATCCTGCGCCACCGTAGTCGTGTTGCATGCATCTCTGGCAGCTCCTCGGGGTGTGGGGGAATGAGGAGGTTCTCCCCTGGGGATGCGCCTGTTTGAGAGCGCTCTCAGGTTGTGTTGAGGCACACTGCCGAGTGCGCGGGCTACTGTCAAGGCCCACCGACTGAAGAGGAGTTGAGGTGTCCGGGAACCGCCCCACGCTGGAGGCCGTCGCCGCCCGTGCCGGAGTCTCGCGGGCCACGGCGTCGCGCGTGGTCAACGGCGGCGCGGGGGTGCGCGAGACGTTGCGCGAGCGGGTGCAGCGCGCCGTGGCCGAACTCGGCTACGTACCGAACCAGGCCGCGCGCACCCTCGTCACCCGGCGTACGGGCGCGGTCGCCGTCGTCATCGCGGAGCCCGAGAGCCGGGTCTTCGCCGACCCGTTCTTCGCCCGCCAGTTGCGGGGGATCAGCGGCGCCCTGGCCGCGGCGGACACGCAGTTGGTGCTGCTGTACGTCGCCGACCGCGAGGACTACCCGCGCATCGGCCGCTTCCTGTCCGGCGGGCACGTGGACGGCGCGCTGATGTTCTCGCTGCACCGCGACGACCCGCTGCCGGGCCTGGCCGCGGCGGCCGGGCTGCCGGTGGTCTACGGCGGCCGGCCGGGCTGGCCGGGAGCGGCGGGGGAGCCGGGGCTGCTGTACGTGGACACGGACAACCGGGCGGGCGCGGAGCTGGCGGTCCGGCACCTGCTGGCGCGGGGGCGGCGGCGGATCGGGCACATCGCGGGCCCGCTGGACCAGACGTCGGCGGTGGACAGGCTGGCGGGATACCGGGCGGCGCTGGAGGGCGGGGGCCCGGAGCTGGTCGCCGAAGGCGACTTCACCCCCGCCGGGGGCGAGCGCGCGATGGCCGAACTGCTGGCCAGGGTCCCGGACCTGGACGCGGTGTTCGCCGCCTCCGACCTCATGGCCACCGGCGCCCTGCGCACCCTGCGCGCCCACGGCCGCCGCGTCCCCGACGACGTCGCGGTCGTCGGCTACGACGACCTGGAGCCGGCGATCTGGACGGAGCCGCCGCTGACGACGGTGCACCAGGACGTCGAGGGGATGGGCGCCGTGATGGCCCGGCTGCTGCTGCGCGGCCTGGCGGGCGGCCAGGAGCGGCAGGACCCGGTGGTGACGATGCCGCGGCTGGTGGTCAGGGAGTCCGGCTGAGACCTCCGCTTCAGAAGCCCGCGCGGGCCGGTTCGTCCACCCGGGCCACGGACTCCTGCGCGAAGCGGGCCGTGTAGGCGTCGCGGACCTCCTCGATCCGGGTGTCCTGCACCTGCGCCTCGGTCAGCGGGTAGAGCAGGTAGACCTCGTACGAGCGCTCCCGCTCGATCGTGCCGTGCCGGTCGCGGTACTGGCCCCGTACCTCGTCCACGGTCAGCCCCGCCGGGAAGCGCGGCGTGACGACCTCGTCGACGAACGCGCGGAACTGCCGGTCCGTGACGTCCGGGCCGCCGTCCGGCCGTACCGTGCCGAACATCAGGTGCGTCTGCACGTACGGTTCCAGCTCCGCGGACTGCGACTGGGCGACCGGCGGGGCCGGGTCGCCTTCGGCGAGGGCGGCGGGGGCGGTGGCCGCGGCGGCGCCGGCGAGGGCCGCCGCGAGGACGAGGGCGGCGCGGCGGAGGCGCGGCTTCGCGAGAGTGCGCAGGCGCGGCTTCGCGAGGCTGCCGAGGCGTGGCTTCGTAGGGTTCACGACGGTGGCAACGATCACCGGGACCGAAAGTTGCGCGGCCACACCGGGGCCGGTTGTTTGCCCGTTGTTCGGCTTCACCTCACCGACCGGTGGCCACGCCGTTGCAGAATCGAGGCTCTCCTCCGGACTTCGAAAGGCCCTTCCATGCAGGAAGAGCGATTCGCCGCGCCCACTCCACCGGGCACGCGGCTGCTCCACATCGGCCCGCACAAGACGGGCACCACGGCGCTCCAGGGCGCCTTCCACCTGGCCCGCGCCGCCCTGCGGGAGCACGGCGTCGTCTACGCCGGGCCCGGCCGCCAGGCGAAGGACCCGGCGGTCGCCGTCGCCAGGCAGGATCCGACGGCGGCGGAACGGGAGCCGTGGGAGGCGCTCTGTACCGAGGCGGCCGAGGCGGGCGGTCTGCGGTTCTTCGCGAGCAGCGAGTTCTTCGCGACCGCCCCCGCCGACGCCGCCCGGGTGGCGGTGAAGGAACTGGCGGGTGACTTCTCCGTGCACGTCGTCGTGACGCTGCGCCCGCTGCGCAAGATCATGCCGTCGCACTGGCAGCAGTACGTCAAGCACGGCCTCTGCGAGTCGTACGAGACCTGGCTCGACGGCATGCTGCGCAGGCCCCCGTACGACGACCCGACACCCGACTTCTGGCACCTCCAGCGCCACGACGAGCTGATCGGGCGGTGGGCGGCGGCGGCGGGCCCGGAGAACGTCACCGCGCTCGTGGTCGACGAGGCCCGGCCGCTGTGGCAGTTCCGCGTCTTCGAGCAGTTGCTCGACCTGCCGGAGGGCGTGCTCGAACCGGAGGAGAGCGACGGCAACACCTCGCTCACGCAGAGCGAGGCGGAGCTGCTGCTCCAGCTCAACCGCAAGCTCCGGGACCGCAACTGGAGTTCGTGGCGGCAGAGCAAGGTGATCCGCGAGGGCGTCGTCCCGCGGTTGCAGTCCTACGCACCGGCCCCCGACGAGCCGCGGATCACGACCCCGCCGTGGGCGGAGGCGGCGGTGGCGGAGGTCGCGGAGCGCGTGGTCGCGGGCATCGCGGCATCGGGGGTACGGATCGTGGGCGACCTGGACGCGCTGTCGCGCCGGCCGGCCGCCCCGGCGGAGCCGGTGGCGGCGAGGGAGATCCCCACGGAGGCGGCCACGGAGGCGGTCCTCGGCGGCATACTCGCCTCCGCCGCCCTGGCCGCGAAGACCGGCCCGCAGCCGGAGGCGCCGCCGGTCACCTCGACGCCGGAGGTACCGGAGGCGCGGGGGGCGCTGGAGGACAGGCCGGTGCGGAACGTGCCGGTGAAGGACCTGGTCCGGGTGGTCTGCCGCCGGGCGGTCAGGCGGATGAAGGGCTGAAGGGCTGAGGGGCTGAGGGGCCGAAGGGCGGGGGCCGGGTGGTCCGGGGAGCCCCGCGGCGTCCCCCGGTCCCGTCACGGGCCCCCGGACGCCGCTCCGCCCCGTACCACCACCCCGGGCTCCCCGCCCCTCCGGTCGACACTCCCCGCACCGCGAGTTTTCATGGAATTGCCGGGCTTCTCCCCGTTTCGTACCTCCGGGGGAGGCCGCGAGTGATCCCTACTCTCCGGTAGGAGGAACCGTGCATACCGACAAGCGTCCGGCCGGCGGCGATGACCGCGATGACGGCCGGGGCGAAGACGGCGGGGGCGGCGACGGCCGGGGGCGGCGTGCGCGTCCGGGGGTGCGGGACCCGTACGACGACGAGCGGGACCAGGCCATCGACGCCGATCCCCAGCTCCGCGAGATCGGGCGGGCCCGGTTGCGCAAACGGAGTGGCCGGTCCGGCGGGGGTGACCAGGGTGGTGGGGCGCGTCGCTGAGCGGCGCGCGACCTGCTGATTACTCCCTCCGGTCGACACCTGAACGGCGGAGGCGTTACATGGTGATATGCCGGTTTCGTCGAACGAGTCGGCGGACCGCTTCTATCCCTGCACGCACCATCCAGCGGGAGGAACAGTGAAGGCCGACAGGAACACAGCCAGTGGCGGCAGTGGCAAGGCCGCGAAAGCCGCGGGGGTAGGGCCCGAGAACGACGCCGCCGCGGCGGCGGGCGGCGGCCAGGGCGAGACGATGGGCCGGCGCGGTCAGCAACCGGGGCGCGAGCAGCGCGGCGGTGGCGCCGCGCGTGATCAGCGTGTCGTCGCGTACCGCGAGCGGCTCCAGGTCGAGCCCGTCGACCAGCGACGGTCGCTGGGCGAGGCCGAGGTCACGATCCGGGTGCGGGAGACCCCGCAGCGGTTCGAGGTCACCCGCGGCCACGACGAGTGCGTCGTACGGCGCAGCGATGTCGACGGCAAGGAGGCGAACCTGATCGCCGGCGACCACCACGAGTTCGTGGAGCGCAGCGTCAAGGTGCCCCTCTACGGCGAGGACGCCGAGGTCGTCGTCCACAAGGTGTCCGAGCCCTACGCGGTCGCCGACATCGGCACCAGGCGCGTCGAGGACACCCAGACCTTCGAGACCATTCTCAAGACCGAGGAGATCGTGGAGAACGTGCCGGCGGGCTCGGGCACGTCGATGAGCGTCCGCGAGGTGCAGGAGGGTTACGACCTGCGCGAGGGCGCCCGCCGCGAGCAGCGTGAGCAGCGCGCCGAGAGCAGTGGCGCGTCCGGCCGCGCCGCCGCGCCCGAGAGCGCCGACACCCCCGGCGGCGCCGAGGACATCGGCGAGAGCAAGGGGCGCGGCCGCTGGTTCTGACGGCGTCCGCTCCCACCCGCCGACGCAGAGTGCCGGGCGGGGGTCCGCGAAGGTGCGGGCCCCCGCCCGCCCGGTTCCCGGCCCACGGCCCGGCCCGTACTCCTCAGGCCGCCTTGCCGGGCTTCTTCGCCGCCTTCTTGCCCGTGCTCTTCTTGGCCGCCGTCTTCTTGCCCGCCGTCTCCTTCGCCGGTGCCTTCTTCGCCGGCGCCTTCTTCTTCGCGGCCGTCTTCTTCGCCGCCGCCTTCTTCCGCGGCTGCGTCCCCCCGCGTTTGTCCTTCGCCGCCTTGACGCTCGCCTCCAGCGCCGACATCAGGTCGATGACCTGCCCCTTCTCCTCGCCCTCCGCTTCCTTCGGCAGCGGCGTGACGCCCTCCTTGCTCGCGACGAGTGCTTCGACCGCTTCGCGGTACTCGTCCGTGAACTCGTCCGGGTCGTAGCCGCCCAGCGCATCCATGAGGGAGTCGACCATGTCCAGTTCCTGCCGGCGCACCGTCACCTTCTCGTCCGGCGCCACCGCCTGCGCCGAGCGCACCTCGTCCGGCCACAGCATCGTGTGCAGGACGAGTACGTCCTCTTCCGCCAGCACCCGCACCAGCGCGGGCGCCTCGCGGTTGCGGAGCGCGACCTTGACCACCGCGACCCGGTCCGAGCGCTTCAGCGCCTCGCGGAGCAGGACGTACGGCTTGGCGGCCGAGGCGTCGGCGGCCTTGACGTAGTACGCCCGGGAGAACTGGATGGGGTCGAAGTAGCCGACCTCCTCGAAGCCCACCACGTCGATGATCTTCTTGCTGGGCAGGGGCAACTGCGCGAGGTCGTCGGGGGTGAGCACGACGAGGTCGCCGTCCTCCGTCTCGTACGCCCTGGTGATCTCCGCGTACTGCACCTCGCGGTCCTCCAGCTCGCAGAACCGCCGGTAGCGGATGCGCCCGCCGTCCTCGGCGTGCACCTGCCGGAAGGACACGCCGTGTTCCTCGGTGGCGGAGTAGAGCTGGACCGGAATGCTGACCAGCCCGAAGGAGATCGCACCCTTCCATATAGATTTCATCCATATGTCCTCTCTCCCGGAGGTTCAGCATATGCCGGTCACCGAGGTCGAAGGACGCCGCCTGAAGCTCAGCAACCTGGACAAGGTGCTGTGGCCGGAGCCCGGCTTCACCAAGGGCGAGGCGCTGCACTACTACGCCCAAGTCGCCGATGTCCTGCTGCCGCACGTGCGCGACCGGGCCGTGTCCTTCCTGCGCTTCCCGGACGGCGTGGACGGGCAGCGGTTCTTCGCCAAGAACGCCCCCGCGGGCACGCCTGAATGGGTGAGCGTCGTGGATGTCGAGCTGACCCGCAGCACCGTCCACCACGTGCTCGTCCAGGACCTGCCGACCCTGCTGTGGGCGGCGAACCTCGCCGCGCTGGAACTGCACGTACCGCAGTGGAGGGCGCTGGACGGCAGGAAGGGGGCGAAGGCGGCGGCGGTCAGGGCCGACGAACGGCTCGCCGACCGGATCGTCTTCGACCTCGACCCGGGTCCGCCCGCCACCGTCGTCGAGTGCTGCCGCGCGGCGCTGCTCGTGCGCGAGGCGCTGCGCGCGGACGGGCTCGACGCCTGGCCGAAGACCTCCGGGTCCAAGGGCCTGCACCTGTACGTGCCCCTCTCGCCCGCCTCCGCCGACGCCACCAGCGCGTACGCCAAGGACCTGGCCCGGCGGCTGGAGCAGGAGCACCCGGACCTGATCCTGCACCGGATGGCCCGGAAGCTGCGCCCGCGGAAGGTCTTCGTGGACTGGAGCCAGAACTCGCGCTCGAAGACCACCGTCGCCCCGTACGTGCTGCGCGCCAAGGCCCGGCCGACCGTCTCCACCCCGCTGACCTGGGGCGAAGTGGAGGCGTGCGCCGACCCGGACGAGCTGGTCTTCCTGCCCGGCGAGGTGGTGGAGCGCGTCGGCGAGCACGGCGACCTGCTGGAGCCGCTGCTGAGCGAACGCTTCGACCTGCCGGATATGACTGATTAGTCCATTCGTGGGACAGTGAAGAGGACCGGCGCGTCCGGGATGGCCGTCAGGGCCACGAGGAGGCGCCGGTGTGCCCGGCGTGCTCGGGGCGCCGGGCACGCGGTGGGTCTACGTCCCCTCCGGCGCCCGCGCCTCCCCGGGCCCCTTGTCCGGCCGCAGCCCCCGCCACACCGGGTGCCGCAGCACCCCCGTCGCCGTCCACTCCCCGTACGCCACCTCGCCCACCAGCTCCGGCTCCACCCAGTGCACCGCGCTCGCCGCCCGCACGTGCCGGTCGGCGACCGGGCCCGCGAAGGGGCTCGTGTCGCGGGCCAGCCCCGCCAGGCGCTCCCGCAGCACCTCCAGCGCGTGCCGGGAGAAGCCGCTGCCCACGGTGCCCGCGTAGGCCAGGCCGCCGTCCTCGGTCCAGACGCCCATCAGCAGCCCGCCGACCGCGTCCGACCTGCTGCCCGCACCCTCGGTCCAGCCGCCGACGACGACCTCCTGGGTACGGACGTTCTTGATCTTCAGCCAGAGGCCGCTGCGCCGCCCCGGCAGGTACGGCGACGACAGCCGCTTGGCGAGCAGCCCCTCCAGCCCGTACCGCCGGGTCATCTCCCACGCCTCGGCGCCGTGGCCCTCCCAGTGCGGGGGAGTGCGCCAGCGGGCGCCGTCGACGTGCAGGCCGGCGAGCAGCGCGCGGCGCTCGCGGTACGGGAGGCGCAGGGTGGACTCGCCGTCGAGGTGCGGCACGTCGAACACCATGTAGTCGACGGGCACCTCCGCGGCGAGGCGGGCGATGACGGCGCCGCGGGTGAGGTTCATGCGGCGCTGGAGCGCGCCGAAGGAGGGGCGGCCGTCGGGGGCCAGAGCGACGATCTCGCCGTCGAGCACGCAGGCGTGCCCGGCGGCGGCGAGTGCCTCGCCGAGCGGGGCCAGCTCGGGGTAGCGGGCGGTGACGTCGTTGTCGTTGCGCGACAGCAGCGTCAGCGAGCCGTCGCCCGGCGCGTACGCGACGGCGCGGATGCCGTCCCACTTCAGCTCGTAGCCCCAGGAGGGGTCCGCGGCGGCCGTCGGCAGGCTGCCGGAGACCGCCAGCATGGGCGTGACGTGCGGCAGCCCGCCGAGGTCGGTCATGCGGGCAGAGTAAGTTCCGGGCCGGGGCTACGCCTCCTGGGCGATGTCCGCCCGCAGCGGCTCCAGGGTGGCGCCGATGGTCTTCACGGTCTCGTCCGGTACGCCGAGGCCGACGAGGGTGGCCGTCAGGTGGTCGACGACCCGCTCGAAGTGGGCCGGCGTGATGCCGAGCCCTTCGTGCGCCTTCCGCATGCCGCGGCCGTTGTAGGCGCCGGGGCCGCCGAGGGCGGCGCCGATGAAGGCGCGCTGGTGGCGCTTGAGGCGCTGGACGTCGATGCCGTCGAAGAACGGCTTCAACTCCGGGTCGTCGAGCACTCGGTCGTAGAAGTTGTCCACGGCGGTCGAGACCGCCGTCTCCCCGCCGATCGAGTCGTAAATAGTCATGGGGCCCGATTATTGGGGCCAGTGAGGCTGGAGTGAAGAGCGTAGAACGTTTAATTCCGGCCCAAGTTTTCACCAACCGCGGCCCAGGAGCCGTACGTTGTCAGCCGTTACCGCCCATGCGCTGTAGAATTGCCCGCTTTGCTGCCGCGAATTCTTCGTCCGTCAGTATCCCGGCGGCGTGCAACTCGCCCAGCTCGCGCAGCCGGCGCAGCACGGCGTCGTGGTCGTCACCCGGAACCGCTGCCTCCGTGGTCTCCGCGGCCCCCGCGGCCTCCGCGGATCCCGCGCCCGCCGCCTTGCGGAACTCCACCGGCGCCGCGTCCGCGGGCTCCGCCCCGGCTCCGGACCCCGCCGCCGGGAGCGCCGCCCGCCCCGCCCCGCCGTCCGCGGGAGCGGCGGCCGGCGCGTGGGGGTGCCGCAGCCGTACGGTCACCGCCGCGGCCAGCAGCACCGCCGCGCCCGTCTCCTTCTTCGTGCCCCACAGCGCCAGCGTGTGCGGGTCCTTTTCCGGGTCGAGGAAGACCGCCGTCCCGTGCGGCCGGAACCGCAGGCCCCCCGACTCCAGGCCCGCGCCCCCCGCCCACTCCACGCCCGCCAGCTCGGCGAGCGGGAACGTCCGGTTCCCCACCCGCTTCTTCACGTCCTCGACCAGCCAGTTCCACTCCAGCCGGATCTGCTCGCCGTCGAACGTCGCGGTGCCGTCCAGACCTGCCGCGGTCAGCGGCACCGCGGGGCCCGGCAGCAGATAGCGCTCGACGGGCCCGTCCGGCACCCCGTCCAGCAGCAGCGCCCTGCGCACCTCCTCGGCGAAGTACTCCGCCACCCCGCCGCGGTCGCGCTCCGGGCGCAGCAGGTACGGGCTCGCCGCCTCCGGCAGCCGCCCGCCGGCCGCGCGCAGTACCGGGCAGGCGCCGTCGCGCAGCCGCAGCCGCAACAGCCCGCCCTTGCGCCCCGGTTCGTACGCGATCCCCGCCACCGCCGGCAGCGGCACGGCGACCTCGCCGAGCAACTGCCGCAGCCTGTGCACCCCCCGGTCGCGGCCGGGGACGATCCGGATGTGGTCGCCGTCGAACTCCCAGGTTCCGTCTTTTGCGATCACCTCGGCCATACCGTGAGTCTATGGTGCCGTCGCGCGGCCGTTCGATCGCCCTGAATCAGCTCTAGACGTCAACGCTCTGTCACCTGACCGATGCACCGGGTATGGACAGAGGTTGCCCCGAGCAACTGCAATACGGCGCATGACGCCTCCTCACCCGCAGGACGCCTTTCGTGCCGCCGCGGCGCAGGTCAGCCGCCGCCGCTTCCTCACCGTCACCGGTGCCGCCGCCGCGCTCGCCTTCTCCGTGGGGCTGCCGCGGGCCCGCGCGGACGAGCCGGCCGACCCCGGGACGGTCCGCCGGGAGCCCTTCACCCTCGGCGTCGCCTCCGGCGACCCGACCCCCGACGGCGTGGTGCTCTGGACCCGGCTCGCGCCCGCGGCGTTCGAGCCCGACGGCGGCATGCCGCCCGCCCCCTTCCTGGTCCACTGGGAGATCGCCCACGACGAGGGCTTCCGCCGCGTCGTACGGCGCGGACGGGAGCCGGCGCACCCCGAGTTCCACCACACCGTGCACGCCGAGGCCGGCGGGCTCGCGCCCGGCCGCCCGTACTACTACCGCTTCCGGCTCGGCCGCTGGACCAGCCCCGTGGGCCGTACGAGCACCGCCCCGCCGCACGGCGCGCGCAACTCCTCCCTGCGCTTCGGCGTGATCGCCTGCCAGAACTACCCCGGCGGCTACTACACCGCCTTCAAGCACCTCGCGAACGAGGAACTCGACGCCGTCTTCCACCTCGGGGACTGGATCTACGAGGGCGCCGTCCCCACCACCGGTGGCAGCCGCGCCTACCCCGCAGGCACCCTCCCGGACGTCTTCAACCACGAGACCGTCACGCTGGAGGACTACCGGCTGCGCTACGCCCTCTACCGCAGCGACGCCGACCTGCGCGCCGCCCAGGCCGCCCACCCCTGGATCCTCACCTGGGACGACCACGAGGTCGAGAACAACTACGCGGGCGCGGTCTCCCAGGACAACCAGCCGCCCGAGGAGTTCCTCGTCCGCCGGGCCGCCGCCTACCGCGCGTACTGGGAGAACCAGCCGCTGCGCAGGCCGCAGCGCCCGCGCGGCGCCGACCTGCGGCTGTACCGGCGGCTGCACTACGGCACGCTGGCGCAGTTCGACGTCCTCGACGGCCGGCAGTACCGCACCGACCAGGCGTACGGCGGCAACTGGGCCCCGCCGGGGCCGGACGCGGACGACCCGGCGCGCACGATGCTCGGCGAGCGGCAGGAGCACTGGCTCGCGGACGGCTGGCGCGACTCGCGGGCGCGGTGGAACATCGTGCCGCAGCAGGTCGTGCTGGCCGAGCGGCGCAGCGAGCCGATCGAGGCGTACAACGTCAGCATGGACGCCTGGGACGGCTACACCGCCGCCCGCACCCGCTTCCTGGACGCGGCCGAGGCGGCGGGGGTGGAGAACCTCGTCGTCCTCACCGGCGACGTGCACGTGCACTACGCGATGGACGTCAAGCGCGACTACGCCGACCCGGCCGCGCCCGCCGTCGCCAGCGAGATCGTCGCCACCTCCGTCAGCAGCGGCGGCAACGGCGCCGAACGGCCCGCCAACTACGACCGGCTCACGCAGGCCAACCCGCACCTGCGCTTCTACGACGGCCGCCGCGGCTACGTGACCGTCGACCTGGACCGCGAGCGGTGCCGCGCGGACTTCCGCGTCGTGCCGCACATCACCACCGAGGGCGCCCCGGTCGCGACCGCGGCTTCCTATGCGACCGAGGCCGGGAGACCCGGTCTGCACCGGGTGTGACGGGACCGCCGTCGCTCCCGCCAGGGGTGCCGCCGCCGGTGCCGCTGCCGGTGGCCCCTCCGGGGTCGCCGGCGGCGCGGGCGGCGGCGCCGACGGAGCGGCTGACGGCCGCGACCTTCAGCCACAGGGCCGCGGCCTTCAGCGCCGAGCCGGCGCACAGGCCCCAGGCGGCGCCGAGCACGCCGCCGGCGGCGTAGCCGGTGAGCATGCAGCCGACGGAGAGCAGGGAGAAGACGACCTGGATAGGCAGCGTGCTCTCCGGGCGCAGCACGCGCAGCGTGAGCAGCGCGCTGGTGCCCAGGGCGATGCCCGCGTACTGGCTGCCGGTGGCGGGCAGCAGCTCGGACGTCGACGCCCAGGTGTCGCCGAGGAGTTCGCGGCCCGCGGAGTCGGGGAGGAGGACGAGCACGGTCGTCCAGGCGGCGGCGGTGCCGGCGAGCAGGGCGGCCAGCGCGGCGGCGGAGCGGAGCTTGCTGCGCAGGTTCGGGATGCGGTTCATCACCGGCGGGCCGAAGGAGGTCGCGGAGTTGTAGAGGACGTTCATCGGCCCGTAGAGGGTGGTGGCGCCGCGCAGCGCGCCGACGGCGAGCTGGCTGGCGACGAGCCCGAGGCCGATGACCGACAACTGGGTGGCGCCGTTGCCCACCGCGAACTCCACCACGAAGCGGCGGCCGAGGTGCCCCCGGCGCAAGTAGCGCCGCCAGTCGCCGCGGGCGCCGCGGAGCCGGTACGCGGCCAGCGCCAGGCAGAACAGCAGCGCGGGCAGCGCGGAGGCACCCCACACGGCTATGAGCCGGGCCGGGGACGAGCCGTCCGGCTGGAGCACGAGCGCCGGGACGGCGACGACGAGGCGCAGCAGGTCGCCGAAGAGCGCGTGGTGCGGCAGCCGGAGTGCGGCGAAGCAGTAGCGCAGCACGTCGTGCAGCAGCACGACGGGCAGCACCAGCCCGAGCATGGCCAGCCCGTGCGCCAGCTCGCCGGGCACCGGCGCGAGCAGCAGCGCCGCCGTCCCGCCGACCACGGCGGAGGACAGCGCCGAGAACGTCACCGCCGACCGGCAGGCGGAGGCCAGGCCGGTGACCGGCGGGGGCGGCGCGTCGGGGTCGGGCTCCGCCCAGGAGGGGATGACCGGCCCCTCCGGCGCGGTGTCGTCGGCCGCGTCGGAGCCCACGCCCGAGGCGCCCGCCCCCTTCTTGCCGCCCTCGCGCTCCAGCACCAGCGCCTGGCCGACGTAGCTGCTCTGCACTCCCAGCACGACGGTGAACGTCATGTAGACGATGGAGAAGACCGCGAAGCCCTCCACCGACGACTCCCGCGCCGCGACCACCAGCACCGCGATGTTCGTGAGCGCCGCCACGCCCTGGTCGGCGACGGAGGAGGCGATCGCCCAGCGGGCGCGCATCTACCGCCGCGAGGAGCGCACGGCCCGGCTGTCGGCCGGGTAGTCCGCCCCCGTGGCCTCGGCCGGCGGCGCCGGCGCCGCCGTGCCTGAACCCGCTTCGGTGCCGCGCCCGTCGCCCCGGGCGCCGCCGCGGCCGGCGCCTCTGCCGGACCGGCCGCGCCCGCCCGCGTCGGGCTCGCCGCTGCCGTGCGAGTGCAGCACCGCGCCGAGCACCGTGCCGCCCGCGCCCGATATCAGCTCGCGGATGCGCGCCAGGTCCTCGCGGTGGACCTGCCGCGGGTCGCAGACGACGAGCACGCCGTCGACCCGGTCGGCGAGCGCCAGCGCGTCCGCGTACGACAGCACGGCCGGCGCCAGCACCACCACGACCGATCCCGGCGCGTCCGCCTCCGAGATGAGCTGTGTGGCGGGCGCGGACGTCAGCGCCCGCGCCGCGTTGCGCACGCGGGTGCCGGGGATGAGGTCGAACGCGCCGGATTCGCCCGCGTCGATCGGCACCTGGAGGCCGGTGGGCCAGCCGCCGTCGCCGCGCGCCGGCGTACGGGCCCAGCCGGGCCGCACCCCGTCGGCGGCGCTGAGCCGCGCCGACAGGCTCGGCGTGCGCAGGTCCGCCTCGACGAGCAGCACCTCGTGCCCCATCTCCACGAACGACGCGGCCAGGTTGACCGAGACCGCGGCGGGGATGTCTATGCTGCCGCGCGGCGCGACCACCAGCAGCCGCCGCCGGTCGGCGAAGCGCTGGTCGTACGCCAGCCGGAAGGCCATCGAGCGGTACTCCTCGGCGACCCGGCCGGTGGCCAGCAGCCCGCCGGGGCGGCGGGTGCGCGGCAGGGTGCCGAGCACCGGGGCGTGCAGGGCCCGTACGACGTCGCTCTCCGAGCGCGCCGTGGGGTCGAAGACCAGCCGCACCCAGGCGACCAGCAGCCCGAGCCCCACGCCGAACGCGGCGCCGAGGCCGAGCAGCATGAGGAATCCCGGCCCGGAGGGCTCGGCGGGCGGGGTGGCGTTACGCACGACGTGCCCCGGGGTGGTGTCGAGGGCCTGGAGCTTGGCGCGGTCGGCGGTGATCTGGCCGATGCTCTGGCTGAGCGAGGAGCGGGCGGACAGCGCCGACTCCAGCGCGCGTCCCTCGCCGAGCGACTCGATCTCGTCGTCGAGCGTGTCCCGCTCCGCAATCAGGGGTTTGACCTGGTCGTCGTACGCCTCGACCATGTTGTCGATGGTGCGCTTGCTCTTGTCCTCGCGGTACGCGAGGTAGGCGGCGGCGAAGGCGTTGGAGCGCTCGGCGGCCGTCTCGGCGTCGTCCGCGCTGTAGTCGAAGCGGAGCACCAGCGTGTTCGGCGGGTTGGTGACCTGGAGGCCGTGCTGGAGCTTCTCGCCGTCCTCGGGGTGGCCGATGTCCTCGGCGACGACCTTGGCCACCGCGTTGCTCGCGGCGGTCTGCCGCTCGGTGCCGATGTTCTCCTTGATGGCCGTGGCGTCGCTGCCGGAGGAGAAGGGGTCCAGGCTGACCTGGCGCAGCGTGACCTCGCTGGAGGCGATGTACTCGTCGCCGGAGGCGAGGGCGATCCACCCGCCGCCGAGCAGCCCGAGGACGACGCCCAGGACGATCATCCCGCGGTAGCGCAGCAGTTGCCGGAACTGGTCGCGCAGCAGGTCGGGCTCGTCCTGCGGCTGCATGGCGTGGCTGTCGCCCGGAACGTGCTGTGACATGGTCGCGGCCCCCCTCAACCGGTCTTCTCAGTATGCGGGACAGGCTCCTGGGCCGGCTCCCCGGCCGCCTTCGGCCTGTGGAAAACCGACCGGTTGTGGACAACCGGCGCCGGGGCCCCTTCCAGAGCCTCGTCCAGCAGCGCGGTGATCCGGCCCAGACCCGCCCGGCTGCTCAGGTGCTCCCGTACGTACACCGGCCCCCTGGCGCCCAGCTCGTCGGCCGCCTCCGGGTCCCCGGCCAGCTCGTGCACCGCCTTCAGCAGCTCCGCCGGGTCCTCCGGCGGCACCACCACCCCGGCGCCCGCGCGCCGCATCTCCTCCGCCGTACCGCCGCCGTCGGCGACCGAGGCGACCACGGGCCGGCCCGCGGCGAAGTACGAGGTGAGCTTCGACGGCACGCTCATGTCCAGCACCGACGAGCGCTGGGTGACCGCCAGCACGTCCGCCGCGGCCAGCACGTCGGTGAAGTCCGCGGAGTCCGCGGGCGGCAGGAAGTCCAGGTTCGGCAGCCCCGCGGCCAGCGCCGCCAGGTGCTCGCGCTGGTTGCCGTCGCCCATCAGCACGACCCGCAGCGAGGGGTCGGTCCTGGCCGCCTCGACGAGCACCTCCAGGCCCTGCTTCAGGCCCATGTTGCCGGAGTGCAGCAGCACCGTCTGCCCGTCGCGCCACCCGAGCCGGGCGCGCATCTCGGCGCGCGGCCGGGTCGGTTCCGTCACGTGGGACCAGTTGGGGACGACCCGTATCAGCTTCTCGTCCACGCCCATCGCGGCCACCCGCGGAACGAAGGTCTCGTGGATCACCCCGACCAGCGACGCCCGCCGCAGCACCCGGGACTCCACCGCGCGGGCCGCCGCGGCGGCGCGGCCCCCGCCGCGGATGCCGCTCTGCGCGGCGGCGGCGCCCATCAGGTCCTGTACGACCGGTATGTACGGCACTTTGTGGCGGCGGGCGAGGCGGGCGCCGAGCGCGCCGCCGGCCAGGCTGGGCAACTGCGCGACGACCGCGTCCGGGGCGTCCATGCGGGGCGGCGCGACGACGCCGTGGGCGAGGATCGACGCCTCGTACAGCGCGCGCCGCACGGCGGTCTGCCGCGCGGGTACGGAGTGGCGGCGGCGGTGCAGGCGGACGCCGGCCCGCTCCTCCTCCGTGCGCCACACGCCGCGGTAGTCGTCGGCGACGCGCCAGTTCGGGTAGTGCGGCATCCCGGCCAGCACATGCACCTCGGCACGACCGGTCCCGGCCCAGTGCTCCGCGATCTGTGTCGCATATGGGCCGATTCCTGCCTGTTCCGGCGCATAGTTGGTCGAAACCAGCAGTACCCGCGTCACCATGCCATCCCTCGTTTGCCTTCCCGAAGCCCGGGTTGCACCTTATCCGCACGTGCCCGTTATGGTTGACACTCCTGGCGCGCCGGGGGTTGCGCCACTATCAGGGGGAATACTTGGGGGGTGCCGTGGCGCACACGGTCGGCTATGCACCTGGGGTCTACGACCTCTTTCACGTCGGGCACTTGAACATCCTCCGGCACGCCCGGAGCCGCTGCGACTATCTCGTCGCCGGGGTCGTCTCCGACGAGATGGCGCAGTTGGCGAAGGGCCGTGCCCCGGTGGTGCCGCTGGTCGAGCGGCTGGAGATCATCCGCAGCATCCGGCACGTGGACGCCGCGTTCGTCGAGACCGTGCCCGACAAGCTGGAGACCTGGCAGCAGGTCCGCTTCGACGTGATCTTCAAGGGCGACGACTGGCGGGGCACGCCCAAGGGCGACAAGCTGGAGGCCGACTTCCGGTCGGTGGGCGTGGAAGTGGTGTATTTCCCCTACACCGTGCACACGTCGAGTACGCAACTGCGCCGCGCGCTCGACGCCCTTGCCGGCCGCGGCCCGCGCGGCGAGGCGCCGGTCAGCTCGCCGCAGACAGCTCCCGGAACCATTTCGCCATAAACGCGACGAGGAACAGCGCCGCCGCCGCGGCCAGGGCCGTATAGCCGGCGAGAAACGCGCTTTCGCTGCCCAGCAGCAGGAACACCAGGCAGAAAACCCCGTAGTCGACGGGCAGCAGCGCCACCGCGCGCAGCCGCGAAGGCGGCGGGGGCGCGAGCGCCGGGGTCCCGTCCGGGAGGGGCGCCGGCTTCGGCTTGAGCTTGTCGGCCAGCAGCCCGCCGCAGAAGATCAGCACGGCGGCGAGCTGGAAGCCGAGCGGCAGCAGCAGCCAGGCGTCCGAGGACAGGTCGAAGAAGCGGTAGAACGAGACGAGGACGGCGGCGTGCACCGCGGTGACCTTCGCGCAGTCGACGACGTGGTCCAGCCACTCGCCGGCGGCGCTCGACTCCCGGCGCAGCCGCGCCAACTGGCCGTCGGCCGAGTCGAGGGCGAAGCCGACGACGAGCAGCGCGTACACCGCGAGGGCCGGCCCCCAGCCGGGGCGTACCAGTGCGACGGTGGCGATCCCGCCGCTCGTGACCGCCGCGCTGAGCAGCGTCACGTGGTTCGGCCGCAGCCCCAGGACGTACGCGCCCGCCGCGAACACCCGCCCCAGCGGCCGGTTGACGTAGCGCGAGTAGAGCGAGACGCCCTTCGCCGTTTTCTGAGCTTTGCGCAACTCGCTCAGTGCTGCCCCGAATGTCATGCGCAGCATGATGATCGCTCGCACCCGCCCCGGGGAAGGGTTTTCGCCCCGCAGACGCGAATGAGAGCCGAATCACTGCCCGCCCCGCCGCCCGCCGCACCGCCCGCCGGGGCGGATCCGGTCCCGGCCCGGTGCCCGCCCGCGGACCCGGGTATGGTGTCGCCGTTCCCAGGCCCCGCGCAGGAGTCGGAGAAAAAGATCATGCCGATACGCCGCTTCCGGGTGACCGTCGCCGCGGTGCCGTTGCTGGCGGCGACGCTGCTGACGCTCACCGGGTGCGTCACGGTCCACGGCGAGGAGGTGCTCCAGCCGGCCGTGACCAAGGGCGAGGCGGGCCGCGTCCTCGACCGGTTCGGGGAGCAGAACAACAAGGCCAACGAGGACTACGACCTCGACGTCAACTCCCGTATCGAGGCCGGCGGGCTCCGCGAGATCGACCAGGCGGGCCTGAAGGTCCGCAAGGAGGACTACCCGGAGGGCAACCCCGACTACGAGCCGCTGGAGTTCAGCGACACCCGCTTCCTGATCCCCCAGCAGCGCGGCTGGCCGCGGTGGTTCGTCGCCGACACCCTGTCCAACCGCAACGACCTGCGCTGGTTCCTGGTCTTCGTCAAGGAGGGCCCGGATGCCCGCTGGCACGCCACCCACCTGTCGCTGCTCGACGACTCCGAGCGGGCCGACATCGGCGAGTTCGCCGAGGACGGCGACGGCCACGTCCGCCGGGTGCCGCTCGGCGCGTCCGCGGGACTGACCGTCGCGCCCGCGCAGCTGGGCAAGACGTACGCGGCGTATCTGAAGGACGGCTCGGGCGACGACTTCGCGCCGGGCCAGCACACCTCCGACCGGGTCGGCGCGCGCGAGCAGTACCGGCGCACGCCCGAGTACGTCACGCAGTACGTCGACGAGGCCACCCCCGAGTACCCGCCGGTCGGGCTGCGGCTGGCCGACGGCGGGGCGCTGGTGCTCTTCAGCAGCAGGCACTTCGTCAAGCAGACGGTGGCCCAGGGCCGCGAGGTCGAGGTGCCGCCGGCGGCCGGCCCGCTGATGAAGGGCACGCCGAAGAAGTCGCTGACGATGGAGCGGGTCTCGCAGCAGGCGGTGGTGGTGCCGCCGCGCGACGACAAGGGCGACGGGATCGTCTTCTACAACCGCCTGGAAGGGCTGGTGGGAGCCGAGGGGAGCTGAGCGGCGGGGCGCCGTACCGCACGCGGACGGGCGCACGGCCCGGCGCGGGGGCTCAGCCCAGCGGCCAGGCCGCCTCGCGCTCCCGCTCCGCGCCCGCGTACGCCGCGCAGGCGTCGGTCAGCGCCTCCAGCAGCGTCAGCGGGTCGGGCAGCGGGTGCTCGGGGCCGCGCAGCCACGTCACGCCGTCGACGTCCGGCAGCCGCGCCGGCGGCACCAGCACGTAGCTGCCGCGGCAGTGCCAGCGCAGCCCCGGGTGCTCGTCCATGGTCTCGGGGCGGCAGTCCAGCTCGCACGGCCACCACTCGTCCTCGTCCTCGGGCGTGCCGCGGGTGGAGGTGAAGAACAGCATCCGGCCCGGCCCCGGCGCCTCCGGGATGACCGCCACCGGCCCGACCGCCACGTCCTCCGACTCCAGCCGCGCCAGCGCCCGCGTGCCCGCCTCCTGCGGCACGTCGAGCACGTCGTGGCTGCGGCCCGTGGCGGTGATGAAGTTGGCCTCCGGCTGGGCGGCGAGCCACCGCTCGACGCGCTGCGCGTCGGCGCTGGCCTGGGTCTGCCAGGCGAAGGAGACGGGATGGCGGCCGGGGGACGGACAGCCGATGCGGTCGCAGGAGCAGCCGTAGCCCTCCGGGTACGCGGCGGGCGCCAGCGGCAGGCCCGCGTCGGCGGCGGCGAGCAGCAGTTCCCTGCGCTCCGCGGCGGCCGCCTCCAGGCGCTCCGCCGCGGCGGCACTGCCGCGCGCCCGGCCGCGGCGGGTGCCGGGAAGCCACTGCGGAAGCCTGCGTACCCGTGCCATACGTCCCCTCACCTCGGCCCGTCGTCCCTGGCGGGATCCGCTCCTCATGCTGCCACCGGAGCGGGTGCCCGTGGGCCGATACTGTGCCACGGTATGCCATCCGGTCCGCGGGCCGCCCTCCGGTACCGAGGCGCCGCGCTCCGCCCCGGTCGCCGGCCGCGCGCCGGCCCGTACGCCCGGACCTGCGCCGATGCGCCCGCTCCCGGGCGCCGGGGACGGCGCCCGCGCGGCGCCGTGCGCGATGAAAACGTGACCACCGCTCACCTGTGCGTATCGCGCTAAATGCCCCTTTGGCTGGCCGCGCGGCCCGTGCGCGTGACCGCGTCCCGCGGCACGTCCCCGGCCACCCGTGCCGCACTGCTGCGCGCGCGGCCCTTCACCAGGCACCATTCGGTTACGTGCGTCGGCGCGCGCGATCCGCGGGCCGGCGCTTGGACGTCAGCAGTGAGGAGCCCTCGTTGTTGCGCACAGCCTCGGCGCGCCGGTATCTGATGTGCCCACCGGCACACTTCGCCGTCACGTACTCCATCAACCCGTGGATGGATCCCGCCAAACCCGTCGACCTCCAGCTCGCGCTCGCGCAGTGGGAGGACCTCGTCGTCCGTCAGCGCTCCCTCGGCCACACCGTCGAGCTGCTGGCGCCCGACCCCGCCCTGCCGGACATGGTCTTCGCCGCCAACGGCGCGCTCGTCGTCGACGGCCGCGTGCTGGGCGCGCGCTTCGCGTACCCGCAGCGCAGCGGCGAGGCCGCCGCCCAGCGCCGCTGGTTCCGCGCGCACGGCTTCGCCGACTACCACCTGCCGGAGCACGTCAACGAGGGCGAGGGCGACTTCGCCGTCACCCGCTCCTGGATCCTCGCGGGCCGCGGCTTCCGCAGCAGCCCCGAGTCGCACGCCGAGGCGCAGGAGTACCTGGGCCGCCCGGTCATCGGCCTCGACCTGGTCGACCCGCGCTTCTACCACCTCGACACCGCGCTGTGCGTCCTGGACGACTCCACCGACACCGACGTCATGTACTACCCGGCCGCCTTCTCGCCGGGCAGCCGCGACGTCCTCGCCCGGCTCTTCCCCGACGCCGTCCTGGCGGGGGAGGAGGACGCGCTCGCGCTGGGCCTCAACGCCGTCAGCGACGGCCGCCACGTGCTGCTGCCGCAGGCGGCGGCCGGGCTGGTCGCGCCGCTGCGGGCGCGCGGCTTCGAGCCGATCCCGATGGATCTGACGGAGCTGCTCAAGGGCGGCGGCAGCGTGAAGTGCTGCACGCTGGAGCTGCGCGGCTGACCGCCGCCGCGCTACGACAGGTCGTGGCCGCCGTCCTCCGGCGGCGGCCACGCATCGCCCCAGCGCACGTCCCGGGCGGCGCGGTAGCGGGGCCCCTGGCGCTTGGAGACGGTCGTACGGGCCAGCCCCTCGCCGGCCGTGCACAGCTCCAGCAGCACCTGGCCCTTGCGGAGCTGCGGATGCCGTACGACGCGCGCCGCGGCCGGCGCCGCGGCGGGGATCCGCGCCGCCGCCACGTACGCGAACTTCTCGTCCTCGTGGCCCAGTTCGCCGCCCTTGATCCGGCGGTGCAGCGCGGAGCGCTGCACCCGGGCGGCGAAGTGGCACCAGTCCTGCGTCCCCGCCACGGGGCACGCCGCGCTGTGCGGACACGGCGCCAGCACCTCGAACCCGTCGGCCACCAGGTGCCGCCGCGCTTCGAGCACCCGCCGGTACCCCTCCGGCGTCCCCGGCTCCACGACCACCACGGCACCGTCCGCCGCCCGCGCGGCGGCGGCGACGACCTCGTGCCGTACCGCCTCCGGCAGCTCGCCCAGAACGTACGAAACGGTGACGAGTCCGGCGCGCGGCCATCCGGGGCCCGCCGGCCCGCCCTGGCCCGGGACCGCCGCGGCGGCGCCGAGGGGGTGGCGGCGCCACTCGGCGGCGCGTACCGCGTCGGCGGCGGCGCCGGCCGCCAGCTCGCGGCCGAGCGCGAGCGCCGGCTCCGCCCGGTCGAGGACGACGGTCGGGCGCGGCCCGTCGGGCCAGACGGCCGCCGCCGCCCAGACCGCGGCGCCGGTCCCGCCGCCCACGTCGAGGTGGCCGGCCGGCTCCCAGCCGGGCGCGGCGGCGGCCAGCGCGGCCAGCGCGGCGCGTACGGCCTGGAAGGTGGCGGGCATGCGGTACGCGGCGTACGCCGCCACGTCGTCCGCGTCGCGCAGGGCGGGGGCGGGGCCGCCGCCGCGGTAGCCGGCGACGAGCCGGTCCACGGCCGCGGCGGTGCGCCGCGCGGGCACCCCGTCGAGCAGCCGGCCGAGCCCGGCGCGGAGATCATCCTCGGCAGTCACGCCCCGAGCCTACGGCCCCCCGCGGCCCGCCGGCACGCGGCACCGGACTCGGCCGGGGTCCGCCCCCGCGGTCCCCGTTCGCCCGCCCCGGGGGACCGGCGCTCAGCGCAGCCGCTTGTGCTCCTCGGGCCGGAACGTCGTCACCAGCGCCAGGCACAGCACCGCGATCCCGATCCGCCCGGTCGCCTGGAGCAGCGGTCCCCGCAGCAGGATGAACGAGTAGCCCGCGATCAGCGGGACCACCGTGGCCATCACGTTCCCCGGGTCCCGCGACATGTGCCCCGACTCGGCGAACCTCCGGTCCGTACGCGCCGCCGCGTACCCCACCAGCAGCAGCCCGCCCGCCATGCCCAGCGGCCCGAAGTCGAGCCACAGCTCCGTCCACAGCGGCGAGGAGAGGTTGACGTTCGTCATCCCCATCCACGTGCCCACCTTGACGCCCGAGTCGAGCTGCTTGTCCGCCCAGACCGACCGGGGCACGAAGAAGAACGCCGACGAGGCCAGTTGCTTGCCGTAGGTGTGACCGGTGCCGGAGTCCACGTACGAGATGGTGTTCGCGAACATCACCGTCTGGTCGTAGTCCTTCATCACCAGCGGCTCCAGCACCGAGCCCGACTGCGCCTGCTTCCGCCCGCCCTCGTCGTAGCGGAACTTGTCCGCGAACGGGAACAGCAGCACCGCCATCGCGACGCCCCCGGCGAGCGCCGCCCGGTACACCACCGGGCTGCGCGGGAAGGCGGTGAACAGCAGGGCGAAGGCGACCGTGAGGAACCAGTACCGCGGGTTGGAGATCGGGTTGTTCACGATCCCGTTGATCAGGACGAGCCCCGCCCACGGCAGCACCACGGCCGCCTGCCGCCTGGCCCGGCGCGACATCACCATCCAGCGCGTCATCATCAGCAGCGCCAGCAGCGCAGGCACCGTACCGAAGCCGCGCAGGAACGCCGAGCCGACCTGCGAGCCAGACGTGCCGCCGCCGGTCAGCTCGTCGCTGATCGCCTGGCGGCTGCCGAAGAACGGGGCCGGGCCGCCGAAGGAGGCGATGAGCAGGGCGCTGCCCGCGTACGCGACGATCACCAGCAGGTACAGGCGGCGCTTGTTGACCGACGCCACCGGGCGCGGGCGGCGGCTCACCCGCGCCTCCGAGGCGTGCCGCGACAGCAGCGCGCCGACGTCGAACGCGACGAAGCCGGCGAGCACCAGCGCCACCGCCATCGTGAAGTCGCCCCGGGTGCCGACCACCGGGGTCGGCGTCTGCTCCAGCACGATCTGCGCCATCGGCGCGACGCCCATCGCGACGTAGCAGAAGAGCCAGACCGTGCCCTGGATCAGCCGCCGCCGGGTGGTGAGGATCATCGCGGACAGCCGTGCGCCCGCGTAGCAGGTGGTGGCGAGCTGGAGCCAGAACACCGCGTCGCGGACGTCGGGCTGGGAGCGGCCGGCGACCGCCAGCGGCAGGACGAAGACGAGGGCGACGACCAGCGGGACGGACAGCGCCCGGGAGAGCACGGCGCGCGGGGCGGGGCTCTTCGGGATGACGAGCGGCGTGAACGGGCGCCGGATCCGTGCGCGGGTACCGATGCGGGTGCGGGTGTCAGCGGTGTCAGGGCCGGTGCCGGGGCCGTCGTCAGGGCCCGGGCCGGCGCCCGTGGCGGCGCGGGCGCGGCGCGCGGCCTTCGCGGCGAGCGGCGCCATCCGGATCTGGACGGTCTCGTCGAGCGGCACCCGGCGCTCGCCGTCGCCCCCGCCGGACCGCCGCCCGTCCGCTTGGTCTGCCATCGTCCGAACTGCCCCCGCCCGTATCGCCCCGTATAGCCGTCCCGCAACCGAAGACAGTCTAAATAGGCGCGGGGTTGTGCGCCGGGTAGGCTCCGGGAACAAACGTACGGTGCCGGGGGGTGCCGGGGAGGGGACCGTCTTGCGAGTTCTGCATGTCGTCACGCTGCATACGCCCACGAACGATTTCGGCGGCCCCACGCGGGTCGCGCTCAACCTGTCCAAGGGGCTGCGGGCCCGCGGCGTCGACTCGCGCATCGCCACCCTCGGCGACGGCTTCGACGGCCCGCTGCCCCGCGACATCGACGGCGTGCCCACGTGGATGTACCAGGCCAAGCACGTGCTGCCGCGGTTCGAGGTGAGCGGAATCACCTCGCCCGCGCTGCTGGCCCGCGCCCGCCGCCTGGTCCGCTCCGCGGACGTCGTCCACGTCCACCTGATGCGCGACCTCATCACGCTGCCGTTCGCTCTCATCGCGCAGCAGGCCGGGGTGCCGGTGGTGCTCCAGACCCACGGCATGATCGACCCCACCGAGAAGCCGGTCGCCCGCGCCGTCGACGTGCTCGGGCTGCGCCGCGCGCTGCGCGGGGCGGACGCGACGCTGTATCTCACGGAGTTCGAGCACGGCGAGATCCAGGCCGTCGTCCCGGACACGCCCCTGACCCGGCCGCGCCGGCTCGTCAACGGCGTGCTGCCGCAGGAGCGCAGGCCCGCGCGGACCGCAGGGCCGCCCACGGTCGTGTACGTCGCGCGGGTGCAGGAGCGCAAGCGGCCGGAGGACTTCATCCGGGCGATCCCCGTGGTGCTCGCCAAGTACCCGGACGCCCGCTTCGTGCTCGCGGGGCCGGACACCGGCGCGCTGGCCGAGCCGATGATGCGGCTGGCCGCCGAACTGGGGGTGGCGGACTCGGTGTCGTACGTCGGCTCCCTCACGCCCGACGAGGTTCTGGACCGGCACCGCTCCGCCGACGTCTACGTCCTGCCGTCCGTGGTCGAGCCGTTCCCCGTCTCCGTACTGGAGGCCATGTCGGTCGGCGTCCCCGTGGTGATCACCCGCACCTGCGGCCTCGGCCCCGACGTGGCGGAGGCCGGCGCGGGCCGGGTCCTCGACAGCCGCGCCGACACCGACAACGGCCCGCTGGTCGGCCAGGCCGTGCTGGAGCTGCTCGACCCCGCCGCCAACGAGGAGGCGTCGCGGGCCGCCTGGGGGCTCGTCAACGACCGGTTCGCCATCGACGGCGTCGTGGACACCCTGCTGGGCGTCTACGACGAGGTGCGCCGCTGACACGAACGCTGACGCGAACGCAGGCGCAGGCGCAGACGCGAAACGGGCGGCCGGAGCCGGCCGCCCGTTCACGTCGTACCGCGTCGTGCGGCTACCCGCTCTCCTCCCGGGTCTTCAGCCCGATCTGCCAGCGGTAGAAGCTCATCGCCAGCGCGTAGTCCAGCCCGGCCCGGCCGTCGAGGAAGCCCCGCTTGTACACGTAGGCGTACGCGAACGACACCAGCGGCTTCAGCGGCGCCCGGTGGAAGAGCTGCCCCTGCCGCGTCTTGGCCTGCCGGATCTCCTCCCGCACCTCCGGGTGCAGCTCCAGCCACGCCTCCCAGTCCGAGTAGCGGTTGTGCCGCTCGAACCAGGTGCGCACCGGGTCCAGGTCCTCGTGCTCGATCGTGGCGTTCAGCCGCACCACGGGCCCGTCGGCGAGCGGCTGGTAGTGCCCCTCCTGCTCGCCCATGCCCGGCGCGTCCAGGTCGCCCAGCTCCGGGAAGCGGACCCGGGTGCGGTCCATCAGGGCGCGCTTGACGATGGTGTAGCCGTGCCGCAGCCGCTTGCCCGCGAACCAGTAGCCCAGCGGGATGTCGAACGCGGCCGGCGCCACCTTGACCGACCCGTCGGCCGCCGGGTCGAAGATGCGGTGCAGCTCGGCGATCAGCTCCGGGCTCGGCGTCTCGTCGCCGTCGACGAACAGCATCCAGTCCAGCTCGGGATGGATGTGGTCCAGGCACCACTGCTTCTTCTTCGGGTACTTGCCGTCCCAGGTGTACGGGACGATCTCGGCGCCCTGGTCCGCCGCGAGGGCGCGGGTGTCGTCCGTGCTGTCCGAGTCGACCACCACCACGGCCTCGAAGTGGTCGATGACGGACCGCACCGTCGTCGCGATGTTCTCGGCCTCGTTCTTGGTCGGTATCGCGACGACGATGGGC
The DNA here is from genome assembly GCF_045781775.1 of Streptomyces sp. 184. Classification (NCBI taxonomy): domain Bacteria; kingdom Bacillati; phylum Actinomycetota; class Actinomycetes; order Kitasatosporales; family Streptomycetaceae; genus Streptomyces; species Streptomyces sp. 184. The sequence continues at coordinate 5,937,271 of NZ_CP123230.1, read as the reverse complement.
AGTCTCTTCAAGCCGAACTCCTACAGCAGGTCTTCGTACTGCGGGCACAGGGTGTGCACCGCGTCCTCGGCGTTGGCGATGTCACCCGAGCGGATGGCCTGCTGGGCCAGCTTCTCGTCGGTCGCCGCCGCACTCTCGATCTTGGCGCAGGCCTCCTCGCCCGCCTCCAGGATCGCCGCCGGGTCCACCCCCTCGGGCACCCGGTCCTTCAGGTACGTCTTCTCCTTCTCGGAGAACTCGCCCTCGGCGGGCGCCAGCTCCTCCTCCGGCACCTTCCCGGTGTCGTCGGCCTTCTCCTGCGCCTCGGGACCGGGGTCCTTGCCAGCGCGGTCGCCCTCCTGCTGGGACGCCGGCGCCTTGGCGGCGTCGTCCCCGTCGTCGCCGCCGCTGCACCCGGCCAGGGCCAGGACGGCGGCCGCCGCGGCGGCCACCGTCGCGAGCGCGGTGCGCGAGAGGCGCGTGCCGCGGGCCCTGCCCGTCGTACGGGCGGACATCAGCCCGCTCCGAACGTCAGCGTGAGCTTCGGGGCGTACGAGGTCTCGCGCGCCCGCACCCACCAGGCGTCGGTGCCGTCGCTGGTCAGCGCCACGTCCAGGGTGTCGCCGAGCGAGCCGGCCAACTGGGCGGCGGACAGCGACGCGGTGTAGTCGGTGTCCAGCTCCGTGGCGCCGGTGAACTTGCCCAGCACGGTCGACGAGAGCGCCGGCCGGGTTCCGTACGTCACCTCCGGCTCCGACCAGGCGCCTGTGACCGGCTGCACGCTGACGGTGTCCGGGGTGCCGGCGCTGGCGTCGTTGGTGGTGCGCAGCGTCAGCTTCGCGGACTTCAGCGTCATCCCGCTCGGCGCCTCGGGCAGCGAGAACCGCAGGTAGCTGAGGTACGGGGAGGTCTTCCTGACCAGGAGCTGGTTGTGGCCCCCGTAGTTGGTGCTCGCCGCCGAGCCGTTGACGTAGGCGTCCGCGGTCGCGGTGCGCTCGACGGTGGTCTCCGCCGGCGTGCCCGGCGTGGTCACCGTCACCGCCGCGGACTTGGCGGTGGTGTTGCCGACGGCGTCGCTCGCGGTGATCTGGTAGCTGTACGTCGTGCCGGGCTTGACCTCGGTGTCGGTGAAGGTGCCCTGCGGCAGCGTCCAGAAGTTCGAGTCCAGCGTCGGCTTGGTCGCCAGCGCCTCGCCGTTGCGGTAGATCGTGTACGTCAGCTTGCTGTCGTCACGGTCCCAGCCGGCCTTCCAGCGCAGCCGCACGCCGCCGGAGACGTTCGCCGCCGTCACGCCGGTGGCGCCGGCGACGGGCTTGCGGGAGTCCGGGGTGTTGGCGAAGCGGACCAGGCCCTGCTGGAGCTTGTTGCCGTTGGACTGGATCCGGGTGAACTCGCCGCCGATCCACATGTAGTCCTTGCCGCCGCTGGACGAGGTGACCATCACGCGCGGACCGATCTGCTCGGTGCCGGACGGGCCGTCGTCGGTGTCGGGGAACCAGGACAGCAGCGGCTTGGGGTTGTCCACGGACTCGGCGAGCATGTGCTGCCGCTCGTTCAGCTCCGGGAACTGGCCCATGCTGGAGCAGTTGTGCGCGTGCGAGACGCTGTACAGCACGTCCTTGTAGACGGTGACGTCCTGGGTGGCGCCCAGGCAGGTGTCGCGCCAGCGCTGGGTGAAGCTGCTGTTGAGGTTCATCGCCAGCCGGCCGTCGAAGACGCCGCCGCCGTGGCCCTCGTGCGCGGTGTAGATGCCGGACTCGTCGATGTGGATGCCCTTGACGAGGGAGTTCCAGTGCAGCTCGTACGGGTTGTTCGAGTTGTTGCTGACGCCCTTGAAGGCCCGTACGGTCGCACCGGTGTCGGCGCGGACGACGCCCAGGCCGTGCACGGTGCTGTCGCCGTTGAGCCCGTTGAAGTCGCCGCCGACGACCACGTGCTGGCCGTCCGGGGTCTCCTCGATGACCCGGCCGGCCCGGTCCGGGCCCGCGTTGGCCTTCCACGAGTTCAGCGCGCCGGTGCTCGCGTTGACCGCGGCGAACTTCACCCGGCTCTGGCCGCGGACGGTCTTGAAGTCGCCGGCCAGGTAAAGCCGGCCGCTCGCCGCGGCGTCCAGCCCGTAGACCCGGGCGGAGACCGCGCCGGCGTTGAAGCCGCTCTTCACGGTGCACGAGGCGATGTCGATGGCCGCGACGCGGCTGCGCGAGGTGCCGTTGACGGTGCCGAACTCGCCGCCCGCGTAGAGCGTCTTGCCGTCGGGGGAGACGGTCAGCGCGCGTACGGTGGCGGTGCCGGAGCCGATGGTGAAGTCGAGCTTGCAGTTCGTCGGCTCACCGGTCGCCGCGTTGAAGGCGGCGAAGTTCGCGACCTTCTTCTCGCTGGTGCCGGCCGCCGCGCCGGGCGGGCGGATGGCGGAGAACGTACCGCCGGCGAAGACCACGCCGTTCGACTCGGCCATGGACCACACCACGCCGTTGGTCTGCCAGGTCGACAGGTCGTCGGCGGTCATGGCCACAGGCGGTGTCACCGCCTCGGCCTCGGGCGAGGAGTAGGTGATGCCGGCCGTCACGAGCGTGCCGGTCGCCACGGCCAGGGCCGCGCCGAGCGCTCCCCACTTCCGCGTTTTTCTGTGCTTGTGCATGTGCCCCCCTGGGCCGTCGTCCCCTGCGGCCGCGCGTCGCGAGTCCGGGGAGAGAATATCCGTGTTACCTGTCGATCCTGACGGTGGCGCCGGCCAGTTCGGCGTCGAGCGCCTCGATGTCCGCCTCCACCATGATCCGGGCCAGCTCGGGCCACTTGACCTGCGGCTTCCAGCCGAGCAGATCGCCTGCCTTCGTGGCGTCTCCGATGAGTGCGTCGACCTCGCTGGGCCGCTCGTACTTGGGGTCGAAGCGCACGTACTCCGTGTAGTCGAGCCCCGCGGTGGTGAACGCGGCCTCCAGGAACTGGCGGACGCTGCCCGCCTCCCCGGTGGCGACCACGTAGTCGTCCGGCACGTCGCGCTGGAGCATCAGCCACATCGCCTCGACGTACTCCGGGGCGTAGCCCCAGTCCCGTACCGCGTCGAGGTTGCCCATGTAGAGGCGGTCCTGGAGGCCCGCCTTGATCCGGGCGACGGCGCGGGTGATCTTCCGGGTGACGAAGGTCTCGCCGCGGCGCGGCGACTCGTGGTTGAACAGGATGCCGTTGACCGCGAAGAGGCCGTACGCCTCCCGGTAGTTCACCGTCGACCAGTAGCCGAAGACCTTGGCGCAGCCGTACGGGCTGCGCGGGTGGAAGGGGGTGCCCTCGTTCTGCGGCGGCGGGGCGGAGCCGAACATCTCCGAGGACGACGCCTGGTAGAGCCGGGTGTCGATGCCCGCGGCGCGTACCGCCTCCAGCAGCCGCATGGAGCCGAGGCCGGTGACGTCCGCGGTGTACAGCGGGGCGTCGAAGGAGACCCGGACGTGCGACTGGGCGCCGAGGTTGTAGACCTCGTCGGGCGCCAGGTCGCGCAGCAGGTTCACCAGCGCGACGCCGTCCGTGAGGTCCGCGTGGTGCAGCACCAGCCGGCGGCCGGGGTCCTGCGGCTCCTCGTAGATGTGGTCGATGCGCTCGGTGTTGAACGACGACGAGCGCCGCACGAGGCCGTGCACCGTGTAGCCCTTGGCGAGCAGCAGTTCGGCGAGGTACGAGCCGTCCTGGCCGGTGACGCCGGTGATGAGGGCCGTCTTGCCCATGGGTCCCTTCCCTCTGATCATTCCGCCGGATGGCAGAATTCGTACTTATGACGCCATCGAACGACCTGTCCCCGCCCGCCAACGGCGATCTCCCGCCCGCCGCCCGGGTGTTTCTCCCGCCCGGCGCGCGCGTCTTCGTCGCGGGCCACCGCGGGCTGGTCGGCTCCGCCGTCGCCCGCCGGCTGACCGCCGACGGCTACGACGTGCTCACCCGCACCCGCGACGCACTCGACCTGCGCGACGCCGAGCGGACCGCGGCCTGGCTGGCCGGGGCCCGGCCCGACGCGGTGGTGCTGGCGGCGGCCAGGGTCGGCGGCATCATGGCCAACAGCCGCTTCCCGGTGCAGTTCCTGGAGGACAACCTGCGCATCCAGCTCAGCGTCATCGCCGGCAGCCACGCCGCGGGCGTGGGCCGGCTGCTCTTCCTCGGCTCCTCGTGCATCTATCCCAAGCTCGCCGACCAGCCGATCCGCGAGGACTCGCTGCTGACCGGCCCGCTGGAGCCGACGAACCAGGCTTACGCGCTGGCGAAGATCGCCGGCATCGAGCAGGTGCAGGCCTACCGCAGGCAGTACGGCGCGGCCTACATCTCGGCGATGCCGACGAACCTCTACGGCCCCGGCGACAACTTCGACCTGGAGACCAGCCACGTCCTGCCGGCCCTCATCCGCCGCTTCCACGAGGCGCGCGAGAGCGGCGCCGAGGAGGTCGTGCTCTGGGGCACCGGAACGCCGCGCCGGGAGTTCCTGCACGTGGACGACCTGGCGGCGGCGTGCCTTGCGCTGCTGCGCGGCTACGACGCCGACGCCCCGGTCAACGTCGGCTGCGGCGCGGACCTGACGATCCGCGAACTGGCCGAGACCGTACGGGACGTCGTCGGCTACCCGGGCCGTATCGCCTTCGACGCGACCCGCCCGGACGGCACCCCGCGCAAGCTGCTGGACGTCTCCCGCATCACGGAGCTGGGCTGGCGCCCGCAGATCGCGCTGCGCGACGGCATCGCGTCGGTCTACGAGAGCTGGCGCAGCACGGCGGCCGTGGGCGCCTGACCGGCGCGGGGGCACCGCCGCGCCGGCCGGCCCCGAAGGGCCGGTCCGGCGCGCGGTGCGGTCGGTGGTTCCGTGTGTCAATACGCCCCCCGGCCGTCGACGACCGCGCGCAGGGTGCGGGCCATCACGTCCATGTCGTGGGCGAAGGACCAGTTCTCGACGTAGTGCAGGTCCAGCGCGATCGTCTCGTCCCAGGTGAGGTCCGAGCGCCCGCTGACCTGCCACAGCCCGGTCATCCCCGGCTTCACCGCGAGGCGGCGCAGCTCGGTGTCGCTGTAGCGGGCGACCTCCTCGGGCAGCGGCGGGCGCGGGCCCACGAGGGACATCTCGCCGCGCAGCACGTTGAACAACTGCGGCAGTTCGTCGAGCGAGCTGCGGCGCAGCACCTCGCCGACGCGGGTGACCCGCGGGTCGCGGCGGATCTTGAAGATCGGGCTGCCGTCGTGCTCGTTGACCACGGAAAGCGCGGCCTTCCGCTGTTCCGCGTCCTGCACCATGCTGCGGAACTTCCACATGGTGAACGGCGCGCCGCCGCGGCCGAGGCGGGTGTGCTTGTGGAACACCGGTCCCGGCGAGGTGAACTTCACCGCCGCCGCGATCACCGCGAACACCGGCGCCAGCAGCGCGATGCCGACGGCCGCGAGCACGCGGTCGCTCGCCGCCTTCAGCGTCGGCTGCGCGCCGCGGCGCAGCGGCGGCGCGATGTGCAGCAGCGTCAGGCCCGCCACCACCGACAGCCGCATCCGCCGCTCGGCGACCTCGGCGATGCCCGGCAGCACGGCCAGCGGCAGCCCAGCGTCGTGCAGCGCCCACGCCAACTGCCGCAGCCGGGCCGCGGGCAGCAGCGGTCCGGGGGCGGTCAGCACCAGCTCGGCGCCGTGCTCCGCGGCGGCGGCCAGCACCGCCTGGGCGTCCCAGTCCGCCCGGTCCGAGGCCACCGGGCCCAGCCGGGCGGCCTCCGGGGCGCCGCAGGACAGCGGGGCCTCGCCGACCGGGACGACGCCGACGACGATGTACTCGTGGTCGGTGCGCGCGGCGAGCTGGCCGACGACGTGGTCGGCGGTCGCCGGTTCGGCGACCACCAGCACGCGCCGTACCGCCAGGCCCTCCCGCCGGGACGCGACGAGATGGTGGTGGAGCAGCTTGGCGGCGATGACGGTCAGCACCAGCCCGGGCAGCAGCGCGAGCAGCGCCGGCTGCGGTTCGGCGGCGCTGTCGGCGATGAACGCGCGGACGACCGCGAGGACGCCGAAGAGCAGGAGCCAGTCCTGGAGCAGCGGCACCACCGCGCCCGACTCGCCGAGCTGCCGCGCGGAGTAGCGGCGCCGCGCGGCCCGTACGGCGAGCCAGCCCCCGGCGGCCAGCGCGGCGCAGAGCGCCGGATACGGCTGCCGGGTCGTGACGAAGACGAGCACGACGGGGACGGCGATCCCCGCCGCGTCGGTGACGAGGGCGGCCGGCAGATACCACGCCGGCTTGGCCGCGGCGGAGCGGACGCGGGTCCCGCGTCTCGGCTCCGCCGTCATGATCCCGGTATCGGCTACTCCGATACGCCGCATGTTCCCCCCTGGCACATCGCGACTGATGAGGCGCACGCGATCCTCCCCTGGTCGACGCGCACCTTTCGCTCCCGGAACTTTAGGCCAGATTTGCGTAGAACGACCACTGTTCATGCAAAAAGGGCCTTAGGTGTAGTGAGCTTCACACCAGGTCGGCACCGCTGTGCGGGTCACGACGTACGACTCCCGAGAGGGGCCGAGGGATGTACGGAGTTTTACGGCAGTTTCGATTGCCTACCGTGCGTGGTCACGCACCCCGTTTCCGCAGCCGCAGCACGTTCCAGGATACGCACGGCAGTTCGGCCTCCAGCTCGCCGGATGCGTTGATCCGGGCGGTGCCGACGGACCGCGGCAGCACCCGCCCCGGGTCCGCCTCGGTGTTCGCCGCGTCGGGGTCGTCGTCGGCGAGGACCAGATGTTCGAGCACCGCGTAGGCGTCCCCGCCGAATCCGCGCAGCGCGACGGAGAGCCGCAGCGGCTCGTCCTGGGCCCGGTTGACGGCCAGGATCGTCAGGTCGCCGCTCTCCTCGTCGTACGTCACCACGTGGTCGAGCGCGGGGACGTCGCCGTGCCGCGGGGTCTGCACGCGCGAGTCCGTACGGCCCGGCGCGGTGCGCAGCACCGTGCCGCGCGCGAACCGGGCGGCCTGCGCGAAGGGGTGGAAGACCGTCTGCCGCCACGCCGGCCCGCCGGGCTCGCTGCGGATCGGCGCGATGACGTTGACGAGTTGCGCCAGGCACGCCACGGCGACCCGGTCGGCGTGCCGGAGCAGGGTGATGAGCAGGGAGCCCACGACGGCGGCGTCGGTCACCGAGTACGTGTCCTCGATCAGCCGCGGCGTCCGGGCGGTGGCCAGGTTCCGTTCGCCGGGGAAGCGGGCGGCGTACCAGACGTTCCACTCGTCGAAGGAGAGCCGGATCCGCTTGTCCGCCCGCCGCACGGCGCGGACGTGGTCCGCGGTGGAGACCACGTCGGAGATGTACTGGTCCATGTGCGCGCCGGAGGCGAGGAAGCTCGCCCGGTCGCCGTCCAGTTCCTCGTAGTAGGCGTGCAGCGACAGGTAGTCGACCTCGTCGTAGGTCTCCTCCAGCACCTCGCGCTCCCAGGTGCCGAAGGTCGGCATCCGGGCGTTGGAGCTGCCGCAGGCGACGAGCTCGATCGACGGGTCGACCTGGTGCATGGCCTTGCCCGCCTCGGCCGCGAGCCGCCCGTACTCGCGCGCCGACTTGTGCCCGGTCTGCCAGGGGCCGTCCATCTCGTTGCCCAGGCACCACAGCCGCACGCCGTGCGGCTCGGCGACGCCGTGCGCGATCCGCAGGTCGGACCAGGCGGTGCCGCCGGGGTGGTTGCAGTACTCGACGAGCGCGCGGGCGGCGTCGATGCCGCGGGTGCCGAGGTTGACGGCCATCATCGGCTCCACGCCCAGGCCCCGGGCCCAGGTCAGGAACTCGTTCGTGCCGACCTCGTTGGTCTCCACCGACCGCCAGGCGAGGTCGAGCCGGCGCGGCCGGTCGGCCACCGGCCCGACGCCGTCCTCCCAGTGGTAGCCGGAGACGAAGTTGCCGCCGGGGTAGCGGACCAGGCCGGTGCCCAGCTCGCGGACGAGCGCCGCGACGTCGCCGCGGAAGCCGGCGGCGTCGGCGGTGGGGTGGTCGGGCTCGTAGATCCCGGTGTAGACGCAGCGGCCCATGTGCTCGACGAACGTTCCGTACAGGCGCGGGTCCACCTCGCCGATGACGAACTCGGGGTCGACGGTGAACCTGGCGGTGTGCGGCATGCGGTGCCTTTCTCCGGGGATGGTGGGGTGGTGCGTTGCCGTGGGGGCCGCGGGCCTACTTCAGGCCCGTACCGGCGATGCCCTCGACGATGCGGCGCTGGAAGAGCGAGAAGACGACGAGCAGCGGGATGGCGCCCAGCACGGCGGAGGCCATGAGCTGCGCGTACGGGATGCCGAAGGCGTCCTGTACGGAGTTGAGCCCGACGGGCAGCGTCATCATCTCCGGGTCGGTGACCACCAGCAGCGGCCACAGGAAGTTGTTCCACACCTGCACGAAGACGAAGATCGTCACGGCCGAGACGGCGGGCCGCGAGACGGGCATCACGATCTGCCAGTACGTGCGCAGCCAGCCGGCGCCGTCGGCGCGCGCGGCCTCGATCAGCTCCCTGGGGATGCCGTCGAAGAACTGCTTGAAGACGAAGACGGCGACCACGTTCGGCACCTGCGGCAGCACCACGCCCCAGTACGTGTTGAGCAGGCCCACCTCCTGGAGCGCCAGGAACTGCGGGATCATCAGCACCTGCATCGGGACCATGATCCCGGCGAGCAGCAGCAGGAACACCCCGCGGCGGAAGCGGAAGCGCACCTGGGAGAGGCCGAAGGCGGCGAGCGAGGCGGTCACGACGGTGAGCACCGTGGTCAGCAGCGAGACGATGAAGCTGTTGGCGTACCAGTAGGGCAGCTTGCCCTTGTCGAAGAGGTCCTCGTACGCCGCGAAGGTGGGGTTCGAGGTGAACCAGGACGCCGGGTCGACGGCTATCTCCTCGGCCGGCCGGATGGATATCGCCGTCGCGAACAGCAGCGGCACCAGCCACAGCAGGGCGAAGGCGACCAGGACGCCGAGCGCGACGCGGTTGAAGAGCTTCTCGGCGTCGTAGCCGCGCCGGGGCGCGGTGGCGGCGTCCGCGCCGGCGGGCGCGGCGGCGGTGGCGGCGGGGCCTTCTTTGGTGTGGGCCATGGCTCAGCTCTCCTTCTCTGCCCGGCGGACGAGGAAGAACCAGACCAGGGAGATCAGCAGGATGACGAGGAAGAGGAAGAGGGAGACGACCGAGGCGTAGCCGGTGCGGCCGTCGGTGAAGCCGGTGTCGACGATGTACTGGAGCGTCGGCCGGGTGGAGCCGTCGGGGCCGCCGCTGGTCATCATGTAGATCTGGTCGAAGACCTTCAGCGAGGCGACGATCTGGAGGACCGTGACCAGCGTCGTCGTCCGCCCCAGCATGGGGACGATCACGTACCGGATCCGCTGCCAGGGCCCGGCGCCGTCCATGGCGGCGGCCTCGTGCACGTCCCGCGGGATCTCCTGGAGACCGGCGAGGTAGAGCACGAAGTTGAAGCCGATGGTCCACCAGACGGTGACGCCGGCGATCGACCACATCGTCCAGCTCGGGTCGCCCAGCCAGGACGGCGGCGAGTCCACGCCGAGCGCCTTCAGCCAGTCCTGGGCGAGCCCCACCTGGTCGGCGAGCACGCCCCACATGAAGATCAGCGAGACCGACGCGGACGGGATCACGTACGGCGCGAAGAAGGCGAAGCGGATGAACCACCGGCCGCGTACGAACCGGTCGGCGAGGATCGCGAGCAGCAGCGCCAGCAGCACCAGCGGGATGGTGGTGAGCACCGTGAACCACAGCGTGTGCTTCAGCGTGCGCCAGAACTCGGAGTCGCCGAGCACGTCCGCGTAGTTGGTGAAGCCGACCCAACTGCCGAAGCCGCCCCGCAGCAGGCTGCCGTTGAAGAAGCCCGCGACGAAGGTGTAGATGAGCGGGCCGACCAGGAAGACGATGTAGAAGAGCGCGAACGGCGCGATCAGGGCCGGGCCCGCGAGCCGGCCGCGGGCGGCGCCGCGGCCTGACCGTTCGGGGGTGAGGGCGCCGGTGCCGGCTGTACTCGCCACGGGGGTGCCTTTCGTTCGAGGGGGTGTCGGCGGCGGGGTTCAGATCGGGGACTCGACGTCCGCGAGCCTGCGCAGCTCGCTGCGGACCCGGGCCGCGGCGGCGCGCGGGCCCGACCGGCCGGTGAGCGCGGCGGTGACCGCGTCGCCCACGTTGTTCTGGAGGTTGCTGCCCGCGCCGCCGTACCAGGCGACGGGGTCGTACGCGGCCCCCTCGGCGGCCTCGGTGTAGTGGGACTGGGGCGTCAGCTCCCGGTACGCGGCCGAGCGCTGGGTCGGCAGCCACGCGGGGATGTGGCCGCCCTCGGCCCAGAGCTTGCTGGAGTCCAGCAGCGAGGCGGCGAACTCCAGCGACAGGTCGAGGCGTTGGTCGTCCTGCTTGGGCTGCCGGGGCAGCACCAGGGCGTGGCTGTCGGCGAAGCAGGCGTACGGGGCGTCGTCGAAGACCCGCGGCAGCGGACGCATGTCGAACTTCACCTTCGAGTCCAGGACGGAGACGATCTGCCAGACGCCGTCCATCAGGAACCCGGCCTGGCCGGTGGTGAGCATCGTGATGGCGGCCTGCCCGTCGACGCCGGTGGGGATCAGCTTCTCCTTGCCGAGGCGCTGGATGTACGCGAGCGCCTCCTCGGCGGCGTCGAGGTCGACCGTCACGGTGGCACCGGCGTCGGCGACCAGCGGCCGGCCGCCGAGCTGGGTGTAGAAGGACAGGAACATGCGGAACTGGGTGGCCGCGTCCTTGATGGAGGCGACCGAGCCGCCCCAGGCGCCGGTGACCTCCTTCGCCGCGCGCAGCGCGTCGGCGAACTTGTCGGGGCCGTCGACGTCGGCGAGTTCGCCGCCGTCGAGCAGGCCCGCCTTCTCCGCGATATCGGTGCGGAAGTACAGGACGAAGGGGTGGGTGTCGAGGGGGACGCCGTAGAGCCGGTCGTCGATGTGGGACTTGCGCCACGGCTTGGCGTCGAACTTCTCCGGCGTCATGCCCTGCTTGGCGAGCGCGTCGGCGGGCAGCTCGCTGAGCAGCCCGGCCTGGGCGAGCACCGGCAGCTTCGACAGGTGCGCGATGGCGACGTGCGGGGGGCGGTCGCCGACGGTGGCCAGGCTGAGCTTGGTGTAGTAGGGGTTGCCCCAGACGAAGGTGGTGGCCCGCAGGGTGTTGTCGGGGTGCGCCTTCTCGTACTCCTCCTGCATGGCGACCATGCGTTCGCCGTCGCCGCCGGTGAACGGGTTCCAGAAGTTCAGCCGGTCCGCGGGGGGTTCGCCGCCGGTGAAGCCCTGGGCGATGGTCGAGCCGCAGCCGCTGAGCGCCGCGGTGGCGGCGGCGCCGGCGGCCAGGCCCGCGCCGCCGCGCAGCAGGGCGCGGCGGGAGGGCGCGTACGGGGCCGCCGGTGCGCCGCGGGCGGGGTCGGGGGCCTGGTGGCCGGGGGATTCGGGGCGTCGGAGCATGGCGGATGTCCCTTTCCGCGGCGAACTTGTACAACGTTGTAATAGGTTCTTGGTGCAACGTTGTATATCCCCGTGCCCACCACGTCAACAGCCTGCGCAGGAAGGCGTAGGGTGTGCGCACCAGAACCGCGGAGGAATCGGGAGGAAGCCGTGTCCGGGGCCCGCCTCAAGGACGTCGCAGAGCGCGCCGGTGTCTCGATCAAGACCGTCTCGAACGTGGTCCGCGGCGCCGCCCGCGTCGCCGGGCCGACCCGCGAACGCGTCCTCGCCGCCATCGACGAACTCGGCTACCGCCCGCACGCCTCCGCCCGCCACCTGCGCACCGGCCGCAGCGGCGTCATCGCGCTGGCCGTCCCCGAACTCGTCGCGCCCTACTTCGCCGAGCTGGCCACCTGCGTCATCGCCGCCGCCAAGGAGAGCGGGCAGACCGTCCTCATCGAGGTCACCGACGGCGACCCGGCCGAGGAACTGCGCATCGCCTGCGGCCTCAGCGACCCGCTCATCGACGGCGTCCTCCTCAGCCCCCTCGGCCTGGACCAGGCGGCGCTGGCCGCCCGCGAACGCCGCGTCCCGCTCGTGCTGCTGGGCGAGCGCGACTACGAGGTCCCCGCCGACCACGTGCTCATCGACAACGTCGCCGCCGCCCGCGACGCCACCCGGCACCTCATCGGCCTCGGCCGCCGCCGCATCGGCGTCGTCGGCTGGCAGCACGGCGAGCGCACGACCGCCACCGCCCAGCAGCGCATGCAGGGCCACCGCGAGGCGCTGGCCGAGGCCGGCCTCGCGTACGACCCGGCGCTGGCGCCCGCCGTGGGCGCGTACACCCGCGCGGGCGGGGCGGCGGCGATGCGGGAGCTGCGGGCGCTGCCGCAGCCGCCGGACGCGGTGTTCTGCTTCACCGACATGCTGGCGTCGGGCGCGATGCGCGTCGCGCACGACGAGGGCCTGGCGATCCCGGACGACCTGGCGGTGGTCGGCTTCGACGACATCCAGGAGGCGCGGTACATGGTGCCGTCGCTGACCAGCGTCGCGCCGGACAAGCAGGAGCTGGCCCGGCTGGCGGTCAAGGCGCTGCTGGCGCGGATAGAGGGCCAGGCGGAGGCGCCGCCGACGACGCTGCTGGCGGGGTACGACCTGGCGCCGCGGGAGTCGACGGCGCTCGGGCCGGGCGGGCGCCCGCAGGACTGACGCGCCGCCGCGGGCACCTGCGACCCGCGGCCCGCCGCCCGCCTTCCGCGCGGGCGCTACGCCAGCAGCCCGTCGATCTCCGCCAGTTGCTCCGCGGTCAGCGGGCCCGCGTCCAGCGCCCCCGCGTTCTGGGCCGCCTGCGCCACGGTACGGAAGCCCGGGATCGGGACCGTGTGCGGGCTGCGCGCCCAGATCCACGCCAGCGCGCCCTGCGCGAGGGTGCGCCCGCCGGAGGTGAGGATGTCGCGGATCGCCTCGATCCGCGGCAGCCACCCCGGCGCCACCCGCCCGTCCGCACCGAAGTACGCGAGCCATGCCGGCGGCGTCGCCCGGATGTCGCCGGCGCCGACCCGCGAGCCCGCGTCGTACGCACCGGAGAGCAGCCCCATGGCCAGCGGGCTGCGGTTGACGCTGGCGAGGTTCCGCTCCGCGCACAGCGCCAGCATCTCCGGGGCGTCCTCCAGCACGTTGAGCCGGTGCTGCACCGCCGCGCAGTGCGGGCCCTCGGCGAACACGGCGGCGCGCCCGGGGTCGTCGGTGCTCCAGGCGTACGCGCGGATCAGGCCCTCGCGCACGAAGTCCTCGCACGCCTCGCGCAGGTGCGCCGCCGCCTCGGAGTCGGCGTCGGAGATGTGCAGTTGGTAGAGGTCGACGCGGTCGGTGCCCAGGCGGCCGAGCGAGTCGGTCAGCGCCCGGCGGGCGTAGCCGGGGGTCAGGTCGCGGGGGAGCAGCGTCCGGCGGCCGGCGTCGAAGGTGTTGCCCCACTTGGTGGCGATGACCACGTCGTCCCGCCGGCCCGCGAGCGCGCGGCCGAGGACCCTCTCGCTGTGGCCGGTGCCGTAGACGTCGGCGGTGTCGAAGAAGGTGACGCCGCCGTCGAGCGCGCGGTGCACGGCCCGTACCGACTCCTCGTCGTCGACCCTGCCCCAGCCCAGCGGGTTGCCGTCGGCGTCCCACCACTCGCCGCCGATCGCCCAGCAGCCGAAGCCGAGAGCGCTGACCTCGATGCCCGTACGTCCCAGAGTGCGCGTCTGCATGGCGACGAGCATGCACCCTCGACCGCGCTCGAAGGCAAGGCTTTTTCAGGCGCTCAGCGGGTCCGAGCCCTCCAGCTCCTGGAAGACCGCCACGTTGAACGCGAAGGCCCGGTGGCACTCCTCCACGATCCGCTTCCTCTCCAGGTCGTCGACGGGCAGTTCGTCCAGCATCCGCCGGTAACCGCGCTTGTACGCGGCCGGGTTGCCCACCCGCTCGAAGACGTAGAAGCGGACGCCGTCGCCCTTGCGCTCGAAGCCCCAGGTCTTCTCGGCGGTGCCGCGGACGACCTGGCCGCCGGAGAGGTCGCCGAGGTAGCGGGTGTAGTGGTGCGCGACGTACCCCGCGGGCCAGTCGCGTGCGCACTGCGCGATACGGGCAGCGTACGCCGCCGTCGCCGGCAGGGCCGCAGCCGTGGCGCGCCAGCCGGTGCCGCCGTGCAGGAAGTCGAGGTCGCGCTCCAGCTCGGGGACGCGGGCCAGCTCGGGCCGGACGAAGGGGCCGGCGACCGGGTCGCCGGCGAGCGCGTCCCAGCCGTCCTCCAGGGCGCGGTAGACGAACCAGAGCTGCTCGGTGTAACGCCGGTAGGCCGCTATGCCGAGCGCGCCGCCCAGCATGTCGCTCATGAACGTCGAGTGGTTGGCCTCGTGGTGCTGGTCGTGGGATTCGGTGCGGAGCTGGGTGGAGAACGGCGTCGCGTCCAAGGCAAGCCTCCGTCGCACGGCAGTGGCAGTGGGCGTGACGATTCTCTTTGGTTAGGCTTACCTAAGTCAATAGGTTCCCGACGCCGTGTCGGTATCACCCCGGGCCGCCTGCCCGGCGCTCACGGCAGGGTCAGCACCTCCGCGCCCGACTCCGTCACCACGAGCGTGTGCTCGAACTGCGCCGTGCGCTTGCGGTCCTTGGTCACCACCGTCCAGCCGTCGTCCCACATGTCGTGCTCGTACGTCCCGAGGGTCAGCATCGGCTCGATCGTGAACGTCATCCCGGGCCGCATCACGGTGGTGGCGCGCGGGTCGTCGTAGTGCGGGATGATCAGGCCGGAGTGGAAGGCGGTGTTGACGCCGTGGCCGGTGAAGTCGCGGACGACGCCGTAGTCGAAGCGCTTGGCGTACGACTCGATGACCCGGCCGATGACGTTGACCTGCCGGCCCGGGCGGACCGCCTTGATCGCCCGGTTCAGCGCCTCGCGGGTGCGCTCCACCAGCAGCCGGGAGGTCTCGTCGACCTCGCCGACGAGGTACGTGGCGTTGTTGTCGCCGTGCACGCCGCCGACGAAGGCGGTGACGTCGAGGTTCACGATGTCGCCGTCGCGCAGCACCGTGGAGTCCGGGATCCCGTGGCAGATCACCTCGTTGACCGAGGTGCACAGCGACTTGGGGAAGCCGCGGTAGCCGAGGGTGGAGGGGTACGCGCCGTGGTCGCACAGGTACTCGTGCGCCACCCGGTCCAGCTCGTCCGTCGTCACCCCGGGCGCGATGTGCTCCGCCGCGGCGGCCATCGCCCGGGCGGCGATCCGGCCGGCGGTACGCATCCGCTCGACGGTCTCCGCGTCCTGGACCTCGGGTCCGGTGTAGGGCGTTGGGGCCTTCTTCCCGACGTACTCGGGACGGGCGATGGCGGCGGGAACGGCACGCGGCGGGGAGAGGGTCCCGGGCGCGAGCAGCGACGACTGGCCAGACATGGTCCGAGTCTAACGGCGGGGGATCGGGCACGATGGGCGGCGGCAGACCGCGCACGCACGGCGCAGGTGAGGAGCGATATGGCCCTGTTCAAGAAGAAGACGGCGGGCAAACCCGGCGAATGGTACTACTGCCTGGAGCACGGGCGGGTCGAGGAGGGGCCGCAGTGCAAGGCCGCCAACCGCCTCGGGCCGTACGCGACGCCGGAGGAGGCGGCGCGGGCGATCGAGACGGCCGAGGCCAGGAACGAGAAGTGGGACGAGGACGGACGGTGGAACGACGAGGGGAAGGACGGACCGGCCCGCTGAGGTCGTGACGCGGTACGGGGGCCGCGGGGCGATGGCCGGGCGGCGACGGCCGGGCGGCGACGACCAGACCGAGGCGAGGCGGGCGAGGCGAGGCAGGGCGGGGCGGGCCCGGCCGGGTGGTCCCCCACCCCCGCCGCTCGCAGTCCCGCCGCCCCGCCGCCCCGTGGACCGGCCGCCCGGCGGCGCGGCCCGCGCCGTCAGGCCGCCGGCTCCGGGGCCGGTGCACCGTCCGGTCCGCCGGTCTCCGCCTTCCCGGCCGCCGCCGCGGCGCGGCGCTCCCGTTCCCGTACCGCGTGCTCGTTCGTGCGCGCGTCGTACGTCATCAGCTTCGGCAGGCACGCCGCCAGCAGCACCACCGCCCCGGCGCACATCACCCCGCCCGACCAGATCGACGCCCGCACGCTCGTCAGCGCCGCCACCCCGCCGGAGCGGAACTGCCCGGCCACCGGGCCCACCGAGTACGACAGCAGTTCGATGCCGGCGAGCCGGCCGCGTAGCTCGTCGGGGATGGTCTGGTTCCACATCGCCGCCCGGAACACCCCGCTGACCATGTCGAACGCGCCCGCCACCGTGAGCAGCACCAGCACCGCCCACGCGCTCGGCATCACCCCCGCCGCCGTGATCGCCAGCCCCCACCCGGCCGCCGACAGCATCACCGCGCGGCCGTGCCGGTGCACCCGCCGGGTCCACCCGCTGGTCAGGCTCACCAGCAGCGAACCCGCGGGCAGCGCCGCGTACATCAGCCCCAGCGCCCACGGCGCGCCCAGGTCGTCGGCGAGGAACGGGAAGAGCGCGAGCGGGAAGGCGAAGAACATCGCCGCCAGGTCGATGGCGTACGTGCCCAGCAGCTCCTTGCGGTTCCAGGCGTAGCGCGCGCCCTCCGCGATGGCGCGCAGGCTCGGCGCCACCGCCTCGCGCGCGGCGGGGGAGGGCGCGAGCATCAGCGCCAGCCCGACGGAGACGGCGAACGTCCCGGCGTCCAGCGCGTACGCCCAGGGCAGCCCGGCGTACGCCACGATGAACCCGGCGAGCGCCGGCCCCGCGATGCCGCCGATCTGCCAGCGCAGGGCGTTGAGCGAGGCGGCGGCGGGCAGGTGCTCGTGCGGCACGATGCGTGGGACGATCGAGTCCAGCGCCGGGCGCTGGATGCCCGTCAGCGCGCTGGTCAGCGCGGCGACGACGTACAGCGGCCACAGCATCGGGTCGGGCAGCAGGCTGTTGACCAGCAGGACGGCGGAGGCCAGGCCGAGCCCCGCCTCGCTCCAGAGGATCAGCTTCCGCTTGTCCATGGCGTCGGCGAGCGCGCCGCCGTACAGGCCGAAGACGATCAGCGGCACCAGCTCCACGGTGCCGATCGCGCCGACCGCCAGCGCCGAGCCGGTCAGCTCCTTCACCTGCACCGGCAGCGCGACGAACGTCAGGAAGCTGCCGAACGCCGTGATGAGCCCGGCGACCCACATGAGGCGGAAGTCGCGCGAGGCGTGCCAGGGGGCGAGGTCGGGGAGGAGATCGCGGTAGGAGCTTTCGTCGGCCACGAGGGGCCATGGTCCGGGGGGCGCGCGGTGCGCCGCAACGGATTTACGCCGACGCGAATCCTTGACGGGCCCGGGCGGCGGCCGGCCCGCCGCCCGGGGCTACCAGCGGGGCGGCGGCGGGGACGAGAGCACCTCGGCGAGCCGGGCGAGGCGGTCCCGGAAACCGGAGCGGGCGGCGGCGGTGGCGGGCGCGCCGGTCTCGCCGGCGGCGGCGCTCACCAGATGCTGGACGGTCTCCAGGTCGATGTCCCCGCTGTCGCCCGGCACGGTCAGCAGCTCGTGCGCCAGCCCCGGCAGCTCCGCGGAGCCGCCGTCCAGCGCCAGCACCGCGGCCCCGGCGCGGCGCGCGTCGCCGACGCGCTCCAGCAGCGCCTCGCCGGGCTCGTCCGGGGCGACGACGAGCAGGGTCTCACCCCGCCCGGCGGCCTCCAGCCGGCCGAGCCCGACGCCGAGGTGGGCGGGTCCCGCGGGCGGCACGCGGTGGCGTACGAGGGTGGGGGAGAGCGCGGGCAGCCCCGACCAGGCGGCCTCGTCGTCCAGGTGGGCGGCGAGGTGCCACGGTTCGTACGCCTCGGTCCCCACGAGCAGCAGCCCCCCGCCCTGCGCCTCGACCGCCCCCCGCAGCGCCCCCGCGAACCGCCGCGCCGCCCCGGGCCACTCGGTCCCGGCCAGCACTTCCCGCAGCAGCGCAACGCGCACGGCATCCATGCGCCCGGATGCTGCCGGAGGGCGGGCGCCGGGCGCAGGGAAAGGGGCGGGATGTCACCGTTTCGGGGGGCGGTTGCCGGGACTACGCCCGGAACGGGCCGTGGACCTCGTAGGTCACGCCGTCCGTGCCCGCCTCGAAGCCGCTCTCGCCGCGCTGCGACGAGAAGTACAGCCGGGTGCCGTCCGGCGAGAACGCCGGGCCCGTGATCTCCGACTCCGGGTGGCCGTCGATCCGGACCACCGGGGCCACCGTGCCCGCGGGCGTGATGATGTTGATCTCCATGTTGCCGCCGTCCTCGGCGACGTACAGGTCGCCGCCGGCCCGGCCCGTGATGTTGTCGACGGTGCCCAGCGGCGCGTCCGCGTCGTAGACCACGGCCAGCGCGTTTGCGCCCGCGTCGTACGCCCACACCCGGTTGTCGCCCTTCGTCGTGAAGTAGCAGACCCCCGCCTGCGGCGAGTAGTAGCAGCCCTCGCCGCCGTCGAAGTGCAGCGCCCCGTCGACCTGCGCCCGCGTCTGCTCCCACGGCCACGGCGCGTCCGGGTCCGGCACCTCCCGCCACTCCACCGCCCCGCCGCCGGCGTCGCACAGCACGTCCAGGCGGCCCTGCGACAGCGCGCCCCACGCGCCCCACGCCGTGGGCGTGAAGCGGTAGAAGCAGCCGTCGTCCTCGTCCTCGGTGAGGTACACGACCCGGCGGTCCGTGTCGCACGCCGCCGCCTCGTGCTTGAAGCGGCCCATCGCGGAGTACGAGGACGCCGAGCGGTTGCCGTAGGGGTCGGTCTCGTAGACCTTGCCGCGGTACGTCTCCTCGCACGACAGCCACGTCTGCCACGGGGTCGCCCCGCCCGCGCAGTTGATGTTCGTGCCGTCCAGGATGCGGCGGGCCGCCGTCACCGAGCCGTCCGCGCCGAAGCGGAGCGCGGAGGCGCCGCCGATCAGCGGGAGTTCGGAGTTGGAGACGTAGATCCAGCCGTCGCCGTCGGCGAAGCACGCGCCGCCGTCCGGCGCGCCGTGCCAGATGATGCCGCCGACCGGGCGGGTGGAGCGGGCGACGACGCGGCCCGTGAAGCCCTGCGGCAGCGCCAGCCCGTTGGCGTCCGGGGCCAGCAGCGGTCCGTACGGGCTGTCCGCCGCGGCCGCCGCGGCCGGGGTCGCGGCGGCGTGCCAGAGTCCGCCGGTGACGGCGACGGCGCCGGTGCCTGCGGTCACTGCGCGGAGAAACGAGCGGCGCTCCATGGGGGGTCCTCCCGATGCGGTGTCGGTGGCTGCGTAACGGGCGAAGGGGTGCCCGCGTCACGATGCCCACACGGCACTGACGGGTGAACTGGGCCGGGTCACAAATCTGTGCGAACTTTCTGTGACACCTCGGCCCCGGCGGCTGTGACGCAGCCCGCCCCGTCCGCACACGACATCGCGTCAGAGAGACGATAAAATGGCCGTGTGCCTCAACTTCGACTCGCGCTGAATCAGATCGACGCCACCGTCGGCGACCTCGCCGGCAACGCCGACGCCGTCGTCCGCCGGACCCGGCACGCGGCCGACCGCGGCGCCCACTTCGTGGCCTTCCCCGAGATGGTGCTCACCGGCTATCCCGTCGAGGACCTGGCCCTGCGCTCGTCCTTCGTCGAGGCGTCCCGCGCCGCGCTGCGCGCGCTCGCCGCCCGGCTGGCCGACGAGGGCCTGGGCGGGACGCCCGTGCTCGTCGGCTACCTCGACCGCAGCGCCGAGCGCCACCGCTACGGGCTGCCCGCCGGCTCCCCCCAGGACGCCGCGGCCGTGCTGCACCGCGGCGAGGTGGTCCTCGCCTTCGCCAAGCACCACCTGCCCAACTACGGCGTCTTCGACGAGTTCCGCTACTTCGTGCCCGGCGACAGCATGCCCGTCGTCCGCGTCGCCGGCGTCGACATCGCCCTGGCCATCTGCGAGGACCTGTGGCAGGAGGGCGGCCGGGTGCCGTCCGCGCGGATCGCCGGCGCCGGCCTCCTCGTCACCGTCAACGCCTCGCCGTACGAGATGAAGAAGGACGACACCCGCCTGGAGCTGGTCCGCAAGCGCGCCCAGGAGGCGGGCTGCACGACGGCGTACGTCGCGATGACCGGCGGCCAGGACGAACTGGTCTACGACGGCGACTCGATCGTCGTCGACGAGCGCGGCGAGGTCGTCGCCCGCGCCGCCCAGTTCACCGAGGAGTGCCTGCTGGTCGACCTGGACCTGCCCGCCGCCGCCGAGCAGCCACCGTCCGGCAGCGCCGACGACGGGCTGCGCATCGAGCACGTGACGCTCTCCGCGGACCCCGTCGAGCCCTACCCGCGCCGCTACCCCGGGACCGTCGCGGAAAGCCTCTCCGACGAGGAGGAGATGTACACCGCGCTGGTCACCGGGCTGCGCGCGTACGTCACGAAGAACGGCTTCGGCTCCGTCCTCGTGGGCCTGTCCGGCGGCATCGACTCCGCCTTCGTCGCCGCCGTCGCCTGCGACGCGCTCGGCGCGGAGCACGTGTACGGCATCTCCATGCCGTCGCGCTACTCCTCGCAGCACTCCCGCGACGACGCCGCCGAACTCGCCCGCCGCACCGGGCTGCACCTGCGCACCGTCCCCATCGGCCCGATGTTCGACGCCTACATGGAGTCCCTGGCGCTGACCGGCCTGGCCGAGGAGAACCTCCAGTCCCGGCTGCGCGGCACGCTGCTGATGGCCGTCTCCAACGAGGAGGGCCCGCTCGTCCTGGCCCCCGGCAACAAGAGCGAGCTGGCCGTGGGCTACTCGACGCTCTACGGCGACTCGGTCGGCGCGTACGGCCCGATCAAGGACGTCTACAAGTCGGCCGTCTTCCGGCTGGCCAAGTGGCGCAACGCGGTCGCCGCCGAGCGCGGCGAGACCCCGCCGATCCCGGAGAACTCCATCTCCAAGCCGCCCAGCGCCGAGCTGCGCCCCGACCAGGTCGACACCGACTCGCTGCCCGAGTACGACGTGCTCGACGCGATCCTGGAGCTGTACGTCGACCGCGACCGCGGCAGCGCGGAGATCGTCGCGCGGGGGTACGAACCGGAGCTGGTGGCGCGGGTGCTGCGGATGGTCGACACGGCGGAGTACAAGCGCCGCCAGTACCCGCCGGGCACGAAGATCTCCCCGAAGGGCTTCGGCAAGGACCGCCGGCTGCCGATCACCAACCGCTGGCGGGAGAAGGCGTAGCCGACGGGTCCGCGGGTCCCCCGGGCACGGGCGTCACGGCGCGGGCGTCACGGCGGGGGCTCCACGGCGCGGGCGTCACAGGTCGACCGAGGCCCGTACCGGCCGGTGGTCGCTGCCCGTCTCGCCCAGCACGTCGGAGCTGACCGGCTCCACGCCGCGCAGCAGGATCTGGTCGATCCGCGCCATCGGGAAGTCGGCCGGCCAACTGAAGCCGAAGCCGCTGCCCGCCGCGCCCTGCGCGGAGCGCAACTGCGAGGTGACGTTCGCCAGCGCCCGGTCGTTCATCGTGCCGTTGAGGTCGCCGAGCAGCAGCACCCGCTCGACGGACTCGGCCTTGATGGCCTCGCCGAGCGCGTCGGCGCTCGCGTCGCGCTGGTTGGCCGTGAAGCCGGCGTCGAGCTTCACCCGCACGGACGGCAGATGGGCGGTGTAGAGCGCGAGCGGGCCGCGGTCGGTGGCGACGGTGGTGCGCAGCGCGCGGGTCCAGCCCATGTGGATGTCCACGGGCCGGGTGTCCGACAGCGGGTACTTGCTCCACACCCCGACCGTGCCCGCCACCTCGTGGTGCGGATACGCCTGCGCGAGCCCGTCCTCGTACGCCGCCCTGTTGTCCTCGGTGACCTCCTGGAGGGCGAGCACGTCGGCGCCCGACTCCACCAGCCTGCGGGCGGTGCCCGCGGCGTCGGTGTTCTCCTCGGCCACGTTGTGGCTGACGACCGTGAGGTCCCCGCCGCCCGCGGACTTGTCGGTGATCAGCCCGCCGAAGAGGTTGAACCAGACGAACACCGGCAGCACCAGCGCGCACACCGCGGTCAGCGACCGCCGCCACAGCGCGCACACCAGCAGCACCGGGACGGCCAGCCCGAACCACGGCAGGAACGTCTCGACCAGGCTGCCCAGGTTGCCGACCCGGTTGGGGATCGCCGCGTGGCCCATCATCACGAAGCCGACGAGCAGGGCGAGCGCCGCGAGCACCAGGCCGCGGCGCCAGGTGCCCGGGCCCAGCCCCTCGCCGAGCCGGCGGCGCCAGTACACCGCCCGTGACTGCGCGGGGGCGGCCGCGTGCGTGGTCCCGTTGCTGCGCCCGGTCTCCGCCATGTCCACGTGCGTCATGCGCTGTTCCTCACGTCACTGCACTTGCCGGTCTGCCCCCGTTACCTCTTACCTGTTACCTGACGAACGGGACGGCGCCGCGAGTTGCGGACGGGGCGTGCCGGAAGGTCACCGTAGCGAAACCGGGACATTTCATCGGTCAGGTGCGCGCACGCCGTCGAGCACGGCGTCGACGACCCTTGCGGCCAGCCCGGCGGGCAGCGGTTGCCACGGATGCAGCACCGCGCGGGCCAGCACGGGGCCGGTGAACAGGTCGGTCAGCAGCTCGGGGTCGAGATCCGCGCGCAGCTCCCCGCTCTCGACGCCGCGGCGCAGCACCTCCCGCACGGCGGCCCTGCGGGGCCCGGCGACCGCCTCGTGGTAGCGGCGGGCCAGCTTGGGGTGGGTGCCGGCCCCGGTGAGCGCGAGGTGCAGCAGCGCGGCGGAGCGCTTGTCGAGCGCGTGCGTACGGAGGAAGTCCACGAGCGCGACGAGGTCGTCGCGTACGGACCCGCCGCGCGGGCGCGGCGGCGGGCCCTCCAGCGTGGCGAGCACGTCGACCAGCAGCTCGTCCTTGCCGGGCCAGCGGCGGTAGATCGTGGCCTTGCCGACGCCCGCGGTGCGGGCGATCCGCTCGATGGACAGCTCGGCCAGCGGGACGCCCTCCTCGACGAGGTGCAGCACGCCCTCGGTGATGGCGAGTTCGACGGCCTGGCTGCGCGGCCGGCCGCGCCGCGGCCGGGGCGGTCCAGGCGGCCTGCCGGCCGCCTCCGGCGCGGGCTGCCCGTCCCGTACGCCGTCCGCCGCCCGCCGGCCGTACGGGGCCCGGGGCCGCTCCCCGCGCCCTTCCCCGTGCCGCTCCTTGAGAACCACCGTGCCGCCCGCCCTGTCCTTCGCCCGTCGCTACCTCCGCGCCGCGGGTTCATTCTCCCTGTCCGCCGGCCCCTGCGTGCCCCGGTCCTTGGCCGGCATGAACGCCGCGGCCACCGCCGCGCCCAGCAGCGCCGCGGCGGCGGCCACCAGCGACGTGACGTGCATCGCGTCGAGGAACGCGCTGTCGGCCTGCTCGGTCAGCCGCTTCCCGGCCGGCCCGGCGCGCTCCGCGAAGGTGCGGGTGGCCTCGATGGACTCGCCCGCCTCGCTCGGCGCCCCCGGGGGCAGGTCCACCTTGCCGCGGTAGACCGCGGACAGCAGCGAGCCGAGCACGGCGACCCCGAGCGCACCGCCGACCTGCCGGAAGGTGTTGTTCACCGACGAGCCGGCCCCGGCCTTCTCGCGCGGCAGCGACTGCATGATCGCGGTGGTGGCCGGCGGCATCACGTGTGCCATCGCGGTGCCCATGAGGAAGAACAGCGCCTCCAGGATCCACAGCGGCGACGACTCGTCCAGCAGCAGGAAGCCGGCGAAGGCGGCGGCGATGCCGATCATGGCCACGGTGCACACCGCGCGGGCGCCGAACCGGTCGACCACCAGCCGGGACCGCGGCGCGAAGACCAACTGCGCGATGGCCAGCGGCAGCAGGAGCAGCCCGGAGTCCAGCGGCGACAGGCCGCGCACGCTCTGGATGTAGAAGACCATGAAGAACGTCACGCCCATGAGCGCGAAGAACACCAGGCCGATGACGGCGACAGAGGCCGAGAACCGCGGGTTGCGGAACCACCGGATGTCCAGCGCCGGGTGCCGGCTGCGGCGCTCGTAGACGACGAAGAGCCCGATGACGACCGCGCCGCCGATGATCGTGCCCCACACCTCCGGCGCGGTGAAGTCGGCGCGCTGGCCGCCCCGGACCACGCCGTAGACGACCAGCACCAGACCGGCGATGGACAGCAGCACGCCGGTGGGGTCGATCCGGCCGGGTGCCGGGTCCTTGGAGTCGGGGACCAGCAGCACCATGCCGGTCAGTGCGACGATGATGATCGGCACGTTGACCAGGAAGACCGAGCCCCACCAGAAGTGCTCCAGCAGCAGCCCGCCGGTGATCGGCCCGATGGCGATGGCCAGGCCCACGGAGCCGGCCCAGATGCCGATGGCCTTGGGCTGCTCGTCGCGCTCGAAGACGTTCACGATGATCGCCAGCGTGGCGGGCAGGACGAACGCGCCGCCGAACCCCATCAGGGTGCGGAAGGCGATCAGCTCGGTCGGACTGCCTGAGAACGCGGCGAGCACGGAGCCGATGCCGAAGACGACCATGCCGGCCAGCAGGACCCGCTTGCGCCCCAGCCGGTCGCCCAGGACGCCCGCGGTGAACAGCAGGCCCGCGAAGGCCAGGGTGTACGCGTCGATCGCCCACTCCAGCTCGCTCTGGCTGGCGCCCAGGCCGGTGGGGGCGGGGGTGGCGATCGTCTTCATCGCGACGTTGAGGATCGAGTTGTCCAGGACGACGACGAGCAGGCTGAAGACGAGCACGCCGAGGATGAGCCAGCGGCGGCGGTGGACGGCCGGGGCTGTCTGCTGCGCGGTGTCCATGAAAACCACGCTAGCGTGCATTCCGATACGGCGCCGTTTCGTATCACAAAGGCCCGGCAATGGCGCGGTCAAGAGGCAAACGGCAGGTCAAGGGCCCGACACGCCGACGGGTGCGACCTTCGGCACACGTGGCCGGGCCGGGGTGTCGTTCGCCCGCCGGGCGTGCCAGCATGGAAGTGGTCCGGGGACGCCGTCAGGGCGCCTCGAGATGACGAAGGAGCGTTTGCGATGACGCACGTTTCGCATGCCCCGAAGACGCCCGGCACGGCCGGCTCCGCCCCGGCGCTGTACGGCGGGGACGGCGGCAACCGCGGCCGCCGGGTGACGATCCGGGACCTCGCCACCGCCAAGCAGCGCGGCGAGAAGTGGCCCATGCTGACCGCGTACGACTCGACCACCGCCGGCATCTTCGACGAGGCCGGCATCCCCGTGCTGCTGGTCGGCGACTCCATGGGCAACGTCCATCTCGGCTACGACACGACCGTGCCGGTGACGCTGGACGAGATGACCATGCTCTCCGCCGCCGTCGTCCGCGGCACCAAGCGGGCCCTGGTCGTCGGCGACCTGCCCTTCGGCTCGTACCAGGAAGGGCCGGTCCAGGCGCTCCGCTCGGCGACGCGGCTGGTCAAGGACGCCGGCGTGGGTGCGGTGAAGCTGGAGGGCGGCGAGCGGTCGCTGCGCCAGACCGAACTGCTGGTGGAGTCCGGCATCCCGGTGATGTCCCACCTCGGCCTCACCCCGCAGTCCGTCAACGCCATGGGCTACCGCGTCCAGGGCCGCTCGGACGAGGACGCCCACCGGCTGGTGCGCGACGCGAAGGCCGCCCAGGAGGCGGGCGCGTTCGCGGTGGTGCTGGAGCTGGTGCCGGCGGAGCTGGCCGCCGAGGTGACCCGCTCGCTCCAGATCCCGACCATCGGCATCGGCGCCGGCCCCGACACCGACGCGCAGGTGCTCGTCTGGACCGACATGGTGGGGCTGACCGGCGGGAAGCTGCCGCGCTTCGTCAAGCAGTACGCGCAACTGCGGCAGCACCTCGGCGACGCCGCCAGGGCCTTCGCCGAGGACGTCGGCTCCGCCGCGTTCCCGGCCGAGGAGCACAGCTTCCACTGACGGCGCGGGCGCGGCGGGCCACTGCCCACCGCGGCGGCGGGCACCCCGGGCGATCTGACGATGCGCCGATGCGGTGATCTTATTAACTGCATGCGGGTGCCCGCCGTCGTGCCGACGCGGCACCGGCGGGGGCCGCGCGGACGCTGACGGGAACACACCTCCGCCGGCGCCGCCGGCCCCGTGGAGAGGAAACCCCGCCCATGTCCCCCGGACACCCCGGCCGCCGCCTGCTGCTCGCCGGCCTCGCCGCGCCGCTGCTCTGGGCCGCCGGCACCGCCCCCGCCGAGGCCGTGCAGCCGCCCACCGTGCAGCCGCCCGCCGCGACGCGGGCCGCCGCCCCCCTCCCCGTACAGGAAGACACGCCGCACACCACCGGCGACGGCAAGAACCCCCGCCGCGCGCCCGCGATGGGCTCCCCGGGCGCCCCCGCCGTCCGCGGCGACGACGCCTGGCCCGCGATCACCGCCAGCGGCGTCTTCGCCGTCTCGCTCGGCGCGGCCGGGTACTTCTTCGGCTGGGGCCGCCGCCGTCCGGCCTGAGCACTCCCGCGCGGCCGGGACGGGCGCGGGACAGGCGCGGGACGGGCGGGCGCCGGTCCGGGGGTGGCCCACCGCCGCGTGGGTACGCTGCCAGGGTGACCCCGCAGCCCGCCCGCGCGTTCGCCCGCCGGGACCGGCGGATCAGCCCGGTCTTCGTCGCGATCGTCGCCGTGCTCGCGGCCTCCGGCTGGGCGCTCTGGCAGGACCGGGGGCCCGGCACCGGCCTCACGGTCTTCCTCTTCGTCACCGCCGCCTGGGTCGTCTCGCTCTGCCTGCACGAGTACGCGCACGCCCGCACCGCCCTGCACAGCGGGGACATCTCGGTGGAGGCCAGGGGCTACCTGACCCTCAACCCGCTGAAGTACACGCACGCCCTCCTCAGCATCGTCCTGCCGCTGCTCTTCCTCATCGCCGGCGGCATCGGGCTGCCGGGCGGTGCGGTCTTCATCGAGCGCGGGCGCATCTCCGGCCGGATCAGGCACAGCCTCATCTCCGCCGCCGGCCCGCTCACCAACGTGCTGCTGGCCGTGGCCCTGTCCGCGCCCTTCTGGCTGGACCGGATGGCCGGGGCGCCGACGGCCTTCCGGTGCGCGCTGGCGTTCCTCGTGCTGCTCCAGGTGACGGCCGCGATCCTGAACTTCCTGCCGGTGCCCGGCCTCGACGGCTACGGCGTGATCGAGCCGTGGCTGAAGCCGCGGACGAGGCGGCAGTTGGAGCAGTACGCGGGCCTCGGGCTCCTCGCCGTCTTCGGGCTGCTGTGGGTCCCGGAGATCAACGACGCCTTCTTCGACGCCGTCGACGCGCTCCTGCGCGGGCTCGGGATCAGCGAGGCGGAGACGTACATCGGCCGCGAGCTGTACCGCTTCTGGGACGGCGACGACGGCCTGCCGGCCGGCTAGCCGGCCGCCGGGCCCTGCTCCTCCCGGCGGGCGGCGCGCGAGCGGCGGACGTAGAACCACGTCATGTTCGACGAGAGCCCGGCCAGCAGCACCCAGATCGCCCCGATCCAGTAGCCCTTCGCGAAGGACACCACCGCCGCGCCCACCGACAGGACGCACACGACGGCGGTGAAGACGGCGAGCCGGTTCGGCTCGGCGAGGAAGGGCGTGCGCTGGCGGGGTTCGGACGGCATGGGGGCGGGCTCCTCGGGGGCTGCGGCGTGCGGCTCCATTGTGCCCCCACGGCCTACGCGCCCCGCACCGCCCCCGCGCCCGCGGCGCCCGCCCGCCGGCCACCCGGCAGACGCCCGGGAGACGCCCGGGCAGGCGTGCCCCGGGCGTCGCGCAGGCGTCCCTCAGACGTCCGTCAGCCGTACCCCGGCGTGCGCCCGGTAGCGGCGGTTGACCGAGATCAGGTTCGCCACCAGCGCCTCCACCTGGTGCGCGTTGCGCAGCCGGCCCGCGTACACGCCGCGCATCCCCGGGATCAGCCCGGCCAGCGCCTGCACGATGTCCGTGTCGTCCCGGGACTCGCCCAGCACCATCACGTCCGTCTCGATCCGCTCCACCTCCGGGTCCTGGAGCAGCACCGCCGACAGGTGGTGGAACGCCGCCGCGACCCGCGAGTCGGGCAGCAGCGCCGCCGCCTGCTCGGCCGCGCTGCCCTCGGCGGGACGGATCGGGTACGCGCCCTTCTTGTCGAACCCCAGCGGGTTCACGCAGTCCACGACGAGCTTCCCGGCCAGCTCCCCGCGCAGCGCCGACACCGTCGCCTCGTGCCCGTCCCACGGCACCGCGACGATCACCACGTCGCTGTGCCGCGCGCACTCCGCGTTGTCGGCGCCCGTCACGCCGTTGCCCAGCTCGGCCGCCGCCGCCTCGGCCCGCTCCGGCTTCCGGGAGCCGATGACGACCCGCTGCCCGGCCCGTGCGAGCCGGTAGGCCAGCCCCCGGCCCTGGTCGCCGGTGCCGCCCAGCACACCGACGACGAGGCCCGAGACGTCGGGCAGCTCCCACGGGTCTTTCCGGGCGGGCGGAGTGTTCTGCTCACTCGAAGTCATGGGCCGATCGTACGGTGAACGCACGCTCACCGGCAGCGGTCACCCGGCCGGACCGGCCGTGCAGGGCGCGTCGCCGCAGACGTCCACGATCCTGCCGGAGTCCAGGAACTCGGCCATCTGCCGCTGCGCCGCGGGGTCGGCGCGCGGGTCGCTGTGCGGGTCCCGGCCCTCGGTGGGCGGCGTGTTCGTCAGCGGCTGGTACGGGCTGCCGCTGTCCCAGACCAGCACCCCGGAACCCGCGTGCGGGTAGCGCAGCTTGCGTATCCCCCAGTACGGCTCCTCGTCGGGGCTGCGGCCGTCGGCCACCGCCGGCGTGTGGATCCGGGCGCCGACCGTACGCGCCTGCACCTCGGCGGCGGTGGGGGAGACCTGGTGGTCGCCGTAGGCGACGTGCATCAGCACCTGGTGGCGCGGCGTGCGCGGCAGCGGGTCGTCCGTCATGTGCTGGGCGTAGCCGTTCGCCTCGCCGCGGTCCCAGAGCATCTGCATGAGCGCGAAGCCGAGTTGCTGCTGGAGCTTGTCCGGGTAGGCCCGGTCCAGGACCTGCTGGAACGGCGCGAAGTCGACGCTGCGGTTGAGCAGCGTGCTGTAGTTCATCGCCGGCACGCCGAGCACGGAGCGCGTGCTGTCCTGCGCCACGGCGGTGTACATGCCGCCCATGATCCCGCCCTGGCTGTGGCCGACGTAGCCGAGCCGGGCGCGGACGTCGATGGCCGGGGCGCCGCCGGCGCCGCGGAAGGCGTCGTCGGCCGCGAGCCCGTCCGCGTGCCGCATGAGGCGGCCGAGCCACAGGGTGTTGAGCACGCCCTGCTGGAGCCGGTCGGCGACCGCGGGGAAGCGGCCGAGGTCCTGGAGGGTGCTCGCGACGAACGGGATGTCCTCGTCCGACATGCCCTGCCACTTCGTGGCGCACATGACGAAGTTGCCGCGGGCCGCCAGCTCGCGCTGCGTACGGGAGCCGACCTGCGTCTCGTTGCCGAGGAGCCCGTGGCCGTAGAGCACGGGCCGCGCCGCCTCGCCGCCGCCGTCCCCGGCGGCCCCGCCGCCGAGGGCGGCGCGCGGTATCTCGCACTGGAAGGGCACCACCTGGTTGTTGCCGGGCAGCCGGGCGGGCAGCGCGTCCTTGCCGCCGCCCGCGCGGTGGAAGCCGGAGCCGGGCGGGCCGCCGGGGGCGTCGAGGTAGCTGGGGACGTTGTAGACGCCGCGGACCGTGCGGGCGACCGGGTCATCCGCGGGGTGGTCCTTCACCTCGTACACCAGATGCTCGGGCACGCCCTTGCCGAGGCCGGCGAAGGCGTCGTCGCGGATGTGCAGCATCCGCTCGCTCAGGCTGCGTTCGCTGGCGACGGTGAAGTCCCAGGCCAGGTAGAGCCCGCGGGAGGAGACGCCGGCGCGGGCCAGGCCGCGCTCGACCTGGCGGTGGTCGCGCTGGCGCTCGTAGAGCGGGTCGCCCCTGCGCAGCGCCGGGCCGTCGACGCGGCGGAAGGCGGCGGGGGCGGGGATGGCGCGGCCGTCGGCGTCCTTGAGCCGGCGCAGCGCGACGACGTAGCGGTGGCCCTCCGCGAGGTTGCGCGCGGGCCGGACGACGAGGGCCTGGCGGGCGGGGTCGGTGGCGTTGGCGTCCAGCTCCGCCCAGTACGGGTGGCGCTTGCCGGTGTCGGCGTCGAGGAGCACGATCGGCGCGTCGCGGTCGAGGGAGGCGCCGATGTCGGTGAGCGGCGCGGCGCCGGTCTCGCCGAGGTCGATGCCGGGCACGTGGGCCAGGATCATCGAGCCGGGCGAGAAGCCGTCGCTGCGGTTCCACTCGGCGGGGTCGATGCGGGTGCCCGCGGCGTTCGCGGGCATGGCGGACGGCTCGAACGCGACCCGGCGGCCGGTGTCCGTGCGGCGGTCGGGCTCGGTGTACCAGTCGTTGGGGAACGGCAGCAGGCAGTCCGCGGGGCCGATGGGGTCGCAGCCGGTACGGTCCGAGCCGCCCGGTCCGCCCGCCGGGCTCTGCCCGGCCCCTTCGGCCCGGTCGGCCCCTTCGGTCTGTTCGGTCCGGTCGGGCGGCTCGGCGAGCGCGGTGGGGGCGAGGAGGCCGAGCGCGAGCGCCGCAACGGTGGTCGTCACCATGAGCCGAGCGCGCACAGGGGCCTCCAACGGGTGGTTACCGAACAGTTAACCGAGGTACTTAGTCAGGGCCGCCGGGCCTGTCAATGGCAGAGGCTTCAGCGATTACGCACGCCGTTTTCACCCAATCCTCAGGCGGACAGGGGACATTGGATCCCATGAACGCGCTTGTGCCCGTCTGTCCGCGCTGCGGCCGTGTCCGGTGCATCTGCCCGCCGCGCGCCCTGCGATGTCACCGGCCCGGTGTTGACTGGAGGGGTGAACTGCACATTCTGCGCCATCGCGAGCGGTGAACTCCCGAGCCACCGGGTGTTCGAGGACGAGGTGGCCGTCGCCTTCCTCGACGCCCGCCCGCTCTTCGCCGGCCATGTCCTGCTGATCCCGCGCCACCACGTGGAGACCCTGACCGACCTGCCGGAGCCGGAGGTCGGCCCGTTCTTCGTACGGGTCCGGAAGCTGACCGCCGCGGTGGAGCGGGGCATGGCCGCGGCCGGGTCGTTCGTCGCCATGAACAACCGGGTCAGCCAGTCCGTACCGCACCTGCACGTGCACGTCGTACCGCGCAACCGCAAGGACGGGCTGCGGGGCTTCTTCTGGCCCCGGACGAAGTACCGGGACGAGGAGCACGCCGCCGAGACGGCCCGGCTGGTCCGCGCGGCGCTCGACGCCTGAACGGCCGTACGCGACCGGCCGCAGGGAACCCGATGCGGAGCAGCGCCGTCCGAGAGACATGAACGGAACGAGCTACCTGCGCACACCGGCGGCCACGGCCGCCGCCCTCGCCACCGCGGTGCTCGTCGCCGGCTGCGGCTCGGAGGACGCCTCCGGGTCCGCCGGCGACCGCGACCGCGGGGAGGGCGACCCCACCGCCCAGCTCTACCGCGTCAGGGCCACCGTCCTGGCGAACGGCGAGCACGGGCCCCAGCTCTGCCGCACGATGACGGACTCGCTGCCGCCGAGCTGCGGCGGCCCCGACGTCGTCGGCTGGAACTGGGACGACGTACGCGCACACCGCGAGAAAGGCACCACGTACACCGACCCGCTCGTCCTCGTCGGCACCTGGGACGGCGAGCGCTTCACCCCGGCCGAGAAGCCCCGGCCGGACCGCGAGTCCACCGGCACGGACGCCGTCGCCGACTTCGCCACGCCCTGCGAGGAGCTGAAGGACGCCCGGCCGGGCAAGGGGAAGGACGCGGGCGACGCCGCCCGGCAGCGGGTGCTGGACAAGGCCGCCACGCTGCCCGGCTACGCCGGCTCCTGGCTCGACGGCGACGTCGTCAACCTCCGGTTCGCCGGCACCGGCGACGAAGGCGGCAAGGCTGCCGGCCCGGACGCCGCCGAGCGCGAGCTGCGCGGCCTGTGGGACGGCCCGCTGTGCGTCGTCGGCGCCGAGCACACCGAGGACGAGCTGACGCGCATCCAGCGGCAGGTCGACAAGGACGTCGAGGGCATGGTCGGCTCCGCCGTCGACCCGGTGCGCAACGCCGTCACCCTGGAGGTCGTCGCCGCCACTCCCGAGCTGCGGCGCGAACTCGACCGCAAGTACGGCGAGGACACCGTGCGGCTGAGCGGCTGGCTCCAGCCCGTCGCCTGACCGCCGCCCGCCCACAGCACCCCACCCCACGAACCGGGTCCCGCGCCGTCCCTCCCCGCCGGTGCGGGACCCGCTGCTGCCCCCCGCGAACCGGGCTCACCGGGCCGCGGGCTACCGCCCAGGGTGGAGATACCGGCCTCAATGCGGCACCGGGGGATGATCTGACGAGCTCTCTCCGTCTGGCAAACTGTCTCCCCATGGGCGCGTCGTATTCCCGGGACCTTGCTCCCCGGCCAGCGGAGATTGCGAGGACTCTCCAGGACCGGCGGACACCCGTTTCCTCCACAGACACGGACGCCGAGGAGAGACGCAGACTCCCGGCCCCGTCCCGGCAGCGACTCCGCGTCCTGCTCGACCGGATGCGCTCGCCGCGCCCGCCGCGGCTCTGGTTCGAGATCATGCTGGTCGCGCTCGTCTACTGGACGTACTCCATCATCCGCAACGCCGCGCCCGACCAGGAGGCGCAGGCGCTGAAGAACGCGGACCGCATCTGGAGCCTCCAGGAGAACCTGGGACTGGCCTTCGAGCGCTCGCTGAACCACGCGGTCGAGGGCGTCACCTGGCTCGTCGTGTCGATGAACTACTACTACGGCACGCTCCATTACGTCGTCACCATCGGCGTCCTCGTCTGGCTCTACCGCCGCCAGCCCGGCCGCTACGCCGCCGTGCGCCTCGCCCTCGCCGTCACCACCTGCTTCGCCCTCGTCGGCTACTACAGCTTCCCGCTGGCGCCCCCGCGGCTGATGGAGGGCATGGACTTCGTCGACACCGTGCGGGTGCACGAGACCTGGGGCTCGATGTCGTCGGGCAACCTCGCCAACGTCTCGAACCAGTACGCCGCCATGCCCTCGATGCACGTGGGCTGGTCGGTGTGGGCGGGCGTCACCATCGCCGTGCTGGCGAAGCCGCTGTGGGTGAAGCTGCTCGGCGTGCTCTACCCGACGCTGACACTGCTGGTCATCATGGCGACGGCGAACCACTTCTGGATGGACGCGGTGGGCGGGATCATCTGCCTCACCTTCGGCTTCGCGGTCTCGTACGCCTGGTACGGGACGATCGCGTACCGGCTGCCGCAGAAGGTCGTCTCCACCTAGCGCCGCGGGCGCGTCACCGGTCGTCCTCCGCGTCCCGGGACCGGCGGCGGCGCAGGATCACGATCCCCGCGGTGCCGACGAGCAGCGCGGCGGCGGCGCTGCCGACCGCGTAGACCTTGTTCGAGGAGACCCAGGGCTCCGGGGTCCACTCGTCGTCGGCGCTGGTGCAGGTGAGCCACTCGCCGCGGGTGCCGCCCTGGAAGCAGACCGTGGTGGCGGAGGCGGGCACGTCGGCGTCGGCGCGCAGCCGGGCCGGTACGGCGTCGGCGGCGTGGTTGGCGTGGTTGGCATCAGGGGCGTCGGTGCGCTGGTCCCCGGCGTCGCTCTCGTCGGCCGGTGTTCTTCCGTGCGCTTCGCCGCGTTCCGTGCGGTCGGGTGCGGCGGTCACCGTCAGCACCCGGCTGGTGCCCGCCGGGAGCATGATCCGCCACGTCACCTGGCTGCCGGTCGTCCTGGCCCGCGGGCTCGCCGAGACGTATCCCATGGAGTCGGGCAGGAGTTGGGTCACCAGGCCGTGCGGGGCGTCCGTCCCGGAGGTGTTGCGCACCGTGATCGCGTACGTCGTGCCGCCGTCCTCCGCGGCCCGGCTGTCCAGGGCGAGCCGGACCGGCGACGACGGCCCGTCGGCCGGGGGCGCGCCGGGGGACTGCGGCGGGGCCGGTGCGAGGGATGCCAGCAGGCCGGCGGCCAGCGCCGCCTGCGCGATCGCCGTACGCATTCGGTGTCACCTCGCTGTCCGTGCTGCCCGGTCCGTGCGGCCGGTCTACCAGCGGGCCACGGAAAGAAAAAGGGCAAATCGCACGAACAAGGCGCCATGCTACGAACGGCCCGCCGCGCGGTCCCCCCTTCGGACGAACCGGCTCGGCGGCGCGTCCGGCGGGCGTCCGGCGGTGCGGGCCCGCGGCCGGCCTCCGGTGGCCTCAGTCGTCGTAGAAGAGGCGCTCCACCACCGCGCGCGCCCGCCGCGTCGTCCGCCGGTACTCCTCCGGCAGCTCGCCCGACTGCCCCGGCCCGTAGCCGAAGTAGCGCGCCACCGCCCCGAGTTCGCGCTCGGCGGCGGGGAAGGTGTCGCCGGGCCGGCCGCGCACGAGCATCACCGCGTTGCGCAGCCGCGTCGCCAGCAGCCAGGCGTCGTCCAGTATCCGCGCGTCCTCCGCGTCCAGCAGCCCCGCCTCCAGGGCCGCGGCCAGCGCCGCCCGGGTGCGGGTCGTACGCAGCGCGGGCACCTCGCGGGCGTGCTGCAACTGAATCAGCTGCACCGTCCACTCCACGTCCGCCAGGCCGCCGCGCCCCAGCTTCGCGTGCAGCGCCGGGTCCGCGCCGCGCGGCAGCCGCTCCGCCTCCATCCGCGCCTTCAGCCGCCGGATCTCGCGTACGGCGTCCTCGGCGAGCCCGCCCGCCGGGTAGCGCAGCGGGTCGATCAGCTCCGTGAACCGCACGCCCAGCCCCGCGTCGCCCGCGACCGGCTCGGCGCGCAGCAGCGCGTGGCTCTCCCACGTCAGCGACCAGCGCCGGTAGTACGCCGCGTAGGAGGCGAGCGTACGCACCAGGGGCCCCGACTTGCCCTCCGGCCGCAGGTCGGCGTCGACCAGCAGCGGCGGGTCCGAGCTGGGCAGTTGCAGCAGCCGGCGCAGCTCGTTGGCGACGGCGAACGCCGCCGCGCCCGCCTCCTCGTCGGAGACGCCCTCGCGCGGCTCGTGCACGAAGAGCACGTCGGCGTCCGAGCCGTAGCCCAGTTCGTGGCCGCCGAAGCGGCCCATGCCGATGACGGCGAACCGCGTCGGCAGCGTGTCGCCCCAGCGGGCGGCGGTCGCGGCGCGCAGGGCGCCGGCGATGGTCGCGGCGTTGAGGTCGCTGAGCGCGTCGCCGGTGCGGTCGACGGCGGCGGCGGTACGGGCCTGCTCGTCGGGGTCGTCCGCCGGCGGCTCCGGGTCCGCGGCCCCCTCCT
Source organism: Streptomyces sp. 184 (assembly GCF_045781775.1). NCBI lineage: Bacteria > Bacillati > Actinomycetota > Actinomycetes > Kitasatosporales > Streptomycetaceae > Streptomyces > Streptomyces sp. 184. Next base: position 5,902,248 of record NZ_CP123230.1, on the reverse strand, counting down.
CGCCCGGCGGCGGATGCGCCCCGTACGCCGTGATGAGGTCCGCCGCCGCGGTACGGAACAGCTCCCGCCGCCGTACCCCGCGGGCCGCCGCCACCGCCGCCTCCGGGTCCGTGTGCCGGCCCACGGCCGCCAGCGTCTCCTGCTCCAGGTGCGCCCGCCCGCGCGGCCGGAGCCCCTGCTCGTCGCCGAGCAGCGCCACCGCCTCCGGCGCGCGCAGCAGCAGGTCCGGCGCGAGCCGGCCCGAGGACAGCACCCGCGCCAGGTTCTCCGCCGCCGCGCCCTCGTCGCGCAGCAGCCGCAGATACCAGGGCGTGCTGCCCAGCGCGTCCGAGACCTTGCGGAAGTTGAGCAGCCCCGCGTCCGGGTCGGCCGAGTCGCCGAACCAGCCCAGCAGCACCGGCAGCAGCGTCCGCTGGATCGCCGCCTTCCGGCTCATCCCCGACGTCAGCGCCTCCAGATGGCGCAGCGCCGCCGCCGGGTCCTCGTACCCCAGGGCCACCAGCCGCTCCCTGGCGGCGTCCGGCGTCAGCCGCACCTCACCGGGCGCGAGCCGGGCGACGACCGCCAGCAGCGGGCGGTAGAACAGCTTCTCGTGCAGCCGGCGCACCTCGAAGGCGTGCCGCCGCCACGCCTTGCGCAGCGCCGCGACCGGGTCGCCGCGGACCTCGTCGGGCAGCAGCCGCGCCAGCGCGCGGCCGAGCGCCCGCAGCTCGGGCTCGCTTTCGGGCACCAGGTGCGTGCGGCGCAGCTTCTGGAGCTGGATGCAGTGCTCCAGGGAGCGCAGGAAGCGGTACGCGGCGTCCAGCGCGGCGGCGTCGGCGCGGCCCACGTACCCGCCGGCGGCCAGCGCCGCCAGCGCGTCGAGAGTCGTACCGCTGCGCAGCGAGGAGTCGGCGCGGCCGTGCACGAGCTGGAGCAACTGCACCGCGAACTCCACGTCCCGCAGCCCGCCCGGGCCCAGCTTCAGCTCCCGGTCGACCTGCGCGGCCGGGATGTTCGCCACCACCCGGCGGCGCATCTGCTGCACGTCCGACACGAAGTTCTCGCGCTCCGCCGCCTGCCACACCATCGGCGCGATGGCGTCCGTGTACGCCGCGCCCAGCTCCGCGTCGCCCGCGACCGGGCGGGCCTTCAACAGGGCCTGGAACTCCCAGGTCTTGGCCCAGCGCTGGTAGTAGGCGAGGTGGGAGGAGAGGGTGCGGACGAGCGGGCCGTTGCGGCCCTCGGGGCGGAGGTTGGCGTCGACCGGCCAGATGGTGCCCTCGGCGGTGGTGTCCGAGCAGACGCGCATGAGCCGGGCCGCGAGCCGGGTCGCGGCCTGTACGGCGGCGCGCTCGTCGGCGGGCTCGGCCCCCTGGCCGGCGCCCTGGCCCGACCCCTGTCCGGCGCCCGGCCCGCCGTCGCGCGGCTCGGCGACGAAGATGACGTCGACGTCCGAGACGTAGTTCAGTTCCCGCCCGCCGCACTTGCCCATCCCGATCACCGCCAGCCGGCACAGCGCGGCGTCCTCGGGCTGCTCCTCGCAGGCGATCTCCAGCGCCGCGCGCAGCGTCGCCGTCGCCAGGTCCGCCAGCTCCGCCGCGGCCTGCACCACGTCCGTCGTCCCGCACACGTCCCGGGCAGCGATCCCCAGCAGCGCCCGCCGGTACGCCACCCGCAGCGCGTCGGCCCGCGGCAGCTCCGCGCCCCGCGGCCCCCACACGCCCTCGGCCAGCGCCCGCTCGAACTCCGCGGTCGTCGGGTGCAGATCGGCCGCCTCGTACGTGACCAGCGACTCCCAGTCGTCCGGATGCCGCGCCAGATGATCGCCCAGCGCCTCGGACGCGCCGAGCACCCCCAGCAGCCGGTCGCGCAGCGGCTTGGCGGTCACCAGGGTGTCGAGCAGCGCCTGCCGCCGCTCCGGCGCCAGGGCCTCCGCGAGCCGCACCAGACCGAGCAGCGCCCGGTCCGGGTCGGCGGTGGCGCCCAGCGCGTCGAGCAGCACGGAATCGTCCCGTACGCCGTCGAGCACCGGGGACTCCAGCAGCCGCCCGGCGTCGGCCGGCTCCCCGAACCCGTAGCGCAGCAGCCGGGTGAACGCACTGCTCCTGCGCCCCTGGGGAACCGCCATCGCGCGCACCGCCTCCCGTCCCGTGATCACGCCGCTACGAGCTTACGACGCCGCCCCGGGCGAAGGGCCGGGTGCGGGGGAACGGACGGCGGTCACGCCATCGCGATCAGGCCGATCGCCGCGCCCGCGCACACCAGGCCCGCCGACTGCCGCAGGGTGAGGCGCTCGCGGAGGACGGCGAGGGCCAGCAGCACCGGGATCGCGGGGTACAGGGCGGCGAGGACGGTGGCGACGGCCAGCAGCTCCTGGCGGGTGGCGTACAGGTAGAGGACGGTGGCGAGGGTGCCGAGCACGCCCGCGACGGCCACGTGCGGCGTGCACCGTGCCGGCAGCCGCCACGGCTCCCGGTCCCCCAGCACGGCCAGGGCGACGACGGCGACCGACACGACGCGGCTCACGGTGACGGCCCACAGCTCGCCGCCGGCGGGCATGCGGGCGACGGCGAGGAAGTGCACGGCGATGCCGGCCCCGGCGACGAGCGCGTCCCGCGTGGCGGAACCGCGCCCGCGCCCGGCCGCCGTCTTCCGCCGGCCGGCGCCGGACCGCGGCGCGGCGCTCCCCGCCCCGTCCGGCCGGGGCCGCGGGTCCCGCTCCGGTCCGCCGCCCTCGTCCGCTCCGCGGGAGACCAGCCACAGCGCGGGGAACGCCGCCGCGATGCCCGCGAGGGCGGCGGCCGCGGGGCGTTCGCCGAGGAGGGTGATGCCCAGGACGACCGGGACGGCGACCGCGGTCACGTCGCTCGTCGGCACCACGACGCTCATCGCCCCCCTGGCCATGGCGCGGTAGAGGAAGGCCACCCCGATCCCGGTGCCGACACCCGAGACCGCGCCCCACGCCGGCCCCGCGGCGTCCGGGCCGCCCGCCCCCGTCGCGGCGACCGCGACGAGTGCGGCGGCCAGGCTCACGGCCGAGCCGTACATCTGGGCGTACAGAGCCACCGTCACCCCGGCGCCCGCCGGGCGGCGAGCCCGGCCGCGAAGTGCGTGAGGCCGAAGCTGACGGCAGAGGTCAGCGCGAGCAGCTCACCCACCGCGCTCACGCGCCCCGCCGCGCGTCTTGCCCGTGCCCGTACCGCGCCTCCCGCCGGGCCCGGCGGCGTCCCGCTCGTCCCGGGCCGCCTGCCCGACCGGGCACACGTGCCCGTCCGCCAGGCAGGCCCCCCGGTCGCACAGCCGGCACAGCACGTCCTCGGAGCCCACGTCCCCGTACAGCCCGGCGAGCAGCCGCTCCAGCGCCGCGCCGAGCGCCGCGCCCTCGGCGCCGGAGAGCCCCGACAGCACGCGGCGCAACTCCTCCTGCCGCGCCTCCTCCGCGCGGGCCGCCGCCGCGGCGCCGGCCCCGGTGAGCCGCAGCGCCACCGCCCGCCCGCCGCCCCGCTCCCGCTGGACCAGCCCGCGCGCCGCGAGTTGGTCCAGCATCCGGGCGCACGCCGGCTGGCTCAGCCCGATGCGCCGGCCCAGCTCGGTGACGCCGATTCCCTCCGCGCCCCGCAGGGTGACCAGCGCGGCGGTGCCGCTGACGCTCGCCCCGGCCGCCGCGGCGGCCGCGGTGGTCATCCGGTCGGACACCGTCAGCGCGGCGGCGCCGAGGAGGTTCGCGGTCCGTTTCCCGTCATCATGCATAACTCATGCATAACTCATGGGCCGCACCGCCCGCAAGACGTGCGCGGCCGGCGGCCGCCTACAGCACCGGGAGGCTCTTGCGGAGTTCGAAGGCCGTGACCTCGGAGCGGTACTCCTCCCACTCCTGCTTCTTGTTGCGCAGGAAGAAGTCGAAGACGTGCTCGCCGAGCGTCTCCGCGCAGATCTCGCTGCGCTCCATCAGCCCGATCGCCTCGCCGAGGTTCTGCGGCAGCGGCTCGATGCCCATCGCGCGGCGCTCCGCGTCGGTCAGCGCCCACACGTCGTCCTCGGCGCCCGGCGGCAGCTCGTAGCCCTCCTCGATGCCCTTCAGGCCGGCGGCCAGGAGCATCGCGTACGCCAGGTAGGGGTTGCAGCCCGCGTCCAGGGAGCGGACCTCGATGCGGGTGGAGCCCGTCTTGCCCGGCTTGTAGAGGGGCACGCGGACCAGCGCGGAGCGGTTGTTGTGGCCCCAGCAGATGTACGACGGCGCCTCCCCGCCCGCGCCCGCGGTGCGCTGGGAGCCGCCCCAGATGCGCTTGTACGAGTTGACCCACTGGTTCGTCACCGCGGACACCTCCGCGGCGTGCCGCAGCAGCCCGGCGATGAAGGAGCGGCCCACCTTCGACAACTGGAACTCCGAGCCGGACTCGTGGAAGGCGTTGCGGTCGCCCTCGAAGAGCGACAGGTGCGTGTGCATCCCGGAGCCCGGGTACTCCGAGAACGGCTTCGGCATGAACGTCGCCTGCACGCCCTGCTCCAGCGCCACCTGCTTCATGATCAGCCGGAACGTCATGATGTTGTCCGCGGTGGCCAGCGCGTCCGCGTAGCGCAGGTCGATCTCCTGCTGCCCCGGCGCGCCCTCGTGGTGCGAGAACTCCACCGAGATGCCCATCGACTCCAGCATCGTGATCGCCTGCCGGCGGAAGTCCATGCCGACGTTCTGCGGGGTGTGGTCGAAGTAGCCCGAGTTGTCCGCGGGCACCGGGCGGCTGCCGTCGACCGGCTTCTCCTTCAGGAGGAAGAACTCGATCTCGGGGTGGGTGTAGAAGGTGAAGCCCAGGTCGGACGTCTTGGCGAGGATCCGCTTCAGCACGTACCGCGGGTCGGCGAAGGACGGCGAGCCGCCCGGCATGAGGATGTCGCAGAACATCCGCGCCGTCCCCGGGGTCTCGGCGCGCCAGGGGAGCACCTGGAACGTGGCGGGGTCGGGCTTGGCGAGCATGTCCGACTCGTGCACCCGGGCGAAGCCCTCGATGGCCGAGCCGTCGAAGCCGATGCCCTCGTCGAACGCCTGCTCAAGCTCGGCGGGCGCGACGGCGACGGACTTCAGAAAGCCCAGCACGTCGGTGAACCACAGCCGCACGAAGCGGATGTCGCGCTCCTCCAGGGTTCGGAGCACGAACTCCTGCTGCTTCTCCATGGTCCACATCCTCGCAGGTGACTCGGTGGCGTGGGCGCGAGCCCTCAGTATCACGCTACGGAGTTTCACGGGCGTTTCGCACCCCGCACGGTGCGGGTGTGCGTGCGCGGCGGGCGGGGGAGCGGGTGGCAGGGCCGCGGGGCGGCCGGTGGTGCGGCGACGGCGCGCGCTCGTGCGGTACGCGCCGGCGTACGTGGTCCGTCGCAGCTCCGGGTGGGTCCGGGTGGGTCCGCCGGCGGGTCGGGGTGCGCGCTGCGCCCCGCCCACGGCAGGGCGTTACGACGGCGGGCGCAGCGTCGAGCCGTCCGTCAGCGTCGCGCTCAGCTCCGCCTGGGCGCCGCGTTCCGCCGCCGTGGCCAGGAAGCGGCCCTGGGTCGCGCCGCTCACGCCGCCGGAGGCGGTGACCGAGGTGACGTCGCGGCTGCCCGCCGCCAGCACGTACCAGCTTCCGGAGCGCGACTTCCACAGCACGCCCGCCAGCGCGTGCGGCGCGCGCACCCCGCAGGCGGTGGTGTCCCGCGCGCGGGACACCACCGCGCCCTGCTGCCGCGGCTCGGTCGCCGGGGGCTGGAACTGCGCCAGGGTCACCCCGCCCGCGCCGCGCCAGGTGTCGGCGCGGGTGCACACCCAGGCGGCGGTGCCGCCGGCCTCGGGCAGCGGCTGGCCGGCGAACGTCCAGGAGTTCACGGACCGTACGCCGTGGGCGCGGAGCGCGGCGAGGTGGCAGGCGGTACGGGACCAGCGGTCGCGGGCGGCGGCGCCGGCGACGTCGGCCGCGGCGGCGGGGGGCCCGTACGTGAGCCGGACGGGCACCAGCTCGCCGAGGTCCGTGGTGAGCTGCGCGGGCGCGCCGGTGCCGGCGGAGGGGCGGGTGCGCAGCTCCAGCGCGGGCCAGGCGGTGCAGGGCTGCTCTGCGGCGGACGGGGACGCGCCGGGGGACGCGTCGGGGGAGGTGCCGCCGGACCCGGCGTCCGGTGCGCCGCTTTCGCCCGGGGCGGTGGTGGGGAGCGGAGGGCTGGGTACGGGGTCGGTGACGCCGTCCGTGTCGCGGCCGACCCGCTGCGGCTCCGCCGCCGGGTCCAGCAGCTCGCGCAGCGAGACGCCGGAGACCCAGGGGGCGGTGAGATAGCGGACGTTGCCGTCGGTGCGGCCGACGACGACGGCCAGCGCGCTCGCCGCGTCCGCCGCGTCGGCGCGGGCGAAGTCCAGCACCGCGGCATCCGGCTGCTCCCGCACCTCCGCGTACCGCACGAGCCGCAGCCCGTCGTGGAAGAGCACGACCGTCGCCCGGTCGACGTCCCCCGCGTACAGCAGCCGCGGCGGCCCCGCGGGCGGCCCGGCGGCGGTGCCGGGCGTCGCGGAGACCCGTACGGACTCGCCGGGCCGGGCCCAGACGGCCAGCGCCCGGCGCAGCAGCCCGGCGTCGCCGGTGCGGGCGCCGCGGGCGGGCCAGGCGGCGAAGTCGGCGCGGCCGGCGCGCTGCCAGTCGTCGCGGCCGGCGACGGCGAGCTGCGCCGGGTCGAGCGCCTGCTCGGCGAAGGCGTTGCGGGCGTACGAGGGCGCCGCCGCGTCGTCGGTACCGCCCCCGGCGCCGGGGACGCCGAGCAGCGCGACGACGGCGACCAGCGCCGCCGCGGCGGCGAGCGCGGCGCGGGTGTGCTGGCGGCGCCGTAGCAGGTCGGTGGGGCGGGCCTGCAACGAGCAGGGGTCGAACTCGGGGGAGAGCAGCAGCCGCCGCTCCGCGCTGCCGGGCGGCTCCGCGACGCGGCCGGCGGCGGCGAGCGCGGCCCCGGGGTCCTCGGCGCCGGCCGCCGCGAGGAGCCGGCGCACGGCGGGGTCGGGCAGCGCTTCGAGGCCGCGCAGCACGTACGCGGCGCGGGCCGGCGCCGGGAGCGCCGCGAGGGCGCGGTCGAGGGCCAGTTCGTCGGAGCCGCCCGGGCGCGGGTGGAGCCGCAGGCCCCAGAGCCGGGGCAGCGGGCTCGGCAGCCGGCCGGGCCGCGGCAGCCCCAGCCGGCCGCGGGGCCGGGCGGCGTCGAGCGCGGCCCGCACGACCCGCAGCCGCACGTACGCGTACCCGGCCTCGCCGTCGCCCTCCGCCCGCGCCGAAGTGCCGGCTGCGCTCGTACCGCCGCCGCGCCAGGGCTTCGCCGTGCCCAGGTCCCGTTCCGCACCGTCGTCCTCGTCGGGGCACTCGCCGGGGGACGCACCGGACAAGCCGCTCGCGGAGCGGCGCCCGCCGGCGCTGTCCACCGCGCCGCCGCCCGCCGCGCCGCGGCCCGGGCCGCCGAGGCCGCCGCGCTCCGTACCCGGAACCCCGCGCCGGTCTCCGGCACCCGCACCCGGCCCCGCACCCGGCCCCGCACCCGGGAAGCCGCCGTCCGCCCGCGGCCCCGGCACCGCGCCCGCCGGCACCCCGCCGCGCACGCCGTCGTGCACCCCGCCGCGCAAGACATCGCCCGGCACCCCGCCCCGTACCCCGTCGCGCGCCGCGCCGCCCGGCACGCCGTCGTCCGGCGCCGGTGCCCCCGGCCCCGTACGCCCCCGGGGCAGCGAGCGCTGCACCAGGCCGTGTGCCGCAAGCACCCGCCTGCCGCGGTCCGGTGTCGCCGGCAGCAGCAGGTACGCGAGGCGCGTCAGGTGTGCGTAGTGCTCGACGACGGCGGCCTCGGCCTGCTCGACGTCGACGGGTGACGAGACGGTGTCCGCGGGCGGTGTCGGCGCCGCGGCCCCCGGGGTGGTGACGGCCTGCTGGTCCACGCTGGGTAGAACGAGTGAATCCTCAGATGGTCACCCCGCAGCGGGCCCCGGCGCCCCGCCCGCCGGTCCTCACCCGCTCGTCCACCCGCTGAACTCCACCGTCCCGCGCACCCCCGCCGCCGCCGACATGAACAGCCCCGCGTCCTGCACCGCCGCCGTCCCCGGCACCGTGACCGTCGCCACCGTCCGCCACGTCGCCCCGCCGTCCGTGGAGCACGCGCCCGTGAACTCGGTCCCCGACCGCGTCAGCCGCAGCGTGACCGGCGCCGTGACGCCCGTGACGCGGCGGTACGTGTCCAGCGTCCCGTCGCCGTTGGAGTCGTACGACAGCACCACGCCGTTCGCCGGTGTCACCGACAGGTTGAGGAACCCGCCCGCGCCCGCCGTCCGCAGGTCGTCGCGGGCGACGATGCCGGCCCGCGCCCACGGCCCGGTCGGCGCCTGCGCGTCGACCGTCAGCGTCACCGAGCCGCCGGAGGCCAGCGCCCCCGGCCGGAAGACCGCGCCGAACTCGGTGGTGGCCTTCCACATGTCCGCGCCGGCCCCGTCGACCGCCCAGCGGTCGCCGAGCTGCCCGAAGACGGCGGCGTTCGTGGTGACCGTGGCGACGCTGTCGTCCAGCGGCCCGGCGACGAACAGCGTCCCCGGCGTGTGCACCGCCACCGGGTCCTGGCCCGCCATCCCGTACGCCGTGCGCAGCTCGTACGCCAGCGGCGTCAGCGGTGCCTCGGGCGGCCCCGCCGGGGCCCGTACCTCCCATGTGAACTCCGCCTTCCCCGCTGCCGGCACGCCCGGCAGCGAGGCGGCCCCCGGCGGGGCGGCGTCGAGGCCGGTCAGCTCCAGCTCCACCGGGCCGGTGGCGGCCAGCCCGCACATGTTGCGGAACCCGGCGGTCAGCCGCCCCGTCCCGCCGGGCGCGAGCGCCGGGGGGTCCGCGACGGCGGTGACGACGCCCTGGTACGGCGCGGCGGCCAGCACGTCGCGGACGCGGCGGGCGAGGGCGTGCGCGTTGCCGGAGGGGCGCTCGGGGTAGCGGTTGCGCTGCCGCGTCCAGGGATCCTCGACCGCGTACCAGTCGAAGGGTTCCGGCTCGCGCCCCGCCGCCAGCGCGTCCTGAAGCTCCTCCAGGTAGGCGCGCCAGCGCGGCGCGTGGAAGTCGCGGATCAGCCCCGACCAGTCGCGGTTCGCGTAGTCCGCGAGGTGCCCGCCGTCGGCGGTGGGGCGGTCGGCCCAGGTGGTGACGAGCACCCGCGCGGTGCGCTCCAGCAGTGCGGCCTCCGCGTCGTCCGCGGCCATCCGGCGGGCGTCGGCGAGCCACGGGCCGAGGAGGAACGCGCGGTGCGCGCCGGCGGTCTCGTCGCTGAGGTCCATCAGCTTCAGCCACAGGTCGGACAGCGTGCGGAAGGTCGCCGCGTCCCCGCGCCCGTACGCCGCCTTGAGCTGCGGCAGCAGCACCCGCGAGCGGCTGGCGAGCGCCTGGCGGGCCAGGTCGACGACGTCGTGGCGGTACGCGTCGGAGGCGCGCAGCGCCGGGGCGGCGCCCAGCAGCGCGCCGAACGCCTTGTCGAACTCGGCGAGGTCGAAGGCCGGGGTCTTGGTCGCGTAGTACGCGCCGGAGCGCGCGTCCAGCGACGGGCGGGCGGCGAAGATCGAGTCGTGCGGGCGGCCGTCGGCGCTGGAGATCGCGTACGCCGTCTCCCGCAGCGCCGCGAACGCCGCGCGCGCCGACGGGTCCCCGCCGCCGTAGCGCACCGCGGCGTACTCGTCGAACCACGCCTCGCGGTCCACCGGCTCCGCCCGCCACGCCAGTTCACCGAACAGCTCCAGCGCCGCCGGGTCGCGCTCGGCGGCCTCCGGCATGTACGCGGTGCCGACGCACGCGCTGCCCGGCTTGTCGCGCCAGGCCGCGAAGCGCTCCGCCCACATGTGGGTCTTGGCGCCGATCGTGGTGCGCCCGCCGAAGTTGGGGATGGTGCCGAAGGCGTACGGCACGCCGCCCCAGTCCGCCTCGCGGTCGGTGACCCGCTCCAGGTCGGACAGGCCGTCCACGACGAGCATCCGCTCGGGGTGCGCGAGGCCGTCGAGCAGGTCGCGCCGGGGGTTCTCCTGCCAGCCGAGGATGACCCACGTCGCGCCGGGGCGGGCGGCTTGCAGCGCGGACTCGACGGCGCGCGCGGCCTGCGGCACGGGCACGTCGCCGGGGTCGCCGCCCTCGTGCAGCAGGTCCATCTTCAGGTGCCGTACGGGTCCGAACAGCTCTTCCTGGTGGCGGTAGAACGCGGCGGCGATGTCGCGGAACGCCTTGGTGCGCGGGTCGAGCCAGTCGGGGCGGCGCAGCCCCGCCCAGGTGCCCTGGGGGATGGTGCGGGCGCCGGGAATCCTGTCGGAGAAGCCGACGGGCACGGTGCCGAAGTAGCCGGGCAGCACGGGGGAGATGCCCAGCTCGCGCATGCGGTCCACGATGCGCCGGCCGAGTTCGGTGCGCTCGGCCAGCAGTTCGGGGCTGACGGGGCCGCCGTAGTCGCTCATGTTCTGGAGCAGCCACCAGGGCTGGTGACTGGGGGCGGGCAGCCAGGCGCGGGCCTCGGCGTCGGTGTAGCCGAACTCCGTCAGCACCCGGTGGTAGACGGCCTCGGTGCCGGGGGTGACGAGGACCTGGTTGCAGCCGTGCAGGGCGAGCACGTCGAGGAACCGCTCCCAGCGCGGCCAGTCGTGGTACGGGCCGGTGTAGCCGTCGTGCGTGTCGTTGAGCGCGAAGCGGGCCGGGACGGTGGCGCGGCGCTCCACGGGCGCGGCGGGCGCGGGCAGGCGGCGCGGCAGCCGGGTCTGGCTGCCGGACCAGGAGACGACGGCGCGGCAGGTGTACTTCAGGTACCAGTGCACGCCGGTGAGGAGCACCGCGGGGCTGGTGCCGCCGACCTCGATCCGGCCGGCCCGGCCGCGTACGGTGAACCGCTCGTCGCCGTCGAGGGCGGTGAGCGTGAACTGCCGGGCGTGGTCGGGCAGCAGCCGCTCCAGCGCGTCCCGGGCCGCCGCCACGTCGAACCCCCTGCCGGCCGTCGTATCGCCTTCGGCCGTCACGCTACGGGCGTGTGCCTGCCCGCCGACGAGTGCCGCGCCGGCGCCGAGTCCGCCGGCCGTGCCCAGGATCGCGCGTCGCGTCATGTCCGTCATCAGCGGACCGTAGCCACGCGCGGGGGCAGCGGGCAACGGAGGGAAACGGGCGAAAAGTGACCCGCGGCCGGGCGGGCACCGCAAGCGCTGTCTCCCGGGCCCCGGAACCGGCCCGGCCCGGACCCGTACCCTCGCCTTCCGCCCGGCCGGGACCGCCCGCGCCGTGCGTCGGTCAGCCGTGGTCCAGGTACGCCAGCACCGCCAGCACCCGCCGGTTGTCGTCGTCGGACGGCGGCAGCCCGAGCTTGCCGAAGATGTTCGACGTGTGCTTGGCCACCGCCCGCTCCGTGACCACCAGCCGCTCGGCGATCGCCGCGTTGGACCGCCCCTGCGCCATCAGCTCCATCACCTCGCGCTCCCGCGGGGTCAGCGTGTTCACCGGCTGGTCCTGCGCCGCCCGCCGGCTCAGCAACTGCGAGATGACCTGCGGGTCCATCGCCGTGCCGCCGCCCGCCACGCGCCGTACCGCGTCGATGAACTGGTCGGCGTCGAACACCCGGTCCTTCAGCAGGTAGCCCACCCCGCCGCGCTCGTCGGCCAGCAGCTCGCGCGCGTACAACTGCTCGACGTGCTGCGAGAGCACCAGCACCGGCAGCCCCGGCCGCTTCGCCCGCGCTTGGAGCGCGCACTGGAGCCCCTCGTCCGAGAACGACGGCGGCAGCCGGACGTCGACCACCGCGACGTCCGGCTCCAGCTCGTCCAGGGCCCGCGCCAGCTCCGGGCCGTTGTCCACCGCGGCCAGGATCTCGAAGTCATACGCTTCGAGCATGCGGACGAGACCGTCCCTCAGAAGGAAGAGGTCTTCGGCGATGACAGCGCGCACGGAATCTCCAGGGTCACCATCGTGGGGCCGCCGACCGGGCTGTTGACGGCCAGTACGCCGTCGAATGTACCCAGCCTGCGCTCCACCCCGGCGAGGCCGGAGCCCTTGTCCACCGCGGCGCCCCCGCGGCCGTCGTCCGTGATCGCGATCCGCAGCATGCCCTCGCGGTGCCCCATGTCCAGCCACACGCGCTGCGCCTGCGCGTGCTTGACGGCGTTCGTCAGCACCTCGCTGATCGCGAAGTACGCCGCCGACTCCACCGGCTCCGCGGCCCGCCCGGGCGGCGTGCCCAGGTCGACGTCCACCTCGACCGGCACCGGCATGCGCAGCGCCAGCGCCCGTACCGCGTCCGCGAGCCCCCGCTCGGCCAGCACCGGCGGGTGGATGCCCCGTACCAGGTCGCGCAGCTCCGTGAGCGCTTCGGCGGACTCCCCGCGCGCCCGCGACACCAGCTCCTTCGCCTTGGCCGGGTCCTTCTCGATCAGCGCCTCGATGGTGCCCAGGCTCATCCCCATGGCGACCAGCCGGGCCTGCGCCCCGTCGTGCAGGTCGCGCTCGATGCGGCGCAGCTCGGCGGCGGAGTTGTCGACGGCGTCCGAGCGGGTCTCGGTCAGCCGCGCGACCCGCTCGGCCAGCTCGACCTCGCGAGGCGCCAGCACGCCCTTGGTCATCTGGAAGTGCAGCTCCACCAGGCGGTGGCTGGTGAAGAGGCCGACGGCGAGCAGGGCGGTGCCGAGCCCGGCGGCCATGAACGCGGTGCTCTGCGAGGACACCGGCACGAAGCCGTACCAGTAGGTGTGGTCGCCGCCGCCGGTCATGGGGTCCCAGACGCCGGCGGCGATCACGTACCCCTCCAGCGGGTAGAAGGTCAGCGCGACCGTCACCACGGCGAGGACCGTGCCCGCGATCATGTCGGTGAACAGCCAGCGCACGTCGCGCCAGGTCGCCGGGTCGGTCAGCATGTGGCGGGTGCGCTGCGCCTGGCCGATGAGCCCGCCGTGCAGGCCCGGCGGCCAGGGGCGGTACGTGGCGGGGACGCGCACCTGCGACCACTGCGCGGCGAGCAGCCGGCGGAGGTTGGCCTGCCACCGCACGCCCTCCAGCACCCAGGGCGTGGTGATCAGGCCGATGCCGAGCACGGGTATGAGCACGACGGAGACGACGGTCAGCACGAAGAGCGTGATCGAGGCCGCGGTGCACAGCACCGTCAGCGCCAGCGCCCGTACCCCGGCGAGTGCCCAGTTCCGGAAGATCATCTCCGTGGTCCCCTCTGTTCCTGCTGGTCGGCCGGTCCCGCTCCCGGGTGCCGGCGCACGCGGCCCGTTTCCCCGGGCGCATCTCACAGTCTGCCGCGTGGCCCCGGCGGGAGCACGGGGCCGGACCCCCGGCCCGGGGTGTAGCTAGCACCACCCCGCCGTACGGGACGTGGTGACACACCGGGTTTACATACGGGCAACGGAAGGGAAACCGCGGCTTGCCAGGCTGCCGGCAGGACGACACCGCACACCCGGCGGGCCGACCGCGCCCCGCCCGCACCCGGTACGAAGGACGGCGACCGTGAGCCACCCCGTGAGCTACAAGGCCGAGTACATCTGGATCGACGGCACCCTGCCCACCGCCAAGCTGCGCTCGAAGACCAAGATCGTCGAGGCCGGGGCCGAGCCGCCCGTCTGGGGCTTCGACGGCTCCAGCACCAACCAGGCCGAGGGCCGCTCCTCCGACTGCGTCCTGAAGCCCGTCTTCACCTGCCCCGACCCGCTGCGCGGCGGCGCCGACGTGCTCGTGCTCTGCGAGGTCCTCGACACGGACATGAGCCCGCACGCCTCCAACACCCGCGCCGAGCTGCGCGAGGTCGCCGAGCGCTTCGCCGCCCAGGAGCCGGTCTTCGGCATCGAGCAGGAGTACACGTTCTTCCGGGGCTCGCGCCCCCTCGGCTTCCCCGAGAACGGCTTCCCGGCCCCGCAGGGCGGCTACTACTGCGGCGTCGGCGCCGACGAGATCTTCGGCCGCGAGATCGTCGAGGCCCACCTCGACAACTGCCTCAAGGCGGGCCTGGGCCTGTCCGGCATCAACGCCGAGGTCATGCCCGGGCAGTGGGAGTTCCAGGTCGGCCCGCTCGGCCCGCTGGAGGTCGCCGACCAGCTCTGGGTCGCCCGCTGGCTGCTCTACCGCACGGCCGAGGACTTCGGCGTCTCCGCCACCCTCGACCCCAAGCCCGCCAAGGGCGACTGGAACGGCGCGGGGGCGCACACCAACTTCTCCACCCGGCGGATGCGCACGGGCTACGAGGCGATCACCGCCGCCTGCGAGGCGCTGGGCCAGGGCGACAAGCCGCTCCAGCACGTGCGCGCGTACGGCGCGGGCGTGGAGACCCGGCTGACCGGGGCGCACGAGACGGCGCCGTGGGACGAGTACTCGTACGGCGTCTCGGACCGCGGGGCGTCGGTGCGTATTCCGTGGCAGGTGGAGAAGGACGGCAAGGGGTACATCGAGGACCGGCGGCCGAACGCGAACGTCGACCCGTACGTGGTCACCCGCCTGATGGTGGACACGTGCTGCTCGGCGCTGGAGAAGGCCGGCCTGGACTGACGACGGGAGGGGGCAGGGGCCGGGGCCCGCACTGACGCCGGGCCCCGGCCCCTGCTTCCGTACGGGCTGGTGCAACCGGCTTCTCCGCTCGCCCTTTCGGCGGCACTGCGCTGGCCCGCGGCCCCGGAGATGCCGAGGCTGAATGCATGTCAGGGGCGCGGCGGGTCTGGACGGCGGTCGCCGCCGCGCTGCTCGGCGCGCTGACGGTGCTGCTGCTGTGCCGCTTCACGGTCGCCGACCCGGCGTACTACACGGGCGCGGTACGGGAGGCCGACGGCTACCAGCGCGTCTACGACGAGGTGCTGCCCGACCCCGCGGTCCGCCGCGCGCTGCGCACCGGCGCCCTGGGCATCCCGCTGCGCAGCGACGCGGTGGTCGACAACCTGCCGCTGCTGGTGCCGCGCCCCGCGCTGGAGCAGGCGGCGGACCGCCAGGCGCGGGCCCTGGTCGCCGCACTTACGGGCACCGGCAGGACGGCGCCGGGCGACGACTGGCGCGGCCCCGTCGCGGAGAGCGCCACGGAGGCGGGCAGCGACCAGTTGCGCGCGCTGCGCGCCGACGCCGACCCGGTCGCCGCCCGCGGCCTCACCCACCTCATCGCCCGCCTCCGCGAGTACGTGGCGCCCGCCCGGGCGGCGGCCACCCCGACATCGGCGCTGCGCAGCGCGGTGGCGGACTTCGTCCACGGCACGTGGCCGCCGGGCGCGGCGCGGCGCATCATGAGGGCGCTGGACGAGGTGCTGCCGGCGGGCGGTCCGGGGGAGGGGGCCCCGGCGGCGGCGGACGGGGGCGCGGGGGCCGGGGGCGGGGCGGAGGCGAGGCCGCCGCTGGTGGCGCGGGGGAGCGTGGCGGGGCGGCCGGGTGTGCGGTTGGTGGCGCCGGAGGCGGAGGTGCCGGGCGGGCACGAGGGGCCGTGGAGGCCGCCGTTGGTGGCGCCGGGGGGCGGTGCGGGGGACGGGCGGGGCGCGGTCGGTACGGACGGGGGGTTGCAGGCGGCGGGGGAGGTGCGGGTGCCGCTGGTGACCGAAGCGCAAGGCGGAGGCGAAGGCGCGGTCGAAGGCGAAGGCGGGGGCGGGTCGGCGGCGGGTCCGGCGGGCGCGGCCTCTGCCGCGGCTTCGTCGAAGCTGCCGGGGTGGGTGCCGGCGCGGGGCGCGGTGGTACGGATCGCGCTCGCCGCGTCCGCGTCCTGGTGGGCCGTCGCCGCGGTGGCCGCGGCGGCGGCCGGTGCCGGGGCGCTGGCGCTGCGCGCGGCGGTCCGGGGCGGGCGCCCCCGGGCGCGTACCGCAGCGGCGGCGTGCGCGGGGGCCGCGGTGCTGACGGCCGCGGCGGGGGCGGCGGTGTGGGCGACGCTCCCGGCGTCCGCGATGCTGGTGCCGGACGGCCTGCCGCCGAGCGTGTCGGCGCTGCTCACTGACGTGGTGACGGGGCTCTACCGGAAAGCGGCCCTGACCTGGTCCGCGGCCCTGCTCACCCTGACCCTCGCCGCCACCGCCCTGGCCCTCACCGCCTCCACCGCCACCCGCGAGGCCCTGCGCCGAGCCCTCGCCGCGCTCGCTGCCCCCGCGGGAGACCCCGCCCGCGCCGCGAGCCCGCCGGCGACCGCGGCACCTCCGCGGCCCCCCGCGCCGGAGCCCGCCTCCGGGCTCCCCGCGGCACCGCCCCCGCCGGCCCGTACCGGACCGTCCGCGTCGGCGGCGAAGGGCGCCCACCCGCGCCGTCCCCGCGGAGCCGCGTCCGCGCCGGGGCGCGTCGGCTCCCGCCGCCTTCGCCGACCCGGCGCCGACGCCCCCGCGTTCCCCCGCTCCCCGGCGCTACCGCCCCGGACCCGCCGTGCCCCGCCGGGACCCACCCGGTCCCGCCACCCCCGCCGGCCCGGTGCCGGCGCCGCCCCACCCGCGCCGCCCGCGTTCCGCCGGCCCCCTGCCGCCCGGCCGGCCCACCGCACCCCGCCGCCCGCCGACTCGCCCGCGCCCACACCGGCCCTCGCCAGCGCTCCCGCTCCTGACCCCGCCCCTGGCCCCGCTCCCGCTCCCGCTCCCGCCCCCGGCGCCACGCAGCCCGCCCGTGTCCCCGCCCTGACGCCCAGGGCGCTCCGCTCCCGCCGGGTCCGGCGCTTCGGCGTGGCCGCCGCTCTCGTCGCCGCCATCGCGCAGGTCTGGGTGCTGGTCGGCGTGCCCTCCGCGGACGCCCTCGCCTGCAACGGCGACATCGCGCTCTGCGACCGCCCCTACGACCGCGTCGTGCAGGTCGGGTCGCACAACGCCATGGCCACCGTGCCCGACGGGTTCCTCGGCGCCCACCAGGACGTCTCCCTCACCGCCCAACTCGACCGCGGCGCCCGCGCGCTCCTCCTCGACACCCACTACTGGGAGACCGCCGAGCGGCTCGTCCCGCCCGCCGGCACCGGCGGGCTCGACGCCGCCGAACGGGCCACCCTCGTAAGGGCCGTGGACTCCGTCGTCCGGCCGCGGCCCGGTACGTGGCTGTGCCACGGCCCGTGCCGGATGGGCGCCACCTCGCTCGCCGCGCAACTGCGCGAGCTGCGCGGCTGGCTGGAGGCGCACCCGCGGGACGTCGTGACCCTGATCGTCCAGGACGCCATCACCCCCGCCGACACCGCCCGCGCCTTCCGCGCCGCCGGGCTCGGCCCGTATCTGCACCGGCCGGGACCCGACCCCGCCGCGCCCTGGCCCACGCTCGGCGAGATGGCCGACTCCGGGCGGCGGCTCGTGGTCTTCGCCGAGGAGGCCGACGGGCCCGCGAGTTGGTACCGCAACTTCTACGACTACGCCGTCGAGACCCCGTACCGCGCGCGCACCGCCGGCGACCTGAGCTGCGCGCCCCACCGCGGCGGCAGCGACTCCCGCAAGCGGCTCTTCCTCCTCAACCACTTCGTCACCCACGGCATGGGCGCCCCCCGCGCCGAGGCCGCCGCGGTCAACGACGCCGACGTCATCGTCCGCCGGGCCAGGACGTGCGCGCTGCTGCGCGGCCGGATGCCGACGATCGTGGCCGTGAACCACATGACCCTCGGGGACGCGGTCGGCGCGGTGCGCCGCCTCAACGCGGAGACGCCCTGAGGGGCGGGAGGCCCGTCAGCGGCAGCGCGTCGCCTCCGGCGGCGGCTCGGTGCGCGAAACCGGGCGCGCCGCCGCCCGACCGGCTGCGATGCTGGCCCGCATGGCTGATCACGACCACCGCGACGCCCCGCGCGTCGTCGCCGCGCTCCGCGCGGTCGGCTTCCGCCGCCACACCTCGGCCCAGGTCATCCTCGACGGCGTCGACTGGACCGTACGGGCCGGGGAGCACTGGGCGCTGCTCGGCCCCAACGGCGCCGGCAAGACCACCGTGCTGCGGCTCCTCGGTGCGGTGACGCACCCGACGACCGGCACCGTGGACGTGCTCGGCCACCGCATCGGCCGGGTCGACATGCGCGAGCTGCGCGCCGCGATCGGCCTGGTCTCGGCGGCGCAGAAGGTGCCGCAGGACGCCACCGGGCACACCGTGGTGCTCACCGGCGCCGGCGGCACCGTGCAGCCGCTGTGGCGCACGTACGGCGCCGCCACCCGGGAGCGCGCGTACGAACTCCTGGCGGAACTGGACTGCAAGGAGCTGGCCGGCCGCCCGTACGGCGTGTGCTCCGGCGGCCAGCGCGCCCGGCTGCTCATCGCCCGCGCGCTGATGCCGGACCCGGGGCTGCTGCTGCTGGACGAGCCGTTCAACGCGCTCGACCTGCCCTCCCGCGAGGACCTCGTCGACGCCCTCCACCGCCTCGCCGAAACCCGCCCCGGCCTCGCCACCGTCACGGTCACCCACCACCTGGAGGAGCTGCCGCCCACGACGAGCCACGCGCTGCTGCTGCGCGACGGCCGCGTCGCGGCGGCGGGCCCGGTGGCGCAGGTGCTCACCGGCGCACACCTGACGGAGTGCTTCGGCCGCCCCATAGAGGTCCACCACCACACGGGCCGCTGGCAAGCCCGCTCCCCCCGCCCGTAGCCCGCGGCCGGGCGCGGTTACGTGCCCGGGGGCGTGCGGTGGCGTTCGCCCGGCCAGTCCAGGGTCAGGCGCTGGGCGCGGGGGAGTTTGGCCACCACCAGGTCGTACGAGTCCTCGATCATCTCCCGCACCAGGTACTCGGGGACGGCGCCGTCGAGGCGGACGGTGTTCCAGTGGCGCTTGTTCAGGTGGTACCCGCCGACGATCTCCGGGTGGGTCGCGCGCAGTTGCACCGCCAGGTCCGGCTCGCACTTCAGGCTCACCGACAGCGGCGCGGCGGCCAGCTCGCTGAGCGCGAACATCTTGCCGCCGACCTTGAAGACGGAGACCGCCCGGTGCCGGTCGAAGGGCCATTCCTCGACGGCCCCGTTCGGCTCCAGGCAGGCGGCGCGAAGCTGGTCAGGTGTCATGGGCCCAGTATGGAAGCCGCCACTGACACCGCACGGCGAGCGCCGCCGGGTGCGTACCCGAAGGTCCCGACGGCCGTCCCCGTCCGTACACACCGGCCGCCGCCCCGCGCTCCGGCTCCCGCGCTACGGCCCCCGCTACAGCCCCGCCGACGCCGCTGCCGCGCCCAGCACCTCCCGCAGCATCGCCGGCGTCAGCCGCCCGGTGAAGGTGTTCTGCTGGCTGACGTGGTAGCACCCGTACAGCTCCAGCGGCGCGCCGCCGTCCGCCCGCCGCAGCGTCGTGCGCGCCCCGTGTCCGAACACCGGCCGCGGGCGCGGCACTTCCCAGCCCGCCGACGCCAGCACCGGCAGCGCCGCCTGCCAGCCGAACCCGCCGAGCACCACCGCCGAGCGCAGCGTCGGCCGCAGCAGCTCGATCTCGCGGACGAGCCAGGGCCGGCAGGTGTCGCGCTCGGCGGGCGTCGGCTTGTTCTCGGGCGGGGCGCAGTGGACGGGGGCGGTGATGCGGACGCCGCGCAGGGCCAGGCCGTCGCCGCGGTGGGTGGCGGTGGGCTGGCTGGCGAGGCCGGTGGCGTGCAGGGCGGCGTACAGGAAGTCGCCGGAGCGGTCGCCGGTGAACATCCGGCCGGTGCGGTTGGCGCCGTGGGCGGCGGGGGCGAGGCCGACGATCAGCATCGCCGCGTCCGCAGGCCCGAAGCCGGGCACGGGGCGGCCCCAGTAGTCCCAGTCGGCGAACGACTTGCGCTTGGTCGCGGCGACCTCCTCCCGCCAGGCGACCAGCCGCGGGCAGGCGCGGCATTCGCACAGGCGCCCGTCCAGCTCGGCGACGGTACGGGTGCGGGGGGCGGTGGCGACGGGGAGCGGGGGTTCCGTAGTGGTCATCGGTGCCAGCATGCCCGAAGGTGGCGGGTGGTGCCGAACGGGGTCCCCGAACACCCCTGCGCATTCGAACTGGTATCCCGAAATGACCTTTGACCAGGGGGGATTGTCAGTCGGTGGCGGTATCATAGAGGGAGTGAGAACGGGTCAAGACGAGGCCGAGGAGGTCGCCCATGCCAGTGGCGTACGCCCCGACACCCCTGCCCAAGAAGCCGCTTCCGGCAGGCATGCCGCGTGAGTGGTATGTCGCGCACAACCGCATGCTGAAGGCCATGCGCATCGCCATCGCCCTGCTCGACACCGGGGTCTACACCCCGCAGCGCGCCCGCAACGAAGTGATACACCACACCGCCGAGCGCATCGGCGTCCACCCGCCCTCGCTCACGACCTGCCGGCTGGTACGCAGCCTGCTCCCGCTCATCTGACGGCGTCATGACCGCGGCCTGACGCGTCCCGACAGCGTCCCGACCGCGTCCCGACCGCGCCCCCGGGCGCGGGGCCCGGCCCGCAAGCACCCCAGGGCCGTACGCCCCGCGCCCGTGCGCCCGTACCCCGTACCCCGGAAAATCGGCTGCGCCGCGTCCCGTCCACCGCCCACACTGGACACCCGACACGGCGCACACCTCCTGCGCGCGCCGCACCCCGACCAGAATCAGGAGCCCGCCGCGTGCAGGCAGCCGTCACCGTCACCCCCGCCCGCATCCCCGAGCTGCTGCTCGGCCTCGCCACCGTGCGCCCGGTCTTCCTCTGGGGCGCCCCCGGCATCGGCAAGTCCTCGCTGGTCCGGAAGTTCGCCGACTCCCTCGGCCTCGACTGCGTCAGCCTCATCGGCACCCAGCTCGCCCCCGAGGACCTCATCGGCGTGCCGCAGATCCGCGCCGGGCGCAGCGTCTTCTGCCCGCCGGAGGCGATCGCCCGGGACGAGGCGTACTGCCTCTTCCTCGACGAGCTGAACGCCGCCACCCCCGACGTGCAGAAGGCGTTCTACTCCCTCATCCTCGACCGCCGCATCGGCAACTACGAGCTGCCCGAGGGCAGCATCGTCATCGGCGCCGGCAACCGCGCCACCGACAACGCCCTCGCCCGCCCCATGGCCTCCGCCCTCGTCAACCGCCTCGCCCACGTCCACCTGGAGGCGTCCGCCACCGACTGGCTCGTCTGGGCCGGCGAGCACGGCATCCACCCGTGGGTGGCGGACTACCTGACGGACCGCCCCGGCCACCTGTGGTCCAAGCCGCCGAAGACCGAGGAGCCCTTCTCCACGCCGCGTTCGTGGCACATGCTCTCCGACGCGCTGCACTCCTTCGGCCCGTCGCTCGACGACCACACCCTCAAGACCGTCGCGCACGGCACCCTCACGCCCGCCCACGCGGTCTCCTTCTGCGGGTACGTCAAGATCGTCCGGCACCGGTACGGCGTCGAGGCCATCCTCAGGGGCGACGCCTCCTGGCCCCGCCGCACCGAGGACCGCGACCTGCTCTACTACCTCGCCGAGGCGTTCCGCGGCCGGCTCGTCAAGGAGCTGCCCGCGCGCAAGGAGCACGCCTCGCCGGCCGTGCGCGAGACCGCGTACCGCGCCAAGGCGCTCCTCGTCCAACTGGCCGAGATCTCGGTCGAGGTGGCGCAGACCGTCATCGCCGAGGACGCGGACGGGCAGCCGGTGCTGCCCGCCTGGTTCCTGGTCGAGGCGGCCCGCGACATGCCGCGGCTGGTGGAAGCCCGCCGGTGAGCCGTACGAACCGCGCGGGCCGGCGCGGCAGGCCGAAGGCGAAGCAGCGCGACGACCCGGCCACCCGCGCCTTCGCCGCCGGCCTCGCCAAGACCCTCCAGAACCCCGCCCTGCGCGCCCTGGGCGCCCGGGTCCTGCGCACGGGCACCCCGGGCACCACCGGCACCGCGGCCACCACCGGCGCCCCCGGCACCGCGGCCACCACCGGCACCACGAGCGCCCCCGCCCACGGCTTGGCCCGGGTCGACTCCCACGGCACCGTCCACGCCCACCCCACCCGGCGCGCCGAGCCCGCCGAGTGGACCTGGGCGCTGGCCCACTGCCTGCTGCACCTCGGCTTCGGCCACGCCCCCGCCGCCCGCGGCGAGCGCACCCAGCCCGACCGGTACGAGCAGGCCGCCCGCTGCGCCGTCGTCAACCGCTTCCTCGTCACCTTCGGCACCGGCCGCCCGCCCGCCGGACTGCCAGAGCACTACCCCGGCGGCAGCGAGGAGGAACTCGCCGCCCGCTGGCGGCGCGACGGCATCCCCGCGGAGTACGAGCGCTGCGGCGCCGCCGACGGCGAGCCCGACGTGCTGCTGCTGCCCTGGGACGGCTGGGCCGGCACCGCGCCGCCGGACTGGCAGCGGGACTTCGCGTACGCCCTCACCCGTACGATGTCCGCCGCCATGGAGGTCGCCGGCGGCCGGCGCGACTCGCTCACCGGTGAGCGGGTGCCACGGCGGCCGTGGGAGCGGGCGCTGGAGTGGTTCGTCTCCTCGTACCCGCTGCTCGGCGGGATCGCCGCGGGCATGACCATCGTCGCCGACGCCGAACTCGCCCGTGCGCACGACATCTCCGTCGCCGCCGTCGACGCCGCCGCGGGCGAAATCTACGTCAACCCGCTCAAGGACCACTCCGACGACGAGTGGCGCTTCATCCTCGGCCACGAGATGCTCCACGCCGCCCTGCGCCACGGCGAGCGCCGCGGCGCCCGCGACCCGTACCTCTTCAACATCGCCGCCGACTACGTCGTCAACGGCTGGCTGCTGGAGATGCGCGTCGGCGAGATGCCCCCCGGCCTGCTGCACGATCCGCGGCTCGCCGGCCTGTCCACCGAGGAGGTCTACGACCGCCTCGCCGCCGACCTGCGCCTCCAGCGCCGCCGGCTGGCCACGCCGCGCGGCCGGGGGCTCGGCGACGTACTCGGTGAGCCGCTGGTGCCGCGGGATCCGTCCGCGGCGTACGTCGACCTCGACGAGTTCTACCGCCGCGGGCTCCAGCGCGGTCTCGACCTGCACGAGCGCGACCACGACCGCGGGCTGCTGCCGGCCGGGCTGGTCGAGGAGATCCGCGCGCTCGCGCAGCCGCCGCTGCCGTGGGACGCGCAACTGGCCCGCTGGTTCGACGAGTTCGTGCCCCGCGCCGAGCCCGTGCGCACCTTCGCCCGCCCGGCCCGCCGCCAGGCCGCCACCCCCGGCATCCCGCGCGCGGGCCGCTACTTCCCGCCCGAGGCGATCGCCCGCTGCACTTTCGGCGTCGTCCTGGACACCTCCGGCTCCATGAACCGCACGCTGCTCGGCAAGGCGCTGGGCGCCATCGCCTCGTACGCCGAGGCCCGCGACGTGCCCGCCGCCCGCGTCGTCTTCTGCGACGCCTCGGCGTACGACGCGGGCTATCTCCCGGCGACGGAGATCGCCGGCCGGGTACGCGTCCGGGGCCGCGGCGGCACGGTGCTCCAGCCGGGCCTGGACCTGCTGGAGCGGGCGGACGACTTCCCGCGCGCGGCGCCGGTGCTGGTGATCACGGACGGGATGTGCGACGTGCTGCGGGTGCGCAGGGAGCACGCCTTTCTGATTCCCGCGGGCGGCTCGCTGCCGTTCGTCGCGCGCGGGCCGGTGTTCCGCGTCCGGTGACGCCCCGCGGCAGGGTGGCGGCGGTACGTGGTGGTGGCTGCCGTTCGTCGCCCGCGGGCACCCCGGGCGCGTACGGTGACCGTCAGGTGCGGCAAACGGCGGGAGGCGGCGGACGTGGCGGAGAGCACGCGGACCCTGGACTGGGACGGCGCGACGGGCGACCACTGGGTCGCGTACGAGGAGAAGTACAACGCGGCGATGTTCCGCTACAGCGAGCGGCTCTTCGCGGGCGCCGGCGTGCGCCCGGGCGACCGCGTGCTCGACATCGGCTGCGGCTGCGGCCAGACGACCCGGGTGGCCGCGGCGCTCGCGGCCGACGGCTCCGCGCACGGCGTCGACCTGTCCGCCGCGATGCTCGCGCAGGCGCGCGCCCGCGCGGCGGAGGAGGCGATCGGCAACGTCAGCTTCGAGCAGGCCGACGCGCAGGTCCACGACTTCGCCGCCGGCGTGTACGACCTGGCGATCAGCCGCAACGGCGTGATGTTCTTCGCCGACCCGGTCGCGGCGTTCGCCAACGTACGGCGCGCGCTGCGGCCCGGCGGGCGGCTGGCGTTCGTGTGCTGGCGGGCACCGGAGGAGAGCGAGTACTCGCTCGTGCCGCGCGCCGCCCTCGGGCGTTACGTCACCGTCCCCCCGTCCCCGGGCGGCGTGAACGAGCCGGGCCCCAACTCCCTGGCCGACCCCGACCGCGTACGGGACGTGCTCGGCGGCGCGGGCTTCGCCGACGTGCACCTGGAGCCCGAGGACGAGCCGATGAACCTGGGCGCCGGCCTCGACGAGGCGCTGGACTTCGTCCTCCAGCGGCCGCACATGCGCGAGCCGATGGCGGAACTGGACGCGGCGACGGCGGCCAAGGCGACCGACGACCTGCGCGCGGCGCTGACCCCGCACGTCACGCCGGCGGGCGTACTGCTGCGCTCCCCGGCGTGGCTGGTGACGGCCCACGCCCCGGCGTGACCGGGACGGGCGGGGCGGGGGCCTGCGGGGCGGGGGCCTGCGGCACGGGCTTGGGGGGCGGGCGACCCGGTCCTGCGCCGGAGGTGGCCGTCTCCGGCAGCCGGTGACCGGCCCGGGGGCCCGCGCCGCGGGCTGCGGGCGCACCACCCCGGCGCCCGCACCGCCGACCCGCCCTCGGTCCCGTAGCGTGCGGCGGGCGACCGGGCTCGCTTCCGCGCCCTCCGGCCCGTCGCCGCCGCGGCAAGCCGTCGGCGCCGACTCCCTCGTGCCGGCAGCGTCCCGGCACCGCCCGACCCTCACGATGCCCTCTCCGCCGACCCCCGCCGACCCCCGCCGACCCCCGCCGACCCCCGCCGACCCCCGCCGACCCCCGCCGACCCCCGCCGACCCCCGCCGACCCCCGCCGACCCCCGCCGACCGGCCGCCGACCGGCCGTCAGGCCCCCAGCGTGCGGCGGGCGACCAGGGCCGCGCTCAGGCGGCGGGCGTCCGCGGGCGTCGTCGGGGTCAGGCCGGTGAGCAGGGCGATGCGGCGGATGCGGTAGTCGACGGTGTTGGGGTGGACGTGCAGCGCGCCGGCCGTGCCGCGCCGGTCGAGATCGCGGGCGAGGTACGTCTCCAGGGTGTGCAGCAACTCCGGCCTGCCGTCGAGCGGCCGGAGGAGTTCGGCGAGCCCGGTGAGGGCTTCGCTGGGGCGGCTGAGCTGGTAGTCGAGGAGCACGTCGGCCAGCCGGTACAGGCCGGGCGGCCGGTCCGTACGGCGAACCAGCTCCACGATGTCCGCGGTCTGCGCCACCGCCGCCGGCAGCCCGTCCGGCGCGGCCCCGGCCGCCGCCGCCGTCACCGCCGCCCCGACGGCCGACGCCGTACGGTCGATCAGCCCGCACAGCGCCGACCACGCAGGCTGCTCCGCCACCGGCAGCAGCGCGGTGCCGCCCCCGGCGTCCAGCGCGGTGAGCGCGGGCTCCCCGGCGAAGCCGTTCAGCGCGGTCTGGAGGCGGCGGATCTTCCGCCGGGCGGCGATCCGCGACCGGGGTCCGGGCGAGTGCTCGTCGGGGTGCGGGGCGACGTGCAGCGTGAGGGCGACGTACCGCGGTGCGGGCCGCAGGCCGGTGCGGCGGGCGATCTGCTCCAGCGGCTCGCCGGCGAGCAGCGCCGCCAGCAGCGCGTGCCGCGGCGCGTGCTCCTGGACGTCGAGCACCTGCCGGGCCTCCAGATACGCGGCGCTGACCGCCGCGACCAACTGCCGCTGGAGCACGAACAGATGCGTCAGTACTTCCTGTACGTCGGCGAAGTCCGAGGGCCGCGCGTCGGCGGATATCTCCTCCCAGCCCATGGCGGTGCCGATCTGGTACGCGCTGAGGATGGCGTCGAGCGGCACGCCCTCCTCGGCCCGCTGAGCGGCCGACTCCCGTTGCCGTACCAGCTCGTCGTCGCGCGCCGGGCCGCGGCGCTGGAGCACGTCGGCGAAGAGGCGCAGGCTGCGCTGCACGATGTCGGCGATGTCGCCCGCCACTTCCTCGGGCGGCAGGCTGGCGTAGACGGGCAGCTCGGTGAGCAGCCGGTCGACGACGCGGCGGGTGAGCGCGGGCACCCGGGCCCGCAGCCGTGCGTCGACCGGGCTGCCGCCGATGCACAGCGAAGTGTTGTCACACGTCACAAAGGCTCCCGGAGAAGTCTGCGTTACTGACCAGTTAAGCGCAGCCCGGCCCGTCTGCATCATGTGCACGACACAACTTCCGACCACCCCCACCGCCGGGAGCCGCTGATGAATGTGGTGCCGAAAATCCTCAAGGGCGCCCTGGGCGCCGCCGCGGCGGCCGGTCTCGTCGTCGGAGCCACGGCCGCACCGGCCGCCGCCGGCGGTGCCGAGACCGCGGCCGGCGAGGTCTACGTCGCCCTCGGCGACTCGATGGCCTCCGGCCCGCTCATCCCGCTCCCCACCGGACCGCTCGCCTGCGGCCGTTCCACCGAGAACTACCCGCACGAACTGGCCGACCGGCTCGGCGTGGCGGAACTGCGCGACGTCACGTGCAGCGGCGCCAAGACCGACCACATGACGCAGCCGCAGTCGCTGTCGCTGCTCGGCGTCGACATGGGCGAGGCACCGCCGCAGTTCGACGCGCTCAGCGCGGACACCACCCTGGTCACGCTGACGATCGGTGGCAACGACGCCGGGCTCGTCGGCATCGCCCAGGACTGCATGCAGCTCAACCCGACCGCCGACCTGTGCAAGGACGGCTTCATGGAGGGCGGCGTCGACACCGTCGCGCAGCGCATCGAGGCGATGGGCCCCAAGATCGGCGCCGTACTCGACGGTATCCACGCCCGCGCCCCGCAGGCCCGCGTCCTGGTCACCGGCTACGGCGACTACATCAAGCCCGGCGGCTGCTGGCCGCTCCAGCCCGTGCTGGCCGCCGACGCCGACTGGCTCCAGGGCAGCGTCAACCACATGAACCGCGTCATCGCCGACCGCGCGGCGGCCCACGGCGCCGAGTACGTCGACGTCTTCACCCCGAGCCGCGGCCACGACGCCTGCCAGTCGCCGGGCGACAAGTGGGTCGAGGGCTACGTCCCCACCGCCCCGGCCGCGCCGCTGCACCCCAACGCGCGGGGCGAGGAAGCGTACGCCGACATCATCCACACCCAACTGGGCGGCTGACGCCCGGCGCCGCACTCCGCCGGCCGGCGACTGGAGGAGGGACCGGCCGGCGGACCACCGCCTCCGGCCGGTCCGAACGGCGGGGACGGACCGGGCCCCACCCCAACGCCCCCCCACCCCCCGGGGGGACGCACACACACCGGCCCGGCGCGGAACCCCGCGCCGGGCCGGCGTGTCGCGGCAGCGGCGCGCGTTGACCTCCACGGCCCCCGGTGCGCTCTTTCGGCCGGCTTTCGCACGGACGAGGAACGATCACTCCGTCGGCCCGATCGACGACCGTGGAGGATGACGTGACCTCGAACCCCGACCGCCGCCGCGTACTGCGCGGCACCGCCACCGGTGCCCTGCTCACCGGCATGGCCACGGCGGGCGCCCTGGCCCCGGCCTCGGCTGCCCAGGCACGACGGTCCCAGGCGGGCCCCGGCCGGGTACTACGGGTGGCGAACGCGGCGATGGACGCCTTCGACCGCGGCTGGAGCACGGGGGAGTGGTCGCGGTTCCTGGCGATGCTGACGGACGACTTCAGCTTCTGGTTCCCGGAGGCCCCGGCCAGGGGCCGGTTCGAGGGCCGGGAGGGCCGCCGGACGGTGGCCGAGTGGACGGCGTTCCAGGCCACCAACGGCAACCGCGTCCACGGCACCCGCCGCCGCACCACGGCGGCGGGGAACCGGGTCTTCTACGAGTACGACTCCGCAGGCGCATCGGAGCACACCGCGGCCTACCGGAACTGGGAACTCATAGTCGTAGAGGTACGGGGCAACCGCATAAGCGCCCTCCACGAATACTGGGGCAACGCCCACCCCACAACCCCCTGACCAGCCCCCGTACTGCATGCCAGGACCATCCCCGCGCATGCGGGGAGCACCCCTTTCTGACCTGCGTCCCTTCCTGCGCAGGCAGGCGGTTTCAGCGACTTTTGCTGCCGCCGGAACCTCAAGCGTCCCCCACAGGTCGTGAAACCCGCATCGCGCGGCGCCCCGGAACGGCCGTCGGCCGTGTGCTTCCGCGAGGGGAAGCCACGGCCGACGGCTCTGGGCTGCGGTGATCTTAGATATCGAAGTACAGCTCGAACTCGTGCGGGTGCGGGCGGAGCTGGATCGGGGCGATTTCCTGGGTGCGCTTGAAGTCGATCCACGTCTCGATCAGGTCGGAGGTGAAGACACCGCCCTGGAGCAGGAACTCGTGGTCGGACTCCAGCGACTCCAGTACGGCCGGGAGGTTCGTCGGGACCTGGGGGACCGCGGCGTGCTCCTCGGGGGCCAGCTCGTAGAGGTCCTTGTCGACCGGCTCGGCGGGCTCGATCTTGTTCTTGATGCCGTCGAGGCCCGCCAGCAGCATGGCGGAGAAGGCCAGGTACGGGTTGCCGGAGGAGTCCGGGGCGCGGAACTCGATGCGCTTGGCCTTCGCGCTGGCGCCGGTGATCGGGATGCGGATCGCGGCGGAGCGGTTGCGCTGGGAGTAGACCAGGTTGACCGGGGCCTCGAAGCCGGGGACCAGGCGGTGGTAGGAGTTCACCGTCGGGTTGGTGAAGGCCAGCAGCGCCGGGGCGTGGCGGAGGATGCCGCCGATGTAGTAGCGGGCGGTGTCCGACAGGCCCGCGTAGCCCTGCTCGTCGTAGAAGAGCGGCTCGCCGCCGGTCCACAGGGACTGGTGACAGTGCATGCCGGAGCCGTTGTCGCCGAAGATCGGCTTGGGCATGAAGGTCGCGGTCTTGCCGTTGCGCCAGGCGACGTTCTTCACGATGTACTTGAAGAGCATCAGGTCGTCGGCGGCGGCCAGCAGCGTGTTGAACTTGTAGTTGATCTCGGCCTGGCCGGCGGTGCCCACCTCGTGGTGCTGGCGCTCGACCTTGAGGCCGGAGGCGGCGAGTTCGAGGGAGATCTCGGCGCGCAGGTCGGCGAAGTGGTCGACCGGCGGGGCGGGGAAGTAGCCGCCCTTGTAGCGGACCTTGTAGCCGCGGTTGCCGCCGTCCTCGACGGCGCCGGTGTTCCAGGCGCCGGCCACGGAGTCGATGTGGTAGTAGCCGGCGTTCGCCTTGGTCTCGAAGCGGACGTCGTCGAAGACGTAGAACTCCGCCTCCGGGCCGAAGTACGCGGTGTCGGCGATGCCGGAGGAGGCGAGGTACGCCTCGGCCTTCTTGGCCACGTTCCGCGGGTCGCGGCTGTACTGCTCGCCGGTGATCGGGTCGTGGATGAAGAAGTTGATGTTGAGCGTCTTGTCCTTGCGGAACGGGTCGAGGCGGGACGTGGAGAGGTCCGGCACGAGCGCCATGTCGGACTCGTGGATGGCCTGGAAGCCCCGGATCGACGAGCCGTCGAACATGAGCTGGCCGTCCGGCTCGAAGACCTCGACGGGCACCGTGAAGTGCTGCATGACGCCCGGCAGATCGCAGAAACGCACGTCGACGAACTTCACGTCGTTGTCCGCGATGTACTGCTGGACCTCGTCGGCGTTCTGGAACATCCAACTCCTCCTATGTCCCGCCGCGAGGGGACGGGTAAGCCTTCAGAGCCTGTGCGAGGTGCGTGTGCCGGCGGCCTACCAGCCTGCCGGCATGCTCGCCCGAGCCTAGGCACCCGGGATTTCTCGGGCATGACCCGTTTGTTTCGCCGATGTTAACCACCGCCCCCGGCCAGGGCCGGGAACGCGGCCCCGGCGGCCCTCCGGCTGGCCGGAATCGTATGCGGTCCGGGGCCGCCGGCAGGGGGCGAGGAGGGGGTCCGCGCGCCGCGCAGTACCGTGGATGCGTGGACAACGCGGAGAAGCGGCATGCAATCGGATCGTGGCTCTCCGGCCCCCGCTCGGCGGCCGAGGACATGGGCGTCGACTTCGGCTACCGGGGCGAGCGCCTCGGGCTGCCCGAGACCGGGCCCGGCTCGGTCGCGCCGATCGGGCGGCGCATCGGGGCACTGGTGATCGACTGGCTGCTGTGCCAGCTCATCGCCTACGGCCTGATCGCCGGCGGCGACAGCCGGATGGTCGGGCTGTGGACCATGGTCGTCTTCTTCGTGATGACCGTGCTGCTGGTGGGAACCCTCGGCTTCACGCCCGGCAAGCGGATCATGCGCATCCGGGTCATCTCCGAGACCGGCGCACGGCTCGGCTTCTTCGCCGCCCTCGCGCGCAGCGTGCTGCTCTGCCTGCTGATCCCCGCCGTCGTCTTCGACCGCGACACCCGCGGGCTGCACGACCGCGTCGCCCGCGCCGTCGAGGTGCGGTTCTGAGCCGCGGCGGTTCTGCGTCGGCGGGTCTGAGGCGGGGGCCTGAGCTGGCGGGTCTGAGGCGGCGTACGCCCCCGGCCCCGTACCCGTACGGGATTCCTCGCCGCGCTCAGCGCAGCTTGCCGCCGCCCTTCGGCATCCGCATGCCCTTCGGCATCGGACCCTTCGGGATCGGCATGTTGCTCATCAGGTCGCCCAGCGCCTTCAGCCGGTCGTTGACCTGCGTGACCTGCGGGCCCTGAAGCACCCGCGGCATCTTCACCAGCGTGGCCCGCAGCTTCTTCAGCGGCACCTGGCCCTCGTCGTTGCCGACCACGAGGTCCTGGACGGGCACATCCGCGACGACCCGGTTCATCTTCTTCTTCTCGGCCGCCAGCAGGCCCTTCAGCCGGTTCGGGTTGCCCTCGCCGACCAGGACGATGCCCGCCTTGCCCACGGCCCGGTGCACGACGTCCTGCTGCCGCGTCATCGCCACCGCGGGGGTGACGGTCCAGCCGCGCTTCATGTTGTCCAGCACCGCCGCCGCGGCGCCCGGCTGGCCCTCCATCTGCCCGAACGCCGCCGCCTCCGCGCGCCGCCCGAAGATGATCGCCATGCCGAGCAGCGCCAGCAGGAAGCCGACGATGCCGAGGTAGATCGGGTGCCCGATGAGGAAGCCGATGCCCAGGGCGGCACCGAGGACCAGGATGCCCACGCCCGCGACGATCAGACCGACCTTGGGGTCGGCCCGCTTGGTCATCTTGTACGTGAGGGCGATCTGCTTCAGACGCCCCGTGCTCTCGGGTGTGGGTTCACTGCTGGCCATGCGGCGAATTCTACGGCCAGCCGGGCCCGGGGTCAGACCGGGTCCGGCACCCGGGGCACGAGCGTGGCCGACGCCGGGGCGCCGGCCGGCTCGTGCCGGGGCGGCTATCGGGGCAGAGCGGACGTACCGCCCAGGCTCGGTTCGGCCCTTCCCACGGCCGACTCCGACTCCAGGCGGGCGATGGCCCGGCGGCGGTCCTCCAGGACGGCGTCCCAGGCGTTACGCCGTGCGGTGCGCTGCTCGCCGCGCAGCAGCACTCCCTCGATGGTGCGCAGCACCCCGGCGACGGTGGGCCTGGGTGGCGGCCAGGACGGTAACGACGACGGTGACGACGGCACGACGGCCCCCCTCGGCGGTCGGGTCAAAGCTCGGTCGGGCTCCATACTCACCCCACGGTGTTACCAGGGCGTGGCCCGGCGGTCAAAGCGGGGTGAAGACGGCCGGGACGGTGCGGCGGTGCACGCCCCGGCGGCGGCTGCGCCTCAGCCGTGCGACGGCTGGGCTTGAGCGTGCGGCGGCTCCGCTTGAGGGGGCCGCGGCTGCTGCGCGGGTGTGACGCGGCCGGCCGCGACGGCGTTGCGCGGCCGGTTGCCGCGGCATCACGCGGCGGGTTGCGGCGGCGTTACGCCGCGGGCTGCGCGCGCTTCTCCATGGCCTGCTTGTACAGCCGTCCCGCCCGGTACGAGGACCGCACCAGCGGGCCGGACATCACGCCCGCGTAGCCGATCTCCTCGGCCTCCTCCTGAAGCTCCACGAACTCGTGCGGCTTCACCCACCGCTCCACCGGGTGGTGCCGCGGCGACGGCCGCAGGTACTGCGTGATGGTGATCAGCTCGCAGCCCGCCTCGTGCAGGTCCCGCAGCGCCTGGCTGACCTCCTCGCGCTCCTCGCCCAGGCCCAGGATGAGGTTCGACTTCGTCACCAGACCGGCCTCGCGGGCGCGGGTGAGGACCTCCAGCGACCGCTCGTAGCGGAAGCCGGGGCGGATGCGCTTGAAGATCCGCGGGACCGTCTCGACGTTGTGGGCCAGCACCTCGGGGCGGGCGGAGAAGACCTCCGCGAGCTGCTCCGGCTCGGCGTTGAAGTCGGGGATCAGCAGCTCCACGCCGGTGCCCGGGGCGATGCCGTGGATCTGGCGCACCGTCTCCGCGTACAGCCAGGCGCCGCCGTCCTCCAGGTCGTCGCGGGCGACGCCGGTGATCGTGGCGTACCGCAGCTCCATGCGCTGGACGGACTCGGCGACCCGGCGCGGCTCGTCGCGGTCCAGCTCGGCGGGCTTGCCCGTGTCGATCTGGCAGAAGTCGCACCGCCGGGTGCACTGCTCGCCGCCGATGAGGAAGGTCGCCTCGCGGTCCTCCCAGCACTCGAAGATGTTGGGACAGCCGGCTTCCTGGCAGACCGTGTGCAGGCCCTCGTCCTTGACGAGTTTCTGCAGCGCGTTGTACTCGGGCCCCATCTTCGCGCGGGTCTTGATCCACTCGGGCTTGCGCTCGATGGGGGTCTGGCTGTTGCGGACTTCCAGGCGGAGCAGCTTGCGACCGTCGGGTGCGACAGCGGACACGTCCGGGCTCCTAGCTTTCGATTCCTCGGCGTTCTCCAGCGTACGCCTCTGAAATGGCGAGTGAATGGGCGAGTCAGACCGCGCGGGGGAGGGGCTCGGCCGTCTCCAGGACCTCGCGCAGTCGCTTCTCCACGACGGGGAGAACCTCCGACACCGGTACGTCTCTTCCCAGCTCGCCTGCGAGCGAGGCCACCCCCGCGTCGCGGATGCCGCACGGCACGATCCGGTCGAACCAGGTGTTGTCCGGGTTGCAGTTCAGCGAGAAGCCGTGCATGGTCACGCCCTTGGCGACGCGGATGCCGATCGCGGCCAGCTTGCGGTCCTCGCGCCGCTGGCCGGCGTTGGAGGGCGCGTACTCCGGACCGGCCAGGCGCGGGTCGTACTCCTCGTCCGACAGCCGCGGGTCGAAGTCCAGCGACAGCCCGCCCAGCTCGGCGCGCTGCTCGACCGGGTCGCCCAGGACCCACACGCCGCTGCGGCCCTCGATCCGGGTCGTCCGGAGGCCGAAGTCGGCGCAGGCGCGGATCAGGGCCTCCTCCAGCCGGCGGACGTGCGCGACGACGTCCACGGGGCGCGGCAGCTTCAGGATCGGATAGCCGACGAGCTGTCCCGGGCCGTGCCAGGTGATCTTCCCGCCGCGGTCCACGTCCACCACGGGGGTGCCGTCGAGCGGGCGCTCGTCCTCGGCTGTGCGGCGGCCCGCGGTGTAGACCGGCGGGTGCTCCAGCAGCAGACAGGTGTCGGGGATCTCCTCGGCGAAGCGGGCGGCGTGCACGCGCCGTTGCTCCTGCCAAGCCTCCAGGTACTCCACGGCGTTCTCGCCGAACCCAAGGTGAACGAAGCGCAGCTCGCCCACGGTGCCCTCCTCGCGCTGTTCGCGCTGCTCTCGCGCCTTCCGGCGCGCGTGCGCCGTCCGGCATATGCGGCTGGCTGTATTCCAGCCGACCCTCTGCCACTCTACGGCGGTATACGTTCCCTGCCTGCACCGAGGTCTCCTCACACGATCGAATGAAGCTGGGACGAAAGCGGCGAGTAAGGCTTGTTTCGCCGCTACATTCGCGCCGTTCCCGGAGGCACAGGCAGGAGACCCCACAGGTGACGACGGAACGACCTTCACAGCGACCCCCCAACCGCCAGCTCGCCGCCCTCATCTCCGAGGCCGGGTTCTCCAACGCGGGGCTCGCGCGCCGAGTCGATCAGCTAGGGCTCGAACACGGCCTCGACCTGCGGTACGACAAGACGTCGGTGACCCGGTGGCTACGCGGCCAGCAGCCGCGCGGCACGACTCCGGCGCTGATCGCCGAGGTGTTCACCCGGCGGCTCGGCCGCCGGCTGACCGCGCAGGACCTCGGGCTCGACGCGTGCGCACCGGTGTACGCCGGACTTGAGTTCGCCGCGACGCCGACCGAGGCGATCGACATCGTGAGCGGGCTGTGGCGCAAGGACACCGGCAGTCAGGCCGAGCTGCGGAAGATTGCGTTCACTCCTGCGGGTCTCGTCGTGCCGAGCCGGGATTGGCTGATCGGCAGGCCGGACGAGAAGGTGGCGCGCGAGCTTCAGCCGCAGCGCGGGGCGGGGGTGGCGGGGGCGCCCGGGGTGCCGTCGCCGGGTTCGCCCGGGTCGCCGGGCGGCGGTCCGGGGCAGCCGGGCGCGATGCGGGTGCCGGCGCAGGGGCGCGGGCCGGGCGTGGGCGTCGGTGTCGGCGGTGTCGGCGGCGTCGCGGTCGGTGCGGGTGCTGCCGGTACGGGGCCCGGGGGCGGACCCGGGACCGTAGTGGCCGGTGGGCGCGGTGAGCCGGGGCCGGCCTGGGGCGGGCCGGGAGCGCGGGCACCGGGACAGCGGGTCACCCAGGGCGACATCGGGGCGATGCGGTCGGTCGCCGAGATGTTCCGGGCGCTGGACAACGCCTACGGCGGCGGGCACGCCCGGCAGGCCCTCGTGCGGTACCTGGAGCACGAGGTCGAGCCGATGCTGCGGGGCACGTACAACGAGGCCACGGGCCGGCGGCTGTTCTCCGCCGCCGCGGACCTGACGCGGCTGGCGGGCTGGACGTCGTACGACATCGCGGCCCACGGGCTGGCGCAGCGGTACTTCGTCCAGGCCCTGCGGCTGGCGCAGGCTTCGGGCGACCGGGCGTACGGCAGCTACGTGCTGGTCACGATGAGCCGGCAGGCCGTCTACCTGGGGCACGGCCGGGAGGCGGTGCAACTGACCCGGGTCGCGCAGCAGGGCGTGGGCGGCGGCGCGCCGCCGGTGGTGCAGGCGCTGCTGCACGCGGCGGAGGCGCGCGGGCACGGGCTGCTGGGCGAGGTGCGGGCCTGCACGACGTCGCTGGCGCGGGCGGAACGGGCGCTGGAGTCGGCGCGGCCGGGGGAGGAGGCGCCGCACTGGGCGCGGTTCTTCGACGAGGCGCAGCTCGCGGACGAGTTCGGGCACTGCCACCGCGACCTCCAGCAGTACCGGGCGGCGGCGCAGCACGCGGAGCGCTCGCTTCAGTTGCGGGCGGCGGGGTTCGCGCGCAGCCGGGTCTTCTGCCGGCTGGTGCTGGCGACGGCCCGGCTGGGGCTGGGCGAGGTGGAACAGGCGTGCGTGCTGGGCGCGGAGGCGGCGCAGCAGGCCGCGGAGATGCGATCGGCGCGGGCGGCGGAGTACGTCCGCGACTTCGAACGGCGGCTGGAGCCGTACCGCGACGCACCTCCGGTGCGGGCCTACCGGGAGCGGGTCGCGGCGCTGGCGGTGTGAGACGGGGGGCGGGACGGTCGCTGCGACCCGGCCGGGACGGCCGCGCGGCCGTCCCGGCGCGGTTCGGATGCTCTTGACGTGAAGCGGCGCTCTGGCGCGGACCGCTCTCGCGGCGGGTGCTCTGGAGTGAGCGGGCTCCCGGTTTGGAGCCCCGCTCTCCTAAAGCGGTGTCGTAGGTTCGAGAGCTGCCTGGGAGCGCAGAGAAACGCCTAGTCAGGGGCCCTTCCATGCATGTTGTGAGGGACCCTGCGCTTGCAGAACTATCTTTTGTGCTCAAAGACCCTCGACGCTGGGTGATGGAGCGTTTACCGTGAGTTGAAGCTACTGGCAAGAGTGTGCTGACCTCCGGGGGGCGGGATGCGGCGTAGGGACATTCTTCGACGGATCGTCAGCGAGTTCGGTGTGACGTGTAAGCAAGCGTTGCTGCATGGGCAGAAGGAAGCCGCGATACGTCGGGCCGTGGAAACGCTTCTCGTCGACGCGGCGGCCGTGTTGGGGAGGCAGGCTGTCCTGCATGCCGAAGTAGCCATAGCCGCGCACCGAATACGCCCTGATCTGGCGGTACGGATCGGGAAGCAGCCGCGCAACATCGTCGGCTATGTCGAGCTGAAAAGCCCGGAAAAGAGCGTGATCCATCCCAGCGGGCTGAACCAACGCGACCGGCGACAGTGGGAGGGCATGGCGAAGCTCCCCAACCTGATCTACACGAACGGCCAGACCTGGATCATGTACCGCTCGGGTCGACAATACGGCGACACCATCCACTTCGAAGGAGATCTGCGCACCGCTGGCTCCCGCTTGCGTCTGCCCTTGGCAAGCGAGGCCGCCTTCGAAGCGATGCTGACCGCGTTCTTCACCTGGCAGCCCAACCCGCTGACATCGATGCGAGAGGTGGTCGCCCAGGTAGCTCCCCTGTGCGCCCTCCTGCGTGACGCCGTTCATGACCGACTCGACGCCGAAGCTGGCCTCCCACGCCACCGGCGTCCCTTCACTGACCTGGCCTCCACCCTCGAATTCGATCTCTTCCCCACCACCGATGACCGGGACAAGCGTGCGACTTTCGCCGACCGCTACGCCCAATCCGTCACCTTCGCGCTCCTGCTTGCCAGCTCGGACACCGCCGACGGCCACGACGGCCAACTGGCCGAAAGGAGCCTGCATGAGGTCGGACGTCGTCTGGGAGCGGAGCATTCCGTCATGGGACGCGCTTTGCAGATCCTCACCGACCAAGTCGAAGGAGAGTTTCGCGATAGCCTCGACATGCTCGTTCGCGTTGTCGACGCTATCGACTGGCGTAGCGCCCTGGTCGACGAACCAGGATTCCACATCCACCTCTACGAACACTTTCTGCAAGAGTATGACGCCGATCTTCGTAGGGACTCCGGCACTTACTACACCCCGGCACCGCTCGTGGAGGAGATGATCCGCCTTGTCGACGAGGTGTTGATCACTGCATTGGACTGCCCGGACGGCTTCGCCGACTCCGGTGTGGCCATTATTGACCCGGCCATGGGGACCGGCACCTTCCTTACCGGTATTATTGACCTAGTCGCCCGAAAGCAATCCGAAGGCGGCAACGAGGGCTTCCGCGCCGAATCAGTACAAGAACTCGCAAGCCGACTGATTGGCTTCGAAAAGCAGATGGGCGCCTTCGCCGTCGCCCAGATGCGTGTCGGGCAGATGTTGCGCTCTCTCAACGCCCGGGTCCGGCTGCGCGACATGCGCCTGCATCTAGCCGATACCCTCGCAGACCCTTGGCGACCAAGCGACCTCTTCACCCGCTACGGCGCCCTATGGGGGCCGTTACGGGATGATGCTGAAGCCGCCAGCACCATTCAGCGCGACGAACGCATCACTGTCGTCATCGGCAACCCGCCCCACCGCGAGCAGGCAGAGGGCCAAGGTGGATGGATCGAGAACGGCTCACCAGAACGAGGTGCCCCACCCCTGGATGACTTCCGACTACGCGGTGCGGCGGGCGTGTACGAGAACAAACTGAAAAGTCTTTGCACCTATTTCTGGCGCTGGGCCACCCACAAAGTCTTCGACCAGCACGACGACCACCGTCACGGCGTCGTCTGCTTCGTCAGCACCGGCGGATTCATTCGCGGCGCAGGTTTCCAGGGGATGCGCTCCTACCTGCGGCGCACATGCACCGAGGGCTGGGTCATCGATCTCACACCAGAGAACAAGCGGCCCCCGCTCAACAGCCGCTTCTTCCCCGGAGTCCAACAAGAGCTAGCGATCGGTATCTTCATTCGCCGGCAAGGCAAGCGACAAGACGAACTGGCCCCCGTCCACTACGCGGCTGTCTCTGGCACCCGCCAGAACAAGGAAGAACAACTTCGCAACCTGCACATCAACGGTTCGGGCTGGCGCACTTCACGACTGTCCGAGCCTGCCGCTTTCACGCCTGCTTCCCGCAGTGGGTGGGACACCTTCCCTGCCCTCACCGACCTCATGCCCTGGTGCAAACCCGGCATCAAGCCCAACCGGAACTGGGTGATCAGTCCATCAAAGGCCACTCTCAGTCGACGCTGGAACCGCCTCATTCAAGAACGCAATCCATCTATGAAACAGGAACTGTTCAAAGAGACCCGCGACCGCACGTTGGACAAGGAAGCTAGCCAGATCCCCGGTTATCCCCACCCGTCGACCCTCCTCCGTGTCGAGCAGGGTCCCTGCCCCGCTCCGATACGCATCGCACGCCGAGCCCTGGATCGCCAGTGGCTTATACCAGACGGCCGCGTCATCGACTTCTCCCGGCCCGAGCTGTGGCAGGCCGCCATCGACGGCCAGGTCTTCGTCGTAGAACAGCACACTCAACGTCTACAGGCCGGGCCTGCGCTGCTCTTCACCGCCCTCATTCCCGATAATGACTACTTCAAGGGAAATGGCGGCCGAGTTCTGCCACTCTTGCACGCCGACCGCATCCCCAACATCACCCCAGGACTTTTACATCACCTTGCCAACTCCTACGGAAGCCAAGAAGTCCTCCCCGAGGACCTGGTCGCCTACATCGCTGCCGTTACCGCCCACCCCGCCTTCACTGAGCGGTACGCAGACGACCTCAACTCCCCCGGTGTGCGAATACCGCTCACTGCGGTTGGCGGCCTCTGGCAGGAGGCCATCGGCCTGGGGCGCAACATCTTGTGGGCCTCCACCTTCGGCACACACTGCATCAACCCGGACGACGGTCGCCCGGCAGGAACAACAAACTGGTGGAGACGTGTACATCCCGAAATAACGTATGCTCGTGAAGTTTCGCCTGGCATACTTCCTTCCACCATCACCTACGATGGCGAACGCGAGCACCTGGTCATTGAGGGCGGTATCTTCACCGGTGTTACGCCGCGCATGCGCCACTACACGACCGGTGGCCGTAATGTGCTCGACAGTTGGCTCACCTACCGCAGCAGCCGCGCCGCAGGTAAAATCACCAGCGAACTCGATCGCGAGCGCCCCGAGAATTGGGAACATGACTGGAGCCGGGAACTCGTCGAGATCCTCGCCGTGCTCAGACACCTAACGGTCCTGGAACCCCAGCAGTCGGAACTGCTTGACCGCATCATCGTAGCGCCCCTGATCGATGTTGCTGAACTGACCCGACGCCGTATCCTCCCCGTACCCGAGCGTGCCACGCGCGCTCGACGGGGCCCGGACAGCGCGTTCCTGCCAGGCATGGAAACAGTCGATGGCCAACCGGCAGGGCCGATCGACCCCCTCACGCTCCCAACCGGCTCCCCGGGTTCTGCGCTGCCCGAACCGCACACATCCGTAGGATTTGGCTCACGTGCTCGACGGCGCGGCGGACCAGCCTGATCACGCAAACGTTAGCCGGATCGCAGCTTGCGATGCACTCACCTCCCTTTCATTGTCGGTGGCCTCGCTGGGTTGCTGACTATGCTGAAAAGGGTGTTCAGCCCAACGGATTCAGAGCACATGAGGCCGGGAACCGCCGTAGATACGTGAGAACTGCGGAACGCTGCTTTTGTAGATCCGACACTTTGTAGTCGGCTTTTTTGCAGGTGACACCCCAGTTCTGAGAAGACTCCCGAAGCGGTGGCTGCGGTCTTGAGCGCTGCTCCACGGGTGGAGAACCGTTCCTTCTATGCTGCCGCCGGGACCACCGCCGTGCCCGTGGCCGGGGTCAGGCCGAAGTCTCGGAGGAGGGCGCGGGCCGCGCGGCGGCCGGAGTACAGGGCGCCCTGGGGGGTGCTCGTGTCGCGGTGGTCGCCGCATACGTACAGGCCGCACAGCACCCGTACCGGCCGGCGGAGATCGTGCGGTGCCGGCATCGCCGGTATCGCCTCCGGGTCGTGGTGCGCCCCCACCAGCTCCCAGTCGAACGCCGACGTCCCGTACAGCTCGCTCAACTGCCGCCGCGCCGACTTGTCCAGCACCCGCGCCGGCCGCACCGCGTCCTCGCCCAGCACCACCGAGCTGACCAGCGCCCGCCCCCGCGGCGCCCGCGAGGTGTCCGCGCCGCTGACCACCGCCGTGTGCGACACCGGCCCCCGGGCCCCCTCCGCGTCCAGCAGCAGCGCCGCCTGCCGCAGCCCCTCCCGGCCCGGGCCGCCGCGCGCCGCACCGGAAGCAGCCGCTCCGTTCCGGGACGCACCGTTCCGGGACGCTCCGTTGCGGGCTGCTCCGTTGCGGGTCACGCCGTCGCGCGCCGTGCCGTTGCGGGCTGGGCCGCAGCCGTCCCCGTCCCCGGCTCCCCGTACCGCCGGATCCCCCGCACCCCCGCCGCGTACCGTCCCCGCCCCGCCCCGCTCCCCGCCCGGCAGCGACTCCGCCGGGGCGCTGTGGTGCAGCACCGTCACCGGGTGGAACCCCGGCAGCCGCAGCCCCGGCAGCAGCCCCACCGCCGCCCGCGCGCCCGTGGCCACCAGCACCGACCGGCACCGCAGCACCCCGTGTCCCGCCGTCTGCACCGCGGTCGTCGACACCGACACCGCGCGCACCCCCGTCCGCACCGTCCCGCGCGGCAGCCCCGCCGCCAGCCGCCGCGGCACCGTCGCCGCCCCGCCCGCCGGCAGGCACAGCCGCCCGCGCGCGAACGACCGCAGCGCCAGGTCCGCGGAGCGGCTCGACGTGGTCAGCGCCGGGTCGTTGAGCAGCGCCACCAGCAGTGGCCGCAGGAAGCCCGCCGCTATCCGGGGCGGCAGCCCGCGCGCCGCCAGCGCGTCCGCGGCCCGGCGTTCCGGCCGGGCCAGCAGCCGCGCGGTGGGTACGGTGGCCAGCCGGGCCAGCGCCGCGGAGAGCCACGCCTGGTCGATCACGGCACCCCGGGGGGCGCGCGCGGCGTTGGCGAAGGCGCTCGCCGTTGTGAACGCGCCCCCCGTGCCCCTCGATCCGCCGATTCTCTGCCGCCGACCGCCCGCACACACGACCACGTCCCCGTTGAGCGGGCACAGCGGCACCCCCGCGAGCCCCGGCAGCCGACGGAGCTCCGGGTACGAGGTGTTGAGCAACTGGAGCGAGCGGTCCAGCCGGAAACCGTCGACGTGATCGGTGGTCATCCGCCCGCCGACCTGGTCGTCCGCCTCCAGCACGGTCACGTCGAGGCCCGCCTTGACCAGGTGCTGGGCCGCGGAGAGACCGGCGAGTCCGGCGCCTACGACGACGACGTCGACGGGGTCCGTGCTTCCTGCGGCATGGGGCACGGGTGCCTCCCGGGGGTTGTGCGTCCGCGGCCGAGCGCTCTCGATGCCTCTGGACGCCTGTTTGATGCCCAACTGGGCATGGCCGTATCCGCGTTCCGGCGCGGACGCGTTCCGATGACGATAGGTCGGATGGTGGCGCCGGCCAGGTGCGCACCACAAGGGCACGGACGCACACCCGGCGCGCTCACCGCGCGGCCGGCCCCGCCCCGGGCTCCGAGCGGCCCGCCGACCAGGCCCCGGCCCACCCGCCGACCATGCCCCCGCCCACCCGCTGACCAAGCCCCGGCCCACCCGCAGAGCGGGCCCCCGCCCCGGCCTCCGACCCGCCCCCGCCCTACCCCCGCAGCGCCGCCCGCAGCGCGTCCTCGATCTCCGGGAACGCGAACGCGAACCCCGAGTCGAGCAGCTTGCGCGGCACCACCCGCTGGCTCCCGATCACGTCCTCCGCGAACCCGCCCAGCGCCGCCCGCAGCGCCGCCGCCGGCACCGGGAACGGCGTCGGCCGGCGCAGCACCCGCCCCATCGCCGCCGTCACCTCGCGGTTCGTCAGCGGCTCCGGAGCCGTGAGGTTCACCGGCCCGGACAGGGACTCCGTGTCGACGAGGTGGCGCAGCGCCGCGATGTGGTCGTGCAGGGAGATGAAGCTCCAGTACTGCCGCCCGTCGCCGAGCCGCCCGCCCAGACCTGCCCGGAAGATCGGGAACAGCCGCCCCCAGGCCCCGCCCTTGCGGGAGACCACCAGGCCCGTCCGGGCGTGGACGGTACGGATCCCGGCCTCCTCCGCGGCGGCCGTCGCGCCCTCCCACTCCTGGCACAGGTCGGCGAGGAAGCCCCGCCCGGGCGGCGCGGTCTCGTCGACGCGCTGGTCGCCGGTGTCGCCGTAGTAGCCGATGGCGCTGCCGCAGACGAGGACGGACGGCGGCCGGTCGAGCGAGGCGACGGCGTCGGCGACGGCCGCGGTGCCCAGCACCCGGCTGTCGCGCAGCACCCGCTTGTAGTTCTCGGTCCAGCGCCGGTCGGCGACGCCGGCGCCCGCCAGGTGCACGACGGCGTCGCAGCCGCCGAGCCGGGCGGTGTCCACGTACCCCTTCTCCGGGTCCCACCGCACCTCGTCCGGCGCGCTCGCCTCCCGCCGCACCAGCCGCAGGACGTCGTGCCGGTCGGTCCGAAGCGAGCCGACGAGGGCGGAGCCGATGAGTCCGGAGGAGCCGGAGACCGCGATGCGCATGGGCCCATCCTGCCCTCATGTGCCGCCCTCCGGCAGCGCGTGTCACAGTGAGCCAATGACTGACGTGCACGACGGCGGGGCGGTCGGCGGCGGCGAGCTGCGCATACGGCCCGCGAGCGCCACCGACGGGGACCTCCTCCGCGACCTCGACGTCGCCACCTGGTCGTACCAGCACGCGGTGACCTCGCCGCCCAGCCCCGGCACCCCTTTCTTCGACGAGCGCCACCACCCGGACGACTACCTCGTCGCCGAGCTGCCCGGCAGAAATCCCGCGGACCCCGCCCGCGTCGTCGGCTACATCTGCGTCGTCCCGCCGACGCCGCTGCCGGCCAACGCGCACGTACGCCAGATCCAGGGCCTCGTCGTCGCCCCCGATGCCCGCGGCGCGGGCGTCGCACGGGCGCTGCTGCGGGCGGGCGCGGGGCACGCCCGCGCGGCCGGTGCGCGGCGGCTGACGCTGCGCGTGCTGGGGCACAACACGCCGGCGCGGCGGCTGTACGAGTCGGAGGGGTTCGCGGTGGAGGGTGTGCTGCCGGAGGAGTTCCTGCTGGACGGCAGGTACGCGGACGACGTGCTGATGGGGCGCGCGCTCCTCTGACGCCCCGCCGCGCCGAGCCCGCACGGGCCCCGGCCCCCGGCCCCCGCCCTCGCTCCCGGCCCCGCCCTCGCTCCCGCCCTCCGGCCGGCGCCCGCCCTCAGTCCTCCCGGTACAGCGCCCACAGCTTCGGGTACCGCCGCGCCAGCACCCGTACGTCCTCGAAGTCGATCGCCTCGCCCAGCGGCTCCGCGGGCCCCTCCGGCAGCTCCAGCTCCGGCAGCTTCAGCCCGGTCAGCCGCTCGTACGCCTCGCCCGCCGCGTACGCCAGGTCCTCCGCGTCCCCGTCCGCCTCCTCGTCGAAGTCGTCGAGCAGGTCGGCGAGGTCGTCCGGCTCGTGCAGCGCGCCCTCGAAGACGGTCCGGCCCTGCCCGACGAGCCAGCCGCGGAAGGAGTCGAAGGCGTCGTCGCTGACCCCGTCCAGCAGCACCCACGCCGCGCCCCACAGGTCCATGCGGTACGCGCGGTCCATCCGCGACTCGAAGTGGCAGGCGAAGTCGGTCACGGCGTCCGGGTCCAGCCCCGTCAGCCGGTCGACGAGCAGGTCGGCCTGCTCCACGGGGTCGCCCCCGGCGGCCTCGCGGGTGCCGTCGATCAGCTCCCAGAACTCCGACTCCTCCATCACGGGTCCAGCATCTGCCCTCCGCCCCGCGCCCGCACGCGGAGCACCGGGACGGAACCTCCCGAGCCCGTTTCGCAACCCGCCGGAAAACCAGACAGAAGATGTCCGGTTTCGCTGCCACGGTGTGCGCAT
Source organism: Streptomyces sp. 184 (assembly GCF_045781775.1). Taxonomy (NCBI): domain Bacteria; kingdom Bacillati; phylum Actinomycetota; class Actinomycetes; order Kitasatosporales; family Streptomycetaceae; genus Streptomyces; species Streptomyces sp. 184. The sequence goes on along the minus strand of NZ_CP123230.1, from coordinate 5,858,651 downwards.
GAGCGAAGAGCAGAACCGAGACAAGCCCGTCACGATCGCCGCCGCCGGGGAGATGCCGCTGCGCGGGAAGGTCGCCCTGGTCGCGGGCGCGACGCGGGGCGCGGGCCGGGCGATGGCGGTGCAGTTGGGCGCCCTGGGCGCCACCGTGTACGCCACCGGCCGTACGACCCGGCAGCGCGTCAGCGAGGTCGGCCGCAGCACCGAGACCATCGAGGAGACCGCCGAACTGGTCACCGCCGCAGGCGGCGAGGGCGTCGCGGTCCCCGTCGACCACCTCGAAGCCGACCGGGTACGGGACCTGGTCGCCCGGATCGAACGCGACCACGGCCGCCTCGACGTGCTGGTGAACGACATCTGGGGCGGGGAGCACCTCGTCGAGTTCGGCAAGAAGATGTGGGAGGTCGACCTCGACCGCGGCCTGCGGATGATGGAACTGGGGGTCAGGACCCACATCATCACCAGCCACTGCGCGCTGCCGCTGCTGCTGCGCACCGGCGGCGGGCTGCTGATCGAGATCACCGACGGCACGGCGGAGGCCAACAAGCCGTACCGCGAGATGTTCTTCTACGACCTGACCAAGAACGCCCCGATCCGGATGGCGTTCAACCTCAGCCACGAGCTGAAGGACGCCGGCGCCACCGCGCTCTCCCTCACCCCGGGCTTCCTGCGCTCCGAGCAGATGCTCGACCACTTCGGGGTGACCGAGGAGACCTGGCGCGACGCGGTCGCCAAGGACAAGCACTTCGCGCTCTCCGAGTCGCCCGTGCTCGTCGGCCGGGCGGTGGCGGCGCTGGCGGCGGACCCGGACAAGGCGCGGTGGAACGGGGCGTCGCTGTACAGCGGGCAGGTCGCCAAGGAGTACGGGTTCACGGACGCCGACGGCACCGTCCCGGACAGTTGGCCGTACTTCCAGCGCCTGATGGCCGGCGAGGACCCCGGCGACCCGGAGGGCTACCGGCTCCGCCCGTAGAGCTGGGCGGCGCTCGCCGCCGCCGCCGCGAACCGCGCGCGCAGCTCCGGCGGCCCCAGCAGCTCCGCGTCCGGGCCGAGGGCCAGGAGCTGGGAGTACGCGACGTCCAGGGACTCCACCCGCAGCCGGACGGCCGTCCAGCCCCGGTCGTCCGGCTCCCCGGCGCCGGCCACGGCGTCGTCGGCGGCGGGCCGGTCCGTGACGTGGGGCAGCCGCCGCAGCCCTTCGGGGGAGAGCCGTAGCGTCACCTCGTCCCGCAGGATCGAGCGCGCGAAGGCGGCGGCGCGCTCCGCCCAGAAGCCCGGCAGGTCGAAGCCCTCGTCCCGCTCGAAGCCCCCCGCGCCGACCGCGCCCACCGCGCCCCCCGAGCCGGCCGTTTCGCCCCCTCCGGCCCCCGCCGCCCCCACGGGCTCGGCCCGCTCGAAGCGCTCCACCCGGTACACCCGGTACGCGCCCCCCGCCCCCGCACCGCCGTCGGCACCACCCCCGGGCCCGCTCCCGGGTCCGCTCCCGGGCCCGCTCCCCGGCACCCGCGCCACCAGGTACCAGACCCCCGCCTTCAGCACGAGCCCGTACGGCTCCAGCTCCCGCTCCACCGCCTCCGCCGCCGGCCGCCGCCGGTACGTGACCGCCAGCCGCCGGTCCGCCCACACCGCTTCCGCCACCGCCGGCAGCAGCTCCGGCGCGTCCGGCTCGCGCCACCACCCCGGCGCGTCGAGGTGGAAGCGCTGCGCCGCGCTGTCCGAGGCATCCCGCAGCTCCGGCAGCAGCGCCGCGGACACCTTCAGCCGCGCCGCGGACGCCGCGTCCGCCAGCCCCATGTCCCGCAGCGCGCCCGGCACCCCGGACAGGAACAGCGCCTCCGCCTCGGTCCGACCGAGCCCGGTGAGCCGGGTGCGGTAGCCGCCGACGAGCCGGTAGCCGCCGCTCCGCCCGCGGTCGGCGTAGACAGGCACCCCCGCCTCCGCGAGCGCCTGCACGTCGCGGGCGACCGTCCGCTCGGAGACCTCCAGCCGCTCCGCCAGCTCGGCGCCGGTCATGGCGGCGCGGGACTGGAGCAGCAGGACCAGGTGGATGAGGCGGGCGGCGCGCATGCCGACCATCATGCAGTCACTTGATACCGTCCTTCGGTACTGCACCAAAACAAGAAAGTCCCATATGTCCAACGAGCCTCGTGAGCGTTGGGGAAACCGGGCAGGCTTCCTCTTCGCCGCGATCGGATCCGCGGTCGGTCTCGGCAACATCTGGCGTTTTCCCTATGTCGCCTACGACAACGGCGGCGGCGCCTTCCTCCTGCCGTATCTCGTGGCCCTGCTGACGGCCGGACTGCCGCTGCTGATCATGGAATACGCCATCGGCCGCCGCTACCGCTCCTCCCCGCCCGGCGCCTTCCGGCAGCTCTCCCGCCCCGCCGAGGCCATCGGCTGGTGGCAGGTGGCGATCTGCTTCGTGATCTCCGCGTACTACGCCGTCATCCTGGCGTGGGCCGTGCGGTACGTCGGCTTCTCGGTCGACGAGTCCTGGGGCGACGACCCCAACGCCTTCTTCTCCGAGGACTTCCTCAAGGCCGGCGAACCGGGCACCGTCTCCACCTTCGTGCCCGGCGTGATGTGGCCGCTGCTCGGGGTGTGGCTGGTCACCCTCGTCATCCTCTGGCTGGGCGTGCGCCGCGGCATCGAGTGGGCCAACCGCATCTTCATCCCGGCACTGCTGGTGTTCTTCGGGATCCTCGTCGTCCGCGCGGTCACCCTGGACGGCGCGGGCGAGGGCCTGGACGCCCTGTTCAAGCCGGACTGGGGGGCGCTGGGCGAGGGCAGCGTGTGGGTCGCCGCGTACGGGCAGATCTTCTTCTCGCTGTCCATCGGCTTCGGCATCATGATCACGTACGCCTCCTACCTGGGCCGCAAGTCGGACCTGTCCGGCTCGGCGCTCGTCGCCGGCTTCGCCAACAGCTCGTTCGAGATCCTGGCGGGCATCGGCGTGTTCTCGGTCCTCGGCTTCATGGCCGCGCAGCAGGGCGTGGGCGTCAACGAGCTGGCGACCTCGGGCGTCGGGCTGGCGTTCGTGGCGTTCCCGGCGATCATCTCCAGCATGCCGGCGGGCGGGTTCTTCGGCGTGATGTTCTTCCTGTCGCTGGTGATCGCCGGCCTCACCTCGCTGGTGAGCATCGTCCAGGTGCAGGTCGCGGCGGTCGAGGACCGTACGGGCCTGTCCCGCAGGGCGGCCGTCGCGCTGGTCGGCGCCGTGCTGACCGCCGTGTCCGTGCTGGCGTTCGCCAACGACGGCGGGCTGACGCTGCTCGACGCCTCCGACCACTTCATCAACCAGTACGGCATCGTGCTCGCCGGCCTCGTGGCGGTCGTCGTCGTGGCCTGGGTGCTGCGCCGGCTGCCGCTGCTCCAGCGGGACGCCAACGCCACGTCGGCGGTGCGGATGGGCCGCGTGTGGCTGGTCTGCCTGGGGATCGTCACACCGCTGGTGCTCGGCTGGATGATGGTCGACAGCCTGCGCACCGAGCTGGACGAGAACTACGGCGGCTACCCCGGCTCGTTCCTCGCCTGGGCCGGCTGGGGCGTCGCCGCGGGCGCGCTGCTCGTCGGCGTACTGGCCGCGCTGGTGCCGTGGCGCCACCACGGCGACATCGGCGGCCGGGCGCCGGAGGCGGAGCCCGTGGAGGATCCGGAACCGGCGAAGGAGGGCAACTGATGTCGGCGAGCGCCATCGTCATGCTGGTCGTCGCGATCGTGATCGTCTGGGGCGGCCTGGTCGCGGCGCTGCTGAAGCTGCGCAGCTTCCCGGACCAGCCGGACTAGGCCCCGGCGGCCCCGCTACGGGCCCGTCCCGCGCACCCGCGCGGGCCGGGCCCGTAGCCGTGCCGGCCCCCGGAACCGGGCCGCTCAGGCCAGCCCGTACTTCGACGCCGCCTCCGCGACCGTCTCCTTCTTCACCTCGCCGCGGCGCGCCAGCCGGTCCAGCACCGCCACCGCGATCGACTCCGCGTCGACCCCGAAGTGCCGGCGGGCCGCCTCGCGGGTGTCGGAGAGGCCGAAGCCGTCCGTGCCCAGCGAGGTGTACTCCTGCGGGACCCACTGCGCTATCTGGTCGGGCACCTGCCGCATCCAGTCGCTGACGGCGAGGACCGGGCCCGGTGCGCCTTCCAGAGCACGGGTGACGTAGGGGACCCGGTCCTCGCCGCGAAGCTGCGCCGTGTCACAGGACAGGGCGTCACGGCGCAGCTCGTTCCAGGAGGTGGCGGACCAGACGTCGGCCGCGACACCCCAGTCCTCGGCGAGCAGCCGCTGGGCGTCGAGCGCCCAGTGGACGGCGGTGCCGGAGGCGAGCAGTTGGGCGCGCGGGGCCTCGTCCGCGGCGGTCCCGGCGGGGAGTTCGGCGGTCCGGTAGCGGTAGAGGCCGCGGACGATGCCCTCCTCGACGCCCTCGCCCGCGGGCATGGGCGGCTGCGCCTTCGGCTCGTTGTAGACGGTGAGGTAGTAGAAGACGTCCGGGTCCTCGCCGGGGGCGGCGTGCCCGTACATGCGGCGCAGCCCGTCCCTGACGATGACCGCCACCTCGTACGCGAACGCCGGGTCGTAGATCAGCGCCGCGGGGTTGGTGGCGGCCAGCAGCGGGGAGTGGCCGTCGGCGTGCTGGAGGCCCTCGCCGGTCATGGTGGTGCGGCCGGCGGTGGCGCCGATGACGAAGCCGCGGCCCAACTGGTCGGCGAGCGCCCAGAACTGGTCGCCGGTGCGCTGGAAGCCGAACATCGAGTAGAAGATGTAGAAGGGGATCATCGGCTCGCCGTGCGTCGCGTACGACGTGGCCGCGGCCGTGAAGTCCGCCAGCGAACCGGCCTCGGTGATGCCCTCGTTGAGGATCTGCCCGTCCGCGGCCTCCTTGTAGTACAGGAGCTGGTCGCGGTCGACCGGGTCGTAGTTCTGGCCGAGCGGGGAGTAGATCCCGGCGCTCGGGAAGAGCGACTCCATGCCGAAGGTACGGGCCTCGTCGGGTACCACCGGCACCCAGCGCCGGCCGGTCTCCTTCTCCCGCATGAGGTCCTTGACCAGGCGTACGAACGCCATGGTCGTCGCGATCTCCTGGCTGCCCGAGCCCTTCTTCAGCGCGTCGAACGGCTTCGCCGACGGCTGCGGCAGCGCCACCGGGTGCACCCGGCGGGCCGGCGCGGGACCGCCGAGGGCGGCGCGGCGCTCCTGGAGGTAGCGCACCTCGGGGGAGTCGGGGCCGGGATGGGCGTACGGCACGAGGTCGCCGTCCAGCGCGCTGTCCGCGATCGGCAGCTCCAGCAGGTCCCGCATGTCGCGGAACTCGGCGCCGGTCAGCTTCTTCATCTGGTGGTTGGCGTTGCGCGACTCGAAGCCCTTGCCGAGGGTGTGGCCCTTGACGGTCTGCGCCAGGATCACGGTCGGCGCGCCCTCGTGCGCGACGGCGGCGCGGTACGCGGCGTAGACCTTGCGCGGCTCGTGGCCGCCGCGGGAGAGGTGGAAGCAGTCGAGGATCTTGTCGTCGGAGACCAGCTTCGCCAGCTGGGCCAGCGCGGGGTCCGCGCCGAAGAAGTGCTCGCGGATGTACGCGGCGTCGCGCGTGGCGTACGTCTGGAACTGCGCGTCCGGCACGGCCCGCAGCCGGCGGACCAGCGCGCCGGTGGTGTCGAGCGCCAGCAGCTCGTCCCAGGCCGAGCCCCACAGTGACTTGACGACGTGCCAGCCGGCGCCGCGGAACTGGGCCTCCAGCTCCTGGACGACCTTGAAGTTGGCCCGTACCGGACCGTCGAGGCGCTGGAGGTTGCAGTTGATGACGAAGGTGAGGTTGTCCAGCCCCTCGCGGGCGGCGAGGGCGAGCGCGGCGGTCGACTCGGGCTCGTCCATCTCGCCGTCGCCGAGGAAGGCCCAGACGTGGCTGGCGGAGGTGTCCTTGATGCCGCGGTGGGTGAGGTACCGGTTGAACCGGGCCTGGTAGATCGCGGAGATCGGGCCCAGGCCCATGGAGACGGTCGGGAACTCCCACAGCCACGGCAGCCGCCGCGGGTGCGGGTACGAGGGCAGCCCCTCCACGTCGCGGGGGGAGCCGGGGGCGGCGGAAGGGGCCGCCTCCTGGCGGAACCGGTCGAGGTGGGCCTCGGAGAGCCGGCCGTCGAGGAAGGCGCGGGCGTAGATGCCGGGGGAGGCGTGGCCCTGGATGTAGAGCTGGTCGCCGGAGCCGGGGGCGCGGGTGTCGTCCTTGCCGCGGAAGAAGTGGTTGAACCCGGTCTCGTACAGCCAGGCAGCGGAGGCGAAGGTGGCGATGTGCCCACCGAGACCGTACCGCGACCCGCGGGTGACCATGGCGGCGGCGTTCCACCGGTTCCACCCCGCGATCCGCTGCTCCAGCTCGGGATCCCCGGGCAGCTCGGGCTCCGCGGCCGTGGGGATGGTGTTGACGTACGGCGTCTCCAGCAGCGCGGGGACGTCCAGGCCGGCGTCACCGGCGTGCGCGACGGTGCTGCGGAGCAACTGCGCGGCCCGGTCGGGGCCGGCGTGCTGGGCCACGGCGTCCAAAGACTCGCGCCACTCGGCGGTCTCTTGCGGGTCGCGGTCCGGGAGCTGGTCGAGCTGACTCTGCATGGCACTACCTCCTCGACCGAACTGTAAGTCTCCGATCGATGATCGATCAAAGCTTGGAAGGCAAAATACCTTCGGGGAGGCGAAAGTCGGCATGCCGTGCCACCGATCCGGGCACGCAGTGCCCGCGGCGCGGGCGGGCGAGACCGGGGCGGGACCCGGGCCCGGGGCGGCGGGCCCGGGGCGGCGGGACCGCGCCGGACCCACGTGTCGTACGGGCCGGGGCACCGCCCCCCGGCTCAGGTCGGCGCGCAGCCCAGGACGTGGTCCTTCACCAGTTCCGCGATGGCCGGGTCGCGGCGGCGGAAGGCCGCGACGATCTCCGCGTGCTCCTCCGCGTACGCCTGCTGCCTCGTGCCCAGCCAGCGGATCGCCAGCGACGTGTAGATCTCGATGCCCAGCGACTCCCACGTGTGCAGCAGCACGCTGTTGCCCGACGCCCGCACCAGCTCCCGGTGGAACGCCACCGTGTGCCTGACCTGCGCCCCGCCGTCGCCCTTCGCGTCCGCCTCGCGCAGCGCCGCCACGTGCGGCTCCAGCGCCGAGACGTCCTCCGCCAGCCGCTGCGCCGCCAGCTCCGCCGCGATCTGTTCGAGACCGGCCCGTACCGGATAGATCTCCTCCAGGTCCGCCGCCGTCAGGTCGCGGACCCGTACGCCCTTGTTCGGCGCCGACTCGATCAGCCGCAGGCTCTCCAGCTCGCGCAGCGCCTCGCGCACCGGCGTCTGGCTGACCTCCAGCTCGACCGCGATACGGCGCTCCACGATCCGCTCACCCGGCTTCCACCGACCGCTGACGACGCCCTCCACGATGTGCTCGCGGATCTGCTCGCGCAGCGACGGGTGGACGACGGAAGGGGGCATCGGCATCTCCTCGGGTGCTCACACGGACAGGGCGCGGGGGGTGCAGACGACAATACGACGCCCCCGCCCGGACCGTGGCCGGACGGGGGCGCCGCGAGGTGCGCGTCAAGCGGTGCGCGTCGGTGCGCCCCGGCGGGCGTCAGTGCGCGTGCGCCGCCTGCTCGTCGAAGGGATCGCCGTTGTACTGCGGCTTGCGCAGCCGGTCCGGGGTGAGCGGGCTCATGTCCGTCACATCGCGCGGCGAGATCTGGAAGCCCTGCCAGTGCACCGGCATCGGCGTCTGGTCCTCGTCGCGGGCGATGTGGTGGAAGCCCACGTTCACCCAGACGATCGGGTGCTTGAGCTGCTCGCCGTTGTTGGCGGCGACGATGTCCTTCGCACAGTTGCTGTCGAAGTTCCGGTTGTGGTTCGGGAACTTCTCGCACTTCTTGTACTGCGTGAACCAGACGTCCTTGCTGGTGAACTTGCGCCCGGTGTAGCGCGCGCTGTTGCTGTGCACCAGCTCCCAGGAGCGCGTGTGCCCGTCGCCGTTCTTGCCGGCCGTGCCGCTCACGCGCCACCAGCGGTGCTGGTCGGAGTTGCCCGCGGTCTCCTTGGTGACGTTCTTGCGGGTCGTCTCCTGCGCCGGGTAGCCGCCCTCGCCGGTGCCGGTGCGCTTCGTGTCGTACTGCTGGATCTTGGCCGGGCGGGCGCTGTCCGTCTGGAAGTCCAGCCGCCAGAAGACGTTGTGCTGGTGGCTGGTCGCGCGGTCGCGCGAGTTCTTGCCGATCGGCCAGCCCTGCTTGTCCGAGGCGTCGAAGTCACCGGGGGAGAGGTTGCCGGTGGCGCCCTCCTTGGCGGTGATGGTGCCGTCGTCGGAGAAGTTCCACTGGGTGATGTAGTAGTAGTAGCCCGCCGAGTGGATCGAGTAGACGACGAGGTCGTCGCCCTGCGCGCTGTCGTTGCGGCCGTCCTCCTCGCCCACGTCCCAACTGTTGCCGAAGTGCGCGAAGCCGCGCGGCTGCTGGGTGACGCAGACCGCGTCGTACGCCTCGCCGCCGACCTTGACCGGGCGGCGGGTGCCGCCGGGGCAGTCCTTGGCCTCCAGCGACACCGGGGCGGTGCCCAACTGGATCTCGGTGACGTCGTAGTACTCGATGTTCCCGTCGTCGTACGGCACGTGTATCTGGCCGAGACGCGCGCTGTTGAGCACCGGGACCGCGTTGCGGGCGCCCTTCGGCTTGTACGAGATGTCCTCCAGGACCAGCCCCGCCAGGTCGTGGTTCCGGTAGCACATCTGCCACTCGGTGCCGCCCGGCAGCTTGTGCGTGATCCGGTACTCCTCGCTACAGCCGGGCGCCGCCGCCTGCGGCGCGTTCGGCGTCGCGGCGCCGGCGCTGGGCAGCGCCGCGGGAGCGGCGGCCGGCAGCAGCAGGACCAGGGCGGCGACGGCGCCCCCGCGCCAGGCCGCCGGGCGGCGCCAGAACGCGCCTGCGCGCCGGCCGCCGGCCGGTGCGTCCGGCCCGGCGTCCGGGCCGTGGGTGGTGGCGTTACGCATGGTGCACCTTCCGCTCGCTCAGGTCGATGACGTACGCGCGGGTGTCGATCCACGGGCCGTCCGCGACCCGGGTGAAGAGCCGCACGCAGCGGTGCTCCCCGCACTTCTCCAGGCCGCCGGAGTCGCCCGGCCGCGCCGTGTACGTCATCCCCTGGACCTTCAACTGCTCCGCGCCGGTCAGCTCCTTGCCGGTCGCCGCCTTGTAGTCCTGCCGCAGGCCGGCCCCGGCGGGGCTGTCGACGAGCAGGTCGGCGGCGGCCTCGGCCTCCGCCGCGGCGGGCGGGGGCTGGGAGCCGGTGGACTCGACGGTGTCCACGACCTTGTTGCTGGTGAGGTTGACGCTCTTCAGCACGAGCGTGTCGTTCGCGTAGTCGTAGAAATACACCTCGGCGATCCGGTCGTCGCCCTCGCTCACCGAGGTGTCGGCGAGGTCGGTGTTGACGAGCTGCGGTACGCCCTCGCGGCCCCGCACGCCCTCGCTCCCCGTACGCAGCGGCCGGTCCCCGGCGAGCGCCAGTTCCTCGGCGCGCTGCTCCTCATCCTCCGTCAGCGGGTCGCTGCCCGTGCCGGTCTTGCCGGTCGGCAGCGGGGCGGTCCCCGGCCCCCCGGTGCCCGGCGTCCCCAGCGCGCCGGGCGCCGGGGACGACGCGGCGGCCCCCGGATCCCCGTCCTGTTGGTCGTCGCCGGCCGCGCCGAACGGCACGGCCACGACGACGGCGGCCGCGGTGCCCGCGACGGCCGTCAACGCCCCCCACACGATGCGCTGTCGCATGCGGCGGCGGCCTCCCCCCGATGTGCTCATGGGAAGTCCCTTCATTTTGTTCGGTCCCGACCGATTAGATCGGTCGGGCCGTTGTTCAGCACCCCGTTTCAGCTCATCTGAACAATTCCCGGCCAGGTACCCGGCACGGTGCGAGGGGCTTCGAGGGCCGTCGGTGGCGCGGTTTATCGTGGGGGACGACCTGGGGGAGCAGGGGAACGAGGGGGTCGCCCATGGGGCGGCGGGAGAAGCCCGTGGATCCGTCCGCGGGCCCGGTCCAGCGCTTCGCGTACGAGCTGCGCAAGCTGCGGGCCGAAGCAGGAGGACCGACCTACCGGCAGCTCGCCGCGCGCGGGCCGTACTCGGTGACGGCGCTGTCGCAGGCCGCCGCCGGCGACCGGCTGCCGTCGCTGCCGGTGGCCCTGGCGTACGCCGAGGGCTGCGGCGGCGATCCCGGCGAGTGGGAGTGGCGCTGGCGGCAGGCGGCGGCGGAGGACGCCGAGCAGCCGTTCCAGCACGGCGGCGAGGCGCCGCCGTACCGCGGTCTCGCGCGCTTCGAACCGGGCGACCGCGACCGGTTCTTCGGCCGCGACCGGCTCACCGCGGACCTCGTGGAGCTGGTCCGCGCACGCCGCTTCGCGGCCGTCTTCGGCCCGTCGGGCAGCGGCAAGTCCTCGCTGCTGCGCGCCGGGCTCGTACCGGCGCTCCAGTCCGGGGACGTACCGGGCCGCGACGGCGAGGCCGGGGGACCCGACGAGCCGCGCGAGTCCGGCGGGCCGGGGCCGGAGCAGGACTGCCCGCCGCCCGCCGCGCTGCGCATCCTCACGCCCGGCGAGCACCCCGCGCGCACCCACGCCGACGTGCTCGACGCGGCGCCCGCCGAGGGCGACACGTACCTCCTGGTCGACCAGTTCGAGGAGGTCTTCACCCTCTGCCAGGACCCCGGGGAGCGCGCCGCCTTCCTCGACCGCCTCCTCGCCGCCCGCGACCCCGCGCGCAGGCTGCGGGTCGTCATCGCCGTACGGGCCGACTTCTACGGCCGCTGCGCCGAACACCGCGCGCTGACCGAGGCGCTGCGCGACGGGCAGTTGCTCGTCGGCCCCATGTCGCCGGCCGAGCTGCGCGAGGCGGTGGTCAAGCCGGCGGCGGCCGAGGGCCTGATCGTGGAACGGGCCCTGACGGCGCGGATCCTCAAGGACGTCGACGGCGAGCCGGGCGCGCTGCCGCTGATGTCGCACGTACTGCTGGAGACATGGCACCGGCGGCGCGGCCGGTCGCTGACGGAGGAGGCGTACGAGGCGGCGGGCGGCGTCCGCGGCGCCATCGCCAGGACCGCGGAGCGCGTCTACGGCGAACTGACCCCGCCCCAGCAGCAGGTGGCGCGCCGCGCGCTGCTGCGCCTGGTCTCCCCGGGCGAGGGCTCCCAGGACACCCGCCGCCCGGCACCCCGGGCGGAACTGGCGGACGTCGCCGCGCACGCGGCGGCCTCCGGCGGGGGAGGCGGGGAAGCGGAGGCCGCCGCGGGTGAGGGCGCGGACGGCGGGGGCCGGCGGTGGAGCCGCCGGGGCGGCGCTTCGACAGGCGGGAAAGCGGCGGGGCCGGGGAGCGAGGCCGCGGACGGTGTGGACGCCGCGGGCCGTGCCGGGCCGCGGCGGAGACGGTGGCTCGGGGGTCTCGGGGGTCTCGGGGGCGGAACACCCGAGTTCCGGGAAGGGGCGGGGTCGGGAGGGGCGGGGCCGGGGAAACCCTCCCGCCCGCCCACCGCACACGACGACACCCCGGCTCACAGCGGCCCCGGCCCCGCCCACCGACCCGCACACCACACCGGCGACAACACCGGCGACCACACCGCCGCCGACGCCGCCCAGGACGTCGGGCACGTGCTCGAACGGCTCGTGGAAGCCCGGCTGCTGACCCTCGACGACGACGTCGTCGACCTCGCGCACGAGGCGCTGCTCACCGCCTGGCCCCGGCTGCGCGGCTGGATCGAGGAGGACCGCGAGCGCATGCGCGCCCTGCGCCGGCTCACCGAGGCCGCGCACGGCTGGGAGGAGCTGGACCGCGACCCCGGCGCGCTGTACCGGGGCAGCCGGCTGGCGCAGGCCGAGGAGCTGTTCGCCGACCGGCCGCACGAGCTGACCGGCGGCGAGGGCGCGTTCCTCGCCGCCAGCACCGCCGCCCGCGGCCGGGAGCGGCGCCGCTTCCGCGGGCTGCTCACCACGCTGGTGGCGCTGCTCGTCCTCGCCCTGGTCGCCGGTTCGTTCGCCTGGCAGCAGGACCGCGCCGCCGACGCCGAGCACCGCCGCGCCGAGGCCCGCCGGGTCGCCGCCGTCGCCGGGAGCCTGCGGTTCACCGATCCCGTACGGGCCATGCAGCTCAGCGTCGCCGCCTGGCGGCTCGCCGACACCCCGGAGACCCGCGGCGCCCTGCTCGGCGCGCTGCACCAGCGCGAGTCCGACTCGTTCGCGCTCCCGCAGTCCGGCGAGCCGCGCGCGCAGCGCTTCCTGAGCGCCGACGGCCGCACGGTCACCAGCGTCGGCGAGGAGCGCACCGAGCGCTGGGACGTCGCCACGCACCGCCGGCTCGACTCCGGCCCGGGCCTGGGCCACCCGGCCGACGAGTCCGACTTCCAGCTCTCTCCCGACGGCCGCACCCTGGCCGTCGCCGACCCGGAAGGCGGCATAAGGCTGCGCCCCGGCGGCGCGAAACTCCCCGGCACGACGGGCTGGTTCGGCCCCAGCGGCCGGACGTACGTGGCGAACACCTGGTCCTTCGACGGCGAGCGGACGGACCTCGCGCTCTGGGACGTGGGCACCCGCAAGAAGCTCTTCTCCTACGAGACGGGCACCGAGGGCTCCGGCTGGTTCAGCCACGTCAGCCCCGACGACCGGCTCGTCGTGGTGTGCCCGCGGGACGGCCCGCCGGAGGTGTGGCGCACCGGCGCGTCGCAGCGCAGGCTGCGCGCGTATCCGGCCGCGGGCGGTGCGTGCAGCTCCGACACCGCGGTGCTGGAGTTCACGCCGGACAGCCGCGGGATCGTCGTCATGGACGACTCCGGCTTCCGCGTGCTGGACGTCGAGACCGGGCGGAAGCGGCTGGACGTGGAGCGCGCGGGTCTCTCGGAGATCGAGTTCAGCCGGGACGGCTCGCTGGTCGCGGCCGTGGGCCCGGACGAGCTGGTCGTCTGGCGCACGGCCGACGCCTCTGCGCCCGTGCTGCGCCACCCGCTGGTCAGCGAGTACGCCACGGAGCTGCGCGTGACGCCGGGCAACAGGGAGCTGCGGTACCTCAGCGGCCTGTCCGGGCACGTGGTACGTACCGTACGGCTGGACGGCATCGCGGGCGCCGGCTGGCGCGAACGGCGGCTGGAGGGCGCGGTGTTCAGCCCGGACGGCGGCAAGCTGGTCACCGCCCGCCGCTCGGGGTCGCGCGGCGTCTTCGAGGTGCGCGACATGCGCGGCGGCCGGACGCCGCAGTTGCCGCCGCCGCTGCCGTGCCCGGTGCCGGAAGGGCTGGATCCCGTGGACGACTTCTGCATCCCGCTGATGGCGTTCAGCCCGGACGGCCGCCGGCTCGCGTACGCGCTGCCGAGCGTCCTGGGCGACGAGCCGGAGCGGGTGCGGGTGTGGGACACCGAGACGGGCCGGACCGTACGTACCCTCGACGTCACCCCGGACCCCGAGCGGACCAACCCGCTCAACAGCCTCGCCTACGGTCCCGGCGGCCGGCTCATCCTCTCCCGCATCCCCGACCGGGAGTCCCTGGAGGTGTGGGACGTCTCGCGCGGCGAGCGCGTGCGGCGGCTGCGCGACACCGGCGGCGACCCGCTGGCCCTGCACCCCGGCGGCGGGCTGCTGGCCACCGGCGACGACCAGCTCGTCGCCCTGCGCGGGGGCCGGGTCACGCCGCGCCCGCTGGCCCAGGACGGCCTGCGGTCCGTGGAGTTCAGCCCGGACGGCCGCTTCCTCGCCGCGGGCGACGACTCCGGCCGGGTCACCCTGTGGGACGGCGGGGGCCGGCGCCGCCTCGGCGTCCTGCCCGGTACGTACCGGGGGATGCAGACGGGCTCCGCGGAGCCGGCGACGGCGCTGGCGTTCTCGCCGGACGGCCGCACGCTGGCGGTCGCCGGGCACTCGGGGACGCTGCGGCTGTGGGACACCGCGTCGAACCAGTCGCTGGGCGGCAGCCTGCCGACGGCCGGCGACGAGCTGCTGGCGGTCTCCTTCAGCCCGGACGGCAGCGAGGTCTACGCCGTCGGCCGGCACACGGCGCCGCGCGCCTACCCGGCGGACCCGGAGCGGGCCCGGCAGGCGGTGTGCGCCCGCGCGGGCGGCGGTCTGTCGCGGGCCGACTGGGAGGCGTACCTGCCGGGGGTCGCGTACCGCGACACGTGCTGACCCGCCCCGGCCCGGCACACGGCCGCGCCCCCGCCCGAGCTGCTGCCCGGCGCGGGGGCGCGGTCGTGTCGTACGGCTACTGCCGTGGGGCGGATCGCCTCACAGGCCGATCTCGCTCTCGAACTCGCCGGCCTCCAGCAGGCCCTTGACCGCCCCCAGGTAGCGGGCGGCGTCGGCGCCGTCCACCAGGCGGTGGTCGTAGGAGAGCGTCAGGTAGGTGAGGTGACGCACGGCGATCGTCTCGCCCAGCTCCGGGTGGTCGATGACCGTGGGGCGCTTGACGGTGGCGCCGAGGCCGAGGATGGCGACCTGGTTCGGCGGCACGATGATCGTGTCGAACAGCGCCCCGCGCGAGCCGGTGTTGCTGATGGTGAAGGTCGCGCCCGACACCTCGTCCGGGGTGATCTTGTTGTTACGGACCTTGTCCGCCAGCTCCGCCGTCTTCCTGGCGATGCCGGCGATGTTGAGGTCGCCCGCGCCCTTGATGACCGGGGTCATCAGGCCCTTCTCCGTGTCCACCGCGATACCGACGTTCTCGGTGTCGAAGTAGCTGATCGTGCCCTCGTCCTCGTTGATACGGGCGTTGACGACCGGGTGGGCCTTCAGCGCCTGGACGGCGGCCTTGACGAAGAACGGCATCGGCGACAGCTTCACGCCCTCGCGCTGCGCGAACGCGTCCTTGGCCCGGGCCCGCATCCGCATGATGCGGGTGACGTCCACCTCGACCACGGTGGACAACTGGGCCTGGTCGTGCAGGGCGCGCAGCATGTTGTCGCCGATGAGCTTGCGGATGCGCGGCATCTTCACGGTCTGGCCGCGCAGCGGCGACGCCTCCAGCACGGGAGCCGCGGGCCGGCTCGCCGACGGTGCCGCGGAGGCGGCGGCCGGGGCGGAGGCGGCGGCGCGGGCGGCCTGCTCGGCGGCGGCGACGACGTCCTGCTTGCGGATCCGGCCGCCGACGCCGGAGCCCTTGACGGAGGTCAGGTCGACGCCGGACTCGGCGGCGAGCTTGCGCACCAGCGGGGTGACGTACGCACCCTCGGCGGCGGGCGCCGTCGGGGCGGGCGCCGGTGCCGCGGCGGCCGGAGCCGGAGCAGCGGCCGGAGCCTTGGCCGGAGCCGGTGCCTGGGCGGCCGGAGCGGGTGCCGGGGCGGGCTGAGCCGGCTGGGCGGGCTGGGCCGGCTGGGCGGGCTGGGCCGGCTGCGCGGGCTGGGCCGGCTGCGCCGGAGCCGCGGCGGGCGCGGCGGCCGGAGCGGGCGCCTCGGTCGCGGGCTGCTGCGCCGGAGTCGCCGGGGCGGCGTCCTGCGGAGCGGCCGGCGCGGCCTGCGCCGCCGGAGCGGCGTCGCCGCTGCCGATGACCGCCAGCTTCGCGCCGATCTCGGCCGTCTCGTCCTCCTGGACCACGATCTCCAGCAGGGTGCCGGAGGCGGGGGCCGGGATCTCGGTGTCGACCTTGTCGGTGGAGATCTCCAGCAGCGGCTCGTCGGCCTCGACCTGCTCGCCGACCTGCTTGAGCCAGCGGGTCACCGTGCCTTCGGTGACCGACTCGCCCAGCTCGGGCAGCGTGACGTCGGTGCCCTGGGCACCGCCGCCGCCCTGCGCGGGCGCGGACTGCTCGGGCGCCGGGGCCGGGGCCTCGGCCTGGGCGGGCGCCGGAGCCGCGGCGGGCTCCGCCGCGGGCGCGGGGGCCTCCTCGGCGGCCGGGGCCTGCTCGGCCGGAGCCTGCTCGGCGGCCGGCGCGGGGGCCGCCTCGGCGCCGCCGGTGCCGTCGTCGATCACGGCCAGCTCGGCGCCGATCTCGACGGTCTCGTCCTCGGCCACCTTGATGGAGGACAGCACTCCGGCGGCGGGGGACGGGATCTCGGTGTCGACCTTGTCGGTGGAGACCTCGAGCAACGGCTCGTCGGCCTCGACACGCTCGCCCTCGGCCTTGAGCCAGCGCGTGACGGTGCCCTCGGTGACGCTCTCGCCGAGCGCCGGCAGGGTTACGGAAACCGCCATGGTTTCGGTTGCTCCTAACGATCTTTGCGGATGGTGGGCGTGTCCGTGGCTCAGTCGTGAGCGTGGAGCGGCTTGCCGGCCAGCGCCAGATGGGCTTCGCCGAGCGCCTCGTTCTGCGTCGGGTGCGCGTGGATGAGCTGGGCCACCTCGGCCGGCAGCGCCTCCCAGTTGTAGATGAGCTGCGCCTCACCGACCTGCTCGCCCATGCGGTCGCCGACCATGTGCACGCCGACCACGGGGCCGTCCTTGACCTGGACGAGCTTGATCTCGCCCGAGGTCTTGAGGATCTTGCTCCGGCCGTTGCCCCCCAGGTTGTACTTCAGCGCCACGACCTTGTCGGCGCCGTACGTCTCCTTCGCCTTCGCCTCCGTGATGCCGACGGACGCGATCTCCGGGTGGCAGTACGTCACCCGCGGCACGCCGTCGTAGTCGATCGGCACCACGTCGAGGCCGGCCAGCCGCTCCGCGACGAGGATGCCCTCGCCGAAGCCGACGTGCGCGAGCTGGAGGACCGGGGTCAGGTCGCCGACGGCGGAGATCGTCGGCACGTTCGTGCGCTTGTACTCGTCCGTGAGGACGAAGCCGCGCTCCATGGCCACGCCCTGCTCCTCGTAGCCAAGACCCTGCGAGACCGGGCCGCGGCCCACCGCGACCAGCAGCAGCTCGGCCTCGAACTCCTTGCCGTCCGCGAGGGTGACCTTGACGCCGTCCTGGGTGTACTCCGCCTTCTCGAAGAAGGTGCCCAGGTTGAACTTGATGCCCCGCTTGCGGAAGGCCCGCTCCAGCAGCTTGGAACTGCTCTCGTCCTCCGCCGGGACCAGGTGCTTCAGGCCCTCGATGATCGTCACGTCGGTGCCGAAGGACTTCCACGCGGAGGCGAACTCCACGCCGATGACGCCGCCGCCCAGCACGATCGCCGACTTCGGTACGCGGTCCAGGACCAGCGCGTGCTCCGAGGCGATGATGCGGTCGCCGTCGATCTCCAGGCCCGGCAGCGACTTCGAGTACGAGCCGGTGGCGAGCAGCACGTGCCGCCCGTTGTACCGCTGCCCGTTCACGTCCACCGAGGTCGGCGAGGACAGCCGTCCCTCGCCCTCCACGACGGTGACCTTGCGGGAGGCGATCAGCCCCTGAAGGCCCTTGTAGAGGCCGGCGACGACGCCGTCCTTGTACTTGTGCACGCCGGCCATGTCGATGCCGTCGAGCGAGGTGTTCACTCCGAAGGATGCGCCTTCGCGCGCCTGGTCGGCGAGCTCCCCGGCGTGCAGCAGCGCCTTCGTCGGGATGCATCCGCGGTGCAGGCAGGTGCCGCCCACCTTGTCCTTCTCGATCAGGGCGACGTCAAGACCAAGCTGAGCGCCTCGCAGGGCGGCGGCATAGCCACCGCTGCCGCCTCCGAGGATCACCAGGTCGAAAACGGTGCTGGCGTCGTTCGCCACGTCACGTCCTCCATGCATGTGCGCCGGTGGCCGGCCGTGGTGCGGCCGGGCGGCGGCTCCTTATCGGCCGCTCTACTACTGAGGCCCTGTCCTGCCATCAGCCATCTTCGCACTTGTCGCCGGAAGGCGGAGACGCGGGCCGCACCCCGCCGGCCCGGGAACCGGTCGCCGGCGGGCTGCGGAGCACGTCAGACCAGGTCGCCGTGGGCCGCCTCCTCGGCGAGCGCGACCAGCGTGCGGACCGCCGAGCCGGTGCCGCCCTTGGGGGTGTAGCCGAACGGGCCGGAGGTGTTGAAGGCCGGGCCCGCGATGTCCAGGTGGGCCCAGGTGATGCCGTCGCCGACGAACTCCTCCAGGAAGAGCCCGGCCACCAGCCCGCCGCCCATCCGCTCGCCCATATTGGCGATGTCGGCGATCGGGGACTCCATGCCCTTCTTCAGCTCCGGCGGCATCGGCATCGGCCAGGACTGCTCGCCCGCCGCCTCCGCGAGCATGTGGATCCGGGTCCGGAAGGCGTCGTCGTTGGCCATGATCCCGAAGGTGCGGTTGCCCAGGGCCAGCACCATCGCGCCGGTGAGCGTCGCCACGTCGACCATGTAGTCGGGCTTCTCCTCCGACGCCCTGGTCAGCGCGTCGGCGAGGACGAGCCGGCCCTCGGCGTCGGTGTTCAGCACCTCGACGGTCTTGCCGCTGTACATCCGCAGCACGTCGCCGGGGCGGGTGGCGGAGCCGGACGGCATGTTCTCGGCGAGCGCCAGCCAGCCGGTGACGTTCACCGGCAGCTCCAGCCGGGCGGCGGCGGAGACGGCGGCGAGCACGGCGGCGGCGCCGCTCATGTCGCACTTCATCGTCTCGTTGTGGCCGGCGGGCTTGAGCGAGATGCCGCCCGAGTCGTACGTGATGCCCTTGCCGACCAGCGCGATCGTCTGCTTCGCCTTCGGGTGCCGGTGCTCCAGGCGGACGAGGCGGGGCGGGGTCTGCGAGCCCTGGCCGACGCCGAGGAGGCCGCCGTAGCCGCCCTTGGCGAGCGCCTTCTCGTCGGTCACCGCGACCTTGAAGCCGTGCTCCTTGCCGGCCTGCTGGGCGGCGGCGGCGAAGCCGGTGGGGTCGAGGTCGTTGGAGGGGATGTTGACCAGGTCGCGGGCGCGGTTGACCTCCTCGGCGAGCACGGTGGCGCGCTCGACGGCGGTGCGGTTGGCCTTGTCGCGCTTGCCGCCGGCGAGGGCGATCTCGGCGAGCGGTGCCTTGGCGCCGCCGCCGTTCGCCCTGGCCTTCGCGCCCTTGGCGCTCTTCGCGCCCTTGTCACCCCTGTCGTCCTTGGCGCCGGCGTCCGCGCCGCCGCGGTAGGTGTTGAAGGCGTACGCGCCGAGCAGCGCGCCCTCCGCCACGGCGGCGGTGTCGTCGGCGACCTCCAGCGGCAGCGCGAACGCGGCCTTCTTCACACCGGCCAGCGCGCGGGCGGCGGCGCCCGCGGCGCGGCGCAGGGTCTCCGTGTCGTAGCCGGCGCCCTTCTCGGGCACGGCGCCGAGGCCGACGGCGACGACGAGGGGCGCCTTGAGGCCGTCGGGCGCGGGCAGCTTCGTGACCTCGCCCTCGCCGCCCGACGCCCCGAGGGCCTCCAGCACGGCGCCCAGCTTCCCGCCGTACGCCTCGTCGACCGCCTCCGCGCCGGGCGCCGGCACGGGACCCTTGGGGCCCTTGGCCACGCCCACGACGACGGCGTCCGCACGCAGGCCGGCGGCGGACGAGGAACTGAGAGTCAGAGCAGTCACGGTGGTGGAAATCCATTCTCGGGTGCGGGCTTGGGGGGTGTACGCCGCATCGTATGCGGTACGTCCGCCGCCGGGGGCGCCGGGTTGGAGGCGGGTTTCCCCGCGTACGGGCAGGTGGCGGAGATCCGCCGCGGGGCCGCCGCGGGCGCCGCAGGGCCGGGCCCGGGGCCCGTCCGGCGGCACCGCGCGGTCCGCCGGGAGGCGCGCCGCCCGGTGCGTACGGGCGCGGGGCGGGGTGACGCGGCGAGTATGTGTGCGAGGGCTGCCCACCGCGGGACGGCGGTCGCCCGGACGCGGGCGAGGTCCGCTCAGCCGGGCCCCAGGACCGCGGCGACCAGGGCGGCGGTCGCGGCGGTCTCGGCCAGCGCGCCGAAGACGTCGCCCGTGACCCCGCCGAGGCGGCGTACGCAGTGGTGCCGCAGCAGCTCTGCGGCGGCCAGGCCGGCGGTGACCGCGAGCGCGGTGTGCAGCGCCGCGTACGGGCCGCACAGGAGCCCGGCCGCCGCCGCGAGGACCGCGCCGGCCGCCGCCGCCGAGGCCGCGGCCGTACGGGCGGACAGCACCCCCGCCACCGCGGCGCCCAGGCCCTCCGGGCGGGCCGGCGGAACGCCGGTGCGGGCGGCGAGGACGAGGGCCGCGCGGGCGGCGACGGCGGCGGCGGTGACGGCGAGGGCGGCGCGCACCCGGGAGCCGTCGTCGTACAGCTCGTACACCGCGGCGACCTGCCCGAGCAGCACCAGCAGCAGCGTGATCACACCGAACGGGCCGATGTCGGAGCGCCGCATGACCGCCAGCGCCCCGGCGGCGGGCCGCCCGCTGCCCAGCCCGTCGGCGGTGTCGGCGAGCCCGTCGAGGTGCAGGCCGCGCGTCAGCACGGCGGGCACGGCGACTGCCCCCACCGCGGCGACCGCCGGCCCGGCCCCCGCGAGCAGCAGCAGCGCGCCGGCACCGGCGGCGAGCAGTCCGGCCACGAGCCCGACGACGGGAGCCGCGGCCATCCCGCCCCGGGCGGCGGTGCGGTCCCAGCGGTGCACGCGCACGGGCAGCGCGGTGAGCGTTCCGAAGGCGAACCGCAGGGCGCTCAGGCCACCGGCCACGCCGCCCGCGGGACCCGCACCGCCCGCGGGTCCGGTGGCATCGGTGGCGTCGGCGGGGCCGTCACCGTCAGGTGATGTCGTCAACCGCGCCCTCGGCCGCGCCGTCGGCCGGCCCGGCCGGGTGCTCCGGCAGGTCCGACCACAGCTCGGCCGCCGCCTGGAGGAACGGCAGCGCCAGCAGCGCGCCGGCGCCCTCGCCGGTGGTGACCCCGTGGTCGAGGAGCGGGTCGATCGCGATGCGGTCCAGCGCCTTCTCCTGCGCCGGCTCGCCGCTCGACTGGCCGGCCAGCCACCAGTCGGGCGCGCGGAACGCCACCCGCTGGGCGACCAGCGCCGCCGCGGCCGAGACGACGCCGTCGAGCACGACAGGGGTGCGGCGCACCGCCGCCTGGAGCAGGAAGCCCGTCATCGCGGTGAGGTCCGCGCCGCCGACCGCGGCCAGCAACTGCAACTGGTCGCCCAGCACCGGCCGGGCGCGGCGCAGCGCGTCGCGGATCGCGGCGCACTTGCGCATCCAGGCCAGGTCGTCGATGCCCGCGCCGCCGCGGCCGGTGACCACGGAGGCGTCGGTGCCGCAGAGGGCGGCGACGATCGCGCCGGCCGCCGTGGTGCCGCCCACGCTCAGGTCGCCCAGGAGCAGCAGGTCGGTGCCGGAGTCGGCCTCCTCGTCCGCGACCGCCATGCCGGCCCGGAACGCCTCCTCGGCCTCCTCGGCCGTGAGCGCGTCCTCGACGTCGATACGGCCGGACCCGCGGCGTACGCGATGGCGGGTGACGTCCTTCGGCAGCGACTCCGGGTCGCAGTCGAGCGCCATGTCGACGACCCGCAGCCCGGCGCCGAAGCGGCGGGCGAGGATCGCGGAGGCGCTGCGGCCGTCGAGCGCGGCGCGGGCCAGCGCGTCCGCGGTGCCCGCGGGGCGGCCGGAGACGTCCAGCTCGGCGATGCCGTGGTCGCCGGCGAAGAGCACCAGGCGCGGTTCCGCGACCGGCTTGGCCGGCACGTTGCCCTGCGCCGCGGCCAGCCACTCGCCGAGGTCGTCCAGCCGGCCGAGCGCCCCGGGGCGCGGGCCGTGGGTCGCCCGCCACTCCTCGGCGTCCCGGCGGACGGCCGAGTCGGGGCGGTCGATGTCATTGATGAAGTCGTCCAAATTCAGGCCGCTCACCCGCGCAGATTACCCGTCGGGCGCGCATCCGACTCCGGTGCCCCCGGGATGACCGTGCGGCCCCGGCGGCGGCGGCGCGGAATCGATCAGCCCCGTAGCGCCAGTACCTGGCCCGCGACCACCAGCAGCACCTGCTCGCACTCCGCCGCCACCGCCGCGTTCAGCCGGCCCAGCTCGTCGCGGAAGAGCCGGCCCGCCGGGGTGGCCGGGACGACGCCCGAGCCGACCTCGTTGCTGACGGCGACGACGGTGCGGCGGGTGGCCCGTACCGCCGCGACCAGCTCGTCGACCCGCGGGCGTACGTCGCCGCCGTCCCACGCCTTCGCCTCGTCCATCGCGTCCGTCAGCCACAGCGACAGGCAGTCGACCAGCAGCGGCGGCGCGCCGTCCGCGGCGAGCAGCGGCACCAGGTCGCAGGTCTCGGTGGTACGCCAGCTCGCCGGCCGGCGCTCGCGGTGGGCCGCGACCCGCGCCGCCCACTCGCCGTCCCCCTCGCGGGTGCCGCCGGTGGCCGCGTACTCGACCTCCGGGAACGCCGCGAGCCGCCGCTCCGCCTCCACGGACTTGCCGGACCGGGCGCCGCCCAGCACCAGCGTGCGCCGCGGCACCGCGGGGCCGTCCGGGCCGTGGCCGACGACGAGGGTGTGCCCGTCCGGTACGGCCCGGGCCCCGGCGGCGGCGAGCCGGCGGTGCAGCTCGGGGCCGGGCGGCGGGGTCGGCCCGGACGCGTCGCCGGAGTGGCCGCCGAGGTGCACGCCGACGACGTCGGTGGCGGCGGTGACGGCGCCGTGGGCGCGCAGCCGCGCGAGTGCGTCGGGCCGGCCGAAGACGTCGAGCAGCACCAGGTCGTACGGCTCCACCGCGCCCTGGAGACCGGCCGGCGCGGCCCCCGGCGGCAGGTACAGCAGCCGCCCGCCGCCCGGCCCGGTGATCTCGTACCCGGTGCCGGGGGAGTCGACCGCGACGGCCCGCACCCGGTGCCCGCTGATCAGCGTCACCACCTGCCCCTCCGGCGCCCGCGACGGCGCCGGCACGCCCGCCGGAGGCGCCAGGGCCGGCCCGTCGTGCGGATGGCTGAGCAGCACCTGCATGACGCCCGACAGCGTCCGCCCGGCGCGGGCCGCGGCGAGCGCGGCGCCCGGCGTCAGGTCGAGCAGCACGATGCCGTCCACGAGGACGGACGTCGCCGCACGCGCCTCGTACCCGGCGGCGGCGGCGCACGCCGCGCAGGGGCAGCCGGGCCGCGGCAGCCCGGCGGGCGCACCGGTGCCCAGGAGGGTGATGTCCACACCCCGATCGTCTCGCGGGCGGCACCGCCGCGCCCGGGCGGGGCCGCGCTTCAGCGCTCTCCGTTACGCTGCGAGCGCACTATCCGGCGTGGGACGGAGGCAGTCATGGCAGCGTGGACCTGGCGGTTCGAGAAGGCCGACGGCACGGAGGCGACCCCGGCGGTGGAGCCGGAGGACTTCACGACCCAGGGGGATGCCGAGTCGTGGATCGGCGAGGTCTGGAAGGACCTGCTGGAAGGCGGCGTCGAGCAGGTCACGCTGCTGGAGGACGGGGCCGAGATCTACGGCCCGATGAGCCTGGAGGCGGCCGAGGGCGCGTGACGGCGTCGGGGCCGCAGGGGATCAGGGGCTCGGCGCGTCACGGCGCGCCGGCCCCGGCCCGCCCGCAGGGGCGGCGGCCTCCGGATCGTACGATCTCACGGGCGTACGCGGCGGTCTCCGCCCCGTACGCCCGCCGGCGTCAGGGCCGCTCGCCCCGCTTCACCTGCGGCTTCGGCAGCCGCATCCGGCGGAGCTGGAGCGTGCGCATCAGCGCGTACGCCTTGGCGCCGCGGTGGCTCTCGTCCGGGAAGCGCTCCTTGAGGAGCTTCTTCACCCGCACGGTGATCGCGATCGAGTCGAAGACGATCAGCACGATCACGAACAGCCACAGCAGCAGCGAGATGTTCTTGAGCCCCGCGGACGGCGTCATGCTGAGCAGCAGGATGACGATGGCCATGGGCAGGAAGAACTCCGCCACGCACCACCGCGAGTCCACGTAGTCCCGCACGAACTTGCGCACCGGGCCCTTGTCCCGCGCGGGCAGGTACTTCTCGTTGCCCGAGGCCAGCGCCTCGCGCTGGCGGGCCATGTCGGCCCTGCGCGTCTCCCGCGCGCGCTTCGACGCCTCCTTGCGTGTCACCGGCGTCTTGGCCATGGCGCGGCGCTGCGCCTGCGAGTCGCTGCGCTTGGGCGTGGGCCTGCCCTTGGGCGCCTCGGCCGGACGCACATGCTTGGTCTCCACCGCGCTCACCTCGGGCTCAGCGGACTGGTCATCCTTGGAACGGCTTCCGAACACAAGCCCAAGAATAGGGGCAGTCGGGTGTACGACCCAGACCCGAGGGGAACGATCCGGCAACGGCGTGCGTGTCACTACCTGTGGGGGCCGCAGCAGCCGGAGCCCCTACGGTCGTCTACTCCCTGGGCTGGAGGGCGGGCCCCTCCCGGTTCGTCCTGGAGGAGGAGCGCATTGGCGCCCAGGCAGTGCGGTAATAGAAGCAGGGCCCGTACTGTGGGTTCTACAGAGTGTGTGCCGAGGCTGAAGTCCGTCAGAAGGGGGCGCGCGAGGCCCATGAGCGGTGTCATGAAGCGGATGGGGATGATCTTCCGCGCGAAGGCCAACAAGGCCCTGGACCGGGCCGAGGACCCGCGCGAGACCCTCGACTACTCGTACCAGAAGCAGCTCGAACTGCTCCAGAAGGTGCGCCGGGGCGTCGCCGACGTGGCGACGTCGCGCAAGCGCCTGGAGCTACAGCTCGGGCAGTTGCAGAACCAGTCCGCCAAGCTGGAGGACCAGGGCCGCAAGGCGCTCGCCCTCGGCCGCGAGGACCTGGCGCGCGAGGCGCTGTCCCGCAAGGCGGCGCTGCACCAGCAGGTCACCGACCTGGAGGCGCAGCACCAGACGCTCCAGACCGAGGAGGAGAAGCTCACCCTCGCGGCGCAGCGGCTCCAGGCCAAGGTGGACGCCTTCCGGACGAAGAAGGAGACCATCAAGGCCACGTACACCGCCGCGCAGGCGCAGACCCGGATCGGCGAGGCGTTCTCCGGCATCTCCGAGGAGATGGGCGACGTCGGCCTGGCCGTGCAGCGCGCCGAGGACCGTACGGCGCAGATGCAGGCCCGCGCCGGCGCGATCGACGAGCTGCTGGCCTCCGGCGCCCTGGACGACCCGACGGGGATGGCGAAGGACGACATCTCCGCCGAGCTTGACCGGCTCTCCGGCGGCGCGGACGTGGAGCTGGAGCTCCAGCGCATGAAGGCCGAGCTGGCGGGCGGCCCCGCCGAGCAGCAGCAGGCGATCGAGGGCGGCCAGCAGGGCGCGCAGACGCCGCCGCAGCAGCAGGCTCCGCCGCAGGCGCAGCCGCCGCAGGACGCCCCGCGGTTCGACAAGCAGTGACAGCCCCTCGACGGGCTCGGAAGAACGGGAGAAGGCCGTGATCGTACGGATCATGGGGGAGGGTCAGGTGAAGCTGGACGACGGCCACTTCACCGAGCTCAACAAGCTGGACGACGAACTGCTCGCCGAGATGGAGAGCGGTGACGAGGCCGGCTTCCGGCGGACGCTCGGCGCCCTGCTGGACGCCGTGCGCTCGATGGGTGCCCCCCTGCCGGACGACTCGCTGGAGCCGTCCGAGCTGATCCTCCCGGCACCCGACGCCTCCCTGGAGGACGTCCGGGCCATGCTCAGCGACGACGGCCTCATTCCCGGCTGACCCCGGCTGACCCCGGCTGATCTCCACGCACTCCTCGGCCGCTCCCCGCCCCGGTCGTCAGGACCGGGGCCGGCCCCTCTCTGTGCAGGCACCACTGCCGTGACCCATCTCGCCGCTCTGCCCCGCTGGTTGCGGGCGCATCCCCTCGCGGCCGACGCCCTGCTGGCGGCGGCCGTGCTCGCCGTCATCCTCATCAGCGCCGTCTACCCCGACCGCGGGTCGAACGCGCCGCCGCCGGCCGACCTCGGGCCCGCCGAGGTCGTGCTCGCGACCGCGGCCAGCGCCGTCCTCGTCCTGCGGCGGCGGGCGCCGTGGGCCGTGCTCGCCGCCACCATGGGGCTGACCATCGCGCACGTCATCGCGTCCGCGGGCGACCCGCGCTCGCCGATCGCGCTGAGCGTCGTGGTCGCCCTCTACACCGTCGCCGCGCGCACCGACCGGCACACCACCTGGCGCATCGCGCTGCTCACCATCGGGGTGCTGACCTTCGCGATGATGCTCTTCGGCGACCGCCCCTGGTACGCGGACGAGAACCTCGGGGTCTTCGCCTGGACCGGCATGGCCGCGGGCGTCGGCGACGCCGTGCGCAGCCGCCGGGCGGTGGTCGCCGCCATCCGCGAGCGCGCCGAGCGGGCCGAGCGGACCCGCGAGGAGGAGGCGCGGCGGCGGGTCGCGGAGGAGCGGGTACGGATCGCGCGCGAGCTGCACGACGTCGTCGCGCACCACATCGCGCTGGTCAACGTCCAGGCGGGGGTGGCCTCGCACGTCATGGAGAGCCGCCCGGACCAGGCCAAGGAGGCGCTGGCGCACGTACGCGACGCCGGCCGCACCGCGCTGGAGGAGCTGCGCACCACCGTCGGGCTGCTGCGCCAGTCCGGCGACCCGCACGCGCCCACCGAGCCGGCGCCGGGGCTGGCGATGCTGGCGGAGCTGGTGGACGGGTTCGTCCGGGCGGGCACGCCGGTGTCGGTGGAGGTCTCCTCGGAGCTGGGCCCGCGCAGGACGGCGGTGACGACGCGGGTGGAGCGGGCGGCCGAGGTCGTCGGCGCGCTGCCGGCGGCGGTGGACCTGGCGGCGTACCGGGTGCTCCAGGAGGCGCTGACGAACGTCCGCAAGCACGCGGGGGCGGGGGCGCGGGCGGTGGTGAGCCTGTCGCGGGAGGCGGACGGGCTGGAGGTCACGGTCCGCGACGACGGCCGGGGCGCGGGCGCCACCGGTCCGGACGCCGACCGGGACGGCGCCGGGGGAGACGCGGACGGCGAGCGCGCGGGCGGGCTCGGGCTCGTCGGCATGCGCGAGCGCGCCGCCGCGCTCGGCGGCCGGTGCACGGCGGGCGACCGCGCGGACGGCCGGGAGGGCTTCGAGGTGCGGGTACGGTTGCCGCTGCGGGTGGCCGGAGACGCGGCCCCGGGCCGCGCCCCCGCCGGCGGCGGCACGGGCACGGCGGCGGCTCCGGGCACGGCCCGGGCGCCGCGGGAGACGAGCGGAGCACCCGGCGGTACGGGCCGGGGGCCCGGCTGTCTGCGCCGGGGTTCCGGCGAGGCGATCAAGGAGCAGGGTTGAGCGAGGTCCCGCCGCCGCGGACGCGGCCGATCCGGGTGGTGCTGGCGGACGACCACGCGCTGATGCGCAGCGCGTTTCGCGTACTGGTCGACTCCGAGCCGGACATGGAGGTCGTCGGCGAGGCGGGCGACGGCGCGGAGGCGGTGCGGCTGGTCCGCGAGGCGCAGGCGGACCTGGTCCTGATGGACATCCGGATGCCGGGGACCGACGGCCTGACCGCCACCCGGACGATCTGCGAGGACGACGCCCTGAGCCACGTACGGGTGGTGATCCTGACGACGTTCGAGGTCGACGACTACGTCGTCGAGGCGCTGCGGGCGGGCGCGTCCGGCTTCCTCGGCAAGGGCGCGGAGCCCGGCGAGCTGCTGGCCGCGATCCGGGTGGCCGCGGACGGCGAGGCGCTGCTCTCGCCCACGGCGACGAAGGGGCTGATCGCCCGGTTCCTGGCGGGCGGCGACGGGGCGGCGGGCGGCGCGGCGGACGGCACCGGCGGCCCGGCGGAGATCGAGCGGCTCGGGGCGCTGACGAGCCGGGAGCGCGAGGTGCTGGGCCTGGTGGCCCGCGGGCTGGCCAACGACGAGATCGCCGGGCAACTGGAGGTCAGCCCGCTGACCGTGAAGACGCACGTCAACCGCACGATGGCCAAGCTCGGCGCCCGCGACCGGGCCCAACTGGTGGTGCTGGCCTACGAGTCGGGACTCGTCCGCCCCGGCAGCTAGGCGCCGTCGCGCGAGCCCCGGCCCGCCCTGTCCGCCCGCGGGCAGGGGAGCCGGGGCGCAGGCGGGAGACCGCCGGCGGGCCTAGCTGAGCCGGCCGAGGCCCGGCACCAGCCGGCCGACCCGGCCGGCGTAGCTGACGTAGTCGGAGCCGTGGATGCGGATCAGGTAGGGCTCCTCGACCAGGCGGATCAGGATCTGGTTGGCGGTCACGAAGGCGGCGAACCCGACCAGGCCGACCACGTTGGGCACCATGAGGACCAGCCCCGCGCAGGTGAGGACCGCGGTGGTGGTGACCGGGTTGCGCACTAACCGGAACGGCCCCGACGTGATCAGCGGGGTCCGCTCGTCGGGGTCGACGCCGACCCGCCAGGAGTTGCCCATCGCGAGCTGCGCGGTGAACGTGGCGACGATGCCCGCCGCCGCCACCACCAGGCCGACGTACTCGACGGTGCTGCTGTCCACCACCGGGTCCAGCCCCACCATCGCGGCGACCGGGGAGGCGATGCCCAGGCCCAGATACCCGATGGCGCCCAGCGACTCACCCCACCGCTGCCCGGGGCTGTGCGTTCCCGTCTTGCGTCGCACGCCGTGGTCACCGGTGCGGCGCACCTGAATCAGTACCCGTACGCCCATCACCAAGGAGATGAGCACGATGAACATCACCAGAGCAGTAACGGCCATAGGTGTTGGCCTCCTTCCAGTCCAAGGAAGCTCTACACCTCACCCGGCACGCCTGAAACATCCTCGTCGCGTCTCTGTCAGCTTCCCGGCGTGCGCCGCACGAAGCCGCCGGAGTGCCAGGGGGTTTTCCGCCAGAGTCGGGCCCGGATCCGCTACAGGAACATCCCCGACGGGATGTACGGCGCGGGCGGGCGCATGCCCCGTACGCACACGTAACCCGCCGTCGTCAGCTCAAGGCCCGCCGACAGCCCCACGTCCACCGCCCACTCCTGGTCCGCCGTCAGATGGGCGACCCCCGCCGGCATCCCCGGCGAAAGGCTCAGCAGCGCCGCCGTGAGCAGCCGCGCCGCGATCCGCCGCGACGTCGCCGCCAGCAGCTCCACCCGGCCGTCGCGCAGGTAGGCGTACCCGCTGCCCGCGAGGTCGTCGGAGACGATGCACTGGTAGTGGCGCAGCAGTTCGGTGTGGTCGGGGCCGTGCGCGCCGCCGCGCAGCCTGCGGTCGACGGAGTCCATGAGGTCCCGCAGGCCGGGCCCGCCCTCGACGACCGCGCCCGTGGGCGGTTCGAGACCGGCGTGGTCGACGGTGCCGCGCAGCCGCATGGCGGGGTGCAGGGTGAAGCCCGCGGCGCGGTAGGCGCGGGCGGCGTGCGGGTGGCGGGAGCCGCAGACGAGGCCGCGCAGGCAGCCGCGCCCGTACGCCAGCGTGCGCGCGAGCAGCGCCTTGCCGAGCCCCTTGCCCTGCGCCTCCGGCGCGACGACGAGCAGCGACAGCCCCCAGGTGCCCTCGCGTCTGGTGGACAGCGCCGCGCCCATGGGCCGGCCCGAGTCGTCCATGGCCAGCCAGCAGCCGCTGGGGTCGGTGCGCGCCAGGTGCCGGACGACGCTGCGCAGGAGGATCGCGCGGTTCTCGTCGGGCTCCTCGGGCGGGTCGCCCTTGGCGGCGTGCGAGGCGGCGAACGCGGCGTCGGCGGTGAGGCGTACGGCCTCGGCGTCGTCCTTCGAGTCGCGGACCTGGCGCAGGATCATGAGGTCAATCCTCTGCCCTGCGCCGGGCCCGCGTCACCCCCCGCATCCCCGGTACGTCAGGGCAGCGCCAGCATCCGCTCCAGCGCGAGTTTGGCGAAGTGCTCCGTCTCCTTGTCGACTTCGATGCGGTTGACCAGCTTGCCGTCCGCGAGCGACTCCAGCGCCCAGACCAGGTGGGGCAGGTCGATGCGGTTCATGGTGGAGCAGAAGCAGACGGTGCGGTCGAGGAAGACGATCTCCTTGTCGGGGTGCTGCTTCGCCAGCCGGCGGACGAGGTTCAGCTCCGTGCCGACGGCCCACTTCGAGCCGGCGGGGGCCGCGTCGAGGACCTTGATGATGTGCTCGGTGGAGCCGACCCGGTCGGCGGCGGCGACCACCTCGTGCTTGCACTCGGGGTGCACCAGCACGTTCACACCGGGGATGCGGGCGCGTACCTCGTCGACCGAGTCGAGCGAGAAGCGGCCGTGCACGGAGCAGTGCCCGCGCCACAGGATCATCTTCGCGGCGCGCAACTGCCCGGTGGTCAGGCCGCCGTTCGGCCGGTGCGGGTTGTAGACGACGCAGTCCTCGGGGGCGAGGCCCAGGTTCCGTATCGCGGTGTTGCGGCCGAGGTGCTGGTCGGGCAGGAACAGCACCTTGCCCGCACCGGCGTCGCGCTGGGCGAACGCCCAGTCCAGCGCCCGCTCGGCGTTGGAGGAGGTGCATATGGTGCCGCCGTGCCGGCCGGTGAACGCCTTGATGTCGGCGGAGGAGTTCATGTACGACACGGGGACGGTGACATCCGCCACACCGGCGTCGGTGAGCACGTCCCAGCATTCGGCGACCTGCTCGGCGGTGGCCATGTCGGCCATGGAGCAGCCGGCCGCCAGGTCGGGCAGGACGACGGCCTGCGCGTCGGTGGTGAGGATGTCCGCGGACTCGGCCATGAAGTGCACGCCGCAGAAGACGATGAACTCCGCCTCGGGGCGGGCGGCGGCCTGCTGCGCGAGCTTGAAGGAGTCGCCGGTCACATCGGCGAACTGGATGACCTCGTCGCGCTGGTAGTGGTGGCCGAGGACGAAGACCTTCTCGCCGAGCCGTTCCCTGGCCGCCCGGGCGCGCTCGACCAGCCCGGGGTCGGAGGGGGCCGGCAGGTCGCCGGGACAGTCGACGCCGCGCTCGCTGGAGGGGTCCGCCTCGCGCCCGAGCAGCAGCAGGGCGAGGGGCGTGGGGGTCACATCAAGGTCCTGGGCGGTGGTCACAGCGCACTCCACCCTTTCTCGTCGGCTCTCGGCGGGCTGCCGGCGCATCCATTTTCGTCACATTGACGTTATTAATCATATCCCCTTCGCGTCAGGTTGACGATGGTGCTCGCGTCAATGTGACGAATGCCGCCCGCGCGCGTCGGCCCCGCCCCGTACGGCCGTCTCCGACCTCGGGCGGATGACCCGAAGTGGTGGCGTATGCGAGCATGAAAGGAGCAAGAAAGCGCGCGCCCGGCCGGAATGAATCGGGCGCGCGGCCGGTTGGACTCGATCGGCAAGCAGTCCACAACCCGGGAGACATGCGAATGACCGTTCAGGGCGAGACCACCGCAGTCGACGGCATCATTCTGTCCGACGCCGCTGCGGCGAAGGTCAAGAGCCTGCTGGAGCAGGAAGGCCAGCCGGATCTCAAGCTCCGCGTCGCCGTTCAGCCCGGTGGCTGCTCCGGCCTGCGCTACCAGCTCTTCTTCGACGACCGCGACCTCGACGGTGACGTCGTCAAGGACTTCGGCGGCGTCAAGGTCGTGACCGACCGGATGAGCGCGCCGTATCTGACCGGCGCGTCCATCGACTTCGTCGACACGATCGAGAAGCAGGGCTTCACGATCGACAACCCGAACGCCACCGGCTCCTGCGCCTGCGGCGACTCCTTCAGCTGACCGCCCGGTGCGCAACACGGGCCCGCGGGCCCGTACCGGCATGAGGAAGGCGGCGGAAACCCCCACGGTTCCGCCGCCTTCCGCTTGTGTGGGCGATGCCGCCCCGCGGACGTGCGCCTACTTCGCCGCCACCCGCTCACCGGTGCCCGCGTCGACGACCTTGCGGCCGTCGAGCGGCCCGGACAGCTCCACCTTCTCCGTGAAGCGCTTCGCGATCTTGATGCAGACCTGGCCCGGCTCCTTCTCCTCGCCGGTGAGCCGCACCGTGACCGCGCCGCCCGACTCCTGGGCGGTAGCCGCGTAGTCGGTGCACACGCCGCCCCAGAAGTGCAGCTTCAGGGTGCGCCCGGCCACGGAGTACGACTCGATGCCCACGGCGGTCGCCGCCCCACCGCTCTCCGGCCGCTCCTCCGGCGCCGACGACGGCGGCCGGGCCGGCTCGGCGGGCTCCACCGTCCCCGGCGAGCCGGGCTCGGAGTCACCGCCGGAACCGCTGCCGGAACCGGAGTCCGAGCCGCCGCCGGGCTCGTCGCCGGAGCTGCCGCCGCCATCCGGTCCGGTGCCCGGCGCGGACGACGGCGGCACCGGCTCGGGGGTCGGCGTGCCCGGGTCCGCCGAGGTGAGGTACTCGGGCGCGACGGCCAGCCGGGGCCACACGGTCGCGCCGGGCCTGCCCCCGTGGAACGGGGTCGGCGAGTCGCCCGTCACCTCGAAGAGCCAGGACGGCACCAGCGCCGTCCGCCCCTCCACCGACTGCGCGGAGAGCCCGAACTCGGCGCCGCGCACCTTGGTCGGCGTCAGCTTGCCCATGCAGGGGTCCACCTTGCCGGCCACCGGCTTGTGCGGCCCCGTGCCCTTCTCGTACGGCACCGCCGAGGCGCACGCCGGCGCCACCGCAGGCTCCTCGCCGGTGCCGGGGCGGGGCTTGTTCAGCTCCTTCAGCGCCGCGTCCGCCGTGATCACCGGGTACGTGTGCTCCTCGGCCGGCTCGACCAGGTAGCCGTTGCCGCCGGTCACCTGCCCGTCGCCGGCTATCTGGACGGACGTCTGCCAGCCCGCCGTCGGCAGCCCGCCGACGACCGGCTCCGCGGTCACCGTGCGCACGGCCCCGAACGGCTCGGCGACCGCCACCTCCGCGTCCCGCTGGTCCAGGGCTTCGAGCACCGGCTCCGCCGCCTTCTTCGCCGCGGCCTCCGGCAACGCCTCGCCGTCCGGCCCGTCGGGCGGGGTGGCGGGGGCGGCGGCGCAGTCCGAGGACGCCACCGCCGCGTCCGGGTCGCCGCCGTCCGGTTCCACCGGCAGCGGCGTACCGCAGTCGCCGCCCGCGTACTGCTGGAACGACCAGGCGCCCGGCGCCTCCGGCTGGACCTGGAGCAGCGGCCCCTGCCCGTCGCGCGAGATGCCGACGCGCCAGCCGCCGCCCTCCTGCCGGGGCTCGCCGTCCACACCCAGCGCCTTCGCGAGCCGCGCCACGTCGGCGGCCCGCACCCGGCCCTCCGGCTTGAACACCGGCGCCTCGTCCGGCCCCTCGGGCAGGTCGCCGACGACCCGCAGCGGCTCGCCGCCGGCCGCCGCGGAATCCAGGGAGAGCCCGTCGAGGCGCAGCGGCGGCGGCTGTCCGCCCTTGCCGGAGTCCGCGCCGCCGTCGCCCGTCCGGTCCACCACGTACGCGACCCCGCCGCCCGTCAGCATCACCGCGGCGGCGACGGCCGCGGCCACCAGCACGCCGGGGCGGCGCCGGCCGCCGTCCGGGTGGCCGGGGCCGTCCGGTCCGTCGGCGTCCCGGCCGTCCGGCCCGGACGCGCGGGCGTGCGCCGGCTCGGGTTCGGGCTCGGGGGTGTGCTCGGTGCTCACCGTTCGGCTCCTTCGTCGGGGATGCCGATGAGACGCGGGTCACGCGGATCCGGTTCCCACCGGAGGGAGCCGACCGGGCGGAGAGGTCAGTCGCCGTACTCGGACATGCCGCGGAGCAGGTCCGCGGACGCCGTCGGCACCATGATCCGCGCCAGACCGCTGATCCGGGTGTCCGGTACGTGCCCCGAGGGGGTGCGCGCGTATCCCGACCAGTGCGGCGCCATCCGGGCGCAGTCGGTGCGCAGCTCGGCCAGGCCGCCGTCCAGCTCCAGGGGGGCCGCGACCTGGAAAGCCGGCGGGAGAGGGTTGGCGGGGGCCCGCATGTCCTTCTGCATGTCTCGACCGTACGCACCCGGCGCGGCGAGGGGTAAGACCTACTATTAGGTAGTTCTTGCCAGGCGGACCCCCGCCGGAGGTGTGCGTTCAGCCGGTAGCGTGAGCGGTACCCGCGTTACCTGCCCCGCCTACAGGAGCGTACGCCGTGCATATTGCCGTTTCCGGCTCCATCGCGACCGACCACCTGATGACCTTTCCCGGTCGGTTCTCCGATCAGTTGGTCGCCGACCAACTGCATACCGTCTCGCTGTCGTTCCTTGTCGACAAACTGGACGTGCGCCGCGGCGGAGTCGGACCCAACATCTGCTTCGGCATGGGCCAGCTCGGCACCCGCCCCATCCTCGTCGGCGCGGCCGGCGCCGACTTCGACGAGTACCGCGACTGGCTGGAGCGGCACGGCGTCGACACCGGCTCCGTACGCATCTCCGAAGTGCTGCACACCGCGCGCTTCGTCGTCACCACCGACGCCGACCACAACCAGATCGGCTCCTTCTACACCGGTGCCATGAGCGAGGCCCGGCTGATCGAGCTGAAGACCGTCGCCGACCGCGTCGGCGGCCTCGACCTGGTCTCCATCGGCGCCGACGACCCCGAGGCGATGCTGCGCCACACCGAGGAGTGCCGCACCCGCGGCATCCCCTTCGCCGCCGACTACTCCCAGCAGATCGCCCGCATGGAGGGCGACGGCATCCGCACCCTCACCGAGGGTGCCGCCTTCCTCTTCTCCAACGAGTACGAGAAGGGGCTGATCGAGTCCAAGACCGGCTGGGGCGAGGAGGAGATGCTGACCCACGTCGGCACCCGCGTCACCACGCTCGGCGCCCGCGGCGTGCGCATCGACCGCGCCGGCGAGGAGCCGATCCTCGTCGGCTGCCCGGAGGAGGAGCGCAAGGCCGAGCCGACGGGCGTCGGCGACGCCTTCCGGGCCGGCTTCCTGTCCGGGCTGAGCTGGGGCGTGAGCATGGAGCGGGCGGCGCAGCTCGGCTGCATGCTGGCGACGCTGGTCATCGAGACCGTCGGCCCGCAGGAGTACGAGCTGCGGCGCAGCAACTTCGTGGCGCGGTTCACCAAGGCGTACGGGCAGGACGCCGCCGCCGAGGTGCAGGCGCACCTGCCGGACACCGTGCAGGACTAGGGGCGCGCAGCCGCCCGCGGGCGCCCGGTCGGACGTACGCACCGGCCGGGCGCCCGCCGCGTCCGGCCGGCGTGCCCGTCCGGTACGGACCGTCCGTGCCGCCCGTGCCGTGCCCCCCCGTGCCGTGCCGTCCAGGCCGTACGGACCGGCCGCTCAGCTCGTGCGCCGCACCCGGTAGCCCGTGCCCCCGCCCGCCACCGGCTCCTCACCGACGTACTCCTGGCCCCGCATCTGGCACCACGCCGGGATGTCCAGCCGCGCCGCCTCGTCGTCCGAGAGCACCAGCGCCGTGCCGCCCACCGGCACCTGGTCGAAGACCTTCGCCAGCTCGATGACGGGGATCGGGCAGCGCCGGCCGAGCGCGTCGACCACCAGCTCCCCGGCCGCCGGCGCCGCCTCCCTGGTACCGCGCGCGGGCCCGCCCAGCTCCGCCCGCACCCCGGCGACCGCGTCCGGCAGCACCCGCAGGAAAGCCTCCACCTCCTCCGCCGCCGTCCCGCGCGGCAGCGACACGCGCACGTTGCCCTCCGACAACACCCCCATGGCCGCCAGCACATGGCTCGGTGTCAGCGTGCTCGACGTGCACGACGACCCGGACGAGACCGAGAACCCCGCCCGGTCCAGCGCGTGCAGCAGCGTCTCCCCGTCCACGTACAGACAGGAGAACGTCACCAGGTGCGGCAGCCGGCGCTCCGGGTCGCCGACCACTTCCACGTCCGCCACCGCCTCCGGCACCCGGGCGCGGATGAGGTCCACCAGCGCCCGCAGCCGGGCGTCCTCGGCCGCCGCCTCCGCGCGCACGGCGCGCAGCGACGCCGCCGACGCGACGATCGCCGGGAGGTTCTCGAAGCCGGGCGCCCGGCCCGACTCCCGCTCGTCCGCCGGGCCGGGAGGAGCGAAGCGCGTCCCCTTGCGCACCGCGAGCAGCCCCACGCCGGGCGGCCCGCCCCACTTGTGCGCGCTCGCCGCCAGCAGCGACCACGGCCCCGCGACCCGCCCCCAGCCCACCGACTGCGCCGCGTCCACCAGCAGCGGCACCCCGGCGGCCCGGCACTCCTCGGCCACCTCGGCGACCGGCTGCTCGGTGCCCACCTCGTGGTTGGCGGACTGGAGGCAGGCCAGCGCGGTGTCGGCGCGCAGCGCGGCGGCGTACGCCCCGGGCGCCACCCGCCCGCCGCGGTCGACCGGCACGTACGTCACGTCGTCGCCCGCGGCACCGTCGGGACCGGCCGCCGCGTCCCTGCCCTCACCCCCCGCGGCCTTGTTCCCGCCCGCCGCCCTGTGGATCTCGGCCGAATGGAGCACGGCGGAGTGTTCGACCGACGACACGATCAGGTGCCGGCCGGTGCGCCGCCGCCCCGCCAGGGCCCCGGCGATCCCGTCGTGCACGGCGCGCGTACCCGAGGACGTGAACACCAGCTCGTCCGGGCGGCAGCCGACGAGTTCCGCGGTGGTCTCGCGCGCGGCGTCCAGCAGCAGCCGCGCCCGGCGGCCCTCCCGGTACAGCCGGGCCGGATCGGCCCAGCCCTCGTCGAGCGCGGCGAGCAGCGCCTGCCGGGCGATCGGGTGAAGCGGGGCGGACGAGGCGGCGTCGAAGTACGGCACCCGACCACGCTAACCCCTGGTCCGGGCGGCGGGCCGGGCGGACCAGGAGGCCCTGCGGAAGCCCTGTGAGGGCCCTGCGGAGGCCCGATGGGGGACCGGCGGGACCGAGTTGGGGCCCGCCGCCACCCCTTCGGAGTGCCCCCGGCGCGCCAGGGCACCCTCCCCGAGCGACCCCAAATGGCGTCCAGTAGGGTTTGGTCCGCGTAAACATCCAAACCTGCTGCCCGCGCGCCCGAAGGGACCGTGGGCGAGACTCTCGGGAAGGCGCTACGTGAGTCACAACGGCTCCGACCTCCCCCGCGGCCGCAAGGCAGCCGCGGGAGGTACCCGCTCGCCGCGGCGCACGATGCGGCGAAGGCTGCCGCAGGCGCTGGCCGCGGGCCTGGTCCTGGTCACCCTCTCCGGTTGCACCTACAAGGACTTCCCCCGCCTGGGCATGCCCTCGCCGGCCACCGAGGAGGCGCCGCGGATCCTTTCCCTGTGGCAGGGCTCCTGGGCCGCCGCGCTGGCCGTGGGGGTCCTCGTCTGGGGGCTGATCCTGTGGAGCGTCATCTTCCACCGCCGCTCCCGGACCAAGATCGAGGTCCCGGCCCAGGTCCGGTACAACCTGCCCATCGAGGCGCTGTACACGGTCGTCCCGCTCATCGTCGTGGCGGTGTTCTTCTACTTCACCGCGCGCGACGAGAGCAAGCTGCTGGAGACGTCCGAGAAGCCGGACCACGTCATCAACGTGGTCGGCTACCAGTGGAGCTGGGGCTTCAACTACCTGGAGAACGTGGACGGCGACGCCGCCACGCCGGCGAAGCGGCCCAAGGAGCTGGCCGCCATCCCGGACCGGGACTACGAGGGCGTGCCGAAGGGCGCCGAGGGCGTCTACGACTACGGAGTGCCCGCCAGCGAGAACGAGGACACCGGCAACCCGGGCCCCACGCTGGTGCTTCCCAAGGGTGAGACGGTCCAGTTCGTACTGACCTCCCGGGACGTCATCCACTCCTTCTGGGTGGTGCCGTTCCTGATGAAGCAGGACGTCATCCCCGGCCACACGAACGTCTTCGAGGTGACCCCCAACAAGGAGGGCACCTTCATGGGCAAGTGCGCCGAGCTGTGCGGCGCGGACCACTCCCGGATGCTCTTCAACGTGAAGGTGGTCTCCCCGGAGGAGTACCGGCAGCATCTCCAGGAGCTGGCCGCCAAGGGCCAGACCGGGTCGATCCCGGCGGGCATCCCTCAGACCGACGCCGCTAGGAATGCGGAGACCAATCAGCAATGAGCATCCTCAACGAACCCCAGGGTGCGGCGACCGCGGGCGCGGACGATGACGCCTACGAGGACGAGGTGCCGGCGCGCCGCCGCGAGCCCGGCAACGTCGTGGTGAAGTGGCTGACGACCACCGACCACAAGACGATCGGCACGCTGTACCTGGCCACGTCGTTCTTCTTCTTCATCATCGGCGGCATCCTGGCGCTGTTCATGCGCGCCGAGCTGGCCCGGCCGGGCACGCAGGTGATGAGCAACGAGCAGTTCAACCAGGCGTTCACGATGCACGGCACGATCATGCTGCTGATGTTCGCGACGCCGCTGTTCGCGGGCTTCGCGAACTGGATCATGCCGCTCCAGATCGGCGCGCCCGACGTGGCGTTCCCGCGGCTGAACATGTTCGCGTACTGGCTCTACCTCTTCGGGTCGCTGATCGCCGTCGCCGGCTTCCTCACCCCGCAGGGCGCGGCCGACTTCGGCTGGTTCGCGTACACACCGCTCTCCGACGCGGTGCGCTCGCCGGGCGTCGGCGCCGACATGTGGATCATGGGTCTGGCGCTCTCCGGCTTCGGCACCATCCTCGGCTCGGTCAACTTCATCACCACCATCATCTGCATGCGGGCGCCGGGCCTGACGATGTTCCGGATGCCGATCTTCACCTGGAACGTGCTGCTCACCGGTGTGCTGGTGCTGCTCGCCTTCCCGGTGCTGGCCGCCGCGCTGCTGGCGCTGGAGGCGGACCGCAAGTTCGGGGCGCACATCTTCGACCCGGCCAACGGCGGTGCGCTGCTCTGGCAGCACCTCTTCTGGTTCTTCGGCCATCCAGAGGTGTACATCATCGCGCTGCCGTTCTTCGGCATCATCTCCGAGGTCATCCCGGTCTTCAGCCGCAAGCCGATGTTCGGCTACATCGGCCTGGTGGCCGCCACGATCTCCATCGCCGGCCTGTCCGTGACCGTGTGGGCGCACCACATGTACGTGACAGGAGGAGTGCTCCTACCGTTCTTCGCGTTCATGACCATGCTGATCGCGGTGCCAACGGGAGTGAAGTTCTTCAACTGGATCGGCACGATGTGGAAGGGATCACTGAGTTTCGAAACACCGATGCTCTGGTCCATCGGCTTCCTGGTGACCTTCACCTTCGGCGGTCTGACAGGTGTCATCCTGGCCTCGCCACCGCTGGACTTCCACGTCTCCGACTCGTACTTCGTGGTGGCCCACTTCCACTACGTGGTCTTCGGCACCGTCGTCTTCGCGATGTTCGCCGGCTTCCACTTCTGGTGGCCGAAGTTCACCGGCAAGATGCTCGACGAGACGCTCGGGAAGATCACCTTCTGGACGCTGTTCATCGGCTTCCACGGCACGTTCCTGGTGCAGCACTGGCTGGGTGCCGAGGGCATGCCCCGGCGGTACGCGGACTACCTCGCGGCCGACGGCTTCACCGCCCTGAACACCTTCTCGACGATCAGTTCGTTCCTGCTCGGCATGTCGATGCTGCCGTTCTTCTACAACGTGTGGAAGACGGCGAAGTACGGCAAGAAGATCGAGGTCGACGACCCGTGGGGCTACGGCCGCTCGCTGGAGTGGGCCACGTCCTGCCCGCCGCCGCGGCACAACTTCACCTCGCTGCCGCGCATCCGTTCCGAATCGCCGGCCTTCGACCTGCACCATCCCGAGATCGCGGCGGCCCAGGTCGGAGGCGGCCACAGCCCCGGTGACAAGACTCTCGTCGGCGGGGGCAGCGAAGGGGAAGCCAAGTGAAGATCCAGGGCCACATGTTCGGCTGGCTCGCCGCCTTCGTGCTGATCGCGGCAATCGTCTACGGCTACTGGTCGAAGGAGCCGGTCGGCACCACCGCGCTGTTCCTGGCCTTCGGCCTGACCGCGATGATCGGGTACTACCTGGTCTTCACGGCCCACCGGGTCGACACCGGGGCGCAGGACAACAAGGAGGCGGAGGTCGCCGACGACGCCGGCGAGCTGGGCTTCTTCAGCCCGCACAGTTGGCAGCCGCTCTCGCTGGCGATCGGCGGTGCGCTCGCCTTCCTCGGCATCGTCCTCAACTGGTGGCTGCTGTACTTCTCCATCCCGGTGATCCTCGTCGGCCTCTACGGCTGGGTCTTCGAGTACTACCGCGGGGCGGACCAGAACCAGTAGCACGACCTACAGCACAGCCTCACCGAGGGGGCCGCGGCACGCCGAACGGGTGCCGCGGCCCCCTCGTATGGCCCACACACCGCGCGTCGGCTGGACCATCTGCCTAGCGTGTGATCATGAGCCAAACGCCCCGTCGCCGCACGGCAGTCAACTGTTCCCTGCTGTTGGTCGCCCTCGCCCCCGGCCTCGCCGCCTGCGGCGCCGACGGGCATCCGCTGGCCCGGGAGCCGGGTGAGCCCACCGGGCCGATAACGCTGGCCGGCCTGGCCGGTGACACCCGGCTGGCCGACCCCGCGGACGACCTGGAGGTGACCGCCGGGGGCCGGGCGCGCATCACGGACGTCACGGCCGTGGACGAGAGCGGCCGGTACGTACGCGGCCGGCTGTCCGCCGACGGCCACACCTGGCGCAGCACGGTGCCGCTGGCCGCACGCTCCGCGTACACCGTCGACGTGGCCACCGAGAACGACGACGGCGCGCCCGGCCGCAAGCGGCTGACGTACCGTACGTCGGCGGCGAAGGCCAAGAAGCCGATGAAGGTCGAGCTGGGCCCCGGCAAGGGCACGTACGGCGTCGGCCAGCCGCTGACGGTGAAGCTCAGCCGGGCGGTGCGGACGCAGGCCGAACGGGCCGTCGTCGAGCGCGGGCTGAAGGTCGACTCGACCCCGCGGGTCGAGGGCGCCTGGTACTGGGTCGGCGGCAAGGAACTGCACT
Source organism: Streptomyces sp. 184 (assembly GCF_045781775.1). Classification (NCBI taxonomy): domain Bacteria; kingdom Bacillati; phylum Actinomycetota; class Actinomycetes; order Kitasatosporales; family Streptomycetaceae; genus Streptomyces; species Streptomyces sp. 184. The sequence continues at coordinate 5,818,327 of NZ_CP123230.1, read as the reverse complement.
ACCGCCCCCGGGAGTACTGGCCCGCGGGCACCCGGGTCCGGCTGGAGAGCCGGCTGGAGGGCGTGAAGGTGCGCGAGGGCGTCTACGCCGGTGCCTCGAAGCCCGTCGAGCTGAGGATCGGCGACCGTATCGAGGCGGTCACCGACGCCTCCGCGCACGAGATGACCGTCTACCGCAACGGCGAGCAGATCAACACCATCCCGGTCACCACCGGCAAGTCGGGCTTCGAGACCCGCAACGGCAAGAAGGTGGTGCTGGAGAAGCAGTCCCTCGTGCGGATGACCGGCGACAGCATCGGTGTCGGCGGCACCTCGGAGGACTACGACCTGGAGGTGTCGTACGCGACGCGGGTCACCTGGAGCGGCGAGTACGTGCACGCCGCGCCGTGGTCCGTCGGCTCGCAGGGCGCGGCGAACGTCAGCCACGGCTGCACCGGGATGAGCACCGACGACGCCGCCTGGTTCTTCAAGACCGTACGCCCCGGCGACATCGTGGAGGTCGTCAACAGCTACGGCGAGGACATGGCCCCGTTCGGCAACGGCTTCGGGGACTGGAACCTGTCCTGGACCAAGTGGCAGGAGGGCAGCTCCCTGACGCCCGGTGTACGCGACGGAGGCGGCCCGTCCGACGCGAACCGGCTGCGGCCCGGGGTCTGAGCCGCCGGGCCGCCACGCCCGCTCTCAGGCGCCGACGGCCAGCTTCGTGCGCAGCACGCCGGCCAGGCTCTCGGCGAGCGCCGCCGGGTCGACCGGGTGCGCCACGGTGGCCTCCGCGCGGCTCCACGTGGCCAGCCACGCGTCCTGCGGCCTGCCGATGAGCAGCAGGACCGGCGGGCACCGGAAGATCTCGTCCTTGATCTGCCGGCACACGCCCATGCCGCCGGCGGGCACCGCTTCGCCGTCGAGCACGCAGGCGTCGATGCCGCCCCGCTCCAGCTCGGCCAGCACCGCGGGGAGCGTGGCGCACTCGACGTACTCCACCGGCGGCAGATCGGCCGCCGGCCGGCGGCCGGCGGCGAGCCGGACCTGCTCGCGCGTGTTCGCGTCGTCGCTGTACACCAGCACGTTGACCGGTGCTGCGGCCGTCGACTGCATCGTTCCTCCGGTGGTTCTCGGGCACCGCTCTCACGGCGGATGCTACTCCGCCCGGGGTGCGGCGGTGCAGTCCAGGGGCCCTCTCCAGGGGCTTGACACTCCGAACGGCACCCCCCGGAGTGAGGCGGGGATAAGGGACCGACATAATGTCGGACGTGGCGACAGCAACAGCAGCAGTAGAGACCGGGCACGCGCACCCGTCGGTCAACCGGCCGAACCTCACCAGCGTCGGAACCATCATCTGGCTGAGTTCCGAGCTGATGTTCTTCGCGGCCCTCTTCGCGATGTACTTCACCCTGCGTTCGGTGATGGGAGCGGACTACTGGACTGAACAGGCCGACACCCTCAACGTCCCGTTCGCGCTCGGCAACACCACGATCCTGGTGCTCTCCTCCCTCACCTGCCAGCTCGGCGTCTTCGCCGCCGAGCGCGGTGACGTGAAGAAGCTGCGCATGTGGTTCACGGTGACCTTCATCATGGGTGCGATCTTCATCGCCGGTCAGGTCACCGAGTACGTGGAGCTGGTGCACGAGGGCATCTCCCTCTCCTCCGGCCCGTACGGCTCGGTGTTCTACCTGACCACCGGCTTCCACGGACTGCACGTGACGGGCGGCCTGATCGCCTTCCTGCTGGTCCTCGGACGCACCTACGCGGCCAGACGGTTCACGCACCAGCAGGCGACCGCCGCGATCGTGGTGTCCTACTACTGGCACTTCGTCGACGTGGTCTGGATCGGCCTCTTCGCCACGATCTACTTGATCAAGTAACCGGCCGGGGAGCCGGCACCGAGAAGCACACCGACGCTGAAGATCCTGATACCGGGGTAATCCGTGAAAAAGCTCTCCGCACGACGGCGCCATCCGCTGGCGGCGCTTGTCGTCCTACTCATCGCGCTGGCGGCCACCGGGGGGCTGTACGCCACATTCGCGCCCACGGGCAAGGCGCAGGCCGATGACACCAGCGCTCAGTCCCTCGCCGTCGAAGAGGGCCAGAAGCTCTTCCGGGTCGGCTGCGCGAGCTGCCACGGCACCGGCGGGCAGGGCTCCAGCGACGGCCCCAGCCTCGTGGGTGTCGGCGCGGCGGCGGTGGACTTCCAGGTCTCCACGGGCCGGATGCCCCTCCAGCAGCAGGGCGCCCAGGCACCGAAGAAGCCGAACATCTACACCCAGAAGGAGATCGACCAGCTCGCCGCGTACGTCGCCTCCCTGGGCCCGGGCCCGGCGGTCCCCGAGGAGAGCCAGTACGACCCGGCGGGCGGCGACGTCGCCCGCGGCGGTGACCTCTTCCGCACCAACTGCGCGCAGTGCCACAACTTCACCGGCAAGGGCGGCGCCCTGACGGACGGGAAGTACGCGCCGAGCATCGACGGCGTCGACCCCAAGCACATGTACGAAGCGATGCAGACCGGCCCGCAGAACATGCCGTCCTTTCCCGATAAACTGCTGACGACCACGGACAAGCAGGACATCATCGCCTACCTCGACGAGGTCGGCGGCGACGAGGCCGAGTCGCCCGGTGGCTTCAGCCTCGGTGGCCTCGGCCCCGTGAGCGAGGGTCTGTTCGCCTGGGTCTTCGGGCTCGGGGCCCTCATCGTCCTGACGATCTGGATCACCGCCCGGACTGCAAAGGCCAGGAAGTCATGAGTAGCCAGGCTGGCTCTGAGAACGAGAACAACGGCGAGCACCTGCCGACCGTCCGGGAGGGCGACGAGGGCGGGGGCGTCGCGGTCGAGGAGCGCGACCCGTTCGCCAACCCCGGCTTGCCGCCGCACGAGCCGCGCAAGCAGGACATCGACGAGCGGGCCGCCCAGCGCTCCGAGCGCACCGTGGCGCTGCTGTTCACGGTGTCGATGCTGGCGACCGTCGGCTTCATCGCGTCGTTCGTCGCCATCGACGTCGACAAGATCGTCTACATCTTCCCGCTCGGCCACGTCAGCGCGCTGAACTTCGCGCTGGGCACCACCCTGGGCCTGGCCCTCTTCTGCATCGGCGCCGGCGCCATCCACTGGTCGCGCACGCTGATGTCGGACGTGGAGGTCGTCCAGGAGCGGCACCCGATCGAGGCCAGCGAAGAGACCAAGGCCATCACCAAGGCCGAGTGGCGCCAGGGCACCGAGGAATCGGCGATCGGCAGCCGCAAGATCATCCGGCGCACCCTGCTCGGCGCGCTCACGCTGGTGCCGCTCAGCGGCATCGTGCTGCTGCGCGACCTCGGCCCGCTGCCCGGCACCAAGCTGCGCCACACCCTGTGGGGCAAGGGCAAGCTGCTCATCAACATGAACACCGACGAGCCGCTGCGCCCCGAGGACATCACCGTCGGTTCGCTCTCCTTCGCCAAGCCCGAGGGGCTGAAGGAAGGCGACCACGACTTCAACAAGGAAATCGCCAAGGCGGCCCTGATGCTCGTCCGGATCCACCCGGGCGACATCAAGGACCCGAAGTCGGCGGACTGGGGACACGAGGGCATCCTGGCCTACTCCAAGATCTGCACGCACGTCGGCTGCCCCGTCAGCCTGTACGAGCAGCAGACGCACCACGTGCTGTGCCCCTGCCACCAGTCGACGTTCGACCTCGCCGACGGCGCGCGCGTGCTCTTCGGCCCGGCGGGGCACCCTCTGCCGCAGCTCAAGATCACCGTCAATGACGAGGGCTACCTCTACGCGCTCGGCGACTTCGACGAGCCGGTCGGCCCGAGCTTCTGGGAGCGCGGATGAGCACCACCACTACAGGCACCCGCCGCAACCCGCCGAGCAGGGGCGACAAAGTCGCCGACTGGGCGGACGGCCGGCTGGGGCTGCACACCGCGGGCAGGAAGAACCTCCGGAAGATCTTTCCGGACCACTGGTCCTTCCTGCTCGGTGAGATCTGCATGTACACGTTCCTCATCGTGCTGCTGACGGGTGTGTACCTGACGCTGTTCTTCAAGCCGAGCATGGCGGAGATGACGTACCACGGTGCGTACGCCCCCATGAACGGCGTGATCATGACCGAGGCGTACGCCTCCACGCTGGACATCAGCTTCGAGGTCCGCGGCGGTCTGCTCATCCGGCAGATCCACCACTGGGCCGCGCTGATCTTCGTGGCCAGCATGGCGACGCACATGATGCGCGTCTTCTTCACCGGCGCGTTCCGCAAGCCGCGCGAGGTCAACTGGCTCTTCGGCTTCACGCTGCTGGTCCTCGGCTGCATCGCCGGCTTCACCGGCTACTCGCTCCCCGACGACCTGCTCTCCGGCACCGGTGTCCGCTTCATGGAGGGCGCGACGCTGGCCACCCCGGTGATCGGCACGTACCTGGCGTTCTTCCTCTGGGGCGGTGAGTTCCCAGGGACGGACATCATCCCGAGATTCTTCGCGGTGCACGTGCTCCTGGTGCCGGGCATCATGCTGGGGCTCTTCGTGCTCCACCTGATCCTGGTCTTCTACCACAAGCACACCCAGTTCGCGGGCTCCGGCAAGACCAACGAGAACGTCGTGGGCATGCCCTTCATGCCGGTCTACGTGGCGAAGGCGGGCGGGTTCTTCTTCCTGGTCTTCGGCGTGATCACGCTGATCGCGGGGATGTTCACCATCAACCCGGTCTGGGATCTCGGACCCTACCGACCAGATCTGGTCTCCACCGGAGCCCAACCGGACTGGTACATGGGCTGGACCGAGGGCCTGATCCGGTTCATGCCAGGGTGGGAATGGGTCATCCCGGGCGGGTACACGATCAACTTCGGGGTGTTCATCCCCCTGATGATCGTGGGCGTCGTCCCGGTCGTGCTGGTCGCCTACCCGTTCTTCGAAGCCTGGGTCACCGGCGACCGCCGCGAGCACCACATCCTGGACCGCCCGCGCAACGTGCCGACCCGCACCGCCTTCGGTGTGGCCTGGCTGACCTGGGTCTTCGTGCTGCTGATGGCCGGCGGCAACGACCTGTGGGCCACGCACTTCCACCTCTCGATCGAATCGATCACCTGGTTCGTGCGGATCGCCTTCTTCGTCGCCCCCGTGCTGGCCTTCTGGGTCACCCGGCGCATCTGCCTCGGGCTCCAGCGGCGGGACCGCGAGAAGGTCCTGCACGGCCGGGAGACGGGCATCATCAAGAGGCTGCCGCACGGCGAGTTCATCGAGGTGCACGAGCCGCTGTCGCAGGAGGAGATGCACGTCCTCACCTCCCACGACCAGCACGCGCCGCTGGAACTCGGCCCGACGGTCGACGACAACGGCGTGGTGCGCAAGCAGGGTCCGGTGGAGAAGCTGCGGGCCCGGCTGTCGAAGGGCTACTTCGGCGAGGCCGGCCAGATCCCGAAGCCGACCCGGCGCGAGTACGAGGAGATCACCAGCGGGCACGGGCACCACTAGGGCCGCACGACCGCCGGCGACATCGCCACCGGGGCCCCCGTCCAGCAGTTGGACGGGGGCCCTTCGGCGTACTCTGCGCTCGATAGGCTGACGCCCGACGACTGAGACGACCCCCGGGGACGGTGTGCCATGAGCGTGCAGACGGCAGCAGGAGGCGACAGCCCGGCGGCGCGTTCCTGGCCGGACGTCATCAGCGCGCTGATCGCCGGGCGGGACCTCGACGCCGAGGACACCGCCTGGGCCATGGACCAGATCATGTCGGGCGCCGCGAGCAACGCGCAGATCGCCGGGTTCGCGGTCGCGCTGCGCGCCAAGGGCGAGACGGTCGCGGAGATCTCCGGCCTGGTGCGCACGATGTACGAGCACGCCAACACCATCGACGTCCCCGGCCCGACCGTGGACGTCGTCGGCACCGGCGGCGACCGGGCCCGTACCGTCAACATCTCCACCATGTCCGCAATCGTCGTCGCCGGGACCGGCGCGAAGGTCGTCAAACACGGCAACCGGGCCGCGTCCTCCGCCTCCGGCGCCTCCGACGTGCTGGAGAAGCTGGGGGTCAACCTCGACCTCACGCCCGAGCGGGTCGCCGAGGTCGCCGAGCAGGCGGGCATCACCTTCTGCTTCGCGGTGAAGTTCCACCCCGCGATGCGGCACGTCGCGCAGACCCGCAAGGAACTGGGCGTCATCACCCCGTTCAACTTCCTCGGCCCGCTCACCAACCCGGCCCGGGTCGGGGCGCAGGCCACCGGCGTCGCGGACGCCCGGATGGCACCGATCATGGCCGGTGTGCTGGCCGAGCGCGGCGCTTCGGCGCTCGTCTTCCGCGGCGACGACGGGCTGGACGAGCTGACGACCACCGCCACCTCGCAGGTGTGGACCGTGCGCGACGGCGCGGTGCGGCAGGAGAGCTTCGACCCGCGGGACGTCGGCATCGACCTGGTGCCGGTGGAGGCGCTGCGGGGCGCGGACGCCTCGTACAACGCCGACGTGGCCCGGCGGCTGCTGGCCGGCGAGACCGGCCCGGTGCGCGACGCGGTGCTGCTGAACGCGGCGGCGGCGCTCACGGCCCTGGACCCCGGCGCGGACGGCCCGCTGCCGGAGCGGATCGCGGCGGGCATCGTACGGGCCGCCGAGTCCATCGACTCGGGGTCGGCGCTGCGGGTGCTGGAGCGCTGGGTGGCGGCCAGCAACGGCTGAGGAGGGTCCGCGACTTCCCGCGCGGGGGCGCCCTCGCGCGAGGGCTGTTCGCCGCCGATTTCCGGAGAGTTGCGGACAGCCCGGGCAACCGGGTTGCGCCGCGGCTCTCCGGTGCGCATACTCCTGACCAGGTCACGAGCGACAGCGATCAAGGCCCCGGCCCGCTGTCCGGCAACCCTCCGTCCGTGGCGGGGTGCCCCGGGTGATGACCGGGCCGCAGGCAGCGAGGTCTGCGGCAAGCGCGGACCCCTCGCGAATCCAGGGGTCCTGGTCGGCCGAGGGAGTACCGCCGTGAGCAAGCGAATGCGCTAGGGGCCTTTCCGCCCCGCCGCCGCTGCGCGCGTCCCCGCCATCCGAGCGTCGCGCGCGTCCTCTTCCGGGCCGTACGGGCCCGTCACCCCGCATCTCCGCGCCTGCTCACGGGAGTTTTTGCATGTCTGCGTCCACGCTCACCCCCGCCTGTCTGCCCGTCCTCGGCCGCGAGGTCCGCGCCCCGCTCGTCACCGGCGGCGACGTCGAGTACGCCGCCCTGGACTACGCGGCCAGCGCCCCCGCGCTCCAGCGCGTCTGGGACGACGTCGCCGCCTACGCGCCGTACTACGGCAGCGTGCACCGCGGCGCCGGCTACCTCTCGCAACTGTCCACCGAGCTGTTCGAGTCCAGCCGGGCCACGGTCGCCGACTTCCTCGGCTGCCGCCCCGACGACCAGGTCGTCTTCACCCGCTCCACCACCGACTCGCTCAACCTGCTGGCCTCGGCGCTGCCGCCGGGCACCGAGGTCTACGTCTTCGAGACCGAGCACCACGCCGCGCTGCTGCCCTGGCAGCACGACGGGTCCGCGGCCGGCCGGGTCACCGTGCTCGCCGCGCCCGCCGGCCCCGGGCAGGCCGTGGCGGCGCTGGACTCCGCGCTCGCCGCGCGGGTCGGCGACGGTCCCGCGCTGGTCTGCGTCACCGGCGCCTCGAACGTCACCGGCGAGCTGTGGCCCGTACGGGAGCTGACCGCGGCGGCGCACCGGCACGGGGCGCGCCTCGTCCTGGACGCGGCGCAGCTCGCGCCGCACCACCCGGTGGACGTGGCGGACCTGGACGTGGACTGGGTGGCCTTCTCCGGGCACAAGCTGTACGCGCCCTTCGGGGCCGGCGTGCTCGCGGGCCGGGCGGACTGGCTCCGGGCGGCGCCGCCGTACCTCGCGGGCGGGGGCGCCAGCCGGCGCGTGCTGCGCGCGGAGGGCGGGGGAGTGGACGTCGAGTGGCAGACGACGGCGGCGCGGCACGAGGCGGGGTCGCCGAACGTCATCGGCGCGTACGCGATCGCGTCGGCGTGCAAGGCGCTGACGGAGGCCGGGTTCGACGCGCTGGTGGCGCGCGAGCGGGCGCTGGTGGCGCGGGTGCTGGCGGGCCTGGCGGAGCTGCCGGGGGTGCGGGTGCTGTCGCTCTTCGGCGCGGACGCGGCGCGGGTGGGGGTGATCTCGTTCGTGGTCGACGGCTGGAGCAGCTCGCATCTGGCGGCGGCGCTGTCGGCGGAGCACGGCATCGGGGTGCGCGACGGGCTGTTCTGCGCGCACCCGCTGCTGCGGGCGCTGCTCGGCGAGACGGGCGGGTCCGCCGAGTACGCCGAGTGCGGGGGCGGCGCGGGGGACGGGGAGCGGCCCCTGAACGCGGTGCGGGTGAGCTTCGGCGCGGGGACGCCGGACGAGCACGTGGACCGGTTCCTGGCGGCGCTGGGGTCGCTGGTGCGCGACGGGGCGCGGTGGTCGTACCGCACGGTGGACGGCCGGTGCGTACCCGCCTCCGGCGTGGCGCCGGCCGCGGCCTGAGACCCGGGCACGGGTGCGCCCGCGCGCGCCGGCTGCCGTGGACGCTGCGGGCCGGCGGCGTGGCCGTCGCGTACCGGGGCGGGCTCCGACCGGCGCATGTCCGCGCGGGGCGCGCACGTCGCGTACCCGGTGGGGCTCTGATCGAGGGCCCGTCCGTGCGCGGTGCGCACGTGCGGGCCACCTCGCGGCTCGCCGAGCCCCTCTGCGGTGCGCCGAGGGGGTGCTGCGCCGTGCCCGGCCCCGCGCTACCTCCTTTTCCCGGTCCCGGCCGGCCCCCGCTCGGCCAGCACGCTGCCGATCAGCACCATGCGCAGCGTCCGTTCGGCCGCGTCCGCCAGGAACTCCCGGGCGCGCAGCAGCGCTTCGGGCAGCGCCATCGGGCCCGGGATGATGGTCCCGTAGGCATCGACGCCCGTGCCGTGGATCTCGTGCGCGCCCTCGCCGAGGGTGCCGGCGAGCGCGAGGACCGGGCGGTCGTACAGCTTGGCGCGGCGCGCCACCTCCGCCGGCACCTTGCCGCGCGGGGTCTGGTGGTCGAGGGCACCCTCCGCGGTGATGACGAGGTCGGCGGCGGCGAGCCGGGCGTCGAGGTCGAGGTGGCCGAGGAGCACGTCGAAGCGGGGCAGGAGGCGGGCGCCGATTGCCGCGAGGCCCGCGCCGAGGCCGCCGGAGGCGCCGGTGCCCGCGCCGAGGCGCATGTCCGTGCCGGGGGCGGGGAGGTCGCGGGTGAGGACGTCGGCCCAGCGGTCGAGGGCGGCGGCCAGCTCCTCCACCTGGAGCGGGGAGGCGCCCTTCTGCGGGCCGAAGACGCGGGCGACGCCGCGGGGGCCGCAGAGCACGTTGTACGGGTTGCAGGCGACCAGCAGCTCCGTCTCGGCGAGCCGGGGGTCGAGCCCCGCGGCATCGACGCGCGCGAGGCGGGCGAGCGCGGTGCCGCCGGGGGCGAGGTCGCGGCCTTCGGCGTCGTACAGCCGGGCGCCCAGGGCCGTAAGGGCGCCGGCACCGCCGTCGGAGGTGCCGGAGTCGCCGCAGCCGACGATGATGCGCCGCACGCCGTGGTCGAGCGCGGCGCGGATCAGCTCGCCGACCCCGTACGTCGTGGTGCCGCCCGGGTCGCGCCGGGGGCGCGGCACGAGGGCCAGGCCCGCGACGGCCGCCATCTCCACCACCGCGGTGGTGCCGTCGCCCAGGAGCGCGAAGTGGGTCTCCAGCCGGTCGCCGACCGGCCCGGTGGCGGTGTGCGGGACGAGCCGCCCGCCGGTGGCGGCGGCCAGCGCCTGCGCCGTGCCCTCGCCGCCGTCGACGAGCGGGATGAGGTCGACGTCCGCGTCGGGCAGCACGCGGCCGACGCCTTCGGCGATGGCCTCGGCGGCGGCCTCGGCGGACAGGGATTCCTTGAAGCCGCTGGGGGCGACGACGACGCGGTCGAGCATGGGGTCTCCCGAGGGTCACAGGGTGCGGGGCGGAGGATGGGCGGGCGGCGTCGGTCGGCGGGGGCCGGCCGGTGGGCGGCGTGCGCCGGGCGGTGGGCGGCGGTCAGCGGTCCGTGACGGGCACGCCGAGCAGCGGCCAGACCGCGAGGGCGAACAGCAGCACCAGCGCCGCCGTCAGCGGCGCCAGCACCGCGGCCGTACGCAGCAGGTCGCGCGGCGTGTACGTGGCCACCCCCGGCACGTCGGAGAAGAGCGCGACGGGCTTGGCGGACGCGGGCAGCGTCTGGCAGAAGCCGGCCGCCGCGGTGGAGGCCAGGGCGGCGGCCACCGGGTTCACACCGGCGGCCAGCGCCGCGGCGATGACCAGCGGCACGAGCACGCTGGAGCGCGCGGAGCGGGACTGGAGCACGAGATGGGCGGCCGTGCTCACGGCGACCACCCCGGCGAGGAACGCCCACGCCGGCACCGACGAGCCGCCCGGGAGCCCGGAGACCAGCCACGCGGCGGCCTCCGACTCCGACAGGGCTATGCCCATCGCCATCGTCGCGGCCATGAACAGCAGCAGCGACCACGGCACCGTGCGCAGCGCGTCCTTCAGCCGTACGGTCCCTATCGCCGGCGACGCCGCGACCACCGCGCCGATCAGCGCCACGACCGCCGGCGGCACCCGGTGCAGCGGCTCGCTGCACCACAGCACCACCACCGTGCCGAGCAGCAGCGCGCAGCGCGCCTCGGCCTGCGTCAGCGGCCCGGTGACCGGCTGCTCGGTGTGCATCTGGATCTGCTCGGCGGTCAGGTGCACCGGCCCCTTGCGGTCGGCGCGCTTCGTCGTCGTCAGCAGCACCACCTCGGCGGCGAGGTGGGCGGTGGCGACCGCCAGCGGCAGCCCGAGCAGCAGCCACTCCGTGAAGCCGATCTGCTCCCCGGTCGCCTCCCACAGCACCGACACGGTGATCAGGTGCGCTCCGGCGCCGATGAGGGTCGCCACCGCGGAGAGCAGGATGACGGTGGGGAACAGCAGCGCCAGCATCACCACCAGCCGCCGCCGCTCGCCCAGCGCCTTGGCCAGGGCGAGGAACACCGGCAGCGCCAGCGCCGCCCGCCCGGAGGTGGCCGGCACGGCGAAGGCGGTGACCACCAGCGCCGCCGTCGTCAGGTGCACCAACTGCCGTACGGAGCGCGCCCCGGTGACCAGGAACGCCGCCGCCCGGCCGGCCAGGCCCGTGCCCGCCACCGCGGCGGCGAGCACGAACGCGCAGATCAGCAGCCACACCGTCTCGTCGCCGAGGGTGCCGAACAGCGTCTCGCTGTCCAGCACGCCGGTGACGACGAGCGCGAGCCCGGCGCCCAGCGCGATGAACGTGTCGTCGATCGGCGTGCCGATCCAGGCGCAGGTCGCCAGGGCGAACACCGCGAGGGTCAGACGCCCGTCGGCGCCGAGCCCCTGGGCGTTGCCCGGGACGGCCAGCAGGGCGCAGATGCTCAGGGCCACGCACAACGTCGCGGTCTGGCGCAGGGAGAGGCTCACGGAATGAGCCTCGGCACCGGCGGTGAGCCCTTGATGAGCCGAAGATTAAGGAAATCTCACCTTTTACCGGGGTGTCACCCGAAAGAGTGTCAGTGCGACAACTCCGGTTCATCCGGCCGGCGGGCGGGCAGCCGGTAGCCCATCCCGCGTACGGTCTCCACCCGCTCGGCGCCCATCTTCTTGCGCAACGCCCGTACGTACACGTCCACGATGTTGGAGCCCGGATCGAAGTCGTAGCCCCACACGTGGGAGAGGATCTGCTCGCGCGAGAGAACCTGCCCGGGGTGGCGCAGGAAGAGTTCCAGGAGCACGAACTCGCGGGCCGTCAGGTCCACCATGCGCCCGCCGGCCTGCGCCCGGCGCGTCCGCAGGTCGAGCGAGAGGTCGCCGCTGCGCAGCACGGTCACCTCCGGCGCCCGCGCGGCGGTACGCAGCCGCAGCCGCACCCGGGCGAGCAGCTCCTCGAAGCGGAACGGCTTGGTCATGTAGTCGTCGGCGCCGCCTTCGAGGCCCGCGACGGTGTCGGTGACCGACGCCCGCGCGGTGAGCACGATCACCGGCACCGTCGAGCGCGCCTCGCGCAGTTGGCGCAGCACGGTGAAGCCGTCCCGGCCCGGCAGCCCGATGTCCAGGACGACCAGGTCGAAGCCGCCGGTGAGGGCGAACTCGTACGCCGTGTCGCCGTCCGCGGCGACGGTGGTGGTGAAGCCGTTGGCGCGCAGCCCCTTCTCCACGAAGGAGGCGATGCGTTCCTCGTCCTCGGCGATGAGAATCCGGTTCATCACAGACCTTCCGGGAGGATCAGAGTGAAGGTGGCCCCGCCGCCTTCGGTGGGGCCGAGTTCGACGCGGCCGCGGTGGCCCTCGGCGATGGCCTTGACGATGGCCAGGCCCAGGCCCGCGCCGCCGCCGCGGGAGCCGCGGCGGGCGGTGCCGCGGCGGAAGCGTTCGAAGATGAGGTCGGCGTCCTGCGGGGGGATGCCGGGGCCGCTGTCGGCGACGTACAGCTCGACCTGCCCGTCCCCGGCCCGGGAGCCGATCCGGATGCGCCCGCCGGGCGCGGTGTGCTGGACCGCGTTCTGGGCGAGCTGCACCATCGCCTGCGTGACGCGCTGCGGATCCAGGCGCATCTCGCCGTCGGCGACCCCGCTCAGCTCCCACTCCCGCTCGCCCAGCGTCCTGGCCTTGACGAAGACGTCCGCGGTCAGCTCCGCCACCTGCACCGGCTCCGGCTCGACGAAGTCCGGCCGCTCGGCCTTGGCCAGCAGCAGCAGGTCCTCCACGATCCGGGTCATCCGGTCCAGCTCGTCGGTGACCAGCCGCAGCGTCTCCTCGCGCTCCGCCGGGTCCTCGCCCATCAGCTCCAGGTGCCCGCGCACGATGGTGATCGGCGTACGCAGCTCGTGCCCGGCGTCGTCGACGAACTCCCGCTGCGCGGCGAACGCCCGCTCCAGCCGGTCCAGCATCGCGTTGAACGTGGCCGCCAGCGCCGCCGTCTCGTCCCGGTCGGCGCGCCCGCGCACCGGGATCCGCCGGGTGAGGTCCTGCTCCGTCAACTGCGCGGCGGTCTGTCCCACCAGCCGTACGGGCGCAAGGATGCGGCCCGCCACCGCCCAGCCGATGGCGCTGACGACCACCAGCGCCATGGCCGAGATCATCAGCATGATGACGAACACGTCGCTCACCTGCTCGCGTTCGCGTTCGGTGTGGATGGCGACGACGAAAGCCGCCGCGTCCGGCTCGTCCTTCGCGCCGATGCCGACCTTGGCCCAGCGCACCTCGCCCGAGGGCCGGTCGAGGCTGCCCGTGCGGTCCCGGGACTCGAAGATCTCCCGGCGGCCCTCCCCGTCGTCCTCCAGCGGCCGGGACATCGTCAGGTCCCGGGGCTGGACGAGCTGCTTCGGCCCCTGGCCGGGCTGGCGCACCAGGCCCAGCAACTCCTCGTCCGGGTCGGCGTACTGCCGCTCCAGGAAGACCGTCAGCAGCCGTGACGGGTCGGTGAAGGGACGGCTCGTCTCGGGGTCGACGCCCCGCTCGTAGAGGCTGGCGAACTCCCGCGTCTCCTGCGCCAGCAGCCGGTCGACCCGGTGCTCCAGGTCGCGCAGCAGGATGGAGCGCGTGGTGCCGGCGACGGCGGCGAGGGCCGCCGTCATCACCACCAGCAGCAGAAGGAGGATGCGGGCACGAGCGGAGATCATCGATCAGTCGTCGAACTCATCGTTGTCGTCGTCGGTGCCGCCCGAGTCGTCCCCGGTGTCGTCCGCGTCGTCGCCGCGGGCGCTGCCCGACGGATCGGTCGTGGGCCCGTCGCGTACCGGCGGCGGCGAGACCGTCTCCTTGCCCGGCGAGGTCCCCGACGACGGCGAGGTCCCGGACGACGGCGAGGTGGACTCAGGCGGGGAGGACGTGCCGCCCTCCATCTCCACCCGGGCGGGCGGGGTGGGATCCTCCGCGTCGTCGGTCAGGGCGTAGCTGGTCGCGGCGACGCCCAGCGGGATCGCCACCACGGCGGTCAGTGCGGCCATGCGCTTCGAGAAAGCCATGCGTCCGAGGCTGCGGCCGGCGGGTGCCGTACAGCGTGAAGGGCGGATGAGAGATTCTTCATCTAAGGCCCCGGGCGCGCACCGCGCTACTCCTCCAGGCCGATCGCGAACGCGGCCTCCAGGTCGTGCTGCGAGTACGTACGGAAGGAGATGTGCGTCTCCGTCGCCGCCACGCCCGGCACCTTGCTGATCCGGCCCGGGATCACGTCGGCCAGATCGTCGTGGCGCGCCACCCGCACGATGGCGATCAGGTCGTGCGCCCCGGTGACCGAGTACACCTCGCTGACCCCGTCGATCGCGGCGATCGACTCCGCGATCTCGGGAATGCGGTCCACGTCGGTGTTGATCAGAACGATCGCAGTGATCATGTGTTCGCTCTCCCTGTCGGACCCGCGTGCGGCGCTCACTCTATCTGTCTGCCTAAGACCTCGCTCCAGGTCGTAGGGTGGGGGCACGGCCTGCGACGACGGTCGGTGCGCCGGGCCGGCGCCGGCGCCGGACGGCCCGGCCGAAGCCGCGGGGTTCGCTGAGGCGGAAGGGTGACCGGTGGTGGAGCCGAGGGAAGGCCCGGGCGTCTCCTCCGAGGAGGACGCGGCCGAGGTGCTCGACGGCCCGCTGCCCGAAGGGGTGCGCCGCCGGATCGTCACGCTCGCCGACGAGTGTTTCGGCGGCCTGACCGTCGCCGAGCTGCCCCCGCCGCTGCGGCAGTACGCCCGGTTCACCCCGTCCCGTCGCGTCAAGCTCGCCGGCACCGCGATCGCCGCCGCGCTGGAGAGCGACGACGACTTCCGCGAGCGGATCGCCGAGCGGGCCGGGCGCCTCCAGCCCGAGCTGGCCGCCGCGCTGCACGGCGGCAGCCCGCCGGCCGCCGCCGAGCCGGTCGACGTCGCGGCGCTCGCGTACCTGCTGCGCCCCCCGGGCTGGGTCAAGCTCATCGCCGCCGCCGGCGAGGAGGAGCAGCGCGCCGGCGCCGAGCGGGCCGGCGAGGAGGCCGCCCGCGAGCTGGACCGGCTGCGTGCGGAGCTGTCCGAGGCCCGCGCCGCCGCCCGCGGGGAGGCGGAGCGTACCCGGCACGAACTGGAGGCGCTGCGGCGCGAGAACGAGGGCCTGCACCGCCGGCTGCGCAGCGCGCTCAGCGACGTCAAGCGCGGCGAGGCGGCCGTGCGCAAGCTCCAGCAGGAGGCCGCCGCCGGCCGCGAGGAGGCCGCCGCGCAGTCGGCCGCGGCCGAGAGCGAGGCGCGCCGGCTCCGCGCCCGGCTCGGCGAGGCGGAGTCGGGGCTTGAGGCCAGCCGCCGGGCCGCCCGCGAGGGGCGCAGCGTGGAGGACATGCGCGTACGGCTCCTGCTGGACACCGTCCTCGACGCCGCCCAGGGGCTGCGCCGCGAACTCGCCCTGCCGCCCGCGCGGATGACCCCCGCGGACACCGTCCGCGCGGTCGAGCCCGGCACGATGTCGCCGAAGGACGTGGCCGCCCGCGCCCTGTCCGCCACCGACCCGGCGCTGCTCGACCAACTCCTCGCCCTGCCGCAGGCGCACATGGTCGTCGACGGCTACAACGTCACCAAGACGGGCTATCCCACTCTCCCGTTGGAGAAGCAGCGGCTGCGCCTCCTCGGCGGCCTCGCCGGCCTCGCCGCGCAGACGGGCGCGGAGGTGACGTGCGTCTTCGACGGCGCGGAGCTGGCCGCGCCGGTGCTGCTCGCGCCGCCGCGCGGGGTGCGCGTGCTGTTCAGCAAGCCGGGCGAGACGGCCGACGAGCTGATCCGCCGGCTCGTACGGGCCGAACCCACCGGCAGGCCCGTCGTGGTGGTCTCCACCGACCGCGAGGTCGCCGACGGCGTCGCCGCCGCCGGAGCCCGCCCGGTGTCGTCCGCGCTGCTCCTCAAGCGGCTCGCGCGGAGCTGATAACCCGGGGAAAGAGGGCGAGTTCGGACAACACGGCCGTCTACCCCGGGTGTGGACAGTTCGCCGCTCCGAGTCCAACTCGTTGTCGAACAGTGACTACTGGCCGTGTGATGTGAGTAAAGAAACGCGCTTCGGGGGGACTTTTTTGCCGGAGGGATTTGAACCGATCACCCCAGCGTCGTTAGTGTCTGGCCCGAACCTTCGTGCTGTCGATCGCTCATCCGGGGCGATGGCGAAGGTCCCGCCGGTACCGGGGCACCCCCAAAGCCACGGTCGGGCGGCTGGAGGAAGAGGAGCTCGCCTTCGTGGCGTCCCACCGTCGACCGAAGCAGCCGAACCGGGCCAGGGTCACCGTCTTCACCGCGACCGCCGCCGCGGCCGTCGCGCTCTCCACCCAGAGCGCACACGCCGCCCCCGACAAGGACGACGTCAAGCGTCAGGTCGACAACCTCTACGAGGACGCCGAGCGCGCCACGGAGAAGTACAACGGCGCCAAGGAGCGGCAGGACAAGCTCGAAGAGGACGTCGAGCAGCTCCAGGACAAGGCCGCCCGCGGCCAGCAGGAGCTGAACGACCTCCGCGACGGCCTCGGTTCGCTGGCCACCGCCCAGTACCGCAGCGGCAGCATCGACCCCTCCGTGCAGCTCTTCCTCTCCTCCGACCCGGACACCTATCTGGACAAGGCGTCCACGATGGACCGGGTCAGCGGCAAGCAGGCCGAGTCGCTGGAGCGCATCGCCGACAAGCAGCGCAGCCTCGCGCAGCAGCGCCAGGAGGCCGGCGAGAAGCTCAAGGACCTGGAGGAGACCCGCAAGGAGCTGGGCTCCCAGAAGAAGAAGGTCCAGGACAAGCTGGGCGAGGCCCGCGCCCTGCTCAACGAGCTGACCGAGGAGGAGCAGGCCGCGCTCGCCGAGGAGGAGCAGCGCGCCAGCCGCGAGGCGGAGGACCGCGTCGACCTCGGCGACATCCCCCCGGGCTCCTCCCACGGCTCCGCCGCCCTGTCCGCGGCGCAGAGCAAGCTGGGCGCCCCGTACGTCTACGGCGCCACCGGCCCCAGCTCCTTCGACTGCTCCGGCCTCACCGGCTGGGCGTTCTCGCAGGCCGGCGTCTCACTGCCGCGCATCTCGCAGGACCAGGCCAACGTCGGCACCCGGATATCCTCCGTCAGCGCCCTCCAGCCCGGCGACCTCGTCTTCTTCTACAGCGACCTGCACCACGTCGGCATCTACGCCGGCAACGGCCAGATCATCCACGCCCCGAAGCCGGGCGCCGTGGTGCGCTACGAGGCCGTCGGCAACATGCCCTTCATGTGGGGCGCGCGGGTCTGACGCCCGCGGCGCCGCGCCGTTCGCCGCCCCGCCGCTCACCGCGGTGGGGCGCGGGCGCGGCGGGACGCGCCCCTGTGCCGCCCGTTCGGGCGAATTGCCGACACCGCGCGTTTCGAACGCCCTGCGGGTGACCTGCGTCGGCACCCGGGTGCCGACATCGCCCCGGACGGCGGTTCTTGGTCGGCGCGTAGTCGCGTGGTTACTGTCTGCCGCGTGTCAGCACATCGACGATCCACCCGGCCCTGCGGTGCCGGCCGGCTGCGTACCGGCGTCCTCACCGCCGCCGCGGCGGCGGCGCTGTCCGGCTCGCCCGCGGTCTTCTCCGGCCTCTCCGACGCGGCCCTGGCCGCGCCCGAGGACCACGCAGAGGCCAGGGAGCGGGTCCACGACCTCTACGCCCAGGCCGAGCGGGCGACCGAGAAGTACAACGCGGCCAAGGAGCGCACCGAGGAACTGCGCCGCAAGGCGGAGCGGCTCCAGGACCGCGCGGCCCGCGACCTCGCCCGGATCAACCGGATGCGCACCGAGCTGGGCTCGCTCGCCGGCGCCCAGTACCGCTCCGGGGGCATCGACCCGAAGCTGACCCTGATCCTCTCGGAGAGCCCGGAGGGATATCTGGAGAAGGCCGCCACCCTGGAGCGCATCGGCAGCCTCCAGAGCGGCCGGCTGCGCCGGCTCGTCGCCCTCCAGCGCCGGCTGGAGCAGCAGCGCGTACGGGCCCGGGACACCCTCGCCGAACTGGAGCGCGGGCGCGAGGCGCTGGCCCGGCACAAGGGCGAGGTCACCGACCGGCTGGCGCGGGCGCGGCGGCTCCTCAACTCGCTGCCGAAGGAGGAACGCCCCGACACCGGCGGCAGCCGCGCCTCCCGCTCGGCGCCGACGCCCGACTTCGGCTCGGCGCCGGCCTCCGGCCGCGGCGCGCTCGCGGTCTCCGCGGCGCGGGGCGCGGTCGGCACGCCGTACGTGTGGGGCGGCGCGGCGCCCGGCGGGTTCGACTGCTCGGGCCTGACGCAGTGGGCCTACGGCAGGGCCGGGGTGTCGATCCCGCGCACCTCGCAGGCGCAGCGCTACGCGGGCCGCCAGGTGCCGCTGGGGGAGGCCAAGCCGGGGGACCTGGTGACGTACCGGGCGGACGCGAGCCATGTGGCCATGTACGTGGGCGGCGGTCAGGTCGTCCACGCGCCGTACCCGGGCGCGGCGGTGCGCTACGACCCGGTGGGCATGATGCCGGTCGCGTCGGTGACACGTCCGTAGCACCGGTGCGTACGCCGCGACCCGTACACGGCGCAACCGGGCCCGTACGCCGTGCCTCTCGGCCCATACGCCGCGCGCCTCGGGCCGTACGCCGCGTCTCCCGGCCTGTACGCCGCGCGCCTCGGGCCGAACTCCGC
The DNA here is from genome assembly GCF_045781775.1 of Streptomyces sp. 184. Lineage (NCBI taxonomy): Bacteria > Bacillati > Actinomycetota > Actinomycetes > Kitasatosporales > Streptomycetaceae > Streptomyces > Streptomyces sp. 184. Next base: position 5,799,746 of record NZ_CP123230.1, on the reverse strand, counting down.
CCTCCGTACCCCGCGTTCCGGCCGAACCCCGCGCACCCCGGGCCGAACCCCGCGCACCGAACCCCGTGCTCCGGTGTGCCCCACCTCACCCGCACTCCCGCCCAAGGGTAGGCCGCCCCTCTGACAGAGCCGTCCCGGTCACCCGCGCCGCACCGCGGGGGCCGGGGCGTCGTACGCTCGGGGCGTGGCGGGAGTGCGGACGGCGGTGCTGGTGCTCTGCGCCGGCCTGCTCGCCGCCCTCCTCGCCGGCTGCGGCGACGGCGACCGTGACGGCGGCCGGCCCCCCGCCGGCGACGCCACCCGTGCCGTCGCCGACCTGCTCCGGCAGCGCTCCGCCGCCGTCCGCGACGGCGACGAGGCCGCCTTCCTGCGCACCGTCGACCCGCAGGCCGGCCCGTACCGCCAGGAGCAGCGCACCGCCTTCCGCAACCTCGACGCCCTCCCGCTCGCCGACTGGACCCTCCGCCTCGGCGACCACGTGCCCGCGGGCACCGCCCGCGCCACCGCCGACGTCCGGCTCGGCTACCGCCTCCGCGGCTACGACACCGGCACCGCGACCGCCGCCCAGCAACTGGAGTTCGTCCGCCGCGACGGCCGCTGGTACGTCGCCGGCCCCGCGCCCGGCAGCCGGCCGCAGCCGTGGGACCAGGGCCCCCTGACCGTCGTACGCGGCACGCACAGCCTCGTGCTCGGCGCCGGCCGCCCCGAGGCCGGCCTGCGCGACGTCGCCGCCGTCGCCGACCGCGCCGTGCCCGACGTCTCCGCCGCGTGGGACGGCGCGTGGGTCCGCCGCGTCGTGGTGCTGGTGCCCGCGTCGCAGGCCGCGATGGGGGAGTTGCTCGGCGAGGGGCCCACGGACTACGCGGGCATCGCCGCCGTCACCACCGGCCGCACCGACCACCGGGACGGCGCCGACCGCGTGGTGGTCAACCCCGAGGCGTACGACATCCTCGGCGACCTCGGGCGGCGCGTCGTCCTCACCCACGAGACCGTCCACGTCGCCACCCGCGGTCGCACCTCCCCGGCCACCCCCCTCTGGCTCTCCGAGGGCTTCGCCGACTGGGTCGCCTTCGGCAGCGTCGGCCGCGGCCCGCGCCAGGGAGCGCCGGAGCTGGGCCGCGCCGTCGCCGCCGGCAGGCTGCCGCGGGAGCTGCCGGCCGACGCCGACTTCGGCCGGGCCGCGAGCGGCGACCGGCTGGCGCAGGCGTACGGCGAGGCGTGGCTGGCCTGCCGGATGGTCGCGGACGAATGGGGCGCGGACCGGCTCGTGGCGCTCTACCGGGCCGTGGGCGCGGCGGAGTCGCGCGGGGAGGCGGTCGGCCCGGCGCTGCGGGCGGAGCTGGGGGTGGGGCTCGGGGAGTTCACGGAGCGGTGGCGGGGGTATCTGGAGCGGGAGTTGGGGTAGGCAACCCGGAGCGTTTTGCCTCAGAGGCAAGGCATTTGACTCTGGGGCATGTGGCCTGGCTCAATGACGGACATGAGCCTCGACCACCCCCAGGCCCCCCGGCTGCGCGAGCTGCGCCGCCGCGCCGGCCTGACGCTGGAGGCCGCCGCCGCCAGGGCCGAGCTGTCGCCCGCCCACCTCTCCCGGCTGGAGACCGGGCACCGCCAGCCCTCGCTGCCGGTGCTGCTCAAGCTGGCCCGTATCTACGGTACGACGGTGTCCGAGCTGCTCGGCGAGGCGCCCTCGGCGCAGACGTCGGTGGTCCGGGGCGCCGAGGCTCCCGTACGGGAGGCGGGCGGCTGGTCGTACCGGCAGGCGGGCGGTACGGACCGGGGGATGCAGGCGCTACGGGTGCACGTGCCGTACGACGCCGCGCACCGCGACCTCGTCCGCGTCCACCCCGGCGAGGAGTGGCTGTACGTGCTCCAGGGCCGGATGCGGCTCGTGCTCGGCGAGAGCGAGCACCTGCTCGACCCGGGCGACAGCGCCCAGTTCGACTCCCTCACCCCGCACCGCATCGCCGCCGCCGAACCCGGCGGGCTCGACCTGCTCTTCGTCCACACGCTCCTCCAGAGCGCCGTCGCCGACCTCTGCCTCGGCGACGGCACCCGGCACTGACCCCAAGGAGACCGCAGTGTCCAAGCGGATCGAGGAGAGATTCCCCCGCGGCCTGGTGATTCGCCTCCTCGTCTACATCTTCGTCGGCCACCTCTTCGCCGCGTTCCTGCTGCTCCTCTTCAAAGCGGGCGGCGGCGCCTAGCCCGCGCACCGCGGCACGCGTACGGGCACGGGCACGGGCACGGGCGCAGGCACGTCACCACGTCAGCATGCCGTTCCGCGCCGACGCGCTACGCCCCCGCTGCCGCGGCATCGCCGCGTCTCCGTCGACAGGGCGCCCGGGCGCCGTGACCGTCGACCGCCACAGCCGCCGGCACGCCACCACCGTCGCTGCGACCAGCAGCCCGTTGCGCAGTGCCAGCAGCGCGATGCCGAACCCGGTGCTCCCCACGACCTCCCCGAACCACACCGGGAACTCCGCCAGCGTCACCGCCGTCGCCGCCAGCACCAGCCCCGCCGGCAGCGCCATCCGCGCCGCCCGCAGCGTCATGCACACGGCGGCCAGCCCGACCAGCCAGATCATGTACTGCGGGCTGATCACCCGGCTCGTCGTGGTGAACAGCAGCGCCCCCGCGAACGCCGCCTCGCACCCCGTCGTCGCCGTGAACTCCCGCGCCCGCAGCCGCCACAGCACCAGCCACCCCATCGCCAGCACCGACAGACCCAGCGCCAGGTCGCTGACCAGGCCGACGCCCGGCCCGAGGAACTCCATGGAGCCGTAGTGCAGCTCCACCGTGCCGTCCCAGCCGTGGTGCCGGCCGACGTGGAAGACCAGCGCGCCCAGCGACTCCACCTCCGTACCGCGGTCGCGCTGCGCGGTGACGAAGTCGAACGCCCCCGGCAGCGCGACGGCCGCCAGCAGCGCCGCACCCGCGGCCGTCCCCGCCGCCGCGCCCCACGACAGCCGCGTCGCCCGCCCGCGCGCCGCGCCGAGCAGCAGCAGCACCGGCCACACCTTCAGCATCGCGCCGAACCCGGCCAGCGCCCCGGCCACCGCCGGCCGCCGGGCCGCCGCCAGCAGCGCCGCGACGGCGACGGCGGTGACCATCACGTCGTACCGCGCGTACGCGGTCGGCCCCAGCAGCGGCACCCCGGCCACCCAGCACCACGCCCCCGCCCGCGACCTCCCGGCGCCGCGCCCGGCCCGCAGCAGCAGCGCCAGCACCGCCGCGTCCGCCGCGCAGGCCAGCGCGAAGAAGGCGTGCGCGTAGCCGAGGAACGGCAGCAGGCCGGGGGAGAGCACCGGCAGCGCCGCGCCCGGCGGGTACTGCCAGCTCACGTCGTCGACGGGGAACGTGCCGGTGCGCAGCACCTCGTACCAGCCGCGGTAGATCACCTCGACGTCGCTGGTGACGTCGGGGCCCGGCAGCGTGACCGCCTTCAGCACGAGCAGCAGCAGGCCCGCGCGGGTCAGCACCCACGCCGCGACCGGCGCCGCGACCCGTGCCATCGCTCGACCTCCGACCCCGCCCCCGTATCCGTCCGACGACACTACGACACGGCTCCGCCCGGCCGCAGGCACCCGCCGCCACCGGCCCCGGTACTGTCGGCGGCGATGCACAAGGTCCCGCGCAAGACGCTCGTCGTCACCAACGACTTCCCGCCCCGCCCCGGCGGCATCCAGAACTTCCTGCACAGCATGTGCCTGCGGCTGGACCCGGAGCAGGTCGTCGTCTACGCCTCCACCTGGAAGCGCGACGCCGAAGGCCGCGCCGCCACCCGGGACTTCGACGCCCGCCAGCCCTACGAGGTCGTCCGCGACCGCGCCACGATGCTGCTGCCCACCCCGCGCGTCGCCCGCCGGGCAGCGGGCCTGCTGCGCGCGCACGGCTGCCGCGCCGTGTGGTTCGGCGCCGCGGCGCCGCTGGGGCTGATGGCGCCGGCGCTGCGCCGCGCGGGCGCCGAGCGGATCGTCGCCACCACGCACGGCCACGAGGCGGGCTGGGCCCAGTTGCCCGCCGCCCGGCAACTGCTGCGGCGCATCGGCGAGTCGACGGACACGCTCACCTACCTCGGCGAGTACACCCGCTCCCGCATCGCCCGCGCGCTCACCCCCGAGGCCGCCGCGCGCATGGTGCAGGTGCCGCCGGGCGTGGACGAGACGGAGTTCCACCCGGGCTCGGGCGGTGCGGCGGTACGCGCCCGTCTCGGGCTCGCGGACCGGCCGGTCGTCGTCTGCGTCTCCCGGCTCGTACCGCGCAAGGGCCAGGACACCCTGATCCGCGCGCTGCCCCGCATCCTGGCGGCGGAGCCGGAGGCGGCGCTGCTGATCGTCGGCGGCGGCCCGTACCGCGGGGAGCTGGAGAAGCTGGCGGCGGCCACGGGCGTCGCGGGCGCGGTGCGCTTCACCGGCGCGGTGCCGTGGGAGGACCTGCCCGCGCACTACGGCGCGGGCGACGTGTTCGCCATGCCGTGCCGCACGCGGCGCGGCGGGCTGGACGTGGAGGGCCTCGGCATCGTGTACCTGGAGGCGTCGGCGACCGGGCTGCCCGTCGTCGCGGGCGACTCCGGCGGCGCCCCGGACGCGGTGCTCGACGGCGAGACCGGGTGGGTGGTGCGCGGCGGCGCGGAACGGCAGGCGGAGGAGGCGGCGGCGCGCATCGTGACGCTGCTGGGGGACGCGGAGCTGCGCGCGCGGACGGGGGCGCGGGGGCGGGCGTGGGTGGCGGAGCGGTGGCGCTGGGACCTGCTGGCGGAGCGGCTCACGTCGCTGCTGTGAGGGCGGGGGAGGGCGCGTACGGTACGGACCGGACGCGCGGCCGGAGCCGCGGGCGTACGAACCGGCCGCCCGGGCCCGTACGCGACCCCTACGCGACCCCTACGCGACCAGTACGCGACCAGTACGCGACCCGTCAAAGAAGGGACGTCCCGGCACCGGGCCCGTACCCGCGCGGCGCTCGGGCCGCGGGCGCCCGTACCGCCGCCGTGCCCTACTGCTCGTACAGCCCCTCGATCTCCTGCGCGAAGTCCTTCGCCACCGCGCCCCGCTTCAGCTTCAGCGACGGCGTCAGATGCCCCGACTCCTCCGTGAACTGCCCCGGCAGGATCCGGAACTTGCGCACCGACTCCGCCCGCGACACCTGCGCGTTCCCGTCGTCCACCGCGAGCTGCACCGCCGCCCGCAGCTCCACGTCGTCCGCCAGGTCCGCCGCCGTCCGGCCCGGCTTGCCGTTGCCCTCGGCCCACTTGCCGAGGAACTCCTCGTCCAGCGTGATCAGCGCCCCGACGAACGGCCGCGCGTCGCCGACGACCATGCACTCCGCCACCAGCGCGTGCGCCCGGATGCGGTCCTCTATCACCGCCGGGGCGACGTTCTTGCCGGCCGCCGTGACGATGATCTCCTTCTTCCGCCCGGTGATGGACAGGTACCCGTCCTCGTCCAGGCTCCCGAGGTCGCCGGTGCGCAGCCACTCGCCGTCCAGCGTGGCGGCCGTCGCGTCCTCGTTGTTCCAGTACGCCCCGAAGACGTTGCCGCCGCTCACCAGCACCTCGCCGTCGTCGGCGATGCGGAGGGTGCAGCCCGGCAGCGGCCGGCCGACGGTGCCGATCTTCGGGCGCTCCACCGGGTTGACGGTGATCGCGGCGGCGGTCTCGGTCAGGCCGTAGCCCTCCAGGACGGTGAAGCCGATGCCGCGGTAGAAGTGCCCGAGGCGCTCGCCCAGCGGGGCGCCGCCGGAGATCGCGTGCGTGGCCCGGCCGCCGAGGACGGCGCGCAGTTTGGCGTAGACGAGCTTGTCGAAGAGCGCGTGCCGCAGCCGCAGCCCGAAGGCGGGCCCGCCGGTGTCCAGGGCGCGGCTGTACGCGATGGCGGTGTGGGCCGCCTTGTCGAAGATCTTCCCCTTGCCGTCGGACTGCGCCTTGGCGCGGGCCGAGTTGTAGACCTTCTCGAAGACGCGGGGGACGCCGAGCAGCAGCGTCGGCTTGAAGTCGGCCAGGTCTCCGGTGAGGTTCTTGACGTCCGGCGCGTGGCCGAGCTTCATCGGGGCGACCATGGCGGCGATCTCCACCAGCCGGCCGAAGACGTGCGCGAGCGGCAGGAAGAGCAGGATCGAGCTGTCGCCGGCGCGGAAGAGCGGGCGCAACTGCTCCACGGCGTTGCCGCACTCGGCGAGGAAGTTGCCGTGGGTGATGACGCAGCCCTTGGGGCGGCCCGTGGTGCCGGAGGTGTAGACGAGGGTCGCGGGGGAGTCGGCGCCGGCCGCGGAGCGGTGCTTCTCCAGCGTGGCGTCGGACACCTCGGCGCCGGCGGCCGTCAGCGCGGCGACGGCGCCCGGCTCGCTCCCCTCCCCGTCGGCGTCGATCCGCCACACCTGCCGCAGCAGCGGCACCCGGCTCCGTACGGACTCGACGGCCGCGGCGTGCTCCGCGGTCTCCACCACGCACGCCACCGCGCCCGAGTCGCTGAGGATCCACTGCATCTGCTCCGGCGAGCTGGTCTCGTACACCGGGACGGTCACGCCGCCCGCGGTCCAGATCGCGAAGTCGAGCAGCGTCCACTCGTACCGCGTACGGGACATCAGCCCGACCCGGTCGCCGGGCCGCAGCCCGGCCGCGACCAGACCCCTGGCCGCCGCCTCCACCTCCGCGAGGAAGCCGGCCGCGGACACGTCCTCCCAGTCGCCGGCCGCGTTCTTGCGGGCGACGACGGCCAGGTCGGGGGTCCGCTCGGCGTTGGTGCGGATGAGGTCGGTCAGATTGGCGTCCGCCGGGACCTCGTACAGGGCGGGAAGGGCGAACTCTCGCAAGACGCTGCTCCTCGACGTTCCGGTGGGCCACCTGCGACCCTATCCCCACCAGGGCACCTCGCGGCAGTGGCGCCGCTCACCGACGGGCGGGCGCCCGCGCGCCGGAAGTAGGGTGATCGCATGAGGGTCCACGTGGTCAGTGACGTGCACGGCAACAGCGCCGACCTGGCCCGCGCGGGCGACGGCTCGGACGCGCTGGTCTGCCTCGGCGACCTCATCCTCTTCATCGACTACGCCGACCACTCGCGCGGCATCTTCCCCGACCTCTTCGGCGTCGCGAACACCACGCGCAGCGTGGAGCTGCGCACGGCCCGCAGGTTCGACGAGCACCGCGACTTCGTGCGCTCGCTGTGGGCGGGGATGGACAAGAGCGGGGAGATCGAGAAGGCGGTGCGCAAGCAGTACGCGGAGCTGTTCGCGGCCTTCCCCACGCCGACGTACGCCACCTACGGCAACGTCGACATCCCGCGGCTGTGGCCCGAGTTCGCCCGCGAGGGCACCACCGTCCTGGACGGCGAGCGGGTGGAGATCGGCGGGCTGGTCTTCGGCTTCGTCGGCGGCGGTCTGAAGACGCCGATGCGCACGCCGTACGAGATCGACGACGAGACGTACGCCGCGAAGGTCGCCGCCCTCGGCGACGTCGACGTGCTCTGCTCGCACATCCCGCCGCTCGTCCCCGACCTCTGCTACGACACGGTGGCGCGCCGCTTCGAGCGCGGCAGCGAGGCGCTGCTGGAGGCGCTGCACCGGGTCCGGCCGCGCTACGCGCTCTTCGGCCACGTCCACCAGCCGCTGGCGCGGCGGATGCGGATCGGGGCGACGGAGTGCGTGAACGTGGGGCACTTCGCGTCCCGCGGGAAGCCGTGGGTTCTGGAGTGGTGAACCGGGCGCGGTAACCTTCAGCGCGGACGGTTGACGGAGGAGCCCAGGCATGGCAGAGCACACCAGGTCCAGTATCACCATCGACGCCGCGCCGGACGCGGTGATGACGGTGATCGCGGACTTCGACCGCTACCCGGAGTGGACCGGCGAGGTGCGGCGGACCGAGGTGCTCGAAGCCGACGACCGCGGGCGCGCGGCGCGGGTCCTGCTGGTGCTGGACGCGAAGACGATCCGGGACGAGCAGACGCTGGCGTACACCTGGGCGGGACCGCACGAGGTGCGCTGGACGCTGGAGAAGTCGCAGATGCTGCGCGCGCTGGACGGCGCGTACCTGCTGAAGCCGCTGGCCGGCGGGGAGCGCACCGAGGTGACGTACGAGCTGACGGTCGACGTCAAGATCCCCATGCTCGGGATGATGAAGCGCAAGATGGAGAAGATCATCATCGAGCGGGCGCTGGACGGCCTGAAGCAGCGCGTCGAGAGCGTGCCGGGCGCGTCCGCCGGCTCGGGTACGGACTGACGCCCCGCCGTGCGGACGATCCTCGTCACCGGTGCCGCGGGCGCCGGCCGTACGACGGTCGCGGCGGCCACGGCGCTGCGGGCGGCGCGCGACGGCGCCCGGGTGCTGCTGCTGACGGCGGACCCCGAGGCGGGCGGACTGCTGACGGGGGCGCCGGAGGCGCAGATCCCGGGGCAGCGGTCGGGGGCGGCGCCGGACGAGTGGCCTGAGGAAGCGCTGCCGTGGACGGTGCCCGCCCGCGTCGAGACCGGGCTGTGGGCGGCGCGGCTGCGCGGGGCGGAGTCGGCGGCGGAGACGCTGGCGCTCTGGCAGGAGCAGTACGCGGACACCCTCGACCTCCTCGGCGCGACCCCGCTGGCGGCGGAGGAGCTGACGCCGCTGCCGGGCACCGGGGAGTTCGCGCTGCTGCGCGCGCTGGTCACGCTGTACGAGACGGGGGCCCCGGGCACCGCCGGGGGCTCCGCCGGGCCCTGGGACCTGGCGATCGTGGACATGCCCGCCGCTCCCGCCGCGCTGGGGGTGCTCGCGCTGCCGGAGCAGCTCGTGCGGTACCTGCACCGGCTGCTGCCCGCCGAGCGGCAGGCCGCGCGGGGGCTGCGCCCGCTGCTCGGGCGGCTCCTCGGGGCGCCGGTGCCGGCGGAGCGGCTGTACGAGGCCGCCGCCCGCTGGGAGGAGCGGCTGGAGGCCGTACGGGAGGCCGCAGAAGCGGCCGGGACGAGGGTGCGGCTCGTACTGGAGCCCACTCCGCGCGCGGCCCGTGAACTGCGACGCACGCGCGCGGCGCTCGCGCTCCAGGGCTGCGCGGTCGAGGCGGTCGTCGCCAACCGGGTCCTGCCCGCGGGCTCCGAGGACGCCTGGTACGCGACGCTCGCCGACGAGCAGCACCGGGTGGTCAAGGAGCTGGGCGCGGAGCTGCGCGGCGCGGTCGGCGCGTTCTGCGCGCTGCCGCACCTCGGCCCGGAGCCGCAGGGCCCGGTCGCCCTCGCCGCCCTGGCGGAGGCCGTGGCGCCGGCGGGGCTGCGGGCCCGGCCCGCGCCCGCGGACCCCGCGGACCCCGGGGACCCGGCCCGGGTGGACGACCTGCTGGCGGACGAGGGCGTGCTGCTCTACCGGCTGCCGCTGCCCGGCGCGGAACGGGGCGACCTCACCCTCGTACGCCGCGGTGACGAACTCCTCGTCACCGTCGCCGGCCACCGCCGCCCCCTGCCCCTGCCGGCGGCCCTGCGCCGCTGCACCATCGAACGCGCCGGCCTCCACGACGGCGAACTGCGCATCCGCTTCACCCCCGACCCCGCGGCCTGGCCCCAGGCCCGCTGACCCAGGCCCGCTGACCCGGGCCGGACGCCCCGCGCCAGGCGGGCCGCACCCCGCCGGTCCGTCCCCGCCCCTCCCCGCCCGCGGCGCACCCCCGCCACCCCCGCCTCTCCGGGCGCCGCTCGCACAACCCGCTGCGCGGCACTGAACGCGAAGTCGCCGTTCGGGTACCGTCGATGTATGAGTGATGCCATCGAGCGCCCCGAACCCGGTGCGGCCACCGCCCCGGACCCGGACGCGTGGGCCCAGGCGTGTGCCGAGGACTTCGCCGCCGAGCAGGCCCGGCGGCGCTCGGTCTACGGGCCCGAGCCCGTCAGCGCCGCCGAGGAGCTGCGCCGCTTCTTCGACTCCCTCTCCGACAAGGTCTCGGAACTGCGCGCCCCCGGCGCGACCGGCGGCACCGCCGCCGTCGCGCAGACCGCCGCGCAGCAGTTCGCGAAGCAGTTCCTCGCCTCCGTGAAGACCGCCGTCGAGCCCGTCGTGGAGCGCAATCCGCAGATCTTCGACCACCTCGCCACCGCCGGCACGGAGATCGCCGCCGCGTACCGCGCCGCAGTTCAGCGGCAGGAGGCGGACTGGTCGCGGGACGACGAACCACCCAGCAGCCCCAAGCAGATCGACCTCGACTGACGGCCGGGCCCGGCCGTACCTCCGGTAATGTGAGGAGGCGCAGCGGGGCTCGAACCGAATAACCGAGGGAGACATGGGACTCACCATCGGCGTCGACATCGGCGGCACCAAGATTGCGGCCGGTGTGGTCGACGAAGAGGGCTCGATCATCCGAACGAGCACGGTACCGACCCCCGAAACACCCGAAGGCGTCGTGGACGCCATCTGCGCGGCGGTCCAGGAGGTCACCGCCGCCACCCCGGCCGAGGCCGTCGGCATCGGCGCCGCCGGGTACGTGGACGACAAACGCGCCACCGTGCTCTTCGCCCCGAACGTCAACTGGCGCCACGAGGCGCTGAAGGACAAAGTCGAACAGCGCATCGGCCTGCCCGTCGTGGTCGAGAACGACGCCAACGCCGCCGCCTGGGGCGAGTACCGCTTCGGCGCCGGTCAGGGCCACGACGACGTCGTCTGCATCACCCTGGGCACCGGCCTCGGCGGCGGCGTGATCATCGGCGGCCGGCTGCACCGCGGCCGCTTCGGCGTGGCCGCGGAGTTCGGCCACATCCGCGTGGTGCCCGACGGGTTGCTGTGCGGCTGCGGCAGCCAGGGCTGCTGGGAGCAGTACGCCTCCGGCCGTGCCCTCGTGCGGTACGCGCACCAGCGTGCCGCCGCCACCCCCGAGTCGGCCGAGATACTGCTCGCCCTCGGCGACGGTACGCCCGAGGGCGTTCAGGGGCGGCACGTCAGCGAGGCGGCCCGGCAGGGTGACCCGGTGGCCATCGACTCCTTCCGGGAGCTGGCCCGTTGGGCGGGGGCGGGTCTCGCGGACCTGGCGTCGCTCTTCGACCCGTCGGCGTTCATCGTCGGCGGCGGCGTCTCGGACGAGGGCGATCTCGTCCTCGACCCGATCCGCAAGTCGTTCCGGCGCTGGCTGGTGGGCAACCAGTGGCGACCGCACGCGCAGGTGCTCGCCGCCCGACTCGGCGGCCGTGCCGGGCTCGTCGGCGCCGCCGACCTGGCCCGCCAGGGCTGACGGCCGGCGCGTATGACGTGACGGCCCGCGTGCCGGACGGTCCCGGTACCCGAAGGCACAAGGGCCCACGCCTCCCACGATCCAGCGCGCCACCCGCCGACGGCACCCCGGCCCCCGGGGCGTCAACCCCGTGCCCGGCCGCCCCGCCACCCGGCCCCCGCCGCGCCGTTCCCCCGGTAGTCTCGGGCCCGTGCTGCTGCCCGATCTGCCCGCCTCGCGCACCGAGCCGGACGGCTCCGCCGTCATCCGGCTGCTCAGCTACAACATCCGCTCCATGCGCGACGACACCGCGGCGCTCGCCCGGGTGATCCGTGCCTGCGCCCCGGACGTCGTCTGCGTCCAGGAGGCGCCGCGCTTCGTCCGCTGGCGCAAGAAGGCGGCGCGGCTCGCCCGCGCCACCGGCCTGCTGTACGTCACGGGCGGCGCCACCACCGCGGGCCCCATGCTCCTCACCGGCCTGCGCGCACACGTGGAGCGCACCGACGAGACCCTCCTGCCCCGCACCCCCGGCCTGCACCAGCGCGGCCTGGCGACGGCCGTGCTGCGCTTCGGCGACGCCCGGCTGGCGGTCGTCAGCACGCACCTGAGCCTGGCCAGGACCGAGCGCTACGAGCAGGCCGGGCTGGTGCTCGCCCACGTGCGGGCGCTCGGCGAGCCGCACGTCGTGGTCGCCGGGGACCTCAACGAGCGCCCCAAGGGCCCCGCGTTCAGCCGCCTGACCGCCGAGTTGCAGGACGGCTGGGTGGTCAGCCCCTGGGGCGGGCGGAAGACCTCCACCGCGCTCGACCCGCGCAAGCGCATCGACGCCGTGCTCGCGACCGGCTCGGTCGAGGTGCTGGGCTGCGGCGTCCCGGCGGGCCTGCCGGGCCTCACGCAGTCCGACCTCCGCGACGCCACCGACCACCTCCCCGTCCTGGCCGCGCTCCGCATCCCCGCCTCCGGCCCGGCTACGGCCGCTCCCTGACCTCGTCCACGACGGCGTAGGCGTCGAGGTACGAGAGCTGGGTGAAGATCCTGTTGCTGTTCGGGCCGTCGGTGCGCGGGTTCTGCATCCCCAGGTACTCGCTCGTGTCCGCGGCGAAGAGCAGGTACCGGGACGTGCCCGTGTCGTCCGGGAAGGCGATCCCGAGCGCGGCCCTGCCCCGGGCGTCCTCCGCCCCGGGCAGCAGGGTGCGGTCGGGGAAGCCGGCCAGCGCCGTGAGGACCGCCGGCAGCAGCCCGTCGGGCAGCACCGGGATCCGGCCGAGCAGACCGCCCAGGAAGAAGTACGCGTCCGTCCAGTCCCGCCGGTCGAACTCCTCGGGGGTCCTCCGGGCGCCGTACGAGCTGACGTGCGTCAGCAGCGCCTCCGGCTCCGTGGGGATCCGGGAGACGGTGCGCCAGTCCGCCGGCGGCCAGCTCCCCTTCTCCGACCGCCGCCAACCGCTCGCCTCGCGGGCGTTGCTCAGCCAGCTCCGCTGCGAGGGGTCCGCCGCGAGCCAGGTCTCCTTCGCGAACGTCGTCTCCTCGTCGGAGTCGTCCGGCATCTCCCGGACGAACACCCTGCTGTACACGTACTGGCCGCGGCGCGGCTCGATGGGCGGGCGCATCCGTTCCCGCTCCCGCTCCAGCTCCGCGGCCCTGCGCAGCACCTCGGCGGGAGGCAGTCCCGCCGGGCCGCCGTCGCCGCCGCGCTCCAGCAGGGCGAGCGGCGTGCCGACCGAGGCCACCGTGGCGCCGGCGGCCACGAGGCCCCGTACGACGGTACGGCGGGACATCCCGCCCCCGCCGGGCCCGCGGACCGGCATCAGCGGGGCCCGCGCCCCGGGCCGCAGCGGTACGGAGGCGGGGGCGCGGACCTGCGCCGCCGCCGGGGTCTCGGCGCGGACGGCTCCCAGCAGCCGGTCCCGGGCCGCCAGCCGGGCCGCCTCGCGGGGCGGCCCCGTACCCGCGTCCCAGTCCCGCAGCACCTTCAGTTCATCCATGACGGCACTCCTTCCGCCCGTCGTCGTCCGCATGACCGGTCTCCGCGCCGGCGGTGAACACCCCGGCCCCCGCGCCCAGTTCCCTGCGCAGCCGGCCGCGGGCCCGGTGCAGCCGGGAGCGCACGGTGCCCACCGGCACGTCGAGCGCCTGGGCCACCTCCTCGTACGCCAGATCCGCCCACGCCACCAGCAGCAGCACGTCGCGCAGCGCCGGCGACAGCCGGGCCAGCGCGGTCGCCAGCTCGCGGCGCATGCCGTCGGCCGTCGCGCGGGCCGCGACGCGGTCGGCGAGCGGCTCGTCGGTCTCGGCCGGGGCCGGCAGCCGGGACAGGGCGCGGAAGCGGCGGGCCTCCGCGCGCCGGTGCCGGCTCACCAGGTGGGTCGCGATGCCGAAGAGCCACGGGCGTACGTCGCCGCGCCCCGGATCGAACCGTTCACGTAACCGGAAGGCGGTCGTGAACGTCTCCGCCATGACGTCGTCCGCCGCCTCGTCGCCGAGCCGCCGTGCCGCGTACCGGTGTACGGCGGTGGCGTGCCGGTCGAAGAGGGCCGCGAACGCCTCGGGCTCCGCGTGCGACCGGGCGACGATCGCCGCATCCGACGCGTCGCTCTCCGGCTCCGTGTACACGCCCGTACTGCCCCCCATCGAGCGCCTCCAGACCAAGGTGGACATCGCCCGTTCCCGGGCCTTGCACCACTACTTCGCCGGTGCGCCCGAACGGGTTCCGTACGGGAGCGGGGCCTGCCGGACCGCCGGGCTAGACCACCGCGCCGCCGCCCGGCGGCTCGTCGTCATCGCCGCCGCCCGGGCGCATCCGCGCGACGAGCGTGGCGAAGCCGCCGAGGAAGCCGCCGATGCCGAGCACCGAGGCCCACCAGGTCATGGGCTGCTGGAAGATGAGCATCATCAGCAGGAGCAGCGGGCCGCCCAGGACCGCGATCCAGGCGAACTTGGTCGTCGTGTCCGCCTTCGGCAGCGGCGGCGGCTCGGGCGGGACGAAGTGGCCCTCGTCACTCTCGTCGAGGTCGTCGTCCGATGCCTCGGACGCCTCCCAGTCGCGCGGGCCGGTACCCGCGGAGAAGACGATGAAGCTCGCGCCGCCGTCGGCGCCCGCGGGTCCGCCGCTTTCCGGACCGCCGCCCGCCGGGCCGCCCTTGGGGCCGCCGTCCTCGTCGGTGCCGGCCGGGCCCTCCGCGGTTGTCACGCCGCCGGCGCCCGCGCCGTCGCCGGAGTCCGCCGGGCCGTCCCCGGCGCCGTCCGCCGGGCCTTCGCCGCCGGCCGCCGTGCGCGCCGCCCGCTCGTGCGGGGGCTCCACGGAGTCCTCCTCGAACGCCGCGACGATCTCCGCCCACGCGGCTTCCTCGTCCAGCGGGGCGCCGCCCGACCCCGTCGGCTCCGCGCCCGCCGGCTCCGTCTCCGCGGGGCCGTCGCCCTGCTGCGGGTCCTCCCGGTCCGGGTTACGCTCCGCCACGCGCCCGGGCCCCCTTCCGCTGTTCGCTCTTCCGCTGCTCGCTGCCCTCGGCCGGCGGGGTGAGCCGGTCGATGAAGTCGTCGGTGGCCGTGCAGATCCGTTCCGCGTCGTGGTCGAGGGTGGCGACGTGGTAGCTGTCCTCCAGCACGGTTTCGGTGACATCCCGCGACGACACGCGGCTGAGGATGCGGGCCGAGTCGAGCGGCGAGACGACGTGGTCGACCCGGCTGTGCAGCACCAGCAGCGGCTGCGTCACCTGGGGCAGCTCGTCGTCGACGCGGGCGAGGAACCGCCGTAGCGAGTGCGCGGCGTGCAGGGGCACGCGGTCGTAGCCGGTCTCGGCCGCGCCCTTTTTGGCGATGTCGTTGACCACGCCGGGCGACGTACGCACCAGGAAGCGGGCCGCGGGCAGCGCCTTCGGCAGCAGCCCGTGCAGCTTGTTCAGCGGGTTGACGGCGACCACGCCGGCCACCGCGTCCCCGTGCCGGGCGGCCAGCCGCAGCACCAGCGCGCCGCCCATGGACAGCCCGCACAGGAAGACCCGCTCGCACTGGTCGGACAGCTCGCGCAGCTCCCGGTCCACCGTCGCGTACCAGTCCTGCCAGCGGGTCATCTGGAGGTCCTGCCAGCGCGTGCCGTGCCCGGGCAGCAGCGGCATGGAGACCGCCAGGCCGCGGGCGGCGAGATGCTCGGCCCAGGGCCGTACGGACTGGGGTGAGCCGGTGAAACCGTGGCAGACCAGCACCCCGGTCTCGCCACCCGGCTGGCGGAACGGCTCGGCTCCGGGAAGGACCGGCATGGCGGGACTCCGATCGTGTCAGGCGGGCGGCGGATACGTGCCTGGCGCTGCCCTTGAGCGTACTGCCCCGTACGGACGGACGGCCCCCCGCGGACCCCGCGGGCGCCCCGCGTCGCACGCGCGGGCGAGCGCGGGCGGGGCCCTCGCCCCCGGATACCGCTCTCCGACCAGGAGCGCTATGGTCACACGAGCGGATCGCAGGAGGCCCCGGTTGTTCTACAGCGCGATGAAGATGTCCCTCGGCAACAGTCTGAGGATCGTCTTCCGTCCCTGGGTGGAAGGCATGGAGAACGTGCCGGACACCGGTGCCGCGATCCTCGCGAGCAACCATCTGTCGTTCTCCGACTCGTTCTTCCTGCCCTCCATGCTGCACCGGAAGGTCACCTTCATCGCGAAGGCGGAGTACTTCACCACCCCCGGCGTCAAGGGCCGGCTGACCGCCGCGTTCTTCAAGGGCGTCGGCCAGTTGCCCGTCGACCGCTCCGGCAGCCGCGGCGCCGGCGAGGCGGCGATCAAGAGCGGCCTGGACGTACTGGAGCGCGGCGAGCTGTTCGGCATCTACCCCGAGGGCACGCGCTCGCCCGACGGCCGCCTCTACCGCGGCAAGCCCGGCGGCCTCGGCCGGCTGGCGCTGCTCAGCGGCGCGCCGGTGCTGCCGGTGGCGATGATCGACACCGAGAAGATCCAGCCGCCGGGGCAGGTGGTGCCGAAGGTCATGCGGCCCGGCATCCGCATCGGCAAGCCGCTGGACTTCACGCGCTACCAGGGCATGGAGCACGACAGGTTCATCCTGCGTTCGGTGACCGACGAGGTCATGTACGAGATCATGAAGCTCTCCGGCCAGGAGTACGTCGACGAGTACGCGACGGCGGCCAAGCGGCGGATGACCGACGAGGCCAAGCGCCGCAAGGCGGAGGAGAAGAAGGCGGAGGAGAAGGCCGCGAAGGCGGACGGCGACGGCCCGGGCGCCGGCGGGCGGCAGGACGCCGCCTAGCGCGTCCTGGCGCGCCGTGCGCGTCGCGGGAGGGAGAGTCGGGGGCGATGGCCGGGCAGAACAAGCGGCGGATGTCGGTGGAGCAGCCGCTGTGGCAGGCGCTGACGTACTTCCGGGTGCTGACCCTGGCGTACGCGGTGGCGCAGTTCGTACCCCGGCACGACGACGTCGCCCGCCCGGCGCTGGGCTGGGCGTACTTCGCCGTCCTGGCCCTGTGGACGCTGGTCACCTTCCGCCGGGTCTCGTCGGCGGAGCGCTGCACGTACCCGTTCCTCGCGGCGGACATCACGCTCACCCTGACCGGCATCCTGCTGACGATCCCGGTGGAGACGACGGCGCGCATCGACGACGGCGCGAGCACGCTGCCGTCGATCTTCGCGGCCGGCTCGGTGCTGGGCTTCGCGGTCAAGGGCGGCTGGCGCTGGGGCGCGGCGTCGTCGGCGGCGGTCGGGCTTTCGAACATCGTGCAGCGCGGCGAGGTGGTGCAGGACAACTTCCACAACATCGTGCTGCTGATGGTCGCCTCGACGGCGATCGGCTACATCGTGGAGGTGGCGCGGACCAGCGAACGGACGCTGGCCCGGGCGCTCCAGATCGAGGCGGCGACGCGGGAGCGGGAGCGGCTCGCGCGCGACATCCACGACAGCGTGCTCCAGGTGCTGGCGCTGGTCCAGCGCCGCGGGGCGGCGATCGGCGGCGAGGCGAAGGAGCTGGGCCGGCTCGCGGGCGAGCAGGAGGCGGCGCTGCGGGCGTTGGTGATGGGCGCGTCGCTGCCGGAGCAGCGGACGGCGGGGCCGGTGGAGGAACGTTCCGCCGAAGCGGAGGCCGACGGTCCGGCGGAGACGTCCCTGCGGCTGCTCCTGCTGTCGCTGAGCGGGCCGAACGTCTCGGTCGCGGAGCCCGGCACGCCGGTGGCCCTGGAGGCGCACGCGGCGCGGGAGCTGGCCGCCGCGGTGGCCGCGGCGCTGGACAACGTACGCGCGCACGTCGGCCCCGAGGCGCAGGCGTGGGTGCTGCTGGAGGAGGAGCCGGACGGCACGGTGGTGGTGACCGTGCGGGACGACGGCCCCGGCATCCCGCAGGGCCGCCTCGCGGCGGCCGAGGCGGAGGGCCGGCTCGGCGTCGCCCAGTCCATCCGCGGGCGCCTGCGGGACCTGGGCGGCACGGCGGAGTGGGTCTCGACCCCGGCCCAGGGCACAGAGGTGGAACTCCGCCTGCCCCCGACCGCCGCCCGCCGATGACCCCCGGCGCCCCGGGCCACGCGGCAACCGCCTCGCGGCGGAAGCGATGGGCCGCAGCGGTGGGTGGGCGTACGGCTGTCCGCCCCGGGCCGCGCACGTCGGCTCCGGGCAGGCCGCCTGCCGGCGAGGGGATGCGCCGCCGCGGGCGGTGCCCCGGAGCGGCTCCGAGGGGAGGCTCCCGGCCGTACGACCCGGGCCCCGCCCGTACGGGCCACGCGCTGCGGTCCCGCCGGAGGCGAGGCGTCGGACCTCCAGGCGCGCACTCGGCCCTCGCACTCCCGCACCGCGCCCATCCGCCGGCCACCCGGGCCCGCACCCACGCGCCCCGTGCGCGCCTCGTCCGGGCGCTCGCCCCCGCGACGGGCATCGCGCGCCGCCGACACCGTCCGGTCAGGCCGACCGCCGTGCCCCTCCGGGCCGGGACGGCTGTGCCCGTGCCGGCGCGCGCCGCCGTGGGCCGCGCTGCGCTCCCGCGCCGCCGCGGCGGCCGTGCAGCCCGCCGCCCGGGGCGCGCTCCCGTGGCCCGTGCGTGCCTTGTCGGGGTGCTCGCCTCCGCGACGGGCATCGTGCGCTGCCGGCACCGTCCGGTCCGGGCGGTCGCCGTGTGTGCTGTGTCCGTCCGGGCTCCGAGGGCTGTGTCCGTGCCGGCGCGCGCCGCCGTGGCCCGCGCTCCGTTCCCGCGCCGTCCCGGCTGTCGTGCACCCGTACGCCCCCGCGGGAGGCG
This sequence comes from Streptomyces sp. 184, assembly GCF_045781775.1. Classification (NCBI taxonomy): domain Bacteria; kingdom Bacillati; phylum Actinomycetota; class Actinomycetes; order Kitasatosporales; family Streptomycetaceae; genus Streptomyces; species Streptomyces sp. 184. The sequence goes on along the minus strand of NZ_CP123230.1, from coordinate 5,781,384 downwards.
ATACGTGCCGGAACGGACGGCATGCGCCACCATGGTCCGCGGGCGGCATCCGCAGGGAAGGAGTCGAGGTGGTCGGGGAAGTCAGCGGTGAGGTCAGGGTGATGGTCGTCGACGACCACCCCATGTGGCGCGACGCCGTCGCACGGGATCTTCAGGCCGCCGGGTTCGACGTGGTGGCGACCGCCGGGGACGGGCCGCAGGCCGTGCGGCGGGCGCGGGCCGCCGTGCCGGACGTGCTCGTGCTGGACCTCAACCTGCCCGGTCTGCCCGGCGTGCAGGTCTGCAAGGAGGTCGTCGGCGCCCAGCCCGCCGTGCGGGTGCTGGTGCTCTCCGCCAGCGGCGAGCACGCCGACGTGCTCGAAGCCGTCAAGTCCGGCGCCACCGGCTACCTCGTGAAGTCCGCCAGCACCGAGGAGCTGATCGACGCCGTCCACCGGACCGCCCAGGGCGACCCGGTGTTCACGCCCGGCCTCGCCGGCCTCGTGCTCGGCGAGTACCGCCGGCTCGCGGGCGAGCCCGTCGCCGAGAGCGCCGGCGAGCCCGAGGTGCCCAAGCTCACCGACCGCGAGACCGAGGTGCTGCGCCTGGTCGCCAAGGGCCTGTCGTACAAGCAGATCGCCGAGCGCCTCGTGATCTCCCACCGCACGGTCCAGAACCACGTGCAGAACACCCTCGGCAAGCTCCAGCTTCACAATCGCGTCGAGCTGGTGCGCTACGCCATCGAGCGCGGCCTCGACGACGACCGGGCGCCGTAACCTACCCCCGTTTCCCTCTCCTGAGTGAACTCCGCCGCCGAACTGACAGGTTGGTGCGTGAATCCCGCCCGCTCCGTGTCGTGTGAGGTGGATCACCGTTAGCGTTGCTGCGAGCGGGGTCACGACCGTCAGAAGGGAAACCTGTGATGCGGGTAGGAGTACTGACCGGTGGCGGTGACTGCCCCGGGCTCAACGCGGTCATCCGGGCCGTCGTCCGCAAGGGCGTCCAGGAGTACGGGTACGAGTTCACCGGCTTCCGGGACGGCTGGCGCGGGCCGCTGGAGGCCGACACCGTCACCCTGGACATCCCCGCCGTCCGCGGCATCCTGCCGCGCGGCGGGACGATCCTCGGGTCGTCGCGTACCAACCCCCTCAAGGTCGAGGGCGGTATCAAGCGGATCAAGGAGAACATGGCGAAGCTGGAGGTGGACTCGCTCATCGCCATCGGCGGCGAGGACACCCTCGGCGTCGCCCAGCGGCTCGCCGACGAGTACGGCATCAAGGTCGTCGGCGTGCCGAAGACCATCGACAACGACCTCTCCGCCACCGACTACACCTTCGGCTTCGACACCGCGGTCAACATCGCGACCGAGGCCATCGACCGGCTGCACACCACGGCCGAGTCGCACATGCGTGTCCTCGTCGTCGAGGTGATGGGACGGCACGCCGGCTGGATCGCCCTGCACTCCGGGCTCGCCGGCGGCGCGAACGTGATCCTCATCCCCGAGCAGCGCTTCGACGTCGACAAGGTCTGCGGCTGGGTGACCTCCCGCTTCAAGGCCAGCTACGCGCCGATCGTGTGCGTGGCGGAGGGCGCGATGCCGAAGGACGGCGACATGGTGCTCAAGGACGAGTCCCTGGACGCCTTCGGGCACGTCCGGCTGTCGGGCGTGGGCGAGTGGCTGGCGAAGGAGATCGAGAGGCGCACGGGCAAGGAGGCCCGTACGACCGTCCTCGGGCACGTGCAGCGCGGCGGTACGCCCAGCGCGTACGACCGCTGGCTCGCCAGCCGCTTCGGGCTGCACGCGATCCAGGCGGTGCACGACGAGGACTGGGGCAAGATGGTCGCCCTCCAGGGCACGGACGTGGTGCGCGTGCCGCTGGCCGCCGCCACGGCGCGGATCAAGACCGTGGACCCGGCGCTGTACGAGGAGGTCGGCGTCTTCTTCGGCTGACCGGCAGCCGTGCGGCGGCCCCGTGGAGCGGGGCCGCCGCACGGCGCCGGGCGCTCAGCCCCGTACCAGCACCGCCGCGAGCAACTGCCGCACCAGCCGGTCGCCGTCCAGCGTCAGCACCGACTCCGGATGGAACTGCACCCCGGCGAACCCGGGCCCGCGCAGCGCGTGCACGTCGCCGCTTTGCGGGTCGCGGCTCAGCTCGACGCCGCGCGCCGCCGCCAGCGCCGCCGCGGCGCCGGCGTCGCAGCGGGCGGTGTACGTGCTGTAGAAGCCGACCGTCTCCGGCCGCCCGAAGAAGTCGATCTCCTCCTGCGCCCCCTGGTACGGGACGTCCTTGCGGACCAGGCGCAGCCCCAGCTCGGCGGCGAGGAGTTCGTGGCCCAGGCACACGCCGAGAAGCCCGTGGCGGTGGCCGTGCAGCAGCTCGCCGGCCAGCCCGCGCAGGAAGCCCATCTTGGGGTCCGCGGTGTCCGCCGGGTCGCCGGGGCCCGGGCCGAGCACGACCGGGCCCTCGTGCGCCAGCGCCGCCGCCCGTACGCCGGGGGCGTCGAAGCGGCGTACGTCCACCTCGGCGCCGGAGGCGCGCAGCACGTGGGCGAGCATCGCGGTGAACGTGTCCTCGCCGTCGACCACCAGCACCCGGCCGGGCAACTGCCCGCCCGCAGCCGGCCCCGGGGCCGGCACGTGCTGCATGCGCAGCCAGAAAGGCGACAGGTGCGTCCTGCGGGCCGCCAGCGCCGCCTGCACCTCCGGGTCGGCCGCGAACGCCGGCCGGGCTCCGCCCGCGGGGCGCGCGGGTGCGGGGCGTACGCCGAGCGCGGCGAGCACCCCGGCGGCCTTGGCATGGGTCTCGGCGACCTCGTCGGCGGGCCGGGAGCCGCGTACCAGCGTGGCGCCGACGGGGACCCGCAGCAGGCCGTCCGCGCCGATGTCGGCGGTGCGGATGAGGATGGGGGAGTCCAGGGTCTGCGCGCCGCCGGCGTCGCGGCCGAGGAGCGCGAGCGCGCCCGCGTAGTAGCCGCGGCCCCCGGCCTCGTAGCGCTCGATGACGCGGCAGGCGTTCTGCACCGGCGAGCCGGTCACCGTCGCGGCGAACATCGTCTCGCGCAGCACGTCGCGGGCGTCGAGCGCGGTGCGCCCGCGCAGCTCGTACTCGGTGTGCGCCAGGTGCGCCATCTCCTTCAGCCGCGGCCCGACGACCACCCCGCCCTCCCGCGCGACCGTGCACATCATCTTCAGCTCCTCGTCGACGACCATGGAGAGTTCCTCGATCTCCTTGGTGTCGTGCAGGAACGCCAGCAGCCCGGCCCGGTCGGGGCCGCCGGGCGGGTAGCGGTACGTGCCGCTGATGGGGTTCATCACGACGGTGCCGCCGGTCATCCGCACGTGCACCTCGGGGCTGGCGCCGACCAGGGTGCGCACGCCCGGGCGGTGCACGACGAAGGTCCAGTACGCGCCCTGCTCGCCGGCCAGCAGCCGGCGGAAGAGGGCGAGCGCGTCGGCGGCGCCGAAGCCGTCGATGCGGCCCTCGAAGGTGCGCCGGATGACGAAGTTGGCGCCCTCGCCGGTGCCGATCTCGTCGGCGAGGACGCGGCCCACGGTCCGGGCGTACTCCTCGTCCGGCACGTCGAAGGCGCCGCCGTAGACGCGGACGGGGTGCGCCGGCAGGGCGTCGAGCAGCGCGGCGGCGGGCACCTCGTGGACCTCGTCGGGGACCAGCACGGCCAGCGGGGTGCCGTCGTCGCGGACGTCGAAGCCGCGCTCGCGGATCTGCCGGTACGGCACGAGCGCGAGGGCGCCCGCCGGGCCGGGCGCGGGGGCGTCGGGGAGGTCCGCGAGCCGGTCCACCTCGTGGACGGCGCCGAGCAGGATCTCGACGGGGGCGTCGGGGCGGCCGGGGGTGCGCCGGCGGAGCACGGCGAAGGGCGGGGCGCCGTCGGCCAGCAGCCGGCGGACCAGGGCGGCGGCTGTCGGGGCGGCCTCCGTGAGGGCGTGCGAGGCGGCGTCCGGGGCTGCGTGCGGGGCGCCGGGTGCGGCGTGCGGGGCGGGCTCCGCCTCGGCGGCCGGTGGTCGCTCGGCCCCCTGCCCGGTCCCGTGTTCCGGGCGGTCCTGCGGCTGTGACCTGCGGTGATGATGCACGGGTCGTTCCTTCCTACGACGGAGGGACCGACCCGTTGACACGCCGAAGGCCGCCCCTCGGGCGGCCTTCGCGGAGTCTTCGTGGGTACGCGAGATCAGGTGGCCGCCGGTTGGACGGGCCACCACCAGGTGCGGGCATCGAGCGCGTACATGGCGGATACCCTAGCCGACCGCGGCCGACCGCGGCGCGTCCGACCGCTCACTGTCTGCTCCGTCTCATCTGTCGGTCACCGGCCGGAGCAGTGCGGGCGAACCCGTAATCTTGGCTTCGTGACTGTCAACGCCGAACCCGCCACGAGCGCCGCCGGAATCCCCCAGACCTGGCGCGACCTGCCCGCGGCGCAGCAGCCGGACTGGCCGGATCCTGCGGCTCTGCGCGACGTACTCGCCGAGCTCCAGTCGTATCCGCCGCTGGTCTTCGCCGGCGAGTGCGACCAACTGCGCGACCAACTGGGCGCGGTCGCCCGCGGCGAGGCTTTCCTGCTCCAGGGCGGTGACTGCGCCGAGGCGTTCGACGCGGTCTCGGCCGAGCACATCAGGAACAAGCTCAAGACGCTGCTCCAGATGAGCGCCGTCCTCACCTACGCCGCCTCCGTCCCGGTCGTGAAGGTCGGGCGGATCGCCGGGCAGTACTCCAAGCCCCGCTCCAAGCCGACCGAGACCCGCGACGGCATCACCCTGCCCGTCTACCGGGGCGACTCCGTCAACGGCTTCGAGTTCACCCCCGAGTCCCGCATGCCGGACCCGCAGCGGCTGAAGCGGATGTACCACGCCTCGGCGGCCACGCTGAACCTGGTGCGCGCCTTCACCACCGGCGGCTACGCCGACCTGCGCCAGGTGCACGCCTGGAACCAGGACTTCGTCCGCTCCTCGCCCTCCGGCCAGCGGTACGAGGCGCTGGCCCGCGAGATCGACCGGGCGATGAGCTTCATGCACGCCTGCGGCGTGGACCCGGAGCAGTTCAAGACCGTCGAGTTCTTCTCCTCGCACGAGGCGCTGATCCTCGACTACGAGTCGTCCATGACCCGCACCGACTCGCGTACCGGCAAGCTCTACGACGTCTCCGGGCACATGGTCTGGATCGGCGAGCGCACCCGGCAGCTCGACCACGCGCACATCGAGTTCGCCTCCCGGATCAGCAACCCCGTGGGGGTCAAGCTGGGCCCGTCGACCACCCCGGAAGAGGCGCTGGCGCTGATCGACCGCCTCGACCCGGACCGGATCCCCGGCCGGCTGACGTTCGTCAGCCGGATGGGCGCCGACAAGGTACGCGACCGGCTGCCCGACCTGGTGGAGAAGGTCACGGCCTCCGGCGCCCAGGTGGCGTGGGTGTCCGACCCGATGCACGGCAACACCTTCGAGGCCGCCTCCGGCCACAAGACGCGTCGCTTCGACGACGTGCTGGACGAGGTCAAGGGCTTCTTCGAGGTCCACAAGGCGCTCGGCACCCACCCCGGCGGCATCCACGTGGAGCTGACCGGCGACGACGTGACCGAGTGCGTGGGCGGCGGCGACGAGATCTTCGTCGACGACCTGCACCAGCGCTACGAGACGGCGTGCGACCCGCGGCTCAACCGCAGCCAGTCGCTCGACCTGGCGTTCCTGGTCGCCGAGATGTACCGGGACCAGTGAGCGGCGCCCGGCGACCGGCGAGCGCGCCGGCCGCAACGTAACGCAGGTCACGGCAGGGCGGCTCTTTCACGGCACCCCCGGGCCGGGTAAGGTTAGGATTACCTAATCGTCCCGACCCGGGGGTCCGCGTGTTCGTGTGCTCGTGCTTCGGCATCACCGAGGAGCAGGTGCGCCGGCACGCCTCGGCCGGGCACTGCACCCCCCGCCAGATCGCCTCGGAGTCCAAGGCGGGCACCGACTGCGGCTCCTGCGTCCGCCGGATCCAGGCGCTGCTCGGCCGCGGCGCGGGCTGCGCCCGCCGCGAGCTGCTGGAGCAGCGGCCGGCGGGCGAGACCGCCGCGCCGGCACCGCCGGCCGGCCCGGGCGCCGTAGCGGCCCCGGCAGCGGTGGCAGTGGTGGCCGCGACGGCCGCCGAGACCCCGGTGACCGCCGGGGCCGCCTGAGCTACGCGCCTTCCGGCTGCTCGATCTGCTGCGCGAGGTACAGCGCCTCGCCGAGCTTCTCGATCAGGTCGAGCTGGGTGTCGAGGTAGTCGATGTGGTGCTCCTCGTCCTCCAGGATCGCCTCGAAGATGTTCGCGGACGTGACGTCGCTCTTCGCGCGCATCAGCTCGATCCCGCGGCGCAGCCGGTCGATCGCCTCCACCTCGATCTGCCGGTCGGCCTGGAACATCTCGGTGACCGTCTGTCCGACCCGGACATGGAAGAGGCGCTGGTAGTTCGGCAGCCCCTCCAACAGCAGAATGCGGTCCGTCAGGATCTCCGCATGCTTCATCTCGTCGAACGACTCGGACCGGGTGTACTTCGCCAGCTTCGTCCAGCCGAAGTTCTCCTGCATCTTCGCGTGCAGGAAGTACTGGTTGATCGCCGTCAGCTCGGCAGTGAGCTGCTCGTTCAGGAATTCCAGCACCTCGGGGTCACCCTGCATAGCCGGGACTCCTCTCCACGTGGGTCGGGCAGGTCAGGGCGCATCCTCGCACTACAGTGCCCGGACGATCCAGTAAGTGCAGGCTTATCCGAGTTGCCCTCGGCCCCGGCCCCGCCGCCCCCGGTCATGACCATGCGCAAGCGTCTGCCACCATGGGGTCATGGGTCAGTCGGAGCGCCACGAGGGGGACCTGCCTCCTGGCCAGCGCCTCCAGCGCGGCTGGCCCGTGACGCACTACGGCCCGGTGCCGCGCTTCAAGCCCGACCGCTGGCAGCTCCAGGTCTTCGGGGCCACGGCGGACGGGGCGAAGCGCTCCCTCACGCACGACGAGTTCACGGCCCTGCCGTACGCGACCGTGGTCGGCGATCTGCACTGCGTGACGAAGTTCAGCATGCTCGGCGCCGAGTGGGGCGGGGTACGGGCCCGTACGCTCCTGGCGCTCGCGCCGCCCGCGCCCGAGGTCACGCACGTGATGGTGTGGGCGGAGTACGGCTTCAGCTCCAACCTGCGGCTGGCCGACTTCGCCGACGAGCGGACGATGTTCGCCACCCACAAGGACGGCGAGCCGCTGACCGCCGAGCACGGCTTCCCGGTACGGCTCGTCGTGCCGCACCTGTACGCCTGGAAGGGCCCGAAGTGGGTGCGGGGCGTGGAGTACATGAAGGCCGACCGCCGCGGCTTCTGGGAGGAGCGCGGCTACCACAACATCGGCGACCCGTGGCGCGAGCAGCGCTACTCGTACCAGGAGGAGCCCGGCGACGGCCCGGACCTCTAGGCCCCCCGCCCCACGGCCCCCGTGCTACGGCCCCGCGGGTTCGCGCAGCTCCTTGAGCAGCGCGATGTCCGCCGCCGCCGCGGGCCCCTGCGGCCCGCCGCCCGGGGTCTCGATGATCAGCGGTACGCCCTCCATCACCGGATGCCGGATCAGCTCGCGGAACGGCTCGGCCCCGATCCGCCCCCCGCCGATGTTCTCGTGCCGGTCCAGGCGCGAGCCGGCCGCCGCCTTGGAGTCGTTGGCGTGCACCAGCCGCAGCCGCCCCGGGCCCGCCACCTCCAGCAGCTCGTCCAGCATCTGCTTCGCGCCGCCGCTCGCCGCCAGGTCGTGGCCGGCGGCGAAGACGTGGCAGGTGTCGAGGCAGACGCCGAGCCGCGGGTGCCGGTCCAGCAGCTCCAGGTAGGCGCCCAGCTCCGGCAGCCGGGAGCAGAGCGAGAAGCCCTGCCCCGCGGTCGGCTCCAGCAGCAGGTCGGGCACTCCCGGCTCGTCGGCGGCGTCGCCCAGTTCGTCGAGGAGCGGCAGGGTCAGCTCCCGTACCTGCGCGAGCGCGGTCTCCCGGGGCCGCCCGCCGGTCGCGGAGCCGGTGTGCACCACGACGCCGCGGGCGCCGATCGCCCGGCCGCGGCGCAGCGAGTGCCGCAGCGAGGCGACGGAGTTCTCCGCGGTAGCCGGGGTGTGCGAGCCGAGGTTGATCAGGTACGGGGCGTGCACGTACACCGGGATGCCGTCCTCGGCGCAGCGCCGCCGGAACTCCTCGTCCTGCGCCGGGTCGCCCGGCGGCGTCGCCCAGCCGCGGGCGTTGGCGACGAAGACCTGCACGGCCTCCGCGCCGATCTGGCGCGCGTGCGCCAGGCCCTTCGCGGCCAGGCCGCCGGCGACGGGCACGTGGCTGCCCACGGGGTTGCGGTCGCGGGGGGCGGGGCGCGCGGAGCGTCGTCCGGGGGTCGTACGGGAGGACACGTCACCTCACCCAGAGGGTGATCTCGCTTCCGCGCGGGGCCTCGTCGCCGCCGTCCACGGACTGCCGCCAGACGGTGTCGCCGAAGAAGATCTGGTTCACGTTCACGGAGAATCCGGCGTCCTCCAGAGCCTGCTCGGCGTCGTCCACGCTCATGTCGACCACGTCCGGGACCTCCAGCATCTCCTGGCCCTTGGAGATCGTCAGCGTGACCTTGTCGCCCTCGCCCAGCTCCGCGCCCGGCTCCGGCGAGACCTCCGCGACCGTGCCGGCGTCCTCCTCCGAGTACACCGCCTCCTGGGCGACCTCGACCGCGAGGCCCTCCTCGCGCAGCTCCTCGGCGGCGTCGTCCTGGTCGTCGCCGATGACGTCCGGCACCTCGATGGGCGCCCCGCGGCTGACCGTCATCGCCACCGCCCGGCCGGCCCTGATCTTCTCGCCGTCCTCCGGGTCGGTGCTGATCACGCGGCCGGCGGGCAGCTCCTCGCTGAACGCCTCCTGCGTCACGCCCGGCTTCAGCCCGGCGTCGCGCAGCTTGTCCTTGGCCTCGTCGAGCGGGGTCGCGTACAGCTCGGGGATCTCGACCACCTCCGGGCCCTTGGAGAGCACCAGCGTCACCGAGTCGCCCTGGCGGATGCGGCTGCCGCCCTCGGGGTCCGTACGCAGCACGCGGCCGGCCTTCACCGTGTCGCTGAAGTCCTCCTCGACGTCCGCGTCCAGGTCCTCGCCGGAGAGCATGTCCCGGGCCTGGGACTCGGTCTTCCCCAGCACGAACGGGACCTTGGTGAACTGCCCGGAGTTTATGTACCAGACGCCCGCGCCGACGCCCAGCACGAGCACCGCCGCCAGCAGCGCCAGCAGCCCGAGCCGCGGCCTGGCGCGGCCCGGCTGCGGCGGGGCGCCGGGCGCGGGCGGGCCGGGCGGCGGGGCGGCGGTGGCGTCCGCGGGGGCGGCGGCGGACGTCTCCAGCACGCTCGTGACGTTCAGCCGCTCCTGCGCCGGCGAGCCCACCGGGCTCGGCACCACGGCCGTACGGTCCTCGGAGCCGATCCGCTCCTCGGCCACGGCCTGCGGCGGCACCGCGTCCAGCTCCTCGTCGGTGAGCCGCGCGCGGGCGCCCCGTACGGCGGACAGCAGCTCCACGGCGTCCGCGGGGCGCGTCTCGCGGCTGCGCGCTGCGGCGGCGGCGACCAGGGCGTCCAGCTCCGCGGACAGCCCGGGGACGGCGGCGGACGGCGGCTCGACGTCCTCGTGCAGGTGCTGGTAGAGCACGTGCGCGGCGTGCTCGCCGGCGTGCGGCTTGGCGCCGGTGAGCATCTCGTAGAGCATCACGCCGCAGGCGTACACGTCGACGCGGGGGTCGGCGGCGCCGCGCTCGATCTGCTCGGGCGCCAGGTACGACACGCTGCCCAGCACGGTGCCGGTGGAGGCGGTCGTGTTGGTGTTCACGGCGCGGACGAGCCCGAAGTCGGCGACCTTGACGCGGCCGTCGTCGCCGATGAGGACGTTCTCCGGCTTCATGTCGCGGTGGACGAAACCGGCCCGGTGCGCGGCGCCGAGCGCGGCGAGCACGGGCTCCAGGATGTCCAGCGCGGCCCGCGGCTGGAGCGCGCCGCGGTCGTTCAGCACGTCGCGCAGGGTGCAGCCGGGGACGTACTCCATGGCCAGGAAGACGTGCGGGCCGTCGGTGCCCTGGTCGTAGACGCCCACGACGTTCGGGTGGGCGAGCCCGGCGACCGACTTGGCCTCCAGGATGAACCGCTGGACGAAGGAGGCGTCGGCGGCGAGCGAGGGGTGCATGACCTTGACGGCGACCACCCGGTCGAGCCGGGTGTCCAGCGCCCGGTAGACCGTGGCCATGCCGCCGGCGGCGATGCGCGCGTCGACGCGGTAGCGCCCGTCGAGCATCTGCCCGACCATGGGGTCGCCCCACCCTCCCTGCGGATGGGGGGACGGGTCCAGAGTCGTGTCCACGAAGCGCAGTCTACGAGGTGAGGGACGCGTTCCCGTCACCGTTGTGCTTCAGTACGTTCCCGATGGCGTGCCGACGCGGGCGTCCCTTCGGGTGCCGGTACGGGGCCGGGGAGTTCACGCGAACGCGGGCCGCTCCGGGTCCGGCTCCGGGCCCAGCTCCGCGACGCCCGCCGCCGGGGACGACGCGCGCGCGAAGTGCCGGCGCGGGATGCGCCCGGCGCGCGCGGCGAGCCGGCCGGCGGCGATCGCGTACCGCATCGCCTCGGCCATCAGCACCGGCTCCTGCGCCCGCGTCACCGCGGACGCGAGCATCACCGCGTCGCAGCCCAGCTCCATCGCCTGGGCGGCGTCGGAGGCGGTGCCGGCGCCGGCGTCGAGGATGACGGGCACCCCGGCGGCCTCGGTGATGAGCTGGAAGTTGTGCGGGTTGCGGATGCCGAGCCCGGAGCCGATGGGCGAGCCCAGCGGCATCACGGCGGCGCAGCCGGCGTCCTCCAGCCTGCGTGCGAGCACGGGGTCGTCGTTGGTGTACGGGAGCACGGTGAAGCCGTCGTCGACGAGCGTCTCGGCGGCGGCCAGCAGCTCGACGGGGTCGGGCAGCAGGGTGCGCTCGTCGGCGATGACCTCCAGCTTCACCCAGTCCGTGCCGAGCGCCTCGCGGGCCAGCCGGGCGGTGAGGACCGCCTCGCCGGCGGTGTAGCAGCCGGCGGTGTTCGGCAGCACGCGGATGCCGTGGCGGCGCAGCACGTCGAGCACGGAGCCGTGCACGCCGGGGTCGATGCGGCGCATCGCGACGGTGGTCAGCTCGGTGCCGGAGGCGAGGAGCGCGCGCTCCATCATCTCCAGGCTGCTCGCGCCGCCGGTGCCCATGATCAGGCGGGAGGAGAAGCGCACGCCGGCGATGGTGAGGGGGTCGGCGGCGGTGACGGTTGTGGGAGCGGTGGGGTCGGTGGGGACGGGGGCGGGCGCGGTGCGGGTCACGGTGGGTCAGCCTCCCTGGACCGCGGTGAGGATCTCGACGCGGTCGCCGTTGCCGAGGGTGGTGGTGGGCCAACTGCCGCGCGGTACGACGTCCTCGTTGACGGCGGCGGCGACGCCGCGGTGCGCGGCGGTGAGGGTGGCGACGAGGGCGTCGAGGGTGAGGCCGGCGTCGATGCGGCGGGGGGTGCCGTTGACGGTCACGTCGACGGTGGCTGTCGCTGTGGAGGTGGTGGTGGTGGCGGTGGCGGTCGGGGAGTCGGTGCGGGTGTCCGTACGGGCCTGCGTCGAGGTCCGCGTACGGGCCCGGGTGGCGTCCTCGGTCATGCGTGCTGCCCTTCGTGCTGCTGCTGGGTACGGCCGAACCGGGTGGCCGCGAACGGGCGGGCCACGTCGGGGAGTTCGCCGCCGGTGAGCGCGGCGGCGAGCGCGTCGCCGGTGACGGGGGTCAGGAGCACCCCGTTGCGGTAGTGGCCGGTGGCCAGGTGCAGGCCCGCCAGGGCGGTGGGGCCCAGCAGCGGTGCGTTGTCGGGGGAGCCGGGGCGCAGCCCGGCGCCGGTCTCCACGAGCGGCAGCTCCGTCAGCCCGGGCAGCAGCTCGTGCGCGTCGCGCAGCAGCTCGTAGACGCCGCCGGCGGTGACGGTGGTGTCCCAGCCCAGCTCCTCGCTGGTGGCGCCGACGACCAGCTCGCCGCTCTCCCGCGGCACCAGGTACACGCTGCTGCCGCGGACCACGGCCCGTACCGTACGGGACAAAAACGGCGTCCCGGCGGCGGGCATCCGCAGCCGCAGCACCTGCCCCTTCACCGGCCGCACCGGCGGCCGTACCGCCTCCGGCACCCCCGCCAGCCGGCCGCTGTCGCTGCCGGCGGCCAGCACCGTCTGGCCGGCGGCGATCCGCGTGCCGTCCGCCAGCTCCGCGCCCGCCGCCCGCTCGGCCGCGCCCGCGCCGGTCACCCGCAGCCGGACCGCGAGGCTGCGGTGGAAGGCGACCCCGGCCCGCTCGCAGGCGGTGACCAGCGCCGCGGTCAGCAGCCGCGGGTCCGTCTGGTGGTCGCCGTCGACGCGCAGCCCGCCGCGCACGCCGGGCGCGAGCATCGGCTCCAGGCGGCGGCACTCGCTTCCGGTGAGCCACTCGGCCGACAGCCCCAGCCGCTGCTGGAAGCCGTGGAGTTCGCGCAGTTGGGCGCGGTCGTCGGCGTCGAGCGCGACGGACAGCGCGCCGCAGCGGCGGTAGCCGATGTCCCTGCCCGACGCCTCCGCCAGCTCGGCGGCGAAGGCCGGATAGCGCTCCGCGGCGGCCAGGTTGAGCGCCAGCAGCGCCTCCTCGCCGTAGTGCAGTTCGGTCACGGCGGCGAGCATCCCGGCCGCGACCTGCGCGGCGCCGCCGCCGGGGGCCGGGTCGGCGACGGCGGTGACCAGCCCGCGGCGGGCCGCCTGCCAGGCGGTGACCAGGCCGATGACGCCGCCGCCGACGACGAGGACGTCGTACGCGGCATCCGCCCGGCGCGGCGCGCCGGTTGGGCCCGCCGCGGGTTTCGCCGCTGGGCCCGTCGTTGGGCCCGTCGTTGGGCCCGCCGCTGGGTCCGTCGTTGGGTCCGCCGCGGGGTCCGTCGCGGGTGGTGTCGGGGGTGTGTCGCGTGGCTGCATGGGCGCGTTCGCCCCTCCCTTCGCCGGCATGACCCGGATCAGGTTCGTACGGTCGGGGGCCGCCAGCCCCCCTCTCAGCCCGGTGCGCCGGGCTCCCGCGAGTCTTCCCGGCCACCCTAACTCCGTACGCCCGGCCGCTGTAAGGGAGCCTCCCGAGCGGACCCGGCGCGAGCGGCGCTCGACGGGTGCGGCATAAAGTGATCGGTGTGACCGACGCCGAACCGGACCACGCCCCCGGCGAGCGCCCCGCCGACGGGGCCGCACGCCGCCCCAGCCGCGCCGCGGACGGCCCCGCGGGCACCGTCGTCGTCGGCGCCGGCATGGCCGGCGTGCAGACCGCCGTGGCGCTGCGCGAGCAGGGCTACGGGGGCGCCGTCACCCTCGTCGGCGCGGAGCCGCACCAGCCGTACGACCGGCCGCCGCTGTCCAAGGCGGTGCTGCTCGGCAAGGCGGAGGGCTCGGCGTTCGAGGTGGACTTCGCGGAGTACGGCATCGGGCTGCGACTGGGGCTGCACGTCGACCGCCTGGACACCGCGGGCCGGCTGCTGGAGACGGACGCCGGGCCCGTGCCGTACGACAGGCTGGTCCTCGCCACCGGCGCGCTGCCGATCCCGCTGCCCGGCGCCCCGGCCGGCGCCACGCCCGGCGTGTACCTGCTGCGCACCCTCGACGACGCGGCGCGGCTGCGCGCGGTGCTCGTGCGGCGCAGCCGGATCCTGGTGGTCGGCGCGGGCTGGATCGGCGCGGAGCTGACCACCGCCGCGCGCGAGCAGGGCTGCGAGGTGACGGTCGTGGAGGCGGCCGGGCACCCGCTGGCGGCGGCGCTGCCGGCCGAGGTCGCGGCGCCGATGGCCGGGTGGTACGAGGAGAGCGGGGCCCGGCTGCTGACCGGCCGCCGGGTCGAGCGCGTCGAGAGCCTCGGCGCGGACGGCCCGGTCGCGGTGGTCCTCGACGACGGTACGGAGCTGACCGCCGACGCCGTCGTCGTCGGCATCGGCGCCCGCCCCGCCACGGCCTGGCTCGCCGGCTCCGGCGTCGACCTCGGCGACGCCGGCGCGGTGCGGGCCGACGAGCGGCTGCGTACGAACGTGCCCGGCGTCTGGGCGGTCGGCGACTGCGCGTCGTTCCCGTCCGCGCGCTACGGCGAGCGGCTGCTGATCCACCACTGGGACAACGCCCTCCAGGGCCCGACGACGGTCGCGGCGGACATCGCGGGGGCGCCGGGCGCGGTGTACGACCCGGTGCCGTACTTCTGGTCGGAGCAGTTCGGCCGTTTCGTGCAGTACGTCGGCCACCACACGGCCGACGACGAGCTGCTGTGGCGCGGCGACCCGCACGGCTCGTCGTGGTCGGTGTGCTGGCTGCGCGCCGGGCGGCTCATCGCGCTGCTCGCCGTCGGCCGCCCGCGGGACCTCACCCAGGGGCGCAAGCTGATCCACGCCGCCGCCGCGCTGGACCGGGAGCGCGCCGCCGACGCGGCCGTACCGCTGAAATCAGCCGCGCTGTGACGCCTCCGGTGCGGCGTGCGCCGCGTCGGCGTCCGCGATTTCGGTCACACTCTGCGGTGATATGCCTCCCTTTGGCGCTGCCCTGTACCGACCGGCGCCCAGAGATGGCAGGCTGGGGGGTGTGACCGAGATTGATGCGAAGATCGATGCTCTCGTCCCCTCCTGGCTCACCCTCCCCGACGTCGCGGAGAAGCTCGACGTCGAGGTGACCCGTGTGCGGCAACTGGTCAGGGAAGGCCAGTTGATCGCGGTGCGGCGAGGTGAGAACAAGACGCTTCAGGTGCCCGCCGAGTTCATCGGCGAGGGAAAGGTCGTCAAGGGCCTCACCGGCACCCTGACGCTCCTCAAGGACGACGGCTTCAGCGACGAAGAGGCGCTGGAGTGGCTTTTCACCCCCGACCCCTCGCTCCCGGGGACTCCCGCGCAGGCGCTGCGCGAGAACCGCGGGACGGAGGTCAAGCGCAGGGCGCAGGCGCTGGCTGTGTAACCTCGCGGGGCCGGACGCGCGCACGCGGGTCCGGCCCCGCGACCGTACGAGGGGGAGCGCCGCATGACGGCCGGAACCGACACAGCGGCGCACGCCCGCGCGCGGCTCGGCGCCGCACAGCTCTACCTGTGCACCGACGCCCGCACCCGCCAGGGCGACCTGCCCGACTTCCTCGACGCGGTGCTGGCCGCCGGCGTGGACATCGTCCAACTGCGCGAGAAGGGCATGGAGGCGCGCGAGGAACTGGCGCACCTGGAGGTGTTCGCCGACGCCTGCCGCCGCCACGGCCGGCTGCTCGCGGTCAACGACCGCGCCGACGTGGCGCACGCCGCGGGCGCCGACGTGCTGCACCTGGGCCAGGGCGACCTGCCCGTGCCCGCCGCCCGCGCGATCCTCGGCGGCACGCCCGACGACGTGCTGGTCGGCCGCTCCACCCACGCCGAGGCGGAGACCCGCGCAGCGGCGCGGGAGCCCGGCGTCGACTACTTCTGCACCGGCCCCTGCTGGCCCACGCCCACCAAGGCCGGGCGGCCCGCGGCCGGCCTCGGCCTCGTCCGCTGCGCGGCCGGGCTGGGCGGCGACCGTCCATGGTTCGCCATCGGCGGAATCGACCTCGGGAACCTCGACGAGGTGCTCGCCGCGGGCGCCCGCCGCGTCGTCGTCGTCCGCGCCCTCACGGCCGCGGAGGACCCCGGAGCTGCGGCGGGGGAGTTCGTACGGCGCCTGCGCGCGGCCCGGAACGGTGACGTCCGGTAATCGCCGGAGGGGTCCCGGGCGCCGGATCCCGGCCCGGCAATCGAGCTGGCCGTCTTGGGTCCGGAGGTGACCGGCGGTTAACCTGCCGCGTATGGCCACCGGCATCGCTTCGACCAGGAATGATCGCGCAGTCACTGTTCGTGAACTGCTCGCGTCCGGCAAGCAGTCGTTTTCGTTCGAGTTCGCCGCCCCGAAAACCGACAAGGGCGAGCGGACCCTCTGGAACGCCGTACGGCGCATCGAGGCCGTACAACCGACCTTCGTCTCCGTGACCTACGGCGCCGGAGGCTCGTCCCGCGAGGGCACCGTCCGCGCCACCGAGCGCATCGCCACCGAGACCACGCTCACACCCGTGGCGCACCTCACCGCGGTCGACCACTCCATCGCCGAACTGCGCAACGTCATCGGCCAGTACGCGGACGCGGGCATCCGCAACATGCTCGCCGTCCGCGGCGACCCCCCGGGCGACCCGATGGGGGAGTGGGTTCCCCATCCGCAGGGGGTGGCGTACGCGGCGGACCTGGTCCGGCTGATCAAGGAGTCGGGCGACTTCTGCGTCGGCGTCGCCGCCTTCCCCGAGCGGCACCCGCGGTCCACGGACTGGGACACCGACATCCGGCACTTCGTCGACAAGTGCCGCGCGGGCGCGGACTACGCGATCACCCAGATGTTCTTCCACGTCGACGACTACCTGCGGCTGCGCGACCGGGTCGCCGCCGCCGGCTGCACGACGCCGATCATCCCGGAGATCATGCCGGTCACCAACGCCCGGCAGATCCAGCGGTTCGCCGAGCTGAGCGGGGCCACGTTCCCGCCGGAGCTGGCGGACCGCGTTCTCGCGGTCGAGGACGACCGCGCCGCGGTACGCTCCATTGGCATCGAGTACGCCACGGACATGTGCGAACGGCTGCTGTCCGAGGGGATCCCCGGACTGCACTTCATTACGCTGAACACCTCCACGGCAACGCTGGAGATCTACCAGAACCTCGGGCTGCACAGGCCGTCCTGAGGGCAGGCACCACCAAGCGGGGGCGGAAGAGAGGCACGTGATGGGCGACGTGATGTGGTTGGCCCTCTATGCCGCGTTCGGGCTGGTCGCGCTGTGGCTGCTCTGGGAAGTGCTGATGCAGTACAAGGCCCCGCTGCGCTGGCGCGCACTGGCCTTCGTCGGCTTCCTCTGCGTGGTGCTCGGCGTCCTCATGCCCTCGGTCGTCGTGATCGGGCTGGGCGTGGTGGTGTTCGCGACCGGCCAGTTCAAGGTCACGTTCTCCTACCGCAGCGGGTACTCCGAAGGCTGGGTGATGAGCAAGCGCGGGGACCGCGAGGACTACGGCGACGGGTACGAGGCGGCGCGGTACGAGGAGCCGGCGTACGACGGCCGCCAGGCGCCGCCGCCCCCGGAGCGCGCCGCCTACCCGGCGTACGAGCCGGAGGCGGCGCCGCTCCCGCCCGCGGCGCAGGAACAGACCGCCCAGTTCTCGCCCTTCGGCGCCGAGCAGGCGTACGCGGGCGCCGCCCCCGGGCAGCAGCAGACGTACGCGGGCGCCGGCGGCTACGACTCGTACGGCAACGGCAACGGCAACGGGGTCGGCTACGACTCCGGCAGCTACGCGACCACCTCCGCCTACGACTCCGGCAGCTACGCCACCACGTCGGCGTACGACACCGGCAGCCACGCCACGACCTCCGCCTACGACACCGGCAGCCACGCCACCACGTCCGCGTACGACACCGGCAGCCACGCCACCACCTCCGGCTACGAGGCCGGCGGGTACGCCACGAACGGCGCCGGGACGAACGGCTACGGGCAGGACCAGCAGATATATCCGGACGCCGGCGGCTACGGCACGGAGCACCAGTACGCCGGGTACGACACGGCCGCCCCCGCCCCCGGCGGATACGCGGACCCCTACGGCGGCACGGAGTACGCGGCACCCGCCCCGCCGCCGTACTACGACTCGCAGGACGGCGGGCAGTCGTACGACACGGGCGGCGGTTACCCGGGCTACGGCCAGCAGCAGTACGCGCAGTACGCCGAGGGCTACGACACCGGCCAGCAGCCCGCGTACGGCCAGGAGAACTACGGGACGTCCGGGGAGGGCGTCTGGATGCCCCAGCAGCGCGACGCGGACCCGCTGGGCGCCGAGGACCCGTACGCCCAGCAGCAGGGCTACCCGGGCTACGAGCAGCAGTACCGCTACTGACCGACCGCGGCGACCACGCCCGCCGCCGGACCGCCCGGCCCGGCGAGCCCTTCAGCGGGAGCCGCGGAAGTCCGCACCCTCCATGATCAGCCCGGCGACCAGGGCACCCGACATCCCCGCGTGCGCCGGTCCGCCGCCCGGGTGCGCCCAGCCGCCGACCGCGTAGAGCCCCGGCACGGCCGTGGCGTTCGGCGCCGGGAGGTACGCGCCGCCGGCGCCGGCCAGCGCCGGCCCCGGCACCGCGCCGCCCGGGGCGCCCGTCTCGGCGGCGGTGTCCGCGGGCGTACGCACCTCGCGCCACAGCACCCGCTCCGCCAGCCCCGGCACCGCGCGCCCCGCCGCCGCCACCATCCGGTCCGCGAACGCCTCCGCGGCCTTCTCTCCGGCCTCCCCGCTCTCAGCCGCCCACGCCCCTGCCGGCACGACGGCGGTCAGCGTGACGGCCTCGTGGTCCGCGTCCGGGCGCTGCGCGGGGTCGTCGGGGCGCAGCACGGTGACGGTGGGCGCCACGGCGGTATCCGGCCCTTCGCCGTCGAAGATCCAGGCCAGTTCGCGCGCCGCGTCCGGGGAGTGCACCACCGTGCGGTGCACGGCGTCCTCGTCCCGCCCGCCGCGCAGCGCCAGGCACACGGTCATCCGCGCCGGCACGGCCCGCGCGGCGCCGGGCGTCGCACCGTCCTCGTACGCCTCGGGGACACCGCCCGCGCGCAGCAGCTCCGCCAGCCGGGCCGGCGGCAGGCCCGCGAGCACCGTGTCGGCGTCCGCCCGCGCGCCGCCGGCCAGTTCGACGCCCGCCGCCCGGCCGTCCCCGCCCACCCGGACGGCGACCACTTCCGCGCCGAACGCGAACTCGACGCCGCGCTCCAGGCAGCGCTCGTACAGGGCGTCCGCCAGCGCCCGCATGCCCCCGCGCACGTACCACCCGCCGAACGTCTCCTGCACGTACGGCAGCATCGCCGCGCCCGCCGGCGCGTGGCGCGGGTCGAACCCGTACGCCAGGGCGTGCTGCGCGAGCATCGTCCCCAGCGCGGGGTACGCGCCCAGCTCGCCCGCGCCGATACCGGCGACGGTGGCGGGCGGCGCGGCCGGGCGCGGGCCGCGCAGCCGGCGCAGCAGTCCGCGCCCGGCCGGCGGCGGGACGGCGGGGTAGAGGTCCGCGGCCAGCGCGCCGGTGTCGGCGGGCTGCGGCTCCTCGACGAGCGGGCGGCGGGCGGCCTCCCAGACCCGGCGGCCCCGGTCGAGCAGGCCGGTCCA
Source organism: Streptomyces sp. 184 (assembly GCF_045781775.1). NCBI lineage: Bacteria > Bacillati > Actinomycetota > Actinomycetes > Kitasatosporales > Streptomycetaceae > Streptomyces > Streptomyces sp. 184. The sequence continues at coordinate 5,762,210 of NZ_CP123230.1, read as the reverse complement.
CGCCTCGCCCGCGCCCGGCCCGGCGGCGGCGTCGAGGGCCCGTACGACGCCCGCGCGGGAGGCGCCCGGCAGGGTGGCGGCGGTGCCGTCGGGGAAGACGTGCCGCTCGGCCGGGTCCACCGGCACCAGGTCCACGCACTTCTCCAGCTTCCGCCGGCCGGTCTTGAGGAACAGGTCGCGGTAGACGGCCGGGAGGTACAGCACCCCGGGTCCGGTGTCGAAGCCGAAGCCGTCGCGCGCCAGCCGCCGGACGCCGCCGCCGTGGGTGCCGGTGCGCTCGTGGACCGTCACCCGGTGGCCCGCGAGGGCCAGCCGCGCGGAGGCGGCCATGGCGCCCATCCCCGCCCCGATTACCGCGATCTCTGCCATGGCCCGGACTTTATCCGGCGCCCCGGGCGGGTCCGCGGGCGGGAGCGGGGGGCCAGGGGACGCGTACTCAGCCCTGGGTACGCGTACTCAGCTTCCCGCTTGAGTACCCGAGCGGATGGGCCCCGACCTGCGTAAACGGCAGAGTGATGGGCGTGGGACGGACGCAGTGAAGGGGCCACGGACCGCCGACACGGGGTGGCGGAACGGGACCCCGGTGCCGGCCCACGAGGGGGGAACGGGGGAAATGGGGGGAGCTGTCCCGGTGGTGGAGCGACGGGGGATCGCTTCGCACCGGGGCAGCGCCCGTTTGCGCGGGTGGCGTTCGGCCGCCGGGGCGGGGCTCCGCCCCGGGGCGGCACTACCCGGCGCAATTGCCGCGGAGGGTGCGCTCGGGGGCATCGTCGCAGGTAGCGGGGCAGGTCAGGCCGATTGTCAGTGGTATGCGCCACGATGGGCACATACGAACGAACGACTGAAGGACTGACGCCGACAGGAGGCAAGCCATGGCGGCAGAGCCGGCTTACGCCCCACCGAGTGATGTCCACCCCGTCCTGCGCCCGGGCAGCGCGCCCAAGGCGGCGCTGGAGCTCCTTGCGCAGGCCCACGCCGGACTGGCGGAGGCCGCGGAGATGGAGACGGCGAACGAGCGCTACTCCCTGGCCCACCTCGCCGCGTTGCGCACCGCCGCGGCGGTGCTCGCGGTCCGCGGGCGCCCCGAGCCGTCCCCACGGCGCCGGCAGCGCATCCGCAGCGCGTGGGAGGTGCTGCCGGAGGTCGCGCCCGAACTCGCCGAGTGGAGCGCGATGTTCGCGGCCGGCGCCCGGCTGCGCGCCCGCGCGGAGGCGGGCATCAAAGACGCGGTCGACGAGCAGGAGGCGGCCGATCTCCTGCGCGCGGCGGGGATGTTCACACGCATCGTCGAGCGGATGCTCGTCGTCCAGCCTCTGATACGTCCCCAACCGGGCCCCGACACCCGCTGAGCCGGCGCGCGCCGGCCTGCCCGTCGGGGCACGGGGAGCGGATGCGCAGCCTCTAAGCTGGGCCACGCCCGATCTTCGAGGAGCGCTCCATGCCCCGTACGACACCGCACGACCACCTGCCGCGTGCCTCGCTGCGCGCCGCCGTCGTCTGGGAGGTGCTGGAGGACGCCCTGGCCGGGCACGGAGCCGCCGAAGAGGGCGGCGCCGCCGGGCGGACCGGCGCGGACGCCGCGGATGAGGGCTCTGCCGCCGCGGCCGCCGGGCCGGGGCTCGACGTGCTGGACACCGGCGGCGGCACCGGCGGCTTCGCCGTGCCCGCAGCCCTCCTCGGGCACCGGGTGACGGTCGTCGACCCCAGCCCGAACGCGCTCTTCGGGCTCCAGCGCCGCGCCGCCGAGGCCGGCGTCGCCGACCGGGTGCGCGGCGTGCAGGGCGACATCCACGCCCTCTTCGACGTCGCCGAGCCCGGCGCGTACGACGCCGTGCTCTGCCACGGCGTCCTGGAGTACGTCGACGACCCCGCCGCGGGCCTCGCCAACGCCGTCGCCGCGCTGCGGCCCGGCGGCCTCCTCAGCGTGCTGGCGGCGGGCCTCGGCGGCGCCGTGCTGGCCCGCGCGCTCGCCGGGCACTTCTCCTCCGCCCACCGGGCGCTCACGGGCCCGGACGGCCGCTGGGGCGAAGCGGACCCGGTGCCGCGCCGGTTCACCCCGGACGAGCTGACCCGGCTGGTCGCCGCCGCCGGGGTCGAAGTGCGCGCCGTCCAGGGCGTACGGACCTTCTCCGACCTGGTGCCGGACGGCCTGGCCGAGTCCGAGCCCGGCGCGCTCGAAGCGCTGCTGGAGCTGGAGCGGGCGGCGGCGGAGTCGCTGGCGTTCCAGCCGGTCGCGGCGCAGCTCCATGTTCTGGGCGGCCGGAAGTGATATTCGGTCCGCCCGCGGGCAAAGGTGCAGTAGGCCACAGGCCACCCGTTCGGCCCCGGCGCGCCGTATGATCTGAGTCAGGGCCTGCTACGGCGGGCAGGCCCAGATCCGCGCCGCGGATCGGCGGATTTGGCGCAGAGGGGCGGGTTTCACGGGGGCGCATACCTGCCTATCCTGGAGGTGCCGCGTCCCGGTCGCCCCCAAGCGACCGACGAGTAGGAGGACTCCGTGCCGCTCTCTGAGCACGAGCAGCGCATGCTCGAGCAGATGGAGCGAGCGCTGTACGCAGAAGATCCCAAGTTTGCGACAGCGCTTGAGGGAAGCAGGCTGCGCACGTACACCCGCCGTCGGGTGTACCAGGCGGTAGCCGGTTTCCTGGTGGGTATCGCGCTCCTGATGGCCGGTATGGTCGCGCAGCAGATCTGGGTCAGCGTGGTGGGCTTCCTCGTCATGCTGGGATGTGCGGTGCTTGCCGTCACCGGTTGGCGCAGGACAGCGAACCCGGGCGAACAGCAACAGCAGCAGCCGGGCGAAGCCGCGGCCCCCCAGGGCGGTCAGCAGCGTCGCAGGACCCGGCAGCGTCGCTCCATGATGAACCGGATCGAAGAGCGGTGGCAGCGCCGCCGCGACGAGGGGCGCTAGGCCACCCAGGCCCCTCACCGTGAAGAGCTCCCCGGGCCCGGCCCGCGGGAGCTCTCAGCACGCGGTACCACCTTCGGTGCCCCCGTGCGCCGGTGACCTCCGGTCCGGCCCGGGGCCAAGCGGCCCGTTTCCCCGCCCGTGCACGCTCGGCGCGCTACCCGGACGGCGCGTTACGGGACCGGGGGCGCGCCCAGCTCCGCCGCCCCGGCGTCCGCCACAAAGCCGCACCGCCGACCCCGCGCACCCGGGCGACGGACGGATGTCCGCCGCCCCCGGCGCAAGGTGTTCACGCCCGCCCCCGCGACGGCCGCAGCGCAGCGCCCGCGCGGCGTACCGCCCCGCCCCAGCGCCCCGTCACCGCCGCCCAGCGCGCCGACACCGCCCACAGCAGCCGCACCGACGAGCGCGGCGCCAGCGCCGCGCGCAGCCGCGCCCGCGCGCCCGCGCTGCGGCCCATCGCCGCGCGCACCTTCCGTACGTCCTCCGCCAGCCCGTCCGTCTGCCGCGGACGCGGCGCGTAGAGCGCCTGCTCCACCGCGCCCGCCACCCGCAGCGCCGACTGCGCCGCCGCACCGTCCAGGCTGCCGAACCGGATGAGCGCCGCCGCCGTCATCCGCGGCGTCTGCGACTCGTCGGGCGGCAGCCCGAAGTCCCAGGCGGAGTCGATCAGTTCACGCCATGCCGCCAGCGGCCCGGCTCCCGGGCGCAGTCGCCTGCCCCGTTCCCGTACGCGCCACATCGTGGGCAGCAGCGGCAGGAACACCAGCAGCAGCACCCCCGCGGCCCCCGCCGCGATCCCCGCGGCCGGCGGTCCGCCGTCGGTCGGGCCGGCGGCGCCGCCGCCCGCCTCCTCGTCGTCGGCGCAGCCGCCCTCCCGCCGCAGCGACGCCGGGCAGTCGTCGTCCGACGCCGACGGGGAGGGGGACGGCGCCGCGGAGTTGCCGCGGTCCGGCAGCTCGTCCACCGGGTTGCCGCCGCCGTTCTGGTTGTCGTCCATGGTGTAGTCGGGCAGCGTGCCGCGCGTCGGCGTCGGCTCGAAGCGCGTCCAGCCGGCGCCCTCGAAGTACAGCTCCGGCCAGGCGTGCGCGTCCTGGAGCCCCACCGACATCGACCCGTCGCTCTGCGCCGTGCCCGGCACGAAGCCGACCGCGACCCGCGCGGGGATGCCGAGGGTCCGCGCCATCGCCGCCATCGTGAACGAGAAGTGGACGCAGAAGCCCTGCTTGTTCTCAAGGAACTTCAGGATCGCCTCGGGGTCGGAGGCGTCGAGGTCGGTCTCCGTGTCGTAGACGAAGTTGGTGGTGAAGAAGTCCTGGAGCGCGAGCGCCCGCTCGTAGTCGTTCGCCGCGCCCCGGGTGATCTCCAGCGCCTGCTCCCGTACCTGGCCCGGCAGCGAGTCGGGCACCTGCGTGTACTCCTCGCTCAGCGCCGGGTCCGGCGCGGGCGCGTTGGCCAACTGCCGCGCGGTGGGCGCCATGAGCAGGCTCGTGACCTGGTACTCGGCGCCGCCGGTGGTGGTGCCGCCGTCGCCGACGACGGACCGGCCCTCCGGCTCGTAGCGCCAGTCGTCGCCGATGCGCACCTGGTACGCGGGGTACGGCATGGGCAGCCACTGCTGCTGGAAGTCGTCGTCCGCCCGCACGTTCAGCGTGATGGGCGCGGACCTGACCTGGCTGTTGGAGTAGCCCTGCGGGGTGGGCAGCGGGTCCGGGATGTCCTCGATGGCGCGCCGCGAGGGCTGCCAGGAGGTGCCGTCGAACCGGTCGAGGGCGACGAAGCGCATGTACAGCGCCTGGTTCTGCGCGCCGTCCTCGGCGCGGTAGCGGAACACCTCGCGGTTCTCCGGCTGGTTCAGGCTCTGCTGGAGCCGCACCACGGGGTTGATCGCGGTGACCGTACCGCCGCCGGGGCCCTGCCCGGGCCCGGTGGTCTTGCCGTCCAGCAGCCCGCCGTCCAGCGACGGCAGCGCCGCGGGTACGACGAGCGCGAAGCCCAGCGCCACGGCGCCGATCCGCCGGCCCGTACGCACCGGGGCCTGCGGCCGGCCGCCGCCGGGGTCGGCGCCGCCGGGCGCGCCCACGTTCCGGCCGCCGCCGAACATCCGGCCCCACTGCGCCAGCCGGTCCCGCCCCTCGGCGAGCAGCAGCAGCAGGTAGCCGGCGCCGGCGAGCAGGAACGTCAGCCAGCTCCCGCCCTGGTTGAGCCCGGCGGCGACGGAGTACAGCGCGAGCAGCGGCAGTCCGGCCGGGGCGGCGCTGCGGAACGTCACCGCCACCGCGTCCACCAGCAGCGCCACGCCGGCGATGCCGGAGAGAAGCATCAGCTCGATGCCGTCGGTGACCGGGGCCGGGATGGAGTAGCGGGAGACGTCGTCGCCGCCCTCCTGGAAGAGCTGGCGGAACTCCTCGATCGCCGCGGGGTTGGGGATGATCCCGCCCGTCGCCTGGTCGGCGGTGAAGAGCATCGTCAGCAGCAGCACCGTGACCGCGGTCTGCGCGAGCACCGTCAGCGGGCGCGCCAGCGGGATACGGCGGGCGATCATGCCGACGCCGCCGATCACGACGACGACGAAGACCGCCTTGAAGAACCAGGTCATCTTGTCGGTCAGCGGCAGCAGCGCGGTGGCGGCCAGCAGGGATGCCGCCGCGGCGCAGACCGTGAGCCGGGCCCGTCCGCTCATCTCAGCTCTCGCCTCCGCCCGCCGCCGCGGCGAGCTGGCCCGCCTGGTGGCCGGCCTCCCGCCACAGGTCGCCCATGGCCGTCCCGGGCCGTACGGACAGCACCGTCCAGCCCGCCTCGCGGAGCTGCCGCACCCGGTGCGCGCCCTCCGCGCCGCCCGCCGGGCCCGCGCCGTACGCGCCGCCGGCCGCGCCCGCGCGCGACTCCCAGGCCGCGCTGTCCGTCACGAACGCCACCCCCGCCGCCGTACGCTGCCGCATCCGCGCCGCGAGCGCCGCCTGTTCGTCGTCCAGATCGCCGAAGAACGCCACGAGCAGCCCCTCGTGCCCGCCGCGCAGCACGTCGTACGCGGCCGAGACCGTGTCCCGCTCGGAGTGGTCGATGACGGCGAGGGTGTCCAGGAGGAAGCCCGCCGCGTCGGCGGACTCGCCGCCGCGGTAGTTCAGCGCCCCGTCCACGCCGGTGCCCAGCTCGCCGCCGTCGGTCAGCAGCCGCACCGTGTAGCCGCGCTCCAGCATGTGCAGCGCGACGGAGGCGGCGCCGGAGACGGCCCACTCGAAGGGCGAGTCGGGGCCGGAGCCGGTGTAGGCGTCGCGCCGGGTGTCCAGCAGCACCGTGCAGCCCGCGCGCTGCGGCTGCTCCTCGCGGCGGACCATCAGCTCGCCGTACTTCGCGGTGGAGCGCCAGTGCACCCGCCGCAGGTCGTCGCCGTGCCGGTAGCCGCGGGGGATGACGTCGTCCTCGCCGGCCAGGGCGAGGGTGCGGTGCCGGCCGTCGCCGTAGCCGGTGGCCTCGCCGGCCAGCCGGACGGGGGCCAGGGCCTCGGTGCGCGGCACCACGGTCAGGGTGTCGTACGCGCTGAAGGAGCGGGTCATCTCGCACATGCCGAACGGGTCGGAGAGCCGCAGTTGCAGCGGCCCGAGCGGGTAGCGGCCGCGCAGGTCGGAGCGGACCCGGTAGGTCACCTCGCGCTTGCCGCCCGGCTCCACCCGGTCCAGGACGAAGCGGGGCCGGGGGCCCAGCACGTACGGCAGCCGGTCCTGGAGCATCAGCAGCCCGGTCGGCAGCCGGGAGACGTTCTCCAGCCGCAGGTGCACCCGGGCCTCGGCGCCCGCGGGTACCCGGGCGGGCGACAGCCGGCGGCTGCCGCCGACCCGGTAGCGGGTGCGGTGCAGCACGGCCGCGCACACCAGCGGCAGCGCGGCCAGCAGCAGCCCGACCCGCAGCAGGTCGGGCTGGCCCAGTATGTAGCTGCACGCGCCGGCCGCGAGCCCGGCGGCGAGGAACGAGCGACCGCGCGTGGTGGTGCCGGCCAGGGCCGTACGCAGCCCGCCCGCCTGCGCGTCCGGGCCCGCGGGCGGCGCGGCGGGGGCGGGCGGGAGGTGGCCGGCCATCAGTACCGCCGGCCGTCCGGGCTGTGCGCGCCGCCGCCGTAGGCGGGCGGCATCGGCGGTGGCCGCTGCATGTCGGCCGCGGGCACCGGCACCTGCTGGAGGATCTCGGCGACGATCTGCTCGGCCGTACGCCGGTTGAGCTGGGCCTGCGCCGTGGGCAGCAGCCGGTGCGCGAGCACGTGCACGGCCAGCGCCTGCACGTCGTCCGGCAGCGTGAACTCCCGCCCCGCCAGCGCCGCGGCGGCCTTCGCCGCCCGCAGCAGGTGCAGCGTGGCCCGCGGCGAGGCGCCGAGCCGCAGCTCCGGGTGCTGCCGGGTGGAGGTCACCAGGTCCACCGCGTAGCGCCGGACGGAGTCCGCGACGTGCACCGTACGCACCGCGTCGATCAGCTTGACGATGTCGTGGGCGTGCGCGACCGGCTGGAGGTCGCCCAGCGGGGAGATCCCGCCGTGCACGTCCAGCATCTCCAGCTCCGCCTCCGCGCTGGGGTAGCCGATGGACAGCCGGGCCATGAAGCGGTCGCGCTGGGCCTCGGGCAGCGGGTACGTGCCCTCCATCTCGATGGGGTTCTGGGTGGCGACCACCATGAACGGGCTGGGCAGCTCGTAGGTCTGGGTGTCGATGGTGACCTGCCGCTCCTCCATCGACTCCAGCAGCGCCGACTGCGTCTTGGGGGAGGCCCGGTTGATCTCGTCGCCGATGACGATCTGGGCGAAGATTGCGCCGGGCTTGAACTCGAAGTCGCGGCGCTGCTGGTCGTAGACGCTCACGCCGGTGATGTCGGAGGGCAGCAGGTCCGGCGTGAACTGGATGCGCCGCACGGAGCAGTCGATCGACTTCGCCAGGGCCTTGGCCAGCATGGTCTTCCCGACGCCCGGCACGTCCTCGATCAGCAGGTGGCCCTCGGCGAGCAGGACGGTCAGCGACAACCGGACCGCCTCGGGCTTGCCCTCGATCACGCTCTCCACCGACCGCCGGACATCGTCCGCGGTACTGGTCAGATCGCTGAGGCTCGCTCGCTCGTCATACGTCGTCACCGGCCCTCCTCGGCCCGTCGCACGGGCCGTGCGCCGCGGTCGCGGTCCGGCCCTCCCCGATACCGTGGTGCCGCGTACGCGCCGCCGCTGCGGTTGTCGCAGGACGGTGCCATCGAGGCCCCCACCCCCGCATTCTTGCTGCCGAATGCCGGTTTCGTCAGTCGCCCGCCGTGATTTGCTCCGCGGACACCTCGCGGAGCAGCCCCGTGCGCACGTCGAACACGAAGCCTCGCACGTCGTCGGTGTGCAGGAGGAACGGGGAGGTCTCCACCCGGCGGATGGACTGGCGCACGTCCTGGTCCAGGTCGCGGAACGACTCCACCGACCACGCCGGCCGCTGGCCGACCTCGGCCTCCAGCTCGAAGCGGAACTCCTCGGTGATGCTGAGCAGGCCGCAGTCGGTGTGGTGGATCAGCACCACGCTGCGGGTGCCCAGGGCGCGCTGGCTGATGGTCAGCGAGCGGATGGTGTCGTCGGTGACCACACCGCCGGCGTTGCGGATCGTGTGGCAGTCGCCCAGCTCCAGGCCGAGTGCGGCGTGCAGGTCCAGCCGCGCGTCCATGCAGGCGACCACGGCCACCCGCAGTACGGGGCGGGCGTCCATACCGGGGTCGTCGAAGCCGCCCGCGTAGCCGCGGTTGGCGGCCACCAGCCGGTCGGTGACGGTCGGGGCGAGGGCGTCCGTGCCGGACGACGTGCTCTCAGCGGGCGTCATGCCTATGACCGTATCCGGGCCGCGGCGCCGCTGCCCGGTCCGGGTGAGGTAGCCCACAGGGAGCAATTCGCGCCGTCCGCGCCCGCCACCGGGACGGGGGCGCGCCTTCGGTGCTTGACCGACCGCGGGGTGCAGTGGGCTAAAGTGACGCGAAGTGGGAGCCGTGGCGCCCCCTTTCATGCGGTTCTTTCATGCGGTTCGCCCGTCGCCCGCGCGGCCGGCGGCCCGCTCCGGGCCCGGCCGGCGCCGCCGCAGGGCGGCAGCGGCCGCTCCCCTTTCGGCGTACGGGCGGGACAGGAGGCGGCACCGTGAACGACGCACGCGCCGCTGTCCACGTCCCCGTCATGCTCCACCGCACCACCGAGCTGCTGGCGCCGGCGCTGTCCGCGCCGGGCGCGGTGGCCGTCGACTGCACGCTGGGCCTCGGCGGCCACAGCGAGGCGCTGCTCGCCGCCCACCCCGGGCTGCGGCTGGTCGGGCTGGACCGCGACCCCGCCGCCCTGGAGCTGGCCGGCCGCCGGCTCGCCCCGTACACCGGGCGGGTGACGCTGGTGCACGCGGTCTACGACGAGCTGCCCGCCGTGCTCGACAAGCTGGAGACCGGGCCCGTCCAGGGCGTGCTGTTCGACCTGGGCGTGTCCTCGATGCAACTGGACGAGGCCGAGCGCGGCTTCGCGTACGCGCAGGACGCGCCGCTGGACATGCGGATGGACCAGACCCGGGGCGTGAGCGCCGCCGAGGTGCTGAACACGTACCGGCCCGGCGAGCTGGTGCGCATCCTGCGCGCGTACGGCGAGGAGAAGCAGGCCCGGCGCATCGTCGAGGCCGTGGTCCGGGAGCGGCAGAAGGAGCCGTTCGCGCGCAGCGCACGGCTGGTCGAGGTGATCCGCGCGGCGCTGCCGCAGGCCGCCAAGCGCACCGGCGGCAATCCGGCCAAGCGCACGTTCCAGGCGCTGCGCATCGAGGTCAACGGCGAGCTGGCCGTTCTCGAACGGGCCGTGCCCGCGGCCGTCGCGGCGCTGGCCGTCGGCGGGCGGATCGCCGTGCTGGCGTACCAGTCGCTGGAGGATCGGCTCGTCAAGCGGGTGCTCGCGGCCGGCGCCGCGAACACCGCGCCGCCCGGGCTGCCGGTGGTGCCGGAGCACCACCAGCCGCGGCTGCGGCTGCTCACCCGCGGCGCGGAGCTGCCGGCGGAGGAGGAGATCGCGGAGAACCGCAGGGCCGCCCCCGCGCGGCTGCGGGCGGCGGAGCGGATCCGGGAGGACGTGTGAGCCGGAGCGGAGCGGGTGCGCCGTGAGGCGGCCGAGGATCGCGTTCCCGCGCGAGGGCGGCGCCCGGCTGCTGGGCGGCAGCTCGGCGGCGCGCACGCCGTTCGTCCTGCTCGTGGTGCTGCTGCTCGGCGCGGGCCTGCTGGCGCTGCTGCTGCTCAACGCGGCGGTCAACCAGGGCTCCTTCCGGGTCGGCAACCTCAAGAAGGAGACGACGCGGCTCACGGACGAGGAGCAGCGGCTGCGCGAGGAGGTGGAGGAGCGGTCGGCGCCGGACGCGCTGGAGCAGCGGGCCCGGGAGCTGGGCATGGTGCCGGGCGGGCCGCCGGTCTTCCTCACGCCGGAGGGCGACGTCAGGGGCGAGCCGTGGACGGCGACCGGGCCCCCGCCGCCGGCGCCGAGCCCGGCGGAGGCCGCGGAGCCGAAGCCGAATCTGCCTTCGAATCCGAAGGCGGATTCGAAGGCAGAGAAGGAAAAGGAAGAAGCGGAGAAGGCGAACAGGGCAGATAAGGCGGATACGGCAGACGAGGCGGACCGGGCGGACCTGGCGGACCAGGCGGCGGAAGCCGCGGCGGCCGGGACGCCCGCGCCCCCCGTACCCGGGGCCTCCCCCTCCGCCGCGCCGCCCGTCGCACCGCCCGCCGAGGAGGCACCGTGACGACCCGCGGCTCCGGCAGCACCTCCGGCGACGGCGACGGCCCCGGCGGCCCTCCGCGCCGCCGCGTACCCCGCCCCGCGCGCGGCGCCGGGGGCGCCCGGCCCCGTACCCGGGCGGCCACCCGCGCCGCCCCCCGTACGGCAGTCCCCCGCCGCCCCGCCGGCGGTGGCCCGCGGATCCGGCTCGCCTCGCCCCGCCCCCGGCTGCGCCTCGTCAGCGTCGGCCTGACCCTCCTGCTGCTGGTCTTCACCGCCAGGCTGCTCCAGGTCCAGGCTGTCGATGCCGGTGAGTACTCGGAGAAGGCCCAGGTCAACCGGTACGTGCCGATGACCCTCAGCGCCGAGCGCGGCGTCATCACCGACCGCAACGGCGTCGAGCTGGCCACCACGGTCGACGCGTACGACATCACCGCCGACCCGTACCTCTTCACGCGCAAGCAGGCCGACGTCAAGGACGCCCCGCGGCGGGCCGCCGAAGTGCTGGCGCCCGTGCTGGAGGCGGACCCGGAGGAGCTGGCGGACAAGCTCGCCACGCCCGGCTCGCGCTACGTGAAGCTCGCCTCGATGCGCACCCCGCAGGTCTGGGACGAGATCAAGAAGCTGAAGTCCGAGTCGGCCGAGCGCGAGGCGGCGGGCGGGCGGCCGGACGTCCTCGGCGGGGTGTTCGCCGAGGAGCGGAGCAAGCGCGTCTATCCGAACGGCGACCTGGCCGCCGGAATACTGGGCTTCGTCAACGCCGAGGGCGACGGCGGCGGGGGCGTCGAGCGGCAGCACGACAAGCTCCTCGCCGGCAAGGACGGCAAGCTCGTCTACGCCCAGTCCGCCGGCCGCCGCATCCCCACCGCGGACGCCGAGGAGAACCCCGCAGAACCCGGCTCCGACGTCGAGCTGACCATCGACCGCGACATCCAGTGGGCGGCCCAGACCGCCATCGAGAAGCAGGTCGACGCCTCCGAGGCGGACCGCGGCTACGTCATCGTGCAGGACACCCGCACCGGCGAGATCCTCGCCATGGCCAACGCCCCCGGCTTCGACCCCAACGACCTCTCCGCCGCCACGCCCGGCACCCTGGGCAACCCGGCCCTGGAGGACGCGTACGAGCCCGGCAGCGTCAACAAGGTCATCTCCATGGCCGCCGTGCTCGAAGAGGGCGCCGCCACCCCCGACACCCGCGTCACCGTGCCCGGCGTGCTGCCCCGCGGCGGCCACGCCTTCCACGACGACGTCGAGCACCCGACCTGGTACCTCACGCTCAACGGCGTGCTCGCCAAGTCCAGCAACATCGGCACGATCCTCGCCGTCGAGCAGCTCGGGAAGAACCAGCGGCAGGCCAACAAGGTCCTCCACTCCTACCTCAGCGACTTCGGCCTCGGCCGGCGCAGCGGCCTCGGCGTCGCCGGCGAGACCCCGGGCCTGCTGAAGCCCGCGGCCGAGTGGGACGCGGCGCAGCAGTACACGATCCCGTTCGGCCAGGGCCTGTCCGTGAACGCCATGCAGGCCGCCTCCGTGTACTCCACCGTCGCCAACGGCGGCGTACGGATCGAGCCCACCCTCGTGCGCGGCAGCCGCGGCCCCGACGGCCGCTTCGACCCCGCGCCCGAGCCGGACAAAAACCGCGTCGTCGGCAAGAAGACGGCCAGGACCCTGTCCCGGATGCTGGAGTCCGTCGTGGACGACGAGCAGGGCACCGGCGTGAAGGCCCGTATCCCCGGCTACCGCGCGGCAGGCAAGACCGGCACCTCCAACAGGGTGGATCCGCAGACCGGCCGCTACAGCGGCTACACCGCCTCGTTCGCGGGCTTCGCCCCCGCCGACGCGCCGCGCGTGACCGTGTACTGCGCGATCCAGAACCCCACCGAGGGCAGCTACTTCGGCGGCCAGATCTGCGGCCCCGTCTACAAGAAGGTCATGGAGTTCGCGCTCAAGACGCTCCAGGTGCCGCCCACGGGCATCGAGGCACCGCCGATGCCGGTCACGTTCGGCGCCGGCACCGACGGTACGGGGGCCGGCGAAGCGGCCGATGGCCGATAAGAACTGAAAGATCGGACCTGCGCAGTGAGCACAATCACGGACGATCCGGGGAACCGCGAACCGCGGCCCCCCTGGCTTGGCGGTGCGGCAGGCGGGCCCGGTACGCTGCCCGCCGTGCCCCACCCCGATCAGTCCTCCCAGGAAGCATCGGGCCCCCCGGCGAAACATCCGGGGGCGCCCCGCCCCGCCGAGGTCCGCCCCGTACCGCTCACGGATCTGGCCGACCGGCTGGGCACCGGTGTCAGCGGGGAGGCCAAGGGCGTCACCGTCACCGGCATCACCCACGACTCCCGCGCCGTCCGCCCCGGCGACGTCTACGCGGCGCTGCCCGGCGCCCGGCTGCACGGCGCCGACTTCGCCGCCCAGGCCGCCGACCGCGGCGCCGCCGCGGTGCTCACCGACCCGGCGGGGATGGAGCGGGCCGCCGGCACCGGGCTGCCGGTGCTGGTCTCCGGCGACCCGCGGGGCCGGATGGGGGAGCTGGCCGCGGCGGTCTACGGGCAGCCCGGCCGGGACCTGCTCCAGATCGGGGTCACCGGCACGTCGGGCAAGACCACGACCGCGTACCTCGTCGAGGGCGGGCTGCGGGCCGCGGCCGAGAAGGCCGGCGACGGGCTCACCGGCCTCATCGGCACCGTCGAGACGCGCATCGGCGACGAGCGGCTGAAGTCGGAGCGGACCACGCCGGAGGCGACGGACCTCCAGGCGCTCTTCGCCGTCATGCGGCAGCGCGGCGTGGCGTCGGTGGCGATGGAGGTCTCCAGCCACGCGCTGGTGCTCGGCCGGGTCGACGGCGTCGTCTTCGACGTCGCCGTCTTCACCAACCTCAGCCCGGAGCACCTGGACTTCCACACCGACATGGAGGACTACTTCCGGGCGAAGTCGCAGCTCTTCACGCCGGCCCGGTCGCGGGCGGGCGTCGTCAACATCGACGACGAGTACGGGGCGCGCCTGGCCGAGGAGGCCGCGGCCCCCTACGGCGGCGGCAGCTACCCCGTCACCACGTACTCCGCCGAGGGCCACCCGGACGCCGACTGGCGCGCCGAGGACGTGGAGATCGGCGTGCTCGGCTCCGCGTTCACCGCGATCGGCCCGGGCGGCATCGCGGTCCCCGCCGAGGCGCCGCTGCCCGGCACGTTCAACGTCTCCAACACCCTGGCCGCCATCGCCGCGCTCGTCACCGCGGGCGTCGACCCGGCCACCGCCGCGGGCGGCGTGGCCGCCGTGCCGGGCGTGCCGGGGCGGCTGGAGCGGGTCGACGCGGGGCAGGGCTACCTCGCCGTCGTCGACTACGCCCACAAGCCCGACGCGCTGGAGTCCGTGCTGCGCGCGCTGCGCAAGGTCACCGAGAACCGGCTGCACGTCGTCGTCGGCTGCGGCGGCGACCGCGACCCGCACAAGCGCGGCCCCATGGGCGCCGCCGCCGCCCGGCTCGCCGACACCGCGGTGCTCACCTCCGACAACCCCCGCTCCGAGGACCCCCTCGCGATCCTCGCCGCGATGCTCGCCGGCGCCGCCGAGGTGCCGGTCTACGAGCGCGGCGACGTGCTGGTCGAGTCCGACCGGGCGGGCGCCATCGCCATCGCGGTGGGCCGCGCCGGCGCCGGCGACACGGTCCTCGTCGCGGGCAAGGGCCACGAGCAGGGCCAGGACACCGCCGGTGTCGTACGCCCCTTCGACGACCGCGACGAGCTGCGCAAGGCGCTCCGCCGGGGCCCGGCCGCAGGCACCGCGGGCCAGGAGCACGCGGACTCCGCCGACCCCGCCGGAGGCGTACGGTGATTCCGCTCAGCCTCGCCGAGGTCGCCGACCTGACCGGTGGCGAGCTGCACGGCGCGGCGGACCCGCAGGCGCTGGTCACCCGCCCGGTGGTGATCGACTCGCGGCAGGCGGAACCGGGCAGCCTGTTCGCCGCCTTCACCGGCGAGCACGTCGACGGGCACGACTACGCCGCCCGCGCGGTGGCGGCCGGCGCCACCGGCGTCCTGGGCACCCGCCCCGTCGAGGGCGTGCCGACCGTCGTGGTCGACTCCGTGCCCCCGGCGCTCAGCGCCCTGGCGAAGCACGTCGTCGCCCGCCTCGGCGGCTCGCTCACCGCGCTCATCGCGCTCACCGGCTCCTCGGGCAAGACGTCCACCAAGGACCTGCTCGCCCAACTGCTCCAGCGCCTCGGCCCGACGGTCTACACCCACGGGTCGTTCAACAACGAGATCGGCCATCCCGTCACGGCCCTCCAGGCCGCCGCCGACACCCGGTACCTGCTGCTGGAGATGGGCGCGCGCGGCCTCGGCCACATCCGCGAGCTGGCCGAGGTGACGCCGCCGCGGATCGGGCTCGTCCTGAACGTCGGCACCGCGCACATCGGCGAGTTCGGCGGCCGGGAGCAGATCGCGCAGGCCAAGGGCGAGCTGGTCGAGGCGCTGCCGCCGGGGGCCGAGGGCGGGGTCGCGGTGCTCAACGCCGACGACCCCCTCGTCCGCGCGATGGCGTCCCGCACCCGGGCCCGTACCGTCTCCTACGGCGAGGCGCCCGAGGCGGACGTACGGGCCGCGGACGTCGTCCTCACCGAGGACGGACGGCCGGAATTCACCCTGCACACGCCCGCCGGCAGCGCCGGTGTGATCATGCGCCTGTACGGTGAGCACCACGTGTCGAACGCGCTTGCCGCCGCCGCCGTCGCGCACGAGCTGGGCATGCCCCCGGCGGAGATCGCCGAGGCGCTCTCCGCCGCCGAGGCGCTGTCGGGCCGGCGCATGGAGGTCAGGCGGCGGCCGGACGGCGTGACGGTCGTCAACGACGCGTACAACGCCAACCCCGAGTCCACGCGGGCCGCGCTGCGCGCGCTCGCCGCCATGGGACGGGGCAGCACGGCGCCGGGGGGCCGGACGTTCGCCGTGCTGGGCGCGATGGCCGAGCTGGGAGACCACGCCATGGTCGAGCACGACGGCGTGGGCCGGCTGGCCGTCCGCCTGGGCATCAGCAAGCTCGTGGCAGTGGGCCGGCAGGAGGCCGCCTGGCTGGACATGGGCGCGAAGAACGAGGGTTCGTGGGGTGAGGAGTCGGTGCACGTGTCCGACGTCGACGCGGCTGTCGACCTGATGCGCGGCGAGCTGCGGCCGGGAGATGTCGTGCTCGTCAAGGCGTCCAGATCAGAGGCACTGTGGCGCGTGGCGGAAGCGCTGCTCGAGGAGGGCGCCGCCCGATGAGGCAGATCCTCTTCTCCGGGGCCCTCGGGCTCCTCCTCTCCCTCCTCGGCACCCCGCTGCTGATCAAGCTCCTCGCCCGGCGGGGCTACGGCCAGTACATCCGGGACGACGGGCCGCAGGCCCACCACAGCAAGCGCGGCACGCCCAGCATGGGCGGCATCGCGTTCATCCTGGCCACGATCGTCGCGTACGCGATCACCAAGGTCGTCACCAGCAGTTCGCCGACGTACTCCGGGCTGCTGGTGCTCTTCCTGATGGCCGGCCTGGGCCTGGTCGGCTTCCTCGACGACTACATCAAGATCATCAAGCAGCGCAGCCTGGGCCTGCGGGCCAAGGCGAAGATGCTCGGACAGTTCACCGTCGGCATCGCCTTCGCGGTGCTCTCGCTGAACTTCGAGGACCACCGCGAGCTGACGCCCGCGTCCACGAAGCTGTCCTTCACCCAGGACTTCGGCTGGTCGATCGGGCCGGTGCTCTTCGTCATCTGGGCGCTGTTCATGATCCTGGCGATGTCGAACGGCGTGAACCTCACCGACGGCCTGGACGGCCTGGCCACCGGCGCCTCGGTGATGGTCTTCGGCGCGTACGTCTTCATCGGCGTGTGGCAGTACCAGGAGTCCTGCATCAACGCCGACACCCTGACGAACCCGGCCGCCTGCTACGACGTACGAGATCCGCTCGACCTCGCCGTCGTGGCCTCCGCGCTGATGGGCGCCTGCTTCGGCTTCCTGTGGTGGAACACCTCGCCCGCGAAGATCTTCATGGGCGACACCGGCTCGCTGGCCCTGGGCGGCGCGCTCGCGGGCCTGGCCATCGCCTCCCGCACCGAACTGCTCCTGGCCATCCTCGGTGGCCTGTTCGTCCTCATCACCCTGTCCGTGGTGATCCAGGTCGGGTCGTTCCGGATGACCGGGAAACGGGTCTTCAGAATGGCTCCACTCCAGCATCACTTCGAACTGAAGGGCTGGAGCGAAGTGCTCGTGGTGGTCAGATTCTGGATCATCCAGGGCATGTGCGTGATCGTCGGCCTCGGCCTCTTCTACGCCGGCTGGGCGGCCAGACGGTGAGCGGCCCGGGCGGCTGCGGGGAGCCGGGATGAACGAGTTCGACGGCCGGCGCGTGACCGTCGCCGGGCTCGGGGTCAGCGGCGGGCCCGCCGCCCGCGCGCTGCACCGGCTCGGTGCGGAGGTCACCGTCGTCGACGGCGCCGACCACGCGCGGGCCCGGGCGCAGGCCGCGGAGCTGGCGCCGCTGGGCGTGACCGTGCGCCTCGGCGACGGCGACACACTGCCCGAGGGTACGGAGCTGGTCGTCACCACGCCCGGGTGGAAGCCCACCGCCCCGCTGTTCGCCGCCGCGGCGGCGGCCGGCGTGCCGGTGTGGGGCGACGTCGAGCTGGCCTGGCGGCTGCGCGGCACCTCGCCGACCGGCCGCCCGCCAGCCGACTGGCTCGCGATCACCGGCACCAACGGCAAGACCACCGCCGTGAAGATGCTCGCCGCCATGCTCACCGCGGCCGGGCTGCGCACCGCCGCCGTCGGCAACATCGGCGTCCCGCTGGTCGACGTCGTCACCGGCCACGGCCCGTACGCGGACCTCGACGTGCTCGCCGTCGAGCTGTCCAGCTACCAGCTCCACTGGGCGCCGTCCGTACGCGCCCACTCCGCCGCCGTCCTCAACCTCGCACCCGACCACCTCGACTGGCACGGCTCCATGGAGGCGTACGCCGCCGACAAGGGCCGCGTCTACGAGGGCAACCGCGTGGCGTGCGTCTACAACGCCGCCGACCCGGCCACCGAGGAACTGGTGCGCAAGGCCGACGTCGAGGAGGGCTGCCGGGCGGTCGGGTTCACCCTCGGCGCCCCGGCCCCCGGGCAGCTCGGCGTGGTCGACGGGCTGCTGGTGGACCGGGCGTTCGTGCCCGACCCGCAGCGCACGGCGCAGGAGCTGGCAGGCGTCACCGACGTCCAGCCGCCCGCCCCGCACAACGTCGCCAACGCCCTCGCCGCCGCCGCCCTCGCGCGCGCGTACGGCGTCGAACCCGCGGCCGTACGCGAGGGGCTGCGCGCCTTCCGCCCCGAGCCGCACCGCATCGAACGGGTCGCCGAAGTCGGCGGCGTGACGTACGTGGACGACTCCAAGGCCACCAACACCCACGCCACCGAAGCCTCGCTGGCGGCGTACGACGGCATCGTGTGGATCGCCGGCGGGCTGGCCAAGGGTGCCACCTTCGACGACCTCGTCGCGGGCGCGGCGAAGCGGCTGCGCGGCGCCGTGCTGATCGGCCGGGACCGGGCGCTGATCGCCGCCGCCCTGGCGCGGCACGCGCCCGGGGTGCCCGTGGTGGACCTGGACCGGACGGACGACGGGGCGATGGCGGCGGCCGTCGCCGAGGCGGCGCGGCTGGCCCGGGAGGGCGACACCGTGCTGCTGGCGCCGGCCTGCGCGTCGATGGACATGTTCACGAACTACAACGTCCGCGGCGAGGTCTTCGCCGCCGCGGTGCGCGAACTCGCCTCCGGCCCGGTGCCGGACCCCGCCGACCCGATGTGACCGGCGTACCGTCGCGTCGTGCCCCCCGGCGGGGCGTCGGCGTGGCAACCTCGTTGCCCATGGGCGGAGTGCGGTGCCAGCGAGGAGACGGCCGATGAGCAGAGCGGACCAGGAGCGGCGCGCGCGGCGGCCCGCCGCCGCGGGCGGCGCGGCGTCGAAGAGCCCGCCGCGGCCCGCACGCAAGGGCCGCGGCACGTCCGGCGCCGTCCCCGCGGCCCGTTCCGGCCGCCGCCCGGGCGCGGGGCCCGACGGGCTGCGCCGGCTCGCGCGCCGGGTGCGCCGGGCCTGGGACCGGCCGCTGACCGCGTACTACCTGCTGCTCGGCGGCAGTCTGCTGATCACCGTGCTGGGCCTGGTGATGGTCTTCTCCGCCTCCCAGATCGAGGCGCTCAACAGCGGCCTGGCGTCCACGTACTACTTCCGCAAGCAGCTCGTCGCCGCCGCCCTCGGCACCGTGCTGCTGCTCGCCGCCTCCCGGATGCCGATCCGGCTGCACCGCGCGCTGGCGTACCCGATGCTGGCGATGTCGCTCTTCCTGATGGCCCTGGTGCAGGTGCCGGGGATAGGGCAGTCGGTCAACGGCAACACCAACTGGCTGAACTTCGGCGGCCCGTTCCAGTTGCAGCCCAGCGAGTTCGGCAAGCTGGCGCTGGTGATGTGGGGCGCCGACCTGCTGGCGCGTAAACAGGACAAGAAGCTGCTCACCCAGTGGAAGCACATGCTGGTGCCGCTGGTGCCCGTGGCGCTGCTGCTGCTCGGTCTCATCATGCTCGGCGGCGACATGGGTACCGCGATGATCCTGGGCGCCATCCTGCTGGGCCTGCTGTGGGTGGCAGGCGCCCCGACCCGGCTGTTCGCCACCGTCATCGCGGTCGGCGCGACGCTGACCGTGGTGCTGTTCACCTCCAGCCCGCACCGCATGGACCGGCTGCGCTGCATCGGCGCCACGGAACCGGGCCCCGGCGACATCTGCTGGCAGGGCCTGCACGGCATCTACGCGCTCGCCTCCGGCGGCTGGTTCGGCTCGGGCCTCGGCGCGAGTATGGAAAAATGGGGCGAACTCCCGGAACCGCACACCGACTTCATCTTCGCCGTGACCGGGGAGGAACTCGGCCTGGCGGGGACGCTGTCGGTGCTGGCACTCTTTGCGGCTCTAGGCTATGCGGGTATCCGCGTGGCCGGACGTACGGAGGACGCCTTCGTAAGGTATGCCGCGGGGGGCGTGACCGCCTGGATCATGGCGCAGGTCGTGATCAACGTCGGGGCGGTCCTGGGACTGCTGCCCATCGCCGGCGTCCCGCTCCCGCTGTTCTCCTACGGAGGCTCCGCCCTGCTGCCGGCGATGTTCGCCGTGGGGTTGCTGATCGCGTTCGCGCGCGAGGAACCGGCGGCCCGGGCGGCGCTGGCCATGCGGCCCGCGGGGGTGCTTCAGTCTGCTAGAAGGGTGCTCGCCGGAAAAAGACCGGAGAGCACGGCAAACAGAGCCAGGACAGCCAGGACAGCCAGGAAAACAAGGTGACGGACCGCCGGCGGGCGGCCGTCGCGGAGAGCGGTGAAATTCGGTGCATGTCGTACTCGCCGGCGGGGGGACCGCCGGCCACATCGAGCCCGCGCTCGCCCTCGCCGACGCCCTGCGCAGGCAGGACCCGACGGTGGGCATCACGGCGCTCGGTACCGAGCGCGGCCTCGAGACCAGGCTGGTCCCGGAGCGCGGCTACGAACTGGCGCTGATCCCCGCGGTCCCCCTGCCACGCAAGCCCACACCCGAGCTGATCACCGTCCCAGGACGGCTGCGCGGGACCATCAGGGCGGCCGAGGAGGTGCTGGAGCGTACGAAGGCGGACTGCGTCGTCGGCTTCGGCGGCTACGTGGCCCTCCCGGGCTATCTGGCGGCCAAGCGCCGCGGCGTGCCGATCGTGGTGCACGAGGCCAACGCCCGCCCCGGGCTTGCCAACAAGATCGGCTCGCGCTACACGAAGCTCGTCGCCGTCTCCACGCCCGACAGCAAGCTGCGGCACGCGAACTACATCGGCATCCCGCTGCGCCGCTCCATCGCCACCCTGGACCGCGGCGCGGTGCACCCCGAGGCGTGCGCCGCGTTCGGGCTCAACCCCAACCTGCCGACGCTGCTGGTCTCCGGCGGCTCGCAGGGCGCGCGGCGGCTGAACGAGGTCGTCGAGTCGGTGGCGCCGTACCTCCAGCGCTCCGGCGTGCAGATCCTGCACGTCGTCGGGCCGAAGAACGAGCTGCCGCAGGTCGACAATATGCCCGGCATGCCGCCGTACGTTCCGGTGCCCTACGTGGACCGGATGGATCTCGCCTACGCCGCCGCCGACATGATGCTCTGCCGCGCCGGCGCGATGACGGTCGCCGAACTCTCCGCGGTCGGGCTCCCGGCCGCGTACGTCCCGCTGCCCATCGGCAACGGCGAGCAGCGGCTCAACGCCCAGCCGGTCGTCAAGGCCGGCGGCGGGCTGCTCGTCGACGACGCGGAGCTGACGGCGGATTGGGTGCGCCGGCAGGTGCTGCCCGTGCTCACCAACCGCCAGCGGCTGCACGAGATGTCCTGGGCCGCCGCGGAGTTCGGCCGGAGGGATGCCGACGAACTCCTCGTCGGCATGGTGTACCAGGCTGTGGACGGCCGGCGGGGATCATAGGTCTCCGATCTCACCACACCAGGCAGGGGGTACGGGGATGGCCGGAGCGGTCCGCGAGAAGGCGGCGGCCGGCCGCGAGGAGCGCGGCGCGGGCGCCGGGCCCGGCCGTCCGCCCGCCGCCGGGCGGCCGGCCGGGCGCCGGACCCGGAAGCTGCGGCTGCCGAGCCGCCGGGTGCTGCTCGCCGCGCTGCTCGCGGCGGTCGTGCTCGGCGGGTTCTCCGGCTGGGCCCTGTACGGCTCGAACTGGCTGCGGGTGGAACAGGTGACGGTCTCCGGCACGGACGTGCTGAGCACCGGCGAGGTGCTGGACGCCGCCGGGGTCTTTGAGGGGGCGCCGATGGCCACCGTCGACACCGCCGCGGTCGAGGCGCGGCTGGCGGCGGAGTTGCGGCGTATCGACACCGTCGACGTCGACCGGGTCTGGCCGCACCGGATCACGGTGAAGGTCACCGAGCGGAAGCCCGCGGTGCTGTTGCGCAAGGGGGAGACATTCGTGGAAGTCGACGACGGGGGTGTGCGGTTCGCCACGGTGCGTACGGCACCCGAGAACGTGCCGATGGCGGAGATGCGGGTCGCGGACTCGCCGAGCCTGGACCGCTTCGGCCGGCAGCGGCTGCGCGAGAGTGCGGTACGGGTCGCGGGTGCGCTCTCCGAGAGCGTGCGCCGTGACACCCGTACCATCCTTGTCCGTTCATATGACTCCGTCACGTTGGAGCTGACCGGCGGACGGACGGTGCTGTGGGGCAGCGCGGAGCGCGGTGGCGCGAAGTCGAAGGCGCTTGCTGCGGTCATGAAAGCGGAGCGCGATGCGCGGTACTTCGACGTCAGTGTTCCCAGCGCCCCGGCGGCGTCGGCGAGTTGACGTACATATGCGCAGTTCAGACCCCCCGTGAGGGGTCGCAACGCCTGATCACATAGGGTGAAAAGAAAAACGGGAGGTTCGGCGTGTTCATTGAACGCGGAAGCCTTGTCGACTTAGTGTCTCGTTCCAAGAGTCCAGGTACGGGACGCTGTGGTAACCCTAAACTTCACGCTTAGGGTTCGACCGGCGTTCGGGGACCCCCACAAACGGCAGACGTAACTCGAGGCGAGAGGCCTTCGACGTGGCAGCACCACAGAACTACCTCGCGGTCATCAAGGTCGTCGGTATCGGCGGCGGTGGCGTCAACGCCATCAACAGGATGATCGAGGTCGGTCTCAAGGGCGTCGAGTTCATCGCGATCAACACCGACGCGCAGGCACTGCTGATGAGCGACGCGGACGTCAAGCTCGACGTCGGTCGCGAGCTGACCCGCGGACTCGGCGCGGGAGCGAACCCGGATGTCGGCCGCAAGGCCGCCGAGGACCACCGGGAGGAGATCGAGGAGGTGCTCAAGGGTGCCGACATGGTCTTCGTCACCGCCGGCGAGGGGGGCGGCACCGGCACGGGAGGCGCACCCGTCGTGGCGAACATCGCCCGCTCCCTGGGCGCGCTCACCATCGGCGTCGTGACCCGCCCGTTCACCTTCGAGGGCCGGCGCCGCGCCAACCAGGCCGAGGACGGCATCGCCGCGCTGCGCGACGAGGTCGACACCCTCATCGTCATCCCCAACGACCGGCTGCTGTCGATCTCCGACCGCCAGGTCAGCGTTCTCGACGCCTTCCGCTCCGCGGACCAGGTGCTGCTCTCCGGCGTCCAGGGCATCACCGACCTGATCACCACGCCGGGCCTGATCAACCTGGACTTCGCGGACGTCAAGTCCGTGATGTCGGAGGCGGGTTCGGCGCTGATGGGCATCGGCTCGGCGCGCGGCGACGACCGCGCCGTGGCCGCGGCCGAGATGGCGATCTCCTCGCCGCTGCTGGAGGCGTCCATCGACGGCGCCCGCGGCGTGCTGCTGTCCATCTCCGGCGGCTCGGACCTCGGCCTCTTCGAGATCAACGAGGCGGCCCAACTGGTCAGCGAGGCGGCCCACCCGGAGGCGAACATCATCTTCGGCGCGGTGATCGACGACGCCCTCGGCGACGAGGTGCGGGTCACGGTCATCGCCGCCGGGTTCGACGGCGGCCAACTGCCCTCGAAGAACCGGGACAAGGTCCTCGGCTCGTACAGCGGGCGCGACGACGCCCCGGCCGAGTCGGTCGCCGACGCCGGGTCCGCCGTCCGGTCCACGGAGCCTGAGCGCCCCGCGTTCAGCGGCCTGGGCTCCCTGTCCGGCGACAGCGGCGAGGACGGCACCCCGGCGCCCCCGCCGCCGGCCGCCACGCCGCAGGTGCCCGCGGCCCGGCCGTACCAGGACAGCGAGGCCGAGGAGCTGGACGTGCCGGACTTCCTGAAGTGACCGGCGGGTTGATCACGTAACGTACGACCCGTGATAGGGCAGACATACACGACAGGCGGCGCTCACTTCGCCTTCACCGACAGGTGGGGCGGCGTGAGCGCCGCTCCGTACGCGGAGCTGAACCTCGGCGGGGCCGTGGGCGCCGACGACCCGACGGCGGTAGCGGCCAACCGCGAACGCGCCGCCCGCTCGCTCGGGGTGGAGCCCGCGCGGGTCGTGTGGATGCACCAGGTCCACGGCCGCGACGTCGCCGTCGTCGACGGGCCCTGGGGCGACGCGCCCCCGCCCGCCGTGGACGCCGTCGTCACCCGGGCCCGCGGCGTCCCGCTCGCCGCCCGCGGCGCCGACTGCGTACCGCTGCTCCTCGCCGACCCCGCCGCCGGGGTGGCGGGCGCCGCGCACGCCGGGCGGCCCGGCATGGTCGCCGGGGTGGCCGGGGCGGCGGTCGAGGCGATGACCGGGCTCGGTGCCGAGCCCGCGCGGATCGTCGCGCACCTCGGGCCGGCCGTCTGCGGGCGCTGCTACGAGGTCCCCGGGGCGCTGCGCGAGGAGGCCGCCGGGCAGGTGCCGGCGGCGCGGGCGACGACGAGTTGGGGGACGCCGGCACTGGACATCCGTGCGGGTGTGGTGGCGCAGTTGGAAGCGCTGGGTGTGGGAATGATCACAACGTCGGACGTGTGCACGCTGGAGTCCGGGGACCACTTCTCGTACCGGCGCGAAGGTGCCACGGGACGGCACGCCGGGTACGTCTGGCTGGACGGGGAATGATGGACGGGGTCACGGGGGACAACGGGGTGCCGGAGACGGGGGAGCGGGAGCGCCGGGACGAGTTGGCGGCGAACCTGGCGCGCGTGGAGGAACGTATCGCCGGTGCGTGCGCCGCGGCGGGCCGCAAGCGCGAGGAGGTCACGCTCGTCGTCGTGACCAAGACCTATCCGGCGAGCGACGTGCTGCTGCTCGCGGACCTGGGCGTGCGGCACGTGGCCGAGAACCGCGACCAGGAGGCCGCGGGCAAGGCCGCGTTGTGCACGGAGGTACGCCCGGACGCGCCCCTCACGTGGCACTTCGTCGGCCAGTTGCAGACCAACAAGGCGCGCTCCGTGGCCCGCTACGCGGACTACGTGCACTCCGTCGACCGGCCCCGGCTGGTCGCCGCGCTCGCCGCGGCGGCCGGGCGCGAGGGCCGCGAGCTGGGCTGCCTTCTCCAGGTGGCGCTCGACAAGGACGCGGAGTCCGGCGAGGATTCCGGCAGCGGTGCGACGGCGGACCGCGGCGGCGTCGCACCCGCCGACGTACCGGCGCTCGCGGACGCGGTGGCGGCGGCCCAAGGGCTGCGGCTGTGCGGCCTGATGACGGTCGCGCCGCTGGCCGGGGCGTACGCGGGACGGCAACGGGCGGCGTTCGAGCGCCTGATGGAAATCTCATCCGGCCTGCGCGCCGCGCATCCGGCTGCGACCATGGTCTCGGCAGGGATGAGCGGTGACCTTGAGGAGGCAATTTCCGCAGGAGCGACACACGTACGCGTCGGCACCGCGGTACTCGGAGTCCGGCCTCAGCTCCGGTAACGTCGCCAAGCGAGTCGGACGACAGTAGAAAATAAGCTTCATTCCCGGTCAATTCAGGCAGGGCAGCGTGGATCACGTCACTGGCGACGAAAGCCGATCCACCGCAGAGCGGAGGGCGTAGAGCATGGCCGGCGCAATGCGCAAGATGGCGGTCTACCTCGGCCTCGTGGAGGACGATGGGTACGACGGCCCGGGGTACGACCCCGACGACGAGTTCGAGCCGGAGCCCGAGCCCGAGCGTCGCCACCGCCACCAGGCCCCGCAGCCGCCGCAGCAGGAGGAGCCGCCTCGCGCGATCGCTCATCCGCCGGCGCAGCGGGACCGGCCCACGGACCGGGAGCCCGCGGGGCGTTCACCCGGACTGCTGCCCGAATCGGGGCGTTCGGGGCGAATCGCTCCCGTGTCTTCCATCACACCTGACCGTCCCAGCCTGGAGAAGAGTGCGCCGGTGATCATGCCCAAGGTCGTGTCCGAGCGGGAGCCTTATCGGATCACGACGCTTCACCCGCGCACGTACAACGAGGCACGTACCATCGGGGAACACTTCCGCGAGGGCACGCCTGTGATCATGAACTTGACCGAGATGGACGATACGGACGCCAAGCGACTTGTCGACTTTGCGGCTGGACTCGTCTTCGGCCTGCACGGCAGCATCGAGCGCGTGACCCAGAAGGTGTTCCTGTTGTCGCCTGCTAACGTCGACGTAACAGCGGAGGACAAGGCCCGCATCGCAGAGGGCGGGTTCTTCAACCAAAGCTGAGCCAAGCAACACTGTGCGAGCGGCCGTGGGGCCGGAACGCGAAGGGGAGAGGACCACAGCGAGATGGACGTCGCGCTTCAAGTGATCTACATCGCGCTGTTCGTTTTCCTGATCGTGCTGATCTTCCGGTTGATCATGGACTACGTGTTCATGTTCGCCCGCTCCTGGGAGCCGGGCAAGCCCATGGTGGTGTTGCTTGAGGGCGCCTACACGGTCACGGATCCACCACTCAAGCTCCTGCGGCGGTTCATTCCGCCACTGCGTCTAGGGGGCGTGGCGCTGGACCTGTCCTTCTTCGTCCTGATGATCATCGTCTACATCCTGCTCACCGTGGTGGGCTCGGCGAGGTGATGATGGAGCGGGCCGGAGACTGTCGATATGCCGATGTCGCCGATGACTACGTTGAGGTGAAGAAATGCCGCTGACCCCCGAGGACGTGCGGAACAAGCAGTTCACGACCGTCCGACTCCGAGAGGGCTACGACGAGGACGAAGTCGACGCGTTCCTCGACGAGGTCGAGGCCGAGCTGACCCGGCTGCTCCGCGAGAACGAGGACCTGCGGGCCAAGCTGGCCGCGGCGACCCGGGCCGCGGCGCAGAACCAGGGGATGCGCAAGGGCCCCGAGCCGCAGGACCGCCCCGGTCCCCCCGGACACGGCGGGCCGGTGCCCGCCGCCATATCGGGCCCGCAGCCGGTGCCGCCGCAGCAGATGGGCCCGCCGCAGGGCGGCCCGCCTCAGCTTCCTTCCGGCGCACCCCAGCTGCCCGCAGGTCCCGGTGGCATGGGCCCCGGCGGCCCCGGTGGTCCTCCCGGTCACGGCCCGCACGGCCCCGGCCCGATGGGTCACGGCGGCCCGGGCGGCCCCGTGCACGCCCCGCACGGCGGCCCGCCGCAGCAGCACGTCGGCGGCCCTCCGCAGCAGCAGCAGCACGTCGGCCCGCCCCAGCAGCACGGCGGCCCCGGGCCGCAGCAGGGCGGCCCCGTCGGCGGCGACAGCGCCGCCCGGGTGCTCTCGCTGGCGCAGCAGACCGCCGACCAGGCGATCGCCGAGGCCCGCGCCGAGGCCAACAAGATCGTCGGCGAGGCCCGCAGCCGCGCCGAGGGTCTGGAGCGCGACGCGCGCGCCAAGGCCGACGCCCTGGAGCGGGACGCACAGGAGAAGCACCGCGTGGCGATGGGCTCCCTGGAGTCGGCGCGCGCCACGCTGGAGCGCAAGGTCGAGGACCTGCGCGGCTTCGAGCGCGAGTACCGCACGCGGCTGAAGTCCTACCTGGAGTCCCAGCTCCGCCAGTTGGAGAACCAGGCGGACGACTCGCTCGCCCCGCCCCGTACTCCGGCTGCCGCCTCGCTGCCCGCAGCGGCGGCTCCCGCGCCGGCGCCCTCGATGGCCCCGGCCGGTGCCGGCGCCATGAGCGGCCCCCCGAGCATGGGCGGCGGCACGATGGGCGGCCAGCAGGGCATGCCGACCCGGCAGCCCCCGGGCGGCCCGTCCTACGGCAGCCAGCAGCAGATGTCCCCGGCCATGACGCAGCCCATGGCGCCGGTGCGCCCGCAGGGCGGTCCGATGCAGCAGCCGCCGTCGCCGATGCGCGGCTTCCTCATCGACGAGGACGACAACTGAGCACGGCCTGACGGCCATCGGCATATCGCAAAGGGCCGGGTCCCGCGGAACGCTCGCCGCGGGGCCCGGCCCTTTTTGCGTGCCCGCCTCCGGAAGCCGTGGCCCTCGCGCCGGAGGCGGGGTCGGGGGAGCGGATCGGGTACGGGCCGGGCGGCTCCCCGCCCCCGTGGCCTCCACGGGGGCGGGGGAGGGCCGCTGTGCGCCGGGGTCAGGCCCGTACGAGCCGGAAGGTCAGCGACAGCGGCTCGTCCGTGAACGGCTCGCCGTAGCCCGCGGCCTCGTCCGCCCCGCCCGCGGCGAAGTCCGTCGCGAGGACCTCCTCCGCGATCAGCCCGGCGTGGTCGGTCAGCGCCTGCCGGACCTCGGGGTCGGTCGTCGACCAGCGCAGCCGGATCCGGTCCGCGACGTCCAGGCCGGAGTTCTTCCGCGCCTCCTGGACCAGCCGGATCACGTCCCGGGCCAGGCCCGCGCGGCGCAGCTCCGGCGTGATCTCCAGGTCCAGCGCCACGGTCGCGCCCGAGTCGGAGGCCACCGACCAGCCCTCCCGCGGGGTCTCCGTGATGATGACCTCCTCCGCGGACAGCGCCACCGTCTCGCCGTCGACCTCCACGGCCGCGCTGCCGCCCTCGCGCAGCGCGGCCGACAGCGCCGCGGCGTCCGCCGCCGCGACGGCCCGCGCCACGTCCTGGACCCGCTTGCCGAACCGCTTGCCCAGCGCGCGGAAGTTGGCCTTCGCGGTGGTGTCGACCAGCGAGCCGCCGGCCGCGCCGCCGGTGGCCTCGGACAGCGTCGCGAGCGCGGTGACGTTCAGCTCCTCGGTGATCTGCGCGCGCAGCTCGTCCGGCAGCGCCGCGAAGCCCGTGGCGGCCACCAGGGCCCGCGAGAGCGGCTGGCGGGTCTTCACCCCGGACTCCGCCCGCGAGGCCCGCCCCAGCTCCACCAGGCGCCGTACGAGCTGCATCTGCCGCGACAGCTCCGGGTCGAAGGCCACGTCGTCCGGGCCGGCCGGCTCCGGCCACGCCGCCAGGTGCACCGAGGCCGGGGCGTCCGGCACGACGGGTACCACCAGGTCCTGCCAGACCCGCTCGGTGATGAACGGCACCACCGGGGCCAGCAGCCGCGTCACCGTCTCCAGTACGTCGTGCAGCGTGCGCAGCGCCGCCGCGTCGCCCTGCCAGAAGCGGCGCCGGGAGCGGCGGACGTACCAGTTCGACAGGTCGTCGACGAAGGCGGACAGCAGCTTGCCGGTGCGCTGGGTGTCGTAGCCGTCGAGGGCGTCGGTCACCCGGGCCGTCAGCGCGTCCAGCTCGCCGAGCAGCCAGCGGTCCAGCAGCGGCCGGTCCGCGGGCGCCGGGTCGGCCGCGGAGGGCGCCCAGCCGGCGGTGCGGGCGTACAGCGCCTGGAAGGAGACGGTGTTCCAGTAGGTCAGCAGGGTCTTGCGCACGACCTCCTGGATCGTGCCGTGGCCGACCCGCCGGGACGCCCAGGGCGAGCCGCCGGCGGCCATGAACCACCGCACGGCGTCCGCCCCGTGCCGGTCCATCAGCGGGATGGGCTCCAGGATGTTGCCCAGGTGCTTGGACATCTTGCGGCCGTCCTCGGCGAGGATGTGGCCGAGGCAGACCACGTTCTCGTACGAGGACCTGTCGAAGACGAGCGTGCCGACGGCCATCAGCGTGTAGAACCAGCCGCGGGTCTGGTCGATGGCCTCGCAGATGAACTGCGCGGGGTAGCGGGTCTCGAACAGCTCCCTGTTCCTGTACGGGTAGCCCCACTGCGCGAAGGGCATCGAGCCCGAGTCGTACCAGGCGTCGATGACCTCCGGCACCCGCTCCGCGCGCCGCGTGCAGCCGTCGGCGGGGCAGGGGAAGGCGACCTCGTCGATGTACGGGCGGTGGGGGTCCAGGCCCGACTGGTCGGTGCCGCTCAGCTCGCTCAGCTCGGCCAGCGAGCCGACGCAGGTGAGGTGGTCCTCGGCGCAGCGCCAGATGGGCAGCGGGGTGCCCCAGTAACGGTTGCGGGACAGGGCCCAGTCGACGTTGTTGTTCAGCCAGTCGCCGTAGCGGCCGTGCTTGACGGAGTCCGGGTGCCAGTCGGTGCCCTCGTTCTCGCGCAGGAGGGCGTCCTTGACGCGGGTGGTGCGGATGTACCAGGACGGCTGCGGGTAGTAGATCAGCGGCGTGTGGCAGCGCCAGCAGTGCGGGTAGCTGTGCTCGTACGGCTCGTGGCGGAAGAGCAGGCCGCGCGCGTCGAGGTCGGCGACGAGCGTCTCGTCGGCCTTCTTGAAGAACTGGCCGCCGACGAGCGGCAGTTCCTCGCCGAAGGTGCCGTCCGCGCGTACGGGGACGACGACCTCGATGCCGTACTCGCGGGAGACCTTGAAGTCGTCCTCGCCGAACGGGGCCTGGTGGACCAGGCCCGTGCCGTCCTCGGTGGTGACGTAGTCGGCGTTGACCACATAGTGCGCGTCCCGGAGGTCGACCAGGTCGAAGGGCGGCCGGTACGTCCAGCGCTCCATCTCCGCGCCGGTGAACGACTGCCCGGTGGTCTCCCAGCCCTCGCCCAGCGCCGCGCCGACCAGTTGCTCGGCGACGACGACCTTCTCCCTGCCGTCGGTGGCGACGACGTAGGTGACGTCCGGGTGGGCGGCGACGGCGAAGTTGGCGGTGAGCGAGAACGGCGTGGTGGTCCAGATGACCAGGGCCGCCTCGCCGGCCAGCGGGCCGGAGGTGAGGGGGAAGCGGACGTAGACCGAGGGGTCGACGACGGTCTCGTACCCCTGCGCCAGCTCGTGGTCGGACAGGCCGGTGCCGCAGCGCGGACACCAGGGGGAGACGCGGTAGTCCTGGACGAGCAGGCCCTTCGCGTAGATCTGCTTCAGCGACCACCAGACGGACTCCACGTACTCGGAGTTCATCGTCCAGTACGCGTCGTCCAGGTCGACCCAGTAGCCCATCCGCTCGGTCAGCTCGGCGAAGGCGTCCGTGTGCCGCTGGACCGAGGCGCGGCACTTGTCGTTGAACTCGGCGATGCCGTACGCCTCGATGTCCTGCTTGCCGTTGAAGCCCAGCTCCTTCTCCACGGCCAGCTCCACCGGCAGCCCGTGGCAGTCCCAGCCGGCCTTGCGGGCCACGTGGTAGCCGCGCATGGTGCGAAAGCGCGGGAAGACGTCCTTGAAGACGCGGGCCTCGATGTGGTGGGCGCCCGGCATGCCGTTCGCGGTGGGCGGGCCCTCGTAGAAGACCCACTCGGGACGGCCCTCGGACTGCTCCAGGGAGCGGGCGAAGACCTTCTGCTCGCGCCAGAAGTCGAGCACGGCGTGTTCGAGGGCGGGCAGGTCTACCTGGGCGGGTACCGGGCGGTACAGGGGCGTGGTCATCGGGGACTCTTCCTCCGGCTGGCGTGCTGACGGCCGAACCGGAGGGACGAGAGCCGGGGCTCCCGCGGTACCACCCTCCTTGACGGCGGAGCGCGCGCCGCGCCCACCGCCCCCTCGTTGGGGCAGCGCTGCCGGTTCTACTCGCCCGGGGGCTTTCCTCCGGCGGCTCCGGGGTGATCTTCGCTCCGCGCTCGCCTCCCGGGCTCGCACCGTCCCCGGGTCGCTCCTCGGCTGCGTACGGAGGTACTCCTCCCCATCCACGCCTCTCGCTGCCCACAGTGTACGGCCACGGGGTACGCGGCGCCGACCGGGTTTCCGCGGCGGGGCACTGGGCCGTTCGGCCCAGTGCCCGCGAACCGGCCGGAGCGGGCGCAACCCCGGGATTACCCGGCCCGCGGCTGGGCACAACGTTTTGAGACCGGTCAGCCATGGCGTGCCCTGTTGCCGCGGACCCAGTGTCGATTTATCGTTCCGGCACCGTTCGCGAACAAGATCACAATATGTGAAGGGGTCCCGGCCATGGTTGCGAAGAAGACCGCGCCGGCGGCGAAGAAGTCCACAGCGAAGAAGTCCACAGCGAGGGCCACGGCCAAGAAGACCACGTCGAAGAAGGCGGCGAAGAAGGCGCCGGCGAAGAAGGCACCGGCCGGGCAGCGGCCCGCGAAGAAGGCCGCTTCGGGCCGGGCCGCGGCCACGGGGGAGCGGGCGGCGAAGAAGCAGACCCCGCGGAAGCAGGCCGTGAAGAAGCAGGCCGTGAAGAAGCAGGCCGTGAAGAAGCAGGCTGCGAAGAAGCAGGCCGTGAAGAAGCAGGGCGCGAGGAAGTCGCCGCCCGCGAAGAAGGCCGCGGCCGGGAAGGCGCCGGCCGAGAGGACCGAGCCCGCGAGGAAAACCGCGGCACGGGCCGCCGCCCCGGCGCGCAAGCCGGCGAAGAAGGCGGCGGCCAAGAAGACGTCCGCCAGGACGTCTCCGGGGAAGAAGACGGGAGCCAAGACGGTGGTCGCAAAGAAGACTCAGGTTGTGGAGGCCCCGGTCGCCGAGGCCGCGGGCGGGACCGCCCCGGCCGAGCCGGGGGAGCTGGCCGTGCGTCCGGGGGAGGACCCCTGGACTCCCGGGGAGATCGAGGAGGCCCGCCAGGGCCTGCTGGACGAGGTCGCGAGCCTGCGCTCCGAGATCCGCGCATCCGAGGAGGCGGTCAGCGGGCTGATGCGCGACTCCGGCGGCGGCGCCGGGGACGACCAGGCCGACACGGGGACGAAGAACATCTCGCGCGAGCACGAGATGGCGCTCGCCGCCGGTGCCCGGGAGCGGCTGGTGCAGACCGAGCGCGCGCTGGTGCGGCTGGACGACGGCACCTACGGGCGCTGCGAGTCCTGCGGCAAGCCGATCGGGAAGGCGCGGATGCAGGCGTTCCCGCGGGCCACCCTGTGCGTGGAGTGCAAGCAGCGGCAGGAGCGCCGCTGAAGGGCCGCCGGAGGCGCTGACGGGGCCGGTCGGCGGCGGTTACGGGCTGTGGTGCGACGGCTCGTACGGGTGTGTCGTACGCTCGACCCCAGTCAGCGCACCGGAGGGCACACACGTGACAGAGGCGGAGCGGATCAGCGGGGACGCCACCGAGCCCCGCGGGGACGACGCGGGGGCCTTTGCGGCGGACGAGAAGGACACGGCCGTCACGCCGGACGCCACCGGCACCGCCGATACCGATGCGGATACCGAAACCGATACCGAAACCACAACCGGCACCGGCGCCGCCGGCGCGCCGGACGCGGACGGCGAGGCGGAGGACGGCGCGCAGGAGGCGGCGGCCCGCGGCCCCCGGCGCATCGGCGTGCTCCTCGGCGTGGCCGCCCTCGTCTACGCCCTCGACCTGGTCACGAAGCTGATCGTGGTGGCCGAACTGGAGCCGGACAACCGCTCTGTCGAGGTCGTCGGCGACCTGCTGCGCTTCCAGGTCGTCCGCAACGCCGGCGCGGCGTTCGGCATCGGTGAGTCGATGACCGTCATCTTCACGCTGATCGCGGTCATCGTCATCGGGGTGATCGCCCGGCTGGCCCGCAAGCTCCACAGCCTGCCCTGGGCCATCGCGCTCGGGCTGCTGCTCGGCGGCCCGCTCGGCAACCTCACCGACCGCCTCTTCCGCTCCCCGGGCTTCTTCGAGGGCCACGTCGTGGACTTCATCGCCCCCGAGCACTTCGCGGTGTTCAACCTCGCGGACTCCGCGATCGTCTGCGGCGGCATCCTCATCGTGATCCTGTCCTTCCGCGGCCTCGACCCCGACGGCACCGTCCACCGCGGCTGACCGGGACGGCCGTACGCGCCTGCGATACTTCCCGGGTGAGTACCGTGCCCGAGATCCGCACCCTGCCCGTACCCGACGGCCTCGAAGGCGAGCGGCTCGACGCCGCGCTCGCCCGGATGTTCGGGTTCTCCAGGACCAAGGCCGCCGAACTGGCAGGCGCCGGCAAGGTCCTCGTCGACGGGCGGGAGGCCGGGAAGTCGGACCGGGTGACGGCGGGTGCGTGGCTGGAGGTCGAGATGCCGGCGCCGCCGGCGCCGGTGCGGATCGTCGCCGAGCCGGTGCCCGGGATGACCGTCGTCTACGACGACGACCACGTGGTCGTCGTGGACAAGCCCGTCGGCGTCGCCGCCCACCCCAGCCCCGGCTGGAGCGGCCCCACGGTCGTCGGCGGCCTGGCCGCCGCGGGGTTCGCCATCTCCACCTCCGGCGCCGCCGAGCGGCAGGGCGTGGTGCACCGGCTGGACGTCGGCACCTCGGGGCTGATGGCGGTGGCCAAGTCGGAGCGCGCGTACACGCTGCTGAAGCAGCAGTTCCGGGAGCGTACGGTCGACAAGCGCTACCACGCGCTGGTCCAGGGCCACCCCGACCCGCTCAGCGGCACCATCGACGCCCCCGTGGGCCGCCACCCCGTGCACGACTACAAGTGGGCCGTCGTCGCCGACGGCAAGCCCAGCGTCACGCACTACGACCTCGTGGAGGCGTTCCGCGCCGCCAGCCTGCTCGACATCAAGCTGGAGACCGGCCGCACCCACCAGATCCGCGTGCACATGTCCGCCCACCGCCACCCGTGCGTCGGCGACCTCACCTACGGCGCCGACCCCACGCTCGCCAAGCGGCTCGGCCTGGACCGGCAGTGGCTGCACGCCGTACGGCTGGGCTTCGAGCACCCCGAGGACGGCCGGTGGGTGGAGTTCGAGTCGGGCTACCCCGAGGATCTGCGGCGGGCCCTGGACACCGTCACCGCGGACAGCGCCTGACGGCCGCGCCCGGGCGACCGCGATGGACCAGCTCACGCTGCTGCTGACCCTGGTGCTGGGCGCCATCGTCACCGTCCCGGTGGCCCAGCGCCTCGGGCTGCCGTCGCCGGTGCTGATGACGCTGCTCGGCGGGGTGCTGGCGCTGCTGCCCTTCGTTCCGAACGTCGAGATCCCGCCCGACTACATCCTGCCGCTGGTGCTGCCGCCGCTGCTCTACGCCGCCGTGCAGCGCACCTCCTGGCGGCAGTTCACCGCCAACGTACGCCCCATCCTGCTGCTCGCCGTCGCGCTGGTCTTCGTCACCACCGCCGCCGTCGCGGCCACCGTGCACGCCGTGGTCCCCGGGCTGCCGCTGGCCGCCGCCGTGGCGCTGGGCGCGCTGGTCGCCCCGCCCGACCCGATCGCCGCCACGTCCATCGCCGGGTCGCTGGGGCTGCCGCGCCGGCTGGTGTCGATCCTGGCGGGGGAGGGGCTCTTCAACGACGTCGCCGCGATCGTGCTGTACCACGTCGCGATCGCCGCGACGGTCACCGGCACCTTCTCGGTGGCCGGCGCCGCGGGCACGCTGGCGCTCTCCGCGGTGGTGGCGCTGGCGGTCGGCTTCGCGCTCGGCTGGGCCGCGGAGCGGCTGATGCGGCTGCTCGACGACCCCACGCTGAAGATCGGCTGCACGGTGGTGGTGCCGTTCGCCGCGTACGTGATCGCCGACGAGTTCGAGGGCTCGGGGGTGCTGGCGGTGCTCGTCACCGCGCTGTACCTGTCGGAGTACGCCACGGACCCCGACGACGTCCTCGGCCGGCTCGCCGAGCGCAGCTTCTGGGACGTCGTGGACACCCTCGTCACCGGCATCGCCTTCGGCCTGATCGGGCTGGAGCTGCACACGGTCGTCGGCTCCGGCGACTTCGACGGGGCGCTGGTGGGCGCCGCCGCGGCCGTCGTGGGCGTGGTGGTGGGCGTACGGCTGCTGTGGCTGCTGCCCGCCTCCTGGCTGGCGCAGCGGCTGCACCAGCGCGGCGGGCACCCGGACGACGCCGAGGAGATCCCCACCACCTGGCGGGAGACCGTCGTCATGTGGTGGTCGGGGATGCGGGGCGTGGCCTCGGTGGCGCTGGTGCTCGCGATCCCGGTCACCGTGGACGGCGGCGACCCGTTCCCGCACCGCGCCGACCTGCTGTTCATCGCCTTCGCCGTGGTCCTGGCCACCCTGGTCTGCCAGGGCCTGACGCTGCCCTGGCTGGTCCGGCGGCTCGGCGTCGGCGCCGACACCGAGGCCGAGCGGCAGTTGGAACGCCAGTTGGCGCTGCGGGCCGCGAAGGCGGCGCGGGCGCGGCTGGCGGAGATCGAGCAGGTGCAGGAGCTGCCGGAGGACATGGCGGAGCAGTTGCAGCGGGCCGCGTACGGCATCGCCACCCGCCTCTACCCCGACCTCGTCGACGAGGACCGCCGCGAGGCGCACGCCCAGCGCATGGAGCGGCTGCGCACCGGCCGGAAGATCACCGGCGAGCTGCTGTCCGCGGCCCGGCACGAACTGCTCGCCGCCCGCAGCGAGGGCTACGACCCCGAGATCGTCGACCGGGTCCTACGGCAGCTTGACGTCCGGAGCGTGCGCGGCGCCGTTTAGCGGCGCCTGCGCCGTCATCACCTTCGGCAGCGCGTACGGGTGCTTCTCCCGCAGCCAGGTGATCAGCTCCTCGCGCACCAGGCAGCGCAGGTCCCACAGCGCGTCCGCGTCCCGTGCGGTGGCCAGCGCCCGCACCTCCATCGTGGTCGGCGTGGTGTCCGTGACCACCAGGCTCCAGCCGCGCCCGTCCCAGTGCGCGCAGCCGAGCAGCACCTCGTGCAGCCGCTCGCGCAGCGCGGGCACCGGCGTGGAGTGGTCCAGGTGGAAGTAGACCGTGCCGGTCAGCTCCGGGCCGCCGCGCGACCAGTTCTCGAACGGCTGGCTGGTGAAGTACGACACGGGGATGGTGATGCGGCGCTCGTCCCAGGTCTTCACGGTCAGGAACGTCAGCGTGATCTCCTCGACCGTCCCCCACTCGCCCTCGACCACGACCGTGTCGCCGATGCGCACCAGGTCGCCGAAGGCGATCTGGAGCCCCGCGAACAGGTTGCCCAGCGTCGACTGGGCGGCGATGCCCGCGATGATGCCGATCACGCCGGCGGACGCGAGCATCGACGTGCCCACCGCCCGCATCTGCGGGAACGTCAGCAGCATGGCCGCCACCGCGACCGTGCAGATGACGAACATCACCACGCGCTGGATCAACGTGAGCTGCGTACGCACCCGCCTGCGGCGGGCGGAGTCGCGGGCCCTGGTCTTGTAGCGGTGGTACGTCAGCTCCACGGCCGCCGCGAGCACCTTCGTCACCAGCCAGGCCACGGACGCGATCAGCAGCAGCGTCAGGGCGTGGCCGAGGCCCGTACGGCTGCCGTCGCCGTGGGTCAGCTCCGTGCGCTTGTACGTGCCCAGCAGGATCGACGTCAGGATGACGAGCTGGAGCGGCACCCGGCAACTGCGCAGCAGGCCCCATATCGGGGTCTCGGGGTGCCGGGCGTCGGCACGGCGCAGCAGCAGATCGACCACGATGCCGGCGATCGCGGTGACCGCCACGGCGCCGCCGACGACCAGGACGGGCCGGAGCACCTCCTCGGTGGACACGTGAGCCTCCTTCGAACGCGGGTCTCCCCGACCGTATCTGTCACGATGGGCGCATGACGATTCTGCTTTTCCACTCCGTCTACGGAGTGCGTCCGGCCGTGCACGCGACGGCGGAGCGCTGGCGCGCCGCCGGGCACGAGGTGGTCGTCCCCGACCTCTTCGACGGACGCACGCCGGCGACGGTCGAGGAAGGCAGGGGGGTCAGGGACGAGATCGGCACGGACGAGCTGCTGGCGCGGGCCGTGAAGGCCGCGGCGCCGCACTCCGCGGGCGGGGTGCTGTACGCGGGCCTCTCGCTCGGCGGCGCGCTGGCGCAGAACCTGGCGCTCGCCGACGAGCACGCGCGGGGACTGCTGCTGATGCACGGCACGTCCGACGTCGCCGACGGGGCCACGGCCGCCTCCGGCGAGCTGCCGGTGCAACTGCACGTGGCCGACCCCGACCCGTTCGAGACGCACGACTGGCTGACGGCCTGGTACCTGCGGATGGGCCGGGCCGGCGCCGACGTGGAGGTCTTCCGTTACCGGGGCGCGGGGCACCTGTTCACCGACCCCGGCCTGGCGGACCACGACGCGGAAGCGGCGCGGTCCGCCTGGCGGGTGGCGGATGCTTTCGTGGCGGAGCTGGACGGGCGCTCCGCCACGTAGCACGGCGTGACCGGGCTCTTACGCGCCCAGCTTGTCCAGCTCGGTCGGGAGCACGTTGGTCTCGACCTTCTTGCCGTCGATCTTGATCGTCGGCGTGCCCTCGATGCCCGCGTCCTCGAAGCTGCTGATCATCTCCAGGGCCCACTTGTCGAACGTGCCCTTGTTGACGTTCTTCTGGAACTGCTTGTTGCCCTTCAGCTCGTCGACGTTCGCGGCGACGTCGAGCAGGTACTCGTTGTCGGCGAACTTGTCCTCGTTCTCCGGCGGGTGGTGCTCGGCCGAGTAGAGCAGCCCGTGGTACTCCTTGAACGCCTCCGGGCTGACGTCCAGGGCCGCGCCCAGCGCGCTGGCGGCGTTCTTCGAGCCGTCGCCGCCGAAGTTGCCGTCGATGATCGCGCCGAGGTGGACGCGCAGTTGGTACTTGTCGTCCTCGGCGCCCTTCTTGATCCGCTCGCCCAACTGCTGCTCGAACTGCGCGCACGCCGGGCAGCGCAGGTCCTCGTAGACGTCGACGGTCTTCTCGGCGTCCTTGCCGCCGAGCACGACGGTGGTGCCCTTCTCGCCCTCGGCGTTCGCGGGCTGGACGAGCTTGGCGTTCTTCGCCGCGCCCCAGTCCTTGTCGCTGCCGTCGTCGCCGCCCAGGGTGGTGACCGCGAAGGCGACGCCGCCGACGACGGCCAGCAGGCCGACGACGGCACCGCCGACGAAGAGCTGCCGGCGCACCTTCTCCTTCTTGGCCTGCTTCTCGCGCTCGGCGCGCAGCCGCTCGCGCGCGGCCCGCTTGGCTTCCTGGCTGTTTCGCTTGCTCATGGTGGGAGGTCCTCGTGTGTGGTCGGTGTGGCCGTGTCCGTGCTTCCGGGACGTGCTTCCGGGGCGTGCTGCCAGGATCAGGCAGCGGCCGGGCACGGCGGGCCACGCCGCAGGACCGAGTGCAGCAGGTGCGGCTGCGGGCGGACGGCGCGGGTACGGTCCCACCGGCGGCCGGGGCGGCCGGTGTTCCGTACCGGGGCGACGGTGACGGTCGCGACGGCCAGCAGCAGCGGCCGGAAGGCGACGGCCGCGGCGGCGCGCAGCAGTCCGGCGAGCGCCGCCTCGCCGCGGCGCAGCCAGGCGGCGGCGGCCAGGCCGACGCCGACGTGGCCGGCGAGCAGCAGCCACGGGCTGGCGGCGGTGCCCGCAAGGGCCTCGCCGCGGGCGGTCATCCGGGCCAGCGGGGTGCCGAACTCGCCGGAGCAGAGCAGGTCGAGCCCCAGGGAGCGCATGGAGCCGGCGACGGGGCCGCCGGACTGGCCGTAGCAGGTGTGCTGGCCGGTGGTGAAGACGGTGTCGGCCGCCAGCTCCAGCGGCACGAGCAGGGCCGCGATACTCCAGTAGCCGCGCTCGCGGCGGCCGGCGAGCAGGTAGGCGACGGCGAAGACGCCGGCGGAGAGCGCGGCGAGCATGCCGAGCGGCAGGGGGTTGGCGGACAGGAGCACGTGGGCGCCCGCGGACAGGCTGATGCACAGCGCGGTGAAGACCGCCGCGCGCATCACCCTGATCGTTACGGCTCCATGTTCCATCGGGCGTGATTCTGCCATGGCGGACGGTAAACCGCGGCTAAAGGGGAGGCCCGGCTTCGGGACGGCCGGGGCCCGTGGTGTCAGTGGCGCGTCCTAGACTTCCCAGCGTCCTGCCCGAGCCCTCGCGCCCGCCGTCTGCTGGAGGTCCTCCGTCGTGGCCAAGCCGCCTTTTACGCATCTGCATGTGCACACGCAGTATTCGCTGCTGGATGGGGCGGCGCGGTTGAAGGATATGTTCGCGGCGTGTCGTGAGATGGGGATGTCGCATATCGCGATGACGGATCATGGGAATCTGCACGGTGCCTATGATTTTTTTGCGCAGGCGTCGGCGGCGGGGGTGACGCCGATCATCGGGATCGAGGCGTATGTGGCGCCGGAGTCGCGGCGGAACAAGCGGAAGGTGCAGTGGGGGCAGCCGCATCAGAAGCGTGATGACGTGTCGGGTTCGGGTGGGTATACGCACAAGACGATCTGGGCGTCGTCTCGTACGGGTTTGCATAATTTGTTCCGGTTGTCGTCGGATGCGTACAAGGAGGGGTGGCTTCAGAAGTGGCCGCGGATGGACAAGGAGGTGATCGCCGAGCATGCGGAGGGGCTGATCGCTTCTACGGGGTGTCCGTCGGGTGAGGTGCAGACGCGGTTGCGGCTGGGGCAGTTCGACGAGGCGCTGGCGGCGGCGGCGTGGTATCAGGAGGTGTTCGGGAAGCAGCGGTATTTCCTGGAGCTGATGGATCACGGGATCGAGATCGAGCGGCGGGTGCGGGACGGGCTGCTGGAGATCGGGCGGAAGCTGGGGATTCCGCCGCTGGTGACGAACGATTCGCATTACACGTATGCGCAGGAGGCGGGGGCGCATGATGCGTTGCTGTGTATTCAGACGGGGAAGAACCTGTCGGATCCGGACCGGTTCAAGTTCGACGGGACGGGTTATTACCTGAAGTCGACCGAGGAGATGTATGCGGTCGATTCTTCGGATGCCTGGCAGGAGGGGTGTGCGAACACGCTGCTGGTGGCGGAGCAGATCGACACCGACGGGTGGTTCCAGAAGCGGGACCTGATGCCCAGGTTCGAGGTCCCCGACGGCTACACCGAAGTCACCTGGTTCCAGGAGGAGGTCCGCCGCGGCATGGCCCGCCGCTATCCCGGCGGCGTTCCCGAGGACCGCCAGAAGCAGGCGGAGTACGAGATGGACGTCATCATCCAGATGGGGTTCCCGGGGTACTTCCTGGTGGTCGCGGACTTCATCATGTGGGCGAAGAACAACGGGATCGCGGTGGGTCCCGGGCGTGGTTCGGCGGCGGGTTCGATCGTGTCGTACGCGATGGGGATCACGGACCTGGATCCGATCGAGCACGGGCTGATCTTCGAGCGGTTCCTGAATCCGGAGCGGGTCTCGATGCCGGATGTGGACATCGACTTCGACGAGCGCAGGCGGGCGGAGGTGATCCGCTATGTCACGGAGAAGTACGGTGCCGACAAGGTCGCGATGATCGGTACGTACGGCACGATCAAGGCGAAGAACGCGATCAAGGACTCCGCGCGGGTGCTGGGGTATCCCTACGCGATGGGCGACCGCATCACCAAGGCCATGCCCGCCGACGTGCTCGGCAAGGGCATCCCGCTGTCCGGCATCACCGACCCCGACCACCCCCGGTACTCCGAGGCCGGCGAGGTCCGCGGGCTCTACGAGAACGAGCCGGACGTGAGGAAGGTGATCGACACCGCGCGGGGGGTCGAGGGCCTGGTGCGGCAGATGGGCGTGCACGCCGCGGGCGTGATCATGTCCAGCGAGCCGATCGTGGACCACGTCCCGGTGTGGGTGCGGCACAGCGACCAGGTGACCATCACGCAGTGGGACTACCCCACGTGCGAATCGCTCGGCCTGCTGAAGATGGACTTCCTCGGCCTGCGCAACCTCACCATCATGGACGACGCCGTCAAGATGGTGAAGCAGAACAAGGGCAGGGACATCGAGCTGCTGTCGCTGCCGCTCGACGATCCCACGACCTTCGAACTCCTCGGCCGCGGCGACACCCTCGGCGTCTTCCAGTTCGACGGCGGGCCGATGCGCTCCCTGCTGCGCATGATGAAGCCCGACAACTTCGAGGACATCTCCGCGGTCTCGGCGCTCTACCGCCCGGGCCCCATGGGCATGAACTCGCATATCAACTACGCGCTCCGCAAGAACGGGCAGCAGGAGATCACCCCGATCCACCCGGAGCTGGAGGAACCGCTCAAGGAAGTCCTCGACATCACCTACGGCCTGATCGTCTATCAGGAGCAGGTGCAGAAGGCCGCGCAGGTCCTCGCCGGCTATTCGCTGGGCCAGGCGGACCTGCTGCGCCGGGCGATGGGCAAGAAGAAGCAGGAAGTCCTCGACAGGGAGTTCATCCCCTTCCAGAAGGGCGCCCGCGAGAAGGGCTACAGCGACCAGGCCATCCAGGCCGTCTGGGACGTCCTGGTCCCCTTCGCCGGTTACGCGTTCAACAAGGCGCACTCCTCCGCGTACGGCCTCGTCTCCTACTGGACGGCGTATCTCAAGGCGAACTATCCCGCCGAGTACATGGCCGCGCTGCTGACGTCCGTCCGCGACGACAAGGACAAGTCCGCGGTCTACCTCAACGAGTGCCGGAAGATGGGCATCAAGGTGCTCCCGCCGGATGTCAACGAGTCCGACGCGAACTTCACCCCCCGCGGTGATGACACGATCGTGTTCGGTCTGACGGCCGTGCGCAACGTCGGGCAGAACGTGGTGGAGTCGATCGTTCGCAACCGCAAGGCCAAGGGGCGCTACGCGTCCTTCCCCGACTTCCTCGACAAGGTCGACGCCGTCGTGTGCAACAAGCGCACCGTCGAGTCGCTGATCAAGGCGGGCGCGTTCGACGCCCTGGGCCACACCCGCAAGGGCCTCACCGCGCACTACGAGCCGATGATCGACAACGTCGTGTCGGTCAAGCGCAAGGAGGCCGAGGGGCAGTTCGACCTCTTCGGGGGGATGGGTGACGAGGCCGCGGCGGACGAGCCGGGTTTCGGGCTCGACGTGCAGTTCACGGACGAGGAGTGGGAGAAGTCGTATCTCCTCGCGCAGGAGCGGGAGATGCTCGGCCTGTACGTGTCCGACCATCCGCTGTTCGGTGTCGAGCACGTGCTCAACGACAGGGCCGACGCCACGATCGCCGCGCTCAACGGCGGTGACCACTCCGACGGCACGATCGTCACCATCGGCGGCATCATCTCCGGGCTCCAGCGCAAGATGACCAAGCAGGGCAACGCCTGGGCCATCGCCACCGTCGAGGACCTCGGTGGGTCCATCGACTGCATGTTCTTCCCCGCCACCTACCAGTTGGTCTCCACCCAACTCGTCGAGGACGCCATCGTCTTCGTCAAGGGCCGCCTCGACAAGCGCGAGGACGTCCCCCGGCTGGTCGCCATGGAACTCGCCGTCCCCGACCTGTCCGAGGTGTCCGCGAACGCGCCGGTGACGATCACCATCCCCACCGTCAAGGTCACGCCGCCGCTGGTGGAGAAGCTGGGCGAGGTGCTGTCGCAGCACCGCGGCGGCACGGAGGTGCGCGTGAAGCTCCAGGGCTCCCGCACCACCACCGTGCTCCGCCTCGACCGCCACCGGGTGACGTCGGACCCGGCGCTCTTCGGCGATCTGAAGGCCCTGCTCGGGCCGTCCTGCCTGGCGGGGTGACGCGCGGCGGGGCCGCCGGCCGGGGCAGACCCCGGTCCGGCGGCCGCGCCGGCGTGCGCGGGCGCGCCCGCAAGGGGTGCGCCCGCGGCGCCGCGCTCAGTTGTGCCCGAAGCGCTTTTCCTTGTGCTTCTGGGTCTTGTGGCTGCCGGATCCGGGGTTCACGGCCTCGCTGACCTGGTCGGCCGGCGCCCCGCCGGCGGGAGCGGAGGAGTCCTGCTCCACGCCGCGTTCTTCCTGCGGGGCGGCGACGCGTTCGCTCTGGCGGTTCCTGTTCTTACGGCTCATGGCGGCTCACCGCTCCCCGAGCCGGGGGCGCTGGTCGAGGTCGCCCGCGGGCACGTCGGCCCGGGCGTCGTCTCGCGGCGGGATCTCGTCGGGGGACTGCCGCCGGCCGCGGTCCGGTATGCCCGCGGGCGACCCGGCGTACTTGTCCCGGTGGGAATGCTGTTGCTGCTTTTTCTCGCGGTTCTTGCGCTTACCCATCACTGATCCTTTTCAGCAGCGGTCCCCCGCGGAGATCACCTTCGCACGGCCTGAGATGCCTCGCATGTCGGATAATTACCGTGCGTAGTACGCGCTGTTCATGGCCGGGCATCGGTGTCCGCCACGCCGATGATCGATGCCCTGCTGTTAACCACCCCTCAGTGGGGCAGACTCGAAGGCAACCCGACATGAACTCCGCGGCACGGGCCCGGAACCGGCTGAGAAGAGGGTGAATCGTGGACCGCTGCGTCGTTCTGGTGGACGCCGGCTACCTGCTGGGCGCCGCCGCGAGCCTGCTCGCCGGAGAACCCGCGCGCTCCCGCATCACCGTCGACCACCCCGCCCTCATCCAGGGGCTGCGGGAGCAGGCCGAGGCGGACACCGGGCAGCGGCTGCTGCGTATCTACTGGTTCGACGGCGCCCCCGACCGCGTACCGCAGCCGGAGCACCGGCGGCTGCGCGTGATGTCCCGCGTCACCGTCCGCCTCGGCGCGCTCACCCGCAGCGACGGCCGCTGGGCGCAGAAGGGCGTCGACGCCGCGATGCACGCGGAGCTGACCGAGCTGGCCCGTAACCGCGCCTGCGCCGACGTCGTGCTCGTCACCGGGGACGGCGACCTGCTGCCGGGGATGATGTCCGCGAAGGAGCACGGCGTCGCCGTGCACCTGTGGGCGGTCCAGGCCGCCGACGGCGACTACAACCAGTCCGAGGACCTGGTCGCCGAGGCCGACGAGCGGCGCGTGCTCGACCGGGTCTGGATCACCCGCGCCATGCAGGCCAAGGACCTCACCGGCATCTGCGCCCCCAGCCCCGTGCCGCGGCCCGAGATCGCCGCGATCCTCTCCGCCCCGCCCTCGGAGAACTCCGTCGCCGGCAAGCAGACCGTCGCCAACGGCAGCGCGCCGGCCGACCCGGTCACCGAGCGCCGCCACGACGACGCGGGTACGGCGCCCGACGCCGTACCCGAAGACGAGGACGACCCCGGCGGCAAGGGCGGCGTACCCACCCCGAAGGACCTCGCGAGCCTGGGCCGCCCCGCCGCGCCCGACGGCCGCCACGGGCCCCCCGTGGGCAGCGCCACCCTGCGATGGTCGTCCGACCGCGGCTGGGTGGAGCGGCCGGGCGCGGAGCCGCCGGACATCGCCGGGCTGCCCACGCTGGCCCAGCTCACCACGGCCGAGCAGCGCTGGGCGGACCGCGAGGAGGACATCACCGTCATCGGCGGCGACCCCTTCGAGGTGGGCCAGGTCTTCGCCCGGCGCTGGATGGAGCGGCTGGCGGACCAGGCGAAGCTGCGG
Organism: Streptomyces sp. 184; assembly: GCF_045781775.1. NCBI lineage: Bacteria > Bacillati > Actinomycetota > Actinomycetes > Kitasatosporales > Streptomycetaceae > Streptomyces > Streptomyces sp. 184. Next base: position 5,717,840 of record NZ_CP123230.1, on the reverse strand, counting down.
CTGCTGGCCGGCCAGTACCCGCGCATCCCGCACCGCATCGACGGCGAGCTGCTGCGCTACGCCGCCCGCTTCGGGCTGCTGGCGCACAAGGACGACCAGATCGACGAGCGCGACCGGTATGCGATCCGGGCCGGGTTCTGGCGCGAGGTGGACGTCAGCTCGGCCGCGGAGCACGCGCAGGCGGCCGAGCCGGAGGCGTAGCGCCTCCGGGACAGACGGCGTTCTCCGGGCGCGCGGCGGCGGACCTGCCCGAGGGTGTCGTACGCGGCCGTGAGGCCGTCGTACGCGCCGGAGCGCCGCCCGGCTCAGCGGGTCGGCGAGCCCCAGCCCTGCCAGCCGCCCGTCGGCGGCGGGGGCACCTGCGGCTCGGGGTCGCGCGGCCCGAACAGCCCGGTCAGCACCAGGTGCACCGCCATCGCCGCCCCCGGCCACGCCAGCAGCGCGCCCTTGGCCTTCAGCTCCAGCGGCGCGTCGAGGCCGCCGCCGTCGCCGATCTCCCTGGCCCGCTGCGACACGTTCTCCGGCGGCCCCAGCCAGATGCCGAACTGCCAGGCCAGCACCGCCCCGAGCAGCGCGCCCAGGGCCAGCCCCAGCACCAGCGGCCACCCGCCGCGCCGCCGCCACAGGAACACCGCCAGCGCCGTCACCGCGCCGAAGGCCAGCCCGAGCAGCGCGAACGTGCCGTCGATGGAGATGGCGTCCTCGCTCTCGCTCTCCTTCAGCCACGCCTCGCCCCCGCGGACGACCAGCGGCACCCGCGGCGCCAGCCGCTCCCACAGGAAACCCAGCAGCAGGCCCAGCGCCGCCACCCCCACCAGGAGCAGGAACGCCTGCCACAGCTCCCCGGCGAAGTCGGTGTCGTCCTTCGCCCTGCGTCCGCCCTTCTGGTCCGCCACCCCGTCGGCGGCGCCGGATGCGGACGGGTACTGCCAGGGGTTGTGGGCCGGCCGCTCGGGCGGCGGCTGCTCGTGCGGTGTCAGGGGAGCGGTCACCCTGCCATCGTGCCAGGGGCGGGGCCTGCTGCCGTAGCCAGGACGGTCGTTCGGAATGTCGCCGTGACCGCCGCGGCTCACGAGCGCAGCGCCGCCCTGCGGTACGCCCACGTCGCCGCCGCCAGCGCCGGCACCCCGACGCCGGCGCAAACCCCCAGGTGGGCGAGGACCGCGAGCCAGTCGGGATCGGGCGCGAACGTCTCCATCAGCGCCTCTACGCCGTACGTGGACGGCAGCAGGTCGCGGGCGAAGGACACCGGCCCCGGCATCCGCTCGGCGGGCAGCACCCCCAGCAGCAGCGCGGCCGACATGCCGAGCTGGCCGCAGAGCGTGGCCAGCTCCGGCCGCGGCGCCAGCAGCCCGCACACCGCCCCGAGCCCGGCCAGCGCGGCTCCGGACAGCGGTACGACGGCGACGAGGATCCACAGGTGCGTCAGCGGCAGCCCGAACAGCAGGCTGCCCGTCACGGCCGTGACGACCGTGCCGGGCACCGTGAACGAGGCGTACGCGCCGGCCGCGCCGAGCACCACCGCGGCCGGCGGCACCGGGAGCGTCGCGTAGTGGTCGAGGCCGCCGGTGGCGCGCAACTGGCCGAAGTACTGGGCGAGCAGGTTCAGCGCCACGAACGCCACGATCAGCACCGTCGACCCGGCGACCACGGCGTGGGCCTCGGAGCTGCGGGCCTCGGCATCGACCACGCCGCGCATCAGGACCATGATCCCGATGGACTGGAAGGTGGCGACGAACAGCAGCGGCAGCCGGGCCACCCGGGCGCGGGAGAGCTGGGCGCGGTAGACGGCGGCGAGGGCCGGGAAGAGCGGTACGCGGGGCGCGAGCGGGACGGAGGCGGGTGCGGCGGGCGGGTGCGGGGCGGTCCCGTGCGACGCGGCGGTGCCGTTCGCCCGGGCGGACCCGGCCGCCGGTCCAGCCGGAGATCCCGTCACCGTTCCCGTCACCGATCCCGTCGCCGCCCGGCCCGTCGCAGGCGGTCCCGCCGGCGGCCCGGAGCCGTCGGGCGGGGCCTGCGCGAGGCCGAGATGTCCGTCCGTCATGCCTTCACCAGTCCCTCGTCCCGCCCGCCGAGGGCCAGGTACACGTCCTCCAGGCTCGGCGTCGTCAGCGTGAAGTCGTCCAGTGCGGCGAACGCCGGCCCGCCCGTGACCGCGGCGACCGCGGCGCGCGCAGCGTCCTCCGGCAGCCGCAGCGTCCAGCGCCGGCCGGTGCGCCGGGCGGTGCGGGCCAGCTCCGCGATCTGGGGCACGTCGAGCGGCGGCCGGTCGCGCCAGACCAGGTCCACCCGGACCTCCCCGCCCACCAGGGCCTTCAGCCCGGCGGGGGAGTCGCAGGCGATGACCCGGCCGCGGTCGAGCACGGCGACCCGGTCGAGCACGGTCTCGGCCTCGATGACGTTGTGGGTGACGAGCAGCACCGTGGCGCCGCGCTCGGCCCGGCGCCGGTCGATCGCCGCCCACACGGCGCGGCGGGCCACCGGGTCCATCGCGGTGGTCGGCTCGTCCAGCACCAGCAGGGGTCGCTCGCCGACCAGCGCCGCCGCCACGCACGCCAGTCGCCGCTCGCCGCCGGAGAGCCGGCGCAGCGGGCGGTCGGCGAGGCGGGCCAGGCCGAGTTCGTCGAGCACCGCGTCGCGCTCGGCGCGCGCCCCGGCCGCGGGCAGGCCGCGCAGCCGGGCGGTGGTCTCGGCGGCCAGCGCCACCGTCAGGTCGTCGAGCGCCGTGGACTCCTGGCCGAGGTACGCCAGCAGCCGCGCGGCCAGCTCGGGGCGGCGTACGAGGTCGTGGCCGAACAGCTCGATGCCGCCGGAGTCGGGCCGCAGCAGGCCGGTGAGCTGGCGTACGAGGGTGGACTTGCCGGCGCCGTTGGGGCCGAGGAGGCCGAAGATCTCGCCGGCGTGGATGTCGAGGCCGACGCCGTCGCAGGCGCGTACGGGCCCGGCGGGAGGCGCACCGGCGGCGGGCGTCTCCTTGCCCCGGCGGCCCGCCCTGCGCCGCATCCGCTTCTCGCGGGGGGCGGGGTAGGTCTTCACGAGATCGCGCACGGCGCACACCACCGCGCCCGGCGGGGTGGCGGTCCCGGCCGCGGCAGGACCCGCCGCTTCACTGCGCGTACTCACGAACTACGAGGGTACGCGGTGCCGAACGGCCCGGCCGTCGGGGGGAGGGCTGCGCGGAGCCTGGACGGATACCGTGCACTCCGGTATGACCTGGACATGTCGAAGAAAACGCGCAAGCGCAAGTGGCGTACCCGCAAGGGCAAGGCCAACCACGGCCGCCGCCCCGCCTAGCCGACAGCGGCCCGGATCGGCCGGCCCGGACCGCCCGGTCCGGATCGCCCCCGCGTCAGCGGCCGTCGCGCGCGATGGGCGCCACCACGGCGCCCGTCAGCTCCGCCAGCACCGTCGGCGACAGCTCCACCTCCAGCCCGCGCCGGCCCGCGGAGACGCAGACCGTCGGCCGCCCGGCGGCCGAGGAGTCCAGCACCGTCGGCAGCCGCCTGCGCTGGCCCAGCGGGGAGATGCCGCCGCGGACGTAGCCCGTGGTGCGCTCGGCGTGCGCCGGGTCCGCCATCACGGCCCGCTTGGCGCCGACCGCCGCGGCCAGCGCCTTGAGGTCCAGGGCGCCGGAGACCGGCACGATCGCGACGGTCAGCGCGCCGTCGACCTCGGCGACGAGGGTCTTGAATACCTGCCCCGGGTCGACGCCGAGGGCCTGGGCCGCCTCCTCGCCGTACGACGCGGCGGCGGGGTCGTGGGCGTACGCGTGCACGGTGAACTCGGCGCCGGCCTTCGTCAGCGCCACCGTGGCCGGGGTGGACCCGGTCTGCTTCTTCTTGGCCATGGGGAGAGGAGCGGGGCTCAGTTGGGGCTCGTCGGGGTCCGCGTCAGGTCGACCGCGGGCAGCGACGGGAGCTTACCCAGCACCGCGCTCTCGCGCCGCAGGATTTTCAGCTCCGCCGACAGCCGCGCCGCCGTGTCCCGCGCCTGGAGGAGCTGCTGCTTCGCGGGGGTGTCCAGCACCGCCGCGGCGGCGACGAGGTAGGACAGCACCGACGGCTCGTCCGGCAGCTCCGTGGCGGCGCCGAGCGTGCGCTCGCGGGCGCCGGCCAGCCGCTTCTGGTACGTCCTGAAGGCCCGTACGACCGCCGCGGACAGCACGCCCGCACCCTCGCCCGACCGCTCCGGCAGCGCCTCGACCTCGCCGGTCAGATACTCGCCCGTGGCGTCCACCGACAGCAGCCGGAACCGGCGGGTGCCGGTGACCAGCACCTCGTACCCGCCGTTGTCCTTCTCCCGGATCGTCGCCGCGTCCGCGACGACCCCCACGCCGTAGAACGCCTGCATCGGGTCGGTGCCGAAGCCGGCCGCCGGGCCGCGCTCGGGCAGCGACGTCGGGTCCGGCAGGCCGGGCCCCGTGGGCGCGACCTCGCGGCCGTCCCGGATCGCCACCACGCCGAACCGCCGCTCCGACTCGGGCAGCTTGCGCAGGTCGCGCATCATCGCCCGGTACCGCTCCTCGAACACGTTCAAGGGCATGACGAGGCCCGGGAACAGCACCGCGTTCAGCGGGAAGAGGGGAAGGCGCGCGGTGGTCACAGGCGGATCCTAACGGTCCCGGCCGGTACCTCACTGGCGGCGCAGCGCACGGGAGACGCCGGCCGCCACCGTGGTGGCGAGGACCCAGCCGGCGAGCACGAGCACCGTGGCCGTCCACTGGTAATGCCCCGACTGATGCCAGGCGTTGTCCTGCCCCAGGTCTATGACGGGCAGCAGCAGATCGAGCACGTAGAGCGGGGGGTTCCACTCGGGCCCCTCGCCGGGGCGCAGCGCGCGCGGCTCCTGCTGCCCGAAGTACAGGCTGCCCACCGCCCACAGCACCGCCATCCACACCACGGCGCGGGTGGGGCGGTAGCCGTAGGCGACCGTCCAGTCCTGGAGCAGACCCCACGCCTTGCCGGTCAGCGGCAGCGTCTCGCGCTGCCTGCGGTGCTTGGCGAGCATGACCTCGCGGGCCTCGTGGTCCTCGCCCGCGTTGCGCAGGACGGCGGCCAGCAGCTCGTACGGCTCGGGGGCGAACTCCGGGGTGGCGGCCTCCACCCACTCCAGCCGGTGCACCAGCGGGAAGGCGCCCACCGGTATCAGATGCTCGTAGAAGAAGCCGGCCATCGCCAGCCGGCCCGGTCCCGGCCAGCTCGTGTACTTGTCGCGGAGGTTGACGACCCGGGCGCCCGAGAGCACCACCTTGCCGCCCTCCGGCTCGCGCCCCATGAACCGCAGCTCCGGCGTCTGGATCCGGCGCATGGACATCTCCTGCTCCGGGTCCATCACGAAGCGCGCGCCGTCGAGGTCGACGGAGTCGCCGAAGCGGCCGTCGTCCAGCCGCAGCCCGCCGTGGCACTCGAAGCGCTGCATCCGCGTGCCGCGCGGCGGGGTGTGGCCGCTGATGCCGTACGGGGGCGTGGCCCCGCCCGTCGCGGCCTCGGGCACCGCCTCCGCGCCCATGTGCAGCGAGCGCTCCACGGTGAGCTGCGGCGCGTTGAGCGCGCGCTTGCCGTACGGGTTGCGCAGGACGCTGCCGCTCAGGTTCAGCGAGACGCCGACCGTCGCGCCGCGCATCCGCACCTCGCCGTGCGCCTGGAGCAGGTCGGCCTGGAGGTCCTGGCCGACGTTGATGCCGTCCGCGGCGATGGCCACGCCGCGCCGGTCACGGCCGACCGTGAGCTGGCTGAGCAGCAGATCCGTGCCTATCTGGGCGTCGGTGAGCCGGATGCCGCCGTCGAGGGTGCAGCGGGGCATGTGCATGTCGCCGCTGGTGGTCAGCCGGGCGGCCTCCAGCCGCGGGATGGAGCACTCCACCAGCCGCAGCGTGGCGAAGGAGCACTCGGGCAGCAGCATCTCGTTCTCGAAGCGGCAGTTGCGCAGCTCCACGTACGGATCGACGCGGCCGCCGGAGAGGTCGAGCGTGCCGGTGACGAGCGCGCCGGCCAGCTTCAGCGACGACACCCGGCCGGGCCGGGCCGGCGGGCCGTGCAGCAGGAGCCGGGCGAGTAAGGAGGCGCGCACGCTGCGCTCCGGCCCCCAGACGTGCAGTCCCGCCGGGTCGTTCTGCCCGGGGTCGCGCGAACGCAGATCGTATGTGGCTCCCTCCTGGAAGGCATCCCACAGCCCTCGCTCCGTCGCCGAAAGGTCCTCGGGCGCCTCCGCCCGGTCGTGCTGTACAGCGGTCAACGACACGCTCCCTGGTCTGCCCGCGTCCGTCCCGTACGGCTCTGATTCCCCTCGGGACGGCACACTGAACGCTAGTACCACGTACTGACAGTGACGAGTTTGCGGTCCAGCCTGTGGACAACCGGGCCGGGGGGCCGGGCCGTCTGAGAGACTTGGGCATGTGATCTCCCGAATCGATCTGCGCGGCTCCGCCGCCGCTTCCGACGCAGGCGGCGGCATCGACCGCGACCTGCTGCCCCGTGCCGAGCTGGACGTCGAGGCCGCCCTGGAGAAGGTGCGGCCCCTGTGCGAGGACGTCCGGCATCGCGGCACGGCGGCGGTGATCGAGATCACAGAGCGTTTCGACGGCGTGACCCTGGAGCGGCTGCGGGTGCCCGCGGAGGCGCTGGAGCGCGCGCTGGCCGAGCTGGACCCGAAGGTGCGCGCCGCGCTGGAGGAGTCGATCCGCCGTGCCCGCCTCGTCCACCGCGAGCAGCGCAGGAGCGACACCACCGTGCGGGTCGTCCCGGGCGGGACGGTCACGGAGCGCTGGCTGCCGGTCGCCCGCGTCGGGCTGTACGTGCCCGGCGGCCAGGCCGTGTATCCGTCGTCCGTGGTGATGAACGTGGTGCCGGCCCAGGAGGCGGGCGTGCCGTCGCTGGCGGTCTCCTCGCCGCCGCAGAAGGACGTGCCGAACTCGTGGGGCGCCGGCCTGCCGCACCCGACGATCCTCGCCGCCTGCGCGCTGCTCGGCGTGGACGAGGTGTACGCCGCGGGAGGTGCCCAGGCCGTCGCCATGTTCGCGTACGGGACCGAGGAGTGCGCCCCCGCCGACCTCGTCACCGGCCCGGGGAACGTGTACGTGGCCGCCGCCAAGCGGCTGTTGAAGGGCCGTATCGGCATCGACGCCGAGGCCGGCCCCACCGAGATCGCCGTCCTCGCCGACGACACCGCCGACGCCGCGCACGTCGCCGCGGACCTCATCAGCCAGGCCGAGCACGACGAGCTGGCCGCCGCCGTCCTCGTCACGCCCTCCGAGCGGCTCGCCGAGGCCGTCGAGGCCGAGCTGAAGACACAGGTGGCCGCGACCCGGCACGTCGCGCGGATCAGCGCCGCGCTGGGCGGCCGGCAGTCCGGCATCGTGCTCGTGGACGACCTGGAGGCCGGCCTGCGCGTCGTCGACGCCTACGCCGCGGAGCACCTGGAGATCCAGACCGCCGACGCCGCCGCGCTCGCCGCCCGGGTGCGCAACGCGGGCGCGATCTTCATCGGCCCGTACGCCCCGGTCTCGCTCGGTGACTACTGCGCCGGCTCCAACCACGTGCTGCCCACCGGCGGCTGCGCCTGCCACTCCTCGGGCCTGTCCGTGCAGTCCTTCCTCAAGGGCATCCACGTCGTGGACTACACGCGCGACGCCCTCGCCGAGGTCACCGCGCACGTGGTCACCCTCGCGGAGGCCGAGGACCTGCCCGCCCACGGCGCCGCGCTGAAGGCAAGGTTCGACTGGAAGGTGCCGCAGCCGTGACCAGCCGGCCGACCCCGACCCCGACTCCGCCCCCCGGCTCCGCGCCCGTCCCGGCCCCGGGACCGGCGCCGACCGCGATCGACGACCTGCCGATCCGCGCGGAGCTGCGCGGCAAGACCCCGTACGGTGCGCCCCAGCTCGACGTGCCCGTCCGGCTGAACACCAACGAGAACCCCTACCCGCTGCCCGAGCCTCTGGTCCGGCGCATCGCCGAGCGCGTCACCGAGGCCGCCCGCGACCTCAACCGCTACCCCGACCGGGACGCGGTCGAGCTGCGCACCGAGCTGGCGCGCTACCTGTCGCGCACCGCCGGGCACGAGGTCGGCACCGCCCACGTGTGGGCGGCCAACGGCTCCAACGAGGTCATCCAGCAGCTGCTCCAGACCTTCGGCGGCCCCGGCCGCACGGCCATCGGCTTCGAGCCGTCGTACTCGATGCACGGCCTCATCTCCCGCGGCACGGGCACCGGCTGGATCTCCGGCCCGCGGCGCGCCGACTTCACCATCGACGTCGACGCCGCCGAGCGCACCATCGCCGAGCGCCGTCCCGACGTGGTGTTCGTCTGCTCGCCGAACAACCCCACCGGCACCGCGGTCGCCCGCGAGACCGTCCTGCGGCTGTACGAGGCCGCGCAGGCGGCGGGTCCCTCGATGCTCGTGGTGGACGAGGCGTACGGCGAGTTCAGCCACCGCCCGTCGCTGCTGCCGCTGATCGAGGGCCGCCCGCGGCTCGTCCTCACCCGCACCATGTCCAAGGCGTTCGGCGCCGCCGGCCTGCGGCTCGGCTATCTCGCCGCCGACCCCGCGGTGGTCGACGCCGTCCAGCTCGTCCGGCTGCCGTACCACCTGTCCGCCGTCACCCAGGCCACCGCGCTCGCCGCCCTGGAGCACACCGATACGCTTCTCCAGTACGTCGAACAGCTCAAGCAGGAGCGGGACCGGCTGGTGTCGGAGCTGACCGCGCTCGGCTGCGAGGTCACCGAGTCCGACGCCAACTTCGTCCAGTTCGGCCGGTTCCCCGACGCGCACGCCGCGTGGGAACGGCTGCTGGACAAGGGCGTGCTGGTCCGGGACAACGGCGTGCCCGGCTTCCTGCGCGTCAGCGCAGGCACACCGGCGGAGAACGACGCGTTCCTCGATGCGGTGCGCGCGCTGAAGAAGGAGAGCAACTCATGACCCGCGTGGGCCGCGTCGAGCGCACCACGAAGGAGACCTCGGTCGTCGTCGAGCTGAACCTCGACGGCCGGGGCGAGGTCTCAGTGTCGACAGGCGTCGGCTTCTTCGACCACATGCTCGACCAGTTGGGCCGCCACGGCCTCTTCGACCTCACCGTCAAGACCGACGGCGACCTGCACATCGACAGCCACCACACCATGGAGGACACGTCGCTGGCCCTGGGCGCCGCCTTCCGGCAGGCCCTCGGCGACAAGCGCGGCATCGTGCGGTTCGCCGACGCCTCCGTGCCGCTGGACGAGGCGCTGGCCCAGGTCACCGTGGACCTGTCCGGCCGCCCCTACCTGGTGCACTCCGAGCCCGCGGGCATGGCCCCGATGATCGGCGCGGACTACGACACGACGATGACCCGGCACATCCTGGAGTCGTTCGTCGCCCAGGCGCAGGTCGCCCTGCACGTCCACGTCCCGTACGGGCGCAACGCGCACCACATCGTGGAGTGCCAGTTCAAGGCGCTCGCCCGCGCGCTGCGCTACGCCTCGGAGATCGACCCGCGGCAGACCGGTATCCCCTCGACCAAGGGCGCCCTGTAATGAACGGCCTGTCGATTCTGCTGATCTTCGTCGGGCTCTTCCTGCTCGGCGGCGTGATCTCCTTCGTCAAGCAGGGCCAGTCCAAGAACGTGACCGCCGTGCTCGCCATCGGCGCCGCGATGGCGCTCGCCGCCGGCATCCTGCGGCTGGGGGTGTGGGGTTGAGCGACAGCGCCGCGTCCAGCGCCTCCGCCGGCCCCGGGGCCACGGCGGCGCCGGCCGCCGTGCCCGCCGCCCGCCGCGGCGCGCAGCCGGGCGGGCGCAAGAGCGTCGTCGTCTTCGACTACGGCTTCGGCAATGTCCGCTCCGCCGAGCGCGCCGTCGCCCGGGCCGGCGCGGAGGTGGAGATCACCGGTGACTACGACCGGGCGATGGCCGCAGACGGCCTGCTGGTGCCCGGCGTCGGCGCCTTCGCCGCCTGCATGGGCGGCCTGAAGGAGGCCCGCGGCGACTGGGTCGTCGAGCGCCGGCTCGCCGGCGGGCGGCCCGTGCTGGGCATCTGCGTCGGTATGCAGATCCTCTTCGAGCGCGGCGTCGAGCACGGCGTGCGGACCGAGGGCATGGGCGAGTGGCCCGGCACGGTCGAGGCGCTGAAGGCCGACGTCGTGCCCCACATGGGCTGGAACACGCTCGACATCGCCGACGGCTCCCGGATGTTCGCGGGCGTCGACCCCGCGGAGCGCTTCTACTTCGTGCACTCCTACGCCGCCCGCCGCTGGGAGCTGGAGGTGCACAACCCGCGCATCAACCCGCCCGCCGTCACCTGGAGCACCCACGGCGAGCCGTTCGTCGCAGCCGTCGAGAACGGACCCCTGTGGGCCGCCCAGTTCCACCCCGAGAAGTCCGGCGACGCCGGTGCCCTCCTCCTCAAGAACTGGATCGAGACCCTCTGATGACGCCCCGCGAGATGACCACAGCCCTGGAGCTGCTGCCCGCCGTCGACGTCCGGGACGGCCAGGCCGTACGCCTCGTGCACGGCGAGTCCGGCACCGAGACCGGCTACGGCGACCCGCTGGAGGCCGCGCTCACCTGGCAGCGTGCCGGCGCCGAGTGGCTGCACCTCGTCGACCTCGACGCCGCCTTCGGCACCGGCGACAACCGCGCCCGTATCGGCGAGGTCGTCCGGGCGATGGACCTCAAGGTCGAGCTGTCCGGCGGCATCCGCGACGACGCCTCGCTCGCCGCCGCCCTGGCCACCGGCTGCACCCGCGTCAACCTCGGCACCGCCGCCCTGGAGTCCCCCGAGTGGGTCGCGCGGATCATCGCCGAGCACGGCGACCGCGTCGCCGTCGGCCTGGACGTGCGCGGCACCACGCTGCGCGGGCGCGGCTGGACCCGCGACGGCGGCGACCTCTTCGAGACGCTGGCCCGGCTCGACGCCGAGGGCTGCGCGCGCTACGTGGTCACCGACATCGACAAGGACGGCACCCTGCGCGGGCCCAACCTGCAACTGCTGCGCGACGTCTGCGCCGCCACCGACCGGCCGGTCGTCGCGTCCGGCGGCGTCTCCTCCCTCGACGACCTGCGGGCCATCGCCACGCTGGTTCCCGAAGGTGTCGAGGGCGCGATCGTGGGCAAGGCCCTCTACGCGAAGGCGTTCACCATGGAAGAGGCGTTGGAGGCGGTGTCCTGATGGCCGGTGGCGGCGTACGCCGAATCTCGTCCGGTGCCCCCTGGGAGGAGGAGTTCGGCTACTCGCGCGCGGTGGAGCTGCCCAACGGCCTCGTGCTGGTGGCCGGCTGCACCTCCGTCGTGGACGGCGTGGTCGTCGGCGAGGGCGATCCGCACACCCAGGCCATGACCTCCTTCGGCGTCGCGTTCGAGGCGCTGAAGAAAGTCGGCCTGGAGCGCGAGGACATCGTGCGCACCCGGATGTACCTCACCCACGCGCGCGACGTCGAGGCGGTCGGCGGGGCGCACAAGGAGCTGTTCGACGCCATCCGTCCGGCCGCGTCGCTGATCATCGTCTCCGGCTTCGTCGACTCGCGGCTGGTCGTGGAGATCGAGGTCGAGGCGTACCGCCCCGGCGGCTCCCGGGAAGCGGCCGGCGCATGACCCTGGCGGTACGGGTCATCCCCTGCCTCGACGTGGACGGCGGCAGGGTCGTCAAGGGCGTCAACTTCCGCAATCTGCGCGACGCGGGCGACCCCGTCGAGATGGCCAGGGTGTACGACGCGGAGGGCGCCGACGAGCTGACGTTCCTCGACATCACCGCGTCCTCCGGCGACCGCGAGACGACGTACGAGATGGTGCGGCGCACGGCGGAGCAGGTCTTCATCCCGCTGACGGTCGGCGGCGGCGTGCGTACGGTGGCGGACGTGGACCGGCTGCTGCGCGCGGGCGCCGACAAGGTCGGCGTCAACACCGCGGCGATCGCCCGGCCGGAGCTGATCCGCGAGATCGCCGAGCGCTTCGGCAGCCAGGTGCTGGTGCTGTCGGCGGACGCGCGGCGGTGCGGCGACGGCGCGGCGACGCCCTCGGGCTTCGAGGTGACGACGCACGGCGGGCGGCGCGGCACGGGCATCGACGCCGTCGAGTGGGCGCAGCGGGCCGCGGAGCTGGGGGCGGGGGAGATCCTGCTCAACTCCATGGACGCCGACGGCACCAAGGACGGCTACGACACGGAGATGATCGCCGCGGTGCGCAAGCACGTGACGGTCCCCGTCGTCGCCAGCGGCGGCGCGGGGCGGCTCGGCCACTTCCCGCCGGCGGTCGACGCGGGCGCGGACGCGGTGCTGGCGGCGTCGGTGTTCCACTTCGGGGATCTGCGGATCGGCGAGGTGAAGGAGACGCTGCGCGCGGCGGGCCACGCGGTACGGGGCGGGCCGGCCAAGGCCTGAGCGGCGCCTGCCGGGTGCCGCCTCAGCCGGCGCGCAGGACCCGGAAGCGGCCGGGCTCGGCCGGGTCCCGGTCGACGACCTGGACCGGCGGCCAGGCCCACTGCCACACGTCTATCCCGGGCACGCGCGAGAACCGGATCGGCCCGCGGGTCCCGTCGACCGCGACGTCCGCCCAGGCCGGGTCGGTACGCGCCGCGTCCGCACCCCGGCGGCGCAGCACGTCGGCGAGGACGGCGACGGTGTCGTAGCCCTCGAAGGCGACGAACGAGGGCGCCTCGGCGAGCCGTTCGCGCAGGGCCGCCTCGACGCGTACGCCCAGCGGCGTGGGGCTTTCGGGCAGGTAGCGCAGGAACGGGACCGCCGCGCCCTCGGCGCCCAGCAGCGCCGCCCACTCCGCGAACTCCGGCTGTCCGGCCGGGGCGCCGATCAGCATCCCGGCCAGGCGCGGGTCGCGGCGTACGGACCGGACGAGCGGGACCGCGGGCTCCGGGTGGCCGACGAGCAGCAGCAGGGCGGTCGCGCCGCTGCCGGCGAGTGCATCGCACACGGCCGCGGGGGTGAGCGCGCCCACGTCGAGTTCGGTCAGGGAGCCGCCGCGCGGGGCGAGATGGTCGTGCAGGATACGGGTCCCGGACGCCCAGTACACGCTCGGCTGGGCCGCCACGGCGAGCCGGCGGTGGCCGGCGTCGAGGAGGTGGTCCGCGTAGAGCCGCCAGCCGTGGGACTGCGCCGGGGCGATCCGCGCGACGCCGTCCGCCGGCTGCTCGGTGAGCGCGTCGAGGACCGCCGACGAGCACAGGAACGGCACGCCGAGGTTGTCGGCCCGGGCGGCGGCGGCGCGGGCGACGACGCTGTGGTACTCGCCGGCCAGCGCGGCGACGCCCAGCCCGGCCAGTTCGTCCACGGCCGCCGCGGCCCGCCGCGGGTCGGCCGCGGTGTCGCGTACCAGCAGCTCAAGGGGCCTGCCGGCGATCCCGCCGGCGTCGTTGACCTCGTCGGCGCCCAGTTCCAGACCGGCGATCAGATGCCGCCCGGCCTCGGTCCAGCCGGGCGGGGTGAGCGGGGCGAGGGCGCCGATGCGTACGGGCTCGTCGTCGCGCCGCGGGCGCGCCTGGGTGACCATGGCGGCCATTGGACCGGTCGAGGGACCGGGCGGCAACCGATTATCGGTCCGCGGACCGTTCACCCGGCGCGGGCCGCCGCCGCGCCGGGCAGCGCCGCCACCAGCCGGTCCACCTGCCGCAGCGACGCCGCGAGCACCGCGTCCGGGTCCGGCGCGTGCGCCACCGCCATCGCGCACTCGCACAGCGCCCCGAAGACCACCGACGCCATCGCGTCCAACTCCACCGCCGGCACGGAGCTTTCGCCGCCGGCGTGCACCGCCTGCTCCACCCCGCGCCGCGTCATCGCCCGGCAGTCCGCCTGCACCTCGCGCATCACCGCCCAGCCCAGCGCCCCCGGGGCGTCGAGCAGCGTGATCCGCTGCGTGCCGGGCTCGATGGAGCCGGTGAGGAACGCGCGCTGGCCCGCGCGCAGCCCGTCCCAAGGGTCCTGGCAGGCGCGGAAGGCGTCGGCGATGGCGTCGCGCAGCCGGTGCTGCTCGGCCTCGTAGACGGCGCGGAAGAGGGTCTGCTTGTTGCGGAAGTGGTGGTAGAGCGCGCCCTTCGTGATGCCCGCCTGCGCGCAGATCGCGTCGAGGGAGGCGGCGGCGTAGCCGGTCCGGGCGAAGTGCGCGCGGGCGGCGCCGACCAGGTCCTTCGTCGTCGCCGCCGTGCGCTCCTGCTGCGTTCTGCGGGTCTTCATGCGCGCATTCTAGGCGGGGCGTACCCTGTACATACGTACTCCCGGTATGTAACTCTTCGGTAGCCCGGTCGGGACGGGAACCTGCCGAGCAGAGCAGCGAGAGAGGGGCGTACGCCCATGACCACCACCGCAGTCGTCGTCGACGCCGTCCGCACCGCCTCCGGCAGGGGCAAGCCCGGCGGCGCCCTGTCCGGCGTCCACTCCGTCGACCTGCTGGCCGAGGTGCTGCGCGCGCTCGCCGACCGCAACGGCCTCGACCCCGCGCGGCTCGACGACGTGATCGCCGGCTGCGTCACCCAGGCCGCCGACCAGTCGTTCAACGTCGCCCGCAACGCCGTGCTCGCCGCCGGGTTCCCCGAGTCCGTGCCCGGCACCACCGTCGACCGGCAGTGCGGCTCCTCGCAGCAGGCCGCGCACTTCGCGGCGCAGGGGGTGATGGCCGGGGCGTACGACATCGCCGTGGCCGCCGGCGTCGAGTCGATGAGCCGGGTGCCGATGGGCACGGCCGCCGTCGGCCGGGACCCCTTCGGCGACCGCCTCGCCGCCCGCTACCCCGGCGGGCTGATCGCCCAGGGCCACTCCGCGGAGCTGATCGCGGCGCGGTGGGGCCTGGGGCGTACGGAGCTGGACGCCTTCTCGGAGCGCTCGCACCGGCTGGCGGTACGGGCGTGGGAGCAGGGCGTCTTCGACGCGGACGTGGTGCCGGTGGGGGAGCACCGCAGGGACGAGACCGTACGGCCGTCGACCACCCTGGACGGCCTCGCCGCGCTCAAGCCGTCCTTCTACGACCCGGCCGTCGCCGAGCGCTTCCCCGAGATCGGCTGGCACATCACCCCGGGCAACTCCTCGCCGCTCACGGACGGGGCCTCCGCCGTGCTGATCATGAGCGAGGAGCGGGCCGCGGACCTGGGCCTCAAGCCGCGTGCGCGGTTCCACTCCTTCGCGGTGACCGGCGACGACCCGGTGCTGATGCTGATGGGCGTCGTACCGGCGACCCGGAAGGTGCTGTCGAAGGCCGGCCTCACGGTGGCCGACATCGACGCCTTCGAGGTGAACGAGGCGTTCGCGCCGGTGCCGCTGGCGTGGCAGCGCGACGTGGGCGCCGACCCGGAGCGGGTCAACGTCCACGGCGGCGCGATCGCCCTGGGCCACGCGCTGGGCGCGTCGGGCACGCGGCTGCTGGGCACGCTGCTCGGCGCGCTGGACGCGGTGGACGGCCGCTACGGGCTCCAGGTGATGTGCGAGGCGGGCGGCCTGGCGAACGCGACGATCGTGGAACGGCTGAACTAGCCTCCGCCGCCCGGACCTTCGCCGTGTCGACCCTCACGCGGGTCGGCAACGCCCGTGGCCGATGCGCCTAGGTCCGGCAGGCGGTGATCGCGCGGATGAGTTCGTCCGTGTCCGGGCCGGCGAGCCCGTACCCGCCGTCGATCACCACCGTCGGCACCCCCGTGACCCCCAGTTCGCGGGCACGGGCCAGGTCGGCGGCGACGTCCGCCGCGTAGGCGGCGCCGGGCGGCAGGGCGGGCAGGCCCGCCTCCGACGCGATGGCGGCCAGGGTGGCGGGGTCGCCGATCCAGCGGCCCTCGACGGCGTACGCACGCATGAGCCGGTCGACGACGTCGTCGGCCGCACCCCGGGTCGCCGCGTGGTGGACGAGCCGGTGGGCGTCGAAGGTGTTCGCGACGAGGGCCCGGTCGAGTCGGTACTCCAGCCCCTCCCGGGCGGCCAGGGCGGTGACCATGGCCAGGCGGCGATCGTTCTCGGCACGGCTCACGCCGTAGCGGTTGAGGTGCGCCTCGGGCAGCGTCCACCGGACGCCGCCGGGGTAGTCGGGGTCGAGCTGGAAGCTGCGCCAGACGACGTCGGCCGGCTCACCCAGCCGTTCGAGCGCGGACCGGAGGCGGCGCTTCCCGATGTAGCACCACGGACAGACCATGTCGGAGAAGACTTCGATCTTCATGGAAAGCGAGGCTAGGCAGGTAACTCACCATCGGAAAGGACGTACCTTCGGGTAAGCCGTGCACCCCCGGGTACGCCTCCACGTCCGCGCGCCGCGGCGCGTGGACGATGTGTCACACGTCACTCGGTGGTCATGCGCCGGCGTCGTCGTCGTAACGCTCCTGCGCCCTCAGGATGTCGGGCGTGCAGCGGGTGACCCACCCCACCAGGGCCTGCACATGCCCGGCCAGCTCCGTCCCGAGCGGGGTGAGGGAGTACGTGACCTTCGGCGGGGAACTGGGCTCCACCTCGCGGGCGACCAGGCCGTCGCGGCAGAGCAGCCGCAGGTTCTGCGCGAGCATCTTCTCGCTGATGCCGCCGATGTGGTCGCGCAGCGCGTGGAAGCGCATCGGGCCGCTGCCCAGTGAGGTGATGATCAACGTGCCCCAGCGGCTGGCCACATGGTGGAGGACGACCCGGCTCGGACAGTCGTCGTCGAACGGCCCCCGCACCACGCGGGCTGCGGCCCCGCCCATCCCTCGCCCCTTCGTCCGGCCGGCCTGCCACGGCCCGGCCCGGTCGGACGACCGTCGGCGGCACCCTGCTCCGCACCGCGCCGAGCCCCGAGCCCGGACCCGTGCACGACTCTACCCACCCGTCCCGTCCGCGACCTTCCCCGGAGCCGGGCTCCTCTGCGGTAGGTGAAGGCGGTCGCGCCGGTCACCTGCCGGTGATCCCGGGCCGGCGACCGCCCCGCGGGGGCGTGGCGCCGCGGCGCCACGCCCTCCGGTGCCCGCCGCTAGGCGCCGAGCGCCTCCGCCGTGCGCAGGGCGCCCGTGGCCTCCTCGTCGCGGCCCTGGCGCTGGAGCGTACGGCCCAGCATCAGGTGGGCGTAGTGCTCGACCGGGTCGCGGTCGAGGACCGCGCGCAGCTCCGTCTCGGCGCGGCGCAACTGCGCGGAGTGGTAGTACGCCCGGGCCAGCAGCAGCCGCGGCGCGACCTGCTCGGGGTACTCCTCGACCACCGCGGCCAGCAGCTTCGCCGCGCCCGCGTAGTCCTTCGCGTCGAAGAGCGTCCCGGCCCGCTCCCAGCGGGACGCCGCGTCCGCCGCGTCCGGCGCCGAGAAGAGGGTCAGCGCGTCGCTCCAGCGGCTCGCCGCCGGCTCGCCGTCCGGGCCGTAGGCGTTGAAGCCCCGGAACTCCTCGGTCATGTCACTCCTTCCGGATGTCCGGCCGCAGTGCGGCCAGTTGCTGCTCGAACGGGACCACCTGCTCGGCGCCGCCGCCCGCCGGGCGGGGCTGGCGGCCGTGCATCAGCTCGGCCAGCTCGCCCGCCGCCCGGGCGATACGGGTGGGCAGGGTGTCGGTCAGCGGGTCGCCGCTGCCGCCCCAGTCGTCGGCCGCCGCGTAGACCCCGGTCGGCACGACGACGGACCGCAGGTAGGCGAAGAGCGGGCGCATCGCGTGCTCCAGCACCAGCGAGTGCCGCGCCGTCCCGCCGGTCGCCGCGACGAGCACCGGCTTCCCGGTCAGCGCGCCGTCGTCCGCCGCCCCGATCACGTCGAAGAACGACTTGAACAGCCCGCTGTACGAACCGGAGAAGACCGGCGTCACGGCGATCAGGCCGTCGGCGCCCGCGACCGCGTCGATCGCCTTGCCGAGGGCCGCGGACGGGAAGCCGGTGACCGTGTTGTTGGCGATGTCCGACGCCAGGTCGCGCAGCTCGACCACCTGCACCTCGACCTGCCGGCCGTCGTCGGCCGGCTGCCGCCGTACCGCCTCGGCCAGCCGGTCGGCGAGCAGCCGGGTGGACGACGGCACGCTCAGCCCGGCCGAGACCACGGTCAGCTTCAGCGCGGTCACTTCGCCACCTCCTCCTTCGCCTTGCCCTGCTCGTTCCTGTCGCTCTGCTCGCTCCTGCTGCTCTTCTCGGCCGCCGCCACGCGGGCCGCGTGGGTGGGGGCCTCCGGCACGCCCGCCGGGCGGTTCTTCGCGAACTCCTCGCGCAGCACCGGCACGACCTCCTCGCCGAGCAGGTCGAGCTGCTCCAGGACCGTCTTCAGCGGGAGCCCCGCGTGGTCGAGCAGGAAGAGCTGGCGCTGGTAGTCCCCGAAGGACTCGCGGAACGTCAGCGTCTTGTCGATGACCTCCTGCGGGCTGCCCACGGTCAGCGGCGTCTGCTCGGTGAACTCCTCCAGCGAGGGCCCGTGCCCGTACACCGGCGCGTTGTCGAAGTACGGCCGGAACTCGCGTACCGCGTCCTGCGAGTTCTTCCGCATGAACACCTGCCCGCCGAGGCCGACGACCGCCTGTTCGGGGGTGCCGTGCCCGTAGTGGGCGTAGCGCGTGCGGTACAGCTCGATCAGCCGCTGGAAGTGCTCCTTCGGCCAGAAGATGTTGTTGGCGAAGAAGCCGTCGCCGTAGTACGCGGCCTGCTCGGCGATCTCCGGCGAGCGGATGGAGCCGTGCCAGACGAACGGCGGCACGCCGTCCAGCGGGCGCGGGGTGGAGGTGAAGCCCTGGAGCGGGGTGCGGAAGCGGCCCTCCCAGTCGACGACGTCCTCGCGCCACAGCCGGTACAGCAGCGCGTAGTTCTCCACGGCCAGCGGGATGCCCTGCCGGATGTCCTGGCCGAACCAGGGATAGACGGGACCGGTGTTGCCCCGGCCCATCATCACGTCCACCCGGCCGTCCGCGAGGTGCTGGAGCATCGCGAAGTCCTCGGCGATCTTCACCGGGTCGTTCGTGGTGATCAGCGTGGTGGACGTGGACAGGATCAGCCGCTCGGTACGCGCCGCGATCCAGCCCAGCATGGTGGTGGGGGACGAGGGGACGAACGGCGGGTTGTGGTGTTCGCCGGTGGCGAAGACGTCGAGGCCGACCTCCTCGGCCTTCAGCGCGATCGCGGTCATCGACGTGATCCGCTCGTGCTCGCTGGGCACCCGACCCGTGGTGGGGTCCTGGGTGACGTCACCGACACTGAAGATCCCGAACTGCACCGGACTCACCCTCTCCGTGGTTGAAAGCTCAATCACACCGGAGAACGCGTGTCGGCGCAACCCTATTCCCCCGCCGTGTTACGGCAGGATCCCGGCAGGTCGGAGCCCCGGTACGGGTCCGCGCGGGGTCAGGGACGAAGGCCCGTACCGGGGCGTAGCGGGCGGCCGGGCCCGGCCTCCCGCACCGGGCCCGACCGGCGCCGGCGAGCCGGCCGGCGGCCCCGCGGTGCGGGGCCGGGTCCCGGCCGGCTCACCGCGTCAGGCGGACGGGAACAGCTCGGCGTACACCGCGAAGGCGATCGCCAGCCCCGCCTGCGCCCAGAAGCGGTGGTACGTGAACTCCGGCGCCGGCCCGCCGTCCAGGTGGGCCTGCACCTTCGGCCAGTCCGGGTCGTCGCGGTACCAGGAGCGCAGCTCGATGAACGTGACGCCCGGCTCGATGGTGTCGCCGTTCGGCATCGTCCCCGACCAGCCGTCCGGGACGTACACCTCGTCGGTGAAGCGCCCGTAGTCGGCGCGCGTCTCCGGCACCGCGATGCCCAGGCCGTCGGCGTTCGCGGCCAGCGCGTCCAGCAGCCGCTTGGCCACGTCGGCCGTCGCGGTGTCGCCGGCCTTGGCCGCGTAGTACGTCAGCGTCTTGGCCAGCGCCGAGGCGACGCCCACGTCCGTGCCGTACTCCGCGACCGAGACGTGCAGCCCGGCGTTGTCGCCCGGGCTCGCCGGGTCCCAGGTGTCCGGTGCGCCGTCCCACGACAGCGTCGCCGGGATCCGGAACGTGCCGTCGGCCTCCGCGGTGATCTCCGGGGTGACCCAGGCGACCCACTTCTCCAGCAGCTCCTGCGCCGTGGCGTTGCCCGAGGCGTAGTACAGCTCCGCGACCCGCTCCATGCCCCAGCACTGCATGCCGAACCAGTTGTTGCTGGGCGGGTCGTGGTAGACGGGCTGCCAGTCGTAGGCCATGCCGTAGAAGGTGGGCGTGCCGGCGGGCGGGGCGCCGTACTGGCCCTCCCAACTGTTGGTGCAGCCGCCGGCGATCCCGCCCTCCGTGGACTGGAGCCAGCGCAGGAACTCCAGTTGCCGGGTCAGGCTCGTCGACCAGTCGCTCTTCGCGGTGGGGGACTTGGGGGTCAGCTCGGGCACGGTGGACAGCGCCCAGGCGGCGAAGGGGTTCTGGTAGCCTTGGTGGGAGGCGCCGTCGCCGATGCGCCACGCCCAGCCGCCGCCACCGCCCGCGGCCCCGCCCCAGGCGTAGTACCAGGACAGCAGGTAGTGCTGCGAGCTGCGGCCGGAGCCGGCCGGGCAGCCGGTGGGGCTGGTGCAGTCGCCGATCTGCTTGAAGTACTTGTCGAACATCGAGTAGCGCAGGTAGTCGCCCATCTTCGCGGCGCGCTCCACCGACGCGGAGATCTGGCCCTCGTTGCCCTGCGCCGTGGCCCAGGTCAGCGCCCAGTACGCGGCCTGCACGGCGCGCGCGTCGGCGTCCGGGGCGTTGGTGTACTTCCACTGGCGCGCGTAGGAGGCGTCGCCGACGAAGAGGTCGAGGTAGCCGTTGGGGCCGCCGAACTCGAAGAGGTCCGTCGTCGGCTGCGGGATCGTCTCCCAGACGGACTCCTGGGAGCCGCGCTGGTAGCTGTTGATGTACGACGGGCCGGGGCCCGGGCCGTTCTGGCCGCCGGTGCCGGGCGTGTTGCCGTAGCCGTACGTGTTGTCGACATCCATCAGCCAGTGCATGCCGTAGATGTTCATCGTCCCGTGGGCGGAGGCCAGTTCGGCGGCGAGCGGGTCCTGGCCGACGGAGACGGACTGGTCGAGCTGGGCGGGGTAGTCCGCCGGGTCCGGGTGCTCGGGCGCATAGGTGGCGGGCGCGCTCGGGTTGTACGAGCTGTTGGTGGGCTGGTCGGCCTGGGTCGGGATGATGTACTGCTCGGCCGCCTCCCAGGAGGTGTTGAACGGGCCCCAGTCGCCGGTGACCCTGCCGTACACGGCCTCCAGCCACATCCAGTAGCTGAACGCCTCGGACGTTGTCTCGTGCCCGTGGTCGGGCGCCTCGACGATCAGCGTCTCGACGCTGTGGTACGGGATGCCGTCCGGGCTGAAGTACCCGTTGGCGGGGTCCTTGATCTTCTCGTACTGCGCGAGGAAGAGATCGTCGTACGGACCCTGCGGGGCCGCGACGGTGCTCTGCTCGGGGGCCGTGCCGGCCCGGGCGGCGGTGGGCGCTCCGACGGCCGTCGCGAAGGCGGCGCCGCCGGCCGCGGCGGTGAACCGCCGGCGGGACAGTGACTTGGACATGGGGGGTCTCCTCGGGGAGCCCGCGGGCGCGTGGCCCGGCGGGAGGGGTGGAGGGTGTGGGGATGCGCGGCTGCGGGGGTGGGGGGTGATGAACCCGGGGCCGGGCGGGCCGCACGGGGTCCGGCGGACGGCCGGTGGCCGCCCGGCGGACGGCCCGGCGGATGGCCGGTGGCCGGCCGGTGTACGGCCGGCGGAACGGCCGGTGTACGGGCCCGGACCGCCGGCGGTCGGACTGGCGGACGGGGCCGGCGGTCGTACCGGCGGTCGGGCCTGTGGATGCCCGGTGGCGGCCGTCCCGGGGGCCGCCACCGGGCCGCTCCGCCGCCGGGATCCGGCGGCCGGCGGCGGAGGGTGGGAGGGAACCCGCGCGTGCTAGTTCACCGGCGGGTTGGCGTTGGCCAGCAGCTCCTCGAACTGGGCCTGGAACCAGTGGCCGGAGATCGGAGCGCCGTCCAGGGCGCCCGACATGTTGTACTGGTTGCGGGCGTTGCCCTCGTACGTCGGGTCGCACATCCGGTCGAAGCCCTTGTCGTCGTCCGGGATCTCCTCGCTGGCGCCGTCCGACTCACCCGGGGGCTTGATCCAGGCGTAGGCGTGGATGTTGGGCGCGGGCGAAGCGGTCGGCCGCTCGCCGAGACCGGCACCGGACTGGTTGCACCAGTTGCCGAGGTGGATCCGGCGGTCGGTGCGGCTGTCGTTGACGTAGTCCTCACCGGGCCCGGAGATGTCGCCGGGGCCGGTGGGCCGGTCGGCGCCGCCCCAGCCGTTGCGCGAGGTGTCGATGATCGCGCCCATGCCGGACGGGAACCCGGCGTCCGGTATCGCCTCGGTCACGAACGCCTGCGCGAAGGACTGCTCGTCCACGTAGCGGTTCCAGTCCACCCACGAGCTGTGCCCCTCGCGGATGGGACCGTCGCCCGCCCTGTCGTCGATCGAGAAGTACGGCTCCACCGTGGCGCCGTAGTTCGCGGTGTTGGCGGCGAAGCCGGTGACGTCCTCGGGCGAGGCGCCCTCGGTGTTGGCGGCCTCGTAGAGCAGGTCGGCGGTCGCCTGGAAGTTGTCGTCCCAGCCGATCCAGCCGTGGTGGCCGATGTCGATGTAGTTGTAGACGTTGCCGTTGTCGCCCGTCGTGGCCAGGTTGTAGCCCACGCCCTTGACGTAGTTGCCGTTCGCCTTCATCACGTCGCACTCGGGCGTCCCCG
Organism: Streptomyces sp. 184; assembly: GCF_045781775.1. NCBI lineage: Bacteria > Bacillati > Actinomycetota > Actinomycetes > Kitasatosporales > Streptomycetaceae > Streptomyces > Streptomyces sp. 184. Next base: position 5,695,262 of record NZ_CP123230.1, on the reverse strand, counting down.
TCGGGCGGCCGCTGACGTTGGTGATGAGGTTGGGCAGCGAGTCGATCTCGACGATGTTGATGATCTTGAGGCCCTCGTACGCCGGGTCGTCGAGGATCTCGTCGATCGGGTCGATGAACTCGTTCTTGTACCGGTCGATCTCCTCCGGGCCCAGCTCGCCCCGGGAGGCGAGCGCGGCGCAGTCACGGCCGGGCAGGTTGTAGGTGACGATCTGGATGGCGTCGGCACCCTGCGCCAGCGCCTCGTCCATGTGCTCGCGCAGACCCATGGTGTTGGAGCCCGCGGAGCCGCCCGTGATCGCCTCGATGCTGTCGAGCCACACGGCGGTCGGGGTGTCGGCGATGGCCGAACCGCCGCCCTCGGTGGCCGCGGCCGACCAGTCGGGGTTCACGTAGAGCTGGCTGCCCTCGTACGGGTTGTCGCCCGGGGCGGCGACCTCGGCCGCCGCGGGGGGTGCGGACAGCGAGTACACCAGCAGGGTGCCGGTGGCGGCCAGCGCGGCGGCGCTGACGCCGGTGATCTGGAGGCGTGACTTTCTCATCGGCTCTCCTTCCACGCCCGTGAGGGCGTTGGCTGTGGGGGGAGTGGGGGGTTGTGTGGGGGGCGGTGCAGGAGCGCGCGTTACTGACGAGTACATGTCAATACTTGACCTTCCCTCCGCGCGTCCCTCGCGGTGGTGTGTGAAGGGTGGGAGCGCTCCCATATCGCGTTGCGAGGCTAACAGCTCAAATAAGTGTTGTGAAGGGTCCGCCCGCGAGGACGGACGTCTTCACTGGTCGTAGGCGCACAACGGGCAGGCGGGGCAGGGTGCTTCGGCGCCGCGGCCCCGCCGTGTGCGCTACGTGCCCTCCGGGTGCCGGGCGTCCGCCGCGCTACCCGGCCGCCCGGGCCCCGATCTCCGCGACCAGCCGCTCCGCCACCGGCGCCGCGATCCCGTGCGTCCGCGCGCCGCGCAGCAGCGCGCCGCCGATGGCGTCGAGTTCGAGAGGGCGGCCCGCCTCCGCGTCGCGGAGCATCGAGGACTTCGTACGGGCCGGGAAGGTGTCGTACATCGCCGCGACCGCGTCCGCGTCCACCCGCGCCCCGCACGCGCCGGCGACCGCGGCGGTCTCCGCCAGCAGCGCCAGCATCTCGTCCCGGTGCGCGGTGCGTACGCCGCCGACGGGCAGGCCGTGGCGGGTGGTGAGCAGCGCCATGGGGGCGAGGAAGGCCATCTTCGTCCACAGGACGCTCGCCTCGTCGTCGAACACCTGCGTCTCCACCCCGGCGGCGGCCAGCACGCGCGCCACCGCCTCCAGCCGCTCGCGCGGCGCCGTCGCCGAGGCGAGCGAGACCTTCGTGAACGGGCTGCCGTGCTCGATCAGCCCGGGCGCGATCCGGGTGGACTCCACGGTGATGGTGCCGGCGGCGATCTGCCCGGGGCGGTAGCGCTCGCGCAGGGCGGCCATGTGGTCGACGCCGTTGAGCAGGGGCACCACGAGGCCGTCGCCGAGCACCGCGGGCGGCACCCGCTCCAGCGCGGCCTCGAAGGCGGTGGCCTTGACCGCGACGACGCACAGGTCCACCGGTGCGCGCAGCTCGGTGTCACCCGCCACGTGGGTGGCGAAGTCACCGAACTGCCTGCTGTTGACGGTGACCCCGTCCGCCTGGAGGGCGCTGGCGGTCCCGGTGCCGGCCAGCGCGGTCACCCGGTGCCCGGCCCGGGCCAGCAGCCCGGCGAGCAGCCCGCCGACCCCGCCGGGGCCGAGGACGGCAGCGTTCATCGTGTCCATGCGGAGCAGTAAAGGCCACCTGGCCGGTGGCGTCCACACCGCCCGCGGTCAGCTCCGCGGCGCCGCCGCGACGAGCTGGGCGAGGTGCACGGCGGCGTCGCGCAGCGGGGTGTCGTCCGCGGTCACCCGGGTCAGCAGCTCGGCGCCCTCCAGGGTGGCGATGACCGTACCGGCCAGCGAGCGGGCCGCCGCGGGATCGATGCCGCTCCGGGTGAGCTTCACCATGATCAGGTCACGCCAGTCGGTGAGCGCCCGGGTCGCGGCCTCCTGGAGCCCGGGGACGCGGCCGATGGTCTCCAGGGCGGTCACCGCGACCGGGCAGCCGTCGGTCCACTCCGACCGCCTGAGGTCCTCGGCGAGCAGCAGCGCGCAGGCGGCCGTGGCCTCCGCCGGGTCGGCGGCGGAGGCGAGGCCCCGCGCCAGCAGCTCGCCGAACTCGCGGGCGCCGTGACGCATCGCCTCGACGGCCAGCTCCTGCTTGCCGCCGGGGAAGAAGTGGTAGACGGAGCTGGGCGAGGCGTGGGCGGCGGTGGCGATGCGCTTGACCGACGTGCTCTCGTACCCCTGCTGCTGGAGCAGCAGGGACGTGGCCTGGATGATCCGGCGCCGGGTGCCGGCGTCGATCGCGCGGTCGCGCGGTGCGGTGGCTGCCATGGCGCCGAGTCTACTGGGTGGAACGTTCGATCCAATTGTGCCGTATGCTGTGGAACGAACGTTCCAACCAGAGTGATGGACGGTTATCGATGACAGCAGCAGCACCGGCGTCCTCGTGGGTGACCCACCCCGGCTACGGGCGCATGTTCGCCCCCGGCGAGCTGACCGTGGGACTCTTCCTGCCCCTGTGGCCCTACACCGGGGACATGGCGGGACTGCGCGGCCAGACGAAGATCGTCGAGGCGGCCGAGCGTGGGGACTTCGCCGCCGCGTGGGTACGGGACGTACCGCTGGCCGACCCCAACTTCGGCGACGTGGGGCAGGTGTACGACCCGTGGACCGCCCTGACCTGGCTCGCGGCGCACACCTCCCGGATCTCCCTGGCCGCGGGCAGCGTGATCTTCCCGCTGCGCCACCCCATCGACCTCGCCAAGCAGGCGGCCTCCGTGGACCACCTCAGCGGCGGCCGGCTCGTGCTCGGCGTGGCCTCCGGCGACCGCCCGGTGGAGTTCCCGGCCTACGGCCTGGACCACGCCGCGCGCGGCGCCCGCTACCGCGAGGCGGTCGGCTCCTTCCGCGAACTGCTGGGCGACGGCGTCCCGGACGGCGCGGGCGGCGCCCGCCTGCTGCCGAAGCCGGTGCACGGCGGCGTACCGCTGCTGGTCACCGGCTCCTCGCAGCAGTCTCCCGAGTGGATCGCCGAGTACGCGGACGGGTGGCTGGTCTATCCGTCCGCCACGGCCGACCCCGAGGGCCCCCGGCGCCTGGGGCGCAAACTCGCGGACTGGCGGGCCCTGGTCCCCGGCGGGGAGTTCCGCCCGGTCGCGACCAACGAGTGGATCGACCTGGTCGAGGACCCCGGCCACCCGCCCACCCCGCTGCGCGGCGGCTTCGTCCTGCGTACGGGCACGCGCGCTCTCGTCGAACTCCTCGGCCGCTGGCGGGACGCCGGGGTCAACCACGCCGCCCTCGGCGTCCAGCACGGCCGCCGCCCGGCGGCGGAGGCGGTGGCCCAGCTCGCCGAGGAGGTCCTGCCGCACTTCCCCGCCCTGGCGGCCCCGGCGCCGCTCGAACCCGCGTGGTAGTCCCGCTCCGCCCCGCGGACTCCGGCACGCCGGAGTCCGGGGCGGACCCCGGCGCGTACCGCGAGGCGATGCGCCACTGGGCGACGGGGATCGCGGTGGTCACGACGCGGGGTGCGCGGGGCGCGTACGACGCGGGAGGCGCTTGCGACGCCCGCGTCGTTTGCAGCACCCCGGCCGCCCGCGGACCGCACGGGATGACCGCCAACTCGCTGCTGTCGGTCTCGCTGCACCCGCCGACCCTGCTGATCTCGCTCCAGCGCGGCAGCCGCACGCGGGACCTCATCCGGGAGACGTGCGCCTTCACCGTGAACATCCTGGCCGCCGACCAGCGCGCACTGGCCGACCACTTCGCCCGGCGCGACGCCGTCGGCGACGAGTTCGCCGGGGTCGACCACCGGCCTTCGCCGCACGGCGGCGGACCGGAACTGGCCGGGAGCGCGGCGGTCCTGGCGTGCCGTACGACCGGCCACGTCGAGGTCGCCGACCACACGCTGATCATCGCGGAGGTCACCGCGGTCCGCTCCGGGGGGCCGGGGGAGCCGCTGCTCTATCTGGACCGGCGCTACCGCAGACTCGGCGCCGACCCCGGCTAGGGCGGGTGGTGCTGAGTGCCGGCCACCGGCCGAGGGCGGCGCGCGGTTCGCGGGCGAATCGCGCGCCGCTCGTCCGCGACCTGTCGAGCGCCACCATGATTACCCGCGCATCATGCGTCTCCGGCCCCGCCTACGCTTGGCCGGTGATCTGTTCGCGTTTCCGGTCCTTCAGCCTGCCCGTCGTCGCCGTGCTGCTCACCGCCGCCGGCTGTTCCTCAGACGATGACAGCGCCGCAGTGACGCCTCCCAGCCCGCACAAGGCGGTCACGAAGCTCTGCCGGAACCTGGACAAGGCGCTGCCCAAAACGGTGGACGGGCTGGCCCGCCGGGACCCGGCCCCCGCCTCCGCACTGACCGCGGGCTGGGGGAGCCCAGCGGTCATACTGCGCTGCGGTGTCCAGCGTCCGCCGAAGATGACCGACCCCGACGTCCCCCAGGGCAAGGACCCCGATGCGCTGGCCGGCGAGGTGAACGGCGTCGGCTGGCTGATGGAGAAACAGGGCGACGGCGCGCACCGCTTCACCACCGCGAACCGGGCCGGGTACGTCGAGATCCGGGTGCCCGGAGACCGGGACAGCTCCGCCGCCCTGGTCGATCTGGCCGCAGCCGTCAAGAAGACGATCCCCGAAGGAATCGCCGACTAGCAGCGGCTGTCAGACCGCGGTGCGGCTGCCGTCGTGCACGGCCTGCCGCTGCTGCTCGCCGAGGCCGGAGCGTCGGGCAACTGCGTGATGGGGTCGACGCATTCCGACCGGCCCGGGGCCCCGGATCGCGGCCGGCTCCCCGGACCCAAGCCGAATGAAGGCGGGCCTAGCGGGTGGTGGGGAAGGCGCCGGTTTTCACGTCGGCGATGAATGCCGCCCAGGCGTCGGCCGTGAAAGTGAGGGCGGGTCCGTCCGGGTTCTTGGAGTCCCGGACGGGCACGATGCCGGACGCGGCGAAGTCGGGCGCCCACTCGACGCAGTTACCGCCGTCACCGTTGCTGTGACTGGACCTGACCCAGCGGGCGCGGGACAAGTGAGGAGTGGTGCTCATGGGGAAAGCGCCTCCATAGCGGATCGGATCACCGCCGCCGTGTCTCGTGGCGACAGGGCGTAGGCCCTGAGTAGATCGTAGGCCCGTCGTCGCTTGCGAGCGCCTTCGGATGTCTCGATCAAGTGACCGGTCGTGATGCCCTCTTCGTAGGCCACCGGCAGATCGTCGATGGTGAGCAGCGTCAACGACCCGCCCATCAGGCCGTGTTCCCCATGTGCGAAGGGGAGAACCTGCACGACGGTGTTCAGGGTGTCAGCGAGCGGCAGCAACCCGGCGAGCTGGGCGCGCATCACGTCCGGGCCGCCGATCGGGCGTCGGATCACCGCTTCGTCAAGGATCACCGAGAGGTAGGGCGGGGCTGCCGACTTCAGGATCTGTTGGCGGCTCAGGCGCGCCGAGACCTTGTCCTCGATCTCGTCGTCACTCATCTCCGGGTTGGACGCGCGGAAGACCGCGCACGCGTACTCCTCGGTCTGGACCAGGCCGGGAACGATGTGGCCCGAGTACTCCTCGATGATTCGGGCCCGCTCTTCAAGCTGCATTCGGCGCTTGTACTTGTCGGGGTGCACCTCGTGCCGCGCAACGCCGTACAGGCGGCCGAAGTGCCCGTCCGTGCCGAAGCAGGCGTCCAGTTTCTCGCTCAGGTCCGGCGGCGGGACCACTTCCGCCGTCTCGATCCGTGACAGGTGTGCCCTGCTGTACATCACGACGCTGGAGAGGGCTTCCAGCGACATCCCGGCGTTGTTCCGGTACCGGCGGACCTCCGATCCGTACAGGTCGCGGGCGGAACGGTCCGGGTGCAACTCGCGCGGTTTGGCGGGCATGCGTAAACCCCCATGTCCTTCGCCTGGTTGGGGACATCAAGGTGCCCAGAGCTTAGCGCCGGACAGTCACCGTGCGATTACAATTCGTGACACTCTCGGGGGATCGCCGGAGGTCATGGTCGCAGGGCTTGGCCCGCGCCGGTGAAGCCCTCGCCGGCGGCGGGGTGACCGACCGCCCGGGCGGGCATCCCGGCCATCGTCGCCGCCCGTGCCGAGCCGCGGGCTCACCGGACCGTCCGGTGCTACGCCGACTTCCTTGCCGCGCGGAGGAATTCGCGGTTCAGGGACGAGATCGCCTGGAGTGGGATGCCCTTCGGGCAGGCCGTTGCGCACTCGCCGGTGTTGGTGCAGCCGCCGAAGCCCTCGTCGTCCATGCGGCCGACCATGTCCAGTACCCGCGACTCCCGCTCCGGTGCGCCCTGCGGGAGGGCGCTCAGGTGGACGACCTTTGCGGCCGTGAACAGCATCGCCGAGCCGTTGGGGCAGGCCGCCACGCAGGCGCCGCAGCCGATGCACTCCGCGTGTTCGAAGGCGGTTTCCGCCGCCGGCTTGGGGACCGGGGTGGCGTGGGCGTCGGGGGCGCTGCCGGTGGGGGCGGTGATGTAGCCGCCGGCGCCGATGATGCGGTCGAAGGCCGAGCGGTCGACGACCAGGTCCTTCACGACCGGGAACGCCGCCGCCCGCCACGGCTCGACGTCGATGACGTCGCCGTCCGCGAAGGACCGCATGTGCAGTTGGCACGCCGTCGTACGCTCCGGCCCGTGCGCCCGGCCGTTGATGACGACGCCGCACGCGCCGCAGATGCCCTCGCGGCAGTCGTGGTCGAAGGCGACGGGTTCGTCGCCGGCGAGGATCAGCCGCTCGTTGAGGGTGTCCAGCACCTCCAGGAACGACATCTCCGGCGTGACGTCCTCGACCTCGTACGAGACCATCTCGCCCGCTGCGTCGGGGCCCGGCTGCCGCCAGACCCGCAGGGTGACCTTCACTGATAGCTCCGTTGGGTGGGGATGACGTACTCGAACTCCAGGTCCTCGCGGTGCAGGACCGGTGCCTCGCCGGTGGCGGTGAACTCCCAGGCCGCCGCGTACGAGAACTGCTCGTCGTCGCGGGCCGCCTCGCCGTCCGGGGTCTGGCTCTCCTCGCGGAAGTGGCCGCCGCACGACTCGGCGCGGTGCAGCGCGTCGAGGCACATCAGCTCGGCCAGCTCCAGGTAGTCCGCGATGCGGTTGGCCTTCTCCAGCGACTGGTTCAGCTCCGCGCCGCTGCCCGGCACCTTGATGCGGCGCCAGAACTCCTCGCGCAGCGCCGGGATCCGCTCCAGCGCCTTGCGCAGCCCCGTCTCCGTACGGGCCATGCCGCACTCGTCCCACAGCAGCTCGCCCAGCTCGCGGTGGAAGGAGTCGGGGGTGCGGTCGCCGTCGATGGAGAGGAGGAGGTGCAGGCGGTCCTCGGTGTCCGCGACGGCCTCGGCGACCGCCGGGTGGTCGGGGGGGACCTGCTCGGGGCGGTGGCGGGCGAGGAAGTCGCCGATGGTGGCGGGGAGGATGAAGTAGCCGTCGGCCAGGCCCTGCATGAGCGCGGAGGCGCCGAGGCGGTTGGCGCCGTGGTCGGAGAAGTTGGCCTCGCCGATGGCGAAGAGGCCGGGGACGGTGGTCTGGAGGTCGTAGTCGACCCACAGCCCGCCCATCGTGTAGTGGATCGCCGGGTAGATGCGCATGGGCACCTGGTACGGATCCTCCGCGGTGATCCGCTCGTACATCTCGAAGAGGTTGCCGTAGCGCTCCTCGACCGCCGCGCGCCCCAGCCGCCTGATGGCGTCGGCGAAGTCGAGGTAGACGCCCTGGCCGCCGGGGCCGACGCCGCGGCCCTCGTCGCAGACGTTCTTCGCGGCGCGCGAGGCGATGTCGCGGGGCACGAGGTTGCCGAAGGAGGGGTAGAGGCGCTCCAGGTAGTAGTCGCGTTCGTCCTCCGGGATCGCGTCCGGCGGGCGGGTGTCGCCGTGCGCCTTCGGCACCCAGATGCGGCCGTCGTTGCGCAGCGACTCGCTCATCAGCGTCAGCTTCGACTGGTGCTCGCCGGAGCGCGGGATGCAGGTGGGGTGGATCTGGGTGAAGCAGGGGTTGGCGAAGTACGCGCCGCGGCGGTGGGCCCGCCAGACGGCGGTGGCGTTGGAGTTCTTGGCGTTGGTGGAGAGGTAGAAGACGTTGCCGTAGCCGCCGGTGGCGAGCACGACGGCGTCGGCGAGGTGGGTCTCGATCCGGCCGGTGACCAGGTCGCGGGCGACGATGCCGCGGGCCCGGCCGTCGACGACGACCAGGTCGAGCATCTCCGTGCGGGCGTGCATCTCCACGTTGCCGGCCTCGATCTGCCGGGAGAGCGCCTGGTACGCGCCGAGGAGGAGCTGCTGTCCGGTCTGCCCGCGGGCGTAGAAGGTGCGCGAGACCTGGACGCCGCCGAAGGAGCGGGTGTCGAGCAGGCCGCCGTACTCGCGGGCGAAGGGCACGCCCTGCGCGACGCACTGGTCGATGATCTCGACGGAGACCTGGGCGAGGCGGCGCACGTTGGACTCGCGGGCGCGGAAGTCGCCGCCCTTGACGGTGTCGTAGAAGAGCCGGTGTACGGAGTCGCCGTCGTTGCGGTAGTTCTTGGCGGCGTTGATGCCGCCCTGGGCGGCGATGGAGTGGGCGCGGCGCGGGGAGTCCTGGTAGCAGAACTGGACGACGTGGTAGCCCTGTTCGGCGAGCGTGGCGCCGGCCGCGCCGCCGGCGAGGCCCGTACCCACGACGATGACCTTGTAGCGGCGGCGGTTGGCGGGGTTGACCAGCCGGGCGGTGAAGCGGCGGCGGTCCCAGCGCTCGGCGATGTCGCCGGGCGGGGCCGCGGTGTCGGCGACGGGCTCGCCCTCGGTGTAGTGCGCGTATGTCGTCGGGGACATCTTCAGTTCACGACTCCCGTCATGACGGCCACGGGGATGGAGATGAAGCCGCAGGTCAGCACCAGCGCAAGGGTGTTGGTGACGGCTTTGAGGGCCCGCTCGCGGGCCGGGGTCGCGGCGCCGAGGGTCTGCACGGCGCTCCAGAAGCCGTGCCGCAGGTGCAGGCCCAGGGCGAGCATGGCGGTGATGTAGATGACGTTGCCGTACCAGGTGGAGAAGGTGGCCACGGTGTTCTCGTACGGGTGGCCGCTCTGGGCGTTCTCGTTCACGGTCAGCGTCGTCAGGTCGAGGATGTGCCAGACGACGAAGAGCCCGAGGATCACCCCGCCCCAGCGCATGGTGCGGGTGGCGTAGCTGGCGCGGCGGCGCTTGTGGACGTACGCGACCGGGCGGGCGGCGATGTCACGGCGGCTGAGCTGGTACGCGGCCACGCCGTGCAGCACGACGGCGACGACCAGCACGACGCGGAGCATCCACAGGGCCCACTCGTAGTGCAGGACCGGGCCGCCGAGGGTGCGCAGCCAGTGGCCGTAGTCGTTGAACTCCTCCGCGCCGAAGAAGATCTTGATGTTGCCGACCAGGTGGGCCACGAGGTAGCCGAGCATGATCAGGCCGGTGACGGCCAGCACCGTCTTCTTGCCGACGGTGGAGCGCCACAGCAGCGCGGGGAGCGACGGCGGGTAGGCCCGCGGGCGGGCCGGGTCCGGGGCGGGCTTGCCGGCGGTGGGCTTGGACGCCGACTTCGTGGTCAGGGCCATGACTGCGACGGTAGAGAGGCAGGGCGGCATCCGTCCAAGACATGAATTCGCTGCTTTCGATAGGCGCTGGCTATCGAGAGCTACGCTGGATCCATGCACCTCCAGCAGCTTCGCTACTTCGCCGCCGTCGCCGAGACCCGCCACTTCACCCGGGCCGCGGAGCGCGAGCACGTGGCGCAGCCGTCGCTGTCGCAGTCCGTACGCGCGCTGGAACGGGAGCTGGGCGCCGAGCTGTTCCACCGGGCCCGCGGCCACATCACGCTCACCGACGCCGGTGAGGCGCTGCTGCCGCTGGCGCGGCGGATCCTCGCCGACACCGAGACGGCGCGGCGGGAGGTCCAGGAGGTCGTGCACCTGCGGCGGGGGCGGGTGCGGCTGGGGGCCACGCCGAGCCTGTGCGCGAGCCTGGTGCCGGACGCGCTGCGCGCGTTCCACGGCCGCTACCCGGGCATCGAGCTGCACGTCCACGAGGACGGCTCGCAGGACCTCGTACGGACGCTGGCGGCCGGCGAGCTGGACCTCGCGCTGGTGATCACGCCCCTGGCGGGGCAGGCGCCCGCGCTGACGACGACGGAGCTGCTGCGCGAGGAGCTGGTCGTGGTCTCGTCGCCGGACGCGCCGCCGGTCACGGGGGCCGGCGGTGCGGGCCGGGGGATCCGGATCGCCGATCTGCGGGGACGCCCGCTGGCGATGTTCCGGCACGGGTACGACCTGCGGGAGCTGACGGTCGCGGCGTGCCGGGAGGCGGGCTTCGAGCCGGAGTTCGGCGTGGAGGGCGGGGAGATGGACGCGGTGCTGGGGTTCGTGCGGGCGGGGCTCGGGGTGGCGGTGGTGCCGAGCATGGTCGCGGAGCGCTCGGGGCTGCGGACGACGGCGTTCGCGGCGCCGGGGCTGCACCGGACGATCTCCGTGGCGCACCGGGGCGACGTGTCGCCGCCCCGGGCGGCGCGGGAGCTGCGCCGGCTGCTGATCAGCGCGGTGGGCGCGGGAGCCGGTGGCGGCGCGGCCGTGCCGCCGGGCGGCTGAGCGGGGGGCGGGGGAGGGTCCCTGACGGACCGGGCGCCCCTTCCCGTACGCGTACGCCCGTAGGGCACCCCCGCCGCGCCTGCGGTCCGAGGCGGGGGCCTCAGTACTCCAGACCGTGCCCCAGCGGGTACAGGTCCGTGCCCGTCGCCCCCGGTTCCGGGATCGCCACCGGCAGCCGACCCGTCGGGCGCAGGTCGCCGTAGAGCGCGTCGACCGCCCGGGTCAGCACCCCCGCCCCCGTGCCGTACGTGCACAGGTACGCCGGCGCCTCCGGGAACCGCCGCACGTCGTACGGGTTCCGCACCGCCACCACCGCGACCGGCGTCCCCGACGCCAGCAGTGCCCGCACCAGCGCCGCCTGCGCCGCGCCCCGCTCCGCCACCGGCTCCGCGCCGGCCGCGGCGTTGGTGCCGACCAGCACCAGGTCGTGGGCCCGAGCCGCGGCCACCGCCGCGTCGATCACCGCCTGCGACGGCGTGCCGCCGGTGGCCAGCACCGTCGCCGTCTGCCCGCTGCGCGCCGCGACGGCCTGCGCCAGCCGGTCCAGCGCCGGCGCCGACGACGTCTGCCACCCGGCGACCAGCACCCGCCGCGCCCCGGCGGCCAGCGGCAGCAGCCCGGCGTCGTTCTTCACCAGCGTCACCGCCCGTCCGGTGAGCGCCCGCGCGTCCGCGACGTGCGCCTCGTTCCCGACGATCCGCTCCGCCCGGCGCTCGTCGACGAACGGGCCGAAGAACAGCCCTTCCTCGATCTTGCGCGCCAGGATGCGCACCACCGACTCCTCCAGCCGCCGCGCGCCGATCTCCCCGCCGCGTACGGCCGCGAGCATCGCCTCGTACGCGACGTCCATCTGCGGCGACAGCACCAGCATGTCCGCGCCCGCCGTGAACGCCGCCACCGGCGCCCGGTCCGGCGGGTACTGGCCCGTGGCGCCGCCCATGTCCAGCGCGTCGGTGACGATCAGGCCGTCGAAGCCCAGCTCCTCGCGGAGCAGCCCGGTCAGGATCCGGTGCGACATGGTCGCGGGCACGCCGTCGTCGAGCGCCGGGACGAGGATGTGCGCGGTCATCACCGTGTCCAGGCCCGCGGCGATCGCGGCCCGGAACGGCGGCAGGTCCAGCTCGTGGATCTGCTCCAGGGTGTGCTCGATGCGCGGCAGCAGGAAGTGGCTGTCCTGGCCGGTGTCGCCGTGGCCGGGGAAGTGCTTGGCGGCGGAGGCGACGCCGCCGCGCCGCTGGCCGCGTACGGCGGCGGCGACCATGCGCGAGACCTGCCGCGGGTCGGCGCCGTAGGAGCGCAGGCCGATGACGGGGTTGTCGGGGTTGACGTTGACGTCGGCGACGGGCGCGTAGTTCTGGTTGATGCCCAGCGCCGCCAGCTCCCGCCCGGTGATCTCGGCGGCGCGCATGGCGTCGGCGGTGGAGTAGGTGGCGCCCAGCGCCATGCTGCCGGGCAGTTCGGTGGCCGGCGGGGTGGGCAGCCGCTGGACGAGGCCGCTCTCCTGGTCGGTGGAGATGATCAGCGGGATGCCGCGGCGGTGCGCGAGCGAGGCGCGCTGGAGGCCGTTGGAGAGCCGGGCGATCTGGCGGGAGTCGCGGAGGTTGTCGTCGTTGCGGGCGCTGAAGTAGATGACGGCGCCGGGGCGGTACTTGCGTACGACGTCGGCGGGGGTGCGGACGCCGTAGCGCCGCTCGTTGACGGCGGCCGCGGCGTCGGTCACCTCGTCCGCGTCCTGGCCGGCGACCTCGACCACGAAGAGCTGGCCGACCTTCTCCTCCAGTGTCATCCGGCGGGCCAGCGCCCGGGCCAGCAGCCGGGCGTACGAACCGGAGCCGGCCCCGCCGCCGGAGCGGGCCGCGGCGGGGCCGGCGGCGGACGCGCCGGCGCCGAGCGCCGCCGCGGTGCCGAGGAGACCGGTGACTGCCTGTCTGCGCGTGGTGGTTGACCGCATGTGAGAACACTCCTCAGCGCATCGGGTGTGCTGCATGGGCATCGGTGGCCGGCCGACGGGGCTGCTCCCCCATGGAGGGCCGCCGAGGAGAAACTCGGCCGCGGAGTCTGGCAACGGCACAGGGGCACGTCAATACTTCTGCACGTGCAGTGCCAGATTCCTGTCACATCCCCCAAAACCGGGTTATCCGGTGCACGGTGCTCCGCACAGGGCGTTCACCAGGCCAGACCGGCCGCCACCGGCAGATGGTCGCTGTCCGTGGCCGGCAGCAGCCACGCGCTCCTCGGCTCCACGCCGCGCACCAGGATCTGGTCGATCCGCGCCACCGGGAAGCCCGCCGGCCAGGTGAAGCCGAAGCCGTTGCCCGCCTCCTCCTGGACCGAGCGCACCTGGCCGGTGAGGCCGTCGAACGCGCGGTCGTCCACGGTGCCGTTGAGGTCGCCGAGCACCACCACCCGCTCGTTCGGCTCGGCGGCGACCGCCGCGGCGAGGGCCTGCGCGCCGCCGTCGCGCTGGGCCGTCGACATGCCCGCCCGGGGGTTCACGCGCACGGACCCCAGGTGGGCCACGTACACCGCCAGCGGCCCGCGCTCGGTGGCCACCGTGGCCCGCAGCGCGCGGGGCGGCTGCATCATGACGTCGACCGGCCGGGTGTCCGACAGCGGCAGCCTGCTCCACAGCCCGACCGTGCCGCGCACGGTGTGGTACGGGTACGTCTTCGCCAACTCCGCCTCGTACAGCGGCTTCGCCGCCGGGGTGATCTCCTGGAGCGCCAGCAGGTCCGCGCCGGAGGCGGCCAGGTCGCGGGCGGTGCCGGCCGGGTCGGGGTTGGCGGCGCCGACGTTGTGGCCGGCCACCGTGAGGTCGCTGCCCGGCCGGGACTTGTCCGTGAGCAGCCCCCCGAAGAGGCTCAGCCACACCGTGACCGGCAGCACCAGCGCGACCGCGGCGGCGGCGGAGCGGCGCCACAGTGCCCCGGCGAGCAGCGGGAGGACGAACAGGCCGAACCACGGCAGGAAGGTCTCCACCAGGCTGCCGGCGTTCTTGGCGCCGCCGGGGATCCGCGCGTGCAGCGCCATCAGCAGGCCGAGCAGCAGCGCCAGCGCCGCGAACACCGGGCCCCGCCGCCAGGGGTCCGGCCGGCGCAGCGCGCGGGCCGCCCGGCGCAGGACCGCGGGCGGGGTGCGCCGCCGCCGGGTGCGGAGGGTGTCCGCCGAGCCGGCGGTCTCGCCGGAGGCCGCGGCGCCTGCGGTGGCCGGGGTGCCTGCGGTGGCTGCGGCGCCTGTGGTGGCGGGGGTGTCTGCCGTGTCCGGCCGCCTCATCGTGGGAACTCGCTCACTCAACTCTGCATCCTCGGGTCCTGGGTCGGGTCTGCGTACATGGGCGGGCAGCGGCTGCCGACCGCGTCGGCGCGCAGCTCGTAGTGCCAGGGCTCGTTCCGGTAGACCGGGCACAGCCCGTAGGCGGCGCCGTGCTCGAAGAGCCACGTCTGCGCGTCGGACTCCCCGATGTCGACCGCGTCGCCCGACACGTGCGGCGACGTCTCCGGGGTGGCCACCCACCGGGCGGCCTCTTCTTCCGAGCCGTATTTCCCGATCGCCTCGCGCAGGAGCTGTTCCTGGTACGCGGGAGAACGCCAGCCGCTATTGACCCGGAAATCGACTCCGTAGGCCGAGGCCTCCGTCGCCGCTTCGCGCAGCGCCGTCAGTAAACCGGCGTCGAGTTCGGCCACGGCCGCAATCCCGTCGTCGAAAACGGTCGTGCCGTCGGGGACGACACCGTCGCCCTCGTCGACCGGGCCGACGCGCTCGCGCTCCGGGGGCGCGGCGTCCTCGGCGCCCGAGGCGCCCGGTGACGCCGGGGAATCCGAGGCCGGCGAGGTGGCCGGGGCGGCGGAGCCGGCCGGTGACTGCATCGACCGGTAGCCGAGCGGCGCGACGACCGCCACCAGGAGAGCGATCAGGCCGATGCCCAGAAGGCTGCGAATCCGGAGGGTTCTTCGGCGCGCCGATCGTCGGGTTCGAGTCATTCCGCCAGTCAAGGCAGCGGGGCGTTGCCGGTGCGTATGCCGTTTTCTATACGCGGACGATATGCACGCGCTCGTAGCATCGACGCATGCGCGTGCTGATAGTCGAGGACGAGCCCTTTATGGCGGAGGCCATCCGCGACGGCCTCCGGCTGGAGGCGATCGCGGGTGACATCGCGGGCGACGGCGACACCGCCCTGGAACTGCTGGGCGTCAACACGTACGACATCGCCGTCCTGGACCGCGACGTTCCCGGCCCCTCCGGCGACGAGATCGCCCAGCGCATCGTCGCCTCCGGCAGCGGGATGCCGATCCTGATGCTCACCGCGGCCGACCGGCTCGACGACAAGGAGACCGGCTTCGGGCTCGGCGCCGACGACTACCTCACCAAGCCCTTCGACATCCGCGAACTGGCGCTGCGCCTGCGCGCCCTCGACCGCCGGCGGGCGCACGTCCGGCCGCCCGTGCGGGAGATCGCGGGGCTGCGGCTCGACCCGTTCCGCCGCGAGGTCTACCGGGACGGCCGGTACGTGGCGCTGACCCGGAAGCAGTTCGCCGTCCTCGACGTCCTGGTCGCCGCGGAAGGCGGGGTGATCAGCGCGGAGGAGCTGCTGGAACGCGCCTGGGACGCCAACGCCGACCCGTTCACCAACGCCGTACGCATCACGGTCTCGGCGCTCCGCAAGCGGCTCGGCGAGCCCTGGCTGATCGCCACGGTACCCGGCGTCGGCTACCGCATCGACACGGCGTCCGCCGGTGACGAGGGAGAGCCCCGTGCCTAGGCGCCCCGGACTGAGCGTCCGGATGAAGCTCACCCTCAGCTACGCGGGATTCCTCATGCTGGCAGGTGCCCTGCTGCTCGCCGCCATGGGTGTGTTCCTCCTGCGGGAGGGGTGGTTGCGGACCAACGACGAGGGGGCGTGGAGAGCGTCTCCGGGTACCGCCTTCGTGCGCGGTTTCGCCCCGACGGCGGCCGCGGTCATGCTGTTCCTCCTGGTGTTCGGCCTCCTCGGGGGGTGGTTCCTCGCCGGCCGCATGCTCGCCCCGCTGACCCGCATCACGGACGCCACCCGCAAGGCCACCAGCGGATCGCTCTCCCACCGGATCCGGCTGCCGGGCCGCGGCGACGAGTTCCGCGAGCTGGCCGACGACTTCGACGCGATGCTCGCCCGGCTGGAGGCGCACGTCGCGGAGCAGCAGAGGTTCGCCGCCAACGCCTCGCACGAGCTGCGCACCCCGCTCGCCATCTCCAAGACGCTCCTGGACGTGGCCCGCACCGATCCGCACCAGGACACCGCCGAACTCCTCGCCCGCCTGCGCACCGTCAACACCCGGGCCATCGACCTCACCGAGGCGCTGCTCCTGCTCAGCCGTGCCGGCCAGCGGTCCTTCACCCCCGAGCACGTCGACCTGTCCCTGCTGGCGGAAGAGGCCGCGGAGACGCTGCTCCCGCTTGCGGAACAGCACGGCGTCACGCTGGAGACCGGCGGCGACATCACCCCCGCGAGCGGATCGCCGGCGCTGCTCCTCCAGCTCACCACCAACCTCGTCCACAACGCGATCGTCCACAACCTGCCCGCCGGCGGCGCCGTGCGGGTCACCACCGGCGTCCGCCCCACGACCGTCGCGCTCACCGTCGAGAACACCGGCGAGCGGATCGACCCCCGGCTGGCCGCCATGCTCACCGAGCCCTTCCAGCGCGGCACCGAGCGCATCCGCAGCGACCACGCGGGCGTCGGCCTGGGCCTGGCCATCGTCAAGACGCTCACCGAGGCGCACCACGGCAGGCTCACCCTCACCCCGCGCCCGGCCGGCGGGCTGCGCGTCACCGTGGAGCTGCCGGGGGTTGCGAAAGAAGTATTGCGCAATACTTCTTTCGTATCTACGGTGCCGGCATGGGGCGAGAACCGGAGCGGATCACCGAGCTGGAGCAACTGAAGGCGTTCACCCACCCGCTGCGCATCGAGCTGTACCGGCTGCTCATGGCGGCCCGTACCGCCACCGCGTCGCACCTGGCCGAGCAGGCCGACGAGGCGGTGTCGCTGGTCAGCTACCACCTGCGCAAGCTCGCCGGGCACGGCTTCATCGAGGAGGCGGATGAGCAGGGCAGGGACGGGCGGGAGCGCTGGTGGCGGGTCTCGCAGGAGCGGTCGTTCACCTTCCGGGCCGCGGACTTCGACGACACCCCGGAGGGCACGGCGGCGCTGACGGGCGTCACCCGCGAGCTGCTGGCGACCCGGACGCGCACGTACCTCAACTACCTGGACCAGCAGGCCGGGTGGGGGCGGGAGTGGACGCGGGCGGCGTTCAGCTCGGAGTACACCCTGCGGCTGACGGCGGACGAACTCCAGGAGCTGGCGGAGGAGATGGGCGCGCTGTCGCGGCGGTGGCGCGAGCGGAGTGAGGCGGCGCAGGCGGCCGAGTCGGCGGAGGCGGCCGAGTCGGCGGAGGCGGCCGAGCAGGCGGGTGCGGAGAACGACGGCGCCCGCTCCGGGCGCGAGACCGTCGCCCTGCACTTCTACGGCTTCCCCTTCCGCCCCTGAGCCCCGGGCCCGCGCGCATGCCCGCCGCCGAGCGCCCGCCGCCCGCCCACCGCGACCCCGGCGTCCTGCGGTGGCTCCTCGCGTACGCCCTCTCCGTGCTCGGCGACGGCGTGTTCTTCCTCGCCCTCGGCTGGGCCGCGCAGCGGGTCGCGGGCCCCGCGGAGACCGGGGTGGTGATGGCCGTCGGCTCGGTCCCGCGTGCGGTGCTGCTGCTCGGCGGGGGAGTGGTCGCCGACCGCTTCGGGCCGCGCCGGGTCGTCATCGGCGCCGACGCGGCGCGCTGCGTCCTCATCCTGGGCGCCGCCGCGGCCGTGGGGATCGCCGCGCCCGGACTGTGGCTGCTGGTCGCCGTGGCGCTGGCGTTCGGCGTGGTCGACGCGCTGTTCCTGCCCGCGGTCGGCGCGCTGCCGGCGCGGATCGCGCCGCCGGAGGAGCTGGGCCGTATCGCCGGGCTGCGGGCGCTGGCCCTGCGCCTCGGCGGTGCCGCGGCGGCGCCGGTCGGCGGGTACGCCCTGGTGCTGGGCGGTCCGGCGGCGGCGTTCGCGGCGGCGGGGCTGCTGTTCGCCGCCTCGGTGCCGCTGCTGCTGACGCTGCGCGTACGCCCCCTGCCCGACCCGTCCGCGAGGGCCGCGCCGCGGCAGCCGGAGGGCGCCGGGCGGGAGGTGCGCGAGGGGCTGCGCTACGTGCGCGGCCACCGGCTGATCGGGCCGCTCGTGCTGTCCGGCGCCCTCTGCGAGTTGGGCCTGAACGGCCCGCTCAACGTCGGCCTCGTCCTGCTCGCCGCCGAACGCGGCTGGGGCGCCGGAGGACTCGGCCGGCTCGTCGGCGCCTTCGGCCTCGGCGCCGGGGCCGGCGCGCTGCTCCTCGCCGTCGCGGGCCGGCTGCCGCGCCCCGGACTGGTCCACGTCGCCACGCTCGTCGCCTCCGGCGCCGCGCTCGGCTGCGTGGCGCTGGCGCCCTCCCACGGGCTCGCGGTCGCCGCCTGCGCACTCGGCGGCCTCGCCGGCGGCGTCTGCGGGGGACTGGCGTTCGCGCTGATCCAGACGTCCGCCGCGCCCGCCTACCTCGGCCGGGTCACCGCCGCCACCAGCCTGACCGGCCTGGGCCTGGCGCCGCTGTGCTACCCGGTCGTGGGCGCGGCCGTCGGCGCCTGGGGCAGCGCGCCGGTCTTCCTGGCCTGCGGCGCGTTCAGTTGCCTGGGTGCCGTCGTCTGCCTCGCCGCGCCCGCCGTACGCCGGGCCGAACTGCCCCGCGCCCGCCGCCCACAACGAAGCCGCGGCGCCGGTACGGGCCCGCTGCCCGACTCGCTGCCGGACCCGCCGCCCGCCCCGGCCCCGTAGCGGAACGGGGGCTGCCGCCCCGCGCGACCAGGGCCGCCCCGCGGCAACTCGCCGCGGCGCGGCGTCAGATGCCGAGCGGCGCCGTCCGCGCCTGCGCCACGGCGTCGTCGTCGCCCTCCAGCTCCACCTTCGCCGCGTCCTGCCGTCCGGTGGCGAACAGCAGCAGCTCCGCCGGCTCCCCGGTCACCGTGACCACCGGTCCGCCCCGGCGGGCCACCGCCGTCTGCCCGTCGGGGCGGCGCAGCACCAGCCCCACGGGCGACTTGCGGCCCATCATCCGGGCGCCGCGCTCCAGCCGCTGCCACAGCGTGTCGGAGAAGACGGCGTCCAGCTCGCGCGGCGTATAGCCGGGCCGGGCGCGGCGGACGTCCTCGGCGTGGACGTAGAACTCCACGACGTTCGCGGCCTCGTCGACCTGCTTCAGCGCGAACGGCGAGAACCGCGGCGGCCCGCTGCGGAGGAGCTGCACCAGCTCCTCGTAGGGCCTGCGCCGGAACTCCGCCTGCACGCGCTCCAGCCGGTTCTGGAGGGGCTTGAAGAGGATGCCGCCCGCCGCGTCCTGCCGGCGCTCGCGCACCACCACGTGCGCGGCCAGGTCGTACGTCGTCCAGCCCGCGCACAGCGTCGGCGCCTCGGGCCCGGCACTCTCCAGCAGATCGGCGAGGAGCAGCCGTTCCCGTTTCGCATGGGTCGTCATGCGGCCACCCTACGGCCGCCGGCGACGCGGGGGCACGCAATGCCGCGCCGGGAGCCGCCGCCCGCGGGTCACCCGCCGGGCAGGCGTGCGTCAGCGGGAGTTCACGGCAGCGGACGGAGCAGCTTCGGCCCGTCGGGCTCGGTGCTCAGCGTCAGCGCGCAGGAGATCTCGTCCTGGCTCTGGTACTCGTACGTCGTCAGCGTCGGGTACAGCGCGTAGTAGAAGTAGTGCCGCCCGTCGGCCGGCATCGTCTCCAACTTCTCCTCCGCCGCCCGCTGGCAGAGCCCCAGCGCCTGGTCGTCGAGCGCCTCGCCGTCCGGGAAGTCGCCGCTGAGCGTGCGGTTGCCGATGACCTCGCCGTCGTGCGGTCCGGCGCAGGAGCGGGTCTCGACCGAGTCGACCGAGGTGTCCAGCGACGGGTGGTCGAAGCACTCGCCGGTCCGCAGCACCACGTACGGGATGTGCGACTCGCTCGGCTCCAGATCCACCCGCGTACCCGCGGCGCCCGCCGAAGCCCCCGCGCTCGCGCTCTTCGTCTCCGCCGCGCCGCCCTCGCCGTCGTCCCCCGCCGCCCGCTCCGCGCTGCCCTGCGGCCGCGGGCCGCCCGCCTGCGCCCCGCCGCCGTCGTCGCCGCCGCGCAGCGCGAGGAAGGCGGCCACGGCCACGGCGACGAGCAGCGCCGCGGCCACCGCGACGGTGACGGCGGTCTGCGGCACGCGTGGCCTTGCGGGCGGTTCCGGAGGAGGGTTGGTCATGGGCGAAGCATGCCCTATCGACGCGTTCCGATGTACGGGAAGGGGCATCCCCGCCCGCGCGCGTCGCACCGTCCGACACCGCGGTGTGTCCGTCCGTGTTGGCACAATGGCCCCCATGACCGGCAACCGGCCCCCGCGGCCCTCCGACCTCGATCCCGCCGTCGCGGCGCGCCTGAAGCGGAACGCCGACGGCCTGCTGCCCGCGGTCGTGCAGCAGTACGACAGCGGCGAAGTCCTCATGCTGGCGTGGATGGACGACGAGGCGCTGCACCGCACGCTGACCACCGGCCGCGGCACGTACTACAGCCGCAGCCGAAAGGAGTACTGGGTCAAGGGCGAGACGTCCGGTCATGTGCAGCACGTGAAGTCGGTCGCGCTCGACTGCGACGCCGACACCGTGCTCGTCCGCGTCGACCAGGTCGGCCCCGCCTGCCACACCGGCAGCCGCACCTGCTTCGACGACCGCGAGCTGACCGTGGGCGGCGCCGAGTGACCTCCCCCGACCGCGAGACGTTCCGCACGCTGGCCAAGGACCGCCGCGTCATCCCCGTCGTGCGCCGGCTGCTCGCCGACGGCGACACCCCCGTGGGGCTGTACCGCAAGCTCGCGGGCGAGCGCCCCGGCACGTTCCTCCTGGAGTCCGCGGAGAACGGCCGCACGTGGTCGCGGTACTCGTTCGTCGGCGTGCGCAGCGACGCGACGCTCACCGAGCGCGACGGCCGCGCCCACTGGCTCGGCACCCCGCCCGTCGGCCTGCCGACCGGCGGGGACCCGCTGGCCGCCCTGCGCGCCACCGTCGAGGCCCTGCACACCCCGCGCGACCTGCACGAGCGCAGCGACGGCCGGGACACGCTGCCGCCCTTCACCGGCGGCATGGTCGGCTACCTCGGGTACGACACGGTGCGGCGGCTGGAGCGTATCGGCGACAGCACCGCGGACGACCTGCGGCTGCCCGAGATGACGATGCTGCTCACCTCCGACCTCGCCGTCCTCGACCACTGGGACGGCAGCGTGCTGCTGATCGCCAACGCGATCAACCACAACGACCTCGACACGGGCGTCGACGAGGCGTACGAGGACGCGGTCGCCCGGCTCGACGCGATGACCGCCGACCTCGCCCGCCCCACCGCCGCGAGCGCGGCGCCGCTGCCGCCGTCCGCGCTGCCGGAGTACGGGGAGCTGTGGGGCGGCGCAAAGTTCCGGGCCGCGGTCGAGGACATCAAGGAGCGGATCAGGGCGGGCGAGGCGTTCCAGGTGGTGCCCTCGCAGCGGTTCGAGACGCCGTGCGCCGCGAGCGCCCTCGACGTCTACCGGGTGCTGCGGGCCACCAACCCCAGCCCGTACATGTATCTCATCCGGCTGCCCGACACCGCGGGCGGCGGGAGCGCGTTCGACATCGTCGGCTCCAGCCCCGAGGCGCTGGTCAAGGTCGAGGACGGGCGCGCGCTGCTGCACCCCATCGCCGGTACGCGCCCGCGCGGCGCCACCCCGCAGCAGGACGCGGCGCTGGCCGAGGAGTTGCTCGGGGACGAGAAGGAGCGCGCCGAGCACCTGATGCTCGTCGACCTCGGGCGCAACGACCTCGGCCGGGTCTGCGAGCCCGGCAGCGTCGAGGTCGTGGACTTCATGTCCGTCGAGCGCTACAGCCACGTCATGCACATCGTCTCCACGGTCACCGGCCGGCTCGCCCCCGGCCGCACCGCGTTCGACGTGCTCACCGCCTGCTTCCCCGCCGGGACGCTGTCGGGGGCGCCGAAGCCGCGGGCGCTCCAGATCATCGAGGAGCTGGAGCCCACGCGGCGCGGGCTGTACGGCGGCTGCGTCGGGTACCTGGACTTCGCCGGCGACGCGGACACCGCCATCGCCATCCGCACCGCGCTGCTGCGCGACGGCACGGCGTACGTGCAGGCGGGCGCGGGCATCGTCGCGGATTCCGACCCCGAGGCGGAGGACACGGAGTGCCGCAACAAGGCGGCGGCGGTGCTGCGGGCGGTAGCGGCGGCGGGCCACCTGTCGCGCGCGGGCCGGGCGGGCACGGGCCCGGCAGCGGCGGACTAGCGGACTAGCGGACTAGCGGAGAAGCGGAGAAGCGGAGAAGCGGAGAAGCGGAGAAGCGGAGAAGCCTCGGGGGAGGAGCGGCGGGAGCAGTGGGGCGTACGGGCGCGGGCGGATCCGGCGTGCGCGCCCGGGCCCCCGCGCCCCCCTGCCGGACCGGGGCCGGGCGGGTGCGAGACACTGGCCGGGTGACAGCTCAGTCCGGCTCTCGTGCCCCCCTCGCCGCCGCCCTGCTCTCCGGCGCGCTCGGAGCCGCTGTCGTCCTCGTCGCCGCCGGCCGCACCTGGGCCGAGGGCGAGGCCGCCACCCCCGTCGCGGACGCCGTGCTGCCCGTCACCGCCGGCGGCCGGGACGTCACCGGCCTGCCGTCCGCGCTGGCCATCGTCGGCCTCGCCGCGCTGGTCGCCGTCTTCGCCGTCCGCCGGGCCGGCCGCACCCTGGTCGCCGCACTGCTCACGCTCTGCGGCGTCGGCGTGGTCGTCGCCTCCGCGATGGGCGCCTCGGACACCGCCGCGCTGGACGACCAGGCCGCCGACGCCGCCGGCCTCGCCGACGCCGCCGTCGGCGCCGTCAGCCACACCGCCTGGCCCTGGGTGAGCCTGGCCGGCGGCGTGCTGCTGCTCTTCGCCGGGCTGCTCGCGCTGCGCTACGGCCCCGGCTGGCCGGCGATGTCCGGGCGCTACGAGCGCCCCGGCGGCGCCGGCCCCGCCGCCCGCCCGCGGCGCGCCGCACCCGTGGACCCGGAGCGGCCGGAGGAGCTGTGGAAGGCCCTGGACCGCGGCGAGGACCCCACCCGCGAGAGCTGACCGCCCCCCGTCGTCGGGGGCCTGAACCGATCGGGGAGAATGGCCGCGTCTGGTGATATGAGCGGTTGCACGTTTCAAGGAGCGCAGTGATGGCGGAGAGCCACGACCACGGACACACGCCGGCCGCATGGACCGCGGTGGTCATCATCTTCATCGGGTTCTGCGTCTCGGGCGCTCTGATGGTGATGGACCAGCCCCTGCTGTTCTGGCTGAGCCTGATCATCATCCCCATCGGCGGCGTGGTCGGTGCCGTGATGCGCGGCATGGGCATGGGCAAGAAGCCGGTGCCGCCGGTGCGCGTCGCCGAGTAGCACGTACGACCCGCGTACGGCCCGCGGCCGGGGCGCGCCGCGGATGCGCCGCCGCCCCGCCGCCGGGACAATCCGGGTGTGTCCGCCCGTACCGCCGCGACCGCCCCGCTGCGGCGCCTCGCGCCCCCGCTCGCCGCGCTGGCCTGCGCGGCCGCCGGCCTGGCCGCGGTCGGCGCCGTCGACCCGAACGAGCCCGGCACCTACCCGCCCTGCCCCCTCCTGGCGTACACGGGCCTGGCCTGCCCCGGCTGCGGCGGCCTGCGCTGCGCGCACGCGCTCGCCCACGGCGACCTGCCCGCGGCCCTCGGCGCCAACGCCCTCGTGGTCGCCGGCGCGGCCGTCCTGGCCCTCGTCCTGGCGCGGTGGCTGCTCCTGGCCGTACGCCCCCGCCCGCGCGCGATCCGGCGCCCCGGGCTCGCCGTGCGGGCGCCGGTTTCCGTGGGATCGGCGCTGTTCGCCCTGGTCGCGGCGTTTACGCTGCTGCGGAACCTGCCGTTCGGGGCGGTGCTCGGACCGTAGCGGCACCGCGTCCGACCCGTGGGACGGAGAAGGTCCGGATTCGGGGCTTCCGCCCGGTGCCGGATACCATCGCAGATACCCGAACAGCCGCCCGTCGGCGGCCGGCGCCCGGCGCCGGCCGGGACCGGCGCCAGCAGAAAGGGGTCCGCTCGCGTGAGTGTGCTCGACGAGATCATTGACGGCGTGCGCGAGGACCTCGCCGAGCGGCAGGCCCGGGTCGGGCTCGACGAGCTGAAGGAGCGCGCCGCCAGGGCCCCCCAGGCCCGGGACGGGGTGGCCGCGCTGCGCGGCGACAGCGTCACCGTCGTCTGCGAGGTCAAGCGCTCCAGCCCGTCCAAGGGCGCGCTCGCGGCCATCGCCGACCCGGCCGCCCTCGCCGCGGACTACGAGGCGGGCGGCGCCGCCGTCATCAGCGTCCTGACCGAGCGGCGCCGCTTCGGCGGCTCGCTGGCGGACCTGGAGGCCGTGCGCGCCAAGGTGGACCTGCCGGTGCTGCGCAAGGACTTCGTCGTCACGGCGTACCAGCTCTGGGAGGCGCGGGCGTACGGCGCCGACCTGGTGCTGCTGATCGTCGCCGCGCTGGACCAGGAGGCGCTGGTCTCGCTGGTGGAGCGGGCCGAGTCCATCGGGCTGACGCCGCTGGTCGAGGTGCACGACGAGGAGGAGACCGAGCGCGCGGTGGCCGCCGGGGCGAAGATCATCGGCGTGAACGCGCGGAACCTCAAGACCCTTGAGGTGGACCGCGGCAACTTCGGCCGGGTGGCCCCCGAGATCCCCGACCACATCGTCAAGATCGCCGAGTCCGGGGTGCGCGGCCCGCACGACCTCATCGCGTACGCGAACGACGGCGCCGACGCCGTGCTCGTCGGCGAGTCCCTGGTCACCGGCAAGGACCCGCGCGCCGCGGTCGCCGACCTCGTCGCCGCCGGCGCCCACCCCGCGCTGCGCCACGGGCGGGGCTGACGCCCCGTGACCGTGGACGTGGTCCGGCCGCACCCGCCCCGCGCCCCGCGCGGCGGCGGTGCGCACCGGTCCGCGGCGGCGGGCCGCCGTGCCGCGGGCACCGCCGTTGCCGCGGCCGGAGGCGTCCTCGCCCGCGGCTGCCGGCCGCGCGGCTGCCGGGCCCCGGCGCGGCGCGTGCGCGGCCGGCGCGTGCGCTACCACATCGGGGCCGAGCCCGGTCAGATCAACGGCATGCGATGGCAGGCGGCGTGTCCCCACGCCGACCACCATCCGTTCCGACCGAGGATCAGCCATGCCCGCAGACTTCTTCATCCCTGACCCCGAACGTCAGGTGCCGAACGCCGACGGCTATTTCGGCGCGTACGGCGGCAAGTTCATCCCCGAGGCGCTGCGCGCGGCCGTCGACGAGGTCGCCGTCGCGTACGAGAAGGCCAAGGGCGACGAGACGTTCGTCGCCGAGCTGAACGACCTGCTGGTCAACTACACCGGCCGGCCCAGCCCGCTCACCGAGGTGCCGCGCTTCGCAGAACAGGCCGGCGGCGCCCGGGTCTTCCTCAAGCGCGAGGACCTCAACCACACCGGCTCGCACAAGATCAACAACGTGCTGGGGCAGGCCCTGCTCACCCGCCGCATGGGCAAGACCCGCGTCATCGCCGAGACCGGCGCGGGCCAGCACGGCGTGGCCACGGCCACCGCCTGCGCCCTTCTCGGCCTGGACTGCACCGTCTACATGGGCGAGGTCGACACCGAGCGGCAGGCGCTCAACGTCGCCCGGATGCGGATCCTCGGCGCCGAGGTCGTCCCGGTGAAGTCCGGCAGCCGCACCCTCAAGGACGCCATCAACGAGGCGTTCCGCGACTGGGTCGCCAACGTCGAGCACACCCACTACCTCTTCGGCACGGTCGCGGGCCCGCACCCCTTCCCCGCGCTCGTACGCGACTTCCACCGCGTGATCGGCATCGAGGCCCGGCAGCAGTTGCTGGACCGCACGGGCCGGATGCCCGACGCGGCCGTCGCCTGCGTCGGCGGCGGCTCGAACGCCATCGGCCTCTTCCACGCCTTCCTGCCGCACCCCGCCGTGCGCCTCGTCGGCTGCGAGCCCGCCGGCCACGGCCTGACCAGCGGCGAGCACGCCGCCACCCTGAGCCTCGGCGACCCGGGGATCCTGCACGGCTCGCGGTCGTACGTGCTCCAGGACGAGGACGGCCAGATCACCGAGCCGTACTCGATCTCCGCCGGGCTCGACTACCCCGGCGTCGGCCCCGAGCACGCCTACCTCAAGGACGCCGGCCGCGCCGAGTACCGGGCCGTGACCGACGACGAGGCCATGCAGGCGCTGCGGCTGCTGTCGCGCAGCGAGGGCATCATCCCGGCCATCGAGAGCGCCCACGCGCTGGCCGGGGCGCTGGAGGTCGGCCGCGAGCTGGGGCCCGACGGCCTGATCGTCGTCAACCTCTCCGGCCGCGGCGACAAGGACATGGACACCGCCGCCCGCTACTTCGGGCTCTACGACGCCGAGGAGGCGGACCGGTGACGGGCAACATCGCGCGGCTCGACGCCGTGCTCGCCGCCGCGAAGGCGGAGAACCGGGCGGCCCTCATCGGCTACCTGCCGGCCGGCTTCCCCGACGTGGACACGGGCGTACGGGCCATGACCGCCATGCTCGAAGGCGGCTGCGACGCCATCGAGGTCGGCCTGCCGCACAGCGACCCGGTGCTGGACGGCCCGGTGATCCAGACCGCCGACGACATCGCGCTGCGCGGCGGGCTGCGCATCAGGGACGTCATCCGCACGGTCGGCGAGGTGCAGTCCGCGACGGACGCCCCGGTGCTCTGCATGACGTACTGGAACCCGGTCGACCGCTACGGCCCCGAGCGCTTCGCCGAGGACCTGGCGGCGGCGGGCGGCGCGGGCTGCATCCTGCCCGACCTGCCCGTCGAGGAGTCGGGCCCGTGGCGGCAGGCGGCCGACAAGCACGGCCTGGGCACGGTCTTCGTGGTCGCGCCCAGCAGCCGCGAGCAGCGCCTCGCGGTCATCACGGCGGCCGGCAGCGGCTTCGTCTACGCCGCGTCGCTGATGGGCGTCACCGGCACCCGCGAGTCCGTGGGCCGCGAGGCCCAGGACCTGGTCCGCCGCACCCGCGCCACCGAGGCGGTACGCGACGGCCTGCCGGTCTGCGTCGGCCTCGGCGTCTCGACGGCGGAGCAGGCGGCCGAGGTCGCCGCGTTCGCCGACGGGGTGATCGTCGGCTCGGCCTTCGTCAAGCGGCTGCTGGCCGCCGGCGACGACCACGAGGCCGGCCTCGCGGCCGTCCGCGAGCTGGCCGGCGAGCTGGCCGAAGGGGTACGCCGCCGGGCCTGACGGCCCCGGCCGGGGTTGTCCACAGGGCCCTCCGCCGTGCGTACGGACGTGCGATCCTTGAAGGGGAGCAGTCCGTGCCGCACAGGGGAGGGCCCGATGGCCGGCAAACAGCCCGGCGCCGATGATGAACCGCGCCTGCCCGAGGACGTCTGGGAGCGATTCCAGAAGGACTCCCTGGGGCAGATAGATCACTCCGCGCCCAAGGAGCCCTCCGCGCGGTGGTACGAGGTCACGGAGCGGCTCGCCGCCGAGGACGCGCGGCGCGCGGCCGCCCCCCGCCCGCGCCGGTCGCGCCGCCTCCGGCCGCGGATGCCGCAGGCGCCGGTGCCGCGCGCCTTCGCGGTCGGCTTCGTCCTCGTCTCGGTCGTGCTGGTGCTCTCCGCCGCCGCCGCATACGTCCAGTACGGGCACGTGTTCTGATCCGTCACCGGGCGGCGGGTCCGTCGTTATAGCCGGGCGTGAGCGAGAACAACCCTGAGGGAAAGCGCACCGCCCGCGAGCGGCTCCAGGCCGAGCGCGAGCGGCAGAAGTCCAAGGACAAGCAGCGGCGCATGCTCGTCGTGCTGGCCGCCGTGGTGGGGGTGCTCGCCGTCGTCACGGTGGTCGGGATCCTCATCGGCGGCCTCGGCGGCGACGATGACGACGACAAGCCCGTGGCGTACCCCAAGGGCGCCGTCGGCAAGGACCGCCTCGCGCTGCCCGCGGGGAAGGCGGACGCCCCGGCCGACCTCACCGTCTACGAGGACTTCCGCTGCCCGGCCTGCGGCCAGTTCGAGGCCGGCTTCAGCAAGACGATCAACGAGCTGGAGGAGGCCGGGAAGCTGCGCACCGAGTACCGGCTGGTCAAGCTCATTGACGGCAACTTCGGCGGCTCCGGCTCGCTGAACTCCGCCAACGCCGCCGCCTGCGCCCAGGACGCCGGGAAGTTCGTCCCGTACCACGACGTGCTCTTCGCCAACCAGCCGCAGGAGAGCGACGACGCCTTCGCCGACAAGGGGCGGCTGAAGGAGCTGGCGGGCAAGGTCGACGGGCTGCGCGGCAAGCGCTTCGACGCCTGTGTGGACGACGGGAAGTACGACGGCTGGGTCGGCGCCTCCGACGAGGCGTTCGGCAAGTCCGGCCACAACTCCACGCCCACCGTCCTGCTGGGCGGCGAGAACATCTACGGCCAGGGCTCGAACCTCACCCCGGCGAGCTTCAAGCAGCTCGTCGAGGACGCCGGCAAGGACTGAGCCGCCGCGGGTGCAGCGCCGTACTCGCGCAGAGTTACGGAGCCGTTGTCCCCGCGGGCTCCCCGCGCCGCGCCGCGGCGCGGTACCGTCGGTGCTGCTATGGATCTCGCATACATCCCCAGCCCTTCCGACGGTGTGTGGCACCTCGGACCCCTCCCGCTGCGCGGCTACGCCCTCGCCATCCTGCTCGGCATCTTCGTCGCCATCTGGCTCGGCGGACGCCGCTGGATCGAGCGCGGCGGCCGACCGGGAACCGTCGCGGACATCGCCATCTGGGCCGTGCCCTTCGGCCTCGTCGGCGGCCGGCTCTACCACGTCGTCACGACGCCCGAGCCGTATTTCGGCGAGGGCGGCGACTGGGTCAAGTCCTTCGAGATCTGGGAGGGCGGCCTCGGTATCTGGGGCGCCATCGCGATGGGCGCGCTGGGCGTGTGGATCGGCTGCCGGCGGCGCGGCATCCCGATGCCGCCGTACGCCGACGCCGTCGCGCCCGGCATCGTGCTCGCGCAGGCCCTGGGCCGCTGGGGCAACTGGTTCAACCAGGAGCTGTACGGCAAGCAGACCGACGTCCCCTGGGCCGTCGAGATCGACGCGGACCACTCCGTCACCGGCACCGCCGAGACCTTCCACCCGACCTTCCTGTACGAGTCGCTGTGGTGCGTCGGCGTCGCGGTGCTGGTGATCTGGGCCGACCGGCGCTTCCGCCTCGGCCACGGCCGGGCCTTCGCGCTCTACGTCGCGGGGTACACCGCGGGCCGCGGCTGGATCGAGTACATGCGCGTGGACGAGGCCCACGAGGTCCTCGGGCTGCGGCTCAACGTCTGGACGTCGATCCTCGTCTTCGCCGCCGCGGTGGCCTACATCGTGGTGTCGGCGAAGAAGCGGCCGGGCCGCGAGGAGGTCGTGGAGCCGGGCGCGCAGGACGACTCCGGCGACGGCGACACGGACGCGGACGGCGCCCTGAAGAAGGCGGACGACGCGGAGGACGGTGAGAAGGGTGCGGCGGCCGAGCCGGGCGCCGGGACCGCCACCGCCGACGTACCCGAGCCCGCGGGCGCGGCCGAGGCCAAGACCCCCGGCGACGCCCCCGCGGGCGAGCGCGGCCGGCACACCTAGCCGCCCGCGCACCCGGGCCGCCCGGCACACCACACGCACGGCAGGGCCGTCACCGCACCCGCGGTGACGGCCCCGCCCGTGTCCGGCCCGGTAATCCCGGCCGGATCGTCCCTTGGAGTCTGTCCGGCCAGTCCGGCCGCGGAACCCCGGGACCCGGCCCGTGCGCGCAGCACCCCGGGGGAGTCCGCCGCCGAGGTGAGTACGGCCTGCCTTGCTGGCGGGCCCCCGGGACCCCGCGTATCGTCGAACGCAAGATCGACGAGGGGAGCGCGATCCATGTCCGCGGGGCTTCAGCCGGGCCGGCCTGCCGAGCGGCACGGCCACACCCACCGCGACGTCACCGGCGGCTGGCTGCGGCCCGCCGTCTTCGGCGCGATGGACGGTCTGGTGTCGAACCTCGCGCTGATCACCGGCGTGGCCGGCGGCTCGGTCTCCTCCACGACCGTCGTGCTGACCGGCCTCGCGGGGCTGGCGGCCGGCGCGTTCTCGATGGCCGCGGGGGAGTACACCTCGGTCGCTTCCCAGCGCGAGCTGGTCCTCGCCGAGCTGGACGTGGAGCGGCGCGAGCTGCGCCGGCACCCGCAGGACGAACTGCGCGAGCTGAGCGAGCTGTACGAGTCCCGCGGCGTGGACCCGGAGCTGGCCGCCGAGGTGTCGAAGCAGCTCATGCGGGACCCGGAGCAGGCGCTGGAGATACACGCCCGCGAGGAACTGGGCGTCGACCCGGGCGACCTGCCGTCGCCGACGGTGGCGGCGCTGTCGTCGTTCGGTTCGTTCGCGGTGGGCGCGCTGCTGCCGGTGCTGCCGTACCTGCTGGGCGCCACGGCGCTGTGGCCCGCGGTGCTGCTCGCGCTGGCCGGGCTCTTCGCCTGCGGGGCGGCGGTGGCCAGGATCACGGCCCGTAGCTGGTGGTACAGCGGCCTGCGGCAACTGCTGCTCGGCGGGGCCGCGGCGGCGGTCACGTACGGCCTGGGCGCTCTCTTCGGGGCCGCCGTCGGGGGCTGAAGGCCCGGGCTGCGGGTCCGGCCGAATCCCGTATCCTCGAAAGCGACCGGCCCCGCACTCCTGATCTATTACCGCGGCGTTTCGAACCGGAACTCCGCGGGCATGTGTCGGGGACCGCGGGCAGTGCCGCCCGTGCTCTCTCCTGCACTGACCGTGCAGATCCCCCGCGTGGCGGGGCACACCTCCCCGACCAGGGGTGTCCGGATACTGATACGGAGTATCCGCTTCCTGAGCTCCGGGTCATCATGTAACCTGCACGAAATTTCGGCCAGGGCCAACGTCGTCCCTCGGCACGCATCACTGCCACGACGACGACGGGAGAGCCGATGCGGCACGCATCCCAGGCGGCCCGCCCTGTAGCGCAGGGGCTGTACGACCCCCGGTACGAGCACGACGCCTGCGGGGTCGGCTTCGTCGCCACGCTCAGCGGGGAGGCCAGCCACGCACTCGTCCAGCAGGCGCTGACGGTGCTGCGCAACCTGGAACACCGCGGTGCCACCGGCTCCGACCCCGACACCGGCGACGGCGCCGGCATCCTGCTCCAGGTCCCGGACGCCTTCCTGCGCGCCGCCGTGGACTTCGCGCTGCCGGCCGCCGGCTCGTACGCCGTCGGCATGGCCTTCCTGCCCGTGGCCGAGGACGAGGCCGCCGCCGTACGGGAGCGGGTCGGCGCCATCGCCGCCGAGGAGGGCCTCGCCGTCCTCGGCTGGCGCGAGGTGCCCGTCGCGCCCGGACTGCTCGGCAGCGGCGCCCGCGCCACCATGCCGTCGTTCGCCCAGCTCTTCGTCGAGAGCGCCGACCCGGCGGCCCGCAAGAGCGGCATCGAGCTGGACCGGTCCGCGTTCGTGCTGCGCAAGCGCGCCGAGCGCGAGACCGACGTGTACTTCCCGTCGCTCTCCTCGCGCACCCTGGTCTACAAGGGCATGCTGACCACCGGACAGCTCGAACCGTTCTTCCCCGACCTGTCGGACCGCCGGCTGACCACCGCCATCGGCGTCGTCCACTCGCGGTTCTCCACCAACACCTTCCCGAGCTGGCCGCTGGCCCACCCGTACCGCTACATCGCGCACAACGGCGAGATCAACACGGTCATGGGCAACCGCAACTGGATGCGCGCGCGCGAGTCCCAGCTCTACTCGGAGCTGTTCGGCACGCACGAGCTGGAGCGGGTCTTCCCCATCTGCACCCCCGACGCCTCCGACACCGCCTCCTTCGACGAGGTGCTGGAGCTGCTGCACCTGGGCGGGCGGTCGCTGCCGCACGCGATGCTGATGATGATCCCGGAGGCGTGGGAGAACCACGAGTCCATGGACCCGGCCCGGCGGGCGTTCTACCAGTACCACTCCACCGTCATGGAGCCCTGGGACGGCCCGGCCGGCGTCAGCTTCACCGACGGCACCCTCGTCGGCGCCGTCCTGGACCGCAACGGCCTGCGCCCCGGCCGCTACTGGGTCACCGACGACGGCCTGGTCGTGCTGGCCTCCGAGGTCGGCGTGCTCGACTTCGACCCGGACCGCGTCGTACGCAAGGGCCGGCTCCAGCCGGGCCGGATGTTCCTGGTCGACACCGCGCAGCACCGCATCGTCGAGGACGACGAGATCAAGGCGGAGCTGGCCGCCGAGCACCCGTACGGGGACTGGCTCGACGCCGGCATGCTGGCGCTGCCGGAGCTGCCCGAGCGCGAGCACATCGTGCACACCCACGCCTCGGTCACCCGCCGCCAGCAGACCTTCGGCTACACCGAGGAGGAGCTGCGCGTCCTGCTCACGCCCATGGCGCGCACCGGCGCGGAGCCGATCGGCTCCATGGGCTCCGACACCCCGCTCGCGGGCATCTCGGACCGGCCGCGGCTGATCTTCGACTACTTCACGCAGCTCTTCGCGCAGGTCACCAACCCGCCGCTGGACGCGATCCGCGAGGAGCTGGTCACCTCGCTGCACTCCGCGCTGGGCCCGCAGGGCAACCTGCTCGAACCCACGCCCGCGTCCTGTCGTACGGTCACGCTGCCCTTCCCCGTCCTGGACAACGACGAGCTGGCCAAGCTCATCCACATCAACGCCGACGGCGACATGCCGGGCTTCACCTCCGTGACGCTCTCCGGCCTGTACCGCGTGCACGGCGGCGGCCGGGCGCTCGCCGACCGGCTCGCGGAGATCTGCGCCGAGGTCGACGCCGCGATCGACTCCGGCGCCCGGCTGCTGGTCCTCTCCGACCGGCACTCCGACGCCGAGCACGCGCCGATCCCGTCGCTGCTGCTCACCTCCGCCGTCCACCACCACCTGATCCGCACCAAGCAGCGCACCCAGGTCGGCCTGCTGGTCGAGGCGGGCGACGTGCGCGAGGTGCACCACGTCGCGCTGCTCATCGGCTACGGGGCCGCCGCGGTCAACCCGTACCTGGCGATGGAGTCCGTCGAGGACCTCGTCCGCGCCGGTACGTACCTGGAGGCCGGCCCGGACGGCGACTCGCAGGCCGCCATCCGCAACCTGATCAAGGCGCTCGGCAAGGGCGTGCTGAAGGTGATGTCCAAGATGGGCATCTCCACCGTCGCCTCGTACCGGGGCGCGCAGGTCTTCGAGGCCATCGGCCTGGACCAGGGGTTCGTGGACACCTACTTCCACGGCACCACGTCGAAGATCGGCGGCGCCGGCATCGACGTCATCGCCCGGGAGGTCGCCGCCCGGCACGCCAAGGCGTACCCCGCCTCCGGCATCGCCCCGGCGCACCGCAACCTGGAGATCGGCGGCGAGTACCAGTGGCGCCGCGAGGGCGAGCCGCACCTGTTCGACCCCGACACGGTCTTCCGGCTCCAGCACTCCACCCGCACCCGCCGCTACGACGTCTTCAAGCAGTACACGCAGCGCGTGGACGAGCAGTCCGAGCGGCTGATGACGCTGCGCGGTCTGTTCCGGCTGGCGTCCGACCGCACGCCGGTGCCGCTGGAGGAGGTCGAGCCCGTCTCCGAGATCGTCAAGCGGTTCTCCACCGGCGCCATGTCGTACGGCTCCATCTCGCGCGAGGCGCACGAGACGCTGGCCATCGCGATGAACCAGCTCGGCGGCAAGTCCAACACCGGCGAGGGCGGCGAGGACGCCGACCGGCTGTACGACCCGCGGCGGCGCTCGGCGATCAAGCAGGTGGCCTCCGGCCGCTTCGGCGTCACCAGCGAGTACCTGGTCAACGCCGACGACATCCAGATCAAGATGGCGCAGGGCGCCAAGCCCGGCGAGGGCGGCCAACTGCCCGGCCACAAGGTGTACCCGTGGGTGGCCAGGACCCGGCACTCCACGCCCGGCGTCGGCCTCATCTCGCCGCCGCCGCACCACGACATCTACTCGATCGAGGACCTGGCGCAGCTCATCCACGACCTGAAGAACGCCAACCCGCAGGCCCGCATCCACGTGAAGCTGGTCAGCGAGGTCGGCGTCGGCACGGTCGCGGCCGGGGTGTCCAAGGCGCACGCCGACGTGGTGCTGATCTCCGGCCACGACGGCGGCACCGGCGCCTCGCCGCTGACGTCGCTGAAGCACGCCGGCGGCCCGTGGGAGCTGGGCCTCGCCGAGACGCAGCAGACACTGCTGCTCAACGGCCTGCGCGACCGGATCGTCGTGCAGACCGACGGCCAGCTCAAGACCGGCCGTGACGTGGTCGTCGCCGCGCTGCTGGGCGCCGAGGAGTTCGGCTTCGCGACCGCGCCGCTGGTGGTCTCCGGCTGCGTGATGATGCGCGTGTGCCATCTGGACACCTGCCCGGTCGGCATCGCCACCCAGAACCCCGTGCTGCGCGAGCGCTACAACGGCAAGGCCGAGTTCGTCGTCAACTTCTTCGAGTTCGTCGCCGAGGAGGTCCGCGAGCTGCTGGCCGAGCTGGGCTTCCGCAGCCTGGACGAGGCCGTCGGCCACGCCGAGATGCTGGACGTCACCCGCGCCGTCGACCACTGGAAGGCGCAGGGCCTGGACCTGGCCCCGCTGCTGTACGTCCCGGAGCTGCCGGACGGCGCCGCGCGCAACCAGGTCACCGGCCAGGACCACGGCCTGGAGAAGGCCCTCGACAACGAGCTGATCAAGCTCGCCGCCGACGCGCTGGCTGCGCCGTCCGCCGCGGAGGCCCACCCCGTACGGGCCAGGGTCGCGATCCGCAACATCAACCGCACGGTCGGCACCATGCTCGGCCACGAGGTGACGAAGAAGTTCGGCGGCGAGGGCCTGCCCGACGACGCGATCGACATCACCTTCACCGGCTCCGCCGGCCAGTCGTTCGGCGCCTTCGTGCCGCGCGGTGTCACGCTGCGGCTGGAGGGCGACGCCAACGACTACGTCGGCAAGGGCCTGTCCGGCGGCCGGCTCGTGGTCCGCCCCGACCGCGGCGCGGACCACCTCGCCGAGTTCAGCGTCATCGCGGGCAACACCCTCGCGTACGGCGCCACCGGCGGCGAGATCTTCCTGCGCGGCAAGGTCGGCGAGCGGTTCTGCGTACGCAACTCCGGCGCGCTCGTCGTCGCCGAGGGCGTCGGCGACCACGGCTGCGAGTACATGACCGGCGGCCACGCCGTCGTGCTGGGCGAGACCGGCCGCAACTTCGCGGCCGGCATGTCCGGCGGCGTCGCGTACGTCGTCGACCTCGACCCCGACAACGTCAACGACGGCAACCTCGCCGCCGTCGAGAAGCTGGACGACGCCGACAGGCAGTGGCTGCACGACGTGGTGCGCCGCCACCACGAGGAGACCGGCTCGACCGTCGCGGAGAAGCTGCTCGCCGAGTGGGACGCCCCCGACGCGGGTGTCGCCCGGTTCAGCAAGGTCTACCCGTCCACGTACAAGGCAGTGCTCACCGCCAAGGAAGCCGCTGAGCGGGCCGGCCTCACCGAGGCCCAGACGCACGAGAAGATGATGGAGGCTGCGCTCCATGGCTGACCCCAAGGGCTTCCTGACCACCGGCCGCGAGGTCGCCGAGACCCGGCCCGTCGACGAGCGGGTCCGCGACTGGAACGAGGTCTACGTCCCGGGCTCGCTGCTGCCCGTCATCAGCAAGCAGGCCGGCCGCTGCATGGACTGCGGCATCCCCTTCTGCCACAGCGGCTGCCCGCTGGGCAACCTCATCCCCGAGTGGAACGACTACGCCTACCGCGGGGACTGGACCGCCGCCAGCGAGCGGCTGCACGCGACCAACAACTTCCCGGAGTTCACCGGGCGGCTGTGCCCGGCGCCGTGCGAGACGGCCTGCGTGCTGGGCATCAACCAGCCGGCGGTGACCATCAAGAACGTCGAGGTCACCATCATCGACAAGGCGTGGGAGGCGGGCGCCGTCACCCCGCAGCCGCCGGAGCGGCTGTCGGGCAAGACGGTCGCCGTCATCGGCTCGGGCCCGGCGGGTCTGGCCGCGGCCCAGCAGCTCACCCGGGCCGGGCACACGGTCGCGGTCTACGAGCGGGCCGACCGGATCGGCGGGCTGCTGCGGTACGGCATCCCCGAGTTCAAGATGGAGAAGCGGCACATCAACCGGCGCGTCGAGCAGATGCGCGCGGAGGGCACCAAGTTCCGTACGGGCGTGGAGATCGGCCGCGACATCGACGGCGCCAAGCTGCGCAAGCGCTACGACGCCGTGGTCATCGCCGCCGGCGCCACCACCGCCCGCGACCTGCCGGTGCCGGGGCGCGAACTGGCCGGCATCCACCAGGCGATGGACTACCTGCCGCTGGCCAACAAGGTCCAGGAGGGCGACTACGTCGCCCCGCCGATCTCCGCCGAGGGCAAGCACGTCGTGGTCATCGGCGGCGGCGACACCGGCGCCGACTGCGTCGGCACCGCGCACCGGCAGGGCGCGGCCTCCGTGACCCAACTGGAGATCATGCCGCGGCCGTCGGACGAGCGCCCCGAGGGCCAGCCGTGGCCGACGTACCCGATGACGTACAAGGTGACCTCCGCCCACGAGGAGGGCGGGGAGCGCGTGTACGCCGTCTCCACCACCCACTTCGAGGGTGACGCGGAGGGCAACGTGGCCTTCCTGCACCTGGTCGAGGTGAAGTTCGCGGACGGCGGGTTCAAGCCCGTGCCGGGCACCGAGAAGAAGATCCCGGCCGAGCTGGTCACCCTGGCGATGGGCTTCACCGGCGTGGACCGGGAGAACGGTCTGGTCGAGCAGTTGGGCCTGGAGCTGGACGCGCGCGGCAACGTCGCCCGCGACGCCGACTACGCCACCAGCGTTCCCGGGGTCTTCGTCGCCGGCGACGCCGGGCGCGGCCAGTCGCTGATCGTCTGGGCGATCGCCGAGGGCCGTTCGGCGGCGCGCGGCGTGGACCGTATGCTGACGGGCACCAGCGAGCTGCCGGCGCCGATCCGGCCGACGGACCGGGCGCTGACCGTCTGACGCCCGGCTCCGCAGCACGCAGGACCGCAGCACCGCAGCACCGCAGCACCGCAGCAAGAAGATGTCCTTGGGATGTCCCGTACAACGAGGTACGGAACAGCAAGACCCGTGGCGCCTGCCTCTCCCCGACCGTTGAGGCGGGCGTCTCGGTGTGTCCGCTGGGCACGGTGGGGCCGGTGGGGTGCATGCCGTCTGGTGCGGCGGGGGCGTAGCGGATACCTTCCGGGAAGGTGCGCTGTCATGCAACTCCCGTACACAGCACAGGAGTCCACATGCTCAGACGCTGGACCGTACCCCTGTTCCTCACCTCAGTACTTGCCCTGTTCGCCCCCCTGACGGCTGCCGCCGCCCCCGAACCGACCGTCACCGGTTCCGGCACGGCCGCCGACGTACCGCTGGAGGAGCTGGCGGTGACCACCACGCAGGTGGCCTCCGGACTGCGCCGCCCCATCGACATCGCCGCGCCCGACGACGGCAGCGGCCGGCTGTTCATCGCCGAGAAGCGCGGCACCGTCCGCGCGTACCACCCGGACACCGGGCTCGCCCCGGATTTCGTCGCCGACCTCACCGACGTCGTCGACGAGTCCGGCAACGAGCGCGGGCTGCTCGCCATCGTCCCCGACCCCGCGTTCCCCGCGGTGCAGGACCTGTACGTCGTCTACAGCGCGAAGCCCGACGGCGCGATCACCCTGGCCCGCTACGGGCTCGACGACGGCGGCCTGGAGGTGCTGCTCGCCCAGGAGCACGCCGAGTACTCCAACCACAACGGCGGCACGATCGCCTTCGGCCCCGACGGCTACCTGTACTGGACCATCGGCGACGGCGGCGGCGCCGGCGACCCGTTCGACAGCGGCCAGCGCCTCGACACCCTGCTCGGCAAGCTGCTGCGCATCGACGTCAGCCGGACCTGCGGCGACCTGCCGTACTGCGTGCCCGAGGACAACCCGTTCACCGGTGTCGCGGACGCCCGCCCGGAGATCTGGGCGTACGGGCTGCGCAACCCCTGGCGGTTCTCCTTCGACCCGGCGGACGGCTCGCTGTGGCTAGGCGACGTCGGCCAGGGCCGCTGGGAGGAGATCGACCACGTCGCCCGTACGGAGCAGGCCGGCGCGAACTTCGGCTGGTCCTGCCGCGAGGGCTTCGAGGTCTTCGACGAGGCCCAGTGCGCCGGTGACGCCGACTACACCGACCCCGTCTTCACCTACTCCCCGCAGACCGGCGGCTGCGCCGTCGTCGGCGGCCGGGTCTACCACGGCGAGCAGTACGCCGACCTGCTCGGCGGCACGTACATCGGCACCGACTACTGCTCCTCCGCCGTCTGGG
Organism: Streptomyces sp. 184; assembly: GCF_045781775.1. NCBI lineage: Bacteria > Bacillati > Actinomycetota > Actinomycetes > Kitasatosporales > Streptomycetaceae > Streptomyces > Streptomyces sp. 184. Next base: position 5,657,211 of record NZ_CP123230.1, on the reverse strand, counting down.
CGCTGCGCGAGGACGGCGAGGGCGGCTACCGGCAGGCGGAGATCGGCCAGTTCCCCACCCAGATCACGGACGTCGGCGAGACGGTCGACGGCGAGTTCTACGTCGTCAACGACCTGCCCGGCGGTCTGCACAAGGTCGCCTTCGAGCGGCAGCAGCCGACCTGCCGCCTCGACGTCGCGTCGAAGACCTGGGGCGGGGGCCTGACCGCGGACCTGACGATCACCAACACGGGCAGTACGCCGATCGACGGCTGGACGCTGAAGTTCCCGCTCGCGGCGGGCCAGAGCGTGGTCTCGGACTGGAACACCGACCTCTTCCAGGGCGGTGACATGATCACGGCGGCCAACGCCCCGCACAACGCGGTGATCGACCCGGGGGAGAGCGTTTCGTTGGGCTATCTGGCGAGCCACACGGGTGACATTTCGCCGCCGAAGCGCGCCGTGCTCAACGGCGACGCCTGCACGCTGACCGCTTCCCGTACGGCCGCGGGCTGACGACCCGCCGCTAGCAAGCGCTTCCACGCACGCCCCCGGTCGCACGCCGGGGGCGTGCGGCACAAAAATGGCGATGATAGTTTCGGCTGCACAGCGTGCAACGCCAATGGTCGGACAATTGTCGGACGGACGCTTTGGCGACGGCTCAGACAACGGTTCGGCATCACCTCGAAGCCACCCTTGACCCTGGTTAAACCACTCCATACCGTCCTGCTGGTCTAGACAAGTTCAGGTTCGGCTCACTGAGGAGCGGGAGCGGTTCATGCGGAAGTTCGTCATCGGCGCAGTGAGCGCCGCAATGGTGCTGGGGCTCGCCGCTTGTGGCAGCGACTCCGATGATGAGGGCGGTGGCGGCGACGCGCTGGACGGCAAGGGCAAGACCCTCGACGTCTGGATCATGAAGGGGACCAACCCCGACGCCAAGCCGTTCTTCGACAAGCTGAACGCAGAGTTCGAGAAGAAGACCGGCGCCAAGGTCAACATCGAGGAACAGCAGTGGGAGAGCGCCCAGCGCAAGTTCACCACTGCGATCGAGGGCGGCCCTGACCAGGTGCCGGACGTCGCCGAGGTCGGCACCACCTGGGTGCCGCAGTTCGCCGAGACCGGCGGCCTGGTGGACGTCACCGACAAGGTCAAGGAGGCCGGCCTCGACCAGGACCTGGTCGAGGGCCTGAAGGACGCGGGCACGCTGGAGGGCAAGCAGTACGGCATGCCCTGGTACGCCGGTGTGCGCGGCCTCGTCTACCGCAAGGACATCTTCGACAAGCACGGTCTGAAGCCCCCGACGACCTGGGAAGAGCTTCGTGACGTCGCGCTGACGCTGAAGAAGGAGGAGCCGGACATGATCTCGTTCCCCGTCGCCGGCGGGGCCGAGATGTTCGCGATGCCCTTCGTCTGGGGCGCGGGCGGCGAGCCGGCCGTGCAGGACGGCGACACCTGGAAGTCCGCCATCAACTCGCCGGAGTCCGTCGAGGGCCTGACCTTCTACACCGACCTGGCGACGAAGGACGGCCTGTCCCCGGCGAAGGTCACCACCTGGCGCGAGGACGAGGTGGCCCAGGAGTTCACCAAGGGGAACGTCGCCATGACGATCTCCGGCAACTGGACCCCCAAGACCTTCATCGACGAGGCCCCCGAGCTGAAGGACAAGCTCGGCGCCGCGCCGATCCCCGGCAAGGACGGCGGCATGAGCCCGTCGTTCCTCGGCGGCTCCTACCTGTCGACCTTCGACAGCGACAAGAAGGACCTGGCCTGGGAGTACGTCAAGATGGCCACCACCGGCAAGTACGCCGCCGAGTGGGCCGAGCAGACGAACTACTTCCCCGGCACCAACACCGAGCTGGAGAAGATCGCCGCCGAGGGCGACCCGCTGGTCGAGCCGTTCGCCAAGCAGATGCTGGAGGCCGGCGCCACCGTCCCGAAGACCACCTCCTACGGCGAGATCCAGGCCAGCCAGGTGGTGCTGAAGCTGGTGCAGTCCGTGCTCAAGGGCGACCAGAGCGTCCAGGAGGCCGCGGACAAGGCCGCCGGCGAGATGGACGACATCTTCGCCAAGTCCGAGTAGAACCGCACGCCGGACAAGGACACGGGAACACACCGTGAAGGAATCGCTCACCGCCGAGGCCGCGCTGGCTCCCCCCAAGGAGCCGACGCGGCCCGGCCGCACCTCCGCCGACGCCGCGCGCCGCCGCAAGCGGCTGGTGACGCTGACCCGGCCGTGGCTGCTGCTGGCACCCTCGCTCCTGGTGCTCGCCGGGCTGCTGCTGTGGCCGCTGATCGAGGTCGGCAAGCTGTCGCTCCAGGAGTACGAGGTCAAGTTCGGCGGCGGCGTCGGCACCTGGACCGGCTTCGACAACTACGCCGACCTCCTCACCAACGACCTGCTGTGGCGCACGGTCCTGCCGAACACGGCGTTCTTCGCGTTCGCCTGCGTCATCCTCACCGTGGCGTTCGGCACCCTGGTCGCGCTGCTGCTGAACCGCCTGGGCACCCTGTGGCGGGTGATCTGCTCCACCGCGATCATGGCCGCCTGGGCGATGCCGGCGGTCACCGGCACGTACGTCTGGGTGTGGCTGTTCGCGCCGGAGGACGGGCTGATGAGCCGGATCGCCGGCGGCCTCGGGCTGATCGACCCGGAGACCACCAACTGGTTCACCGAACGGCTCGGCTTCTACGCCATCGCCACCCTGAACGTCATCCACCACGGCTTCCCCTTCGTCGCCATCACCGTGCTCGCGGGCCTGATGACCGTGCCGAAGGAGCTGTACGAGGCCGGGATGATCGACGGCGCGAGCGCCTGGCAGCGGTTCTGGCGCATCACCGTGCCGGCGCTGCGGCCGATCTTCCTGGTCGTGACCATCCTCTCCACCATCTGGGACTTCAAGGTCTTCACCCAGATCTTCCTCATGCCCGGCGGCAGCGGAAGCAACGAGGAGGTCATGAACCTCGGCGTCTACTCGTACATCGAGGCGTTCGCCAAGAACGACTACGGGGCCGGCGCCGCCGCGGCCGTGATGCTCACGCTGCTGCTCATCGCCATCACCCTCGTCTACATCCGCACGCTCTTCCGGCAGGGGGAGGAGGACCTGTGAAAAGCACCTCGATCGGCTCGCGCATCGGCCTGCCGGCCGCCGTCGCGGGACTGCTGATCTTCACCCTCTTCCCCGTCTACTGGATGATGAGCACGGCCCTGGACCCGCGGGCCTCCTCGCGCGGCTCCGACCTGCTGCCCAGCGGGATCTCGTTCGAGCACTTCAGCCGGGTGTGGAACGAGGGCGACTTCGACCGCTACCTGCTGAACTCGGCGATCGTCGGCCTCGGCACCATCCTGGCCGCCGCCGCGCTGTCGCTCTTCGCGGCCGTGGCCGTGGCGCGCTTCCGCTTCACGTTCCGCACCTCCGTGCTGATCATGATCCTGATCGTGCAGATGGTGCCGCTGGAGGCGCTGGTCATCCCGCTCTTCCTCCAGATGCGCGACTACGAGATGCTCAACAGCCTGCTCGGGCTGACGATCGTCTACATCGCGCTGTCGCTGCCGTTCGCGATCTGGACGCTGCGCGGGTTCGTCGCCACCGTGCCCAAGGAGGTCGAGGAGGCGGCGTACATCGACGGCTGCTCCTGGCCGCGGATGTTCTGGTCGGTGCTGCTGCCGCTGGTGGCGCCCGGTCTGGTGGCCACCAGCGTGTTCGCGTTCATCACCGCCTGGAACGAGTTCGTCTTCGCGTACACGTTCATGAAGGACAGCGACAAGTACACGGCGGCCGTCGGGATCTACCAGTTCTTCGGCGAGAACGACACCGCGTGGGGGCCGGTCATGGCCAGCTCCACGCTGATCACGCTGCCGGTGCTGATCTTCTTCGTGATCGTGCAGCGGCGGCTGGCCTCCGGGCTGGCGGCCGGCGCGATCAAGGGCTGAGGGCGCGGCGCGTACCGGCGGGCGGGCCGGTCACGTGTCGCACTCCAGCACCGCCTTGCACAGCCCGCAGCGCGCCCGTACGTGTCCGCGCACCGGCACCCGGATCCGCTGGTGGCAGACGGGGCACGGGAACGACACCCGCAGCGGGGGGCCGTCCTCGAAGGCGTAGCCGTCGACGGGGACGGCCGTCGTCGTCAGCCCGCCGCCGCCCGCCCGCGCGAACAGCTCCTGCGCCCGCCTGCGGTCCCGGGTGTACCGGTGCCGCCCCAGGCGCCCGCTCCCCGTCAGCGGCGGGCGGCGGGCGTCCCGGCGGGCCAGGCGCATCCCGGCGGTGTACGCCTCGTACGCCTGCGGGCTGGTGAACCAGATCTCAGGGTTCTCGCCGAAGGCGAGGGCGCGCTTGGCGACGACGTAGCCGAACTCCTCGGGCGTCAGGTAGCCGAACCGCTGCGAGGCGCCGCCGCCCTCCCGGAAGGCGTCCAGGAGCAGCCAGCCCGCGCCGAGGTAGGCGGTCGCGGTGTCGGTGAGGATCTCGTTGTCGGCGGTGCCGGGGAAGGACAGGCCGAGGCGGTCCAGGTAGACGTGCATCACCTCGTGCGCCAGCGCCCCGCCGATGTCCCGGCGGTGGTCGCGGAAGCGGGGGTTCAGCTCGACGAAGTACTCCGGGCCCGCGGCCAGCTCCACCACCGCCGCCTCGGGCATCTCCCGGAAGCCGACGATCATGCGCGCGTCCGGCAACTGGAGATGCTGCACCAGCGTGCGCGCCACGCGCTGGACGCCGAGGTGCAGATCCTCGTCGGCGTCCAGGGCCACGTCCGCCGGGGGGACGCTGACCGCGAAGTTGGCGTGCAGGAAGTCCGCCGTGATCTGCCGGTACAGCGCCGTCAGGGCCGACCGCACGGTCCGCAGATGCGGAAAGCCGTGCACGACCTCGCTCGCGCTGTCCACCGGCGACCCCCAGGGTGTCCGACTCCAGCCCACTGTACGGGCCGGCGCCCCGCGCCCACCGGCGACGTATCGTGAAGCGCATGAGTCCGAACATCGCCACCAACACCCGCGTCGACCTCGCCGGGCTGCTGGACTTCGTACGGCCCAGGCACCGGGCCCTGCTGCTCACCCGGCGGGCCGACGGCTCGCCGCAGGCGTCGCCGCTGACCTGCGGGGTCGACGACGCGGGGCGGATCGTGGTGTCCACGTACCCGGAGCGGGCCAAGACGCGCAACGCGCGGCGGGACCCGCGGGTCGGCGTCGTGGTGCTGTCCGACGAGTGGAACGGGCCGTGGGTGCAGGTCGACGGCGCCGCGGAGGTCATCGACGCGACGGCGGACGTGGAGCCGTTCGTCGAGTACTTCCGCAACATCTCCGGGGAGCACCCGGACTGGGACGAGTACCGCGAGGCGATGGTGCGGCAGGGCAAGTCGCTGATCCGGATCACCCCGGAGCGGTGGGGTCCGGTGGCCACCGGAGGCTTCCCGGCGCGGCTGTCGGAAGGCGCGTAGGCGCGTCGGCGGCCGGTGCGGCGGCGGTCAGTCCGGCGGTCGGCCCCGCGACGGCCGGTCCGGCGGGGCTCAGTCCGGCGGGGCTCAGTCCGGCGGCGGGCCGAGCAGCGGCTCGCCGCCCGGCTCGACCAGCTCCAGAAGCAGCACCTCGTTGGCGCCGGTGCGCAGCACGGGGCCCGGGACGTACAGCGAGCGCTGCGGTCCTGCGGCCCAGTAGCGGCCCAGGCAGAAGCCGTTCACCCACGCCCAGCCCCGGCCCCAGCCGGGCAGCTCCAGCGCCGCGTCCCCGGGCTCGGCGACCTCCGCGGACGCCCGGTAGAGGCCCGCGTCGCCCGCGTCCGGCGGGCCGTACGGGAGCGCCGCCACCGCCTCCGCGTCGTCGAAGGCGTCGAGGCGCAGCCCCCGGGCCCGTACGCCGTGCACGTACTGGCGCTCGTGCAGCAGCCCGCCGGTGATCCCCTTCGGCTCCCCCAGCCGCGGGCCGTAGTTGACCCGGCCCAGGGACTCCACCCACACCTCGACCTCGGCCGGGCCCGGCACGTCCCCGAGCGGCGCCTCCTCGCCGGCCAGCGCGATCCGCCGCTCGCCTGCCGCGTCCCGCACGTACGAGACGGCCACGTCCCGCAGCCCGGTGACCAGCAGCGGGTACGGCCGCCGGGGGCCCGGGACGCGGAAGCGGTAGCGGACCAGCCCGCGGTCGACGTCCAGCTCCTCGAACGTCGGCGGCACCCCGGACTCCGCCTCCGGGCCGCCCAGCGCCGCCAGCACCCGCGCCGCCGGCACGTACCCGTCGACCGGCGCCGGCACCGCCGCGGGCAGGGCCGGGGGCGCGGGCGGCGGCTCGGGGAGCGGGCCGTCCGCGTACCGGGCCAGCACCTTCCGGAACGCCGCGAACTTCGCAGTCGCGCGCCCGTACTCGTCGACCGGCGCGCCGTAGTCGTACGACGTGACGTCGGGCTGGAGCGCGCCGCGGTGCAGGTCGCCGGCGCGGTTGGCGCCCGCCCAGCCGCCGAAGCTGGTGCCGCCGTGCGCCATGTAGAAGTTCACCGACGCGCCGCAGCCGAGGATCTCCGCCAGCGTCGCCACCGCGTCCGCGGGCTCCCGTACGACGTGCTCCTCACCCCAGTGGTCGAACCAGCCGCACCAGAACTCCGCGCACATCAGCGGCCCCTCCGGCCGGTGCCGGCGCAGCGTCGCGAACGCCTCCCGGGCGCCGGAGCCGAAGGTCAGCCCGGCAGCCACGCCGGGCAGCGTGCCGGCGGTGAGCATGTGGTCCTCGGGCCCGTCCGCCGTGAACAGCGGTACGGTCACGCCGCGCGCCCGCAGGCCGTCGGCGAGATGGCGCAGATAGGCGCGGTCGCTGCCGTACGAGCCGTACTCGTTCTCCACCTGCACCATCAGCACCGGACCGCCCCGCGTCACCTGCCGGGCGACGACCTGTGGCAGCGCGGCGTCGAACCAGTCGTCCACCGCGCCCAGGAACTCCGCATCGCGCGTGCGCACCCGCGCGCCCAGCGGGCCGGTCAGCCAGTGCGGCAGGCCGCCGTTCTCCCACTCGGCGCAGATGTACGGGCCGGGGCGGACGATCACCCACAGCCCCGCCGCCTGGGCGGCGTCGATGAAGCGGCCGGCCGCCGCCACATCCTCGTAGCGGCCGGGGCGCGGCTCGTGCAGGTTCCACGGGACGTACGCCTCGACGCAGTTCAGGCCCATCGCGCGCAGCATCGCCAACCGGTGGCCCCACTGCGCCTCGTGCACCCGGAAGTAGTGCATCGCCCCGGACAGCAGCCGCACCGGCCGCCCGTCCAGCACGAAGTCGTCCCCGTCCACCGTGAACTCAGGCACCCGATTCCCGCCGTTCGCCGCCGATTGCCGGGCAGATACTCTCGCCCCCTGGCCACCTGCCCGTCCATGGACAAAGATCGACGGTGCTTGGACTCGGCGCGCGGGCCCGGCGGCGGCGCGGCAGGGAGCGGCGAGGCAAGGAGGGGCCGGCGATGAGCTACCACACGTGGATGCGCTACTTCACTCCCGGCCCGGTGCACCGCAAGCTCGGCCTGGTCTGCCTGGGCGTCGGCCTCCAGTACGGCGACCTGCCGGTCGTCGGGCCGCGCACGCTCGACCACCACGTCGCCGTCGTCATCAGCAGCGGACGCGGCTGGTTCCGGGGCGGCGACGGGCCGGTGCTGGACGTCGCGGCGCCCGCGCTGCTGTGGCTCACCCCGGGCTCCGTCCACCACTACGGGCCCGACCCGGCGACCGGCTGGGACGAGGCGTTCGTCGACTTCACCGGGTCCGCCGTGGCCGCGTACACCGAACTGGGCTACGTCCAGCCGGAGCGGCCCGTGGTGCCGCTCAGCGACGCCACCGGCCCGCGCACCGTGGTCACCCGCATCGCGCGCGCCGCCCGCCGCGGCAACCCCATGCTGGAGGTCGAGACGTCCGCCGCCGTGCACGAGCTGCTCGTGGCGCTGCGGCGGACGCGCGCGGACATGGCCCCGGACGGCGACCCGGTGCTGCCCGCGCTGGCGCGCGACGCCTTTCTGCCGCTGTCCGTCGCCGAGCACGCGGCGCGGCACGGGATGACGACGGCGGAACTGCGCTCCGCGGTGCGCCGGGCGGCGGGGTGCAGCCCGAAGGACTACCTGCTGGGGATACGGCTCGGGCGGGCGAAGGAGCTGCTGGCGGCCACGGAGCTGCCGATCGCGGCGGTCGCCCGGCGGGTCGGGTACGACGATCCGGCGTACTTCTCGCGGCTGTTCACGCGCCGGGTCGGGGTCGCGCCGGTGCGCTTCCGCGACCAGCAGGGGCGTACGGTGCCGGGCGGCTGGAGCGACCGGGTCCCGGACGCGGGGGACCCGCCGGTGGTGGAGGGCGCGCCGGGCGGGGGGCCGGCGTAGGCCCGTAGGTCCGGAGAGCCGCCGTAGGCCGGCCGGTGCGCACGCGGCGGAACGCCCTGGGCGGGGCCGGTCGGGTCAGTCCGGTCGTACGAGACGGGTGTCGTACGCGAAGATCACCGCCTGCACGCGGTCGCGGGCGCCGGTCTTGCCGAGGATCCGGCCGATGTGCGTCTTGACCGTCGACTCCGCGAGGTGCATCCGCTCGGCGATCTCGCCGTTCGTCCAGCCCAGCGCCACGGCCCGCAGCACCTCCCGCTCCCGGTCGGTGAGCACGGCCAGCCGGGGGTCGGGCCCGGCGGGCGCGGGCTCGCCGCGGGCGGGCAGCAGGTGGGCGTAGCGCTCGATGAGCCGGCGGGTCAGCGCCGGGGCGACCACCGCCTCGCCGGAGGCCACCGCGCGTATCCCGGCCAGCAGTTCGTCCGGCAGCGCGTCCTTGACGAGGAACCCGCTGGCGCCGGCGCGCAGCCCGGCGAAGGCGTACTCGTCGAGGTCGAACGTCGTGAGGATCAGCACCCGGGTACGGCCGCCGGAGGCGGCGATGCGGCGGGTGGCCTCGATGCCGTCGAGGCCGGGCATGCGGACGTCCATGAGGACGACGTCGGGCCGCAGTTCCGCGACCAGCCGCACCGCCTCGGCGCCACCGCCGGCCTCGCCGGCGACGGCCATGTCGTCCTGGCTCTCCAGCAGCATCCGGAACCCGAACCGCTGGAGGGCGTGATCGTCGGCGATCAGCACACGGGTCACGGGGCCGCCTCCGGCGCGGGCGGCTCGACGGCCGGGGCGGGGCCGTGGGTGGTGGGTGAGTGGGCAGGGCGGAGTGGGGGAGCGGCGGCGGGTGCGGGGCCGGTTGCCGGCGGGGGTGGCGATCCGGGCGCGGGGGCGGCGGGGTGCGCAGGTCCGGGTACGGGCGAGGAGTTGCCGCTCGGCACGGGACCGTCCGCCTGCGTGGGACCGGACCTCCGCGCGGGACCGGGCCCCCGCCCGGGGGCGGCCGGCCTGCGACGGCGCCCGGCGGCGGGGGGCGGTTCGGCCGCCGGGGCGGGGGGCAGCGTGGCGTACACGCCCCAGCCGCCGCCCGGGGCTGGGCCCGCGGCGAGGGTGCCGTCGTAGACGGCGGCGCGCTCGCGCATGCCCGCGATGCCCCGGCCCCCTGCCGTGTCACCGCCGTACGGGGAGGCCCCCGCACCCGTGGATCCGCCGCCGTCCGGCCACCTGCCTCCGGCGCCGCCACCGGCTCCGGCCCGGGGCCCGTGCCCGATCGGCGCGTGGCCGCTCCGGCCGCCCACCGGGGCCGGCGCCGCGGTGTCCCCGCCGCCGCGACCGGCCGCCGCGCCACCGCCGTACGGCGGTGGTGCCCCGGCCGCGGGTCCGCCGGCCCCGGGCCCTCGTCCGCTCCCGTGGTTTGCGTCCCGCCGCACGTGTCCGGCCCCGCTCCGGCCCTCGGCCCGGCCCTCGGTCCTGCCCTCGTCCCCGCCGTTCCGCCCGGCGGGCGTCCCCGTGTCCGTCACCGCTATCTCCACCCCGCCCGCCGCGCAGTCGAGCCGCACCTCGGCCGTCGCCCCCGCGCCCCCGTGCTTCAGCGTGTTCGTCAGCGACTCCTGCACGATCCGGTAGACCGTCAACTGCCGCCCCTCGGACAGCGTTCCCGAGTCCCCGCGCACCGTACAGCGCACCGGCAGCCCCGCCTCCCGCACCCGCTGGAGCAGCGGCTCCAGCTCGGCCAGCCCCGGCTGCGGCGCGAGGTGCGCGGGCCCCGGGCCCCGCTCGTGCAGCACGCCCAGCAGCCGGCGCAGCTCGCCCAGCGCCTCCCGGCCGGTGGCGGAGATCGCCTCCAGCGCCTGCGCGGGCCGCTCCGCGGCCCCGTCCTGCGGCCGGTCGCCGGCGCCCTTCGCCGCGGCGCGGCCGGCGCCTCGGGCCGCGTACGCGCCGCCGTCCGCGAGGCCGACGATCACCGAGAGGTTGTGCGCCACGATGTCGTGCATCTCGCGGGCGATCCGCGCGCGTTCGGCCGCGGCGGCGAGCCGCGCCCGGTGGTCGCGCTCGACCTCCAGCCGCTCGGCCCGGTCCAGCAGGGAGGCGACGTACTCGCGTCTGGTGCGTACGGTGATGCCGCTCATGATGATGGTCGCGACGACGGCGACCGCCGGCAGGTACGCGCGGAGGTAGTTCTCCGGCGGCTCGCGCAGCGCCTCGGCGCCGATGTTCACCGCCAGGACCGCGGCGACCCACAGCAGCCGCGACAGCGGCTGCCGCAGCGCGACGTTGTGCAGGGCCACCCCGATGGCGATCACGGACGCGAGCGCCATGCCGTACGCGTCGTGGACGAACGTCAGCGCGGCGACGCCGCAGAACACCGCGAACGGGTGCCGCCGGCGCCACGGCATCGCCAGCACCATGCCCGCCCAGAGCAGCCACGGCACGGCCGCCGGTACCGACACCAGCTCGACGGGGTCGACGCCCGGCTCCTCCCGGCTCTCGCCCGACGTCAGGCCGCCGGCCGGGTCGACGCCGCGCTGGGCCTGGGATTCCTCGCGCCACTCGCCGACGAGGAGTTGGACGAGACCGGGGAGGGCGACGAGGGCGGCCAGCCCGGCGTCCCACACCCACGGATGCCGGCTGTCGAAGGCCCGTACGCGCTGCGCGGCGGCGTGGATCCGGTGCGTGGCCGACGGCGCGGGCCCCGCGCCCGCGGTTGCCTTCGCCGCCTGCCGCGCCGTCACTTCCCGCGTCATCCCCGCCATCCCCGCCGACCCCGCCGTCCCCGTCATCGCCGCCGCCCCCGCTGCTCCCGCCGCCCCGCCGTCCGCGTCGCCCGGCGCCTGCCGGGCCCCCGGTCACGGCCCCGCGGCCCCGCGGCCCGCGCGGCTCCCGGCCCATCGTCGCCCGCGGGCGCTCAGACGTCACTACGCCGCAGCCGCAGCCCCGCCGCCGCCAGCCCGGCCGCCGCCCAGAGGGCCACGCTGACGAGCGCGGCGCCGATCCCCGGCAGGTCCGGCCGCGGGTCGGCCGCCGCCAGCGGTTCCATGGCGGCCAGCGGCGTGTACGCCACCGCGTCCTCGATCCACGCGTACGGCAGCAGCGGCGCCACGTTCGGCACCACCATCAGCACGGCCACGAACGCCCCGATCGACGCCGGGATGCTGCGCAGCAGCGCCCCGACCGCCACCCCGAGCACGGCGATCAGAGCCGCCCCCGCGGCCGTCGTGACCAGCGCCCGCGTCACCCCGGGATCCCCGAGGCCGGCGGCGATGGGAGTGTCGGCGAGGAACGCCTGCGCCAGCGGGAACGTCGTGAACGCCGTCGCCAGCAGCAGGACGAAGCTCACGGCGCCGAACACCGCCGCCTTGGCCCACAGCACCGGCAGGCGGCGCGGCACCGCCGCCATCGTGGCCCGCACCATGCCCGTCGACCACTCGCCCGCGGTGGTGAGGATGCCCAGGACCGGCAGGATCAGCAGGCCGAAGTTCAGGCCGAGCAGCGTGGTGTCGACGGGATCGCCGGGGCCGTCGCCGCCGCCGTCGGTGTACGTCGCGCCGATGGCCAGACCGATGCCGACGGCCAGCACGACGACGGCGGCCAGCGAGTACCAGGTCGAGCGCAGCGACCACAGCTTCGACCACTCCGAGCGCAGCACGCGCGGGTACGTCACGCGGTAGCCGGCGCCGCGGGCACCGGTGCTCGCGCCGCCCGGGCCGGGCGCGGTCAGGGACGCGGTGCTCATGCGGCCACCTCCTCCTTCCGCCCCGCGGCGGAGGCGTGGAACTCGACGGCGTCCCGGGTCAGCTCCATGAACGCCTCCTCCAGCGACACCCGGTGCGGCGTCAGCTCGAACAGCGGCACGGCGTGCGCGGCGGCCGTCAGTCCGATGTCCTCGGCGCCGACGCCGCTGACCCGCAGTTCGCCCGGTGCGTCCGAGGTGACCGTGACACCGGGGCCGGCCAGCAACTCCCGCAGCAGGCCCGCCTGCGGCGACTTCAGCGACACCTCGTCGCGCCCCGCGGACCGTACGAACTCCGCCACCGTCGTGTCCGCGAGCAGCCGCCCGCGGCCGACGATGACCAGGTGCTCCGCGGTCAGCGCCATCTCGCTCATCAGGTGCGACGAGACGAACACCGTGCGGCCCTCCGCCGCCAGCTCCTTGAGCAGGTTGCGGATCCACAGCACGCCCTCGGGGTCGAGGCCGTTGACCGGTTCGTCGAGCACGACGGCCGCCGGGTCGGCGAGCAGCGCGGCGGCGATGCCGAGCCGCTGCCCCATGCCCAGCGAGAACCCGCCGGCGCGCTTGCGCGCCGCCCCGGCCAGCCCCACCGCCTCGATCACCTCCTCCACCCGGCCGCGCGGGATGCCGTGGGTCAGGGCGAGCGCGAGGAGGTGCTTGTACGCGCTGCGTCCGGTGTGCACCGACCGTGCCTCCAGCAGCGCCCCGATCTCCGCCAGGGGCGCCGGATGCTGTGCGTACGGGCGCCCGCCCACGGTGACGGAGCCGCGGGTGGGCGCGTCCAGGCCCACGATGAGGCGCATCGTGGTGGACTTGCCGGCGCCGTTGGGCCCGAGGAAGCCGGTCACGGTGCCCGGGTGCACGGTGAAGGTCAGGTCGTCGACGGCGGTCTTCTCGCCGTACCGCTTGGTCAGGCCGCGTACTTCGATGGTCATACGGGCGACGCTAGGCCGCGCGGGCACGCCGATCGTCCGACCACGGCGCGCATCCGCGCGACGCCGTAGTACCACGGGAGGACCCCCGCTACGGCCCGGGCACACCCCCGCCGCCCGGCATGCTCAGCACGGCTTCTCCTCCCGCGCCGACTCCCCGGCCGCATCGCCCGCCGGCTCCGCGGCCACCTCCCCGGCCTCCGGCGCCGCACCGACCCCCGCCGCCCCCGCAGCCCCGGCCGCCGACGCCGTACCGCCCGAGGCGACGACGCCCCCGCCGCGGCGTATGCCCCGCCGCCGCGAGACGGCCACCCCCGCCAGGCACAGCGCGCCGCCCAGCAGCGTCGGCACCTCCGGCACCTCGCCGAGTGCCGCCCAGGACATCAGCACCACCAGCGCCGGCACCGCGTACGTCGTGGCGCCCATCTTTCCCGCCGTGGTCCGCGCCAGCGCGTACGCCCACGTCGTGAAGGCCAGCGCCGTCGGGAAGATGCCGAGATACACCACGTTGGCCGTGGCCGAGAGCGGCGCGTCGCCGAGCTGCCCCGCCAACTGCCCGGCGAACGGCAGGCACAGCACCGCGCCCGTCATGCAGCCGTAGGCCGTGACCTGGAGCGGCGAGGCGTGCGCCAGCGCCGGCTTCTGGCTGACGACCCCGCTCGCGTACGTCGCCGCGGCCAGCAGGCACAGCAGCACCCCGCCGAGCGAGGAACTGCCCCCGTCGGACATCGATATCCCGACCACCACGGCGCCCGCGAAGGACACCCCCAGGCCGGCCAGCAGCATCCGCGGGAAGCCCTCCTTCAGCAGCCAGCCGCTGAGCAGCGCCACGAGCATCGGCCCGACGTTGACGACCATGGCGGCCGTGCCCGCGTCGACCAACTGCTCACCCCAGTTGAGCGCCACCATGTACACCCCGAACCAGAGCGTGCCCGAGACCGCGATGCCCGGCCACGCACCCCGCGGCGGGAAGCCCTCCCGGCGCACGGCCAGCAGCACCGCCAGCGCGGCGGAGCCCGCCAGGAGCCGCCCGAGCGCCAGTGCGCCGGGGCTGAAGTGCTCGCCCGTATCCCGGATCGAGACGAACGCCGACGCCCACAGCACCACCGTCACCGCCGCCGCGGCCATCGCCCGCCGGTCCGCCCCCGCCTGCACGTATCCCGCCATACCCAGGAACGTAACAGGCGGCACCGACAACGCGCCCGCCCCTGTTACGGTGGCCCGATGACCGACCACTCCACGTCCCCGTCGGCCATGGACGGCCTCCCCGACTCCGCCGTACGAGCCGAGCTGGACCGGCTCCGCGAAAGCATCGACAACATCGACGCGGCCGTCGTGCACATGCTGGCCGAACGCTTCAAGTGCACCCAGCAGGTCGGCCGTCTCAAGGCAGCCCACCACCTGCCGCCCGCCGACCCCGCCCGCGAGGCCCGCCAGATCACCCGCCTCCGCGAACTGGCGGAGAGCGCGAGGCTCGACCCGGCATTCGCGGAGAAACTTCTCAACTTCATCATCGCCGAGGTCATCCGCCACCACGAGACCATCGCCAACTCCGCGGCCCCGGAGCCTCCCGCGGCCCGCTGACCCGCGCACCGGGCTCCCGGTCAGGCGCCCCGCGTCGCGTCGTACGCCGCGAAGACCGCCTCCGGCAGCAGCCAGCCCTCCTCGCGGAAGATCCGCGCCCCCGCCTCCCGCACCCCCGCGTCGCCGCCCGCGCGGGTGACCCAGTCGCCGGGCGTCGGGCCGAGGAGGTCGCGCAGGCGGGTCGAGGCGGCAAGCAGGCGGGTCAGGAGCGCGGGCTGGTCCGCGGTGTGGGCCAGCGGGCGGCGGTGGGCGTCGGACAGGATGCCGCGGGCGTTGTAGTAGACGTACGTGTCCGCCGGCCGCTCGCCGGTGGACAGCCGCACCGGGAACTCGGCGCCCGGCAGCAGCGCGCGGCCGTAGTTCGGCATCTCCGTGCCGTCCACGGCGCGCAGTTGCTCCTCGTCCAGCCACGTGACCCACAGCCGCGAGGCCGCGCTCCCCTTCGCGTACGGGGCCGCCGCGACGTACCCCGGCCGGCTGATGTGCGCCGAGACGCCGACGCCGATGCCGCGCACGGTGGCCGGCGTGACCGGCACGACGGCGGGCAGCCCGAGGTGCGTGAGCTTGTGGCGCAACTGCCCCGGCGCCGCGTTGGACCCCAGTGCCAGCACCGCGAACCGCTCCGCGACCGGCGCCCGCCCCAGCGACCCCAGCGCCTCGTCCAGCCCCGTCTCCGCACCGCCGTCGACCAGAGCCCCGGCCCCGGCCTCGTCCAGACCACCGGCCGCGCCCCCGGCCACCCGCCACCGCCCCACCCCGCCCGGCGCGGGCCGCAGCGGCAGCAGCCGGCCGCCGGCGAGCAGCGCGGGACCGGGCACCGGCGGCCCCGGATAGGCCAGCGGCTCCAGCAGGGGCACGGTCGCGAGGCCCAGCGCCTCCAGGGTTCTGTCCGGCACGCCGAGCAGGGTAGCCGCGCGGCCCCGGGCCGCCGCCGACTCCGGGCCGCCCCCGGCCCCGGACGCGAGTTCGAGGCTCGACGCCCCCGGGTGTCGTCGTACCCGCAGGTGGTGAGGCAGCATATGCCCCATGCCCGCACTCACCCGCGCCGAGGCGCAGCTCCGCGCCGGCCTTCTGGACGTCCGCCACTACGCCGTCGACCTCGACCTGACGCGCGGCGAGGAGGTCTTCGACAGCAGCACGGTCATCACCTTCGCCGCCCACGCGGCGGGGGAGACGTTCGTCGAGGTCAGGCCCGCCGAGCTGGTACGGGTCACGCTCGACGGCCAGGAGCTGGACACCGGCGCGCTCGACGACAACCGCCTCGCGCTGCAACTCGGCGAGGGCGAGCACGAACTGCGCGTCGAGGCCGCCATGCGCTACTCGCGCACCGGTGAGGGCATGCACCGCTTCACGGACCCCGCCGACGGCGAGACGTACGTCTACAGCCAGCTCTTCCTGGACGACGTGCAGCGCGTCTTCGCCGCCTTCGACCAGCCCGACCTCAAGGCCGTCTTCGACGTCTCCGTCACCGCGCCCGCCGGCTGGACCGTCCTCGGCAACGGCATCGCGCACCAGGACACCGCCGGTCGGGAAAGCGCCGGCAGGGAACACGACGCCGATCCCGAAGCCGGCGTCCGCTGGCGGCTGACCACCACCCCGCCGCTGGCCACCTACCTCGTCGCCGTCGCCGCCGGACCCTGGCACTCCGTCCACACCGAGCACGCCGGGCTGCCCTTCGGCCTGCACTGCCGCCGCTCGCTCGCCGCCCACCTCGACACCGACGCCGACGAGCTGTTCGACATCACCCGCCGCTGCTTCGACCGCTACCACGAGCGGTTCGCCGAGCCGTACCCCTTCGACTCCTACGACCAGGCGTTCGTCCCGGAGTTCAACGCCAACGCCATGGAGAACCCGGGCCTGGTCACGTACCGCGACGAGTTCGTCTACCGCTCCGCCGTCACCGACACCGAGCGCCAGACCCGCGCCATGGTGATCGCGCACGAGATGGCGCACATGTGGTTCGGCGACCTGGTCACGCTGCGCTGGTGGGACGACATCTGGCTGAACGAGTCCTTCGCCGAGTACATGGGCTACCAGATCCTCAGCGAGGCCACCCGCTTCACCGGCACCTGGACTGACTTCGCCATCGCCCGCAAGAGCTGGGGCTACGACGCCGACCAGCGCCCCTCCACGCACCCCGTCGCCCCGCCGCGCGTCGCCGACAGCGCCTCCGCGCTCCAGAACTTCGACGGCATCTCGTACGCGAAGGGCGCGAGCGTCCTGCGCCAACTCGTCGCCTGGATCGGCGAGAAGGACTTCTTCGCCGGGCTCGACGACTACTTCGCCCGGCACCGCTTCGCCAACGCCTCCCTCGCCGACTTCATCGAGTCCATGGCCCGCGCCTCCGGCCGCGACGTGCCCGAGTGGGCCGACGACTGGCTGCGCACCACCGGCGTCGACACCTTCCGGCCGGAGACCTGGGAGGGCGAGGACGACGTGTGGGTGCTGGAGGTCGAGCACGCCGGGCGCCGCCCGCACCGGCTGGACATCGGCCTCTACGACGAGGTCCCCGACGAGCCCGGCCGGATGGTGCTGCGCGAGCGGCTGGAGCACGAGTTCACCGCCGACCTCGGGCTGAAGTCCGTGTCCGCGGAGGGCCGGACGCCCGACCTCGTCCTCCTCAACGACGGCGACCTCACCTACACCAAGATCCGCCTGGACGAGCGCTCCTGGGAGACCGCGCTGCGCTGCCTGTCCGGCATCCCCGACCCGCTCAGCCGGGCCGTCCTGTGGAACGCCGCCCGCGACATGGCCCGCGACGCCGAACTCCCGCCCGCCGACTACCTGCGGGCCGCCGCCGCGCACCTGCCGGCGGAGGACGACCTCGCCGTCGTCCAGGGAGTGCTGGCCTTCGCCCGCGGCCCGCTCGCCACCACCTACGTGCCCGACGCGGACCGGCCCGCGGCCCGCGCGACCGTCGACGGCATCTGCCGCGAACTGCTGCGCCGCACCGACGAGAACGCCGACCCCGGGCTGCGGCTCGCGGCCGTACGCACCCTCATCGAGACCGCCGACCAGCCCGACGAGGTACGCGACTGGCTCGCCGCCGGCACCGTCCCCGGCGGCCCCGTCCTCGACCCCGACCTGCGCTGGCGCTGCCTGGCCCGGCTCGCCGTCCTCGGCGCCGCGGGCCCCGAGCGGATCGAGGCGGAGGTCGCCCGCGACCCCGGCGCCTCGGCGCAGGAGGGCGCGGCGCGGTGCCTGGCCGCGCAGCCGGGTGCCGAGGCGAAGGCGGCGGCCTGGGAGTCGATGTACGGGGACGGGGGCGCGGCCGGCGGCGAGCCCTCCAACTACCTCTTCACCGCCACCGCCCTCGGCTTCTGGCAGCCGGAGCACCACGAGGTGCTGGCGCCGTACGTGGCGCGCTGGTTCGCCGAGACGCCGGCGCTCGCCGCGCGCCGCGGCCCCGCCATAGCCGCGGCGGCGGGGCGCTGGGGGTTCCCGCGGGGGTTCGTGGACGGGGAGACGCTGCGGCTGGGCGAGGAGTGCCTGGAGCACGGCGAGCCGGTGCCGGCGCTGCGGCGGCGACTGGAGGACCAGCTCGACGACCTGGGCCGGGCGCTGCGCGTACGCGAGGCGGCGGAGAACGCGGGCGAGTAGCGGCCGGAGGCCGGGCGCACGGCCGGACCGGCGGCGCGCCCGGCTTCGTGAGCAGACGTCCCCTAGCAGATCGGGGAACGCGTCCCTCCGCGTCCTCGCGCGTTCCCACGTACGGGCGAACTCCCGGGCAGAACGGCACGTTTCGGAGAAAAGTCGGCAGTAGGTTAGGGCCGCCTCACCTCACCACACCGGTTCTCCGAGACCGGCGCCCACAGGAGCCTGCATGCCCGTTGCCGCCGAAGCCGCCCTCGCGGGTGGCCCCGCCGGCCCCCGCGCCCTCCGCCCGTACCTCGACACCGTCCTCGCCGCCCTCGGCGACGGCGCCGCCCGCCGCCGCGGCCCGCTGCCCGCCGGCGGCCCCCGCGCCGTCGCCGCGCGGGTACGCGAGGCCGTCCGCCCCCTGCTGCCCGACACCGGCGTCGGGGCCGAGGCGGCCCTCGCCCGCCTCGTACGCGTCCTCGCCGAGGGCGCCGCCGACCCGGCGGACCCGCACTGCGCCGCCCACCTGCACGCCCCGCCGCTCGCCGTCGCCGTCGCCGCGGACCTCGCGGCGAGCGTGCTCAATCCCTCGCTGGACTCCTGGGACCAGGCCCCGGCCGCCTCCGAGCTGGAGGCCGAGGTGGCCGCCGCCGTCGCCGCCGAGGTCCACCCCGGCGCCGCCCGCCCCGACGCGCTGGTCACCACCGGCGGCACCGAAGCCAACCAGCTCGCGCTGCTGCTCGCCCGCGAACTCCTCGGGCCCGGCGTGCAGGTGGTCACCGGCGCCAACGCCCACCACAGCGTCCGCCGCGCCGCGTGGCTGCTGGGCATGCGTGCCCCGCACGTCGTGCCCACCCCGCGCGGCGTCCTCGACCCCGCCGCCGTACGCGACGCGCTCGGCCTGCTCCGCGGCCCCGGCCCCGGCGCCGCGCCCGGCCCGGCGCTGGTCGTCGGCACCGCCGGCACCACCGACGCCGGCGCCGTCGACCCGCTGCCCGCACTCGCCGACGCCGCCGTGGCACACGGCGCCCGGCTGCACGTGGACGCCGCGTACGGAGGGCTGCTCCTGCTCGCCCCCGGCCGCGCGCACCTCGTCGCCGGGCTCGACCGGGCCCACACCGTCGCGCTCGACCTGCACAAGCTGGGCTGGCAGCCGATCGCCGCCGGCTTCCTGGCCGTACGCGACGACGCCGACCTGGCCCCGCTCGCGTACCGCGCCGACTACCTCAGCGCCGACGACGACACCGAGGCGGGCCTGCCCGACCTGCTGCACCGCTCCCTGCGCACCACGCGCCGCGCCGACGTGCTCAAGGTCGCCGTCACGCTGCGGGCGCTGGGCCGGGCCGGGGTCGCGGAGCTGGTGGAGGGGGCGTTCGCCGCGGCGGCCCGGCTCGCGGAGCTGGTCGAGGAGGACCCCGAGCTGGAGCTGTACGCGCCGCCGACGCTGACCACGGTCCTCTTCCGGCCCGCGGGCGCCGGCGACGCCGCCGTGGCGGCGCTGCGGCGGCGGCTGCTCGCCGACGGGCACGCGGTGCTCGGCCGCGCGGAGGCGGGCGGGCGGCGCTGGCTGAAGGCGACCCTGCTCAACCCGCACGTCCAGCCCGGAGACCTGCGCAACCTGCTCAAACTCGTCACCGAGGCCCACCGGGCGGGACCGGCACACCCCCCGGCCTTAGCCGAAGCCTCACCACCGGCCGCCGCCCCCGGCCCGGCCGTTCTCGCGGACAGCGCGCCGCGCCGCGAGAACGGAACCGCCCCCGATGCCCGCTGAGCAGCCCGGCCACCTGCGCCCCCTCGACCTCGCCGGGATCGGCATCGGCCCGTTCAACCTCTCCCTCGCCGCGCTCGCCGCCCGCGTCCGGGGACTGACCAGCGCCTTCTACGAGCGCCGCGCCGAGTTCCGCTGGCACCCCGGGCTCCTCATCGAGGGCACCACCCTCCAAGTGCCCTTCCTCGCCGACCTCGTCACGCTCGCCGACCCCACCAGCCCCTTCAGCTTCCTCAACTACCTGCGCGTCCGCGAGCGGCTCTACCCCTTCTACTTCGCCGAGCGCTTCCACGCCCACCGCGCCGAGTACGACGCGTACTGCCGCTGGGTCAGCGGGCAGGTCCCAGGACTGCACTTCGGCCACCAGGTCGAGGACGTCCGCTGGAACGCGGAACGCGGCCTGTTCGAAGCCGACTTCACCCAGCTCGACGCCGCCGGCGGGGCCGCGGCGCTCGGCCGCGCCCACGCCCGGCACCTCGTCGTCGGCGTGGGCACCGAGCCGTACGTGCCGGAGGCGCTGCGCCCGCTCGCCGCCTCGCCCACCGCCGACGTCGTGCACGCCGCCGACTACCTCACCCACCGCGCCCACCTCATCGCCGCCGGGCACGTCACCGTCATCGGCGCGGGACAGTCCGGCGCCGAGGTCTTCCTCGACCTGCTGCGGGCCCGGCCGGCGGGCGCCGAGGGGCTGCACTGGCTGGCCCGTACCCCGGCGTTCGCGCCGATGGAGTACAGCAAGCTGGGCCTGGAGCAGTTCACGCCCGACCACGCGCGCTACTTCCACGGGCTCCCCGAGGACGTACGCGACGAACTGCTGCCCCGGCAGTGGCAGTTGTACAAGGGCATCGACCACGAGACCATCGCCGCCGTGCACGACGAGCTGTACCGCCGCACCCTCGGCGGCGGCTGGCCCGACGCCGTCCTCACCCCCGGCGTCACCGTACGCACCGCCGGGCGCCTCGGCTCGCACCGCATCGAACTGCACCTGGAACACGCCGCGCAGGGCGCCCGCGAGACGCTGCACACCGACGCCGTGGTGCTCGCCACCGGCTACCGGGAGCGCTCGCTCGACGGCCTCCTGGCCCCGCTGGAGCCGCTGCTGCGTCGCGACGCCGCGGGGCGTCCTGAGGTCGACGAGGGGCACCGCCTGGTCCTCGACCCGGCCGTCACGGGCCGGATCTACGTCCAGAACGCCGAGCGGCACACGCACGGCGTCGGCGCGCCCGACCTGGGCCTCGCCGCCCACCGCAGCGCCGCCATCCTCAACGACGTCACCGGCGCGGAACCGTACCCCCTGCCGCACCGCACCGCGTTCACCACCTTCGGGCTCCGCAAGCCCCCGCGCGAACGGCCCGACGAGCCCGACGAGCCGGCGCACGGGGTCCCGCGTGCGCCGGACCCTGGCACAGTGAGGGCATGACGAACCCGCCCCCCGCCCTCTCGTCCTCTCCCACCCCCAACGGTCCCACCCCCTACGGCACCGCCGACGAGCCGCGTCTCGCCGTCCGCGGCGAGGCCCGGCTCGAAGTCGACCCGGAGATCGCCCGGATCGCCGTCACCGTCGGCGTCCGCGGCACCGACCGGCGCGGCGCGCTGGAGGACCTGACCCGCCGCAACGCCGAGGCGCGCGAGCTGATCAGGTCGTACGGCGACGCGGTCGAGAAGCTGGAGACCGGGTCGCTGCTCGTGACGCCCGAACTCGGCCGGCACGGCCGCGGGGAGCGGGTGCGCCGCTACCTCGGCCGCGTCCGGCTGACCGCGACGCTCAGCGACTTCACCGCCCTCGGCGAGCTGAGCACCCGGGCCGCCGACCTCGACCTGGCGACCGTCGAGGGGCCGTGGTGGGCGCTGCGCCCGGACTCCCCGGTGCACCGCCAGGCACGGCAGCAGGCGGTACGGGAGGCGGTGACCCGCGCCCGCGAGTACGCCGAGGCGCTGGGCGCGGGGCTGACGGCCGTCGTCGAGATCGCCGACGAGGGTGCGGAGCAGCACGAGCCGTGGATGGCCACGGAGATGGCCCGCGGTTTCGCCGGCGCCGCCGCCCCGGGCGGGGAGGCGGCGCCCGCGCTCGACCTCGAACCTCAGCGACAGTCTGTCTACGCACGGGTGAACGCAAGGTTCATCATGACCCGTCCGCAACTCTGAAAGCGCTCATCAGAGCAGCGCCCCGCACGTTTTATTAGTTGTCGGCTCTCCCTCAATAGACCTTCAACCAAATGTCGTTGGAGAATGGCCAATACCCGGTTCCCTACCTGCCGGTAAGTCATAGAGTCGAATACATGCGCCGAGCGAAGATTGTCTGCACCCTGGGTCCTGCGACCGACACATACGACCAGATCAAGGGCCTGGTCGAGGCGGGAATGGACGTCGCCAGGTTCAATCTCAGCCATGGCACTTACGCTGAGCACGAGGAACGTTACGCACGGGTACGCAAGGCGGCCGACGAAACGGGGCGCAGCGTCGGCGTACTCGCCGACCTTCAGGGCCCGAAGATCCGGCTGGGCACCTTCCGGGAAGGTCCTGTATTTCTCGAACGGGGCGATGAATTCACGATCAGCGTCGACCCGGTCGAAGGCGACCGCCAGTGCTGCGGTACGACGTACCCCGGGCTGGCCGCCGACGTCGGGCGGGGCGAGCGCATCCTCGTCGACGACGGCCGCGTCACGCTGGAGGTGACCGCCGTGGACGGGCCCCGGGTCCGCACCATGGTCATCGAGGGCGGCATGGTCTCCGACAACAAGGGCCTGAACCTGCCCGGCGTCGCCGTCTCCGTCCCCGCGCTCTCCGCCAAGGACCGCGACGACCTGCGCTGGGCGCTGCGCACGGGCGCGGACATCATCGCGCTGTCCTTCGTACGCTCCGGGCAGGACGTCCGCGACGTCCACCGGATCATGGACGAGGAGGGCCGGCGGGTCCCGGTGATCGCCAAGGTGGAGAAGCCGCAGGCGGTCGAGAACCTGGAGGGCATCGTCGACGCCTTCGACGGGCTCATGGTGGCCCGCGGCGACCTCGGCGTGGAAATGCCGCTGGAGCAGGTGCCGATGGTGCAGAAGCGGGCGGTCAAGCTCGCCAAGCGGAACGCCAAGCCGGTCATCGTCGCCACGCAGATGCTCGAATCGATGATCGAGGCGTCCCGGCCGACCCGCGCGGAGGCGTCCGACGTCGCCAACGCGGTGATGGACGGCACGGACGCGGTGATGCTCTCCGGCGAGACGAGCGTCGGCAAGTACCCGATCCAGACGGTGCGGACGATGGGCCGGATCGTCGCGGCGGCGGAGGAGGAGCTGCTCGCCAAGGGCCTGCCGCCGCTGACCGAGCGCAGCAAGCCGCGCACGCAGGGCGGCGCGGTGGCGCGCGCCGCGGCGGAGGTCGGCGACTTCCTCGGGGCGCGCTACCTGGTGGCGTTCACGCAGTCCGGCGACACGGTGCGGCGGCTCTCGCGCTACCGCTCGCCGATCCCGGTGCTGGCCTTCACCCCGGACCGGGCCACGCGCAGCCAGCTCAACCTGACGTGGGGCGTGGAGACCTTCCTCGGCCCGATGGTGCAGACGACCGACGAGATGGTGGCGCAGGTCGACGAGCAGTTGCTGAAGATCGGCCGCTGCCGCAGGGGGGACGTGGTCGTGATCACCGCCGGCAGCCCGCCCGGCATCCCCGGCTCGACCAACCTCGTCCGCGTCCACCACATCGGCGAGGACGACCCCGCAAGCTGAGACGCCCCGCCGGCCGGGACGCCGCGCACGGGGGCGCCCGGAAGCCGGTACGACACCTCAGGCCGAGCGATCCTCCACGCCGGGACGATCCCTCAAGCCGACGGGGCCCCGGTCCGCCGGGACACCGGGCCGCCGGGCCTCCCGGCGGCCCGCTGCGCGGCGTTCAGTGCGCCGCCGACTCCCAGTCCGCCCCGACGCCCACCGCGACGTCCAGCGGCGCCCGCAGGGCCACCGCGCCGGCCATCTCGCGCCGCACCAGCTCCTCCACCCGCTCGCGCTCGCCCGGGGCGACCTCCAGCACGACTTCGTCGTGCACCTGGAGCAGCAGCCGGGTCTCCAGCGACGCCGCCGCCAGCGCGCGCTCCACCCGCAGCATGGCGAGCTTCACGATGTCCGCCGCGGTGCCCTGGATCGGCGCGTTGAGCGCCATCCGCTCCGCCATCTCGCGCCGCTGGCGGTTGTCGCTGTTGAGGTCGGGGAGATACCGGCGCCGGCCGAACATCGTCTCCGTGTAGCCCGTGGCCCGGGCCTCGTCCACGACGCGGCGCAGATAGTCCCGTACGCCGCCGAAGCGCTCGAAGTAGTTCTCCATCAGCTTGTTGGCCTCGGCGGCCGCGATGCCGAGCTGCTGCGAGAGGCCGAACGCGGACAGCCCGTAGGCCAGCCCGTACGACATCGCCTTGATCTTCCGCCGCATGTCGTGGTCGACCTCGGTGCGCGGCACCGAGAACACCTGCGAGGCGACGGTGTCGTGCAGGTCCTCGCCGGAGGCGAACGCCTCGATCAGGCCCTCGTCCTCCGAGAGATGGGCCATCACGCGCAGCTCGATCTGGCTGTAGTCGGCGGTCAGCAGCGACTCGTACCCCTCGCCGACGACGAAGCCGCGCCGGATCGCCCGGCCCTCGTCCGTACGGATGGGCACGTTCTGGAGGTTCGGATCGGTGGAGGACAGCCGGCCGGTGGCGGCGACGGTCTGGCTGAACGTGGTGTGGATCCGGCCGTCCGCCGCGATGGTCTTGATCAGCCCCTCGACCGTGGAGCGCAGCCGGGCCTGCTCGCGGTGGCGCAGCATGATGACCGGCAGCTCGTGGTCGGTCCGGGTGGCGAGCCAGGCCAGCGCGTCGGCGTCCGTGGTGTAACCCGTCTTGGTCTTCTTGGTCTTCGGCAGGCCCAGCTCGCCGAAGAAGACCTCCTGCAACTGCTTGGGCGAGCCGAGGTTGAACTCGTGCCCCACCGCGTCGTGCGCCTCCCGGACGGCCTGCTGCACCGCGCCGGCGAACTGCTCCTCCATGGCCTCCAGATGGGCCCGGTCCACCGCGACGCCGGCCCGCTCCATCCCCGCCAGCACCGCCGAGACCGGCAGCTCCATGTCCCGCAGCAGCTCCGCCGCGCCGACCTGCGCCAGCTTCTCCGACAGCGCCTCGCCGAGGTCCAGGACCGTACGGGCCGTACGCATCAGCGCGTCCCGCTCGGCGGCCTCCTGGTCGCCCTCCTCGCCGTCGAGGCCCAGTTCGAGCTGGCCGTCGGCGGCCGGGGGCTCCAGCTCTCGGCCCAGATAGGCGATCGACAGCGCGTCGAGCGCGAACGTCCGCCGGCCGGGGGTGACGAGGTAGGCGGCCAGGGCCGTGTCCATCGCGACGCCCTCGACCGTCCAGCCGTGCTCGGCCAGGACGCGCATGGCGCTCCTGGCGTCGTGCACCGTCTTGGGGCGGTCGGCGTCCGCGAGCCAGCCCGCGAACGCCTGCTCGTCCGCGGCGTCCAGCCGGGCCGGGTCGAACCACGAGGCCGGCCCCTCCGCGGTGGCCAGCGCGACCTCGGTGACGCTGCCGACGCCGAGCTGCCAGGTGCCGACGGTCGCCATGCCGAGCGGCACCGCGCCGTGCTCGGCGAGCCACGGCGCCAGCTCGCCGGTCTCCAGCACGCGGCCGTCGACCTGCACGCCGGGCTCGGGCTCGACCTCCTCCTCGCCGGCGCCCGGGTCGGCGTTGAACAGCCGCTCGCGGAAGTTGGGGTTGCGGAACTCCAGCGCGTCCATGATGACCTGGAGCGACGTCCGGTCGTACGGCCTGCGCTCCAGGCCCTCGGGGCCGGTGGAAAGCTCGACGGCGCGGTCCAACTCGGTGAGCCGGCGGTTGAGCTTCACCGCGTCCAGGTGGTCGCGCAGGTTCTGCCCGGCCTTGCCCTTGACCTCCTCGGCCCGCTCGGCCAGCTCCGCGAACGAGCCGAACTGCCTGATCCACTTGGCCGCGGTCTTCTCGCCGACGCCGGGGATGCCCGGCAGGTTGTCGGAGGGGTCGCCGCGCAGGGCGGCGAAGTCCGGGTACTGCGCGGGCGTCAGCCCGTACCGCTCCTCGACCTTCGCCGGGGTGAAGCGGGTCAGCTCGGAGACGCCCTTGGTCGGATACAGCACCGTCACGTGGTCGGAGACGAGCTGGAAGGAGTCCCGGTCGCCGGTGACGATCAGCACGTCGAACCCGGCCGCCTCCGCCTGCGTGGCCAGCGTGGCGATCACGTCGTCCGCCTCGAAGCCCTCGACGGCGAAGCGCGGCACGTTCATCGCGTCCAGCAGCTCGCCGATCAGCTCGACCTGGCCCCGGAAGTCGTCGGGGGTCGAGGAGCGGTTCGCCTTGTACTCCGCGAACTCCGCGGAGCGCCACGTCTTGCGGGAGACGTCGAAGGCGACGGCCAGATGCGTGGGCGCCTCGTCACGCAACGTGTTCGACAGCATCGATGTGAAGCCGTAGATCGCATTGGTGACCTGCCCGCTGGTCGTGGAGAAGTTCTCCGCGGGCAGCGCGAAGAACGCCCTGTAGGCCAGGGAGTGTCCGTCCAGCAGCATCAGGCGGGGGCGATGGGTCTTCGACGCGTTCTCAGCCACGGCTCCGATCCTGCCATGCCGCACCGACAACGGAGCCGTGACGGTGCGGCATGGCAGGATCGGTCCCCGTAGACCCGCCACGAGAAAGGGCGACCGCCATGGCCGGCAAACCGCCCGTCGGCGACCCCGTACAGGACGCCCCCGAGGTCACCCCGCCCCAGGAGTCCGCCGTCGGCGCCGCCGCCATCGCGCACGCGCTGCGTACCGGGCAGGAACAGATGGGCGTACGGCGTACGGCCCGGACCCTGCTGCGCGTCAACCAGCACGACGGCTTCGACTGCCCCGGCTGCGCCTGGCCCGAGCCGGACCGCCCGCACACCTTCGAGTTCTGCGAGAACGGTGCGAAGGCCGTCGCCGAGGAGGCGACGCTGCGCCGCGTCACCCCCGAGTTCTTCGCCGCGCACCCCGTCGCCGACCTCGCCGGCCGCAGCGGCTACTGGCTGGGCCAGCAGGGCCGGCTCACCCACCCCGTGTACCTCGCCGAGGGCGCCGAGGCGTACGAGCAGGTGTCCTGGGAGCGGGCGTTCGCCATCGTCGCCGAGGAGCTGACCGCCCTCGACTCGCCCGACGAGGCGGTCTTCTACACCTCCGGGCGCACCGGCAACGAGGCCGCGTTCCTCTACCAGCTCTTCGCCCGCGAGTTCGGCACGAACAACCTGCCCGACTGCTCCAACCTGTGCCACGAGTCGTCCGGTTCCGCGCTCACCGAGACCCTGGGCGTCGGCAAGGGCAGCGTCCTGCTCGACGACATCCACCGGGCCGACCTGATCATCGTCGCCGGCCAGAACCCGGGCACGAACCACCCGCGCATGCTCAGCGCCCTGGAGCGCGCCAAGGACAACGGCGCCCGCATCGTCACCGTCAACCCGCTGCCCGAGCCCGGCATGGTCCGGTTCAAGAACCCCCAGACCGTACGGGGCCTGGCCCGCGGCGGCACCGCGCTGACCGACCTGTTCCTCCAGGTCCGCGTCGGCGGCGACCAGGCGCTCTTCCGCGCCCTGGCCCGGCGCGTCCTCGCCGCGCACGACTCCGGGGCGCGGGCCGTCGACGAGGAGTTCGTCGCGGAGCACACGCACGGCTACGAGGAGTACGCGGCCGCCGCCCGCGCCTACGACGACGCCGAGGCCGAACGCGCCACCGGGCTGGCCGCCGCCGACATCGACCGCGCCGCCGAGCTGGTGCTCGGCGCCGAAAGGATCGTCGTCTGCTGGGCGATGGGCCTGACCCAGCACAAGCACGCCGTGCCCACCATCAAGGAGATCGTCAACTTCCTGCTCCTCGGCGGCCACGTCGGCCGCCCCGGCGCCGGCGTCTGCCCCGTGCGCGGCCACAGCAACGTGCAGGGCGACCGCACCATGGGCATCTTCGAGCGGCCCGCGCCCGCCTTCCTGGACGCGCTGGAGAAGGAGTTCGGTTTCGCCCCGCCCCGCCGGCACGGCTACGACGTCGTACGCGCCATCCGCGCCCTGCGCGACGGCGCCGCCAAGGTCTTCTTCGCCGTCGGCGGCAACTTCGTCTCCGCCTCGCCCGACACCGAGGTCACCGAGGCCGCGATGCGCCGCGCCCGGCTGACCGTGCACGTCTCGACCAAGCTCAACCGCAGCCACGTCGTCACCGGCGCCCGCGCGCTCATCCTGCCCACCCTGGGCCGCACCGAGCGCGACCGGCAGCCCGGCCCCGACGGCCGCGGGCACGAGCAGTTCGTGACCGTCGAGGACTCCATGGGCGTCGTGCACGCCTCCCGCGGCCGGCTCGCGCCCGCGAGCGACGCGCTGCTGTCGGAGGTCGCCATCGTCTGCCGGCTCGCCCGCGCCGTGCTGGGGGCCGACAGCGCCACGCCCTGGGAGGAGTTCAGCAGCGACTACGCGCGCATCCGCGACCGCATCGCGCGCGTGGTGCCCGGCTTCGAGGACTTCGACGCCCGCGTCCGCCGCCCCGGCGGCTTCACCCTGCCGCACGCCCCGCGCGACGAGCGGCGCTTCCCCACCGCCACCGGCAAGGCGAACTTCACCGCCGGCCCCGTGACGTACCCGCAGGTGCCCGCGGGCCGGCTGCTGCTCCAGACGCTGCGCAGCCACGACCAGTACAACACCACGATCTACGGCCTGGACGACCGCTACCGCGGCGTGCGCGGCGGCCGTCGCGTCGTCCTCGTCCACCCCGACGACGCCGCGGACCTCGGCCTCGCCGACGGGGCGTACACGGACATCGTCAGCGAGTGGCGCGACGGCAGCGAGCGGCGCGCGGACGGCTTCCGCGTCGTGCACTACCCGACCGCCCGGGGCTGCGCGGCGGCGTACTACCCGGAGACCAACGTGCTGGTGCCGCTCGACTCCACCGCGGACACCAGCAACACCCCCACGAGCAAGTCCCTGGTGGTCAGGCTGGAGCCGGCCGCGTCTACGGTGGAGCCCGACACGACGGTGCAGGTGTAAAGGACGGAGCCGGGCGTTCATGGGCGAGCACACCACGAAGTTCCCCCGCGAGATCCTCGACGAGTTCGCCGGCGTCGGCGTCGACCTGGAGAAGCTGTTCTCCGCCGGCGCCCTCGGGCAGCGCATGGGCCTCAAGGTGCTGGAGGCGGCGCCCGAGCGGGTCGTGGGCACGCTGCCGGTGGAGGGCAACACCCAGCCGTACGGGCTGCTGCACGGCGGCGCCTCCGCGGTCCTCGCCGAGACCCTGGGCTCCGTCGGCGCGATGCTGCACGGCGGCCCGGCGAAGGTCGCCGTCGGCGTCGACCTCAACTGCACCCACCACCGGGGCCTGCGCGCCGGGGTGGTCACCGGCGTCGCCACGCCGGTGCACCGCGGCCGGTCCACCGCGACGTACGAGATCGTCGTCAGCGACGAGGAGGGCCGACGGGTGTGCACCGCACGGCTCACCTGCCTGCTGCGCGACGCCTGACCCGCGGCGGACCGGCCCACGGCGGCGACCGGAGCGACCAGCGCCCCGGCCGGTCGAGCGCCCCGGCCGTGACCAGCCGGCCCGGGCGACCGCCCGGACCGGCTGACGGTCAGCCGGTCCGGGCGGTCGCCGATCGTCGCCCCAGGGGTCAGCGGCGCGGCGCCTTCCGCCCGTCCACGAGGACGACCTTCTTCACCGGCTTGCGGTCCGCGCGGTGACCGGGCCGCTTGGTCTGCTTGCAGTGCCCCCGGGGCGCGTCCTTCACGTGCACCCGCTTCGTGCCCGCCGAGCCGTCCTTTCCGTGCACGACGTGCTTGCTCTGGGCGCACGGCCGGTGCGGCGCGGCGTGGCTCCCGGCGGCGCTCGCCGCCCCCGCGGTACCCAGCAGGACCGACAGCGCCGCGACCGCGGTGACCGCGGCGCGCTTCATCGTGATGCTCATAGCGAAATATCCCTTCCGTGCCGGTCCGTCCGGCACGGGCACCACGATCGACTGCTGCCCCCTCCCACTCGAACTCCCGGCGCCCGCCCGCGTGTCCCGCCGCGGGACAGCCGCCGGGGCCCCAGGATGAGAAGCGGATGAGAATCGCTCACCCGATACGCTCAGACCGGGCGCCTCCGGGGCCGTTCCCTCTCATCCCGCTCTCATGGTTCTCAGCAGCCCCTCACCCCCGGCGGTGCCGACGTCCCGTGCGGAATTCACCCGTCCGGGCGGTGCACGGCAGTGCCCGGGACGGGATCCCGCAGGTCTGCACGGGGCTGCCGAGGTCGCTGTGACCAGCGCCACTCCGCGTCAATCAAACTAGCTATGACCTGCACGTTTAGCGAACATGCCGCGCGGGTACGTTGCCCGTCTCACAAACGCCTTCTAGCCTCGGGGCGCATGAACCTCCTCCGGAAGCTGAATCACAAGCTCGGCGCAACCACGGGTTTCGAGATCCGTAAGGCCGGGCTGCCGCATGCGCCTGCCCCAAAACCCTCCGCGGGGACCAAGGAGTCCGCCCCGGAGCCCAAGCCCGCCGCGCAGGTCGCGTACCGCCCCCCGGAGGATCCCGAAGTCGACCGGCTGCTGCGGCGGCCCGTCTTCATCATGTCGCCGGTACGCTCCGGCTCCACCCTGCTGCGCCTGCTCCTCAACGCGCACTCGCGCCTGCACTCCGCGCACGAACTCCACTTCCGCCGGCTGGAGGTCAACGCCTCCACCAAGCTCGCCGAGCGCGCCATGCAGGAGCTGGGCCTGGAGCGCGGCGACCTGGAGCACCTGATCTGGGACCGGGTGCTCCACCGCGAGCTGGTCCGCTCCGGCAAGGACTTCCTGGTCGAGAAGACGCCCAGCAACACCTTCGCGTACAAGCGCATCGCCGCCTGCTGGCCCGACGCCCGGTTCATCTTCCTGCTCCGCCACCCCGCCTCCATCGCCCGCTCCTGGTACGAGGCCGACCCGGAGAAGCGCACCGAGGAGGAGGCCGCCCTCGACGCCCTGCGCTACATGCGCGCCACGGAACGTGCCCGCCAGGCCCTGCCGGGGCACGTCGTGCGCTACGAGGACCTGACCGACGACCCCGAGTCCGCCATGAAGGGCATCTGCTCCTACCTGGAGATCGACTTCGAGCCCGGCATGCTCGACTACGGCTCCCGGACCCAGGGGAGCTACAAGAAGGGCCTCGGCGACTGGAAGGACAAGATCCGCAGCGGCCAGGTGCAGGCCGGCCGCGCCCTGCCCGCCGCCGAGGAGATCCCCGAGCCGCTGCGCGAGATCAGCGCCGCCTGGGGCTACCTCGAAGGCGAGGGCCCGGACGGCGCGGCCGCCCGCGAGCCGCACGCCGAGATCGCCGAGGTCTGGCCCCGCGACGGCGCCGTACGCCTCACCGGCAGCCTGCACGGCATCGACGAGGACGCCGGCGGCAGCCCCTGGGAGATGCTGCTCGTCCGGCGCGACCACGAGGACCAGCAGTTGCGCTACCCGGCGGAGCTGGCGGACGGCGGGTTCGACGTCACCGTGCCCGTGGCCGACCTGGCGCCCGCGGGGCTGACCCCCCCGGCCCAGTGGGACATCCACCTGGCCGCGGGCAAGGGCGACGCGGAGGTCCGGCTGCGCGCCGGCCGCCACCTCGACGGGATCACCGGCAAGAAGAACATCATGGTCTTCCCCGGCCAGCCCGCCCGGATCGACGGCGCGGACGTCGAGGTCAAGCCGTACTACACCATCAAGGACAACCTCTCCGTCGAGGTGCTGCCGGCCCCATGAAAATCCGCTACCTGCTCATGCACGCCTACGGCACGGGCGGAACCATCCGCACCGTGTTCAACCAGGCCGGTTCCATGGCCGCCGCGGGCCACGACGTCGAGATCGCCAGCATGCAGCGCGGCCGCGACGAGCCCCACTTCCCCCTCCACCCCAAGGTCAAGATCACCACACTGGTCGACCAGCGCCCCAGCGCCCGCGAGGCGGAGCTGGCCGCGGCCGGCCCCCGGGCCGCCGAGCGGCGCACCGAGCGCGAGGCGCAGCCGCCCCGGCACATCCCGCCGGGGGAGTTCGCGTACGAGCGCTACAACCGCCACATCGAGGACACCGTCATCGGCTGGCTGGAGCGGCAGCGCGACGCCGTGATCGTCCCGACCCGCCCCGGGCTGAACTTCCTGACGGCCAGGTTCACGCCGCGCACCTGCCGGAAGATCGCCCAGGAGCACATGAACCTGGGCACCCACCCGTCGGACATCCGCACCGCCATCCGGCGCGAGTACCCCCGCTTCGACGCCGTCGCCGTCCTCACCCACGGTGACCGCGCGGACTACCAGGAGCTGCTGCCGGACACCCGCGTCGTACGCATCCCGAACGCCGTGCACACCGGCGACAAGAAGCTCACCACCTACGCCAACCACATCGCCGTGGCCGCCGGCCGGCTCTTCCCCCAGAAGGGCTTCGACATGCTGATCCCGGCGTGGGCGCAGCTCGTGGAGAAGTTCCCCGACTGGCAACTGCGCATCTTCGGCACCGGCGAGAAGAAGGCGGAGCTGCGCCGGCAGATCAATGAACACCACCTCTACAACCACGTCTTTCTGATGGGGCACACCCACAAACTGGACGACGAACTTGCACGAGCATCCTTTTATGTGCTCAGCTCGCGGTTCGAGGGCCTGCCCATGGTGATGATCGAATCGATGACCCACGGACTCCCCGTGGTCAGCTTCGACTGTCCTACGGGCCCCGCCGACGTGCTCACCCACGGGAAGGACGGCCTGCTGGTGCCCCGCAAGGACGTGGACGGCCTCGCCGAGGCAATGGGCCAGCTCATGGACGACGAGGGCCTGCGGGCCGACATGGGAGCGGCGGCACTTCAGACGTCGCGCTCCTACACTCCCGACGCGGTCCATCCGCAGTGGGAGGCACTGTTCGAGGAGATTCACGGGAGTGGGAGTGCCTGACAACGCACCCGGCGCCGGCGACGTACACGCGCGCGGCGCCACGATCTGGCTCACCGGCCTGCCCAGCGCGGGCAAGACGACCCTGGCGCGCGCCTTCGGCGAGCGGCTCCGGGACGCCGGCCACCGGGTGGAGGTGCTGGACGGCGACGAGATCCGGGAATTCCTCACCGCCGGCCTCGGTTTCTCCCGGGGGGACCGCGACACGAACGTGCAGCGCATCGGCTTCGTCGCCGAGCTGCTCGCCTCGCACGGCGTCAAGGTTCTCGTACCGGTGATCGCCCCGTACGCGGACAGCCGCGAGGCGGTGCGCAAGCGCCACCAGACGGAGGGGACGACGTATGTGGAGGTACACGTGGCCACGCCCGTCGACGTCTGCGCCGAGCGGGACGTGAAGGGCCTCTACGCCAAGCAGGCGGCCGGCGAGATCTCCGGCCTCACCGGCGTGGACGACCCGTACGAGCCGCCCGCGGACCCCGATCTGCGCATCCCCACACACGAGCAGAGTGTCGAAGAATCCGCGGCGATGCTGCACGCCGCACTGGTGGAACGAGGTCTCGCATGAGCCAGGTCGAGCAGGCCGCCGCCCAGGACTTCCAGTTGCCGCATCTGGACGTCCTGGAGTCCGAGGCGGTGCACATCTTCCGCGAGGTCGCGGGGGAGTTCGAGCGTCCGGTGATTCTCTTCTCCGGCGGCAAGGACTCCATCGTGATGCTCCACCTGGCGCTGAAGGCGTTCGCGCCGGCCCCGCCGCCCTTCGCGCTGCTGCACGTCGACACGGGGCACAACTTCCCCGAGGTGCTGGAGTACCGCGACCGCGTCGCCGCGCAGCACAACCTGCGGCTGCACGTCGCCTCGGTCCAGGACTTCATCGACCGCGGCGAGCTGAAGGAGCGCGCCGACGGCACCCGCAACCCGCTCCAGACGGTGCCGCTGCTGCGCGCCATCGAGGAGGGCCGCTACGACGCGGTCTTCGGCGGCGGGCGCCGGGACGAGGAGAAGGCCCGCGCCAAGGAGCGCATCTTCTCCCTGCGCGACGAGTTCGGCGGCTGGGACCCGCGCCGCCAGCGCCCCGAGCTGTGGCAGCTCTACAACGGCAAGCACGCCGTCGGCGAGCACGTCCGGGTCTTCCCGCTGTCCAACTTCACCGAGCTGGACGTCTGGCAGTACATCGCCCGCGAGAAGATCGTGCTCCCGGAGATCTACTACGCGCACCGCCGCGAGGTCTTCCTGCGCAGCGGCATGTGGCTCGCCCCCGGCGACTGGGGCGGCGCCAAGCAGGGCGAGCGCGTCGAGACCCGCACGGTGCGCTACCGCACCGTCGGCGACATGTCCTGCACCGGCGCCGTCGACTCCGACGCCGACACCATCGAGAAGGTCATCGCCGAGATCGCCGCCACCCGCCTCACCGAGCGCGGTGCCACCCGGGCCGACGACAAGCTCTCCGAGGCCGCCATGGAAGACCGCAAGCGCGAAGGTTACTTCTGACATGACCGTGAACCCACCCGCCACCTCCACGGAGCCGGCCGCGCTCGCCGAGGTCTCCCTGCTGCGCTTCGCCACCGCGGGCAGCGTCGACGACGGCAAGTCCACCCTCGTCGGCCGGCTGCTGCACGACTCCAAGTCGGTCCTCGCCGACCAGTTGGAGGCCGTCGAGCGCGCCTCCGCCAGCCGCGGGCAGGACGCCCCCGACCTGGCGCTGCTCACCGACGGCCTGCGCGCCGAGCGCGAGCAGGGCATCACCATCGACGTGGCGTACCGCTACTTCGCCACCCCCCGGCGCCGCTTCATCCTCGCCGACACCCCCGGCCACGTGCAGTACACCCGCAACATGGTCACCGGCGCCTCCACCGCCGAGCTGGCGGTGATCCTCGTGGACGCCCGGCACGGCGTCGTCGAGCAGACCCGCCGGCACGCCGCGGTCGCCGCGCTGCTGCGGGTGCCGCACGTGGTCATGGCCGTCAACAAGATGGACCTCGTCGGCTACGCGGAGGACGTCTTCGCCGCGATCGCCGCCGAGTTCACCGAGTACGCCAAGGCCCTCGGCGTGCCCGCCGTGACCACCATCCCCATCTCGGCGCTGGAGGGCGACAACGTCGTCACCCCGTCGGCCGTGATGGACTGGTACGCGGGCCCCACGGTGCTGGAGCACCTGGAGACCGTACAGATCGACCACGACCCGCGCGGCCGCGTGACCCGCTTCCCCGTGCAGTACGTGATCCGCCCCCAGACCCCGGAGCACCGCGACTACCGCGGCTACGCCGGGAAGATCGCCTCCGGCATCTTCCAGGTCGGCCAGCCCGTCACCGTGCTGCCCTCGGGCCACACCTCCAGCGTCGCCGCCATCGACGTGCTGGGCGAGAGCGTCGACGCCGCGTGGGCGCCGCAGTCGGTCACCATCCGGCTCGCCGACGACATCGACATCTCCCGCGGCGACATGATCGCCCCCACCGAGCAGGCGCCCGGGGCCACGCAGGACATCCAGGCCACCGTCTGCCACCTGCACGACACGCCGCTCACCCCCGGCGCCCGGGTGCTGCTCAAGCACACCACCCGGACCGTCAAGGCGATCGTCAAGCAGATCCCCGACCGGCTCACGCTCGACGACCTCTCCCACCACCCCTCCCCGGGGGCCCTGGAGGTCAACGACATCGGCCGCGTCGTGCTCCGCACCTCGGAGCCGCTGCCGATGGACGCCTACGGCGACTGCCGGCGCACCGGCTCGTTCCTGCTGATCGACCCGGCCGACGGCTCCACCCTGGCCGCCGGCATGGCGGGCGCCGCGTTCGCCGGTGCGGACAGCGCGAAGCGGGCCGAACTCAACGACGCGGAGTGGGACTTCTGACCGCACTCGGCCCGGCCGCCGGCCCGACGGGACGCTGACGGCGTCCCGTCGGCCGGCCCCGGGCCGCGTACGGCGACGGCGGCGGGAGCGGGCGCGCAGCCCGACTCCCGCCGCCGTCGCGTACGTTCGGTAGTCGGACGAAGAGGGGTACGGCCCGCTGCGCTCGGCGGGCGTACGCCCTTACCCTGTCCGCCATGACCGCGCCCACCCGGCCCGACCCCGGCCCCGAGCCGGACCCCGGCCCGCCCGCGGAGGTCCTCGGCGGCGGCTCCGCCGGACCGCGCCTCGGCGAGCGCTGGACCGCGCTGCCGCCCCGCTCCCGCCGGCTCGCCGTCGCCGGCGCCGGCCTCGCCGCGCTGGCCGTTCTCGGCACATACCTGCTGGCCACACGGCCGGAGCCGGAGCCGGCCCCGCCCGTGCCGTACCCGATTCAGTCGACCGACTTCGCCTTTCTCGGGATAGAAACCCCCAAAGCAGGCGATACCACTTTTGACGCCCAGCTCACCGCCACCTCGGACACCGGCGCCTCCCTGGAGAAGATCACCCAGGGGTACGGCGGTCTGAAGCTGTCAGTCCGGCCTTCGCTGCCGCTGCTCCTGCCCGAAGGCCAACCCACCCGGGTCGCCGTCAGGTTCGCCGTCGTCCGGTGCGCCGGCCTCCCCCTCGACGCGAGCCTGCCCTCCCTGCGTGTAACGCTGCGTAACAAGCGCGCAATACAGGACTACAGCTCCATCCTCGGCGGCACCTACGCCGCGGAACTGTCCCGGGCGCTGCGTACGATATGCGAACCCACCCCGCGGGCCGCTTCCGGCACATAGGACATCAGCAGCGGCTTCGCGCCCGTTCGGGCGTCCGGACTCCGTGGATCCGGCACAGATCACCCCCGCCGACACGGAAGCCGTGTGTAAGGGTCATAACAAGAGAGTCACAGCATTGCCTGCCCCTCTGCCCCCTCGACCCGGGGCGGCTTAGAGTCACGCCCAGTCACCGCGCAGCAGGTCACCTTCCGACGCCTGCCGCGTGCACCGGCCCACTCTGCGCAGTCGAGGCCGCGCCAGGGGAAAGGACTGATCGTGCGTCACCGTTCCTTGCTCATACTCACCACTGCGGTCACCGCAGGGGCTCTCACGCTGTCTGCCTGCGGTTCCCGCGACGACGACAGCGAAGGCGGGGGCGGTGGCGACGGAACGACCGTCGTTATCGGCCTCGACGCCCCGCTGACCGGCGACCTCTCGGCCCTGGGCATCGGCATCCAGAACTCCGCCGAGCTCGCCGTGAAGACGGCCAACGAGAACGAGGAGGTCAAGGGCGTCACGTTCGAGCTCGAGCCCCTCGACGACGTGGCCCAGGCCCAGCAGGGCCAGCAGAACGCCACCAAGCTCGTCGGCAACGAAGACGTCATGGGCGCCGTCGGCCCGCTGAACTCCGACGTCGGCCAGTCCATGCAGAAGGTCTTCGCAGACGCCGACCTGGTCCAGGTCTCGCCCGCCAACACCAACCCCGCCCTGACCCAGGGCGAGGAGTGGCAGTCCGGCGAGAAGACGCGGCCGTTCGACACGTACTTCCGCGTGTCCACCACCGACGCGATCCAGGGCCCGTACGCGGCGCAGTACCTCTTCAACGAGAAGAAGCTGAAGAAGGTCTTCGTCATCGACGACAAGAAGACCTACGGCGCCGGCCTCGCCGGCACCTTCGCCGACGAGTTCGAGAAGCTCGGCGGCAAGGTCGTCGGGACCGACCACGTCAACCCCGACGACAAGGACTTCGCGGCCATCGCCACGAAGGTCAAGAACTCGGGCGCCGACTTCGTCTACTACGGCGGCGAGTACCCGGCCGGCGCCCCGCTGGCCGCCCAGGTCAAGAAGGCCGGGGCCAAGATCCCGACCGTCGGCGGCGACGCGCTCTTCAGCGCCGAGTACGTGGCCCTGGCCAAGGAGAACGCCGAGGGCGACATGGCCAGCTCCGTCGGCGCGCCGCTGACCGAGCTGGACACCGCCAAGGAGTTCATCAAGAACTACGAGGCGGCCGGCTACGAGGACGCCTACGAGGCGTACGGCGGCTACTCCTACGACTCCACCTGGGCCATCATCCAGGCCGTGAAGGCCGTCGTCGACGAGAACGACGGCGAGCTGCCCGGTGACACGGACGAGGCGCGCCTGGCCGTCACCGAGGCCATGAAGGACGTTTCCTTCGAGGGAGTGACCGGCACCGTCGGCTTCGACGAGTTCGGCGACACGACCAACAAGCAGCTTTCGCTGTACGAGGTCAAGGACGGCGAGCACGTGCCGCTGACCAGCGGCGAATTCGAAGGCTGACCAGGGCGACCACCACCGCCCATCGATCACACAGACCGCACGCGGCGCGGGGGGCGCACACAGCGCCCCCCGCGCGGCCATATCTGACACCCACTCGGAGGCCCAGCGGTGAACGATCTGCCGCAGCAACTTGCCAACGGCCTGCTACTCGGCGCCTTGTACGGGCTCATAGCCATCGGCTACACGATGGTGTACGGCATCGTCCAGCTCATCAACTTCGCCCACGGCGAGATATTCATGATCGGCGGCTTCGGCGCCCTGACGATGTGGTTGTGGATGCCCAACGGCACCAGCCTGCTCGTCGCCCTGCCGCTGATGATCCTCATGGCCGTCATCTGTTCCGTGCTCGTCGGCGTAGGCGCCGAGCGCTTCGCCTACCGGCCACTGCGCGGCGCACCCCGCCTCGCCCCGCTCATCACCGCGATCGGCCTGTCCATCGCCCTCCAGCAGGCCATCTGGGCCTGGTACCCCGAGGCCACGAAGTCGCGGCCCTTCCCCGAGTTCTCCGGCCCGCGCATCGACTTCGGCGCGTTCACCATCGAACGCGGCGAGCTGTACCTGCTCATCGCCGCCCCCGTCTGCATGATCGCCCTCGGCTTCTTCGTCTCCAAGACCCGCACCGGCCGCGCCATGCAGGCCACGTCGCAGGACCCGGACACGGCCAAGCTCATGGGCATCAACACCGACCGCATCATCGTCATGGCCTTCGCCATCGGCGCCGCCTTCGCGGCCATCGCGGCCATCGCCCACGGCCTGCGCTACGGCGAGGTCAACTTCAAGATGGGCTTCATCGCGGGCCTCAAAGCCTTCACCGCCGCCGTACTCGGCGGCATCGGCAACATCTACGGCGCCATGATCGGCGGCGTAGTCCTCGGTCTCTCCGAGGCCATGGCCACCGCCTACATCGCCGACATCCCCGGCATGGAGCAGCTCGGCGGCGGTGCCTGGAAGGACGTCTGGGCGTTCGTCCTGCTCATTCTCGTACTGCTCTTGCGGCCACAGGGCCTGCTGGGCGAACGCGTCGCGGATCGGGCGTGATAGCGATGACCACCCTTGAGAAAGACACCGCATCCGCCACCGCCCCCGCGGGCGGCGCGCTGCCCCTGTCGCCGGGCACCGCCCGGCTGCTCGCCTACGGCGGCACCGTCGGCACCTTCATCTCCACCTTCCTCTCGTGGACCTACACCGAGGAGTTCCCGGGCAACCTGACCGTCTACGGATACCCCGGCGGTCTCCAGCTCCTCACGCTCAGCGGCGCACTGCTCACCCTGCTGTTCCTGCTCTCCGCTAGCGGCGTGCGCGGGCTGCGCTGGCTCACCCCCGGCGGCGCCAACAGCGCCGTCCGGCTGCTCGCGCTCGGCACCCTCGGCGTCACCGGCTACACCGTCGGCGCCATCGTCAAGAACCTCGGCGGCCTGGTCAACGTCGACCCCGGCGGCTACATCGCCGTCGCCATGGCCCTGATCGGCGCCGTCGGCGCCCTCGGGCTGCCGTTCGACCTCCCCCCGGACGCCGAGAACCCCCCGGCCAACCCGTGGGCCCAACTGGTGCACTCGCTGAAGGCGCCCGTCCCGGAGCGGCTGCGGGACCTGCCCGGCTGGGCGGAGATCCTCATCATCTCCGCCTCCTTCGCCCTCGGCCTGTACATCTTCACCTTCGGCATCGACACCGACTACGCCGAACTCTTCATCGGCTACATGGTGCTCGTCTCCTTCGCGTTCCCCGCCGTGGGCCGCGCGGGCCTCACCCGGCGGCTGGGCCAGCTCACCGCCAAGCACAAGAACGTGACCGTGACCGCGGCCTTCGTCGCCGCGTTCGCCTTCCCGTTCACCCAGAGCAACGACGCGTACGCCAGCATCGGTACGAACATCCTCATCTTCGCCACCGTCGCGCTCGGCCTCAACGTCGTCGTCGGCCTCGCGGGCCTCCTCGACCTCGGCTACGTCGCCTTCCTCGGCGTCGGCGCCTACACCGCGGCCCTGGTCTCCGGCGCACCCACCTCCAGCATCGGGGTCACCTTCCCGTTCTGGGCGGCCGTGCTCACCGGCGCCGCCGCGTCGCTCGTCTTCGGCGTGCTCATCGGCGCCCCGACCCTGCGGCTACGCGGCGACTACCTCGCCATCGTCACCCTCGGGTTCGGCGAGATCTTCCGCATCGGCGTACAGAACCTCGACGGCGACTCCGGTCCCGACGTCACCAACGGGCCCAACGGCATCCCGAACATCCCCGAGCTGGAACTCTTCGGCTTCAACCTCGGCGAGGAACACACGATCCTCGGCACCGAGCTGGGCCGGTTCTCCAACTACTTCCTGCTCATGCTGCTGTTCACCGTCGTGATCGTCACGATCTTCCGGCGCGCGGACCAGTCGCGCATCGGCCGCGCCTGGGTCGCCATCCGCGAGGACGAGACCGCCGCCCGCGCCATGGGCATCAACGCCTTCCGGCTCAAGCTCCTGGCCTTCGCGCTCGGCGCCACCCTGGCCGGCATGGCGGGCACCGTGCAGGCGCACGTGACCTACACCGTCACACCCACGCAGTACAAGTTCGTCGAGGCCGTACCGCCGAACTCCGCGTTCCTGCTGGCGGCCGTGATCCTCGGCGGCATGGGCACCGTCAGCGGCCCGCTCATCGGCGCGTCGCTGCTCTACCTCATCCCCGCCAAGCTCCAGTTCGTGCAGGAATACCAACTGCTGCTCTTCGGCGTGGCACTCGTCCTGCTCATGCGTTTCCGCCCGGAGGGCCTCATCGCCGACCGCCGGAAGCAACTGGAGTTCCACGACACCGGCCAGCTCGACGTGCCCAAGGAAGATACCGGCATCAGCAAGGTGGGGGTGTGACACCGATGGCCAGCGACACCATCCCCGCCAAGGGAACGGCGGGCGCCGCGACCGTCCTGGACGCCCGCGGCGTCACCATGCGCTTCGGCGGCCTCACCGCCGTACGCAACGTCGACCTCACCGTCGACCAGGGCGAGATCGTCGGCCTCATCGGGCCCAACGGCGCCGGCAAGACCACCTTCTTCAACTGTATGACCGGGCTCTACATCCCCACCGAGGGCACGGTCCGCTACAAGGGCACCGTCCTGCCGCACCGCTCCCACCGCGTCACCGAGGCGGGCGTCGCCCGTACCTTCCAGAACATCCGTCTCTTCGCCAACATGACGGTCCTGGAAAACGTCCTCGTCGGCCGGCACACCCGTACCCGCGAAGGGCTGTGGTCCGCGCTGCTGCGCGGCCCCGGTTTCAAGAAGGCGGAGACGAAGTCCGAAGCGCGCGCCATGGAGCTGCTGGAGTTCACCGGGCTGGCCGCCAAGCGCGACCACCTCGCCCGCAACCTCCCCTACGGCGAACAGCGCAAGCTGGAGATCGCCCGGGCGCTGGCGAGCGAACCCGGCCTGCTGCTCCTCGACGAGCCGACCGCGGGCATGAACCCGCAGGAGACCCGGGCCACCCGCGAGCTGGTCTTCGCGATCCGCGAGCAGGGCATCTCGGTGCTCGTCATCGAGCACGACATGCGGTTCATCTTCGGACTCTGCGACCGCGTCGCCGTCCTCGTCCAGGGCGAGAAACTGGTCGAGGGCACCGCGGAAGTGGTGCAGAGCGACGACCGCGTCGTCGCCGCGTACCTCGGGACACCCTTCGAGGGCGTCCCCGAGGACGAGGCCGTCGACGAGGTCACCGCCGCCGAGAGCGCGCTCGGCAAGAACACCGGGAGCGGCAGCACCCCCGAGAAGAGCAAGGAGGGCGACGCGTGACCGCGCTACTACAGGTCGAGGACCTGAAGGTCGCCTACGGCAAGATCGAGGCCGTCAAAGGCATCTCGTTCAGCGTCCAGAGCGGCGAGGTCGTCACCCTCATCGGCACCAACGGCGCCGGCAAGACGACGACCCTGCGCACCCTCTCCGGACTGCTGAAGCCCTCCGGCGGCAAGATCTTCTTCGACGGCAGGCCGCTCAACGGCGTCGGCGCCCACAAGATCGTCGCCATGGGCCTGGCCCACTCCCCGGAGGGCCGCCGGCTCTTCCCCCGCCTCACCATCACCGAGAACCTCCAACTCGGCGCCTTCCTCCGGAAGGACACGGCGGGCATCGAGCAGGACATCAAGATGTGCTACGACCTGTTCCCCATCCTCGGCGAACGGCGCAAGCAGGCCGCCGGCACCCTGTCCGGCGGCGAACAGCAGATGCTCGCCATGGGCAGGGCACTGATGTCCCGGCCCAAGCTGCTCATGCTCGACGAACCCTCCATGGGCCTCTCGCCGATCATGATGCAGAAGATCATGGAGACGATCCGGGAGCTGAAGTCCCAGGGCACCACC
Organism: Streptomyces sp. 184; assembly: GCF_045781775.1. Taxonomy (NCBI): domain Bacteria; kingdom Bacillati; phylum Actinomycetota; class Actinomycetes; order Kitasatosporales; family Streptomycetaceae; genus Streptomyces; species Streptomyces sp. 184. The sequence goes on along the minus strand of NZ_CP123230.1, from coordinate 5,614,927 downwards.
ATCCTGCTCGTCGAGCAGAACGCCCAGGCCGCGCTCTCCATCGCCGACCACGGGCACGTGATGGAGGTTGGCAAGATCGTCCTGTCGGGCACCGGAGAGGAACTGCTGCACGACGAGTCCGTGCGCAAGGCGTACCTCGGCGAGGACTGAGAGCGCACCCGCAGCACGCGCAAGACAAGCGGCCCGCGCCCCGGGGAGGGGGGCGCGGGCCGCTTCTGCCGTTCGCGGGTGCCGTACGCCATCACCGTACGGGCACCGCGGCTATCCCTGCTTCTTCTTGGCCTTCTTCTCCGCATCGTCCTCGATGACCGCCTCGGCCACCTGCTGCATCGACAGCCGGCGGTCCATCGACGTCTTCTGGATCCACCGGAACGCCGCCGGCTCCGACAGCCCGTACTCGGTCTGGAGGATGCTCTTCGCCCGGTCCACCAGCTTCCGCGTCTCCAGCCGCTGCGTGAGGTCGACGACCTCCTTCTCCAGCGTCTTCAGCTCCGTGTAGCGCGAGACGGCCATCTCGATGGCCGGCACCACGTCGCCCTTGCTGAACGGCTTCACCAGATACGCCATGGCCCCGGCGTCCCGCGCCCGCTCGACCAGCTCGCGCTGGGAGAACGCGGTGAGCATCAGCACCGGCGCGATGGAGTCGGCGGCGATCCGCTCGGCGGCGGAGATCCCGTCGAGCACCGGCATCTTCACGTCCAGGATCACCAGATCCGGCCGGTGCTCCCGCGCCAGCGCCACCGCGGTCTCCCCGTCCCCCGCCTCCCCGACGACGGTGTACCCCTCCTCCTCCAGCATCTCCTTCAGATCGAGCCGGATGAGGGCCTCGTCCTCGGCGATGACGACCCGCGTGGTCTGCGGCGGCACGTGCTCGTCGCCTTCGGCGCTGGCGGCGACGACGTCCTCCGGGGTTTCGGGGGTCTCGGGGGCGCTCACGGTGCTCCTCGGTGTATTGCCTGGCTGCGGTAGGGGCACCCACGAGGGTACCCACCTCTTGTAAGCTGAGCGTCGCCGCCTCAGGCGGAGGCCCCGGTAGTCCAGCGGCAGAGACACGGTGCTCAAACCACCGACAGCGTGGGTTCGAATCCCACCCGGGGCACTTGATCTTCATGCGATCCGGTGATCAGGTCACGATTTCCCCCGCCGCGCCCGCCTCTGAGGCAGGCTCGCTCGTGTGTACGACCTTGAGACGCGCAAACGCGCGCGAGCCCTGGTTGCCGAGGGGCGAAGCCTGAACTCGGTCAGCAAACAGCTGGGAGTGTCCCGGGCGGCGATCCGCAACTGGCTCGTGCGGCTCGAACCACTCCCTTACGCGCCGAGACGTGGGCAGTGCGTGCGCTGTCGGCCGCAGCCGGGTCAGCCGGCGGCACCTGAGTCGTACGCCTACTTGTTCGGCCTGTACCTCGGCGACGGGTGCGTCAGCCGCCAGCACCGTGACAATTACTCCCTGCGCATCATCTGTGCGGATGCGTGGCCTGGGCTCATCGAGGACTGCGCCGACGCCGTCCGGGCAGTCCTGCCCGAGGGCAGGGTCGGCCGCGTGCAGCGGCAGGGGTGTGTGGCGGTGACCTGTTGGAGCGCCCACTGGCCGTGCTTACTCCCGCAGCACGGCCCAGGTCCGAAACACGAGCGGCCGATGGCACTCGAGCCGTGGCAGCAGTCCGTTGTAGACGCGCACCCCTGGCCGTTTATCCGAGGGCTGATCCACTCCGACGGATGCCGGATCACCAACTGGACCGTTCGCACCATTGCAGGGGTGGCCAAGCGCTACGAGTACCCCCGCTACTTCTTCACCAACGCCTCCAGCGACATCATCCGGCTGTTCTGCGACACCCTCGACCGGGTCGGGGTCGAGTGGAAGCCGGGTGGTCAGCGGACTCGCCTGGCCAAGAACATCTCCATCGCCAGGCGCGCTTCCGTCGCGCTCATGGACGTACACGTCGGGCCGAAGTACTGACTTCCCGCGGCCGGTGTCCGGAGGGGGTGTGGACGCTGTCACCGTTCATCCACAGGTGGTAGTACGCGGCATCAACTTGACGTATGGTCGCGAGCATTGCCGTGCGGGGGAGCCTGCAACCTACGGGAGGGGACGGGTAGCCGATGTCTGCGCCGACGCGACGACGGATGCGCAAGGGTGCGATGACCGCGGCGGTGGCCGCCGCCGCGATGGCGGCGCTCACGGCCTCGCAGGCGCCGGGCCTCTCGGCGGGGCCGGACGCCCCCGGGAAGAGCGCCCCCGACCAGGCGCCGGGGGGCGGGGAGGACTCGATCACGGGTGGCTCCCCCTACTACACGGACCTGCCGCCGCTGGAGAGTGCCAACCCCTCGCCCGGTGACGAGTTGGAGGACGAAGCCGCGGAGTCCGGTATTCCGGCGACGGTCCTCGACGCCTACAAGCAGGCCGAGAGCCGGCTCGCCCGCAGCAACCCCGGGTGCAACCTGGAGTGGGAGCTGCTGGCGGCCATCGGCCGGGTGGAGTCCGGGCACGCCCGCGGCGGTGACGTGAAGGCGAACGGCACGACCAACAGCCCCATCCTCGGCCCCGTGCTGAACGGCAACGGCTTCGCCAACATCACGGACACCGACGGCGGCGAGTACGACGGGGACACCACCCACGACCGCGCCGTCGGTCCCATGCAGTTCATACCCTCGACGTGGGCCACCTGGGGCAGCGACGGCAACGACGACGGGGCGCGGGATCCGGACAACGTCTACGACGCGGCGCTGTCCGCCGGGCGGTATCTGTGCGCGGGCGGGCGCGACCTGTCCTCGCAGGCTGATCTGGAAGCCGCCATCCTCGGGTACAACCAGTCGCAGTCGTATCTTCGCACCGTCCTGACCTGGTACGACTTCTACAAGGAGGGCGGCGCCGACGCGGTGCCCGACGGCACCGGTGCCGACCCGGGCGACCGCAGCGACGGCATCAACACGCCCACCCCGTCGCCGGACCCGTCGGAGAGCGACAAGCCGGGCAAGGGCGGCGACGACGGCAAGGGCCCCGGCAGCGGCGACAACAGCCCCGACCCGGGCCCCTCCCCCAGCGACCCGCCCGGCGGCGACGACGACCCCGAGGAGCCGGCTCCGACCGTCGCGGATCTGCGCGTGGCGAGCCCGCAGTCCTCGACCGCGTACACCGGCGCGGACTTCGCCGAGCGCTCCAAGGTGCGGGCCGTGACCTCGCGCGGTGCCGGCGTCTCCGGCAAGACGGTCACGTTCAGCATCCGCGGCCAGACGGGCGCCGTCTTCGCCGGCGGCGGGAAGACCGCGTCGGTCACCACCAACGGCTCCGGCTATGCGACGGCGCCGGTGGTCAGGGCGGGCCAGCTCGCCGGGGACTTCACGATCCGCGCCAGCTCGGGCAGCGGTGTGAGTCCGGTGGACTTCGCCGCCGAGGTGGAGGCGTCGTACGGTCTGGCCCGTGTCGGTGACGCGGCGCTGACGGCGGCGGCGGGCGGCGAGTTCGGTGCCGTCGAGGCCAAGGTGACGTACCGGGGCGGTCCGGGCGCGGAGGCGCCGGTGACGGCGACGATGGTCACGGAGGCGGGCGAGCAGAACGACAAGGGCCCGTACTTCGCGGATGCGGAGGGCAACCCCGTCCGCAAGCTGAACCTGACGGCGGACGGCGACGGCATCGTGAAGCTGCCGACGATCCACGCGGGCGACGAGGCGGGGAAGTACCTGCTGCTGCTGACCACGAGCGAGGGTGTGACGCTGACGCTGGAGCTGACCGTCGAGTAGGGGTCTGTACCCGCCGCGGTCAGAGGCCAGAGGTCAGGGGCCAGGGGTCGGCGGTCGGCCGTCGGCGGCCGTCCGCCGGTCGTCAGCGGCCCGTGTTCGTGCGGCGCGTGGTGTGCCGGGTGGGCCTGGCGGCGGCCGGGTCCTCGGGCCAGGGGTGCTTCGGGTAGCGCCCGCGCAGTTCGGCGCGGACCGCGGGGTAGCCCTGCCGCCAGAAGGACTCCAGGTCCGCGGTGACGGCGGCGGGGCGGCCGGCGGGCGACAGCAGGTGCACCAGGAGCGGTACGCGGCCGTCGGCGATCCGTGGCGTGCGGTCGAGTCCGAAGAGTTCCTGGAGCTTGACGGCGAGCACGGGCTGCTGCGGGTCGTCGTAGTCGACGCGGATACGGGAGCCGCTGGGCACCTCGATGCGTTCCGGGGCGAGTTCGTCGAGCCGGGCGGCCTCGCCGCGGGCCCAGGGGAGGAGCCCCTGGAGTACGCGGCCGGCGTCGATGCGGCGCGGGTCGCCGTCCAGCCAGTCGTCGGCGCGGGCGAGGAGGGCGTCGTCGGAGACGTCGGGCCAGGGTTCGCCGAGTGCGCGGTGCAGGAACGCCAGCCGGCGCCGTAGCGCGCGGGCGTTGTCGGACCAGCGCAGCAGGGAGGTGCCCTCGCGGCGCAGCCCGTCGAGGCGGGCGGCGCGGAGCCGGGCGGGGTCGGGGCGGGGGAGCGGGCGCGCGCGGAGTTCGACGGCGCCGAGGCGGGTGACGCGGCGGGCGACGACCTCGCGGCGCTCGGCGGACCAGGTGACCTCGTCCTCGGTGCCGAGCAGCGTCTCGGCGGCGCGTAGCGCGGTGTCCTCGCCGATGGGGGCGCCGAGCCGCAGCCGGGCGCCGGCGGCGCCCACGGGGCGGTCGGCGACGGCGACGGCCAGCCAGGGCTGGCCGCGCAGCGCGGATTCCGCGCCGGTTTCGACGCGGGTTCCGGATGCCATGAGGTACGACCCTTCGCCACGTCCCCGCGCGACGCGCTCCGGGAAGGCGAGTGCGGCGACGAGCCCGGCGACGGCGTCGTCCCCGAGCGCGCCGCGTCCCGCCGCGCCGCTGCCCACCGCGCTGCCCTCCGCGCCGCCGACCTCCCGGGCCGGGGAGCGGGGCGCGCCGTCGCCTCCGGCCCCGCCGCCTCCTCCGCGCCCGGCCCCGTCGCGTCCCGCCGCGGTGCCGCCGGCCGCCTCGCCGCCCGGCGCCTCGCCGTCGCGCTGCCCGCCCCGCGGTTCCGGCCGCTCCGGTGCCGTACCGAGGGCGCGCCGCAGGCGCTGCGCCTCGCGGCGCCAGCGGGAGGCGTAGGCGTCGCCGCCGCGGCGGGCGCGGCGCCAGGCGGCGGCGAGGTCGTCGCCGTAGGCGCGCGGCGGCTCCTCGCTGAGCAGCGCCACCGCCTCCGCCGCCGCCCGCGGGCCCGCTTCGGCGGCGGCGTCGAGCAGGGCGCGGCCGAGGCGGGGGTGCAGGCCGAGGCCGGCGAGGCGGGTGCCGCGGGGTGTCGGCCGGCCGGCGGTGCCGACGGCACCGACCGCCCGCAGCACGTCGCGGGCCGCGGCCATCGCGCCCGGCGGCGGGGCGTCGAGCAGGGCGAGGCCGGTGGCGTCGGGGTCGCCCCAGCAGGCGGCCTGGAGGGCGAAGCCGGCCAGGTCGGCGACCGCGATCTCCGGTGAGGGGTAGCGCGGCAGCCGCCCGTCCTCGGCCTCCGGCCAGCAGCGCAGCGCCAGCCCGGGGCCTTCGCGCCCGGCGCGGCCCAGCCGCTGCGTGGCGGTGGCGGCGGAGACCCGTACGGTCGTGAGCGCCCCGAGGCCGCGGGCGTGGTCCATGCGCGGCTCGCGCGCGAGACCGCCGTCGACGACGATCCGTACGCCCGGCACCGTGAGGCTGGACTCCGCCACCGCGGTCGAGAGGATCACGCGCCGCTCGCCGGGGGCGCCGCCGCGCAGCACGGCGTTCTGCACCTCGGCCGGCGCCTGCCCGTGCAGTTGCAGCACCTCGGCGTCCACGCCGGCCAGCAGCCCGGCGACCCGGGCGATCTCGCCGACGCCCGGCAGGAAGCACAGCACGTCGCCGTCGGGCCTGCGCAGCCCTTCGCGTACGACGTCGGCGATGTGGGCCAGCAGCGCGGGGTCGACGCGGGTGCCGTGTGCGGGGCGTACGCCGGCGGGCGGGGGGCGGTAGCCGATGGCCACGGCGTGCATCGTGCCCTCGCCGCGTACGACGGGGGCGGGGGCGGTGTCGTCGGGCGCGGTGAGGAGGCGCGCCCAGGCGTCGGTGTCGGAGGTGGCGGAGGCGGCGACGAGCCGCAGGTCGGGGCGGAGGGTGGCGCGTACGTCGACGAGGAAGGCGAGTGCGGTGTCGGCGTCGAGGTGCCGTTCGTGGCACTCGTCGAGCAGTACGGCGTCCACACCGGTCAACTCGGGGTCGCGCTGGAGGCGTTGGAGGAGGACGCCGGTGGTGACGACCTCGACCCGGGTGCGCGGCCCGGCGCGGCGCTCGCCGCGGACGGTGAACCCGACCCGCTCGCCGGTCTCTTCGCCGAGCAGCCACGCCATGCGGCGTGCGGCGGCCCGCGCCGCCATGCGGCGGGGCTCGGCGACGAGCACCCGGCGGGCCGGGGCGCCGGTGCCGGGGACGAGCCCGGCGAGGGCCAGCGGCACGAGGGTGGTCTTGCCGGTGCCGGGCGGCGCCCCGAGCACGGCGGCGCCGGGGCCGTCGAGGGCCGCGCGCAGGGCGGGCAGCGCGTGGCGTACGGGCAGGGCGTCGAGTGCGTCGGAGCGGAGGGCCACGGACGCCAGTGTGCTACGGCCCGTACCCCCGCCGGCCGCAGGGCCCTCGGGCCGCCGCGCGGACTCAGGCCGCTTCGCAGACGAAGATCGCCGTGCCGGGGATCAGGTGCCCCCGCAGCGGCGACCAGCCGCCCCACTCCTGGTCGTGCCACTCCGGCCACTCCGGCTCGACCAGGTCCAGCAGCCGGAAGCCGCCCGCGACCACGTCGCGGACCCGGTCGCCCAGCGTCCGGTGGTGCTCGACGTACACCGCGCGCCCTTCGTCGTCCTGCTCGACGTAGGGCGTGCGGTCGAAGTACGACGCGGCGACCGACAGCCCCTCCGGCCCGGGTTCGTCCGGGAAGGCCCAGCGCACGGGGTGGGTGACGGAGAAGACCCAGCGCCCGCCGGGCCGCAGCACCCGCCTGACCTCGCGCATCACCGCGACCGGGCTCGCGACGAAGGGCACGGCGCCGTACGCGGAGCAGGCCAGGTCGAACGCCTCGTCGCGGAACGGCAGCGCGGCGGCGTCGGCCTGGAGCAGCGGAAACGGCGCGTCCCCCTCGGCTCCTTCGCTGCCCTCGCTCCCCTCGGCCCCCGAGTTCCCTTCGGCCCCCGAGTTCCCCTCGGTCGTCTCGGCCGCTTCGAGTGCCAGGCGGCGCGCGTGCTGCAACTGGCGGTGCGAGAGGTCCAGCGCTACGGGCCGCGCCCCCTGCTCCGCGAGCCAGCGCGAGCACTGCGCCGCGCCGGCGCCCACCTCCAGCACCGCGCGCCCCGTCAGCGAACCGGCCGGACCGAGCAGCCGCGCCTCGGCCTCGTCCAGCCCTTCCGGGCCCCAGACGAAGCGGGCGCCGTCGGCGCCGCCGAGGAAGCCGCCGTGCTCGCGCTGGTAGTCGTCGGCGTTGCGGTCCCACCAGCCGCGGCTTGCTTGCCGGGTTTCCCGCGCGGGGACCGGCCGTCGGGTAGCCTCTGCCGGAACATCCGCGTCAGCGGCACCGCCGGGCTCGTCTTCGTACGCGTGGACCATCGGCGGGACCGTCGCCGTCTCTTCCTGCCGTGCGCGAGAGTGACGGGGCGCCACTACTGCCGGGTATGGGGCGGCATGCCCCACGTGCACTCTTCGCGCATTGACCATGCCCGGCTGCCCCCGTATGCTACAAGTTGCGCTGCGGGCCTGCGTGCCTCGGACGGAGCAGGCCGCGCTCGCATCTGTTGTATGTCCCCTCGGTTCACGAGGCGCTGCCGGACTTCCAGCGTGGAGTCGGGAAAGCGCCTCTTAGGCTGTCCGGCTTCGGCGGTGCGATCACAGGGCTCTCGGCGTGGAGTGACGACGACTCAACTTGCCCGTACCGGAGCCCAATCCCACATGACGAGCAGCACCGAGAACACTGCGACCGCCACTGTGCAGGTCGCGGTCAACGACATCGGTTCCGAGGAAGCCTTCCTCGCCGCGATCGACGAGACGATCAAGTACTTCAACGACGGCGACATCGTCGACGGCGTCATCGTGAAGGTCGACCGGGACGAGGTCCTGCTCGACATCGGCTATAAGACCGAGGGTGTCATCCCATCGCGGGAACTCTCGATCAAGCACGACGTCGACCCGAACGAGGTCGTCGCCGTCGGCGACGAGATCGAGGCCCTTGTCCTTCAGAAGGAGGACAAGGAAGGCCGGCTGATCCTCTCGAAGAAGCGTGCGCAGTACGAGCGCGCGTGGGGCACCATCGAGAAGATCAAGGAAGAGGACGGCATCGTCACCGGTACCGTCATCGAGGTGGTCAAGGGCGGTCTCATCCTCGACATCGGCCTGCGGGGCTTCCTTCCCGCATCGCTGGTCGAGATGCGCCGCGTGCGTGACCTCCAGCCCTACGTCGGCAAGGAGCTCGAAGCCAAGATCATCGAGCTGGACAAGAACCGGAACAACGTGGTTCTGTCCCGCCGTGCCTGGCTCGAGCAGACCCAGTCGGAGGTCCGCCAGACCTTCCTCACCACCCTTCAGAAGGGCCAGGTGCGATCGGGTGTGGTCTCCTCGATCGTCAACTTCGGCGCCTTCGTGGACCTGGGCGGTGTGGACGGCCTGGTGCACGTGTCCGAGCTGTCCTGGAAGCACATCGACCACCCCTCCGAGGTGGTCGAGGTCGGCCAGGAGGTCACGGTCGAGGTCCTGGACGTCGACATGGACCGCGAGCGCGTCTCGCTGTCCCTGAAGGCGACCCAGGAAGACCCGTGGCAGCAGTTCGCGCGCACGCACCAGATCGGTCAGGTCGTGCCCGGCAAGGTCACGAAGCTGGTGCCGTTCGGTGCGTTCGTCCGGGTGGACGAGGGCATCGAGGGTCTGGTCCACATCTCCGAGCTGGCCGAGCGCCACGTGGAGATCCCGGAGCAGGTCGTCCAGGTCGGCGACGAGATCTTCGTCAAGGTCATCGACATCGACCTGGAGCGTCGTCGCATCAGCCTCTCGCTGAAGCAGGCGAACGAGACCTTCGGTCCGGACCCGATGGCCGTCGACTTCGACCCGACGCTCTACGGCATGGCCGCGTCGTACGACGACCAGGGCAACTACATCTACCCCGAGGGCTTCGACCCGGAGACCAACGAGTGGCTCGACGGGTACGAGAAGCAGCGCGAGGAGTGGGAGGGCCAGTACGCCGAGGCCCACACCCGCTTCGAGCAGCACCAGGCGCAGGTCGTCAAGTCCCGCGAGGCCGACGCCCAGGCGGCGGCCGAGTCGGGCGACTCGGCGCCGGCGCCGTCCGGCGGCGGTTCGTACTCCTCCGAGGGTGCCGACGACTCCGGCGCGCTGGCCTCGGACGAGGCGCTGGCGGCGCTGCGCGAGAAGCTGGCCGGTGGCCAGAGCTGACCGTGTAGCGGGCAGCAAGCAGTACGTCTGACGGAAGCCCGTCGTCCCCTCCGGGGGGCGGCGGGTTTCCGCTTTCCGCTTCCCGTACGGCCGCTGTGCTGCCGTACCGGCGGGGCTTGCGGGCCGCGGGCCGGCCGCTCCTGGGCGGGGCCTCCGGGCACGTACGCTGGGGCCATGCCCCTGCCCGTACGTCAGCTCCGTCTGCCCCAGGGCCGTGCGGCGGACACCGCCCTCGCGGCCGGGACGGGCGCGCTGGTGGCGCTGGGCACGTTGCAGGCGTTCGTCGGGCACCGCAGGGAGTCGTGGGCGACGACGGCGCTGGGCTGGGCGCTGATCGCGCTCGCGTGCGGGGCGCTGTACTTCGCCCGCCGCCATCCCGTCGCCGTGGGCGCGTTCATCATTCCGGTCGTCGGCGTCTACTACGTGAGCAGCGCGTACGACGGGCCGCTGTTCCTCGTACTGGTCATCGCGCTGTACGGGGTGGCCGCCGCGGGGCGGCTGCGTGCGGCGGCGGCGCTGGGCGCGCTCGTCGTCGTCGGCACCACCGCCGGGACGATGTCGGGCAACGACGACGTCAACGGCGTCGCGCTGTTCATGCTGACCGGCTGGATCGTCGGCGTGGTGGCGCTGGGCGCGATGTGGCACGGGCGGCGGGCGCACGTCGAGGGCGAGGCGCGGCGGCGGGCGACCGAGGAACGGCTGCGTATCGCACGCGAGTTGCACGACGTCATCGGGCACAACATCTCGCTCATCAACGTCCAGTCCGGCGCGGCCCTGCACCGGCTGAAGAAGAGCGGTGCCACCGACCCGGCCGCCGCCGACGCCCTGGCCACCATCAAGGAGACCAGCCGCGAGACGCTGCGCGAGCTGCGCACCACCCTGGGTGTGCTGCGGCAGGTCGACGAGGAGGTGCCCACGGCGCCCGCCCCCGGGCTGGCGCGCCTGGGCGAGCTGACCGAGCGGGCGGCGGACACGGCGGGGCTGCGGGTGGAGACGGTGGTGGCGGGCGCGGAGCGGGCGCTGCCGGCGGAGCTGGACCTGACCGCGTACCGCGTCGTACAGGAGTCGCTGACGAACGTCGCGCGGCATGCGCGGGGGGCCACGTCCGTGACCGTACGGCTGGACTACGGTGAGCGTGAGCTGCGGCTGGAGGTCGAGGACGACGGGACCGGCGCAGACGCCCGCGCGGTATCCGGGTCCGGGTCCGGGACCGGAACCGGGGCCGGGATCGGTGCGGTCGGCGGCAGCGGCAGCGGCATCGGCGGCATGCGGGAGCGGGCGCGGGCGGTCGGCGGGGAGCTGGCCGCGGGGCCGCGGCCGGGCGGCGCCGGTTTCGTCGTCACGGTCCGGCTGCCCTACGGAACGGAGCACGCCCAGGCATGATCAGGATTCTGCTCGCGGACGACCAGAAGCTGGTGCGGGCCGGCTTCCGTTCGATGCTGGAGGCCGAGGACGACCTCGACGTGGTCGGGGAGGCGAGCGACGGTGACGAGGCGGTGGCCGCGTGCCGCGAACTGCGCCCCGACGTCGTACTGATGGACATTCGGATGCCGGGCACCGACGGTCTGGAGGCTGCCCGGCGGATCGCCGCGGACGAGCGGCTGGCGGACGTCCGGGTCGTCATCCTGACGACCTTCGACCTCGACGACTACGTGTACGGGGCGCTGCGCGCCGGGGCCGCCGGCTTCCTGGTCAAGGACACCGAGCCGGAGGAGCTGATCCATGCGGTGCGGGTGGCGGCGCGCGGCGACGCGCTGATCAGCCCGTCGGTGACGCGGCGGCTGATCGCCGAGTTCGCCGGCCGGGTGAAGGCGCCGGAGCCGAGCCCGCGGCTGAACGCGCTGACGGAGCGGGAGGCCGAGGTGATGCAACTGGTGGCGGCGGGGCTGACGAACGACGAGATCGCGGCGCGGCTGGTGCTGAGCCCGGCGACGGCGAAGACGCACGTGAGCCGGATCATGACGAAGCTGGCGGTGCGGGACCGGGCGCAGTTGGTGGTGCTGGCGTACGAGTCGGGGATGGTCCGGCCGGGGTGGCTGGCGCCCTGACGGGGGGCGGGCGCGGGCCGGCGGTGTGCGGGCGCGCCCCGATGTCGGTGGGGCGACCTACCCTTGGGCGGGAGTGCGGGGGAGTGCGGGGGAGTGCCGGTGGATGGTGCGGTGTGGGCTTGGCGACGGGATCGAAGGGGTGGGGACGAGGGGGTTCCGTAGGGGATTGCCCGTGGGCCCCTAGGGGATCGGGCCCGGTTCCGGGTGCGGTCGCAACCCGGGTAGTACGGGGCGGGCCGAGGGCGCAACCAGCGGGGTACGGGCGGTGTCCGCGTCCGGCCGACGTGCCCGCCGCAGGCGGCCCGGCACGCTGGCGTCATGTCCGCACATCCGACGGCTCCGCCGCCCACCGCCCCCGACGTACGCCCCGGGCTCTTCGCCCGGCTCGCCGACTGGTCCCGCCGGCGTCGCAGAGTCGCGATCCTGCTCTGGATCGTCGTACTCCTCGGCGTCACCGCCGCCTCCCAGGCCGCCGGCGGCAACTGGCGCAACGACTTCTCCCTCCCCGGCACCGACTCCCAGGCCGCCACCGACCTGCTGGAGCGGCACGGCTCCGCACAGGCGGGCGACAGCGTGGAGATCGTCTTCAAGGACGAGCGGGGGATGCGCGCCGCGGGCACCGAGCAGGACGTCGAGCGCATGCTGGAGCAGGTGCGGGGGCTGCCGAGCGTCGTGGACGTGCGCAGCCCGTACGCCGACGGCGGGGCGGCGGTCTCCGAGAAGGGCGACGTCGCGTACGCCACCGTCACCCTGGACGACAAGGCGGAGCTGGTAGAGAAGGCGGACGTCGAGAAGATCATCGACACCGCGCAGGAGGCCGGGAGCGACGCGCTCCAGGTCGAGCTGGGCGGCGAGGCCGTGCGCGGCGCCGAGGAGGCGGGCGGCGGGGCCGCCGAGGGTGCGGGCATGCTCGCCGCGCTGGTGATCCTCGTGCTGCTCTTCGGCTCGCTGGTCGCCGCCGCCGTCCCGCTGGTCACCGCCCTGTTCGCGGTCGGCACCGCCGTCGGCCTGATCACCCTGGCCGGGCACGTCTTCACCGTCGCCGACTTCACCCCGCCGATCATGATGCTCGTCGGCCTGGGCGTGGGTGTCGACTACGCGCTGCTGATCTTCTACCGGTACCGCCACGAGCTGATCCGCGGCGCCGACCGGGACAGCGCCGCGCGTATCGCGCTCGACGCCGCCGGGCGCACGGTCTTCTTCGCCGGCTGCACCGTCATCATCGCCCTCCTCGGCCTGGTCGCCCTCGGCCTCGGCTCGCTCCAGGGCGTGGCGCTCGCGGTGGCGCTGACCGTCCTGGTCACCATGGCCGCCTCGCTGGTGCTGCTGCCCGCGCTGCTCGCCGTCCTCGGCCGGCGCATCCAGCGGCACGTACTCAAGCACGCCGAGAAGGCGGCGGCCAAGGGCAGGACCGAGGGCGGCCGCTGGCGCGCCCTCGCCACCGCCGTGCAGCGCCGCCCGCTGCCCGCGCTGGTCGCCGCCCTGGTCGCGCTGCTGGCCCTGTCGGCGCCCGCGCTCGGCATGCGCCTCGGCTTCGCCGACGCCGGGAACGACGCCCCCTCCACCACCAGCAGGCAGGCGTACGACCTGCTCGCGGAGGGCTTCGGGCCCGGCTTCAACGGCCCGCTCGTCGTCGTCGCGCAGGGCGGCGGCGCGGCCGGTGCCGCCGAGGCGGGGGAGCAGGCCCAGGCCCGGATCGCGCAGGCCGACGGCGTCGCCGCGACGACCCCGCCGATGCCGTCCGAGGACGGCGAGGTCGCCACCGTCATCGTCTTCCCCGAGTCGGCGCCGCAGGACGCCGCGACCGCGGACCTCGTGCACGACCTGCGCGACGACGTGCTGCCGCCGCTGACGGCGGAGACCGGCGCGGAGTACCTGGTCGGCGGCGCCACCGCGGGCACCCAGGACTTCTCCGACACCGTCGCGGACCGGATGCCGCTGTTCGTCGCCCTCGTCGTCGGCCTGTCGACCCTGCTGCTGATGGTGGTCTTCCGCTCGCTGTGGATCCCCCTGAAGGCGGCCGTGCTGAACCTGCTGTCCATCGGGGCCGCGCTCGGCGTCATCACGCTGGTGTTCCAGGAGGGCTGGTTCGGCGTGCAGCCCGGCCCCATCGAGGCGTTCATCCCCGTGATGATCTTCGCGATCGTCTTCGGGCTCTCCATGGACTACGAGGTCTTCCTCGTCTCCCGGATGCACGAGGAGTGGGAGCGTACGAAGAACGCCGCGCACGCGGTGCGCGAGGGCCTGGCCGTCACCGGGCAGGTGATCACGGCGGCGGCGCTGATCATGATCGTGGTGTTCGCGGCCTTCATCCTGAGCCCGAGCCGCATGCTCCAGCAGTTCGGCCTGGGCCTTGCGGTGGCGATCCTGCTGGACGCCCTGGTGATCCGCTGCCTGATCGTGCCCGCGGTGATGCAGTTGCTCGGCCGGCACGCCTGGTGGCTGCCCGGGCCGCTGGCCAGGAGGCTGCCGAAGGTGGCGCTGGAGCGCCCCGAAGGGGCCGAGGGGTACGAGGCCGGGGAGCGGTCCGAACAGCGGGGGGCCGGGGTCCGGTAGGAACCGGGGAGCGCCGCGTGTGCGGAGGGTCCGCCCGTACGGCCATGGCCACGGTCGCGGCGGTACGGGCGGGCCCTCAGCGGTGCTTCTCCGCCTCCTGCCGCCACCGGCCGCCCTCCCGGCGGTCGAGCCACACCACCGGGTGCGCCTCGGCCTCCGACAACTGCGTCCACCAGCCGCCCAGCGTCCCGCGCACCGGCACCGTCGGCAGCGCCTCGGCGAGCGCGGCGCGGGCCAGGTCCGGCTCGTTGCTGTTGCGGTCCTCCGCCGAGACGGTGTCCCAGGCGGAGAGCATGGCGCGGGCGGCGTCGTAGGTCTCGACGGCGTACGGGCGGGTGGCCAGGTCGTCGCCGAGGGCCCGGCGGACGGCGGCGCGGCGGTCGGCTTCGGGGTCGAGGCGGACGTCGTAGTGGCCGCGGACGGTCAGCCAGCCGTCCGGCACGGAGAGGTCCGCGTCGTCCGCGGCGTTGCGGCCGGTGCACGTCGGCGCGGTCGGGTCCCACATCGCCTTCACGCCGGCGAACCCGCTGTCCTCCACCTCCTCCAGCCACTCCGCCATGTTCCGCGCGCCGCCCTCCAGGAACACCGCGTCCGGCCGGAACCGGCCGATGCCGTCGGCGAGCGGCCCCCCGTCGTCGGCGCGCACCTCGACGCCGTCCGCGCGCAGCCGGTCGACCAGCGCCCGGGTGGGCTCGGCGGCGGTGTCGCCGCGGACGTAGACCTTGCGGACCCCGGGGGCGGCGGCGAGGTGGCGGGCCATGACGACGCCCATGTCGGCGGTGGAGGCGGAGGGACGCAGCTCGTTGGTGTCGGCGTAGCGCGGCTCGGGGCCGAGGCCGGCGCCGTCGTGGCGGCAGGCGCGTACGACCGGGAGGCGGAAGGACGTGAGGCCGCTCTCCGGCAGCCTGAGTGCGGGGTCGCCGCCGACGACGCCCGTCAGGCCCGGCTCCATCTCCAGCCAGCGCGCTATCAGCCGGCCGTTCGCGGGCTCGGTGGACTCCTTGTGGGCGGTGAGGTCCGAGACGCCCAGCGGCGGCGTCGCCACCCCGCCGTTGCCCCCGCCGGCGCCGCTGCCGTGGTCGGTGAGCGCCCGGGACACGCTGCGGGTCAGGACGGTGTCCCGCCCGCCGCCCGGATCGGCGTCCCCGAGCGCGCCGATGCGGTACACGCCGGTGAAGGCGGCGGCCGTGGTGGCGTCGGGCGACGGCGACCCGGGCGGTCTCAGCCCGGTGCCGCCGGGCCATGCGGAAACGACGATGCTCGCGATCACAATGATGCTGGCACCGATGGCGGCGAGCGTGAGAGAGCGCGACACACGTCGCCGCCCCTCTCGGCGGGGCCGTAGCGGCTCCCGCAACTCGCCGCGCCCGCCCGGGACTTCTGCTCCCGGCCCCTCCTCAGGCACGACGACCCCCTCCTTCCGCGGAGAAGGACGCAATCCTATGCGGCGAGGTTCCGTCGCCGCGCGGGATGATCCAGCCGGTGCCGCGGGGGCCGGGCAGCGGCCCTGACCTGCCGTACGGGCGGGGCGCGGCGGGCGCTCGGGCACCGGGCGCGTAATTCCGTCCGCGTGACCGGGAATCACCGCGGGCACGCGGGGTGTTACACACCCATGAGCATGTACGAATGGGACCCCAGCGGGCTCGCGGCCGTCGCCGCGGTGCTGGAGCACGACTCGGCGGGGCTGACCCTGCTCTACCACCTCGAGGGCTTCATCGACGCCGGCGAGACCGGCGCCCAGATCACCGAGCGGCTGCTCGACGACCTTCCGCACGAGATCGTCGCCCGCTTCGACCACGACCGGCTCGTGGACTACCGGGCGCGCCGGCCCCTCATGACGTTCCGCCGCGACCACTGGGCGGCGTACGAGGTCCCCAAGCTCGAACTCCACCTCGTGCGCGACGCGACCGCCAGCCCGTTCCTGCTGCTGTCGGGACCGGAGCCCGACGTGGAGTGGGAGCGCTTCGCGGATGCCGTCCGCGAGATCGTCGAGCGGCTGAACGTGCGCCTGGCCGTCAACTTCCACGGCGTCCCCATGGGCGTCCCGCACACCCGCCCGGTGGGCCTCACCCCGCACGGCAACCGCATCGACCTGGTGCCGGGCCACCGCAGCGTCTTCGACGAGGCCCAGGTTCCCGGCAGCGCCGACGCGCTGCTGGAGTACCGGCTCGGCGAGGCCGGGCACGACGTCCTCGGCGTCGCCGCCCACGTGCCGCACTACCTGGCCCGCACCCCGTACCCCGACGCGGCGCTGACCGTGCTGGAGTCGATCACCTCGGCGACGGGCCTGGTCCTGCCCGGCGTGGCCCACGCGCTGCGCTCCGAGGCGCTGAAGGTGCAGAACGAGATCGAGCGCCAGGTCGACGAGGGCGACGAGGAGCTGGTGGGCATGGTCCGCGGGCTTGAGCACCAGTACGACGCGCTGGCCGGCGGCGAGGACCGGGAGAACCTGATGGCCGAGCCCGCCGAGCTGCCCTCGGCGGACGAGCTGGGCAACGCCTTCGAGCAGTTCCTCGCGGAGCGCGAGGAGGGCGACTGACGCGGGCCCCGCGGCGCCGGCCGCGGCCTAGGCTGGGCTCATGCTGACGGTGGGACTGACCGGCGGGATCGGCGCCGGCAAGAGTGCGGTGTCGCGGCTGCTGGCCTCGTACGGAGCGGTGATCGTCGACTCCGACAAGATCGCCCGCGAGGAGGTGGAGCCCGGCACGCCGGGGCTGGCCGCCGTCGTCGCGGAGTTCGGCGCGGAGGTGCTGGCCGAGGACGGCAGCCTGGACCGGGCGAAGCTCGGCGGCATCGTCTTCGCCGACGCCGACCGGCGCCAGGCCCTGAACGCCATCGTCCACCCGCTGGTCCGCGACCGCTCCGCCGCGCTTCAGGAGGCGGCGGGCCCGGACGCGATCGTCGTGAACGACGTGCCGCTGCTGGCCGAGAACGGCCTCGCCGGGCTGTACGACGTGGTCGTGGTCGTCGACGCCGCGCCCGCCACCCAGCTCGACCGGCTGGTGCGGCTGCGCGGCATGGCGGAGGACGAGGCGCGTGCCCGGATGGCGGCGCAGGCCACGCGCGAGCAGCGGCTCGCGATCGCGGACATCGTCGTCGACAACGACGGGACGCAGGCGGAACTGGCGGAGCGGGTACGGAAGGTCTGGGAGGAACTGGTGGCACGCAAGGGGGTCACGGGGCGGGACAGCGGGGCATGATCCCCTCGTGGAACAGCGTTTGCTGATCCGGTGCCGGGAGGCGGTCGCCTCCTGACGGGGGAGCGCGGGAAGAACGAAAGACGGAAGAACGGAAAGCGAAAGACGCAGAAGACGAGGAAGGAGTCCCCCGTGGCCGAGCGCAGCCCGGAGACCGACGTCGTCGACTACCGGGCGGCCGAGCAGTTGCTCGCCGCCCGCGATCCGCGCGGCGCGGTCCAACTGCTCGACCCGCTGGTCGAGGCCCATCCCGAGAAGGTCTCGCCGCGGCTGCTGCGCGCCCGCGCCTACTTCATGAGCGCCCGCCTCCGCGCGGCCGAGGCCGACTTCCGCACGGTCATCGACCGGGAGCCCGACAACGCCTACGCGCATTTCGCGCTGGCCCGCACGCTGGAGCGGGCGGGGGGCGACCCGGACGAGGTGCGGCGGCACTTCCGGCTGGCTGCGGCGCTGGATCCGCGGCCGGACTTCGTGGACGCGGCGGGCTTCGAGGAGTAGTCGGCCACGCCGGGTGCCGGGTGCCGGGTGCCGGGTGCCGGGTGCCGGGCGGCCTGCGGCGGCTCTTGCGGGGCGCTGTCGCCGGGGTGGTGTGGCGCCGAGGACCGGGTGCGGCGCGGTGGGCGGCCGTCTGCGCGGGCGCTATCGCCGTGCAGGATCTGGGCCGGGCGCCCCGCACCGTGTTCTGCTGGCCCGATGACCACCTCGCAGCCGTATCCGGCCCCGTATCCCACCGTCCCGTACGAGCCGCTCGGCGTGCCGGCGGCGGACGCGGCGGAGCGCAGCCGCGCCTTCCACGACGCCATGACGCGCCGCCGTACCGTACGCGACTTCTCCCCGCGGCCGATCCCGGACGACGTCCTGGAGTGGGCGGTCCGCACCGCCGCCACCGCCCCCAGCGGCGCCAACGTGCAGCCCTGGCGCTTCGTCGTCGTCACGGACCCGGACCGCAAGCGGCTGCTGCGGGAGGCGGCGGAGCGGTCGGAGCGGGAGTTCTACGCGCACCGGGCCTCGCCGGAGTGGCTGGCGGCGCTGGCGCCGCTGGGCACGGACTGGCAGAAGCCGTTCCTGGAGGCGGCGCCCGCGGTGATCGTCGTCTTCGAGGTGCACAAGGGGCCGCGCAGCCCGCGCCCGTACTACACGAAGGAGTCGGTCGGCATCGCCGTCGGCTTCCTCCTCGCGTCCCTGCACCAGGCGGGGCTGGCGACGCTCACCCACACGCCGAGCCCGATGCGGTTCCTGGGCGAGGTGTGCGAGCGGCCGCCGGAGGAGCGGGCGGCGTACGTGATCCCGGTCGGCTACCCGGCGGACGGGGCGCGGGTTCCGGACATCCGGCGCAAGGACCTGGGCGACGTGCTCGTCCGGCTCTGACGCGCGGGCGCGCTGGTGCGCGGCGTGCGCCGGGCCGCGTACCGGTGCGCCCGGTTGGGGCGTGTGGGCCGCAGGGCTGCCGCGGCGCGCTGACCCGTTGACCGCGTGACGCGGGCCGCTTACTCTGATGCGCGCATGCCAGTAAGCGCTTTCTAAACGGGATTCGTCAGACGCGGGAGAGGCGGTTGTGCGCATGAACGGCAGGCACGAGACGGACCAGGGAGCCGACGGGACGGGCAGGTTCCGGCGGACGCCGAACGGCGGGCTGGGGCGGCGCGCGCTGCTCACCGCGGCGCTCGGCGCCGGTACCGCCGCCGCACTCGGCGGCGGGGCCGGACCCGCGGCGGCGGCCGACGCGGCGGCCCGCCGCCGGTGCGGCCCGAAGCCCGGCAAGCGGCGCATCCCGCCGGGCGGCATCGGCATGCACCTCTACACGATGCGCGGCCCCCTGGCCACGGACTTCGCCGGCACGCTCCAGCAGTTGTCCGACATCGGCTACGCCACCGTCGGCGTCAGCGGCCGGCACGGCCACAACGCGCAGCAGATCCGCGGCATGATCGACGACGCCGGGCTCAAGGCCGTGCTGGAGCACGTCGGGTACGACATCGTCTCCGGCAGCGGACTGCCGAAGGCGATCGAGGACGTGCACACCCTGGGCGGCCAGTGGGTCGTCGTCCCCAGCCTGCCCGGCTCCCTGCACTCGCCGGCCGGCTTCCGGGAGGCCGCGCGCGCCCTCAACGAGGCGGGTCAGGCATGCCGCGACGCCGGCCTTGAGCAGGTGCTCTTCCACAACCACGGCAGCGACCACGAAACGGTCGACGGCGAGGTGCTCTTCGACATCCTCGTCAACGAGACCGACCCCGAGCTGGTCGCCCTCGAGTTCGACGTGTACTGGGGGGTGCGCGGCGGCGCCGACCCGCTCACGTACTTCCGCCGGTACCCGGGCCGCTTCCCCGCCCTGCACGTCAAGGACATGGCGGAGAACGGCGACTTCGCCGACGTCGGCTCCGGCGTCCTGGACTTCGTGGAGATGTTCCAGGGGGCGGAGAGCGGCGGGGTCAGGCAGTGGCTCGTCGAGCACGACAACCCGTCCGACCCGTTCGCGACGGCGCGCAACAGCTACGAGTACCTCGCGGCGCTGCGCTACTGACACGCTGCCGGTGCTCCCGGTGCGTTCCCGGGCGGGGGACGCACCGGGGCGGACCCGCACCCGGGCGGGTGTCCGCGGGTCCGGGCGCGGCGGCAGCGGCCCTCGGCGGGCTCTCCTGGCTCCCGCCGGCGGCCGCTGCCGCCCGGGCCGTACGCGGTGCGCACCGCGGCCCGGCGCGACCGACTCGACCCGCCGGGGGTCGACGTACCGGGGTTCGACGTGCCGGGGTTCAGCCTGCTCGCGTTCGACCTGCCCCGGCGGCAAGGACCGCCCCGCTACGGCCGGTTCAGCGCCCGGGCGGCACCGGCGGCCACGGCGGTGGCGAGGATCCAGCCGGCCATGGCGAGCAGATACGCCACCCACTGGGAGCCGCCGCCGGGCGCGAACGCGTTGCCCTGGCCGAAGTCGACGACCGGCAGCAGCGTGTCGAGGGTGTAGACGAAGGGGTTGAACCCGATGTCCTTGTCGGGCTCCAACGGCCGCGGCTGGTCGGTCCAAAAGAGCAGGGAGCCCAGCGCCAGCAGCCCCGCCAGCCAGGCGACGGCGCGCTCGGGCCGGTAGCCGTAGCCGACGACGGCGTCCTGGACGCCGCCCCAGGCGCGGGCGTACCAGGGCAGTTGGCCGCGGCGGGCGCGCTGCTTCGCCAGCAGGACGCGGCGGGCGTCGTCCTCGTGGCCGAGGCGGCGGTACACGGCGGCAAGCTGCTCGTACGGCTGCGGGACGTACGCGCCGTCGCTCCGGCTCAGCCAGGGCAGCCGCTCGGCGGCCGGGAGCGGGCTGTCCAACTGCTCGTAGAGGGCGCCGTCGAGGTGGACGCGCGGGGGCCAGGAGCCGGCGTCGTCGTACAGCACGCCGAGGGTGGCGTAGCGCAGGTCGAGGGCGCCGCCGAGGCGGGTGCCGCGCAGGTCGGCCTCGCGGACGCCGGTGCGGCGCAGGGAGAGCGCGGTGGCGTCGGGGGCGTGCCGCGTGGCGCTGCTGCCGGCGAGGTCGAGGCGGCCGGTGATCTGCGCACCGGACAGGACGAGCCGGCCGGTGGCCGTCACCCGGTCCAGCTCGACGTCCCCGCCGACCTGGATCCCGTACGCGTTGAGGGCGGTGCCCTCCGCGTCCCCGTGCAGTTCGGAGCGGCTCATCACCAGTCGGCTGCCGATGGTCGCGCCGGCCACCCGTAGCTCGCCGTGGGAGCGGAAGCCGTTGTCGAGTACGGCGTCGGAGCCGAGGTGTGCGCCGGGGGCGTCCAGGGTGCGGCCGGCGGGGTTGTCGAGCGTGGCGGCCCGCAGGAAGGTCGCGCCGGCGACGGTGGCGTTCCGCATGCCGAGCCGGCCGGTGGCCGACAGCCGGTACGCGGAGAAGTCGCCCTCTATTTGCACCCGCGCGGCGTCGAGCGCTTGGTCGCCGGCGGCGGCGTCGAGCCGGGCGGTGCGGAGGTCGATGCTGCCGCCGATGCGGGCGCTGCGCAGCACGATCGTGCCGCTGGCGGTGAAGCCGTCGCCCATCAGGATGTCGTTGTCGACCTGGAGGCGCGTGGCGTTGAGCGCTTCGCCGTCGGGGCCGTGCAGCCGGGCACCGGCGAGGATGAGGGTGCCGGCGATGCGGGTGGCGACGAGCCGGATCTTGCCGGTCGTCGTGCAGCCGGTCATGCGGAGCGGGCCTTCGACCCAGAGGTGGGAGGCGAGCAGGCCCGGCAGGTGGGAGCCGTTGAAGGTGAGCTGGCGGGTGCGGGCGCCGTAGAGGTCGACGGAGTTTTCGAACGAGCAGTCCGTGATCCGCAGATGCTGGTGTATCTCGGCGTGGTCGAGCGACAGGTTGCCGACGATCCGGGCGCCGGTGAGCTGCACCCCGGCGGTGTACCCGGACTCGGCCTCGCGCGCGCCGAGCAGCAGCGCCGCGACCACCTCGGCGCGCACGACGCGCTCCGGGCCCCAGCCGGCGCCCCCGGCCGGGTCGTCGGCGGCGGGGTCGCCGACGCGGAGGTCGACGCGCTCGGCGGTGGGGAAGGCGTCCCACAGCCGCCGCTCGGGCGGGCTCAGATCGTCCGGTCCCACGTGTGCCGTCCCCCTCGCTCCCTGCACCGCACGCGGTACGCGCGCTCACATCCGCTGCCCGTACTCAACCACTCCCGCCGGCCACCCCGTTGGGCAGCCCACCGGTCCGCCGGACCGGTCCGGCGGTCGACACCCCGGAGCGTGCCCCGCGCCGGCTGCCGCCGCCGACGACGAGCAGCGGGGTCCGGGCGGCATCGGCCGCGCGCACGGCGTCGACGCTGACCGCGGGAGTCGCCCGCGGGCGCGACCCGTCCGCGCCACCGGGGCGCCCCCGCGCGCACCGAGGCGTACGGCCGCCGAGGCGTACGGGCAGCGGGCGCGTACGGGCGCCTGGCGGAGCAAGGGGCCCGGAGGCGCGCCGACGCCCCGGAGACGTACGAGCGCCGCCACGTCGCCCCGGGTCTTCGCGCGATCCCCCGCCCCGTGTCCGGCGCCCCTTCCGGCCGCGCGGCATCATGGAACCGTGCGGCTGGAAGCGATCTCCTGGGAGCGGCTCACCGAGGCGCTGGCCGAGCGCATCGGCGGGTCCAAGGCGGCCGACGGCAGCCCGTGGCTGCGCGTCGCGGTGGACGGCGCCCCCGCGGCGGAGCCCGGGGTGCTCGCCGCCCGGGTCGGCGACGCCCTGCGCCTGCGCGGGCGGGAGGCCCTTGTCCTCGACGCGGGCGGGTTTCTGCGACCGGCCTCCCTCCGCTACGAGTTCGGGCGCGAGGACCCCGACGCCTACTACGACACCTGGCTCGACACGGGCGCACTCTGGCGTGAGGTCTTCGGCCCGCTGGAGCCCGGCGGCGACGGGCGCGTCCTGCCCGACCTCTGGGACCCCGTCACGGACCGCGCCACGCGCAGCCCGTACACCCGACTCCCGCACGGCGCCGTCGTGCTGCTGCACGGGCCGCTGCTGCTCGGCCGCTGGTTCCCCTTCGACCTGGCCGTCCACCTCCGGCTCTCCGCCCCGGCCCGCGCCCGGCGCACACCGGAGCGGGACCGCTGGACACTGCCCGCCTTCGCCCGCTACGAGGAAGAAGCCGACCCCGCCGAGACCGCCGACGTGCTCGTCCGCGTCGATGACCCGCGCCGCCCGGCCTGGCGCCCGGAGCGGCCGTAAGCGGTCCGACCGGCCGGTCCCGGCAAGGTCCGCGGTCCGCGCACCGGCCCGCCGAGCCGGCGTCATGCCGCCGGTGTCCGCCCGCGCGTCAGGGCAGCGCGCGTCAGGGCAGCCGCTTCGGCTTGGGTGGTTCCGCGTCCTCACGTATCGGCTCGTACGGCGGGACGTCGCGGCCCGGCTGGAAATGCGGGCCCTGTCGGATGTGCCGGACCACCACCACCATGTCCACGGTGGTGATCGCGGCGAGCGCCGCGGTGACCGCGGCCCAGACCGGTTCGTCGACGATCACGAAGAACACCGTGCCCGCGATCATCCAGAGCGTTCCCCACAGCGCCAGCCAGAAGCGCATGCGGAGCGGTGAGCGGGCGTGCACGGGCTCGTCGCCGGCGCGGTTCAGCCTCATGCGTAGCACCTCCTACCTCCAGCATCCGACTGTCCGGGGGTCGAGGTCCAACGGGGCACGCTGCGCGTACGACCGCCTACGGCACGCAGCGTGCCAGGGATATGCCTCGGCTCTGCGGCCACACCGCTTCGGGCAGGCCCTCGGCCCGCTCGGCGTCCGCGAGCCCGTCGGCCCTGCGGGCTGCCCAGGCCGCCGCGTCCGCCCCGTCCCGCCCGTCCGCCGGTCTGCCCGTCCCCGTCGGTTCCGTACGTTCCGCCCACTGGGCGGCCAGCCCCGCCAGGTCCAGCCCGGCCCCCTCGGTCTCGTCCACGTCGCACGCGGCCAGACCGAGCTGTTGCTCCGCCGACTCGAGCTCGTCGACAACGTCGTGGTAGTCCATGCCCTGGAAGCTACAACCTCCCACTGACAACGCCCGCCCCGCCCGGCCTCTGCGCCCCTTTTCCCCCGGCATATGACGCCCTGCCGCAGACGCCCCGCTGCGCCACCCTCGCGCCCGTCCCCGCCGCACCCCCGCCGTACCCCGGGCGGCCACCGGGCCGGGGCCCGCGCGCCCCCGGTTGCTACGGTGCCTGGTGTGACCACGCCGACCGACCAGAACGGCCCCGCGAGCCAGCCCGGCCAGCACGGCCCCTCCGCCACCACCGAGATAGACCCGCGCGCCGCCGGCGTCGTACGCACCTCCTACGCGCCCGACCCCGACGGCGACCCGGACCCCGGCGAGATCGTCTGGACGTGGGTCCCGTACGAGGAGAACGACGGCCGCGGCAAGGACCGCCCCGTGCTCGTCGTCGCCCGCGAGCCCGCCGGCACGGTCCTCGCCGTCCAACTGTCGAGCAAGCGCCGCGACGACGACCACGACTGGGTACGCATCGGCGCCGGCCCCTGGGACCGCGAGGGCCGCGAGTCGTGGGTCGACCTGGACCGCGTGCTGCGCGTCCATGACGACGGCATGCGCCGCGAGGCGTGCTCGCTCGACCGCCAGCGGTTCCACCGCGTCGAGCACCGCCTGCGCCTGCGCTACGGCTGGCGCTGACCCCCGACCGCCGCTCGCGGCCCGGGACTTGCGGCACGGAGCCACGGCACTCCCGTCACCGCCGTGTCCGAACCGAAGCCCGAACCGAAGCCCGAACCGAAGCCCGCACCGGAGCCCGCGCCGATCCGGCCCCGCCGCACCGCCCTCACAGCGCCGTCAGCACCCGCGGCCCGTCCTCCGTCACCGCGATCGTGTGCTCGATGTGCGCCGCCCTGCTGCCGTCCGTCGTACGCAGCGTCCACCCGTCGCCGTCGACCCCGTAGTCGTCCGAGCCGCCCGCCAGCAGCATCGGCTCGATCGCCAGCGTCAGTCCGTGCCGCAGCGGGTGACCCCGTCCCGCGCGCCCGCGGTTGGGCACGTGCGGGTCCTCGTGCATCCGCCGCCCGATGCCGTGCCCGCCGAAGTCCGCGGGCATCCCGCAGCCCGCCTCCGCGGCCACGCGCCCCACGGCGGACGAGATGTCGCCCAGCCGCCCGCCCGCGAGCGCCGCCGCGATCCCGGCGTCGATCGCGCGCTGCGTGGCGGCGATCAGGGCGGTGTCCTCGGGCCGCGGCGTGCCCACGGTGAAGCTGACCGCCGCGTCGCCCGTCCAGCCGTCCAGCTCCGCGCCGCAGTCGAGGGACACCAGGTCGCCGTCGCGCAGCCGGTAGCCGGTGGGGATGCCGTGCACGATCGCGTCGTTGACGGAGGTGCAGAGGACCGCGGGGAAGGGCGTGGAGGCGAATGACGGCCGGTAGCCGAGGAACGGCGACCCCGCCCCCGCCTTGTCCAGCACCTCCCGCGCGACCTCGTCCAGCTCCAGCAGGCTGACGCCGATGCCGGCCGCGTCCCGCGCGGCGGCGAGGGCCTGGGCGACGACGCGGCCGGCCTCCCGCATGGCGTCCAGCGCGGCGTCGTTCTTGATCTCGACCATGACGTGGCTCTCCCTCGGCCTCCCAATTACTATACCGGTATTAGTATCACGGTCATGGTTCGTACTCCACTGACCCCCGAGGAGCGCCGCCGCGGCGAGCGCTTCGGCGCCCTGCTGCGCGCCGCGCGGGGCGAGCGCAGCATGACCGACGTCGCCGCGGCAGCCGGCATCTCCGCCGAGACCCTCCGCAAGATCGAGACCGGCCGCGCCCCCACCCCGGCCTTCTTCACGATCGCCGCCCTGGCCGGCACCCTGGGCGTCTCCCTCGACGCCCTGGCCGGCACCTGCACGGCACCCGAGCCGGAAGCCCCCGCGGACCGCGCCGCACACGCCGCGTAGCGCCTACGGGTCAACTCCCGTACCCAGGGTCGCCACCCGACCCGGTGAGTCCGCCGCCGGAACGCCGTAGCGGCACGCGGCGGTGGGCATGGCGCAGCCATGACGTACGCCGACGGCACCCGCGACACCCCGCACGGCGGCTGGGAGGCGCGCTACCGCGCCGCGCTCCAACGGGCCGGCGGGCGCGGCGGGGCGCTGCTGACGGGGGTCGCCGCGCTGGCGCTGTACGGGTTCCGCAGCGTGCCCGCCGCCGCGGACGTGCGCGTGGTCGACGTGCTCGTACCGACCGCCCGCCGCCTCACCGCCCCGCCCGGGGTACGCGTCCACCACGCGCTACGCCGCCTGCCCCCGCCCGTCCGCCTGCCGCCCGGGCTCCCCGCCGCCCCGCCGGTCCGCGCCGCCGCCGACGCCCTGCGCGACGTACCCGACCACGGCCGGACCGCCGCCCTGCTCCGCGAACTGCTCGACGCCCACGACACCCCGCCCGCCGCCGCGGCCGGCGAACTCCGCGCCGCCGGCCTGCACACCCGCCCCGACGTCGCCGCCGCACTCGGCGCCCTCGGCCCCGGCACCCGCCCGCCCGCCGAGACCCGCGCCCGCGCCCTGCTCCACACCGCCGGCCTGCCGCCCCCGCTCTGGCACACCCCCCTGCACCTCGACGGCTACTGGCTCACCACCCCGCACGCCCACTGGCCCCGCACCGGCGTCCTCCTCCACCTCACCGAGCCGCCCTACCGCACCGACGACGGCACCGTGGAGCACCACAACGCCCTCGAAGCCCTGGGCCTGCACCTCGTCCACACCACACCCCGCCAGCTCTTCCGCGAGCCCGACGCCTTCACCGCCGCGGTCCGCGAAGCCCTCGCCGCGGCCCCGCACGGCCCTGGCCGGGGCCGGCTGCGCGCACGGCCGCGGCGCCGGCGCGTACCTTGACCAAGTGGACGCAGAACAAGGGGAGTTGAGGCCCGGAAGCTTCCGTGTCGCGCGGACGGGCTACGACCGCGGGCAGGTGGACGCGTACCTGGGGCGGCTGGAGAGCGGGGACGAGTCGGCGGGGGAGCCGGTGTTCGCGCTGGTCCGGGACGGGTTTCATACCCGGGATGTCGATGCGTACATCGAGTGGGTCCGGCGGGGGACCGAGGGCTGATACGCGCGCGGGTACGCGCGGTGTCGGACGCCCGTAAGCGACACCAGCGCGCGCTGATACGCGACGGAAGCCGCCCGCACGCCCCCACCGCGCCCTCCGGACCGCCACCGCGCCCCCGACTTGCCGCCGCGCCCCCCGGGGGCCACCACACCTCCCGACTTGCGGCTACGCCCCCCGCCCCGGCCGTCCGCCCGGCGTGCGGACCGCCGTTGCGGCTGTCGCGCAGGCGGCAGCCGCGGCGTCGCGCGGGGTGCCGCCCGACTGTACGGCCGCCAGATAGGCGCCCGTGAAGGCGTCGCCCGCGCCCGTGGTGTCGAGCGGTGTGACCGGGGTCGCGGGGATGTGCACCGCGGGAGCGCCGGGGGCGGCGAGGTGGGCGCCGTCGGCGGCGGCGGTGACCACGGCGGTGGCGTCGAGGGTCGCGGCCAGTGCCTCGGCCGCGGCGGCGGGAGCGGGGCGGCCGGTGAGCAGCGCGGCCTCCGCGGAGTTGGGGAAGACGGCGTCGGCGCTCGCGATCGCCGCGAGGAAGGCGCGTACGCCCGACGAGGCGATGAAACCGGCCGAGGCCGGGTCCACGCTGACCGTCGCCTCGTCCGCGTGCGCCTCGGCGGCGGCGAGTGCGGCGAGGGCCCGGCCGGAGGCGGTGAAGAACAGGTAGCCGGAGAGGTGCACGTGCGTGACGCCCGCCAGCAGCCCCGGCTCCCAGTCGTCCGGGCCCAGCCGGAACGACGCCCCGCTGTCCGTCAGGAACGACCGCTCCCCGGCGCCGTCGACCAGGGCGACGACCTTGCCCGTGGGCGCCTCGGGGTCGACGCGGACGTGGGCGTCGACGCCGGCGCGCACCAGTTCGGCGCGATGCCAGTCCGCGGAGTCCCGGCCCGCGCGCGCCAGCAGGCGCACCCGCGCGCCACAACGCGCCGCCCACGCGGCGACGTTCGCGCCGGCGCCGCCGGGCAGGATCGCGATCTCGGCCGGGGTGTCGGTGCCGGGGGCGAGCGGCGCGGCATGGCGGGCGACGACGTCGGTGACGACGTCACCGACCACGAGCAGCACGGCCCCGTGAGCGCCGCCCCCGCCCGCCCCCGTACGAACCTCTCCACGCGGCCCCGTACGATCCTCCGCCCCGGGCCCCGTGCCACCGTCCCCACCCGGCCCCGTACGGCCGTCCGCGCTCGCACGGCCGTCCGCCCCCGGCCCCGTACCGTCGCCGCCCCGCGGTCCCGTACCCCCGCTCACACCCGACGCCTCACGCCCCGCCGCCCTGCACCGCGATCTCCGCCGCCAGCCGCACGTTCCCCCGCACCGCCGCGAGGTTCGCCTCCAGCGACGCCCCCTGCGTCTGTTCCGTGAGATACCCGAGCAAAAACGGCGTGATCGCCTGCCCGCTCACGCCCCGCCGTCCCGCCTCACGCAGGGCGTCCGACAGCACCGCGTCGTGCACCGCCGGGTCCAACTGCTCGGCGGCCGGCACCGGGTTGGCCACGATCACCGCCGACGGCGGCACGTCCAGCTCCCGCTGGGCGCGCAGCACCGCCGCGACCTCCGCGGGCGTACGCACCGTCCACTCCACCGGCTCCCCGGACGTGCGCAGGTAGAACCCCGGGAACTCCGCCGTGCCGTAGCCGAGCACCGTCACGCCCAGCGTCTCCAGGCGCTGGAGCGTCGCCGGCACGTCCAGGATCGACTTCACCCCCGCGCACACCACCGCGATCCGCGTCTCCGCCAGGACCCGCAGGTCCGCCGACTCGTCCTGCGACTGCGTCCACTCCCGGTGCACCCCGCCCAGACCTCCGGTGGCGAAGACGCCGATGCCCGCACGGGCCGCGAGGAACGCCGTGGCCGCGACGGTCGTCGCGCCGCTCGCGCCGAGCGCGGCGGCCGGCGCGAGGTCGCGTACGGTCAGCTTGCGCACCGTGTCGTCGGACGCGATCCGCTCCAACTGCCCCCCGCCGAGCCCGACATGCGGGGTGCCGTCGAGGACGGCGACGGTGGCGGGGACGGCGCCGGCGGCGCGGACGATGTCCTCCAGCTCCCCGGCCACCCGGAGGTTGCGGGGGCGGGGCAGGCCGTGGGCGATGATCGTCGACTCCAGGGCGACGACCGGCCGCCCGTCCGCGAGCGCGTCGCGGACCTCGTCAGTCAGGTGCATGCGCCCACGGTACGTGCTGTCCGTACCCCGGTGATCAGCCCTTACGTGTCGTACAGGCCGTCCCACGGCTCGTGGAACCCGAGCCGGTCGGGGTACAACTCCGCCCAGTCCGGCTCGCCTTCGCCGCCGTCCGAGCCGCCCTGCTCCGGCGCCGCGTGCCGCTCCGCGACGAGCCCGAAGCGGATCCCGTCCACCGAGACCTCGAACGGCCGGATCGCGATGTCGCCGAACTTCAGCCCCGGCAACTCGTCGAGCCAGCCCTCCATCTTCGCGTCCATCCGCCCGTCCGCGGGCAGGCCCGGGCCCGGGGTCCAGATGTCGGATCCGGTGTGGTGGCCCTCGGCGTCGAAGCGGTGCAGCACGGCGT
The DNA here is from genome assembly GCF_045781775.1 of Streptomyces sp. 184. Taxonomy (NCBI): domain Bacteria; kingdom Bacillati; phylum Actinomycetota; class Actinomycetes; order Kitasatosporales; family Streptomycetaceae; genus Streptomyces; species Streptomyces sp. 184. Next base: position 5,585,733 of record NZ_CP123230.1, on the reverse strand, counting down.
ACCAGCGGCGGTGCTCCAGCCAGTCGGGGCCCATGCGGTAGTCGGGCGGGTACGCGGCGGTGATCGAGGCGAGGAACTGCCCGTCGTCGTAACGGCCGATGTTCTCGGTGCGGTAGCCGGGCTCGTGACGTATCGGGATGACCTCAGGGATCGCCATGGCCCAGACCTTAAGGGGTGATCGTCGCGACCGGAATTCGGGCCCCACCCCGGGGGAGCCCGCGGACGCGCGGGGGGATACGCGGACGGCGTCAGCGCTTACCTTCGGAAGATGGACGACGTTGACCGCGCCCCCGACCCTGACGCCGCCCCACCCGCTGCGCCCGACGCCCCCGACGTCCCCGCCCGCCCGCTCCTCCTGCTCGACGTGGACGGCCCCCTCAACCCGTACGCCGCGCCCGCCCAGCCGCCCGGCTACGGCGAGTACGTGGTCACCGGCATGCCCGCGGGGCCCCTCCGGCTGTGGCTGCGGCCGCCGCACGGTCAGCGGCTGCTGTCCCTGCCGTACGAACTGGTGTGGGCCACGACGTGGATGCACGAGGCCAACACCGTCATCGGCGACCGGGTGCTGGGGCTGCCGCCGCTGCCGGTCATCGAGTGGCCTTCGATGTTCACCACCGACGACCCGGACGGGCTGTACTGGAAGACGCGGCACATCGCCGCCTGGGCCGCAGGCCGGACGTTCGCCTGGGTGGACGACGAGATCTCGGCGGCCGACACGGCGTGGATCGCCGAGCACCACGCGGGGGAGGCGCTGCTGCGGCGGATCGATCCCGCGCGGGGGCTGGTGGAGGAGGACTTCGAGGCGCTGGAGGCGTGGGCGGCCGAACGGGACCGGAGCCGGCCCTGACGCACCCGCCGGCCCGCGGCGCCGACCTCCTCGCCCCGTCGCGTACGGGCCCGGGGCCGCCCGGGGCCCGGCGTCAACCGTCCGCGAGCTCCAGCAGCTTGAGGACCGTGTTCCAGTTGCGCGCGGTCGCCGTCACCGCCAGCTTGCGGCCGGAGAAGTCGGCCGCCAGCTTCGACCGACCGAGGCCGCCGGGGCACCAGACGTAGACCACGCGGTCCCCGACCTCGTACCGGTCGGGCGCGTACGAGGCGGGGTCGACGGTACGGAACCAGGCGTCGGCCGGCGCCGGTTCGGACAGGAACACGGCCAGGAAGCGGGCCGGCTCCGCGGCGCCCTCCGGCAGCGGGTTGCCGGCGATGACGTCGGCGATCTCGTCCCGGGTGCGTACGACGATCGCTATGCGCAGGCCGAACTCCTCCTCCACGACCGCCCCGACGGCCGCGGCGGTCTCCTCCGGCGGCGTGCCGGGGTCGTCGAAGACGACGTTCCCGCTGGCCACGTACGTGACGACGCCGCCGAAGCCGCGGTCGGTCAGCGCGGCGCGCAGCGCGGCCATCGGGACCTTGTTCTTGCCGCCGACGTTGATGCCGCGCAGCAGGGCGATCTGCTTGCTCACGCCCGGCGCCTCCCTCGTACGTACGCCCTGGGCCATTGCCTCCGCACCATCGGAAACCCCCTAGAACAGCGGCTCCGGCAGCACGCCCTCCAGCGCCAGCAGGCTCCGCTTCGTGTCGAGACCGCCGCCGAAGCCGCCCAGGCCGCCGTCGCTCTCGACCACGCGGTGACAGGGCACCACGATCGGCAGCGGGTTCGACGCCATGGCCCGGCCGACCGCCTGCGCGGCGCCGGGCTCCCCGACGCGGTCGGCGAGGAACTGATAGCTGACCACCGAGCCGAACGGGACCTGCGCCGCCAGTTCCTCCAGCACCCGCCGGTTGAAGCCGGCGGACAGCGACCAGTCCAGCTCCAGCCGGAACTCCTTCAGCTCGCCCGCGAAATACGCCCGCAACTGCCGCTCGGCCACCGCTATGTGCGCCGCGGGACCCGTCGGCTCCTCCCGGTCCGCGGCACCCGTGCCGGCGGCGTCCGCAGCGTCCGCGCCCGCGGCGTCCGGCTTGGCGTGGAACCCGACCTTGACCAGCCCCCGGTCCGTGGCGGCGAGCAGCAGCGGGCCGATCGGCGAGTCGACGACCCGGCGGCCGGTCCGGGGTGCGAGGGCATCGGTGGCGTCCATGCCGCGAGCGTAGGACACGGCACCGACAACCGCCGCCTCCGCCGGCGCCGGGCCCGGTTCCGGCCCAACGTGACAAATCGTCCGCGTACCGATTGCGTATCGGCTGCGCCGGGGGCGGTGGAAACATTTCGGTCCCGACTCGCACAGACCTACGATTCCCCCTGGTTGCTCTGTACCTCTGTCGACACATCTGTAGACACATCAGTAGACCCGGGAGTCACTCCGTGCTTGCTGCCTCCGTGCCCGTCGACGGGTTCACGTACGGCCTGCTCACCCCCCTCACCGCCTTCATCATGGCCGCGGTCGGCAGTGCCCTGGGGCTGCGCTGCACCATGCGCGCGCTGACCGTCGAGCCCGCGCGGCGGGCTGGCTGGCTGGCGCTCGGCGCGGTCGCCATCGGCACGGGCATCTTCACCATGCACTTCATCGCGATGATGGGCTTCACCGCCGACTCCGTCCACATCAACTACAACGTACCGATCACGCTGGCGAGCCTCGGCGTCGCCGTCGTCGTCGTCGGCATCGGCGTCTTCATCGTCGGCTACCTCGGCCGCACCGCGTTCGCCCTCACCGCCGGCGGCATCGTCACGGGGCTTGGCGTCGCGGCCATGCACTACCTGGGCATGGCGGGCATGAAGATGGACCGGGGCCGGCTGGTCTACGACGGCGCGGTCGTGGCGCTGTCCGTGCTCATCGCCGTGGTCGCCGCCACCGCCGCGCTGTGGCTGTCGATGACCGTGAAGCGGTTCGGCGTCGCCGTGGGCGCCGCCCTGATCATGGGCGTGGCCGTCTCCGGCATGCACTACACGGGGATGGCGGCGCTGGAGGTGCAGGCGCACGCCGCCAACGCGGCGGCGGAGGGCAGGAGCCCGGCGGAGATCCTGGCGCCGATCCTGATCGGGCCCGTGCTGCTCCTGGTGTTCGTCGGGCTCTTCGTCGGCATGGACCCGCTGGAGAACGAGTGGCGGGTGTCCACGCCCGACGAGGGCGTCTCCGGCGGGGACGCCGCCGCCCCCGAGCCCGCGGGCTCGGGAGCGACGTCGTACTTCGAGCGGGGCGGCCGGCCCGGCGGTAGCTGACGCCGCGGCACCGCGGCCGGGCGGCGACTACTCCGCTGCTCCGCTGCTCCGCTACTCCGCGGCGACCCCGAACCCGGCGTCCTCCAGCGCCTCGGCGATCAGGTCCGGCTTGTTGGTGATGATCCCGTCCGCGCCCCACCCGGCCAGCTCGACGGCCCGCGCCGGGTCGTCGACGGTCCAGGTGTACGCCTCAAGCTGCTTGCCGTGCGGCCCCTTGAGGGCGTGCACGGCCGCGTAGTAGTCGGCGGACATGGTGCCGTGGTTGGAGTTGATCTGGTCGGAGAAGGCGGCGTACGCGGGCAGGTCCGCCACCGCGGGGGCGCCGAGGAAGCCGGTCTTCACGTCCGGCCGCAGCCCGTGCACGGTCTTGATGGAGTCCGCGCTGAAGCTCTGCACGACCAGCTTGTGCTTGACGGCCGGGCGGCTCAGCCAGCCCCGCTTGCGCAGCTCGGTGAGGATCTCCTTCTCGATCCCCGGGTACAGCTCCGGCTTCTTGATCTCCAGCACCAGCTTCTGGTGGTTGTGCGTGACCCGCTTCATGTACTGCTCCAGGGTCGGCACCCGCGCGCCGGCCCACTCCTCGCCCTTCCAGCTCCCGGCGTCGAGCGTGCGGATCTCCTTCCAGGTGAAGTCGGAGACCTTCCAGGGAGCGCGGTCGGGGTACAGCTCCTCCACGTTGGTGGTCCGGGCGAGCGTGTCGTCGTGCATGATGACCAGCTCGCCGTCCTTGCTGCGCTGCACGTCGTTCTCGACCCAGTCGATCCCCATCTCACGGGCGGTGTCGATGGCGGCGAGGGTGTTCTCCGGGGCGTCGGCGGAGGCGCCGCGGTGCGCGACGGTCACGATCGGGGCGGCGGAGTCGGCTGCGGGCTCGGCAGCGGTCGCGGTGGCGGTCGTGGCGGCCGTGGTGAGCACGATGCCGGCCAGGGCCGTCAGAGCGCCGGACGCGCGCGTAAGCGTGCGGGAGGGCATGCAGTCTCCTCGACTAGAGGTGATCACTTGTCGCCGCAGGGTCCCAGTGGCAGGCGACAGAGTACGAGGCCGGGGATGGCCAGAGATTGAACGCCGATATCGGCGCGGTGAACGCGGACCGGTTCCGGTCGGCGCAGGTGGAAGGCTTGGGGAAGCGCTTGCTACGCCGTTTGAGGCCTCTTCCATCTGGCTGGAAATGATCTGGCCGACTGCCCGGGGTCTTCGGTATTGGGCCAGGTCAGCGAGGGTGCCGAAGCGGCCCGGTCGGCGTTGTCGGTGGCGGGTCGTACGGTGGGGACATGCGGCCCGTCACAGACATCGAACGCACCATGGCGCCCTTCGAGGTAGTCAGCGAATACCAGCCGAACGGCGACCAGCCCGCCGCCATCGACGAGCTCGAACGGCGGATCAGGGCCGGCGAGCGGGACGTCGTGCTGCTCGGCGCGACCGGCACGGGCAAGTCGGCGACGACGGCCTGGATGGTCGAGCGCCTCCAGCGGCCCACGCTGGTCCTCGCGCCCAACAAGACGCTGGCCGCGCAACTGGCGAACGAGTTCCGCGAGCTGCTGCCGAACAACGCGGTGGAGTATTTCGTCTCGTACTACGACTACTACCAGCCCGAGGCGTACGTCCCCCAGACGGACACGTACATCGAGAAGGACTCCTCGATCAACGAGGAGGTGGAGCGCCTGCGCCACTCCGCGACGAACTCGCTGCTCACCCGGCGCGACGTCATCGTGGTCGCCTCCGTCTCCTGCATCTACGGCCTGGGCACGCCGCAGGAGTACGTCGACCGCATGGTGCCGCTGAAGGTCGGCGAGGAGATCGACCGGGACCAGTTGCTGCGCCGCTTCGTCGACATCCAGTACACCCGTAACGACCAGGCGTTCACGCGCGGCACGTTCCGGGTCCGCGGCGACACCGTCGAGATCTTCCCGGTGTACGAGGAGCTGGCCGTCCGCATCGAGATGTTCGGGGACGAGATCGAGGCCCTCTCCACGCTCCACCCGCTGACCGGCGAGGTGATGAGCGAGGACGACGGGCTGTACGTCTTCCCCGCCTCGCACTACATCGCCGGCCCCGAGCGCATGGCCAAGGCCGTCGCCGGCATCGAGACCGAGCTGGGCGGGCAGCTCGGCGCGCTGGAGAAGCAGGGCAAGCTGCTGGAGGCGCAGCGGCTGCGCATGCGCACGACGTACGACCTGGAGATGCTCCAGCAGATCGGCACCTGCTCCGGCGTGGAGAACTACTCGCTGCACATGGACGGCCGCGAGACCGGCTCCCCGCCGCACACCCTGCTCGACTACTTCCCGGAGGACTTCCTCCTCGTCATCGACGAGTCGCACGTCACCGTCCCGCAGGTCGGCGCGATGTACGAGGGCGACGCCTCCCGCAAGCGCACCCTGGTCGACCACGGCTTCCGGCTGCCGTCCGCGCTGGACAACCGCCCGCTGAAGTGGGAGGAGTTCCTGGAGCGCATCGACCAGACGGTCTACCTCTCCGCCACCCCCGGGCCGTACGAGCTGTCCCGCGGCGACGGCGTCGTGGAGCAGATCATCCGCCCCACCGGGCTCGTCGACCCCGAGGTCGTCGTCAAGCCGACCGAGGGCCAGATCGACGACCTGGTGCACGAGATCCGCACGCGCGCGGAGAAGGACGAGCGCGTCCTCGTCACCACGCTGACGAAGAAGATGGCCGAAGACCTCACGGACTACTTCCTGGAGCTGGGCATCCAGGTGCGCTACCTGCACAGCGACGTCGACACGCTGCGCCGCGTCGAGCTGCTGCGCGAACTGCGCGCCGGGGAGTACGACGTGCTGGTGGGCATCAACCTGCTGCGGGAGGGCCTGGACCTGCCCGAGGTCTCCCTCGTCGCCATCCTCGACGCCGACAAGGAGGGCTTCCTCCGGTCGGGCACGTCGCTCATCCAGACCATCGGCCGCGCCGCGCGCAACGTCTCCGGCCAGGTGCACATGTACGCGGACAAGATCACGCCGGGCATGGCGAAGGCGATCGACGAGACGAACCGGCGCCGCGCCAAGCAGATCGCGTACAACGAGGAACACGGCATCGACCCGCAGCCGCTGCGCAAGAAGATCAACGACATCGTCGCGCAGATCGCGCGCGAGGAGATCGACACCGAGGCGCTGCTCGGCTCGGGCTACCGGGCCACGAAGCCCGACTCCCCGGCGAAGGCGCCGGTGCCGGAGCTGCGGCAGAAGACGAAGCCCGCCGGCCGCGGCGGCCGGGCCGAGGCGCCGGCCGCGCCCACCGAGACGCCGGCTGCCGATCTCGCCGTGCAGATCGAGGACATGACCACCCGGATGCGGTCCGCCGCCGCGGAGCTCCAGTTCGAGGTGGCGGCCCGGCTGCGGGACGAGGTGGCGGAGATGAAGAAGGAGCTGCGGCAGATGAAGGAGGCAGGGCTGTCGTAGCGCCGGGGTGGTGCGGGGGCGCTGGAGTGCCCGCCGGGCGTGCGCTGAGCGTGGCCGTCCGGGAGCGCACAACCGGTGCTGTGTAGCAGGAGCGCCACAAATCCTCCTCCGGGGGGAGCACAGTGCCGCTGTCCTGCGTAATGTGCGTGGCAGCGCGCCGGTCATGGCGCGTTCGGAGCAGGAGGGGAACGTAAGCGTGTCGATCAACTTGTCCAAGGGTCAGGCCATCAGCCTCCAGAAGTCGGATGGCGGCACCCTCAGCTCGGTCCGGATGGGCCTGGGCTGGCAGGCCGCCGAGCGACGCGGTCTCTTCGGTAAGCGCACGCGCGAGATCGACCTCGACGCCTCCGCCGTGCTCTTCGCCGACAAGGAGCCCGTCGACGTGGTGTTCTTCCGCCACCTCGTCAGCGACGACGGCTCGGTGCGGCACACCGGCGACAATCTTGTCGGCGGTGCCGGCCAGGGCGGGGACGACGAGTCGATCCTCGTCGACCTCCAGCGCGTGCCGGTGCACATCGACCAGATCATCTTCACCGTGAACTCCTTCACCGGCCAGACCTTCGAAGAGGTGCAGAACGCCTTCTGCCGGCTCGTGGACGAGAGCAACGGCCAGGAGCTGGCGCGCTACACCCTCACCGGCGGCGGCACGTACACCGCCCAGATCATGGCGAAGGTGCACCGCACGGGGTCCGGCTGGGGCATGACCGCCCTCGGTTCGCCGGCGAACGGCCGTACCTTCCAGGACCTCATGCCGTCGATCCAGCCGCTCCTCTAGGGGCGGAAGGAACGACCGGTTTCCGAGGTTTCCGAGGCATGACGCGACGTCGACGGCCGCAGCGAGTGCAGGGGAGGGCCGCATGACGGCCGAGTTGGTCCGCGGGCAGAACCATCTGCTGCCGCAGACCCGGGTGGAGATCAGGATTTCGGCGGGGAGCCCGGTGACGCCGGGCGTCACGCTGGGGGGAGAGGACGGCAGGGTCAGCGACCCGGGCCGGATCGCGCACCCCGGTTCGCCGCAACTGCCGGGCCTTGAGGTGCCCGGCCAGGCGGCGGCGGAACACCGGCTGGCGGTGGACCTGGACGCGGTGCCCCCGGACGTGGAGCGCGTGCACGTGCTGCTGGCGCTGCCCGCGGGCGTGCCGGGACCGCGGAGCTTCGGCGCCATCGCGCCGCCGTCGGTGGCCGTCACCGGCCTCGACGGCACGCCGATCGCTCGCTTCGTCATCACCGGCCTGACCAGCGAGTCGGCGGTCACCGCCGTGGAGCTGTACCGGCGGGCCGACGCCTGGAAGATCCGGGCCGTCGGCCAGGGGTACGCGGGCGGGCTCGCCGCCATGCTCGCGGACCAGGGCCTCCCGGAGGCGCAGCAGCTCGCCGCGGACATCGAACGGGCCGTGGCCGAAGGGCTCGCGCGCGCCGTCGCCCCGGCGCCGCCGACCTCCGGCCAGCCGACGGGAGCGGGCGCCCGGCGCCCGCAGCCGGCGGCCGAGGAGCGTCAGACCCAGGCCGGGCCCGTCGACTACCGCCACCCGCGCCGCGCCGCGGCGGCGGGTGCCGCGGGCGCGTCGGGCGCCTCGGGCGGTGGACCGGCCGCGTCCGGTACGCCGCGCGCCCCCGCGTCCGCCGCGGCGCCCCCGCCCCCCGGGGTCGGGGCCGGCAGCGGCACCGGAACGGGAGCACGGCCGGGCGCCCCGGCGGGCGCGGGCAGCGCCCCCGCGGGCGGCGGCGTACCGCCGCAGTCCGACCGCTCGGCGTCGGGCCCTCCGGCACCGGTCGCCGGCGACGCCGCGGGCTGGAGCATGGAGGAGCGGCTGTACAACCAGGTCTGGGGCATGTTCGAGGACCTGGCCCGCACGGTCGCCGCGTACCGCAGCGCCGTCGACTTCGCCGACTCCCGCATGGACCGCGAACTCGACCAGCTCCTGGCCGACCCGCGCGCCCGCATGGGCTCCATCGCCGACTCGGCGCGCGCCGAGGTGCTCGCCCGCCACTCCACCCTGGTCGACCGGGCGCGCGAGGTGCTCGACCGCGATCTCGGCCAGCTCGTCGCCGAGGCCGGCGTCGTCGAGCCGGCGCTGCCGCCCGCGTACGCCTCCTGGGCCAGCCCGGTGTGGCACGAGTACGAGGTGCCCGAGGACGCCCCGATGGCCCTGCGCCTCGGCGACCTCCACCTCCCCGAGCACACGGAGCTGCGCATCCCGCTGCTCGTACGGCTGCCGCTGGAGCGCGGCCTGTGGGTCGACAGCGGCACGTCCTCGCTCGGTCCCGGCGCGCTCGAAGGCGACCCGGAGCGGGGCTTCCCGGACGCCGCGGAGCGGCGCGCGCTGGCGCTCGACACCGCCGTGGCGCACGCCTCGCGGCTGCTGTCGGTGCACCCGGCGGGCGAGTTCAACGTCCACTTCATCGACCCGGGCGGCACCGCCACCGCGGCGCTCACCCCGCTGCTCCACTCCGGCGTCCTCGCCGAGCCGCCGCCGAAGGGCGCGGCGGCCGTCACGGACACCCTCACCCGGTTGACCCAGCGCATCGACCTCGTGCAGATGGCGCTGCGCAGCGGCGCGGCCGACGCGCTGCCGCCGGACCTCGACCCGGCGCAGCAGCTCCTGGTGGTCAACGACTTCCCGCACGGCTTCGACGACCGCGCCATCAACCAACTGCGGTATCTCGCGGACGAGGGCCCGTCGGTCGGCGTGCACCTGCTGGTCGTCGCCGACCGCGAGGACGCGAAGGGCTACGGTCCGCTGCTCGACCCGTTCTGGCGCGGCATGCTGCGGCTCACCCCCACCCCGGACGACCACCTGGCCGACCCCTGGATCGGCCACGCCTGGACGTACGAACCCGCCCGCGCCCCGCTGGGCAGCCGGGTGCTGGAACAGGTACTGGCCCAGGTCGCGGCGGCCCGCCGGGCGCTACGCCGCTGACCGGTTGATCCCGCTTCACGTACGGCCCGCAGGCATCGCGCCTGCGGGCCGTTCGCGTGGTGCCGACAACTGCTCTGACCTCGGTATTTGATCGGAACTTTGCCTTGACTTGGCTCGTTCTATACAGTCGAGCGTTGGGGGTGAGCTTCCAGTTCTTCGAGTGGAAGGCACGCCCGGCAACCATGACGCTGAACATGCCGGACTTGCCGCGGAGGACGAGTGGACGTATCGCTGACCCTGTGGGTGCTCACGATCGTGGGCCTGTGTGCCCTGATCGGCACCGACTTCTTCGTCGGCCGGAAGCCCCACGAGGTGACGCTCAAGGAGGCCGGCACCTGGACGATCATCTGGATCGTCCTCGCCGGACTCTTCGGCGTCGGGCTGCTGATCTGGGGCGACGGCCAGGCGTCCGGTGAGTTCTTCGCCGGCTACGTCACCGAGAAGTCGCTGAGCGTCGACAACCTCTTCATCTTCGTCATCATCATGAGCAAGTTCGCGGTCCCCCCGCAGTACCAGGCCCGGGTGCTCATGGTCGGCGTCCTCATCGCGCTGGTGATGCGCGCGGCCTTCATCGCCGCGGGCGCCGCGCTGATCGCGTCCTTCTCCTGGGTCTTCTACATCTTCGGTGCGTTCCTCATCTACACCGCCTGGAAGCTCGTCCAGGAGGCCAGGGCCGAGGAAGAGGAAGGCGAGTGGGAGGAGAACCGCTTCCTCAAGATGGTCGAGCGCCGCTTCGCCGCCACGGACAAGTACCACGGCACGAAGCTGTTCATCACCGAGAACGGCAAGCGGCTGATGACGCCGATGCTGATCGTCATGCTGGCGATCGGCACGACGGACCTGCTCTTCGCGCTGGACTCCATCCCCGCGATCTTCGGCCTCACCCAGGACCCGTACATCGTCTTCACGGCCAACGCCTTCGCGCTGATGGGCCTGCGGCAGCTCTACTTCCTGATCGGCGGCCTGCTCAAGAAGCTGGTCCACCTCTCGTACGGGCTGTCGGTGATCCTCGGCTTCATCGGCGTGAAGCTGGTCCTCCACGCCCTGCACGAGTCCGGGGTCCACGTCCCCGAGATCAGCACGGCGGTGTCCCTGGGCGTCATCGGCGGCGTCCTGGTCGTCACGACGATCACGAGCCTGCGCGCCTCCCGCCGCATCGACGCCCGGAAGGACGCCGAGGAGAAGGAAGAGCAGCCCGCGGAAGAGGTCCACCACCCGGGCCCGGGCAAGGACTGAGGGCCCCTTGACTGTGCCCTGCCCCGGAGGGCGTCCGGGGCAGGGCACGTACGTCTCCCGGCGCCGGCGGGGCTCCGGGGTCGCAGCGAAGGCGACGAAGGAGACCCATGCACGGCAGAGACCGTGAGGACGGAGCCGGAGGGGTCCTTGGAGTCGCGCACGTGGCCGCGTTCGGCCGTGGCGGCCCCCTCTACGCAGTCACCGCCCCCCGACCCGCTGTAGCTGCCTTCGTCCGAGCGACGGCCACCTCTACGCAGTTCCCGCCGTCCGACTCGAGCGGCGATCATCTCGTGGGAGTACCCCACCGCTTCGGCGAGTTGTGGCTGTCTCATGCCGTGCTTTTGCCGGATGGCCGGGAGAGGTCGGCAGTGCGGGCCTGCGCTGCGGCTCCCCGCCCGTCAAGCCCTCCCGCAGGCGGTCAGGTGCCGTCGATGCCGAAGAACGACACGGCCGCGCCGGCCATGCCGCTCATGGGCAGGCTGTGGCCGGCGCCCTGGATGCTGACGGCCTCGACCTGCACGGTTCCGCTTGTGTCGGCGAAGCGGTCCCGCGTCCAGCCGGGCTGCGGCTGGTCCGTCGATGTCGGGGTCCGACTCAGCCCGGAGACGTTGGTCCACTGATCGACCGCTTCCCGCTGGAGCTGGTACGGCACGAGGGGGTCTGCGGTGCCGTGCCAGAGCTGTACCCGCGGGCGGTCACCGCTGTAGCCCGGGTACGCCGCCCGGACCGCGTCTCCCCACTGCTGCGGGGTCCTGTCCATGCTGCCGTTCACGCACTGGCTCGTCCAGGGCGGGAAGTCGGCCTCGTTCGTGAAGCAGGTGAAGGGAACACCCATGAACGACGCCCCGGCCTTGAACACGTCCGGGTAGACGGCGAGCAGGGCCTGCGTCTCCATGCCGCCCGACGAGCTGCCGGTGGCGAAGACCCGTTCCGGGTCGCCGCCGTACTGCTGCTCGGCATAGCCGACCATCGAGACGATCGACGCGGGATCGCTGCCGCCGCCGTGGGTCTTGGACTCAGGTGACCACACGTCGAAGCAGTTGCCCATCGCCGTCTGCTTCGTGGCGGTCGGGTAGATGACGACGAACCCGTGCTGATCGGCCAGCGAGACGAACTCGCTGGACCCGGCGAAGCCCGGCCCCGAGCCACCGCAGCCGTGCATGGCGACAACGATCGCCGGGCTGGCGGGAGCGGAATCCGGAACGTAGATGTGCATACGCAGATTGCCGGGATTGCCGCCGAAGTCGGTGACCTCGACGAGTTGGGCCGCGGTTGCCGACGTTGGTGCGGCGATGCCGGCAAGGGCGATCAGTAAGCCGCTGGCGATGGCGGCCAGGGCGGCTCTGGTGCGAGTCATGCTGCCTCCAGTTCTGGCCCCGCTCGCATCAAGTTAGGCAGCTATGAAACGACCGTCAATGACGTGTCAAATATTGGCCGAACGGTGCTGTGCCCCTGCGTCGGCGATGGTCGCGAGCCATGCCGCGGCGAGTTCGGCCGCGGGGCCGATCAGCTCGGCCTGAAGGGTCCGGAACATCTCCTGTGCCCGCACACCCGGCCACTCCGGCGGCAGCAGCGCCGGCGGCAGCCGCGGGTCCTGGCGGATCAGCAGCAACCACTCCGCCGTCATCCGCGTCCGCTGCGACAGTGCGTCCAGCTCCCCGAGGACACCGCCCGACCAGCGGTCGAGGAAACCCCGGTAGCTCGTGGCGAGCGCCCGCAGGTCCCACGCCTCCCGGGCGATCTTCGCCGGGTCGCTCCACATCGCCACCTCGCCCCGGAAGACCGCCGCATGGTCGAGCAGGTCCAGCTCGGACAGCACCTGCGAGACATCCGTCGTCCCCGGCGAGACCCACAGCCCACTGCGCAGAGGAGCGAACCCGGCCCACCCCAGCCGGGTGCGCAGCGCGTGACGGTCGGCGCGCCGCGTCTCCGGCACGGAGAACGCCAGCAGTGTCCAGCGGCCGTCCCATTCCCGGTCCACGATCTCGGCCTCCAGCTTGCGCTGGCCGTCGCGCAGCACCGCGACCCCGCGCGGCGCCAGCCCGTAGTAGACCTGACGGCCACGGCGTACCGGCCGCAGGAGGTCGCGGCGTGCCATCCGGGCCACGGTGGCGCGCGTGGCGTGCTCGCCGACCCCCAGTCGGTTCAGTACCGCGATGATGCTGCCCGCGGCGACGGCCACGTCGCGGCCGAGTACCTGGTCGCCGAACAGGGCAAGCAGAAGCGTTTGGGGGCGCACGACCCGCCCGGCGTCGTCCGAGGCGTCCACCGGCTCCCTCCACGGTCCCTCCCGTCGGTGCGGGGCTGCGACAGGTTACCTCCGCCGAGGGTGTCGGCCGCTCGGGTCCTCGCCCTCACCAGCCGCGTTCGCGCCACTCCGGTAGGTGCGGGCGTTCGGCGCCCAGGGTGGTGTCGTCGCCGTGGCCGGGGTAGACCCAGGTCTCGTCCGGGAGGGCGGCGAAGATCTTGGTCTCCACGTCGTGCAGGAGGGACGCGAAGCGTTCCGCATCGTCCCAGGTGTTGCCGACACCGCCGGGGAAGAGGCAGTCGCCGGTGAAGATGTGCGGGTGGCCGTGGGGGTCGTCGTAGACCAGCGCGATGGAGCCCGGGGTGTGGCCGACGAGGTGGCGGGCGGTGAGGGAGATGCGGCCCACCGTGATCGTGTCGCCGTCGTCCACGAGGACGTCCGTGGGGACGTCGATGTCGGCGGCGTCCGCGCGGCCCGCGTAGGTGCGGGCGCCGGTGGCCGCGACGACCGGGTTCAGGGCCTGCCAGTGGTCGCCGTGGCCGTGGGTGGTGACGGCGGAGGTGATGCCGTCGGGGCCGATGAGGGTGAGCAGCGTGTGGGGCTCGTTCGCGGCGTCGATGAGCAACTGCTCGTCCGTGGCGCGGCAGCGCAGCAGGTAGGCGTTGTTGTTCATCGGCCCGACGGCGACCTTGGAGATCATCAGGTCCGTCAGCTCGTGCACGTCGGCGGCGCCGCCGACGGTGACCTTGCCCGTGTACGACATGGGGCCAGCCTCTCAGAGCGGGGGCAGGGTCGGCAGTACGGCGCCGCCCTCGGCGCGGACGCCGGTGCCGGTGGTGCGGCCGGCGAGCCAGCCCATCAGGGCGTACGGGGCGCCGGTGACCAGGACCCGATCACCGTCGGACGGCGGGGCGCCCGTGGTCCAGGTGGTGCCGTCGGGGGCGGAGAGTGACAGGGGCGGCACCTGCTCGTTGCCCGCGAAGCGGGCCGTGAGGAAGTCGATCTCCCTGTTCACGAAGTCGGCCGGGAGCTGGTCCAGCGTGTAGCCCGCGTCCAGGTCCACGTGGTGCAGCTCCACCTCCACCAGCCGCCGGAACGGGATCCGCGCCATGACATCCGTCACGCCGCCGCGCAGCTCGCAGCGGGCCGACCAGCCGTCCGCCGGGATGGCCCCGGCGGTCTGAGCCAGCCGGGCGGCGCTCGCGCGTACGTCGTCGAGCTGCTCGGCGAGCGGGCGGGGGGCGCCGGCGGCGATGTCGGCGTCGCGGGCCTCGGCGCTCGCGTACATGGGGCGGCCGGAGAGCACGTTGACCAGGGCGTCCGCGTTGCGGGCGAGGTGGGCGAGCACGTGGCCGCGGGTCCAGCCGGGCAGCGCGCTCGGCGCCCGTACCGCGTCGTCCCCGAGGGAGCCGAGGCGGGCGGCGCGGTCGAGGAGGCTGTCGGTGGCGGCTCGTAGGGTTGCCATGTCGCGTACGGGGTCGTACGTGCGACCTGCGCTTTCTGTCATCGGATCCCCTGGAGGCGAGCGGGTGGGAATGCTGGGCCGGGCTTCGTTGTCAGACCCAGACGTTAGCGTGTGGCTCGATGGGAGAAAGCTGCGGACAGCTTCGCGGCCACCCCCATACGCTTGACAAGGGGTGCCGCCCGTTCCGGACGGTCCCCGCCGCTCCTCAGAAAGGTCCGACCGGCGTGGCCGACCGTCTCCTCGTCCGTGGCGCTCGCGAGCACAATCTGAAGAACGTCTCGCTCGACCTGCCCCGCGACTCCCTCATCGTCTTCACGGGACTCTCGGGGTCCGGCAAGTCGTCCCTGGCGTTCGACACGATCTTCGCCGAGGGCCAGCGCCGTTACGTCGAGTCGCTGTCCAGCTACGCCCGGCAGTTCCTCGGCCAGATGGACAAGCCGGACGTCGACTTCATCGAGGGCCTGTCGCCGGCCGTCTCGATCGACCAGAAGTCCACCTCGCGCAACCCGCGGTCCACGGTCGGCACGATCACCGAGGTCTACGACTACCTGCGGCTGCTCTTCGCCCGTATCGGCAAGCCGCACTGCCCGGAGTGCGGCCGGCCGATCACCCGGCAGTCGCCGCAGGCCATCGTGGACAAGGTCCTCGCGCTGCCCGAGGGCAGCCGCTTCCAGGTGCTGTCGCCGCTGGTGCGCGAGCGCAAGGGCGAGTTCGTGGACCTCTTCTCCGACCTCCAGTCGAAGGGGTACAGCCGGGCGCGGGTCGACGGGCAGACGTCGTCGCTGACCGACCCGCCCAAGCTGAAGAAGCAGGAGAAGCACACGATCGAGGTGGTCGTCGACCGCCTCACGGTCAAGGAGAGCGCCAAGCGGCGGCTGACCGACTCCGTCGAGACCGCCCTCGGGCTCTCCGGCGGCATGGTCATCCTCGACTTCGTCGACCTGGACGAGGACGACCCGGAGCGCGAGCGGATGTACTCCGAGCATCTCTACTGCCCGTACGACGACCTGTCGTTCGAGGAGATGGAGCCGCGTTCCTTCTCGTTCAACTCGCCGTTCGGCGCCTGCCCCGACTGCACGGGCATCGGCAGCCGGATGGAGGTCGACCCGGAGCTGATCGTCCCCGACCCGGACAAGTCGCTGGACGAGGGCGCCATCCACCCGTGGTCGCACGGCCACACCAAGGACTACTTCGCCCGGCTCGTCGGCGCGCTCGCCGACGACCTCGGCTTCCGCACCGACATCCCGTGGGCGGGGCTACCGCAGCGGGCGCAGAAGGCGCTGCTCCAGGGGCACCGGACCAAGATCGAGGTGCGCTACCGCAACCGGTACGGGCGCGAGAGGTCGTACACCACGTCCTTCGAGGGCGCCGTGCCGTTCGTCAAGCGGCGGCACGCGGAGGCGGAGAGCGACGCCAGCCGCGAGCGCTTCGAGGGGTACATGCGGGAGGTCCCCTGCCCGACCTGCAACGGGACGCGGCTGAAGCCGGTCGTCCTCGCGGTCACGGTGCAGGGCCGGTCGATCGCCGACATCTCGGCGATGTCGATCAGCGACTGCGCCGACTTCCTCGGCGCCATGGAGCTGACCGACCGGGAGAAGACGATCGCCGAGCGGGTGCTGAAGGAGGTCAACGAGCGGCTGCGCTTCCTGGTCGACGTGGGCCTGGACTACCTGTCGCTCAACCGCGCCGCCGGCACCCTCTCCGGCGGCGAGGCCCAGCGCATCCGGCTCGCCACGCAGATCGGCTCCGGCCTCGTCGGCGTGCTGTACGTGCTGGACGAGCCGTCCATCGGCCTGCACCAGCGGGACAACCACCGGCTGATCGAGACCCTGGTCCGGCTGCGGGACCTGGGGAACACGCTGATCGTCGTCGAGCACGACGAGGACACCATCAAGACCGCCGACTGGGTCGTCGACATCGGCCCGGGCGCCGGCGAGCACGGCGGCAAGGTGGTGCACAGCGGCTCGCTGAAGGAGCTGCTGGACAACGAGGCGTCGGTCACCGGGCAGTACCTGTCGGGGAAACGGGAGATCCCGACGCCGGACATCCGGCGGCCCGTCGACGGCAAGCGGCAGCTCGTCGTCCGCGGGGCGCGGGAGAACAATCTCCAGGACATCGACGTGGCGTTCCCGCTCGGGGTGCTCACGGCGGTCACGGGCGTCTCGGGGTCGGGCAAGTCGACGCTGGTCAACGACATCCTGTACACGCACCTCGCGCGCGAGCTGAACGGCGCGCGGAGCGTGCCCGGCCGGCACACCCGGGTCGACGGGGACGACCTGGTGGACAAGGTGGTGCACGTCGACCAGTCGCCCATCGGCCGTACGCCCCGCTCCAACCCCGCGACGTACACCGGCGTCTTCGACCACGTCCGCAAGCTGTTCGCGGAGACGACGGAGGCGAAGGTCCGCGGCTACCAGCCGGGCCGCTTCTCCTTCAACGTCAAGGGCGGCCGCTGCGAGAACTGCTCGGGCGACGGCACGATCAAGATCGAGATGAACTTCCTCCCGGACGTGTACGTGCCGTGCGAGGTCTGCCACGGGGCGCGGTACAACCGCGAGACCCTGGACGTGCACTACAAGGGCAAGTCCATCGCCGAGGTGCTGGACATGCCGATCGAGGAGGCGCTCGCGTTCTTCGAGGCGGTGCCGGCCATCGCGCGCCACCTGAGGACGCTCAACGAGGTGGGCCTCGGGTACGTGCGGCTGGGCCAGCCGGCGCCGACGCTGTCCGGCGGCGAGGCGCAGCGGGTGAAGCTGTCGAGCGAGTTGCAGAAGCGCTCGACGGGCCGCACGGTGTACGTGCTGGACGAGCCCACGACGGGGCTGCACTTCGAGGACATCAAGAAGCTGATCGGGGTGCTCACCGGGCTGGTCGAGAAGGGCAACACGGTGATCGTCATCGAGCACAACCTGGACGTCATCAAGACCGCCGACTGGGTCGTCGACCTCGGTCCGGAGGGCGGCAGCGGTGGCGGCCTGGTGGTGGCGGAGGGCTCGCCTGAGGAGGTGGCGGCGGTGCCGGCCAGCCACACCGGGAAGTTCCTGCGGGACATCCTGGGCGACCGGGTGAGCGACTCGCCGCCCGCGCGGAAGCGGGTGACCGCCAAGAAGGCGGCGGCGGGCGCGAAGGCGACGGCGGCCAAGGCTCCCGCCAAGAAGGCGACGGCGAAGAAAGCGGCGGCGAAGAAGACGGCGGCCAAGCGAGGCGGCTGAGAGCCCGGCCCGGCGAGCGGCCCGCCGCGTCCTCGGCGCGGGCCGCCTCGTCCGGGCGGTGTCATCCGCGTGCCGCCTCGCACGCGTTGTCACTCCGACACGCCCCACGCGGGCCAAGTAGTGCGGCCGACGCGCCGGTCCGGCGTATGACCGGCAGCCGTCGTGCCGCCGCGCCCCGCGCCGCCCTGCCCGCCTCGCCTCGGCGGCGCCCGCGCACGGCGCTGTCACGCCGACACGCCCACCGCCTCCCACCTGGTACGGACCTGTCTGACGCGATCTCAAATGGCGGACCCGCGGCGGCAATTGTTCGGTCGGAGTTTGCGCGCGCCCTCTGGTGTAGACCACTTTCCACTGCCAGGCTGTGGCCCGCCGTGCGCAAGAAGCGTGCGTTCCCGTGTCGTTCCAAGGAGAAAACGTGCTCAGAGCGGGAGTACGCAGTAAACCCTTCCGACCCAGGGCCGTCGCGGCAGCGGCGGCTTCCTTGTTGCTCCTCGGGGCGGCGCCCGCGGTCGCCGCAGGCCAGGAGCGGACCGCCGGGGCGGCCGGTGCCGCCGGTCCCGTCTCCGTGCCCGCCGGCGAGGGCATGGACATCGCCTCCACCTCCCGGCCCGTCGCCCCCGGCATGGAACTGACCTCCTTCGAGCGGCTGGAGACCGACAAGTGGCTCAAGGCCGACGCGCTCAGCGTCGACCTGGGCGCCGGCACCCGCGTCGACTACCTCGGCGGCAAGGTCGCCGAGCGTGCGCCCGTCTCCGAACTGGCCGCCGAGCACGACCCCGGCCCGGGCCGCACCACCGTCGCCGCGATCAACGCCGACTTCTTCGACATCAACGAGACCGGCGCGCCGCTGGGCCCCGGCGTCGAGGAGGGCCGCGCCACCCACTCGCCCGCACCCGGCGTCTCCGAGGCGGTCGGCGTGGGCCCCGACCAGGCGGGCCGCGTGCTCGACCTCTACTTCGACGGCACCGTCACCCTCCCCGACGGCGAGCACCCCCTCGGCGGGTACAACGCCGCCAACGTCCCCGCCGACGGCATCGGCGCGTACAACGCCCAGTGGGGCGAGGCCGACCGCGCCCTGACGGTCGACGGCGCCACCGAGGTCACCGAGGTCGCCGTGCGGGAGGGCAAGGTCGCCGAGGTGACCGGCGGTCCCGGCAAGGGCGCGATACCGGAAGGCACCACGGTGCTGGTCGGCCGCGACACCGGTGCCAAGGTCCTCGCCCAGCTCCGGCCCGGCGACGCCGTGCAGGTGGAGTACGACGTACGCACCGACGACGGCAGCCCCGTGCCCCGTACCGCGGTCGGCGGACGCGGCGTCCTCGTGGAGGACGGCGTACCGCAGGACTGGGAGGGCCGGCCGAACAACACCGCCGCCCCCCGCACCGCGGTCGGCTTCTCGCGGGACGGCGGCACCATGCACGTGCTGACCGTCGACGGCCGCCAGGCGGACGCCGGCGGCGTCACGCTCACGCAGTTGGCGAAGATGATGGACGCCCTCGGCGCGTACGACGCGCTGAACCTCGACGGCGGCGGTTCCTCCACCCTCGTCGCCCGCGCGCCCGGCTCCGACGAGCGGTTCGTGGAGAACTCGCCGTCCGACGGCGAGGAGCGGGAGGTCCCCAACGGCCTGGCGTTCACCGCCCCCGGCGGCAGCGGCAAGCTCAAGGACTTCCGCGTCGCCACCGCCGCCGACCCGGCGCTCGCGCCCGGCGCCGACCCGGTGCCCGGCGGCCACCCCGACCGGGTCTTCCCGGGCCTGACCCGCGATCTCGACGCCGCCGGCTACGACGAGACGTACGGCCCGGCCGACGGCCGCCCGTCCTGGTACAGCACCCGCCCCGACGTCGGCACCGTCGACCGCGACGGCACCTTCACCGCCCGCCGAGGCGGCACCGCGAAGGTCACCGCCCGCCGCGGCGGCGCGGACGGGAGCGTCGAACTGACCGTCCTGGACCGGCTGGAGCGGATCACGCCCACCGGCGAGCGTGTCGGCCTCGCCGACCCGCAGGACGAGGCGGCGTTCGGCTTCGTCGGCCGCGACGCCCACGGCGCCAGTGCACCGATCGACCCCGCCGACGTACGCCTCGACTACGACCGCGCGCTCTTCGACATCGCCCCGGACACGCGCGGCGGCGGCTTCACCGTCCGCGCCCGCACCGCCGAGCCGACGGCGTCCGGCGTGCTCAAGGCGACCGTGCAGGGGAAGGTCACGCATGTCGCGCTGACCGTCGGCCTCACCGAGGCGGAGCTGGCGGACTTCGAGGACGCGGCCGACTGGAAGTTCTCCACCGCCCGCGCCACCGGCTCGCTCGCCCCGGAGCCCGAGGGCCACACGGGCGCCGGGATGAAGATCACGTACGACTTCTCCCAGTCCACCGCCACCCGCGCCGCCTACGTCACGCCCCCGCAGCGCATCGACATCCCCGGCCAGCCGCTGAGCTTCGGGCTGTGGATCAAGGGCGACGGCAAGGGCGCCTGGCCGTCGCTCCAGCTCAAGGACGGTGCGGGCGCCGACCTGGTGCTCCGCGGCGACTACGTCACCTGGCAGGGCTGGCGGCAGGTGGTCTTCCAGGTCCCGGAGGGCACGCAGTACCCGCTGTCCGTCTTCCGCTTCTATCTCGCGGAGGCCAAGCCCGCCAGCCAGTACAGCAGCGAGGTGGCCATAGACGAGCTGACCGCGCAGAGCCCGCCCGAGGTCGACCTGCCGCGCACGCCGGCCCACCGCGACCCGCTGATCGACCCCGGTGCCGAGACGGCGGACCGGGACTGGCGGTACGCGGTGATGTCCGACGCGCAGTTCGTCGCCCGCGAGCCGGACAGCGCCCTCGTCCGGCAGACCCGGCGCACGCTTCAGGAGATCAGGGCGGCCCGGCCGGACTTCCTGGTCATCAACGGCGACCTGGTCGACGAGGGTTCGCCCGAGGACCTGAAGTTCGCCCGCACGATACTGGAGGAGGAGCTGGGCGACGCCGTGCCCTGGTACTACGTGCCTGGCAACCACGAGGTGATGGGCGGCTCGGTCGCCAACTTCGTCGCCGAGTTCGGCCCCGCGCAGCGGACGTTCGACCACAAGGGCACCCGTTTCCTGACCCTCGACACCTCCTCGCTGACCCTCCGCGGCGGCGGCTACGCGCAGATCGCGGAGCTGAAGCGGCAGTTGGAGGCGGCGGCCGAGGACCCGTCGGTGCGTTCGGTGACGGTCGTCCAGCACGTACCGCCGCGCGATCCGACGCCGCAGCGCGCCAGCCAGCTCGGCGACCGCAAGGAGGCGCGGGTGCTGGAGGACTGGCTCGCGGACTTCCGGGCCCGTACGGGCAAGGGCGCGGCGTTCGTCGGCGGGCACGTCGGCACCTTCCACGCCGAGCACGTCGACGGCGTGCCGTACCTGATCAACGGCAACTCCGGGAAGTCCCCCTCCACTCCGCCCGGCGAGGGCGGGTTCTCCGGCTGGTCGCTGATCGGCGTCGACGAGGTCTCGCGCGGCGAGCAGCTCAAGGCGCGGAGCGCGCCGCACCGCGGGCTGCCCGACTGGGTCTCGGTGCAGACCCGGCCGCACGTGGACGGCCTGGCGGTGACCGCGCCCGAGGAGGTCCGCGTCGGCCGCTCGGCGGCGGCGACGGCGTCGGTCGCGCAGGGCGCGCGGCAGGTGCCGGTGGCCTGGCCGGTCAGCGCGGACTGGTCGGGTACGGACCGGCTGCACATCGGGCCGCCGCGGGAGGCGGACCGGCGTGACATCGCGGCGTACGACCCGGCCACCGGCGAGGTGACGGGGCTGCGGCCGGGGACGGTCACGCTGACGGTGACGGTCAACGAGGTCACGCAGGGGGACCGGGTGACGGTCATCCGCTAGCGGGACGCGCGGTCGCGGGGCCCGGCAGGTCCCCGCGACCGCGGCACCGGCGGGCGGCACCGGCTGGAACCAGCCGGAACCAGCCGGGAGAGCGGAAGCGACCCCAAGCAGCCGGGGCAGCGGATGGAGCCGGGGGAGCGGGAGGAGCCGGAGAGAGTGTCAGCCCTCCGCCGGCTTCGCCGGCCCCGCCGCGTCGGCCAGCTCCGCCGCGTACGGCGGCTCGGCGCCCGCGCGCGAGCAGGTGACCGCCGCCGCCCGGGCGGCGTGGCCGAGCGCGGCGTGCCAGCCGGCGGCGTCCAGCCCGGCCAGGGCGTCGGGCGTCAGGGCGCCGTGGGCGTCGAACCAGTGCAGCAGCGCCGCGTTGACGGTGTCGCCGGCGCCGATCGTGTCGACCACGTCGACCGGCGGCGCGGGCACGTCGTACCGCTCCGGGCCGGACGCGGTCACCGCCGTCAGCCCCTCGCCGCCGCGGGTCAGCACCGCCGCCCGCGGGCCCGCCGCCAGCCACTCCGGCAGCGCCTCGGCCCACGGCCGCCCGCCGGCGAGCCACTGGGCGTCCTCCACCGACAGCTTCAGCAGCGCCACGTGCGGCAGCCAGGAGCGGAAGCGGGTGCGGTAGGCGTCGGCGTCCGGGATCAGCCCGGCCCTGATGTTCGGGTCGAGGAGGGTGAACAGCCCGTCCGCGGCGGCCCGTTGAAGCAGCGTCTCGTACGCGCTCGCCCCCGGCTCCAGCACCAGCGAGCACGTCCCCACGGCCAGCGCCCGCGCTTTCGCGGGCAGCGCGTCCGGCGCCCGGAACAGCCGGTCGGCGGTGCCCTCGGCGTAGAAGCCGAAGCCCGCGGAGCCGTCGGGGCTGATGTCGGCGACGGCCAGCGTGGTGGGCTCCGCCCCACGCTGTACGAGGCCGGTGTCCACCCCCGCCGCGCCGAGCCCGGCCATCAGCGCCGCCCCGAAGGCGTCCGTGGACACCCGCGAGGCGAAGGCCACGTCCGCCCCGAGCCGCCCCAGCGCCACCGCCGTGTTGTACGGCCCGCCGCCGCGCACCGGCCGCAGCGCGGGAAGCACGTCTCCGCCCCCGGCCGGCACGAGATCGATCAGGGCCTCTCCACCAACCACGATCATGCGCCCAGCGTACGGTCCGACCGCGGCCCGCAGGCCCGCCGGAGGCAACACGGGCACGCACCGGCGACCATACGGTCACCGGACTGTCGCGGGCTCGGTACACGGGCGCGGACGGACGGCCCGGCGTCAGTGGCCGACAGTAGGGTGGGGACCATGGCAGATCCGTCCAGCTACCGTCCCAAGCCCGGGCAGATTCCCGACTCTCCGGGGGTCTACAGGTTCCGGGACGAGCACGGCCGGGTCATCTACGTCGGCAAGGCGAAGAGCCTGCGCCAGCGGCTCTCGTCGTACTTCCAGGACCTCGCCGGACTGCACCAGCGCACGCGCACGATGGTCACCACCGCTTCCTCGGTGGAGTGGACCGTGGTGGCCACGGAGGTCGAGGCGCTCCAACTGGAGTACACCTGGATCAAGCACTACGACCCGCGGTTCAACGTCAAGTACCGCGACGACAAGAGCTATCCCTCCCTCGCCGTCACGCTCAACGAGGAGTTCCCGCGGGTGCAGGTCATGCGCGGGCCCAAGCGCAAGGGCGTGCGCTACTTCGGGCCGTACGCGCACGCGTGGGCGATCCGCGAGACCGTCGACCTGATGCTGCGCGCCTTTCCCGTGCGCACGTGTTCCGCCGGGGTGTTCAAGCGCAGCGCGCAGATCGGCCGGCCCTGCCTGCTGGGGTACATCGGCAAGTGCTCCGCGCCCTGCGTCGGCCGGGTCTCGCCCGCGGAGCACCGGGAGCTGGCCGAGGAGTTCTGCGACTTCATGGCCGGCCGCACGGGCGCGTACCTCAAGCGTCTCGAACGGCAGATGCACGAGGCCGCCGAGGAGATGGAGTACGAGAAGGCCGCGCGGCTGCGTGACGACATAGGGGCGCTGAAGAGCGCCATGGAGAAGAACGCGGTCGTCCTCGCCGACGCCACCGACGCCGACCTGGTCGCCCTGGCCGAGGACGAGCTGGAGGCGGCGGTGCAGATCTTCCACGTCCGCGGCGGCCGGGTCCGCGGCCAGCGCGGCTGGGTCACCGACCGGGTGGAGGCCGTCGGCAGCGCGGGCCTCGTCGAGCACGCGCTCCAGCAGCTCTACGGCGACGAGCAGGGCGAGGTCATCCCGCGCGAGGTGCTGGTCCCGGCGCTGCCGGAGCCCGCCGGGCCCGTACGGGAGTGGCTGGCCGAGCGCCGCGGGTCCCGCGTGGACCTGCGGGTGCCGCAGCGCGGCGACAAGAAGGACCTGCTCGCCACGGTCGCGCGGAACGCGCAGCAGGCCCTCGTCCTGCACAAGACCAAGCGCGCCTCGGACCTGACCACCCGCTCCCGGGCGCTGGAGGAGATCGCCGAGGCGCTGGAGCTGGACTCCGCGCCGCTGCGCATCGAGTGCTACGACATCTCGCATCTCCAGGGCGACGACGTCGTCGGTTCCATGGTCGTCTTCGAGGACGGTCTGGCCCGCAAGAGCGAGTACCGCCGCTTCGAGATCAAGGGCTTCACCGGCCAGGACGACGTGCGCGCGATGCACGAGGTGATCACCCGCAGGTTCCGGCGGTACGTGCAGGAGAAGCAGAAGACGGGGGAGTGGGGCGACCCGGAGGCCGAGGCGGCGGCCGAGCGCGGGCGGGAGGACGCTCCCACGGACGCCCTCGCGGACGCCCTCGCGGACGCCCCCGCGGACGGGCCCGCCGACGGTCCCGCCGGCCGGGATCCCGACACCGGGCGGCCGAAGAAGTTCGCGTACCCGCCGCAGCTCGTGGTCGTCGACGGCGGCCAGCCGCAGGTCGCCGCCGCCAAGAAGGCCCTCGGCGAGCTGGGCGTGGACGACGTGGCCGTCGTCGGCCTGGCCAAGCGCCTCGAAGAGGTGTGGCTGCCGGACAGCGACGACCCCGTCATCCTGCCGCGCAGCAGCGAGGGCCTGTACATGCTCCAGCGCGTACGGGACGAGGCCCACCGCTTCGCCATCGCCTACCAGCGCAAGAAGCGGGCCAGGAGCATGCGGGCCGGGCCGCTGGACGACGTGCCCGGTCTGGGGGAGAGCCGCCGCCGGGCGGTGCTGAAGCACTTCGGTTCGGTGAAACGGCTCAGAGCTGCGACTATTGAGCAGATCTGTGAGGTTCCCGGCATCGGCCGCAAGACGGCCGAAACCATCGCCGCGACCCTTGCACAGG
Organism: Streptomyces sp. 184; assembly: GCF_045781775.1. Taxonomy (NCBI): domain Bacteria; kingdom Bacillati; phylum Actinomycetota; class Actinomycetes; order Kitasatosporales; family Streptomycetaceae; genus Streptomyces; species Streptomyces sp. 184. The sequence goes on along the minus strand of NZ_CP123230.1, from coordinate 5,560,960 downwards.
CGGCACCGGCCGCGCCGGCGGTCAACACCGCCACCGGAGAGATCATGGACGAGTGAGGACCGGGGGACAGAGCGATGAACGACAACGGGACAGAGCAAACCGACGAGACCGCCGTGACCACGGGCGACCTGGTCGCCGGGCCGGGCGAGACGGGTGACTCCGGGCAGGCGGGCATCCCCGAGCTGGTGATCATCTCCGGGATGTCGGGCGCCGGCCGGAGCACGGCCGCGAAGTGCCTGGAGGACCTCGGCTGGTTCGTCGTGGACAACCTGCCGCCGGCCCTCATCCCCACCATGGTGGAGCTGGGCGCCCGCTCGCAGGGGAACGTGGCGCGGATCGCGGTCGTCGTGGACGTCCGCGGCCGGCGCTTCTTCGACAACCTCAAGGAGTCCCTGGCCGACCTGAAGGCGAAGCAGGTCCCCCGGCGCATCGTCTTCCTGGAGGCGTCGGACAACTCGCTGGTGGCCCGCTTCGAGTCCGTACGCCGTCCGCACCCCCTCCAGGGCGACGGCACGATCCTCGACGGCATCGCCGCCGAACGCGACCTGCTGCGCGAGCTGCGCGGCGACGCCGACCTGGTGATCGACACCTCCAGCCTGAACGTGCACGAGCTGCGCGCCAAGATGGACGCCCAGTTCGCCGGCGGCGAGGAGCCCGAGCTGCGCGCCACGGTGATGTCCTTCGGCTACAAGTACGGCCTGCCGGTGGACGCCGACCTGGTGGTGGACTGCCGCTTCCTGCCGAACCCGCACTGGGTCCCCGAGCTGCGCCAGTTCACGGGGCTGAACGAGGACGTCGCGCAGTACGTCTTCAACCAGCCCGGCGCCAAGGAGTTCCTCAACGGGTACGCGGAGCTGATGCACCTGGTCACCGAGGGCTACCGGCGCGAGGGCAAGCGGTACGTGACCATCGCCGTCGGCTGTACCGGCGGCAAGCACCGCTCCGTCGCGATGTCCGAGCGGCTGGCCCGCCGGCTCGCCTCGGACGGCATCGAGACCGTCGTCGTCCACCGGGACATGGGGCGCGAGTGAGCCGGATCGCCGGCGGCCGGAACCTCCGGCTGCGCCGCCGGGTCGCCCGCAGGCCCGGTTCGCAGCCGAAGGTGGTCGCGCTCGGCGGGGGGATGGGCCTGTCGGCCTCCCTCGCCGCGCTGCGCCGGATCACCGGCGATCTCACCGCCGTCGTCACGGTCGCCGACGACGGCGGCTCGTCCGGCCGGCTCCGCGCCGAGCTGGGGGTGCTGCCGCCGGGCGACCTGCGCAAGGCGCTGGCGGCGCTCTGCGGCGACGACGACTGGGGCCAGACCTGGTCCCGCGTCATCCAGCACCGCTTCACCAGCCAGGGCGAGCTGCACGACCACGCAGTCGGAAATCTGCTGATCGTCGCGCTCTGGGAGCAGCTCGGCGACCACGTCCAGGCCCTCGACCTGGTCGGTACGCTCCTGGGCGCGCACGGCCGGGTGCTGCCGATGTCGGCGGTGGCGCTGGAGCTGCGCGCCGACGTGCGCGGCCACACCCCGGAGCGGCCCGACGAGGTCACCACCGTGGCCGGCCAGGCCAGCGTGGCCCTCACGCCCGGCGAGGTGCAGCAGGTCCACCTGGTGCCCGCCGACCCGCCGGCCGTCCCGGCCGCCGTCGAGGCCGTCCGCGAGGCGGACTGGGTGGTGCTCGGCCCGGGCTCCTGGTTCTCCTCCGTCATCCCGCACCTGCTGGTGCCCGACCTGCGCCGCGCCCTGGTGGAGACCAAGGCCCGCAAGGTCCTCTCCCTGAACCTCGCCCCGCAGCCGGGGGAAACGGACGGATTTTCCCCGCGGCGTCATTTGGAGGTTTTGCGACGACACGCCCCTAAACTCGCCCTCGACGTGGTGCTGGCCGACAAGGATGCAGTGCCCGGTGCGGCAGAGCGCGACGGGTTGCGCGAGGCTGCGAAAGAGCTTGAGGGCTCGGTCGAGCTGGCGCCGGTGGCACGGACCGACGGGACTCCCCGGCACGATCCGGAGCTGCTGGCCGCCGCGTACGACCGTATTTTTCGGATGCATGGAAGGATCGGGCCATGGCGATGACGGCAGCGGTGAAGGACGAGATCTCGCGGCTCCCCGTGACCCGGACGTGCTGCCGCAAGGCGGAGGTCTCGGCCACGCTGCGGTTCGCCGGCGGGCTGCACCTCGTCAGCGGCCGGATCGTGATCGAGGCCGAGCTGGACACCGGGGTCGCCGCGCGCCGGCTGAAGAAGGACATCCTGGAGATCTTCGGGCACGGCTCGGAGATGATCGTCATGGCTCCGGGCGGACTGCGCCGCAGCAGCCGGTACGTGGTCCGCGTGGTCGCCGGCGGTGAGCAACTGGCCCGGCAGACGGGCCTGGTCGACGGCCGCGGCCGGCCCATCCGCGGGCTGCCCCCGCAGGTCGTCTCCGGCGCCACCTGCGACGCGGAGGCCGCCTGGCGCGGCGCCTTCCTCGCCCACGGCTCGCTGACCGAGCCCGGCCGCTCCTCCTCGCTGGAGGTCACCTGCCCCGGCCCGGAGGCGGCCCTCGCCCTGGTCGGCGCCGCCCGCCGGCTCAGCATCCCCGCCAAGGCCCGCGAGGTGCGCGGCGTGGACCGCGTGGTCGTACGGGACGGGGACGCCATCGGCGCCCTGCTCACCCGGCTCGGCGCGCACGAATCGGTGCTGGCCTGGGAGGAGCGCCGGATGCGCCGCGAGGTGCGCGCCACGGCCAACCGGCTGGCCAACTTCGACGACGCCAACCTGCGCCGCTCCGCGCGCGCGGCGGTCGCGGCCGGCGCGCGGGTGCAGCGCGCGCTGGAGATCCTGGCCGACGAGGTGCCGGAGCACCTGGCGGCGGCCGGCCGGCTGCGCATGGAGCACAAGCAGGCGTCGCTGGAGGAGCTGGGTGCCCTCGCCGACCCGCCGCTGACGAAGGACGCGGTCGCGGGACGTATCCGCAGGCTGCTCGCGATGGCCGACAAGCGGGCCGGTGACCTGGGCATCCCCGGCACGGAGGCGAGCCTCACCGAGGAGATGGTGGGCTGACGCGCCCACCCGCCCCACCCCGTCCACGCCCCTTTCTGACGATCCCTCACCCGCGGCGGCACCGCGGTTTCTTCACCCCTCCGGCACCTTGACGTGGACATGGGTAACCCCCAGCCTTGCTGCTGTTCGTCCACGAGACAGACAACCCAAAGAGGGGCACATGAGACGAAGAGCGAGCGCGATCCTCGCATCAGCCGCCTTGCTGCTCGGCGGCCTCGCCGCCGCGCCCACCGCCGGTGCCGCCGCCGGCGCCGAGGGGCCGGCGACGGCCGCCGCGGGCGGCGACGAGGTCAAGGTCTTCACCGCGGACGTCACCCGCGCCCAGGTCCCGCTGCTGCTGGCCGCCGGGCAGGACGCCCACGAACTCGGCGAGCAGGCCCCGGCCCGCGGCACCGCCGAGGTCGAGCTGTTCCTCACCGACGCGCAGGCCGCGAAGCTGGAGCGGCAGGGCGTCGACCTCAACGAACGCACCGTCCCGGCCCGCGCCGAGGCGCGCACCGAGGCCGCGGCCGACGGTGTCTTCCGCCCGTACACCGGCGCGGGCGGGCTCCAGGAGGAGCTGGTCGGGATCGCCCGGCAGTACCCGAAGCTCACCAAGCTCGTCTCCCTCGGCAAGACCCTCCAGGGCCGCGACATCCTCGCCCTGAAGCTCACCAAGGGCGCCAAGTCCGTCCGGGACGGCGCCAGGCCCGCCGTGCTCTACATGTCCAACCAGCACGCCCGCGAGTGGATCACCCCGGAGATGACGCGCCGGCTGCTGCACCACTTCCTCGACGGCTACGGCGAGGACCGCAAGCTCACCGGGATCGTCGACTCCACCGAGCTGTGGTTCGTCCTGTCCGCCAACCCCGACGGCTACGACTGGACGCACGACCCCGACGGCGCCCGCCTCTGGCGCAAGAACATGCGCGACGTCAACGGCGACGGCCAGTACACCACCGGCGACGGCATCGACCTGAACCGCAACTTCGCCTACAAGTGGGGCTACGACAACGAGGGGTCCTCGCCCAGCCCGCGCAGCGAGACCTACCGCGGCGCCGGACCCGGCTCCGAGCCCGAGACCCGCGCCATCGACGCCTTCCAGAAGCGCATCGGCTTCGAGTACGGGATCAACTACCACTCCGCCGCCGAGCTGATCCTCTACGGCGTCGGCTGGCAGGTCGCCACCGACACCCCCGACGACGTGCTCTACCGCTCGCTCGCCGGCACCCCGGAGAACTCCGCCGTCCCCGGCTACCGCCCCCAGGTCTCCTCCGAGCTGTACACCACCAACGGCGAAGCCGACGGCCACGCCGCCAACGTCAACGGGATGATGATGTTCACCCCGGAGATGACGACCTGCCAGACGGCGTCCGCGCTCGACCCCGACGACCCCTGGAACCCCCGCGACTGCCAGTCCGGCTTCAACTTCCCCGACGACGAGAAGCTGATCCAGGACGAGTTCGCCAAGAACATCCCCTTCGCCCTCTCCGTCGCCGAGACCGCCGCCCACCCCGACCGGCCGTCGTCCTCCGTAGGCATCGAGGCCCCCGACTTCACCGTGGACGACTTCGCCGTCTCCTACGCCCGCGGCCGGCACGGCGCCGGCACCTCGGCGGACCAGGAAGTCTCCGTCGTCGCCCGCAAGTCCGTACGGGACAAGGAGCTGAACTACCGCGTCAACGGCGGCCGCACCCGCGACGAGGACGTCAGGCCCTGGAAGGGCGGCGGGACCTACGGCGGCGAGGACAACATCCACTTCGACGAGTACCGCGCCGAGGTCGAGGACGTCCGGCCCGGCGACGAGGTCGAGGTCTGGTTCACCGGCCGCACCCGCGCGGGCAAGCGCACGGCCGGCGAGCACTTCACGTTCACCGTCGCCGAGCGCCCCCGCGCCGACACCCTCGTCGTCGCCGAGGAGGGCGCCGAGGCCCGCCACGCCCGTACCTACGTCGACGCCCTGCGCGCGTCCGGCCGCTCCGCCGCCGTCTGGGACGTCACCACCCAGGGGCCGCCGCACGCCCTCGGCGTGCTCGGCCACTTCCGCAGCGTCGTCCACTACACCGCCGCCGGCGCCCCCGGCGGAGACACCCAGCTCGCCCTGCGCGCCTACCTCAACGAGGGCGGCAAGCTGGTCGAGGCCGGCGAGCGGGCCGGCGGTGACGCGCTCGTCGGCCGGGCCGAGACCGACGACTTCAGCCAGTACTACCTGGGCGCCTACTCCCGCTCCGCCACCGTCGGCCCCGACGCCTTCACCGGCGCAGGCGCCCTGCGCGGCGCCGCCGGGAGCCTCGGCGACGCCGCGGGCAACCCGCTCGACGGCGCGGGGGCGTACACCGTCACCTCCGACGTGCTTCCGCCCGCCGACTTCCCGCAGTTCGGCTCCGCGCAGGCGGGGGCGTACCAGGGCGGCGTCAACCCGTACGCGCCGTACGAGGGCGAGTGGATGACCGTCGCCGGGCACGAGAACAACGACTGGCAGCGGCTCACCCGCACCGTCGACCTCACCGGCGTCACCGCCGCCGAGGCGCCCGCCCTGCGCACCGCGATCAACTGGGACACCGAGGGCGGCTACGACTTCGTGCTGCTGGAGGCCCGCACCGCCGGCGGCGCGGACTGGACGACGCTGCCGGAGGCCGGCGGCGCCACCACCGACCAGGTGCCCGAGGAGTGCGGCCAGGGCTTCTTCATCCAGGCCCACCCGTTCCTGCGCCAGTACCTCACCCAGGGTGCGGACGGCTGCACCGCGAGCGGTACCAGCGGCGCGTGGCACGGCCTGACCGACTCCTCCGGCGGCTGGCAGGAGGTCTCGTACGACCTCTCCGCCTACGCCGGCAAGCAGGTCGAGCTGTCCCTGTCGTACGTCACCGACCCGGGCACCGGCGGCAGCGGCGTCTTCGCCGACGACACCGCCGTCGTGGTCGGCGGCGCCGAGCGCGACACCGAGGGCTTCGAGAGCGGACTCGGCGCCTGGTCGACGCCCGGACCGCCGCCCGGCAGCCCCGCGGCCGACGCCGACTGGGCCCGTTCCGGCAAGCTCTTCGAGAGTTACGCGGCCGTCTCCACCCGCGACACCGTGCTCGTCGGCTTCGGCGTCGAGCACCTCCGCGACAAGGCCGCACGCGCCGCTCTTCTGAGCCGTGCACTGTCCCATCTGAGGCGCTGACACAGGCGCGCTGACCGGCGACGACGCCGGATCGCGGCGGCGGCCCGCACCCCTACCGAGGGGTACGGGCCGCCGTCCGCGTCACCGGCGGGGTCCGGGCCGCCGCACGGGGGCGGAAGCGGTAGGGTCGGCAGTGGTCGGGGATTCCCAGTCAGAGCACCGGTCGACCAAGGACCGGCGTACCAACGAGGAGATCGGTTCGTGACGATCCGCGTAGGCATCAACGGCTTCGGCCGCATCGGCCGCAACTACTTCCGCGCCATCCTGGAGCAGGGTGCGGACATCGAGGTCGTGGCGTTCAACGACCTGGGTGACGCCGCGACCATCGCACACCTGCTGAAGTACGACACCCTGCTCGGCAAGCTCAAGGCCGAGGTGAGCCACACCGACGACGCCATCACCGTCGACGGCCGCCCCATCAAGATGCTCGCCGAGCGCGACCCGGCGAACCTGCCCTGGGGCGACCTGAGCGTGGACGTCGTCATCGAGTCCACCGGCATCTTCACCAAGGCCGCGGACGCGAAGAAGCACCTGGACGCCGGGGCCAAGAAGGTCATCATCTCCGCGCCCGCCAAGGGCGAGGACATCACCATCGTGATGGGGGTCAACGAGGACTCCTACGACCCGGCCGAGCACCACATCATCTCCAACGCCTCGTGTACGACGAACTGCGTCGCGCCGATGGCCAAGGTGCTCGACGAGAACTTCGGCATCGTGCAGGGCATGATGACCACCGTCCACGCCTACACCAACGACCAGCGCATCCTCGACTTCCCGCACAAGGACCTGCGCCGCGCCCGCGCCGCCGCCGAGAACATCATCCCGACCACCACCGGCGCCGCGAAGGCCACCGCGCTCGTCCTGCCGCAGCTCAAGGGCAAGCTGGACGGCATCGCCATGCGCGTGCCGGTGCCCACCGGCTCCGTCACCGACCTGGTCGTCGAGCTGAGCCGTGAGGTCACCCGGGACGAGGTCAACGCCGCGTACCAGAAGGCAGCCCAGGGCCAGCTCAAGGGCGTCCTGGAGTACACCGAGGACCCGATCGTCTCCTCGGACATCGTCAACACCGCGCCGTCCTGCACCTTCGACTCCCTGCTGACGATGGCGCAGGGCAAGCAGGTCAAGATCGTCGGCTGGTACGACAACGAGTGGGGCTACTCCAACCGCCTGGTCGACATCACCTCCTTCGTCGGCGAGCGCCTCTAGCGCGCCGTACCCGCCGTGCCGGCCACGCCGGGCGGCAGACGGGGCGCCGCGGCGCCCCGCGCACCTCACGTGGGCCGGGGTCCGGCCGCCTCGCGGCGGCGGGACCCCGCTCGTTCCGACGACCAGGCCGCCGCGCGCGCCGCTCCGCGGCGGTGCGCGTGCGGTGTCAGCAGTGACGCAGGAGCCTCCATGAAGACGCTCGACGACCTCCTCGGCGAAGGCATCGCCGGCAAGCGGGTCTTCGTCCGCGCCGACCTCAACGTGCCGCTCGACGGCACCACCATCACGGACGACGGCCGCATCCGCGCCGTCGCCCCGACGATCGCCAAGCTGGCCGAGGCCGGCGCGCGGGTGGTCGTCGCCTCCCACCTCGGCCGCCCCAAGGGCGCCCCGGAGCCGGCGTTCTCGCTCGCGCCGGTGGCGCGCCGGCTGGGCGAACTGCTCGGGGACTCCGCGAAGAAGACGGAGTTCGCCACGGACACCGTGGGCGAGAGCGCGAAGGCCACCGTCGCCGGGCTCGGCGACGGCGAGGTCACGCTCCTCGAAAACCTGCGGTTCAACCCCGGCGAGACCGCGAAGGACGACGCCGAGCGCGGCGCGTTCGCGGACGAGCTGGCCCGACTGGCCGACGTCTACGTCGGGGACGGCTTCGGCGCCGTCCACCGCAAGCACGCCTCGGTGTACGACCTGCCGGCCCGGCTGCCGCACTACGTCGGCCACCTCATCGCCACCGAGGTGGGCGTGCTGCACAAGCTCACCGAGGACGTCGCCCGGCCGTACGCGGTCGTGCTCGGCGGCGCCAAGGTCTCCGACAAGCTGGGGGTCATCGACCACCTGCTGGAGAAGGCCGACCGCATCCTCATCGGCGGCGGCATGGCGTACACCTTCCTCAAGGCCAAGGGCTACGAGGTCGGCTCCAGCCTGCTCCAGGAGGAGCAGGTGCCCGCGGTCCGCGAGTACCTGGCGCGGGCCGACAAGCTCGGCGTGGAGTTCGTGCTCCCCGTCGACGTGGTCGCCGCCCGGGAGTTCCCGGACGTCAAGGCGCAGGCGCCGACCGCGCCCGCGACCGTACCGGCCGACGCCATCCCCGCCGACGTGATGGGGCTGGACATCGGCCCGGAGTCCGGCCGGCTCTTCGCCTCGAAGATCGCCGACGCCGGCACGGTCTTCTGGAACGGGCCGATGGGCGTGTTCGAGCACCCCGACTACGCCGAGGGCACCCGCGCGGTCGCGCAGGCCCTGGTGGACAGCTCCGCGTTCACCGTCGTCGGCGGCGGCGACAGCGCCGCCGCGGTCCGCACGCTGGGCTTCGACGAGGACGCGTTCAGCCACATCTCGACCGGCGGCGGCGCCAGCCTCGAATACCTCGAAGGCAAGACGCTCCCCGGCCTCGCCGCACTGGAGGACTGACCCGTAACGATGAACGACAAGCCGACCCGTATCCCGTTCATGGCGGGCAACTGGAAGATGAACCTCAACCACCTTGAGGGCATCGCGCACGTCCAGAAGCTCGCCTTCGCGCTCCACGACAAGGACTACGAGGCCGTCGAGGTCGCCGTCCTGCCGCCGTACACCGATCTGCGCTCGGTGCAGACGCTCGTGGACGGCGACAAGCTGAAAATCAAGTACGGCGCCCAGGACATCTCGCCGCACGACTCCGGCGCGTACACGGGCGACGTCTCCGGGCCGATGCTGGCCAAGCTCCACTGCACGTACGTCGTCGTCGGCCACTCCGAGCGGCGGCAGTACCACGACGAGGACGACGCGCTCGTCAACGCCAAGGTCAAGGCCGCGTTCAAGTTCGGCATCACGCCGATCCTGTGCATCGGCGAGGGCCTGGAGGTGCGCAAGGCCGGCGACCAGGTCGCGCACACCCTCGCGCAGCTCGACGGGGCGCTGAAGGGCGTCGCCGCGGCGGACGCGGAGAACATCGTCGTCGCGTACGAGCCGGTGTGGGCCATCGGTACCGGCGAGGTCGCCACCCCGGACGACGCGCAGGAGGTCTGCGGCGCGATCCGGGCGCGGCTGGCCGAGCTGTACGGCGACGAGGTGGCGGCGGCGGTACGCATCCAGTACGGCGGCTCCGTCAAGAGCGGCAACGTCGCCGCGATCATGGCGCAGCCCGACGTGGACGGCGCGCTGATCGGCGGCGCCTCGCTGGACGCCGACGAGTTCGTCAAGATCGTCCGCTTCCGCGACCAGTGAGGACCGCGGCCCCGGGCCCCTTCCCCCGAGCCGGGGAGTAGGCCCGGGCCGCCTGTTCGTCGTAGGCTGTCGGGGGCCGGTCACGCAGGATGACTGCACCGGCCCCCTCACGTATCCGTCCGTCACCGAGAGAGTTGGAAAAAGCCGTGACCGTGGCCTTCTCCATCGCCCTGATCATCTTCAGCGGGCTGCTGATGATGCTCGTCCTCATGCACAAGGGGAAGGGCGGCGGCCTGTCCGACATGTTCGGCGGCGGCATGCAGTCCTCCGTCGGCGGCTCCTCCGTCGCCGAGCGAAACCTCGACCGGATCACCGTGGTCGTCGCCGTGATCTGGTTCGCCATCATCGTCGTGCTCGGCCTGATTATGAAGTTCGACGGCTGAGCCACCACGGCGACCGACGGTACGTAGACTAGGGCGCCCGCGGCGGGGTCGCCGACGATGCCTCGCCGCATTTCACGCAGGGAGTTACGACCGTGGCAAGTGGCAACGCGATCCGTGGAAGCCGGGTCGGCGCGGGGCCGATGGGGGAGGCGGAGCGGGGCGAGTCAGCGCCACGCCTGCGCGTCTCCTTCTGGTGCTCCAACGGGCACGAGACCCGACCCAGCTTCGCCACCGACGCGCAGATCCCGGACAGTTGGGACTGCCCGCGCTGTGGTTTTCCGGCGGGCCAGGACCGGGACAACCCGCCGGACCCGCCGCGCACCGAGCCGTACAAGACGCACCTCGCGTACGTGCGCGAGCGGCGCAGTGACGCCGACGGCGAGGCCATCCTCGCCGAGGCGCTCGCCAAGCTCCGCGGCGAGATCTGACCCCCCGGGCCGTGCTCGCGGGCGGCCCCCGGCAGCGCGCCGAGCCGCCCGAGCCGCGGTGCCGCCGCGACCGCCGGCAGCGATACCGGCAGCGACTCCGGCAGTGACACCGGCGGGGACGCCGCGCGTGGCACCGGCAGGGACACCGGCACCGACGTCCCACCTTCACCGGCACCGGCAGCGCGCCCCCGGGCGCGCCGAGCCGCCCCGCCGAAGGACCGGCCGCCCGATCTGAGGCGGCGGATAGGGCAACCGCCCGAGGTGCTCCGAGCACCCGCGTACCTACGGTCCCGGCATGCGATCCGAGACCGCTCACCGGCGGCACACCGCCGCACCGCCCTGGCGCGGCGGGTTCGGGCGGCTGTGGTCCGCCGCCGTCGTCTCCCGCTTCGGCGACGCCCTGCGGGGCGCCGCGCTGCCGCTGCTCGCCGCCGAGCTGACCGACTCCGCGCTGCTCGTCGCGCTCGTCACCGCCTGCGGATTCCTGCCCTGGCTGCTCTTCGGGCTGCTCGGCGGCGCGATCGCCGACCGGGTCGACCAGCGGCGCGCGATGTGGACCGTCGACGTACTGCGCGGGCTGCTCATGGCCGCGTTCGCGCTCGCGGTGTGGCTGGACCGGGCCGGCATCGGCCTCCTCCTCGTCCTCGCCTTCGCGCTCACCGCGCTCCAGACGGTCTTCGACAACGCCGCCACCGCCCTGCTGCCCGCCGTCGTGCCCACCTCGGCGCTCGGTACCGCGAACGGGCGCCTCCTGGCCGGCCAGGAGGCCGTGCACCGCTTCGCCGGCACCCCGCTGGTGCCCGTGCTCGTCGGCGCCGGGGCGGCCGTGCCGTACGCCGTGGACGCCGCCTCGTACCTGCTGGCCGCCGTCCTCGTCGCCGGCCTGCCGCGCCGCCCGCGACCGGCCGCCGAGCGGCCCCGGACCCTCCCCCTACGCCCTGCGGGCGTGGGGATGCCCCCGCGCCGCGACGTCGCCGACGGCCTCGGCACCCTGTGGCGCGACCCGGTGCTCCGCGGCGTCTGCGCGGCCACCGCCGTCGCCAACACCGGCTTCGGCGCCCTCATCGCCACCCTCGTCCTGCACCTCACCGGCTGGCTCGGCGCCGGCACCGCCGGCTACGCCCTCGCGCTCACCGCGTACGGCGTCGGGAGCGTCACCGGCGGCGTGTGCGCGGGCCGCGTCGCCGCCGCGCTCGGCACCCCGCGCACCCTGGTCGGCGCGGGCCTGGCCCAGGCGGCGTGCCTGACGGCCTTCGGCACCGTACGCAGCCTCCCCGCGGCCGGCGCCGCGCTCGCCGTGCTCGGCTTCGCCGGGATGCTGTGGACCGCCACCGAGGTCACCGTCCTCCAGCGGCGCAGCCCCGCCGGCGCCATCGGCCGGGTGAGCGCCGCGTTCCGCACCCTGTCGGTCTCCGTGGTGCCGCTGGGGGCCGTGCTCGGCGGGGTGCTCGCCGGCTCGCTCGGCCGGAACACCCCGGCCCTGGCCGCCGCCGTCCTCGTCGGCCTCGGGGTGCTCGCGCTCGGACCGGCGGCGCGCTCCGGGATCAATTAGGTTGGGTGGCATGGCCGACACCACGTCACGCACCAGGCTCGACCAGACCCCCGAGTGGCACGCACTCGCCAAGCACCGCGAGGAGTTCGGCGCCACACATCTGCGCGAGCTGTTCGACGCCGACCCCGAGCGCGGCCGCCGGTACACGCTCCGCGTCGGCGATCTCTACCTGGACTACTCCAAGCAGCTCGTCACCGAGGAGACGCTGCGCCTGCTGCGCGAACTGGCCGCCGCGACCGGTGTCGCCGAGCTGCGCGACGCCATGTTCCGCGGCGAGAAGATCAACATCACCGAGGACCGCGCCGTGCTGCACACCGCGCTGCGCGCACCGAGCGCCGAGTCGGTCGAGGTGGACGGCACCGACGTGGTCCCCGGCGTGCACCACGTGCTGACCCGGATGTCGATCTTCGCCGACCGGGTCCGCTCCGGCGACTGGCGCGGCCACACCGGCAAGCCGGTCCGTACCGTCGTCAACGTCGGCATCGGCGGCTCCGACCTCGGCCCGGCCATGGCGTACGAGGCGCTGCGCGCGTACACCCGGCGGGACCTCGACGTCCGCTTCGTCTCCAACGTCGACGGCGCCGACCTGCACGAGGCCGTGCGCGACCTCGACCCCGAGACGACGCTGTTCGTCATCGCCTCCAAGACCTTCACCACCATCGAGACCATCACCAACGCCACCGCCGCCAAGCGCTGGCTGCTGGGGGGCCTCGGCGCCGGCGACGAGGCCGTCGCCAAGCACTTCGTCGCCCTGTCGACCAACGCGGCGAAGGTCGCCGAGTTCGGCATCGACACGGACAACATGTTCGAGTTCTGGGACTGGGTCGGCGGGCGCTACTCGTACGACTCCGCCATCGGCCTGTCCCTGATGGTGGCCATCGGCCCGGTCGCCTTCCGCGAGATGCTGGCCGGCTTCCGGCTGGTCGACGAGCACTTCCGCACCGCGCCGCCGGAGGAGAACGCGCCGCTGCTGCTGGGGCTCCTCGGCATCTGGTACGGCAACTTCTTCGACGCGCAGTCGCACGCCGTACTCCCGTACAGCCACTACCTGTCGAAGTTCACCGCCTACCTCCAGCAGCTCGACATGGAGTCCAACGGCAAGTCCACCGACCGCGGCGGCGAGCCGGTCGGCTGGCAGACCGGACCCGTGGTCTGGGGCACGCCCGGCACCAACGGCCAGCACGCGTACTACCAACTGCTGCACCAGGGCACCAGGATGATCCCCGCCGACCTGATCGGCTTCGCCCGCCCGGTGCCCGGGCTGGGCGAGCAGGCCGGGCAGCACGACCTGCTGATGGCCAACCTCTTCGCCCAGGGCCAGGCGCTCGCCTTCGGCAGGACGGCGGCGGAGGTGGCGGCCGAGGGCGTGCCCGCCGCGCAGGTCCCGCACCGCACGTTCCCGGGCAACCACCCGACGACGACGATCCTGGCCGACGGCCTCACGCCCTCCGTGCTGGGGCAGCTCGTCGCGCTCTACGAGCACAAGGTGTTCGTGCAGGGCGCGGTGTGGAACATCGACTCCTTCGACCAGTGGGGCGTCGAGCTGGGCAAGGTGCTGGCCAAGCGGCTGGAGCCGGCCCTCGCGGACGGCACCCAGGTGGCCGGGCTGGACGGCTCGACCCTCGCGCTCGTCGACGCCTACCGGGCGCTGCGGGGTCGCTGACCTGCGGCGTTCGGCGGCGCTTGGCTAGCGGGGCGGGGTCCCGCGCGGCAGCCTGGTGGTATGCGGGTGCCGCGCGGAACCTCCTACTGGGCCGCGGGGCTGCTCTTCGCCGGTGCCATCGCGATGGACCTCGACTCACGGGGGCACACCATGGCGGCCCTGTTCGCCGTCGTGCCGGTGTTCGTCGCCGTCAACGGCACGAGGCGGGCGATCCTCGCCTTCGGCGCGGTCGCGCTGGTGCTGGGCGCCTGGCTGACCTGGTGGAACTTCCACACCGTGGACCTCGACTTCTGGGCGCGCGTCCTCGCCATCGCCTGCACCACCGCGATCGGGCTCGTCGTGCACCGCGAACGCCTCGCGCGCGAGCGGCGCCTGACGAGCGTCATCCGCGTCGCCGAGGTCGCCCAGCAGGCCCTGCTGCCCGCGCCGCCCGCCCGCGCGGGGCCGCTGGACGTGGCGCACTCGTACCGCTCCGCCGCGGACGAGGCGATGGTCGGCGGCGACTTCTACAAGGTGCTCAGCACCCGCTGGGGCGTGCGCGTCGTCATCGGCGACGTACGCGGCCACGGCCTCGGCGCCGTCGCCACCACCGCCATGGCCATCGGCGTCTTCCGCGAGGCCGCGCACGAGGAGCCGGAGCTGGACCGGATCGCCGCCCGCCTGGACCGCAGCCTGGCCCGCGACGGCAGCCCCGAGAGCTTCGCCACCGTCCTGCTGCTGACGGTCTCCGCGGAGGGCCTGTGCCGGGCCCTCAACCACGGCCACCCCCGGCCGCTGCTGCGCAGCGCCGCGGGGCGCGTACGCGAGGCAGACCTGCGCGGCGGGCCGCCGCTGGGCCTCGGGCTGCCGAAGCCCGCCGAGGCCGCGGAGGAGGTCACCATGGCGCTCGCCGAGGGCGACGAGCTGCTCCTGACCACCGACGGGGTGCTGGAGGCGCGCAGCACGGCCGGCGAGTTCTTCCCGCTCGCGCAGCACTACGCCCGCGCGCCGCGGGGGCGCCCGCCCGCCGAGGTGCTGGCGGCGCTGCGGCGCGACCTGGCGGAGTGGGCGCCCGAGCCGCACGACGACTCGGCGCTGGTGCTGCTGCGCTACGCGCCGCGGCGGATACGGCCCGCGTAGCGGGCCTCCAGCGCGGCGTTGTGCGCGTCGCCCTCGGGGATGTTCGCCGACAGGTACACCGGCGGCGTCGCGCCCCGCTCCAGCAGCAGCCGGACCGCCTCGGCGACGACCTGCTGCACCAGCAGCGCGCCGGTGATCGACGACACCGCGCAGGCCGTACCGCCGCCGGGCAGCGTGAGCACGGAGTCGCCGAAGGGAGCGCCGTTGTCGAGCACCACGTCGGCGTGGTCGGTCAGCCGCTTGCCGGAGGGGTGCCGGGACTCGGCCCGGGCACCGTGGGACAGCGAGGTGATCGCGATCAGCGGGTGCCCGTGCTCCTTGACGACGGCGGCCATCTCCACGACGCAGCCGTTGATGCCGGAGTTCGAGGCGATGACGAAGGCGTCCTCGGGGTGTGGCGCGGCCAGCTCGTACAGCCGCCGGGCGGTGGCGGGGTCGCGCTCCAGCTTGGCGTCGGCGAGCAGCGCGGGGGGCTCGCCGCCGTGGATCACGAGATCGCGCAGGGCGATCTTGTTCGTCGGTACGAAGCCGCCGGCGCGGCCCGCGATCTCGGTCGCCAGCGACTCGGAGTGCCCGGTGCCGAACGCCTGGATCACGCCGTCGCCGCCCAGCGCGTCCGCGAACACCCGGGCGGCGGCGCCGACCTCGGCGCGCTGCCCCTCCGCCACCCGCCGGAGTGACGCCAGGGCCGCGGCGGTGAAGGCGGCTGCGCTGATCGGCTTGAGGGTCATCGGTGCTCCCGGGAGTGGTCTGGACAACGTGCCGTACGCGGGGTCAATCTCAGGCAGTCGCGCTGGGCTCGTCAAGGGTGCGGGTGCGGCGGGACGCCGACCACCGGGAGCGGGCAATGGAGAAGCGGGTCATCGGCATCGACGTGGGCGGGACGCGGGTCCGCGCGGCCCTGGCGGAGGCGGCCGGGGGCGCGGTGCTGCGCACCGTGTCGGCGGGCGCGGGCAATCCGCGGTCGGTGCCGGCGGAGGTGCTGACGGCCCGGCTGGCGTCGTGCGTGGCGCCGCTGGCGGAGGCGGCGGGCACGGGGCCGGTCGCGGCGGTGGTCGCGGGCGTCGCCGGCGCGGAGCCCCGCGACCCGGACGACGCCGGCACGCGCGTGGCGTACGCCGCCCTGCGCACCGCTCTGCGCCGCGGCGGGATCGGGCCGGTGCCGGTGCAGGTGTGCGGCGACACGGAGATCGCCTTCGCGGCGGGCCCGGGCGCACCGTCGTCGGGCGTGGTCGTGATCGCGGGCACGGGCGCGTCGGCGGCCCGGATCGCCGCCCGGCGGCAGACGGGGACCATCGACGGCCACGGCTGGCTCCTCGGCGACGAGGGCAGCGGCTTCTGGGTCGCCCGCCAGGCGCTGCGCGCGGCGCTGCGGGCTCTCGACGGCCGGGGCCCGTGGACGGCGCTGGTACCGCTGCTGACGGCGGCGGCGGGGGTCGGGGGAGCCCCGGGGGAGCGGGGAGAAGGCGCGGAGGGGGCTGCGCGGCAGGGGGCACCGGGCGAGCGGGGAGGGAGTGCGGAGAGGGCTGCGGTGGCGGGCGGTGCCGGGCGGGGCGCGGGAGAGTTCGGGGAGCGGCGGCGGGGCGGGGGAGCGGGGCGCGTACCGGACAGGGCAGGGCCGGGGCCGGCGGTGGGGAACGCGGCGGTACGGGTGGGGCTGGTGGATGCCGGGTTCGCGGGGGCGCCGGTGGAGATCGCACGGTGGTGTCCGGTGGTCGTACGGGCCGCTGAGGGGGGCGACGCGGTGGCCGGGGCGATCCTGGACGAGGCCGCCGACCACCTCGCCGAGGCGGTCGCCGTGCTCGCCCCCGCGCCCGGGGAGCCCCTGGTCACCACCGGCGGCCTCCTCGCCCCCGCGGGCCCCCTCCTGCCCCGCTTCACCGCCCGCATGCGCCCCTACGGGCTGACCCCGGCCCCCGTCCCGGACGGCCTGGCCGGCGCGGTGGCGCTGGCGCGCGCGATGCTCTGAGACGGAAACCCCGGGAAACCGGCGCCCCCGCCCGCGCCCCGCCCCCTCCGGGCCTGCCGCTACGGCGACGCCGGCGGGTACAGCGACGGAGGCAGCAGGGCCGCCGCCGGGCGGTCCAGGAGCCACAGGGTGCGGGTGCGGCCGGTGGCGCCCGCGGCCGGGGTCTGGATCTCGCCCGCCCCCGACAGCGCCATCGCCGCCGCGCGGGCCTTGTCGCCGCCCGCCGCCAGCAGCCACACCTCCCGCGCCGCCCGGATCGCCGGCAGCGTCAGCGAGAGCCTCGTCGGCGGCGGCTTCGGCGCCCCGTGGACGCCGACGACCGTGCGCTCCGTCTCCCGTACCGCCGGCAGCTCCGGGAAGAGCGACGCGACGTGCGTGTCCGGCCCGACGCCCAGCAGCAGCACGTCGAACGCCGGAACCGGCCCGTGGTCCTCCGGCCGCGCGGCGGCGGACAGTTCACGCGCGTACGCCGAGGCGGCCGCGTCCGCGTCGCCGCCGAACTCCGCCTGCGCCGCCGGCATCTCGTGCACCCGCGCCGGGTCGAGCGGCACCGCGTCCAGCAGCGCCTCGCGCGCCTGGGTCGCGTTGCGGTCGGGGTGGCCGGCCGGCAGGAAGCGCTCGTCGCCCCACCACAGGTCCAGCCGCGACCAGTCGACCGCGTCCCGGGCCGGGGCCGCGGCGAGCGCGGCCAGCAGGCCGTTGCCGTTGCGGCCGCCGGTGAGCACGACCGAGGCGGCGCCCCGCGCCGACTGCGCGTCCACGACCTTGGTGATCAGCCGGGCGGCGGCCGCCTCGGCCATCAGCTCCTTGTCGCGGTGGACGACGATCTGCGGCGTGCTCACGAGGACGGCGACTTCGTGCCCGAAGCCGCCTTCTTCGCCGCGCGCTTCCCGGGCGCCGCCTTCTTCGCGCTCCCGGGCTGCGCGGCCTTGGCCGCCGCTTCCTCCACGTCCGCCTCCACCGCCCCCGCCGGCGCCAGCCGCTCCACGCCGTACGCCACCGCGTGCGCGTACGCCTCGTCCGGGTCCAGCCGCCGCAGCTCCTCGGCGATCAGCTCCGCCGTCGTCCGCCGCTTGAGCGCCACGTGCCGCTCCGGCTGCCCCGGCACCGCCAGCTCCGCCAGCGCGCCGTTCGGCCGGTCGAGGCAGATCACGCCGTCCGCCGTCAGCAGCCGCACCGCGGTCAGCCCCGGGCCCGGCGAGGCCGTGCGCTCCACCGGCACCCCCAGCCGGCTCGCCAGCCACAGCGCCAGCAGCTCCGTGGAGGGGTTGTACTCCTCGCCCTCCACCACCGCCGACTCGATGGCCGCGTGCCGCTGGTCCAGCGCCGCCGCCAGCATGCTGCGCCACGGCGTGATCCGCGTCCACGCCAGGTCGGTGTCCCCGGGCGCGTACGCCGTGGCCCGCTGCCGCAGCGCGTCGACCGGGTCCTCGCAGGCCGCCGCGTCGGTGATCCGGCGGGTGGCGAGCTTGCCGAGCAGGTCCTCCGCCGGGTTCTCCGGCGCGTCCTCCGGCCACCACACCACCACGGGCGCGTCCGGCAGCAGCAGCGGCAGCACGACGCTGGCCGCGTGCCCCGCCAGCTCGCCGTGCAGCCGCAGCAGCACCGTCTCGCCGGTGTCCGTCTCGCTGCCGACGCGCACCTCCGCGTCCAGCCGCGCCGACGCGCGCTCGCGCGGGGATCGGCCGGGGCGCTTGATGACGACGAGTATCCGCGACGGGTGCTCCTTGGACGCCTGGCTGGCGGCCTTGAGCGCGTCGTAGTGGTTGCCCTCGTCGGTGACTATCACCAGCGTGAGCACCATCCCGACCGCCGGCGTGCCGGTGGCCCGCCGGGCGCCCACGAGCGCGGAGTTGATCTGCGCCGAGGTGGTCTCGGTGAGGTCGATGTTCATGGCCGCCGCCAGCTCCGTCCGTCTCGTGCCAGCATCTCGTCCGCCGCCTTCGGCCCCCAGGTGCCCGCGGTGTACGACTCGGGCCTGCCGTGCCTGGCCCAGTGCTCCTCGATCGGGTCGAGGATCCGCCAGGACAGCTCGACCTCCTGGTGGCGCGGGAAGAGGTTGGCGTCGCCGAGGAGTACGTCCAGCAGCAGCCGCTCGTACGCCTCGGGGCTGGACTCGGTGAAGGACTCGCCGTAGGCGAAGTCCATCGTCACGTCCCGCACCTCCATCGACGTGCCCGGCACCTTGGAGCCGAACCGCACGGTGATGCCCTCGTCCGGCTGGACGCGGATCACCAGCGCGTTCTGGCCCAGCTCCATCGTGTCGGTGGTGTCGAACGGCAGGTGCGGCGCCCGCTGGAAGACGACGGCGATCTCCGTGACCCGGCGGCCGAGCCGCTTGCCGGCGCGCAGGTAGAACGGCACGCCCGCCCAGCGGCGGTTGTCGATCTCCAGCTTGACCGCGGCGTAGGTGTCGGTCCCGGAGTGCGGGTCGATGCCCTCCTCCTCCAGGTAGCCGCGGACCTTCTCGCCGCCCTGCCAGCCGGCCGTGTACTGGCCGCGCACCGTGTGCCGGCCCAGGTCGGCGGGCAGGTGCACCGACTCCAGCACCTTTATCTTCTCCGCCACCAGCGCCTGCGCGTCGAAGGCCGTGGGCTCCTCCATCGCGGTCAGCGCCAGCAGTTGGAGCAGGTGGTTCTGGATGACGTCGCGGGCGGCGCCGATGCCGTCGTAGTAGCCGGCGCGCCCGCCGATGCCGATGTCCTCGGCCATGGTGATCTGCACGTGGTCCACGTACGACCGGTTCCACAGCGGCTCGAACATCGTGTTGGCGAAGCGCAGCGCCAGGATGTTCTGGACGGTCTCCTTGCCGAGGTAGTGGTCGATGCGGAAGACCTGGTCGGGCTCGAAGACCTCGTGCACGATCCGGTTCAGCTCTTCCGCGCTCTTCAGGTCGTGCCCGAAGGGCTTCTCGATGACCGCGCGCCGCCAGGAGTCCCCGGCCGGGTCGGCCAGCCGGTGCGCCTTGAGCTGCTGGACGACCAGCGGGAAGAACTTCGGCGGCACGGAGAGGTAGAACGCGAAGTTCCCGCCCGTGCCGCGCGCCTTGTCCAGGTCGTCGACGGTGCTGCGCAGCCGCTCGAACGCCTCGTCGTCGTCGAAGTCGCCCTGGACGAACCGGAAGCCCTCGGAGAGCTGCTGCCACACCTCCTCGCGGAACGGCGTGCGGGCGTGCTCCTTGACCGAGTCGTGCACGACCTGGGCGAAGTCCTCGTCCGCCCAGTCGCGGCGGGCGAAGCCGACGAGGGAGAAGCCCGGGGGCAGCAGCCCCCGGTTCGCCAGGTCGTACACGGCGGGCATCAGTTTCTTGCGCGACAGGTCGCCGGTGACGCCGAAGATCACCAGGCCCGAGGGGCCCGCGATCCGCGGCAGTCGCCGGTCCTGCGGGTCACGCAGCGGGTTGGTGCCGGAGGCGGTCACCGTCGACTACGCCCCCTTCGGTGCGCGGCGCTCAAGTTCGATCCGGGTGGAGTCGAGCAGGTCGTTCCAGGACTTCGCGAACTTCTCCACGCCCTCGTCCTCCAGCAGGCCCACCACCTCGTCGTACGAGATGCCCAGCTTCTCCAGGGCGTCGAGGTCGGCGCGCGCCTCGGCGTACGTGCCGCGCACCGCGTCGCCGGCGATCCCGCCGTGGTCGGCGACGGCGTGCAGCGTGGACTCCGGCATGGTGTTGACCGTCCCCGGGGCGACCAGGTCGTCCACGTAGAGCGTGTCCTTGTACGCCTTGTCCTTCACGCCCGTCGACGCCCACAGGGGGCGCTGCTTGTGGCCGCCGACCTTCTCCAGCGCCGTCCAGCGGTCCGAGGAGAAGACCTCCTCGTACGCCTCGTACGCCAGCCGGGCGTTCGCGAGGGCGGCCCGGCCGCGCAGCTCCTTCGCCTCGGCGGTGCCCAGGGCGTCGAGCCGCTTGTCGACCTCGGTGTCCACGCGCGAGACGAAGAACGAGGCGACCGAGCGGATCTCCGCCAGGTCCAGACCCGCGGCTCTGGCCTGCTCCAGGCCGGTGAGGAAGGCGTCCATCACGTCGCGGTAGCGCTCCAGGGAGAAGATCAGCGTCACGTTGACGCTGATGCCCTTGGAGAGCACCTCGGTGATGGCGGGCAGCCCCGCCCGGGTGGCGGGGATCTTCACGAACAGGTTGGGCCGGTCGACCAGCCAGGCGAGCTGCTTGGCCTCGGCGACGGTGGCCGCCGTGTCGTTCGCCAGCCGCGGGTCGACCTCGATGGAGACCCGGCCGTCCAGGCCCTCGGTGGCCTCGTGCACCGGGCGGAGCACGTCGGCGGCGTCGCGTACGTCGGCCGTCGTGATCATGCGGACGGCCTCCTCGACGGTGACGCCGCGGACCGCGAGGTCCGTGAGCTGGCCGTCGTAGCCGTCGCCCGCCGAGATGGCCTTCTGGAAGATCGTGGGATTGGTGGTCACGCCCACGACGTGGCTCTCGTCGATCAGCTCGGCGAGGTTGCCGGACGTGATGCGCTTGCGGGACAGGTCGTCGAGCCAGATCGCGACGCCTTCACCGGAGAGGCGCTCTAGTGCGTCGGTCATCGGTATTGCATCTCCTGACATCGTTTCGTCTGTAAGCGTCAGCGACTTCAGGCCCGCAGTGATTCCCGGGCCGCTTCGGCGACGGCGTCGGCGGTGAGCCCGTACTCGTGGAACAGGACCTTGTAGTCGGCGGAGGCGCCGAAGTGCTCCAGGGAGACGACCCGTCCGGTGTCGCCGGCGAACCGCTGCCAGGTCAGCCCGACGCCCGCCTCGACCGCCACCCGGGCCTTGACCGCAGGCGGCAGCACGGCGTCGCGGTACTCCTGCGGCTGCTCGTCGAACCACTCCACGGACGGCATCGAGACCACCCGCGTCGGGACGCCCTCGGCCTGCAACTGCTCGCGGGCGGCGACCGCGAGCTGCACCTCGGAGCCGGTGCCGATGAGGATCACCTGCGGCTCGGCCTGCGCGCCGCCGGGGCCCTCGGCCTCGAACATCACGTAGCCGCCGCGGGCGGTGTCCTCGTTCGGCTCGTACGTCGGCACGCCCTGCCGGGTCAGCGCCAGGCCGTGCGGGGCACCGACGCCGTACTCCTTGGTGTAGCGGCGCAGGATCTCGCGCCAGGCGAGGACCGTCTCGTTGGCGTCGGCCGGGCGGACCACGTTCAGCCCGGGGATCGCGCGCAGGCTCGCCAGGTGCTCGACGGGCTGGTGGGTCGGGCCGTCCTCGCCGAGGCCGATGGAGTCGTGCGTCCACACGTACGTCACCGGCAGGTGCATCAGCGCCGACAGCCGTACCGCGTTGCGCATGTAGTCGGAGAAGACCAGGAACGTGCCGCCGTACACACGGGTGTTGCCGTGCAGCGTGATGCCGTTCATGGCGGCGGCCATGGCGTGCTCGCGGATGCCGTTGTGGACGGTCCGGCCGTACGGGTCGGCGCCGGCCAGCGGGTTGTCGGCGGGCAGGAACGAGGCCGCGCCGGGGATCGTGGTGTTGTTGGACCCGGCGAGGTCGGCGGAGCCGCCCCACAGCTCGGGCACCACCGGGCCGAGCGCCTTCAGCACCTCGCCGGACGCCTTGCGGGTCGCGACGGCCTTCCCGGCCGGGAACGACGGCAGCTTGTCCGCCCAGCCGGCGGGGAGTTCACCGGCGCGGATCCGGTCGAACTCGGCGGCGCGCGCCGGGTTGTCCTGCCGCCAGACGGCGAACTGCTTGTCCCACGCGGCGTGCACCTCCGCGCCGCGCTCGCCGAGCGCGCGGGCGTGCGCGAGCACGCCGCCGTCGACCTCGAAGTGCCGCTCGGGGTCGAAGCCGAGGACCCGCTTGGTCGCGGCGACCTCCTCCTCGCCCAGCGCCGAGCCGTGCGCGGCCTCGGTGTTCTGCGCGTTCGGGGCCGGCCAGGCGATGATCGAGCGGGCCGCGATGAACGACGGCCGGTCGGTGACGGCCTTGGCCTCCTGGAACGCCCGGTACAGCGCCTCGGGGTCGAGGTCGCCGTTCGGCTTCTGCTCGACCCGCTGGACGTGCCAGCCGTACGCCTCGTAGCGCGCGACGGTGTCCTCGGAGACGGCGGCGGCGGTGTCGCCCTCGATGGAGATGTGGTTGTCGTCCCAGAGCAGGATCAGGTTGCCCAGCTTCTGGTGCCCGGCCAGCGAGGACGCCTCGTGCGAGATGCCCTCCTGGAGGCAGCCGTCGCCCGCGACCACCCAGATGTGGTGGTCGAACGGGGAGGTGCCGGCGGGCGCGTCGGGGTCGAACAGGCCGCGCTCGTAGCGCGCGGACATCGCCATGCCGACGGCGTTCGCCAGGCCCTGGCCCAGCGGTCCCGTCGTCGTCTCGACGCCCGTGGTGTGCCCGTACTCCGGGTGCCCCGGGGTCTTGGAGCCCCAGGTGCGGAACGCCTCCAGGTCGGCCAGCTCCAGGCCGAACCCGCCCAGGTAGAGCTGGATGTAGAGCGTCAGGCTGGAGTGGCCGGCGGAGAGGACGAAGCGGTCCCGGCCGGTCCACTGCGGGTCGGCGGGGTCGTGCCGCATCACCTTCTGGAAGAGGGTGTACGCGGCGGGGGCCAGGCTCATCGCCGTGCCGGGGTGGCCGTTACCGACCTTCTGTACGGCGTCCATGGCCAGAACGCGGACTGTGTCCACCGCCCGGTCGTCCAGTTCGTGCCACTCAAGGTCGGTGGTCGGCTGCGTGCTCACCCTTGTTCAGGGCTCCTCTCTCCACGGTCGGGAACTCCGGCGACCGGAAAGCACCGGGCGCCTTCGAGCCTATCCCGCTGATACCAGACTGCCGGTGCCGGGCCGGTTGCGCCCGCCGGACGGCATCCGGGCGCCGGCGCGGGGGCCGGTCGGGTGCGTCCCAACACGGGGCACCCCCCGCGCCGGGGGCCGATACGCAGCGTCTACAGTGACGACGTACAGAAATCCCTTGACCGCGAGCAGAGGTGTCCGTGACGGCCGTCGAATCCCGACCCGCGGGGGTACTCGGGCAGGGCACTGCGCACCGGCCGACCGGTGCCCGGGTCATGGCGTTCGTGGCGCTGACCAAGCCGCGCATCATCGAGTTGCTGCTCATCACCACCGTTCCGGTGATGTTCCTGGCCGCGGAGGGCGTGCCCGACCTGTGGCTGGTGCTCGTCACCTGCATCGGCGGCTACCTCTCGGCCGGCGGCGCCAACGCGCTGAACATGTACCTGGACCGGGACATCGACGCGCTGATGCACCGCACGGAACAGCGCCCGCTGGTGACCGGCATGGTGCGGCCCGGCGAGGGGCTGGCCTTCGGCCTCGCGCTGACGGTGGTGTCCACGGTGTGGTTCGCCACGCTCGTCAACCCGCTGTCCGCGGCGCTCGCGCTGGGCGCGAACCTCTTCTACGTCGTGGTCTACACGATGCTGCTGAAGCGGCGCACCTCGCAGAACATCGTCTGGGGCGGCATCGCCGGCTGCATGCCGGTGGCCATCGGCTGGTCCGCGGTGACCAACTCCGTCTCCTGGGCCTCGCTGATCCTCTTCCTGGTGATGTTCTTCTGGACGCCGCCGCACTACTGGCCGCTGTCGATGAAGGTCAAGGACGACTACGCGCGGGTCAAGGTGCCGATGCTGCCGGTGGTGGCGTCGAACAGGGTCGTCGCGCGGCAGATCGTCGCCTATAGCTGGGTGATGGTCGCCGTCTCGATGCTGCTGTGGCCGCTGGGCTACACCGGCTGGTTCTACCCGGCGGTGGCCGCGGTGCTCGGCGCGGTGTGGCTGCGCGAGGCGCACGGGCTGCTGCGGCGGGCGAAGACCGGTGCCGTGGGTGCGAAGCTCAAGGAGATGCGCCTCTTCCACTGGTCCATCACCTATGTGTCGCTGCTGTTCATCGCGGTGGCCGTGGATCCCTTCCTGCGCTGATTTACCGGCGGGTAGCATCTGCTCCATGAGCGACGACGACCGCAGGACCCGCAAGCTCACCCGGCAGATCGAGTCCTTCGCCGGCCGCCACGGCGGCGCGCGGGGGCAGGTCGCGTACCTCGGTGAACCGGGCGCCCGGCTGGTGCTGGTCGGAGCGGACGGGACGTGGGGCGACCTGGTGGCGCCGAGCACGCAGACCGCGGCGGCGGCGGCGGAGGCCGCGGGGGTCACGCTCCGGGAGAGCTTCGACGGCGAGCTGGCCGCGGGGGTACGGACCGGGGCGTACGAGTGGACGCGGATGGCCGGAATCCAGCTCGGCGGCCCGGCGAACCCGGGCGCCGCACGGCAGGAGCCCGAACCGGAGCCGGAGCCCGAGAGGGCTGCCGGGGAGCCGGCGGCCGAGGAGGACGACCGCGCGGAGTCCGGTGCGGACACGGCCGCCGGGAGCCCCGAGGGCGGCGGCGAAGAGTCCGCGGACGGCGGAACCGACGCGAACGACGTGAAGGACGCCAAGAGCGGCTGAGCCCGGTGCGCCGGCCGCGACGGCGGGCGCACCGGGCGCGGTGCGCTACGGAGCCCGGGACCCCACCGGCTGCGCCTCCGCGCTGACCGCCGGAGGCGGCACCTCCACGGGGGCGGTCCCCGGCCGGTGCCGCAGCGAGACCACGACCCGCAGCACCGCGATCCACACCAGCGTCGAACCGAGCAGGTGGATGATGACCAGGTATTCGGGCACGTCCGTGAGGTACTGCGCGTAGCCGAGGCCGGCCTGCGACATCAGCACCAGGAACAGGTCCCGGGTGCGGGAGAGCGGCCCCGGCGGGCCGTCGACGAGCTTCAGCGTCACCCAGATCGCGATCGTCAGGGCGACCACCGCCCACGCCGTGAACGAGTGCACCTTCGCCGCGTGCTCCCAACTGATCCACCCCATCCGGGGCACGTCGCTGGAGTCGCCCGCGTGCGGCCCGGTGCCGGTCACGACGGTGCCGGCGGCCAGCAGCACGACGGACACCGCCACCAGCGCCCGGGTCAGCCGGCGCACCACGGCCCCGACGAGCAGGTCGGGCCCGCCGTCGCCCTCGCGGGCGCGGTGCCAGGTGAGGTACGTGATCGTGATCAGCCCGGTGGCGAGCAGGAAGTGGGCGGCGACCGTGTACGGGTTCAGCTCGGTGAGCACCGCGGCGCCGCCGAGGATGGCGTTGCCCACGACCACCCAGAACTGCACCCAGCCCAGCCGGGTCAGCTCGCGGCGCCACGGCTTGGTGGCGCGGGCGGCGACGATGGCCCAGCCGACGGCCGCGCACAGCACGTACGCGAGCAGCCGGTTGCCGAACTCGATGGCGCCGTGCACGCCCATCTCGGACGTGGCCAGGAGGCTGTCGTCGGAGCACTTGGGCCACGTGTCGCAGCCGAGCCCGGAGCCGGTCAGCCGGACGGCGCCCCCGGTGACGACGATGAGGATGCTCATCAGCAGTGCGGAGAACGTCGCGCGCTGGACCGTCTTCTGCGTCGGGGTCCAGCGCTCGGCGACGAGAGCGAGGGGGTTCAGCACGGCGCCTATCGTATGACGCCCCTTGTGCCCGGTTTCACGAGGGGGGAGGGGAACGTTCCCGTGCGCCCGTAAGCCCTGCTCGGCGGCGGGTCACTCCCAGCGGAAGAACCGCGCCGCGGCGGCGAGCCCCAGCACCGCCCAGCCGGCCAGCAGCCCCAGGTCGCCCCACGGCATGCCGCCGCCGTGCTGGAGGACGTCCCGCAGCCCGTCCGACAGCGCAGCCACCGGCAGCACTTCGAGCACGGCACGCGCGCCGTCGGGGAACCTCTCCAGCGGCACGATCACGCCGCCCGCCACCAGCAGCAGCACGAAGACCAGGTTCGCCGCCGCCAGCGTCGCCTCCGCCCGCAGGGTGCCCGCCATCAGCAGCCCGAGGCCGGAGAACGCGGCCGTGCCCGCCGCGACGAGCAGCACCACGGCCAGCGCACCGACCGCCCCGCCGCGAGGCGACCAGCCGAGCGCCAGTGCGATCGCGGTCAGCAGCACCAGTTGCAGCGCGATCGTGGCCAGCACCGCGGCGGCCTTCGCCGCCATCAGCCCGGCACGCGGCAGCGGCGAGGCGCCGAGCCGCTTCAGTACGCCGTAGCGGCGGTCGAAGCCGGTGCCGATGGCCTGGCCGGTGAAGGCGGTGGCCAGGACGGCGAGCGCCATGGCGCCGGGGGCGAGGAAGTCGACGCGCCGGCCGGGGCCGGTGTCGACGACGTCTACCGTGCTGAAGAGGAGCAGCAGCACCGCCGGGATGACGATGGTCAGGAGCAACTGCTCGCCGTTGCGCAGGAGTAGCCGGGTTTCGAGGCCGGCCTGCGCGGCGACCATGCGGCGCAGCGGCGCCGCCCCCGGACGCGGCGCGTAGACGCCCGTCCCCGCCTGCCGAGCGCTCATCCGCGCAGGTCCTTTCCCGTCAGCTCCAAGAAGACGTCCTCCAGCGTGCGCCGCTCCACCGTCATCTGCTCCGGCAGCACCCCGTTCTGCGCGCACCAGGTGGTGACCGTGGCCAGCAGCTCCGGGTTGATCTCGCCGCTTATCCGGTACGAGCCGGGGGCCAGCTCCAGCGCCGCGGTCTCCGGCGGCAGCGCCTTGAGAAGCGAGCCGAGGTCGAGTCCGGGGCGGCCGGTGAAGCGCATGGTGTTCTCCGCGCCGCCGCGGCACAGCTCCTCCGGGGTGCCGTCGACCAGCAGCCGGCCGCCGTCGATGATCGCGACCCGGTCGGAGAGCTGCTCGGCCTCGTCCATGTGGTGTGTGGTGAGCATCACGGAGACCCCGTCGGCGCGCAGCTCGCGGATCAGCTCCCAGGTGGCGCGGCGGGCCTGCGGGTCGAGGCCGGCGGTCGGCTCGTCGAGGAAGACCAGCTCGGGGCGGCCGACGACGGCCATGGCCAGCGCGAGCCGCTGCTGCTGGCCGCCGGAGAGCCGGCGGTAGGGCGTGCGGCCGCAGGAGCCGAGGCCGAGCCGCTCGATCAGGGCGACGACATCGAGGGGGTGGGCGTGCAGCCGGGCGACGTGCCGCAGCATCTCCTCGGCCCGGGCGGCGGGGTAGACGCCGCCGGACTGGAGCATCACGCCGACCCGGGGCCGCAGCTCGGCGCCGTCGGCGACGGGGTCGCGGCCGAGGACGCGCACGGTGCCGGCGTCCGGCCGGCGGTAGCCCTCGCAGATCTCGACGGTGGTCGTCTTGCCCGCGCCGTTGGGGCCGAGGACGGCGGTGACGTCGCCGCGGGCGGCGGTGAGGCCGAGCCCGGCCACGGCGGTCTTCTCGCCGTACCGCTTGACGAGGCCGGTCACCTCGACGGCCGCGTCGCTGGAGGGCTGTTGCATGAGTGCGAGTCTAAAGAGCCCGCGGGCCCGGCCCGCGCCGCCCCGGGAGGGTTCACGCCAGGGGGTGGCCGGCGCCCGTACGGAACTTAGGTAACCCTAAGTGATGCATTCCACCACACGGTGATCGCGGCCCGGCTTGTCGCGCCCCGCCGAATTAAGCAACAATGGCGTTGTGAAAAACGTGGACCCGGATGGGAGCACGGCGAAGGACCAGGCGGCCGGGCCGGCCGCCGGTGTCGCCATGCCCGGTGACGGGACGCGCAACCGCGTGGCCCGCTCCATCCTCGACCACGGCCCGTCGACCGCCGCCGACCTGGCCCACCGGCTCGAACTCACCCCCGCCGCCGTCCGGCGGCACCTCGACGCGCTCGTCGCCGAGGGCATCGTGGAACCCCGCGACCAGCGGGTCTACGGGGCCCGTGGCCGCGGGCGCCCGGCCAAGGTCTTCGCCCTGACCGACTGCGGCCGGGACGCCTTCGACCAGGCGTACGACCAGCTCGCCGCCGACGCACTGCGCTGGATCGCCCAGAGCGCGGGCGGCGGCGTGCGGGGCGAGGCGGCCGTCGCCGCCTTCGCCCGTGACCGGGTCGCCGAGCAGGCCGAGCGGTACGCCGCGGAGCTGGCCGGCGTGCCTCCCGAGAGCCGGGTCGAGGCTCTCGCCCGGCTGCTCTCCGAGGACGGGTACGCTGCCACCGCGCGCAGCGCGCCCGGCGCCCCCGGCGAGCAGCTCTGCCAGCACCACTGCCCGGTGGCGCACACCGCCGAGCAATACCCGCAGCTCTGCGAGGCGGAGACCGAGGTCTTCTCCCGCTTGCTCGGCACCCATGTGCAGCGTCTGGCCACCATCGCCCACGGCGACGGGGTGTGTACGACGTTCGTCCCCGAAAACCGCGAGCACCACGCTCGCAGGCAGCCACCGACATCCGGGAGGAACCCCGCATGACTGCGCCCATCGAGACCGCACCCTCGGAGCATCCCGAGCTCGAAGGACTGGGACGCTACGAGTACGGCTGGGCCGACTCCGACGCGGCCGGCTCGGCCGCGAAGCGCGGCCTGTCCGAGGCCGTCGTCCGGGACATCTCCGGCAAGAAGTCCGAGCCCGACTGGATGCTGAAGACCCGGCTGAAGGGTCTGCGGCTGTTCGGCAAGAAGCCCATGCCCACCTGGGGCTCCGACCTCTCCGGCATCGACTTCGACAACATCAAGTACTTCGTCCGGTCCACCGAGAAGCAGGCCCAGTCCTGGGAGGACCTGCCGGAGGACATCAAGAACACCTACGACAAGCTCGGCATCCCCGAGGCGGAGAAGCAGCGCCTGGTCGCCGGCGTCGCCGCGCAGTACGAGTCCGAGGTCGTCTACCACCAGATCCGCGAGGACCTGGAGGAGCAGGGCGTCATCTTCCTGGACACCGACACCGCGCTCAAGGAGCACCCGGAGCTGTTCAAGGAGTACTACGGCACGGTCATCCCGCCCGGTGACAACAAGTTCGCCTCCCTCAACACCGCGGTGTGGTCCGGCGGCTCGTTCATCTACGTCCCCAAGGGCGTGCACGTCGAGATCCCGCTCCAGGCGTACTTCCGCATCAACACCGAGAACATGGGCCAGTTCGAGCGAACGCTGATCATCGTCGACGAGGGTGCGTACGTGCACTACGTCGAGGGCTGCACCGCGCCGATCTACCAGTCGGACTCGCTGCACTCCGCGGTCGTCGAGATCATCGTGAAGAAGAACGCCCGCTGCCGGTACACCACGATCCAGAACTGGTCGAACAACGTGTACAACCTGGTCACCAAGCGCGCGGTGGCCTACGAGGGCGCGACCATGGAGTGGGTCGACGGCAACATCGGCTCCAAGGTCACCATGAAGTACCCGGCGATCTACCTGATGGGCGAGCACGCCAAGGGCGAGACGCTGTCCGTCGCCTTCGCCGGCGAGGGCCAGCACCAGGACGCCGGCGCCAAGATGGTGCACATGGCGCCCAACACCTCCTCCAACATCGTCTCCAAGTCGGTGGCGCGGGGCGGCGGGCGGACCTCGTACCGCGGGCTGATCGAGATCGGCGAGGGCGCGGAGAACTCGAAGTCCAACGTGCTCTGCGACGCCCTGCTGGTCGACACGATCTCCCGCTCGGACACCTACCCGTACGTCGACGTCCGCGAGGACGACGTGACGATGGGCCACGAGGCGACCGTCTCCAAGGTCAGCGACGACCAGCTCTTCTACCTGATGCAGCGCGGCCTGTCCGAGGACGAGGCGATGGCGATGATCGTCCGCGGCTTCGTCGAGCCGATCGCCAAGGAACTGCCGATGGAGTACGCGCTGGAGCTCAACCGGCTGATCGAGCTCCAGATGGAAGGCGCGGTCGGCTAGCCGCCCGCGGTTCGCCGGACAGCCCGCGAGACGATTCCCGAGAAAGCGAGTACGAGAACAGTCATGGCCGACGCCCAGAAGATCCCGGCCGGCTCCACCGCCGCCGGAAGCATCGCGGTGGCCGCCGAGTCCACCGTCGCCACCAGGATGAGCGCGCCGCCGTCCTTCGACGTGGCCGACTTCCCGGTCCCGCACGGCCGGGAGGAGGAGTGGCGCTTCACCCCGCTGGAGCGGACCCGTGGCCTGCACGACGGCAGCGCCGCCGCCACCGGTGAGCCCAAGGTGGCCATCACCGCGCCCGACGGCGTCACCGTCGAGACCGTCGGCCGTGACGACGCGCGGCTGGGCCGGGCCGGCACGCCGGTGGACCGGATCGCCGCCCAGGCGTACTCCTCGTTCGAGAAGGCCACGGTCGTGACCGTGCCGAAGGACACGCAGCTCGCCGAGCCCGTCCGGATCTCGGTGCACGGCGAGGGCGGCGTCTCGTACGGGCACCAGCTCATCGAGCTGGGCGCCTTCGCCGAGGCCGTCGTCGTCATCGACCACACCGGCGACGCGGTGCTCGCCGAGAACACCGAGTACGTGCTCGGCGACGGTGCCAAGCTCACCGTCGTCTCCGTGCAGGACTGGGCCGACGGGGCAGTCCACGTCGCCCAGCAGTCCGCGCTCATCGGCCGGGACGCCAGCTTCAAGTCCGTGATCGTCACCTTCGGCGGCGACCTGGTACGGCTGCACCCGCGGGCGCACTACGCGGGCCCGGGCGCCGAGGCCGAGCTGTACGGGCTGTACTTCACCGACGCCGGCCAGCACCAGGAGCACCGCCTGTTCGTCGACCACGACGCGCCGCACTGCCGCAGCAACGTGGCGTACAAGGGCGCGCTCCAGGGCACCGACGCGCACGCCGTGTGGATCGGCGACGTGCTGATCCGCAAGCGGGCCGAGGGCACCGACACCTACGAGCTGAACCGCAAC
Source organism: Streptomyces sp. 184 (assembly GCF_045781775.1). Taxonomy (NCBI): domain Bacteria; kingdom Bacillati; phylum Actinomycetota; class Actinomycetes; order Kitasatosporales; family Streptomycetaceae; genus Streptomyces; species Streptomyces sp. 184. Next base: position 5,529,676 of record NZ_CP123230.1, on the reverse strand, counting down.
CTGGTGCTCACCGACGGCGCCCGCGTCGACTCGGTGCCCAACCTGGAGATCGAGACCGGCGAGATCGTCGGCGCGGGCCACGCGTCGGCCACCGGCCGCTTCGAGGACGAGCAGCTCTTCTACCTGATGGCCCGCGGCATCCCTGCCGACGAGGCCCGCAGGCTGGTCGTCCGCGGCTTCTTCGCCGAGCTGGTGCAGCAGATCGGCATCGAGGACGTCGAGCGGCGGCTGATCGAGAAGATCGAAGCCGAGCTGGAGGCGTCCGTGGCATGAGCGAGCGCACGACCACGTCCACGAGTGAGAGAGCATGACCGACACGACCAACGCGACATACGTCCGCGCCTGCGCGCTGAGCGAGCTTGAGGAAGACCTCCCCAAGCGGGTGGAGCTCGGCGGCACGCCGGTGTCGGTCGTGCTGACCGGCGACGAGGTGTTCGCGATCTACGACATCTGCTCGCACGCGAACGTCTCGCTCTCCGAAGGCGAGGTGGAGGACTGCCAGATCGAGTGCTGGCTGCACGGCTCCACCTTCGACCTGCGTACCGGCAAGCCCTCCGGGCTGCCAGCGACGCGCCCCGTCCCCGTGTACCCCGTCAAGATCGAAGGAGACGACGTGCTCGTCTCCCTCACCCAGGAGTCCTGAAGGCACCATGGCAACGCTTGAAATCCGCGACCTGCACGTCTCCGTCGAGGCCGACAACGCCACGAAGGAGATCCTCAAGGGCGTCGACCTGACCGTGAAGCAGGGCGAGACTCACGCCATCATGGGCCCCAACGGCTCCGGCAAGTCCACCCTCGCGTACTCCGTAGCCGGCCACCCCAAGTACCAGATCACGTCCGGGACCGTCACCATCGACGGCGAGGACGTACTGGAGATGAGCGTCGACGAGCGCGCCCGCGCCGGCCTCTTCCTCGCCATGCAGTACCCGGTCGAGGTCCCCGGCGTCACCGTCTCCAACTTCCTGCGCACCGCCGCCACCGCGATCCGCGGCGAGGCCCCCAAGCTCCGCACCTGGGTCAAGGAGGTCAAGGAGGCGATGCAGCGGCTGAACATCGACCCCGCCTTCGCCGAGCGCAACGTCAACGAGGGCTTCTCCGGCGGTGAGAAGAAGCGCCACGAGATCCTCCAGCTCGAACTGCTCAGGCCGAAGATCGCGATCCTCGACGAGACCGACTCGGGCCTGGACGTCGACGCGCTGCGCATCGTCTCCGAGGGCGTCAACCGGGTCCACGAGAGCGGCGGGGTCGGCACCCTGCTGATCACCCACTACACCCGCATCCTGCGCTACATCAAGCCCGACCACGTGCACGTCTTCGCGGGCGGCCGGATCGCCGAGTCCGGCGGCCCGGAGCTGGCGGACAAGCTGGAGGAAGAGGGCTACGCCGCGTATGTCAAGGGCGGCCCCGTGGGCGGAGCGAACCAGCGGGAGGAGGTCGCGTGACCCGACTGCCGGGCCTCCTCGACACCGAGGCGATCCGCAAGGACTTCCCGATCCTGGACCGCACGGTCCACGACGGGAAGAAGGTCGTGTACCTGGACAACGCGGCGACCTCGCAGAAGCCGCGCCAGGTGCTCGACGCGCTGAACGCGTACTACGAGCGGCACAACGCCAACGTGCACCGCGGCGTTCACGTCCTCGCCGAGGAGGCCACGGCGCTCTACGAGGGCGCCCGCGACAAGGTCGCCGCCTTCGTCAACGCGCCCAGCCGGGACGAGGTCGTCTTCACCAAGAACGCCTCCGAGTCGCTGAACCTCGTGGCCAACATGCTCGGCTTCGCCGACGAGCCGTACCGCGTGGACCGCGACACCGAGATCGTCATCACGGAGATGGAGCACCACTCCAACATCGTCCCGTGGCAGCTCCTCGCAGAGCGCACCGGCGCGAAGCTGAAGTGGTTCGGCCTCACCGACGACGGCCGCCTCGACCTGAGCGACCTGGAGGAGGTCATCACGGAGAAGACGAAGGTCGTCTCCTTCGTGCTGGTCTCCAACATCCTCGGTACGCACAACCCCGTCGAGGCCATCGTCCGCCGCGCCCAGGAGGTCGGCGCGCTCGTCGTCGTCGACGCCTCCCAGGCCGCCCCGCACATGCCGCTGGACGTGCAGGCGCTCCAGGCCGACTTCGTCGCCTTCACCGGGCACAAGATGGTCGGTCCCACCGGCATCGGGGTGCTCTGGGGCCGCAAGGGGCTGCTGGACGACCTGCCGCCGTTCCTCGGCGGCGGGGAGATGATCGAGACCGTCTCCATGCACTCCTCGACGTACGCCCCGGCGCCGCACAAGTTCGAGGCCGGTACGCCGCCGATCGCCCAGGCCGTCGGCCTCGGCGCCGCGGTGGACTACCTCGCGGGTATCGGCATGGAGCACATCGAGGCGCACGAGCGGGCCATCACCGAGTACGCGCTCGGGCGGCTCCAGGAAGTGCCGGACCTGCGGATCATCGGTCCGACGTCGGCGGAGGAGCGCGGCGCCGCGATCTCCTTCACGCTCGGCGACATCCACCCGCACGACGTCGGCCAGGTGCTCGACGAGCAGGGCATCGCGGTCCGGGTCGGCCACCACTGCGCGCGGCCGGTCTGCCTGCGGTACGGAATTCCTGCGACCACGCGGGCGTCGTTCTATCTGTACTCCACCCCGGGCGAGGTCGACGCGCTGATCGACGGCCTGGAGTACGTCCGGAACTTCTTCGGCTGAAGGGCGTGGGAACAGCGTGAAGCTCGATTCGATGTACCAGGACGTCATCCTGGACCACTACAAGCACCCGCACGGGCGGGGCTTGCGGGAGGGTGACGCCGAGGTACACCACGTCAACCCGACCTGCGGCGACGAGATCACGCTGCGGGTGAAGCTCGACGGGCGGACCGTCGAGGACGTCTCGTACGAGGGCCAGGGCTGCTCCATCAGCCAGGCCAGCGCCTCCGTGCTCAACGAGCTGCTGGTCGGCAAGGAGCTGTCCGAGGCGCAGCGGATCCAGGAGCGGTTCCTGGAGCTGATGCAGTCGCGTGGGAGGATCGAGCCGGACGACGCCATGGAGGAGATGCTGGAGGACGCGGTCGCGTTCGCCGGCGTCTCGAAGTACCCGGCGCGCGTGAAGTGCGCCCTGCTGTCCTGGATGGCGTGGAAAGACGCCACGGCCCAGGCGCTCAAGGAGGCCGCAGCATGACCGACACCGGCACGACCGACGCCGGCACCAAGCCGGCCGAAGAGGACGAGATCCGCGAGGCGCTGTACGACGTGGTCGACCCCGAGCTGGGCATCGACGTCGTCAACCTCGGCCTCATCTACGGCATCCACGTCGACGAGGGCAACATCGCCACCCTGGACATGACGCTGACCTCGGCGGCCTGTCCGCTGACCGACGTGATCGAGGACCAGGCGAAGGCGGCGACAGAGGGCCTCGTCAACGACCTGAAGATCAACTGGGTCTGGATGCCCCCGTGGGGCCCCGACAAGATCACCGACGAGGGGCGCGAGCAACTGCGCGCGCTGGGCTTCAACGTCTGACGGGTCCGAAACCCTCGCAAGGCCCGCCCCGGTCCGCCCGGGGCGGGCCTTGTCGCGTCTGCGGCCCCGGGGCCACCGCCGGGCAGACCGGCCGGAAAAACCGGTGAGAACGCGTTCGGGGCTATCGGGCAACAAGAGGTGACAGCACCGCGCTCGCACCTTTTTCCGATCGGGGACCGCCCAGTGACCGACCCGCCGCATGACATCACGGAGAGATTTGTGGAACCACCGCAGGACGTCTCGCCGCTCGTCGACGGAGACGCCGCCGTGATCGAGGAGTCGCTGGACCGGCCCGAGGCGTTCGCGGAGTTGTACGACCGGTACGCCCCCGCCATACACCGCTACGTGACCCGCCGGCTCGGCACCGGCGCGGCGGACGACATCACCGCCGACACCTTCCTGGCCGCCTTCCGCGCCCGGGCGCGGTTCGACTCCGGCCGCACCAGCGCCCGGCCCTGGCTCTACGGGATCGCCGCCAACCTCATCGGCCGGCACCGCCGCTCCGAGGTGCGCGCGCTGCGGGCCCTGGCCCGTACCGGCGTCGACCCGGTGGCCCACTCCTGGGTGGACGAGGCCGACGACCGGCTCGCCGCCGAGGCCGCGCATGCCCCGCTCGCGGGCGCGCTCGCCAAGCTGCCGGCCGGCGACCGGCATGTGCTGCTGCTCGTCGCCTGGGCCGACCTCAGCTACGCGGAGGTCGCCGAGGCCATGGACATTCCCATCGGCACCGTGCGCTCCCGGCTCAGCCGGGCCCGGCGCAAGGTGCGCGCGGCCGTCGGGCCCGATCCCCACTCCATCTACGACGCAACGGAGGCGGCAACCCATGGATGAGATGTCGAAGCTGCGCGAGTGGCGCCAGGACGCGCCGGCCCCCGACCGCGCCCGGCTCGCCCCCGGCCGCCGCCGGCTGCTCGACGCCGCGGGCCGCAAGCGCCGGCGGCTGCCGGTGCTGGGCGACTGGCGCGTGGTGTCGGGCGCGGTGGCGGTCGGCGTCACGGCGGTGGCACTGCTGGCGACGAACCTGGGCGGCGCCCCGCTCGGCGGCGGGGGTTCGCCGGCGGCGGGGGGCGACGGGCAGGCGACGATGGCGTTGCCGGGGACGCCGGTGGAGCAGAGCGCGCCGGAGCTGCTGCGGCAGGCCGCCGTCTCGATGGCGGAGGAGCCGGTGCCGGAGCCGCGGGAGGGGAGCTGGGTGTACGTGCGGGATCTCGACCTGGAGGCCGGCAACGCGGCCGACGAGAACCGGGACCCGATGGAGGAGTGGTACCAATACGCCGACTCGGAGTTCGAGAACTGGCACGAGGGCGACGACCACTCGCCGCGGGAGCGCTTCGAGTACCTGGCCGACCTGCCCGAGGACACCGACGCGGTGCTCCAGAAGGCCCGCTGGTTCTACCCCGAGAGCGGCGAGCGCCCCACCTCCGAGAATCCCGGCGCCGGGCGCAGCGACGAGGCGCTGGCCTCCTGGAACTTCGCGGCGCTCGGCCAACTGGCCAAGTCGGCGCCGGCGCACCCCGTCGGGCAGTCCCGCGTCTACGCGGCGATGGCCACGATCCCGGGGGTGTCCGTGGTGGACACCACCGTGGAGGACGCGGCGGGCCGCTCGGCGCTGGCGTTCTACCTCCACGCCGACGTGCCCAACGACACCGGCCCGTTCCGTGACGAGTTCCTGATCGACCCCGAGACGTACGACTACCTGGGCAACCGGTACGTCGCCATCGAGGACACGGAGTCGTCGAGGTACGGGCCGAAGGCAGAGGCGGGCGACGTCGTGATCAGCACGGCGGTCATCGACACCGCGCTGGTGGAAGAGGACGGCGAACGGCCCTGAGGGCCCGGAGGCGTACGGAGCGGGAAAAGGGGGCCGTACGGGGCAGGGGGCGGCGGCCCGGGGCGACCGGGCCGCCGCCCCCCCCGGTCCCCGCGGCCCGCGCCGGACGGGCGCTGGCGTGTGTCGCCATGCGGACCGGTTCGCCTCCCGTGCCGGGCGGCGGTTAGCGTTCGGGTATGACCGACGCAGCGACCTCCACCACCCTCCCCACCGGCGCCGCCGCCACCGGCCTGGCGACCGTCACCCCCGACGGCACCGTCCTCGACACCTGGTTCCCCGCCCCCGCGCTCGCCGACGACCCCGGTCCCGCGGGCACCGAGCGGCTGACCGCCGAGCGTGCGGCCGGGCTGCTCGGGGAGCACGTGCGGGCGGCGCTGGGCCCCGACCCGCGGCGCGGGGTGGAGGTCGTCGCGGTGCGCACGGTGATCTCCTCGCTCCAGGAGAAGCCGGCCGACGCCCACGACGTGTACCTGCGGCTGCACCTGCTCAGCCACCGGCTGGTCCGCCCGCACGGCCAGAACCTCGACGGCGTCTTCGGCCTGCTGGCGAACGTCGCCTGGACCTCCCACGGCCCCGTGCCCGCCGACCGGATCGAGGAGGTGCGGCTCGCCGTACGCGCCGCGGGACAGCACCTCCAGGTCACCCACCTCGACAAGTTCCCGCGCATGGTCGACTACGTGCTGCCCTCCGGCGTCCGCATCGGCGACGCCGACCGCGTCCGCCTGGGCGCGCACCTCGCCTCCGGCACCACGGTCATGCACGAGGGCTTCGTCAACTTCAACGCCGGCACCCTCGGCACGTCGATGGTCGAGGGCCGGATCTCCGCGGGCGTCGTCGTCGGCGACGGCTCGGACGTCGGCGGCGGCGCGTCGATCATGGGCACGCTCTCCGGCGGCGGCAAGGACGTCATCTCCCTCGGCGAGCGCTGCCTGCTGGGCGCCCAGGCCGGCATCGGCATCTCGCTCGGCGACGACTGCATCGTCGAGGCCGGCCTGTACGTGACCGCCGGCACCAAGGTCGCGCTGCCGGACGGCGCCGTGGTCAAGGCCCGCGAGCTGTCCGGCGCGAGCAACCTGCTGTTCCTGCGCAACTCCACCACCGGCGCGGTCGAGGCCCGCCAGCGCTCCGGCTCGTGGGGCGGGCTGAACGCCGCGCTGCACGCCAACGACTGACGCGGGGGGCCCGGTTCGTACCTCCGGAGCCGCGCCCGCCGCACCCCGCGCACGCCCGCCGCGCACGGCAAGCCGCCGTGCGCGGCGGGCTTTTCGTGTCCGACGCAAAGCGGAGGCATAGCGGCGGTGGGCGGGAGGCGTCTAGAGGGGCAGGGTGACCCGGGACGAGGGAGGGGCAAGGGGAGATGGACGCGGCGAGCGAGGCCGGTTTCCACGAGTTCGTGGAGTCCAGGTCCGGTGTGCTGTTCAGGACCGCGCTGCTGCTGAGCGGGGGTGACCGCGGCGCCGCGGAGGACCTCCTCCAGAACGCGCTGATCAAGGCGGCGGGGCGGTGGCACCGGATCGACGAGCCGGAGGCGTACGTCCGCCAGGTGCTGTACCGCCAGCAGATCAGCCGCTGGCGGCTGCGCTGGCGGTCCCGTGAGCAGGTCGTCGCCGAGCCGCCGGAACCTGGCAGGCCGGCGGCCGGCGGCGACCCCGTGCACGACGCGGAGCTGCGGATCGTGATGGCGCGGGCGCTGCGCCGGCTGACCACCAGGCAGCGCACGATGCTCGTGCTGCGCTACTACGAGGACCTGCCGGAGGCCGAGGTCGCCGCGCTCCTCGGCTGCACCGTCGGCACCGTGCGCAGCACCACCCGGCGGTCGCTGGACAAGCTGCGCGCCATGTCCCCGGAGCTGGCCTCCCTGGCCCTCGACCCGCTCGACACCCCGGAACCCGTACGCGAAGAGCAGTTGACGGAGGTACAGCCGTGAAGGTCGAGGAGTTGGTGCGCCGGTCGCTGCACCAGATGGCGGAGTCGGACGCGTATCCCGACCCCGGGCTGGCGGGGCGGGCGCTGCGGACCCGGCGCCGGCGCCGGGCGAGGGGGATCACCGGCGCCGTGGCGGCCGTGGCCGCGGTCGTCGCGGTGGCCGTCGCCGTGCCGCTGGCCGTCCCCGGTTCGGGCGAGGGCGGGCCGGCCACGGGCCCGCGGCAGGACGTGGTCGGGCGGCCGGGGGAGTCGCCGCCGCAGGGGCTGATCGCCGCCGGCGACATGGCCCTGTCCACGTGGCACACCCGCGAGACCGAGAAGCTGCCCGGCGGCGACGCCATCGAGGGCCGCAAGTGGCGCCTGTACGACCCGGACACCGGGCGGTACGAGGAGACCGACTGGTCCTGGGTCGACGTCGCCCCCGGCATGCGTACCGCGGCCGTCCTCGAAAAGGATCTGCCCGCCGACCGCATCGGCCTGCTGGACCTGGCCACCGGCGAGGTGGAGCGGTGGATTCCGGTCGACGGCGAGGGCGTGGGCTCGGTGGAGTTCTCGCCGGACGGCGAACGGCTCGTGGCCACCGCCTACTCGCACAACCCCGACCGCCGCTTCAAGGACGCCTCGTACTGGCTGAACGAGGACAAGCTGCCCGGCGCCAAGCGCAGCCGCACCGGCTTCTACGTCGTCGACGTGGACTCCGGCGACGCCGCCTACACCGAGCTGCCGTACAGCGACGACCCCGACAACCGGGTGACGGGCATGAACGGCCGCGAGGACCTGAACTGGAACAGCGACGGCGAACTCCTGTGGGAGCACTGGCCGTACGAGCCCGGGCGCAAGTACTACGACCTCGACGGCGGGCAGAGCGACCCGCCGGCGCAGGAGAAGCACGTCTCGTACGCGGAGGCCGGGCTGTCGCCCGACGGGCGGCTGGTCGGCGGCGAGTTCGCCGGCGAGGGCGACGAGATCTCCTCCGAGGTGCTGGACGCCCGGACCGGCAAGCGCGTCACCACGGTGCCGGGGCAGCAGCTCCTCGCCTGGGCCGACGACGAGCGGCTGATCGCCTGGGGCTGCGACCCCGGGGTCTGCCAGAAGAACGAGTACAGGAACCGGCTCGTGCTCATCGACCTCGACGGCGACAAGGTGATCCCGCTGTCCGGCAACCGCGGCGGCAACGGTGCCGACGCCGGCCGCTGGGAGCCCGAGTTCACCGAGCGCTGACCCGGGCGCCGAGCCCGGCGCCGGACCCGCGCCGAGCCCGTCCGCGGCCGAGCCGCCACGCATGCCCGCGACCCCATAGGGTGGCGGGCATGCGTGACTTCACCACCGGATTCGGCTACGTCGGCAAGGGGCTGCGCTGGGCCGCGGGGCACGGGCGGTCCTGGGCCCTCGGCCTCGTGCCCGCGCTCATCGCGCTCGTGCTCTACGCCGCCGCCCTCGTCGCCCTCGCCTACTGGGCCGACGACATCGCCGTGTGGGCCACCCCCTTCGCCGACGACTGGGACTCGCCCTGGCAGGGGCTGCTGCGCGGGCTGTTCATGGCGCTGCTGCTGCTCGGCGGCATCGGGTTCGCGCTGCTCACGTTCACGGCCGTCGCGCTGCTGATCGGGGACCCGTTCTACGAGGCGCTCTCCGGGCGCGTCGAGGAGTCCGCGGGCTACTGCCCGCCCGGCCCGGACGAGCCGCTGCTGCCCGGCCTGTGGCGGTCGCTGAAGGAGAGCGTCCATGTGCTGTCGCGGGCGCTGCTGTTCACCGTGCCGCTGTTCTTCCTGGGCTTCGTCCCGTTCCTCGGCCAGACGGTCGTGCCCGCGCTCGGCTTCGCCGTCGCCGGCTTCTTCCTCACCGTCGAGCTGACGTCCTTCGCCCTCCAGCGCCGGGGGATCGACGTGCGCGGGCGGCTGGCGCTGCTGCGCCGGCGCAAGATGCTCGCGCTCGGCTTCGGCGTGCCGATCGCGCTGCTGTTCCTGGTGCCGCTGGCCGCGGTGGTGGTGATGCCGGGCGCGGTGGCGGGCGCGACGCTCCTCGCCCGCCACCTCGTCGGCGACGACGAGCCGGTGCCCGGCCGGGCGCCGGCGCCCGGCCCGCCGCCGGTCAGGGCCTGAGCCTGGCCACCGAGGGGTCGTGGTCGCTGGCCTGGTCGGCGTACTCGGCGTTGAGGTGCACGATGTCGTAGCCCGCCCGGTCGGCGAGCGCCGGGCTGGTCAGGATGTGGTCCAGCACCTGTGAGTTGCCGTTGAAGACGTAGCCGTAGCGCTCGTCTCGCGGCAGCCCGTTCACCAGGTCGACGAGCGCGCGCCCCGAGGTCAGCCGCGCCACGGCGGGGGAGAAGGGGAAGTCGTTGATGTCGCCGGCGACGACGACGCCCGCCCTGCGGTCCACGGCGAGCACGTCCCGTACGAACTCGTTGACCGCCGCGGCCTGTTCGGTCCGCTGCGCCTCCGAGCCGCGGGCCGGCGGCTGGTAGCGGCTGTCGAGCCCCTGGTCGCCGCCCTTGGAGCTGAAGTGGTTGGCGACGACGAAGACCGTGCGCCCGCGGAAGGTGAACTCGCCGGCGAGCGGCTTGCGGCTGTCGTTCCAGGCCGCGTCGCCGGGGGCGATACGGCCCGGGGAGGCGGACAGCGCCGGGGTGCCGCCGTCGGCGGTGACCTCGACGGGGGTCGTGGCATCCCCGCCGGGGCGGTCGGTGAAGGACACCCGCGCGGGGTTGTAGAGGAACGCGACCCGGATGTTGCCGCCCGGCTGGCCGCCGTCGGCGTCGTCCACCGGGTCGATCTGGCGCCACTCGTACGCGGGCCCGCCGGCGGCGGCGATGGCGTCGGTCAGCTTGCGCAGGGTGGCGTCCGCGCTCGTCACGGCGTCGTCGGTGGCGCCGTTGTCGTCCTGGACCTCCTGGAGGGCGACGATGTCGGGGGAGGCCAGGCCGTCCACGAGGGCGGCGGCCAGCCGGTCGAACTTCGCGGCGCCGTCGCGGGCGGAGAGGTTCTCCACGTTGTACGTGGCCACCGCCAGCTCCGCGGCGCGCTGCGGGCGGGTCGACTCGCGGCCGGGCCCGGTCTGCCGCTCGGTGCCGAGGGCGGTGGCCTGAAGCTCGTAGCCGCCGAACTGGTCGTAGTCCAGGGGGCCTTCGGTGGTGCCGCCGAGGCGGTCGCCGACGTCCAGGACGGGGAAGGGGCGCTCGGCGAACGGGAGCAGGGAGGCGACCTTGAGCCGGCCGCCGTTGGGGTCGCGGTAGCCGGCGTACAGCGCGCCGCCGCGGGCGGTGCGGTTGCGGGCGGGCTCGGCGGTCACCCACAGCTCGTTGAACGAGGTGGTGGGCCCGACGACCCGGGCGTCGCGCACCGCGACCCGCATGCCCTCCAGCGACTCGTAGCGGTCGAGCGCGTACGAGCCGGGCCGCAGCCGCAGGTCCTCGATGCTGCCGCCGCCCGCGTCGGGGGCGAACCGGCCGGGGACGGTGGCGTCGCGCAGCACGTAGGCGGCGGGCAGCGGGTTGCCGGAGGAGACGGCGGTCCAGGTGGCGCCGGTCAGCTCGGTGACGGACTGGAGGCCGGCGTCCTTGCCGCCCGGGTAGTACTCGGTGACGGCGCCGGAGACCGTCACCGCGTCGCCGGGCTCGACATCGGGGGTCGTGGAGCCGGTGAAGACGAAGACGCCCTCGCCGGTGGCGGCGTCCGCGTCGGGCCGGGGGTCCTGGATCCAGAAGCCGCGGGCGGAGCCGAAGGCGCGGACGGCGGTGACGGTGCCGGGCACGTCGGTCACCCGCTGTCCGGCGAGCGGGGATATCCGGGTGTCGCCCTGGATGTCGCGGATGCGTATCCGCCCGTCGCCCGCCCCGGCGTCCGCGGCCCCGGCGGCGGGGGCGGCGAGCAGTGCGGCGGCGAGCGCGGCGGCGACGGCGTACGGGACGGGGTGGGCACGACGTTGCATGGTGTCCTCCGGGATAGGGACAGGGACAGAGGCCAGGGCCAGGGGCAGAGCCGGGACGGGACAGGGCCGTGACGGGGAGGGACCGGCCGGGGCGGGGAGAAGGCGTACGTCTACGCGCGTCAATCTCGTGCGCGCGTACGGGCGTTGTCAAGGAACGCGAAGTGAACACGGGACGCGCGGCCCGCCGGAACGGCGTCTTCAGTTCCGCGGCCCCGCGGGGGCTACCCTTGGGCAGCGTCCGATTGATCCCCAGTCTTCGGAGTTGTCGATGACCGCAGACCGCACCGTCCTGCCGCCCGTCCGGCTGCCCGCCGAGGCGGAGCTGGCCCGGGACGCACTGGCCGCGCCGCTCTTCGCGCGGGCCGTCCGGCTGGCCCGCTGGGCCCGGCCGGGGCTGCGGGTGGGCGCCGGCGGCGAGCTGCCCGACGCCGAGGTGCGCGAGGCCGCTGCGGAGCTGGGCCTGGAGGAGAGCGCCGACGAGGAGGGCGAGGCGCGGGCGGTCGCCGGCGAGGCGTGGCGGATCGCCGTGGACGTCGGCCTGGTCGACGTCACCGCGCCGGAGGAGGGCGACGAGGCGCTGGGCACCGCCGAACCCAGCGCCGACCTGCGGCTGGTCACCGCCGGCGCGCCCGCCGACGTGCTGGAGCTGTGGGCCGCCGCCTGCGAGTGCGTGCTGTCGGACGCCGCGCTGCCGGACATGAGCGCGCTGGTGGAGCAGATCACCGCGGGCGAGGAGCTGGACCTCGACCGGCTGGACTGGGACCCCGAGGCCGACGCGGACTTCCTCGACGGCGCGCTCGGCAACCTCTACCTGCTCACCGCCATGGAGGGCCCCGGCGCCGACGGCGCCGTCCCGCTGCCCGCGCTGGCGGCCTCCCTGGTCGTACCGGACGACATGGACGAGCCGACCGAGGAGGTGCTCGCGGAGGTCTCCGAGGCGGTGCTGCGGCTCGACGAGCAGTTCCGGATGCTGGAGCCGGTCGGCGTCGTGGCGTACCACCCGGTGGCCGAGGAGATCCTGCTCGAAGCCGCCGGCACGGCCCCGGCGGCGGACGAGCACGACGGCGCCGATGCCGCCGACGGCGCCGACGACGCGGACGTCTCCCGCTACGGCGTCGTCCGCCTCACCCCCCTCGGCCTGTACGCGCTGCGCCGGCGGATGCTCGCCGAGGGCCTGGTGGCCCCGCTCGTCGGCGAGCTGGCGGGCGAGGACGCCTTCGTCCTGCTCGACGCCCTGCCCCGGCTGCCCGACCCGGTCGCCCAGACGGAGGCGGAAGCGTGGCTGGAGGACCGCAAGCCCGCCGAGGCCGCCACCGCCCTGCTCGACGCCGCCCGCGGCACCGACGACCGCGCCCCGGCCCGCCGGCTGGCCTGCCAGCAGGCCCTGGCCGTCACGGGCGCCGAGGCGGAGCCGGCGGTACGGGACGTCCTGCACGACCGTGAACTGGGCGGTCTGGCGCGCGTCTGGCTCACCGAGCGCGGCGTTCCCGGCGTGCCGCAGCCGACCGAGGACATGGTCTTCTGGCTGGCGGTCGACACCGTCGCCGCCCAGTTGGGCGGGCTGCGGGACGACACCCCGGAGCTGCGCGAGCTGGTGGAGCACCTGGTGGGCATGCACCGCGGCTTCTTCGCCGCCGCCTGGCGCGTGGACCACCCGGCGACCCCGGAGGTGCTGGAGGCGATGGGCCGCCTCCACCCGGACCGCCAGGTCGCCAAGGACGCCCGCAAGGCGGCCTTCAAGGCCCGCTCCCGGATCGCCGGGTAGCACCGCCTCACACCCGCGGCGCGCCCCCAAGCAGTCCGGACGGCGAGCGCCCGGCCCGTACGGTACGAGGCCGGGCGCTCGCCGCGTGCGCTCCCAACTGGGCTTTGTCCCCGACCGGGCGGAAGTTGACTCCGCCTGCTGCCAAAGCCCTTTTCGGCAGGGACGAAAGCGGTTACGGTCCTGACGGCGGCGCGCGCCCGCCTGCACACCCGTCACACGTCCGCACACCAGCCACACATGTCAGGTACGTCGCGAAACGATGCCCCGCACCCGTCACCCCACGGGAGGACGCAACGTGAACAGGACACGACCGAGACTCCGTACCGCGCTGGCGGCTTTCGCGGGAGCCCTGCTCCTCGGCAGCGGCCTCGCCCCCGGCATGGCCGCCACCGGCGCCGCGCACGAGCCGCCGCCGGCGGCCCAGGACGGCCCCGTCGCCCCCGACCTCCAGCAGGTCGCCCTCGCCAAGGGCGTCGACCAGGTCGGTGAGCCGATGGCGCTCGCCGTACTGCCCGACGGCGCCGTGCTGCACACCTCGCGCGACGGCACCCTCTGGCACACCGGCGCCGCGGGCGGCACCCGCGTCGCGGCCCAACTGCCCGTCTACCCGCACGACGAGGACGGCCTCCAGGGCGTCGGCGTGGACCCGGACTTCGAGACCAACCGCGCCGTCTACCTCTACTACGCACCCGTCACGGACACCCCCCACGGCATCGCACCCAGCGACGGCGAGCCCGCCGACTTCGAGGCGTACGAGGGCGTCAACCGCCTCTCGCGCTTCACCCTGAACGAGGACGGCACCCTCGACACCGGCAGCGAGCAGACCGTGCTCGAAGTCGGCACCGACCGCGGCCGGTGCTGCCACAACGGCGGCGACATCGCCTTCGACAGCGAGGGCAACCTGCTGCTGTCCACCGGCGACGACACCGACCCCTTCTCCTCCGACGGCTACACGCCCATCGACGAGCGCGAGACCCGCAACCCGTCCTTCGACGGGCAGCGCTCCGCGGGCAACACCGACGACCTGCGCGGCAAGATCCTGCGTATCAAGGTCGACCCCGCCGACGGCTCGTACACCGTCCCCGACGGCAACCTCTTCGCGCCCGGCACCGAGAAGACCAGGCCCGAGATCTACGCCATGGGCTTCCGCAACCCGTTCCGGATGAGCGTCGACAAAGCGACCGACACCGTCTACGTCGGCGACTACGGCCCCGACTCCGGCGCGGCCGACCCGGCGCGCGGGCCCGGCGGCCAGGTCGAGTTCAACCGGATCACCGAGGCCGGCAACTTCGGCTGGCCCTACTGCCACGGCGCCAACGACGCCTACATCGACTACGACTTCGCCACCGGCGCCTCCGGCGAGGCGTTCGACTGCGCCGCGCCCCGCAACGAGTCGCCCCGCAACACGGGCCTGACGGAACTGCCCCCGGCCCAGTCCGCCTGGATCGCCTACGACGGCGACTCCCTGCCCGAGTTCGGCAGCGGCTCGGAGTCCCCGATGGCCGGCCCGGTCTTCCGCCACGACCCCGGCCTCGACTCCCGGCTCCAGCTCCCCGAGCGCTACGACGGACTGTTCTTCGCCGGCGAGCACGGCCGCGAGTGGATCAAGACCATCGCCGTGGGCGAGGACGGCGGCGTCGCGGGCATCGAGGACTTCTCGTCCGGCAGCAAGATCATGGACATGGAGTTCGGGCCCGACGGGGCGCTGTACTTCCTCGACTACGGCACCGGCTTCTTCAACGGCGACCAGAACTCCGCCCTGTACCGCATCCAGAACGCCGGACAGGGCTTCGCGCCCGAGCCCGTCGCGTCCTCCGACGCGACCACCGGGCACGCCCCGCTGAAGGTCGCGTTCTCCTCCGGGGGCACCGCCGACCAGGACAGCGAACGGCTGAGGTACCGCTGGGACTTCGGCGACGGCAAGACCTCCAAGAAGCCGAACCCGAAGCACAGGTACCCCGAGGACGGCCAGTACTCCGCCGTGCTCACCGTCACCGACCCGGACGGCAACACCGGCACCTCCGCCGTCCGCGTCGTCGTCGGCAACACCCCGCCGGAGGTGGAGCTGAAGCTGCCGGCGGACGGCACGGTCTTCGAGTACGGCGACGCCATCCCCTTCGAGGTGGCGGTCACCGACGCCGAGGACGGCGAGATCGACTGCTCCCGGGTGCGCGTCGACTACGCGCTCGGCCACGACACCCACGGCCACCCGATGACCTTCGAGGAGGGCTGCACCGGCACCATCGAGACCTTCGAGGAGGACCGGCACGACGACCACGCCAACCTCTTCGGCCTCATCCGCGCCCGGTACACCGACGGCGGCGGCGCCACGGCCGGCGTGCCCGCGCTGAACGGCAGCGCCGAGCACAAGCTCCAGCCCGCGCACCGCCAGGCCGAGCACTTCGACACCGCCGAGGGCGCCACGGCCGGCGCCGCCGACGGAGCCGAGGGCGGCCGGGCCGTCACCGGCGGAGGCGGCGACTGGATCGCCTTCGAGCCGTACGCGCTGGGCGACCGCACGCACCTGTCCGCCCGGGTCGACGCCGCCGGCAGCGCCGACGGCGCCCTGGAACTGCGCGCGGGCGCGCCCGACGGCCCGCTGCTCGCCACCGCCCCCGTGACGGGCGCGGCCGGCTGGACCGAGGTGAGCGCCCACGTCACGGACGCGCCCGCCGGGACGACGTCGCTGTATCTCGTCCTCACCGGAGGGGAGTTCACGCTGGACAGCTTCCACCTCGGCGGCGGCTGACCCCGCCCCGCGACACCGCACCGCCGCCGGCGCCCCGAGGGGAGCGCCGGCGGGACGCGGCGCAGAAGGCCGCACGCACGCGCCCGGCGGCGCGCGGGTCACCCCGCGCGCCGGCAGGCGGCGACCGGCGGTCCCGCGCGGGCGCAGACAGCGCGCGGGGCGCCCGGAGCCGGGTCCGCACCGGTCGGCTCCGGGCACCTTCCGTGCCGTAGCACCGCATCCCCCCACGGCCCCTTGACCCGCATGCCCGACGACACCACCCGAGGAGCCACACCATGCGTCGTACGAGCCTTCCGCTCGCCGGCACCGCCCTGGCCGCCGCCACCCTCGCCGGCGGACTGCTCGCCCCGACCGCGACCGCGGCCGGGCAGCCCGTGACCGGCGCGGCCGGCGACACCACCTGCGCGGCCCCCGACGCCCGCCCGACGGTCCGCTTCCTGGACGACGACAGCCGCGTGCCCAACCGCGCCGCCCCGGGCGGCTGTACCGTCAACGACCTCATCGACGACGAGCGCGCCTGGAAGAGCCGGGGCGCGTTCGTGGCGCACACCGAGAAGGTGTCGCGCTCCCTGCTGCGCGCCGACGTGATCGGCCCCGTGGAGTACGCGCGGCTGATCGTGACCGCGGCGAAGTCCGGCATCGGCGGGAAGCACGGGCCCGCGCCGTACGACGTGATCTTCGACGGCAGCCGGGGGTCGTTCGACGACTGGGGCTACGTCGGCGGGCGCGGCTTCGAGCTGAACGACGACGGCTCGATGGCCACCGGCCCCGAGCCGGCCACCGGCGGGCTCGGCATGCTCTGGTACGAGAAGGAGCAGTTCGCCGACTTCTCGCTGCGGCTCCAGTTCCGCGACGAGCGGGCGGACACCGGCCGCTCCAACAGCGGCGTCCTGGTCCGGTTCCCGGGCGTGGACCCGGCGGCCAACCCCGAGTGCCGGACCGACGATCCGTCGTGGGTGGCGGTCAACTGCGGGCACGAGATCCAGATCAACGACTCGCCGGAGACCTCCGGCAACGACCCGCGCAAGACCGGCTCGGTCTACGGCTTCGCCGACCTCGACCTGGCCGCGGCGCAGCCGGCCGACAAGGGTGTCTGGAACGACCTGGAGATCCGGGTGGTCGGGCAGCAGTACACGGTGATCCGCAACGGCGAGGTCATCAACGAGTTCGAGAACAAGCCGGGCCTGCCCTTCCCGGGCCGCCCGGACGACCCGGGCACCAGCGGCCGGCAGTTCGCCGAGGGCTACGTCGGCCTCCAGAACCACGACGCGCAGTCGATCGTGGAGTTCCGCAACATCCGGGTACGCGACCTGTCGTAGCCGGGGCCGCACACGAAACGGCGGGGCCCGGTCACCTACCGGGCCCCGCCGCCTGCGTGCCGTACGGGCTAGAGGGCCGCCGCGGCGGGCTTGACCATGCCCTTCACGGTGCGCGAGTCGACGTACTCGCCGAGGGCGGTCATCTCCCACTCGCCGCTGAACTGCTTGACGAACTTCGCCATCAGCACGCCCGTGCGGGGCTCGGAGCCGGTGAGGTCGAAGCGGACCATCTCCTCGCCGGTCTGGCCGTCGAGGAGGCGGCAGTACGCCTTGGCGACGTCGGTGAACTTCTGGCCGGAGAAGGAGTTGACCGTGAAGACCAGGCCGGTGACCTCCGGCGGCAGGCCGCCGAGGTGGACGGTGATGACCTCGTCGTCGCCTGCGCCCTCGCCGGTCAGGTTGTCGCCGGAGTGCTGGATGGCGCCGTTGAGGATCTGAAGCTTGCCGAAGAAGCAGTTGTCGATCTTGTTGCGCTGGGGGCCGTACGCGATGACGGAGGCGTCCAGGTCGATGGACTTGGCGCGGCGGCGGCCACCGCCGAAGGCGGGCTCCCAGCCCAGGCCCATCCGCACCGTGGTGAGCAGCGGCTGACCGCCCTTGACCAGGGAGACCGTCTGGTTCTTCTGGAGGCTGACGCGGCCCTTGTCGAGGTTGATCTTCCCGGGCTGCGCGGCGGCGGCCGGCGGCTGTCCCGGCTGCTGCGGGGCGGCGGGCGGCGGCGGGCCGAAGCCGCCGGGCGCGGGCGCGGCGGGCGCCGGGGGAGCGGGGGGCGGGGTGCCGGGGGCGCCCCCCCACTGGCCCGGGGGCGGCGGGGGCATGGAGCCCGGCACCGGCGCGGCCGGCGGCATCGGCGCGGCGGGCGGCACGGGCGCGGCGGGCGCCTGCGGTGCCTGGGGCGCGGCCGGGGCCTGCGGGGCCGCCGGTGCCTGCGGCGGGGCCGGGGCGGCCGGCGGCGGCGCCGCGGCGGCGGGCGCGGCCTGGGCCGGCGCCGGCTCGTCGACGCTGACGCCGAAGTCGGTGGCGATGCCGGCGAGCCCGTTCGCGTACCCCTGGCCCACGGCGCGCACCTTCCACGCGCCGCCGCGGCGGTAGACCTCCACGACGACCAGCGCCGTCTCGCTCGACAACTGCGGCGGCGTGAACGTGGCGATGACCGCGCCGCTGGCCGCGTCCCGTACCGTCGCGGTCGGCTCGGTGCCCGAGAACGTCCCGCTGTCCAGGCTGGCCGTGACGACGACCTTGTCGATGTCCGCGGGCACGCCCGCGGTGTCCACGGTGATGGAGTCGGCGGCACCGGACTGGTGCGTCACCCCGGGGCCCGCGGGCTGGTTGTAGAAGACGAAGTCGTCGTCGGAGCGCACCTTGCCGGCGGCGGTGAGCAGGAGGCCCGAGACGTCGAGCCGCACCGGCGCGGTGACGTCCACGGCCACCCGGGCGGCGCTGAGCGGTAGGTTCGAGCCAGGGGTCATCGCAGTCATGCACCGGCTAACGAACGGCCCCGGTCCGCGGTTCCTCCCGTGTCCGCCGGAAGAGGATTGTCCGTGAGCTGGTACGGCCCCGGTCCCCGGCCGGCCGCGCCGCGGCCCCCGTGCCCAGGGTCGCCGCCGCCACCCCGGCCGCCGCGACGGCCATTCCGGCCACCGCCACCGGGCCGGGCGCCTCGCCGAACATCGCGTACGCCCACAGTGCCGTGACCGGCGGCGTCAGGTACATCAGCGCGCTGGTCACCGTGACCCCGCTGCGGCGCAGGCTCAGCCAGTAGAACCCGTACCCGCCGGCCGTGGACAGCACCACCACCCACGCCACCGCCAGCCAGAACCCGGCGCCCGCGGGCGGCGTGCCCCGGCCGCCGGCCAGCGCGACGGCGCCGAAGAGCACGGCGCTCACCAGCACGTGCACCGGCACCGCGTCGGCCGGCGGCAGCGGCGAGCGGGCCCGGCGCTCCAGGAAGCTGGCGCCGAGCAGGGCGGCCATGCCGGCGAAGGGCAGCGCGTACGCCCACGGCGGGGCCGCGCCGGCGCCGCCGAGGTCGTCCCGTACGACGAGGGCCACCCCCGCGAGCCCGACGCCCAGCCCCGCCCACTGCCGCCGGGTCACCGTCTCGCCGAGCAGCGGCCCGGCGAGGGCCCCGGCGGCGAGCGGCTGGAGCGCGGCGATCAGCGCCGCGCTGCCGGCGGGGACGCCGAGGCCAACGGCCCAGACGACGGCGCCCAGATAGCCGCCCTGCGACAGGGCGCCGATCGCGGCCTGCTCGCCCAGCGCCCGGCGCGGGATCCGGCGGCGGCGCAGCAGCAGCCAGCCGCCGCCGAAGAGCGCCGCCGCGGCGAGGAAGCGCCACATCAGCAGGGTGTCGGCGGCGGCCTCGCGGGTGCCCAGCTCGGCGCCGATGAAGCCGGAGCTCCAGAACGCGACGAGCCCGGCTGAGACGGCCGTGGCACCCATCCTGACCTCCTTGGTTAAACCGATCGGTCTACTCGATCTGGCCAGTGTACTAAACAGGTCGGTATACTCGCGGTGGAGGTGGTCGCAGATGGCGACGCAGACGCCGGTGCAGCCGCGGCTCACGCCCGCGGCGCGGAAGGTCCTGGACGCCGCGGAGGCGCTGTTCTACAGCCGCGGCATCACCGCCGTGGGCGTGGACCTGATCGCCCGCCGGGCGGGCGTGACGAAGAAGACGATCTACGACCGCTACGGCTCCAAGGAGGCGCTCGTCGCCGCCTACCTGCGCCGGCGCGACGAGCGCTGGCGCACCTGGCTGCCCGCCGAGGTCGAGCGCACCGCCGCAGGCGGCACCGCCTGCGACCGGATCCTGGCCACCTTCGACGCGCTCGGCACCTGGATGGACGGGCAGTCCCCGCGCGGGTGCAGCTTCGTCAACGCCGCCGCCGAGCTGCCCGACCCGGGGCACGCCGGGCGCCGGGTCATCGCCGACCAGAAGCACTGGCTGCGCGGCTACCTGCGCGAGCTGTGCGAGCGCGCCGGGGCCGGGGACCCCGGGCTGCTCGCCGACGAGCTGCTGCTGATCCACGAGGGCGCGACCGTGCTCTACGGGCTGTCCGCCGTGCCCGAACCCGTCACCGTCTCCCGGCGGCTCGCCGAGGCCGCGCTGCTGCGCGCCGGCTGCGCCGCCTGAGTCCTCCGAGGTCAACACCCCTACGGAGCAAGCGCTTTCCCGTGCGCGCCGCCCAACGCCCCGCGGCGGCACGGAAGTCGTGCTGCCGCACCCATTGACGAACCCTCAGCGCCGCCCTACTTTCAGCGCGTCGTACTTCGTACGTCATATATGAGACGCGATACCTGAGATATCTAAGGGCGGCCATGACCTTCGCTCCCGGCCCGATCCCCTCCCGCACGCAGTACGTGCAGGAAGCGATCAAACACGCCATCCTCACCGGCAAGCTCACCCCAGGGCAGCCGCTCGTCGAGGCCGACCTCGCCGCGCAGTTCGGGGTCTCCAAGACGCCGGTGCGCGAGGCGCTCAAGACGCTGGCCGGCTCCGGACTGGTGGTGATGAGCCAGTACAAGGGCGTCACCGTGCGCACCGTGGACGCCACCATGGCCCGCGAGGTCTACGACGTACGGCTGCTGCTCGAACCCGAGGCGCTGCGCCGCACCGTCGCGCTCGACGCGTCACTCCAGCGGGCGGAGGAGGCCCTGGAACGCGCCGAGTCCGCGCCCGACGCCGCCGACCGCAGCCTCGCCAACCGCGACTTCCACCGCGCCCTGTACCTGCCCTGCGGCAACCCGCTGCTCAGCCGCATGCTCGACGACCTGCGCGACCAGGCCGCGCTGGTCTCCACCGTCGCCTGGTCCGCCAACCCCTCCTGGGAGCGCGAGGCCGGCGAGCACCGGGAGATCCTCCGGCTCGCCGCCGCCGGCGACGCGGAGGCGGCGGGCGCCGCGTTGCACGACCACATCGCCTCGTTCCTCGCCCGGGCGTTCCCCGCATGACCGCCGCCGCCGGCCGCGCCGACGGCCGCTCTGCCGCCGACCACCGTGCCGCCGACCACCGTGCCGCCGACCACCGTGCCGTCGGCCCCCGCGGCGGCACCCCCGCCGCCCCCGACAGGAAGGCCGGCCCCATGGACCACCTCAGGCCCGCACTCGCCGAGGCCGTCGCCATCCCCGTCACGCCCTTCGACGCGGCCGGCGGCATCGACGAGGACACGTACCGCGCGCTGCTGCGCCGCCTCCTCGACGGCGGCGTACGGACCGTCACCCCCAACGGCAACACCGGCGAGTTCTACTCCCTCGGCCCCGCCGAGCGCCGCCGCGTGACCGAGCTGACCGTCGCCGAGGTCCGCGGCGAGGCCACCGTCGTCGTCGGCGTCGGCCACGACCTGCCCACCGCCGTCGACGCCGCCCGGCACGCCGGGGAGGCGGGCGCCGAGATGGTGATGGTGCACCAGCCCGTGCACCCGTACGTCTCGCAGAGCGGCTGGGTCGACTACCACCGCGCCATCGCCGAGGCCGTGCCCGCGCTCGGCGTCGTGCCGTACATCCGCAGCGACCGGCTCGACGGCGCCCGGCTGGCCCGGCTCGGCGAGCTGTGCCCCAACGTCGTCGGCGTCAAGTACTCCGTCCCCGACGCCGCCCGCTTCGCCGCGTTCGCGCGCGACGCGGGCCGGGAGCGGTTCTGCTGGGTCGCCGGGCTCGCCGAGCTGTACGCGCCCGCCTACTGGGCCTGCGGCGCCACCGGCTTCACCTCGGGCCTGGTCAACGTCGCGCCCAAGGTCTCGCTCGCGATGCTGGAGGCGCTGCGCGCCGCCGACTACCCCGCGGCGATGCGGGTCTGGGAGCAGATCCGCCCCTTCGAGGAGCTGCGCGCCGCCGACGCCTCCGCCGACAACGTCTCCGTCGTCAAGGAGGCCCTGGCCGCCCTCGGCCTGGCCCGCCGCGACGTGCGCCCGCCGGGCCGGCTGCTGCCCGGGCCGGTGCGGGAGCGGGTCGCGGCGCTCGTCCGGGGGTGGGGGATATGAGCGGCGCCGCCGGCCGTGAACCGCGCAAGGAGGCGCGAGAGTTGCGCAGCCACCGCTGGTACGGGGACGGGGTCGCCGCCGGACTGCGCTCCTTCAGCCACCGCGCCCGCACCCGGCAGCTCGGCTACCTGCCCGAGGAGCACCTCGGCAAGCCCGTCGTCGCCGTCCTGAACACCTGGTCCGACATCAACCCCTGCCACTCCCACCTGCGCGAGCGCGCCCAGGCCGTCAAGCGCGGCGTGTGGCAGGCCGGCGGCTTCCCGCTGGAGTTCCCCGTCGCCACGCTGTCGGAGACCTTCCAGAAGCCGACGCCCATGCTCTACCGCAACCTCCTGGCCATGGAGACCGAGGAGCTGCTGCGCTCGTACCCCGTCGACGGGGCGGTGCTCATGGGCGGCTGCGACAAGACCACCCCCGCGCTGCTCATGGGCGCCGCCAGCGCCGGCCTGCCCGCCCTCTTCGTCCCCTCCGGGCCGATGCTGCCCGGCCGCTGGCGCCGCGAGGTCCTCGGTTCCGGCACGGACATGTGGAAGTACTGGGACGAGCACCGGGCCGGGCTCATCGGCGACTGCGAGCTGGCCGAGCTGGAGTGCGGGCTCGCCCGCTCGCCCGGCCACTGCATGACCATGGGCACCGCCTCCACCATGACCGCCGCCGCCGAAGCGCTCGGCATGACCCTGCCCGGCGCCTCCTCGATCCCCGCCGTCGACTCCGGGCACGAGCGGATGGCCGCGGCGGCGGGCGCGCGGATCGTCGACATGGTCCGGGAGGACCTGACCCCCGCGCGGATCCTCACGCGCGAGGCGTACGAGGACGCCGCCGCCACCGTCCTCGCCCTCGGCGGCTCCACCAACGCCGTCATCCACCTCATCGCCATGGCCGGCCGCTCCCGCGTCGCCCTGACCCCAGCCGACTTCGACCGGATCGCGCGCACCGTGCCGGTGCTCGCCGACGTGCGCCCCGGCGGCCGGTTCCTGATGGAGGACTTCCACTTCGCCGGCGGGCTGCCCGCGCTGCTCTCCCGCCTCACCGACGTGCTGCACCTGGACCGCCCCACCGCCACCGGCACGCTGCGCGACCGGCTCGCCGGCGCCCGGGTGCACGACTCGGAGGTGATCCGCCCCCGCGACAACCCCGTCGCCGCCGAGGGCGGCGTGGCCGTCCTGCGCGGCAACCTCTGCCCGGACGGCGCCGTCATCAAGCACCTCACCGCCGAGCCCCGGCTGCTCGCGCACACCGGCCCCGCCGCCGTCTTCGACGACTACCGCGAACTCCAGCGCACCATCGACGACCCCGCGCTCGCGCTGACCGCCGACCACGTGCTGGTGCTGCGCAACGCGGGCCCGCTGGGCGGCCCCGGCATGCCGGAGTACGGGATGCTGCCCATCCCCGAGTACCTCCTCAAGCAGGGCGTACGCGACATGGTGCGGATCTCCGACGCCCGGATGAGCGGCACGAGTTACGGCGCCTGCGTGCTGCACGTCGCCCCCGAGTCGTACGTCGGCGGGCCGCTGGCGCTGGTCGAGAACGGCGACCTCGTCACCCTCGACGTCGCCGCGCGCACCCTGCGGCTGGAGGTCGGCGACGCCGAGCTGGCCCGCCGCCGCGCCGCCTGGACGCCGCCGCCCCCGCGCTACGAGCGCGGCTACGGCGCCCTGTACGCCGACCAGATCACGCAGGCCGACACCGGCTGCGACTTCGCCTTCCTGGCCCGTACGGGCCGGGTGCCCGAGCCCTACGCGGGCTGACCGCCCGGGCCCGCACCCCCGCCCCACTCCCTGCACCACCCCCTGTCCGATCCACCGAACGACGTTCGCGAAGCGCTTCGACGGCACCGATAGGAGCAGACATGGCCCAAGCCGTGGCGCGGCCGCCCGGAACGGCCCGGCGGCGCGCGGAGAGCCGCCGCGGGGGAAGCCGCCGCGGCGGGCCCCGGCGCCTTCCGTATCTGCTGATCGCCCCCGCCGGGCTGCTGATGCTGGGCTTCATCGCGTACCCGATGCTCAGCGTCTTCTACTACAGCCTGCGGCACTACAACGTGACCAAGCCCTGGCGGAACGGCTTCGCGGGCCTGGAGAACTTCACCACGCTGCTCACCGACGACCCGCTGTTCTGGGACTCCCTGGCCTTCAGCGCCAAATGGGTCGTCGTCGAGGTCGGGCTCCAGCTCGCGTTCGGCCTCGCCCTCGCGCTGATCGTCAACCAGACGTTCCTGGGCCGCGCGTTCGCCCGGGCGCTGGTCTTCTCGCCCTGGGCCGTCTCCGGCGTCCTCACCACGACGATCTGGATGCTGCTCTACAACCCCTCCACCGGCGTCAGCCGCTACCTCGCCGACGCCGGCATCGGCGAGTACGGCACCTCGGTCCTCTCCGACACCGGCACCGTCTTCTGGGCCGCCGTGCTGGCCGAACTCTGGCGCGGGGTGCCCTTCTTCGCCATCCTCATCCTCGCCGACCTCCAGTCCGTACCGAAGGACCTGTACGAGGCCGCGGCGGTCGACGGCGCCGGGCGGCTGCGGCAGTTCGTGCACATCACGCTGCCGCACCTGCGGGACGCGATCATCCTGTCGACGCTGCTGCGCGCGGTCTGGGAGTTCAACAACGTCGACCTGCTCTACACCCTCACCGGCGGCGGCCCCGCGGGCCAGACGACCACCCTCCCGCTGTACGTCGCCAACACCGGCATCCACGGCCACGACTTCGGCTACGCCTCGGCCCTGACCACCGTCGCGTTCGCGATCCTCCTCTTCTTCTCGATCCTCTACCTGCGCCTGAGCAAGTTCGGAGGCGACAACCGATGAGCACCGCTCCGACCGCGCTCGCCGCGCCCCCGCCCGCCCGGGACGCCGCGCCCGCCCCGCCCGCCCGCCGCGGGCGGCGCCGCCGGCAGCGGGCGTACGACGAGGTGCCGCGCTGGCAGATCTGGCTCCCGCTCGGCCTCTACCTGCTCTTCACGCTGATCCCCTTCTACTGGATGCTGCTCTTCGCGGTGCGCCCCGCCGGCTCCACCTCGCTGGTGCCGTGGCCGATGACGTTCGAGCACTTCGACAAGGTGTGGACCGAGCGCAGCTTCGCGACCTTCTTCCAGAACAGCATGCTCGTCGGCGCCGCCACCCTGGTGATGACCACCGGCGTCGCGCTCGCCGGCGGCTACGCGCTGGCCCGCTTCGACTTCCGGATCAAGAAGGTCTTCCTGCTCGGGCTGCTGTGCTCGCAGTTCATCCCGGGCGCGCTGATGCTCGTCCCGCTCTTCGAGATCTTCCGCAGCCTCCAGATGATCAACTCGCTGGGCAGCGTCGTCATCGCCGAGACGGTCTTCCAGCTCCCGCTGTCGCTCATCCTCATCAGCACCTTCATCAAGAACGTGCCGTACGCGCTGGAGGAGGCCGCCTGGGTCGACGGCTGCGGGCGCTTCCGGGCCTTCTGCGCCGTGGTGCTGCCGCTGCTGCGGCCCGGTCTCATCGCCGTCGGCTCCTTCGCGTTCGTCCACAGTTGGAACCACTTCCTCTTCGCGCTGATGTTCCTGAGCGAACAGGACAAGCAGACGATCCCCGTCGGCCTCAACACGCTCATCGGCGCCGACAGCGTCGACCTGGGCGCGCTGGCGGCGGGCGGGGTGATCGCGGCGGTGCCGGTGGTGATCGTCTTCGCGTTCATCCAGCGGTGGCTGATCACCGGCTTCAGCGCCGGGGCGGTGAAGGGATGACCGCCGCGACCCGCCACGGCGCGCCCGGCCCCGTGCCCGGTCCCGTGCCCGTCGTACTGGCCGGGGCCCGCGGGCACGGGCGCCGGCACCTGGAGAACATCCGCAGGCTCCAGCGGGCGGGCCGGGCCGAGCTGGTCGGCGTCTGCGAGACGCACCCGCTGACCGCGGAGGAGTTCGCCGGCGAACCCGTCGCGCAGGGCGCCGACTTCGCCGCGCTGCTGGAGCGTACGGGCGCCCGGCTGGCCGTCGTCTCCACGCCGATCCCCACCCACACCGACTTCGCCGTGGTCGCCGCCGGGCACGGGGTGCACCTGCTGCTGGAGAAGCCGCCCGCGCCGTCGTTCGCGCTGTACGAGCGCATCGAGGCCGCCTGCCGCTCCGCCGGCGTCGCCTGCCAGATCGGCTTCCAGTCCCTCGGCTCGCTTGCCCTGCCCGCCATCCGCGCGCTCGTCGCCGAGGGTGCCGTCGGCGCGTTACGGGGCATCGGCGCCGCCGGCGCGTGGGTGCGCGACGAGGCGTACTTCCGCCGCGCGCCCTGGACCGGACGCCGCCGGCTCGACGGCGTCGACGTGGTCGACGGCGTGCTCACCAACCCGCTCGCGCACGCCGTCGCCACCGCGCTCGCCGTGGACGGCACGGTGCGCGCGGGCGATGTCACGGGCATCGAGCTGGAGTTGTACCGCGCCCACGACATCGAGGCCGACGACACCTCCGGTCTCCGGCTGACCACCGCCCGCGGCACCGAGATCGTCGCCGCCGTCACGCTGTGCGCCGAGCGCGCGGCCGAGCCGTACGTGATGGTGCACGGCGCCAGCGGCCGGATCACGTTCTGGTACAAGGAGGACCGCGTCCTGCTCCAGCGCGCCGGGCACGGGCCGGAGGAGATCACGTACCGCAGGACCGACCTCCTCGGCAACCTCCTCGATCACCTCCGCGACGGCACGCCGCTGCTCGCGCCCGTCGCGGACGGCGGCGCGTTCATGCGGGTCGTCGAGGCCGTACGCACCGCCCCCGACCCCGTGCCGCTGCCCGCCGCCGCCTGGCGCACCGCCCCGGCGGACGCTGCCGCCCCGGCCGGCTCCGCACCGGCCGGCACCCCTCCGGCCGGCTCCGCCCCGCCGCCCGTGCGGCGCGTGGTGCCCGGCGTGGACGCGCTCGTCGCCGAAGGCGCCGAGCGGCTGGCCCTCTACTCCGAACTCGGCGCCCCCTGGGCCGCCCGCTGCGAGGTGAGCCGCGCATGACGATCCCCTCCCGCAACCGCACCGGCACCGACGCCGCCACCCTGCTGTGCTGCGCAGGGCGTCGCGTCGGCCGCTACGTCCACCGCCCCCGCCTGGACCGCCGGCTGTCCCCGCGCCCGTACCTCCACCCGCTCACCACGCTGGCCGGGGTGCCGGTCACCGAGCTGATGCCCGGGGACCACCCGCACCACCTCGGCGTCAGCATCGCCGTCCCGGACGTGGGCGGCGGCAACTTCTGGGGCGGGCGCACCTTCGTCCGCGGCCGGGGCCCGGTCGAGCTGGACAACCACGGCGAGCAGCGGCACGCCGGCTGGCTGCTGCGCGACCCGGACGGCTTCGTCGAGGAGCTGAGCTGGTACGCGGACGGCGCCGAGGTGCTGCGCGAGCGCCGGGCCGTCGCGGTCGCCCCGGCGGGCGACGCGGCGTGGGCGCTGGGCGTGTCGTTCGCGCTGACCAACGTCTCCGGCGCGCCGGTCTCGTTCGGCAGCCCCGCCACCAACGGCCGCCCCGGCGCGGGCTACGGCGGCTACTTCTGGCGGGCGCCGCGCACCGAGCACCCGCCGCGCGTGTTCACCGCCGAGGACGAGGGCGAGGAGGCGGTGCACGGGCGGCCCGCGCGCTGGCTGGCGCTGGCGTCGGACGACTGGACGCTGGTCTTCGCCGGCGCCACCGAGGTCACGCGCCGCGACCCCTGGTTCGTACGCACCCGGGACTACCCCGGCATCGGCTCGGCCCTGGCCTGGTCCGAGCGGGTGCCGCTGGCGCCGGGCGCGAGCCTGACGCGGCGGGTGGTCACGGCGGTGGCCGACGGCCGGCTGGACCGCGCCGCCGCGGCGGCCCTGGCGCGCAGGGCGGTGGCCTGAGCATCCCGAGGGGAGCGCCGCCCGCCCCGCGCAGCCCGTACGCCGCCGTCCCCGCGGCCCGCAGCGACCCGTACCACCCCACCTGCTGATCCTCCCTCCAACCGGAAAGAGCCGACACATGACCATGACGACACCACTGAGAGCAGCCGCCGCCGTCTGCCTGGCGACCGCGCTCACCCTCACCGCGTCCGCGTGCGGCGACGACGGCAGCACCGGCGGCGGCAGCGAGGGGGAGGGCGCCGGCTCGATCACCTTCTGGGACAACAACGGCGGGGTGCGCACGCCGGTGTGGAAGGAGATCATCGCGGACTTCGAGAAGGCGCACCCGGACATCGACGTCGAATACGTGCCGATCCCGATCAACGACGTGCAGTCCAAGTACGACACCGCGATCGCCGGCGGCGGCCTGCCGGACGTCGGCGGCGTCACCACCGCGTACCTCGCCAACATGGTCGCGCAGGACGCGCTGGAGCCCGTCGGCGGCCGGATCGAGGACGGCCCGCTGGGCGGCGTGCTCGCCGAGAGCATGACCGAGAGCGTCCGGGCCGCGGGCGGGCGCGGCGAGGAGATGTACTCCGTGCCGACCTCCGCCAACAACGGCACGCTGTGGTACCGCACGGACCTCTTCGAGGCCGCCGGGCTCGACGCCCCGACCACCTGGGACGCCTTCTACGACGCCGCGGAGAAGCTGACCGACAAGGAGAACAACGCCTTCGGCTACACCATCCGCGGCGGCGAGGGCGCCATCGCCCAGGCGCTGGACGTGATGTACGGCCAGTCCGGCATCACCGAGTTCTGGGAGGGCGAGGAGACGACGGTCAACGCGCCGGAGAACGTCGCGGCGCTGGAGAAGTACGTCGGGCTGTACAAGAACGTCACGCCCGAGGCGGACGTGAACAACGACTTCGTGAAGATGGTCGCGCAGTTCGACAACGGCGACATCGGGATGCTGAGTCACAACCTCGGCTCGTACCAGGACCATCTGAAGGCGCTGGGCGAGGGCGACTTCGCGGGGCTGCCGCAGCCGACCGGCCCCGGCGGGAAGCGGGTGCAGGTCTCCAACCCGGTCGACGGCCTCGGGCTCTTCAAGTCCAGCGACAACAAGGGCGCGGCCTGGAAGTTCATCGAGTTCGCCGCCGCGCACGAGGCCAACAGCACGTGGAACGAGTCGGCCGCGCAGATCCCCGCCAACACCGAGGCGGCCCAGGACGCCTGGGTCAAGGAGTCGGCGCAGGACAACGGCGCCTTCGCGTCGCTGACCGACGGCAGCACCGAGATCGTGCAACTGCCGTACTACCTGCCGGACTGGAACAACATCAGCAAGACCGACAACGAGCCCGCGTTCCAGAAGGTGCTCCTCGGCGAGACGAGCGCGCAGGAGTTCCTGGACCGGATGGCGGAGCAGTTGAACGAGGCCCGGGCGGAGTGGCAGGAGCAGCAGTAGCGCACCGCCGGATCCCCGAAGGCCGGGCCGGCGGCGGCCGCGTACGTCGCGTCGCGCACCGCCGCCGGTCCTCCCCCCTGCCCGTACCAGCTCTGTGAAGGAGCCGCACCATGCGTCAACGGACACGTCGCGCGGCGGCATCGCTCGCCTGCTGCGCCGCGCTGCTGGGCACGTCGGCGGCCACGACCGCCCCCACCGCCGCCGTTCCCGCCGCCCCCGCGCACGGGCACGACCCCGCCCGCGGCACCCTCCCCGCCGGCGACGGCTGGGCCTCGGCGGCCGGCGGCACCACCGGCGGCGCCGCGGCCGGCCGGGAGAACGTCCGCACCGTCCGCACCTGGGACCAGTTCCGCGCCGCGCTCGCCGCGGGCGGCGGCGAGCCGCAGATCATCCGCGTCGTCGGCACGATCGACGCACAGGCCGCCGGCTGCGCGGCGTACGAGGCCCCCGGCTACGACTTCGACACCTACCTCGCCGACTACGACCCCGCCGTCTGGGGCTACGACACCCCCGTCAGCGGCCCCCAGGAGGACGCCCGCGCCGCCTCCGCCGCCCGCCAGGCCGCGGCCGTCCAGGCGTACGTGCCCTCCGACACCACCGTCGTCGGCGTCGGCAGGAACGCCGGCATCACCGGCGCCGGCCTCCAGATCAGGGACGCCGACAACGTCATCGTCCGCAACCTCACGCTGGAGAGCCCGCTCGACTGCTTCCCGCAGTGGGACCCCACGGACGGTGAACGGGGCGCCTGGAACTCCGAGTACGACGCGGCCGTCGTCCACAACTCCACCCACGTCTGGCTGGACCACAACACCTTCACCGACGGCCGCCACCCCGACAGCTCCCTGCCGCGCCACTACGGCGAGCTGTACCAGCAGCACGACGGCGAACTGGACGTCGTCCGCGGCGCGGACCTCGTCACGGTCTCCTGGAACGTCTTCGAGGAACACGCCAAGACGCTGATGATCGGCAACAGCGACGCGGCGGGCGGCACCGACCGCGGCCGGCTGCGGGTGACGCTGCACCACAACCTCTTCCGCGACGTGGGCGAACGGGCCCCGCGGGTGCGCTTCGGCCAGGTCGACACGTACAACAACCACTACGTGATCACCGAAGGGTCCTATTCGTACTCCTTCGGCATCGGCTTCGAGTCGAGGCTCGTGGCGGAGAAGAACTCCTTCCGGCTGCCGCCCGGGACCGGCCCGGACCGGATCCTGAAGAAGTGGAGCGAGGCCCCGCTGACGGCGGACCACAACACCGTCAACGGCACCGTGACCGACCTCGTCGCGGCCCACAACGCGGCGAACCCCGACACCCCCCTGCAACGCGACGCCGGCTGGACCCCGACGCTGCGCACCCGCGTCGACGACCCGCGGGCGGTACCGGGCGTCGTGGTCCCGCGCGCGGGCGCGGGCCGGCTGCGCTGACGATCCGTGGGTACGGCACGCATCTGTACGGCTCCGCCGCCGAGGCGTAACACAAGCTCAACCTGACCAGACGCCTCAGCAGGCACAATGCCACCTGCCGTGCCCACGGCAACCGTCCCCGTCGCCGCTCAGGAGCACCCCCGTGTCCGACCAGATTGCCGACAAGTCCCCTGCCCCCGCGCCGAGTTCGGCGCCGCCCCTGGAACGCTTCTTCCGGATCCGCGAACGCGGCTCGACCGTCGGCCGGGAGATACGCGGCGGACTCGCCACGTTCTTCACGATGGCGTACATCCTCGTCCTCAACCCCATCATCCTCAGCGGCGCCGAGGACAAATACGGCAACCAGCTCGACTTCGGTCAGCTCGTCACCGTCACCGCGCTCGTCGCCGCCGTGATGACCGTGCTCATGGGCATCACCGCCAACCTGCCGCTCGCGCTCGCCGCCGGCCTCGGCATCAACGCCGTCGTCGCGTACCAGATCGCCCCGCTGATGACCTGGGCCGACGCGATGGGGCTCATCGTGCTGGAGGGCATCATCGTCTGCCTGCTCGCCGCCACCGGCGTGCGCGAGGCCGTCATGAACGCCATCCCGCAGCCGCTGAAGGTGGCGATCAGCGTGGGCATCGGCATGTTCATCGCGCTCATCGGCTTCATCGACGCCGGCTTCGCCACCCGTATCCCGGACATCGCCGACACCACCGTCCCGCTCCAGCTCGGCAGCACCGGGACGCTGAGCGGCTGGCCCGTCGTCGTGTTCTGCGCCGGCGTGCTGCTCACCGTGTCGCTGCTCGCGCGGGGCGTGAAGGGCGCGATCCTCATCAGCATCCTGGCGATGACCGTGCTGGCCATCGTCATCAACTCGGTCGCGGACATCGCCGACGAGGCGTGGGGCCTGACCGTCCCGGACTGGCCCGGCGACGTGGTCGAGGCGCCGGACTTCGGACTGCTCGGGGAGTTCAGCTTCTTCGGGGCGTTCGACGAGGTCGGCGCGGTGACCGTGGTGCTGCTGGTCTTCACCCTCTTCCTCACCGACTTCTTCGACACCATGGGCACCGCCGTCGGCGTCACCAGCGAGGCCGGCCTCCTGGACGAACGCGGCCGCGTCCCGCGTCTGGGCCGCCTCCTGTTCGTCGACGGCCTCGCCACCGTCTTCGGCGGCGCCGCTTCCGGCTCCTCCAACACCAGCTACATCGAGTCCGCCGCCGGTGTCGGCGAAGGCGCCCGCACCGGCCTGGCCAACCTCGTCACCGGCGGACTCTTCGCCCTGGCCCTCCTCTTCACCCCGCTCGCCCTGGTCGTCCCCTCCCAGGCGGCGGCACCCGCGCTGATCGCGGTCGGCTTCCTGCTGATGACGCAGGTCCGCCACATCGACTGGACCAGCTACGAGATCGCCGTCCCGGCCTTCCTCACGATCGCCGTGATGCCCTTCACGTACTCCATCACCAACGGCCTGGGCGCGGGCTTCATCGCCTACGTGCTCCTCCAGGCGGTCATGGGCCGGGCCCGCAAGGTGCACCCGCTGATGTGGGCGGTGTCGGTGCTGTTCGTGATCTACTTCGCGATCGAGCCGATCGAGGACCTGCTCGGGGTGTGAGGGCCGTTGTCAGTGGCGCCCGCTAGCGTGCGGCGGCATGGACAGCGTCGGACTCAGCGATTTCGTCTCGGCCTTCGGGCCGGTCGTCGACCGGGTCGCAAAGACCGGGGAGCGAGTGCGGATCACGGACGGCGGCGAGCCGGCGCGCGTGCTGCTGGCGGCGGGAGAGCTGGCCGAGCTGGAGCACTTCGCGCAGCGGGCCCACGGCAGCAACGGCATACGGCCCCGGCCCACGGACGAGCGGTGGCGCACGCTCGGCCCCGAGGAGCAGGGCCCGTACACCCGGTTCATGCACGCCGACGGCGTGCGGATGACGTTCCTGCGGGACCGCGCGGTGGTGGCGGAGCTGAAGTCGGTGGCGGAGCTGGAGTGGATCGAGGGCACCGCGAGATTCGGCCGCCAGAGCCACATGCCGCCCGAGCAGGCGGCGGCGTTCGAGGAGTTCCTCGCCCGCCAGCCCCCGGTCGGCGACGGCATCGCGTGGATCGCGGACTCCTGGCTGGGGGACGAGCCCTTCCCCGTGCTCGACTTCGTCAAGGGCCGCAGGCCCGAGGACGTCGCCCTCGCCTACGGGGCCGACCCCCGGGACATCGCCGAAGGGCTGCTGCTGCACGAGGTGTGGGAGATGGACCGGCGCGACGGCACCGACGAGTTCATGCGTGTGATCGCGTTCGGGGAGGCGGGGGAGTGGACGTGGCTGGGGTACCTGTCCGACGACTACCGCGACCGGCTCTCCTCGACGCCCGCGGAGCAGATCAAGCTGGTCTCGTGCGCGGGCAGGGCCATGTACCACTTCGACTACGTCAGGGACGGGGAGCACCAGAACCCCTTCCCGACCGAGGACGGCATCGTGCCGCCGCGTGACGCGTACGAGATCAACTGGTACACGCCGGGTGAGATGCCCTTCGTCCCCGACGCGCCGCTCGGCTTCCTCAACGCGCACATCCGCCGCGCGGAAGAGGTGACCCTCTGGACCAACCGGTTCGAGCTGTTCTTCGCCGGACTGGAACGCGCCTTCGGCCTGGCGCTGCCCCGGGAGGGCATCACCGGGGGGCAGGTGCGCTGCGCCCGGCTCCGGTGTCCCGCCCGATGACGCGGTCGTCGTCATTCCCAGCCCCCGCATTCGTCCGGCCCGCCGCCTGAAGCACGGGCCATGTGTCGTGACGGGTGCCTCCCTCACGATATGCGCGCCTCCTCCAGCGGTCCTACCAGCCCTCCCGGCCTACAGCAAACAGCGTGCCGATGTTCGACACCTCTGGCGGCGTACGGAGCTTGCGTTCGAGTCTTGTCAACTGTCGTGACGCCTTCTATCGTCTCCACGACTGGGAGCGCTCCCAGTCACCCCCCACCTGAAGGAGCACCAAGGATGAGATCACGGAAGTCCCGTATACATACCCTCGGCGTGGCAGCGCTCGTCGCGATGGGATCCATGGCCGCCTTTCTGACGACCGCCGAGGCGTCCCCGGGCGCAGTGTCCTCGGCCCCCCAGGCGGAAATCTGCGAAAAGTACGGGACCACCACGATCCAGGACAAGTACGTGGTCCAGAACAACGCCTGGGGAACGGATCAGACTCAGTGCATCAGCACAACTGACAGCGGCTTCCGGATCACGCGCGCGGACGGCAGCGCCCCCACCAACGGCGCCCCGAAGTCGTATCCGTCGGTCTTCCTCGGCTGCCACTACACCAACTGCTCGCCGGGCACCAACCTGCCGCGGCAGATCGGGACGATCTCCAGCGCACCCAGCGAGATCTCGTACGCCTACGTCGACAATGCCGTCTACAACGCCTCGTTCGATATCTGGCTGGACCCGGAGCCGCAGACGGACGGGGTGAGTCAGACCGAGATCATGATCTGGCTCAACCGCGTCGGACCGATCCAGCCCATCGGCTCGCAGACCGGCACCGCCCAGGTCGCGGGCCGTACCTGGGAGGTGTGGACCGGCAGCAACGGTTCGAACGACGTGATCTCCTTCGTCGCTCCCTCCGCGCTGAACAGCCTCAGCTTCGACCTGACGGCCTTCATCGACCAGGCGATCGGCGCCGGGCTGGCCACGGACCAGTGGTACCTCACCAGCGTCCAAGCCGGCTTTGAGCCCTGGGAAGGCGGCACCGGACTCGGCGTGAACTCGTTCTCGGCGTCGGTGAACTGACAGCGCACGGCGATACGGCGCTGCGAAGTGCGTCGCGGCCGGCCCACGGCCAGGCGGGGCACCCGTACCGCTTGCCACACCGTGTCGAACACCGTGGAGTCGTTGACATTGCCCGGCGTCACGACAACGGCCAGAGGCAGGCCACGTCCGTCCGCCGCGAGGTGGACCTTGGTGGTCAGCCCACCGCGGGACCGGCCGAGCGCCTGGCCGGGCGCCTGATGTGGCGGATCTTCCAGTTCGTCCGCCGTCGGTGCCCCCTTTTACGGGCACCGGCGGCGTGCTGGTGGGCACGGTTGACGGTGGAGTCGACCGACACCGTCCACTCCACCGCGCCCACCGCGTCATCGCGGACCTGGACGTCCTCCAGCAGCCTCGCCCAGGTCCCATCCCGCTCCCAGCGGCCTGGGGCTCGTGCTCAACCTGGGGTGACGAAGCCCGACTCGTAGGCGGCGATCACCGCCTGGGTGCGGTCGCGGGCGCCCAGCTTGGCGAGCAGGGCGGCGACGTGCGACTTCACCGTCGCCGCGCCGATGTGCAGCCGGGCGGCGATCTCCGCGTTCGTCAGCCCCTCCGCCATCAGCCGCAGCACGTCCGCCTCGCGGTCGGTGAGCCGGGCGCGCAGCGCGGTGGTGCGGTGGGACCTGGCGTGCTCGGCGGCCAGGGCGCGGACCGCGGCGGGGTAGAGGAGGGAGTCGGTGCGGGCCACGAGGCGTACGGCCTGGACCAGGTCGGCGGCGGCCGAGCGCTTGAGCAGGAAGCCGGCGGCGCCGGCGCGGAGCGCGTCGTAGACGTACGAGTCGTTCTCGAAGGTCGTGACGACCAGGATGCGGGGCGGCGCGGGCATGGTGCGCAGCAGTTGCTCGGTGGCGCGGATGCCGTCGATGTCCGGCATCCGTACGTCCATCAGCACGACGTCCGGCTCCAGCCGGCGCACGACGGACACCGCCTCGGCGCCGTCGGCGGCCTCGCCGACGACGTCGAGGTCGTCCTCGGCGCCGAGGATGGCCCGCAGCGCGGTACGCACCATGCGCTCGTCGTCGGCGACGACGAGGCGGAGCGGCTGCGCCGGCCGCGGCAGGCCGGCGGGGTCGTGCGGCCCGCTCACAGCGGGAGCCTCGCCGTCAGCCGCCAGCCCTGCTCGTACGGGCCCGCCGCCGCGGAACCGCCGAGCAGCCGCGCCCGCTCCGCGACCCCGTGCAGCCCCCGGCCGCCGCCCGCACCTCGGTCCGTACCTCGGTCCGTGCCGCCGCCCGCACCGCCGTCCGTTCCGCGCGCCGTCTCCGCCACGTCGTTCTCCAGCACGATCCTCAACTCCCCGCTCTCGTCCGCCACCGTGATCCGCAGCCGCACCGGCACCGGTCCCGCGTGCCGCAGCACGTTCCCCAGCCCTTCCTGCACGATCCGGTACGCCTCCCGCGACACCGGCCCCGGCAGCGCCGCCGTGTCCGCCTCCACCCGTGCCCGCACCGCCGCCCCCGCCGCCCGGGTACGCGCCAGCAGCGCGTCCAGATCGCGGGCCAGGTCCGGCGCCGGCGCGTGGCCGGGGGCGTCGCCGTCCTCCTGCCGCAGCAGCCCCAGCACGGTGTCCAGTTCCGCGACCGCCGAGCGCGTCGTGCCCTCGATCGCCGCCAGCGCCTCCCGGACGAACTCCGGGTCCCGGTCGAAGACCCGCCGGGCCGCGCCCGCCTGGAGCGTGACCGCGCTCAGCGCGTGGCCGACCGAGTCGTGCAAATCCCGCGCCAGCCGGTTGCGGCGCGCCAGGTCGGCGGCGCGCTCCTCCGCGGCGGCAAGCCGGTCCGCCGGGGTGGGGCCGAGGAGCGCGGGGGCGGCACGGGCCAGCAGCAGGCCGGCCGCCGCCGCGGCGGCGGTGAGCGCGGCCAGCAGCGCGAGGCCGAGCGGCGGCGCGATCCACGCCGGCACCGCGAGCAGCCCCCGGTCCCGCTCGCGCAACGCGCTCCAGAACGGCGTCGCGAGCAGCACCACCGCCATCGGCGGCACCGCCAGCGTCGCACCGCTGACCAGCGCCCCCAGCCCCACGTGCAGCGTGAACCAACCGGCCGTCCGCCGCCGCGCCGGCCACGACCGGTCCCGCCCCGCGGGCGGCAGCCCGCCGGGCACCCGGCACAGCGCCTGCGCGGCCGACGTCTCCAGCGTCCGCACCATCGGGAACACCAGGGGCGTCACCGCCACCAGCGGCAGGGCCAGCAGGTACGCGGTCACCTGCCAGGCCGGGCTGCGGAACGTGTCGACGTCGTGGTCCACGACCTGGAGCGCCACGCTGACGAGGAGGAAGTACGGCATGAGCAGCGCCCCGCCGACCAGCAGATGGGCCCAGCGAAGCCGCACGACGGCCGCGGACATGCGGTTCAGCTCCGCCGGGGGGTGGGGGTCGCGAGTCGGCCGGGGGCTGCGAGTGGCGCGGGGGGCGCGGGCCGGGCAGGGGACGAGGGCCGGGTGGGGGACTGCGGCTGGGCAGGGGGCGCGGCCTGCGCCGGGTCAGCGGCCCGCGTCGCCCGTTCCGCGAGCAGGGTGGCGCCCACCGCGAGGACCAGCAGGCCGGTGATCATGCCGCCAGCGTAGGCGAGGTTCATCGGCTGCGTCGGCTGCCTGTCCCCGCGTACCGGGTTGTCCGTGACCAGCGAAGCGAGCAGCATCCAGCCGCTCCACGCCGCCAGCGCCGAGCCGCCGGTCCAGCCCAGCGCCACGGCGGTCGCCAGCCGGGTACGGGGGCGCGGGCGGTGGGCGAGCAGTACGACGCCCGCCGCGGCGGCGACGCCGAACGCCACCTGGATCGCCTCGTTGACGCGGAGGGTGGCGGAGCGCTGTGCGACGAGGTGGTCGGACAGGCCCGCCGTCGACCCCAGCGCCCAGCTCAGGTGCAGCGCCGCGACCGTCAGGGCGACGACCGCGGCCAGCACCGCGAGCAGGCGCTGCGCCGGTGCGGTGGGGGACGGGGGCAGGTCGCCGAGCCGGCCGCGCAGCAGGGGGCCCCAGCGGTCGCGTACGTACAGCGCGAAGAGCCCGCCGAGCGCCAGTGCCTGGATGCCGAAGCCGACGTACACGACGGTGAACACCCACTCGTGCAGGAACGGCTCGCTGTCGTCCGTCGCGGCACCGCCGCCGCCGAACAGCTTGATCACCACCTGCGTCGGGAAGCCGACCACGATCGGCGCGAGCAGCCCGGTGGCGGCCCACAGCGGCAGGACGACGAGCCAGGCCGGCATCCGGCGGCCCCACGGCCGGGTCAGCGCGAACGCCAGCACGACGGCGGCGGCGTCCATGAGGACCGTGAGGGAGTTGGCGGCGGCCATGGTGCCGCGCTGCTCCAGCAGTTCGCTGCCGGCCGGGATGCCGACGGTGCTGCCGGCGATCCAGGCGATCTTGAGCGACAGGTACGGGAGGCAGGCGACGGCGGCGACGAGGCGCAGCACGCGCGCGATCGGCGCGGGCCGTTCCGTGGCCGGCGACAGGTGCGCGGGGGGCATCGTGACGGTGAGGTCCATGCCTTCACGCTCCCGCCCGGGGCCCGTCCCGTACGTCGCCCCCGCCGACGATCCGCCTCCGCCGCACGGGGGAGACCGGCCCGCCTCAGGGCCGTACCCGCCGGGCGTGGCGGGACGCGGCGCCCGGCGGCGAGGTGATGTCCAACGCGGTAGTGGCGCCCGGCGGGGGCGCGGTGCTCAGAGGTGGCGCGTCGCCAGCGTCAGGCGGTCGCGGGCGTCGAGCAGCGCCTCCCGGATCCCCTGCTCGTGCGCCGGCGTCAGCCGCGCCACCGGCACCGAGCAACTGATCGCGTCCCGCGCCGGCGTCCGGTACGGGATCGCCACCCCCAGGCAGCGCAGCCCGAGCGTCGACTCCTCCCGGTCCAGCGCGTACCCGCGCTCGCGCACCCCGTGCAGCTCCTCGATCAGCCGCTCCCGGTCCGTGACCGTGTGCTCGGTCAGCGGCGCCAGCGACTCCGGCAGCAGCTTGCGGATCTCCTCGTCCGAGTACGTCGCGAGCAGCGCCTTGCCCAGGGCCGTCGCGTGCGCCGGGAGCCGGCGGCCGACGCGGGTGAACGGCCGCAGATAGTGCTGCGACTGGCGGGTGGCGAGGTAGACGATGTTCACGCCGTCCAGCCGCGCGAGGTGGATGGTCTCGGTGGTGTCGTCCGCGAGCCGGTCGAGGGTGGGGCGGGCGGCGGTGACGACCTCGTCGCCGTCGATGTACGACGTGCCGACGAGCAGCGCGCGGACCCCGATCCCGTACCGTGTGCCCGTCGCGTCGGTCTCCACCCAGCCCAGCTCCGTGAGCGTGCGCAGGAGCATGTAGAGGCTGGACTTGGGGTAGCCGACGGCCTGCTGGACGTCACCGAGACTGTGCATTCCGGGCCTGGCCGCGAAATACTCCAACAGTTCCACGGTGCGGACGGCAGACTTGACCTGACCACCCCCACCGGCGTCGGCGACCCCCATGACGCTTGACCCCTCTGCTGCCGCAGCGATAAAAGTGCAAGAAGATTCATGTATAGAGACGGCGTTCAGAATACCGAACCACGGGTATCGTCGGTCACCGTCAGCCGTCATTGCAAGAGGAACGGAGACATCTCAGTTGTCCGCACCAGTCTGGAGCGTCGATCCCCGCACCGGTAACCGCCGGGAGCAGGTCGCCACCGAGGCGACCGCCGCCGAGGTCGACGAGACCGTACGCGCCGCGCACGCCGCCGCCCCGGCGCTCGCCGAACGCGCGCAGCGCGCCCGGTTGTTGCGGGCCGCGGCCGACCTCTTCGACCAGCACGTCGACAAGGTCGTCGAGTGCGCCGACGCCGAGACCGCCCTCGGGCCCGGCCGGCTCAGCGGCGAACTCACCCGCACGACCTACCAGTTGCGCGCCTTCGCCGACATCGCCGAGGCCGGCGACTTCCTCGACGTGCGTATCGACCACGCCGACGCCTCCCTCGCCCCGCCGCGCCCCGACCTGCGCCGCTGGAAGGTGCCGCTCGGCGTCGTCGCCGTCTACTCCGCCTCGAACTTCCCGCTCGCCTTCTCCGTTCCCGGCGGCGACACCGCCAGCGCGCTCGCCGCCGGCTGCCCCGTCGTGGTCAAGGCCCACCCCGACCACCCGGGCACCTCCGAGCTGTCCGCGGCGCTGCTGCACCGGGCGGCCGAGGAGGCCGGGCTGCCGCAGGAGGTCGTCTCCGTCATCCACGGCTTCGACGCGGGCGTGGAGCTGGTCCGCCATCCGGTCGTCGCCGCCGCCGGGTTCACCGGCTCGGTCCGCGGCGGCCGGGCCCTGTTCGACGCCGCGGCGGCGCGGCCCCGGCCCATCCCGTTCCACGGCGAGCTGGGCAGCCTCAACCCCGTCGTCGTCAGCGCGGCGGCGGCCGGGGAGCGCGCCGAGGAGATCGGCGCGGGGCTCGCCGGGTCGATGACGCTGGGCGTCGGGCAGTTCTGCACGAAGCCGGGTCTGGTGCTGGTGCCGGCCGGCGAGGCCGGCGACCGGCTCGTCACGTCCCTCACGGCGGCCGTCAGCGACACGGAGCCGGGCGTGATGCTCGACCCGCGGATGCGCGAGGCGTTCATCGCGGGCGTACGGGAGCGGGCGGAGCTGGACGGCGTGGACAGCCCCGTGACGCCGGGCGCGAACGGCGAACACACCGTCAGCGGCGGCTTCCTCACCGTCGATGCCGACCGCCTCGCGGCCGGCGGGACGTACGACCTGCTGGTGGAGGAGTGCTTCGGGCCCGTGGCCGTCATCGTGCGGTACGAGGACGTGGAGCAGATCTCCGCGGTGCTGGCCCGCGTCCCGGGCAACCTCACGGCAACCGCGCACCTGGGCGCCGCGGAGGCGGCGGGCTCCGGGGACGCCGGGGACGCGGCGGACGGCGGCGCGGCGCGGCTGCTCGCCGAACTCACCCCGCTCGCCGGGCGGATCCTCGTCGACGGCTGGCCCACCGGCGTCGCCGTCGCCCCCGCCCAGCACCACGGCGGCCCGTACCCGGCGACGACGTCGACCTCGACGTCCGTCGGCGGCACGGCGATCGAGCGCTGGCTGCGCCCGGTGACGTACCAGAACGCGCCCCAGGCGCTGCTGCCCGCCGAGCTGCGCGAGGACAACCCCGCGGGCGTGCCCCGCACGGTGGACGGCACCCGGGAGAGCTGACGCGCGGGCGGGCGGCGGCGGTTCGAACGCCCCGCCCGCACTCGTCGCCCGTACGGGTGGCGGGACCCCGCGGACCCCGCCCGCTTCCCTCAGGATGGCTCCCCGGGAGAGCCGACGGTGCTCCCGGGGAGGAGCACCATGGTCCGGTCCAGGCGCGTGGCCGCGGCGTGCGCGATCGCCGCCGCGCTGGCGTTCGTCGCCGTGCCGAACGGCCGCACGGCGGGCACGCCGAGGGTCGACCTCGCCGTCCTCGTCATCGACGACGGCGGCGAGCCGGTCGCCGCGATCACCGAGCACCTGGCGGCGATCGGCACGCCCTTCACGGCCGTACGGCTGCGGGACGAGGGCCGGCGGCGGATCGACGACGGGTTCCTCGCCGGCAGGGACGACGGCCGGCCGCGAGCGCGGTACCAGGCGGTGGTCGTACCGGGGTCGGCGGCGGGGGAGCGCGCCGACTCCGGTGATGATGTCGGCGCCGACTCCGGCGGTGGCGCCGGTGCCGACTCCCGCGGCGCTGCTCGCGTACGCGCCGACGCCCCCGGCCTCGGCCCCGCCGAGACCGCCGCGCTCGCCGCGTACGAACGCCGCTTCGGCATCCGCCAGGTCGACGCCTACGCCGCCCCCGTCGCACCCGTCTGGTCCGGCAGCCTCGACGGCCGCACCGCCCGCGTCACCCCCGCCGGCCGGGCCGGGCCCTTCGGCTACCTCAGGGGCCCGGTCCCCTTCGCGGACCTCGATCCGCGGGCGGCCGAGACGCGCGGCCATCTCGTCCGGCCCGGCGGGGACTTCACCTCGTACGTGGACGCCGCCGTACCCGGAAGGCCGCGCGCACGCGGCGCGCTCGTCGGCGAGTACGCGGACGACGGACGGCGCCGGCTCGTCGTCACGTTCGGCCACCCCGGCGACCGGCTCGCGTACCGGCTGCTGGCACGCGGCATCGTCGACTGGGCCACCAAGGGCGTCCATCTGGGCGCCGCCCGCTACGGGTTCGCCGTCCAGGTCGACGGCGTCCTCGGCAGCGACGCCCGCTGGGACCGCGACGGCGACTGCACCTCCGGCGCCCCCGGCTGCGCCGAGCTGCCGCCGGTCCGGATGAGCCGCGCCGACGCCGCGTACGCCCGCGAGTGGTCCGCCGACCGGGACTTCACCCTCGACCTCGTCTACAGCGGCGGCGCGGCCGACCGCCACCGCCGCGAGCACGGCGGCGCCGACGCGACGGCCGACCGGCTGATCACGGACCGCGAGGCGTACCGCTGGATCAACGGCACGTACGACCGCGCCGCTCTCGGCTGCGTCGCTGATCCCGGCAGGGGCGGGGCCGGGGGCGGCGCGCCGCGCTGCGCGCCGGAGGAGCGCATCGCGCGGCAGATCGAGGACAACGTCGACTGGGGGCACGCCAGGAACCTGCCCGTGCACCGCGACGAGCTGGTCACCGCCGGCCACTCCGGGCTCGCCGCCCCGCCGCGGCAGCAGCTCGACAACCCGAACCTCGCCGCCGCGCTCGGCACCACCGGCGTCCGCTGGCTCGCCTCCGACCGGGCGCGGGATCCGTTGCAGCGGCGCGTCGGCACGGCGCTGACGGTTCCGAGGTACGCGCTGGGGCTGTTCGCGGGCGCCGGGCGGGAGGGGGAGCAGGCCGACGCGTACGAGCACCGGTACGGCGGGGGCGGCGGGGACCCTCAGGCCGGGGTCGGTGCTGCCGGGAGCCGCGACGGCGAGGACGGCCGCGCCGGTGGCGACCGCTGCGGTGACCGTCACGCCGGGTCCGGCTACCGCTCGTCCCTGGTGCCGCCCGCCGCCCGCACCGCCCTCGGCCACGTCCTCGCCCCCGACCCGAGCCCCCACTACCTCCACCAGTCGAACCTCGCCGAGGACCGCATCGCGTACCCCCTGCTGGACCGCGTGCTCGCCGACTACCGCCGCCTGTTCACCGCCGCCACCCCGCTCGACAACCCGCGCCCGCGCGCCATCGCCCGCGACCTGCGGCGCCGCGCGGTGTGGGCGAAGGCGGTACGGGACGGGGACGTCACCGCGTACCGCGTCGGCCGTACGGTGACGGTGCGGGCGCCGGCCCGCACCGAGGTGCCCGTCTCCGCGCCGGCCGGCACCCGGCAGCGGTTCGCCCGCGGCGGCGCGGAACCGGGGCGCCCGTACGCCGGCCGGGCCGTCGGCTGGACGTACGCCGACCCGGTCCGCGGGGCGGTGGTCCTCCGGCTGCCGTGACCGCCAGCGGTCCGGCTCCCGACCCGGCTCCCCGCCCGGGTCGATGCCCCGGCTACGGCAGCGCGCGGGCCAGCGCCTCGGCGAACCGGTCCGTCGTCCGCCGGTCCCGCACCGCGAGCCGCAGCCAGCCGGGGCCCAGGCCCGGGAAGGTGTCGCCGCGGCGGACGGCGAAGCCGAGGCGCCGCAGCCGTTCGCGTACGACGTCACCGACAGCGGGCCCTGCTGCGGTGCCGTCCGCCCCCGCGCCTCCCGCGACGTGCACCAGCACGAACGGCGCCTCCGCCGTCCCGGCCGTCGTGACCTCCGCGAACTCCCCGAGCCTGCCCAGCAGATACGCGCGGTCGGCGCCGACCGCCAGCGCCGCCGCCTCCGCCTCCGCGAGCGCCGGCGGCGCACACACCGCCTCGGCCGCCGCCAGCGCCGGCGTCGACACCGGCCACAGCGGCTGCGCCCGCGCCAGCGCGGCGACGGTCTCGGGGTCGCCGAGCACGTAGCCGACGCGCAGGCCCGCGAGGCCCCAGGTCTTGGTGAGGCTGCGCAGGACGACAAGACCGGCGACGTCCGTGCGCCCGGCCAGCGACTCGCGCTCGCCCGGCACCGCGTCCATGAACGCCTCGTCCACGACGAGGACGCGCCCCGGCCGTGCCAGCGCGGCGACGTCGGCGGCGGGGTGGAGGACGGACGTCGGGTTGGTGGGGTTGCCGACGACGACGAGG
This sequence comes from Streptomyces sp. 184, assembly GCF_045781775.1. Taxonomy (NCBI): domain Bacteria; kingdom Bacillati; phylum Actinomycetota; class Actinomycetes; order Kitasatosporales; family Streptomycetaceae; genus Streptomyces; species Streptomyces sp. 184. The sequence continues at coordinate 5,486,172 of NZ_CP123230.1, read as the reverse complement.
TCCGCGTCCTCCGGTACGGCCCCGGGCGGCAGCCGGAAGCCGTCCGCCGCGCGCAGCAGCACCCGCTCCACGTCGTACCCCGCGTCCCGCAGCGCCGCCTCCGGCTCCGTGAACTGCGGGTGGACGACGACCGCCCGGCGCACCGCCGGCCGCAGCGCCCTGGCCAGCAGCACGAACGCCTCGGCCGCACCGGCGGTGAGCAGCACCCGGTCGGCCGGCACGCCGTGGCGGGCGGCGACGGCGGCGCGGGCGGCGCGGTCGTCGGGGTAGGCGGCGAGCCGGTCGAGGGAGGCGGCGAGGCGGGCCTTCAGCCAGGCGGGGGGCGTGCCGGCGCGGACGTTGACGGCGAGGTCGGTGAGGCCGGGGGCGGCGTCGCGGAGTTCGGCGTCGCCGTGGTGGCGGAGGTCGTGCGGGGTGGGCGGGGCGGGTTCAGTGCGCATGGGCGTGGTCGCCGTGGTGGTGTCCCGGTCCGTGGCCGTGGCCGTTCCCGTGGCCGTGACCGTTCCCCTGGCCGCGGTCCGCGCCGTCTTCGCCGGGGTGGAAGTGGGGTTGCTGCGGGGCGCCGACCTTGTCCTCGAAGCCGGGGAGGGCGATGCGGTAGACGCAGGAGTCGCAGTTCATGCGCACGTCCCCGGCGACGGCCTCCTCGTACCGCTCCGTGACCAGCTCCACCAGCTCCTCGGCCGGGCCGATGACGTCCGCGGTGCGCACGCCGACCCCCGGGTGGGCCGCGGCCCACCGCCGTGCCTGCCGGGCGACGCGTTCGGGGAGCACGCCGGTGAAGAGGAAGTACGGCAGCACGACGACGTGTTCGGCGCCCAGCCGCCGGCACCGCTCCAGGCCGGCGGCCACGTCGGGCGCGGCGAGCGACACGAACGCCGTCTCCACGCCCGCGTAGCCGCGGCCCTCCCACAGCAGCCGGGCGGCCTTGTGCACCTCCGCGTTGGCGTCGGGATCGGTCGAGCCGCGGCCGACGAGCAGGACGGTGGTACGGGCCCGTGCGACGCCGCCCCGGGCCTCGTCCACGCGGCGCTCCAGCACGGAGAGCAGCTTCGGATGCGGGCCGAGGGGACGGCCGTAGGCGTACGTGAGGCCGGGGTGGCGCGCCTTCTCGCGCGCCAGGGCGGCGGGGATGTCGCCCTTGGCGTGCCCGGCGGAGACGAGCATGAGCGGTACGGCCGCGAAGTGGCGCGCGCCGCCCTCCACGAGCTGGGCGACGGCCTCGCCCAGCGGCGGCGGGGACAGCTCGATGAAACCCCCGGCTACGGGCAGCCCGGGGCTGCGGTCGGCGAGCACGCGCACGAACGCGCGGAACGCCTCGGCACCGGCGGCGTCGCGGGTGCCGTGACCGGCGATGAGCAGGGCGGGCTTGGTCACTTGCGTCTCCTCGGTGGTACGGGGCCCGGCGCGGCCGGGCGGTCGGGGCCGGAGGTGGCCGGGGGCGGGGCGGGATCCGGGTCCGGGGCCGGGTCCGGCGCGTAGAGGAGGGCGTTGAGGGCGGCGGCGGCCACCGCAGAACCGCCTTTCTCCGACACGTTGCTGACCGCCGGCAGCCCCGCGGCCCGTAGCGCCGCCTTGCTCTCCGCCGCCCCCACGAACCCCACGGGCAGCCCGATCACCAGCGCCGGCGCCGCGCTCAGCGCGATCAGCTCCTCCAGCGCGGTCGGCGCACAGCCGATCACCCACACGGCGCCGGTCCCCACCTCCTCGTACGCCATCCGCACCGCCGCCGCCGAGCGGGTCAGGCCCGGCGCGGCCACCGCGTCGCGCAGCCGGCAGACGGCCCTGCGGGCGGTGATCCCCGCGGCGACCATCTCGACGTCGGCGACGACCGGCGCGCCCGCGTGCAGCGCGCTGTGCGCGGCGCGCAGGGACGCCTCGTCGCACACGAGGTCGTCGGCGTAGGCGAGATCGGCGGATGAGTGGATGACGCGCTCGACGACGGCGCGGGTCAGCGGCGGCAGATGCGCGGTCTCGACCCGGGCGCGCAGCCGGCGGTACGACTCCTCCTCGATGGGGTGGACGGTCCTGGTCACGGGTGCTCCCCGGGGGCCTCGTCGATGGCGTCGGCCGGGCAGACCTCCACGCACTCCAGACAGCCGGTGCACAGGTCGGCGCGGACGAACAGGGCGCCGCCGCGGGGGCGGATGGCGTGTTCTGGGCAGGTGAGGAGGCAGGCGCCGCAGCCGGTGCAGCGCCCGTTGACGGCGGGGACGGCGGGCGGCGTGGCGGGCGCGGCGGGCGGCGCGGCGGGCGGGGCGGGCGGCGCGGCGGGCGGGGGGCCGGGCGTGGGGCGGCCGGCCGCGTCCGTACGCGCGCTCACGTCTGCCACCGGTAGCCACGTGGCGTGACCATCCGGCCCGCGATCTCGCGGGTCGCCGAGTTGCCGACCGTCACCACGGTCATCATGTCCACCGTCTCCGGGTCGAGTTCCGCGAGCGTCGTCAGCCGTACGTCCTCCTCCGGCCGGGACGCGGACCGTACGACCCCCACCGGCGTCGTCGGCGCGCGGTGCTTCGCCAGCAGCGCCAGCGCCTCCGGGAGCTGCCGGCGGCGGGCGCGGCTGCGCGGGTTGTAGAACGTGACCACGAGGTCCGACTCCGCCGCCGCCCGCACCCGGCGCTCGATGACCTCCCACGGGGTGTGCAGGTCGGACAGGCTGACGGCGACGTGGTCGTGCCCCAGCGGCGCACCCAGCAGCGCCGCCGCGGCCAGCGCCGCCGTCACGCCCGGCACGCCGGCGACGTCGATGTCCGCGCCCGCCTCCGCCAGCGCCGGGGAGGCCATCGCGTACACCCCGGCGTCGCCGCTGCCGACCAGCGCCACCGCGTGCCCCGCGCGGGCCTCGGCCACGGCGGTACGGGCCCGATCCTCCTCGGCGCCCAGGCCGGTTTCGAGGACCCGGGTGCCGGGGCGGAGCAGGTCGCGGATCTGCTCGACGTACTGGTCGAGGCCGACGACCACCGACGCCCGGCGCAGCTCCGCGCGGGCCCGCGGCGTCAGCAGGTCGCGGGCGCCGGGGCCGAGGCCGACGACCGCGAGCCGGCCGCGGGGGCGGCGGCGGGCGACGGCGCAGGTGGCCATGGCGGGCCGGTCGGCGGGGCCGTCGGCGGGCCGGTGGGCGGGGGCGGACTTCCGTTTCGGTACGAGGAGTTCGGCGCCGGGTCCCGCGGCGGTCAGCGCCGCCGCCTCCGCGACGCTGGGCGTACCGACCGCGGCCAGGGGCGCGGCGGACGGCGTGGGCACGTCCACGGCGGCCAACTCGGCGGCGGGGAACGTGCGCAGCGGAACCCCGAGGCGTTCGGCGGCGGCGAGCAGCCCCGGCTCGCCGGCCTTGGCGGCGACGGTGGCGAGCGCGGTCACGGACCGCGGGCTCAACTCCGCCTGTGCCAGGGCGTCCCCGACGAGTCCCAGCACCTCGTCCACCCCGACGCCGCGGCTGGCCCCCACCCCGACGACCAGGGACGGCGGGCGGAGCGCCGCTTCGCGGACGGCGAGCGGCAGGCGGCGGTCGGTGACGTAGAGGCGGACGTCCGTGGCCACGCCGCGGACCCCGACGTGCGGCGGCAGCGCGGGCAGCGGCCATGTCGCGTCGGCCCGCAGCGCCACGGGCGCGCCGTCCAGTACCGCCCGCGTCACGGCGGCGACCGCACCCTCGACGGGCCAGCCCACGGAGTCGAGGCCGGGGATGCCGACCGCGTCGGTGGCGGTGGTGACGACGGGGGTGCAGCCGTCGCCGAGCAGGTCGGCGACCTCGGCGGCCAGTTCGTTGGCGCCGCCGCCGTGGCCGCCGAGGAGCGCGACGGCGAAACGGCCCGCCTCGTCGACGCAGACGACGCCGGGATCGGCGGCCTTGTCGCGCAGCAGGGGGGCGAGGAGGCGGACGGTGGCGCCGGTGGCGAGAAAGCAGACGAGCTGGTCGCAGTCGGCGAAGGCGCGCGCGACGGCGGTACGGACCGGGCCTTCGTCGTAGCGGCGGGTCCGGTCCGGCCAGGCGTCGGCCAGCCGCCGCGCGGCGGCGGAGCCGGCGGCGGTGGCGGCGACGAGGCCGATCACGGGGCGGTCCGGCGGGGTGGGGCGGTCACGGTGTCCTCTCCGAGGGGGAGTTGTGGGGTGCGGGACGCGGGGTGCGCGGCGGTGGTGGGGCCGGGTAACCGCGCGGTCTGCTGCTGCCGTTCGGCGCCGGCGGAGGGCGCTGTCCCCGACTCCCGCAGGCCCCACAGGACGAACACCGGGTTCGTCGCCGCCAGCCGCGTGACCTCGCCGGGCAGCGGTGCCAGCCGGGAGGACTGGAGCAGCACGCCGTCCACCCCGAACCCGGCCGCCGCCAGCGCGGCCCGTACCGCCGGCACCCTTTCCACGGCGGCCAGCGTCACGACCACCGCCCGGCGCGCCCGCCGGGCGCATGCCGCGACGACCTCCGCCACGTCGGCGCCCCCGCCGCCGACGAACACCGCGTCGGGGCCGGGCAGTCCGGCCAGCGCGGTGGGGGCCGTGCCGTGCACCGCCTGTACGTCGACGCCGTGCGCCGCCGCGTTCGCCCGGATCCGCGCGACGCCCGCGGCGTCCCGCTCCACGGCCACGACGGCGGCCCCGAACCGCGCGCACTCCACCGCCACCGACCCGGACCCGGCACCCACGTCCCACACCAGGTCCCCGAGGCGCGGGCCGAGGCGGGCGAGGGCGAGGGCGCGGACCTCGTACTTGGTGACCATCCCGGCGCGGTGGTCGAAGTCCTCCTCGGGGAGCGCCCAGCCGTCGCCGGGGCGGCGCGTCAGGGGGTACGGGCCGGGGCCGGCGAGGGTGCGCTGCGCGGGCGCGACGCTGCGGCCGGGGCGTACGTCGAGGCAGAGCACGACGTTGACGGCGTCCGGCGGCCAGCGGCGTCCGGCGGCGTCGGCGGGGGAGAGGCGGACGACGTCCTCGTCGGCGGAGCCGAGGGCGGTGGCGACGAGGAGGATGCGGGGCAGTCCGGACGCGGCGAGTGCGGCGCCGAGTTCGGCGGGCCCGGCGCCGGGGCCGGTCAGGACGGCGGTCTTGGGGTGGGCGCGGCAGACGTTGACGGCGGTACGGAGGTCGCGGCCGTGGGCGCTGACGACGGCGGCGTCGTCCCAGGGGAGGCCGGCGCGGGCGAAGGCGACGGCGAGGGCGGGGGCGGCGGGGCGGACGTCGAGCCGGTCCGGCCCGAACCGGGCGGCGAGCACGCGGACCACCCCGAAGAACCCGGGGTCCCCGGAGGCCAGCACGACAACGCGACCGCGGACCCGCGGCCCGCCCCCCGCTCCTCCCCACCCCCCAGGGGCCCCGCCCCCGAACCCCTCGCGGGACTCCGCCCCGGACCCCCCGCCGGGTTCTGCCTCGGGTCCCTCATCGGGCTTGCCCTCGTGCCCCTCGCGGGACTCCGCCCCGGACCGCCCGCGGGGTTCTGCCTCGGGCCCCCCGCGGCTCTCCGCCCCGGGTCCCTCGCAGGGCTCCGCCCCGGTCTCCCTCTGCGGGGCCGCCGGGCGGGACTCGTGCGCCTCCGGTACCGCGTCCCCGTTCCCGTCCACGTACGCCGCGATTCGGTCCAGGGCCGGGCCCAGCGGCCCCAGCGTCACGCGCTCCGCGCGCTCCGGCAGCTCCGCTGCCGCCAGGTGCCGTGCCGCCCCCACCACCAGGTCCGCGTCCCCGATCCGCGCCGGAGGCGACCCCGTGCCGCAGCCTATGACCGTGATCACGACAGCAGCTCCCCGCCGCTCCGTGCCACCAGCACCCGCCCCGTGAAGTCCACCATCGCCGCCTCCGCCGCGACCCGGCGGTCCGTGAAGCGCTCCAGCACCTCCGCCACCCGGCCGCACAACTCCCCTCCCGCCGCCGCCAGCAGACCCGCCGCCTCCCACAGCTCGTACGCGTGCCGGCCCGTGTTCGCGACCGCCACCTCCGCCGCCAGGGCCTCCGTGCCGCCCGCCGCCCGGGTGATCTCCGCCAGCACCCCCGGGTCGACCTTCGAGCGCGTGTAGTGCGTCATCAGCACCCCCGCCGCCAGCTTCGTCAGCTTCCCGACCATGCCGACGAACACCACCCGCCGCACCCCCTGCGCCACCGCCCGCCGCAGCGCCGCCCCCGTGAAGTCCCCCACCTCCACGAAGCACACCGCCGGCAGCCCCGGCAGCAGCTCCATCGCCCCCCGCTCCGTCCGGCCGCCCGTGCACAGCACCACCGCCGTCTCGCCCTGCGCCGCCGCCACCGACACCGCCTGCTCGACGCTCGCCCGCCACGACGCCGTCGAGAACGGCCGCACGATGCCCGTCGTGCCGAGGATGGAGATGCCGCCCAGGATCCCGAGCCGCGCGTTCGTCGTCTTACGGGCCCGCCGCTCGCCGTCCGGCACGCTGATCGTGACGTCCAGGCCCCGCCGCCCCAGGTCCACGACCTCCGCCACCGCCTGCGTGATCATCTGCCGCGGTACGGGGTTGATGGCCGGCCCGCCCAGCTCCAGGCCCAGGCCCGGCTTCGTCACCACGCCCACCCCCACGCCGCCGTGCAGCTCCAGCCCCGGCGCGGCGCGCCAGCCGACGGTGGCCGTGAGGTGCGAGCCGTGCGTGACGTCCGGGTCGTCGCCCGCGTCCTTCACCACCACCGCCTCCGTACGTCCCGGCCGCAGCTCCACCGCCCGCTCCACCGCGAACGTCACCCGCCGCCCCGACGGCAGCGCCACCTCCACCCACCGCCGCGCCTCGCCGGTCGCCAGCAGCAGCGCCGCCGCGCGCGCGGCGGCCGAGGCGCAGGTGCCGGTGGTCCAGCCCGTACGCAGCGCCTTCTGCCGCACCTTCGCCGTACGCGGGAGGTCCGGCTCCCGCAGGTCCGGGCCCGCCGCGCTCTTCGCGCTCTCCGCGTCCTTCGCGCCCTCCGCGCCGTCCCCGCCTGTCGCGCCCTCCGCGTCGGCTCCCCGCTCGCCGGGCATCCGCTCTCCTCCTCCCGGTGGTCTCGGTCTCACGTCGTGCTGCGCCGGCCCGCCCGCTACGCCCCGCCGTCGCGCAGCGCCCGCCGCGCCCGCGGGTCCGCGCGGCGGAAGCCGTGGAAGTGCCCCGGGTGGTACAGATGCGACCGCGTGCCCGCCGCCGCCAGCGCCGGGCCGACGAGGAACAGCGTGTGCTTCCACAGCCGGTGCTCCTTGACCGCCGCCTCCAGCGTGCCGACGGTGCAGCGCACCACCAGTTCGTCCGGCCACGTCACCCGGTACGCCACGACCACCGGCGTCCCGGCCGCGTAGCCGCCCGCCAGCAGCTCCGCCGCCAGCCGGCCGGAGCGGGCGGCCGACAGGAACACCGCCATCGTGGTGCCGTGCCGCGCGAACTCCCGTACGTCCTCGCCGTCCGGCATCGGCGTCTTCCCGCCGCCCAGCCGCGTGAGGATCACCGACTGCGCCACCTCCGGGACCGTCAACTCCCGCCCCGCCGCTGCCGCCGCGGCCGAGAACGACGAGACGCCCGGCACGATCTCCACCTCCAGGCCCAGCTCCGCGCACCGCTCCACCTGCTCCTGCGTACCGCCCCACAGCGCCGGGTCGCCGGAGTGCACGCGCGCCACCCGCAGGCCCGCGCGGGCCGCCCGGGCGTAGACCGCGACGACCTCCTCCAGCGGCACCGCCGCCGAGTCGACGATCTCCGCGTCCGCGCGGGCGTGTTGCAGCACGTCCTCGTGGACGAGGCTCGCCGCCCAGATCACGACGTCCGCCTCCGCGATGGCGCGGGCGGCCCGGAACGTCAGCAGGTCCGCCGCCCCCGGCCCGGCCCCGACGATCGTGACCTTGCCGGTGGGCGCCGGTGCGGCGGCGGGTGGCCGCACCGCCTGGCCGGGCTCCGCCGCCGGCTGCCGTGCTGTCGCCGGCTGCCGTTCCGTGGACTGCTCCGGCACCCTGTTCCCCGTCACAGCTTCTCCCCCCGCCCCGTCCGCCGCGCCGGCGCGATCAGCGTCGACAGGTACGGCAACGGCTCCGCCCCCAGCTCCGCCGCCGGCCGCACCGACTCCTCCGCCAGACCCAGCGACGACCCCCACACCGCGCCCTCCAGCCGGCCCGTCTCCGCGAGCACCCCCGCCACCTCGCCCGCCAGCCGGCCGAACTTGTACGCCACCACCGTCCCCGGCCCGCGCAGCGCCTCCTTCAGCACCGCCGTCCCCGCCGTCACCGGCACCAGCGTCAGCGGCTCCGTACCCTCCGCGAGCACCGCGCCGCCGCGCGCCGCCAGGTCCTGCATCGCGGTGATGCCCGGCACGCTCTCCACCCGTACGTCCGGGAGCAGGGCGGTGACGGTCCCGGCGAGGTAGGTGAACGTCGAGTAGACGTTGGGGTCGCCGAGCGTGGCGAACGCCACCGAGCGGTGCTCGCGCAGCAGTTCCGCGACCCGGGCGCCCGCCGCGTCCCACGCCGCCTCGCGGCGCGCGGCGTCGCTGCGCTCGTTGAGCGCGAAGACGACGCGCACGACCTTCGCCCCGTCCACGTAGTGCAGGACCGTCGCCTCGGCGCGGCCCGTGCCGCCGCCCTCCATCACCGGGACGACGACCACCGCCGCCGCCCGCAGCGCGCCCGCGCCCTTGACCGTGACCAGCTCCGGGTCGCCGGGGCCCACCCCGACGCCGACGAGTCGCATGCTCATGCCGCTTCACACCCTTCGACGAGCCGGCGCGCCATGGCGGGGGCGGCGGCCCAGTGCACGTGCAGGTACGAGGCGTGGACTCCGCCCCGTACGAATCCTTCGACGCGCCGGGCCGGCCGCGTCATCCCCCATGCGGGCGTCTCGCCGGCCGGCGGGTCGAGCGCCGTGCGGTGGAACTCGTGGCCGCGTACGCGGGTGCCGGCGGCGGCGAGCGCGCTGTCGGCGACGGCCACGGCGTCGCGGTAGCCGAGGGTGAGCCGGCCGGTCATCCGGGCCCGGGCGTCCAGCACCCCGCACATGGGGGTGCCGTCGAGGTCGCGGGCGAGGTAGACCAGGCCCGCGCACTCGGCGGCCACCGGCGCGCCGGAGGCGGCGAGGCGGGCGACGTCGCGGCGCAGCGGCTCGTTGGCGGCCAGGTCGGCGCCGTACACCTCGGGGAAGCCGCCGCCGACGACGAGGGCCCGGGTGCCGGGCGGCAGGGCCTCGTCGTGCAGGGGGTCGAAGGGGACGACGTCGGCGCCCGCGGCGGCGAGGAGTTCGGCGTGCTCGGCGTACGAGAACGTGAACGCGGCCCCGCCGGCCACCGCCACGACGGGCCGCCGGGCCGGGCGGGAACCGTTCCCCGGTCCCGCCCCTTCCCCGAACCGGGGGCCGGCCCCCGCCGCCGGTCGAGCCCCGTGGACGTCCCGCGGACCGGTTTCTCCCGGCGTGCCCGCCACCGCCTCCGCCGCCGACCACGCCGCCGCCGTCAGCGGCGGCGCCGTACGGGCCAGCCGCAGCAACTCCGGTACGTCGCACGACTCCCGTACGCGCTCCGCCAGCGCCCGTACCGCCGCCAGCGCCGCGGGGCGGCGCTCCGCCGCCGGCACCAGCCCCAGGTGCCGCGACGGCGCCGCCAGCTCCGCGGTCCGGCGCAGCGCGCCCAGCACCGGCACGCCCGCGGCGTCCAGAGCCTCGCGCAGCAGGGACTCGTGGCGGTCGGAGGCGACCTTGTTGAGGACGACACCCCCGATCCGCACCTCCGGATCCCACGACGCGAACCCGTGCACCAGCGCCGCCGCCGACCGCGACTGCCCCGAGGCGTCGACCACCAGCACCACCGGCGCCCGCAGCAGCTTCGCCAGCTCCGCCGTCGAGCCCGACTCGCCGGCGCCGGAGGCGCCGTCGTACAGGCCCATCACGCCCTCCACGACGGCCACGTCCGCCCCCGCCGCGCCGTGCGCGAAGAGCGGGGCGACCAGGTCGGGGCCGCACATGTGCGCGTCCAGGTTCCGGCCCGGGCGCCCGCCGCCCGGGCCGTCCGCGACGGCGAGCGCGTGGTAGCCGGGGTCGATGTAGTCGGGGCCCGCCTTGTGCGGCGAGACGGTCAGGCCGGCGGCCGTGAACGCCGCCATCAGGCCGGTCGCGACCGTCGTCTTGCCGCTGCCGGAGGCCGGCGCGGCGATCACGAGCCGGGGGACGTCGCACACGGGGCTCACCATTCGATGCCCCGCTGGCCCTTCTGGCCCGCGTCCATGGGGTGCTTGACCTTGCCCATCTCCGTGACGAGGTCGGCGCACTCCAGCAGCGGCGCGGGTGCGTTGCGGCCGGTGATGACGACGTGCTGGCTGCCGGGCCGGTCCCGCAGCACCGCGACCACCTCGGCGGTGTCCACCCACCCCCAGTGCATCGGGTAGGCGAACTCGTCCAGCACGTACAGCCGGTACGTCTGCGCCGCCAGATCCCGCTTGACCTGCTCCCAGCCCTCCCGGGCCCGCGCCTCGTTGTCCGGTTCCGCGGCTGCGTCGCCGGCTGCGCCGGCGCGCGGCGGCCGCTGGATCCACGACCAGCCCTCGCCCATCTTGTGCCAGGCCACCGTGCCGCCCTCGCCGCTCGCGCCGAGGACCCGCAGCGCCCGCTCCTCGCCGACCCGCCACTTGGCGGACTTCACGAACTGGAACACCCCGATCGGCCACCCCTGGTTCCAGGCCCGCAGCGCAAGACCGAAGGCGGCCGTGGACTTCCCCTTGCCCGTGCCCGTGTGCACGACGACCAGCGGGCGGTTGCGGCGCTGCCGCGTCGTCAGGCCGTCGTCCGGTACGGCGGCGGGCTGTCCCTTCGGCATCAGGCGGCGCTCCTCGAACTCGTCGGCCCACGCCCGGTGCCGGGCCTCTCGCGTACGGCACGTGCGCGCCGGTCCTCGCGGACGTCCCGGACGAGCCCGCCGACCGCCTCCGCCCGCAGCTCGCCCAGCGACACCGCCGTGCCCCGCAGCTCGCGGGCCAGTTCGCCCGCGAGCCCCAGCCGCACCGGCCCCGACTCGCAGTCGACGACTACCGAAGCGACCCCCTCCGCCGCCAGCAGGCGCGCCGCGCGGGCCGCCCGGCCGACCGGCTCCCGGCCGCCCGTCGCCCGGCCGTCGGTGACGACGACCAGCAGCGGGCGGCGCGCCGGGTCCCGCAGCCCTTCGACGCGCAGCGTCTCGCGGGCCCGCAGCAGCCCCGCGGCCAGCGGGGTGCGGCCCCCGGTGGGCAGGCGCTCCAGGCGTGCCGCGGCGGTGTCCACCGACGAGGTCGGCGGCAGCGCCAACTCGGCGTCCCGGCCGCGGAAGGTGACCAGGCCGACCTTGTCGCGGCGCTGGTAGGCGTCCAGCAGCAGCGACAGCACCGCGCCCTTCACGGCGCCCATGCGCTGCCGCGCGCCCATCGAGCCGGAGGCGTCGACGGCGAAGAGCACGAGGTTCGACTCGCGGCCCTCGCGGACGGCCTCGCGCAGGTCGTCGCGGCGGACGACGAGACCGGGGCCGCGGCGTCCGCGCGAGCGCTGGTGCGGGGCGGCGGCCCGGACGGTGGCGGCGAGGTGCAGGGTGCCGAGGGCGCCGCGGGGGCGGCGGGCGCCGGTGGTGCGGCCGTGGGCGGTACGGGCGCGGGAGCGGCGGCCGGCGGCGCCCTCCCCGACGCCGGGTACGTCGAGGCGGCGGGTGCGGAACGGCTCGGCGGGGTCGGCGGGTTGCGCGTCGGGCGGGGGTGCGGCGGCCCCGGGCGGGCGGGGCTCGGCGCCGGGTTCCTCCGCCGGGGCGGGGGAGGCGGGGCCGGGGTCGGGGGGTGCGGGGGGTGCGGAGGGCTCGGCGGGGTCCGCAGGCGACGGCTCGCGCGGGGCGTCGCCGTTCCCGGGCTGATCCCGCGGCGACCCGCCCCCGCCGTCGCCGTCCCCGTCGCCGTCCGGCGGGCCGTCCGGGTCGGGGTCGGGCTCCGCCCCGCCGTCCGTACCGCCGCCGTCATCGTCGCCGTCGGGGCCCGCGTGTTCGCGCAGCGTGTCGTCCAGCTTCTCCTCGTCCAGCCCCGGCGCGTCGAACGGGTTGCGCCGCCGCCGGTGCGGCAGCGCCAGCAGCGCCGCCTGCCGTACGTCCTCCGCCGCCACCTCCGTACGCCCCGACCACGCCGCCAGCGCCGTCGCCGCACGGGCCATGACGATGTCCGCGCGCATCCCGTCCACCTCGAACGCCGCGCACGTCGCCGTGATCTGCCGCAGCGCCGCGTCCCCCAGTGCCACCGCCGGCAGCAGCGCCCGGGCCGCCGCGATCCGGGCCCGCAGCGCGTCCTCCTCCGCCGCCCAGCGCGCCGCGAAGCCGGCCGCGTCCGCGTCGTACGCCAGCCGCCGCCGCACCACCTCCGCCCGCTCGGCCGGCTCGCGGGACGCGGCGACCTCGACGGTCAGGCCGAACCGGTCGAGCAACTGCGGGCGCAGCTCGCCCTCCTCCGGATTCATGGTGCCCACCAGCAGGAAACGCGCCGCGTGCCGCACGGAGACGCCCTCGCGCTCCACGTAGTTGGCGCCCATCGCGGCGGCGTCCAGCAGCAGGTCGACGAGGTGGTCGTGAAGCAGGTTGACCTCGTCCACGTACAGGACGCCGCGGTGCGCCTGGGCCAGCAGCCCCGGCTCGAACGTCTTCCGGCCCTCGGCCAGCGCCCGTTCGATGTCCAGCGCGCCCGCAAGGCGGTCCTCCGACGCGCCCACGGGCAGCTCCACCATCCGCGCCGCCCGGCCGTCGGGCCCGTCGCCCCCGTCCGCCCCGTGCGGCCCGTCCGGGCAGCCGTCGTCCGGCGCGGCCGGGTCGCAGGAGAAGCGGCAGCCGGGGACGACGGCGACCTCGGGGAGCAGCGCGGCGAGGGCTCGTACGGCGGTCGATTTCGCCGTCCCCTTCTCGCCGCGCACGAGCACCCCTCCGACCGCCGGGGACACCGCGTTGAGCAGCAGCGCGAGCCGCAGCTCTGCCATGCCGACGACGGCGGTGAACGGATAGTGCGGCGCACCGGTGTTCATGCGCGGGCCCCTCCAACGGGTGATATGACGGTCAACTGCTGCGATACACGGAAGAAACGTGTCAGCGTGTACGTGCCGGACGTGGAGCGGACTTGCACGGTCCGCGTCCTGTGGGTCATTCCTCCCCCTCCAGATCGCCCTCGAGTTCGAGGTAGATCTCCCGGAGCCGGGCCAGGGTCCGCTGGTCCGGCTCCGCCCACAGACCACGCTCGGCTGCCTCCAGCAGCCGTTCGCCGATCCCGCGCAGCGCCCACGGGTTGGCGCGCCGCATGAACTCCTGGTTCTCCGCGTCGAAGACGTACTCGGCGGCGAGCTTCTCGTACATCCAGTCGTCCACGACGCCCGCGGTGGCGTCGTAGCCGAACAGGTAGTCGACGGTGGCGGCCATCTCGAACGCGCCCTTGTAGCCGTGCCGCCGCATCGCCGCCGTCCACCGCGGGTTCACCACCCGGGCGCGGAAGACGCGGTGCGTCTCCTCGCCGAGCGTGCGCGTCCTCACCTGCTCGGGCACGGCGCTGTCGCCGATGTACGCCTCCGGCGAACCGCCCGTCAGATGGCGGACCATGGCCACCATGCCGCCGTGGTACTGGAAGTAGTCGTCGGCGTCGGCGATGTCGTGCTCGCGCGTGTCGACGTTCTTCGCCGCCACCTGGATCCGCCGGAACGCCGCCTCCATGTCGCCGCGCGCCGCCCGCCCGTCGAGCCCGCGGCCGTAGGCGTAGCCGCCCCAGACCGCGTACACCTCCGCCAGGTCGGCGTCCGAGCGCCAGTTGCGCGCGTCGATCAGCGGCAGCAGGCCCGCGCCGTACGCGCCGGGTTTGGAGCCGAAGATACGGGCGGTGGCGCGGCGGCGGTCGCCGTGGGCGGCGGTGTCCTCGTCCGCGTGCGCCCGTACGAAGTTCTCCTCCGGCGGCTCGTCCAGCTCCGCGACCGCGCGCACCGCGTCGTCCAGCAGCCCGACGACGTGCGGGAAGGCGTCGCGGAAGAAGCCGGAGATGCGTACGGTCACGTCGATGCGCGGGCGGCCCAGATCCGCGAGCGGCACCACCTCGAAGCCCGTCACCCGCCTGGAGGCGTCGTCCCACACCGGGCGGCAGCCCAGCAGCGCCAGGATCTCCGCGATGTCGTCGCCCTGGGTGCGCATGCAGGAGGTGCCCCAGACCGTCAGCCCCACGGACTTCGGGTACGCGCCGTGGTCGGCGAGGTGGCGGGCGAGGAGGGAGTCGGCGAGGGCGCCGCCGACGTCCCAGGAGAGCCGGGAGGGGATGGCCTTGGGGTCGACGGAGTAGAAGTTGCGGCCCGTCGGCAGCACGTTGACGAGACCGCGGGTGGGGGAGCCGGACGGTCCCGCGGGGACGTAGCCGCCGTCGAGCGCGTGCAGGACGTTGCCGATCTCGTCGCCCGTACGGGCCAGCCGCGGCACGACCTCCGCGCAGGCGAACTCCAGCACCCGCACCACGTCCGCCGTGGCCGCGTCGTCGGCGGCCCCGGCGCCCAGCACCCCGGCCACGACCTCCGGCACCTCCGCGCGCGCCCACCCGCGCTCCTCCATCCCCTCCGCCAGCCGCCGCGCCAGCGACTCCAGCAGGTCGACCGCGTCCGACGCCGTACGCGCCGGCCCCGCCGCCCGCTCCGTGAGCGCCGCCGGCACCGCGATCCGCGCCCCCGGCTGTGCCAGCAGCTCCGCCTCGACCAGCCCGACCCGCGCCGCGAGCGCCGCCCGCAGCCCCGGCAGCGCCCCGCCGGCACCGCCCCACACCTGCGCGGAACGCAGCACCGCCAGCGCCAGGTTCACCCGCGCCTCGCCGACCGGACCGGCGCCGAGGACGTGCAGCCCGTCCCGTATCTGCACGTCCTTGATCTCGCACAGCCAGCCGTCCACGTGCAGCACGAACTCGTCGAAGTCGGCGTCCTGCGGCTGCTCCGCCACATGCAGGTCGTGGTGCAGCTCCGCGGCCCGCACCAGCGTCCAGATCTGGCTGCGCACCGCCGGCGCCTTCGCCGGGTCCAGGTCGGAGACGAGCGCGTACTCGTCGAGCAACTGCTCCAGCTTCGCCAGGTCGCCGTAGGAGTCGGCCCGGGCCATCGGCGGCACCAGGTGGTCGACCACCGTGGCGTGCCCGCGGCGCTTGGCCTGGGTGCCCTCGCCCGGGTCGTTGACGATGAACGGGTACACCAGCGGCAGGTCGCCCAGCACCGCGTCCGGCGCGCACCCCGCCGACAGGCCGAGCCCCTTGCCGGGCAGCCACTCCATCGTGCCGTGCTTGCCCATGTGCACGAGCGCGTCGGCGCCGAACGTGCGGTCCAGCCAGCGGTACGCGGCCAGGTAGTGGTGCGACGGCGGCATGTCCGGGTCGTGGTAGATGGCGATGGGGTTCTCGCCGAAGCCGCGCGGCGGCTGGATCATCACCACGGCGTTGCCGAAGCGCAGCGACGCCAGCACGATCGCGGGTCCGTCGCCGCCGTCGTCCACGTACAGCTCGCCGGGCGGCTCGCCCCAGTGCTCGACCACCGAGGCCCGCAGCTCCGGGTCGAGTTCGGCGAACCACCGCTCGTAGTCGGCCAGCGGCACCCGCGCGGGCGCCGTCGCCAACTGCTCCTCCGTCAGCCACTCCACGTCGTGCCCGCCGGCGGCGATCAGCCGGTGGATCAGCTCGTCGCCGTCGTCGGGGTGGCCCTCGACGCCGTACCCCGCGTCCCGTAGCGCGTCGAGCAGCCGCACCGCAGAGACGGGCGTGTCCAGGCCCACGGCGTTGCCGACGCGCGAGTGCTTGGTGGGGTACGCGGTGAAGACGAGCCCGATCCGCTTGCCGTGGTTCGGCGTGTGCCGCAGCCGCGCGTGCCGCACGGCGATCCCCGCGACGCGCCCCGCCCGCTCCTCGTCGGCCACGTAGACCGGCACCCCGCCGGGACCGTCCTCCTTGAACGAGAACGGCACCGTCACCAGCCGCCCGTCGAACTCCGGGATCGCCACCTGCATCGCCGCGTCCATCGGCGACAGCGCCGCGTCCGACGCCAGCCAGGCGGCGCGCCCCGACGTCAGGCAGAGCCCCTGGAGCACCGGCACGTCCAGCTCCGCGAGCGCCCCGACGTCCCACGTCTCGTCGTCCCCGCCGGCGGAGGCGTCGCTCGGCCGGGTGCCGCCGGCGGCGAGCACGGTGGTCACCAGGGCGTCGGCGCGGCCCAGCACCTCGAAGAGCCCCGGGTCCGCGCCGCGCAGCGAACCGCAGTACACGGGCAGGGCGTTGGCGCCCCGCGCCTCGACGGCGGCGCACAGGGTGTCCACGAAGGCGGTGTTCCCGGACAGCTCGTGGGCGCGGTAGAAGAGCACGCCCACCGTGGGGCGGTCGTCCTTCAGGACGTACGAACCGTGCACCCCGTACGCCGGCATCCGCCGCGGCGCGGCGAAGCCCTCGCCGGTCAGCAGCACCGTGTCGGAGAGGAACCGGGCCAGCTCGGCGAGGTTCGCGGGCCCGCCCTCGACCAGGTACCGCAACGCCTCGGCGACCACACCCGCCGGTACGGACGACTCGGCCATCAACTCGGCGTCCGGCACGGACTCGCCCCCGAGCAGCACGGTGGGCACCCCGGCCGTACGCAGGGCGTCGAGGCCGTCCTCCCAGGCCCGCTTGCCGCCGAGGAGCCGTACGACGACGACGCCGACGCCGTCGAGGAGCGCGGGCAGGTCGGCGGGGCCGGTGCGCGCGGGGTTGGCGATGCGGAAGTCCGCGCCGCAGGCGCGGGCGGCGAGGAGGTCGGTGTCGGCGGTGGACAGCAGGAGCACGGTCGTCATGCGGGACTCGCTTCGGTGGGGAGCAGGGCGGCGCCGGTCGTGGTGAGGAGAGCGAGCAGGCAGACGCGCCCGGAGAGCCGTACGGCCCGCTCGATGTCGCGTACCTCCGGGGGCCGTCCGGCCGGATTGAGCACGGCCCGGTGCTCGCTGCGCCCCCCGTACGACAACTCCCCGCCGAGCCGCAGCCCGAGCGCACCGGCGAACGCGGCTTCCACCGGGCCGGCGTTGGGGCTGGGGTGCCGGGGCCCGTCGGCGCGCCAGACGCGGCGGGCGGCGCGCGGGTCGGGCCCGGCGAACGTCGCGAGCGCGGCGGTGAGCCGGGCGCCGGGTCCGCCGACGAGATCGTCGAGCCGGGCGGCGGCCCAGCCGAAGCGCAGGTAGCGGGCGGACCTGTGCCCCACCATGGCGTCGAGGGTGTTGACGGCCCGGAACCCGACGAGCCCGGGAACCCCGCCGAGCGCCCCCCAGACCAGAGCGCCGACGACGGCGTCGGAGGTGTTCTCGGCGACGGACTCGACCACGGCCCGCGCGATGTCGGCCTCGCCGAGGGCCTGCGGATCGCGCCCGCAGAGCCGGGGGAGACGGCGGCGGGCGTCTTCGAGGTCGTGGCTGCGGAGGGCGTGGGCGATGCCGAGGGCCTCGCGGCGCAGCGAGGCGCCGCCGAGGACGGCCCAGGTGGCGAGGGCGGTGAGGACGATCCCGGGGGCCTGACCCCCGACCCCGCCCGTGCACCCCGCGGGACCCCGCCGCGACACCCTCGTGCGGGTCGCCGCCGTGGCCACGGCGGCGGCGGCCACCGTGGCGCCCACGCAGAGCGCCGTGTGCAGCACCCCCGCGCGTCGGGTGTCGCGCCAGAGCCGGGCTTCGAGCGCAGCCGCGGCACGGCCGAACCCCGCCACCGGGTGCCCGCGGCGGGGGTCGCCGAAGACGCGGTCGGCGGCGTATCCCAGGGTGGCGCCCAGTGCGTACGGGACGGAACGTGCCGCGGCGTCGGGGAGGAACCCCCTCATCCCGTCACAGGCGCCTTCCGCACCCGCCCCACCTCACCGCGCAGCAGCAACCTCTCCGCCAACTCCCCGAAGAGCAACCCGAACCCGATCCACAGCACCCCGTGCACCGCCACCGACGCCAGCCGGAACCGCCACAGCAGATCCCCGGGAAACCCCTCCGGCACCGCCACCGACGACTCCGGCAGCAGCGCCACCGCCACCCCCGCCGCCGCCACGAACAGAGCACCGCCCGCCACCGTCGCGTACCAGCCGCCCAGCCGCGGCACCAGCCGCCGCCCGACCACCGCCGCGCCGACCGCCAGCAGCACGCTCAGCAGCACCATCAGGAAGTACTGGGTCGTCCGTTCGCCGACCGTCTCCGGGTCGCCGACGCCCGGCGGGTTCGCCGGATACTTCAGGAACGGCACCGCGTAGACCGCGACCAGCCCGCCCAGCGCCAGCAGCAGCGCCGTCGCCCGCGGCCCGAAGCGGCCGACGCGGCCCAGCGCGTACGCGACGGCCAGGGCGGCGAGGCCGCCGAACGCGACGCCGTAGACGAGCATGCCCGTGGCGAGCCCGGCCGTGGACTGCAAGGAGCGGCTGACGAGTTCCTCGTCCGCACCGGCGCCGGAGTCGGCACCGGAACCGTGACCGTGGCCGTGGCCGCCCGCCGCGTGCGCCTCCTGGTCGATCGCCGCGTCCACCTGCGGCTCGCCCAGGACGTACGCGACGACCAGCGCCGGCACACCCGCACCGAGCCCCGCGAGCATGCCGCGCAGCAGCAGCCCGCGCACGGCGGCGGAGTTCACCGTAATCACCGAGATCACACCCCTGCTCAGTGGCAGGGGAAGCCGAGCAGGTGCCGGCCGTCGTGCAACCACTCGTGCACGCCTTCGCCGGACACCACGGACGTCGCACCCTGTTCGGCGCCGACGAAGTACAGCAGGACGAGCATCAGGATCCCGCCGAACAGCGCCCACGGGGCGAGGGTCTTCGGCGAGACGGGGGTGATGAGCGGGCCGGCCGGTCCGTCGGCGGCGGGTGTGGCGGGTGACACGGCTGACTGGGCCATGCGGAAGACCTCCCGGGGATCACGCGTCCCATACGGTGGAGCAGCTCACGACGGTGCGGGTCTGACTCACCGAACTCCGCCCCTGGCGGGCGTCGTCCGGCTCACAGTGGCGCGGCCGTGCCGGATTCTCACCGGGCTTCCGTTGCGCCGTCGTATTCGGTTGACGAGGTGACGATACCGTCGCCTGCGGGCCGGCGGCCATACGGCGTCCGCCGGTCGAGACACGGAAGGGGCAGGTGAGACGGCTGGTGACGGTCCGGGTGATACTCGTCACGCCGGCGGTCAACGCCGAGCTGCGGCACGCGGTGTTCGGCGCGGACGAGCCGCTGGACGCGGCGGGCCGACGTGCGGCGGAGCGCGCGGGCGCCCACGCGGCGGCTGCGCTGCGTACGCACACGCCGGCATACGCCGCACCGTCGGTCCGCTGCCGGCAGACCGCCGACGCGCTGGGGCTCGCGGCGGAGCCGGAGGCGGAGCTGGCGGACTGGGACGTCGGCCGCTGGCGCGGGCGGGGCCTGGAGGAGCTGGCGGCGGCGGAGGGCGAGGCGGTACGGGCCTGGCTGACGGATCCGGCGGCGGCCCCGCACGGCGGGGAGTCGCTGCTCCAGTTGCGGGGCCGGGTGGGCGTGTGGCTCGACGGCCTGGCCGGTGCGCCCGGCCCGGAGGGCCCGCACGTCGCCGGCGACGCGAACGGGGCCGAGCACGGCCGCCCACCTGAGAGCCGCCGCGTCGTCGCCGTCGCCGAGGCCGCCGCGGTACGGGCCGCGGTGGTGCACGCGCTCGACCTGCCCTCGGCGGCGTTCTGGCGGCTGGACGCGCCGCCCCTGAGCGGCACCGAGCTGACCGGCCGCGCCGGCCGCTGGAACCTGCGGGTCGGAGTCCCGCTGACCCCGGCCCCGGACGGAGCCCCCGGAGCGGACGCCGACGAGGACCCCGAAGAGGACCCCGCCGCGGACCCCGGCCGCTGAGCCCGGTCCGCGCGGGGAATACCGCCCACCGCCCCGCCCGTTTGCGCCCTCATGCGAGTAGAGATCTGGTCCGACGTCATCTGCCCCTGGTGCTACATCGGCAAGGCCCGGTTCGAGAAGGGCCTCGCGGCCTTCGCCGGCCGGGACGGCGTCGAAGTGGTGCACCGCTCGTTCGAGCTGTCCGCCGGGGCGCCGCGGGACGGCGGGAAGACCGTCGGTGCGGAGCTGAAGGCCAAGTACGGCTGGGACGACGCGCAGCTCAAGGCGATGGAGGACCGGGTCGGCGCCGCCGCCGCGAGCGAAGGGCTCGGCATGCGCCACGACCGGTTCGTCACCGGCACCTTCGACCTGCACCGCCTCCTGCACCTCGCCAAGGAGCGCGGCCTCCAGGACCGGCTGCTCGACGCTCTCTACGCGGCGACCTTCGCCGAAGCCCGCCCGATCGGCGAGGACGACACCCTCGTCGAGATCGCCACCGGCGCCGGCCTCGACGCCGACGAGGTGCGCCGGGTGCTCGCGGACGACACCGCCTACGCCGACGCCGTACGCGCCGACGAGAAGGAGGCCGCGGAGCTGGGCGCCACCGGCGTGCCGTTCTTCGTCATCGACCGCCGCTTCGCCGTCTCCGGCGGCCAGCCGGCGCCGGTCTTCACACAGGCCCTGGAGCAGGCCGCCGCCGCGGGCGGCCTCCAGACCGTCGCGGGCGCGGCCGACGACGGCGCCGCCTGCGCGGACGACGCCTGCGACGTCCCGTAGCGGACGGCCGCGGGACCCCTCGCCCCCGCTGCTCCGCGTGCGCGGCCTCGCCCCGACTCTCCGGCCGTCGCGTCCGCGGAACAATCCGTGGACCTACGCAATCAACTCCCCCCGCGGCCCGTATACCCGCGAAATAGCGCAGGACAGAACCGCGCAAAGATCCGTAGGGCTACGGACACTTATGCGGATTGTTTAGTACCGCATGCCTCTCGATCCTCTGGGGCACGGCCACGTTCCCGTGACGGTGGCCGCGCCACGCGAGGGAGAATGCATGAGAGGCAAGCGAAGACTGCGCTGCGGCGGCATCGCCGGGCTCGTCACCGGCCTGGTGCTGCTGGCGCTCGGCCCCGCGGTGTCGGCGGCGGTGGCCGTACCCCCTGACGACCCGTCGTTCGAGGCGGTCACCCCGAGGGACGCCGAGCCGCACGACGGCCCGACCACCCAGATCGTCGGCGGCGACCCGGCGTCCGTGCGCGACCACCCGTTCATCATCTCGATGCTGCGCGAGGGAGGCTCCAGGCCGCAGGGCCAGACCTGCACCGCGGCCGTGGTCGCCCCGCGGGTGATCGTCACCGCGGCGCACTGCAAGGACGGCCAGGGTACGAAGACCATGCTGTACGGCTCGGACGACCTGACCGGCCCGGGCGGCACGGAAATCGAGATCGAGCACTACTTCCAGCACCCGAACTACCGGCCGCCCAACGGCTGGCAGACGGGCTGGGACGTCGGCATCGTCGTCACCAGGACCGACATCCCGGTGCCGGACGGCTTCGAGTTCCCGAGGGTCGCCGACTCCGGCGACGCGAACCTCACCCGGCCCGGCGCTTCGTCGCTGCTCCTCGGCTACGGCCGCGTGCGGGACGGCGAGAACGAGTTCGGCCACCTGCGGAAGGTGGAGGGCTACCCGATCGTCGACGGCGGCAGCACCTGCGGCTCCTTCGGCTCGTTCAACGGCCAGTACATGGTGTGCGGCGGGTACGCCGACGGCCACGACGGCATCTGCCAGGGCGACAGCGGCGGGCCGATGCTGGTCGACGGAGTGATCGTCGGTGTCGCCTCGTGGGTGCGGGTCGGCTGCAACAGCTACGGCGCCTGGGGCCGGCTCACCAACGAGATGGGCGACTGGGCCAACGAGTTGATCGACGAATGGGGCGGCGGTCCCGGTCCGGGGGTGCCGACCGCGGCGTTCGAGGCGGGCTGCGCGGAGTCGCTGGAGTGCGCGTTCGACGCCTCCGGGTCGTCGGACGAGGGCGGTTCGATCGCCTCGTACGCCTGGGACTTCGGCGACGGCGGGACAGGGACGGGTGTTACTCCGTCCCACAGCTACGGGTCGGCGGGTTCCTACGACGTGACGCTGACGGTGACGGACGACGAGGGCAACTCCGACGAGGTCACGAAGTCGGTACGTGCGGGTCAGCCGCCTGCGGGCGAGGCGCCGTCTGCGTCGTTCACGGCGTTCTGCCAGTGGGCGAGCTGCACCTTCGACGCGAGCGGTTCCACCGATCCGGACGGTGACATCGCGTCGTACGCCTGGACGTTCGGTGACGGCAAGACCGGCACGGGGCGCTCCGCGACGCACGCCTACCCCAGCGCGCAGGGCAATTACACCGCCCAGCTCACGGTGACCGACAAGGCCGGCAACACCGACACCAGCAGCAAACCGATCACCTGCTGGAGCTTCGGCGCCCAAGCCTTCTGCTTCAGCCAGTGACCGACGCGGCCCTGTCCGGGCCCCGGTTTCCCTGCCACTCCTGTGAGGAGACGTCCATGTCCCACCCTGCAAAGAGAAACCGGCTCGCCGGCGCGTGTCTCGGCGTGGCCGCGACCATCGGCCTCGTACTGAGCGGCGTCGGTTCCGCCGGCGCCGCCGACACCCCCGGCGGGCAGATCGTCAACGCGGACGTGCCGGAGGCGATATCGGGCAGCTACATCGTCGCCCTGGAGGGCGCGCCCTCCACGTCCCCGCGCGTCCAGGCCACCGTGACGGCGAAGGCCGAAGCCCTGACGGACCGGTACGGCGGCGAGGTCGGCTACGTGTACTCGGCCGCGCTGCGCGGCTTCTCGGCGGAGATGAGCGAGGCGCAGGCGAAGCGCCTCGCGGCCGATCCGGCGGTGCGGTACGTCGAGCAGGACGCGAAGGTCGAGGCCACCGAGACCTGGGGCCTGGACCGCGTCGACCAGCGCGACCTGCCGCTGGACGACGGCTACACGCCGCCCAACGACGGCTCCGGCGTCACGGCGTACATCGTGGACACCGGGATGGATCTCGACCACCCCGGCTACGGCGGCCGGGCGAGCAGCGGCTACGACTTCATCGACGACGACGGCGACGCGAGCGACTGCCAGGGCCACGGGACCCACGTCGGCGGCACGGTCGGGAGCGGGACCTGGGGCGTGGCCAAGAACGTCGACCTGGTCGCGGTGCGGGTGCTCGACTGTAGCGGGAACGGCTCGTACGCGGCGGTCATCGGCGGCATCGACTACGTCACCGAGAACGCCCCGCAGGCCGCAGTCGGCAACATGAGCCTCGGGGGGCCCGAGGACGTCGCGGTGAACGAGGCCGTGACCAACTCGACCGAGGCGGGAGTCCCCTGGGCGGTCGCCGCGGGCAACTTCGACGAGGACGCGTGCAACACGAGCCCGGCGAGCACGCCGTCCGCGCTCACGGTCGCCGCGTCGGACACGCAGGACCGGCGCAGCATCTGGACCGGCGGCCAGGCGTCCAACTGGGGGCGCTGCGTCGACCTCTTCGCTCCCGGCACCAACATCACCTCCACCACCATGGGCGGCGGCAGCGGCGGAAGCAGCGGTACGTCCATGGCCAGCCCGCACGTGGCCGGCGCGCTGGCCCTCGCGGTGAGCGCCGACCCGAGCGCGTCGGTGGCGGACCTCAACGCCGAGATCGTGGACACCGCGACCCCCGGCGTGATCACCGACACCAAGGGCTCGCCGAACAAGCTGCTGTACGTCGGTGACCTCGGCGGCGGTCCCGTTCCGGGGGTGCCGACCGCGGCGTTCGAGGCGGACTGCGCGGAGTCGCTGGAGTGCGCTTTCGACGGCTCCGGTTCGTCGGACGAGGACGGTTCGATCGCTTCGTACGCCTGGGACTTCGGTGATGGCAAGAGCGGCGAGGGGGCAACCCCGTCCCACACCTACGGGTCGGCGGGTTCCTACGACGTGACGCTGACGGTGACGGACGACGAGGGCAACTCCGACGAGGTCACGAAGTCGGTACGTGCGGGTCAGCCGCCTGCGGGTGAGGCGCCGTCTGCGTCGTTCACGGCGTTCTGCCAGTGGGCGAGCTGCACCTTCGACGCGAGCGGTTCCACCGATCCGGACGGTGACATCACGTCGTACGCCTGGACGTTCGGTGACGGCAAGACCGGCACGGGGCGCTCCGCGACGCACGCCTACCCCAGCGCGCAGGGCAATTACACCGCCCAGCTCACGGTGACCGACAAGGCCGGCAACACCGACACCGCCACCAAACCCATCACCTGCTGGAGCTTCGGCGCCCAAGCCTTCTGCTTCAGCCAGTGACCCAGGCACCCGCGGCGCCTGTCCCGGCACCAACCGCCGCGGGTGCCCTCCGTAACGCCGCTGCCCGGGCGCGCGCGAACCTGCCCAACCGCGCGCCCGGGCAGCGGCTACCGGGACATCTCCTGCTGGAGCTTCGGCACCCGAGCCTTCCGCTTCTCCCTAACGGAGGAAGAACCCATGAACGTGAAGCACGAGCACCGACGGCGAGCCCTCGGGCTGCTGGTCGGCGCTGCCACGACCGCCGCGCTCCTGGCCGGCACCGGCCCGGCGCAGGCCACGGAGGGCACGGTGCTCAGCCTCGGCGCGCCCGACGCCATCCCGGGCCACTACATCGTCGGGCTGCACGGCGCCACGTCGCTCGCACCGGCCGCGTCCTCGACGGTGAGCACCCAGGCCGAATCGCTCACCGACCGGTACGGCGGTGAGGTCGGCCACGTGTACTCGGCCGCGCTGCGCGGCTTCTCGGCGGAGATGGGCGAGACGCAGGCGAAGCGCCTCGCCGCAGATCCGGCGGTCGACTTCGTGCAGCAGTCGCTGTGGGTCCGGTCCGCGGCCGTGCCGGCCGTCCCGGCGGACCTCGCGGCCCGGCCCGGTCCGGCGGAGGCCGCGGACGCCGCGGAAGCCGCGGACCCGGCGGCCACCGCGCGCTCCGCGGGCGAGCAGCCCGACCCGCCGTCCTGGGGGCTCGACCACGTCGACGGCGCCGTCGACGACACGTACCGCTATCCGAACACCGGCACCGGCGTCACCGTCTACAACACCGACACCGAGCTGAACCTGGACCACGTCTCCTTCGAGGGCCGGGCCGAGTCGGGCTACGACTTCGTGGACGACGACGGCAACGTCAACGACTGCAAGGGCCAGTTCGACGGGGGGCACGGCACCCACACCGGCGGCACCTCCTCCAGCGAGGGCTACGGCGTGGCCAAGGACGTCGCGGTCGTCGGCGTCAAGGTGCTCGACTGCGGCGGGAACGCACCCGACGCGGTGTCCATCGAGGGCATCGACTGGGTGACGCAGAACGCCCGAAAGCCCGCGGTCGCGAACGCCAGTTGGGTGTCCGGCGGCGCGGGCGCCGACCCCGAGGGCATCAACCGGGCTATCCGCAACTCCATCGCGTCCGGGATCACCTGGGTGGCCGCGGCGGGCAACGACAACCAGGACGCCTGCGGCTTCAGCCCCGGGCAGGTCCCCGAGGTGATCACCGTCGCCGGGACCAACAGCGGCAAGGGCGAGTACAGCCTGTCCAACCACGGAAGCTGCATCGACATCTACGCCCCCGCCGACGGCATCACCTCCGCCAGCAACTCCGACAACGACGGCAGCAAGGGCATGTCCGGCACGTCGATGGCCGCCCCGCACGTGAGCGGCGCCGCCGCGCTGTACCTGTCGGGGCATCCGGACGCCACGCCGCAGGAGGTACGGGACGCGCTGGTGGACGCCGCGGTGAGCGGCTGGGTGTCCAATCCCGGGCCGGGGTCGCCGAACAGGTTCCTCGACGTGACCGACCTGGGCGGCGGCGAGCCGCAGCCGGGCCGGCCGACCGCGGCGTTCGAGGCGGACTGCGCGGAGTCGCTGGAGTGCGCTTTCGACGGCTCCGGGTCGTCGGACGAGGGTGGTTCGATCGCTTCGTACGCCTGGGACTTCGGTGATGGCAAGAGCGGCGAGGGGGCAACCCCGTCCCACAGCTACGGGTCGGCGGGTTCCTACGACGTGACGCTGACGGTGACGGACGACGAGGGCAACTCCGACGAGGTCACGAAGTCGGTACGTGCGGGTCAGCCGCCTGCGGGTGAGGCGCCGTCTGCGTCGTTCACGGCGTTCTGCCAGTGGGCGAGCTGCACCTTCGACGCGAGCGGTTCCACCGATCCGGACGGTGACATCGCGTCGTACGCCTGGACGTTCGGTGACGGCAGGACCGGCACGGGGCGCTCCGCGACGCACGCCTACCCCAGCGCGCAGGGCAATTACACCGCCCAGCTCACGGTGACCGACAAGGCCGGCAACACCGACACCAGCAGCAAACCGATCACCTGCTGGAGCTTCGGCGCCCAAGCCTTCTGCTTCTCCCAGTAGGTCCCGCCCAGCGCGGCACAGGCGGGCGTCAGGGCAACCCGGCGATGTCGGACCGGGACCTGACGCCCAGCTTGCGCAGCACCTTGGCGACGTGCTGCTCGACGGTACGGGGGGAGAGGAACAGGACGTCGGCGATCTGCCGGTTGGTCAGTCCGCGCGACGCCAGCCGGGCGACGTCCTGTTCCCTCGGCGACAGCGCGCCGCCGTAACCGCGCCGGCCCCGCCGCGACGGGGTGCTGCCGCCGTGGCTGCGCAGGTCGTGCCGGCAGCGGGCGGCGTCGCGGGTCGCGGAGAGCGCTTCGAAGACGTCGGCGAGTGCGGCCAGCTCGTCGTTCGCGCCGGCGTCGCCGAGGGCGAGCCGGCCCAGCGTCACCCGCTCCGCCGCCAGCGCCGCCAGGTACGGTGCGGGGAGCTGCCCGTACGCCGCCTGCGCCGCGCCGAAGTGGCCGACCGCGGCGGTCAGGGCACCGTCCGCCTCCGCCAGCTCGCCCCGGCACACGAGCAGGGCGGCGTGCGCGAGGGGCGCGTCGCGATCGGCCATCCCGTCGGCCAGCTCCTCGACGAACGCGCGGGCCTCGTCCGTACGGCCGGCGGCGAGCAGCGTGCGGACCGCGACCGGCGCCAGGTCGGCCGACCAGGTCCACACCCCCTTGCGGCGCAGCACCGCGATGCCCTCTTCCGCCGCCTGGGCCGCACCGCCCGCGTCGTTCTGCGACAGCCGCATCCAGGCGAGTCCGGCGAAGCCGCCGATCACGATCGGCGAGATGGCGTCGTCCGGAGCCTCGATACCGGTGTGGGTGAAGTGCGTCTCGGCGGCGGGCCACTCGCCACGGGAGACCGCCAGGAGCCCCAGCACGAGGGACAGTTCGCTCGCCACCGGCAGCAGGTCCCGGTAGTCGGCGAGCAGCCGGTGCGCGCGGTCGGCGAGTCCGGACCAGGCGCCGGTGTACCAGTCGAGCCGTACCTGCGTCGACCGGGCCGTGCTGATGACGAACGGGCTGCCGGCCGACGCGGCGAGCTGCGTGCCGGTCGCCAGGAACTCGCGTGCCTGCGCGAAGTGGCCGACGGACGTGCAGGCGTCCGCGAGGTTGCAGCGGGCCCTGGCGAGCTGCCGCCGCTCGCCGGCGTCCTCGGCCGTCTGCGGCAGGGTGAGCAGTTCGGCCTGCACGGTCGGGTCGCCGACGTGCAGCCGCGAGCCGAGCAGGTTCGCCAGCAGGGAGATGCGCAGCTCCGGGTCCTCGCACCGCGCGAGCCGGCGCTCGGTCTCGGCCAGCAGCACCCGTTGCTCGGTGAACGGCGCGCTGCCGATGAACGGGGTGCCGAGCAGCGCGACGCCCTTCGCCGCCAGGTCGGGACGTTCGGACAGGTCCGCCACGGCGCGGCGTATCTCCGCGCGCGCCGCCTCGATGCCGCCCTTCTGCCGCACCAGCAGCAGGCCCAGGAGGAGGCGGACCTCGCCCCGCGCGGCCGTGGCCAGCCGCCGGTCGTTGAGCAGGCGCTCCAAGGTGGCCACCGGGTCGTGCTGGTCCAGTCCCGTGTACGCGACGTTGCCCAGCTTGACGGCGAGCCGGTCGACGTCGGGGCCCGTGAGGTCGGGCTCGGCCACCAGCCGTTGCAGCATGCCGGTGGCGGCGGACGGGTCGCCGACGGCCGTGGCGAGGTCGGCCGCCCGCTCGCCGTAGCGCAGCCAGTCGGCGGTGCGGCCGGCGTTGCGGCTGTGCTCGGCAAGCTGGACCAGCGGCGGCGGGTCGAGCCGTTCGAGCGCGCCGATCGCCGCCGCGTGCAGGTCCTGCCGGACGGGCCCGCTCAGCGTGTCGTACACGGCCTGCCGGGCGAGCGTGTGCCGGAAGCCGTACCGGGCGGGTTCGGTCTCGAACAGCACCCCGCTCTCCGCGGCCTGGGTGAGCGCGCCCCACGCGGTCGCGGAGTCGGTCCCGGCGACCGCGGTGAGCTGCTCGACCCGCGACGGCACGCCGAGGACGGCCGCCGCGTGCACCAGCCGCCGGGTCGGCGCGGGCAGTCCGGCCAGGCGATCGGCCATCGCGTCCCGCAGCAGGACCGGGACCCGGACGTCGTCGAAGGCCCGGTCGGTGCGGCGGTACGCGCCGGCCGCGGCCCCCGTGCGCCACGTGCGCAGCAGCTCCTCCACCACGAACGGGATGCCCGCGGTGCGTTCGTGCAGGCGGGCGGCGAGGTCGTCGGAGACCGAGTCCTCCGCCAGGATCGCCGCCGCCAGCTCGCCGACCCCGGCGACGTCGAGCGGTTCGAGCTGGAGCACCACGCTGGAAACCCGGTCGGGCGGGCGGTAGGCGGTGCCGAGCGGCGGCTGCCCGGCAAGGTCCTCGCGGCGGTAGGTGACCATCACGGACAGGTCGGGCGGCGGGTCGCCCATCACGAACCGCAGCATCTGCCGGGTGCTGTCGTCGGCCCACTGGAGGTCCTCCACGACGAGCAGCGCCGGCCCGATCGCACCCATCAGCTCCCGCGCGGCCCGCAGCGTCCGGTGCCGCTCGGCGTGCGGATCGCCGATGGGCACGGGTGGCGGCGGCAGCAGGTCGGCCAGTTCGGGCAGCAGCGGGCGCAACGCACCGGCGACCGGGCTCAGCTCGGGGACCGGCAGCCCCGCCAGCGACCGTAGCGCCTCGATCACCGCCCCGAACGGGAACGGCTCCCGGAGCTGCTGGCAGTGCCCCACCATCGGACGCAGGGACGCGAGGCGCGGCTGGGCGAGCAGTTCGTGCACGAGCCGCGTCTTGCCGACCCCCGCCTCACCCTCGATCAGCACCACGGTCGAGCCGTTCGTGACCGTCCTGAGCAGCACCTCCAGCTCCATGCCGCGTCCGACGAGCACCGGCGAGCTGGTACGCACCACGGTCACGCCGCGTCCGCTGGCCATCTCACTCCCTCGTGATGCCGACAGCCGGTTCGTACCCACTCAGCCTAGGCGCAGTTGGTCATGGACACGCCTGGTCGTAGCCATGCGCGTGGAGTCGGTCGAGCCGGGAGCGGCGGGGCAAGAGCCCTCGTCCGGGGTTGCGCGGGCCACCGCCACAAGCCGGAAGCCGAAGCCTCCGGAGTAACCGGAGGCTTCGGCTTCCCGGCCGGGCGGAGAACGCCCGCCGTCACATCACCGGCGTGAAGTCCCGCGCGCCGATGAAGTCCGGCCGCCGCACGGGTGCCGCGAACGGCTCCACCGCCGCGTTCTCCACGCTGTTGAAGACGAGGAAAACGTTGCTGCGCGGGTACGGGGTGATGTTGTCGCCCGAGCCGTGCATGCAGTTGCAGTCGAACCAGGTCGCCGCCCCGGCCCCGCCGGTGAACAGCTTGATGCCGTGCGCGTCGGCCATCTCCGCCAGCGCCCCGTCCGACGGCGTGCCGGCGTCCTGCATCTGGAGCGACTTCTTGTAGTTGTCCTTCGGCGTGGCGCCCGCGCAGCCGAGGAACGTCCGGTGCGACCCCGGCATGATCATGAGGCCGCCGTTGGTCTCGTAGTTCTCCGTCAGCGCGATCGAGACCGACACGGTCCGCATGTTCGGCAGGCCGTCCTCGGCGTGCCAGGTCTCGAAGTCCGAGTGCCAGTAGAAGCCCGAGGCCCCGAACCCGGGCTTGATGTTGATCCGGCTCTGGTGGATGTACACGTCGGAGCCGAGGATCTGCCGTGCGCGGTCGAGGACGCGCTCGTCGCGCACCAGCTTCCCGAAGACGTCGCTGATCTTGTGGATTTCGAAGATGGAGCGCACGGACTGCGTGCTGGCCTCGATGATCGAGCGCTCGTCGGCCCGGATCTGCGGGTCGGCGACGAGCCGGTCCAGCTCGGCCCGGTACGTCTCCACCTCATCCGCGGTGATCAGTTGGTCGACCGTCAGGAAGCCGTTGCGCTCGTAGCCCTCCAGCTCCCACGGCGGGATGGGCCCGTCGGCACCCGGTTCCGACCAGACCACCGGGTCCTGACGCGGCGTGCTCACTTCTTCGGCGCCGCGCGTCGGGTAGAGGTCGGTGACCGTCGGGGTGGCCATGGTTCTCAGTCCTCCTCAGTCAGCAGTGGGTACACGCCGTTGTCGTCGTGGTCTTCACGGCCGGTGACCGGCGGGTTGAAGACGCAGATGCAGCGGAAGTCCTGCTTGATCCGCATCGTGTGCTTCTCGTGCCCGTCCAGCAGGTACATCGTGCCCGGCGTGATGACGTGCTTCTCGCCGGTCTCGTCGTTGGTGAGTTCGGCCTCGCCCTCGACGCAGACGACGGCCTCGATGTGGTTGGCGTACCACATGGAGGTCTCGGTGCCCGCGTAGAGCACGGTCTCGTGGAGGGAGAAGCCGACGCGCTCCTTGGCGAGCACGATGCGCTTGCTCTCCCAGGTCCCCGACGCGGACTTGATGTGCCGGTCGGTGCCCTCGAGCTCCTTGAAGGATCGGACGATCACGGTGCTTCTGTGCCTCTCTTTCGGGGTTCGGGTCGGCGGTCGGTCGGCGTGTACGTTTCTGCGTGGACGAGGCGGGACGACGCCCGTCAGGCGGTCTCGCGGACCGCCCGGGCCAGCGTGCGCAGGCCCTCGTCCAGGTCGTCCGGCGTGGTCGTCAGCGCCGGCAGCAGCTTGACGACCTCGCTCTGCGGTCCCGAGGTCTCCAGGATGAGCCCCAGATCGAAAGCGCGCCTGCACACGCGGGCGGCCCGCGCCGGGTCGGGGAACTCCAGCCCCCACACCATGCCGCGGCCGCGGTACGTGGTGTCGGCGTCGGCGTGCTCCGCGCAGATCGCGACCAGCGCCTGCTCGATCTGCTCGCCGCGGGCCAGGGTCTGCTTCTCCATCTGGCCGTCGGCCCAGTACGTGTCGAGCGCGGCGGTGGCGGTGACGAACGCCGGGTTGTTGCCGCGGAACGTGCCGTTGTGCTCGCCCGGCTCCCAGATGTCCAGCTCCGGCTTGAACAGGGTGAGCGACATCGGCAGCCCGTAGCCGCTGAGGGACTTGGAGAGCGTGACGATGTCCGGCGTGATGCCCGCGTCCTCGAAGGAGAAGAAGCCGCCGGTGCGGCCGCAGCCCATCTGGATGTCGTCGACGATGAGCAGCATGTCGCGGCGTTTGCACAGCTCGGCGAGGCCGCGCAGCCACTCGGCGCGGGCCACGTTGATGCCGCCCTCGCCCTGGATGGTCTCGACGATGACGGCGGCGGGCTTGTTGAGCCCGGAGCCCTGGTCCTCCAGCAGCCGCTCGAACCACAGGAAGTCCGGGACCTGGCCGTCGAGGTAGTTGTCGAACGGCATCGGGGTGCCGTGCACCAGCGGGATGCCGGCGCCGGCGCGCTTGAAGGCGTTGCCGGTGACGGCGAGCGAGCCGAGCGACATGCCGTGGAAGGCGTTGGTGAACGAGACGATCGCCTCGCGGCCCTTGACCTTGCGGGCCAGCTTCAGCGCGGCCTCGACGGCGTTGGTGCCCGTCGGCCCCGGGAACATGACCTTGTACGGCAGGTCGCGGGGGCGCAGGACCACGTTCTGGAAGGTCTCCAGGAACGCGCGCTTGGCGGTGGTGGCCATGTCCAGGCCGTGGGTGATGCCGTCGCGCTCCAGGTAGTCGAGCAGGGCGCGCTTGAGCACGGCGTTGTTGTGGCCGTAGTTGAGGGATCCGGCGCCGGCGAAGAAGTCGAGGTAGGTGTGGCCGTCCTCGTCGTACAGATAGCTGCCCTGGGCCCGGTCGAAGACCGCGGGCCAGCCACGGCAGTAGCTGCGCACCTCCGACTCCAGGGTCTCGAAGACGCTCAGGGCGGGCGGTGTGATGGTCACGGCGTTCTCCTGGGAGATGATCCGGTGTGCGAGGGGTGCGGGGTGGGGGGTGCGAAGGTGCGGGACGCTCAGCCCGCGAGGGGGCCGATGCGGTACAGCAGCTCGGGCTCGTGCCCGTCCGGGAAGTGCTCTCCGCGGAACAGCACGTCGCGGTCGACGTCGGCGCCGTGGCGGCGCGCGTACGAGCGGAAGAGCTGGTCGGAGGCGGAGTTTTCCGGGGTGATGGTCGTTTCGAGGCGACGTATGCCGCGGTCCTGGAGCGCGCGTTCGGTCAGCCCGTCGAGCAGTGCGCCGGCGAGGCCGCGGCCGCGGAAGGCGGCGTCCACGGCGATCTGCCAGACGACGAGGGTCTCCGGCCGCGCGGGCCGGATGTAGCCGGTGACGAAGCCGACCGGGGCGCCGTCCGAGTCCCGCGCCACGACGGTGGTGTCGGCGAAGTCGCGACACCACAGCAGGTAGCTGTACGAGGAGTTGAGGTCCAGCGACCCGGAGTCGCGTGCGATGCGCCAGATTGCGGCGCCGTCCTCGATTCGCGGGGTGTCCAGACGGACCCCCGCCTCGTCTACAGCCGCGGTGCGGGGTTTATCGGGAGGGCCTGCTAGGTCTGCTTGTGCGGCAGTCATGCAGATTGAATTTACCTAGTGGAAATTGAAATCGCACGGCCAGTAGGGGTTACAAAAGGGACGTAGGTATGTTATCCGCGTGCACGCGCGAGCGCGCAAGCCCAAGGGGGTATGCCCGGTATCTCACGGAATTCCCGGGCGAACTTGGCACCCAAGGGGGAAATGTAACGGATTTATAACGACTCCGGCCGCTGTCCGGATTGAGAAGGTTGACTGGCCGAAAAACTACCTGGTTTACCCGGCCGGGAAGCGGGCAGAAGAAGACGGGAAAATCACTTCTGCGTGGCGACGATAAACTGTCGTTAAACATACGTCAATGCCTTACCCCCCGTGTTCGTTCCTTAGCGTGAAGACGTGCGCGGTATACCCGGAGATCGCCGGGGTCCGGCCCTTGGCTAGGGTGCCCCCATGAGCGAGAGCCCGGTGCTGCGCGTGCGGGGCCGGGTGCTGACCGGCCGCGAGGAGATCCGCGACGAGCTGTGGGTGGTGGGCGGGCGCGTCACGTTCACGCCACCCGCCGCCACGCGCGACGTCGTGGACATCGACGGCTGGGCGCTGCCCGGGCTCGTAGACGCCCACTGCCACGTCGGGCTCGACGAACACGGCGCCGTGGAGGACGCCACCAGCGAGAAGCAGG
The DNA here is from genome assembly GCF_045781775.1 of Streptomyces sp. 184. Lineage (NCBI taxonomy): Bacteria > Bacillati > Actinomycetota > Actinomycetes > Kitasatosporales > Streptomycetaceae > Streptomyces > Streptomyces sp. 184. The sequence continues at coordinate 5,453,005 of NZ_CP123230.1, read as the reverse complement.
CCCGCACCGAACGCGATGCCGGCGCCCTGCTGCTGCGCGACGCGGGCTCCGCCGCCGACACCCGCTGGATCGACGACCGCGACGACCTGCCGCGGATCATCCGCGCCGGCCGCCACATCGCCCGTACCCGCCGGTACATCCGCAACTACGCCCACGAGATCGAACCGGCCGACCTCGTCGCGTACGTCGCCCGCGAGGCGCGCCGCGGCGACGGCTGGGTCAAGCTCGTCGGCGACTGGATCGACCGCGAGGCCGGCGACCTGCGCCCCTGCTGGCCGCGCGAGGCCCTGGCCCCCGCCATCGCCGAGGCCCACCGCCTCGGCGCCCGCGTGACCGCCCACTGCTTCGCCGAGGACTCGCTGCGCGACCTGGTCGAGGCGGGCATCGACTGCGTCGAGCACGCCACGGGGCTCACCGAGGAGACCGTCCCGCTCTTCGCCGAGCGCGGCGTCGCCATCGTGCCCACGCTGGTCAACATCGCGACGTTCCCGCAGCTCGCGGAGGGCGGCCAGGGCAGGTTCCCGCGCTGGGCCGACCACATGCGCCGGCTGCACGCCCGCCGCTACGACACCGTGCGCGCCGCCCACGACGCCGGGATCCCCGTCTACGCGGGCACCGACGCGGGCGGCTCGCTGGCCCACGGGCTGGTCGGGCAGGAGGTGGCCGAGCTGGCCGCCGCCGGGATCCCGGTGGCCGACGCCGTCTCGGCGGCGGTGTGGGGTGCGCGGGAGTGGCTCGGGCGGCCGGGCCTGACGGAGGGCGCGCCGGCGGACCTCGTCGTGTACGAAGCGGACCCGCTGGCCGACGTGCGGGTGCTGACGGCCCCGCGGCGGATCGTGCTGCGGGGCCGGGTCGTCGGCTGATAACCGGGAACCGGGGGGTGGGAGTCTACTTCCGGGGCGCGATTCGCCCGATGGAGTGAACGAGCGCAGAGTGTCCGTTGCGTCACCCTGAGTGCGTAAACATGGCGGGGCAGTTGACGATCCGACGACCGTTCACCCGTGGGGGGTTTGTTCCTTGTCCCGTTTGTCCTGCCTGTTTCGCATGCCCGCGGCCGCCGTCACGGCGGCCGCGCTGACCGCCGGCCCCGCCCTGCTCCTGGCCGCGCCCGCGCACGCCGACGGCACCGAGGGCGGCTCCCCGGGCCGTACCGGCTCGGCCGCCGCCGCCGTGCTCCGCGCCGACCTCGACGTCTCCCTGCTCGACAAGTCCGTGCAGGTGCCGGTGCTTTCTTCGCTCAACGAGGTCCGCGTGCCCACCGCGGGCCGCGACTCCGGCGCCGCGGACAAGACCGCGCTCGACGTACGCGTCGACGGCCTCGCCGCCGCCGAGGGCGCCGAACACCCCGGCGGGGTCGAGGCCGTGAACATCGCGCGCGCCGAAGTCGCCACCGCCGAGGCCACCGTCGAGGCGGACGGCGCCGAGGCGTCCGCGAACCTCGCCCGCGCCCAGGTGCACGTGCCCGGGCTGCCCGCGCTCTCCCTCATCGAGGTCGAGGAGGTGACGTCGAAGGCCGTCTGCACGGTGGGCGAGAAGCCGGCGGCCGAGTCGCAGACCCTCGGCTCCGTCACGGTGCTGGGCAAGCGCGTCACCGTCACCGTGGGCGGGGAGCCGACGGTGGTCGCCGTGCCGGGCGTGGGGGAGGTGTCGCTCGGCTTCTCGCAGACGCGGACCACGCGGTCGGCGGCGAGCGCCGCGGCGCTGCGGCTGACGGTGTCGGTGAACCCGCTCAAGCTCAACGTCGCCGAGGTCGAGGGCGAGGTGACCCTCGTCGAGGCGGCGTGCGAGACGCCGGCCGGCGGTACGGACACGGCGGAGGAGCCCGGCGAACGGCCGCAGGGGGACGCGGAGCCGGTGCAGGACGAGTCCGCTGACCCCGCCCCCGAGGGGCAACTCGCAAAGACGGGCGGCAGTTCGGCGACCCCGTACCTGGTGGGCGGCGCGGCGCTGCTCGTCGGCGCCGGGGTCGGCGGCGTGGTGCTGGCCCGCCTCCGCACGCGGGGCTGAGGCGCACGTACCGGTACGGGCGGGGCGGCGCGCGCGTACCGGTACGGCCGCCGGCCGGCGCCTAGGGCGTCGGCGCCCCGGGCGGCAGGAACGGCAGGCCGGCCGGGGCGCCCGACTCGATCAGCCGCAGCAGCGCCTTCGTGTCCGCATGCTCCTCGATCAGATCCCCCAGCCGCTCCAACTGCTCCTCCCGCAGCCCTTCGAACGACGTGTCCGGCGCCGGCACGAACGCCCGCCCCGCGTCCGCCGCCACCCGCCGCAGGAACGCCCGCCGGAAGCCGTCGTTCTCCAGCGCCCCGTGCCAGTGCGTCCCCCACACCTGCCCCACCCGGCACCCGTCGAGGAACGGCTCCCCGCCCAGCACCTCCGCGACCCCGTGGTGGATCTCGTACCCCGCCACCGGCTCGCCCAGAGCCGTGCCCGCCGGCCGGGCCAGCGTCTTGTCCGCCGCGAACGCCACCCGTACCGGCAACAGCCCCAGCCCGGCGACCGCCTCGGCCGGCCGCGCCTCCACGCCCTCCGCGTCGCTGATCCGCTCCGCCAGCATCTGGAACCCGCCGCATATGCCCAGCACCGGCCGCCCCTGCGCCGCGCGCCGCGCCACCGCCGCGTCGATGCCCCGCTCCCGCAGCCATGCGAGCGCCCGTACGGTGCCCCGCGTCCCCGGCAGCACCACCAGGTCCGCGTCGGCCAACTCCTCCGGCCGGTCGGTGAACTGGACGGCGACGCCCGGCTCCGCGGCCAGCGCGTCCACGTCCGTGAAGTTCGACATCAGCGGCACCGGCACCACCGCGACCCGCAGCACCTCGGCCCCGTACGGCCGCTCGGCCGCCGTCTCCCGGATCCGGCCGCGCAGCGACAGCCGCAGCCCGTCCTCCTCGTCGATGCCGAGCCCGTGCCGGTAGGGCAGCACCCCCAGCGTCTGCCGTCCCGTCAGCCCGCGGAGCATCGAGAGCCCCGGCTCCAGCAGCGTGACGTCGCCGCGGAACTTGTTGACCAGATAGCCCGCGACCAGGCCCTGGTCCGCTTCGCTCAGCAGCGCGGTGGTGCCGAAGAACGACGCGAAGACCCCGCCCCTGTCGATGTCCCCGACGACCACGACGGGCAGCCGCGCCGCCCGCGCCAGGCCCATGTTGACGATGTCGCTGTGCCGCAGGTTGATCTCCGCCGGGCTGCCCGCGCCCTCGCAGATCACCACGTCGTACGAGCGCCGCAACTGCTCCAGGCAGTCCGTGACCGTGTCGAACAGCGCCCGCTGCCGCTCGCCGTGGTAGCCCGCCGCGCTCAGCTCCGCCACCGGCCGGCCCAGCACCACTACCTGGCTGCTCGCCTCGCCGCCCGGCTTCAGCAGCACGGGGTTCATCAGCGCGCTGGGCTCGGTGCGGGCCGCCGCCGCCTGCATGGCCTGCGCCCGCCCGATCTCGGCGCCCTCGCGGGTCACGTACGAGTTGAGGGACATGTTCTGCGCCTTGAACGGCGCGACGGCGACCCCGCGCCGGGCCAGCCACCGGCAGATGCCGGCGGTGACGACGCTCTTGCCCGCGTCCGACGTCGTGCCGGCGACCAGCAGGCCGCCGGCCCGCGTCGTCACTTGACGATCAGATAGATCCCGTACGCCACCGCTGCTGCACACAGCGTGAAGCATACGTACGCACCTGTCCTGGCCAGGGCGGAGGGGGCCGTCTCCACGCCGGTGGCGCCGTCGGGGCCCTCGGGTTCCGTCTTCGGCGACAGGCCGACGATGCCGACCGTGAAGAGGCCCACGAGCGCCACGGTCATGACGAGGCTGACGCCGAAGACCTCGCCGAGTGCTGCCCAGTCGATGTCCATCCTGTTTCCTCAGTGCTCTCGGAGGGATCGGGCGGTCAGGCCGTGGCCCGCGAGGCGGGCCCGGAGGTGGTCCGCGGCGCCGGAATGCTCACCGGCTCCACGCCGACGTCGCCGGCGGGCTCGGTCGGGGGCACCTGGCCGGTCTCCGGGTCCACGTCGTTGACGTTGGAGTGGTCGACCCGGTCGCGGCGCGAGGCCGCCCAGATCGTCGCGCTGGCGGCGACGCCGAGGACCGCGACCGTCACCACACCCCAGTCGCCCCGGTCGGCGAGGAACGCCGACGCCCCGGCGATCAGCCCCGCGGCCGGCAGTGTGAGCCCCCACGCGGCGACCATCCGCCCGGCCGTGCTCCAGCGCACGACGCCGCCCTTCTTGCCCACGCCGGAGCCCATGATCGAGCCGGAGCAGACCTGGGTGGTGGACAGGGCGAAGCCCAGGTGCGAGGAGGCGAGGATCACCGTGGCCGAGCTGGTCTGGGCGGAGAAGCCCTGCGGCGGCTGGATGTCGGTGAGGCCCTTGCCCATGGTGCGGATGATGCGCCAGCCGCCGAGGTACGTGCCGAGCGCGATGGCGACGGCGGCGGAGACGATGACCCAGGTGGGCGGGTCGGAGTTGGGGGCCAGCGAGCCGCCGGTGATGAGCGCCAGGGTGATGACGCCCATCGTCTTCTGCGCGTCGTTGGTGCCGTGGGCGAGGGAGACCAGCGCGCCGGAGGTGATCTGACCGGCGCGGTAGCCCTTCGCAGTCTGGCCCGCCGAGCGGCGGCTCGCCAGCCGGTAGGTCAGCCGGGTCGCGGCCGCGGCGGCGATGCCCGCGACCAGCGGTGCGGCGATGGCGGGGATCAGGACCTTCATGACGATGGCGTCCATGTGCACCCCGCCCCAGCCGACGGAGACGAGCGTCGCGCCGATCAGACCGCCGAAGAGGGCGTGCGAGGAGCTGGAGGGCAGCCCGGCGAGCCAGGTCAGCAGGTTCCAGACGATCGCACCCACCAGCCCCGCGAAGATCACTTCGGGCTGGATGCCGGACCCTTCGTCGATGATGCCGCCGGAGATGGTCTTGGCGACTTCCACGGAGAGGAAGGCGCCGACGAGGTTGAGGACTGCGCTCATCGCCACCGCGGTCTTGGGCTTGAGCGCCCCGGTGGAGATGGTGGTGGCCATGGCGTTGGCGGTGTCGTGGAACCCGTTCGTGAAGTCGAACACCAGGGCGGTGACTACGACGACTCCGATGATGAGAGTGAAGTGTTCCATGTACCCAAGCAATCCGCTCGAAGGTCGGGGGCCGTGAGGAACGTAAATACTCCGAGTGAACACAAGGTGAACTGGGCCGGACGTGACGGTGACGAGGGCGAATGGGTGTCGCAATGTCTCCGGCCAGGCGCTTCATGCGCAGGTCATGGGGAGGGTACCGGTGCGTCACACGTGGCGTGAGTTGGTCGGGACGGCTCGGCGTATGTACTCCGAAGGACTGGTCGTCGGAACCTCGGGGAACGTCTCCGTACGGGTGGGCGATCGTGTGCTCATCACGCCGACTGGTGTTCCCTACGACGAGTTGGCGGACGACGACCTCACGGCCGTCGACCTGCGGGGCCGGCAGACGGACGGCACGCTCCGGCCGACGAGCGAGCTGCCCATGCACCTCGCGGTCTACGGGAACACCGACGCGCGCGCCGTGGTGCACACCCACGCCGTGCACGCGACGGCCGTCTCCACGCTGGTGCCCGAGCTGCCGACCGTCCACTACGCGACCGCGGCCCTCGGCGGCCCCGTGCGCGTCGCCCCGTACGCGCTGTACGGGACGGAGGAGCTGGCCGCGGGCATGCTGCGGGCGCTGGAGGGGCGGACGGCGTGCCTGCTCCAGAACCACGGCACGGTCGCCTACGGCGACGGTCTGGCGCAGGCGTACGACAGGACCGCGCAGCTCGAATGGATGTGCCGGGTGTGGCTGGCGGCCAGCTCGGTACCGGGGCTGAGCCCGTCGCTGCTGTCGGCGGGGCAGCTCGGGGAGGTGGTGGAGAAGCTGAAGGGCTACGGCCAGCGCTGAGCCCGGGCGCCGAGCCCCGGGTGCCGAGCCCTGCGTCCCGGGCCCCGGCTCGGGGCCGGGGCCCGGGGGACGTGACCCGGGCGGCTGCGCGCACTGGCAGGGGCGGGGCCGTACGCGGACAATGGCCGGGATGCGTATCAAACCGGCCGCCGCGGCCCTGACCAGCTTCCTCGCCGCCGGACTCGGCGCCGGGGCCGCCGCCGTGGCCGCCGGGCGGTACGGCTCCCGGGCCGCCCTGCGGCCCGCGCCCCCGGGCCCCGTCGGCTTCGACGGCATCCGGCTGCGCGTGATCGCCGCCGCCGGTGGAGAGGTCACCCTCGCCCCCGGCTCGCCGCCCGCCCTGCTCCCCGAGACGTACGGCCTGGCGGGCGACGGCGTGCACGCGGTCGTCGGCCCGCTGCTGCGCGCGGAGTCGTGGGAGGGCGGCCGGCTCGTCCGCAGCCTGGAGCGCGTCACGTACGGCAGCCTCGACGCGGGCACGCGGGTGCGGCTGACGCCGAAGGTGTACGCCGGCACGCCGCGCTCGGCCCTCGGCCTCGCCTACGAGGACGTCACCGTCGACGGCCCGCTGGGACCGCTGCCCGCCTGGTACGTGCCGGGCGCGCGCGGCACCTGGGTCATCGCCGTCCACGGCCTCGGCGACACCCGCGAACAGGCCCTCACCGCCCTGCCGCTGCTGCGCGAGCTGGGGCTGCCGGTCCTCGCCCCCGCCTACCGCGGCGACCCCGGCGCCCCGCCGCCCCCGGACGGCCGCGCCGCGCTCGGCCACGCCGAGTGGCCCGACCTCGACGCCGCGCTCCACTGGGCGCTGCGCCACGGCGCGCGGCGCGTGGTGCTGTACGGCTGGTCCGCCGGCGCCACCATGGCGCTGCGCACGGCCGCGGAGTCCGCGGCGGCCGACGGCGTCGCCGGGCTGGTGCTGGACTCACCGGTGCTCGACTGGCGCGCCGCCATACGGGCCCTGGCCGGCCGCTCCGGCGCCCCCGGGCGGCGCGCCCTGCCGGCGCGGCTGCGCGGTCTGGCGGTCCTGGCGGCAGGCGAGCACGCCGAGTTGGGCACCCCGCTGGCCGTGCCCGAGGCGCCGACGCTGGTCCTGGCGGGCCAGGCCGACGACGTCGCCCCGCTTGCCGCGGCGCATGCGTTCGCGGCCCGCGGCGGCGACCGGCTGCTGCTCCGCGAGGTCCCCGACGGCCGCCACGCGGCGCTGTGGAACGCCACCCCGCAGGCGTACGAGGAAACCGTGCGCCGCTTCCTGACCCCGCTGCTCTAGCCGGCGGCCGGCACCCGCTCCGGCCTGGTGCCGCCGCCGCTCCCGGGCCGCCGCGACCGGCCCGGCGCGGCCTCTCGCGAACCCCGGATTGGGCTTTCGCCGCCGCACCGGCGAGACTTGGAGCGTGATGGCGCACAGTTCGCACCACCCGCCGCTCCGCCTCGTCCCCAGGCAGCCCCGTCGCGAGATGGCCGCCGCCGCCCGCCGGGCCGTCGTCGACCGGGCCCTACGCCCCGCCCCGCGACCCCCGGAGGGCATCGCCGCGCCCCGGGTGCTCGCCGGCCACGCCCGGACCCTGCTCGCCGAGGCGGTACGGGTCGCCAGGTGGGCGGAGGGCCGCCCACAGCCCTGGACCGAGGCGCCGCAGGCCGAGTGGGACCGGGCCCGGCTCGCGGGCCTGGTCGAGGTGCAGGGCGCCTACGCCCGCCCCGCCTGGCGGCTGCGGGCCTGGGACCGCGACGAGCGCGCCGTGCTGCGCGGCTGGGTCGCGCTCTTCGACGCCTGGTCGCTGGCGCACCCCGCGCCCGAGCCGCTGGCCCACGACTCCGTCGCCCTCGGCGACGCGATCGAGGCCATGCCGCAGATGCTCGCCCTGCTCCACCTCACCGGCGGCCCCGTCCGCGTACCCGTCCTGCTCGACCTCCTCGGCCAGCGCGTCGAGGAACTGCGCACCGAGCGCTGCGAGGTGGCGTACGGCAGCGAGGGCGCCCCCGTGCCGGGCCGGGCCGCCGCGCCGCCGGCGGCGGAGGTGCCGGCCGCGGACCTGCCGGGGCTGCTGCCCGGGCTGCTGGACTGGGCGCTGGAGGCGTTCGCCTCCGTGGGGGCGCTGACGCGCGCGGGCGCCGAGGTGACGCTGACGCCGCTGGGCCACTGGGCCGTGTGGATGAAGATCGAGCAGATCTGCATCGCCGCCCAGGGCCCCGAGGGGCACATCGAGAAGCCCGCGGAGGCGATGCTGCGCAGTTGCGCGGGGCTGACCCCGGGCCCGGCCCGCGCCGAGTACCGCGCGTGGCTGGCCGCTCGCCCCTCGGGCAGCGCGGTCGCGGAGCTGCTGGAGGTGGCGCGCGGCGACGACGCGCTGCTGCGCGGGCTGGCGTTCGAGGCGCTGCGCGTGGTGGGCGCGGCGGCGGAGGGCGCGGTGCGCGAGGCGTGCGACGAGCCGATGCTGCGGCCGTACGCCCTGCTGTGGCTGGCGGAGCAGGAGGGCGGCGACGCGGACGAGGCGCTGGGCGCGCTGACCCGCGAGGAGGCGACGTGGCTGTGGGTCGACACCGCCGCCGCGGTCGCCGACCACGGCGAGGGCAGCCTGCTGGTACGGCATCTGGAGTCCGCGGTGCAGGGCAGCGTGCCGGCGCTGCTGGCGGAGGTGGGGGGCGCGGGGCATCCCCGTACGGTCCAGGTGCTGGTGGCGCTGGCCGCCGCGCACCCCGACCCGGCGGTGGCCAAGGCCGTACGCCGGGCCGCCTTCCGGGTGCACACCGGCGGCGCGTGAGCGGGGCGGGCGCGGCTCAGCCGGGGGTGGGCGCGTACGTGCCGAAGCTCCAGACGTTGCCCTCGTGGTCCCGCGCCATGTAGTCCCGCGACCCGTAGTCCTGGTCGGTCGGCGGCATCAGGATCTCCACGCCGTGCCCCACGGCGTGCCGGTGGTGCGCGTCCACGTCGTCCACGACGACGTACACCCCGGTGGGGCCGCCGGCGCCCACCGCCTCGTCGAACCTGCTGCCGGTGCCCTTCGAGCCGAGCATCACCAGCCCGTTGCCCTGGGCCAGCTCCGCGTGCGCCACCGTGCCGTCCTCGGTCTCGTACAGCGCGACTTCGCGGAAGCCCAGCCCTTCGGTGAGCAGTTGGACGGCGGCCTTGGCGTCGCGGTACAGCAGGGTGGGGAAGACGGTCGGGGCGTTGGCACTGCCGGGCATGCGATCACGTCCTCTCGATGGGTCTACGGGCAGTCTGGCACCGGCCACCGACACCGGCAGCCCGGCCGCCGCCCCACGCCGGCGGCCGGGGTCCGGCGGGCCAATCGGGTTGCGGGCCCCGATACACTTGCCGCATGGCAACTCTCCACGTGCGTTAGACGGCGTAGCGATCGTCCGCCCCGTCCCTGCCGTCCACCCTGCCCTGGAGAAATTCCGTGATCACCGCCACCGGCCTGGAGCTGCGCGCCGGCGCCCGCATCCTCCTCGAATCCGCCACCTTCCGTATCGCCAGGGGCGACCGCATCGGTCTCGTCGGCCGCAACGGCGCCGGCAAGACCACCCTCACGAAGGTCCTGGCCGGCGAGGGCCAGCCCGCCGCCGGCGCCGTCACCCGCGGCAGCACCGTCGGCTACCTGCCGCAGGACCCGCGCACCGGCGACCTCGACGTGCTCGCCCGCGACCGCATCCTCTCCGCCCGCGGCCTCGACACCGTCATCCGCAAGATGCGCGAGGACGAGCAGCGGATGGCCGGCGGCAAGGGCGCCACCCGCGAGAAGGCCATGCGGCGCTACGAGCGCCTGGAGACCGAGTTCCTCACCCAGGGCGGGTACGCCGCCGAGGCCGAGGCCGCCACCATCGCCGCCAGCCTCGGGCTGCCCGACCGGGTCATGGGCCAGCCGCTGCACACGCTCTCCGGCGGTCAGCGCCGCCGCGTGGAGCTGGCCAGGATCCTCTTCTCCGACTCCGAGATCCTGCTGCTCGACGAGCCGACGAACCACCTCGACGCCGACTCCGTGGTCTGGCTGCGGGACTATCTGAAGACGTACCACGGCGGCTTCGTCGTCATCTCCCACGACGCCCAGCTCGTCGAGAACGTCGTCAACAAGGTCTTCTACCTCGACGCCAACCGCGCCCGGATCGACGCGTACAACATGGGCTGGAAGCTCTACCTCGCCCAGCGCGAGGCGGACGAGAAGCGCCGCCGCCGCGAGCGCGCCAACGCCGAGAAGAAGGCCGCCGCGCTCAACGCCCAGGCCGACAAGATGCGCGCCAAGGCGACCAAGGCCACCGCCGCGCAGAACATGGCCCGCCGCGCCGAGCGGCTGCTCTCCGGGCTCGACGCGGAGCGGCAGGCCGACAAGGTCGCGCGGCTGCGCTTCCCCGACCCGGCCCCGTGCGGCAAGACCCCGCTGACCGCCGAGGGCCTGTCCAAGTCGTACGGGTCGCTGGAGGTCTTCACCGACGTCGACCTCGCCGTCGACAAGGGCTCCCGCGTCGTCATCCTCGGCCTCAACGGCGCCGGGAAGACCACGCTGCTGCGGCTGCTGGCCGGCGTCGAGAAGCCCGACACCGGCGGGGTCACCCCCGGCCACGGCCTCAAGCTCGGCTACTACGCCCAGGAGCACGAGACCCTCGACCCGGACCGCACGGTGCTTCAGAACATGGCCTCGGCCGCGCCCGACATGGACGCCGTCGAGATGCGCAAGGTGCTCGGCTCGTTCCTCTTCTCCGGCGACGACGTCGACAAGCCCGCCCGCGTGCTCTCCGGCGGCGAGAAGACCCGGCTCGCGCTGGCCACCCTCGTGGTCTCCTCCGCCAACGTGCTGCTGCTCGACGAGCCGACCAACAACCTCGACCCGGCCAGCCGCGAGGAGATCCTGGGCGCGCTGCGCACCTTCACGGGCGCCGTCGTCCTCGTCACCCACGACGAGGGGGCCGTGGACGCGCTGGAGCCGGAGCGGATCATCCTGCTGCCGGACGGCGTGGAGGACCTGTGGAACGCGGACTACGCAGACCTGGTAGCGCTTGCTTGATCACCCCCGTCTGGATCATTCGGCTCATGGGTGATCCATCATCTGAGTGAGTGGTGCTCGTACCACGGCGTGGCGCCTGGTCACCGGGCGTGTGGCGCCGGCTACGCGCGCCGTCGCCGCCGCCTCGCCACATGACCGCCCCTGACCTGCCTAATCACTCAGCGCAGCGGCCGTTTCCGGTGCGCGCACGGGCTCGGAATGTCTGGTTCCGACGGTCTCCCGAGGCAACTGGGGAGAAAACCTCGTGTCGCGGACCTTGCCGAACGGGTGGCCAGGAGGCCATAAAGGGGTGATCATGAGAGTCCAGAGCGCACTTCCGTACGAGGAGGCACGGGTGGCCGAGACTCTGAAGAAGGGCAGCCGGGTTACCGGCGCCGCGCGCGAAAAGCTCGCGGCTGACCTGAAGAAGAAGTACGACTCCGGTGCGAGTATCCGGGCGCTGGCCGAGGAAACCGGCCGCTCCTATGGATTCGTGCACCGGATGCTCAGCGAATCCGGCGTGACCCTGCGCGGTCGCGGCGGTGCGACGCGAGGCAAGAAAGCTTCGTCCTGACGGGACTGCCGCGGTTGCCGTGACCGGCGCCCCGGCCCCGCACGGGCACCCGGCCGGTCCGCCGGACCGGCCGGGTGGTTACTGTTCGGTATATGACAGAGCTGCTGAACAGAGACGGCGTACGGCTCGCCCTGGACGGCGAGGACGGCACGCTGGCCACGGTGACCCTCGACCACCCCGCCCGGCGCAACGCGCAGTCGCCCGCCATGTGGCGGGCGCTCGCCGCCGCGGGGCGGGAACTCCCCGGCAGCGTCCGCGTGGTGGTGCTCCGCGCCGAGGGCAAATCCTTCTCCGCCGGACTCGACCGGCAGGCATTCACCCCCGAAGGCTTTGCGGACGAGCCGTCATTCCTTGAGCTGGCCCGCTATTCCGACGGCGACCTCGACGCCGTCATCGCCGAATACCAGGAGGCGTTCACCTGGTGGCGGCGGAATGACATCGTTTCCCTCGCGGCGGTGCAGGGACATGCGATTGGCGCGGGTTTTCAGCTTGCCCTCGCCTGCGACCTGAGGGTGTGCGCGGACGACGCACAGTTCGCGATGCGGGAGACCTCCCTCGGGCTGGTGCCCGACCTCAGCGGAACCGGCCCGCTGGTGCAACTCGTCGGATATGCGCGGGCGTTGGAGATGTGCGTCACGGGACGCTTCGTGCACGCGGCGGAGGCCGAGCGGGTGGGCCTGGCGAACCTCGTCGTCCCGGAGGCGGAACTGCGCGCCGCGACCGCCGACCTGGCGGCGGCGCTGCTGGCGGCGCCGCGCGACGCGGTGATCGAGACGAAGGCGCTGCTGCGCGAGGCCGCGGGCCGGACGTACGACGAGCAGCGCACGGCCGAACGCGCCGCCCAGGCCCGCAGGCTGCGGGACCTCGCGGGGGTGGGGGAGTAGCGGGCGGTACGGCCGCGGGGCGGTGGGCGCCGCCGGGGGTGCGCGTCCGGCCGCGGGGCGGTTACCGGATGTCCGTGACCAGGACCGTGACGGTCGCGGCGGGGATCCGGGCGCGTACGGCCAGGGCGACGTCGAGCGCGCGGTGGCCGGCGTCGACGGCGGCGCGCACCTCGGCGTGGTCGCCGTCCCGGAGCACGTCGGCGCCGAGCAGCCCGGGCACGTGGGGCGCGTCGCCGTCCGGGCCTCCGGCGGGAGCGGCGGAGGCCGGGGCGCCGGGGTCCGGCCGGGCCCCTGGCGGGGCGGGGGCCGCGCCGGGGACGACGGCGGTCGTCCGGCCGCGGTCGGGCCGGGACGACTGCCCGTCGCGGGCCCGGGGCGCGTCGATGCCCGCTCCCGCGCCCGGGTCCGGCGCGCCGCGGCCGGCGGGCTTCTCCGGGACCTCCAGCAGCCCGGTGACGTGGATGTCCACCGCGGCCACACGCAGCCCCAGGTGCTCCTCCGCGCCCCGCAGCAGCGCCTCCCGCAGCACCTCCGCGGTGGCGGTCATCGGCCGGTCCGTCGCGGCGTCGCACTCCGCCGAGATCCGCAACTCCCCGTACGGCAGCGCACTCACCGGCGGAGGCCCCACCCCCGGCACCCCCCGCCCTTCGGCCCTGACCCGCTCGTCGGGATACCGCACATGCGCCCCCGTGCCTGCGGACTCCGGAACGTCCCCGCGCTCCGCGCCGCCCGCGGCCCTCGTGTCACCCCCGTCGCGCACCGGCCTCGCCCGGGAACCGGGCCCAGCGGCGTCCTCCGGTGCGCCGACGCCGACGCCGTCCCCGGGTGCTGTCTGCTCCGCGCGAAGCCCGGGGCCCCCGGAACCGCCCGGCGCCGCCGAACCCGTCTCGCCTCCGGCGTCCTCCGCGCTCTCCGCCGAGCCCACCCGCAGCGCCGTCACCCGGGCCCCGCGTACGCCCGCCGTTGCGCGCCGGAGCGCGTCCGCCGCGGCGCGCTCCGCGATCCACGCGCCGTCCGCCTCGGCCCCCAGGGGCAGCAGCCTGCCGAGCCCCACCTGCTCGCGCACCGCCCGCTCCCAGCTCGCCGTCATGCGTCCCATCCTCCCCCACCAGTGCCGTCCGCCACCCGATCGCCGACGCCCGGTGGGCCGGCTGTCGCATTCCCCTGGCCCACCCCGGGCAGGGGACGGATAGTGGGGGGCGAAACGAGCGCACGCCACGTTCGTCAGAAAGGATGGAGACGGTGAGCAGCGAGTCGACGGTCAGGGAGGTCACGCGGGAGTCGGCACCGGCCCCGCCGAAGGTGCTGGGCACACGGCGCGGCACCGGCGATCCGGCGACGCGGGGGCGGACGACCATCGCCGACGGCGTGGTCGAGAAGATCGCGGGCCTGGCCGCGCGCGACGTCGTCGGCGTGCACGCCATGGGCAGCGGGCTCTCGCGCACCGCCGGTGCCGTACGCGACCGCGCGCCCGGCTCCGCGAGGACGGGGGCCGGGGTGCGGGCCGAGGTCGGTGAGGTGCAGACGGCCCTCGACCTGGAGATCGTCGTCGACTACGGGGTCTCCATCACCGAACTCGCCCGTGCGGTACGGGAGAATGTGATCTCCGCCGTCGAGCGGATGACGGGCCTCGAAGTGGTCGAGGTCAACATCGCGGTGACGGACGTGAAGCTGCCCGACGACGAGGACGAGGGGGCCGAGCAGCCGCGGCTGCAATGACGGCGGGGCGGGTGGTCCGCCTCGGGGAGCTTCGGGAAGGTGCGTGCGATGAGCATGGCAGTGGTCGGCCTGCTGGCCGGCATGGCGTTGGGCTTCGCCGGGTACTTCGGCGGCTTCGGCGCCTTCCTGCTGGTGGCGGCGCTCGGTGCGATCGGCTTCGTCGTCGGCCGGGTGCTGGACGGGGACCTGGAGCCGGGGGACTTCTTCCGCCGGCCGAGCGAGCGCGACGACCGGCGGCGATGACCGGTGGGGTCGGTCGCGAGCGAGCGCGCGGAGGAGCACGCGGAAGCAGACCCTGAAGAGGAGGGCGAGGCGGGGCGGGCGGCCGAAGCGGAGCCCGCCGTGCCGGCGGGGGAGCGGGGCGCCACCCGGATCGAGGACCGCGTCATCGCGAAGATCGCCTCCCAGGCGGCCCGTGAGGCGCTGCTCGGCGCGCCCGGCACGGACGCCGCCCACGCGGCCGTCGTCGTGCGGGGCGGCACGGCCCGCGTCCGCGTCGGCGTCCACCTGGGCTTCCCGTCCGACCTCGGCGCCCAGTGCCGCGCCGTGAGTCGGGCCGTTGCCGAGCGGGTAAGGGACCTGGTCGGGCTTGAGGTGCCGGAGGTGGCCGTGGAGGTCGAGCGGCTGCATGCCACGGAGCGGCAGAACGCGCCGCGGGGGAGAGTGCGATGAGCGCGGACAGCACGAAGTCCCGGCCGGCCGGCGGCACGGCCGCCGGCGTGGCCGCGGAGCCGGACGAGTGGCGCCAGAGCACGTCGGCGTCCGGGTACGCGGGCGAGCCGGCCGCCGGCGGGATCGCCGACGCGGCGGCGGCCCGCTTCTGGTCCGTACGCCGCGTGCCCGCCGCGCTCACCGCCGCCGCGGTCACCGTGGGCGTCGGGCTGCTGCTCTACGACATCGTCTCCGTACGCACCGAGCACCCCGGGATGCGCTGGCGCCGCCGGATCGCCGACGAGCTGGCCGTCCGCCCCCTCGACGACGCCTGGGTGCTCACCGCCGCCGCCCTGGCCGTACTGCTCGGCGCGTGGCTGGTGTTCCTGGCCGTCACGCCGGGGCTGCGCGGCGTGCTGCCGATGCGGCAGGTCTCGCCGGACGTGCGGGCCGGGCTCGACCGGCGGGCGGCGTCCGTGGTGCTGCGCGACCGGGCGATGCAGATCTCCGGCGTGCGGGCGGTACGGGTCACGGTGGGCCGCCGCCGGATCAGCGCCCGCGCCGAGTCCCACTTCCGCGAGCTGGACGACGTACGCGCCGACCTCGCCGCGGTGCTGGGCGACGGCATCCGCGAACTCGGCCTCGCCCGCAGGCCGGAGCTGTCCGTCCACGTACGCCGGCCGCCGGCGAAGGGGTGAGCGCGATGCTGCGCGTGGTCAACCGGATCCTGCTCGCCCTCGCCGGCCTCCTGGTCGCCGGCGCCGGGACCGCCGTGCTCCTCGCCGGTCTCGACCTGCCGCGGCCGGGCTTCGCGCCGTACGCCGGCGGCGCCGACGACGTGCTGCTCAGCCGCGCCACCCGGCTGCGGTGGCGGGACGACGGCTGGTGGTGGCCGACGGTGATCGGTGGTCTTTCGCTGCTCGTGATCTGCTGCGGCTGGTGGCTGATGGCCCAGTTGCGCCGGGCCCGGCTCGGCGAGGTCGTCGTCGACACGGGCGCCGGCGGAGTGTCCGCACCGGCCGCGTCGGGCGCGGACGGGGGCCGGAAGGGGGACTGGGCCTCCGCCACCGACCCGGGCCGGGACCCGGACGGCGACGGGCCCGAAGGCCCCGCCACGCTCACGCTGCCGACCGCCCCGCTGGCCCTGCTGCGCGGCTCCGCGCTGGAGGAGGTGCTGGCGCAGGAGGCCGGTGCGCTGGAGGGCGTGGAGCGGGCCCGCGTGACCCTCACGGGCCGCCGTACGGCGCCGCGCGCCGGCTTCGGTGTGCTGCTGGGCCCCGGGGCCCGTCCGGCCGCGGCCGTGGACCACATCGAGGAGCGGGCGCTCGCCCCGGCCCGCGCGTCGGTGGGCCTGGCGCGGCTGCCCGCGGAGATCCGGTTCCGTTCGGCCAAGCACCGCCCGGAGCGCGTCTCCTGAAGAGCGCGGGCGGGCCCGGGCCCGTAGGTCTGTTACCGGCCGACCGCTGCGGTCGCGCGGTTCACCTGCCCGTACGGCTCACCCGGCTCGTACGGCTCACGCGCGACCGACCCCGGGACTCCGCGCCGCCCGTCCCGCTCCCGGGTAACCGGTGTCCGCGGCGGACGCCTGTGCTCGCACGTGCCTTCCGGTCGCTCATCGCGCTCAGATGCTCCGCCGCATGCCGCCGTCGATCGGCAGCATGATCCCGGTCAGGTACGAGGCCGCCGGCGACAGCAGGAACGCCGCCGTCCGGCCGAACTCCTCCGGGGTGCCGTAGCGGCCCAGCGGGATCTTCGCCTCCGTACGCGCCCGCGCCGCGACCGCGTCGCCGGACAGCGCGTCCAGCTCGCGGGCCCGGTCGGTGTCGATCCGCGCCGGCAGCAGCCCCACGACCCGCACGCCGCGGGGCCCGAGGTCGTCGGCGAGCGACTTGGCGTACCCGGCGAGGCCCGGGCGCAGCCCGTTGGAGATGGTGAGCCCGGGAATCGGCTCGTGGACGGAGCCGGAGAGCACGAAGCCGATGACCCCGCCCTCCTCCAGCTCGCCCGCGGCCGTCCTGGCCATCCGCATCGCACCGAGGAAGACGGAGCCGAACGCCGTCTCCCACTCGGCGTCGGTGTTGGCGGTGGCGTTGCCCGCCGGCGGGCCGCCGACGCTGATGAGCACGCCGTCGAAGCGGCCGAAGCGTTCCCGGGCGGCGGCGATGAGCCGGCCCGGGGTGGCCGGGTCCGCGTTGTCGGCGGCGACGCCGACGGCCGGCTCGCCGAGCGCGGCGGCGGCGCTCGTCACACGGTCCTTGTCGCGGCCGCTGAGCACCACCTTCGCGCCTTCGGCGAGCAGTTGCTCGGCGACGGCGAGACCGAGGCCGCGCGAGCCCCCGGTCACGACGTAGGCGCGGTCGTTGAGTCCAAGATCCATGGGGTCAGTCTGCCGCCATCTGCTCGGCGGGCGCCAGGGATGGGGCACGCTCGTCGTCCCCGACCGGCCGGACCGGGGCGTTCGCGGCCTTCTCCGCATCGTCCGCGGCGGGCCCGCCGGGCGCCGTACCGCCCGTCCCGGGACCGTCCTGCGCCTTGCCTTCTCCCGCTTCCCCGGCCCCGGCCCCGGCCCCGGCCGCGGCCTTGGCCGCCGCCGCCTCGCGGTCGCGGCGCTCACGGCGTACGAGCACCCACCAGCCGAACGGCACCGCCGCCGCGAAGATCCACCACTGGATCGCGTACGCGATGTGCACCCCGATGCTGCTGTGGTCCGGCTCCCCGACCGGCTCCGGCTGCCTGCCCTCCGGCCGCGGCGCGGTCTCGACCAGCTCGACGAACCCGCCGAGCACCGGCCCCGGCAGCCCTTCGGCGGCCTCGTCCGCGCTGTTGATCAGCATCACCTGGCGGTCGGGCAGCCCGGCCTTGTCGCGGATGCCGCTGCCGGTGGTCTCGTCGGGGCGCAGCCGGCCGGTGACGGTGACCTCGCCGGCGGGCGGGGGCGGCACGTCGGGGAAGGTGGTGAGATCGGCGCCCGCGGGCACCCAGCCGCGGTTGACGAGGACCGCGGAGCCGTCGGTGAGGCGGAGCGGGGTGACGACGAAGTAGCCCTGCTTGTCGTCGGCGCCGAGCCGCTGCCGTACGACGACCTCCCGCTTCGGCTCGTACGCACCCGTGGCGGTGACCGTGCGCCAGGTGTCCGCGCGCGGCACCGCGCGCCCCTCGCGCGCGAGCCGGTCCACCGGGACCGGCTCGGCCTTGAGGTTCCGGGCGACGAGGTCGTTGCGCGCGACGCGGTCCTGGTGGCGGTGCAACTGCCAGAAGCCGAGCTGGATCATCACGGGGATGAGCAGGACGGCCACCAGGGTGACGATCACCCACTGCCGGGACAACAGGAAGCGGTACACCCCTTGACCGTACTCCCCGGCACACCGCCGCCCGACGGGACCCCGGGCGGGCCCCGCTACCCCGCGCCGCCGCCCTCCTGCGGCGGGCCGTCCGCCGGCTCGACGTCCCGCATGAGGTGGAGGAAGGCCGCCTCGTCGATCACCGGGGTGCCGTGCGCCGCGGCCCGCGTGACCTTGCTCGTCGGGGCGCCCGGGTCGTTGGTGACGAGCAGGCTCGTGTAGCGCGAGACGCTGCCCGCGACGTGCAGACCGGCCTCGACCGCCCGGTCCTCCAGCAGGCTGCGGTCCACCGACGTGTCGCCGGAGAACGCCACGCGCATGCCCTGCTTGAGCCGGCCGCCGCGCACGTACCGCCCCGGGTTGGGGTACGGGGAGGAGGGCAGCCGGCGGTTCGGCCGCCAGGTGCGCCACTGGTACGCACCGTGCCCGCCCGGCGAGCGGGTGCCGGCCGCGCCGCCGGTGCCGCCGGACGGCGCCGGGTCCGACCACTCCGTCAGCGGCTGGCAGGCCAGCAGCGGCAGCCGGGCACCGGCCTCGGCGGCCTGCCGCAGGCTCGGGCGGAAGATCTCGGCGAGGACGCGGGCGTCGTCCTCGGCGTCGTGGGCCCTGCGCTGGGCGACGCCGAAGTGGGCGGCCAGCGACGCGAGCCGGGCGTTGGGCAGCGGCAGCCGCAACTGCCGGGCGAGCGCGATGGTGCACAGCCGCCGGCGCACGGGGGCCGCGAGGCCGGCGCGGGCGTACTCGCGGGCGATCATCATCCAGTCGAAGACCGCGTTGTGCGCGACGAGCACCCGGTCCTCCAACCGGGCCGCGAACTCCCCGGCGATCTCCGGGAAGAGCGGCGCGTCGGCGAGCATCTCGCGGGTCAGGCCGTGGATCCACACCGGGCCGGGGTCGCGCTGCGGGTTGACCAGCGTGTACCAACTGTCCTGCACCGTACCGCGGGCGTCGAGGCGGTAGACGGCGGCGGAGACGATGCGGTCATCGGACCGCAGGCCGGTGGTCTCGACGTCGACGACGGCGTACGCCTCGGGGTAGTCGGCGGGCCAGCGGTCGCCTGCGGCGCCCGGCGCGGGGATGCCGGGGCGCGGCTCCGCGGTCCCGGCCGCGGCGCCGTCGGCGGTCCCGGTCCCGTCGCCGGCGGGTCCCGTCCCGGTGGTACGCGCGGGGTCCTCGGCCTGGGCCGGGCCGGCGGGGGCGGGCAGCGGGAGAGGCGGCTGGAGCGCGACCGGGTCGGTGCCCGGAAGCGGCTGCTGCTGCGCGACTTGACGGGGACTCAGGGGCGCCGCGCGGTCTTCGAGCATGGAGTCAGAGCATAGAGCCTGCCACCGACACCGCCGCGCGCGCGGGTGGTGCCCGGGCGCCGTCGCGTGCGCCGTCGAAGGGCCCCTCCGCGGTCAGCCGGACGGCTGCCCCGCGGCCGGTCCGCGCGGGGTGACCAGGCCCGTCTCGTAGGCGATCACGACGAGTTGGGCCCGGTCGCGTGCGCCGAGCTTCGTCATCGACCGGCTGACGTGCGTCTTCGCGGTGATCGGGCTGATGTACAGCCGGGCGGCGATCTCCTCGTTGCTGAGGCCGCCGCCGACGAGGGTGACGACCTCGCGCTCACGCCGGGTCAGGTCGCGCAGCGCGTCGTCCGCGTCGGGTGCGCCGCCGGCGGGGCGGGACACGTACTCCTGGATCAGCTTGCGCGTCAGCGCGGGGGAGAGCAGCGCGTCGCCGCGGGCGGCGACCCGTACGCCGTGCAGCAGGTCCTCCGGCTCCATGTCCTTGACGAGGAACCCCGCCGCCCCGGCGCGCAGCGCGCCCCAGACGTACTCGTCCACGCCGTAGTTGGTGAGGATGACGACGTGCACGCCGGCCAGGTCGGGGTCCGCGGCGATCCTGCGGGTCGCCTCGATGCCGTCGAGCACCGGCATCTGCACGTCGACCAGCGCCACGTCCGGCCGGTGCCGGGCGGCGAGCCGGACGCCCTCGGCGCCGTCGGCGGCCTCGCCGACCACCTCGATGTCGTCCTCGGCGTCGAGCAGCGCCCGGAACCCGCCCCGGATGAGGGCCTGGTCGTCCACGAGCAGCACGCGGATCACGTGGCCGCCTCCGCGGCAGGCTCGCCGGCCGGCCGCAGCGGCAGCTCGGCCCGTACGCGGAAGCCGCCCTCCGGCCGCGGCGCGGCGTGCAGTTCGCCGCCGAGCGCGGCGACGCGCTCGCGCATCCCCGTCAGCCCGATGCCCGGCTCCGGCGGCGCCCCGGGGTCGGCGGCGCCGTCGTCGTCGACCTGGACGACGACCCTGTCCGGCGCGTACGACACGTGCACGCCGACCGCCGCCGCCGGTCCCGCGTGCCGCGCGACGTTCGTCAGCGACTCCTGCACGATGCGGTACGCCGCCCGGTCCACCTCCGCCGGCAGCACCGGCCGCTCGCCCGCGACGGCCACCGTCGCCGGCACCCCCGAGCCCCGGGCCCGCTCCACCAGCTCCGCCAGCTTCTCCAGGCCGACGCCCTCGGCGCCGTCGGCGTTGCGCAGGACGTGCAGCGTGGAGCGCAGCTCGCGCGCGGCGTCGCCGCTGGCCTCCTGGATGGCCAGCAGCGCCGGGGTGGGCTCCTCGCCGCGCTTCTTCGACAGGTGCACGGCGACCCCGGCCTGCACCTTGATCACGGAGATGCTGTGCGTGAGGGTGTCGTGCAGCTCGCGGGCGATACGCAGCCGCTCCTCGTCGGCGCTGCGCTGCGCGTTCTCCGCGGCCCGCTCCTCGGCCTGGGCGAGCATCGCCTCGTGCTGGATGCGCATCGCGGCGCCCATGGCGCACGCCACCACCCAGCCGAACGTCAGGAACCGCTTCTCCAGCGCCGCGCGCAGCGCGTCGTCACCCAGCGGCAGCAGGGGCAGCGAGCCGAGGCTCACCGTGAGGCTGAGGACGGCGGTGACGACGAAGAAGGCGCGGTGCCCGCCGCGGATGCAGCGGTAGACGGCGACCAGCATCGGCAGCACCGGGCTGCCGTCGGGGTAGCCGCGGAGCTGGTACACGACCATGGCCAGCGCCGCGACCACCAGCACCGCGCGCGGGAAGCGGTGCCGGGCCACCAGCGCCGCGCTGCCCGCCGTGCCGAGCACCCAGGCGAGCGCGTCGAAGCCGGTGCGCCCGTCCGGCGCCAGCAGCATCGTGCCCACGCAGGCGAGCGCCACGGCGGCGGCGAAGCCCGCGTCCCTGGCGTACGCGCGGGCGTCGCGCGCCGTCTCGCGCCCGTCCTCGATCGCGGTCGCGAGATAGCGGAGCACCGTGTGCTCGCTGTTCGCGTCCGTCTGTGCTGCCGCCGTCATGTCCTGCACCGTAACCAACCGGCGCCGGTCAGGCGTCCTCCGGTAGGCGCAGTGCGCGCTGCTGCCCAGGTTGCAGGCGGCGGGCCCGTACACCCCTGACCGCAGTGCGGGAGCCGCTCGGCGGACGATGACGCGCGGCGGTGCGGGGGCGGATCGTGGAGCGCGACGGCAGCCGGTCGGGAGACGGCCGGCATGCGCACGGCAGACGGAGGCCCACCATGCCCCTTTACGGAGCTGACGGAGACCAGCGTGTACGGATCCCGCAGCCCGCGGCGCCACGGGACGCCGTACGCGTCCCACGGCCCGGCGCCGGACCGTGGGACCCGGCGGCCCGGCACACCCGGCACCTGCGGCTGCGGCTGGCGGACCCGGCGCGCCGGGGCGAGGCGCGGCGGCTGCTCGCGCTCGTCCTCGACCTCCCCCCGCTGCCCGGCGCCGACCCGGCGGTGCTGATCGCCGAGGTGCCGGACGGCCGGCGGGCGGTGGACGTGCTGATCGAGCTGGCGTGGTCGGGGATCGAGGTGGACGAGTTCGCGCTCGAAGCGGGGGCGTGACGGCCCGCGCCGGGAGCGGCGACGAGGGAGCGCGCCCGGCGCCGGGCATCAACTCCCAGGTCCCCGGGGTCACTTGGCGGGGAGCGGGGGACGTATCGTGTGGCGCGTCCATGCAAAAAAGTGATGGCGCTGGCGACGAGGGCGGTGACACGATCCCACGGTGGACTCACGATATCTGCGCGCCTTCGTGACGGTGGCCGAGACCGGCGGGATATCGGCGGCGGCCGAGCGACTGGGGTACGCGCAGTCCAGCCTCAGCGCCCAACTGCGGCGCCTGGAGCAGGAACTGGGCGTCACGGTCGTGGTCCGCACCTCCACCGGCGCCTCCCTCACCGACGCCGGCCGCCGGCTGCTGCCGTACGCGCGCGAGGCGCTGGAGATCGACGCGCGCATGCGCAGCGCCGCCGCCGCCTCCCGGCCCCGGCTGCGCATCGGCGCGCCGGAGACGCTGGCGGGCGAGTGGCTGCCCGACATCGTCACCGCGCTCGACTACGGCGCCGGCGGCCCGGACGCGGACGCGGAGATCAGCGTCGTCGTCGGGCCCCGCGAACATCTGGCGGAGCAACTGGCCGCCGGCGAACTGGACCTCGCCTTCCACTTCGACGACGGCAGCAGCACCGCGGGACCCAGCGTGGTCGTCGGCCACGAGGAGGTCGTGGTCGTCGCCGGCCCGGCCCACCCGCTGGCGGACGCGGCGGAGGTCACGGAGGCGGACGTGCTGGCCGCCGACTTCCTCGTCGCCGAGCCGGGGTGCAGCTCCACCGTCCTCTACGACCGCCTCAGCCGCGACCTCCCCGCCCGCTCCCGCGCCGCCACCGCCGCCGGCTCCCTGCCCGCGCTGCGCCGCCTGGCGGCGCACGGCCGCGGCCTGGCGCTGCTGCCCAAGCTGGCCGTCGTACGGGACCTGGAGGACGGCGGCCTCGTCGACCTCCCGCTGGCCACCCGTCCCCTCCCGGTGGCCATCGAGGCCCGCTGGCGCCCGGACCCGGGCCAGGCGGAACCGACGCTGCGCGCGGTCCTCCGCCTCGCCCGCCGCCACACCGACCAGCTCCCCGCGCCCGCCGCCGCGGTACGCCCGGGCGCCACCCCCGGCCGCCCCCCGGCCACCGCCCGTACCGCCTGACCCACCGCCACCCGCCCCGCGGCAGCCCGCGGCGAACCGGTCGGTAACCCTGTCTGGCGGAGCCGCGGACTCCGCTCTATCGTGCGAGACATGCCCGATCTGCCGGACGTGGTGCTCTGGTCCATACCGGCGTTCCTGCTGCTCACCGCCGTCGAGGCGGTGAGCTACCGGCTGCACCCCGACGACGACGCGGCCGGCTACGAGTCCAGGGACGCCGCGACGAGCATGACCATGGGGCTCGGCAGCGTCTTCTTCGACCTGCTGTGGAAGATCCCGATCGTGGCGATCTACGCCGGTGTCCACGAGCTGACGCCGCTGCGGATCCCGGTCGAGTGGTGGACGCTGCTGCCGATGCTGCTCGCGCAGGACTTCTTCTACTACTGGTCCCACCGCGGCCACCACGTGATCCGGATCCTGTGGGCGTGCCACGTGGTGCACCACTCCAGCCGGAAGTTCAACCTCAGCACCGCGCTGCGGCAGCCGTGGACGGGCTTCACCTCGTGGGTGTTCTACCTGCCGCTGATCGTGGCCGGCGTGCACCCGGCGGCGCTGGCGTTCTGCTCCTCGACCAACCTCGTCTACCAGTTCTGGATCCACACCGAGCGCATCGGCACCCTCTGGCGCCCCTTCGAGTCCGTCTTCAACACCCCCTCCCACCACCGCGTGCACCACGCCGCCCAGGGCAACTACCTGGACCGCAACTTCGGCGGCATCCTCATCGTCTGGGACCGGCTGTTCGGCTCCTTCGAGCCCGAGGGGGAGGCATGCCTCTACGGGCTGACGAAGAACATCACGACGTACAACCCGCTGCGGGTCGCCACCCACGAGTACGCGGCCCTCGCCCGCGACATCCGCGCGGCCCGCGGCTGGCGCGAGGGCCTGTCCCACGCCCTCCGCCCGCCGGGCTGGCACCCGCCCCCTTCCCCGGCTCCCTCCTCGGCCGCCTCTCCTGCTCCCTCCCCGGCCCCGGTCTCGCTCACCAGGTCGTCCCGGCCCGCTCCCTGACGTGCCCTCCTCTCCGGTGAAGAGGTCCGTCCCGGGACGACGGGCGGCGGTCCGTGCGCCAGACTGAGCCCATGGCCGAAGCAGCCGCCCCCACCCACGGCCCCCGGCGGCGTCTCCGGATGCGCCGCGGGGCCGTCGCGCGGAGTGCCGTCGGGGTGTTCGCGGCGGCCTGCGCCGCGCAACTGGCCGGGCAACTCGCCGGGGCCGACTGGCTCGTTCACGCCTCCAAGCCGCTGCTGATGCCCGCCCTCGCCGCGTACGCCGCCGCCCGCGGGGCACCGCGGGCGCTGGTCGCCGGGCTGGTCCTCGGGTGGGCCGGGGACGTGCTGCTCCAGGTCGGCGGGGACGGGCCGTTTCTGGCCGGGATGGGGGCGTTCGCCGCCGGGCACGTCTGCTACCTGACGCTGTTCCGCCGCCAGGGCCGCCTGCCCCGCGTACGGGAACGGGGGCTCGTCGTCGCCTACGTGGCCGCCTGGGGCGCCGGCGTCGCCGCGCTGTGGCCGGGGCTCGACCCCGGCCTGCGCGGGCCTGTGGCGGCGTACAGCCTGCTGCTCGCCGCGATGGCGCTGGGCGCGGCCCGGTTCGGGCCGCGGGCGGGCGCGGGCGGTGCGCTGTTCCTGCTGTCCGACACCCTCATCGCCACCGACCTCGCCGACCGTCCGCAGCCGCCCGCCGCCGGGTTCTGGGTGATGGCGACGTACCTGGCGGCCCAGTACCTCATCGCGGACGGCGTCCTGCGCAGCCGCACGCCGCTGCCCGCAGGCGTCAGGAGCGGGCAGGGGGAAGGCGGCCACGGGGAAGGCGGGCACCACGAAGGCCGGGCGGCGGTGCCCTGAGGCACCGCCGCCCGGCCCGGTGGGGGCGGCCCTGCGGGCCGCCCCCGAGTGCCGCCGGTGGTTGCGTCACCGGCCGGCGCTCACCGCCGTACGGCGTCGTAGGCGTCCACGATCCCCGCCCCGTAGAAGGCGTTGTTCCGCTTGCTGCCGGTGCAGGTGGAGTCCTCCACGCCGTTGCCGTCCGGGTCGTAGAACTCCGGGCAGCCCGGGTTGTCCGCCTGCGCCTTCAGCATCAGGTGCAGCAGCGTCGGGGACAGCCGCGGGTGCTTGCTCTTGACGAGCGCGGCGACGCCCGCGGCGTGCGGCGTGGCCATCGACGTGCCCTGGAGCCAGCCGTACTTGTTCTCCGGCAGGGTGGACAGGATGCGGCCGTTCTTCGACGGCGTCTCCGGGATCTGGTAGCCGTCGCCGCCGGGTGCGGCGATGTCCACGACGTTCTTGCCGTAGCTGCTGTAGTACGACTTGTCGTCGTTCACGCCGGTCGCGGACACGGTCACGATGCCCGGCAACTGGGTCGGCACGTCCCAGCACTCGGACGGGTCGATCGTGCGCTCCACGGGCGTGCTGTCGTCGGGGCTGGAGGCGTCCACGATCTCGTCGGAGGCGAGGTCGTCGTTGGAGTTGCCGGCCGCGGCCAGGTGCAGGGTGCCCTTGCCCATGGCGTACAGCGAGGCGCGGTTGACCGCGTCGACGATCGCCCGCTGGTCGGGGTCGTCGAGGCAGTTGTACAGCCACGGGTCGACGTAGTAGCTGTTGTTGGTGATCTCGATGCCGTGGTCGCCCGCGAAGACGAAGGCGCAGACGACTGCCTCGGCGAAGAACAGCGCGGTGTCGGGCTCGCTCACCTTGAGCGAGGCGACCTGCACGCCGGGCGCGACACCGGCCACGCCGACGCCGTTGCGCGCGGCGGCGATCTCGCCCGCGACGTGGGTGCCGTGGTAGTCGCCCGCCGGGTCGAAGGGCCGCCAGGCGCCCTCGCTGGTGTCCGCGACGCCGCCGACGCAGTTGGCGGACTGCTCGGCGGAGAAGTTGGCCTTGAGGTCGGGGTGCCGGTCGTCCACGCCGGTGTCGATGACGCCGACGGTCACGTCACGGCTGCCGATCGAGACCTTGTGCGCCTTGTCGGCGCCGATCGCCGGCAGGTCCCACTGCTCGTTCTCCAGCGGCTCGACGTCCGGGTCCTGCGAGCGGGCCTTGGCCGCGCCCTCGTAGACCTCCGGTGCGCTGGTCTCCAGCGTCCCCGACGCCTCCAGCGGCGCGGTGCGGGTCGCGCCCGCGGAGTGCACGCCGCGCACGCCGCGCAGCTCGGCCGCGAAGTCCGGGTTGGCGGACCGGGCGACGAACACGCCGATCTTCTTGTGCGTGACGACCACCGAGCCGTCCGCGGCGGCGATCGCGTCCTTGACCCGGGCGATCGTCTTGCCGTCCGTCTTCGTGTTGACCACGTACGAAAAGTTCTCGCCGGCCGCGGCCCCGGCGCTGCCGCCGGGTTCCGGCGCCGACGCGGCGGAGGCCGCCCCCGGCAGGAGGCCGAGCGCCGCCGCGAGGGTGAGCCCTAGGGGCACCGCCAGCAGGCGCCGGCCGCGGGGTCGGAGATGAGTCATGGGATCTCCAGATCATCAGTCGGAATCCGCCGCGGACAGCTGCCGCGGTCAGGTACACGGCAAGCGAACGTAGCGCTGATCACCCGCGACCATCAATACATCGCCGTGCAGTGACTTTTGGCGTGTCGTGCACGCCAGGCGCTCGCGGCCCAGCCGTCACGTGCGTACGGCGGGAACCGTCCACCCGTAAACTCAACAAACTGTTGAATGTCGGAGCCCTGGCGTAGGGTGCGAGAGGTCAGGTTCCGCCGTGGGAGGGCCGGCACCATGCTGCGTGACACCTATGGACGAGTCGCCACCGACCTGCGCGTCTCACTCACCGACCGCTGCAACCTGCGGTGTACGTACTGCATGCCCGAGGAGGGGCTCCAGTGGCTCGGCAAACCCGAGCTGCTCACGGACGACGAGATCGTCCGCCTCGTGCGCCTCGCGGTCACCGAGCTGGGCGTGACCGACGTGCGCTTCACCGGCGGCGAGCCGCTGCTGCGCCCCGGGCTCACCGGCATCGTCGAGCGCTGCGCCGCGCTCACGCCCCGCCCGAAGCTCTCCCTGACCACCAACGGCATCGGCCTGGAGCGTACGGCCCCCGCCCTCAAGGCCGCCGGCCTGGACCGGGTGAACGTCTCGCTGGACACCCTGCGGGCCGACGTGTTCCACCGGCTGACCCGCCGCAAGCGCCACGGCGACGTGCTCCGCGGCCTCGCCGCCGCCCGGGCCGCCGGGATGGAGCCGGTGAAGGTCAACAGCGTGCTGATGTCCGGGTTCAACGAGGAAGAGGCCCCCGACCTGCTCGCCTGGGCCGTCGCGGAGGGGTACGAGCTGCGGTTCATCGAGCAGATGCCCCTCGACCCGCAGCACGGCTGGCAGCGCGACGGCATGATCACCGCCGGCGACATCCTCGCCTCCCTGCGCACCCGCTTCGAGCTGACCCCCGAGGGCGACGCGGCGCGCGGCTCCGCACCCGCCGAGCGCTGGCTCGTGGACGGCGGCCCGGCCCGCGTCGGCGTCATCGCCTCCGTCACCCGGCCCTTCTGCCGCGCCTGCGACCGCACCCGGCTGACCGCCGACGGGCAGGTGCGCAACTGCCTGTTCGCGCGCGAGGAGACCGATCTGCGGGGCGCGTTGCGCTCCGGTGCGCCGGACGCGGAGGTGGCGCGGCTCTGGCGCGAGGCGATGTGGGGCAAGAAGGCGGGCGCGGGCCTCGACGACCCGTCGTTCGTCCAGCCGGACCGGCCGATGTCCGCAATCGGCGGCTGACACGGGCCGGTTGCGCACGGTCCGGCAGCCGGCGGCGCCCGGCACCGGACTTCGAGTCCCGGCCCCCGGCCCCGCTTCTCGGTCCCGCCTCTCAGCCCGGGTTCTCAGCCCGGGTTCTCAGTCCGGGTTCTCAGCCCCGTTCCGGACCCGGCCCGCTTTCACCGCCGGCGTCCTTTTCCGCGCTCTTCGCCGCGCTTTTCTCCGCTTCCTGCCAGTCCGCCAGCGTGACGACCTCTTTGAGAAAGTCGCGTACGCCCAGAAAGCGGCTCAGGTATTCGCGGTGCTCCTCGCACGCGAGCCAGGTCTTGCGGCGCTCGGGCGTGTGCAGCTTGGGGTTGTTCCAGGCGAGCACCCACACCGCGGGCGTACGGCAGCCCTTGGCGGAGCAGATGAGAGAGGGGTCAGCGGTGTTCACGGGAACCCAGCCTACGTGCCGGAACAAGGGCGACGCCGGGCAGCCACGGGGGGAGCTGCCCGGCGTCGGTCCGTCGCTCCGACGGGGGATGCGGAGCGCGTACGAAGTATGTCACGCGAGGAGGGCCGCCCGGCACCGGATGGGCATATTTGATTTGAGCTTTTTCTGAGCTTGCACTCTTGGTGATCAAACGGTCGGCGGAGTGCTATCGCTGGTCGGCGACTCGTTCCCGGCGGGGGCCGGTTCACCTGGGACGTCGGTCTCGCGCGGGGTCCGCGGCGGCGGGGCGATCACCGTGCGCGGCGGGGCGACGGTGAAGGTGGAGGGCAGCGAACGGACGTTCTCCCGGCCCGCGTTCGCGATGATCACCGCGAAGTACGGGATGAACATGCCGAGGACGAGCGCGACGACCGCGATGTGCCGCTCGACGTTCCAGAGCAGCGCGGCGGCCACCACCGAGATCGCCCGGACCACCATGGAGATCACGTACCGCCGCTGCCGGCCGCGCACGTCGTCGTCCAGGCTCTGTCTGGCGCCGGTGATCCTGAACACGTCGGCATCGCCGCGGCGCTTCCGTTTCACACTCCACCCCCTGGCACTGGGTACCTCCCCAAGGTACGCCGCGAAAGCCCTTCCCTCGACGCCGGGGCGGTACAGACCGCCCCGCAACCCGAACGGCCCTGGCCGGAATGCATCCCCCGGGCCGCCGTCCGAAACTGGCACGGCAGGCGGACCCCGCTGCACTAGGAGGCGACATGAGCTGGCTGTGGGCCATCATCCTGGGCCTGATCCTGGGCGTCATCGCCCGGATCATCCTGCCCGGCAAGCAGGCCATCCCCCTGTGGCTGACCACGATCTTCGGCATCATCGGGGCCGTCCTCGGCAACGCCGTGGCCTCGGCGATCGGCGTGGACGACACCAAGGGAATCGACTGGATCCGGCACATCCTCCAGCTCGCCGGCGCCGTGGCCATCGTCGCCCTGGGCACCCCGCTGTACGAGAGCATGCGCGGCCACAAGAACCGCAGCCCCCGCTAGCGGCAGCCCGTCCCGCCGTCCCGCGTGCACCGGCGCGCGGAACGGCGGGACGGGCTCACCCGGCCTCGGGGGCCGCCAGCTCGACCGCCGCCAGGTTGCGCTTGCCGCGGCGCAGCACCAGCCAGCGGCCGTGCAGCAGATCCTCCGGGGCCGGCACCGCGTCCTCGCCCGTGACCTTCACGTTGTTCACGTACGCCCCGCCCTCCTTGACCGTCCTGCGGGCGGCCGACCGGCTCGGCGCCAGGCCCACCTCGGCGAGCAGCTCCACCACCGGACCCAGCTCGGTGACCCGTGCGTGCGGCACCTCGGCCAGCGCCGCCCGCAGCGTCGCCTCGTCCAGCTCGCCCAGCTCCCCCTGCCCGAACAGCGCCCGCGACGCGGCCACCACCGCGGCGCACTGCTCCGCGCCGTGCACCAGCGTCGTCAGCTCCTCCGCCAGCGCCCGCTGCGCGGCCCGCGCCTGCGGGCGCTCCTCGGTCTGCCGCTCCAGCTCGGTCAGCTCCGCGCGGCTGCGGAAGCTGAGGATCCGCAGGTAGCGGGAGACGTCCCGGTCGTCGACATTCAGCCAGAACTGGTAGAAGGCGTACGGCGTCGTCAGTTCCGGGTCGAGCCAGACCGCACCGCCCTCCGTCTTGCCGAACTTCGTGCCGTCGGCCTTCGTCATCAACGGCGTCGCCAGCGCGTGCACCGCGGCGTCCGGCTCGACCCGGTGGATCAGGTCGGTGCCCGCCGTCAGGTTGCCCCACTGGTCGCTGCCGCCGGTCTGGAGCGTGCAGCCGTGCCGCCGGTACAGCTCCAGGAAGTCCAGCCCCTGGAGGATCTGGTAGCTGAACTCGGTGTAGCCGATGCCGTGCTCGGACTCCAGCCGGCGGGCGACGGCCTCCTTGGCGATCATCTTGTTCACCCGGAAGTGCCGCCCGATGTCGCGCAGGAACTCGATCGCGGACAGGCCCGCGGTCCAGTCCAGGTTGTTGACCATCCGGGCGGCGTACGGGCCCTCGAAGTCGAGCAGCGGCTCGATCTGCGCGCGCACCCGCTCCACCCAGCCGGCGACGACCTCCGGGTCGTTCAGCGTGCGCTCCGCGTCCGGCTTCGGGTCGCCGATCTGGCCCGTCGCGCCGCCGACCAGCGCCAGCGGCAGGTGCCCGGCCGTCTGGAGCCGGCGCATGGTCAGCACCTGCACCAGGTGGCCGACGTGCAGGCTGGGCGCCGTCGGGTCGAAACCGCAATAGAACGTGACGGGACCGTCCGCGAGCGCCTTGCGCAGTGCGTCCTCGTCGGTGGACAGGGCCAGCAGCCCGCGCCACCGCAGCTCGTCGACGATGTCCGTCACGTCTCTCGCATCTCCTCGGTTCTGGTCCGCATCCCGGTCTCGTACGCAGCCGCACCCGCGGCTGCGTACGAGGGTAATGGCGCCTAGACGCCCTGGCTGACGGAGCTCATGTGGAAATCCGGGATCCGCACGGGCGGCATCGCCGCCCGGGTGAACCAGTCGCCCCACTCCCGCGGCAGCGTCCGCTCCGTGGCCCCGGCCTCGGCCGCCCGCGCCAGGAGGTCCACGGGCGACTCGTTGAAGCGGAAGTTGTTCACCGCCCCGGTCACCTCGCCGTTCTCCACCAGATACACGCCGTCCCTGGTCAGCCCGGTCAGCAGCAGCGTCGCCGGGTCCACCTCGCGGATGTACCACAGGCAGGTCAGCAGCAGCCCCGGCCCGTCGTGCCCCAGGTCCGCGACCATCTCGTCCAGCGACTTCGTGCCGCCCCCGTCCAGCACCAGGTTGTCCGCCTCGGGCGTGACGGGCAGCCCGGTGAGGTCACCGGTGAAGCGGTCGGTCAGCAGGTGCCGCAGCGTGCCCTCGCGCAGCCAGTCCGTGGGCTCGACCGGCAGCCCGTTGTCGAAGACCGACGAGTCGTTGCCGGAGGCGTGCGCGATCACGAACGGCGCGGACTCCAGGCCCGGTTCCGCCGGGTCGCTGCGCAGCGTCAGCGGCAGCCCGGCAAGCTTCTCGCCGACGCGCGTGCCGCCGCCCGGCTTGCTGAACACCGTGCGGCCCTCGTGGGCGTCGCGGCCGGAGGCGGACCAGAACATGTAGACCAGCAGGTCGGCCACCGCGCTCGGCGGCAGCAGCGTCTCGTACCGCCCGGCGGGCAGCTCCACCGCGCGCTCCGCCCACGCCAGCCGCTGCGCCAGCTCGGCGTCCAGCTCGGCCGGGTCGACGTCGGTGAAGTCCCGCGTCGAGCGGCCCGCCCAGGCGGACTTCGTCCGGTCCGGGGACTTGGCGTTCAGCTCCAGCGTGCCGGTCGGCTGGTCGTGGCGCAGCCGCAGCCCGGTGGAGGTGCCGAGGTAGGTGGAGGTCACCATGTGGTTCGCGAAGCCGTAGAGCTGCCGGCCGCCGGCCCGGGCGCGGGCGAAGGACTCGCCGAGCGCCGGCGCGAAGGCGGCGAACACGTCGGAGGAGGTCTCGGCGGGCGGCTCGGTGAAGTCGGCCGAGTGCGGCACGCCCGCCACCAGCGGGCGGGCGTCCTCCGCCGGCGCCCCCTCGCGGGCCGCCGCCTCCGCGGCCCGTACCAGCGACTCCAGGTCCTCGGCGGTGACCGCGGCGCGGGAGACGACGCCGGAGGCGGTGCCCTCCCGGCCGTCGACGGTGGCGATGACGGTGAGCGTACGGCCGCGCGTCTCGCCGTTCGTCGTCAGGGTGTTGCCCGCCCAGCGGAGGTTCGCGGTCGACTCCTCGTCGGCGATGACGACGCAGCCGTCGGCGCGCGACAGCTCCAGCGCCCGCTCGACGGTCTCGTGGGGCTCGGTCGTCCGGGTCGTCCGCGTCATCGGCCGGCCTCCTGGGTGGTGTTGAGGATGTTGACGTTCCGGAAGAGGGCCGACGGGCAGCCGTGCGAGACGGACGCGGCCTGGCCGGGCTGGGCCTTGCCGCAACTGAACGTGCCGCCCAGCACGTACGTCTCCGGGCCGCCGATCGCCGACATCGAGCCCCAGAAGTCGGTCGTCGTCGCCTGGTACGCCACCTCCCTGAGCTGGCCGGCGAGCCTGCCGTTCTCGATCCGGAAGAACCGCTGCCCGGTGAACTGGAAGTTCACCGGAGAAGCAGGGGGCATACCCGTGTACCGGGCGTAGGGGCAGGTCAGACGGCGTTTCATGGTTCACCCTCCATCCCTGTTCATGCCGGTTGAAACCGGACTGTACGGGGTCTGGTGATGACTTCGTGTCGACCTCCGGAGTCCGATTACGACGCTTTCAAGGAACCCGGTCACTGCTTGCTCACACAGTGCCTTCTTTGCAGGTCAGGCGCCTATCGGTGCTTCGCGCCGGTTCAGCCGGTGATCACTCTAGCCAACATCAGCACGGTCGGAACGGCTAGCCAAGGGCGCGGCTCGACACTGGGTGTCCGGCGAGGTCGAGCACGGCTCCTGCGGTAGCCGTCAGGTCAAACGATCAGTCTCGTGGCCGCTTCAAGAGCCAGGTGCCAGGGGTATTCGTCCGGCCGGCCCTTGCCCGGCTCGTTCGGTACGAATCCGCCTTCGCCGTAGAGGACGTGCACCCCCATGGAACGAAGGGTCTCGATGCTGCGCGTGAACTGCGTGTGCTGCACATAGGCTGCGTTCACGCACGGCATGGTCACCAGCGGGATGTTCTTGCCGATCCCCTCGGCGGCGAACCCGACGACGAACTTCTCAGTGATCCCCAGGGCCCACTGATTGATGGTGTTGAAGGTGGCAGGGGCGATGACGCCGACGTCGGCAGGCGGCCAGACGTCCGGCTCATGAGGCAGCTTGTACTGGCTGCGGACCGGATACCCGGTCAGTCCCTCCAGCCGGGGCACTTGGTCGTCCAGCCACCGGGCGGCGGTGGGGGTGAGCCCGAGACACACGCTCCATCCCCCCGCCTGTGCGCGTTTGATGACGTCCTCGACGCCGAGCACGGGCGGAGCGGCGCTGCCCAGCAGGTAAAGCACGCGGTTCCTGGCCATTCGCGCAGTTCATCGTGCGGGGACGGGCTGGTGCAACCGGGAAAAACCGTCTCAGACGACTCCCCGGCGGGTAGCTTCGGGGGAGGAGTGACGGAACGGAGCCCTATGCCCCTTCGCGACGAGGACCACACAGGGGCGCGCATCGCGCACCATCGCAAGCGTGCGGGACTGACTCAGCGCGCCCTGGCCGACAAGATCCCGTACTCGTACAGCCTGCTCACTCAGGTAGAGAGCGGGCACAAGCCCGCCAGCCCCGACCTGGTCGCCACCGTGGCGCGTACGTTGGCCATCGACGTGACCGCCCTCACGGGTCAGCCATATGTGACCGAACTCCAGCAGGACAGACTCGCCGGGCTGATCCGGCCGATCCGCGAAGCGCTCGATCTCTACGACCTGGGCGCCGACCCCGATATTGATCCGAGGCCGACCCTCCAACTCGTCGCCGCCGCGGAGAACCTGTGCCAGCAGGTGA
Organism: Streptomyces sp. 184; assembly: GCF_045781775.1. Lineage (NCBI taxonomy): Bacteria > Bacillati > Actinomycetota > Actinomycetes > Kitasatosporales > Streptomycetaceae > Streptomyces > Streptomyces sp. 184. The sequence continues at coordinate 5,419,370 of NZ_CP123230.1, read as the reverse complement.
GGGCCACGAAGCTCCATGACGCCGCGCTGGACCTTCCCGGGCTGATCGCCGAGATCACCACGGCCGCGCACCGCGCGCCGTCGTCGGAACTGTGGGCCGCACTGTCCAGCACCTTCCGCACGGCCCATGACATCTCGGTGAAGCTCGGCTTCTACGACCTGTCCACCGTGGCGCTGGACCGGATGGACTGGGCCGCCGCCCGCGCGGCGGACCCGCTCTTGGGCGCGGTGCGCCAGTACATGCGTGCGCTCGTGTACTTCCGCGAGGGTGAGTACACGATCGGCCGGCGGCTCGTCTCGTCCGGTCACGGACTGCTGAGCCAGGCCACCCCGTCGAGAGAGCGGGAGGTGGTTGCCGGACAACTCCACCTGGGCGCCTGCATCATCGCGGCTCGTGCCCGCGACAGGGGTTCGGTAGAGACGCACCTCACCGAGGCCCGTGCCCACGCGGAACGAGTCGGCGAGGCGTCAGACGTTCATTGGCTGTCCTTCGGTCCGACCAACGTCGCGGCGCACGCCGTGTCCGCGAACATCGAACTACGCGAGTACGGGGAGGCGCTGAAGGAAGCCTCAGGCGTGGTGATCCCGAAGGACTGGGCGGTCTCCCGTGCCGCGCACTTCTACGTGGACCAGGCGCGCGCACAGATGGAAGCGGGGCGCAGCGAAGCCGCCCTGAAGTCGATCACGCAGGCACGCCGGTTGGCGCCCCAGCAGACCCGCTACCACTCGGGGGCACGCGAGACGATCAGGGGACTCGTCCACGTGGCGCGGCGTACCCCGGACACGTTGGATCACTTGGCGGCTTGGGTCGGTCTCTAGCACTCACACTCCCTAGCCCCTACTTTCACTCAACTGTGAAAGCTGGGGGCTCTTCGCGTCCTCAGGATGGATCACGGGCCGATCGAGCGACTAGGACCCGATGGGCGGCCCGTGACCAACGTTTTGAGGCGATGAGTGATGCCGAGGACAACGGCCGATCGGACGGTCATCCGCGACCCGTCGGTGATGACGTGGCAGTGGCGGCGGCATCGCCGGTGTGTGGCGTTGGCGCGGGCGCAGGCGCGTAAGGCGGTGGCCAGGTGGGGGCTGGCCGGGATCGAAGAACCGGCCGCGCTGGTGGTCTCGGAGCTGGTGACGAACGCCGTGGTTCATGCCCGCGCATCGCCGGGTCGGGAGATTCTGACGCGGTTTATCCGGCTGGACAACGGGGTGCGCATCGAGGTTCATGACGCCTCCGATGAGCGCCCGGTGCCGCGTGTGCCGGGTGACGACGGTGGGTTCGGGTTGCTCCTGGTCGATGAGCTGACGGACCGGTGGGGCGTCGCGGAGCGCGGTGGGATCGGCAAGTGCGTATGGGCCGTGCTGACCACCGATGGGGGTGGCGAGTGACCTCGCGGGTGGGAGCGGCGCTTCGGACGGCAAGGACCGGTGGTCGTGATGTGGATCGCTGCGTGTGCGTCTTGGTAGCCCGGCTGTTGCGGGCAGGGCCTGCCCCGCGTCGGAGGTGGGATGGGCGGCTGCCGCTGGGCGCGGTTGTCCTGTGAGACCGGGCGGGGGCGCTGTGGAGCAAGGGGACCAGCGCTCCCGTCCTCACGACCCTCCTGGACGCTCCCTCCCTCGGGCGTCTGGGGGATGGTCGGCGGAGCTGCCTCTCTGCCGACGACCCGGCCCCGGGTCTTTCCCGATCCTCGGACCCGGGGCCGGGGCTATCGCAAGTTCTCCTGCGTGGTGAGGGAGGAGGTGATGGCTATGTGCCCGGCATGCGGTGGCGGCCTGGAAGGCAGTGGCAAGAGGACGAAGTACGCGAAGGAAGGTGAGACGCACGACACGTGATCGTGATCGGCGTCTTGCCGCAGCCACAGATCTGATGACCGGACCACCCCGAACCTTGGCGGGCGAGGGTGGCCCGGCTGGGAGCCGCGAGCGACCCCGGTGCCGAGGGTACCGGGGCGCTCGTCGTGCCATGGTCCAACTCGGCGGATCAGTTGCGGAGTTCTGCCAGAGACAACGGTCAAGGAGTGATCCGGCACATGGGCGACCCTTGGGACGCGGGGTTCGAAGAGGAGGAGGCATTCGACCTGGACGCGGTGGTGTGGCTGCCGGGGGTGGACTACCTGAGCGGCTGGCGGGAGGCACAGACAGCGGCGGAGGAGCTGGCCGGGGCGCTGAGGGCCGCGGGTGGGGACACGTCGGGGGTGCGGGCGCGGGCGGATACCGGGTGTGACGGTGTCGGGGTGGTGCGGCTCGCGCTTCCGGTGGCCACAGTGCGGGAGATCGCCCGGCTCGCCCGGGGCGCCACGGGGCGGCTGCGCAAGGCCAGTTGACCCCGGGTCTGCGACCCGGCCGGCATGTGCGGGCTCCTACGAGCGCGGGTGGCTGGAGAGGGTTGGGACGGGAGCTGCCATGGGGTGGGAGATCATGGGGCCTTAAGCTGACCGGCGATCGGGCTGGTTGTGGACCTGCCCGTAATGGGCCGATGTGGCCCCATGATCTTAGACAATGTCTCACGTGGTGAGTTTCGCGAGCTTCTTGTAGCAGGTCAGGGTTGCCGCGAGCCCGAGGAAGGCCAGGAAGTGGCTGCCTTCGCGCTCGTACCGGACGGTCAGGCGGCGGTAGCCGAAGAGCCAGGAGATTGACCGTTCGATCTTCCAGCGGTGTCGGCCCAGGCGCTCGCCGGACTCGACGCCGGGCCGGGCGATACGCGGAACGATGCCCCGCTCACGCAGCCACTTCAGCCTCTCAGCGGAGTAGTACGCCTTGTCGGCACGGAGTATGCCGGGGCGGCGTCTGCGGGGACCGCGCCGGGACCGGATGGCGGGTATGCCGGCGACCAGCGGCAGCAGCGCCTGGCTGTCGTGGACATTGGCGCCGGAGACGCCGAGGGCCATGGGTAAGCCCTGTGCGTCGGACAGGACGTGGAGTTTGCTGCCTTTCTTACCGCGGTCGACCGGATTGCGCCCGGTCAGCGATCCCCCCTTTTCGCGCGGACGGAGGCCGCATCCACAATCGCCGAGGACCAGTCCACCTCACCACGGGCGCCGAGTTCGTCCAGAACGGTCTGATGCAGGCGACGCCAGAGGCCGGCCTCAGTCCATGCGGCGAACCGGCGGTGTGCAGTCGCCGGCGAGACACCGAACGTCTCCGGCAGATGCCGCCAGGCGCATCCGCTGGTCAGCACGTACACGACGGCAGTGAACACCGCTCGCTCATCAACCGGGGCCGTGCCTCCGCCCTGCGGACGCGACGCAAACGGCGGCAGCAACGGAGCAACGAGGGACCACAGTTCGTCAGGAACCAGCCTCTGCGACAGACCAACACGCATGGCACGGCATCATGCCGCATCAACCCGACACCACATGAGACAACCTCTTAGGGCCCCGCCCCATGGTGGCTGTCTCAAGCCTCGGAGGCCACCCGCCCCAGCCAAAGAGCGCGGCGATTCCCTACCACGCTTGGCGTGATCACGGCGCTCGGCTCGAAATTGTCCCGAGCCGCTTCGGGGCACACACGACGTGCCAGATGCTTCTTCTCCATTGACATCCACTGATCGAGCACGAATGTAGAGTGACGGAAACCTGGGGTTACATGTCAGAGAAGTCGGGCACAATTATCCCATGGCTGATGAGAAAGTTCGAGAGGAAGACCATCTTCAACGCAGGCGGGTCCCAATTCGGTCACTTAGAGGTTGTCTCATGTGGTGTCGGGTTGATGCGGCATGATGCCGTGCCATGCGTGTTGGTCTGTCGCAGAGGCTGGTTCCTGACGAACTGTGGTCCCTCGTTGCTCCGTTGCTGCCGCCGTTTGCGTCGCGTCCGCAGGGCGGAGGCACGGCCCCGGTTGATGAGCGAGCGGTGTTCACTGCCGTCGTGTACGTGCTGACCAGCGGATGCGCCTGGCGGCATCTGCCGGAGACGTTCGGTGTCTCGCCGGCGACTGCACACCGCCGGTTCGCCGCATGGACTGAGGCCGGCCTCTGGCGTCGCCTGCATCAGACCGTTCTGGACGAACTCGGCGCCCGTGGTGAGGTGGACTGGTCCTCGGCGATTGTGGATGCGGCCTCCGTCCGCGCGAAAAGGGGGGATCGCTGACCGGGCGCAATCCGGTCGACCGCGGTAAGAAAGGCAGCAAACTCCACGTCCTGTCCGACGCACAGGGCTTACCCATGGCCCTCGGCGTCTCCGGCGCCAATGTCCACGACAGCCAGGCGCTGCTGCCGCTGGTCGCCGGCATACCCGCCATCCGGTCCCGGCGCGGTCCCCGCAGACGCCGCCCCGGCATACTCCGTGCCGACAAGGCGTACTACTCCGCTGAGAGGCTGAAGTGGCTGCGTGAGCGGGGCATCGTTCCGCGTATCGCCCGGCCCGGCGTCGAGTCCGGCGAGCGCCTGGGCCGACACCGCTGGAAGATCGAACGGTCAATCTCCTGGCTCTTCGGCTACCGCCGCCTGACCGTCCGGTACGAGCGCGAAGGCAGCCACTTCCTGGCCTTCCTCGGGCTCGCGGCAACCCTGACCTGCTACAAGAAGCTCGCGAAACTCACCACGTGAGACATTGTCTTAAGGGTTCGACGGAGGAATCGACCGAGGCGCTAAGAGACGGAATTTACCTTGACGAATTGGAGCGCCAGGCAGTCATCGTCAACAACCATATCGCTTTCGCATGGAAGCGAGCAATGCGGGATGATTGTCCGCCCAACGACCCCGAGGTATGGGCATCATTGCAGGCGGCACTATTCGCCGCAATCGTTGTTCAACGGATCCTACACCCAGGTAAGGTCCGTAAATATCCGCAACATCAGAGCCAGCGGAAGTCACAGGAATTCGCACAGTGTCGTGGTGAGCGTCTGCGAAACCTCCTGGGACAGGCAGCGGATGCATCGGTTTTGCAGCTGACAAAGAATGTCCGTGACCCATTCGAGCATGTGGATGAGCGACTTGACCAGATCATGGTGTCAGATCCCATCTCCTTGTCGGATTGGTACATCTCTACAGGAAAGGCACTTGTCACTCCCCGTCTTATGACAGAATCCAGCAAGCCAAAAGGTTACGGGTTGCGCGTCTTTTTCCCTGCTGGTGGTGTTCTCTATTTTGGCAGCGATGTGTTGGATCTGTACGAGTTGGACGTGTCAATGCTGGAACTTCGTGCCGCAATTGATGCGGCGCGGGAGAAGGTGCGCACAAAGATTAGCGGAAGATCCATGTTCGGAGGTTCGGTAGTGGTGGATCTCCTCACGGCAGAGGGTATCCAAAAGCGTGTGGAATCTTGGCTTATGGAACGTGAGGGGCGCGGTCATGACGTTGGGGTCCGCGTGGGAGTACAGTCAGAAACAGGAGAATAGCGACCGCAAAGTTCTTTTCCCTATACTTTGTTTCAGTCATGGCGGAACTTACTGATCGAAATTCCTTTGACCTCGCCCGTCTCTTTGTGCTGCTGACTCTGCGGTCCTGTAAGTTTTGCCACTGGGGTCAGAATTGTTCTGGCCTCCAGCCCGCTGCGTATTGGTCGAATGCAGAGATGGCTCTTTGTAGACGCTTACTTACTGGACGGTCAACGATGTGTTCCTTCAGCCGCTCAACTGCGGAAGTTAGTTGATCTTCACCGCCGAATACGGAAACTAGCGCCTCCCAAGCGATTCGGTCTTCGAAACTGACGACTACGCTTCCTAGCGTCTTTGTTCGGCTGGGAGAAAGGCTGGTTTCCAAGAGGCGAGCGGTTACTGCTGGGACTGTTGCCGATTCAATGACAGGTACGCCTGATTCCGCATTGCAGTCAATTGCTTGTACAACCGTGAGCAGCAGTTCCCTCTCCGAACTCAACCTATCCGCTGGAGCAGACTTCAGGTTTTCACGGAGGTGATCCCGAAGGGCCTCTTCCAACTCCGGACTGATTATCCGCTCTTCTGTTTCCCGGCGAGTCCCAACTAGAGTTAGGAACCTCAAGCGGGCGTACGGGCTCTCCACGCCGTTATAAACCGTACGTGCCACTAAATCGGCGTTCTCGGGATTGACGCGCTGCATCAGTTTCCGTACCGGCCGCAAGGCTGTGTAATCTCGACCTACGTCGATCATTCCGGCCGGTTCTTCGCTAAAGCGGGGCAGCAGCTTCAGGAGTGCGATTGCCGTTTTTGGAATTGCGCTAATATCGATTCCATCGACATGGGCAAGGAAGCGATCGAGTGCGTCTTCCAGGTAGTCGTCCGGTACGGCAGCAAGTGCTTCTGTGAACTCTTGCTCATCTTCAGCAGCGCTAACAATTGCGTAAACCTGGCTGCTCGGCGCGGTGCCTGACGGCAAATCCCGATGAAGGTAATATTTGAGGACGGTTGGGTGGGCGACCCTTCGGTCGCGTCGCCATCATTGGGACGATTCAGCCCCATGCCACAAATTCTCAGTGTGAAGTTGAGCCGCGGGGAAGATGTACCGGATGAGAGAATTACCCACCTCGCTCGGCAGGGCGCCTTGCACGGCGGCGACTTTTTCGGCGTCTGACGCGAGCATAGCTTGGTTACGGGTGCCGGTTTGCCAACTATGAACAGTCGTCAAGGCACCGACGTGTTCTGCGATCAGATCGTGCGCGGACGGCCGCATAACGCGAATAGCTTCCAGTGCTACGAGATCCGGCAAAGCGACTTCTTCTCCCGCAGACCGGACAGTTAGGCTTAGGGAGGACAGAAATCTCTTCACATCCCTAACTGTGCTGAAGAGTGGTCTGACTACTTGCCAGAATACGTCAGGGAAGCGTTCCTCACCGACATCGGGAATGATCATGTTGGCAAGAGCTTCTTGAATTCCTGTGCGAAGAGCTGAAGCCAAGGCTTCGTCCGCGGCTGGGGGCACCTCAACGGAGGTCTTCACAATCTTCTCTAGGTAGGCTGCGCCATTAAGCCCTTCCTCGCTCAATGCGCTTTCGACCATCTTCCTGTCGAAACAGAGGAGGTACACCACGTTAGGAAAGGAGCCATTCAGTCGGACTAGTCGAAACAAGTCACGGATCTCCTGGCGATTGAGACGATCAATATCGTCAATAAGTAAAATAATTCTCCCGTCGAGGCGGTTCAATGCCTCAGAGATTTCTATCCTCTGCTCATGGATGCTAGTGCTTAGAGCCTGGGAAATCCCCTCCGATGTTTTCTGTGCGGCATCAAGGAGGGTAGCTGCTCCCGGCATAAATTTAAGTGGTGAGAGAGATGCAGAGTACCTATTGAACTTATCCGCGATGATGGCGGTTGCGGTCTTGAGTCGTTCCTTGCGGTTTCGGCTGCCACTCAGTTGCATTGCCATCTCGTCGAAGAAGAATCGGATTAGATGGTCGGTTCCCGAGAAATACCACGGGTTGAACTCAACGACTTCCACCGAATCTTGTTCACGCAGGATATTGGCAGTCAGGTTGAGTAGAGATGTCTTGCCGGTCCCCCACTTACCGGTAATTGCAACCACCGCGCCACGTTTGGCATTGAGGGCCTGGGCTTCGTCAGCGATGGCAGTCGCCAAACGCGACCGATTCAGCAGATCGTCCTCTGCGGTGAGGATCGGATCATCTCCCGCAAAGAGTTCGGAGCGTCCGGGCGTGGCGTTGGGTTCAGTCATGGGATCACCTGGTTCAGGTTGTCTCGTTGAGTCATACCATAATTGATAAGAGTCGGTTTGTCTGGAAGTTGTAAATTATCGGTTGATGCAGCGCTGAACCCGGTCGGTGGAGAGGGTCTGAGCTGGAGTTATTCAGGGCGGAGGTATCGGAGAACTACGAGCCGGCTAGCGGTGGGACTGGGCTCCTGGCCTGTACAAATGAGGCCGGGGTGTCCTCGGATCGGAGGCTCGCCCCAGTGGACCAGAGCCTTAGGGCGGTCTACCCCGGCCACTGTCCGGTGCGGAAGCGCAGAGGGCGGTTGCTAGGGCGGCGACGGGTGCCCGGCGGGATCGGCCGCCAGGCCGCACGCCCGCCGGAAGCGCCCGGCCAGCCGGCGCGCCCTTGAGTAAGTAGAGACAGATTTCGACAGGTTGCCTGGCGGCCCCAAGTGATCAGTCTCGTACGGGACTGTAAAACGTTCGGTGTAACTCCCGATCATGGAAGTTGCATCGATGACCAGCAACAACATGGCCGAGGCCGAGTCCGTCGAGCCGTCTGAAGCGGCGCCGGCAAAGTCTGTGGACGACCAGCTGATCGACGAGCTGGTGGACCGGGCTCAGGCCGAGGGCCTTCAGTTGACCGGTGAGGGCGGGCTGCTCCAGCAGCTGACCAAGCGGCTCCTGGAGTCCACTCTCGAGGGCGAGATCACCGACCATCTCGGCTATGACAAGCACGATCCGGCCGGGAAGAACGGCGGCAACTCACGCAACGGCACCCGTGCCAAGACCGTGCTCACCGACGTCGGCCCGATCGAGATAGCCGTTCCTCGCGACCGGGAAGGCAGCTTCGAGCCGAAGATCGTCAAGAAGCGGCAGAAGCGCCTGACCGGCGTCGACGAGATGGTCATCTCGCTCGCTGCGAAGGGCCTGACCACCGGCGGGGTCCAGGCCCACCTGGCCGAGGTCTATGGCGCCGACGTGTCCCGCCAGACCATCTCCACCATCACCGACAAGGTCCTGGACGGCACGGCCGAATGGCAGAACCGGCCGTTCGACGCCGTCTATCCGGTGGTCTTCATCGACGCGATCCACGTGAAGATCCGCGACGGCGCCGTCGCTAACCGACCTATCTACGTGGCTCTGGCGGTCACCGTTGAGGGCCGGCGGGAGATCCTCGGGCTCTGGGCCGGCGACGGCGGCGAGGGTGCCAAGCACTGGATGCACATCCTCACCGAGATCAAGAACCGTGGCGTGAACGACGTGCTGATGCTGGTCTGCGACGGGCTCAAGGGCCTGCCCGAGGCGGTCGAGACGGTCTGGCCGAAGACGATCGTGCAGACCTGTGTGGTCCACCTGCTGCGGAACTCCTTCCGCTACGCCGCCCGCCAGGAGTGGGACAAGTTCGCCCGCCTCCTCAAGCCCGTCTACACGGCGCCGACCGAGGAGGCCGCCCTGGGGCGGTTCGCGGAGTTCGCCGACGCCTGGGGCCGGAAGTGTCCAGCGATCGTGAAGCTGTGGGAGGACGCGTGGGAGGAGTTCACCCCGTTCCTGCGGTTCGACACCGAGATCCGCCGCATCGTCTGCACCACCAACGCGATCGAGTCGGTGGACGCCCGTATCCGCCGGGCGGTCAAGGCCCGCGGCCACTTCCCGAACGAGCAGGCCGCCCTGAAATGCGTCTACATGGCCATCATGTCGCTCGATCCCACAGGCAAGGGCCAGGCCCGCTGGACCATGCGCTGGAAGACCGCGCTGAACGCCTTCGACATCGCCTTCGACATCGCCTTCGACGGCCGCCTGACAGCGGCCCGCCGGTAACCCCAACCACCCCCGTTACACCGCTCGTTTGACAGACCCGGCACACGAGAGACGTCGACGGCCGCGATTCGTCCGACGTCGTAACCGATGCCCACTGGCGGTACGCGGGCTCAGGGCACTCACCCGGCGCCGCGCTCATTGCGGCCGGCATCGCGGAAGACCTCACTACGAATCGCGAGCTGTCTCGCGAGGATTTGGATTCAGGCGGAGGTGAAATCCGTGAGGGGAGGTAGCAACCTGCTTATGACGCCCGATCAAGCCGCCGCCGAGTTGGGCGTGACGAAGAGAGTCCTCATGGACTCCTATCGGCGCTGGGGGATTCCGTACGTGAAGGTTGGCAAGCATGTTCGGTTCCGAACTCGCGATCTGCACAACTGGGTTGACGCCAGGGTGCAGGGTGGCTAGCTTCGTCCTAGATGCTGACCAATCAACATGCAGGAGGTGAACATGCATGGCGACGATCAAGAAGGTGGACTGCGCCTGCCCTCGACGCAAGAAGGCGACCTGCCATCACAAGCCGTACCGGGTGACCTACCGGGAGCCTGGAGGTAGGGCAGGCAAGCCCCGGCAGGTCTCCTTCAAGAAGCTCGAAGACGCAGAAGCCTTCGCTGTGAAAATCGAGCGGGACAAGGACCTGGGAACGTACCTCAACCCCAAAGCAAGTCAGCGGACATTCGCTGAAATCTGGAACGAATGGGTTGAGGCGGGAACACTCGAAGAATCCTCGAAGAGGAACTATCAGAGTGTGTACGACAACCACTACGGCCCGTTCTTCGGGAGCAAGGCCGTCGGCAGTATCACCCCGTCCACGGTCCAGGAGTGGGAGGCGGACCAGAAGCAGAGGGGTTACAAGGAAACGGGAATCAACGGACGCAAGAACGTCCTTTCCTCCGTCTTCAACTATGCGGTGGCTGCCGAGATTATCGGTCGCAATCCGTGTAAGAAGGCGAACCCCCGCAGGCGTTCGGGCCAGTCGCTCACCCCGGTCACAGACGAAGACATCCCCACCATGGAGGAAGTGTTGGGGATCATCGCGGAAGCTCCCAAGTTGATCCGTGCCGGCTTCTGGGCGATGGCGGGGTGCGGAACGCGGCCAGGGGAGTCCCTTGCCCTGGCTGACGAATCAATGGACTGGGAAGGGTCCGTCCTGACAGTGGATCATCAGGTCTCGGCCTACGGCTGTCAGGAGATCTCCGGCTACCGGCGCGGAGTGAAGCGGGGTACGAAACATCGCGCCTTCGACCAAGCACGGCAAACGCCGGTGCCCGAGTCGATCAACGAGATCTTCGGTGATCACGTCGACAGCTTCGGCACCTGGGGGGATCGGGGCTGGTTCTTCGAGTCACCCCGGCTGAACGACCGTCACCCGTCCTATGACTGGTTCCTGGATCAGTTCAAGGCGGCGGCCCGGACTGCGGGCACTCCCCGGTACACACCGAAGAGCTTCCGGCACTTCTTCGTCTCCGAAGCGATCCATGCCGACATCCCGCTCTTCGAGGTGGCGGCCTGGGTGGGACACCGCACCACCAGGACGACGGAGATGGTCTACGGGCACCTGGTGCGCCGCGCCATGACCCGAGGGGCCCGAACCATGCACAACCGCCTCGGGCTGAACCTGGCGCCGTTCAAGGGCCTCATCATCCCGCCCCAACTGACTCCCTCGGAGGATGACGTTGAGGACTGGGATGACGTGGCCTGAGCGGAGCTTCGTCGTGACGACGTGTCGACCTGGTGCAGACTTCCCCGTTGTCGGGATGGCTCGTCAGGAGGCGCCTGACTCGGCTTCGGTGTTGAGAATATTCACTCCTGTGAAGAGTGCTGACGGGCATCCGTGGGACACGGAGGCGGACTGCCCCGGCTGGGCCTTTCCGCAGCTAAAGGTGCCTCCCAGGACGTACGTCAGAGGACCGCCAATCGCCACCATCGAACCCCAGAAGTCCGTGGTGGTTCCCTGATAGGCAACGTTGCGTAGCTGGCCTTCGAGGCGGCCATTCCGAATCGTGTATGCCCTCTGCTGTGTGAACTGGAAGTTGTAGCGCTGCATGTCGATGGACCACGAGCGGTCGCCGACGACGTAGATGCCGCGCTCGACCTCGCCGATCAGCTCCTCCGTCGTCGGGCCCTCGGGCGCCGGCTGGAGCGAGACGTTCGCCATGCGCTGCACGGGCACGTGGGCGGGGGAGTCGGCGAAGGCGCAGCCGTTGGAGCGGTCGGCGCCGGTGAGCTTCGCGATCCGGCGGTCCGTCTGGTAGCCGACGAGCACGCCCTCGCGGACCAGGTCCCAGGACTGCGCCTGCACGCCCTCGTCGTCGTAGCCGATGCTGGCGAGGCCGTGCTCCGCGGTGCGGTCGCCGGTGACGTTCATCAGGCCGGAGCCGTAGCGCAAGGTGCCGAGCTGGTCGAACGTGGCGAAGGAGGTGCCGGCGTACGCGGCCTCGTAGCCGAGGGCGCGGTCCAGCTCCGTGGCGTGGCCGACCGACTCGTGGATCGTCAGCCACAGGTTCGACGGGTCGACCACCAGGTCGTACGAGCCCGCCTCGACGCTCGGCGCCGCCATCTTCTCGGCGAGCCAGCCGGGGATGCGCGCCAGCTCGGCGTCCCAGTCCCAGCCGGTGCCGGTCGCGTACTCCCAGCCGCGGCCGGCCGGGGGCGCGAGGGTGCGCATCGAGTCGAAGTCGCCGGAGTCGGTGACGGTCACGGCGGTCAGCTCGGGGTGGATCCGTACGCGCTGCTGGGTCGTCGAGGTGCCGGCGGTGTCGGCGTAGAACTTGTTCTCCTGCACCGCCAGCAGCGAGGCGTCCACGTGCGAGATGCCCGGGGCGCCGAGCAGCCGCTCGCTCCACTCGGTCAGCAGCCCGGTCTTCTCGGCGTCCGGTACGTCGAAGGGGTTGACCTCGTACGCCGAGATCCACGTCTTCTCCGCGTGCACCGGCTCCGGCGCCAGCGCCACCCGCTCGTCCGCCCCGGCCGCGGCGACGACCCGTGCCGACAGCTTCGCCATCGCCACCGCCCGGGCGGCGACCCGCGCCGCGGCGTCCATCGTCAGATCGACCCCGGCGGCGAAGCCCCACGCGCCGCCGTGCACCACGCGCACCGCGTACCCGAGGTCGGTGGTGTCCATGGAGCCCGCCAGCTTGGCGTCCTTCAGCCGCAGGGCGGCGCTGCGTACCCGCTCCAGGCGGAAGTCCGCGTGGTCGGCGCCGAGCGCCCGGGCCCGCGCGAGCGCGGCGTCCGCGAGGGCGCCGAGCGGCAGTGCGAGGAACCCGTCGTCGAGGGAATGGACCGACTTGCTCACGTTCTGCCCTCCGGTCGGTGGTGGGTGTGATGCCGAGGGGCCCGTCCGGGCCCCCGGCCGATCTTGCCCCGACCGGGCGTCCGGTGCCCAGCGGGTTTCTGTCGGAACCCGACAAGTGTCCGCCGCGGGCCTGTGTGGGGGGCGGAATGCCCGTGGCGCGTCCCGTACCGATAGCTTCTCGGGTGAGGAGTCCTGGAGACAGTCCGGGAAGCACCTGGGAGAAGGGATGGGTCCTTGAGCCGCTCGGTTCTGGTCACCGGAGGCAACCGCGGTATCGGCCTCGACATCACCCGCGCGTTCGCCGAGGCGGGGGACAAGGTCGCGTTCACGTACCGCTCCGGCGAGCCGCCCGCGGCGCTGGTGGAGCTGGGCTGCCTGCCGGTGAAGTGCGACATCACCGACACCGAGCAGGTCGAGCAGGCGTACAAGGAGGTGGAGGAGAAGCACGGCAACGTCGAGGTGCTGGTGGCCAACGCCGGTGTCACCAAGGACCAGTTGCTGATGCGGATGTCCGAGGAGGACTTCACCTCCGTCCTCGACACCAACCTCACCGGCACCTTCCGCGTCGTCAAGCGCGCCAACCGCGGCATGCTGCGGGCCCGCAAGGGGCGCGTCGTGCTCATCTCCTCCGTGGTGGGCCTCATGGGCTCCCCGGGCCAGGCCAACTACGCCGCCTCCAAGGCGGCGCTCGTCGGCTTCGCCCGCTCGCTGGCGCGCGAGCTGGGCTCGCGCAACATCACCTTCAACGTCGTCGCGCCCGGCTTCGTCGAGACCGACATGACGCGGGCGCTCTCCGAGGAGCGGCAGGCGGAGATCGTCGCGCAGGTGCCGCTCGGCCGGTACGCGCAGCCGGCGGACGTCGCCGCCGCCGTGCGCTTCCTCGCCTCCGACGACGCCTCGTACATCACCGGAGCCGTCATTCCCGTGGACGGCGGATTGGGCATGGGTCACTGAGCACCATGAGCGGAATCCTCGACGGCAAGCGCGTCCTCATCAGCGGCGTGCTGCTGGAGTCGTCCATCGCCTTCCACGCCGCGAAGCTGGCCCAGGAACAGGGCGCGGAGATCATCCTCACCGCGTTCCCGCGGCCCACCCTGACCGAGCGCATCGCGAAGAAGCTGCCCAGGCCGACGAAGGTCGTCGAGCTGGACGTCACCGACGACGAGCACCTGGCGCGCATCGAGGGCATCGTGCGCGAGGAACTGGGCGGGCTCGACGGCGTCGTGCACTCCGTCGGCTTCGCCCCGCCGGACGCGCTCGGCGGCAATTTCCTGCACACGCCCTTCGAGTCCGTCGCCACGGCCATGCACGTCTCGGCGTTCTCGCTGAAGTCGCTGACGATGGCCTGCCTGCCGCTGATGCAGGGCGGCGGTTCGGTGGTCGGCATGACCTTCGACGCGCAGTTCGCCTGGCCGCAGTACGACTGGATGGGCCCGGCCAAGGCCGCGCTGGAGGCCACCAGCCGCTATCTGGCCCGCGATCTCGGCAAGGAGAACGTCCGCTGCAACCTGGTCTCGGCCGGACCGGTCGGCTCCATGGCGGCGAAGTCCATCCCCGGCTTCACGGACCTGGCGGACGTGTGGAACACCCGCTCGCCGCTGGAGTGGGACATGGCGGACCCGGAGCCGGCGGGCCGCGGGATCGTGGCGCTGCTGTCGGACTGGTTCCCCAAGACGACGGGCGAGATCATCCACGTCGACGGCGGCGTGCACATCATGGGCGCGTAGCGGAGCGCACAGACGCATTCCTACGACCGGCACGGCAGACGGGCGGTCTCCCCGCGGGGGTCGCCCGTTCGGCGTATGCCGGTGGGCCGCGGGCGGGGCGGCGGCGCACGCTGGAGGGACAGTTACCGTCCCCTTGTGGTGCAGCAGCGACGCTCGTGCGCGACGTCGCCGTACGGCCGAGGAGGTTCCGTGGTGCGTGAGGGCCCGCGTCGTTCCGGCCGCCGCACCCCTGGTCCCGCACGCCGCCGTACGCCCCTGGGCGCGGCGGTCGCCGTCACCGCCGCCGCGCTGCTGCTGAGCGCCGCGCCCGCGCGCGCCGCGGACGGCTCCGGCGACGCCGACGGCCCCGGAGGGGCGACGAAGGCCGAGTGCCGCACCGCCGTCGCCGGGTCGACCGTCACCGCCCGCTGCTACAACGCCGGGCCCTACACCGACGCCGTGCAGTTGCACATCGAGTGCGCCCGGTGGTGGGACCCGGACGTGGACGGGATGCGGATGCGGCTGGACCCCGCGGAGAGCGGCGAGCTGAGCGACCGCTGCTGGTTCGGCGTCGCCCGGGCGTGGGTCAGCCACGAGCGGATACGGGACGTACCGGGCGGCTAGCCGGGGGTGCGCCGTCCGTCAGCCTCCGCTGAGCGTGGGCTCCGGCATGCAGCCGTACGCGTGCCGGCCCGCCTCCTCCGCCGCCGTCGCCGCGTCCCCGGCGCGGATCGCCGCGACCATCCGGGCGTGGTCCAGGTACTTCGCCGGCAGCAGTACGTCGCCCACCTTGGAGCGCAGCGTCGTGCGGACGACCTCGCCGAGGTCCGCGTAGATCGCCGTCAGCACCTCGTTGTGCGACGCCGTCGCCACCGACAGGTGCAGCGTGGCGTCCGCGTCCACGAACGCCGCCGCGTCCCCCGACTCCCACGCCTCCTCGCGCCGCCGCAGCAGCAGCTCCAACTGCGCCATCTCCGTCTCCGTCCGCCGCACCGCCGCCAGCCGCGCCGCCTGCGCCTCCAGCGCGCTGCGCAGCTCCGAGACATGCCGCGGCCGGGCCCCGGCGAACCGGCGCTGCATGACGCCCGCCAGCTCGCTCGTCGCCGCGACGTACGTGCCGGAGCCCTGCCGGATGTCGAGCAGGCCGTTGTTCGCGAGCGCCCGCACCGCCTCGCGGACGGTGTTCCGCGCGACGCCGAGCTGCTCCACCAGCTCCGGCTCGGTCGGGATGCGGCTGCCGACCGGCCACTCGCCCGCGGTGATCTGCGTGCGCAACTGGGCGATCACCTGGTCGGTGAGGCTCGATCGGCGCGGCGACGTCAGTCCCATGTCTCTCCCGTGCTCGGACAGCGGAGTGGACAACCATTCATCCAATGATTCTATGATGGTCTGCATGTCACGCCGCAGCATCCTCGCCAAACCCGTCGAGACACCGAGGGAGACGACCGGAGAAGCGCGGGCCACCGAGCCGGCCGAAGCCTCGCGGCGTTCCCCCTCGGCGCGGGTGGCGCCGTGGCTGCTGCGGCTCATGGTCCCCGCGCTGCTGCTCGCGGCGATCAACCTGCGGCCCGCGATAGCCTCGCTCGGCGCGCTCCTGGAGGACGTACGGACCGACATCGGCATGAGCGGCACGGTCGCCGGGCTCCTCACCTCCATGCCGCCGCTGTGCTTCGCCGTCTTCGGCAGCCTCGCCCCGCGCTTCGCCCGCCGCTTCGGCCCCGTGGCCGTCGTCGGCGGCGGGCTCGTCGCGATCACCGCCGGCCTGGCGCTGCGCCCGCTCTTCGGCAACACCCCCGCGTTCCTCGCCGCCAGCGCGCTGGCGCTCGGCGGCATCGCGGTGGGCAACGTTCTGATCCCCGTCATCGTCAAACGCTGGTTCCCGCACCGGGTCGGCTCGATGACCGGGCTCTACTCGATGGGCCTGGCCCTCGGCACCGCCTCCGCCGCCGGCGTCACCGTGCCGGTGAGCGAGGCGCTGGGCGGTGGCTGGCGCCTCGGCCTCGCCGTCTGGGCGGGCGTCGCGGCCCTCGCCGTGGTGCCGTGGGTGGTGCTGGCGCGCGGCTCCCGCCGCGCCGCGTCCGACGCGTCCGACCCGTCCGCCGGGGGCGGCGGCGCCGGTGGGCCGGCCGCGGAGCCGGCGCGCCCGGTCCGTATCACCGCCAGCCCCACCGCGTGGGCGCTCGCCGTCTTCTTCGGCCTCCAGGCCACGGCCGCGTACGTCATCCTCGGCTGGCTGCCGCAGATCTACCGCGACGCCGGCGTGCCCGCGTCCACCGCCGGGCTGCTGCTCGCCGTCGCCATGGGCATGGGCGTCCCGCTGGCCTTCGTGCTGCCGCGGATCGCGGCCCGGCTGAACCACCAGGGGCCGCTGGTCGTGGTCCTCGGCACGTGCGGCCTCGGCGGCTACGTCGGTCTGTGGCTGGCGCCCGCGGGCGGCGCCTGGGTGTGGGCACTGCTGCTGGCCGTGTCGAACTGCGCGTTCCCGCTGGTCCTCACCCTCATCGGGGTACGGGCCCGCAGCCACGCCGGCCTCGTCCGGCTCTCCGCCTTCGCGCAGAGCACCGGCTACCTGATCTCCATCCCCGGCCCGCTGGCCGTCGGCGCGCTCTACGGGGCCACGGACGGCTGGGACGTCCCGCTGGCGGTGCTCGCGTGCTTCATGCTCGCCCAGGTGGCGGTGGGGATCGCCGCCGGACGCAACCGCGTGGTCGAGGACGAGCTCTGAGGGCCGGGCGGCGGCACCGGGGCGCCACGCGGCACGACGGCGCGGGGCGCGGGCCTCAGGGGGAGGCGATCGTGGCGATGACGCCGATGACCACCGTGATGGCGAGCATCGCGCCGAGCACGTAGAGCAGCTTGCGCTGCCCGTTCTGGGGGTTCGGGTCGAGCACGGGCATACGGCCAGTCTCGCATCCCCGCCCCGCGGCCCCGCGCGGGGGCGGCGGGGCACCCTGGGTGGGGCTAGCACCACCCTCCCCTAGGGGGCCAGGGTCAGGGGGAACTGGGTGGGTCACCGGATGGGACGGGCGGCCCGGGGTCCGTAGGTTCGAAGCAGTACGAGGGACTCGGGACGTCAGGCAACCCCACGGAGGCGAAGATGTCAGCCGGTGCACACACCCAGCCCGCACCACCGGTGGCGCAGCGCTGGCTGCCGTGGTGGTCCGTCGCCCTGCCCGCCCTGGCGTTCACCGCGCTCTTCGCCCTCCGGCTCCTCTGAACCCCCGCCCGCGGGCGGCGTCGCGGCCCGTCACTCCTGGCGGGAGACCCTGCGAACTGCCCGGACCCCGCGGCCCGTTTCGTGCGAAGCTGAACTTATGAGCGCAGGAACGCCCCGCAGCATCGTGCTACTCCGACACGCCAAAGCCGAATGGGCCCAGGACTCCGACCACGAGCGTCCGCTCGCCGAGCGCGGTCGCGCCGACGCCCCCGCCGCCGGAGAGTTCCTCGCGGCCCACGACATCGACCCCGACCTGACCCTCTGCTCCAGCGCCAAGCGCACCCGCGAGACCTGGAAGCTCGTCGTGGGCAAGCTTCCCCGGCGGCCGCGGACCGTCTACGAGGAGCGGCTGTACGAGGCGTCCCTCGGCGAGCTGTTCCAGGTGCTGAACGAGGTCCCCGACGACGTCTCCACGGTCCTGGTCGTCGGCCACAACCCCGGCATGCACGGCCTCGCCGACGCGCTCGCGGGATCCGCCGAGGGCGATGCGCTGACCAGGCTGAGCCGCGGCTTCCCGACGTCGGGCGTGGCGGTGGTGGAGTTCACCGGCCCGTGGAAGTCCGTGGAGCACGGCGTGGGCCGGCTGACCGAGTTCTGGGCGCCGCACCAGCAGTGAGCCCCGTAGCGGCAGGCCGAAGGCGGTCGGAACGTGTCCGCCTTCCGGGGCATCATCGAGGCATGGGTGACACCTCCGCCCGGCTGCTGAAGCTGCTGTCCGTGCTCCAGAGCGGCCGTGAGCACAGCGGCCCGGAGCTGGCCGGGCGCCTCGGCGTCAGCGTGCGCACGGTACGCCGCGACGTCGACCGGCTGCGCGCGCTGGGCTACCCCGTGGACGCCACCGTCGGGGCCGTCGGCGGCTACCGGCTGGCCGCCGGCACCGCGATGCCGCCGCTGCTGCTCGACGACGACGAGGCCGTCGCCGTCGCGGCGGGGCTGCGCGTCGTGGCCGGAGGGGGCGTCGCGGGGATCGAGGAGACGTCGGTACGGGCCCTCGCCAAGCTGGAGCAGGTGCTCCCGGCGCGGCTGCGCCGCCGCGTCTCGGCGCTGAAGCGGGCCACGGTGCCGCTGACCGTGAGCCCGGCGGGCGCGGTGGCGGCGGACGGGGCGCCGGTGGCGGCGGAGGTGCTGGCGGTGCTGGCCGCGGCGAGCAGCAGGGGGGAGGGGCTGCGGTTCGGGTACCGGGGGAAGCGCGCGGGCGGGGGAGACGGGCCCGACGGTGACCGGCCGGGCGGCGACCGGCCCGGCGGTGAGCAGACGGGCGACGGCCGGCCCGGCGGTGAGCAGTCCCACGGTGGTGACCGGTCCGGTGGCGAGCAACCGGGTGCCGAGCGGTCCGGCGGTGACCCGCACGGCGGTGACCCGGCCCGTACGCGCCGGCACGTCGAGCCGTACCGCCTCGTCAGCACCGGCCGCCGCTGGTACCTCGTCGCCTACGACCGCGACCGCGCCGGCTGGCGCAGCTTCCGCGTCGACCGCGTCGACGACCCGCGGCCCACCGGCGTCCGCCACCCCCCGCGCGACCTGCCCGCCGCCGACGCCGCCGCCTTCGTCGCCGAGTCCATCGCCGGCCACCGGGGCCGCTACCGCGCCGTCGTCACCCTGCACGTACCCCTCGAAGAGGCCGTACGCCGCCTCCCGCGCGGCGCCGGACTGCTGGAGCCGGCCGGCGAGGACCGCTGCACGCTGGTCACCGGCGGCGACGCGCTCGACTGGCTGGCCGTGCGGATCGCGCTGCTCGGCGTGGACTTCGAGGTGCGCGAGCCGCCGGAGCTGGCGGACTTCCTGCGCGACCTCGGCGACCGCATCAGCCGGTCGTGTCCGCCGCCTCCACCTCGTCGCGCGTGATGCCCAGCAGGTAGAGCACCGTGTCGAGGAAGGGCACGTTCACCGCCGCGTGGGCGGCCTCCCGTACCAGCGGCTTGGCGTTGAACGCCACCCCGAGGCCCGCCGCGTTGAGCATGTCGAGGTCGTTCGCGCCGTCCCCGATCGCCACCGTCTGCGACAGCGGCACGCCCGCCTCGGCGGCGAAGCCGCTCAGCAGCCGGGCCTTGCCCGCCCGGTCCACGACGGGGCCGGTGATCCGGCCGGTGAGCCTGCCGTCGACGATCTCCAGGGTGTTCGCGGCGGCGAAGTCCAGCCCCAGGCGGTCCTGGAGGTCGTCGGTGATCTGCGTGAAGCCGCCGGAGACGACGCCGACCTGGTAGCCGAGGCGCTTGAGCGTACGGATCAGGGTGCGGGCGCCGGGCGTCAGGCGCACCTCCTCGCGCACCTTGTCCACCACCGAGTCCTCCAGCCCCGCCAGCAGCGCCACCCGGGCGTGCAGGGACTGCTCGAAGTCCAGCTCGCCGCGCATCGCGGCGGCGGTCACCTCCGCGACCTCGGCCTCGCAGCCGGCGTGCGCGGCGAACAGCTCGATGACCTCGTCCTGGATGAGGGTGGAGTCGACGTCCATCACCACGAGCCGCTGCGCCCGGCGCTGGAGCCCGGAGGCCACGACGGCGACGTCCACGCCGAGGCGGACGGCGGCGGTGGCCAGCGCGGTGCGCAGCGCGTCGGTGGCGGCGCCGGAGACCTCGAACTCGACGGCGGTGACGGGGTACTTCGCGAGCCGGAAGATGCGGTCGATGTTGCCGCCGCTGCCGGTGATCGCGGCGGCGATACCGGCGGTCGACTCGGCGGTCAGCGGCTGCCCGAGCACGGTCACGTGGGAGCGGCCGGGGGCGCGCGGCTCGTTGTCGCCGGTGCCGGAGATTATCTCCGCCTCCAGGCGCTTGGCGCCGGCCCACGAGTGGATCGTCGCGCGCAGCTCGCCCTCGGTGGCGCCGACGGGCGGGGTGACCAGGGCGCAGAGGGTGATACGGCCGCGGGTGACGATCTGCTCGATGTCGATGACCTCGACCCGGTAGGCGGCGAGGGTGTCGAAGAGGGCGGCGGTGAGTCCGGGGCGGTCGCGGCCGAAGATCTTGACGAGAAGCGTGCGCGCGGCGGTGGTCATGATGGCACCACGGTATCGCGGTGCGGCCCGTGGGCAGCCGGACGGGTCGGGGTTGCGGCGGGCATCGGCGGGGCCGCTGGGCTGGGAGGTTGCGGCGGGGGGTATGTGCGGTTGCGGGCGGCCGAACGGGCGGGGGCGGGGCGTCCGGGGCGGTCAGGGGCCGCGGCGGCAGGGGGAGCCGCGCGGCTCGCCGGGGCGCCAGGTGGCCGGGTAGCCCTCTGTCGGGAGGTACGGGCCCGGTGCGTACGCCGCGTACGCGACGGCGGCCATGCCGACGTAGGCGCCAGTGGATCACAGGGGTCCCGGTGCTTCCCGTGTCCATCCGGGCGCACCCCCGGATCTCCTCGCCCGCGTGTATGCGTCACCACTGTCCGTAGGTGATCAAGTACCGTCAACGGGCGCGAATCGCCCTGGCGCGAGGGGAAAATGGAATCTCTTACTCCGTCTCGCCCCCTGGCCCGCGTTTTCGTGAAGCGACTGTTACTGAAATAGTTCCTCAGGATGTTCGCCATCCCTAGACTCCTTACGGGCTTGTTGAAGTCAGGTGCCGTACAAGGGGCACCTCGGGGGACAACTTTGTGGGGCATGGAGTGCCTGAACTCGTACTTGAACTGAACGGACAGACATGGACTCTCGATCCGGCGCGTGCCTACCGCGTCGGCCGGGATCCGCAGGGGGACGTGGTGCTGGAGGACGCCAGGGTCTCCTGGCGGCACGCCAGCCTCAGATGGGGCGGCCGTAGCTGGCTCCTGGAGGACGTCGGCAGCACCAACGGCTCGTACGTGGAGGGCCAGCGGGTCCACCAGATCGAGGTCGGCCCCGGCTCGGTCGTGTACCTCGGCAACGCCACCGACGGGCCGCAGTTGCGGCTCTCCGCGCCGGTCGGCGCCGCCGCCCCCGACGTGTACAGCGCGCAGACCGCGATGGCCGAGCAGCCGCCCGGCGCCCAGCAGGTCGCGCCGCAGCACGCGCCCGCGCCCGCCGGCTGGGGCGGGCCGCCGCAGGGGCCTCCGCCCCAGGGACCCCCGTTCCAGGGGCCGCCGGCCGGCATGCCGCCCCAGCAGCAGCCGTACGTGCCGCAGCAGCAGCACTCGGCGCCGCAGCGCCCGCCCGCCGGCGCGGGACCGGGCGGCGGCCCCGGCGGTCCGTCGGTCTACGGCGACCGCAGCCCCACGACGTTCCACCAGCTCTCGCTGGGCCGCGTCACCCGCATCGGCCGTGCGCTGGAGAACGAGCTGGTCGTCTCCGACCTCCAGGTCTCGCGCCACCACGCGGAGTTCCGGTCCACGCCCGACGGCCGCTCCGAGATCGTCGACCTCGGCAGCCACAACGGCACGTACGTCAACGGTGAACAGCTCCCGCAGCGCGGCCGGCGGCCCATCGGCCCCGACGACATCATCGGCATCGGTCACTCCACCTTCCGGCTGGTCGGGGACCGGCTGGAGGAGTTCGTCGACACCGGTGAGGTCAGCTTCTCGGCCCGCCACCTGACCGTGAAGGTCGACGGCGGCAAGGTCATCCTGGACAACGTCTCCTTCGGCGTGCCCGAGAAGAGCCTGGTCGCGGTCATCGGCCCGTCCGGGTCCGGCAAGTCCACGCTGCTCAAGGCGCTGACGGGCTACCGCCCCGCGGACGTCGGCGAGGTTCTCTACGACAACCGGAACCTCTACAAGCAGTTCGCCGAGCTGCGCCACCGCATCGGCCTGGTGCCGCAGGACGACATCCTGCACACCCAGCTCACCGTCACCCGCGCCCTGCGCTACGCCGCCAAGCTCCGGTTCCCCGGCGACACCGCCGAGGCCGAGCGCGCCGCCCGCGTCGACGAGGTGCTGCGCGAGCTGAAGCTCGACATCCACAAGGAGAAGCGGATCAGCTCGCTCTCCGGCGGCCAGCGCAAGCGCGTCTCGGTGGCCCTGGAACTGCTCACCAAGCCGTCGCTGATCTTCCTGGACGAGCCCACCTCGGGCCTCGACCCGGGCATGGACCGCGACGTCATGCAGTTGCTGCGCGGCCTGGCCGACGACGGGCGTACGGTCCTCGTCGTCACCCACTCCGTCGCCGAGCTGGCGCTCTGCGACCGGCTGCTGGTCATGGCGCCGGGCGGCGGCGTGGCGTACTTCGGCCCGCCCGAGGAGGCGCTGAACTTCTTCGGCTACGAGAGCTGGGCCGACATATTCTCCGCCTTCGAGAACTACCGCGACTACGACTGGAAGGGCCGCTGGCAGGGCTCGCAGCACTACCAGATGTACGCCGCCGACATCGACGCCGTGGCCCCGCAGCCCGTCGCGATGCAGCCCCCGCAGATGCTCCGGCCCTCCAAGCCGCAGGCGTGGATGCCGCAGCTCTGGACGCTGATGAGACGGTACGTCTCCGTCCTGGCCTCCGACGGCTTCTTCATCGCGCTCACCATCGCGCTGCCGGTGGTCCTCGGCGTGGTCAGCATGGTCATCCCCGCCGAGTTCGGCCTCGGCTACGGCCCGGCGAAGCTCAACCTGATCAACAGGGATGCGGGCACGATCATGCTCATCCTCGCGATCGGCGCCTGCTTCTCCGGCGCCGCGAACTCCGTGCGCGAGCTGATCAAGGAACGGGTGATCTACGAGCGTGAGCGCGCGGTCGGCCTCTCGCGCTCCGCGTACGTGATGTCCAAGGTGCTCGTCCTCGGCATCATCACCGTCTTCCAGGGCGCCGTCATCAGCGCCATCGGCGTTCTCAGCCGCAGCAAGCTGCCGGAGGAGGGCGTGATCCTCTCCGACCTGCCGGCGGCGGAGCTGACGATCAGCGTCACCGCGCTGGGCCTGACCTCGATGATGTTCGGCCTGATCATCTCGTCGCTGGTGAAGACCTCCGAGATGACCATGCCGCTGCTGGTGATGTTCGCGATCGTGCAGGTGGTCTTCACCGGCGTGCTCTTCCAGCTCCACGGCACCCCGGGCGTGGAGCAGCTCGCCTGGCTGATGCCCTCGCGCTGGGCGGTGGCCGCGATGGGCTCCACGGCCGACCTGAACGTGCTGCTGCCCTGGGACAGCGG
Organism: Streptomyces sp. 184; assembly: GCF_045781775.1. NCBI lineage: Bacteria > Bacillati > Actinomycetota > Actinomycetes > Kitasatosporales > Streptomycetaceae > Streptomyces > Streptomyces sp. 184. The sequence continues at coordinate 5,395,745 of NZ_CP123230.1, read as the reverse complement.
CGAGACGGACACGCTGTGGGAGCACACGGCGGGCACGTACGTGCTGAACATCGGGGTGCTGCTCGTCATGGGCGTGATCTGCGGCTTCGTCGTCGCCCGGCTGCTGCGCAAGCACGAGCCGGAGGTCATGCGCTGACCGCACCCCGCACGGCAGACGGGCGGCACCCCTCGCAAGGGGTGCCGCCCGCGGCCGTGTGTGCCCGGGGCTGCGCGTGGCAGCCGCTGCCTGCTCAGTACCAGTTGTTGGCCTGCCAGAAGGACCAGGCGTCACAGGCGCTGCCGTAGCGGTCCTTCATGTAGTCCAGGCCCCACTCGATCTGGGTCTTGGGGTTGGTCCGCCAGTCGGATCCGGCGGTCGCCATCTTGGTCGCGGGCAGGGCCTGGACCAGGCCGTACGCGCCCGAGGAGGCGTTCTGGGCGGTGTGGTCCCAGCTACTCTCCCGCTCCACGATGTTGGAGAAGCACTGGAACTGCGCGTCACTCTTGATCATCTTGTTGGCGATGGCCCGCGGCGACTGGGTCGGGCTGCCGGCGGGGGCAGCGGCGGTGGCGACGGGGGCGAAGGACAGGGCGGCCGTGGCGGCCGCGGAGCCCGCAAGGGCGGCGACGACGGCCTTGCGGCCACGTATTCGGTGCATGCTCTCTCGCATCGTTCTCTCCGACCTCTTCACACGACTTCTGGGGACCCGGACATTGTTAGAGGAACGGGAAATTCGATGCAATGACCCCTATTACGAACATGCCTCGTAGGTCCGGCAGGGCCTTTGGTCCCGCGCCCGACGACCCCGGACCGGGCGTATCCCGGTGCCCCGCCACTACTCCCCTTCGTAGGTGACGTGGCTCTCGTGGCGCAGCTCACACCCGGGGGGTCCGCGGGGTCGGCACAGCGGCCTAGGACCGGGGGCTGAGCAGGGCCCGGTCCGCGGCTGGATCACGCCGTCCGCCCCTGCGGGTAGCGTGATCCGCATGTCCACCCCCGCCGCCGGCCCGGCCGCCGGACTCGAAGCGGTCAGCCGCGCCCTGCTCGCCATGAGCAGGCAGGTGCAGGTCCGCGACGTGCTCCAGACGATCACGGCCTCCGCGCGCGAGCTGCTCCAGGCCGAGTACGCGGCCCTGGGCGTCCCGGACGACCACGGCGGCTTCGCCCAGTTCGTCGTCGACGGCGTCAGCGACGCGCAGTGGAAGGCCATCGGCCCGCTGCCCCGCCAGCACGGCATCCTCGCCGCGCTGCTGGAGGAAGCCGAGCCGGTGCGCCTCGGGGACGTACGCAAGGACCCCCGCTTCGGCGGCTGGCCCGCCGCCCACCCGCGGCTGCGGGACTTCGTCGGCGCCCCCATCGCCGACGGCGAGGAGGTCCTCGGCGCGCTCTTCCTCGCCAACAAGCAGTGCGAGCCGGACGACCCGCCCGGCCCCGACGGCTGCCGCTTCAGCGCCGAGGACGAGGCCCTGCTGCGCACCCTCGCCGACCACGCCGCCATCGCGCTGACCAACGCCCGCCTCTACGAGCGCAGCCGCGAGCTGACCATCGCGGGCGAGCGGGCCCGTATCGCGCACGAGCTGCACGACGCCGTCTCCCAGAAACTCTTCTCGCTGCGCCTGACCGCGCAGGCCGCCGCCGCCCTCGTCGACCGCGACCCCACGCGCGCCAAGGGCGAGCTCCAGCAGGTCGCGCGGCTCGCCGCCGACGCCGCCGACGAGCTGCGCGCCGCCGTCGTCGAGCTGCGGCCCGCGGCCCTGGACGACGACGGCCTGGTGGCCACCCTCGCCACCCAGGTGCAGGTGCTCGACCGGGCCCACCGCGCCCGCGTCACCTTCACCTCCGCGCAGGTACGCGCACTGCCCGCGGCGCAGGAGGAGGCGCTGCTACGGGTCGCGCAGGAGGCCCTGCACAACGCTCTGCGGCACGCCGACGCCGGGCTGGTCGAGGTCGCGCTCACCCGCGAGGGCCGCGGCGCGCGGCTGCGGGTGCGCGACGACGGCCGCGGATTCGACCAGGCCGACATCGGGGTCCGCTCCGCCGGCCGCCACCTGGGCCTGGTGTCCATGCGCGACCGCGCCGCCGGGGTCGGCGGCGGCCTGACCGTCCAGTCGGCGCCCGGGCAGGGCACCGTGATCGAGATGGAGGTGCCCGGTGGCTGAGGCGGGCGAGAAGCAGAGGACCGACGGCGCGGAGGGCCCGGCCGTGCCCGGCAAGATCCGGGTGCTGCTGGTCGACGACCACCAGGTCGTCCGGCGCGGGCTGCGCACCTTCCTGGAGGTACAGGACGACATCGAGGTCGTCGGCGAGGCCGCCGACGGCGACGAGGGCGTGGCCCGTACCGCGGAGCTGGTGCCGGACGTGGTGCTGATGGACGTGAAGATGCCCGGCACCGACGGCATCGAGGCGCTGCGCCGCATCCGCGAGTCCGGCAGCGCGGCGCGCGTGCTGGTCATCACCAGCTTCACCGAGCAGCGCACCGTCGTCCCCGCGCTGCGCGCGGGCGCCGCGGGCTACGTGTACAAGGACGTCGACCCCGAGGCGCTGGCCAAGGCGATCCGCTCGGTGCACGCCGGGCACGTCCTGCTCCAGCCGGACGTCGCCGGGGCGCTGCTCTCGCAGGAGGTCGGCGGCGGCCCTTCACAGGGGCGGGGGACCACCCTGACCGAGCGCGAGCGCGAGGTGCTGGCGCTGATCGCGGACGGCCGCTCGAACCGGGAGATCGCCCGCGCGCTCGTGGTCTCGGAGAAGACCGTCAAGACGCACGTGTCGAACATCCTGATGAAGCTGGACCTCGCCGACCGCACACAGGCCGCCCTCTGGGCCGTACGACACGGCCTGAGCGGCTGATACGACAACCCGCCGGCGGCGCGCCGGCCCCGGCGGAATGCCGGTCTTCCGATCCGAGATTCATACTGTCGTGTAGATGTCGCCCGCACGGCGCAACCGCGCCGCGCCCCCCGCGTTCTCCATGGCGTGCCACGGCACCCGCCGTGGCCGACGCGAGGAGGAAACCCATGAGGAACCTGAAGAGGGCGGCAGCCGTCACCATCGCCGCGAGCGGTCTGGCCATGGCCGGCGCGGGCATCGCCGCCGCGCACGGCGGCGCCGCCGCCGGGGGCCAGGCCGTCGGCTCGCCGGGCATCGGCTCCGGCAACCTGGTCCAGGTGCCGGTCCACGTGCCCGTGAACGCCTGCGGCAACACCGTCACCGTCATCGGTGCGCTGAACCCGGCGTTCGGCAACCTCTGCCTCAACCGCTGACGACCCCGGTCGACCGGCCCCGGAACCGGCCCCCGGGCACCGCCCGGCGGGCCGGTCCGGCGCGCCCGCGGCGTTCGTACGATCGCCGCCCATTGCGCCGAACGGTGGGCTCCGGCCGCCGCGGCGTGTCCCGCTGGACTCCTCAGCCGTTGCGCAGCATGCACCCCCGAGCCCGGGGTGTGCGCAGCCAACAGGAGGAACGACTTTCCATGCATGCAGTGAAGAAGGCGGCCTTCGTCCTCGCCACCGCGGGTCTCGCAGCCGGTGCCGGGGCGAGCGCGGCGGTCGCCGACGCCGGTGCCGGGGCCGCGGCCCAGGGCTCGCCTGGCATCGTGTCGGGCAACGTCGCCCAGGTCCCCCTGCACGTGCCGGTGAACCTCGTCGGCAACAACGTGTCCGTCGTCGGCCTGCTGAACGCGCCGTTCGGCAACACCGGCGTCAACGGCTGACGCAGCGCATCTTCCGTCGCGTACGCCCCCCACGGCACGACCGCGGGGGCGTACGCGCCACCGCGCGCCCCGCGCGCCCGCGCACGTCAACCGCGCTCCAACTCCTCCACGAACGCGTTGTACGCGGCCACCCGCGCCCGCCGCGCCGTCCGCTCCAGCGGCCGCAGCGCCTCCCCGCGGGCCGCCATCTGCCCCGCGCTGACCGCCGCCCCGTGCCCCTCGTCCCGCGCGATGTCCACCAGCGCCCCCACCCGCTGCGCCAGCTCCAGCACCCGCACCGCCCGCGGCGGATACCCCGGTGCCAGCACCTCGCGCCCGCGCTCCGCCCGCGCCCGGTACGCCGCCAGCGCCGCCTCCGCGACCGGCCCGGAACCCGCCACGTCCAGCCGCGCCAGCACCTCCGTGGCGTCCCGCATCGCCTCCGCCAGCTCCCGCTCCGCCTCGCCCAGCGACGGCACGTCCGCCGGCGGCGCCTCCCGCACCCGCCGGCACCGCCACCGCACCCGGACCACCTCGTCCCCCTCCGGGCCCACCGACCACACCTCCGGCACCAGCCCCAGCGCCGGCCCCCCGGTGACCAGCACCGCCTCGCCCGCGTCCAGCGCCAGCGAGTTGAACTCCGGCGGCCCGGACAGCCCCAGCGGATGCCCCGGCACCGGCAGCGCCACCCGCAGGCCCTTCGCCCCCAGCGCACGCAGCCGGCCCAGCGCCAGGGTCAGGCCCACACCCTCGGCGGACTCCTCTTCGGGCAGCCCCGCCACCCGGTGCCCGTCATCGTCGGCGACGATGCGCTCCGCCGCCTCGTCGGGCGAGATGTGCCCGGAAAGCAGGGCATTTCCCCAGGCCGCCAGCCGGCCTGAACGTGGTTCTTCGAGCATGGCACCAGCCTACGGACCGGGTCCGACATCGCGTGGCGTAGGTTTGCCCTGGGGCGGTGTCGCAGGCGCGCACCGCGTACGAAGGACCGACACTGCAAGGGGAGACGGCACGCTCATGAGCGATGTACTGGAGCTGGTGGACGTATCGGTGGTCCGCGACGGCAGGGCTCTGGTCGAACAGGTCTCCTGGTCGGTCGCGGAGGGCGAGCGGTGGATCATCCTCGGCCCCAACGGCGCGGGCAAGACCACCCTGTTGAACATCGCCTCCAGTTACCTCTTCCCCTCCACCGGCGCCGTCCAGATCCTCGGCGAGAAACTCGGCAGCGTCGACGTCTTCGAACTGCGCCCCCGCATCGGCATGGCCAGCGCCGCGCTCTCCGAGAAGCTGCCCAAGGCCCAGACCGTCCTCCAGACCGTCCTCACCGCCGCGTACGGCATGACCGCAACCTGGCAGGAGCGCTACGAGGCCGTCGACGAGAACCGCGCCAAGGCGTTCCTCGACCGCCTCGGCATGAGCGAGTACCTGGAGCGCAGATTCGGCACCCTCTCCGAGGGCGAGCGCAAGCGCACCCAGATCGCCCGCGCCATGATGACCGACCCCGAATTGCTCCTCCTCGACGAGCCGGCCGCCGGCCTCGACCTCGGCGGGCGCGAGGACCTGGTACGCCGCCTCGGCCGGCTGGCCCGCGACCCGTACGCGCCCTCGATGATCATGGTGACGCACCATGTCGAGGAGATCCCCCCCGGCTTCACCCACGTACTGATGATCCGGCAGGGCAAGGTGCTCGCCGCCGGACCCATCGAATCCGAGCTGACCTCCCGCAACCTCTCGCTCTGCTTCGGCCTGCCGCTCGTCCTCGACCGCGCCGGCGACCGCTGGACGGCCCAGGGCCTCCCGATGTCCAAGGCGTAGCCACCGCCTGGCCACCCGGCCCACCAGAGACGTAGCTTCACGGCCACAGCCCCCGGGCATCTGTCCCGAATCCCTTGCCCCGCAATAGCATTGGGCACGTGGATGCATGGGTGTGGTGGCTGATCGCCGCCGTGGGCATGGGCATTCCTCTGGTGCTGACCGCCATGCCGGAGTTCGGCATGTTCTCGGTCGGCGCGGTCGCCGCCGCCGTGACGGCCGGCCTGGGGGGCAGCCTGACCGTACAAGTGATCGTGTTCGCAGTCGTCTCGACGGCCCTCATCGCCGTCGTACGACCCGTGGCGCGCCGCCATCGCGGCCAGGGCGGGTCGGCGACGGGCATCGACGCCCTCAAGGGCAGACAGGCGGTGGTCCTGGAGCGCGTCGACGGCTCAGGGGGGCGCATCAAGCTCGCCGGCGAGGTGTGGAGTGCCCGGACGCTCGACTCGAGCGAGGTTTACGAGCCCGGTCGGACGGTCGATGTTGTGGACATCGACGGTGCGACCGCCGTCGTCATGTGACCGGAAGCGCCCTTACGGGCAGGGCCGTTCTGCCACACTCGGCGGCTGGGCAGCACAATTGGATCACTAACCGGGGAGCAGCATGCAGCCGATCATCATCGTCCTGATCATCCTGGTGGTGCTCGTCTTCATCGCACTCATCAAGACGATCCAGGTCATCCCGCAGGCCAGTGCGGCCATCGTCGAGCGCTTCGGCCGCTACACGCGCACCCTCAACGCCGGCCTCAACATCGTGGTGCCGTTCATCGACACCATCCGCAACCGCGTCGACCTGCGCGAACAAGTCGTGCCGTTCCCACCCCAACCCGTGATCACCCAGGACAACCTGGTGGTCAACATCGACACCGTCATCTACTACCAGGTCACCGACGCCCGGGCCGCCACCTACGAGGTCGCCAGCTACATCCAGGCCATCGAGCAGCTCACCGTCACCACCCTGCGCAACATCATCGGCGGCATGGACCTGGAGCGCACCCTGACCTCCCGCGAGGAGATCAACGCCGCGCTGCGCGGCGTCCTCGACGAGGCCACCGGCCGCTGGGGCATCCGCGTCAACCGCGTCGAGCTGAAGGCCATCGAGCCGCCCACCTCCATCCAGGACTCGATGGAGAAGCAGATGCGCGCCGACCGCGACAAGCGCGCCGCGATCCTCACCGCCGAGGGCGTCCGGCAGTCCGAGATCCTCACCGCAGAGGGCGAGAAGCAGGCCGCGATCCTGCGCGCCGAAGGCGAGGCCCGCTCCGCGGCGCTGCGCGCCGAGGGCGAGGCGCAGGCCATCCGCACGGTCTTCGAGTCCATCCACGCCGGCGACCCGGACCAGAAGCTGCTGTCGTACCAGTACCTCCAGATGCTGCCGAAGATCGCCGAGGGCGACGCGAACAAGCTCTGGATCGTGCCCAGCGAGATCGGCGACGCCCTCAAGGGACTCGGCGGCGCCCTGGGCAACTTCGGCCCGCCCTCGCCCACCGGCGGCGGCGACGGCGCCCCCAAGACGAACACCCGCAAGGCCCCCACCTACCGCGAGCAGCCGCCGCTGGAATAGGCCCCCGCGGCCCCCGCGTACGTCGTACGACACGAGCCCGCCCCCGGTCGCCGCTACGACCGGGGGCGGGCTCGACTCCGTACAGCACGGACGGGACAGCACGGACGGGACAGCACGACGGGCGCCGAGGCGCCGCCGCTCACGCGGCGACGCCCACCTCGCGGCCCTCCGGCAGCGCCAGCCACTCCGGCAACTGCTCCTGCTCGCGCACGCCCAGCGCCAGCAGCAGCGCGTCCGCCGGCGTCGGCTCGAACGGCCGCCGCAGCAGCCGCATCCCCGCCTCCTCCGGCGTCCGGTCGGCCTTGCGGTGGTTGTCCGCGGCGCAGGACGCCACCGTGTTCAGCCACGTGTCGCCGCCGCCCAGCGAGCGCGGCACGACGTGGTCCACGGTCGTCGCCCGCCGGCCGCAGTACGCGCACCGGTGCCGGTCGCGTACCAGCACACCCCGCCGCGACCACGGCGCCCGTCTTCGGAACGGCACCCGTACGTACCGGCACAGCCGGATCACCTGGGGCACCGGCAGGTCCACGCTCGCCGCCCGCAGCCGCATACCGGAGTGCGCCCGCTCGACGACGGCCTTGTCCTGGAGCACCAGCACCACCGCACGACGGAGCGACACCGTCGACAACGGCTCGAAGCTCGCGTTGAGCACCAGCGTCTCGCGCATCCCGGTCACACCTCCCCGACTTGCCTCACCGAGCGGCGAGGTGGCTCCACTGTGCCCGGGGAGACCGGCCGCGACAACGCAATTTCAGCCCGCCGCGGGCTCCTCGTGCGTGCCGATGAGCTGCGCCCTTGCGAGGGTGTGGAAGCGGAGGTTGAAGCCCACGACGGCCGGCGTCGCGGCGGCGTCGGGCCCCAGCTTCTCCTGGTCCACCGCGTACACCGTGAACACGTACCGGTGCTCGCCGTCACCGGGCGGCGGGGCCGCACCGGTGAAGTCGTGCGTGCCCGCGTCGTTGCGCACGGTCACCGCACCCGCCGGCAGCCCCGCCATGTCCCCCGTGCCCGCACCCGCGGGCAGCTCGGTGACGGACACCGGGATGTCGAACACCGACCAGTGCCAGAACCCGCTGCCGGTCGGCGCGTCCGGGTCGTAGCAGGTGACGGCGAAGCTCTTCGTCCCCTCCGGGAACCCGGACCAGCGCAACTGCGGCGAGGTGTTGCCCTTCGCCCCGATCTGCGCGTCCGGCAGGGGAGCGCCC